>NZ_LMSD01000013.1:108110-108400 GCF_001428045.1 Paenibacillus sp. Soil750 | reverse complement strand
TGACGCTTTTTACCCCATCATAGGGTGTGAAAACACCGTTCAAATAGTTCGTTAATTTCTGATTCATCATAGCAATCTCTCCCTTATAATAAATTTTCTAGTACGCGCTTCGAATACTCCCAGTTGTTTTTGTTGCGGACGTAAGCACTCTTGCCCTTTTCGGTAATCCTGAAATACTTGCGTCTTCCTCCTTGAGACTCATCGCCCCAATACCACTCGATATCGCCGTCTGTCTCAAGCCGCTTGACGCTGGAGTACATGGTGGCTTCCTTTAATTCATATTCGCCGCC
>NZ_LMSD01000013.1:0-108071 GCF_001428045.1 Paenibacillus sp. Soil750 | reverse complement strand
CGGATAAGAGCCGTAGTATCATCGTATCGGTATGTCCGCGGAGCAGGTCGGATGTAATTTTGTTCTCGCTCATATCATCACCTCACATTTATTATAATAAGGCATAGTACTATGATTGTCAAGGTACTATTTTAAATAAAATACCTTGTTTGAAATAAAGCTCAATCCACCTGCCCATCGCCGAGCGGATAGGGCTTCTCCTCGTCTTTTCTTCTTCCCCTCATCACGAGTATAACAATGACTATACGGTGTTTGATGATGACTACCATGCGGCGAAAACCCTTGGTATGACAGGCTTTGCACGTTCGCATGAAACACGTGCAGGAATGACTATGGACGGCAATGGCGCGTGTTCCCTATGATGCAGAGGTAGCAATTGACGTGTTCGAACATGAACATCACCACTTCAGTCTGATAGGAAAGGAAGTGCAGTTATGCACACGGAATCAGCCCTAGCCGCGAGCAAGGCGTCCGCGACATCCGCGAGAGGGATACATCGTAAGCAACATGTGAAACGCTTGCTGCGTAACCGATGGCTGTATCTGATGCTGCTCCCTGGCATCTTATATTTTCTCATTTTTAAGTACGTACCTATGTACGGCGTTCTTATCGCTTTCAAGAATTACCAGCCGTTTCTCGGCTTCTGGGGCAGCGAATGGGTGGGGATGAAGCACTTTGATCGTTTCTTTGGAGACCCGCTGTTCTGGCGGCTGCTCAGCAACACGTTCATATTAGCGATCTATAATATTGTTTTCTTTTTCCCATTACCCATTATTATCGCGCTGATGCTGAATGAACTTCGCATTGAGCTGTTCAAAAGAACGATTCAAACCGTGGTGTACATCCCACATTTCATGTCCTGGGTCGTCATCGTATCCATTGTCTACTTGTTCTTCACAACCGAAGGGGGACTGGTGAATGAGGGGATTAAGTCACTTGGTGGTGAAAAGATTAACTTCTTGCTCAGCGCGGATTGGTTCCGAACGTTCATCACAGCAGAGGTGATCTGGAAGGAAACAGGCTGGGGGACGATCATTTTCCTAGCTGCGTTGTCGGGTGTGGACCCCCAGCAATATGAAGCTGCTCGCATCGATGGTGCGAACCGCATGCAACAAATGATGCATGTGACGTTTCCGGCTATTCGCTCCACGATTGTGATTCTGCTCATCCTGCGGCTTGGACATTTCCTGGACACCGGATTTGAACAAATTTGGCTCATGCTGAATGCGATGAATCGCGAGGTAGGCGAAGTGTTCGACACGTATGTGTATTCGACAGGGATTTCGGAAGGACAGTATAGCTATAGCACGGCTGTAGGATTGTTCAAATCAATTGTTGGACTGGTGCTTGTGGCAGCTTCGAACTTTATCGCCAAGCGAATGGGCGAGGAAGGTGTCGTGTAAGACAATGGAACGGAGGTTATCCCATGGTAAAAGATCGTTCGTTTGGCAGTAGACTGTTTGATACGGTCAATATCACATTGTTAACGGTGTTTGCATTAGTGACATTGATCCCTTTTATTTATATCGTTGCGGGATCGTTTGCGACCCAAAAAGAATTACTGCAGAGAGGCTTTATCCTGTTCCCGACGGAATTTTCGATGAGTGCCTATGAGTACATCTTCTCCACCGGTACGTTGATGCGCAGCATGGGCGTCACAATTTTCATCACGATTGCAGGTACGCTCATTAATATCATAATGACGTGTTTGATGGCCTACCCGCTGGCGCGGAAGGATTTGGATTACCGCAAACCGATTCAGATCGCTGTCATTTTCACCATGTTGTTTAGCGGCGGTATGATTCCTACGTTTCTGGTGATTAAGCAGCTGGGCCTGATTGATACGTATTGGTCTTTGTTGATTCCAGGCGCGATTAGCGCATTCAATCTTATCATTATGCGGAATTTCTTTCAGCAGCTGCCCGATGGCTTAGAGGAATCTGCCAAGATCGATGGCTGCTCCGATCCGGGAATTTTGTTCCGCATTGTCATTCCGCTTTCCCTGCCGGCCATTGCCACCTTCTCACTGTTCTACGCGGTGGGCCATTGGAACACTTTTTTCAGTGCCGTGCTCTATATTAATGATTCCACGAAATGGCCGATTCAGGTGCTGCTCAGACAGATTGTCATCATGTCAGATGGCGGCGGGCTGGGGGATTCGACTTCACTCGCAGCTGATTTCGTACAACCGCCTGAGCAAAGTGTGAAGATGGCTGTTATCGTTATTTCCACATTGCCAATCCTCATTGTGTATCCGTTTTTGCAAAAACATTTCGCCAAAGGCGTGTTGCTGGGTTCTGTTAAAGGGTAAACTGTTTCCACAGTTTCTCGATAGATGTATCATATAAAAAGGGAGGACGTTTATCATGAAAAAAAGGTTACATCCGAAAATGAGTAAGTCCATCGCATTAGCTTCTCTTCTAACACTGACTGCTGGGGTTGCTGCAGGTTGTGGCGGAGGAAGTAAGGAAGCGGTAAGTACCGATGCAAGCGCGAAGCCATCCGGTGCAACAACGGAAGCCGCGAAGCCCACAGCTCCTTATAAAATGTCGATCATGATGCCGAGCTTCAATCCGGAGCCGATGGCAACTGATGGTGAGATTTTCAAGAAAATTCAAAGCGTGACGAACACAGAACTGAAATTGAATTGGGTGCCATCTGCGACCTATTCGGATAAATTGAGTGCAACGGTGGCTTCAGGTGAGCTGCCGAGTGTAATTACCGTTTTGAATCAGAAGGTACCTTTCATCGTGAATTCCGTCCGCTCAGGCATGTTCTGGGAGCTCGGTCCTTACTTGAAGGATTACAAAAACTTGGGCCGCATGAACCCGATTGCCTTGAACGCGATTTCTATCGATGGGAAAGTGTACGGGATTTATCGAGAGCGCGATTTGGCAAGAGACGGGATTACCCTGCGTAAGGATTGGTTAGACAATCTGGGCCTACAGGTACCGAAGACGATTGATGATTTTTACAATGTGCTGAAAGCTTTTACGAATAATGATCCAGATAAAAATGGTAAAAATGATACGGTCGGACTCGTCGAGCAGCAAACGCCAGCGGGTTGGAGAGACATGTTGGCTTGGCATGGTGGACCAGCAGACTGGGAATTGAAAGATGGCAAGATGAGCCCAGCGCACCTGTCACCGGCGTATTTGGAAACGATGAAGTTCTACAAAAAGCTGTACGATGAGAAGCTGATCAATCTCGATTTCGCTGTAGTCAAAGACGGTCGCCAAGTGATGAACAAAGGAACAGCTGGAGCTTGGGTTGCTAACTTGAATGATGCGAACGGAATTGAAGAACAAGCGAAGAAGGTAGATCCGAAAGCTAAAGTCACAATAATTGGTGCATTGGAAGGGCCGAAGGGACTTCGCAGTATTGCTGGAACAGGATCCTATGGGATTTTCATGATTCCCAAAACATCTGTAAAAACAGAAACTGAACTGAAAGCGATTTTGAACTATTTCGATAAATTATCCGATAAAGACATGCAGAATATGCTCTATAACGGAATTGAAGGCCGTCAATACACGGTTGAAAACGGGGAATACAAGAAAACAGCAGATCCTAAATTACTCGTAGAATACGGGATGGGCGATTCTTCTCAGCTTGCTGTATTGAGAGATCAAGTGACAACCTTCGGTCCTGAGCTTGTTCACCAACGGGACAATGTATGGAAAGAAAATGCGAAAATCGCGATTGAGAATCCGGTAAATGCTTTTATTTCGGACACGGCTAGCGAAAAAGGCAAGGAACTGGATAAATTGATCGAGGACGCGAGAACGAAATTTATTATGGGCGCGATTGATGAGAACGGCTGGAACAAAGTAGTGGAACAATGGAAGCAAAATGGCGGCAGCAAGGTAATCGAAGAGTACACAGCCGAATATAACAAATCAGCCAAGAAATAATAAAAGTCTTGTGCCCCGCTGTCAGGGTCTGTGGTTTTCCCCATGACACAGATCCTATTTGTTATACTAGAGGAATTGGCAGTAACCGAGACTAGCCTGCTGAAGGAGACAACCGGGGCATGAAGACACATACTTACTTACGCAAATTAATCGTGCTGACGCTCGTTGTGGGGGCTTTTCCAGTTCTTATTTTGGGGTGGTACTCCTATACGTATTCCTCTCATACCGTTCTGGAAAAGGTAAACGAAAGCAACGCACAAATCTTGCGTCAAACGCAGCTGCGCGTCGAGCAAACCTTGAAGACTATCGATTACACGGCGTCGCAATTGCTGAATACCCCCCTGATGGCGAGCGCGATTGGCAAGCGGCTTACCATCACGGATGCGGAGCTTATCAACGATCTCTATGATAACCTTCTGGGGATACAGACCTTCGAGCTTGGGATCAAGGACGTCTTCCTGTATAGCCTGGAGAATGACTGGTTAATTAACAATTCAGGTTTTAACGAATATAGTCATGTGAAAATGAAGGATCTGTTGCGTGAGTTCGCTACGATGCAACCTGGCTCCAAGTGGGTCAGCATGGACTTATCCGAGCGCTATGATGCGGAATCATTGGTCGTGAGCAATAACTATACGATTATGAATGTGAAAAAGTGGCCGATCAACTCCCTGAAGCCTCAGGGGATGATGGCGGTTCTGTTGTCAGGGAAGGAAACGAACAACCTGATCGATTTAGAAGACGACAACATGGGGCAAATGTACATCGTGGATGAAATGAACAAGCTCGTTGCTCATCGGGATCGAACGTTGATCGGTCAGGATATGTCGCAAGAGGTGTTCATTCGGCACATTGCGGAATCTAGCGAGCCAACAGGACTGTTCAAGTCCAAAGTGCAAGACGAGGACATGTCTATTTCTTATCGTAAATCAGCCTACAATGGTTGGACTTACGTATCTGTGCTCCCAATCAGCGAGATGACGAAGCGGGCCAAAAGCATTGCATGGACGTCCTTATGGGTCAGTGTCATCGCTTTATGTACGTCTGTAATCATCGCGGTACTTGGTACACGCAGCGTGTATAGGCCTGTAAGGAGCATTTATCGCTCCCTTGCAGATGCCAAAACTTCCCGTGAGGCGAAGGACGAATTAGGCGTTATCAGCGAAGGCATACAATCGCTTTTGTCCAATCAATCGCGTATGCAATTTCAGTTAGAAGGCCAACAGGAGCATATGACGGAGCTGCTTGTTCGTAAAATGCTCACGGGCGAGGCGAAGTCATCCGAGATTCAAGAGCGACTCCAGTATTATGGCTATACCTTGGAATGGGATAAAATGCGCGTGCTGCTCTTCCAAATCGATGATTTAGCGGAAAGTCGGTTTGATGAGAAGGACCGTGATTTACTGCTCTTCGCTATCAGCAATATTGTTTCGGAACTAGTGCCAAGTCAAGAGCGACTAGCTCCAATCGTTTTTCAAGATGCGGTGCTATTGATTGCTGGGACGCAGACAGGTTCTGAAGAAGCCTTCAAGAATAAAGTGTTCGATATGGCCGTAGCGATTCAAGAAGCGGTGAAAGGTTACTTATCCGTAGAAGCGAGCGTAGGCATTAGCCGGAGCTTCACGCATTGGATGGATGCGGAGCAAGGCTACGCGGAATGCGTAGTAGCGCTGAAATACCGCGTACAGCTTGGGAGGGAGGCGGCATTGTTCATTGAGGACGTGCAGCCTAAGAAAGGCAAGGAGAGTCAATATCCGAAGGAAGCTGCAGCGCAGTTAATAGATGCGATTCAGTCGTCAGATAAGACGCGTGCACATGAGTCGTTAGCGACATTCATTGAGAATGCCTCCAAATCCGTCGATAACCACAATGATTATCAGCTTTCACTCGTGCGTCTGTTGGTCGATTTGATCCGTCTGTTACAAGATTCCGGCATCTCGTTATATGCGCTGAATCAGAAGGAGCGTTCCTTGTTCGATGAACTGCTGCACCTTCATGCTGCCCGCGAGATTGAAGCTTGGTTCTATGAGCAAATTGTGGAGCCTAGCATCGGCTTGCTGGAAGAGCGGAGAGATACGCAGTTCCGCACGATTTCGGATGAGGTGAAGCGACTAATTGAGGAAGCGTTTGATACGGATTTAACGTTGGAAAAATGCGCTGCACGCATTAATTATCACCCACAGTACATCAGTCGGGTGTTCCGTCAGGAGACGGGGATTAACTTTGCCGAGTACTTGGCTCAATACCGTCTCGATATTGCCAAACGTTGGCTGCGTGAGACGAATATGACGGTCACGGATATCGCCGAGAAGCTCAAATACAACAATCCGGCGAATTTCATTCGCTATTTCCGCAAAATGGAAGGCATAACCCCTGGACAGTATCGGGGTAAACCAGAGAAGTAATGGAAAGGACTTTAGGAACAGGTAGTCTGCTGACCTAAAGTCCACCTTCATCACGATTTGGAAAGCGCTTCCTTATTATATATCCAACTATTTTGATGGGAACAGGAGGTAATTTGGTGTTAATAAAACGATTAACAAGTATGCTATTGCTCTTCGTATTGCTCTTCACGGGAAGCATTGTCGATGCAGCTGAGCCCTCAACGAGCCTTGCTGCGATCGGACAGAAAAAGCAGGGCGAATCGTTGACGATTCAAGGAATAACGAGCTTGCAGGAAGTCCTCGTTCAGATTATGCGACCGAATCAAACGATGTTGGAAATGGACCAACTGACGAAGGCGGAGCTGCTCGCGGGAATGACGGTAACATTGCCGACGAATGCACCACTGGGGGGTTATACGGTGAAGGTTGGTTCTGGAAGCGATGTGAGTGTGGCAACGTTCTTAGTCATTGCAAGTGGGGGCGGTGATCCAGATCCAGGGACGGATCCGGGAACAGATCCAGGTACAGACCCAGGAACAGATCCAGGTACAGACCCAGGAACAGATCCGGGAACGGACCCAGGTACAGATCTAGGAACAGATCCTGTAACAGATACCACGACAAAGCCTGAGCTTCCTGCCGTGAGGCCTGACGGCATCGGTGAGCTGAAGCTTCAAGCTGTGAGTAGACCTGACGCAGCTGGCGTGGCGAAAGCGGCTGTGACACTCGAAGCGCTAGACAAGGCCTTCGCCAACGTGCAGGGCGCTGCTTCGTCCAAACTGACGCTGAACGTGCAGAAAGTAGATGGTGCGCTAGCCTATGAGACGACCCTTCCGGCGGCTGCACTAACCGCAGGAGGCAGGGTCCGACAGCTGACGCTTCAAACCGAGTTCGGTACGATAACTTTGCCTAGCAACATGTTTACGACAGAGGAAATGGCAGGGAAAGCAAATGTGTCTATCACATTGCGTCATATCCAAGCAGATAGCTTCTCGGGGCAAGTGAGGGAAGCAATTGGCAATCGGCCCATCGTGGACGTTCATGTGAAGCTTGATGGTAAACCTGTGCCTTGGACTAATGTCCAAGCGCCTGTCAACGTATCGATCCCGTACCAACCTACGGTAACGGAGCGGAATCACCCGGATAACATCACGGTTTGGTATCTTGATGAGAGTGGAAAGCCCGTACCTGTGACAAGTGGCAAATACGACGCGGGCACTGGGCTAGTGACGTTTACCACCACACATTTTAGCCAATATGCCGTCGTCTACGTGACGAAGACGTTTGGAGATATCGCCAAATTTCCATGGGCTCAGAAGCAGATAGAGGCCCTCGCAGCCAAAGGAATCATAGCAGGAACTTCGGAGCAGGATTTTTCTCCAGCGGCCTCGATCAAACGGGCTGATTTTGTCCTGCTTCTCATGCGGACATTAGGAATGACAGCGCCAGCTGGGGAAAGCTTCGCAGATGTTAACGCCAGTGATTACTATCACGATGCGATTCAGACGGCAAGAACGCTTGGCATTACCCATGGCTTTGGCGATAACCAGTTCAAGCCGAACCAAACCATTTCCAGACAGGAAATGATGACGTTTACAGCGAGAGCACTGACCATCGCGGGTAAGCTGAAGTCTGCCGGATCTGGTATGAATTTGGCCGCATTCAAGGACGCAGCTGATGTAGCGGGCTATGCTTCAGAGAGCATCAAAGCACTGATTCAGCAAGGGATCATCGAAGGCAGCGATGGCTTGCTGTTACCGTTGGCTAGTACGAGCAGAGCGGAAGCAGCCGTTATGCTGTACCGGATTTATCATTTATCGGGAGGTAGGTAAGGATGGGATTATTTAAAAAGCATTGTGCTGCGCTGACCGCAGCCCTCATGCTCAGTTCAGTTGCCATTAGTTTTGCCCCGCAATCTGTCCATGCAGCGAGTGTAAACATGGAGGCGGACTATGCGGTCTCCGAAGGGCCGCTCGTAAGAACGGAGCAATTTAATAATACGAATTACACCCCTTTGCCTGTTCATGTCGTGGATGAATTGAAAGGGATTAAGACGAAGGTCGTAAGGGATTTTGTCAAAATCAACTGGTATTACAATAAAGATAGTGCGAACAGTGATTATTTGGCCTACTCCATCGACGATGCACGAAATGCGACGAATCCAGATTTGCTGAGCGCACGCAAAGAAACGTATGATTTCATGTCACAATTTTCTGATTCCCTCCTCATCTCCCTGGCGTATTCCTATGGCGGCGATGCGAATCCGGAGAAGAACCGTTTGATCGCGGGCGAAACGACGATGAATTGGCCGGAATTTGACAAGGCCATGAAGAAAATTATTTATACGTTGAAGGAAAAGAATCCAGAACTTGAGTACATCGAGGTCGGCAACGAACCTAACCTAGAGCCAGCATTTTACGGGCATACGAAGGATGACATTCCCGGTTATATGCGCATGTATCAAGGCATGTCGGAAGCTGTGAAATGGGTCAATACACAAGGACTCACGGGCCATTCCGTTAAGGTTGGAGGACCGGTGTTATCCGGATATAACTTTGACAAGCAGAAGCAGTTTGTTGATATTGCTTATGCCAATGGGTATCAAGTGGATTTCGTTTCTTGGCACCGCTATCAAGAGGATGTGCGGATGAATGAGACACAGGAAATTCAGATGAAGGGCTACCTGCATCAGTTTTATCCGAATGCGACCACGATCGTGAGTGAGTACGGTTGGAAGGGCGGTGGAGGCTTAAGCGATGCGACGAACAATGTCGGCCTCGCCAAGCAAGCGGCGTTCATGACGGATTCGGCCTACTTCTATGCGCGTGGAGGCACTGACATCCCGATGAACTGGGTCGCAGTGCACACGCTTAACGCCTATTTCAAAAACCAATTCGATGTCGACTATGCGTTAAGCAACGGGGATACGATGAATTGGCAATCTTTTACCAATAGCGATCCTAGATCCTTGCAGTATTTGAACTTACGCGGTTGGCGTGAATCCGCTTCGACCTCGAAGCCGATGAAGATCAAAGAGATTCGTTTCTTTGACAGCAGCAATAATCTAATCCCGATACCGAATGCGCTAAATGATCCTAGCATTGCTGCTGTAACAGACAATGACGATGCCACACAATTTACGCAATCCGACTATTGGACGTGGTTGAAGTTTGATTTAGGCTCCAATGCACCAGCTATCGCGAGAGTTGATATTAAATGGGGGAACACGGATATCAATACGTTTCAACTCATCGGAACGAGTGATAAGCTGAAATATTACGAGGTGCTCGGTCATACCTTTTTCACACCTTATTTCAACACAATGCGCATGTTTGCTCAGTTGGGGGATACGCGCGTTAAAGCTAGCGGCGGAAGTACGGACATCTATGGGACACGGATGTTAGCCACGAAGAATAACGATACCAAGGCTACGATGATGGTTTGGAACAAGCAAGGTGACGGCACAGCATCCGCCAATGTGGATATTAGCGTGAAGAATTTACCTGCGGGCTTCCAAGGGAAAAGTGTGCGGTACAAAAAAATGCTTGTTGATGAGTCCCACAGTAATCATGCGTATAACAAAATAGATGACCTGCAAATGGTTGATGAAGGGATCGTCAATCTCACTGACACAATCGTGCTAAGCCAAACGCTAGAGAAAAACGCGGTCATGCTCATCGAGCTGGAAGCCGTGGATCCGAGCATTAAGAATATCGTGTCCGCAGGTAAAACGGTAACCCTATCTCCCGGCATGACGGGCGGGGCCAACCTGGTTGATGGCTATGAGACAACGGCAGCGGTCGCCGCCACCAACACGTATCCGCAAACGGTAACCGTCGATCTAGGGAAGTCTTACCAGCTTGCGGGGATGGGCATCGATTGGACGAGTA
Source organism: Paenibacillus sp. Soil750 (assembly GCF_001428045.1). Classification (GTDB taxonomy): domain Bacteria; phylum Bacillota; class Bacilli; order Paenibacillales; family NBRC-103111; genus Paenibacillus_E; species Paenibacillus_E allorhizoplanae. Next base: position 97,883 of record NZ_LMSD01000013.1, on the reverse strand, counting down.
GTGCTTCTAGAGGGTACACCTATAAAATCGAGACTAGTTTGGATGGTGTCAATTTTACACTAGCATCGGATATGACATTTAGCTCGAACCCCGCCTACGTGCCGCCTTTGGGAAATAGTCTGGCGTGGTTCACCGGGAAAGCGCGTTATGTCAAGCTAACGGTAACAGGCTCTACGTACGATGGCCCGCTATCGATCAATGAAGTAAAAGTATTTGCAGATGGGATGTACAAAAATGGCTTCGAATCCGTCGCGGATCGGGATACTTCCGCTTGGACGATGACAGGGTATAGCAGCGCCTCCACACCGTGGACATTCGCAACCGACAGCGTGACGAACAACACTTACGCAATTCCGGTAAATACGTATGGCACAACGCCTAGCTTTGCTATCCTTGGGGATGACTTAAAGGACTACGGGGTGGAAGCGCGTGTAAAGGTGACGAATAGCAGTTACACAGGTAATGTGCAGATGGGGTTGCTGGCTAGAGCGAGCACGTATAATAGTCAGTATTATTTTAAATTAATGAGAACGAGTACGACGAATCAAGCTATTCTGGAAAAAAGAATCAGCGGAACGACGACGGTTCTTGCGACGATTGATTTATCAACACCGATTGACTCGTCGAAATGGTATAAGCTCAATCTGGAAACGATCGGTACGACAATTAAAGGGTATGTCGATGGTGTTCTTGTCATTGAAACGACGGATACAAGCCGTACGAGTGGTAAATTCGGATTGCGCAGTCATGATGCTTTAGCGAGCTTTGATGATGTGAGGGTATATCCGATCGTACCGTTGCTTGGCAGTATCCAAGTAGATGGCGTGACGATCAATGGCTTTGATCCTAAAATCAACAGCTACACGGTACTTGTGCCTTCTTCGACGAGCACGGTGACGGTTACTGGCTCAGCCTATGGGACTGGCAGCATCTCCGTTTCGCCAGCTTCAGGGCAAGTGACGTTTGATGCGGTAGGACAAGAGAAAACCTACACGATTGCTGCCTTATCCAGTGAAGGGAATGGCGCGAATTATTATTCGCTTAGGCTTAAGCAAGCCAGCTCTGATGCGACGCTAAGCAGCTTGAGGCTGTCCGTTGTCACTGATCCATTGACATCTCCAGGTCAGAAGCTGCCAGCCATGAGTATTGCACTCATCCCAGGGCAAACGGAATATACGATTCACGTACCTTCCAGAACGAATTATGTCAAAGTCGTTGAGGCTGTACCGACAGCGAGCAATGTGTCAACAGCGCAGATCTCAGATGGCGTTATGGTAAATGGAACAGGTACTGCGAAGGTGACGGTTACCTCGGAGGCCGGCACAACTACGGTATATACGCTGCATTTGGTAGCGAATGCAGAGGCTCCGACCGGAGCGGTGCTTTATCAAGAAAATTTTGAAAATGGCAGCTTCAATTCCGATCCTTCTACAGGGTGGAACAATGGGGCAACACCGAATGGTGCCTCCTCGCATTTGCGAGTCGTGGATGAAGATCAAGGTAAGGTGGTTGAGAAATATACAACGACGAGTATGGCCTTTACCGTGGGCCAAAGCGCATGGACGAATTACGATGTGCGGGCAAGAGTCAAAGCGCAAGTCGGGACGTCACTGCCAGGCGTGATTGCGCGGGCTTCTGATGATGCGAAGAACTTCTATATGCTGCGTATTCACAATGGCACCAATGGCTTAGCGGGCGGCAGTACGGGCTATGTGTCCTTGGGCCGCATGGTGAATGGCAGTCTGAAGGAGCTGGATAGCAAAAAAATTCCTTATCCTTACATCGTCGGGAATTGGTATCAATTGAGGCTGGTCGTGGATGGCAGTCATCTTAAGGGCTATGTCGATGACAACCTCATTTTCGATGAAATCGATAATGGCGCCTTGTTTTCCGTGAATCCGCCTGCATTAACACAAGGGAAGGCGGGTATCCGAGTCGCCAACCAAGCAGCTAGAATCGACGATTTTCTTGTGACCGAATTGACAGATGACGTCGTTGTCGTGCCGCCAGTTGAAACGCCAGTACCATTTTCCATAGAAGGTCAATTGAACAGAAGTAATGGGCTTAGTGCGAGTGTACTTGTTAGCCGTACACCAAATGCAACTGATCATGCGGGTACGGAAGTTGTCTTTTTCCAACTGCTCAAAGGCACAACACCTGTTTCTTATGTCGCAATGGAAAACGATATTGGCACCGGGAATCGTGTAGTTGGACACTTTGATGTAGCGGACCCTGATAATCTGAGCTATCACGTGCATGCATTCGTGGTTAGTTCATGGGATCTTCTGAATGAAAGCTTGCCGGTTTCGTTATCGAATAAGCTGGACATGAAATAAATGAAATAGACAGGCTGTAATCCGACATAAGCGTCGTGGTTACGGCCTGTTTCTGATGAAAGTCGTGATATGACTATAGACGACTACATTTGAATCCGCTTACAATTACGTTGTCTTCAGCGGTACGCGCGGCCGAGGGAGTACGCTATAGGTGAGGAGTGGTAATCAATTGAACATGAATCGTTCGAGCTTTTCGATCAAAGTAGTGATGATGCTTTTTACTGTTATGATAGGCTTCACGTGCTTACCGCTCAGTATCCCGATTGCCGCAGCAGCCGATACGATTACCCTTACGAAAGGGACGACATACCAGGCGATTGATGGTTTTGGAGCGGCGGCGAATAAGCCCGTGTACGACTTGCAGCACACTATGAGCACGGCGAATCAAAGCGCCATTCTAGATAAACTTTTTCTCAATAGCGGCTCTAATGCTGGACTTACGATGATTCGTTGGGAAATCAATCCTTACAAGCTAAGTGAAGATTCATCAGGCATTGAGATTTCCTATTGCGGATGGAACAATTGTACAGAGGACTGGACCACGGATTCTCACCAACGGTGGTTTGCAGACCAGGCGTTGTCGCGCTACAGTGCTATGCAGTTCTATGCCGTTCCATGGAGCCCTCCTTCGTGGATGAAAGACACAGCTACTGTAAAAGGCGGCCATTTGCTTTCTGCCCGCTATGCGGATTATGCGAACTATGTGGCGAGATGGGTCCAGAAATATCGGGGAGATTTTGGATACAACATTAAATGGTTAAGCGTTCAAAATGAACCGGATTATGAGAATCCCCTATGGGCAACTGCACGGTACTTTAACGCAGAAATGGACAGTGTCATTGGTGAGGTTGACAGCGCTCTAACCAGCAAAGGGATTAGGTCGCAGGTCAAGCTAACGTCTCCTGAGGCCACATCGGAGAATGTCGCGATGAATTTTCTGAACAATATGCCAACGAACAAAAGCCTCGTGGACTATGTGGCCTATCATAATTATGGCAATGACAATAGCACGCTTTATGCTGAAACAAAGCCAAAATTAATGTCGGAATATAATTTTAAGGACGAGACGAATAATCTTTGGGATCCTGGCAACACGACCTACGATAACCAACAAGCGATTGATCTCGCAGTCCGTATTCATCGTGCACTGACCACCGGCGGCTCGAATGCGGCCAAAGGGTTCTTGTATTGGTGGAGTGTTGGCAGCAATGAGAGCCTGGCACAACAGTTGATTAATCTGGACACGAGCGGAGGCACGTACGAAACGAGTAAGGTTTTGTATGCGATGGGCAATTTCAGTCGAGTAATGAGGCCTGGCTATGTTCGTATTCAAACGGTATCCAGCAACCCGTCTTTATTGGTCGTGGCGACGAAAATCAACTCAACCAGCAAAGCGCAGCTCGTCGTCATCAACACCTCATCGTCGGATATCACGGCTACCGTGAGTGGGTTCAGTACATCCGCTACTGCAGCCTCCAAGCTTAAAACCAGTGCTACCGATAACCTTACCAACATGACCGATGTGACACTTGTAGGGGGATCGTTTACGCAAACCTTTTCAGCCAAATCGGTCTATTCTTTTTCGGAGAAATAGGATCAGTTAGTCCTTCCGTACCTTTCGTTGCGGGCCAACTGCTGCCGACAAAAAGCGCAGACTTTAACGCATCAAGCCAAAGGCTGCTTGGCCAGCGGTATGCGGATGAAATTTTGAATTCATAGTAAAGGGTTATGGGGCTGCTCCTTTGGGGTAGCCTCTTTTGCTTATTGTTCAACAAGTCGAGGTATTGGTAAAATGAGAAATATAGGAAATATTCAAGACATATATGGAAAATATAATAAAAGCCGGAGTGGTTCTATAGGGAGGTAAGATGCGAATTCATATAATGATTATTCTTTTTCTAATTATAATTACTGGGTGTATTACTACAACCAAAGCATTGACCCTTGAGCAAGTAATTGCAGCTTTTCAGGATGAGGGGATGCAACTCCATAAAGCAGATGGAAATGAAGAGAACATATTCCAGCAAGGCATAAACGAGGTAACTCCGAGCTTTTACCAGTTGTCTGATGGCGTAATTTACTTTTATATATTTAATTCAGAGAAAGAACGGATGAAAGGTCTTGAAGATTTTTATCATAGACCCGTTGATTTTGTAAAACATAAAGCGTTCGTTATCAATAATGTGCTTATATTTTATGTCTATGGGAAGAATCAAGGCAATGAAATGGATGAAAAAATTAATGTTACTCTCGCAAAACTGAAGAGAACTAATTAGCTAGTATGAATAAACAAGCCACTCCATTGGAGTGGTTTTATCTTTATATACGGATGATGTGAAAAAGTCAAAATTTTGGAGTGAAATGTCATATTATTGGAGCCTACCAGGAAAAATCATAAAATATAATGAAAAAGCGCATTGGAAAGCGCTTTCTTATTTGGGGCGATACCAACATTTTAGGGAGGGGAAAAATTGAGCAAGAACTTACAGCAGTTATTCGCATTTATCCTCATCGTAGCGCTCATGTGCAGTGCTATTCCGAGTGGCAAAGCTTATGCTTTGGAGAAAAGCGAGGAGCCAGGATTGCTGGCTTGGTACAAACTGGATACACCTTATGATCTTAACGGCAAGAACGTGGCAGAGGATTCCTCCGGACAAGGCCATCATTCCATCACTGCAAACGGCACTTGGGTCGAGGATGGCGGTGTACACGGAGGAGCTCTATCGTTTAACGGCGTATCCGATCTGATTCAGCTGAATTTGGGGTCGACGCCAGCAGGATCGTACCTGAAAGATGCCTTCACTGAGCATTCCGCTTCGTTATGGTTTAAAGCCAACGATACGCAAAAGCTGCAGGTACTGTACGAACGTGGAGGCAATGCGTCGGGTATGGCGTTGCAATTGAATGCGAACAGGCTAGAAGCCGCAGTTGCGAGCGCCGACGTGAGGGGTATTGTATCGGTCGATTTTACGGATACTGCCTCTTGGCATCATGTGATGGTTACATTCAATAATGGCGTGTTCACACTGTACCTGGATGGGAAGGTAGCGGCCACTAAGACCGTGCCATTTACAAAAGTGAACACGGCGCTTAACGAAGCGGCCATCGGTGCAAAATTCGCGGTCTATGCATTCGGTGGGGATAACCAGACTGGGGGTTGGTTCAATGGGATGATCGATAATGTACGTTTGTACGACAAAGCGGTTACACCATCGATCGAAGTGACCGGTGTAAGCTTGAATAAGGCGCAGTTGACCACGACGGTTGGCGAATCGGTGTATCTGGGCGCTTCTCCCCAGCCGTCATTCGCGACGAATCGAAATATCACCTGGACTTCCAGCGATGAATCTGTCGTGACGGTTGCCGTTTACGGTTCAACACAAGCAGCTATTGAAGGCAAAAAAGCGGGCAGTGCAACCGTTACCGTGACAACGGAGGATGGAAATTATACGGCTGCAAGCGTTGTAACCGTACTTCCTGCACGGATTTCCATGCCCTTCGAGGGATTGGACGCCTGGTACAAGCTGGATGCGCCATACAGTTATAACGGCAAGCAAGTTGCAGAGGATTCCACAGGTAATGGGCATCATTCTGTAAGCGCTATCGGATCTTGGCTGCCGGATGGTGGTGTTGACGGGGGAGCCTTCTCTTTCAATGGATCGACAAGCACCATTCAACTCAATACAAATACAATGTCCTTCTTGAGGGATGAGTTTTCCGCATTCACCGCTGCGATGTGGTTCAAGCCGACAGATTTGAACACCAGACAGGTATTGTTCGAGCGCGGAGGCAATGGGGCAGGATTGGCTATTCAAATTAACGGAGGGAAGCTCGAGGCAGCGATTGTGAATAACAAACCTGCTATTGATCGCGTCATTCTTTCCACAGCGCTGACTGGTGCAGACCAATGGCATCACGTAGCTGTCGCATTTGGCAACAAATCCTTTAAGTTATTCCTAGACGGACAATTGGCGAAAGAAACCACGACGTCTTTCGATAAAGTTGCCGCAGCCGCTAACGAAGGGGCGCTCGGTGCGAGATTCGCCGTTGACGCTTTCGAAGGACCGGCAACCGGGGCCTATTATAACGGGGTTATCGATGATGTACGATTGTACAATGCCGCTGTCGAGCCTATCTTAGGTGCCGTCCACCCGCAAAGCGTCAGTCTGGATCGGGCAGCGGTCACGGTTGGGGCCGGCCTTACGCAGGTTCTGACTGCAACAGTTTTCCCGAGGCATGCGACGATTCAGGATGTAATCAGGACTTCCAGCAATGAATCCATTGCGAAGGTGATGTCGAAGGGCAGTCTGAAGGCATCTGTGCAAGGGGTATCGGTAGGTACAGCGACAATCACCGTGACGACGGTCGATGGGAAATACTCGGCGCAGAGTAGCGTAACCGTTGAGAATATTCCGGTAGCGGGGGTCGGTCTTACACCTGCGGCAGCAGAAATTCTGATAGGAACGACACAGGCCTTAACATCGACAGTCACACCGACGAATGCAACGAACCAGAGGGTGAATTGGTCTTCTGACAACCCAACTATCGCATCGGTTAACGAAGCGGGTGTCGTTACGGCACTTCAGCCAGGTACAGCGACGATTATCGTAACGACAGTAGATGGCGCTTATACGGCTTCTGCGGTTATGACAGTTAAGGGGATCTCGGTCTTGACGATCTCTCCGAATCATTCGAAAGTTGAGTTATCGGTGGGGGGGACGCATTTGTTGTCAGCCGTCATCTGGCCTAAGAACGCCACGAATCGGAATGTATCCTGGTCAACCTCCGATGCTTCTGTGGCAACGGTTGATATGAACGGCTGGGTGACAGCTGTCGGACTGGGCAGAGCGTTCATCACGGGAACAGCGGAGGACGGAGGCTTGTCGGCGAGCAGCGAAATTACTGTAATCCCTTCCGCCATTGAGAAAGTAGATAACCTGTTCAGAGTCGGTTCGGGGTCCGACCTTGGCAAGAAGGCTACCCTCTATGATGGAACGATTGAGAAGTATAACGGTTACTATTATGCGATGGGAACCGGAACTTTGGGGAAGGTGTATCGCTCGAAGGATATGATTCACTGGGAAAGCCCGTATCGGTTAATTTCGAATGACCCGAGTACGATGCCGCAGGCGGTGACTCCATCCGATCACAACGAATTAGGCGCATCCGATTTGTTCTTCCATAACGGGGTGATGTTCTATATCTACAATGGTACCTCACTGATCTACGGGGACCCTAGCAAGATGAATACGTCGCCGAATTTCGAGTATGCCCTCAAGGATAAGAAATATGATGATGGGATTGACCCACAATTATTCGTTGCGCACAACGGAGATTTAATCTTACTGCGCAAGGTAAATCCGGACGAGGTAGACCCTAATACCGGGGCAGCAAAGCCGGCGAATGCCGGTGCATGGCTCTGGGACGTGCAATCCTTCTTTAATGAGAAGGGCAATCCGGGCCGAAGCAAAGCGATCGAAACGGTTCATACACAGAAGGGCCACTGGGCTAATGTGAACTTCGTGAATTTCGAAGGACCGGAGTTATTTTACCATAATGGCGAGTATTACATGCTGTATGTCGGAAATCAAATGTTCCCGGAAACAGGACTGTATGAGACCGGGGTAGCGCAAGCCGATAGCTACGATAAAATAACGAATGCTTCCAAATATCCAGGTAAGCTGCTGGCACGCAATATTGAGGGGCTGCTCCTGAAATACAACGTCATCCTGCCGACGGCCGAGCATGGCAGCCAGCCATATCAATATACCTTTAATGCGCCTCAGGTAGGCTGGAACACGGTTGGCTCAGATATGAACGGTTGGACGACTGGAGAGGGCGGCTTCGGCTGGCCGGATACGAGAACGGGGAAAATCCCAACTATTTATAACAACGGGAAAACAGCGCCATCCGAGATTTGGGCACACCCGAGCGGTCAAGACTCCATGTGGGCAAAACGCTCCTTCCATCTGGATGTAGTACCTGAGACCACGGTCCTTCGCTACCGTCTGGAAGGGTATGGCAAGTTGTATGTAAACGGCAAGCCATTCTACACATTCGGTGGTCAGCAGCGAGCCTATAAAATGGTTGAAGTTCCCGCTGATATGCTTCAGCCCGGCGAGAATGTGATCGCCGTAGAGATCAGTAAAAATGGCGGGGCATCTTTGAATTACTACCATCTAGATTTTGGTCTGTATGATACGAACGGGCATCCTGTGGAACCCGACATTATCGGACCATCGCAACCGAATATGATTAAGGGGCCGAATGGTTTTGAGGATTGGGTTACCTATAAAGCTTTTTGGAACAGTGATGAAGGGCAAGGGAAGGATCGTGTCTACTTCTGGGATCAAGAGATGGTCGTTGATGGACCAACCTCCTATGATTCGGAAGGCATTCATCCGGAGGCTTGGACACCAACGTTCCAAGACAGGTTCGATTCGGAAGACAGCTTGCAGCATTACGAAATGCCGGAGACTGGCGTATCGATCGATAGCGAGGCGTTATATGTGAATGCGCCTGGCGATTCGAAACAAGTGCTGCTGAACGGATACGAAGCGGAAAATGTGTTTGTAGAGGCTAATCTTCGATTCAATGACAACGATTTTGGAGATGAGGGGCAAGCCGGTATTGTTGCCTGGCATCAGGATGAGAACAACTATGTGAATGTGTTGATCGATCGCAATGACCGGAAACTTATCGTCGATTCTCGCATAGACGGTGTTTCGGAAAGTGCGATCACAGATTTACCTTCGAAGTTCGCGTTCATGGAAAATGACTCGCGTGTTAAAGACTTTGCAGAGCAATATCATACGCTCAGAGTGTACAAGAACGGGTCCAAATTGTTTGCGGAATTGGATCATTACACGCTTAACGACGATCGGCCGGTGTTTGAGCAGGAGGCAATGGCTGCTCCTGGGCGAATCGGCTTGATCAGCAACAAGGCGAACGTTCGGATGGATAACGTAACCGTAACGACTGGTTGGAGCGAATACGGTACGTACATCAACGGTTGGGATGAATCATGGTCGGTTTCGGAGAAAGGCTTGCAGTCCCCTGCTGCCGGGGAAGCGATCACGGTCAAGGGTGATCGGACGCTCGGCCATGAACTTTCGGTCAATGTAAATTCGGGAGCCTTGCCAGACAGTGGGAAAGCGGGCGTCATGCTGGAGTATGTCGACGACCAAAACTACGTGACGGCAAGTACGAACTATGCCACGAACGAATTCGAGTTGCGCAAGGTCGTGGATGGTCAGGAGGAGGTCATGGCCGTCGCTCCCACAGCGAGAGATACGATCTATGGGCACAGCAACTACGCAGAGAACGGCCAGCGTGAGTATGTGTACGATCTGCGTGCAGAAGCGGAAATTTCATCGGCAAAAATTTTGTGGTTCAATGGCTTGTTCCCATACATGAACAAGAACTTTGAGCTGCCCGATTCAACATCGGCAAATTTCAAGTTCGACAGTCAGAAGGACGGTTGGAACTCGGTACCATTTGCGTATCAAGAAAAGGGAAAAGGCGCGTATCATATCGCCGACTTTACGGATCCTGTAAAAACTAGTCAACTTCGACTGAGCGTGCCTTCAGATTTGAATCGCCCGTTCTCCTTCGCCCTTCGGGAAGAGATTAGCGCGCAAAACTTCTATAAGGTGGTTCGGTCAAAGGGGAAAATCTATGTCTGGGTGAACAACAATCTAATCTTTGATGCAGAGGATCCTTTCGAAAATAGACCCGCACAGGCTGGCCTTTATTCAGATGGGATTCAGGCGACTTACAACGCCTTTACCAGCTTCGACGTATCGGGACAACTCTCCACTAGCGACAACGGCGGTGCTTCCTTGGCCGTGAAAGCGGAGGTTACCGGTGAATCCGGTAGCAACAGATGGTACGTTTCGGATGTACAGGTTACTTTGCGTCCGGAAGGCGAAGGCTCGGAACGTGCCAACATGTTCTACAGCCTAGATGCGGGAGACACATGGCAAGCGTATAGCGAGCCGATAACGATTTCCGCTGAAGGCCTCAATGAGCTTCGCTATCACGCTGATGATGGAGCCGGTAATAAAACGGAGACCGCAACGTTGACCATCAGCATTGATAAGACGGCGCCGGTCATCACGTTAAATGGACAGTCCAACGTGACCGTACCATTCGGCAGTACTTATCGCGATCAAGGCGCAACGGCAACAGATAATATCGGTCCAGTAGGCGAGATTATTGTCACAGGCGAAGTGAATACCAGCACAGCAAGTACCTATACGCTGCGATACAATGTCATCGACCAAGCAGGGAACGCTGCTGTGGAAGCGGTACGCAAGGTGACGGTCGAGGAGGAAGAGGATTCTTCCGGAACAGAGGAGCCTGTCGACGAAGGCAACCAAGCGGAGGAAACCCCTGTCGGAGAAAGTACTGCGCCCCCATCTTCCGGGAGCAAGGAACAGCAAACGGATGTGAGCCCGGAAGAAAGCAAACAGTTGGAGCTGGAAGGCGGAGTAAAGATTCAAATTCCTGCTGGCGCCGTGTCATCGAAGGGGACGATCCATATCGCGGTCGTCGCACCAGACCAGATTCCCGCGAATGGCGATCTTCAATCGGTCAGTCAAATTTTCGAATTATCCAGTACGACGGGCGATCGGTTTTCAAAGCCGCTTGAGCTTTCATTCGTCTACGAAGCCAAGCAATTGAAGCCAGGGAGCCAACCGGCAGTCTACTATTATCACGAAAGCCAGAAGCGTTGGATATTCATCGGCGGAACCGTAAATGAAGACGGAACGATTAGGGTGAATGTCGATCACTTCACAAAGTTCGCTGTCTTCTCCCATGAACCAGCAGAGATGAAGGATATGGCGAATCATTGGGCAACAAGCTACGTTCGTCGTCTCGCAGGGATGAATGTCGCAGCCGGATACCCTGATGGAAGCTTCCGACCGGACGCAACCGTGACGAGGTCCGAATTCACTAAGATGCTGGTTTCGGCATTAGGTGTTGAAGTGGCTTCCCGCGACACGAACTTTTCGGATGAAGCGGTTATCCCATCTTGGGTGAAGCCGCACATCGTGGCCGCAGTGGAAGCGGGCCTGATTCAAGGTTACGAGGAAGCCGGCACGATTAGCTTCAAAGGCGATCTCACCGTGACGCGGGCGGAAGCAGCCGTGATGACGGCAAGAGCTTTGCAGATTTACGGAAACGGTACCGCGGGCTTGACGAGTAAAACATTGAGCCTGAAAGACGCTTCGGACATTCCGTTCTGGGCGAAACCATCGATCGATAGGGCTCTATCCGCGGGCATCCTGAATGGTTACGAGGATGGCACTTTCCGTGCGGGCCAAACAACGACGAGAGGCGAAGCAGCTGCCATGATTTACAAATTGCTGGCCGCGTTGGGAATATAGTTTTAAGCAACACACATACACACACATAGAGACCATCTCCACTAAGGAGATGGTCTCTAACGTTTGAATACATAACAAGGTGCAAATACAAACTGGATGATCCTATTCTAAGACTTTGGAACCCCAAGGTAGAACAGCATCCTTATCGACTGCAATAATTCCTACCCCTCCTGGGATATAAACGGCTACCGTATCTTCATCAACATTTGTATAACGGCCAGGAACCAGAACACCATGGACAAGGGTGTGAACAACGCCATTCTGATAAGTGTAGTATGGTGCATCAGTCTCGGTTGCGGCGCTAATGACGCTTGGAACCATTAAACACGATGTTGCAAGAAGCACAGCCAATTTTGTTTTAAGGAATTTCATTTGAACCACTCTCCCAGTCTGTAATATTTATTTTAACTTTATACAACATAAGTAAACCAACTAGATATAATTGAATCATCGTATTACGAATAAATTATTGAAGGAGCCGAATTATCTCTTTTTTGGCAATTAGGTGATGTACAAATCTATCCCGGCACATTATTATAGTAAAGTGGTAAACTATTAACGCAGTGAAATAAAGGAGCGTGTTTTTATCTATGTATAAAGCAGTATTTCTTGATTTCTACGGTACACTCGTGCACGAAGATGATGTTTTTATTGAGGATATATGCCAAAGGATTTTGACATCGACATCAACGCAAACTACGACAAGAGACATTGGGAACTATTGGTGGAATTCTTTCTCTAGCAATTTTCAATCATCTTATGGTGATAACTTTAAAACCCAACGTGAGATCGAAATTTGTTCTTTAGCGGATACAGTAGCTTTCTACAAGTCGTCTGAAAATCCAAAAGAACTTAGTGAAATTTTATTTAAACACTGGCAATGCCCACAACTATTTGAGGATGCAAAGACTTTCTTGGATAGTATTAGAACTCCGATAATCATACTGTCTAATATCGACCGAAAAGACATTCTATCGGCAATTCGTCATCATGGATTATTCTTGGAGAACATGATTACGAGTGAAGACGTTAAATCATATAAGCCAAGACCTGAAATGTTTCAGAAAGCACTTCAGAAATATAATCTTCACCCCACAGAGGTTCTTCATGTTGGTGATTCTTTGACTAGCGACGTTGCAGGTGCCCAGAGAGCAGGAATTAAGGTTGCATGGATTAATCGAAGAAATAAAGAGTTACCACAATACGTTTCTCCAGATTATGTTGTTAATTCGTTAGAAGAATTGATACCTTTGTTGGCGTAAGGACTCCAACATGCTTGAAGTCTGCAAATTGAATTTGCAGGCTTTTTAGTCATATGCTGCTTGCGAGTGGTTGGAATGTGGGGAGTGGAAGTGAGATTTCCATTTAGAATGATTCACATGATAAGTCGGAGGACTCCAAAAGGTTCACAGACTGTTCACTTATGAAGAGGGTCCTGCTACCGCTATACTAACAAGGGAAAACAGAAAGGATGATGGAACGTGCCAACAACGAAGAAAGAAGAATTTTATTTTGGATTGATGATGTGCTTTGGCATGGTTGTATTCATGACATTTTATAATCTATTTACACACGGTTTGCTGGGTAGCATATCAGTGAGGGGGATTTTCGCTCAACTTTTACAAATCTTTATTATTGCAACCTTATTGGAATTATTTATTGTTGGTCCAGTGGCCAAAAAAATGGCTTTCTCGTTACCCTATGACAAATCTAACAAGCTGTATGTGATTCTCTTCCTAGCCTTTTTTATGGTGAGCGGAATGGTTCTTTGTATGTCCTTGTATGGATTGGGGAGTGCTTATTTTTCTAATAGCTTGCAGGGAGAGTCTTTGCTGGGAAGTTATTTTACTTTAGTATGTCAAAATTTTATTTTCGCTTTTCCGCTTCAACTCATCATTGTAGGGCCTCTTGTTCGGTATGCCTTTATAAAGTTAGTTAAAACGACTTCTTTTAGCGGAAAAACGATCTGAGGTTCGTTGCCGCGAATTTGACTCCACGTGGTCTGATCCATCCAGCCGCATTCGGTCCATATGGGAAATCTGTCCTAATGCCGAACTGGTTGGCTTGACACTCGTAACCATGGTACATGATGAATCGACATGGAGATCAGCACCTCGAAGATTCTTGAAAACGGGGGGTGCTCGCGGGGGAATAAATCTGGAGGAGTTTGAAGCTAGAGTGAAGAAAGCAGCCGGTTATGGCTGCTTTTTTTGCTGGAGATAGTCGATAAAACCGACTATCTCCAGTGAAACCGAGGTCTACAGTCCGGAGATAGTCGATAAAACCGACTAACTCTAGTGAAACCCAGGCTGCGGCCCGGAGATAGTCGATAAAACCGACTAACTCTAGTGAAACCCAGGCTGCGGCCCGGAGTTAGTCGATAAAACCGACTAACTCCAGCGAAACCCAGGGCTACAGCCCGGAGATAGTCGATAAAACCGACTCACTCCAGTGAAACCGAGGTCTGCGGCCCGGAGATAGTCGATAAAACCGACTAACTCCAGTGAAACCGAGGTCTACAGCCCGGAGATAGTCGATAAAACCGACTAACTTCAGTGAAACCGAGGTCTCCGGCCCGGAGTTAGTCGATAAAACCGACTAACTCCAGCGAAACCCAGGGCTGCGGCCCGGAGATAGTCGATAAAACCGACTAACTCCAGTGAAACCCAGGGCTACAGCCCGGAGATGCACTGCTTTGCTTGATTCAACTTACCAGGGGAACGAAAATCGGTGGCGCGTACTTTTTCGACTCAGTGTACCCGTGAATACGAGTGTGGCGAAATAGAGAAACAGGGAACAGACGATGGAAGTGATTACGCACCATAATTGTGGCATACCATTGCTGACAAAATAGTGATAGGTCCAGTTTCCGCAAAGCATCATCAGTATCATGGAGAGCGCAACCTTGACATATGGACGAATACTCCAATAAAATCCGATCGAGCTTGAGATGGAAAAAAAGTTCAGCAGTGTTTGTAACACAATGCCGATACCGATGCCGTACGCAACGCCAATAATACCATATTGGCTGCCGAACACGAAGATCGAGACGCTCTTGAATAGGGTGGCTATTACGTAGTTCCACAGGGTAGCTTTCGCGCGGCCGAGCCCAAGTAGAATCGCATGAAGTGGCGCGTCGAAATAATGCAGGAAAAACATCGGCGCCAGTATTTGTAGCAGCACACCTGCTTCCGGCGCATGATAGACAAGTGTGGTTAGTGGAGTTGCCCACACGTACAGGATAACGGTCGCTGGTGCGCCGATCAGGAGTCCCAAAATCATCGCTTGATTCATCCGCTCATGTATGAGCAGACTGTTCTTGTTCGCTGCGGCCTCGCCAATTGCAGGAATGAGAGCGGTGGACAAGGACTGCGTGATAAAACTTGGCATGAACAGCAGCGGAAACGCATAGCCAGCCAACATCCCAAATTGCTTCGTGGCTAACGCTGTGCCGATGCCGGCCAGTGCTAGGCTGGTCGTAATGAGCAGCGGTTGGAAGGTGCTGTACAACGAATGAATAACGCCGTGCCCCGTCGTTGGCAATCCGATTTGAAGCAGCTCGCCGAGCGTGCTTCTTCCTTGTTTCAAGTGGCTTGCCCAAGTCTCTCCAGGCATCTTGGATTCGCCGTAAAGCTTGTAGCTTGCCACTAGAAATAAGAGGCTGATTGCTTCGCTGACGACAGAGGCAGCCATCGCTCCGGCAGCCGCATAAGCGACGCCATAAGGGAGCAAGAGGTGGACTAGTGCAAGTACGCAGGCAATTTGAACCGTATGCTCCAGTACATCGGAAGCGGCAATGGTTTTCATTTGCTGCATACCGCGGAAATATCCTTTCAAAACGGCTGAAACAGCGACAATCGGCGCGATCGGCGTAATGGCCAGCATCGCGTAATACGCGCGTTGGTCGCTAAGCAGAATGGATGCGATCCACTCCGATCCGAATAACGATATGGTCGTGAGTGCTACGCTTAAGAAGCCCGTGACTGCGAGAGAGACATGCAGGATGCGCCTTACCTTCATCCGTTCGCCGCGAGCGTTGGCCTCTGCGACCAATTTGGAAATGGCGACCGGCAATCCAAGCTCCGTAATCGTAATGACGAGCGGGACGAGCGGATGAGCCATCATCAAGATGCCGATTCCCTCTGCGCCCAGCACGCGAGCGATATACATGCCGCTGATAAAACCGAGAATACGGTTGATGAAAGCAGCGACAGACAAGACGAACGTTCCTTTCATGAACGATTGCCCATGTTGTGACATGATTTGTGTCCTCCTGGTTATCGAATACTTACATATGTATTCAATAATTGGAAAAGCATGCGAACAAGCCGATGATGATGTATTTTTTGCCTAGTTATTTACGACGATCGCGGGTTGCCATGCGGAAGATAACATGTTATCATTGTCCTGACGAACGTTCGGAAGGAATGATGATATGACGGCAACACGGATCAAAGAAGTAGCGCGCACTCATTTTGCTAAAAATGGCTATGAAGGTGCATCGCTTGCAGATATTGCTACGGATGTAGGAATCAAAAAACAATCCATTTACACGCATTTTAAAGGGAAAGATGAATTGTTTCTTGCTCTGTTTGATGAGGTGCTAGCGAAAGAATTGCATTTTGTTCATACGTATCTCGACAACAATAAGCATCTTTCAATTGATCAACTTCTTTATGAATTTCTGATCCAATATCAAGACCGTTATGAACAGGATGATAACACGAAATTTTTCTTGCGCGTGGCCTTTTTCCCGCCGTCCCATCTCTATGATGAGATCGTTAAGCAAGGTTACGATTATCTAGATAAGATTGAAACCATGATAATGCCGCTATTTGATCAGGCTTTGTACAATGGGAGCATTAGCCCTGAAGTTAGCAGCGATACGGCCACGGTTGCTTTCTCTGCGGTATTAGATGGCATGTTTGTGGAATTATTATTTGGGGGTTCTGCTCGGTCGATGAAAAGGATTGAATCTTCCTGGTTCGTCTTTTGGCGTGGTATCAAAAAGTAAAAGCAACAGGGGGTTTGTACACATGAATCGTTATTGGATCTATATTTTCGTTGGTGTCATTTTTGAAGTCATATGGGTGACAGGATTAAAACATTCGGATACAACATGGACGTGGATCACTACGGCCGTTGCCATATATATTTCATTTCATCTTGTTATTAGTGCGTCTACCAAGCTTCCAGTGGGAACCGTATATGCCGTATTTACAGGGATGGGGACAGCCGGGACAGTTATTGTGGAAATGCTATTTTTCGGAGAGCCATTCCAGTTTCTTAAAGTATTCCTAATTCTACTTCTTTTATCCGGTGTATTTGGATTGAAATTTGTGACAAACGGTGAGAAAGGAGCTGCAGCCTAATGGGTTGGTTTTTTCTAGTATTTGCTGGGATGTTCGAAGTTGTAGGTGTTGTCGGTATGAATCAAATCAATAAAGCGAAGAATATTCGTAGCTTTGCTATTTTCATCGTAGGTATCATTATGAGTTTTGGATTTCTAAGTCAAGCAATGAAAAGCTTACCAATGGGTACCTCTTACGCGGTCTGGACAGGGATTGGGACGGTTGGAGGTGCAGTCGTAGGAATGCTGTTCTATGGGGAATCTAAGAACTGGAAGAGAATGGTGTTCATCGCGATGGTGCTAAGTGCTGCAGTAGGATTGAAATTAATAGCTTAACCATTAGATTGATAATGTGAAAAGACTAGGCACTCCGAGAGGTGAGGCTTGGTCTTTTTTGCGTTGGCAGTGGCTTGTTGGTGCTATTTGGTGCTATTCAGCTGCATGAATTCCTTCAGAATCCAGTTACTTTCAAGTAACTACGCACATAGAAGTGCCTACTTTTCTGATGAGCGGCATGGCCCTACAATGGGTCTATGGCATTCACCAGAATTGCAAATAGAAGGAGAGATTCTCGATGGAATTGCAACTAGCTTTAGATTTAGTGGATATTCAAGGAGCGAAAGAGATTGTAAATGAAGTGGCAGCTTATGTTGATGTCGTGGAAATTGGCACACCGGTTATCATTAATGAAGGTTTACGTGCTGTCAAAGAATTGAAAGCCGCATATCCTCATGTACAAGTACTGGCAGATTTGAAGATTATGGATGCGGGCGGTTATGAAGTCATGAAAGCATCTGAAGCGGGAGCGGACATCATAACGGTGCTGGGGGTATCAGATGATACAACCATCAGCGGTGCCGTGGCTGAAGCAAGAAAACAGGGAACTAAGATTATGGTCGACATGATCAATGTGCCTGATATGGCAAAACGGGCAAAAGAAATTGATGCACTGGGCGTCGATTATATATGCGTTCATTCCGGTTACGATCACCAAGCGGCTGGGAAAAACTCGTTAGAAGACTTAGCCACAATTAAGCGAGTGGTTAAACATGCTAAAACGGCTATCGCCGGAGGCATTAAGCTGCACACACTACCCGAGGTATTGGCGGCTAGACCTGATTTGGTTATTGTCGGGGGAGGCATTACGGGGCAAGAGAATCGACAAGCAGCTGCTGCGGAGATGCAGCGGCTGGTTCAAGCGGCAAGGTGAGTCCATGATTCCTTCTCAAACGGCAGGATTATCAAAAGTAGCGACTGAGCTTTATCAAGCACTTCAGCAAATTAATGAAGGTGAAGTTGCAGGGCTTGCCGAGCGGATTATAAAAGCGAAAAGGGTTTTTGTAGCGGGAGCGGGAAGATCGGGACTCATGGGACGTGCTTTTGCCATGCGACTCATGCAGTTGGGTATTCCTGTTTATGTTGTTGGAGAAACCGTTACACCCGCAATAAAGGCCGGCGATCTACTCGTTATTGGTTCAGGTTCAGGGGAGACGCCCCTACTTGTCGCCTTTGCCAACAAATCCGCTTCGCTTCATGCGGAGGTCGTCTTGATTACGCTCTCTGCACACTCGACTATCGGGCGAATGGCGAATCATACGATTACGCTGACAGGGGCTCGCAAAGATCAATTTGATGCAGCAGTCTCCTTACAGCCTATGGGGAGTTTGTATGAGCAAACGCTGCTTTTATTTTACGATGTTGTCATCTTAAGCCTCATGCAGAAGCTAGAGATGGATACGAGCAGCATGTATGCAAATCATGCAAATTTAGAATGATGTTATGAGGTAGAAGGCTTCTTCCTAACTACTGTATAATGGGTATGTAGAGAGGAGGCCGCAACAGAATGGCACTTGAAGTCAAAGAACGCATTAATTTGCAGGATATTAATTGTGAGAAAGAGCTTACGCTTGCTGTTATCGGAGGAAAGTGGAAGTTAATTATTATGTGGCATCTGGGATTGGAAGGGACGAAGCGCTTCGGAGAGTTAAAGCGGCTGATCCCCGGCATTACTCAGAAAATGTTAACGAATCAACTTCGCGAGCTGGAAGAGGACCTTCTGATTTGCCGTGAAGTATTCGCGGAGAATCCGCCTAAAGTGGAATATTCCCTGACTGGGTATGGGCAAAGTCTGATGCCTTTACTGCAGATGATGTACGATTGGGGCAAAAGCTATAGAGAGAACGTCATTCAAAAAGGCGATTCAGTTAGAAAGTAAAGAGAGGTCATTTACATGACTTCTCTTTTTTTTGCTTATGATTGCCAGTTGACCTTATATAAGATCAGGAAATAAAGATATATGGTGAATGTAGGCAATATTTGGTAACATAAATCTTGACAAAGGAGTCTGAAAGCGCAGACATCTGTCTGAGGAGGAACTGAGCATGATTCAAGCGATCCGGAGTTCATTGGAATGGAAGCTTATTCTAATCATCTTTGCCACTATTTTTATAACGGTAACCGGGGTCAGCACATTCAGTTTCATTAAAAGCTCTGAGGCGATCAATAATGATGTGGTGCGTTTCAGTAACCAGATCCTGAAGCAAGCGAACCTGAACCTGAGCCGATATATCAGGGATAATGAACAGTTCTTTCGCACGATTAGCGGAAGCAGAGAGTTTCAGGATTGGTTAAAGACAGGACCTAATGATCAATATGGCCTCTTCGATAGCTACCAAAAGATAGAAAAAACATGGATTACCCCTTTTACCACCTATCACCCAGAGACCTTGTCCATTAAGTTGTATAACGAGAATGGGAACGAGAGCACATATCGTAATGAATACATGTGGGAGTCCATTTTAGCACCTTATTATTCGATGAAAAATGAATCGTGGCTGGGCAGTATGGAACTGACAGGGAAGATTTCCCGCCATTATGGTATGGACGATCATTACACCGATAAAGCGGGGAGGTCGAAGAGCATCCCTATTTTAACGTATGCGCAAAAGTTTCGTTTTGCTGAACAGAACGGTTACTTGGCCATCGATATCTCCCTTCTAGCGACACAAGAAATATTAAATGAAATCCAGCTTGGCGAGCACGGGCTTGGCATGATTGTTGATCAATCTGGCACGATTGTGTCCTATCCCGACCCGGGGCAAATCAATTCCAAGCTAGATCCAGTCATTTTTACGAATATCAGCTCTAACCTCTCTGGCTCCTATTACAAAGCGGAAACGAAACAAATGATTGTGTATCAAACGATCACAGGCACTGACTGGAAAGTTATTGTTATCGTACCTTACGGAGATTTGGCTAAAAGCATATCCAATATTCGTCATTTGACGATAACGCTTACAATTGCGGGACTGTTGATTGCTTCCATTCTTGCCTATTTAACTTCTCATTCCATAACGCGAAGACTTAAACAGCTGCGCAGGACGATCAAAATGACGAAACTAGATCAATTCGATGTCCGTGCTGAAGTGACCGGAATTGATGAAGTGGCTGAGCTTGCATCGGCCTATAATTTACTCCTAGATCGCATAGAAAATTCGATTCTTCAGCTTGCTGAGACCCGTCTCGTCCAGCAGCATGCTGTCTTATCTGCGTTACAATCGCAAATCAATTCCCACTTTCTATACAATGCACTTGAATCGATCAATTCCATGGCTCATTTGGCCGAACAACCCGATATTCAACAGACAACGATCGCGTTGTCTAACATGCTGAGGTACACATCCAATTATCAACAAACCATTGTGACAGTCAAAGATGAGTTTGATCACTTAAAAAATTACTTTTATATCATTCGTATCTTGTACGGTGACAATATATCGTTAAGTTTTGAACAGGATAGTTCCGCCCTGGATGCGCAATGTCTGAAAGCCATTATTCAACCCTTTGTTGAAAACAGTGTTAAACATGCTTATGAAGTGACAGGAGAACGCTTATTCATTCGGATTTCGACGACCCGTTGGAAGGATCGATACGTCCAAATCGTCATTGAGGATAACGGAATCGGATTTACCGACGAAAGGTTGAACACGATTCAACAAGCGTTGAGCATCGGTCAGACGGAACAAGATTATATGCGTTTTTCCCGAATCGGCGTGCTGAACGTCCATTATCGGTTAAAAACATTTTATAACGAGCCGGATACAGGCGTTTTTGTAGAGCGATTACTGCCAGGAGGCGGGACACGTATTATCATTCGTTTTCCTTATCGAACCTAAGGGGGGGCCAAGTATGATTCGAGTGCTTATTGTAGATGATTCCATGTTAATTTGTAACAGTTTATCTAAATATGTATCGGGCTATAACGACACAACGGTCGTTGCTGGAACTGCTTCAAACGGTGTTAAAGCGTTGGAATGGCTAGAAGACTATTATGCGGATTTGTGTATCACAGATATCCGAATGCCAGCTATGGATGGGTTAGAATTAATTGAGCATATCAATCGGCTATATCCATGGATGAAGTGCATGGTCGTTTCCAGTTATGACGATTTTCAATATGCGCAACGTAGTATGAAGCTATCTGCGCTGGATTATATTTTAAAACCGATTAATCCGCATGCCATTCACGATTCTTTGAGCTCGGCAACGGGGCGAATTATACAGGAACGAAAGCACGAGGCTGCACAATTGATATTGCGCAAACTGCCGATGAACCGATCATGGATCGAACGATGGATCGAACATATCCAAATGTTGCGGAATGATAGGATGCCGCTGCTCATTGTCGAAACGCTTGAGTTATTGGAAGGATGGGCAGCAGGTAACAACTACTTATTACATGTGCTTTCCAATCTATGGCTACAAACCGTCATTGAAGAGATGGCAAAGGATAAGCTTCGACTGGAGCTGGATGAGGGGAAGGATTTGGGACTTGGGGAGGATCTGCTGTCTCTTCACGCCACTCGAAGTTATTTTCGCTTATGCGCAGTTAGAAGACTGGAAGAAGGGGCTAATAGCTTGATGTCGGTCATGCACGGCATCCGTGGCAATCAGTCGAGTAAGGTTGTGGACATGATGAAACAATATATACGGGGCCATTACGGAGAAAAAATCAATTTACAAGATTTGGCGGACATTGTATCGCACAATAAAACGTATATGTGTACCTTATTTAAGCAGGAAACGGACATGACCGTTTGGCAATTTATCGTTGTGGAACGGATGAATCATTCGCGTGACTTCTTGCTGAACTCCCAATTAAAAGTATATGAAATCGCTAACCGTGTCGGCTATGAAGACGTCGACTATTTCACGAAATTATTCAAAAAACATTTCGGTTTGAATCCGTTGGATTACAAAAAGCGAATGGAATCCTAATTATCTTACACACCGAGCGGTGTGTTTTTTTTTCTCAATCTCCCGAATATCGTCAGGTATAAACGAACGCTTATCCTGTATGAGGTAACTTTCCAGTCCCTTATAATAAGTTTAAACAGATAGAGAAAGGAATGGAATGGATTGAACAATAAGTTGCTATCAACAAAGCATGAGGCATTACTTGCAGGAGCATCTGAAGGCTCCACAAGTGTTGTTAAGTCGTCGCTTTTCCGATACCTAAGGAGAAATCATCCGTTGTACTTGATGCTGCTGCCGGGAATTTTGTATTTTGTTGTATTTAAATACATTCCATTGCTAGGAAGTGTCATTGCGTTCCAAGATTACAATATTTACAAAGGATTCCTTAAGAGTGATTGGGTCGGATTCCAATGGTTCGAGCAGTTAGTTACGTATCCACAATTCAAGCGATTAATCGCTAATACGATCATCTTAAGTTTTTATCAAATTATCTTTGCGTTTCCTGCTCCAATTATACTCGCTTGTTTGTTGAATGAACTGAGACATTTCGCGTTTAAACGCATGGTGCAAACGTTGCTTTACTTGCCTCACTTTCTATCCTGGACGATTGTATACGGCTTAGTCTATATGATGTTCTCCAGTCAGACCGGTTTCGTTAACATGGTGTTGGTATGGATCGGATATGAGCCAATCAGTTTCTTGCAAATGCCGGAATACTTCCGCACGTTGCTAATCAGTTCTGGCATCTGGAAGGAGATGGGGTGGAGTACAATCATCTTCTTGGCAGCCTTGGCGGGGATAAGCCCTTCCTATTATGAGGCAGCGAGAATTGATGGGGCAGGACGATGGAAGCAATTCGTGCATGTCACATTCCCAGGACTTCTACCAGCTATTGTTATTCTACTGCTGCTCAAAATTGGCCACGTACTGGATGTTGGCTTCGAGCAAGTGTATTTATTCTTAAACCCAACCACGCTTAAGGTAGGTGAAGTGTTGGATACTTATGCCTATCGGCAAGGTATCTTAGGGGGGCAATACAGTGTCACAACCGCGATAGGGCTGTTTAAATCGGTCATCGGCTTCACGCTTTTAATTATGGCAAATCAAATCAGTAAAAAAGTTTCTGGGGAAGGGTTATTCTAGGTGGTCGTATATGAAAATTAGAAAATCATTCGGTGAAAAGGTTTTCGATGTCTCTAACGTCAGTTTTCTCATCCTGATTACAGTTGCAGCCATGCTCCCAATCCTTTACGTTATCGCAGGCTCGTTCAGTTCTTCGAACGCACTTATTCATAATAGGGTCATCTTATGGCCGGTAGAAGCGACCCTTGATAATTTCAAACTAGTCGCGAATAATAGCACTTTCTGGAAGGCAGGTTGGATGACAGTCCAAATCGTAGTGATAGGTACCATGGTCAATATGGTACTAACGATGATTACAGCTTATCCGTTATCCAAGATGGATTTAAAGGGAAGAAAGTTTTTTATGCTGTTAATCATTTTTACGATGATTTTTAGCGCGCCAATCATACCATCGTATTTGCTTGTGAAAAATTTATTTCTGTTAAATTCCATATGGGCCCTCATTCTGCCGGGTGCCATTAGTGCCTTTAATATGATTCTATGCATGACGTTTTTTCGTACGGTACCCGATGATTTATTCGATGCAGCTCGTGTAGATGGCATGAGCGAATACGGCATGGTATGGCGTATCGTAGTACCCTTGTCCATGCCGATTGTCATGACACTTCTTTTGTTTTATGCAGTGGGCCATTGGAACAATTATTTTGGGCCGCTCTTGTTTATTAATGACCGCAACAAACAAACGCTGCAAATGTACCTATACTCGCTGATTGCCAATGGAGATTCGGACTCGACGGCAGGTGCGGCTGCAGAAGGCGGCATCAAGCTCTCTCCGGTCGCCATTCAAATGGCCACGATTGTCTTAGCCACCGTGCCCGTTGTACTGATTTATCCTTTTTTGCAGAAGCATTTTGTTAAAGGAGCGCTGCTTGGTTCTGTCAAAGAATAACTGAATATTCAGGCATATGCCTTTATAGATCATTAAGAAATCCTAGGGAGGGTAAGAATATGAGCTTCAAAAAGAAATGGGGGAGTACGGCTTGCTTAACAATGTCTACAATCGTGCTTCTCACAGCATGTTCTTCGGGTAATGAGGGCAGCAGTTCTAGCGCAACACCGAGTCAAACAAGTACGCAAACAAGCGCTTCGCAAGCGCCTGCCACTCCAGCAGCACCGGTCAAAATCCGCGTGTTCGCAAGTGATGTTAACCAACCGATTCCTGGTGGGAAGACGATGGATGACCCAACGATGAAATACCTGGCTCAAAAATCGAATACGGATCTGGATTGGGTATTCCTACCGCATGGGCAGTATGGGGAGCAGGTTAGAATTAAATTTGCCAGCGGTGATATCCCCGATGTCGTCGGAGGTTGGGGTATTAATTATGAATTATTGCAAAATGAACAGATTATCCCATTAAACGATTATATTGATAAATACGGCCCTAATTTGAAAAAGGTGATATCGCAAGCCGCTTGGGACGAAGTCACAACGAATGGTAAAATCATGGCGATTCCAGAAGGACAGCTAGGAAATAATGTTCTATACGTCCGTAAAGACTGGATGGATAAGGTTGGTATTGCTAACCCGCCGCAAACACCTGATGAATTGTTGACAATGCTGCGGGCATTCCGTGATAAGGATCCGAATGGCAACGGCAAAAAAGATGAGATGGCGATCTCGGGTCGTGAGAAGTTTAGTTGGGTTGACAATGTGATGACCATGTACGGTGTGGATGCTTTCAACCGTGTATTAGTGAATGGCGAGGTAGTTCCATCGGTTATTAGTCCTAATATGAAGCAAGCGCTTGGATTTTTCCGGACATTGGTTGATGAGAAGCTGATTGATAGCGAGTTTCTGACAAACAAACGGAATGTCTGGGAGCAGAAGATTCAGAATAACTTGGTTGGTACTTGGGTGCACACACCTTCGCTTGCTTGGGATTGGCAAGACAAATTGAACAAGTCTCTTCCGGGTATAGGAGCGAATGTGATTGCCATTAAAACGCCAAAAGCGCCGGGCGTAGAAAGTTCTGGCACTTCGGTTCGTGCATCGAATAAGTCGTTCATGGTCACCAAAGCCGCGAAAGATCCAGCAGCGATCATCAAAATGTTTGATTGGCTCGTTACTCAGGAAGGTCAAGAGTATGTTAATTTTGGGATACCAAACGTAACGTACAAGAAGGATGGCGGCAAAATTACCTATGATATCAAAAAGGATACAGATGACAAAACGGCACTTTGGCGTCCAAGTACCTTCAATCTGGTCACCTACAACAGAGACTTCCTGGAAATTCAATTGGGCAGCAAGGAAGCAGCCGACAAAGTGGATTCGGCTTATAAAGTCGCCGCTTCAGAAGGAATGAAGAGTATTGTGGCGGGTCTCCCTCCTACAAAATTACCCGCAAAGCCTGAATTAGAATTCAGCGGTACGCTTTTCCAAGAAGCAGCCGCTCAGATCATGCTTGGCAAACAACCGCTCGATTACTTCGATACGTATGTGAAGCAATGGAGAGCACAAGCCGGTACTGAAAGAATTAAATATGAAACCGACTATTATAATAGCAAGAAAAAATAATTCGTACATGGAACAATAATTCTATAAGAGAACAGAAGACGGAAGAAGTGGCGGTATTGCGTAACATACCCAATATACGCTTCCGTCTTTTCTTTCTTCCCACTGTATGAATGCTATAAGGAATGAAAGGGGGGAAATCATATGCCGAAGCTGTTACTTACTAGTATTGAAAGCGCATTCATTTTGTTGGAAGCTGGATAACACTTGTTCCGCTTTATAGTACGCGCATTTCGTTTACCTTCAGTTTTGACGTAGATGTTTAAAGTAATTTTGAGAGAAGCGGTGGTGTTGATATGTTGAAGAGGTTTAAACAAAAATTAGGCGTCTTATTAATTATTACGCTCTTATTTTCGGTCTTTGGCCAAGTAGGTTTGCGTAGTGCAAGTGCGAATGATGTGTATGATGATTTAAGAACAAAGTATGAGGCGACCATAACCGGAGGTACTGGATATAGCACTTCTGATCCCGATGTTGCTTATAAAGTCAATTTGTTAGCTCAATCCAGCTGGGGCACCTTGAATAAAGCACCTGGCAGGCTTTATTTATGGGCAGATATATACGATCCGGCCAATATCGGTAAGCCATTGCATCTTACTCAGAACTATACTCGAATTAAAGAAATGGCGATTGCCTACAAAAGCGTTGGATCCAGCTTCTATGGGAATCAAACGCTTAAAACTGACATCCTCGATGCCTTGGAATGGATGTATATGAATCGGTACAACGAAACGGTATATCCGGTGTCTTCATGGGATTTATGGTATGACTTAGAGATCGGTACCCCCCTTCAACTCTCAGATGCTGTTTTATTAATGTACGATGATCTGTTAGCTACGCCAGACAGAATTACGAAATATATGAATATGATTCAACATTTTTCTCCCGATAATACCAAAATGAGCATAGACTTAACGGAACTTACAGGAACTAACCGTGTTTGGAAAGCATCCTATTTGGCTGTGCAAGGCATTATTATGAAATCGGATACAATGCTGTCTAATGCAAGAGACGCCTTGTCTAAAGTGATGGACTATGTGACAACGGGTGATGGATTTTATCAGGATGGTTCTTTCGTGATGCATGGCAGGTTTGCTTATAATGGAGGTTATGGAGCAGCCCTAATCCAGGATGTCGCGAAAATCTTAAACTTACTGGGAGGAACGCAATGGTATCCTACCTACAGCGGCATTAATAATGTTTATCAATGGGTATATGACTCCTATGAGCCGTTTATCTACAAAGGTGCCTTGATGGATATGATCAGAAGTCGAGAAGTGGCGAGAAATTATTATCAAGATCAAGTTCCAGCTCATAAAGTGATGGGAGCTATATTGCGCTTGTCGGAATCTGCGCCGCCTGCAGATGCGCAGAGAATGAAAGCTATGGTGAAGTATTGGATGCTTCAAAATAGCTTGAGTAATTTCTACAAAGATATCGATTTAAGTACGATGCTGCTGGCTAAGGCTGTAATCAATGATCCCAATATTATTCCTAGAGATGAGAAGGTTCTTACCAAAGTGTTTGCGGGCATGGACAGAGCCGTCTCCCTTAAGCCGGGCTTTGGCTTTGGGGTCAGTATGTCCTCCAGCCGAATTGCCAATTATGAGTCGATTTCGAATGACAATAAAAAAGGTTGGTATACGAGCGAGGGAATGACTTATTTATATAATCAGGATCTGAATCAATATACCGATTTTTGGCCAACCGTAAACCTGTACCGTTTGCCGGGTACCACGGTGGATACGATGACCAGAGCTGATAATTCCAATATGAATTATTTAAGTCCTAATCCATGGACAGGAGGCAGCGAACTTAATAATCAATACGCTGCGGTAGGCATGGATTTGAAAGCCGCGAGCAGCTCCCTTAAAGCCAGAAAATCCTGGTTTATGTTTGACGATGAAATTGTCGCCATCGGCAGTGGTATTAACAGCGTGGACAATCGAAAAATTGAAACAACGATCGAGAATCGCATGCTGAATAAAGAAACGGTTTCCAAAAGTATCGATCTGGCTTCTCCTGTTTCAACGCCAATTGCCGGCGAACCGCTGCGTCTGAAAGTATATGCAGTAACCGGTAACAGCAATGATGGCAATGTGCCGCAGCATACATTAGACAATAATCTGGATTCGAAATGGTCATCCCTGGGTGACAATCAGTGGATCCAATATGATCTTGGCAAATTGCAATCCATTGGCTATGTGGGCCTCAACTTCCAGAGCCAGACTTCCAGAACAACCGCCTTCGATATTCAAGTTTCAACCGATAATTCGGTGTGGACCAATGTGTATAGCGGAAGTTCCATTCCTGGTGGGAGCGCTGCTGATATCAAAGTGTACGATTTCCCTGATGTGCAGGCAAGATATGTGAAAATTATTGGACATGGCAACACTGCGAACCAATTTAACCACATTCTAGAGGCGCAAATTTACGCTCCTAATGCGCAAGGGCATGGGATTATTCCACTCACGGTCGCTCCTTTGAATGCTTTGTCCACAACCAACAAAACGGAAACCACAGACTCCGATATTACGACATATTATTCTTCCGTGGGTGACGGACAATCACTTGTCTACGATCTTGGTAGCAATGTTCAGGTGGGTTATGCAGGCATAAGCTTCTTCGATGGCCTTACTAAACATTATTCATTTGATCTTCAAACGTCGACCAACAACTCGACTTGGACGACCGTATACAGCGGTCAAAATAGTGTATTAACCTCTGAAATTAGCGCCTATGACTTTCCGGATACCACTGCGAGATATATGAAAATTGTATTTCACGGAAACAATCTCGATCTCACTAATCGTCTTTCAGAGATTCAATTTTATGCGCCAAACACACTTGGGGCTGTATTAAATCCTGTACATCACAATTTTCTTAAAAATAATGGTGATGAACAGCTTGTGGTCAATGGCGTCACAAAGCCATCTGGACTAGGCTGGTCAGAGGACATGACGAATGTTTCGTCCGTTTATTTGGAAGGCACAGGCGGCTACTATTTCCCTCAACCTGCGTCAATCAAAGGATTGAGAGAAACAAGAAAAGGGACTTGGCAGGCGCTCGGCAATACGGGTCTTGGCACAATTACCAAAAAATATCTGACACTCTGGTATGATCATGGCAGCAATCCGGTAAATAAGGACTATTCCTATGTCTTACTGCCGAACAAAACATCGCAGGAAACGACGTCGTACGGCAACAGTCCCGATATTGAAATCCTCATGAACAATACGGATGTGCATGCGGTGAAAGAAAAAGTCCTGGGCATCACAGGGGCAAATTTCTGGAATGCAGGCATGGTTGGGGGTGTGATATCGTATAATTCATCTTCCATGATGCTGAAAGAGCAGGCTGGCGTATTGGATTTTGCGATTTCCGATCCGACACATAAGCAGAATAAGTTAACTTATGAAATTGAAAAAACGGGCGTTTCAGTTGTAACAAAGGATCCGACGATTACGATCCTGCAGTTAAGCCCAACGATCAAGTTTGAAGTGAACACAGGAGCTAAGGACGGGATTTCCCATACATTGTCCATTCAGTATGATCCGTTGGCAGCACCTCCAGCTGGAGCCGGCACTGTGACTGTGACAGATGATGTGTATGATTTTACGAATATGTTCGATCATACGGCTAATTTTAGATTTGACACAGGCAACGCATCTAAGATGGAAGGTGATGCTTCCCGTTTAACCAGAACTAAAAACTTGAATGAATATGTGATTTATAAGTCGTTTATGGATATGGATATAGATAAATTTGCTGCGGACACATGGTATTTGAATAATGGGCCGTTTACCGATTATCAATTTTTTTCCTCACCAGACAACATCACCTATACGCCAGTCACACCAATCAGGACTGGTGTGCTTAAAGCAGTTGGAACCTGGAATAAATTTAGCTACAACGAATCGCTGCCGGTAGGTACGAAGTACCTGAAAATCGTATTCATGCATGATTCAACTAATGCCTATGTTACACAGCTTGGTAAAGTCTCGATTACGAGTAAACCCGGAGCACCCGTGATACCGCCTGCTCTACCTACGAATGTGGCATTGAATAAGACAGCCATTACATCCAGTTCCAATGCCCAAAATAAAGTACGACTGACAGATGGAGATAAGACCAATGCTAACTTTGTAGATATGTATTCCAGCTCTGTCAATTGGATACAGCTAGACCTCGGAGAGAGCTATGATATTAACGACATTAAATTGTGGCACTATTTCGGAAGCGGATGGAAATACCGTGATGTTGTCGTCCAAGTATCGAATGATCCTACCTTTGCGACGAAGACAACGGTATTCAACAATGATGCGGACAATAGCGCCGGGCAAGGCATAGGAACAGACGCAGAGTACGTGGAAACAAGCGGCGGGAAGGATATCCCTTTTGCCATTACGAATGCACGGTATGTACGGTTATGGTTGAATGGCAATTCAACGAATGTGTACAGTAATCATGTGGAGCTTGAAGTTTGGGCTCCTCCTGTAACAACGCCAACACCAATCACAGCACCAGCTAATGCTACACTAGCTGCTGATATCACAACGCCGACCAACGCCAATGTGACGGTATCTATCAGCTATCCGGCTGACGCAGCGGTGAAGGAATATAAAGTGGGCGAAAATGGTACATGGACGGCTTATACAGCTCCTGTTGTCGTTACGGCAAATGGCACGGTATTTGCTAGAGGAACGAATACGGCGGGCAACGTATCTAATGTCACCAGCTATATCGTAAACAATATCGATAAAACAGCACCAGTTACGGGTGCAAGTGTATCCCCAGTAGAGCCGGATGGACCCAATGGGACATTCGTGAATCCCGTCACAGTAACATTGCATAGTACCGACAATTCGTCGGGTGTGGCGAGAACCGAGTACAGTCTGGATAATGGGACAACATGGCAGCTGTACACATCAGCTGTTACGCTAGATAAGCAAGGTCAGATCAGCTTGATGTATAAGTCAACAGATCAAGCAGGGAATGTAGAGCCTCCACAGACTCTTAGCTTTACGCTTGCTGCGACAGCTGTGAGGGTTCAACTCAAAGACAGCAATGGCAATCCATTGAGCGGCGGTACAGTTAAATATTATGACGGTGGATGGAAGGATTTTGGCATAACGGATGCTTCCGGAATGGTAAGTAAATCCTTACCGAATAAAAGCTATACGTTTGCGATGAGTTATGAAGGAACGTACAAAGAGAAGGTACAAAATACTGGGACCGATGCCGTAGTTGTCTTCCAGACGGTGAACGTCAAGGTGCAGCTGAAGAATAGTCAAGGGAATGGGATCGACAGCGGCAATGTGACCTATTATGCAGGAAGCTGGCGGACGATCGGCCATACAACCAGCGGTGAAGTCAGCAAAGAGTTGCTGCCTGGATCTTATACCTTCGGTATGACTTATGAAGGAACGTACAAGGAGAAGGTGCAAAATACCGGAACCGACGCCGTGGTTGTATTCCAGACGGTAAACGTGAAGGTGCAGCTGAAGAATAGTCTAGGTAATCCGATAGACATCGGCAATGTGACCTATTATGCAGGAAGCTGGCGGACGTTCGGAAATACGAGCGGCGGCGAGATTAGCAAGGAGTTATTATCCGGATCGTATACGTTTAGCATGACGTATGAAGGGACGTACAATGAGAAGGTGCAGAATACGGAAACCGACGCCGTGGTTGTCTTCCAAACGGTGAACGTCAAGGTGCAGCTGAAGGATAGTCAAGGCAATCTAATAGACACTGGCAATGTGACCTATTATGCAGGAAGCTGGCGGCCGTTCGGAAATACGAGCGGCGGTGAGATCAACAAGGAATTATTATCAGGCACCTATACCTTCAGCGTGACCTATGGAGGCGCGACGAAAGAAAGTGTAAATGATATCACTGCAAATCCAACTATCGTATTTCAAGTGTAAAATTCGGTAGACCGCCACAGCTGGTCGAACGATCTTATAAGGTGCATGAAGTCACCCTTACTGAATAATATCGGATACTTCGGGTATCGAGGAGCCGCCAGCTTTGGCGGCTTTTTGGCGTGCACGGAAACGCCGGACCTTCAACAAGTTGCCGCACAATTTATCGTCACAGAACCGTTTGGAACGGTTTCGGGTTTCGTCGTAGTAGACGGCCAGGCAATCTGAATTTTCGCAAATGCGCAAGCGAGACGGCTCGCAATCGGTAAGGATGTGACCGAAGGAAGTCGCCACCTCCGCTCCGATACGGGACCAACCAGCTTGTAAAGGGATGGATTCTAGACGGAAATCTGAATCCGATTCCGCGATACGCAGATACATCGGTCCACCGGACAGTGCCCGATTCAGCCCCTCCAGATCCGCGGGATCCGCAGACTCGTGCACCGTCAGCTTCTGAACGATACGACGCATATGCCCCCTCAACCATCTCAGTTCATCCAATTCTTTCGTCGACGGAGCGCCTGGATAGGGAAGGTTGTGGATAGCCAGCCATTGTTCCAACCATCCTGGCTTGTCTAGTCGGTCTTCGGAATGACCAGTGCCTCTCCAATCGTGATAGTCGCTTTTCATAAAATCGTCCCATAGCATCACGCCGCAACTCCCTTGTTTTCAAAATATAGATTTTATATGTTTCACATACTAATTTGTCTATATTTCTCCATAAACACTGCGATACGTCCTCGAGGGACGGCGTAGTCGTTTATTTTGTGTGGAATGATTTTATTGTAACATCCAAAGCATTCCTAAGCTAGTGTCTTCTAAATTATGTAAAAAATACAAGTAACATTCTAAATGAATTTAGAGAGTTACTTGCGTTCCGATATAGTTCGTGCTATATTACGTTTCGTAACCAATAAAAATTAATTAGAAGGTTACATTAATTGCGGAGGGATCGTAAGATCCGGGTAGAATCATTACTTTTTTTCTATGATAAGTTCCCAAATGTGCTATTCATGTCCGTTATGATCACGGTCTTTCCTAGCGATATCCACGCAAAAAAAACAATCAAAAGGAGATTAAAAAATGACACAACCAAGTACTGACAACAACGCGATTCGTCCATTTCATGTCCATATTCCGGAGGAAGAAATTATTGAATTGCGTAGACGTATTAACGCGACTAGATGGCCTGAGAAGGAAACCGTCACGGATCAATCGCAAGGCGTACAGCTAGCTACGATTCAGGAACTTGCTCGTTATTGGGCGAATGATTACGACTGGCGTAAGGTTGAGGCTAAGATTAACGCCATGCCTCATTTCATTACCGAGATTGATAGTCTGGACATTCACTTCATCCACGTTCGTTCGAAGCATGAAAATGCGATGCCGATCGTCATTGCGCACGGCTGGCCGGGTTCGATTTTCGAGCAAATGAAGCTTATTGAACCACTGACCAATCCTACGGCGTTTGGCGGAAGTGCAGCGGATGCTTTCCATGTGGTTATTCCCTCGATGCCTGGTTACGGGTTCTCGGGCAAGCCGACCACAACTGGCTGGGATCCTAAACGCATCGCGAGTGCTTACGGAGAGCTGATGACTCGCCTTGGCTACACGAAATATGTGGCGCATGGCGGTGACTGGGGTGCGATTGTTGTTGATTTCATGGGTGTTCAGGAGCCAAAAGGATTGATCGGCCTTCACACCAACATGGCTGGTGTCATTCCGTCAGACGTTGACGCGGCGATTTGGTCTGGCAACCCGCTGCCATCCGGTCTCTCTGACGAAGAGAAGAAAGCATGTGCGCAAGTTCTCGAAAATAAATTCGCCTACGCGTCCATGATGGGAACTCGCCCGCAGACGCTGACTGGATTGGTGGATTCACCTATCGGTTTGGCAACGTTTATGCTTGACCACGATTGGAAGAGTCTTGCCTTGATCGCGAGATCTTTCGCGGGAGTCCAAGAAGGTTTAACGCGTGACGATGTTCTCGATAACATCTCGCTCTTCTGGTTTACGAATTCAGGCATTTCCGCATCCCGTATCTATTGGGAGAATGGGAAGGCTGGCATTTCCTTCTTCGGAGTCAAAGGTGTTAAACTTCCGGTTGCCGTAAGCGTCTATCCAGATGAGCTATATGAAGCACCGAAGAGTTGGGCAGAGAAAGCTTATCCGAATCTGCTCCACTACAATAAACTTCCTAAAGGCGGACATTTCGCAGCTTGGGAGCAGCCAGAGTTCGTGACTTCAGAACTTCGCACGGCATTCAAGACGCTGCGCTAAACAACTAATGGTTGGATAGCAAGAAAGGTGAAGATCATGGATCCAGCAGAAAAAGAGCTTATGGAATCACGGTTAGTTCAATTAATCAAAAAGTACCCAGGCATTACACCAGAAATGGAAGCTATGTTTTACATCGCCTATACACGAGGATTTAGTGATGCATGGTGGGGGCAACAATATAATAATCAACAGGTGATACACTAAGAAATAATCATTTAGAAATCGGAGACCCGCAGCCTCGTGCTGTGGGTCTTTTTGTGCTTGGTATTAATAGGACAACGTAATCTGGTTAAGACTATATCAATAGGGTATAAATTCCCTTGCATGGCGTCACATGAGAAGGGAGTTATCGATGATCCCGAAAGTTACGGATATGGTCTGGAAAAATCCTGCTTCGTTGAGGTGGCTGTTCGGGCTGAAGCTCGTTTATGATTTGGTTCTGACAGGCATGTTTTATGTTGAAAACTCGATTACGATCTTTTGGAGATTAAGTTTTGTTGTACTTTCCGTGTTCGTTTTTCTTTTCGTGAATCTGTATTATGCCAAAATGAAAAAGCAGTGGCTCTTGTTCCTCTTAATCATCGATTTCTTGTTAACCGCTTCTTACGGCTATGTGTATATTGGCGGTCAAATCCCCAATCATTTATTTAACGGCATTACGGCTTTAGCAATTTGCATGTTTGTCAAGAATACTCGTTCGCTGATTCTAACGGGCATATGTTTATTAGTGATCTATTTAATTACGATGGGCAGCATTGATTGGTATATGTATGGGCGATTTGATAAAACAAGCTATTTTATTTCCTCTTCGTTCATTGTGTTCGCATGCATAGTAAGTTATTTGATTCATTTTTATCAAAGGGCAAGTAAAGAAACCATGCAATTGTATACACAATTGATGCAATCTCACGAACAACTGCAGGCCTATGCAAGCCAGACGGAAGAGTGGGCAGCCGCGAGGGAAAGAGTACGTATTGCACGGGATATCCATGATACGGTTTGTCATAAACTGACGGCATTGTTGGTCCAAATGCAAGTGGCACGCAAGCTAAGCAAAATGGATCCTTTACGCAGCGAACAAACCTACTTGGTATGTGAAGATTTAGTTAGGTCTGCCTTGCAAGAGGTACGTCTTTCCGTAAGGGCCATACGTGACGAATCGATTACATCAACTTCATTAGAAGAAAGCCTGACCCGTATAGCAGAAGAGTTCACCCAATTTGCCAAGGTTCAAACGGTTCTTGAAGTCGAGGGGACCCCTGTTGCCCTCCCGGGAGATCTTCAACTAACGGCTTATCGAATTGTACAAGAATCGCTTACGAATGCGCAGAAGCATGGCCATGCGGCCCATGCAGTCATTTCGCTGGCTTTTGCCGAAAATGAATTTTCACTAAGCATACGGAATGATGGCAAACTGCCTACCGAACTGAATCTAGGGTTTGGTTTACTGAATATGAGGGAAAGGGTGAGGGAGTGGGAAGGAGATGTACATTTTGGTATCGATCAGAAAACAGGCTTTTCGGTTGAAGTGAAGCTTCCCTATGCCCAAACAGAAATGGAGGGACATCCTTGAGAATCCTGATTGTCGATGATCAGCGGCTGATGCGAGATGGCCTTGCCACAATCATTAATTTGGAGCTAGGGATGGAGGTAGTTGGCACCGCCGAGGACGGTAGAGATGCCTTTGCCAAAGTCGCCGAACTGCGACCGGATGTTGTGTTGATGGATATTCGAATGCCGGGAATGGATGGTGTTGAAGGTACGGAATTGATTCTGAAACACTATCCCGAGACGAAGGTGTTAATTTTAACTACTTTTGATGACGCGGAACTCATTATGAAGGTGTTGGAAAAAGGCGTTCATGGCTTTTTACTGAAGGATATGCCCTCGGAAGCGATCATCAGTGCCATTCAAACGGTGTACAATGGCGGAACGGTACTTCAACACGATATCACGTCGATGCTGCTCAAAGAATTAATTACCATGTCGGATAGGCACCCTAATCAGACACACATATTAAGTAAAGCAGAGCCAGAGAAGCTAAGTCCATTGACTGACCGAGAGAAGGATGTGCTCGCCTTATTGGGACGCGGGCTTAATAATAAAGAAATTGCAGGCATGCTATATCTGACAGAAGGTACCGTGAAGAATCACGTTTCTAGTTTAATAGCAAAATTGGGGCTTCGTGACAGGACACAAGTAGCTCTATTTGCAGTACGTCATTTACTGGGTTGAATGGGCATGACTTTTGGCATAGAAGCATGAAAATTATCATGCTTTGCTATCCAAAGTTTTGCCTTTTTTCGTAGGCAGTTCATGACTTTTCACAGCTTTTTTTACAATCTATTCATGTTATACTCTTCGAGCATAAAGGTAAAGGAAGTGAATGGATGAAAAAAGGCTGGTTTGAACTGGACAAATTCAAGCATGAGGATTGTTATTGTTGCGATTGTCCTGATTGCTTGAAAACATGGAAAATTCATATTTATTCTTACGATGCCGACGACGATTCAGCACCTGACGTTACCTTGATTTTGAATAAGTCAACAGGTACCGGCAACGGATATTATGTCATGGAGTATTCGATTACTTATGTGGGGCGTGCGATTATGTTTGATGAAGCAACTGCCATGGTCAAAAAGATAGATGAGGTCAGTAGCACCAATGACGCAATGGGCTTGACCGATCATTTGGTCATCTGCCGCGAATTCTTTGATTGCGGGAAAATGATTAGCTAATTGGTATCAATCTGGTAAATCATGCAGCCCATAGTATAGTTGGGTTGCTTGTTTACGAATCGATATTGTAACTATCATATTTAATATAGAGGGTTACTTGTAATCATTCGTTTTTCGTGATATATTCGTAACCAATAAAATGATTCTAAATAGTTACACATTTGAAGTGCGATTCACAAATTCATGAAAAAGGGGTTTTCCGCTATGCGAAAAAAATTCATTATATTTCTTCTCATTATTTTAGCTGCGGGCTCTTTTTATGAAATTAATTGTTTTTTGAACAACTGATTCGGGGAGGGGAACAATAAAATGAGAGCTGAATTCGCATTGCGCTTATTGGATAAACACATTAATCAATTCATACATGCATGCAACCAGTGTCCACCGGACAAGCGCAGTATCATTCCGGAAGGATATAAAAACAACATACATTGGCATCTGGGTCATGTTCTTTACATTGCACAATTCGACGTGCTTGGTCTTTCCAAGCGTCATCTAGTTCTTCCGGAAAGCTATAAAAGCTTTTTCGCTTACGGTACGAAACCAAGTGATTGGAGGGAAGAACCGCCGGAGTGGAACGTATTAATCGCTCATTTGAAAGAACTCCGCAATCATATCCACGATACCTTACAAGATAAACTGGATGAGCCCGTGAGCGAGAATTTCCTGCATGCCCAGAATATCGGTGAACTCATCTACGCGACTACGTTGCACATGTCCTATCACCAAGGCATCATTTACGGCATGAATAAATCGCTGAGGTCGCATACGAGCGAGGATCAAGATGTTTTGTCGGCGGATAATGAAAGCTCATCTCCGTCTTCAGATACCGCTATCTTTGCTGGCGGCTGCTTCTGGCACATGGAAAAGTCGTTCCGAGAGCTTGAAGGCGTTACAGATGTATACACCGGCTACACGGGTGGAAAAGATGACAAACCGACGTACAAAAAAGTCGTTTCCAAAACGTCCGACCATCTTGAGTCGGTAGAGATTCATTATGACCCGAATGTGATTTCGTATGGGGAGTTGCTCCAGAACTTCTGGAAAAACGTCGATCCAACGGATGCTGGCGATCATTCCGCTATTTTTTACACAAGCCATGAACAAAAAGGGATCGTGGAAGCATCTCGAAAGGAATTGGATGCATCCAAACAGTTTTCTAAACCCGTTGTAACGAAGGTCGCCGCTGCATCAACATTTTACAAAGCCGAGGACGAACATCAGAACTATTACAAGAGAGTTCGCTTATCGGTAAAGAATACGATGAACAAGTACTTCTCCGATCCGCGGTATCTGGAACAAAATATGTGGGAATGGGAGTGATGAAACATGAGTACGAACTCAAAGCAAAGTTATCATGGCGATTTTAATAAAGAAGAAAAGTTAAAAACGCTGACCAAACAACAATATAATGTAACCCAGCATGGTGTGGACGAGAGGCCGTATGAGAATGAATACTGGGATAATGAAGCTGAGGGTATTTACGTAGATATCGTTTCAGGCGAGCCGCTGTTTAGTTCGAAGGATAAATTCGATGCACGTACAGGCTGGCCGAGTTTTACAAAACCACTAGATTCCACTAACGTTGTTCTGAAAAATAAAGGATTCTTTTCTGGGTGCGAAGTCAGAAGTCGAAATGCGGATTCCTTCCTAGGTGATGTGTTTAATGACGGACCAGGCGAGACAGGATTGCGATTCTGTGTGAACTCTGCATCCATGAAATTCATTTCAAAAGATGAGCTTGAAGAAAAAGGATACGGTGCCTATCTCGCGCTATTTAGCGAGGTATAGCATCAAACCTCTATAAGGAGTCTATCACCATAAATGGAGATAGACTCCTTACTTTGTTTCTTCACTTACAACTAACGTTCGTATTTTTTAATGGTTACATAATGCACCTAAGATCATTTTGATTTTCCGATATGAGTCAGATCTACTTTTACTTTTACTTTAATATTCAAGTTTGAATAAGTCATATTCCAGTTCATATTGTTCCATCTTTCATATGATAAATGATTGCGTACCACCTTTCCTATTCCGATAGGATCTGTTTGAACTTTTTGTAATTTGGCTAACAGCTTTTCTGAACTGGTTAGTATATATTTTTCAACCTGTTTTTCCAATTCTCTTTGATACTGCTCTTGAGTTATATCCATGGTGCCTGTGTATTCAAGGACGCTTCCTTTTATATCTAAAATGACTTCGACCGACATATTTCCTGTGTTCATTTTTTTATCATTTTTAGAATTAATATTATTTAACAAAAGCTGATAATTTTCTCCTGACTCTTCAGGATTCATATTAATCATTAATCTGCCATTTTTGATGTCACCCATTAATAAATTAAAGATCTGTGTTTCACTTAAGGTTAGGCGT
Source organism: Paenibacillus sp. Soil750 (assembly GCF_001428045.1). Lineage (GTDB taxonomy): Bacteria > Bacillota > Bacilli > Paenibacillales > NBRC-103111 > Paenibacillus_E > Paenibacillus_E allorhizoplanae. The sequence goes on along the minus strand of NZ_LMSD01000013.1, from coordinate 58,571 downwards.
GTAACATATTGATCTCCTTTAAAAATACCCAATCCTTTTAATTCAATGCTCTCGCCTTCAGATGAAAAAACGGGTAGTACCGGATCAATACCATCGTCATAATAATCTCTTAAAAAACGATATTTATTTGTAATGAAAGCTTTATTTTGTTTGCCCGCCTTATCCAAGAACGTGTAAAGAAACTCAGCATTATCTTCGACAGAGGGTAACTTTTTTTTAAGTAAATTCCCTGCATTTCCCTCCACGATAGCAAATTTAACGCGAGTTCCGATTTCTGGATCCCTTGTAAATGACTTCACAACATTGATAAGACCTTTTTTCAACAGTTCCTCACCAAAGAGAATCGTACCCTGACCTCCAACTAACTTTAAATTCGTTAAATTTTGAATTTTTAGGAAAGTATCATGAACGGATTTACCATTTGCAGTAAGCGTCATTGTATCAACCAATCCTTCTTTAGTAACAGTGGGAAAAAGGACTGTTGTTCTAATTGGATTTACATCACTTTCCGACAAATCGTAAGCACCAGCTTCAAGTATGGCCAATTCTTCAATAATATTTCTTTCTGCACAACCTGTTACTAACAAACAGCATATTGCGATCAATACAAGTTTTTTATTTTGCATGATCTGTCTCCCTAGGCATCTTTTTTTTAAGAATTTGAATAGACAGGTTGCATAATACGAACATAGGTAATGCCCAAGCAATTCCGATTGAACAATTACTCAACAAGTTCAACCATTTTTTAACATCCAACAGAGAATCTGGAATCAATGCAAGTATAAAACCGCTTGCTAGTATGATAATAATCCAAACATTAGGTTTTACACTTTTTACCATATTCCCGAAAAATTGCTGAGCTCCCCAATAATAAATGATAGTTGTTGATAATACCTTGAAGGCATACACACAAAAACAAAGATTCTCGGCGCGTGAAATGAATGAAACTTCTGTATATTCAAACAATGTCATAACGGGGTATAGATCATTTAATATTTGATCGAAGCTAAAAAAGCCAAAGCTTATACAGGTGATAATTAAATAAATGAACGTTGAGAGCATATTTCCAATAAAAAGTGCTTTCGTCCATTTTTTTTCAACAAAAGGGAAAAAAAGAATGGAAACTTCAATACCTAAGAATGCTGAATAAACATGAAGAGTCCCCTTGAAAAAATCTGTATCTCCTTTAAAAATGAAAGGCGTGAAACGTGCAAAATCAAATTCTGGAATTAGGTAAAAAAGCAAAACAATCATTGGAATCACGACGAAGAATAAAGCCACAAGTGCTTTAGCAATATGGTAGATTCCACCTCTTAATAATAGAAAACTAAGAAGAGTAAAGAATATGACAAAAAATGTGGCAGGTAATGTTGGATAAAACATTATTTTCATGATGAAGATATATTCCCTCATAATCATGCTTGCCATTCCAATCCAAACACAAATGATAAACAAATAGAAAGGAACCATTACCCACTTGGGAACTGTTGCCTCTATGATTTCAAATATTGATCTTCCTTTGCCCAGCTTATAACTTATTGCAATCATCGTAATATTCATATTAACGAGTACGAAAATGAAAATAATACTTAACCAGCCATTTGTTCCAAAATATTCGGCAGTTACTCGAGGTAATGTATACAAGACAAGCCCATTTTGGATGCTATAGAAAAGTAAAGACAGTTGAAGTGGATTGAGCCGTTCTTTCATATTGTCACCATTAATTCCTCTCATTTTCACCATCGTTTTGCATCAAAGAATGTTTCGGTTGCTCCTTTTTAATTTTATAAAAAGGCCCTCTCACAATGCCCTCCATCAAATTTTTGAAGAAGGTGGCAGAAACAGGCTTAACATAAGGTGCTGATAAATTTGTTAACCCGGTTAAGTGGATGATAACTATTCCTAATGCGAAGAAAATGCCGATATTACCCAAAAACCCTGCCATTACAATAAATAGGAACCTAATGATTCTAACGGAAGAACTCATAATATAACTGGGTACTATGAATGAAGCTATCGCCGATACAGAAACAACAATGATTAAGATATTGCTGGTAACCCCAGCTTCAACAGCTGCTTGGCCAATCACAATACCGCCTACTACGCCAATTGTTTGACCAATTTTTGTAGGCAGCCTCGCACCCGCCTCTCTTAAAAGTTCAATTACTATTTCTAAAAACATAGCTTCAACGAAAGGTGCAAAAGGCACTCTACTTCTAGACTGCATAAGGCTTTGTAGTAGGGATTGTGGAATCATTTCGTAATGAAACGTACAAATAGAGACATAAAAAGCTGTAAGTACTAAGGTAATAAATAAAGCAAAGTATCGTAGAATCCTAACCGCTGTTCCTATAGTCCAACGCTGATTATAGTCATCTGGTGACTCGAAAAAATCAGAGAAACTGGAAGGCGTACAAAAAATGTTTGGACTATCTTCGACAAGTCCAATTATCTTTCCAGCATATAGTTTTGTCACAGCAATATCTGGTCTTTCCGTGGTATAAAATTGAGGGAATGGGGAGTTTTGATGATCATCTAACATTTGAACCAAAACATTGGAGTCAGTTATGGAATCAACTTTAATCGATTGAATCCTTTCTTTCAGCTGATTCACAACATCCATTTTTGCAATACCCTCAATATAGATGATAAGAACTTTTGTTCTTGAAATTTCCCCGACAGATAACGTAATCATTTTTAAGCGAGAACTTCTGACTCGTCTTCTAATCAACGATACATTCGTTTTTAATGCCTCATTAAAAGAGTCATGTGGCCCACTGATTACAGTTTCTGTTTCAGATTGTGAAATGGCACGTTCTTCAAATCCAGACACATTTATTAAATAGGTATACTCCCCAGTGAACATTGTCACATTGCCGTCTAATATTCCTTGTATGATTTCCTCTTGATTATTTACTCGTTTATAAAGGGATTGTTGAAGGGAATTTCCGAAATCATTGAATGACATTTCTCTTAATGGTGAAAGTATTTCCCACTCTAATGTGTTGGAATCTACTAATGAATTTAAATATATAAGGTGAATAGTACCTTGATGAAATGAACGATGAACAAGGTCAAAACTATCCCCGAATTTCGCAAGTGTCTTTTCCATATTAGCTTCTGTTATTGTTTTTTCATTAGAAGCTTTTATATTATTATTCGACTTATGCATATGATGTGGATTCCTAGAATCTGTATCTGAATCCTTTAGGATAATTTTTTTGATTTTTGTTCGAAAGCTCCCCATGTAAGTACCTACCTTTGAAAATAACATTTGTTATAATATGGACCATAAATTCTACAAATATGTATATAGACACCAATGTCAGCTTTAAGGCCTATTTTATTTGGAACCTCTCTTTGAAAGGCTATTTTTCGCTTTTGCTATTTTTGGGACAATATAGGGTTTTCAGTTCTCGGGATTAGGAAGTGAAGTAGGGTATGGATTTGAGTTTTCATTTGGATTTATTCAACACAACAATAAGATCCTCTATATTTAACTGATCATTTAAAAAGACTGTTAATTAACGTTATATATCTGAAGATAATCGCGTAGAGATCTCCTCGATTTCATTCCTATAATAGACATGAATGTAAATTCATTGTACAAGGAGAGATGTTATGAGAGATAGGATCGCGAAATGGCTAATTGTGTTCATGCTTATGTTAGTCGCGTTGCCAGCCAACGCGGGTATTGGCGTTCAAACCGCGTATGCGGAAGGTCAAACCTACGAAGCAGAGGCGACAGTTAATATCCTAAGTGGAAACGCATCAGTGGTTGAATGTACCGGATGTTCCGGAGGTAAGAAGGTAGGCGGTCTCTATCAAGGAAGTTCGTTGCAATTTAACGGCGTAACTGTGAACGAAGCTGGAAGTTACAAGATGTCGGTTTCTTATATATCCGGCGATCCCCGTTCGGTGAACATCCGTGTAAATGGTGGGAGTGCGGAAAATTACGATTTGCCCAAAACGGTGGATTGGAGCACGGTTGGCACTTTTGATATTACGCTTCAACTCAACGCTGGTGAGAATGCCATCGTGTTTGACGACGGTAATTGGTATGCGCCGGACATTGATAAAATCTTGATTACTCCCGCAGGTACACAGAATCCTGGAGATGGTGGAGGAGGTGACCCACCTCCGGTTTTCGCTCAGAATTACGAAGCGGAGTCTGCTATTAATTTGCTAACAGGCAAAGCTTCGGTGTCTAATTGCGGCTCGTGTTCAGGAGGCAAGAAAGTCGGCAATTTGTATCAAGGAAGCGCATTACAATTCAATCAAATCCAAGTGAATGCTCCCGGTATCTACTCGGTGAGGCTTTCCTATATTTCCGGTGATCCTAGGTCTGTTCAAGTCAGTGCTAACGGAGGGGCATTCGAGCTGTATGATCTGCCGAAAACGACTGATTGGAATACGGTCGGCACGTTTGACGTCGATCTTACTTTACAGGCGGGCAGCAATACGATTATCTTGTCTGATGGCAATTCGTATTCCCCGGATATCGATAAGATCTCTGTATCCCCCAAAAGTGTAACCTATGAAGCAGAAGCTTCCACGAACACACTTGGTGGCAAAGCAAACATTTCAAATTGCAGCAGCTGCTCGGAAGGCAAGAAAGTCGGCAATTTATATCAAGGCAGCTCCCTGCAATTTAATGGGGTAGAAGTGGCTTCAACAGGGAATTATCACGTAACGGTTTCTTATATTTCTGGCGATCCTCGCTCTATACAAGTCAGTGCAAATGGTGGAACGTCGGAGACCTATGATTTTCCCAAAACACCGGACTGGAACACGGTGAATACGTATGTGATTCCTTTGGCTCTAGTGGCTGGCAGCAACACGATCCAGTTCGCTGACGGCAACGGCTACTCCCCGGATTTGGATAAAATCGTCGTCGGTCCGAAGATTGAACAGAATCCTGGCGATGACGATTATGTCGACAGCAGTCTTGGCGAACCAAGCGAGTCCAAGCAGTACGGTGCCATTACCGTAACACATTATACGTATGGCGCGACTTTTTCGAATGGTGATACGACTATTACGTACCATACGGATAGCGGCATGGCCGATTATTCATGGAAGGATGCCAAAATTGTAAAAGGCGTTTACGGCAGCCTACAATTGGGCGAGCTCGTCACTAGCAAGAGTTATCCACAGCATACCTTATCAGACGCGGCGATCGTCCCCGTTCATGACGGTTTCGGCGTAGGAGTTCGTTTTACCGTCATTAACGAATCGCCTGGTAAACCTACGCTTCATCAAGTCTATACCTTGTATGAAGGGAAGAACTTCTTCCTGACTCAGTTAAAAGCGGCTAACACCGCATCCATGACGACGAATACCATAGCACCTATTGTTGTGAACAATAGTGGCGGCGTGGATATTGGCAGCTATGCGGATAATAGAGCGCTATTTGTCCCTTTTGATAATGATAATTGGATACGGTATAAAGCCCAATCGATCAACACGTCGAACACGGGTTATGAAGTAACGGCTATTTACAATAATGCGAATCGGAATGGTCTCGTGATCGGCTCTGTCACGCATGATATGTGGAAGACGGGTATTTCCTGGAACGGTTCCAATAATAAATTGAACAACCTCACGGTGTATGGCGGAGCATCATCCAACATTACACACGATACTGTGCCTCACGGAAGCATTTCGGGTACGGAAGTAACATCGCCAACTATGTTTGTCGGCTACTTTGCCGACTACCGTGATGGTCTCGAGGAATACGGGCGTGCGAACGCCGTGTTTACTCCGCCATTAAGCTTCCAGGGCTCAGTTGCCCACGAGGTTCCGGTTGGCTGGAACAGTTGGGGAGCCTACGGCAGCGATCTCACCTACCAAGATGTCATCGACACGTCGAATTATTTCAAGGAGCACCTACAAAACAAATCTTTTAACAATAAGGGCTCACTCTACATTAACTTAGACTCCTATTGGGATAATTTAACAGATACTCAGCTGCAAAATGCGGTGACAACCATTCACCAAAATGGTCAGCAAGCCGGTATTTATTGGGGACCCTTCGTCTACTGGGGCACGAATATGAGTCAGACGGTTGAGGGGACGAACAATCAATATACGTACGGAGACATCGTACTGAGAGATAGCACGGGGAAAATCTTACCTACGCTGGATGGCGCCTATGCACTTGATCCAACTCATCCGGGTACGAAGGCACGAATGGACTATTTTTTGGGTAAATTTAAGGCTTTAGGTTTCACGTATATTAAATTGGATTTCTTAACACACGGTTCTTTAGAAGGGAAGCATGCCGACCCGACTGTAACCACCGGTATTCAAGCTTATAATCAAGGGATGGCGTACGTGAATCATGTCATAAATGGCAGCATGTTCATTAGCGAATCGATTGCGCCGTTATTTCCTAGTCAATATGCGCACAGCCGTCGAATATCTTGTGATGTATATGGCAAAATCAGTGAAACTGAATATGAGCTGAACTCGCTCACCTATGGTTGGTGGCAGAACGGAACGATTTATCCTTACACCGACCCAGATCATATGTCGTTGTCGAGGGCAAGTTCCATGGATGAGGCGCGCAGCAGAGTAAATTCCGCCGTTATTTCGGGTACCGTTTTCTTGAATTCGGATGACGTTCATAATGAGACCGCACAAGCCTACATGAACGAATTATTGACAAACAAGGCAATCAACCAAGTCGCTATACTAGGTAAGGCTTTCCAAGCAGTGGAAGGAAATACGGGAGCGAATGCGGCCGAGACCTTCGTCTTGAATCACAATGGTTCGTATTATGTGGCTGTCTTCAATTATAGCGGAGCTTCCTCTGCGACGAAGTCCATTGATTTGGCCCGTGCTGGATTGAATGGCGCCAGTAACTATCTACGAACGGATCTATGGACAGGAGCCGAGGATAAGGTGAGCGGTATGCTGAATGTAACCCTGAAGCCCGCCGAATCTAAACTATTTAAGCTTCAGCTAGATACAGTTCCTCCTACGACCAACGTCATCTTCGACGGGATCAGCGGTGCCGGCACTTTTACCAATAAAGATATCAAGATGACCTTCAGCGCAGTGGATCAACTGGGAGGCACCGGCATACTGTTGACTGAATATCAGCTAAATAGCGGAAATTGGGTAACGGTTAATGGACCTGTGACGCTATCCACGGAAGGTGCTTACAGCGTTCATTATCGTTCGAAGGATCGATACGGCAATGTGGAGGCATCTAAGCAAGTGACGGTAGGCATCGATCGTACGGCACCCGTTGTCCAAATAAACGGTCCATTAACAATTTGGCAGACAGATCCGTTGAACCTATCGGTTCAGATCACGGATGCGTTAAGCGGCATAGGCAATAGCAACATTCAACTGGATAAGAAAAACTCGGGCAATCCAGTTCAAGCTGTCCCTGCATCCTTAGCCGTTGGAAACCATGTGATTGAGATCATCGGGACGGATCTGGCCGGCAATGTGACAGCAAATACGTATACGCTGCAGGTAGAGATGGATACCAATCATTTCATGGATCTCATTAATATCGGTGTTGCGAATGGTTCGATCACAATATCAGACAAGGGCAAGGAGTTGCTTGCCAAAGTGGAGGCGATTGTACGCAGCCATAATAAAGATGCGACTGTCCAGCAATTAAAAGCGCTGCGAATCTTTGTGCAAGTATTAACTGCCGGCAAGAAGATCACTAAAGAATTCTCTGACATCCTTATTGCCGATATTGATTATTTCATCCAAAAGACCAGTAAATAGCTAAAAGAAAGGGGCTCTCGCAAGAGCCCCTTTGTTTCACTAGTCGTATTTTTCAACTATGGTTAAGAATGAATACCGTGCAGAGGAATACGAATTTGCGCCTTCGTTCCGATCCCAAACTTGCTATACAGATTAACACCGTATTCGTCGCCAAAGGCTAATTTGATCCGCTGGTCAACATTGGTAATCCCATACCCCGAAATGTTATCGGTTTTATTTAGAGCAAGTCCAAGTGTTTCTGGCCGCATGCCCATCCCGTCGTCGATCACTTCCAGATAAATATCACAATCATCCCTGTACACCCTAATGATAATATTAATGCCCATTTCATCGTCCCAAACAGCATGATTGATGGCATTCTCTACAAATGGCTGCAAGGCTAGTTTAACTGTCTGATAAACAAGGACAGAATCATCAATGTCATAATGGAGTCGAAGCAGTCCTTCAAATCGATGTTGTTGAATGGCAAGGTAATACTTCGTGAGTTTGATTTCTTCACTGATGGGTAATATCATTTTTCCTTTATTCAATGAAATTCGATAAAACTTAGCGAGGTGCGAGACCATTTCGTTAATTCTGTTATCCCCATGCTTAATGGCTAATGCCGAGATAGAAGCCAGCGTGTTATATAAAAAGTGCGGATTGATTTGGGCTTGCAGCATGTTCATTTCCGCTTCTTTTTTTGCAATTTCCTTTTTGTAGACCTCATTGATCAATTCTTTGAGGCGACCTGTCATCTTTTGGAAGGCAAAGGATAGCTGTCCAATTTCGTCATGCCCCATAAACGTCATGTTGACATTAAAATCTTCCCTTTCTACCCGTCGGATGACTTGAAGCAGGGATTCGATTCGTTTGGTGAAGAACCGTGAGGTTATATAAATTAAAACAACGGAGATCGCTATACTGCTTAAAGCCATGAGTAGAACTCGTTTAGAGGCTTTTTGAGTATTCGTCATGAAGCTCTTGTAGGGGATAACGGAAATCGTTTTCCAGCCATTTTTAATCGTATTGTAAACGACGAGCGATTTTTCACCATTGTATATGCTGTCAAAGCTTCCTGATTGGTTCTCACCGAAAGTACCGGGGATCAAGGTGTCGATATTTTGATTCAGATACGCTTTATTGCGGTTGGATAAAATATTGCCGTTCTCATTGACGATATAAATATCTTTATGTTTATCTTCTTTCTCCATGAGCCGATAGATGTCGGCTTCGGCAATTTCGAACGTAAGAATACCGTAAGGAAAGTTAAGGCTGTTGTTATTGAGCAATCGCGCAAGGGTGAATACAGGCTCAGTGGCATCTGTATTTGTGGAAACACTGTAAGTCACATTACCATGAGAGTTGGCGATAGACGCGTACCAATTGGTTGCTTTGGCTGCAGCATCAATTCGCTTAATATATACGCTATCCGCAGGAAATGTGGTATTGCTTATGTAGATGGATACCGCCCGAATATCGGGATTCGTTGCCAATACATTTTTCATTACATTATTGAAGTAAATGTAGGAATCCACGTACTCTGTTTCGTCTTCAGAGTAATCTTTGATCAATAGCAGACGTAACGTATTATCCAAATAAATAGAAGCTGATATTTTCGAATAGGAATCAAGTTTCGTTTCCAAGTTCGTGTTAATTTGATCGGTTGTTGCAATCATATTGGAGTATATTTGTGTCGTTAACTCCTGTTTGGTCGTGTCATAGGAATATTTGACGAAAAACAATAAGGGTAAGATTGAAACGATGCAAAAGACGGCGAATAATTTACGATTCAAATTGAGATTAAGAAACGTTTTGGCTACAAATCGGAGTGGCCATGGCAATCGTCTCTGTTTCATAAAAGTTTTTTCCGGTATTCGTTAGGTGTCGTTCCTTTGAACTTTTGAAATACGGAGCAGAAATAAGAGACGTTTTCGTATCCAACGGATGCAGCAATCTCATGGATTTTTTTGGATTTATCCTTTAGTAACTCAGCTGCATGATGAATGCGTATGCGTGTCAAATATTCCAATATCGTTTCTCCCGTTTTTTCCTTAAATAAAGTTCGTACGTAATTGGGTGACAGATACACTTGTTTCGCAAGATCCTCGATGGTTAACTGTCTGCTGAAGCTGTTGTCGATAAGATGAGTAATTTGATGAATAATATAAAGATTCTTGTCCTTGTCCTTTTCTTTCATAAGGGAGAGGATGGCATGACAGACACCCAAAATGTGATTTTCAATTTCATTGATGGTTGAATAAGTGGCTATCCCCTTCCAATCGTCGACATACATGGCATTCACGGAGTCACCACCGATAATATTGGTGAAATGCTGCTCGATGGCGGTAATAAGGCGCAATGAGCTTGAGCAGACTAGGTCTCGATCGACCTTGGAGGTGCGCAATTCGTTAAAGAAGTCTTGAATAACAGTGCTGGCGGCAGCTTCTTGTAAATGGGAAATAGCATGACAAAGTGAAGCAATTGCCTGTTCAGGGTTCACCTCTTTGTACACCGGCTCGACAGCTTGATCGGCCCTTGTACATGTCCCCAAGCCGTAATAAAACTTGCTTTCATTCGCTCGTTTGGCGCCGACATATAGTTCGTATAGGCTGTCCAAGCCCATCTGTATGTCGGAGACACCGATTGAAATGATCACGTTATTATTGTCGTTGATATAGCGAATCAGTTGCTCCGCTGCATGGTATAGCTCGAGTGACGCTGTATCTTGCTTGTGGCAGAGAAGTAGGAAGGTTCCTTCTTTCATTTGACAGAGAAAGGAACGAGGGATTTCCGCCTGTGCGAAATTGCGGATCTGTGTTACGAGCTCCACACCATAATGGTTAACAGGGTCAATAGTTAGGTAGATCAATTGAAAAAGACCGCTTGAAGGGATCGAAGATGGCAGCAAGACTAGTTTCTCGATCCATTGGGATCTAACCAGAGGACTACTTTCCTGCACCAGCTCTCTCAGATAGGATTCTTTGAGGACTTCCGAGGTCTGAGAGGAAATCCGGAATTCCTCACACTTCTGTTTCACTTTCTCCATTAAAAGTTGAAGCTCTCCCATATCAAGTGGCTTCAACAAATAGCCGATCGCTTCAACGGACAGCGCTGCTTTAATATAGTGGAATTCATCATGACCACTTAGGAATACGACTTGGACATTGCGATTGATCTGTTTGGCTCGCCTGCTGAATTCCAGGCCATCCATAACAGGCATACGGACGTCGGTTAATATGATATCAGGTCGAAGTTCTTCCATGCGCTGAAGCGCTTCTCTTCCGTTCTTCGCTGTGCCAGCGACACGAATACCCATGTCACCCCAGCGAACGTAATCAGCGAGCATCTCGAGCTCCATTTTTTCATCGTCTACTAGCAGTATGCTGTACATTGAGAGCGCTACCACCTTTCTAAACGCCAGTTATAACACCATTTATTGTAAAACGTATAGCTCAAATAAACAATGACCAAACCCAAGGATCGTTCATTTGGAATACGTTTCGGAGGATGTTTGTATAGAATTGTTAATTGCCCATTCCTATAATGAGAATATACAAAATGATGATGGTTGTGATCGAGCGGCATTAGCCGTCGCAGCCTGGAAAAGGCGGGTTAACCACATGGAAGCGCGACTCAGAAGGATGAAGAGCCAAAAATACTTATACGTCATGATCCTGCCGGCTTTCATCTCTACCCTATTATTCTCGTATGGTCCAATGTTCGGCTTATACATGGCGTTTATCAATTACTCGCCCGGCGGAGGTTCATTTTTTCATCAGTTTTTTACAAGTAAGTTTGTCGGTTTCGAGTGGTTTCGGTACTTTTTTACTAGCGGTGATTTCTATATCATTATGCGGAATACGATTGCGCAAAGCTTCTTATCGCTGTTAATCGGATTTCCGGCCCCCATCCTGCTGGCTTTAATGCTCAATGAGGTGAAAACGGGTTTATTCAAAAAAGTGATGCAAACGGTATCCTACTTACCTCACTTTATCTCTTGGGTCATAGCAGCAAACATCATCATCACACTGCTTTCTTCACAGGGGCTGATCAACAAGATATTGATGCTCCTGCACATCACAGAGCAACCGGTGCAATTTTTCCAAAATGGTCATTATTTCTGGGGGATCATTGCCGTCTCGAATATGTGGAAGGATATGGGATTTAATGCAATCATGTATTTGGCAGCAATAGCCGCTATCAATCCCGAACTATATGAAGCAGCAAGAGTTGACGGGGCCAGTCGCATGCGCCAAATGTTCCATGTAACACTTCCGTCTTTACGCCCTACGATTGTCATTCTGGCTATTTTATCAATAGGGGGTATTTTGAACGCGGGGTTCGATCAGCAGTATTTATTGCAAAATAACACGATCTTGAAATATTCGGATGTTATCGATACCTATACGTACCGTTACGGGTTGCAAAATGGCATGTTTTCTTATGGAGCTGCTGTAGGGTTGTTCAAATCAGTCATTGCCTTCATCCTCGTGGTTAGCGTCAATTCGTTATCCAAGCGAATGAATCAGCAGTCATTGTTCTAACTAAGAAAAGATAAGAATGGGTGGGTTTACATGAGAACAAAATCGAAAGGCGATGTTTTCTTCGCTTGGTTCGTTTATGGGTTCCTCTTACTGATGTTTATCGCAACGTTCTACCCCTTCTGGAACATTCTTGTACTTTCTCTAAATAGTGCGGAAGATACGATCCGGGGCGGCGTTTATTTCTGGCCAAGAGATTTCTCCCTGACAAGCTATGCACAGATTCTAGGCGATCAGGAAATCATTAATGGGCTCAAAGTGACGATAGCACGTACACTGATTGGCACGCCACTCGCTGTTCTGGTCATCTGTCTGCTTTCTTATCCGCTGAGTAAGCGTGATTTGGTCGGTGGTAAATTCATTACACTGTTCTTCATATTCACGATGTACTTCGGCGGCGGCTTAATCCCTTACTATATGATTCTAAAGAGCCTGCACCTTATTGATACCTTCTGGGTGTACATTGCACCAGGACTTATGAATGTATTCTATATGATATTGGTACGTACATTTATTCAACAGCTTCCTGGGGAATTAGATGAATCAGCGAAGATAGACGGTGCGAACGATCTGCAAATCTTCGTTATGATCATATTGCCTTTAACAACGCCAGTGCTTGCAACAATAGGTTTGTTTACGGCGATCGGTCACTGGAATTCTTGGTTCGATTCCTATGTATTCACGTATAAGCCCGAATTGAAGACCTTACAGGCGGTTCTGGTCAAAATTTTGAATCAGTATCAGACGTCATCTATGGTGTCGGATGCGCAGCAAATGGCGGATTCGGCCAAACGTCTCGCCGTATCGTCGGATTCGATCCGCATGGCGGCAACGATCGTCGCAACGCTCCCGATTGTTATCGTGTATCCGTTCCTGCAAAAGTATTTTGTCAAAGGGATGACGGTTGGAGCAGTAAAAGCCTAAATCAGGTTCTCATTTCTGAAAGGTGGTGGTTGGGCGCATTCGTATACGTTAGGACGATATCCTAGTAAGTCATGCATGCATATGTTTCAAATACATTCAGTCAAGGGGGATTTTATTTCATGTTCAATACGAAGAAAACGTTCAATGTGCTGATTTCAGCGGTTCTTATGGGTTCAGTCATTGCTGGTTGTACGACCAAAGAAAATACAGCTTCCTCCAGTGATAAGCCAGCAGCCACAACCGATAACAAAGCAAATGATATGACACCGATCAAAATGACTTTTTTTGATAAAAATACGGGTGATGCGTTTACCAATGAAGTTGCTAAGGAAATTACGAAACGAACGGGAGTCACGATTGAAATTCAGCAGCCAACCGGTAATCCTTCCGAAAAGCTGAATCTGATGCTCGCCAGCAGCGATCTGCCGGATCTTGTTCTAATGGACCGCGGAGATATCGTTAGTAAGTACATAGCCGCAGGGGCCATTATTCCACTGGATGATCTCATTGCGAAATTCGGTCCTAACGTTCAGAAAATGTATGGGGACACTTTGAAAAAGACGCGTTTTACCGATGGTAAAAACTATTATCTTTCTAACTGGTACGGCCAAGAGAATGAACCTGTATTCGGCATAAATATGCGGAAGGATTGGCTGAAACAGATTGCTCCAGACAAAGCTGAAGGCGGAAAGCCGTTCACGACAGATGAATTCGAAGCTCTACTGAAGGATTTTAAAACAAAGCTTGGTAAGGTGGATGGCAAAGATGTATACCCGATGAGCTTCAACGGTGAAAACATGGGCGCTGTGCTCGGAACGTTTAAAGGCATGTGGGGAATGAGAGTGTACTACGAAGATAATGGAACGCTGAAATATGATGTGAAGGATCCGAAATATAAGGACATGCTGATGTATATCAATAAGTTGTACCGTGAAGGTTTAATTGATCCAGAATGGCCTGTTAATAAGAAGCAAACGTGGGAGCAGAAAATTTCCAAAGGTCTTGTATTTGCATCACCTGGCGCTTATTGGGATTTCGGCACGCCTAACGGTGTGCTGAAGAAAGAAGGCGGCATTGAGAAGCAGGTTTACCCGTATAAAATTGTCGGACCAGGCGTTGACCCTGCAAAAACGACCTTAGGGCCAAAAAGCTCGCTTGGTTGGGATGCAATTGCAATTACAAAGACGAATAAAAATCCGGAAAGAACGATGAAACTCATTGACTTCCTAGCTAGCGAAGAAGGGCAATACCTGCTGATGTGGGGAATTGAGGGAGTGCACTGGGATCAGAAGGACGGTAAACATACACCGCGTCCAGAAGTTCTTCAAGGTTTCAAAGACGATTGGGATAACTATGCGAAGAAAACAGGTATTCGCAAATGGACTTGGTTCGTGAAGAACGGTAAAGGCTCCGATGGTACGCCGTATGATTTGCCGGGACGTTACTCACGTAACGAGATCGACCAGATGGCACTGAAGAACTTGTCCGATACAGTGTGGGAAACAGCGGCGTATGATAATCTCGGCCCTGCCGGCGGTACCCCGGATGCGCTCGTCAGTCAGAAAATTTCAGATATCATGAGTCAGACCATTACGAAAGTGATCATTTCCAAAACGGAAACGGATGCAGCTGCACTGTTCGATAAAATGCTTGCCGATATGAAGACAGCAGGCGATGAGAAAGTGGAGAAAATCATCAACGACAACTATAAGAAACGCATGGATCTTTGGAAGTAAGAGACGGATTAGGAAGCCAAGAGACTGCTCTGGCTTCCTTCTTCATTTAAATAGGCATGAAGGAGCGAATAATGATGATAGCCAGTACGATTATCTTTCAAGAGTTAAACGGGCAAGTGGTTGTAGAAAATGGGTTGTGCCGAATTGTTGTTGATTTGGCAAGCGGATTAACTGAATATGAATGGGATTCCGGGAGCCGCTTGAGCAGTGCCTACAGTGCAGCGCGGGTCGAAGGCAAATACTTTGCTTCGACCGAATATTCGGAGCACAAACTGGCCGGAACGCAAATGATCCAAGATGATTTCGGCACGGGCTGTTGCTTCTCTGTGATTCATTCCGCTGAGCCGCTTCCGGATATGAAGCAGATTTATTGGCTATATGAAAAAGCACCATATTTTTTCATTCAAGTCGAGCTGGAAGGTGAATCGGAAGCTTTGGAGACGAACTATATTTCACCACTGACGGTTAATCCAGCTAAGGGATCATCAGCGATTTCTTTGGACATGGAGGAAAAGGAACTACGTGCGCTGTTGGTGCCTTTTGATAATGACAAATGGGTTCGTTACGAATCTGTCGCCATGCCGAATCAGCTGGAAAGCTACGAGGTAACGGCTATTTTTGAACCTGTATCGAGAGATGGGTTAGTTGTTGGTTCTGTTACCCATGATACTTGGAAAACCGGTATCAAAGTAGTCGGATGTGAAGGAACCGCCATACATCATCTGGAGGTATATGGTGGAGCAGCAGGTGAGTACACGCGCGATACTATTGCTCACGGTATGCTAATCGGCAAAACAATTGCTTCACCGCGCATCTTTGTGGGCATGTATTCAGATTACAGGACAGGACTTGAGGAATACGGGAAGGCCAATGCAGTGATGGCCCCACCACTTCAATGGAACCATGGCGTTCCGTTCGGATGGAATAGCTGGTCGGCGGCAGGGGGAGAACTCGACTACGAACTTTATACCCATACGTCGGACTTTTTAAAGAGTTTGCACGATGGCGGGTTTCATCATCACGGGACTGTCTATATAAACTTCGATTCCTTCTGGACGAACTTATCCCAGAAGCAGCTCGAGGACGCCGTGTGTCATGTTCGAAACAATGGTCAAAGACCAGGCATATATTGGACACCTTTTGCATTCTGGGGGAAAGATTTCGATCGAGTTGTGGAAGGTACTGATGGCAAATATACCTACCGAGATCTTCTGCTAAGAGATGATCAAGGGCAAATTTTACCTGAGTTGGACGGAGGGCTTGCGATTGATCCTTCCCACCCTGGCAATCTGATGCGAACGGAGTGGTATCTTGAACGGTTTGTAAGTTGGGGCTTCGAGTATATTAAACTCGACTTCCTTGGACACGGTGCATTGGAAGGCATGCATTTCGATAAAGAAGTTCGTACAGGACTTCAAGCGTACAACCTTGGTATGGCGTTAATCAAGACCAGGCTTGATCCTATGGTTATCGGGCGACCATTCTTTATAAATTTGTCTATCGCACCGATGTTTCCACATCAATACGCTCATAGCAGGCGCATTTCATGTGATGCTTTTGGTACACTGGAAGATACGGAGTATATGTTGAATTCACTCACATATGGTTGGTGGATGAATGGGACGCTCTTCCCTTACAATGATCCGGACCATACTGTACTCTATAAAAGCTTCAACCAAGAACCTACGATGATACAGGAAGGTAGAAGTCGTCTGAATGCTTCCTTAATAGCCGGGACGGTTCTCCTCATGGGGGATGATTTCCGAAATGAGGAAGCAAGAACTAGGGCAGAGGACTGGTTAAGTCGACCTGAGCTACTACAAATTGCAGAGACAGGAAAAAGCTTTGTTCCAGTTGAGGGAAATACAGATGCTGCTTCTGATAGTGTGTTTTTCTTAATGGCGGATAACGACTGTTTTATAGCCGCGTTTAACTTTAATAAAGATGCAATGATTGAGAAACAAATATCCATTGCACGTTTGGGCATGCCCAAAAATGCGACGTATTGGCTGCATGATCTTTGGGAGAAAACGGCCCTTCAGTCAACAGGAGATATAAGCGTTCAATTGGAACCGGCAGAGTCTAAGATTTTTAAGTTGGCCATTATTTGACTATTAATAAGTCGTATGGAGGATGTCCAAAGTCGAACTGGTAATAAACAACTGACGCCACCGAATTTCTCCGATGACGTCAGTTGTTAGGTATAGCAGTTTACTTTTCTATCTCCGTCTCAGTTTTCTCAAAACCGATATAGTTGCCGTAAAGTTCTTCTAACGCAACACCAACATGTTTGTGAGACTTTTGACCTTTCAAATCTGATTTTGCACCGTCACGTAGAGATCTTGCTCTCATGGACGAAGCAACAACTAGCGAATACTTGCTACCAATTTCAAGTAGTTTATCAATTGAAGGATATAACATTCAATTTACCTCATCCATTGTATGATTTTTTTGCTTCTCGACGATGACAGAATTAAATATACTCCGTCATTCCTTTTTCCTTCAGTAGGTCGACGATATCTTTAACCGATTGCGCTTTGTCTTTGGGACATATTAACAGTGCATCCCCAGTATCGGCAATAATGAAGCCGTCTATGCCAATTGTCGTGATTAGTCTTCCATTTCCGTATATGATTGAATTTCGTGTATCTATCCCCATATGGTTAGCTTTAATAATGTTTCCCGATGGATCTGGAGGGAAGATAGAACCGAGCGCATCCCAACTGCCTATATCATTCCAGCCAAATTGGCCAGATAGGACAACGACTTCATCGGAGCGCTCAAGGATCCCGTAATCAATCGAAATATTTTGAAGTGTTGGATAGATGTTATTAATGATTTCATCTGCTTGATCCGTGCCTAGATAATCGCTGATTGGAAGCATTGTCTTATAAAGCCGTGGCAGGTAACGCTTGAAATTATCTATAATGACGGAAGTTTTCCAAATGAAAATACCGCTATTCCATAAATAATTACCGGATGACAGATAGCCCTGGGCTTTCTGGAAGTTCGGTTTTTCTACAAATTCAGATACTTCGTATACAGCCACAGGATTTGAACTAATAGGTTCTTTATCAAAGGCGATATAACCGTACCCGGTCGATGGAAATGTAGGCTTAATTCCGATGGTAACGATTTTATCCGTCTCCATTGCGACCGTACAGGCTTCGTCTAACGTAAGCCGAAATTGTTCTTCATCGGTTATATAATGATCGGAAGGCAATACGACCATTAAGGAATCTCCGTGTGATTTTTCTATAGATAATGCCGCGAAAAGTATGCTTGCAGCTGTGTTTCTGGCAACGGGCTCGATCAAAATATTGCTTTTCGAAACACTGCTATGCATGATGCTCTCCATCAAAACCGCTTGAGAACGATTCGTAACAATAACGGTATTTTCCTGAGGGATAATGCCTTTGAATCGTTCGATCGTATCGTTTAGCATAATATCATTCCCGCTAATATTTAGAAGCTGCTTTGGAATCTCTTGTCTAGACAGTGGCCAGAAGCGGGTTCCGCCCCCGCCTGCAAGGATGGTAGCAAATTTATTCATGATGCATCACCAAATGGGCAATGGAGAAGGAAATGATGCTCTCAGAGCCTTGATTAAGGTTCAGTCCAGTGGCATGGATGCCATCATAACAAGCTCCTGTTTGAGGATCTATGAGAGAGGTTTGTAATGAATTATGGCCTAAATACCACTCATAGCATAAGGCAGCTATCTTCAGATAAGCTGGGTCTTGGAGCACGATCGCGGCTTCTTTACACGCAAGAAGCATTTCACAAGCTTCAATGGGCTGTTCATCGTAGAGGGTAGCTTTTTCATCACGCAACTGCCAGCCATGGCTGCCAATCGGTTTATAATATCCTTCTTTAGCAAAGGTTTTGGATACTAGAAAATCCAGACTTTCTTTAGCGGTTTCCTTGAAACTAATGTTATTGGAGATATGTGATGCTTTTAAAAGTGCCCATGGGAGCATGGAGTTTCCGTAAGTAAGGCTGTCTTCAAACCAATTCCAACCGTTTCCCTTATTACGTACATATTGATTGTGCAGTCGGGCCGCTATTTTTTCGATCAAATTGATGATGAATGCTCTTGGTAGAAAGGCCTTTTCCTCTGCGGTATTTGGCGTGTGGAGATAGGGGAAGGAGTAAGTTAAAGCATTAGAGATTTCTATTAAATAACTTAGACCGATTATCGCATAGGCTCCCGCACGAGGAGATCCTAGGTTTTCAATAAGTGGTAATGCCTGATTGATTAAATAACGACATGTATTAAGTACATTATCTGGCAGCAGGGAGGAATGGGTGAGGGCGAATCCTAATGCCCATAGTGTGCGTCCTTGACAATCCTCGGAACCGCTATCCTCGATGAATGAGCGGTTATAATTCATGAAGTTTCTAAAATTTCCATCTGTATTCTGTGCATGGTGAATGAAGGATACGTAAGTATGAATGAGATCTAATGTACTGGCATCTTTTTGGCTGCTATACAATAAAAGGGCTGCGATTAAAGCCCGTGCGTTATCGTCGGTCGTATAACCTTTGGAACGGTCGGGTACTCCAAACTTGGTATGTTGAAAAATGCCCGTATCATCTGTTATCCTTCGCAGGTAATCAGCCTTAAAATGCAGTATCGTTTGTACTTGCATTAAATCACTCCTAAGTGTTTTACTTTAGTTGATTTGGAATCAATTATTTTTTCTTGGAAGATGGCGGCATAGGTTTTGGCAATTTCGTTCCACAACATGGTTCTTCCGAGTTCAAGTGTACGATCTTCCATTTCAGTTATTTTTGAAGGGTCATTCAATAATTGAAGGATGCAAGCTTCCAAAGAGGCCGAATCGCGAAAGTTTGCCAATAAGCCCCTGCCATCCGCCAGCATTTCTTCGGCGTATCGATACGGTGTGGAGACAATAACCCGGCCATAGCCAACTCCGTACGCCAATGTGCCGCTAACAGCTTGATCCTTTCCTAAATAAGGCGTCATATAAATGTCTGACATGACCAGGGATTGAATGACTTCATCCTGTGTTAGAAGCTTGTCGACGAAGCGAACGTTATGCGTTAAATCAAATTCTTCAACAAGATTCATCAGTTTTTGTCTGTATACCTCGCCTGTTTCTTGTTTAACGACCGGATGTGTTTTCCCCCAAACTATATAGAGAGAATCCGGATGCTGTTTAACCACTCCCCGCATGGCTTCAATGCTATACTCAATGCCTTTGCCAGGGCTTAAAAAACCAAAGGTGGATAAAATTTTCCGATCTGCAAAGCCATACTGCTCCTTAAGCTCTGATCTTGATCCGGTTTGGACATGGGGGACGCCATGGTGAATGAAAGCAATTTTGGCGGCATCAACGCCATAAATGGAGATCAAATCAGTTACCGTAGACTGCGCCATCGTGACAACGGTAACACTTAGCTCTGCAACTCGATTCATGATGCGACGCTGCTTGGTGGAAGGTTTCGTTAATATGGTATGAAAAATGACGACAAACGGTATAGTCAGTCTCTCGACGAATGGAATCAAATATTCACCGCTTTCTCCACCATAAATACCGAATTCATGCTGAATAACAAGAAGATCAACGTCTGACGAGTTAAGATAATCGGCCGTTTCTATATAATCTGTTAGCTTATGTTGGCTAATTTCCCTCATCACTTGCTCTTGATAGTTATAAGTTTCGTTGTTATTGATTGCAATAATACGAGGCTTGTTAAAGCCTTTGATGTGCTGGAGTTCATCTAATAAATCTTGTGTGAATGTAGCTATGCCGCATTCTCTCGGTAGGCTAGTACCTAGAAAAACGATATTGCGATTGCTGCTTGTAAACTTCATATAAGAGGCCTCCATGTTGAATCACGATTTTTGGAACACAAAAAAAAGAATCTAAAGATAGATCTTTAATTCTTTTTGGGAGAAGGAGTATGTTGTTTTCAGAAAATTCAAAATTATTTCCTGTTCTCACTATAACATGACCATTTTTTCTTGTCAATTTATTGACTCTCCATGACATACCCTATATATTTATTGAGGGGGTGTATGTGTGTCAGTCATACGCAGTAAATTAAAAGAAGTCATGGAAAATCACGATCCTAAATTATCGATACGTAGACTCGCTAAAGAGATTAACTACCACTTTGACTCCGTTCGTCGTATGTATAAGGATGAGATGGTACAGTATCCTAGGGATTTATTGCTAAAGCTTTGTCTGTATTTTAATGTCCAGCCTGGGCAGCTCATTGGCATCGAAATGGATGAAGAAAGTGATTGGACGATAGATGCTTCGATGGATTATCAGGAGGACGTCAATGACAAAGAAATCGATTAAAACGGAGAGCTGTAAACAGCTTCTGGAAACGTTTTATGCAAGCCCTCGAGAAACAAAAGTACAGAAACTAGTGTTCTCAGGGGTTGGAAATCGCGATGTATACAATATAACTGCCCCGTTTCAGTACGACGGGGAGGAAGTCATACTAGGAAGAGTTGAGGAACGGGATAGTGAGTTCTCTCAAGTCTTCTTTTTTACATGCACGAATCAAATTTGGAGTCCCCGAATACATACACACACGTATAATTTGCAGGATCCATGTATGACCATCATCAAAGGTGAACTAATCGTTGGGGGAGTTGAAGTCATTACAGCTGTCGATAATCCAAGTAAGATTGTGTCGTGGGTTACTCAATTTTATCGCGGATTTCACATAGATACATTATGTCACTTCTCATCAGGGCCCGGTACGATGAAGGATATTCGACTCATTGAGCTTAAGGGCGGTAGAATAGGTGTATTTACTAGACCGCAAGGAGAAAGAGGCGGAAGAGGTCAAATTGGATTTACAATCATCAACTCGCTGGAGGAGCTCAATGAGCAAACCTTCGTCCATGCAGAAATTCTTAGAGAGCAATTCGTCTCCGAAGAATGGGGTGGTGCGAATGAAGCTCATTTACTGGGGAATGGTCATGTGGGCGTTCTGGGACATATAGCCTGCTTCGATACCATAGGAAACAAGCATTATTATTCCATGGTCTTTGCGATAAACCCTGAGACCTGTGAGAAAACACCAATGAAAATTATAGCGACAAGAAGTGATTTTCCAAGAGGTCCTGGCAAACGGCCAGATTTAGAGGATGTAATTTTTAGTGGTGGGCTTATACGGTCTGGCAATGGCCGCGCAGTCCTTTCTGTTGGTGTTAGCGATGCAGAAGCTTATCAGATAGAGATCCCTGATCCATTTATGGAGTATGAATAGGAACGAGTGGATTTTCATCAAAGTTTGACTAGATTTTATGGTCATGTTATAATCATTTTGACAAGAATTTATGGTCAAAGAGAGCAGGAAACAAACAAATGAGTAAATTTATTCAATTGAACAAGCGCACTGGTGAAACAAAGTCCCACATGAACCAAGCAAGAAAACAGGGACGCATCCCGGCTGTGTTGTATGGGATTGGTAAAGATACTTTGTCTGTAGAAGTAAATGAAAAAGAAATGCTGGATATTTTGAAGAAACATCCACGAGCTATCCTGCAAGGAAATACATCCGATGAGAAAGTGATTCCGGTCATTGTTCAGAGCGTTCAAAAGGATGCGATGTCGGGTAATCTGCTGCATATTGACTTTCATCATGTGAACATGACTGAAATGATGGATAGCAAAGTTACTATCCAGTTTTCTGGAGAGGCAATCGGAGTTAAATCCGGTGGGGTTCTGCAGATTGAAATCTATGAAGTAGAAGTGCGTTGTATGCCTGGTGATTTGCCTACTTCCATGGAAGTGGATATCAGTGGCCTTGATACTGGCGACAAGCTTCTCGTTTCTGACCTGATCTTCAAGGATGGCATTGAAGTGTTGACGGATGCGAATACGGTTATGATTCAAATCAAAACCGTGCATGAAGAAGTCGAAGCAACAGCATAATAGAAATCATCGCCTTACGGCGGAGAGTATTTGAGCTCATGAGCTTAGATACCTCCTGCAGTAAGGTTTTTTTGTTTTTCTTACCTTGCGATGAAGAAGCTTGCGGAAATTTAGTTGAATAAAATCTGAAAAACTTAATTTACATGGGTTGATGGACATATCAAAATTACAGCGAGGCGGTTTTTTATCGTGATAATGTCAGTAAAGAAAATTGTTTAGCAAGAAAACTCGGCATATATGGCATATCATTTCGAAGCCAAGCAACGATTACACCAATTAAGGCTGATGAACCATACCATATGGCGATGTCCTTTTGAATATTTCCCGTTGAAGAACAGGGATGACTCTGTGTATTTTCCATCTTTTTAATAATCAATTCTGACAGCAAATTCAACAGCCGTTCTGTAAAGATCGGAATACGGTTAGTAGCGAGAGTGGCTTTGTAAAATATTGCGTTTTCAGCAATATGATCAAGAAGCTCCACCAAAGGTAAATCTCTGTCTTCTACGGGAGTCGAACTTGTTGATGTCTTGTCACGAAGAATCTCATAAATGTCGCTGATCATTTCTTCCGAGATCTTGTCCACCATATCAGAAATATCCAAATAGTGCAGGTAAAAGGTAACACGGTTGATATTGGCGCGCTCTGCAAGGCGATTTACGGTTATTTTCTCAGGATCCATTTCTTGAAGCAAATCAACATAGGCATCCCTAAGCAATTGACGTGTACGGAGTTTGCGGGGATCTATTCGAGTTGCTTCTTTATTCATTTCTATCCCATCCTTTAAAATACTGAGATAATCATTAATTATTATAAATAGTGCATTTATTCCAATATTTCGGGATGAGCCCATTGAGTGGGAGTAAGCTTACCAGCGCTTGAGCCAGCATCGACAGTGATGGCTGAACCACTAATGTAACGAGCCAAATCCGAGGCTAAAAATAAGGCTAAATGTGCCACTTCTTTAGGATCTCCTAATCTTCCATTCGGAGACAATAACTTTGCATATTGTTGAATAACTTCTTCGGGTGCATTCCCCCAAATGGAAGTCTTGATGGTCCCCGGACATATCGCATTGACTGTAATGTTGTATGGTGCATAATCAAGTGCGGCACTTTTTGTAAGACCTACAACGCCATGCTTGGCCGAAGTATAAATAGCCATGGAACTATTGCCTAATATACCAGCTAAAGATGCAACATTAACTACGAATCCTGAAGATGATTTCGACTTGAGGATCGCTTCGATTCCAAACTTCATTCCCAGGAAGACACCCTTTAGGTCAATAGATGTTAACCTATCAAACTCAGATACTGAATACTCATGAGTCGGCCTACTCTCAGCGCTAATTCCGGCGTTATTTACAATACCGTCTAGACGGCCATAGGTTTCAATAGCAAAGTCGACCATTGCTTTTACATCTTCCTCTTGGCTGACATCCGTTCGAAAGAAAGATGCCTCTCCACCTGTCGCTTTAATTTCTTCTACTACCTTAGAACCCTTTTCGGTATTAATATCAGATACAATGACCTTCATCCCATTTTCTGCATAGCACTTTGCAATTGCCTTACCAAGGCCATCTGAAGCGCCAGTAACAATGGCAACTTTGTTTTGTACACTAGTGAAGTCTGTCATGAATCAAATCCTCCTAAAATTCAAATAGATTTAGTAATTCGGGTTTCACAGTATGACTTTTCAGTTTAACTTTACGTCAATCAATGTTTCTTCACTAACGTTTTAACGACTACATTATGGTACTGGAACGACAATTTTAAATAAGTTCTTTTTTATTGTAGGGGCCAAGGGTTCAGGTCTCTTTTTTTCGTTTTTAGAAAGTCGTCAAAACGTTAGTGAAGAGTCGTTGGATTGTTAGTTGCCACTATAGGATCCTTATAAAATGAGATTGCAGCAATTAATCGAAGTTGAGGAGGAGCAAACATGGCACATTTTCCAGAAGGCTTTTTATGGGGTGCATCCACTGCAGCACATCAGGTAGAAGGCAATAATACGAATTCTGATTTTTGGTTGATGGAAAACTTGGAGGGCTCGGTGTTCAAGGAACCATCAGGCAGTGCGGTAGACCACTATAACCGTTTTAAGAGTGATATTACTGAAATGGCTAACTTGGGATTGAATTCCTATAGATTCTCCATTGAATGGGCTCGAATCGAGCCAGAGGAGGGGCAATTCGAATCGTCAGAAATTGAACATTATCGGGAAGTTTTACTTGCGTGCAAAGAAAATAAGATAACTCCGATTGTGACTTTACACCATTTTAGCTCACCACAATGGCTCATTCGGCTAGGGGGTTGGGAATCGGCGGATACACCTGCCCGTTTTGCACGATATTGCACACATGTCATGCGTGAATTAGGCGAGTTGATCCCCTATGTATGTACAATTAATGAGGCGAATATCTCCATCGGGATTAAGAAGATTATGAAGCGATACGCAATGAAGTCTGGTTCTCCTGGTGCACAAGTCGGCATGAACATGGAGAATATGGCGGCTCAGATGCAAAAATACTTCATGGGGTTAAGTAAAGCATTTGGAGTACCTCCTACCGAAGTTCACTCGTTTTTAGCTCCACGTTCGGAGGAAGGCTTGGCAGTTATTTTTCAAGCGCATGTGGAAGCAAGAGCAGCTATTCGGCAGATTAGTCCGCAAACCAAAGTAGGAGTTACCTTGTCACTCTACGACATCCAAAGTGTTCCTGGCGGTGAAGAAAATGCGAGAGATGCATGGCAAGAGGAATTTGTTCAATTTGTTCCATACCTGAATGAGGATGACTTCTTTGGGTTACAAAACTATACGCGCGCTGTGTATGGACCAGATGGCCTTCTCCCCGTGCCTGATGATGCAGAGACGACACAAATGGGGAACGAATTTTACCCGGAGGCACTTGGGGCAGTTGTCCGTTATGTTAGCGAACATTTGAAAATGCCGATTATGATTACTGAAAATGGGATAGCAACGGATGATGATACCCGGCGTATTGCTTTTATTAATCAGGCCCTGAAAGGTGTTCAAGATTGTATTACGGACGGATTCCAAGTTTTGGGCTATATGCATTGGTCCTTGATGGATAATTTTGAGTGGCAGCTTGGGTTCTCCAAGACTTTCGGATTAATTGAAGTGGACCGTAACACGCAGGAGCGTACCACTAAGCCAAGTGGTATCCATCTTGGGAAAATTGCTAAAGAAAACGCGATCTAAAGAGAGGAGGAAGGGGATATGGGAATGAAACTACAAAATAAAGTAGCGATTGTAACAGGAGCAGCCTCAGGTGTTGGCAAAGCGATTGCAGAACTGTATGCGGAGGAAGGCGCCAAGGTCGTGGTAGCGGATATGAATGAAGAAGCCACCTTAGCAGTTGTTAACGCGATTAACCAAAATGGCGGTACAGCTATAGGCGTTGTCGCTAATGTCATGAAGGAAGAAGACATCCAGGCTATGGTGGAAAGGGCTGCCGAAGCATTCGGAAGAGTCGACATTCTCGTGAACAACGCAGGAATCATGGATGGCTTCAGATTAATCGAAACAATCGAAGACGATTTGTGGGACCGAGTAATAGGGATTAATTTGACAGGTCCAATGCGCGCCATTCGTAGAGCTCTTCCGTTCATGTTGAAACAGGGAGAGGGTGTCATTGTAAATATTGCGTCCGCCGCTGGAATAACTGGGGGCAAAGGTGGAGTTGCTTATACATCCTCTAAGCATGGACTAGTGGGGCTTACCAAAAATGTTGGTTATATGTACGCGAAATCCGGCATTCGCTGTAATGCTATTGCACCAGGAGGTGTTCTAACCTCTATCATGAATTCAATGGGCAATATGGACATGGCAGCTTTGCAGGAGTTCCAAAATGGAGCGGGTACTCAACGGCGCGAACCTGTAGATCCTAGTGAGATTGCTACCGTTGCTCTATTCCTTGCATCTGAGGATTCAAAGTTTGTGAATGGGACTGTCATAACGGCTGACGGTGGTTGGACGTCGTATTAAAGCAAATGAACGGCTGAACGGGATTTTCCCGATCAGTCTTTTTTTTCGAAGAAGCGAAAGTCGTTAAAACGTTACTATGTGGTCGTTAGATTGTTAGATGGACGAGATCGTATCCCTTAAAATCAAGGTAAGACATTAGAGAAATAATAAACAGAAAGGAAGGGTTTCTAAGATGGAAAAAGCATCAGCAACTGTACTACGGGCGGGTATCCCGTACAAGAAAAAAGAAAACCGTTTCCGTAAATACCTGCCACTTCTAATTATGATGGCCCCTGGACTTCTGTACCTGTTGTTCAATAATTATATCCCGATGCTCGGGATCGTCATTGCCTTCAAAAAAATAAATTTTGCTAAGGGCATTTTAGAGAGTGACTGGATTGGATTTAAAAACTTTGAATATCTCTTTAAGACATCGGACGCTTATATTATTACCCGAAACACGATTCTCTACAATTTATTGTTTATTGTTGTTGGAACTTTCTTGTCCTTAGCCTGTGCGATCTTGTTGAACGAGATCAAAAATAAAGTATTGCTTAAGTTTTATCAGAGTGTGATCACTCTGCCGCATCTAATTTCCATGGTAATCGTCAGCTATTTGGTATATGCCCTCTTAAGTGCAGATACGGGATTCATGAATCACACCGTACTTCCATGGTTCGGAATAAAAGATGGCATTTCTTGGTATACCGAGGAAAAGTATTGGCCTTGGATTTTAACGTTGGTTCACTTCTGGAAAAGTGTTGGCTATTCGAGCATTGTTTTCTTTGCAGCATTGATGGGAATTGATGAAGAGTATTATGAAGCTGCTAGACTCGACGGTGCAAGCCGATTGCAGCAGATACGTCATATTACCTTGCCGATTCTAACACCAGTCATTATCATGTTGACACTGCTCAGTATCGGAAGAATTTTTTACTCTGATTTCGGTTTATTTTATCAGGTTCCAATGAATTCGGGTGCATTATTTAATACAACAGCCACGATCGATACGTATGTATTTAAAGGTTTAACGGGCAACGGGGATATTGGCTTGTCCACAGCCGCAGGAGTGTATCAATCTCTCGTTGGATTTTTACTTGTTATGCTTGCAAACTATATGGTGCGACTATACAGCAAAGATAGCGCATTGTTCTAAGCGGATGCTTCCGAAGCGAGTTTTCTGCTCGTCAAGATGCATAATCAGGAAGTAACGCAGAAAACTTTAAGGAGGTAGACACCCATGAAAAAAGAGAGCAGAGGCTTGACATGGTTCAGCCATATCACGATGTTTTTGTTCACCGTCATTTGTATTCTCCCGTTCATACTGCTCATATCAGCTTCGTTAACGGATCAGAATGATATTATCGCGTATGGTTATTCGTTCATCCCTCATACGTTTAGTACGGCTGCGTATGTGTATTTATACGAAAGAGGGGGAGAGATCGCTCGGGCTTACGGAGTGACAGTCTTCGTTACGATAGTCGGAACTGTTTTAGGGGTATCCATGACAGCTCTTTTGGCTTATCCGTTATCCAGAAGTGTTACGCCTTATCGCAATTTGATTATGTTTATCGTCTTCTTTACCATGTTGTTTCATGGAGGACTGGTTCCCTCCTACTTGGTTTATACACAGATCTTTCATATTAAAAATACAATCTGGGCATTAATTGTACCGGGGCTTCTGATGAACGGATTTTACGTGATGTTGATGAGAACCTTCTTCCAGACGACGATTCCTAGTGCTTTGATCGAATCCGCACAAATAGACGGAGCAGGCGAGTATAGGACCTTATGGTCCATCGTGCTTCCGCTCTCGGGCCCTATATTGGCAACGATTGGACTCTTCGAATGTATCATGTACTGGAATGATTGGCAGCTAGGCATGATCTACATTACCGATCCTAAACTATACAGTGTACAAAATCTGCTGAATCGAATCATGCAGGATATCCAATTCATAAGCACGAATATGACGAATAATGCAAGTGATGCTATGCAACAAATGCCTACAGATGCTGTGAAAATGGCCATTGCCGTCATTGGGGTCCTTCCTATCTTGGTGGCGTACCCATTTTTCCAAAAATACTTTATCAAAGGAATTATGATTGGTGCTGTAAAAGGATAAAGCACCGGTTGGATTCTACTATATGCGATGGCGCCACAACTGACTTATTATGGTTGTGGCGTTGCCAGTTCTTATAAGAGTATGATAGATCTGGTATTTAAATTTGAGTAACAAAGGGAGCCGAAACGACATGAATACACCCGCATGGTACTGGAGACGAGCTTCTTTGAGAGTTAAGTTAATCGTCAGCGTGTTCATAATGACGATGCCGCTGGTGGGGATGCTCTTATACAACAACTACTATGCTATTCATGTCGTTAGGGGGCAGGTTGCGGATTCTTATAAGAATACGTTGAACCTGTATACGGACCAGAGTGACTCTCATTTAGACGACATCGATTCGTATATGCGTACGGTTGCCGGTACAGGATACGATTTGTTATCGCTTAGCCAAGAGGTAGCTGATGGAGAGTATTACAGTGCTAAAATATATTTGTTTAACAAGTTAAGTAAAGATATTAACTTGTACGACCCGATTACTTCATTTTTTGCCTATACGGATCATCGACAAGATTTCTTAACTATTTCTAAGAAGAATGCTTCAGATATTAAGGGGAATGACATTATTGAAAAATATCTGATTGACTATATGCATTCTGAGTTATTTGCGAAGGGGAGTTCCTCTAAGGTATGGAAATATGTGCAAATTAACCAAGTTAATTACCTAGTTGATATTGTGCGTGCTGGGGACACTTACCTTGGAGCTTTGATTAATACGGAGGAATTGGTAAACCCCCTTCGTTCGCTGCAAATTGGAGAAGATGGAGAGGTTTTATTAGCTAATACACAAGGCGAACCTATTTCTAATTCAAAACTTGTAAGTGAATATGGGATTGAACTTCAACAGAAAGTAAACGAATATTATATTTCAGGTACGAAAAAGAAATTTCTTGTAGTTGGTGCACTGTCTAATCGAGGGGATTTCAGTTTAAATGTATTGATACCCGATCATTATATATTAGCTAAGCTTCCCTATCTGCAGTCCATTGTGTGGTTTATCACGATCGCTGCATTTCTCTTTATTCCAATAGGTTTGTATGCCATGAGGCAATCTGTTCTGGTGCCACTTTATCGATTACTGCGCACAATGAAAAAAGTTCGAGAAGGAGACTGGAGCAGCAGGGTAGAGCTTAGCAATACTTCGGGGGAATTTCAAATAATGGGTGGGGCTTTTAATGCCATGATGTCCGAGGTTGAGCGGCTCCGCATTAACGTCTATGAGGAGCAATTAAATAAGCAAAAGGAGGAATTACAGCGGCTTCAGCTGCAAGTTAATCCTCATTTCTTTTTGAATACTCTTAATATTATTTATAATCTGGCTAAAATTAAGAATTATGATTTGATCTTGGATATGACCATGTCTCTAATCGAATATTTCCGATTTATGTTCCGGAGCAATACGTCTTTCGTACCGCTTAAAGACGAGCTTGAACATACGCGTAATTATTTAAAAATCCAGAACTTACGCTTTCCGGAAAAATTGAAATGGACGATCCACTCACCAGATTACTTATTAGATGTCCCGATCCCTCCACTCGTCATTCAATCCTTTGTTGAGAATTCAATTAAGCATGCCGTTACGTTGGATGAGCCGCTCACGATTGAGGTTCAGATTGAATTTCTGATTGAAGAGCACGGCTCCAGAATGAAAATAAGCATAAGAGATACAGGACCAGGATTTAAGAACGACATACTTGAAAAACTGCAGGCAGGCAGAAGTGTGGAAAATGGACGCGGTGAGCATACTGGGATTTGGAATGTGGAACGGAGATTACGACTTTTGTACGGTGAACTCACATCTATCGTATACGATAACGATGGAGATACCTTTGGAGCGAAAATAGAAATAATTATCCCTACAAACCCAGGATTGGAGGAAACCAGATGAAATATCATCTTCTCATTGTAGACGACGAAGTTCTGGCTATTGAAGGGGTTAAATCTGACCTTGATCTAAATAAATTAGGCATTAGCAGACTGCACACAGCCATTAATGTCAGACAAGCAAAAGACTTATTCGTAAGGGAAAGGATCGATATTTTGTTGTGTGATATCGAAATGCCCCAAGGCAGTGGTTTTGATTTGCTGACTTGGGTGAGAGAGCATCATCCGAATACAGCAACGATCTTCTTCACAAGTCATGCTGATTTTAAGTACGCGAAAGAAGCGCTTCAACTGGGTAGTGTTGATTATTTACTTAAGCCTGTCCGTGCCACTGATTTGGAAAATGCCATTCGAAAGGCGCAGGACATCATAAAGCGAAACAGTGAGTTCAATAGAAACAGTCAATCCCATCAACTATGGCTCAAGCACCATTCCTTTATTATCGAAAGGTTCTGGGTGGACTTGATCAACCATTCAATACCTAGCCAGCCCTCCGCGATACGAGATCAAGTGGAGTTGCATCACATTCCTATAACGGAAGAATCGGTCTTTCTCCCTATTCTCATTTCAGTTCAAAAGTGGAAGAAAGAGTTAAATCGAAGAGATGAGAAGATTCTAGCGTATGCCCTTAAAAATTCAGCCGAAGAAATGATAATTGGTGAAGGTTCAAATGGCATATGTTTTCACTTGGATCGGGGAATGCTCTTATTGATCATGGTCGCAAATAGGGGGACGAATTGGGAGTACGAACATCTATTCCGAGCTTGTGAAGAATATATCGATTCGTGTAACGATTATTTTTACTGTGATCTCTCATGTTATTTTGGAAACGCCGTAGAAGCTCATGAAATGGCCGATCTGGTAGGCGAGCTAAGGAGACAAGACCAGAATAATGTTGCCTTCGTGAATCAAGTCTATCTTCATCATGATAACGACACCTCTAAGCCTCATGCAAAGCTGCCAGCACTCAGCGTGGTCGCCTCGCTAATGAAAACAGCGACGAAGGATGCAGTCGTTCATGAAGTTGAAACGATTTTGGACAGTCTCGTCCACAACTACGTAATTAATGCTGATATTTTACACCAATTCAATCAAAATTTTACCCAAGTCGTTTACTCCTTTCTGAACTTAAAAGGCATAGAAGCCAATCAATTATTTGGTGATGAAGAATCTAGACATATCTCGGAATCGGCGGGGCGGTCCATCATGGATATGCTCATCTGGGCTCGTCATGCTGTTAACAAAGCGATGATTCACGCGGAAGCGATCAAAGAGACAGAAAAAATAGTCCAAATCGTTAAAACATTTATCTCACATAATTTGGATCAGGATATGACACGTGAAATGATTGCAGACCAAGTCTTTCTCCATCCCGATTATTTAACGAGAATTTTTAAAAAAGAGACGGGTTTCGTCTTATCTGATTATATCGTTCTTGAAAAAGTCAAAGTCGCCAAAGAGTTATTATCACATACGGAGCGTCCTGTAAGTTCCATTGCATCGACGCTGGGGTATACGAATTTCTCCTATTTTACAAAACTATTTAAAAAACACGTTGGATTAGGGCCAATGGAATATCGAAGTCAAAATAACAAAGATCAATAAGTCGTGAAAACGCTATTATGATGTCGGTAGAGTGTTAGTCGCCCACTTCATTGAAGGATATGATGAAGGTGTAAATGATTGATACTTTGGGGGGGATACGAGATGAAAAGGAAATTAAAGTTGGCGACATTGTCGCTTGTCACAGTTATGTTAACGGGCGTAATTGCTGGATGTTCATCTTCGAAAACGGATGGAAATAGTGGTGCAACAGCAACTCCGGCTTCTAGTACAAGTAATGCAACCAAAGAGCCTTATGAGATCGCAATTGCGATGCCGGCATTCGGAGCAGTTCCGAAGGATACGCAAGCCGTGCAAGATGAAATAAACAAAATCACAAAGGCCAAAATTAACGCAACAGTCAAAATCATACCTATTAGTATCGGGGCCTGGGCTCAACAAAAGAATTTAATGACATCTGGCCGTGAAAAACTGGATTTGTCTTTTGAATTTGGTGCAGGGTACAGCTCGAGTGTGGCGACTGGAACTTTAGTCGCGATTGACAATCTGTTGGATAAGTATGGCGACGGTATTAAAAAACAGATCGATCCTGCCTATCTTTCTAGTGTAAAAATTGAAGGGAAGACCTATGGTGTGCCTGTCTATAAGGATTACACGACAGGGGTTCCTGGGGTATTAATGCGGAAGGATTTGGTTGATAAGTACAAAATTAATATAGGATCCATCAAGACGATTGATGATTTGGATCAAGTGTATAAGACGATTAAAGAAAATGAGCCCAATATCGCTCCACTTGGAGCCGGGTTATCCATGCCGTCGGATGTTTATGTTTGGTATGATAAGCTGGGAGATCGCTTAGGTGTGTTGCCTGGGTATGACAATGGTTTAAAAGTGGTGAATTTGTTCGAAACCAAGGAGTATGAAAACTATTTGAATAAAGTCCATAGTTGGGCTAAAGCGGGATATATCAACAAGGATGCTGCTACAACGCAAGCTAACGCCTCTGATTTGTTGAAGGCTGACAAGGCCTTTTCTTATTTTATCGGCCTTAGACCGGGCAATTTGGAATCGGAAATCCGTGCGAATGGCAAAGAACTCGTTTATGCGCCCTTGATGTCTACTATTTATTCGACTACGTCCAATACGCAAGGGGGTTTGTGGACTATATCCGTAAATTCTACTAACCCAGAACGCGTCATGATGCTTATGAATCTGATGTACACGGATAAGGATCTTGCTAATTTATTTATCTATGGGATTGAAGGGAAGCACTATGTGAAGGCGTCGGAGAATTCAATCGATTACCCTGCAGGTATTGATTCCAAGACAGTTGGATATTCGATCCAAAGTTGGATTTACGCTAATCCATCCATAGCCTATCTAATGAAGTCAGACTTGCAGGATATGTGGAAATTGACTGCAGAAGCCAATCAAAAAGCGATTAAATCAAAAGCACTTGGATTTACATTCAATTCGGAACCTGTTAAAAATGAGGTTATTGCTCTTAAAAATGTAACAGATCAGTATGCAAAAGGTTTAGAGTCAGGAACTCTCGATCCGGCCGATAAATTGCCTGACTTCAGAGCTAAACTGAAAGCCGCGGGTATTGATAAGGTTATTGCAGAGAAACAAAAGCAGCTTGATGCTTGGGCGGTTGCAAACAAAAAATAGGTACGTTAAGACCAGGTTTCCATTTTAATGGGCCTGGTTTTTTAATTGCCACTTTAGGCTAAAAAGGAAGTCGGTAAAACGTTATGGATACGTCGTGAGAGTGTTAGTGAGTTACTTTGATTGACATTAAGATGTTAATAGAGCTGTAACAAAGAAAGGGCGATCAAAATGACGGAGTCAACGATTCAATATTCAAACCCGGTAATCCCCGGCTTTCATCCTGACCCAAGTGTTTGTCGGGTAGGTGCAGATTTTTATCTGGTTACAAGTTCATTTGAATACTTTCCTGGCGTCCCAATCTTCCATAGCCGAGATCTCGTTCATTGGAAGCAGATTGGACATTGCCTCACCCGCCAAAGCCAGTTGGATCTGGAAGGGTGCAGAAGCTCAATGGGTATCTATGCGCCAACTATTCGCTTTCATAACGGCCGTTTCTATATGATTACAACGAATGTTAAAATGTTTCGCAATTTCTATGTATGGGCTGAAAGTCCTGAGGGCCCATGGTCTGAACCGATATGGCCAGACTGGCCAAGCGTGGATCCGTCCCTATTTTTTGATGAAGATGGGCGCATTTACATTACAGGAACTGGCGGTTTTTTCGGGGACGAGCCGAAGGGGATTTATCAAGCGGAAATCGATCTGGAGTCCGGAAAGCTGTTATCTGAACGACGTCTCATCTGGCAAGGCACGGGTGGTAAATCGGCGGAGGGCCCTCACTTGTATCGCATAAACGGGAAGTATTTCTTGATGATTGCAGAGGGAGGAACCGAGTACGGTCACATGGCTACAATTGCAAGGAGCGATTCGCCATACGGGCCATTTGAGAGCAATCCTGACAATCCAATTCTGACGCACCGGAGTACGGGGAGTTCCATCCAGGCAACGGGCCATGCGGATCTCGTTCAATTGGAGGATGGAAACTGGTGGGCCGTGTTCCTAGGAATCCGTCCCGTATCTGTTCCGTTTAGCGGGAGGCACCATCATTTGGGGCGAGAGACCTTCCTAGCTCCAGTTACCTGGACTGAGGATGGATGGCCGGTGATTGGGGATGGCGGCAAGATTGCCGAGAAAATGGATGCTGGTACGCTTCCGCTTGCAGTCGATGTGTCGGCTGTACCTGAGACTGATGACTTTAATTCTAGTCGGCTGCAGCTGGAGTGGAATTTCTTAAGAAATCCTCAGGATGAGGACTGGTCTCTGGAAGAAAGACCGGGCTATTTGACGCTTCACGGCTCAGCATTGACCTTAAATGATATCGGTTCTCCTGCGTTTGTCGGACGGAGACAGCAGCATTTTCGATGCAGCGTTTCTACGCTAATGTCATTTGATCCTTTACATGAAGGCGAAGAAGCTGGGCTTACGGTTTATATGAATGAGCGGTTCCATTATGAAATAGCACTGACCTGTGGGGTTGAAGGACGTCGCCAAGTAATCTTTCGCAGGCGAATTGGTTCACTATGGAAAGTGGAGCTGGTAGAAGATTTTGAAGGATCGGACATTATCCTCGGTTTGGATGCAGAACCATTCCAATACTCTTTTTTCTACTCATTACCGAATGGAGAACGTAAGGCTTTCGGTTCAGGGGAGTGCTCGCTTGTCTCCACCGAGGTAGCTGGCGGCTTTACAGGTGTGTTTTTCGGATTGTATGCGACGGGGAATGGTAAATCATCCAAAGCTCCTGCCTCGTTTGATTGGTTTCAATATATTAAATCGTGATTTGGGAGGTTACCAACATGTTGAAAGTAGTATCATTACGAACAGAGTATTTGGAAAATCCGTTGGGGTTGGATACCAAAAAGCCACGTCTGAGCTGGAAACTCCATGGTAACGGTCGGAACATCATACAAATCGCTTATCAAATTCAAGCTTCGGCAACCCAGAGCTTTACTAGCCTGATTTGGGATACCGGCAAGGTTGAGACGGATCAGTCACAGGTTGTTGTGTATGAGGGTTCGGAATTAAAGTCGATCGAACGTATCTATTGGCGTGTCAAAGTTTGGAGTAATCATGCAGAGGAGTCGCCGTTCAGCGAGACGGCGTTCTTCGAGACCGGGTTATTGCAAACTTCGGACTGGAAGGCCTACTGGATTCAACCGGAGAAGGAAGTAGATATTGACGCCTATAAACCAGCTTCTTATATCCGGAAGGAATTTACTGTAAAGAAGGGGCTCGTCTCAGCTAGAGTTTGCCTGACATCGAAGGGTTTGTACAGCCTTTATTTGAATGGTGTTGAGGGTACAGATCATCTATTTACACCAGGGTTCACTTCGTACTACAAGCGCTTGCAGGTGCAAGTATACGATGTGAAGCATCTTCTGCACGAAGGCTCCAATGCACTCGGCGTTATTCTCGGGGATGGCTGGTGGAGAGGGACTACCGGCGGCGCAAGTCTGAAGAACAATTTCGGGTATAAAGTTGCCCTCTTGGGACAACTGATGTTGGATTACGAAGATGGAAGCCGCGAGATCATCGGCAGTGACGACTCTTTTAAGACTTCCCATGGGCCTTTGTTGAAGTCGGATATGAAGGCGGGAGATCTGTATGACGCTAGAATCAACCTTGATGGTTGGAATGAACCATCTTATGACGATTCTTCTTGGGAAGAAGTGACGGTCACGGAGGATGGTTACGACAACTTGATCGGTTCTCGAAGCGTACCGGTAAAACAGAAGGAAAGATTTACACCGAAAGTAATGCGGACACCGAATGGAGAGACGATTCTCGATTTTGGCCAAAATATCGCAGGTTGGGTAGACATGAAGGTACAAGGTGATGCAGGGACTGAGATTGTTCTAATCCATGGGGAAGCCTTAGATAAGCATGGAAATTTCACCTTACAAAATCTCTCAGATCATGGAACTTTGGAGGATTTCCAAGAGGTTCGTTACATTACGTCTGGACATGGTGTAGAGAGCTATCGTCCACGTTTTTCGATCTTTGGATTCCGTTATGTTCTCGTTAAGAATTATCCGGGAGAAATAACACCTGAGAGTTTTACAGCAGTGGCCGTATATTCCGATTTAGATGAAACGGGAGATTTCACTTGTTCGAATCCGCTCATTACGAAGTTAGTATCTAACTCTAAATGGAGCCAGAAGGGGAACTTTATGGAGGTGCCTACCGATTGCCCAACCCGGGAAAGAGCGGGATGGACAGGGGATGCCCAAGTATTCTGTCGAACGGCTTCTGATTTCATGAACGTGTATCCATTCTTTGAAAAGTGGATGGCCGACGTTGCAGCGGAACAATTTGCTGACGGTTCAGTCGGCAGCACAGTGCCAACCGTTATTGGGCATCACAGCGCGGAGGAATGGCAAAGATTCATGGAGCAAAATAACAACCCGATGGTGACCATGCGCAGGCCCAAACCCGGTACAGCCAGTATTCTTGACGGTTCTGCAGGCTGGGGCGATGCGGCTGTTATCATTCCCTGGACGATGTACCTTTGTTATGGAGACAAGAATATCTTAGAGAGGCAGTTTGATTCAGCGAAGGCATGGGTCGATTACATGGCTGCTTGCGCGAAGAATACGAATGAGCTATACCAACATACGCCTGCTTATCAAAATTATACAGACGGAGAACGCGATGCGGATTACATCTGGGATACAAAGTTCCATTGGGGAGAGTGGCTTGAAACGGATACGGAGTTCAGTGATCTCATGGCCGTTTTGAGCAAAACCAAAGGGAACCATCCGGATGTATCAACCGCCTACTTTGCCTATTCTACACGATTATTGGCCGATATGGCAGGTGTGCTAGGGAAGACAGAGGAAGAAGCGAAGTACCGAGCTTTGCATGAGAAAATTAAACGCGTATACAATTTATATTTTATTCATGAGGATGGCTCAATATTGGAAGGCAGACAGGCGCCAAATGTCCGTACGCTGGCTTTCGGGTTGGCTTATGAAGATCACAAGCAAGCCGTTGCCGACAGACTGGCACATTTGGTCGTCGAACAGAACTACCACTTGAACACAGGTTTCCTTTCAACTCCTTTCATTCTTCAAGTGCTGGCGGATTACGGACATACGGATATCGCTTTCCGATTATTAGAGCAGGATACATGCCCTTCGTGGTTGTATGCCGTCAGCAACGGTGCGACAACGATTTGGGAGAGTTGGAAAGGCATTAAGCCAGATGGAGAATTGTCAGGGTCACTCAATCACTATTCATATGGAGCTGTTTGCGACTTCCTCTTCGCGGGCGTTGCGGGTATACGTCCTGTCTGGGAAAAGCCAGGCTACAAGCACTTTATTTTGAAACCAATCGTTGGAGGTACATTGACACAAGCATCCGCTACGTACGAGTCTCAGTATGGAACCATTGCATCTAGCTGGGAAAAAACGAATGAGGCTGTACATTATCGTTTTGAGGTACCCGTGAATACGACAGCGACGATCCTGCTTCCAGGTAATCAAGAAGATCTTGAGCAAGTATCCATCGAATTCCCAGATGCCCGATATGAAGATGGCCGAATTGTATGTACGGTAGGGAGCGGCGAATATCAGTTTACAATTTTGACAGGGAGAGTGGCTGCACAATGAGAAAAAGTATAGAGATCAACGAGGTTTGGCGATTTATTCGTGAGGACGAAGAACATGCTGCAAACGAATTATACAAGGATGATCATTGGCATACTGTGAATATTCCCCATACATGGAACGCGATCGATGGAGCCAATGGCTACGAGTATTATCAAGGCGCGTGTTGGTACAGAAAATCTTTTGTGGTTGAGCCGACTTACGAGGGAAGTAAACTATTTATCGAATTCAATGGTTCCAACAGTATAACGGATGTCTATGTAAATGGTCAGCACCTGGGACAGCATAAAGGTGGGTACTCCACATTCAGGTTTGATATGACAGATGTTGTTAAACATGGCGATACCAATGTACTTGCTGTAAAAGTAGACAATACCGTTGTAGATGACGTTTATCCTCAGAAAGCAGACTTTACCTTCTACGGTGGGATTTACCGCGATGTGAAAGTGGTGGTTACGAATCCTGTTCATTTCGATTTGATGGACCATGGTTCGCAAGGTGTTTATGTGGTCCAGGAAGAGGTATCGAAGGAAAGTGCCCAACTCACCATTCGAACACATCTTGTCAATGACAGTAACGAAGAGAAAAAAGTTCGGCTGTGGGCAGATATATTCGATGCTGATCATCAAGTTGTAACTTATGCCTCTAAGGAAGTTATACTGGCTGCTGGAGAAACTCGAACAGAAGAGATGCCTTGTGTCATTGACCATCCAACACTTTGGCACGGTAGAAGAAATCCGTATATGTACAGTGCCAACGTATCGATGACTAGCTTTAATGACACGATCGATGAAGTATCAATTCCTTTTGGTGTCAGATACTTTCATGTTGATCCTGAAAAGGGCTTCTTCTTAAACGGCGAGCATCTGCCTTTGCATGGTGTATCTAGACACCAAGACAGGAAGGATATGGGCTGGGCCATTACGGAAAAAGAACAAGTTGAAGATATGGCTTACATTCGGGAAATTGGAGCCTCTTCCATTCGATTAGCGCATTACCAGCACAGCCAATATTTTTATGATTTGTGCGATAAAGAAGGTATGGTGGTTTGGGCTGAAATTCCATTCATTTCCATAATGTCGCAAAACGAGTTAGAAGGGATCAATGCCAAACAGCAGATGGTCGAATTGATCAGGCAGAACTATAATCATCCTTCCATCGTATTCTGGGGCATTCAGAACGAAATTCAAATCGGCGGTGAACGACCAGAGGTCAGAAGACTTGTTAAAGAGTTGCATGACTTAACGAAAAAAGAAGACCCGACTCGCCTTACGACAATGGCTAATGTTTTATTTGTCAGTGAGGAAGATGAATATAATCGTATGACGGATGTGATCGGATACAATAAATATTATGGTTGGTATCACGGTCACGCGGAAGACTTTGCACCTTGGCTTGATAAGTTTCACCGCATTAATCCTGATGTGCCGCTTTGTATTTCCGAATACGGGGCAGAAGGCATTGTCCAATACCATAGCGCTGATCCCAAGGTAAAAGACTACACGGAAGAATATCATGCTCTGTTCCATGAAACAGTTTGGAAGACATTCGAGAAGAGACCTTATCTTTGGGCAACGTATGTATGGAACATGTTTGATTTCGGAGCGAATATCAGAGATGAAGGTGGCGTTCAAGGAAGAAACAACAAAGGGCTTGTCTCCTATGACAGAAAGATCAAGAAGGATGCCTTTTATATGTATAAAGCGCATTGGTCAGAGGAGAAATTCGTTCATATCACGAGTAAGCGCCATGTGGATCGAGCAGAGAGCAGCATGACAGTTAAAGTGTACTCAAACTGCAACAACGTAGTGCTATATGTCAATGGAACTAAATTTCAATCTAAAATCAGCGCGGATAAAGTCTTCATTTTCGAACATGTATCCTTAGTTAAAGGGTTGAATGACATACGTGCAGTGGCCACCGAAGATAACGCGCAGTACGTTGATATCGCCAAATTTAACAAGGTGGAAGAACCGAATCCAAGTTATGAAGCTCCCATAGAGGAAAAAGGCGGAGAAGTTACGAACTGGTTCCAAATGCCTGATCTGGATGGAGAGATCGAGGAATTACAGTTCACGGACGATGTTTATTCTACGCGTTGCACGTTTAAAGAGCTTTTCGAGAATAAAGATGCGGCTGTGGTCTTAAATAAATATTTAGGAGAAAGTTTTAGGGAGAGACCAACATATAGCATGACGCAAGGATTTAAGATTGATACCTTGGCTGAAATGGCGCCCGAGCATTTCACTGACAAGCTATTATATGCACTAAATAGAGAGCTTACAAAGATTAAAATGAACAAGTAATATCTCACGAAAAAAAGTCGGTGACTCCGGCTTTTTTCGCATTTTCTCCAAAAGCAAGTACAATGTTGGGCTTGAGTCCTCGCAATGATATAATATTTTATTAGTTGCAAATCGAAAGGGGCAAGAAGATGGCAGTACAATCAAGAATGATGCGGATGATTGCATGGTTAGCCGCAAGCGCATTGCTTGCCCTAATAGCGGCAGGATGTACAAGTGCTAGTTCAGATAATAAGAATACTGTAGCTGATATAACTTCTGGGAGTGAACAAAAAAAGGAAGTTAAGACTGTGCACATTCTCATGTTCAGCGATTATGGGAGAATGCCTGGGTCAAACGATAAGCAGATGAAATATGTTACAGAGCAAACAGGTATTGGAGTTAACACATCAACGCTTCCTTGGAATGGTGGCACTGACTTTACAAAGGGTTTAAATGTTAAGATTGCTGCTAATGAACTACCGGATCTGTTCTTACCTCACGGGGTTGAAGACACGCTACTTAAGCAAGGTGCTTTACTTGCCCTGGATGATTTGCTGCCACAGTATGCGCCTACCTTATGGAAGGCAATTCCTCAAGATGTGTGGGAAAGTGTCCGAGCCAACTCTCCGGATGGAAAGATTTATTTTATTCCGAGAGTTAATTTGTATCCAAGATATAGTTCATTGATTCGCAAAGATTGGTTAGACAAGGTAAATATGAAGATACCGACAACAAAGGATGAATATGTTGCTGTCCTTAAGGCATTTCGTGATCAAGATCCCAACGGCAACGGTATAAAGGACGAGATTCCTACCAGCGGACGAGAAGCGGGGCGATGGATGGATGACATATTCTTGATGTACGGAGTTGCTATGGTAGAAGGTTATCCTGTTTGGGATTTATATAATAATGAACTTACGTACTCCGCTGTCACTCCCAATATGAAAGAAGCTCTTACATTTGCAAGAGAACTTTATAAAGACAAATTGCTGGATAATGAAACATTTTTGAATAAAGAATTGACATGGAAAGCGAAGATTCAGCAGGATAAAGTTGGCGTCTGGTATCATGTTCCGTATGGAATTAAGCAAAACTTTTTTGAGAATTTGCCCAAAATAAATCCGAATGCCTATATTGTCGGAATGCCGGTCCCCAAGGTAGAAGGGTTTGACAGTTTTACTCCAAGACCGCTTATCAATAATATGGAGTGGGCCATTCCCAAATCATCCAAGAACGCAATAGAAGCTTTGAAGCTCCTTGAATTTTATGCGAAGCCCGAGAATCGTAATTTTGCGTCTTTTGGAATTGAAGGCGAACATTATGAAATGAAGGATGGCATAAAAAAGCGGCTGCCTATCAGTCCGGATCAAACGTATCTGATCGACTTATTTCCAGTTATAACAACGGAACAGATGGCACTGACGCTTCAGGATCAGTATGAACCGAAGGTTGCCCAGATGATGATAGATGCCATGATGGTAGGTGGAAGAGACGGTAAACGGATTGCCGGCGATGGAATACCTGTATCGATCTATGATGGCTTCTCAGACATTAAATCGAACAAGCTGTATCAAGAATACATGTCCAAAATTATTGTCGGTGATTGGCCGATTGAAAAATTTGATGAATTTATTCAAAGATGGAGAAGCAGTGGCGGAGACGAAGTCACGAAGCGGGCGCGCGAGTGGTATGCAAAGAAGAAATAATGAGGGAAAACGGCAGGGGAAAGCATGAATGTATACAAGTACAAAGCGAAACTGATTTTCTCGAATATCAAAACAAGATTAATTC
Source organism: Paenibacillus sp. Soil750 (assembly GCF_001428045.1). Classification (GTDB taxonomy): domain Bacteria; phylum Bacillota; class Bacilli; order Paenibacillales; family NBRC-103111; genus Paenibacillus_E; species Paenibacillus_E allorhizoplanae. Next base: position 15,864 of record NZ_LMSD01000013.1, on the reverse strand, counting down.
TCATACTGACATTGGTTATTTGCCTCGCTATTGCTTTGGTTGGTACTGTCATGTACAGCCTCGCCAGACATTCATTGCTAGAGGAGATTAAAGTTCCGCACCAGCAGATGGTGACCTTTGTCAGGGATGATGTTGACAGGAAAATGAACGATATTATGACAACGTCTATTTATGCAGTTCTCGATCCACTGACGATCGATTTCTTGCGTTATGACAATCATAAAAGTATGGATACCATCCTTGGGGTTGTGTCCATGTTGGATACATTAACTCAAAATAGTTCGATCATTGACAGTATCTATATTTATGATGAGAAAAATCGTCATGTTGTTGGCAGTTCTCCCTTCGGGTTTAATTCCAGTATTGAGACTTTTGGTGACAAGGGCTGGTTGTCTCAATTGTCTTTAGCTGAACAGGACGCAAACAATGTGACTTTCGCTAAAAGGATGAAAGACCAAGGCGAAATGATAAGTTTCATTAAACGGATATACGAAGATAACAAAATATCCGGATACCTTATCATAAACTTGAAATCTTCCAAACTATTTTCCCAGATCATTCCGGAAGGTTCTACAAACAATGAGGCTGTTCGAATCATTCAAGACTCCAAGGGAGAAACTTTATTCTCAATTGGTGAAAATAAGAAAGAGCAGGTTAACCCCAACAAATACTTTATTACTCGCCTGACTTCAACTTCAACGCAATGGAATTACGTGTATGCGGTTCCTCAAAAACAAATTTTCGGCAAATTGTATTGGATTCGGACCATGACTTTCGTTGTGTCCGCGGTTACTATGTTGATCGGAATGCTGATTATCTTCCAAGTTAACCGCATTACATTTAGACCTATTGAACGGCTGATTAAAACGGTTCGGAGCCATCGGAATGAGGCGTTAGAAGTTGACTTCACTCAATTGGAGTCCTATGTCGGCAGACTGCTCACGCAACTAACTTTTTTGCATGGCAGCAACAAAGAACTAAAAGCCAAATTTATACAAGATATGGTTTACGGAAGACTACGTCGTAAGGAATTTGATCGGAAATGGCGGCTGCTTTACTCAGAATGGCGTCCTGACCTACCTGTTTATGCTGTTATTGTTTCGGTGGATGCCTATTACAATTGGTTGAATGGGTACAAGCAAGATGATCAGTTATTACTTAAGTTTGCAGTAGGTAATATTTTCGAGGAAATTCTGGGAGAGAGTTTTAGGGTGCAGTTTGAGGATTTAACCCAGGATCGCAGTGCCCTCATTGTACAACCCTTGTCTTCTGATATGGATTTGCAAATGCTCTATGATAAACTTTCAAATGGGATTGAAATCGCAGAAAAACTATTGAAAATTTCATTATCAGTAGGTGTTGCCGAATCGCTATATCCGACTAGCGGTGATCTCAGCAGTCGCTACAAGCAAGCTGAAGTGTTGCTGCTGGATCGCTTGTATATGGGGTATAAAAAACTTCATGTGCCGGAGCAAGCATTACCCTACTCAGAAGCGCAAGGCCCTGGCTCTAAAAATGAAACCATGCATGAAATTGTTCAAGGGATTAAAGAAGGAAAGACGGAATATACAAACAACATCCTAGAGAAAATACGGATGGAGTGGGAAACGTCAAATGCAAAACCTCTGCACGTATACCGCTGGTATTCCAATGTAATTAAGGAAATGATAACGAAATTCAGAGACCCAGAAGATGAACAATTTCAGGAAATCATGGATTCGTTGGATTCCCTTCAAACGTTGACGTTTTCAGATTTGCATCAAATGACATTGGATGAAGCTACCTACCTAGCAGAAGAAGTGAAGAAAAGAAAACCAACAAAGCATGAGAATTATTTTAGGAAGATGGTCGAGTACATCCAAGAGCATTATCCAGAAAATATTGGCGTATCGCATGTAGCCGAGGCTGGAAGCATTAGTCAGTCTCAGGCAAATGTCCTTTTTAAACAAGAAACCGGAACTTCGATTTACGATTATATTACACAAGTACGAATTGAGAAAGCGGAAGAATTACTTAAAAATACGAATTTGAAGGTAATTGAGATTTCTGAGAAAGTTGGTTACGCTAGCGAAAATAGTTTTATACGTAACTTTAAAAAAATTAAAGGGATTACACCTGGCAAATTTAAAGAATAAAAGACTTATATGTGAAGCGGAGAAGCTGAAAAAGCATCTCCGCTTCTATTTTTTTTATCTTCATTTTCAACAATTCATAATTATATCCACCATTAATACGGTAATTTGTTGGATTCAGTGGTGGATTGGGCAACTTCAATGTTGAGTCTGGATACAGATGACCGTATTGTTGGATCAAACAGAAGTGGAGGGGTCAGGTAGAACTGAGCCGATCACAGTAACTAACAACTAAGAATCAGATTCAGGGGGGAATAAGTTGAAAGTAGTTGCATCTCATCGCATGAAGGTATTTTGGCCGCTGTATATCATGGCTATACCAGGTATAGTTTTTCTCATTATATTTAAGTACATTCCGCTTGCGGGCTCCGTAATCGCATTTCAAAACTATTCTGTATTCAAAGGATTCTTGGATAGTCCATGGGTTGGATTCAAAAACTTTGAAACCTTGTTCCAGTATCCGGATTTTATTAGGGTGTTCAGCAATACACTGGTGCTTGGATTTCTGCGCATTGTTATTGTGTTCCCAATTCCTGTCCTGTTGGCGCTCATGATCAATGAAATCCGGAAATCGGCTTTGAAGAAAGGGATTCAAACGGCTCTGTATGTGCCACATTTCCTTTCATGGGTCATCGTATCTGGCATTGTATTTGATATGTTTTCACTAAGCGGCCTATTTAACATCGTGATCGGGTGGTTTCACCATGATCCTACCTTGGTTATGCAGGAAAGTTCCTATTTCCGTATTGTATATGTGCTTTCTGCCATCTGGAAAGATGCGGGATGGGGAACTGTTGTTTATATGGCAGCCATCAGTTCGATAGATCCACAGTTGTACGAATCATCGATGATTGACGGAGCATCCAGGTTCAAGCAAATCCGGCATATAACATTTCCACTGCTGCTACCTACGGTATTAGTCTTACTATTATTAGAAATCGGTAATTTCTTGGATTTGGGCTTTGATCAAGTGTTTAATTTACAAACGCCAATGACGTATAGTGTTTCGGATATCTTAGATACTTACGTGTTCCGTACAGGCATTCAACAAGGTCAGTATAGCTTTGCGACAGCCGTCGGATTATTTCAATCGTTAATTGGATTTATCCTAGTATTTACTTTCAATAAGTTGTCGAAAAAAGTTTCAGACGGGGGGTTATGGTAAGTATGCTTGAATCCAGAGGGGAAAAATTATTCGGTTCAGTCGTTACTATCATCCTCCTACTTGTATCTTTCATCGCAATTATTCCGCTATTATCCGTACTCTCGACCTCATTCAGTTCTAAACGGATGGTGGACATGAATCTGGTCACAATTTGGCCAAAGGAATTTACATTAGCGTCCTGGGATTTTATGATGTATCGTCCTGATTTATGGAAGTCGTTCTTCTTAACACTGGGCACAACGGTGATTGGAACGATTTTGGCGCTGCTCGTCACGGCCCTTCTTGCATATCCGTTGTCTAAATCGGAATTTCGTTGGGGCCCTGTCATTATGATCGGTGTCGTAATTGCGATGATCTTCAAAGCGCCTCTAGTTCCTTATTTTCTAACAGTAAAAGGTATCGGACTTTACAATAATCCATTGGTGTTAATCATACCTCATATCTTAAATCCATTTAATTTGATCATCATGCGTACATTTTTCAAGCAGTTTTCCAAAGAGTTGGAAGAAGCTGCTTTTATAGAGGGCTGTGGATATTTCCGAATGCTGTTCCAATTTGTACTTCCGCTTTCCAAGGCTGTACTAGCTACTCTGGCTTTATTCTACGGTGTTGTGTTATGGAACCAGTTCCAGCATCCGCTGATGTTCTTGCAAGACACGAATCTATTCCCACTGCAAATTAAGATTCGGCAGTTCATCACCGACGACAACATATTGGTTACAGGAGCCGTTTCTACAGCTGGTTTAGCGTACAATGAGCGTACCCTTCGGGCGACAACTGTTATTTTTGCGATGATCCCTGTTGTGGCTGTATATCCTTTCTTGCAAAAATACTTCGTTAAAGGAGCTATGCTTGGCTCTGTAAAAGGATAATCCACATCGGTTTGTAGGCTCATTGAGTCTTAAACATAAACTATTTTAATAATTAGGGGGAACATGGAATGGTTATCAAAAAGATTGGGGTACTTGCGGCAGTCAGCGCCCTTGCTTTTACAGTAGTAACAGGTTGTAGCGACAAATCGAATTCTTCCGAAAGTGCAAGTTCTTCATCGACGGCGCCGAGCCAGGGGGCATCTCCCAAGGCGGAAGACATTGTTGATATTGAAGTCTGGGGAACTAACATCGGGTATAAACCAACTACCAAAGGCAGCAAATTGTATGAATTTTATAAAGAAAAATTAGGCGTTGGCGTAATTAGTCCATATGTGGAATGGAACGGTGGAACTGCTTATTTAAATACGTTAAACCTTAAGATTGCATCCGGAGAATTACCTGATTTGTTCTTGCCACAACAGGGCCTTGAAAATACGTTGGCAAAAAACGGAGCTATCGCTGATCTAACCGATCTGTTGCCTAAATATGCGCCTAATTTATGGGAAGCGATTCCGAAAGATATGTGGGATATTGTAAAAGCCAACGACCCTACCGGTCAGGGCAGAATTTACTATATCCCTGGTATGGTAGATTACGGAAGATATTCTGGCATGATCCGCAAAGATTGGCTAGACAAGCTAGGCTTACAGATGCCGAAGACGCAGGATGAGTATGTAAAGGTTTTAGAAGCATTCAGGGATAAGGATCCTAATGGCAATGGGCAGAAGGATGAGCTTCCGGCAGGTGGCCGTCAGGAAGCGCGCTGGATGGATCAATTGTTTGCGATGTACGGTGTAGCTATGTTTGAAGGCTATCCGGATTGGGACCTTTATGACGGCAAGCTAACTTATTCCGCGGTATCACCGAATATGAAGTCTGCCTTGGAGTTTATCTCCAAGATGTACAAGGATGGATTAATCGATAAAGAATCCCTACTGAACGATAAAGCGAAGTGGGATGGCAAGGTTGCAGCTAACAAGGTAGGTAACTACTTCCACTGGGCAGAACAAACCAATCTTTATTTAGATAACTTGCAAAAGAATAGTGGTGTCAAGGGTACTTTTGCTTCTCTTCCATTACCAGAGGTTCAAGGATATAAGGGCTTCTATACTTGGAAGCGGTTTACACCTCCGGCATGGGTTGTGAAGAACAACAAGGATCAAAAGAAGTTAATGGCTACATTAAAGTTACTGAACAACATGTATGACAAGAAAAATTGGAATGCCCTGTATTTGGGTGTTGAAGGTATGCATTATACGATGAAGGATGGCAAAGCCGTTAAACTTCCGGATGATAAAAGCACCCAGGAGAATCTCATCCTAGATCCTTATTCCAAAATTTCGACTCTTGATTTTACAAGTAATCTGCTGAAAACGACGTCATCGGAAGATAGAATGTGGGAGATTGATCAAACCGTTCAAATCATGCAGGATGCCCAGAAGTATGCGAAAGTCATTGCTGGAGACGGAATGCCGGCAAGCGTCTATGAGGGTTTCCCAGATATCAATAATCGTACACTCTATATCGAATACGCCAGCAAGATCATAACAGGACAGTACCCGATCAGCAAGTTCGATGAGTTTGTAGAAAAATGGAATAAATCGGGCGGCGAAGAGGTTACGAAGCGTGCAAGAGAATGGTATGCAAAAGTGAAAAAATAAATGGTAAACGCTAATATCCGCTCGGCTTCTCATCGAAGTCGAGCGGATATTTCAATCCAACTTGGGAATTGAAAGAACTGAGCCTAAGTTGCAATAGGGGGCTATACAATAATGAGTAATCGTATTAAGGAAGTACTTGAAGGTCAAGAACATAATTATATCCTTCCTTTCCTATGGCAGCATGGTGAGGAAGAACAGGTGATACGCGAAGAGATGGCCCGTGTTCATGAAGCTGGAATCGGAGCCGTTTGCATCGAAGCTCGTCCTCATCCTGATTTTTTAGGACCAAAATGGTGGACAGATATGGACATTATTATGGATGAAGCTCGGAATCGTGGAATGAAGGTATGGCTGCTTGATGATGATCATTTTCCAACTGGACATGCTGCAGGGAAAGTAAAGGAGGCTCCGGAGGAGCTTCATCGAAAGTTTTTGGCCGAACGCTACATCGATACACTCGGTCCTGCACAAGGAACCTCTTTATTGTTGGATACTTTGCTGATGCGAGGGCTTAGACCGACAATATCTCACACCGAACGAGCGACTGGCAAAAATAAATTAATCTCCGTTGTCGCGGTCCGTCGACATCCTTCGAATGGAGAATTACTTGATGAAAGTATTGATATCACTGATCTTGTGCAAGACGGTATCCTCTATTGGGATATCCCTGAAGGATATTGGCGCGTATTCATTATTTCCGAAAATAAGGATGGCGGCAGCCTACAGCAGGAAGATTATCTGAACCCGCTAGACCGAGATTCCGTTCGTATTTTGCTCGACACGGTTTATGAAGCTGTGTATGAACGATACAAGACAGATTTCGGGAAGACATTTGCCGGATTCTTCTCTGACGAACCGGGATTTTACAATGATAAGACCACCTTTGACTTTAATTCAAGACCAGGAAAACAAGGAGTGCCGCTCCCTTGGAGCAGTGAAATGCCGATCTTACTTGAGCAGGCATTGGGTGAGAACTACCGTAAGCACCTCTATCTACTCTGGCATGAGGGGGGAGAACAGTGCAATATTGTAAGGTACACCTATATGAATATCGTTAGTAAGCTCTACGCGGATAACTTTTGCAGCCAAATTGGAGAGTGGTGCAGAGACCGAGGAGTAGAATACATTGGACATGTCCTCGAAGACAACAATGTGCATGCAAGGCTTGGCTCTGGAGCCGGACATTTCTTCCGCTCTATGTGGGGACAAGATATGTCTGGCCTCGATGTAGTGCTATGGCAAATTGTTCCCGGCTTTGATGAATTGTCTTATAGCAAGCCTGGCGGGGATACGGATAGCGAATTCTTCCACTACGGCCTTGCTAAGCTTGGTGTATCGCTTGCACATATCGATCCGAAAAAACAAGGCAGAACCATGTGTGAAGTGTATGGTGCGTACGGCTGGGCAGAAGGTCTAAAACTAATGAAATGGCTCACAGATCATATGTTAGTTCGTGGTGTTAATTATTTTGTCCCGCATGCTTTTTCTCAAAAAGCTCCTGATCCGGACTGCCCGCCGCATATGTATGCAGGCGGAAAAAATCCGCAATACCGCTATTACAAACATTTAAATCATTACATGAATCGGATTAGTCACTTGATCTCAGGCGGAAGACATGTGGCCACTGCAGGCGTCGTATACCACGCTGAAGCCGAATGGTCTGGGGAAGCGATGTATTTCCAAAAGCCCGTGAAGCAATTGATGCAGCATCAGATCGACTGCGATGTGCTTCCCATTGATATTCTTCTAAGTGACGCAGGTGTGCTAAACAACAAGCTGCATGTCAATAACGAGGATTTCCAATGCCTTATCTTCCCTTATGCAGAGGCAATTCCCGCAGCGATGATTAGGCGATTAGTGGAGTTTGTCGAGCAAGGGCTAGCTGTTCGTTTTGTAGACGGACTACCGGAACGATCTAGTGAGGGCTCCGAGGTTTCTGACGATCTAGCTTACCTTGCCGATCACAAGAACGTAAAGGTTGTTGACTTAGAAGATCTGGTTCAAGTACTTATTACTGACGGACATTATGAAATTAGTGTGGACGAACATGAGCCATATCTTCGGAACTATCACTATAAGCATGATGGGTTAGATGTGTTTATGTTCTTTAACGAACATCCGCATCAAACGATCCGTAGGGAAATAACTTTGCCAGTTCAAGGTGATGTATATGCTTATGATGCATTTCGTAATCAGTTGACCAGTTTACATGTAACACATGAGAATGGTGCGAATGCGGTGGAGGTTGTTCTTCATCCGTATGAGTCCATCGTACTGCTGCATGGTACTAACCTTGAAGGTTATGAGGCATTGCCGCAGCATACAATTGGTTCTGGCGTTGAGTTGAAGGGTGAATGGAGCGTATCCACTGCAGAGTCTGTGCACTATCCTCATTTTAAGGAATGGGGGAAATTAGAGGTTTTAACGAATATGAGTGGTCCTAATTATTTACCTCAATTTACAGGTACCTTCCGTTATGAGACTGAATTTGAGTGGAACGAATCTGCTGACCAAGCAATTTTAGACTTGGGTGAGGTCTATGAGACAGCGCAAGTGTGGATCAATGGTGAGGAAGCAGGAGTACGCATTTGTCCGCCTTACCGTGTTGAGATTCATGGCTTAATAAATAGGGGTAAAAACAAGTTAGTTATCGAGGTTACGAATACGTTGGTGAAAGAACAACCTGATTTCTTGTCGGCATTTGCGCAGCAAGAACCAAGTGGACTCCTTGGACCTGTAAGAGTGATCCAAGTAGAATAGAGATACTCCGATTGGTTACCAGGCGAACGTAGTCGTAGCGAGAAGCTCATTGGGGAATGGATGAAGTCGCGTAAGAATCGCAGCAAGATCGTTCTCGCGACCAAAGGAGCTCACCCTGAGTTAGAGACGATGCACCTACCACGCTTAAGCAGGGAAGATATTATTAGCGATGTGGAACAGAGTCTCCTTCATTTACAAACAGATTATATTGATCTGTACTGGTTACATCGGGATGACCCACAGCGTCCAGCCGATGACATTATGGATACGATGAATTTGTTGGTACAACAGGGCAAAATTAGATATTTCGGTTGCTCTAATTGGAGATCGGAACGAATAGAAGTTGCACAGCATTATGCAGGAAAGAAAGGAATACAAGGGTTTGCTGCCAGTCAAACCAAATGGAGCCTTGCTTCGTATTCCCCTGGAAATGATCCCACGACAGTTACAATGGATGAAAGTGAGCTAGCGTATCACGAACGTACGGGAATGCCTGCGATTCCTTATAATTCACAGGCATCTGGCTTTTTCAGTGGTCGATACAAGAGCGAAATGCTGCATGAGCCGAATAATGATAATAAAAATGTATGGAAGCTTTGTAATGAAAAAAATATACAGAAACTAAAGTCTGTCGAAGCGATTGCCCAGCGTCTAGATCTTACGATGACCCAAGTATCTCTAGGCTACTTACTTAAGCATCCGTTTCCTGTCTTTCCAATTTCCGGTTGCAAAAATAACAATCAATTGGACGATTCCTGTGCTGCAGGCGATGTTCATCTTGATGATCAGGCTTATGCTGAGCTGCGGGGCATTTAATAGAAAATATGTGGAACAAGTTCTGGTAACCAGATAGAAACGGCGACAGTTTTAAATTTTTTCATCCATGACTGTCGCTGTTTCAATTTGCCATGTTATAAGAGAGTTTTGGTCATTATAATATCTATTTGTTCTTCATCACCCATATAGAAAGAGTGGGCTCCTGTTTGTACAAAGTCCATTTTTTTATAAAAGGTAATTGCGCTCTCATTTTCTTCCCAAACCCCTAGCCAGATCTTCTGTTTTTTCAGTTCTACCGCTCTTTCTATGGCTATATTGACTAGATATTTGCCAAGCCCCTGTTTATGATGGTTTTTCCTTATATAAATCCTTTCGATTTCAAGCGAATCATTGCCCATTATTTCAGTTTGAGCATCATGGGTGTTTACCTTTAAGTACCCGGCAATTTCCTCATTAGCATAAATAAAAAAGAATTCTGTAGAGAGATTTGATAATTCTTTTTCTAATTGTTGTAAGTTAAATGCTTTTTTCAAGTATGCATTCATATTTTCAGGTGAGTTTTGATTTTTGAATGTTTCAGTAAATGTTTCAACGCTAATTTCTTGAAGTAAATCTAGATCTTTCAATGTGCACTTCTTTATGTGTACAGTCATTTTTGTGCTCTCCTTTAAAAATCAATAAATTCTCTTGTTTCCTTTTTTTACAAACTCCCAGTCTTTTTCTACGTTTTTTCTGACTCTTTGTAGCAGATTATAAATCGTTTCTATTTCATTTTCGGCTAATCCAGAAAGTGCGACTGAATTGGAATAATCGGTTTCCTTCTTTATAAAAGGATAAACGGTCTTCCCTTTCTCTGTAGGAAATAGTTTTTTAATTTTTTGGTTAGATGGATCATCATTCTTTTTAATAAATCCATTAATTTCCAGTTTCTTTATTGAGCGAGCAGCTGTTGTTCGGTCTACCTTTATCATTTCAGCTAACTTTTCTTGAATAATTCCTGGATTTTCACATATTCGTACGAGGTATAAGTACTGACCTTTTGTAAGGTCATAATTTTTAAATTCTATGTTACTTATAGAATCCAAAGCTCTAGCAATCATCCCAACCTCACGTAGAATTTCCTTCATAATGGCAACTCCGCTGATATTTTATTTTCAAACATAGTAGAAATAGTATATCGTTTTTGTTGTATTTGCAATAAAAATTCGTTGCAGTTCCATAATATTAAGATTAAAGATAGATAATGTCTTATTTACAGCCAATTTAATTGTATGGTATTCTATGAATCAAACTTCGCTCTATTACATAAAAGCGTTAAAGCAAAAAGTTAAACGAGGAGGTAATCTGGATGACAGAACTAGATAAATTGAGAAATGATATTGACGAAATTGACCAAAAAATAATAGCTTTATTAGCTAAAAGATTTAAATATACAGAAGAAGTTGGCATATATAAAGCGAAGAATCAGCTAAATGCACAGGATACTAACCGTGAAAATCAACAGTTTCAAAAAATTATTCAGCTCTCAGAGCAGAATGGTTTAAATCCTGAATATGCATCAGAAATATATAGACGTATAATCGATATTGTAATTTCTCGGCATCAAGAGTTACTTACAAAATAATAATTATTACACCTAATGGGAAACGATGTTGAATGACTTAAGAATAAGAAGGCTGCCGACCGTAATTGTTCGGCAGCCTTTTCAGGTTACCGGCAGGACTTGGAAAATACTTATTTCATGGCTGATTATTATTTTTGGAGTTCTAGGAACGATGGGGAAGTCAAATGTAGCGTCTACTGCGAATCCGAAGATGAAGTACAGGTTGGGGACATGGTGAGGATCTTAGAATATGCTCACTGGAATAATGGCGAGGCATTTTATCGTACAGCCATTTGCTCTACAATGGTTGACCCAGAATTTTTTAAAAAATCTAGATATTATCCAACATCTAAGACCTGGAAATCTAAATATCAAAATGCAGGGCTAACTCGATGGGATTCTGAAGGTAATAAGTATCAAGAAAAGTATCAAAGAATAAATAACCCAATCAATGGCCTGTCTGTTACTCATTCAGCGCATCCTCTAACTCCCACGTATCGCCAATCCCACACACCTTATAGCAGGTGCCCTCCAACGAGCTCGAGCCGTGGAAAGATTAACAGCCAGCTCTCCTCATTGTTCTCGTATCGAATGGGCGCACTTTCACATCTGGGTTAATGCACATACCAGCATCTCTACTATTTCTTCAACTCCGCGACTAGGTTTGGAGGAATTTCGCCTTGCAGGCCTTTCACCAAATTATTTGCAGCAAGCATCGCCATATCGAAACGAGTCTGATGTGTAGCCGATCCGATATGCGGCAGGGTTACGACGTTAGGTATTTGCAATAGCTTGTTGTCTGGATCTACTGGTTCTTGCTGGAAAACATCAAGACCTGCTCCACGGATGTTTCCTTTTTCCAAAACTTCAATAAGTGCTTCTTCATCCACAGTTTGCCCACGGGACGCATTAATAAAGATGGCTGTATTCTTCATAAGAGCCAGCTCTTCACGGCCGATGAATCGAGTTGTTTCAGGTGTTAATGGCGTCATGACTACAACAAAATCAGACTCTCGCAATAGTTCCTGCAATGAGCGATAGACGACGCCAAGCTTCTGCTCGGCTTCCGTTTTTCTGGTGCGATTGTAGTATACGACATCCATACTAAATCCAAACTTTGCCCGTCTTGCAATCGCTTCCCCGATACGGCCCATGCCAATAATCCCGAGATTAGCATGATGAACGTCAATACCGAAAATGTGCTCATCGCTTCCTTTTTTCCATTTTCCAGCCTTCACGTAAGCATCAAGCTCTGGAATTCTTCTCGCTGTAGCCAAGATAAGTCCGAAGACCGTATCGGCTACTGTTTCATCCAGTACACCCGGTGTGTGAGTACCCATTACATCCCTGGCTTTCATTGCCGTTGTATCGAAATTATTGTAGCCAACCGAGACATTGCTAACTATTTTGAGCTTCGGTGCATGTTCCAATAGTTCCTGATCAATGCTTCCGCCGGTTATTAAAAGTCCATCTGCATCGGACAGCTCTTCTAACAGCTGGTTACGAGGGATTTCCTCTTCCCTGTCCCACTTTCGATAATCGCAGTGTTGAGCAATGTACGCTTCCACTTCAATTGGAACTTGCTTTGCAAGAAATACTTTTGGCCGCATTTCCATAACTCCCTTCCATTCTATGGATGCATCATACCAAAAAAAATAGTCAAAGAAGTTTTTTTTGCCGACCTTTCACAGAAAAAAATACACACATCAGAAAGAGAAGAAAGTTCTAGACACTACTCACCTCTACGTGGTATCTTATTGGTATTATATTGTTTTTGAATGGTATTACCCGGATTGGTGGTTTGTACTTATGGAGAAATCTCCACTTATTAAAGAGAAACTCGTCGAACAGCTTCGAATTCAAATTCAATCCTTGCAAAAGGATCAGCTTGTCAAAATCCCCTCTGAGCGAGATTTGGCTGATAATTTCGAAGTGAGTCGGGTAAGTGTTCGCGCTGCAATCAAAATATTGGTTCAAGAAGGCTTGCTCGTTCAATTGCAGGGCAAAGGTACTTACATCGTGCCAGCAGTCCGGTTAGACACACTTTATGTCATGTGTTCGCCTGATATTAAAGGCAATGACCCCTACTACACGAACTTCCTTGTTGAAATTACGAATCTAGCTGCGAAGCAAGCAATCAAGATTTCGATGCTGCACTATGATCAGTCAAAAGAACTCCCAAGTCCGCTCATTCTGATCGGGCAAATGGAGGACGAGCAGCTGGATCGCCTTAGCCAGTCATCTGCCCAGCTGTTCTCCGTTCAGAGATACGCGCATCGAGAGGACATCATCCAAATTTATTTTGATGATTATCGAATCGGCAGCAAAGCGGCCAAAACATTGTACGATGCAGGACATCGGACGTTCACCTTGCTTGCTGGCCCAGATAAATACGATTCCTCTAGGCTGCGCAAGCAAGGATTTCTCGCGTATTGCCAAGGGCAGAACGCCAACGTCGAAGTCATCACGGAGAAAATGAACTGGGAGGGCGGCCGCCGAGCCGCAGATCTCTTACTCGCGACCGGCTTGCCGCAAGCTATTTTTGCAGTAAACGATTGGATGGCTGTCGGATGTATTCAAGGCCTTCGTGAGAATGGCCGCGCCGCTCCGGGCGATGTGTCCATCATCGGCTGCGACGATATTCCACTTGCTGCGCAAATCTCACCTAGACTGACGACGTTCAGCTTGGATGCCAAGCATCTCGTCGAAGAACTGCTATCCGCGATTCATCGCAATCACGCGCAAGAGTCCATCGCGAAGAAACAAATCATACTTTCGGCTGCTCTGATCAGTCGGGAGTCGGTTTCCAATATCAATCAATAAGGAGTCGATACTTTTCATGGCTAAGCTGACTATTCATTCGGATTCACCTCAACACACAATTAATCGCAATATTTACGGTCATTTCTCTGAACATCTGGGACGCTGTATTTATGAAGGCATCTGGGTTGGACATGACTCTCCGATCCCTAACACAGAAGGTATGCGGAACGATGTGCTAGAAGCGCTGAAAAAGCTGCAAATTCCCGTTCTTCGTTGGCCGGGAGGCTGCTTCGCGGACGAATATCACTGGAAAGATGGCGTCGGTCCCGCGGAAAAGCGTAAACGCATGATCAATACCCACTGGGGCGGTGTACTGGAGAACAACCATTTCGGGACACACGAGTTTCTGCGTTTATGCGAGTTGATCGGTGCTGAGCCTTATATCAGCGGCAATGTTGGAAGCGGTACCGTCGCTGAAATGTCGGAGTGGGTTGAGTATATGACCTTCGACGGTGAGTCGCCGATGGCGAACTGGCGTCAAGAGAACGGCCGCGAGAAGCCGTGGAAGCTGAAATATTTTGGCGTAGGTAACGAGAACTGGGGCTGTGGCGGGGATATGCGGCCTGAATACTATGCAGATTTGTATCGCAGATACGCTTGCTATGTTAGGAATTATGGAGATAATAAAATTTTCAAAATCGCTTGCGGCGCCAACAGTGCTGATTACAATTGGACCGAAGTGTTGATGCGCGAAGCGACCAAGTACATGGACGGAATCAGCCTCCACTACTATACAGTGCCAACGGGTGTTTGGAAGGATAAAGGCTCCGCAACCGATTTCAATGAACAAGACTGGTTTAAAACCCTGGAAAAAACGTTATTCATGGATGAACTCATCACTCGTCATTCTGCCATTATGGATACTTATGATCCGGACAAAAGAGTCGCCCTCATCGTCGATGAATGGGGCACTTGGTACAATGTGGAGCCTGGCACGAATCCTGGCTTCCTCTTTCAGCAAAATACGATCCGCGACGCACTTATCGCTGGCATTAACTTAAACCTCTTCCATCAGCATAGTGATCGTGTGCGTATGGCCAATATTGCTCAGGTCGTTAACGTTTTACAATCCGTTATCTTAACGGAAGGCGCTGACATGCTGCTTACGCCGACTTATCATGTTTTCGATATGTACAAGGTGCATCAGGATGCGAGCCACATTGCTGTAGAAGCTGAAAGTCCTGCTTACGCCATGGACGGCAAGCAAATCAGCCAACTCAGCGCCTCCGCTTCCCTCAATGCGGACAATCAATTGCATGTTTCTCTTTGTAATTTGCATCATGAGGAACCGCTTGTGGTTCAATGCGAATTGAAGGGTTCGCAGCGCGGTACGATCTCTGGTACAGTCATCACATCTGATACGATGCAGGCACACAACACCTTCGAGGAACCAGATGCCGTGCAATCACAACCTTTTACCGACTACCGTATCGAAAATGATGTACTCTTGGTTACCCTTCCTGCTCGTTCCGTGGTCACACTTTGTCTGACGTAGGAGCTTAACTTGATGGATAACTGGGCTGAAACTAGATCAGAAGTCGGCACTGATTGTAAAGGCTGTTCGGCCTCCGTTCACGTGACACCAGAGGAAATAGCCAAGCTTTTCGGCGAGACGCTCCGCGTTCGTAACCTGAAACTGACAACAGAAGCGGAATATGACCGTCGAATCGCCGTCTGCACAAGCTGCAGCGACTACCAGTTGGGCACAACATGCCGACACTGCGGTTGTTTAATGGGCATAAAAGCGAAGCTTAGCAGCGCTCGCTGTCCTTCTCCGTTTGGTAGTAAATGGTAACTAAATGCTAGCAATTTGATAGTAAAGTGATGAGGAAACCCCTTGTGAAAGGGGGTTTTTCTCGTCCTCAAAATTTTTTTAATTGCGCTTACAACTCAGCAACGATGGGTAAGTAAAGTAAAGAGTTGTACATTGTTCAGCTCTGGTGTGGGTCCTATAATGAAAGCGTACACATTATACAGTGTCACAGTAAGAGAATCGTTAAAACTAGAAATGGGGGATGTTCATGAAACTTATGAAGCACAAAATGAAAACGTTATCCGTTTCAATCTTAGC
>NZ_LMSD01000012.1 GCF_001428045.1 Paenibacillus sp. Soil750 | reverse complement strand
CCCACCCCCCTCGCGTTACCGTTCCTTTAGGCGCATCGCTCAAGCAGAGACTTTGCGTCGCATGCACGAGAAGCAATGAAAAGAATCGCTTTTTTTTATCCAAACTGACGAATCGGCAGTACGAGCACAAAAAAGCACTTTGTCATCTATAAATGTAATCGCTTTCGTGAAAAAATGAGGTTACAAATAAAATGTTATTAATCGTTGCCAGACGTAGTTCGGATCGTGGTGCAGGTTTTGTGAAGGGCAAGTCTGTGATCATTGGCGATTATGGCTTATAATAAAAAAAGACAAAAAGGGGGGAGATGGCCATTAATGAAAACCAACTCAACTAAGCGAGCTACCGCTTTGGTATGTATGGTTTCGTTGGCTGCAGCTCTGGCAACGGCATGCAACAGCACAGAAACCAAGAATCCGCCAGCTGACGGTCAGGCATCGGCTTCTCCAGTGACTCTTTCGCTCATACAGCCAGATGGAGGACGGGTTTGGCGAGATGACAATCCGGTCACCAAAGAAATTGAGAAAAAGACTCATGTGAAGCTGAACGTGAACATGCTGCCCAATAACGATTTTAACAACAAATATAATGCGCTTGCCGCATCAGGAGAAATTCCGGATATGAGTAGGCTGGGCTCGTTCGACTACCAAAAATTTGTGGATCAAGGTTTGTTTCTTGACTTGAGCCCTTACTTAGATAAATACGCGCCTAACCTGATGAAGAATCTGAAGCCCGCGCTGTGGGAGTTGACGAAGCACAAAGGTAAGCAGTACGTTATTCCTTATGAGAATGCGCCAGGCAAAGAGGTTCCGGTAGTCCGCAAGGATTGGTTGGAC
Organism: Paenibacillus sp. Soil750; assembly: GCF_001428045.1. GTDB lineage: Bacteria > Bacillota > Bacilli > Paenibacillales > NBRC-103111 > Paenibacillus_E > Paenibacillus_E allorhizoplanae. The sequence continues at coordinate 1,243,166 of NZ_LMSD01000012.1, read as the reverse complement.
GTCCTGAATATGAAGATGCCCACCAATCTGGATGAATTTGAGCAGATGGTGAAAGCGTTTACTTTTAATGACCCTGACAAAAACGGCAAGAACGATACGTACGGCATAGGCAACGCTAACACTTACGCGGAAAGCTTCATGTCGATTTTCGGAGCATTTGGTATCTCGCCGGGGATGTTTGCCAACAGTGTGCCCATGAATAGTTATTTACAGGAAAATAAGATTTACCCCGTTGCTATTTCTCCAGAATATCAGTCTTCGTTGAGCTACATTAAAAACCTATGGGATGCCAGAGTAATCGATCCTGAGATGTTTACGATCAAGTCGGATCAGGCGATGCAAAAGGTGGCACAAGGGAAAATTGGCTTTTTCAATGCCTGGTGGTCCATCGCACCGCAAACGCTGGGGCAGCAGCTCAAAATGAAGGAAATTGTGCCGAATGCGCTCTGGGAGCCGGTCTTTCCAGGCATTAAGGGGCCAGAAGGTAAAAGTGGCATGCTGTCATTTGGTAATTTAGGCGCAGTGATTGCCATTTCGTCTAAGACGAAAAATCCGGAAGCCGTTCTACGTTTCCTCGATTATATGTCTACAGACGAGGGCTGGGAACTTAGTCACTACGGGATTAAGGGCGAGCACTATCGCGAAATTACGGAGGCGCGGACGGAAGCGGGACAGAAGGCATTCGACGAGAGATGGTTGGACCCTCTAAGCCAGATTGTTTCCAGACAGGAACTCATAGAGAAAGTGAGCAAAACTTCCAAGGATCCAGTGCAACTTGATAATAACCGATTTCTAGAGAAGGCAGCTCAGTATACCTTGTATCCGGATGTCTTTTACGGGATCCCGCTGACCGATGAACAAAAATCGTACGGCCCCGATGTGGCCAAATACGAAGAGGAGATGTTTATCAAGTTTGTTACGGGTAAGGAGCCGTTGTCCAAATGGGACGAATATGTGGCTACATGGAAGAAGAAAGGCGGCAAAGCCTTGCTTGACTCCAAAATAAAAACATATAACGAGCTGAGATCGGGCAATGTGAGCCCAGGTATCTAGTGTGGGGGCAGTAAAAATGAAAGAAAAAAAAGAAAAACGGTTCATGAAGAGCAGCTTATTTGAATATTTCAACTATTTCCTAGTGCTTTCATTGCTGGTGGCGGCGATTTCTGGGGGGGCGCTGTATTATTCATCCTCGTCTTTACTCTGGAGGGATGCGATCCAGAACAGCAGCAATACGCTTCAGCTGCTCAAGAATGGGCAGGAAATTGTCCTAGCTGAAGTCGACAAGGCCATGGAATCGGTATTCTTGGATTCATCTTTTCTTCATTATATGGATTATTATGAGCAAGCCGATATCTACATGCAGCTTCAGCTTAGGCAGCGTCTCGAGAATGTCGTTTTATCCAGCGACTATATTCACTCCGTTTCCATTTACTATACCAGCTCGCAATTGATTCTGTCCTCGCTTCAGGGGGCTGTGCCGCTCAGTGGTTTTCAGGATAAGGATTTCATCCGCTCCATGGCAGGTCAGACGCCGAGCAAATCGCTCGTCCGCACGAGATTCCTACCAGGAATTTCCTCGGCCAAAGAAGAAACGGTCATCTCCATGGTCAAGACGTTGCCCATCATTAATGCGGGGACGCCATCTGCTTATGTGGTGATCAACATCAAGGGAGACTATTTGGCCCAGATCATGCAGTCTTTGAATACGAATCCCGATGTTCAATTGATTGTAACGGACAAAGAAGGGCATATTCTTTCGCAAAAATCTTCGGAGGATGAGATGTCTGATACCAGTGAACTTATCAGCGACTTGGATATTTCCCAATTTAACGGGTCATCAGGCAGCTTGATGACCAAAGTGCGGGGGATAGACACGCTGGTTTGTTATGTGACATCCGTAACGAGCGGTTGGGTGTACACCTACATGATTCCGAAGTCCGTGGTGACTCACAGTCTCCACTTATGGAGCCGGATGACAGTTATAATCAGTGTGATGGCGGTGGTGCTTAGTCTGATCGGTTCGCTGCTACTGTCCAAAAGAATCGTCAACCCGATGAATCGGCTGTTGATTATGATGCGTGGCACAGATCAGAAACCCGATGATAGGAAGGCTGAACACGCCAAGGAAATCGTTCAGATTGAGCGCAATGTCAGCCGTCTGATGGATCAGAACCGGGATTTAACTACGCTTCTGAAGGATTATGAGATCCAGAGCCGGAATAAGTTTTTACAGCGTTTGGTTTGCGGTGACGAGCAGATATCACCGCAAACGATGGACCGTTTGACTTATTACGGGCTGAGCTTGCCCGAAAAAGGGTCTTTCGTCGTCGTACTCGTTTCCATGGATCAATACACCAAGTTTTCTCAAGGAATTCATGAATCCGAGCGAAATACGCGGCTCCTACAGTTGTCGGAAGGACTTCAGGAGGAGGCTTTCGTCAAACAGGCGTATCAGGGTTATTTGGTGGAGGCAGAGCCGAATGAAATGGTGCTGGTACTCCATTTAGACAAAGAAGAGGGCGCATTAGATATGCTGCCTGACAGCCTGCGCACTTGGCTGCGTCAGCTATTAGAGCTTCTGTGCAAGGAATCGATGATGACTTTTACGATCGGCGTAAGTGCATTACACACGACGATCGAAGAGCTTAGTGATTGCTACCAGGAGGCCGGCTCAGCGCTGCGGCAGAAGCTCGTATATGGTGGCAATACGGTCATCTATTATGAAGCCGTTCGGCCGGATACAGGAATTGTCATGTACCCGATGGGTCTTGAAAAGCAATTATTGACACACTTCAAAACGGGGAATCGGGAAGGTGTAGTTTCAGGATTACAAGAATTCGAAGCCCATATGATTGAGCACCATTCGAGGCAAATCGAGGTGGTCAGGCATTACTTCTTGCAGTTGTTCTCTTCTTCGCTGCGCTGTGTTTACGAAATCGATGCGAATCTCGGTTTTCAGCCGGTCATTCAGCAGTTGAGGCATACGGATCTGTTGGAAATGGAAACGATGCAGAGCATGGTCAGCTACATGCAGGCGCTCTACGAGCTCGTACTTGATCAGCTGGAGCAGAAACGATCTCTGAAAAATCAGGAATTGGCAGATGGTATTACGGCTTATATCGACGCACATCTAGCAGAAGACTTAACGATCGAACGGATAAGTGAAATTTTTACGATTAGTACTTCGCATATGCGCAAAATCTATAAAGATGAAACTGGTATGACGATTAAGGACAGAGTATCGGAGCGCCGACTCGCGGCAGCCAGAACGCTGCTTGGCGACCCTCGACTGAAAATCCAGGAGATTGCGGATCAGGTAGGATACTTGACGGTTCAATCCTTTACGAAAGCATTTAAAATGGAAACCGGTAAGACACCAGGTGAGTATCGTGCAGAGTTGTTACGGGTCAATGCTTAGGATGTAATATCTCCTTTAACTAGATGAATTTTCCATTATTTATAATCCCTCGTTGCCCCGCACGGTCGTCCATCGCACGTTAGCGTACAAATATCAAAATGGCGGCGGATGCCGCCTTTTCTTATTGAATCGGTTATTTCTTAATATGTGATCCCTAGAAAACGTGTTCGTTAGTTTCATTAACGTTGCAGCTGAGCGTCATTATCAATAAATATCTGCCCTTGAAATAGAGATTACCGCATTATAACCAAAGAACCCAGTTGCTATAATGAAAAAGTGGTAGCGCTAACATCCTTGAAAAAGTCAGCGAAGCTATACAGGGGGGAATGAACAGATGATAACAATTAATCGATTTTTCAGTATGATCATGGCGGTTGTTTTTACGGCAGGGTTTCTTTTTAACCCTCTAACAACTAGCGTGGAGGCAGCGGTGACTCCAGAAATTAATGCAGCAGCGTCGAAAGCAGTCATATATCCTTATAATCAACCAGCGAAGTATGCGGCTTCCGTTAACTACACGCTGAAGGCGAATGGAGTGGATATTCCCGTAGTCAAAGCTTTTGACGATTATGATTATGCGAACTTTTCCATGTCCAATGGACCGGTTACCTTCGAGGTTACGATACTAAATACGGACAAAGTTCACGATTACGCTATTAGCCCCAAGAAACTGGGAATTCAACCGGACAGCGTTGTGGGTCGAACCTTGACGTTCACCACGCAGAAAGATGAATATTTGATTGTTACGATGAACAGCAGGAAGACGCGCCTCGTCATTGCGGCTGATCCGGCAGAAACCGATGTGCCTGCATCTACAGGGACAGGTATTTTCAACGTTGGACAAGCCCCTTATCTTGTTAACTCAACCGGGGATCAAACGGGCGTGGCAGCTAGGACATCAGCTATTCAGCAAGCCATTGACGATGCTAGCAGCTACGGTACACTTGCAGGGAATGGCGTTCAAGGAATCGTGTACATTCCTGCGGGACAGTACTATATTGGCAATCTCGTGTTGAAAAGCAATACCGCGCTGTATATGCAGCCTGGGGCTGCGTTTATAGGAACGGGAAAGACTGCCGATTACAAGGAACATTGGTACAAAGATTCTATGGGCAGGCCGGCAACTTGGTGGATTTCCACCGCATTTGATTCGACGAACATCAAGATGTATGGACGTGGAACGATAGATGGGAATGGCGCTGCGCTATATGCCGATAAATCAACCAATGCCAAAGGCATGATTAACAATCTGGTTGTGCCTATCGCGACATCCAATTTCATTATGGATGGGATTATCATCCGAGAATCCGCGTCTTGGGCGGTTACACCAGTTCGGTCACATGACCTAAGTTTTACGAATGTGAAGTTCTTTAACAGCTTGGGCATGGGGGAAAATGACGGGATCGATGTGTGCGAGTCGCAGAATGTCGTAGTGAGAAATGCGATCGGGATTGCCCTGGATGATCCCTTTTCGACGAAAGCTTGGAAAGAAACGACGGATATCGCGTCGGGCAAAGTACCTTGGCCCGGCAGTCCACAGCCTGTAAGTAATGTGCTCTTTGAGGATGCAATCTCTTGGACATTGTGCTACGGCTTCAAAATTGGCCAAGGGGTCATGCAGGATCAGAATAATGTAGTCTTTCGCGATGGTGTCGTGTATAAGGCGGCTGTCGGGTTTGCCATTCATCACAAATATGGCACTGGTGCTGTGAGCAATGTTACCTTCGAGAATATAGATGTCGAGGATATTAGCGGCTTCAACGAAGATAACAGTGCTTGGATGACGCTTTTTACGGTAAATGGCAGCAATTCGGGTGTAGGTCCGATCTCAGGAATTACGGTTAAAAATATTATCGTGCGCGATGCTGGCGAGGGTGTTGCCAAAATAAAAGGGCTGCCCGATGCACCCATAAGAGGCATCACATTTGAAAATGTCTATATGCCGGGAAAAGCCCAGCCTGCGACAAGCTTATATGAGATGAATTTTGCGAATAAGGACAATTACAGCGATATCACCATCAAACCGGTACAGAATCCGGAGCCTCGGCCCCAGACGAATTTGGCCCTGAATCAGCCAGCGGTGGCTTCCTCTAATGACAGTACGGTCGATACGGCGCCTTGGGCTTTTGACGGAGATATGTCGACCCGGTTCGGTTCCAAAAGAGCCGTCGATCCAGGCTGGATTTATGTTGATTTGGGAACTGTTAAATCCATTAATGAAGTGCGGCTTTACTGGGAGGCTGCCTACGCAAAAAGCTATCAAATTCAGGTATCGAATGATCTGCAAACCTGGAATAACGTGTATAGCACAACCGCTGGCAAGGGTTTAATAGAGAAAATTACATTTAATCAGACCGATGCTCGATACGTAAGGATGTATGGTACAGTACGGGCTACGCAGTATGGCTATTCCTTGTGGGAGTTTGAAGTCTATGGTCCCGAAGTTTTTCCTGAAACGATCTCTTTGAACAAAACGGCATTTACCTTGCTTCCAGGCGAAACGGAGTCCTTGACAGCAACGGTGCTGCCAGCAGATACAACGAACAATAAAGTATTATGGTCGTCGAGCAACAAAAATGTAGCTGCGGTAGATAAAAATGGACTAGTTACTGCGATTGGCTTAGGCACAGCTTTCATAGAAGCCAAAACCTCGAATGGTGAATTCAAAAAAGTGGCAACGATTACGGTAGCTGAACTGAACAAGCCTCAATTGCTATCTGTCATAAGCGGAGATGGTTACGCGAATCTGAGCTGGAGTAACGTAGACAGGGCCACGAATTACCGCATCTATGCTAGCGCAACAGCGGGTTCATATGGTTCCCCGCTAGCAACGGTTAGCAATGAAGTTTACGATTACAAGGCTGAAGGGCTGAATAACGGCGATACCTATTACTTCGTCATTAAGGCAGTTCGTGGTGAAAGAGAGAGCGGGGCTTCCAACGAACTGTTAGCAACACCGCAAATAGCAATGCCGGGAGTACCTCAAGTAACGTCCGCGTTGCCGGGCGATGCCCAAGTGCGTCTCACTTGGGAAGCAATGGATTCAGCCACGAATTATCATATTTATGTCAGTGATCAGTCAGGCTTATACGGAGATGAACTTGCAACCGTTAGCGGCTCTGTTTATACGTATGATGTTGTGAATTTAACGAATGGAACGCCTTACTACTTTGTTCTAAAGGCCAGCAATCTAGGAGGATTAAGTGGAGCATCCCAAGAAGTTAGTGCAACACCACAAATATCGCCGCCTGGAGCACCAACCGTTAAAGCCCCAGTTGTTAGCAATAGACAAGTAAGTCTCAGCTGGGACCTGATGGATCATGTGACGAATTATCAGATCTTTGTCAGCACGAATTCAGGTGAATATGGAAGCGAACTTGCAAACGTGAGCGGCTCTGTTTATACGTATGATGTCGTGAATTTGATCAATGGTACGAAGTACTATTTCACCGTTAAAGCTGTAAATCCGGGTGGAGTCAGCGGAGCATCGAATGAAGTAAGTGCAGTTCCATATATAGAAGAACATTCCAATAGTGGCGATGGCAATCAATCTAGTACACCATCGGAACAAGCTCCTGTTACCTCACAAACAGGTGAGTTGGGCTCCACAGTCAAAGATGAACTAGGAGGCAAATCCACAACCACCTATACCGTGGATGCTCAAAAGCTGGAGCAACTTTTATCCACAGGAGGAGAGGGTAGTCATATTATTTTGTCGACTTCGGGTACTACGGATGCGTTCATAGGTAAACTGACCGGACAAATGATTAAAAGCATGGAGCAAAAGAATGCTGTGCTTGAATTACAAACCGATGCAGCTAGGTATACTTTACCAGCAAAGCAGATTCAAGTTGAAAGTTTACAGAGTCAGTTTGGCGAAAATGTGGAGTTTCAAGATATTACAATCCAGATTGAAATTGTGAAACCAAATGAGGATATGGTGCAGCTTGTAAAGAATACCCTTTCCACTAATGAGCTGGAACTGAAATCTTCGCCAGTTGATTTCAAAGTGACTGCTAGCTATAAGGGCCAAACTATAGAGATTTCTCAGTTCAGCAATTATGTAGAAAGAATGCTGCCTATCGAAGATCAAGCCGATGTGGGGCAAATCACGACAGCAGTCGTGATCGACCAAGACGGAACCTTACGGCACGTACCGACCAAGATAGTAAAAGTAGACGGGAAATATTGGGCCCAAATAAATAGTTTGACGAATAGCGTCTACTTTCTGGTCTCCCACCGCATCGAGTTTGAAGATGTTCAAAATCACTGGGCGAAAAAAGAAGTGAATAATTTGGCAGCCAGAATGATTATTCAAGGGCAGGACGATACTCACTTTAACCCGGATCATGACATTACACGAGCGGAGTTCACCGCTATTATCGTTCGAGCGCTAGGATTGAAGCCGGAAAATGGTAGCAGCCTATTCGTTGATGTGACCTCTGCGGAGTGGTATCATGATGCGATTCAAACTGCCTCTGCCTACCATCTTATTGGAGGGTATGAGGACGGCACTTTCCGGCCGACGAATACCATCGACAGGGAACAGGCGATGGTGATCATGGCTAACGCCATGAAATTAACAAGCATGAAGGAGAACTTGTCGGACGCAGCACTTCTTACCAAGTATCAGGATGCCGATCAGGTATCGGAATGGGCGCAAAGAAGCATAGCCATCTGTTTACAGGGAGGCATAGTTGCTGGCAGAACGGACAGTACGCTAGCACCGAAAGGGCAATTGACACGAGCTGAAGTTGCTGTCATGTCGCAACGTCTTCTGCAGCAGGCCGGGTTGATCAATCCGTAAAACAATCATTTTCATGCTTAGGATAATCGATGTCGTCAATGCGTTTAACCAGCGTTATATTATTTATGAAGAGCGTCGCAAGAACAAGAACACGGAACCCTATTTTGGGTTTCGTGTTTTTTGATAAAAAATCATTTTTTACGTCAAAGACGCTCCAAGTAAAAACATTTATATTGAAAATGAGATCAATATAAAGGAGTGTATCAATGCGATGAACAACAAAAAAGTGATTTTTCTAAGTCCATGGCAGGTTGAAACGGTAGAAGAGAACTTCTCCGGGCAAATTGGCGTAGAGGAGGTACTGGTCAAGAAGCTGTATACCTTAATCAGTCCGGGGACTGAACTGGCTATGCTGTCGGGGAACGAAGCTTGGTTTCAGATGCCTGGCATTCCAGGGTATGCAGCCGTAAGTGAGATCGTGGAAGTGGGGGCAGGCGTGACGGGGTTTACATCCGGCGATATTGTTTTTCATTATGGTACCCATTCCAAGTATGAGGTTGTTTCAATAAGGGGGACTTTCCTTAAAGTTCCGAAGAATCTGGATTTGAAATGGGTACCATTTACTCGCATGGCAACCGTTGCAACGACGGCGATTCGTGTTTCAAACATTGAATTTGGTGATTATGTTAGCGTAACGGGGCTTGGACTCATCGGAAATATGGCCGCTCAACTGGCACAGGCTCAGGGCGCTACTGTGATTGGTATCGATTTATCTGTAGAGCGACTTCGAATAGCCGAGCAGTGTGGTGTTATCTATGGTTTGAATGGTGGACAAGACAGTGTGAAGGAACAAATCGCCGATATTACCCATGGAAAAGGAGTTTCTACGCATATTGAAGCTACGGGGGTCCCGCAAGTAGCGATCCAGAGCCTCCCCTATATCGCCAAATTAGGCGAAATCATTTTCTTAGGCAGTCCTCGCGGTGAATATAACACGGACGTGACGGATGTTCTGAACTACTGCCATCTCTATGGCAGGGGCTGTATTACGTTCAAGGGAGCGCATGAATGGCGTTATCCGATTGAGGCTAACGAGTTTGTCAAACATTCGTTGGTCAGAAACTCGAGCATTATATTCGAGATGATGAAGCAAAGACGGTTGCAGATTGAACCTTTAATCAGCCATGTGCTGAAGCCGGAAGAAGCTAAGAAAGCTTACGAGGGTCTTCGATTGAATAAGGATCAATACAGTGGTGTTTTATTTGACTGGAGCGAGTCATGAGTCTGAAAAGAAAAGTTCGCGTTGGCATGATCGGCTACAAATTTATGGGCAAAGCTCATAGTCATGCCTACCGGGATCTTCCTTTCTATTTTGATACAGATATCGACCCTGTACTTCAAACGATCGTTGGTCGTGATGAAGCCAATGTTAAACGTGCGGCTGATAAATTTGGATGGTTATCGTATGAAACCGATTGGCGTCGTCTGATAGAGAGGGATGATATTGATATCATAGATATCGGTACCCCGAATCATTTGCATGCGGAAATCGCCATTGCTGCGGCTCAAGCGGGGAAGCATATCATCTGTGAAAAGCCACTCGCTATGCATAAAGAGCAAGCTTTCACCATGTGGAAAGCCGCTCAAAAAGCCGGCGTGATCCATATGATCTCGCATAATTACCGGTTCGCACCTGCTATCCAATATGCCAAAAAGCTAATTGATGAGGGAGTTATAGGGGACATCTATCATGTGAGAGCACAATACTTGCAAGATTGGCTCATGGATGCAGATTTCCCTCTTGTTTGGCGTCTTAAGAAAGACATATGCGGCTCAGGAACTTTAGGTGACCTTATGGCTCATTCTATTGATTTGGCTCGATTTCTGGTAGGTGAAATTAAGGAAGTTACTGGCATGATGGAAACGTTTGTCAAGAAGAGGCCTGTAGAGGGCGAACCAACTATGGCAGACGTAGATGTAGACGATGCTGTTGCGGCTTTGGCTAAGTTTGAGAATGGCGCCTTTGGCGTTTTCGAAGCATCGCGATTTGGCAAGGGAAACCGCAATGGGAATCGTCTTGAAATCAATGGTTCCAAAGGTTCTTTACGCTGGGATATGGAAAATATGAATACCCTTCAGTTATACTTGGACAATGATGTATTCGGCATGCAAGGCTTTAGAACGATTCATTGTACGGAAAGCGTACACCCGTATGCTGGGGCCTATTGGCCTGCTGGCCATGGTATTGGATATGAACATACGTTTATTAATCTGATGCATGCGTTTATGCAAGGCATTTCAACAGATGTGAATCCGTTCCCAAGCTTCGAGGATGGCTATCGGAATCAAGTGGTGCTGGATGCGATCGCAAAGTCGGCGTCAAACGGAGCACGGCTTAAAATTAAATATTGAGACATTCATCAATCATTTCGCTGGAGGGAAGTACATGGAGATTTGGATGAACAGCTTATCGCCTTACGTCAGAGTGGTCAAAATTCATAAATCCTTCTCTCTGGCAGGTGAATGGATGGATTATGACCATGTGTTTACCTATATCGAGCAAGGTGAAGCTGAGTTTTTTTTGAACGGAGTCAAATATGAGGTGAAGGAGGGAGATATTCTCCTTATGCCTCCCTTTATGGCGCATATTATTCGCTCTACATCAGAGATACCTTTGATCCAATATATCGTTCATTTTGACTTGTATTATGACGAAGAACGAAGCTCATGGAAGGACCAATTGATTACGGAAGAGCGTAAAGCCATTACCGATAAAGAGATGCAGTTTGCATCTACAAGCCCCATTTCCCGCTTGCAATTGCCGGACCAGATTGAGTTAAAGAAAAGATTCCTGATCATGCAGAAGGAGTTTCTGGATCGGAGATCGGGTTATTCGTTGATTCTTAAAGGAATTTGTTTAGAATTATTAGTTCTTTTTATGAAGGGACAAGTGGGCAATAACGATAGAGAAGGGAAGATGACGAAGGGGTGGGTGTTTATTGAAAACACCATCACATTCATTAATGAACGATATTGGGACCCTGGACTGGATAATCATACGATAAGTGAGCATGTCGGCATATCGACCAATCATTTGTCGTTTTTATTTAAAGATCAGCTTGGCATTACGATTCATAAATATTTGACGCATATTCGCATCGAGCAATCCAAAATAAGAATGATTGAAGGGACCCAAACTTTAACCGCTATTGCGGAGATGGTGGGCTTTTCAAGCATTTATTTATTCAGTCGATCTTTCAAGGCTACGGTCGGAGTTATGCCCAGCCAGTTTATGGCGATGAATTCTGATATTAGCAAACGTTGAAATAGTCCGTCCTTTTGTCGTAGATATCTTACTTCTGTCCTGTTGTGAACGCATCCATCCATTTCTTAGAATAAGATCATACCCATAAGAGCTGAGGTGACTGAAGTCTTATTACTGGTGTGATCATAATCATGGAGGTGTGTCTCGAAATGTTGAAGAAGATGACAAGAGTACGGGAAAGTCGTGTTGTTAAAAAGGTCCTAGCGCTGGTCATGATTGCGACGCTGCTTATCAGTATCGTCCCGATTGGAATGACAGCCGTTTATGCAGCTGCAGGTGATGTGCTAGGCGCTGAGGAGATTGGTGTAATCCTAGATGATCAAGATCCGGGTGTCACATACACGGGGCTTGCGGCTCCGCCAAGCGTGGCGAACTTCATTCAAGGAGCAAGTGGAACGTATCAAAGCAGATTTACTTATGCGAATTTGAACAAGGCTACGCCTCAAAGCATGACGTTTGCACCTCAGTTTCCGCAGGATGGCATGTACGCCTTCTATGTAAGGAAGCCTGCAACGACTCGCTGGTATGCGGGCAACGTTCCGTATAAGATTACGCATGCCGCAGGTGAACATGTTATTAACAACCCGAGTTCAGGCAACGGGACAGATGCATGGGTGCCATACGGTGTATACCCTTTCCGAAGCGGGCAGACGTATCCAATCATAGCAGGCGGAACCGGGTATCAGTATTTCCCTCCAGTGGCGCCTGCAGCTAATGGTACGATTCCCATCGCAATCGACGGCATCAAGTTTGTCAAAGTCGGTGAGCTGCCAGACCAAGCGGGATTGGATGCCATCCAAGTTGCGCGTGATGCCGACATGTCAGCTTCCATGAATCAATGGGCAATCGATCTGGAAAAAGAAAAGTACGAATCGACGAGTACGATTGCGGGAAGCACGACAGTAGGTGCGAACGTGTATGAACAAGTTCTTCGATTGAAGACGGGGAGTACAAGTAATCCTGAGATTCAAATTACCGCAGTAGCTCCTATTGACGGTACATATTTGAAAGTGGCAGACGGTAAACTGCTACTAAAAGCTAAGAATTTAACAACTTCGGATGTAAATGAAAACGCTACCATCAAACTCAGTCTTGGTAATGCATCAGCTACGATTAACCTCGCAGTAACGATTGCGCCAAGTCCAGTCACGAACGCTGGTGATGATGGCAATTTCACAGATACCCCTACTTGGTATCGCGATTATGCGCCGGGTATATTCAACCCAAACGAGGGGACGATAGAGCTTCGATTGCGTTTGGATAAGCCTTACGAGGAATTCGGCAACACTTGGGATTTCCTGTTTAAATTAATCCCGGAACAAAGTGGTCCCGGTAATACATTGATTCAGGCGCATATTCCGCCGCCGACTAAGAAGCCTACCGGTACGAATGCCGTGTACGAACAACCGCTTACCTTCTTTGTAAGAAACGGCGAAGGTACCAATGGCGCTTATGCGTATGCGCAGCCGAATCAGCTCAGTTATCAAATCGGTCAGCCGTTCAATCTGGCATTTTCCTGGAAAATGGGGAGTGGCGGTTATGCCGCCATATATAAAGATGGTGTTGAAATTACACCTCCAACTCCTGTAACTGCAGCAGCAGTATTGGAGAAGTTCATGCCCTACGAATTCATGGTAGAACGCAGCAGTCCTTTCAATATCAGTCAGGTTAAGATTTCGACCAAAGCGCTAAGTTCAGGTGAGTTGGAGCACACGGCACAGACTTTCAGCCGAGGAACGGATACAGCACTTCTTGCTGACATTACCTATGGTCAAGACATTCAATCCCAAAAGTTTATGACACCATGGCATAACTCATCTAAGTATAGTGTAGTAAAGCCTGCATTCCGCAATGAGAAACAGGTTTACTATTCAGGCGAAGATGCTGTCTATCCCATGATGACGGTGAATTATGGGGATAGCGCCAAGACCTTCGACGTAAGCATTAAAGCAACTGACCCATACGGGAAGGTGGAATTTACCGAGTCCTACCCTAATGTGCAAGTAGCTGCTGGAGGTACGTATCACATCGAAAATCTGGCCCTTCCTATGTTGAAGAATAAGATAGGCTTCTGGTATTTGGAAACGACGGTAAGTTCAAGCGGTTCCGCCCCCATTGTCTATAAGAGTGGGATATCGAAAGTACCCGCAGATGAATCGGGAGTGGCAGATGGTAAATATGCCAATTATTATGGACAGCACGCGAATTACGACTATGATATGTCCGCATGGACCAAAATTCATACGAGTGCCACGCGCGGTTGGGAAGGTGCGTTACAGTTCTTATGGTATGCCGTTGAGCCTACGAAGGGCAATTTCGATTGGGTCAAAAGCGATGCTTACGTCGAGAGAGCACAAGAGGCAGGAATGGATGTGCTCGCCGTCCTTGGTTACCCGTCCGATTGGGCATCTACCAGACCTTCCGAACAGGATATTCAAGCAGGCTTAAACGACCTTATGTATCGAGCGGAGCGTTGGGTGCCTAAGGATATCAAGTATACGAATGGAGTTCCTGGAACTGGCGAGGATTGGAGCAACTATGTGTACCAGACAATGAAGCGCTATGCTGGCAAAGTGAAATATTGGGAGATCGTCAACGAGGTGAATTTCCACCCAACTTTGAATCCCAAGACCATTGCAGCTGGCTTCTCCGGTACGAACGAAGAGTATATCTTGATGCAAAAAATTGCCTACGAACAAGCACAGCGAGTGAAATCCGAGTATAAGATGGCAACAGGTCAAGACCTTGAGCTCTTCGTAACAACTAGTGGATTTGCAACGCCTGACCCGGCTGCGGATCGTCAGTTGGCTGTTGATATGCTCAAAGGAGATAACGTTAACTATTACGATATTTACAATGTGCATGGATATAGTGGAACGGAGAAAATAGCGGATATACTTACTGCGTATGCTCAAGCCAAAACGACTCACCCGAATCTGCAATTGTGGCAGTCCGAAGTGTACCCACTTAATAGTACCTATACACCATGGCGCATTTATGACACGGTGTGGAATTACATGGATTTCTTGCGTGCAGGTACAGCTAAATATATCAACATGGGCACACCGGCCGAGGATACATTCGTCACACGACATTCTCAGTCGCCTACAGAAATGTATCAGACGTTAGCGACGTTGCAGCATCATACTCGTAAGGCTGACGAGTATTTAGGTTCTTATACTGGCTTTGAAGGGGCTAATTTCCTCAAAGTTAATCACTATCTGAAACGTACGGATGGTAAATATTTAAGTGTACTATCAGCGGATGACCTCTTACTCTATGTGACTGTCGCCAACGCTGAGCAAATCGTTAGTGCGCAGGATGCCTACGGAAATGCGGTTCCTGTTACGGATTTCGATGGAACGAAACGGTTGTTGAAAAAGAATAGCTTGTTTATTGTCTCTCAAGCTCCATTACAAATCACGAAAGTCACGGGAGATGTGCCACTTGCGACAGTGAAGAATGGGGACTTCGAACGCGTAAGCGGAGACACAACTGGCGGTGCGTCCGCTGTGTTATTACCTGATTGGACGATGGGCTGGAACAGAGGTGTATATGGAACTAATGCCTATGTGACGAAGACTTCTCAATTTGCAGGACAGAACGCAGCTGAATTCAATTCGGCGGGAGCTCCGAGTAATAGAACGTTTATGTACCAGCAAGTATCTATCACGCAGCCTGGTACGTACGTGCTTTCCGCACAAATTAAAAAGCTGGATGGGAGCGATGTACAGCCAGAATTGAATATCTGGGACGGGACTCAGGATCATCAGCTTGCACCTGTTACGTTAACCAATCAGTATGTCAATTACAGTCAAACTTATGAAGTCACCGGGCCCATAAACCTGGTACTCAATGTTGGTATTCTTTCAGGAGTAGGTAAAGTTGTGTTTGATAACATTAGCTTAGAGCTGGTTCCAGAGAACGTTACTATCTCCATGGATAATTCAGATCCGACTGGCGTGACCCTCTTGGGCCAATGGGAAAACAGAACGAATGCAGATGCAAATAAAGGTAATTTTGCTTTAAATACAACAAAAAATGGCGCATCTAGCGTGAGCTACAAGCCAGTCATTCCAACTGACGGCATGTATGATGTTTATGTATGGCAGCATATAACGACTGGAACGCAGAATGCTCCTTTTACCATCCATCATGCGAACGGTTCTGAAACAGTCTTCGTGAATCAATCGCAAAATGGGAAGAGTTGGTATAAAATTGGCAGCTACCCTTTCCATAAAGGGGAATCAGGCAGCGTTGTTGTTACCAATTCTTATACACAAGGCAATTTTATTATAGCCGATGGCGTTCGCTTTACGCGTACGGGTCCAATACCGATTCCTAATCAGAACTTGAACAATAAGTTGACAGGTCCGGCTACCGTAGATGGAGGACAAAACTTCAAGGTTACATACAGTCTGGACAGTGTGACCGACAGCGTTTATGCGCTGGATACGACGGTAACCTACGACTCGACTAAATTGGATTTCATCTCAGCTGCTTCTTTGAAAGATGGGTTCAATATTGTATCTACGAGAACTTTAATTGCGGACCAAGTCCGCATCATTGCCTCAAGCCTAGGTGTAGCTACGGCTATACAGGCAGATAGTGATGTATTGGAGTTAACGTTCAAACCCAAAACTGGGACGAACGGCGGCGTAGATCTTCATGCAGCTTCAACTGCCGTTGTCGGTGCTGGACTTGAAAGATTACTAGCTTCCTTCAAGTTTACGGTTAACGTTCAATATGCGAACAAAACGAACTTAACTGCAGCAATTGTTGCCGCAGAAACGCTTTACAATGCTTCGGTGGTGGGAACGCTGATCGGACAGTATCCGGCAGGTTCCAAGGCGACGCTCCAATCGGCGATTAACGCAGCCAAGGCAGTAGAGGCTGACACTTCCGTGACCCAGGCACAGATCGACGCGGCAACGAGCTTACTTGTAGGAGCAGTAGACGCCTTTAAACTGACTGTGAACAAGCAGAAGCCTGAGGACTTAAACGGTGACAATCGGATTAGCGTTAGCGACCTCTACCCAATTTTAATCCATTATGGCAAAACTTCGGCAAGCCCGGATTGGTCGACTGCTCGCCAATACGATGTCAATCAGGATCTGAAGATTGATTATCTCGATATGGCCGCAGTTGCTATGAAAATCGAATAGCTATCCAGCTTCGGGAGATTGGTTATATGATGCCAAATCTCCCGAATCTTTTATTTTGTGCAAAGGAGCATTGAAAATGTTGTTAATACATAAACCGAAGCTTAAGCAAAGCGCCCTTCTCCTATCTATTTGTTTGGTGCTATGTTTTCTTATATATCCATTCCCGGCTCATGCCAATTCGTTGCCATCATCATCCGATTACACCCTATCAGCAAGTACGAGTTCACCACAGGTAGGGGGCAGTTTCACGGTAACAGCGACAGCGCAGGTTTCGGAGCTATATGCTTTTGAGGCGATATTCACCTACAATCCGCAAAAGATTAAACTGATCCGTGCGGAATCAGCTGCTAATGGAAATCTGATAAAACCTGATGGAGGTGAGGGGAAAATCATTCTTGCATGGTCAAAGGAAGGAAATGAACAGCTGACTAACGGTACCGTGAGAATGGCTGAACTTACTTTCAACGTACTGAAAGAAGGGGAGACGGAGGCCATCTGGCAATCACTGAGGATTGCTAATCGCAGTTTGCAGGAAGTGGCCGTATCCCCAGGAGTTTCACTTCGGACTAATGTTCGAACTGAATCTGGTTCAGGTGACGTCGGGAATGTAGGTGGTGTAAATGTGCCTAATACGGTTGGGAGTGGGAAAGAGCCGGCGCTTTTAGCCCCAGAAGCAGCCATTATCACGAATCCCGCTCAAACCAGTCGATTTTCGGAGCAAGCAGTTAGCCTCACATCCGAACCAGGTAATCATGTGCGCGTTGCTTTAAATGTGGAGCAAGTATTGAAAGAAATCCATTCAACTAATGGGAAATCTACGTTCGTCATCATGATTCCAACACAGGAGTCGGCATCTATTACAGTGGATGTAGCCTCTGAGGTTCTACAAGCGATTCAATCTAAAAGTGGGGGAAGTGGTTCTCTTGTCATTTCGAGCTCTGTCGGCATGTATAAACTGCCAATTGATCAACTCAAACTTGATGCGAGTTCAAAGGTTACGATAACAATAGCCCTCGTGTCAGAAGAACAAGCGCACGCAATGGGGACGATTGTTGCTGATGAAGGCTTTACGCTAGCTGGTGCGCCAGTCGACTTCTCCGTTTCGATCCTAGATGCCTCCGGTCAAGTAACGGAGATGCATGACTATGAAAGCGCGTTTGCTGCTCGTACGTTACCTGCAGGGCATATGGATCCTGATAAATCCGCAGCGGTTATATTCCGTGCAGACGGCACTTTGGCCCCGGTTCCAACCTTGTTCGTCAAGCAACCAGATGGCTCCTATATGGCACTTATCCAACGGATGGGGAATAGTACTTATGGGCTTATTACGGGGAGCCGAACATTTGAAGACTTGAGCGGTCATTGGTCTAAAGGGGATATTGAAAGCATGGCGGGCCGCTTGCTCGTAAATGGGGATACGGAGGGAAGATTCCGTCCAGACGATGCGATAACCAGAGCTGAATTTGCTAAGTTGCTAACGAATGCGCTTGCCCTGCCGGACAAAGGTAACAGCATGACTTTCCGTGATGTAGAACCATCCGCATGGTATTCCCGTTCTCTCCTCACTGCGGTGTCCTTCGGCTTGATTAAAGGCTATGATGGAGGAGTATTCCGACCTGATTCATTCGTCTCGCGGGAGGAGATCGCCGTCATACTGGACCGGGTACTTCACTTAACGGGATATAAGTACGATTCACCTGTTCCAAATATTCACTTGTTAGATATGGATCAACTAAACGAATGGTCGAAGGACGCTATTCAAACGATGTTGGGACTGGGCATCATTACTGGGGATCAGAGTAACATGATCCAACCTTCACAATCGGCGACACGTGCGGAAGCGGCTGTTATGCTGAAACGCATGTTAATTAAACTTTCTTTTATAAATGAGTAAGTGGAATTCCACCAACAGTCTTATGAACATTGATTACCCTACATTCTAATTGAGCAAATCCATCAGAGTAAGATACAATGAAGAGAACGCTCTCAAATTGCCAAGGAGGTCCCTGCCCATGTATACAATGATGCTTGTCGACGACGATTATATTTCGAGGGAAGGCCTGCGAGATCTCATCGACTGGGATAGTCTGGGTATCGAGATTACAGGTGAAGCGGAAGACGGGGCGGAAGCTCTGCTCGTTGCCCGCGACCTGCGGCCCAATATCGTGATTACGGATGTTGTGATGCCAGTGATGGACGGCATTCAATTTGTAGACAAGTTGAAACATGAGCAGCCTGCGGTAATGGTGATCATGATAAGCGCTCATCAAGACATTCAGTATGTGAAGGCTTCAATTAAATTAGATGCGATTGATTATATATTGAAACCTTTTAATCGAGAGGAATTAAAGCAGGTAGTTGCCAAAGTTGTCGCTAAGTTGGATAAAGAAAGTGCCGAGAAGCAATTAAAGGACGATGTTAGCCAATATTATTCAGGCAGCATCTCATCTACGGGGTTGCCGGTGATTGTGGATTCCATAGAGAAGATCGTAGGATTGTGCAGCGCAGGGCAAACAGACGCACTAACGACTGAGGTTCAGCAGCTCTTTATTACGATTCGGCAATTGAAAATGGAAAGCATGCTGTTCCTAACGACCATATGCAGTGAGCTTCTGATTAAAGCGATACGCAAAGCATCCGTGCATGTAGATTCTGCCATAGCGCAAGAGGTGAAAGAGTCCTTGCACCAATTCAGAACGATGCAGAGCCCTCAGCAAATCGAGCTATTTGTGCTCGAAAAGCTGACCTATTTGGAGATGGCTTCCAATGAGTTGCGAAACAGCAAATCCCGAAGAATTATTCGGGATGTTGAGGGTATTATTCATAAAATTTACTATCAGAATCTGACCATTGGGCAGCTGGCGGCAGAAGTATTCATGTCTCCTGGGCATCTCCAGACGTTATTCAAAAAAGAAACAGGGCACACGATTAACGATTATATCACGCATGTACGATTAAAGAAGGCGCAGGAGCTGCTCAAGGACGCCTCAATTAAAATCTATGAAGTAGCCAATCAGGTCGGCTATCAGGACACGCACTATTTTACCAAAATTTTTAAAAAAGTGGTTGGCGTCAACCCTATGGAATATCGGGAGAAGATGCTATGAGAAAAGTGCTAAACAAGCTCAGTGGCATGTACTATAACATCAATTTGCGGACCAAGCTGGTTATTTCTTATTTAATTCTAATTATTATTCCGGTTATGGTATTGGTCTATTTCTCCTATATTACGATTCATAAATCGGTGGTTGAACAGACAGGCAAGGCTTATTTGGAAACCCTGAAGCAGGCAGAGAAAAACATTGCCTTCGGCATCGAAACTGCCTATAACATTGCCGATCTTACGCAAAGCAATTATGATATTCAACTGATTCTAAGAACGGTATCTGAACGAGCTCTGACTTCGGGGGAAGTGATTGATTTTTTCAATCTACTTAACAAAAATGTGAGCAATTACGTGGGCAAGAGCAATGTGCTCAAGGTTAGCTATTTTATGAAAGGAAATCCAACCTTCGTCTCGGCTAGCCCTAACTTTTTTGGGATAGACCAGCTTCAACTTGAGGCTGGTCTACAGCCACTTTTGGAAGGCAAAATCAAAGAAAAGTGGTTCTATGCAAGCGATGTGGAACATCTAAGCATCGTTCAAGGGGATGAGGTTCTCTTTATTAAAGAGATCAAGGATATCAACCGATTTCAGCATGTCCTTGGCTATGTGATGGTCGAGCTGGATGCCAAATTTATCTGGTCTATTCTGAATGATATTCGGCTTCCAGATGGAGCGGAAACACTTGTTATGTCCCCTAACAAGCGAATTGGAAGTACGCAATTACTGGCAGGGGGCAGCGGTGTAAGCGACCTCTTTTTGAAGTCTTTGCCAGAAGAGGAAGAGGGCATTGTCAGTTTCGGGCCTGAGGAGAGAACCAATTATGCTGTTTTCAGCAAGGCGAAAGGTCTGGATTGGCAGATTGCATTGCTAATGACGGAAACACATCTGGGTATGAACAGTAGGTGGATTCAGAACTTCATGCTCGCCTTGGCGGGGGTAGTGTCAATCATAGCTATCATTACCGCTTTAATTATTTCGGGCAGTATCACCAAACGGTTGAAAAAGTTGGTGAAGCTCATTAAGCATGCAGAAAAAGGGAGCTTTGAAACAGAGGACAATATCCGGGGAAATGATGAATATGCAAGATTACAGCGTTCTTTTAACAAGATGAGCACGCGAATTAAAGCCCTTATTGAAGAGGTGTATCAGGCCCAAATTAGCAAACAAGATGCGGAAATGAAACTGCTGTATGCGCAAATCAATCCGCACTTTTTGTATAATACTTTGGATATTATTCAATGGAGCGCCCTACGAATAGACGCGAAAGAAATCGCAGAATTAACCGAATCACTTGCTAAGTTTTTGAGGTTAAGTTTGAACGAAGGCAAGGAGCATATCTCCGTTGCTGAAGAGGTTATGGAGGTCAGCAAATATATGCAGATCATCAATTACCGCTATCGAGGAGCCATCCAGTTCATAACGAACGTCGAAGAGGGTCTAGAAGAGAAGATCATGATCAAAATGATTTTACAGCCACTGGTTGAAAATGCCGTTATTCATGGCATCAGACCCAAAAAAGGGAAAGCTGGAACCATTGTTGTCCGTGCTTATCAGGAAGACGCCTACATGTATTTGGAGGTCATCGATGATGGCGTCGGGATACCTACAGAGAGGCTTCAGCAACTGTTTGAAACGGAGACCAGAGGGTATGGCGTGAAGAACGTGCATCAGCGTATACAAGTTTATTATGGCATGGAATGTGGCTTACAGTTTTACAGCGAACCCGGTATGGGCTGTCGTGCCGTTGCGAAACTAAAGATTTCGGGGAGTCTATAATCCGTATTTTTGTCAGTGATATCTTACTTCTGTCCTGTTGTGGCTGATGGGTACATTTACGTAAAATAAAGCTATACAACAAGGAGTTGAGGTGATGAAATGGCAAAGATTACACCCTCCCATGCGATCAAGTCTCTAGAAGCAGGTGTGATCCCCAATACAAAAAATCGCCTGAAGGCAAGAATCGTACATAATCTGGATTTATATCTGATTATTTCGATACCCTTACTGGTGCTTTTGATTTACAGTTATGTTCCGATGCTGGGGATCGTCATCGCATTTAAGAACTATCGGGTATTTGACGGCATACTGGATAGCAAGTGGGTAGGGCTGGCTCATTTTCGAACATTGTTGACCGATCCTAAATTTTTTAGCGTGTTGAGCAATACAATGTTGATCAATCTGTTCAAATTTATTTTTCAGTTTCCTCTGCCCATTATCTTGGCGCTGCTACTGAATGAAGTCAGGTCGGGTTTGGTTAAACGCATGACGCAAACGCTTACCTATCTGCCACATTTTCTATCGTGGGTCGTTATTGCAGGAATTTTTGTGGATATCCTGTCCCCAAGTACAGGCATTATCAATGGCATCCTGAAGGCATTCGACATTTCGCCGATTTCATTTCTTGGCGATGATAGCTACTTCCGAAGTGTGCTCGTCGCATCAACGGCGTGGAAAGAAACCGGTTGGAGCGCCATCATTTACTTGGCCGCTTTAACATCCATCGATCCTGATCTGTATGCCGCTTCCAGCGTTGATGGTGCAGGTAAGCTCAGACAAACGTGGCATATTACGCTCCCTGGCATATCCAGCACGATCGTCTTCATTATTATTCTAAGGGTGTCTACCTTATTGGGCAGCGATACAGAACAGGTGCTACTGCTGTACAATCCCCTTGTATACAATGTTGGGGATGTCATCGGAACCTATGTATACCGCGAAGGGATTCAGAACGGTAGTTACAGCTATACAACCGCAGTCGGTTTGTTTGTATCCGTTATTGGATTTACCTTGATGGTTACGGCCAATAAGATTAGTCGCAAGTATTCGAACCGAGGGATATGGTAAATAAGCAGCAGAGAGGAGCAAATAGCTTTGTTCGACAAGAGGATGAAGACCGGGGAAAAGGTATTTACGGTTGTTAATTACACATTGTTGATAACAGTAGGTCTCATTTGTGTCCTACCGTTTATCACACTGTTAGCGAAATCGGTTAGTGAGGAAGCTTATGTCGTCAGCGGTCAGGTTAGCTTATGGCCAATGGGCTTTCAGCTAAAAGCTTACCAAGTGTTGTTATCAGGCATTGATTTTCGCACTGCGTTTACGAACAGCTTGTTCGTCGCCGTTCTGGGTACGGCCATTCAAGTGTTCTTTACAGCTTGTGTGGGGTATGCCATTGCGAAAAGGGATTTGGTAGGCCGCAAAGCGATCAATATTCTGTATGTGTTCACGATGCTGTTCAACGGCGGAATGATCCCTACCTATATGGTTATCAAAAATACCGGATTAATTAACCATCTGTGGGTACTTGTCATTCCGGGGATGGTGAGCGCTTTCAATCTCATTCTGGTACGAAATTACTTTGAGTCTCTGCCCTATAGCCTAGAGGAATCAGCGAGAATTGATGGAGCGGGCAATCTCACCATCCTATTCCGCATCATGCTTCCGATCTCCAAGCCTTTGCTAGCGACAATTGCGATTTTCAGCGCAGTAGGGATTTGGAACAATTACATGGACCCTTTAATGTATTTAACGAAAAAAGAGGTTCAGGTTCTGCCTT
This sequence comes from Paenibacillus sp. Soil750, assembly GCF_001428045.1. GTDB lineage: Bacteria > Bacillota > Bacilli > Paenibacillales > NBRC-103111 > Paenibacillus_E > Paenibacillus_E allorhizoplanae. The sequence continues at coordinate 1,219,849 of NZ_LMSD01000012.1, read as the reverse complement.
TATTTTTGCAAAACGTAGTGGCCGCAGCCAATAAGAACGGTTTGGAAAACCCTGAGCAATTGGCCAATATCGCATCGGAGACATTCAGAGCCGCAGCCATCTTTGTTTCTTCGATACCGATTCTGCTCGTTTATCCTTTTCTACAAAAGTATTTTGTCACAGGCTTAACGCTAGGTGCTGTTAAACAATAGCTACATATTTGAAGGGGGAAATAAATATGCGGAAAAGATTAAACAAATGGTCCACGACAACGTTACTAGTTGCACTTGCAGCCTCGGTATCTCTTGCTGGTTGCAGTAATGAAGCGAAGCCAGAAAGCAAGGAAACGAAAGAGGCGACTGCTACCCAAGGCCCAAAACTGAATAAGGCGGCCAAAATCAGAATAGCCGTTCCCGACAATGCAGGAGTCAAAGGCTATGAGCAAGGAGCAAGTGCAAACGATAATCAATTTTTGAACATGATCAAAGAGAAAACAGGTTACAGCAATATTGAATGGAATGTCATTCCGGCTGCGAATCAATTGGATACGTATAATTTGATGTTTGCTTCTGGTGATGTGTATGATCTCATTTATACGAATGATTTGAATATTTTCAAACGTTTCAGTGCTCAGGGAGCTCTCCTGCCAGTGGACGATGCGATCAAGCAATTCGGTAGCGAGGTGGATAAATTAGTTACCGAGAATGCATGGACGGCTGTATCGTTGGAAGGGAAGAAATATGCCATCCCTGTTCCTCCGTTTCAGAAATTCGAAAACGTAGATCTAGGCGCAGGATTTCTAGCCAGACAAGATTGGATGGATAAGCTGGGACTGAAGGCGCCCAAAAACCTGGATGAACTGTATACATTCTTGAAGACGATGAAGGAGAAAGATCCAAGTGGCAAGGGAACCATACCGTACGTAGCAGCAGCTGGCAATAACGGGAATCCACTTGATGGGCTAGATGTCATTACCGCCGCTTTTGGAATGTCCGGCATAAATAACCTCGCTGTCCCTTTCATTGTTAAGGATGGCAAGCTGGTTGATGCACAAGATGCGAATCTGAAGGATTTGCTGACCTACCTGAATAAGCTCTACAAAGAAGGCTTGATTGACAATGAGTACCTATTCAACAAGACACAGCAAGTGACCGAGAAGATGTCGGCGGGGAAAGCAGCAGCCGTTTATGCAGGCTACTGGGATCCTGCTACCTACCAGGCAGGTTTAAGTAAAACAGATGCTAATGCGAAATTAAGCTTCTTGCCTACAGTAGAAGGAAAAGATGGACAGAAAGGCTATACAATGCCTGCTCCTGTATCCAACTTCTATATCATTCCTAAAAGTTCGAAAAATGCGAACGAAGCTGTGGATCTACTGAACACCTATTTGAAAGATAAGGATTTGCAGAAGTTTGTCAATTTCGGTAAAGAAGGCGTTCATTATGACATGGTAAACGGTGCGCTGAGCCCGAAGAAACCTGCTTATGATCAAATCATCTATAAACTGTATTATAGAATGTGGAATACGCCGGACATCTGGCTGCCTAACGCATTACTTGGCGGATATGAGCCAGCTATGAAAAGCTTCGCTCAAGCGGGTGCGCAGCTGACTGCATTCAATATCAACCAGTACAGACCGCAGACCGAAGTCGAACTTGCCAAAGGTAGAGCGTTGATTGACCTGAGAAATGAGTACGTTGCCAAAATCATTAACGGTGCATTACCGCTTACAGCATTAGATGAGTATTTTAAAAAGGCGGATGCTGCCGGCAGACAAGATGTTATCAAAGCATCGCAGGATTGGTTTACCAAAGAAGGCAAGGCTATTCATGATAAATTGAATAAGAAGTAGTGTTTAGTCCTTCGGAAATTCAAAGCAGAGCAGTTCACCTTATTGGGGAACTGCTCTGCTTTGATATTGTGCGGGCATAGGTCTTCGTTGGGTGGCCTGTCACTGTGAATAGATGGATTTTCTACAGTTAAATTTATGGATTTTCCGGGTATATGCGGAATAGATGGAGAACCTACAGGTAATTTTAGCCATTCTACCCAATCTGAGCAAAAGAGGCAGTTTTAACTACAGGTTATACAGTTAAATCGAGTTTTCGGGTAAATATCTCATAAATAGCTGTATATTTTCCAGTTAAACCTAAACGCTGGGAATTAAAAACTCCCCTCCCTCATTTTCAGTGAGAGAGGGGAAAGGGAGGGAGAGAGTGTGTGTGAGTGTGAATGTGAGAGCAAGAGCAAGAGCAAGAGAACAAGAAAGAGAGTGAGTGAGAAAGGCGTTTCGTGCACTTACTTCAGCTTGAACAATTGCCGAGCATTTTCGCTGAAAATTTTCTTCTTCTTCTCGAGCGGGAGCCGTTGCAGAATTTTCGTCGGATCATCGAAATCCCAATGTGGATAGTCGCTGGAGAAGAGCAGCATATTCTCGGCGTCGAACATATTGAACATCGCTTCGAGATGCTTGAAGTCATCCGGTTCCTCGATCGGCTGCGTCGTCATGAAGCAGTGGTCGCGCACATACTCGCTCGGCATTCGCTTCAGCCACGGCGTGGATGAGCGTAAGGCTTTGAAGTTCTTATCCAGCCGCCACAGTAGTGGAGGCAACCAGGTGACGCCCCCCTCGCAGAACACCACTTTAAACCCCGGATACTTCTCAAACACACCCTCGCACACGAAGCTAACCAAATGAGCCATAAAGGTTTGGGGCAAGCAAGTATGCCACTGCAAATAGTTGGACACATACCCGACCGCAGTCGGTGGGTTAAAGGTACCTGCGCCTTCGGCGCCCGGATGGATCATAAGCGGAAGCCCATTGCGCTCACATGCTTCGTAGATCGGATGGAAGAAACGCTGGCCGTACGGCATCCGGGCACCTCCGATCACACTGACCGCGACGATGTCTGGATGCGGACCGACCCGGTCTATCTCGCGCGCAGCTTCCAGGGGATCTTGGGTGCCGATGCACAAGTAACCCTTGAACTTCGGGCTAACGGGCAGCCATTCGGCGATTAGATAATCATTGTAGGCCCGGCATACGGCTGCAACGTGATCGCTGTCCGCATAACCAGACATGCCAATTATTGAATCGGAGCAAAGCAACGCGTAATCAAGGTTAAATGGTTCGACCAAGTGCTCGAGCATGTAATGCGGATCGGATCCCAACGGCAGCCCGCTAGGCGGATCCGCATCTTTTCGCTTGCTGCCAATCGGCGACGAATAGGGCAGCCCTGCTCCGGGAATACCGAACCTTTCGGCATGACTTTTCCAAGGCTCATCGAGATAAGGGATCAAGTCGTTTCTACTACGGAACTGATTGTGCACATCACAGTCAATGACAGGCAATTTTTCTTTGTTCGAAATCATCTCGTTTCTCCTCCTTATTAACCAATCACGATGCCAATTTGTCCATCTTCTACGACGACGGGGTAGGTGCGTGTCCTCACTTTATCACTGAACAATGATTTGCCCGTCTTGAGATCGAACTCCCACCCATGCCAAGGGCAACGTAATATTTCTTGATCGCGCCCATAGATAAATTCATAAACTTGAGATTCAAGTGTTGTTCCGCAGACCACGCCTTTGCATAATTCAGCCCCTTGATGAGGGCAATAATTATGTACGGCATAATAGTCACCTTTCACGTTATAGACCCCGATGGAGCGTTGTTCAATTTGTACGATTTTGAATGCGCCGGAAGGAATTTCTTCTATGGAAGCGACCGGATATATGGCCATCATGTTCAGCCCCTTTAAGCTTTGTTAGATTAATCTTAAGTGAATAGCTGAAAAATAACTATTGCGGAAACAACTGTTTTTTGTATAATTCTAAGGTATAGATGGAAGGGGCGATACTTGATATGATGCAGCTCGTATCCGTGTTTATTGATGATATGGACGTGGATTGGAAAAAGGTGGAGGAGCCGACCTTGACAGACATGTTGATTCTTGTGACGCACGGGAAAGTGAATTATGTGGTGGACGGGGAACCGGTTCATCTGGAGAAAGGCGACTTTCTATATATCCGACAAGGTGTCAAGCGCTCTGGAACGAATGCACCAGACGGCCCGCATGTGAAGTATTCCTCGCATTTTCATTTGCACACTGGACAGTCTGGCCAGGAAATGAAAGCGCTATCTAATATTGACCCCTACCGGAAGGTGAAAGCACAGCAATTCGATTACGTCAAACAGCGTTTTAGCACGCTTGCGCAGCATTGGTTCGGCCAGCGTGAGCATGCCGACATCATCTGCACCGGAATCGCCACTGAGCTGTTTGGCTATTTCGTGCAGGAAACGTCGGAAGAGCGATTTGGCTTTGCCAAGCTAAGACTTATGCGTGAGGTTCAGGACTATATCTCTGCCCACTACCGCGATCGGATCCGCATTGAGGAGCTGTCCCGACTCGTGGATCGCGCTCCCAATTATGTTACGCAAACGTTCAAGGAAGTGACGGGCATGACACCGATCACTTATCTGCATCACATTCGTGTGCATTCGGCACGCGATATGATCCTTAATACAAGAATGACAATCGGAGAGATTTCGGAGTATTTGGGATATAGCGATCAGGCTCATTTCAACCGTGTGTTCAAAAAAATAATGGGCCACCCGCCCTCAGCTGTGCAGCGGGAAGTCCAAAGAGGTGGCCTGCGATGAAGCTGCTTAATCGGCTGCATTCGATCCAATTCAAGCTAACGCTTACTTTTCTGCTTATTTTGCTGCCGCTTGTTAGCGTCAGTGTTTTTGCCAATAATTATTCCCAGTCCATTCTGGACGATCAGATTAATGACCGTACTCGAGGTGCGTTATTGACGACTCTCGAGTACGTGGATCAACTGACGAAAAACATGGATCAACAAACGCTGCTTATCTCACTGAATTCTTCCATTGTCGATATTTGGAATAATGTTGATAACCCTCTCAGTCCAGATCATCTGTACGGACTGCATACAGTCCAGCAGCAACTAAGCGCACTTACCAATGTGAATGGTTCTATCAAAGAAGCGTTTATCATTCATGGGGAAAGCGGGAACGGTGTATCCACAATGACCGGAGGCTTGAGATGGCCAGATGTGAAGCAGGAGTTTTGGTTCAAGCAAACGGTGAACTCGAATGGCGGACTTGTGGTGCATGTACCGACGGCCAAAGTCGGTGGACCGTCAGCCTATCTGAATAACGATATGATTTATTATTCCCGGCTACTCGATATGCAAAGCAACAGCAAGGAACCGAACGTGCTCGTGCTTGCCGTGGATAAGGCTTCCTTTCGCAAAATCATTCAACATCTTCAGACATCCGATAATATGAACATCAGATTGTCCTATAATAACGGTTTCGTGTTGGAGACAAATCCTGGCGCCATGCACGGTAATGGCAATGAGGCCGATGTGATGTCGATTAAAGAAGAGAGCAACTTCTGGTCGATCGAGCTGGAGCAACCGCGTTCGGAATTGTTCAAGCTGACGCATAGGCTGCAACAGTTCACGTATTTGATCATTGTTATCAGTATCATCATGGCCATATGGATTGCGTGGCTCGTCTATGTGGAAATTTCTAAACCTCTGCAGAAGTTGCTGGCGGCGTTCAAGCAGTTTAGCGGCGGCAGCCTGAATACACAAATTGTACATCGGCGGAAGGATAAATTCGGTGCCGTCATGAACGGCTTTAACCGGATGGCCGAAGCTCAACGGCTATTGATTGAGGAGGATTACGAGAAGGAGCTTCGGCTCGCCAAATCGGAGTTCAGCCTCCTGCAATCGCAGATTAACCCGCATTTTTTATACAATACGTTAGATTCGATCTACTCAGTTGCCTTTAAGAATAAAATTCACGAGATTAGCGAAATGGTTATCAATCTTGCTCGATTTTTTCGGGTCAGTCTCGGTAAGGGACGTGAGACGTTTACGCTGGAAGAGACGGTTCAGCACCTGATGTACTATATACGGGTACAGCAGATCCGGACGGATCATTTTACAGTTCAGATAATGCTGGAGGAATCAACCAAATCAATTCAAATCCTGAAGCTGCTCCTGCAGCCTGTTGTGGAGAATGCAATCATCCACGGGCTGGAGCGAAACTCCAGTGGTGGCGAACTGCGGATTATCTCGAATCAGGCTGGCGATACCTTGTTGATACAGGTGGAGGACACAGGCATGGGGATTCCGTCGGAGAAAATGAAGCACCTGAGCAACGAGCTAAGCGCGATTACTAGCCATTCGTACCGGATTTCGAAGAGCAGCCCGCCTGATATGTATTTTGGGCTGAAAAATGTAAAGTCACGACTCAAACTGTACTACGGGGAACAGGCAGATCTGCACGTACACAGCGTGGAAAATGAGGGAACTCGGGTTACGATTACAATTCCATTAGGGAAGGACGAAGCGCGATGAAATTGTTAATTGTGGAAGATGAACTTTATGTCCGGGAGAGACTCGCGGAGGGGATCGAGTGGACTGAGGTGCAGATAGAACTGGCGGCTGCCGTGTCAACGGGCAAAGAAGCGATGTCCGTGCTTCAGAATGATCATATCGATATTGTGCTGACGGACATTCGGATGCCGGAGATGGATGGTCTGGAACTGGCGAGAATGGTCAAACGGCAGTACCCACATATTAAGCTGCTGATTTTGACCGGGCACGACGATTTTGACTACGCTCGGGAGAGCATTGAGCAAGGTGTATTCAAATATTTAATTAAACCAGCTGAGAATGAACAAATTGTGGAGGCTGTTCTGGAAGCGAAAGGACTGCGGGAAAAAGAGTTAAACGAAAAGCATAATACGACCCTGCTGGAAATGAGGTGGAACGAACATCTGCCCCATCTGAAGGAACTATTTTATAAAAATTGGTTGAATGGCCGGTATTCTGCCTGGGAAATCGATCGGAGGGGACATGACCTTGCCATTCGATTAGAGAACCTAAAGGCATTGCCCATTATTCTAGATATGGATCCAATACCTGAAGGAAACGAGCGGTTTGAGGTGAAGGACCGACAGTTGGTGCAGTTTTCACTGTTTACGATTGCCCGGGATGTGCTAGAGAATGAGAATTGCGTTGTTGTGCAGGATGATGATAGCTTGACAGCAGCTATTTTCTTCGCTTCTACGGACGTAGGTGACGAGGTGATGAAAGGGATAGTGAATGGACAGATACTTGCGCTGCTGGAGACGGTTAAGGACACACTGAAGCTGACTGCAAGTGCGGGAATAGGTACGCCGGTGGCTGAGAGTTCCTTGCTGCCCCGTGCTTACAAGATGTGCCGTCTTGCCCTGCAGGAGAGACTTATTCTCGGCAACGGCGTTGCGATTCCATATCGTGACGATACGCCCGAAGAGGATTCTTGGGATGCGCTACAAGAGATCGAACGTGAGTTTGAGGCGGTGATCGAAGCGGGCAGCCAGGAAGAGCGAAGAGAGGAACTCGTCCGTCGTATTATGGAGACGGGGTTCGCCAGCGGTATACCCGTGGTGGAAGCACGAGAGGTCTTGTTTCGGATGGCTTGCTTACTTGCACGGATTGTGCATGCGCAAGGCTGGACGCTGCGTGGTACGTTGAAGAGCGATTACGAGGACTTCGAGTCGTACACGTCTTTGCTTACCCGGGAACAGATCGAAGGCTGGTTGAATCGGATGGCTGGGCGAATTAGTTTGGCCATCGCACAGAGAAGGCAGTCCAGCTCTCAGCGGACCGCACATGAGGTTATGCGGTTTATTCAAGAGCATTTGCATAAGGAAGAGCTAAGTTTACATTTTGCAGCGGAAAGCATGTACATCAATTATTCGTACTTAAGCCGAATTTTCAAAGAAACGATTGGGGAATCGTTCTCCAGTTATGTGCTGCGGCTTCGGATGGAGCGGGCCAAGGAGTTATTGAGCACAGGAGTCAAGGTATCTGACGCCACGGAACAGGTTGGTTACCGTCATATGAACTATTTCTCCAAAAGCTTTCAGAAGTTCTGGGGCGTTAAACCGAGCGAGGTTAACAAATAATGGCCAATCTTTCGATTGGCTTTTTTTCGTGAAGGAAGTAAAAATAGTTGCAATGAAAGTAAAAGGATTGGTATACGCTTTCAAATCTACAACAGATATAATGAGGGCACAGAAGTTCAAATCCAGCATCTCGGAGAGGAGAGATCCAAGAAATGAAAGCCTCAGTCCCTGCCACCTCATCCCATTTGCTGACAAGCAAGCGAGTCAATCGCCATCCGCTGCTGAAGTATTGGGATCTTTATTTGATGGTTCTGCCAGCGCTTGTGTTCCTGCTAGTGTTCAAATATGGACCGATGTACGGAGTCGTGATTGCTTTTAAGGACTACAACATTATGCAAGGCGTACTTGCAAGTAAATGGGTCGGTCTTCAGTATTTTCGTGAGTTATTTATGTTCGATGAGTTTCCGAGGGTGGTTATTAACACGCTAGTTATCAGCTTGATGAAATTGGTTGTCGGGTTCCCGGCACCAATCCTGCTAGCGCTACTGCTTAATGAGCTTCGGTTGGTGAAATTCAAGCGCTGGGTACAGACGTTTACGTACCTGCCGCATTTCATTTCCTGGGTCGTTATCGGCGGAATCGCTGTCGACTTGCTGTCACCGAGCAGCGGTATTGTGAATAAAGCGATTCAAGCATTTGGCGGTGAGCCGATCTTCTTCTTAACTAGCGAGAAGTTATTCCGCTGGATTCTCGTGTACACCGATGTATGGAAGGAAGCCGGCTGGGGCGCTATCATTTACCTAGCGGCATTGCTCAGCATCAATGAGGAATTATTCCAGGCAGCGACAGTAGACGGGGCAGGACGGCTCCGACAAATCTGGCACATCTCCCTGCCGAGCATCCGCTCAACGATTATTATTCTGCTTCTGCTGCGAATTGGTCATTTACTTGATGCTGGTTTCGAGCAGGTGCTTGTGATGTACAACCCGACCGTATACGATGTCGGTGATATTATTGATACGTATGTATTCCGAGTGGGATTAGGGACCATGCAGTTCGGACTGACAACGGCTGCTGGGCTGTTTAAATCAGTCATCGGTTGTGTGCTGTTAGTTATTGCCAATACGCTTGCCCGGCGAATGGGTGAGGAAGGAATTTACTAACCTAGAGAGGTGGTGCCTGTGTGATTCGTACTAGAGGAGAAACAGTATTCGGTTATTTTAACGTGTTCATACTTTCCGTCATATCACTGTCGATGATTCTGCCGTTCATACACGTGGCAGCCAAAGCGTTCAGCAGTGAAGCACATGTGCTAGCCAAGGATATCCTGTTATGGCCCAAAGGTATAACCACGATTTCCTTTGAATACGTGCTTTCAAATAAGCAATTTTACTATTCGTTTGGTAACTCGGTGTTTATTGCCATCGTCGGGACGATAATCAGCATGACGCTAACGGTGCTTGCAGCTTATCCGCTTTCCCGCAAGGGCCTGCCCTACACTCGCTTTCTGATGTTACTGTTCGTCATTACGATGTTCTTCAGTGGAGGACTGATTCCGACGTACCTTGTCGTAAAGCAAGTTGGGCTGCTTAATTCACTATGGTCGCTCATTTTGCCGACTGCGCTGGCACCGTTTAATATGATCTTAATCCGCAACTTCTTCATGGGCGTACCGGACTCGCTGGAGGAATCTGCTCGAATGGACGGTGCCTCCAACTTACGAATTCTGACCTCAATCTATCTGCCGTTGTCTGTACCTGCACTGGCTACCGTCGGCATGTTCTACGCGGTTGGCTATTGGAATGCTTTCTTTCAAGCGATGATGTACATTACCGATCGGCAGTTAATGCCGCTTCAAATGTTTCTGCTTCAACTCGTAACCGATGAGAAGTCAGCTGACCTAGTCGTGAATGATGTATTTCGCGAAGTCACCCCAGAAACGATCCGGGCGGCGGCAATTCTGTGTGCAGTAGTTCCCATTCTGTTTGTGTATCCGTTCATTCAACGGTATTTCGTCAAAGGGGTTATGTTGGGTGCTGTCAAAGGGTAATGGCCAACCTGCGAAAACACCTGTTTTTTTATATAAACACTTTAGGGGAGGTTTTATTCGATGAGAATTCAAAAAGCAGTGCTTGTGGGCATGTCATCTGTCCTGTTGGTCGGGCTTGCAGTAGGTTGCAGTAGTAATAATACTGCTCCTGCCAGTACCAATGCTGGAGCGACAAGTTCAAGTGGATCAGTCAAAAACAAGGAATTGAAAGTGATGCGCATGTATCATCCTGCCATGGAACAATACAAGGGCAGTGACACGATTAACGACAACAAGCTGGTGAACGTGCTTAAAGAGAAATCCGGATATAACGTGAAATTCGAGTCGCTGCCTAAGGACAATCCAAACCAGAAGATATCGATCATTTTAGCCTCAGGTGATGTACCGGATATTATGTGGATCCCTGGCAAATCCGACTACTTTAAGCTGGCGCAGCAGGGGGCATTTGAGCCGCTTGATGAGTTAGTTAAAACAAATATTCCTAATCTATCTTCATTTCTGCCCAAAGAAATTCTCGACGCCTCCAAGCTGGATGGTAAAATGTACGGCATTCCAGTACGTGTTGCCCAAAAGGTTGGCAACGGCCTTCTGGAGCGCTCGGACATACTGAAGGAGCTCAGTCTGAAAGAACCGACGACGATGGACGAGATGTATACGACGCTTAAAACAATCAAAGAGAAAAAGAATATGGCGCCTCTCACAGGTGCCGCTGGAAATCCGGGTGCGTTTATGGCGTCCTTCCTGCCGTACGCATCTGCGTTTGGGGTAGGTAACTCAACGGTAACTAAAAATGGTAAGTTAGAATTCGCGTGGCTGCAACCGGAATATAAAGAATACCTCACGACCATGAAGAAATGGTATTCCGAAGGTTTAATTGACCAAGAATTTGCTATCAATAAAGACATTAAGGACAAAATGATCAACGGCACTGCCACTTTTGGCACGGTGTATTGGGGTGATGCGCTGACGATCGATACATCCATCAAGGATAAAAAGACCGGAGGAACCTTGCAGTACATCGCACCTGTTAGTGGCAAGAACGGAGCAGCAGGCTTCCAAGAAGAAGGTATTCCAGGCAGCTACATCGTTATTCCGAAGCAAGCTAAGAACAAGGAAGGCGCAGCTGCCTTCATCAATTACATCATGAATGCAGATACGGACAAATTTTTGACTTACGGAATTGAAGGTCAGGATTACAAGGTAGAGAACGGGCAAATCGTGCAGACACCGGAACAGAGCAACAATATTCCATGGCGGACACTATACTTCTTTGGTGACAGCGACCCGAGCTTCAATGCACGTTTGAAGGTAAAAGGATTCCTTCCGTATTACGAGCCCTTGCTGAAATTCAAGCAGAATCGTGAAGAAACCTCCTACGCACCTTCGATTGAGGCGTACGACACGAAGTTCACAGAGCTGCGCAACTATACAGAAGAAAACGCGTTGAAATTTATTATGGGTAAACGCGATCTAGGCGAGTTTGATAAGTTTGTGCAGGAGTTCAACGCCAAGGGCGGCAAGACAGCTATCGATGCGATGAACGAATGGTTTACCAAAAAGAAATAAGAAACTTTGGAGGCTTCATACATGAAGAAGGATATTGCAATCATCCTCAACCATCCGGATTTAGTGAGTTTTTGGGACTTTCAAGAAGGGCCTGGGCAAGCACGCCACTCGATGGGAAGACAGCCATATGCCCTGAAGGAAGGTGGAGGGCCGGTAGAACGAGACGATGAAGGCGTATTCGGTCCATACAGCGCACTGCTGGAGGAAGGGAAATGGTTTCGAATCCCCCGTGAACACCTCCAAGATCTGAACATGCATGGTGAGAACGCTAAGGTGACGGTAGCAGCTTGGGTTAAACGCAGAAAGAAATCCAATAATGAATGCGAATTTGTTGCAGGCATTTGGAACGAAACGAATAAGAGACGCCAATATGGACTTTTCCTGAATTTATCGATTTGGGAGAGCAGCCAACAGGTGTGCGGCCATGTATCTTCCGTAGGCGGCCCGACACCTGGCTATCGCTGGTGCATGGATTCATCTATCGGTAAAACGGAGATTCCTCTTGAGGAGTGGCATTTTGTTGCTTTTACTTACGACAGCCAGTATGTGCGGTCCTATGTAAACGGGATACTGGATGAACGCCCGATCCGTAATCCTTATCATTACCCGGGCGGCCTTTTCGATGGCGGGCAGGATGGTGCTGATTTTACCGTTGGCGCAGTGGATCGTTCTCAGGAGATCGGTAATTTCTTTGTCGGCAGCATCGGTGGATTAGCAATTTATAACAAAGCGTTAACCAATGAAGAGATGTACCAACTGGCTTGTTTGTAAAAGAGGAAGGGTCCCACTAGCCATGGTTGTGGCGGGGGACCCTTTTTTGCGTTCATGCAGGGAATATGGTTGTGTAGCATGTGCGAATTGATGCGAAAGTGCAACCATTTCTGCCTTCAATGATAGTTTTGGCACTTTGTGGGTCCTGAAAGATGCTCATTCGCATTTATTTATAGAGGAATGGCCGTTTCCCTCTGAAATGGATGCCTTATTGCATCTTTGACTATTTACGCTCGCACTTTTGGTGGTTCCCTACAAGTCGCTGTCATTGCCTTCCATCTATTCGAAGAAATTAAGTTGCAACAGCTTTCGGTTGTGTCGGGGCTTAACACGAGCTATTTGTCCCAATTGTTCAAAAAGGAAACTGGATTAACGCTGACAAATTACATCCAATGGGAACGTGTTGAGGAGGCAAAGAAGCTGCTCGACCATTCCAATGACACGATTTCCATGATCGCTGCGAGACTCACCTTCTATGATCAAGCCCATTTCGTTAAGGTTTTCAAGAAACACGCGGAGGTAACGCCAAAGCAATATAGAAATCGTCGTTAGAGGACGAGTGAATCGCATTCGTAAGGAGGTTGTGGCCCTCTATAGGGCTTTTTTGCGTTATAATCTGAATTTGTAATCTGTTGCCGTCATAAAATGAAGGAGAAAGTAGTGGTAATTATTCTACAAAAATGAAAAATAAAAATTAAAGGGGAAGATGAACATGCAAATCGCACGTAAATTTGCTTCAGTACCCTCCAAGTTACAGGGCGGCCGCACCCAAGAACTCATGGATAAAAGACAAGCATTCGTACCCAGAGGTGTTGGCAACAATACACCCATTTTTGTTGAAAAGGCAGAAGGGGCATTGATTTATGATGTGGATGGTAATGTGTTCATTGACTTTGCCGGTGCCATCGGAACGCTGAATGTGGGCCATTGCCCGCCTGAAGTTGTCAAAGCTGTGCAAGAACAGCTTGAAAAATATATTCATCCTTGCTTTCATGTCGCTATGTATGAACCCTATCTACAGCTAGCTGAGAAATTGGCACAAATTACGCCTGGCAGCTTTCCAAAGAAAACGATCTTTCTGAATAGCGGTGCAGAAGCGGTTGAAAATGCAGTGAAAATTGCTAGGAAATTTACAGGGAAATCAGGTATCGTCTCCTTTTCTCGAGGATTTCATGGTCGGACACTCTTGGGCATGTCGCTTACAAGCAAGGTCAGACCCTATAAGTTCCAGATGGGTCCGTTTGCTCCGGCCACCTACAAAGCACAATTCCCGTATCCGTTGAATCGTCCGCCAAGCATGTCGGAGACAGATTATGCGCTTTATTGTGTTCAGCAATTTCAGGATTTCCTCCTTACCGAGGTTGCACCGGAGGAGTTAGCAGCGGTCATCATGGAGCCGATCCAAGGTGAAGGTGGCTTCATCGTTCCTCCAAAGGAATTTGTTCAAGGTATATATGAGATTTGCAAAAGTAAACAAATTCTGTTTATTGCCGATGAAATTCAAACAGGTTTCGGACGTACGGGAGAAATGTTCGCTTCGACACATTTTGGGATTGAGCCCGATTTGATGACGATGTCCAAATCTATTGCGGCAGGCTTGCCGATATCGGCGGTTACGGGACGCTCGGAGATTATGGATGCACCTGCACCTGGCGAAATTGGTGGGACCTATGGTGGAAGTCCACTGGGATGTGTGGCGGCATTGGCGGTTATCGAGAAGTTGGAACGCGAGAATCTCGTAGAACGATCACGTGTTATCGGTGAGACGATCCGTGGATTCTTTACGGACTTACAGAAGACAATCCCGCATATTGCCGAGGTACGTGGATTAGGTGCGATGTGTGCAATCGAATTCGTACATCCCGATACGAAAGAACCTGATAAAGCGAATACAGCTGCGATTCAAAAAGGCTGCTATGAAGCAGGGGTCATCCTATTAAGCGCTGGGGTGCACAGTAATGTGATTCGTTTTCTGACCCCGCTTGTCATCACAGATGATGAGCTTGCTGAAGGCCTTGATATTATCCAGCATGTTATAATTGAGCAATATGCCGAAGAGGGAAAGTAGGGAGTACAGATGAAAAGGCATTTGTTTATTAACGGACAATGGAAAGAAGCAGCTCGGTACGAAGCACTTTACTCACCTTTTTCAGGTGAATGGATTGCAGACGTGGGGTATGCGAATGAAGTAGAAACGGATGAAGCGATCCAAGCTGCGCAAGCAGCTGCACCGGTCATGGCCCAGATGCCTGCGCACGAACGTACGACTATTTTGAATAAAGTCGCTGAAATAATAGAAAAGCGGAAAGAGGAGCTCTCTCATCTCGTGGCTATGGAAGCAGCTAAGCCGCTCAAGACCGCACGAGGCGAACTCGCTCGGACAATTCAAACGTATAAATTCGCTGCGATGGAAGCAAGTCGAATCCATGGAGAAACAGTACCTCTGGATGCAGCTCCTGGCGGAGAGGGACGCATAGCCTTTACGCTGCGCAAACCGCTGGGTGTGATCGCGGCGATAACGCCATTTAACTTCCCCTTTAATTTGGTAGCGCATAAAGTCGGCCCTGCAATCGCAGCGGGGAACACGATAGTACTCAAACCCGCGGGGCAAACACCACTCTCCTCCTTGATACTTGCTGAGATTTTCCAAGAAGCGGGACTTCCGAAAGGGGCACTGAATGTTATACCTGGACCCGGTGCGGTTGTGGGAGAGAAGCTCGTGAGCGATCCTCGGGTGAAGGCTGTTACCTTCACAGGTAGTCCTGCCGTCGGGATTGCTATGAAAAACAAAGCTGGTTTAAAGCGAGTTACCTTAGAGTTAGGTTCGAATTCAGCTTTACTGATAGACAAAGCCTACGAGATTACAGATGAGTTAATCAGCCGTTGTGTGCTCGGTGCATTTTCATATAGTGGTCAAGTATGTATTTCCATTCAGCGGATATTCGTCCATGAGTCACATCATGATGATTTTATGAATAGATTCAAAGCGCAAGTGGAGAAATTGGTTATCGGTGACCCGCTGGAAGAGACAACGGATGTATCGGCGCTGATTAGTGAGAAAGAAGTCCGTCGGATGCAGAATTGGGTAGACAGTGCGGTCTCCAAAGGAGCCGTTGTGATCACCGGCGGCAAAGAGTTGAATTCTCGGCTATATCCACCGACCATTTTGACGCATGTAGCTGCTGATGAACCTATTTCCTGTGAAGAGGTGTTCGGACCAATTGTTACGGTTTCTTCTTTCACCTCGCTGGATCAAGCGATAAAGGATGTGAATCAATCTCGCTATGGACTACAAGCAGGCATCTATACGAACGATATCCGTACCGCGATGCGTGCTGCAGAGCAGTTGGAAGTAGGCGGCGTCATGATTAATGATTTCCCTACATTCCGTGTGGATAACATGCCTTATGGCGGTGTGAAGGAAAGTGGATTCGGACGGGAAGGTGTTCGATATGCGGTTGAGGAGTTGACGGAGCTGAAGTTCATTTCAATCAAGTTATAGGCGTGGATGAACAAAGGAGTTAGGTGGAAAAAAAGAAGAACCGGCAGAAATGCCGGTTCTTCTTACTAAATATGTATTTACACACAAGGAAGCTTTATGTTAGAGTACAAAGACTATTGTCTGTTAAGTTAAACATAAGACATAGATATTATATTTTATCTTTAATTAAATTTTAGCATGAAGAACGACTGGTTGTCAAACATTATTTTGTTTTTTTCACACAAGACCCAAAAGGAGCGTGTTCGTGAAGATGATCAAGGTGAACGAATGGCAGCAAGAACAAGAGCGTTTAGATATGGTTACGGAAAAATTACGATCTGCAATTGTCGAAATTGAACCAGAGGTAGTCGGGTTGCGGGATCAGGTAACGGACTTCCGCAAGCGGTTTTGGGAAGAAGTGTCGATCAACACGAGCACGCATGAAGATTTCGAAGAGGCATTCTATAGTATTAGACAGCAAGAAGCGTTGTTATCGGAACGGGAGCGCAGTCACCAGCAGCGGATGCAACGGTTGAAGAGTATGAAGCGGTTGCTGCCGTCGCCTTATTTTGGGCGGATTGATTTTCAAGAAGATGGTATTAGCTTCAGCGAGCACATTTATATTGGCGTTTCGTCTTTCGTTGATGTGGACGGTTTAAGCTTCCTAGTGTATGACTGGCGAACACCGATTGCAAGTATGTACTACGACTATTCCCCAGGAGCTTCGGCCTATGAAACGCCAGGGGGACGCGTTGAGGGAGAAATGACAATGAAACGGCAATATCACATCGGCGATGGTCAATTAAAGCGTGTGTTCGACACAAGTGTTACCATTGGCGATGAATTGCTCCAGGAAGTGCTTGCCCAAGGTGCAAATTCACAAATGAAGAGCATTGTAGCGACCATTCAAAAGGAGCAAAATGCCATCATTCGCAACGATAAGACTCGAATGCTCATTGTGCAAGGAGCGGCAGGGAGTGGCAAGACGTCAGCCGCTTTGCAACGTGCAGCCTACTTATTATATAAGCACCGCGATAAACTTAAAGCGGACCAAATTGTACTTTTTTCCCCGAATCCAATGTTCAACAGTTATGTATCAACGGTTCTTCCCGAGCTCGGTGAGGAGAATATGCAGCAGACGACTATTCAAGAATATCTCGTGTATTGGCTTGGATCCACGTTACAGCTGGAGAGCCCATTCGATCAGATTGAATATATACTGACATCATCATCTTCTCCCGAGTGTGAAGCACGACGAATTGGGATTCACTATAAAGCATCTGAGGTTTTTCTCCATGCCCTGCAGCAATACGCGGTATGGCTGGGGAAAGAAGGCATGCTATTCCGCGGCATCCATTTCCAGGATCGTGAATTAATTACCGCGGAGGAAATCCAGTTGCAATTTTATAGCTATGACCATACAATCCGTCTGGCTAATCGAGTCGCTCTTTTACAGGAATGGATCCTGAAAAGGCTGACAACGCTCGAGCGTAAAGAACAAAAAGCGCATTGGGTTCAAGATGAACTTGATTACCTCGACAACGAGCAATATGCCGAAGCTTACAGAGAGTTGCTCAAGAAGTATCAGCAGGAAGCAGAGGTAGTCCTTCATATGAATGAGCAGCTTCTGGATGATTATGGACAGTTTCTTGGCAAGGAGCAAGACGACGAGCATAATGTTGATTTTGCCATGCAGGAAATAGAAGATCTGCTTCGGAAGATGATTGTGAGTGGACATTATAAGCAATTGAGAAATGACGTAAAACGATTTAAGTTTATAGATATCATCGGTTTGTACGATCAGTTGTTCAGCGATGAGGCAGCTTATCGGAACATGACGAACGAGACTGTGGTGCCCGAACAGTGGACGGAAATTTGTAAGCAAACGAAGGAAAAGCTGAGTAGGCTCGAACTGTTTTATGAGGACGCGGCGCCGTTCTTGTGCTTGAAAGAATGCGTAGAGGGAACTCGGAGGAACACGAATGTGCGGCATCTCTTTGTCGATGAAGGACAGGATTATTCACCCTTCCAATTCTATTTCCTTAAGCAGCTATTTCCCCGCGCCAGCATGACCGTGCTCGGAGATTTCAGTCAAGCGATCTTCCCGCAAGCAACCAATCTGTCCGAGGTGAATTCGCCACTGATTAAGCTATATGGCCAAGATGAAACGAATCTGATTCGACTTGTTCGAAGCTACCGCTCCACCCGTGAGATTGTGGAGTTTACGAAGGCGTTGTTGCCTAGCGAAGAAATCGTACCTTTTGAGCGGAGTGACCAGAAGCCCGACCTCATTAAGGTTAGTGGCAGTGCAGAGAGAGCTGAACGAATGATAGAGCATCTCGCTGAACTGAGGGCAGAGGGGTTTGAATCAATTGCCATTATTACGAAGACTGCAGAGGAGAGCCGAGAGGCTTATGAAGTGTTGATGTCTCAGGGCTCTGAGACGCTGAGACTCATTACGAAGGATACGTTGACTTTTGAGAAAGGGACGATGGTCATTCCTGCCTATCTAGCCAAAGGGGTCGAGTTCGACGCGGTATTGATTTATGATGCCTCATCACAAGTGTATAATCGAGAGAGCGAACGTAAGCTATTTTATACCGGATGCACGCGCGCGATGCACCGGCTCCTGCTCTATACAACAGGGGAATGGACACCATTTATCCAGTCACTGGATCCGAATTTATATGAGGTAGAGGGTTAACGGAAATGTTACTAAAAAATGAGCGATCCGTCAGTGAGTAGGGGTTTTATTCACCTACAGTTTGAGGTACGATAAGTGATGGGGTTATTTCCCAAGATGTGAGGTAAGCCGCATGAGCAAACGGAGGGGACACAACTGGAAAACTTTGCATGCTTATATGTCGTGCGCGGTGAGCCCTATCGAGCGGGCACTTGCGTGAATTTGAGTGAGGATGAAACAATGGTTGGCCGGGTATCCAATGAAATAACGCCGGATTTGGCTTTCACGAACGCTTTTATTTCCCGAAAGCATATCATCATTCGCAAGGAGCAAAGCAAGGCGGTGCTCTATGATTTGGGAAGTCTTCATGGTACTGAAATTAATGGCGAACGACTAACGCCGCACACACCTTATCCACTTAACAATTTTGATATTATTAGGCTTGCCAAAGGGATGACCGTCATCCATTTCTCATATATGTTTGCCGATCAAACCCTTGAAATCGAACCGCTCAGCATCACAAGACAGCTAGAAATCCCCAAACTCCCTTTAGAAATAAGTTGGGAGAAAAGGGAGTGCGTGGTGGAGGGCAGGCGAATCCCTATGTCGGAGAAAGAATATCTATTGATCCGTGTGCTGTATGAGCATACAAACCGACTCGTTCTTTTTGAGGAAATTAAATCCAAGGTATGGCCAGAGAGGTCACCGGGAGCAGAAGGTTTCTCGGATGTGACGCTCGATGAACTGAACGCTCTGGTCTATCGGGTGCGCAAAAAATACGGAAAAGATACCTTTCTCATTAGTGCCGTGCGCGGCGGCGGTTATATGCTCGAATCCGAATTGAAATCGTCATAACGAAAGTTGGGATACCTTCATGAAGTATATACAAGCGGAGTACTCAGGACCACTGAACGGAACCGTACACATACCAGGAGCAAAAAATAGCTCTCTTGCCATACTCGCAGCTGCATGTCTGGCGGATAATATCGTAACGTTAGAGGGTATTCCACACATCGATGATGTCCGTCTTATTACGGAAATTGGCCGAGAAATCGGCCTTAAACTCACACAGAATGCCGGACAAGTCATCATTGATCCACGCTGGATTCACAGCTCCGTCATTGATCCGGGCAAAGCATCGAGCTACCGAGCTTCTTATTATTTTGTAGGTGCTTTACTGTCCAAATTCGGCAAAGTCACAATCGGATTGCCTGGCGGTGACGATTTTGTTTCAAGACCGATGGATCAGCATATCAAGGTGTTCCAGGCGCTTGGAGCTCAGGTGCGGCTCTACAAGGATTATTATGAGGTCGAAGCGGCAGAGTTGAAGGGCACAGACATTTATTTCGATACCATTACCTCGGGGGCGACGATGAATGCGATGATGATGGCTGTGTTGGCAAAAGGGCGGACTCAGTTGCACAACGCGGCCGTGGATCCAGAGGTGTGCGATACCGCAAGATTCCTGAATCAACTAGGGGCACGAATTTATGGAGCCGGCACGGATCGCATTCGGATTGAAGGTGTTCCATACTTGAATGGGGGATTCCACACAGTAATCCCAGACAGGCTGATTGCTGGAGCTTTCCTGATGGCGGCTGGGCTCAATGGGGGACAAGTTACCGTTAAGGATGTCATTCCAGAGCATCTTGGCTCCTGTCTAGCTAAGCTAGAGGAAATCGGTATGCATGTGGAATGCGGAGAAAACAGTATTACTGCTTATGGGACTGGTGCTCTCAAAGCAACGCGAATTCGCGCAGGCATGTATCCAAGCTTTGCCACCGATTTACAGCAACCTATGACTGCACTCCTTTTGCAGGCCGAGGGCAAGAGTATCGTAACTGACCGTGTCTATCCGAAAAGGTTCGCTCATGTTCCACAGTTAAGACGACTAGGTGCGGAAATAGAGCTTCGCCAAGAATCTGCGTTTATTCGCGGCGGACTCCCCTTGCGAGGTGGTTGGGTGCATGCGACAGATGTTCGTGCAGGCATTTGTCTGCTGATGGCCGGTTTCACGGCTGAGGGCAGCACGTGTATAACAGGCGTCGAGCACATTGAGCGCGGCTATGAGGACGTGATCGGCAGCTTCCGATCCATCGGAGCTAAGCTCGCGATGCGTGAATTGGACGCGCAAGAGATTTCCAGCCGAATTCACATGCAAGGGTAATAGTAATCCTTTACATAGTAACGATTAACTCACCTATAAGGAAGGTGTCTTCCCTGATGAATACAAACAGTCAAATTGAGAAGTATCTGGATCGCATCGGTTTTAGTGGTTCGCTCGATGGCAGTGCAAAGACATTAGCTGACCTGCAGGAACGACATTTGCACACGGTTCCCTATGAGAATTTGGATATTCTCGAAGGGAGAGCGTTATCTCTTGATCCGCAGGAACTGTTTCAGAAGATTGTTATACGCCAGCGTGGGGGGTATTGTTTTGAAACGAATGCACTATTCGGTTGGCTCCTTCGTGAACTTGGCTATACGGTGACGGATTTGGTCGCCAGATTCTGGCGAGATGAGCCGAATTTGCCGCCCAAAAGGCGCCATCACGTCTTGAAGGTAGAAGCCGAAGGTGTTAACTACCTGTGCGATGTTGGTGTAGGCGGGATCGTCCCCCGCAGACCCCTTTCTTTCATCGAAGGTTTTGCTCAGGAGCAAGGTGAGGAGACTTACCGCCTAGAGAAAGATCCCTATGATGGTTGGGTGCTTTGTGAACAGAAGAATAAGGCATGGCAACGTATCTACTCTTTCACAGAGGAGCCTCAGCTGCCGAAAGACTACCTATTCGCCAGTTTCTGGTGTGAAAAAGCCCCAGATTCGATTTTCAACAAGTATCCGATCGTTGCGATACGCACGTCAGAGGGAAGACATACGCTTGCTGACAAGGAGTTCCGTATTTTCAGTGCTACTGACGTAAAAACCTATACCCCACAGACCGATGAAGCGTATAAAGAGGCTTTATTTACATATTTTGGCATTCGTCTTAACTAAATAGAAGCATGTGTGAAGGCAGCGGACCTTGTGGTTTAGTTGCCTTTTTCAACTATCAGGGAGAAGTGTGGCTCATTATTGACTACTTAATCACCCCCTGAAATCGACGAAATTCGACGAATTGTATACAAGTTATTGCATAAGGAGTGAATCACGATGGCGAACAATTACAAACGCTTCATTCATAATCAATTCGAAAAAGCGAAGTCTACCGCATCCGAGTTCATTTCTTCAAGAAGTGTGGAACAAGATGAAGACATGATAGATCTCGACCCACGACATGTTGATGAGCTGAAAGAAATCGCCGATCTGCAGCATACGACCGTACAAGCAATCGTCAATGGACTTATTGCTCAATATCTGGCAAGCGCCTCATACGAATTAACTCCCATCTCTGTGGATCAAAAGGAAGCAAATCCGCTGCTGTATTTAGATGGCATTTGCAAACAAGAGGATTAAGGAGGTCTGATCTATGGATAATCAATTGCAAATTCAGGATGCCATTTTTCTAGATGAAACAGCTCTAGCCGCTTTAATGAATCCTGAAGACCCAAGATATACCAAAGCACGTTCCATGTTTCTAGATTTGCATGATCTTGAACGTAATTACATGACGACGAACTCCATCGTATTCGATCTCCACGAATGGCTTCGTAATGAATACAGCTATGAGCAGGCAGAATATTTTCTGAAGGCGATTGAAAAAGCAGTAAGTAAAGGCAAATTGGCGGTTATCTCAAGCGGCCCTGAATTTGAGGGGGAATCGCGCAGATTGTTAATGGACAGGCCAGAGCTCCGCTTCTCGCTTAGCGAAGCCCTTACGGCTGTGACCATGTCGTACTACCAGGTGAAACGCATTTTTACATTCAATCGTAATTTCATGATGCTTGCTAATTTGGATAAAGATATTCGCATTATTCCATCCTATCACTTTGGCAACTAAGGTGTAACGGAATTTGCACCCGTGACAGGCCCAACGATTGTTTGGACAGCAGTCACTTCCATTTGGTCATTGTAAGCTACCACATACCAAGGTTCTGATGCCGATTCTGATTGAACTTGAATGTCAATTTCCCATGGAGCTTCATAACTGACGCCAAGGAATTGAGTACCTTGGTAAATAGCGATTGCAAAAGGTGGTTTACCCTCTTCATTCGTAAGCTTGGGATAGACAAGGACGGTCTGTTGACCGGTAGGAAGAGAACGGTCTAAGACTGGTGTATAGCGGTATTGAATGGGATCTACCCCTGGCTCTACCTTACTTAGAAACCAATCGGATGCGATCAGCCGTTGATAATAGCCGTCCATAAATGGATTTTCCCCGATGTCGTAGACATAATTCCCGTTCGTTCGAATCGCCTGAGCTTTGCTGAAGTTAAAGTAGGTGATGGCTTTAACTTGAGGAAATAATCGCGGAAGTAGACCATACATGTAACCCAACTGGCTTTCTGCCCAACTCCAATAAGCTTGGTTAGTCGGCAAATACGTATGAGCAACAGCACCTTCAGAAATCATTATAGGTTTATGGCTATATCGTTTATAGAGAGGAGCGAAGGTATCGATCATGGTACCCTTTAGCTGCTCTTTTTCTGCTGAATAAGGGGTGCTATATAACGAGAAGCCAACCCAATCCACGTAGGTGTCACCTGGATAATAGCTATCGATCGTATCAGGCGGCCAGAAGTTAGGCGACCACACCATGGCGACATTAGGCGCTTCTTCGGCCATAATGTCGTGAATAAGACGGAACTTCTCAATATATAGTTGGGGCTCTCCATGCCATGGCACCCAAGCTCCGTTCATCTCTGAAGCATAACGCAGGAAAATGGGGATGCCGGAGGCTTTGGCTTCGCGTGCGAAACGACGAACATATTCATCATCATGCACATCGTTTAGGCCGAAACGCGGCTCCCATCCAATCTGGAGTGCGCCGTCAAGTTCCTTCACTCTTTCGGCAGTACGCGCAGGGAAATAAGTGTTGGTATCGGTTTGCACCTTGCGCCACCCAACATAAGACAAATACAGCGCGTGCTTGCGGCCGTAGACGTCTTCAATCTTTGTAACATCGTAGCCGACTCTGCGATCTGCCCCGAGCATGCCGATATAAACCCCCGATGCAGGTTCATGTTTGGCTAGCGCGGAAGTTGCGGGGATCGCAGATTCAGTTGGTTTAAGGGGTTGAACTGATATAGGAACGCGGAGATAGAGTTCCATATTGGTTGAGGGTGTCTGGTTAATAAACTTATTAGGCGTAAATAAAGGTAGCGTTGGAAGTCCAGCCGCGTATAGATCGATCCTGTTGCGATAGGCTGCTGCGGTCTCTGTAAGTCCTGCTTGCTCGGATTTCTTCTCTTGGTTAACCCAATAGGTTAAGATATCTGGCTGCTTAGGTCGTGAAGAAGAGACAGCGGCAGGCGGATTATCCAGCTTGGCAATTGCATCAAGCGAACTTTGCTCGTGCGAATTGCCATCAGCCTTCATTATAAGTAAGGGAAGCGCGATACAACTCGCCAAGCCGAGAATGGCTGTAAGCACCCAGACAACTTTATTTCGCATGATAGAAGTTCCTCTCAAAGGGGATTCCTCTTAATTGTATGCCCTAACCTGAGAGGCGGTCAATGGCGCACATAAGATGAAAACGAGGGATCCCCCACCACATACATGGTAAATGGGAATCCCTCGTTTATGGTGTCTAGCAATAGCTTATCTTTGTTTGGTTTGAAGGCGAATAACATTCCAAGATGCTTTGGCAAGGTTGCTTTTGACGTGTCCATTATCTAAAACGGATAGACCGCCATGATGTGGCTTAACATGTTGTGGGTTAGCTTTTGTATTTACCGCTTTCAGATCTTCGTGTTCCAGCACGATGTGCTCGATCAAGCTAACTTCGCCGAAGCTGCGGATGTCGAGATCGAGTTCCATAGCTTCTGAGAGATGGCGATTGACCGCAAAGACCGTAATATGACCTTGCTCCTCGTCGTACACGCAAATCGATTCCAGATAAGGGACATCTGTATAATCTTTGGAATCATATTTAGGTGAAGAATTGACGGTATGAAGAACAGTTCCTCGGCCATAAATGGAAGCATGAAGGAATGGATAGTAAGTCGTTTGCAGCCACAGAGGACCACCAGTTTCTGTCGTAATCGGTGCGATAACGTTAATCAATTGCGCCATGCAAGCCATTTTGACACGATCAGCATGCTTGAGTAAAGTAATAATGAAACAGCCAACGGCTAGTGCATCCTCATGGGTATACACATCTTCAAATTCTGGCGGAGCAATCTGCCAACGCTCTTCCGCGCGACTTGAGCCAATGGTATGCCAGACATTCCATTCATCTAAGGACAGCATAAGCTTTTTCTTACTGCGCTTCTTGGCTTTCACATAATCACAAATGGCTGCCACACTGCTAATGAACTGATCTAAATTCAGTGATGAGGCAAGGAAATTGGATGTATCATTGTTATTATTATTGTAATAGGCATGCAGTGACAGATAGTCAACATTGTCATAACTCAAATCCAGCACGGTAGCTTCCCAATCTGCAAAAGTACTCATACCGCTTGATGAGCTGCCACAAGCCACTAACTCGATGGTAGGATCTACCCAACGCATCACTTTTGCCGTTTCATTCGCGAGGCGACCATACTCAACAGCTGTCTTGGTGCCGATCTGCCAAGGCCCATCCATTTCGTTGCCAAGGCACCAGGTTTTGAAGCGATGAGGTTCCTTATAGCCATGTGAAATACGTAGATCACTATAGTAAGAGCCAGAAGGGTGATTACAGTACTCGATCAGATTTCTGGCATCGTCAATGCCGCGTGTGCCGAGATTAACCGCCATCATAACCTCTGAACCAACTAATTTCGCCCAATCCGCGAACTCATTTGTACCGACTTCATTGGTCTCCGTTGTCCACCACGCTAGTTCTAGCAATCGCTTACGGTCTTTCTTAGGGCCAACGCCATCCTCCCAATTATAACCAGAAACAAAGTTGCCACCTGGATAGCGAATAATCGGAACTTGCAGCGCGCGGATAGCTTCAATTGCATCTTGTCGGAAGCCATTCGCATCTGCAGTAGGGTGATCTGGTTCGTAAATACCACCATAAACAGCCCGTCCCAAGTGTTCGATAAAGGATCCATATAGACGAGGGTCAATTTGAGCTTTAACAAAACTTTTGTCGATGAGCATTTGTGAACGTAAAGACATGATCGATCGCTCCTTATATTAAGAATTAGCTTATTTGTGAATTCTTATTTATTGATTTCATCTTTATTATGTACGATAATGGAGTTAATCTTCAATAGTTATTTTGTAGGATTAATAAAATTGCGTATTCTAAAGGGTGTGTTTTGATGTATCTAAAGACGGATGCTGCGTCGCTTCAGGTGTATGAAGCATTGGCGAGTGAAGTTCGCCTGAAAATCATAGATAAACTATTTATCAAGGAAATGCATATTAAGGAACTTGCTGCCGAGCTCTATCTCAGTAATGCGATTGTCAGCAGCCATGTGAACAAACTCGAACAAGCCGGACTCGTAGGGAGTAAGATGAGGCGAGTTAACGGTGGTACCTACAAGTATTGCTATGTAAACACGTCCTATTTGCAAATCAAGCTCTCGCCAGAAAGAACCTCCTTGCACAAGTGTAAGGAAGTATCCGTCCCTATTGGTCATTACACGGATTATGAAGCATGGCCGACGTGTGGACTGGCAACTTCAGAGAAGGTGATTGGCCACTATGATAATCCGACCTATTTTATGGATCCAGAAAGGGTACATGCAGGCATTCTTTGGTTTGCGAAGGGGTTTGTCGAGTATAAAGTGCCCAATTACCTGTTAAAAGATGACAGTCTGAAGGAGATCGAAATTTCGCTGGAAATAGGATCGGAAGCTCCTCAAGTGAATGAAAACTGGCCCTCAGACATTTGTTTTACGCTAAATGATACGTTGCTTGGCACATGGACTAGTCCAGGCGATTATGGGGAAACGAGGGGGAAGCTAACGCCAGAGTGGTGGCATTCGGACGTGAATCAGTACGGGCTGCTGAAGGTTCTTCGCATCACGGAAAGCGGCACGTATATGGATGGTCAACGTCTTTCAGATATCAGCATCACGGATCTGCGGATTGATCCGAAGTACTGGGTATTTCGAATTAGTGCGGAGGATACGAAACGTGGGCGCGGAGGATTAACACTTTTTGGAAAAGGATTCGGGAATTACGAGCAAGATATCTGGATGAGATGTTTTTATGAGTGAAGTTTGTGACACGGACCTAAGTAGGGTTTCGTATTTTTTTGTATGTAGAAGGACGGGCTGCTATTGGAAGAAAAAGGTACTGTTCTATGACATTCCGAGATAAAATAAGATGGTATATATGGATTTACCTGAGGAGGGATTGCGTGGAATGGTCACGTAAAGAGTTGAAGAGTAGAGCGAAACAAGTACTTCGAACATCGTATTGGAAAGCTTTTCTGGTAAGCTTACTGCTTGCCGTCGTTGGTGGCGGGGTTCCGAGTTGCAATTGGAATTCAAACAGTGGCTCATCATCGTCCTTTAACTTAGGTAACTTAGATCTAGGCATGGGAGATATCTCGAATGGTGTAGGTGCACTGATTCTAGCTTTCATCGTGATCGTTGCGATTGTAGCTGGCTTGGCAGCACTTGCATTCAGTATCTTCGTGTTGAACCCGTTCAAGGTGAATGCGCAGCAATATTTTAAACAAGCCTCTCAAGGGGATGTCGACATGCACTATCTGCTCTACGCATTTGGCAAAGGGAGATATATAGGCACGGTTGTTAGCATGTTTTGGAGTGCTTTACTTAATTTCTTATGGTATTTATTACTCATCATTCCAGGCATAGTGAAGTCCTACGCATACAGTATGGTTCCGTATATCCTTGGTGATAATCCGACAATTGGTCGGAAAAGAGCCGTTCAACTCAGCAATCAGATGACGCGAGGCCATAAATGGCGGATGTTTGTGCTGGATCTCTCTTTTATAGGGTGGTTTCTCCTCGGTACCATTGCGCTTGGCGTAGGTGTGCTGTTCGTATTACCGTATTATAATTCTACGAAAGCAGAGTTATATGTGGTATTGCGTCAACAGGCATTATATGATGGACTGAGTAACCCTGAAGAATTAAATTTACCCATTTCATAAGGAGTTGATTGTTGTGTCTGTCCAAGTAGCGGTGAGTAAGTCGCAAGCAACCACGACGACGTCCAAGCATTCGATCACGATGATCATGGGCATGTGGCTTATCATTGGTTTATTTATTGATGGCTTCGCCCATAATCACGGTGCGGTAGAAACCTTTTTTACACCGTGGCACGCGATTCTTTACTCTGGCTATTTGGCTTGTGCGGTGTGGATCTTTCTAATGATTCGTTCGAACAAAATCAGCTCTCAATCGACCTCATGGTTCGCAGCGATTCCCGTCGGCTATAAACTTGGTGTTGCGGGCGTCATTCTTTTCTTTGTAGGTGGGCTTGGTGATATGTACTGGCATACGGTATTTGGTATTGAAAAAAATATCGAAGCCCTGCTTAGCCCTACGCATCTTTTGCTCCTCTCTGGTGCCTTAATGATTCTGACAAGTCCCTACCGTGCGATCAGCGCTGCTGAAAAGGGGGCTGCACCGACGTTTCGCCAATTGTTACCGGCGTTAACTTCAATAGGGCTAACCTTTACGGTGTTCGCCTTCTTCCTCATGTACGCATGGTCCTTTCGGCAGAATCTATGGATGGCCAGAGGTGAGGATGCTATTGGAAGAGCAGTGGTGGATTTCCTCATTACGACGATGATTCTTGTGATTCCATTGATGTTTGTCCTACGGAGATGGAAACTCCCTTTCGGTACGGTTACCTTCTTCTTTCTATTTGAGTCGATATTCCTCGCGGTGCTGGACGGATTTAGAGACTCTAGCTCGATTATCATTTTGCTTATCAGCGGTGTGATCGGTGATGTATTATTTCGAGAAATCAAGGAGCGGGACACTGCAGATTGGCGGTATAAAGCTGTCTTCTTTGTACTGCCTGTCTTGATCTGGGGGCTTTATTTCGCACATTTGAAATTATTTGAAACGTTGAACTGGTCTCCAGAGCTCTGGGGTGGCTCGATCTTCCTATGTGCACTGTCTTCACTTGGTTTAAGCATTCTTGCAGGGCCGGTTTCATCCGTCAAAAGCCAATGAGATTAAAGCTATTGCCCTTATCTTGCTTCGTTGTACTCCTATCCGCTTGCGGTTCGTCAGCCACCACAACAATTGATATGTCCGATATGTCTGGCATGTCGAGTATGACGATGTCATCGTCATCCGTTACACATGAACATACGAGCGATGCAATTGCTCATTTTTCGGTGGATTCACCGAACTATTTACCGAAAGAATTATCGAACATCACAATTCTGGTTCAAAATAAATGGAATCGCCCCATCGAGAAGTTCGATGTGATGCACGAGAAGCTCATGCACCTTATTGTGGTTAGCAAGGATTTGTCCTACTTCGAACACTTGCATCCCACCTATGCTGACACTGGGCGATTCGATGTCCAAACGTCCTTCCCAACTGGAGGTTACTATCAGCTTATTGCTGATTTCACGCCAACGGGTTTAGGTGAAAGTGTGCAGTCCTATTGGTTGACCATTAACGGGAAGGCGCCGAAGGCTGTGAAGCTGCAGCCGGACAAAAGCTTAACGAAGCAGGTCGGTGACAAGGAAGTCACCCTAGCCTTCGATCATCTCATGGCAGGCATGGAGCTCGACATGGTGTTTACGTTTAAGCAGGGAGCTGCCAAAACACCTGTAACGAATCTGCAACCTTATCTTGGGAGTGTTGGGCATGTTGTTGCCATTAGTGAGGATGGGAACGATTTTGTCCATGTACATCCGACTGATTCAGCAGCGACATCGGGGCCAACCGCGGCGTTCAAGATTGTATTTCCTTCGAAAGGGATCTACAAAATTTGGGGCCAGTTTCAGCAAAATAACGAAGTGTTCATCGTCCCTTACGTAATTCATGTAAATTTGTAATATAAAAGAAATATAGTAGTCATCTGCCATACATGTTAGTTGGTTATAATAAAAGACGACCCCCTTTTAAAATATAAACCTTTAGGCCCGCAGCCCGTTGCTGTGGGTCTCTTTTTGTCCATCTATGGTACAATAGATTGCATACATCGAATAGGAGTGAGAGAAGAATGACTGCAGGCGTGAATGAGCAGGAGCTTTTACAATTCATCATCAGCAAGACGAAGGTGGATCCGAAACAGATTGAGTTAGTTTTAAAACATGAGAAAGCCTACATCGCCAAAGCGGAACAAGGCTCGAAAGGCGCTGTAGATATCGACAGCGATGATTTGATCGATCATATTCTAGGCCGTTCCGACGTGAAGCTAAGCGAGCTTGCGGTGGATACGATTCTAGAAGCCGAGATGGAGTACTTGATGAAAAATGGCATGGCCGGTTACATCGACTAATTTATGATCTAAGAACCCTCACGTAGAGAATATCTATGTGGGGGTCATTTTATTTTTTGGCGGAGTAGATTCCACATCTGTTTACACAGCTAACCATACTAAATAACTGGAAAATATCCAGTTAAATACAAACGAAATTCACACTTTTGAAGGAATAGAAGGATTTTGTGTAGCTAATTTTACTCTTTTCTATTGTAATTTGAGAAATGAAGGAAATTAAATGTACATTTTCCAGTTAATTGTGAATATCGAAGGGGAAACGCTGAAATAAATGTAGTTTTTCCAGTTATTCCTGTCTGGGAGTAGGAAAGAGAGGAAAGAACAACTTGTTGGAGTGGGTGTTTGGATGACATAAGGGTAACCTATAAGTTAATTGAATAACATGTATTGACTTTATATTCGGGCGATTGCATAATGAATTTAGGAATTATTACGTTATTTAATTAACTTATAAATTATCTATTGGAGGTTTTCCTTTACAATGAGCAACCAACCGAGAGCTGAATATCCTAGACCGCAATTTGTACGAGATAGCTGGATCAACTTGAACGGAGAGTGGCAGTTCGAGTTCGACGATGCTTCCATAGGAACGAAAGAAAAATGGCATAAAGGTGAGAAAGCGTTCTCGCAGACGATTCAAGTTCCTTTTGCTTTTCAAAGTCAATTAAGCGGTATTGGTAGTAATGAATTCCACGATATCGTATGGTACCGCCGCGAGCTCGAGATTCCACAATCTTTTGTCGGTAAACGAATTCTGCTGCACTTTGGTGCCGTGGATTACCTAGCATCGGTTTGGGTGAATGGCATTCTTGTAGCAACTCACGAAGGTGGTCATACGCCATTCCATGCGGATATTACGGAAGCGCTTCAAGCGGGGACGAATATGCTCGTAGTGAAGGCAGTGGATTTTAGCAAAGACGTAACACTACCTAGAGGAAAGCAGTACTGGAAAGCGGATTCCGCAAGTATTTTTTATACGAGAACTACAGGGATATGGCAAACGGTTTGGATGGAAGCTGTTTCTGAGAACGCCTACTTAGATAAGGTGAAGATGACGCCGGATATCGATGCGAAACAAATCGAAATCAAATATGAAATCGAAGGAATCGACGCTCAGTCGACGTCCAAATACCAGTTGAAGGTTGCAATATCTTTTAAAGGCGAGCTAGTTTCAGAAGATGTATATGGGATTAGGAGCGGGACAGGAGCACGGAAGATACGTTTGAATGATTTTAATGATCATGGGCTTGGCGGATGGTGGACACCAGAGAAACCGAACTTATATGATGTTACGTTCACGTTGCTGGTCGATAATGAGGTTGAGGATGTTGTAGGAAGTTACTTCGGTATGCGCAAAGTTTCGATCGAGGATGGCAAGTTGTGTCTGAATAATCGTCCTTATTTTCTGAAAATGGTACTGGATCAAGGTTACTTTCCTGATGGGAATTTGACGCCTCCGAGCGACGATGCCATTAAACAAGATGTTGAGCTTACGAAGGCGATGGGCTTCAATGGAGCTCGGAAGCATCAGAAGCTTGAGGATCCAAGATTCCTGTACTGGTGCGACGTGCTTGGACTTGTAGTCTGGAGTGAAGCAGCGAATGCCTATGAGTATTCGGATAAATATGTAGGTCAATTTACCAAAGAATGGATTGCCTCGATGGAGCGTGATTATAATCACCCGTCCATTATTGCTTGGGTACCGCTCAATGAAAGCTGGGGTGTCCCGAACATCCAAATTGATAAACTGCAGCAGCAGCATGCTTTGACGATGTATCATTTGAGCAAATCGCTGGATCCAATGCGACCTGTTATCTCAAATGATGGATGGGAGCTGGTGACGACCGACTTATTCGCCATTCATGATTATGAGTGGAGGGAAGAGGTCTTGAGCGAGCGTTACAGCTCCAAGGAAAAGGCCGTGCATGCGATGCCGGCGAATCGACGTTTGTTTGTAGAAGGGTTCCCTTATCAAAATCAGCCGATCCTTGTCACCGAATTTGGTGGAATTGCCTACAAGAAGAGTGAATGGGAAGGCTGGGGCTACTCAGGTGCAGATAACGACGAAGACTATGAGCAAAAGCTGCGCGCAGTCATTCGTCCACTCCTGAACTCAGGCGTTGTGCAGGGCTACTGTTATACGCAATTGACGGATGTCGAGCAGGAAATCAATGGGTTGCTTACCTACGATCGCAAGCCGAAGATACCTGTGGACATCATCAAAGCGATTAATGATCGTAATTAATGGAACAACATAGTAACGCCGTCTGCTCCCAATGGAGTCGACGGCGTTTGTTTACCCTTTGACAGCGCCAATCATGACGCCTTTCACGAAATACTTTTGAACGAACGGATAGAGGATCAGAATGGGTACAGAGGCAACCATGATGGTGGCATACTTGATCGTTTCCCCAATCTGGTGTTGATCGGCAGCATTGGCGCCAGAAGACATCATATCTGTGTTATTGGCTATTAATATTTCCCGAAGGGTGAGTTGAAGCGGGTACAGCTCGCGATCTTTTAGGAAGATCGAAGCCCAGAACCATCCATTCCATTTCTCAACGGCATAATACAAGATCATAACCGCGATAACGGGCATGGAAAGCGGGATAATGATTTTAAATAGGATAACGAAATGGTTAGCACCGTCCATTTTGGCTGACTCTTCCAAACTCTCGGGAACGGCCATAAAAGCAGTACGCATAATAATTAAGTTAAACGTGTTGACTGCGAATGGTAAAATGGTAGCCCATAAGGAGTCGATTAGTCCGACGCCTTTCACGACAAGGTACATCGGAACAAGTCCACCACTGAAAAACATCGTGAGAATTACGATGAAAATAAACACTTTGTTCCACATGACATTTTTACGAGAGAGCACATAGGCCCCTAAAGCCGTGACTATGAGGTTGGTCGTAACACCAAAGACAAGAATAAATAAGGTGTTGCGGTAGCCTTGTAATATCGATGGATTTTTAAATACATTGTGGTAAGCTTCCAGACTGAAGCCCAGTGGACGATAGAGCAAGCCTTTATGGGTGATAAGCTGCGCACCGTCGCTGATGGAAGCGAAAGTAACATAGATGAGCGGATAGAGTGTAACAATCACTAATAAAATTAATAGAACATGGTTCACGGTGTAAAACACGCGGTCTGAATAGCTGGTTTTCATCTAAGTCCCTCCTTCACTACCATAAGCTATTTTCACTAACTCGTTTACTAATTTTGTTGGCTGTAATGAGTAAAGCTAAATTGATTACGGAATTGAATAAACCAACCGCCGCACTATAGCTCCAACCAAATTCGAGCAAACCTTTGCGATAAACGAAGGAAGAGATAACATCAGCCGTATCGTAAGTACTAGGGTTGTAAAGTAAGATAATTTTCTCGAAGCCTACGTTGAGCAAGTTCCCCATTCGAAGAATGAACATAATTGAAATCGTAGGTAGAATACCCGGCAGGGTAATGTGCCAAATGGATTTGATTCGCGTAGCTCCATCCATTTTGGCGGCTTCATATTGCTCCTGATCGATGCCCATGAGTGCTGCTAAATATATGATGGATTCCCAGCCAATTTTTTGCCAAATTTCAGATAACACATATATGGTTCGAAACAGCTCAGGCTTCTGCAGCATTGCTGTATCATTCGCGCCAAAATAAGTCAGTAACGTATTCACTACACCGCCGTTATTCGTAAAATCTTTAATCATCCCGGCAATGACGACTAGCGAGATAAAGTAAGGCATGTAAGTAACCGTTTGCACAAAACGTTGGAATCTTTTATTCGCC
The DNA here is from genome assembly GCF_001428045.1 of Paenibacillus sp. Soil750. Lineage (GTDB taxonomy): Bacteria > Bacillota > Bacilli > Paenibacillales > NBRC-103111 > Paenibacillus_E > Paenibacillus_E allorhizoplanae. Next base: position 1,186,115 of record NZ_LMSD01000012.1, on the reverse strand, counting down.
AGCTCATTAATGAGAATAGCTAAAATAATCGGGGCAGGAAATTCAAAACATAACGTATAGAGTGAAATCAGAACTGTATTTTTGAGAATGCGCCAGAAATAATAACTGGTAAAGAAGTCATGGAAGTTTTGGAATCCGATCCAGGGGCTACCGAGTATCCCTTTAATCGGGGTATACTCTTTGAACGCAATGATGGCTCCATACATCGGCGCATAGTGGAAGATAAAGTAGTAAGCCAGGACGGGAACCATCATCAGATATAAGTATTTATTCAATAGAAAATCGCGTTTAAAGCGTACAGAAAAGCTAGCCTCCGCTGTTTTACGCATCATATCTCTCCTTTCGCCGAGGAAAATGAATCCATGGAGAGGAGGAGCTTGTGCTCCCCATCCCCATGTTAGATTCTAACGTTTGTTATAACGATCTAAAGATGCTTTCTTGATTTCGATTGCACGGTTCAATTTCACGGAATTGAATTTCTCCATATACTTGTCAAAGCTTTCAACCGGCTCTGTTCCTAAGATGATTTTCAGAGTCATTTCATCAACGATGGTGTTCAGATCTGTCATGATTTTAGCAAGCTCTGTACTTTCTTCTGGAGTTGCTGTAATTGGCGGCAATTTGTGCTTATCTACATCGGTTTTGGACCACGTGGTTAAAGCGTCTCGTTGTGTTTGCAAGGCCAGATATTGTTCGATATAGCGTTTATCCTGAATGAAAGGACCATTGTAGTTACCGCGGATATACATGGACATTGCTTGTGCTGGAGCTAATTTATCCGGATTTTTCATGAGCAAATCTGTGTATTTCGGATAGTTATTTTCCATATTATAGGAAACGCCAGGAGTTCCGAAGTTGAAGAATAGAGCGCCTTCGGTCGAATAACCATAATCAAGCAGCTTAGCGGTAGTTTCAATGTTCTTGGAAGTAGCTGTAATCGCTACAGATCCGCCTGGTGCATTCGCAGGGTCCTTTTGACTGTACATCGCAATGTCACCTTTTTTGAGCACTGGATATGGAGCTGCGATCAGCACACCTTTAGGATCTTTAGCTGAAATAAGCGGCTGCCATTTACCAATACCGCCACCTGCATTCCCTACAGTTACACCAGTAGCTCCTGACGCGATGTTCGCATCTAGGGATTTGCTGTCTGCCGTTGCAAAGTTCTTATCAATCAAACCTTCCGCATACCATTTGTGGAAAGTTGCAAGGAAGTCTTTGTAACCTTTCTCGGCAGGACCGAACTTGATCGCGCCTTTATCATCCATGTAGAAATCACGTGTGACACCGAAAGCACTTGCGAATGCACCGTTAGCCAATTCGTTGAAGGGTCTTGGAACACTTACGACGGAGAAGGAAGCTGTAGCACCTTTTTTCTCTTTGAAGGCTTTGAGAGTGGTATACCACTCGTCAATCGTTTGAGGAACAGGAAGTCCTAACTCATCCAACCAGTCCTTACGTACGATAGGTCCTTGGAAAACGCGCAGCAAATCGTCGCCGCGGATGAATGGGAATACATAATAACTGCCGTTGTCTGTTTTAACTTGCTTATCAATTTCTGGATGTTCTTTGAGATATTTCTTCAGGTTCGGTGCAAATTTATCAATGGTATCATTCAATTTGAGAATATATCCGTCTTTGATCGCTTTTTCAGGTCCGCCTGGGAATTTACCTTGAAAATCATATTCAATCATATCCGGTAAATCACCAGTTGCTAACATGACGTTGATGGCTTGATCCGCTTGGTTGGTCGGCGGTGCTGTAAACTTCATAGTAACGCCGGTAACTTTTTGCCAATTTTGAAAAAATGGTGTATCTGCATGTGTCCCTTTGACACCTGTTAAGTTTCCAGTAACTTCTCCCCAGTAGGTTAAAGTTTTGTCCGTTTTGAGCGGATACGTAACGGCTGCGCCGGCGGCAGGTGCTGTTGATGCTTTTGTCGCATCTGCTGATGCTGCTGGACTAGGCGAACTTGTCGTGGAAGAGTTGGATGAACAGGCAACAACTAAACTTCCCATTAAAGATGTGGTTACCAACATGGTGAACATTTTTTTACTGTTTCTTTTCATGTGTTGACCTCCTCAAAGTTTTTCGCCACATGTACTGGCAACGAAAGCGTGACTGGTGTTTCGCCAAATTGGCTGGCAGATGAGCTAATCTAAGCTAAGCTGTACTGAGAAATTGACCAGAAAAACAGGCTTCGGAAGTCTTGGAATGTTGTTGCCTGTGCTATACCTCAACTATATGATAACGCTTACATGATTGAAATCTCGAATATATCCAATATCGTCTTGATAAATACCGAAAGAATCTACAAAATATCCAATTCCTTCACGAAAAAAGCCAATTTCGGGGGTGAAAAGCGCTTATTTCAAGAAAATAAGAGCGGTTTCCCGCTCCTATCTCAAACTATCACCTAGTTATTTCCTTTCGTCACTTCTCAAGCATTTCCTTATATTTACCTGGCGTAATGCCTTCGACCTTCTTAAATACACGAATAAAAGCGTTAATATCATTAAACCCGACCCCATATGCAGCATCGCCAACGGATTGTTCTTTCCCTTTGAGCAGCTGCTTAGATTTCTCAATCCGCACTTTATTGATCCGATCGAGTAAACCTTCTCCCACATAATCCTTGAAGAGTTTGGATAAATACGTGGCTTTACGATCAAAATGACTGCCAATCATCGTTACATTCAAGTTTACATCCGTGTAATTGTGTTCAATATAGGTATTCACTTGCTCCACGAGCTGTTGAAGCGCTTTCTGCTTCGTTATTGAATTCGCATGCTGCCGCTTAGCAGCCGTATACGCACAGACTTGTGTAAGCATGTCATCTAGCTGGAGCTCCATATCTTGGACGGTTTTTGCGTTCAATAGGCGATCCAGCTGCTTCGGATTGCGAATGAAGAAGCTTTCCTGCATCCCGCCAGTGTCGTTAAGACTTTTCATTATCGTAGTCACTAAGCCCATCATTAAACATTTGGTTAAAGAGACGGAAATACCTGAGCCTTCATAATTTTTCTCCATGACCTCACGAAGAATTTGGCGAGCATCTGACAGTTCTCCGAACTTCAATGCATTGAGGAATTGTTGCTCCACGCCCATTGGATAATAATAACCTGAAGGATTATCACAGTGTGTATGAGGTTTGAGATCATTGTAGGCGAGAATTTCGTGTCCACCCATGACAAGCTTGTAAGTCATCGCATCCAAGGCTTCCAAGAAAGCTTGCGGAACACTTGAAATGTGCTCATTCACGTTACTTATTGCAATAGTTAGATGGATATCATAGGTGGAAGCAAGGAACGTTTGTGCTTCATCTGCTATTCGCAGTAACTCTTCTTTGGCGCTGTGGCCATCCTCCATCGACAGGTTGACTAAGCACGCAAGTGTATCATCAATTTCTGCGACATAGCCGCGGTGTCGCTGTGAGACTAGTTCTTCAACCACATTACTTACGATAAATTGAAGCAGCTTCCACTTCTCCTCGTCAGGCGTGTTTGTAATGCGTTCGAAGAACGCTTCACTTTTATCAGTGACGAAGAGCATGACCGCAAATTCTTTCCGATCTAGCTTCATATCAAAAGTTGTTAAGGCTTCGGCAATAGGTATTTTACCGTCGAGTTTACCTTTCAACAGCTTTTCTACGAAATGAGACCGCACGATATGGCGGTGTTGTTCGACTTTGCTTTTGAAATCAGCCATCTCAATTAACGTACTATCCACGGCTTCCTGAATGAAATGAAATTCATTGTAGGTTTTGCTGGATTCTATGGACTGCTTCTTCGAGAAAGCGTGTACCAAACGCCGAACAGGGTTGTAATTTCTTCGAAGGAAGAAGAAGGTCAATATACCTCCACCTAGCAAGCTAATCAACATGCTTAGATAGGTCAGATTACGGATATGTGAGGCCTTCTGCCAATAGGTCGTGCTAGGCATGATTGAGACGTATTTGAGCTTGGAACGCGGCGATTGAATATTAAACACTTCATATTTCTCGCCATCGTTACTTTTAAAATAGAAATTCGTTGCCTGATCCAGGTTCGCATAGGGGAAATCCACGGGCATCGTGCCTTCCGAGCTGGACGCTAGAACTTGATTTTGTTCATTCAGAATAAGGACATGGCCTTTATTGAAGATTTCCATGTTCTGAATAGCTCCAAGAATGCGGGATTGATCGATCATGATGACATTCGTTGCGAGCGGTTGGTCATGTTCAAAGGGATACGTGCTAATATACGCAACTGTTTTCCGAAGACTATTATCGTCGCCAATCCGGTACATCGGGATGAATCCTTTGAAATTGCTGCGAGTCATAATCGATTGCCAGGAAGTGAAGGGGAAATCATTGCTTTTATGCAGCGTCTCGTAAGCAAAATCTTTCGAACGAACGGTCGTTGGGAGTATGACAGACTGATTCTTGTTCAAGTACACATAAAAAGAGTCGATTAAGGGATAAGAGGTTTTGTACATAGAGAAGCTCTTTGCAATCTGATAGGTATCATAAGGGAGATCTTTCGGATAGGTTTCATATTTATTCGAATAGAGCAACTCTTGTACGTTCACATTCCATGTGATCTCAAAATTGAGCTGTTCCATCGCTTTGAACTGGTTGTCCATGACTTCACGGACTTGCTTGAGCAAGGAGTCATTCGCTTGTTGAATTTCTTCCTTTAACGTACGGTTGGACTCTACATATAGTAAAAGACCTATCACGACAGGAAGCAGAAGGATGACAATATAGGAAATTAACCAGGTTAAGACGATACTTTGTCCATTAAAAATGAGCTTTTTCCGCATAGGTAAGGCCCCCTTGGCATTCTACTTGTCATATGAGCACTGAGAAGTAGGTATGAATGCGCTCTCATTCTATTGTATTTCCTTTCCTTCGTCTACGTCAACGAGGGAAAGGAGCTTTTTTCGGTGGGTTTATTCCAGGGTTTTAAAACGCTCCTTGCCAAAGAAAAAATAAAATAAAAATGAAATAACGGAGTATACAACGGCTGTGATGCAAAAGGCGTAGGCATATCCGAAATAACTGCCGTATCGGAAGACGAGGCCTGTACTAATCGGTGAGGCGATAAACCAACCGAGGTTGAATACAGCCTCTCCGGAACTTGAGGCAAGCCCCCGAAGCGAGCGATGGACATAACTCATTTTGATCGAATTATAAAAAGGATTGGCCGCGTTCATTAGTGCTTGGCGGAATAGATAGCCACCGGACGATAAATATAGGTTAGCTGAAAAAGCAGTGATGAGCAGAAAAGGAATCGAACTCAACTGCAGATAGACGACTGATTTCACTTCACCATAACGCTTGGCTATCATAGGTCCAATTAAGAAGGCAACGCCAGTAGCAGCTTGTCCTAAAGCAACGATGATACCGATCGCGGATTTCGATGCCTCAAAGCGATCTTCAAAATACACATTGAGATAGGGAACAATCATTCCGCCGCCAAGTGAGGACAGTAAACCGAGCAAACAAAATATCGCGATGACTTGGATAGACGTTTTATGTTCACGCCAAGTAGCTTTCCAGCTCAAAGATTCGCGGTGCGGCGCATCTTCTTCCTTCTCGAGATCACTTTTTTCAAAAAGAGACATCGGAATGACACCCAGTGCTGCGATGGCGACGCCAATGAGCAAGGTATACCGTAAGCTATGTATTTCATCTACACCAATTATGAATTGGAAGAAATCACAAAGCACGCCACCGATTGCTATTCCAATCACATTTGCCAGCATAACCAAAGCCATATTAAGGGAAAAGAGATGAACACGCTGCTGAGGCGTTGAGTTATTAGCCATGAAAGGTAGAATTGTCGCGGAGACGACGGCTAAAGCCATGCCTCCTAAGAAAGCGGAAATCAGCATGCCTTCATGGAGTTGAATGAGTGATCGTGCGGTCAGTGCGGCAATTGTAAAAATGAGACCGAAAGAAATGACGCGCTTAGGGCCGAAGCGATCGTTCATGATGCCCGCCGGGATGAGGATGATGGCCGCGGCCAAAGCTGTCATCCCTACGATGCTGCCTACCATCGTTTGCTCATAGCCCAAGCTTCGTACATAGAGGTTGTACACAAGCCCAAACATGCTAATGCCCAAGTTCCAAACAAAATTGAACCAGAAAAATAGCTTAATATTTCGGCTATAGCCTTCGAGTTGAAGCTTCCATTCACGTAGTAGATTGGTCATGCGATATTCCTGCCTTTGTATTTTGTGTCTAAATTGCAATCGCTTTGTCTATTCTACCACTGGTAAATACTTTTGAACACGGGAAAGACTTGATATTCGATGCGATCTGTATAATAATAAGTAGTCTAATCTACGAAGCAGGGAGCACATAATTGAAATGTCTACAACAACGAGTATTGTAACGGAAGAACAGAAACCAGAAGTTGAACAGATTGAGATTTGGAAATGTAAAGCAACAGAATGTAAAGCTTGGGTTCGCAAAGAATTCGTAACGGAAGCTTTACCAACTTGCCCGCTTTGTAAAACACAGATGGTACGCAGCTACAAGCATGTACCGGTAGCAGCTAAAAAAGGAAATAAAAAGTTTCTTGTAGGAAAGAAACGGTTCTAATCGGCAATTATTAAAAATTTTCTACTAAAATAATAGGTCAAGATCAAGAGCATCTTCAGCGAGGCGTGAGGAGTGATGCTCTTGGTCTTTTTTTTTATGGAAAGAATAGCAATAGACAAGCATAGCATGGTAACGAGGGGGAGATGCTGTGATTGGGCCTAAGATAAATGTGAGTGATGATACAGAAGTCTTGCTGAAAGAGTTGCAAGAAAGAAAGATGAAATGGGACAATATGAAAAAAATGCAACCCATTCTATCGATCGCGACAGGAGCTATTTTACTCATCGTCATTTATATGTTATATCGACAAGTCATCGTTCGTTCGAGCGGTAACGCCATCCTGATATTGGATTTACTCATTTCAAATAAACTGTTATGCGGCTTGTTGCTCGCATGTATTACGCTGTTTCTGTATGCCTCTAATCGGTCGCGCGAAACAGAGAAGGCGAAGAGTAAATATGAAGATTTACGTATAGAAGCGATTGAACGTTTGGAGGCTTCCTGGTTGAAAGATGTGAAATCAGAAGCAAGAGACCAAATTTCGAGCTTCCTTTCCAAGGAACATGATATTAATATAGTCTATAAGAATTGATTTGAAAGAGTGGGGGAGCAAGGAATACAGATGAGATATATTTGTCGCTACATAGATGAAGTTAGTCGTGTGAAATGGGAAGATGTACAAGTTGGTTACTTGCGTGATGTGGTGTCGGCGGATGTACCGAGACTGGAAACCCGCTTTCGTGCATGCTGGACTGCGGAGAGTCTGTACATTCGATACGAATGTGAGGATGACCATGTGGTGACGACGATGACACGGCGTGACGATCCTCTCTATGAGGAGGACGTGGTAGAAGTGTTCCTCGACCCATTCGGCGGCGGCACGACCTACTACGAGTTTGAAGTAAGCCCGCGGGGCGTCTTATTCGATGCGTTGATACATAATAAGCTGGATGGGAACAAGGATGTGGATACCTCGTGGATTGCGAAGGGATTCCAAGCCGAAGTCACACCAAGTAACGATGACGGATGGCTCGTCTATGATGTGCGGATCCCATTCGCGGATTTAGATGGGGCAGGGGTGCCTCATTCCGGAGTTGTTTGGCATTGGAATGTATTCCGTATCGATGATGATCGCGATGGCGTTCGGCATTATTCAGCCTGGTCGCCTACAGGGATCGTTAATTTTCATGTTCCTCAGCAATTTGGGGAACTTGTGTTTGAATGAAGAAAGACTCCTGCACATAGAAAGATACCCTTCGGGACGAATGTCTTCCCTCTGTTCAAATGCTCATTACCTACCAATCCTCTACCAGCTACTCCAAAAAGCTACTCTTTACCTCACCTCCATCTACCACGTGTAAGTCGAAAAAATCGACTTAGAGACGTCCCAAAGCTAAGCTGTGCCTCTGTAAGTCGGAAAAATCGACTTAGAGGCGTCACAAAGCCAAGTCGCGCCTCTGTAAGTCGAAAAAATCGATTTAGAGGCGTCACAAAGCCAAGTCGCGCCTCTGTAAGTCGAAAAAATCGACTTACAGACGTTGCAAAGCCAAGCTACGCCTGTGTAAGTCGAAAAAATCGACTTAGAGACGTCCTACCGCTGCAACTCACTCCACTCGTAATACTTCGTGTAGCTGCTGCCAAGCCCAATCCAGCTCATCCTTCGTGATGACAAGGGGAGGCGCTAAGCGAATGATATGCTCATGTGTTTCCTTGCACAACAGGCCTTTATCCTTCAATGCTTCGCAGAATGGCCGGGCCGGGACCGTCAAATCGATCCCGATGAATAAGCCGCGGCCGCGAATCTCTTGAATGAGCGGATTCTCGATTTCTTGAAGCCGCTTCAGGAAATAAGCCCCTAGCGAATCGGAACGCTCCGCGAGCTGTTCCTGCTCCAACACCTCAAGTGCAGCAATCCCGACGGCGCAGCCGAGAGGGTTGCCTCCGAACGTCGAGCCGTGTGACCCCGGCTCGAACACCTCAAGGACCTCACGATCTCCGGCTACGGCCGAGATCGGAAAAACACCGCCGCCAAGTGCTTTGCCCAGCACATACAGGTTCGGCGTGACGCCTTCCCAGTCGCAGGCAAAGCGGCGGCCCGTGCGGCCGAATCCCGTCTGGATTTCGTCCGCGACGAACAAGACCTGATTCGCCTTGCAGAGCTCATAGCTTTCCCGCAGAAATCCTTCACGCGGGATCACAATACCTGCTTCGCCCTGAATGGGCTCCACCATAAACCCGGCCGTGTTCGGCCCAATTGCCTCACGTAACGCTTCAACATCGCCGTATGGAATCATCCGGAAGCCCGGTGTGAAAGGCCCGAAACCCCGTTTGTATTCCGGAGAAGAGGAGAATGAGGTAACCGTCACGGTGCGACCGTGGAAATTCCCTTCACAGACAATAATCTCCGCCTGATTCTCCGGAATCCCTTTCACATCGTAGCCCCAACGTCGGACAGCTTTGATAGCTGTTTCAACCGCTTCTGCCCCGGTATTCATAGGTAAGATCATGGGTTTACTCGTATATAGCGCCAATTTCTCATAGAACTGCCCAAGGATCTCGCTATGAAAAGCTCTAGAAGTCAAAGTAACTTTGCCTGCTTGTTCAACTAATGCTTTTAATATATGTGGATGACGATGTCCTTGATTCAGAGCTGAATACGCACTCAGCATGTCCATGTATCGATGGCCTTCGGGATTTTCAACCCAAACGCCTTCGGCTTTGGAAATTACCAGCGGCAGGGGGTTGTAATTACGTGCACCATATTTCTCAGTTTGCTCAATAATCTTCGAACTTTGTGTAGGCATAAGTTTTCCTCCCCATAACATATATCAAGGTTGTACTTCATTGTATTCTATTATTAGCGTACGATGACTTCCTGAGTATATAATTGAAAAATAGGCGAGGAATTGCAATCTTAGCTATCCGGTGCATATCCCTCACTTTTTAGCTAAAAATAACCATGTTAGTGGACTTATTGTCGTTCTAGGTTCAATTGAAGCTTTGGGAATGAAATATGAAGTGAAAAAGGATGGTAGTCGAATGAGTTATCGCATCGAGAAAGACTTTTTAGGAGAGAAGCAAGTCCCATCTCATGCCTACTACGGCATTCAAACAATGAGAGCCATTGAAAATTTCCCGATTACAGGTGTTACGATTCATGGTGAGCTTATTACTGCGTTGGCGGAAGTGAAGCGTGCAGCGGCACAAGCGAATATGGATACACATATGCTGCCTAAGAAAATTGGAGAAGCCCTCGTACAAGCCGCTGAAGAAGTGAGTAGCGGTAAGCTCTTAGAGGAATTTATCGTCGATTCCATTCAGGGCGGAGCAGGTACCTCCATCAATATGAATATGAACGAAGTGCTGGCCAATCGGTCCCTTGAGATTCTAGGTGAGGAAAAAGGAAGTTATTTCCATTGTAACCCGAATAATCATGTGAACATGTCACAATCGACGAATGACGTGATTCCAACAGCAATCAAAATAGCTGCCTACCGCTTGTCGGAGCAATTAATAGAAGCGTTAACTTCCTTGCAAAGCGCTTTCGCACGGAAAGAAATTGAGTTTGATGATGTGATCAAAATGGGGAGAACCCATCTCCAAGATGCCGTGCCGATCCGTATGGGCCAAGAATTTGGCGCTTATGCGCGTGTATTGATGCGTGATATCCATCGAATCAAACAAGCGATGCGAGGGCTTCTGATCGTCAATATGGGAGCAACTGCCGTAGGTACAGGGCTTAATGCCAAGCCAGAATATGTGGAGCGAGTTATGTTTCATTTGAAAGCGGCGGCTGGTATTCCAGTTGAAATCTCGGAGCATTTAGTCGACGGCACACAGAACATGGATGCATACACCGAGCTATCTGCGTCACTTAAAGTATGTGCTGTGAATCTCTCGAAAATATGCAATGATATCCGCATGATGGCTTCTGGGCCTCGCGCAGGTTTAGGCGAGCTTAAGTTGCCGCCAAGACAGCCTGGTTCGTCCATTATGCCCGGTAAAGTAAATCCCGTGATGCCGGAGGTAGTGAACCAAGTGGCTTTCCAGGTCATAGGAAACGATCATACGATTTGTTTGGCCTGTGAAGCAGGGCAGTTTGAACTTAACGTGATGGGGCCAGTTCTTGCTTTTAATCTCTTGCAGTCCCTTAAAATATTACGAAATGCAGCAAGTGTGTTCGAGCGCTTCGCAATAGAAGGCTTGGAAGCGGATCGCGAAAGGTGTAAGAATTACGTGGAGCAAAGCTTCGGTATCGTAACCGCGTTAAATCCGCATCTAGGTTACGAGGTTGCCGCGCAGCTTGTGAAAGAGGCCGTTCGTACGGGCCTCACATTGAAGGAACTCATCTTAGAACGAGGTCTTCTCACACAAGAGGAGATCGAAGAAATTCTGAATCCGATTCAAATGACCACTCCTGGTATCGCAGGTGACAGATTGCTTCGTCCAGCAGACTAAGCAGTAGTCGGCCATGACAATACCCCCGTCTCTATCAACAAGAGCGGGGGTTATTTGTGCATCATTATTCCATTCTCTCATAAAACATGATTCGGTTTCCGAACGGATCAGTCACAGTCACTTCGCGGGTATGCCATGGTGTTTTTTCAATGCCTGGTCGGGAGAATTTGAATTTTTGTTCGAGTAAGCGAGTATGGAAAGCAATAATTTCTTGCATTTCTACGCGAATCGCCGCCCCTGGACTGCAGTCGCCGTAATGCTCCGTTAAATGAATAACGAGTGATCCTAAGGTAACTTCCATGTAGAGAGGTAAATCGGGCTCGAAACGGTGCTCAAAGCCTAGAGAGAAGCCTAAATAATCAATATAAAATTCCTTGGCTTTCGTTTCATCAAAAATTCGAAATAGGGGAGTTACTCTTTTAATCGTTGGTATGAGATTCACCTCCTGGATCGCGCTCATAAGATTTGCTCACCGAACAAGGAGCTGATGAGGCTTACGGCCAACTGGGAGGTTTTGTTGCTGTCATCGAGCAGCGGGTTCACTTCAACAAACTCGGCAGAAGTCACGATGCCAGCTTCATGCAGCATTTCCACAGCGAGATGAGCTTCGCGGAAATGAAGTCCTCCTTTGACTGCAGTCCCCGTTCCTGGTGCCTCGATGGGGTCTACGGAATCAACATCATAACTAAGATGAACGCCATCTGTTTTTATTTTAATATAATCAATGGCTTCTTGCATCACATGAGCCATGCCTTTGCGATCAATATCGTACATGGTAAAACATTTGATACCTAGTGATCGAATCAGCTTTTTCTCACCTTCATCCAGAGACCGAGCCCCGATGAGTACGATATTCTCCGGCTTCACCTTGGGGTTAGTCCCATATATATCCGTTAATAATGGATGCCCGATACCCAAGCTGACGGCAAGGGACATGCCGTGGATATTACCAGATGGGCTTGTGTCCGGTGAATTTAGGTCGGAATGAGCATCAATCCAAATGACCCCTAGGTTCGAATAATGAGCGGATAATCCTGCAATTGTGCCAATTGCTATGCTATGATCGCCGCCGATAATGAGTGGGAAATGACCTTGGCCGACAACCTGAGATACTTGCTCGGCAAGCTGGGTATTAATTTCTATAACCTCAGCGAAGTAATTGAGATTGGTTGAATCTACTTGCGTATCTAAGTGAGTTGCTGTGTCATTCACAAGACGAAGATCAGCAACATGATCTACTGTATAGGCTAATTGCTGTAGTTCTTGAAGTAGTCCTGCTTCAAAAATCGCCTTAGGTCCATGGCTTGCCCCTCGGCGACCTGCTCCAAGATCAAAGTTGACACTGATTGCCGCGATGTTCGGTTTGATACTCATCGGATCAACTCCTTTTGATTGGATGACTAGACGATAAATCCTCGGGCCCATGCTCCTTTGACTAACATTCCCAATCTACATGTAACCATCCTTCTTTACTATATGAAGCTATATTTTCTTTGTTCGCTCGTGATTTCCTTTTTGTGTGAGGTAATAAAAAACAAAACAAGCCGGGACACATTAAATAGCGCCCAGCTTGTTTGTAATTGTGAAGCCACTTCGTCAATCGAATGGCGTTCGAACGTAAATCACTCGCGGGTCAGACAGATGTTTGCATTCGCGGAAGGCAAAATGCTTGCACCCAAGACATTGCGCGTGGTTCAGTTTCGTTATGGCGAAGTTAAGAGCATCCCCTGTCTTATCGTAAAAGTTCTCCTGCCCAATCCAGACGTCCAATCTTGTTTTTCGCAACATGCGGCGTGGTTGGTTTTGAACTTCAGAAATGATTACGGTGCAACCGTGATGGTCAAAGTGTCTGATAATACGTGATAAATGGGCTGTTCCTGTTGTATCCATATAGGGGACATTCCCCATTTTCAGTAGTAATACTTTGGGGTTGGTATGGATTTCTGCCATAATGGATTGCTCAAACGCACTGGCAACCCCAAAGAATAAAGCGCCTTCCACGGTATAGATACTAATTTGAGGACAATTATGCTGCTCAGTAACGATATGTGCGGTTACGTGTTCATGCTTATCAGAAGGGTTAGGCAAAACCTTGGCAGTACGGAGTAAGTCGCTCATATGTTTCACAAAAATGATGCCAGACAAAAGCAATCCAACTTCGACTGCGGTTGTCAGATCGGTAAACACAGTAAGAAGAAAGGTAATAAGCAAAACGACGGACTCCGCAGTTTTGGTTTTTAAGACGTGAGCGAACTCTTTGCGTTCACTCATATTCCAAGCAACGACCATTAAGATCGGTGCCATACTTGCAAGCGGAATGCTTGAAGCATAGGGAGCGAATATGAGCAAAACCAGCAGCACCACAATGCCGTGGAAGATGCCGGAGAAAGGAGATTCCGCACCGCTCTTTATATTGGTTGCCGTTCGGGCAATAGCCCCGGTTGCAGGGATGCCGCCAAACAACGGCGTTATCATATTGGCGATACCTTGACCAATCAATTCCCGGTTGCTGTTATGCCTTGTTCTTGACATCCCGTCAGCAACGACAGCAGAGAGCAAGGATTCGATGCCGCCTAACATCGCGATGACAAGCGCAGGCTTTATTAGAAATTGCATACGTTCCATGCTGAGTTCAGGGAAGTGAAGACTTGGCAAGCTATTCGGAATTGCGCCGTAGGTTGACCCGATGGTTGCAATCTTGTCAGGATAGAAGAGGGATGCGACAACCGCTGAAATCAACAATCCCACTAAGGATCCAGGAATTTTAGAGGACACGCGTGGTGTGAGAAGAATAAGCACCAGACAAACCACAGCAGTTAGGACGCTGTACAAATTGATTGTTGAAATGTGAATGATTAATTCCTTCATATTGAAAAGAAATTCTTGATGTTTTTGAAGATCATGCAGCCCAAGAAAATTGGCGATTTGTCCTGTGAAAATGGTAACAGCAATTCCTGTGGTAAAACCGATTGTGACAGGACGTGGAATGAATTTAATGACCCCGCCTAATTTGAAAATCCCCATGAATAGCAAAATAACGCCTGCCATAAAACCTGCGATAAGCAAGTTTTCGTACCCATATTGCATGACGATCGCGAAGAGGACGGGGATAAATGCGCCTGTCGGACCGCCAATTTGAAACTTGGAACCACCGAATAATGAAATGAGGATGCCCGCTATAAAAGTCGTGTATAACCCGTACTCAGGCTTTACGCCTGAAGCAATTGCAAACGCCATTCCTAATGGGATGGCGACAATTCCGACAATCAGACCTGAAACCAAGTCTTTTTGAAATTTTTTTCTATTGTAGCCTTGGAATCTGCCTCTAAAAGAAAGTTTCATATCGAATTTCACCAACTTTAATATTTGATTATTTGAATATATATAAAATCATATATATAAAACAAAGGGGTGTCAATTTGATATTTCTGCTAGGAAATCACAATAAAAAAAGGATATAAATCGAGAACAATGGACCCGATTCACTCCTTTTTGTGAAAATAGAAGTATTTATTGATTCTTTATGTTTTCTAACATGGAAATCGCATTCACAAGGTGGTTATCAAATATTTGCTTGGCAACAATAAGCAGGTCTTTAATTAAAGGATCTGTAAGGGAGTAGATCACAGAGGTTCCGTCTTTGATCCCACGGACAACGTTTTTATTTCTTAACACGGCTAACTGTTGTGAAACGGCAGAACCTTCACTGCCTAATATCGTTTGTATCTCATTCACGTTTTTATCGCCATCTACTAAAACTTCAAGGATTCTTATACGCAATGGGTGTGCTAATGCCTTGAAAAAATCGGCTTTAAAATGCTGTATTTCTTGATACATACCGTTCTCCTCTACTATCAATATTCGAACATTTGAATATATAGAATATCATAACATAAACCGGAATGTATGGAAGCAAGTTTTAAAATCCTTTGCGTTATTGAATACTTTTCAGTTATAGTATAAGTGTAATATTCAAAAAATCAAATATATAGTTATTTGAAAGTAAGGAACTGGTATGTGTGTTAATTGACGATGAATTCTATATTGCTTCAAGAAAGTATCTGATCGATTATGGCATGAGACAGTTAAACGGTTTAGGGGCAGATCATATTTGTAAGGTGTGTATTCAAAATGGTGGTTCTTGTTGCCGCGCTTGTTCTTACTTAGTAGACGGTGTGGGCTGTCTGAATAGAAATACTAGTTGCACATCTTGGTTATGCGGCTATCTTAAATTATTATTTTACAAAGCGGGACTAATACAAGAGTGGAATACCTTTTGGAAGGAAGTTCCTGGCATCGATTTTCGAAAGGATTATACCCCTCCATTGGTGAAAATGACAAAACATCTTGAAGTGAAACACATGAGAGAGCTTGGCGAAGCATTAGCGAATGACATCAAAATGAAGATAAGTAAAGAAAAGGATAATATTGATTTCATCGTATTGGCGGGTGAATTAGATGAGTTAATTGATGAGATTGGTTTTGCTTGTACTTCGGATATCGCTAATCAATTAATAAAGAGGCTTAATTACTTAATTAAGGACTTTCATGCGTTTAAACAAATTCTCAAAAGCATCGATAATGGGAGGTGATCCTTGTGTCTGTGAAATCGCCATTTGGTGTCATACGTATATGTGGAGAACTTGACAGGGCTTCACGTTCTGGAAATAAATGTAAGGGTAGAGAACCTGGCAGTTTAGAAAGTAGAAATGAATAGGCTCGGATCGTAGTTGAATAACTACAATCCGAGCCTTATTACATTTCCTTGATTGATGGAGGTGGCAAAAATTGATAAGTTCAACCAAGAAAGTTAAACTAACATAGACAAACTATACGCAGAAGGTAGGTTACCATGTTAATCAATTTGGTTTTAATCGCAGTACTGATCGTACTTACCGCTTTTTTTGTCGCGACAGAATTTGCTGTTATTCGTATTCGTCCAAGCCGCGTAGATCAAATGGTTGCAGAAGGCAAGAAAAATGCACTAGCAGTGCAAACCGTTACCTCCAATCTGGATGGCTACTTATCCGCATGTCAACTCGGTATCACGATTACCGCGCTAGGCCTCGGTTGGTTAGGTGAGCCAACGGTCGAGAAGATCCTCGGTCCTTTGTTCCATGGGCTTGGTGTAGGTGAAACACTGTCGCACATCCTATCTTTTGGTATCGCCTTTTTATCCATTACCTATATTCATGTTGTTCTTGGTGAACTAGCTCCCAAAACGTTAGCGATTCAGAAAGCTGAAGCGATTTCAATTCTAACAGCTCCGTTTATTATTTTCTTTTATAAAATGATGTACCCATTTATATGGATTTTAAATGGTTCAGCTACTCAGCTTGTCAAGCTATTTGGCGTTAAGCCAGCCAGCGAACACGAAGAAGCTCATTCCGAAGAGGAAATACGCATTATTTTATCAGACAGCCTTGAGAGTGGAAAAATAAATAAGACCGAATACGGATATGTGAATCGCATCTTCTCATTCGATGAATTGTTGGCGCGTGAAATCATGGTCCCACGTACGGATATGATCTGTCTCTATGCGGATAAATCACTTGAAGAGAACATGAATATTATAATCAAAGAACAATACACACGTTTTCCCGTAGCCAAAGAGAGCAAAGATCATATTATTGGATTCATCAATACGAAGCAATTTTTCTTAAGTTACATCTCGAATCCGGATTTTAATTTCAAAGGTTTACTTCAACCGATTATGACGATTCCCGAAGGAATGCCTGTAAAGTCTCTGCTCAAAAAGATGCAGCGTGAAAACGTACATATCGCTTTGCTGATGGATGAGTACGGCGGAACGTCAGGATTGATAACGATTGAAGATATTCTGGAGGAAATCGTAGGGGAAATTCGTGATGAATTTGATAAAGATGAACTGCAAGAAATTGATAAGTTAGCCGAAGGACACTATGTCGTCGACGGTAACGCCTTGATCATTGAGTTAAATGCTAGATTGGGGCTTGACATCGTCGACGAGAACGTGGACTCCATCGGTGGCTGGCTATACAGTAAGCAGTCGGAATTGAAAATCGGTGAACTCTGGCAGCATCAGGATTGGACTTTCATTGTGCGTACTAGAGATGCGAATCGAATTCGTCAAATTGAGCTTATTAAAAATCAAATCATACATAAGTAGAAAAAGAGGGATCCCTCGCCACTTACATGGCTTTCAGGGATACCCTCTTTCTAATTAAAACGCCCAATTCCCCTTACGGAAGATCGGTTCTAACGTGCCATCTGCGAGTTCACCGTCAATATCCATCTCGGCGGAGCCGATCATAAAGTCGACGTGAATGAGACTGTCATTCAGTCCTGCTTGCAGTTGTTCTTCTTTGGTCATCTTCGTACCGCCTTCAATACAAGTCGGAAAGGCACGACCGAGGGCCAAGTGATTTGAAGCATTTTCATCATAGAGCGTATTGAAAAAGATAAGATTCGTATTCGAAATCGGCGACACATGCGGTACAAGGGCGATTTCGCCTAGGAAGTGTGCGCCTTCATCCATCTCAATCATCGCTTGCAGCGATTCAAAGCCTTGCTCCGCTGTGTAGTGGGTGACGCGGCCTTGCTCGAAGGTGATCGAGAAGTTATCGATCAAGCTGCCTTGGTAGCTAAGCGGCTTGGAGCTGCAGACGGTCCCATTCGTTCCTAGGCGATTCGGGGAAATGAACACTTCCTCAGTTGGAATGTTCGGGTTGAAATCGAAGCCGCCTGTTTCGTTCGTCGCGGAACCGCCACGCCAAATGTGCTGAGGTGGAAGTTCCACCGTAAGCTCCGTTCCAGGAGCGCGGTAATGGATTTTATGAAATTGTTTCTCATTCAATTGTTCCCGTTTGCTACGGAGAGTCGCATTGTGATCCTGCCACGTTTGTACAGGATTTTCTTGATCTACACGGGTGGCTTCAAATATCGCATCCCAAAGGGCTGTGACTGCAGCCTGATCTTCGAGATCAGGGAATACCTTTTGTGCCCAGGCTAGGGAAGGGGCAGCGATGATGGACCATGTCATTTTGTAAGAGGACATGTATTCACGCCATTTGACCAGCAGGGGACCTGCCGCTTTCGCATTCGCTGAGATTCGAGCAGGATCCACATCCTTCAGCAGCTCTGGGTTGTCCGCGTCAATCCATAAGTAGGCGCCATTGTTTTCAGCTAACTCGGTTAGTGCTTGCGCACGCCAAGCTGGGTATTCATTGAATGATTCATCGGGTGCGTGTGTATAGCGGATTTGGGTACAGATTTCATCTTGCCATTCAATATGTACATGCTTAGCGCCTGCTTCGTACGCTTTACGAGTGATGAGTCTTACGAATTCGGGGTGCCCAATTGGCGCATTAATCCAAAGCGATTGACCAGCTTGAATGTTGAGTGCAACTCGAACAGTCAGCTCCGCATATTTCTCAAGATTGTGTTCAAACGTCATTAGAAAAATCCTCCTTTTACTTCATCTTGTTTGAAGTTTATCGCTCTGCTCGCCGACTGTCAAATAAATTTTACCGTTTGTGGAATTCCATTTTCAAAATGTATCTGAGTTGTCATTGCATGGAATTTTGACATTTGTTTACACTAGGGGCAGGAGGTGAATTGCGTTCATGCGCTACGAATGGCTATTGGGCCTGTTACTGCTTGCCCAGCCCAAAGAATTGCCTTTTCAACTAACGGAGAATTCGAATGGTGAAAAGATGGCTCAGATTAGGCGAGAGCCGATTACGACCAATCTCTTGGATATTCCACTGGTAGATACGCAGAAATTAGACCGGCTTGCTGAACAAATTGACAAAACGATTTACCGCAAGCCAATTAACGCTACAATTAGTGACAATGGGGGCATTGTTAAAGAGATTGCAGGCGTTCGGTTGAATCGACGTGCTTTTATCAACCAATTCTATGGGCATTTTTATTCAGAAGGCCCGATGAATGTGGCGTTACCGCTGCAATCCTTGTATCCCAAAGTAGATAGTGAACTGCTTGCCAGCATTCGAGTCCGTCCAATAGGCTATTATGTTACCTATTTTAATTCCCGCAATAATCACCGTGTAACGAATCTCAAATTAGCCACACAAGCGATCAACAATTATGTTGTGCAGCCGAATGAGACGTTTTCTTTCAATCGCGTTGTAGGCGTTCGAACACCGAGCAGGGGGTATATGTCCGCAAAGGTGATTGTAAGGGGTGAATTCTCCGAGGGAATCGGTGGCGGTATTTGTCAAATATCCTCAACGTTATTTAATGCAGTTGACCGTGCAGGGCTCACGATTATTGAAAGGTACTCCCACAGTCGATCGGTGCCTTATGTGCCCCATGGAAGAGATGCTACCGTGAATTGGGGAGGGCCTGATTTTAGTTTTCGAAACGATTATAATCAGCCGATCTTAATACGTGCACATGTATTGTCTGGTTCTGTCCATATCAGCATTTCTTCTTCTGACCAGATTAATGTGAAATCCCGTCATGTTCCTGGTGCTACAGAAGCGATACCAGAAGAAATTGAAACAAATTTAAATGTAAGAAGTACGCTCCCTTAGCCGCTATGAACCCTTCTAGAGGTCAAGATATGCATATTTTATGAAATAAAAGCACGAAATCGCAAGATTTCTGAGCTGATTTTTTGCTAATATAGATGGCAGATCATTCAGCTTGAGAAGGGTGGAAATCGCTTTATGAAAACGTTTTTAGACGAAAATTTCTTACTTAACAATGAAACTGCCGTACATCTTTTTCATGAATATGCCAAAGAACTGCCGATTATTGACTATCACTGCCACTTAAGTCCGAAGGAAATTTATGAAAATAAACAATTTAACAACATAACTGAAGCTTGGTTATATGGTGACCACTACAAATGGCGGATGATGCGTGCCAACGGTATCGACGAGTCCAAGATTACAGGTGAAGCTAGTGATTATGATCGCTTTGTAGCATGGGCTTCCACGCTTCCTATGGCGATCGGCAATCCATTGTACCACTGGTCCCACATGGAGCTTCAAACGTATTTCGGTGTGTACGATATCATTAATGAGCAGAATGCACCAGCAATTTGGGAAAAAGTGAATGCGAAGCTGGCTGAGGGTGGATCCCGCGCTAGAGACCTGATCACAAATTCCAAAGTAACGGTCATTTGTACAACTGATGATCCTGTGGATTCCTTGGAATACCACATCAAAATCAAAGACATTGAAGGATTCGATACGCAAGTATTGCCATCCTACCGTCCGGATAAGGCGCTGGAAATCAACCGTGCTACATTCCTTCCATGGATTGCTCAACTTGAAAAAGCAGTAGGCACGCCGATCCGCACGTATGATGATTTATTGGCTGGTTTAGAAAGCCGTGCTGTCTTCTTTGACTCTGTCGGCTGTAAAGTGTCTGACCATGCGTTGGATTATGTGCCTTTTGCGGTAGCGACCAAAGAAGAAGTTGATGCGATCTTCGCGGCAGGTCTTGCTGGTCAAGCAGTGAGTCTGGAAGATGAGAAGAAGTACAAAGCATTCACACTCATCTTTCTTGGCGGCATCTACAAGAAATTGGATTGGGCAATGCAGTATCATATCAATGCTTCCCGTAACAACAATGGACAGGCGTTCGCTAAGCTAGGTCCAGATACAGGATTTGACTCCATTGGTGATAGCCCGGTTGCGGGTGCATTAACGGGATTACTGTCCGCACTTGCTGTGGCAGATTCATTGCCGCGTACCATTCTATATTCTTTGAACGCACGTGACAATGAGATTCTTGCTTCCTTAATGGGCAGCTTCCAAGGCGATGGCATCGCTGGCAAAATCCAATTGGGCGCCGCATGGTGGTTCAATGATACACGCGACGGCATGATCTCCCAAATGAAATCCCTTGGCAACTTCGGATTGCTCGGACGTTTCGTTGGGATGCTTACGGACTCCCGCAGCTTCTTGTCCTACACGCGCCACGATTACTTCCGTCGCATTCTATGCAACATGATCGGTGAGTGGGTTGAAGCAGGTGAGTTCCCGAACGACGAGCAGCTGTTGAAACAGTTGGTTCAAGGTATCTCCTACAACAATGCCAAGCAATATTTCAGTTTCTAACTGACAAACCTTTGTGTGAGCGTGAGCTTGCACGAAGGTTTTTTAATTTGTGGAGGTTCCGCGGCGGGCTGTTGGTGGGAGTGGAGTGAGTGAGGTGAGGCTTCATGCCCGGATCTTCGCTCTACAGCGTGAATAAATGGTAAATTGTAAAATCGAGTGAATTTCTCCGAAATAGATGTATATTTTCCAGTTAAATTCAAATTTCGGGTAACGGAGCGAAAAGCAAAACTTCCCCCTCACATTCATATTGAAGTGAAAGGGAAGTTTATTTGCGTTCTATTAGAGCGTTAGGAAGATAGCTGAGTTAGCGTTGATAGCCGTGACTTTCAGGCCATACTCATGCGGTGAAAGGGTGCCATTTTCAACTTTAGATACCGATGTTGTGTTTCTAAGTACAAGGCTCCAAGGAGCTGAATTGCCCGTAGGTAGGATCTGGATGACATGGCCATCGCGCTTTGCGGTGAGTGTAAACTCAGCTTTCGTTGTCGGATGATATACGCGGGAAACGGCTTCATGTCCGTCCTCTAACTCAAATAGGTGGAATTCACTATTCGCCAAGTAATCGTAGTCTGGCTTCGTATCAACTGTCCCGATCGCTAACAGCGTGTTCGATCGTACGAGGAGTGGGATGCTCATATAATCATGGCGCTCCTTGTACCATCGATTGCCTTCGGCCTTTTCCCCTGTTAATACATGTGTCCAAGTTCCAGCAGGCAGGTAGTAGGACACTACGCCCGACTCATCAAAAATTGGCGCGACTAGAAGCGAATCCCCTATCATATATTGACGATCTAAATGATCACATGTCGGATCATCGCCGAATTCCAGCACCATCGCGCGCATTAGCGGTAATCCGAACCTGGAAGCGTCAACAGCCGTTTGGAACATGTAAGGCATTAATCTGCTTTTGAGCTTCGTGAAAAAGCGCAATACATCAACCGCTTCGTCATCATACATCCACGGTACACGATACGAACGGCTGCCATGTAGACGACTATGGCTGGAGAGCAGTCCGAAAGCGGCCCAACGTTTATATAGATCAGCACTGGATGTACTTTCAAATCCTCCGATATCGTGACTCCAGAATCCGAATCCGGAAAGTCCAAGTGATAGGCCGCCTCGTAGGCTTTCAGCCATCGATTCGTAAGTCGCGGTGCAATCGCCTCCCCAATGGACGGGGAATTGTTGTCCGCCTGCTGTTGCGGAACGAGCGAACAAGGCAGCTTCGCCTTTCCCAAGCTTCTCTTCTAACACATCGAATACCACTTTGTTATACAGTTGGGTATAATAATTGTGCATTTTGACTGGATCGGAACCGTCATGATAGACGACATCCGTTGGAATGCGCTCGCCGAAATCAGTCTTGAAGGAATCTACACCCATATCGACTAGCTTTCTTAGCTTTGCTGCGTACCACTCACACGCGGCGGGATTCGTAAAGTCGACGATGCCCATGCCGGGCTGCCACATATCCCATTGCCATACATCCCCGTTTGGTCTTTGCAGTAAATAACCGCTTTGCATGCCTTCTTCAAACATCGGGGAACGCTGCGCGATATAGGGGTTGATCCACAGGCAGATTTTCAAACCTTTACTTTTGAGGCGCTGCAGCATTTGTTCGGGCTCTGGGAAAATACGCTTATCCCATTCGAAATCGCACCAGTGGAACTCACGCATCCAAAAGCAATCGAAATGGAAGACGTGAAGTGGTAATTCTCGCTCAGCCATCCCATCAATGAAGCTAGTTACGGTGGATTCGTCATAATTAGTTGTGAACGAAGTGGTCAGCCAGAGTCCGAATGTCCAAGCTGGCGGCAGCGCAGGTTTTCCTGTTAACGTCGTATAATTTCCAAGTACTTCCTTTAAATTAGCACCGCCAATCAGGAAATAGTCGAGATATTCACCTTCTACACTGAATTGCACCTTAGATACTTTCTCAGACGCAACCTCAAACGAAACATTCTCGGGGTGATTAACGAATACGCCATATCCTTTATTGGTCAGGTAGAAAGGAATGTTTTTATACGATTGTTCGGAGTTCGTTCCACCATCACGGTTCCAGATATCAACGCTTTGTCCGTTTTTGACAAAAGAAGTAAACCGCTCACCGAGGCCATAGACGCTCTCACCAACCCCTAAGTCTAACTGATCTCTTACATAAGTAGCCCCGTTATCAGAGATTACGTATCCGATGCCCTTGAAACTGCTGGAAGTAAGCTTGCGCCCCTGATAATCAAATGCCAGATGCCATGGTTGATCTCTTCGAATGCTGGCCTTTAGGTTGCCGCTGGTTAAGCTTGCCTCTAGCTTATTTACCTCAATCTGCAGGGTGTGGCCCTCATCTGTGTTGAGTGAAAAGTAGGGACCCACTTGCTTCTTCCCTTTATAATGATAAATTTGAACACGAATAACATCCTTCAAGGGAGAGGATAGTTTGACTTCAATTAAAGGCGTATCTAATTCACCAGAACGGTCAATGATCGGTTTAGGCGGACCGAAAAGGGTAAGAGAACGATCAGTTGTATACGCATCATGTACTTCAACAGGACTAATAATTTGGTATTCCTTACGGGTCATCCATTGACCATCACTGAATTTCAACGCAGTCAGCTCCTTGTGTATTAATTCTATAACTATACTGATACTCTTAAGAGTCTTTGATTAAAAGTGTAACCGCTTTATGTTATGATTGTCTTGCAAAATGCTGATGCAGATATATAACAATTTTGATAAAAGGTGTGACGTTATGAATATGGATGCTTTGCATGAAGGTCGAATGCACGGCGATCTCATGTTCCCGCTAAGTGTGTACCGAGTTGAGAAGGTCAATGATGTTTTCTTTAACTACCACTGGCATAAGGAAATTGAATTTATTTATATGACAGAAGGAAGCGCATGCTTCTATATTGGTTCGTCTTTGACTGAGCTACGTCAAGGTGAAGGGCTGCTCATTCCGAGTGGTCAGTTACATGCTTGTTATCCAGCGAGCGAACTTCCGGCCTATTTTCATGCTATCGTCTTCGATTCACACTTACTCAGCAGCAGTGCTTATGATGTCATCCAAAGTAAATACATACAGCCGTGGATTGAACGGCGATTAATTTTACCAGGCATCTTCCGTTCAACGGATTCGTGGGAACAGCATGTACGCCTGATGCTCATGAACATTATTAAGCAATTCGAGATAAAGCCGCTGGGTTATGAGCTCCAAATAAAAGCGGATCTGCTCGCGATATTTGCTGAGTTGCTGCCACATAGTGAGTTATCCTCTGATCTGCCTCGAAACGCAACACAAGCAAGCAAAATTGAGAGAATTAAGCCTGCGCTTCAATATATGCATGAGCATTATAATCAGCGGATTCTGATTTCAGAGCTCGCAGCGATGATCGGGATGAGTGAAGGTCATTTCTGCCGTTTCTTCAAGGCAATCGTCAAAAAGACACCCATCGAATACCTCAACTTCTATAGAGTCGAGAGAGCGATGAAGTGTCTGGAAGATCCGAAAATCAAAATCATAGATGTTGCGAGTGAGGTTGGCTTCGAGAGTCCGAGTTACTTTATTAAGACGTTCAAAGGTCTTAAACAGATGACGCCGACCGATTATCGGAAATTGATCACAGACCCAGATGCATCATCTTCCGACATTCCAATGGGGTCTGCGACGTAACTTGCTTGAATACACGTCCAAAGTGAGCGACGCTGTCAAAGCCTGCTTGCTCGGCAATGTGGATTACTTTGAGTTTCGTTTCCCTTAATAAGCGTTGAGCCTCACGGATGCGCAGGTTGTTCAAATACTCGACAAACGAGAAGCCAATCGTATCCTTGAATGAGCGGCAGAAGTAACTCGGACTAATATGGAACTTTTCGGAGATTAGCGTGAGTGTTAGTCGTTCATTGAAGTGTTCATTGATATAGCTGACGATCTCGAAAATCTTCGGATTATAAGCCTGGGGATGCTCATCTAGCGTTCCGGGCTGCTCCATGAGTCGCGAGCAGAATATGAGCAGCTGTGTCAGTAAGGCTTTGCTATTCAGCTCCCAACCGAGCTGCTCTTGCTGATTTTCTCGCAATAAGCTGAAGAGCAAATTCTCAACGAGCGTGCGATTAGCGCCGGAAAGGGAGACGATATAATGCTTTGGACGAAACGGAGATAGCGCAATTGAATAAGTCTCATCATCTTTCATAGCGAGCCAGCGTTCTTCGAAATTGATTAAGATGCGCTCGTGCGGACGATCATTGGCATCTAGCGTTTTATGGAGTGTATGTTTATTAATAAATACAAGATCACCCTCTTGCATCGCATAGACGCGGTCTTGAATGAAATAATTGCGTTTACCGCTGAGTAAATAATAAATTTCATAATGGTCATGGAAATGATTCACTAGCATTGTGTAGGGCTGATCTCTGCGAATTCTTTCAATCTCGTAATGAAACAACATAGACACCTCTCTAGGTTAGGTTCAGTCTCTCTATTTTACAGCAATATATGCAAGGAAATAAAGGCATGGGGTAATATTTGATTAGAAACACAACAAATATTGTATTAATCTTGCTATAAGAGATGACATTCTTTTAAATCGAGAGGGGCATTAACCGATGAAAACACGTTATGCAATTGTAGGTACTGGTGGACGAGCTGAATTCTTCTATGGCTCCATGGTGAAGGATTTTAGAGATACATCTGAGCTTGTTGCCATTTGTGATATTAACCAAACGCGCATGAACTTTACGAATGACTTGCTTGCTAACAAGTATGAGTATCATGCCGTTCCTACGTATAAAGCCGATCAATTTGAAGAAATGATCCGTAATGAGAAGCCGGATGCGATCATCGTAACAACCGTGGATCGTACCCATCACACGTATATTATCAAAGCAATGGAACTAGGCTGTGATGTCATTTCAGAAAAACCGATGACGGTTGATGAAGAGAAATGCCAAGAAATTTTGGATGCGATTAAACGTACGGGCCGCCAGCTTCGTGTTACGTTTAACTACCGTTATGCACCGCACAATACGAAAATTCGTGAGTTAATTATGGATGGAACGATTGGTGATGTCCATTCCGTTCATTTCGAATGGTTGCTCAATACAGAGCATGGAGCTGACTACTTCCGCAGATGGCACCGCGATAAACGCAATGGCGGCGGGTTGCTTGTGCATAAGTCAACGCATCACTTTGACTTGGTTAACTTCTGGTTGGGGACGCAGCCTGAGACGGTTTTTGCCATGGGAGATCTGATGTTCTATGGAAAAGCCAACGCAGAGAAACGCGGAGAAACAAAGTTCTATCAACGTGCAACAGGGAATGCCTATGCGAAAGAAGATCCTTTTGCACTTCAATTGGATAAGAATGAACATCTCAAAGGGCTCTATTTGGATGCGGAGCATGAGGATGGTTATCAGCGTGATCAGAGCGTTTTTGGCGACGGGATCTCCATTGAAGATACGATGGGTGTGATGGTTCGCTACAAAAACAAAGCGATTCTAACGTACTCCTTGAATGCGTACTTGCCGTGGGAAGGCTTTAATGTGAACATTAACGGCAGCAAAGGCCGTATTGAAATGAAAGTTGTTGAGAAATCGTACGTGAATTCCGGTGGCGACAAAGCAGATGAGGGTGCGTTGAAAGCGAAAACGATTACTGTATTCCCGATGTTTGCAGCACCTTATGAAGTTGAAATCGAAGAAGGCGTTGGCGGCCACGGTGGTGGTGATCCAGTTCTATTGAAGGATATTTTTGACAAGCCATCTGACGATCGATTCAACCGCGCGGCATCCCATGTGGATGGAGCGATGTCCATTCTAACAGGTATTGCTGGCAATATTTCATTGCGTACGGGGCAACCAGTTGCTGTAGATAAACTTGTGAAATTTTAACCAGTGATGGAGGTTGAGCTAGATGTGGAGTCCTGATGTAAGTATGGAACAGCTCTACCGCGCTTTCGAGTTGAAACGCGAGCAGAGTCGTACGGAATGGGCTGAACATGCAAAAGCACATATGAAAAAGCGCTTGGCTGACTCCTTAGCTGTGACCATAGAAGAACAGGACGATCTTCGTCCTGTTCTTCTTGATCGTGTCCAGCTTGAGGATCATATCCGAGAACGAATTGAAATCGGAACGTTTTGGGGTTTTCGCGTTCCCATGTATGTCCTGTTGCCCAAAGGCGATACTCATAAACGTGCTGCCGTGCTTGCTCTGCATGGTCATGGCTATGGGAGTAGGCAGATCGTTGGTTTGAATGCTGATGGGACTGAGAATACGGGGGAATGGGATCTTCATGGCAACTATGCGCTAGAGTTGGTTAGGCGCGGTTTCGTCGTTGTTGTGCCTGAAATCCTCGGATTCGGTGATCGACGATTGGAATTGGACAAGAAGGATGGACAAGTGGGGAACTCTTCCTGTCAGACGCTTGCTTCTCATTTTATGCTATATGGGATGTCTATTGCTGGTGTTCGTGTGCAAGAGGCGATCCGTGTGTTAGATTACCTCGTGTCACGCGAGGAGGTAGACGCGAGTCGAATCGGTTGTTTTGGATTTTCGGGTGGTGGCTTGCTTGCCGCTTACACGGCTGTACTAGATGAACGCATTCAGGCTTCGGTCCTGTGTGCGTTCACCAATACATTTAAGCGCAGCATCATGGGTGTGCGGCATTGTATCGATAACTATCTGCCTGGCGCTCTCGACTTCGCGGAACTTCCTGAATTAATCGGTTTGCTTGCTCCGCGTCCGTTATTCATTGCATCAGGAAGACAGGATCCGATTTTTCCTGTTGATGGCGTGGAAGCAGCCGTTTCCTACCTGCAGCGAGAGTATGCGTTGGCGGGAGTGCCTGAGCGACTGGGCGTACATCTATATGATGGTGTCCACGAAGTGAATGGGAGTCAGGCGTATCCATGGTTGGTTAAAAATCTGTGAATATAAATAGAAAGACTACTGAACAGGGGTTCAGTAGTCTTTTTTTGTCATTTATTTTACGCTTTGACGGACGATGCTTTCAATAATCAATTTGTGTCCAACGACGACGCCTAGACGAATGACACCTGTTGTTCTTCCAGAAATGATGTGGCGATGTCCATCTGCAATATTTGTTGAGATTTGAAAACGATGGAAATGATTCACCCCTATACCGATATTGAGGCCAGTACGGCCAGAATAGGAATGACGATGCCCGTCAGCAGTTGTCGTAATGCCTTGGAAAGTGTGACGGTGTCTGCCATCCTCCGGAATCACGATGTCACTTAAATTACCGAAGGAATGCCGATGATTTTGTGTGAGAGATGTCAAACCCTCCATGCGATGTCTGAATTGAACGGGGCCGCCTGATCCTTGTTTAATCTTTGCCATATTTCTATCATCCTTTCAAGAAGAGATGATATAAGATATGCAAATCATAGTGGACTAGCTTGGTCAAATGGCATGCATAATTGAATAATTGTGATCCAGGCATTATTTGTTTTCCGTACCATTCAATCGTGGAGAATCATATTTGCGTATTTCTTCACGCCAGGAGAGGAAGCCGTTTTCCATGGCTCTTATCAACATTTCTGCGGTGCCTAGATTAGTAGCAAGGGGGATTTGTTGAACATCACAAAGGCGAAGGAGTGCTGTAATATCAGGTTCATGTCCTAATGCAGAGATGGGATCGCGGAAAAAGATAAGCAAATCAATATCATCCATCGCAATCATCGCACCGATCTGTTGATCCCCGCCAAATGGGCCTGAGCGCAAGCGAATGACATCGAGTTTGGCTGCTTCACTAATTCTTCTTCCTGTAGTACCTGTAGCATAGAGTTGGTGCTTTTGGAAAATATGCTTATAAGCTATGACAAAGTCCACGAGCAAGTTTTTGTAAACATCATGCGCAACAAGTGCAATATTCATTATCTCTCCGCCCCTCTTTAATGTTAGGTTAGTTAACGTACATTTGTGTGTTGAGAACAGAATAACTTAATTTATTTGAAATTTCAATCATTATTTTGATAAAAACAGTCAATAAATTGTCTTTAATGTGCGAAAATTAACATTTGTGTCATATAATATGACATAGTAATGATTGAAATCTGCACTTCTTCCTAATTCGATCTAACTATGCTAACCTGTTAGGATGATCAACAAGGAGGTGAGTTCATATGAAACGAGTACTGATTACTGGGTACAAAGCGAATGAACTTGGCATTTTCTCATTGAAGCATCCAGGCATTCCGATCATCAAAAAAGCAATTCAAAAACGGCTCATCGCCTTGTTAGATGATGGGCTTGAATGGGTTGTCGTCAGTGGTCAATGGGGCGTGGAACTATGGGCGGCGGAGGCTGCACTTGAACTGAGAGAGAGCACGCATCCAGAAATTAAGCTTGCAGTAATTACTCCTTTTCTAGAGCAGGAAGAGAAGTGGAGTGATGATAAGAAAGGTTGCTACGCTAGCGTTATACAGCGCGCCAATTACGTGAACAGTGTAACAAAGACTAAATATGATGGGCCTTGGCAGTTCAAAGAGAGGGACAAGTTCCTCCTACGAAACTCTGACGGCATATTGCTTGTTTATGATGAAGAGACAGAAGGCTCGCCGAAGTTTATGAAATTGCAGGCAGCTCAAATCGCCGCGCATCATACTTATCCGATCATAACGATCAACGCGTTTGATTTGCAAAATGTGGCCGAGGACGAATACGGGGATTTCGGCGGCGATATGCAGGATGACATGTCTGGAGGTTCAGTCAGTGGCGGAGATAAGTGGCAGTTTGATGATGACATTTAGGCTGACTGACTGGGCCGATCTCCACCAACCTGAATAAATGGAAAACATGCAGTTAAATGTAGTTTATAAGTCAGAAAAATTGAATTAAATGGAAAACATGTAGTTAATAATGAGGTTTTTGCCTGAATCAGCGATTTCAGCTGAAAATAGTTGTAGGTTATCCAGTTAATGCCCTAGAAGAAATGATTTCCGCAGAATTAGCTGTAGTTTTTCCAGTTATTGCTCCGCTGTAGCCTCGTTGCCGAATGAAAAGACAGATTCAAAGCCAAATACAGAAAAAAACCAAACGGTCATCAAATTTGCCCCTAACACCATAGCTACTCAACAAACACCGAACTTTTCCCCTTACATCATGGCTAGCTCAACTTGAGCAATGTTATTGAATTCAGAAGAAAACCAACATATTCGAAGATTAACACAGTAATTTTTGTCTACGACCCTCAATTTCATCCGAATCTCCCCTCAACAACTAGTTAACCCTTCATTTTAAACACAATACACGGATGAATCTGTGTTTACTTCCTTTAAAAACAAAAATAAAAATAATTATTCAAAAACAAACAAAGATGTGATAAGATGAAACCATCAAATACAAACACATACACATGGGATGTAAAACTTAGGAGGGTACTTAAATGGTTGCGAATTTATGGGAAGCTTCAAAAGCGAATGCAGTATCGAAAGGTGTAGAGGAAATTGTTTATCGTTCTAATCTATTAGGCACGGATCGCGCTGTATGTAACTGGGGCGGCGGCAATACTTCTTACAAAACGATCGAGAAAGATTTCCGTGGTCGCGATGTTGAAGTGATGTGGGTGAAAGGCAGCGGTTCTGATCTTGGAACAATGAAAGCAAAGAATTTCACAGGTCTTCGTATGGAAGATATTCGTCCTTTGATTGAGCGTGACGAAATGTCTGACGAAGAAATGGTTGCTTATCTTGCGAACTGTATGATCGACAGCAAGCACCCGCGTGCTTCCATTGAGACGCTTTTACATGCGTTCTTACCATTCAAAAACGTTGACCACACGCATCCAGATGCGATTATCTCGCTTTGCTGCGCACACAACGGACGTGAGCTTGCGAAAGAAATTTATGGCGATCGCTTCGTATGGGTACCTTATGTACGTCCTGGCTTTACACTTTCCAAAATGATCGCAGATGGCGTTCGCAACAATCCAAAAGCTGAGCTTGTTCTTATGGAGAAACATGGTCTAGTAACTTGGGGCGAAACGTCTGAAGAGAGTTACTTGAAAACAATCGCTATCATTAATGAAGCAGCAAGCTTCATCGAAGCTCGCGTGAACGAAGCGAACCTATATGGCGGATCCAAATATGAATCCCTCAGCGTAGAAGCTCGCAACGAACTATTGGCTCAAGTTCTTCCAATCGTTCGCGGTGCAGTAAGTAACGAGAAGAAAATGATCCTTACCATTGACAGTGCAGACGATGTGCTTCAATTTGTAAATAGCCGTGATGCCGCAACGCTATCCCAAGTGGGTGCAGCTTGCCCGGATCACCTTGTCCATACGAAAATGAAACCATTATATATCGACTGGAATCCGACAACAGGTGATGCAGCTTCCTTGACTGAAGCACTTAAAGCCGGAATCGAAGCGTACAAAGAAGAGTACAAAGCTTATTTTGACCGTAACAAAAATGAAGGCGACGTTATTAATGAAGCAGCTCCGCGTGTTATCCTTATTCCAGGAATCGGGATGATCAACACAGGCAAAAGCTGGGCTATGGCACAAATTAGCGGCGCGCTTTACCACCGTGCAATCTCCGTTATGAGAGGCGCTACAGCGCTTGGAACGTTCGTATCCCTTAGCGAAAATGAATCCTACAATGTTGAGTACTGGCCTCTTGAACTTTATAAATTAACACTTGCTCCTGCAGAAGCTGAGTTCTCCCGTCAAATCGCCTTCATCACAGGCGGAGCGGGCGGAATCGGAAGCGTAACAGCTCGTCAATTCCTCAAAGATGGCGCACACGTTGTGCTTGCTGACTTGAACCTGGAAGGTGCACAGAAGCTGGCGGCAGAACTTAACGAACAATATGGCGAAAACAGAGCGATTGCTGTTCGCATGGACGTAACGAAAGAAGAAGAAGTAGTAGCAGCGTTCCGCGAGTCTATTCTTAGCTACGGCGGAATCGATATTATCGTGAACAACGCAGGTCTTGCGACTTCCAGTCCTTTTGACGAAACATCGCTTAAAGAGTGGAACTTGAACATGAACGTACTTAGCACAGGGTATTTCCTTGTAGCTAGAGAAGCGTTTAAGATTATGAAAACACAAAAAGTTGGCGGCAGCATGGTATTCGTCGGCTCCAAGAACTCCGTATTCGCAGGGAAAAATGCATCTGCCTATTCCACTGCCAAAGCGGCAGAGATCCACTTGGCGCGTTGTATCGCAGCAGAAGGCGGCGAATTCGGTATCCGCGTGAACTCCGTATTGCCAGATGCTATTCTTCAAGGTTCTGCCATTTGGAACTCCGGCTGGCGCAATGAGCGTGCGGCTGCATATGGAATTGAACCGGATCAGTTGGAAGAGCACTACCGTAAGAGAACGACGCTGCTTGTCAACATTTTCCCGAAAGATGTTGCAGAAGCTATTGTCTACTTCGCTTCATCCAAAGCAGCTAAAACAACGGGTTGCATGATCACTGTTGATGGTGGCGTACCTGCTGCCTTCACGCGCTAATACACCTACTAGGAGGCCATAAAACCGATGAGCGACAAAGCCTACGCATTATTCGAAGAACAACAAGCCCTGAGAGGCATTGATATTGCAGCTGTCAAAGCGAAGCTGAAAGCATTGAAAGTTGAGACGCCATCATGGGGTTACGGAGACTCAGGAACACGTTTCAAAGTTTACAAACAAACAGGCGTGCCACGTAATCCGTTCGAGAAATTCGAAGATGCGGCGCAAGTGCATAAACTGACGGGTGTTTGCCCGTCGGTTGCGATCCACATCCCATGGGATAAAGTGGACGACTACGCCAAGCTGAAGCAGCATGCTTCTGATCTAGGTGTTTCCATCGGTGCGGTGAACCCGAACCTTTTCCAAGAAGATGACTACATCTTCGGAAGTGTGACGAACTCAAACGCAGCGATTCGCCGTAAAGCAACGGATCACCTCCTTGAGTGTGTAGACATCGCTAAAACAGTAGGTTCTGACGTGTTGAGCTTGTGGTTTGCTGACGGTTCTAACTACCCAGGACAAGTGGATATCCGCGCTCGTAAAGCATGGATGTATGAGTCCCTGAAAGAAATGTACAACGCGATGTCACCTAGCATGCGCATGTTGATCGAATACAAATTCTATGAGCCTGCGTTCTATCACACAGATCTAGCTGATTGGGGTATGGCATTCAATTTGGCTAACAAATTGGGTCCGCAAGCCGAAGTGCTTGTTGATACAGGTCATCACCCGCAGGGAACGAACATCGAGCATATCGTGACATACTTGTTGGATGAAAATAAACTAGGCGGATTCCATTTCAACTCTCGTAAATATGGAGATGATGATCTGATTGTTGGATCCGTGAATCCGTATGAATTGTTCTTAATCTTCTATCAAATTATTGATGCAGCGAATGACAAGAACGCACAAATTCGTCAAGCGGCTGACAACATTGCGTATATGATCGACCAAAGCCATAACATTGAGCGTAAAATCCCAGCGATGCTTCGTTCTGTACTTAACGTACAAACGCAATATGCGAAAGCGCTTCTGATTAACCTTGAAGAAGTTCGTGCTGCACAAGAGAATCAAGATGTTCTTGGCGCTGAGGATGCGGTTCGTAAAGCATTTGAATTTGATGTAACACCTCTTCTTCAAGCGGTTCGTGAAGAAATCGGCGTGCCGGTTGATCCGATGAAAGCTTACTTGGCAAGCGGGTATGACGAGAAAATTAACGCGCGTGGCAAAGGCGGTGCAAGCTGGTGAGTACATCTTCGACAGTTCTAGCCTTTGATTTGGGAGCAAGCAGCGGCAGAGCGATCGTCGGACGTCTTGATTCTGAAGCGGGCCGGATCACGATCGAGGAAATTCACCGCTTCTCCAATGATCCAGTGCAGGTGGGCAACCACCTTCATTGGGACATTTTGCGGCTGCTTCATGAGTTGAAGCAAGGCATTTTACAAACCAAACATCTAGGCTACGCGAATATCGAAAGCTTGGCCATTGATTCATGGGCAGTAGATTTCGGTTTATTAGCTGCAAATGGCGAGCTATTAGGAAATCCGTATCATTATCGGGATCATCACACAGATGGCATCATGAGCGAAGTCATGGATATCGTCGGACGCGAAAAACTGTATGCGCTAACAGGGCTGCAGTTTTTGCAATTCAATTCCATTTTCCAATTGTATGCACTTCAGAAAAATAATCCGGAATTACTTGACCGCGCGGCGACGTTTCTCATGATTCCAGATCTGCTTCGCTACTTCCTGACTGGCGAAAAGCATAGTGAATTCACGAATGCGACGACCACGCAGTTGTTTAATGCAACGAGCTTCACTTGGGACACCGAATTGATTGATCAGCTAGGCCTGCCGGCTCAAATCTTCTTACCGCCTGTCGCGTCGGGGACTCGAGTTGGATCACTAAGTCCAGCTGTTTGTGAGGAACTGGATGTTCCTTCCATCCCTGTCATCGCCGTTGGCGAGCATGATACCGCATCTGCAGTTGTTGCCGTTCCTGCGCTTGATGATGACTTCGCTTTCCTTAGCTGTGGGACATGGTCGTTGCTCGGAACTGAAACGGAGAAGCCGGTGCTCACGGAACAAGCTTTATCGTGGAACTTCACGAATGAAGGCGGCGTGTACGGCACGAATCGCTTACTGAAGAACATCATGGGCTTATGGCTTATTCAGGAATGCAAGCGGACATGGGAAAAAGAAGGCAAAACAACCAGCTTTGCTGAACTTGTAAAGCAAGCAGAAGTCGTGAAGCCATTCCAATTCTTCATCGATCCTGATGATGATATGTTCCTAAATCCTGCTCATATGCCAAAGCAAATTCAACAATATTGTCGTGACACCCAGCAGACTGTGCCTCAGACGGATGGTGAAATCGTGCGCTGCATCATGGAAAGCTTAGCACTGAAATATCGCTTTATCTTGGAGCGTACAGAGCAGCTTTCAGGCAAGACGTACCGCGGTTTACATATCGTTGGTGGCGGCATTCAGAATGAGCTGCTTTGTCAGTTCACAGCGAGCGCTACACAGCGTGAAGTGTGGGCTGGGCCGGTAGAGGGTAGTGCCTTAGGAAACCTTGTAGTACAATGGATAGCACTAGGGTATATCGCGAATTTGCGCGAAGCCAGGAAGCTGATTCGGAATTCGTTCCCAGTCAAGACGTATCATCCTCAGGATGAGGCGGGTTGGCAGGCGGCGTATGCAGTGTTCTGTCAGGTGGCCTCCCGATCGACGGTGAAATGAGGGGTAACGATGCTGGTAGCAGAAAGATGGCAGAGAATCGTTCAATTGGTTAATGAAAGAGGAAGCATCCGTGTGACCGAGTTAAGTGAGCTATGTCAGGTCACGGAAGAAACAATTCGACGTGACTTGGATCGCTTAGAAGCCGAAGGCAAGCTCATGCGCAGCCATGGCGGTGCGGTGAGCGTGAAGGAAGCGCAGACCGAAGTTCCTTTCATGGAGCGGGAGACGGCTCATGCGGATTTCAAGAATAGCATTGCGAAGGAAGCTGTTTCACATATTGGGGAGGGGGACCGCATCATTCTTGATGCGAGTACCACAGCTTGGTATATGGCGAAAATGATTCCAGACATGGCGATTACCATCATCACCAATTCGATGAAAGTTGCCTTGGAGGTAAGTGGCAAGGAGAAAATTCAAGTCATCTCCACCGGTGGCTTGCTTTCTCCGAAGTCTTTATCCTACGTAGGTCCATTATCGGAGCGGTCCTTGGATATGTACCATGCGCACAAGCTGTTCCTTTCATGTAAAGGGGTTCACGTACAGCGCGGTATCAGCGAATCGAATGAGCTGCAAGCGTTAATTAAGCGCAAAATGATCAGCATTGCTGACGAAACCTATCTGCTGGCTGATCATAGTAAATTCGGCACACAGGCTTTAACACAAGTTGCGGGTTGGTCGGAGATTCAACATGTGATTACCGATCGACTTACGAGCAAGGAAGCACTAGATCGCATTCGAGACAAAGGCGTGCAAGTGCGTCAATTGGATTAATAATGTAAGCTCTCAGCCGTTCCACGTTATGTGAGGCGGCTGTTTGTATGATTGACACATGAGTCCCAAATACTTATTTGCATTCCAACTTATTCCTGACTAGTATATGTTTAATGACTGTTGATATTGGAAGGAGTTAAGGTGATGCGAATAGGTGTTATAGCAGATACGCACTTATCCTACCGTGCCACGAAGCTGCCCGATGCGCTTATAGCCGGGCTACAGGGTGTCGATCTGATCATTCATGCAGGTGATTGGGTGAGTGAGCATGTCATCGAGCTTGTCGAGCAGATTGCGCCGTGTGAGTCCGTGGCTGGTAATAATGATGGTGAAGACATTGTGGAGCGATACGGGAAAAAGAAAGTGCTAACTTTCGGTAACTTCCGCATAGGGCTTATCCATGGAGATGGTTTCCGGAAAACGACTGAAGAAAGAGCACGTGAGGCGTTCGAAGCTGAGCGGCCTGATATGGTGATCTTTGGACACTCACACGTCCCATTTCTACAAAATGTTCAAGGAATGATTATGTTCAATCCAGGTTCGCCTACGGATAAAAGAAGACAGCCACGCTACTCGTATGGCATTCTCCAGTTAGGGGAGCAATGGAAGGTAGAGCACTTCTTCTTCGACTCCAAAGAATAATCTTCGGTGACATGATAGTTAAAAAAGCCCGATAGGCTCTGAGCTTATCGGGCTTTCGCTGTTGCTACCTCTCATACCACTCGCCGGAAACCCAATCCGTCGATTTCCACTTCAGCACATCCGGATTCGCCAAATGCATAATTTCCTTCAGGAAATCAAGCTGCTCGAGATCGGTCATTGGCTTGAAATTTTTCGCTATCGCAAGATTCTGCTCCAGTTGTTCCATAGACTCCATACCAACGATGGCCGTTGAGATTGGCAAAGATAGCGTGTAGCGCAAAGCTTTCTCATACCACGGCGCCAATTTGCCCAGCGCCATGACTTTCATGCCGATGACTGCGATTCCCTTTTCATTGGCCTTGGGGAGGAACTCATGGGCGAAGCTATAAACAAGGTGATCGGCAGCAGATAGTGCCACAAGTGCGCTATCGAATGGATAGCGGTCAATCGCTTCCAGTTGGACTTGAGGATTCGTATGACCACTGATTGAGATATGCTTAATCATGCCTTGTTCCTTCGCTTCAAGTAAAGCTTCGAGTGCGCCTCCTTTGGACAAACACTGATCGAGCTCTTCCATTTTCATAATATTATGTAGACGCCATTCCTCGACGTGATCCGTCTGCAGTCGCTTCAAGCTGTCTTCGAGAAGTCGCAAGGAACCGTCCCGCGTTCGGTCATTGGTCTTGGTTGCAATCCATACCTCGTCCCTGCGATTATGCAGGGCTAGTGCTTTACCTAACCGTTCTTCCGATTGCCCTTTCGAATAGCTAGGCGCTGTGTCGAAGTAAGTGATTCCCTCATCGATCGCACGATTCACTATCTGAATCGCTTGTTCCTCCGTGCAATTATGTTCATTTACAATACGTTGGGCGCCAAAGCTTAATAGTGGGAATTGTGCTCCCGTCTGGCCAAAAGGTCTTTTCTCCATTCCAAACATTCCTCCTATACTGGCTAGCTGAAGTTATTATGTCCTATCGTTCCCACAATGGATACCAAGACATACCAATTTTACCACATCGGTTGAATTCCGAAAGAGAGCGAAATAAGAAGGAATTCAATGCAGCTCCACATAATTTAATGAGTAGTGTTCTTCGTCAGGATTCGACCTAATTGGTTCGAAATGATGAACATATGGGTCTTTTGACCTAATATTTTTATGAAAAAGGATTGTGGTAATGCACAATTAAACTTATTATGAATATAGGACTCAGTTATTGTCGAAAGCTTGCTTGAACAAGTTGGAAATTCATAAATCGATTACTTGAAGAGGTGCATGAAGGATGGAGAAATCATCAATTATTGGTATTGTGCTGGCTGCAGTATCCATTGGCTTTGGGATGGTATTAAAAGGGGCAAGTCTAGCAGCCTTATTAAATCCTGCGGCCGCATTAATCATTTTCGGTGGAACAGCTTCAGCGCTGCTCATAGCCTTCTCACTCGAAGAGATCAAGAAAATTCCGGTCTTATTAAAAATTATTTTTACCGAACAGAAACTAATGCCCAAAAAAGAATTGATCGAGACGTTCATTAACTGGGTGAGCATTACGCGTCGTGAGGGGCTGCTTTCTTTGGAGAAGCAAGCTGAAGAGCTTTCGGATCCTTTTATGAAAAGCGGTATGCGACTGATTATCGATGGGAATGACCCTGACTTCGTGCGTGATGTTCTTCTTGAAGATATTGCTGAGATGGAAACGAGACATAAGAAATTTGCAAGCATTTTTACACAAGCAGGTACATATGCGCCTACACTAGGGGTACTTGGTGCGGTAGTAGGGCTTATCGCGGCACTCGGTAATTTGAGTGAAGTTGAGAAGTTGGGTCACTTGATTTCAGCAGCATTCGTTGCAACCATGTTCGGTATTTTCTTGGGCTATGTTATTTTTCACCCTTTTGCAAATAAGCTTAAGCAGAAGTCCAAGAAAGAAGTTGAAATTAAGCTGATGGTCGTAGAAGGTTTACTTTCCATCCAATCCGGTGTGTCTGCCAATTCCGTGAAGCAGAAGATGATGATTTTTGTTGCTAACAAAGATCGTGAGTCCTATGAAGAAAGCATGGAGGGGGGGGCATCCGGACAGTGAGTAAAAAAAAGAAGCATGAGGATCATGAAGAACATGTCGATGAATCCTGGCTGATTCCCTATGCAGATTTATTGACTTTACTACTTGCCCTTTTTATCATTCTGTTTGCTTCTAGTCAGTTGGACTCCAAGAAATATGATTCCATTATGCGATCGTTAAATAATGCTTTCACAGGTGGCGAAGCGCCATTCGCCATGTCGAACTTAATTCCAATTGATGATGCTGCGAATTCGACGAAAAATAATTTTAAGAACCAGAATCCACCTTCCAAAGAAGAGAATAAAATCGAGAGCCAGTTAGCTGCGAAGCTTCAGAAGGAAGAAAAGGATCTGGAAGAACTAAAGAAAAGTATGGATGCTTTCATTAAAGAGAATAACATGAGTGAACAGCTGACAACCAAGTTGGATAATGAAAAATTGACGATCACAATAAGCGATCGCGCACTGTTCGATTCGGGATCTGCTACGATCAAGCAAGAGTCCCAGAATCTAGCCACATCGATGTCGAATCTACTGGGACAATATCCAGGCTATCAGGTTGAAGTGGCTGGACATACCGATAATATACCGATTCACCGGGCGGATTTTGAAACGAATTGGGATTTAAGCGCCAAGCGTGCTGTGAATTTTATGAAATTGCTGCTCGTTAACACCAAGATTCAGCCAGCGTCTTATTCCTCAGTTGGTTACGGCGAGTATCGCCCAATTGCTGAGAATGCGACAACCGATGGCCGGGCCAAGAATCGCCGAGTCGAAGTGAGCATCCTCCGCAACATCAAAGCAACGGATGAGATTGCGAAATAAATGATTTTCGAAAATGAAAAGAGCTAAGCGGCTTAAAATCCGTTTAGCTCTTTTGCTTGTTGGAAGT
Organism: Paenibacillus sp. Soil750; assembly: GCF_001428045.1. GTDB lineage: Bacteria > Bacillota > Bacilli > Paenibacillales > NBRC-103111 > Paenibacillus_E > Paenibacillus_E allorhizoplanae. The sequence continues at coordinate 1,146,425 of NZ_LMSD01000012.1, read as the reverse complement.
TAGTCGGAGAAACCGACTAACTCAGTCTCGAAAACGGTTGGAAGCTCTATGTGTTACTTAACCCCCACCAATTCTTTCTTTTCTTCTAAACGCTGCTCCTCGTCCTTGCGTTCCTTCTGTTGCTGGACGTCACGCTGCTGTTCAAATACGGGCTCTACGTTCAATTCCTGTTCAATGGCTGCGATTTGTTCCACAATTTGTTCCACGATATGACCTTCAGCCAGATGGATTTCTATTGGCTCCTCCACACTAACAACCTCCGCAATTTGAAACTTGCTAATTTCTGCAAAAAGCTGCTGAGCCAGCTCAAGAATATCATCCGACTCCTCGGCAATACGGCGGATCGACGCGTCCTGTTGGATACTAGTCGAGTTCACCTCTTCAACACCTGCAGCTGTCTCTTGCGCAATAGCGGCAACGAATTGGACGGAATCAACAAGATGATCGTTTTTCGATTGGGCTTGCTCGATTTTCTGATGAATCTGCACAATCTGCTCACGGATGACTAACGTCGATTGTTCAATTCTATTGAACGCGCCGAAGGTTTCCTCCACATGGCTGCTTTGCGTTAGCGCAGATTCACGTGCATCACCTAGTGAAAGCTGCAGTTCCTGAATCTGTCCTTGCAGCGTCCCGATGATACCGCTGATCGTCTTCGACGATCCGTTCGTTTGCAGGGACAGCTCGCGCACTTCGTCCGCGATCACGGAGAAGCCGCGGCCGTGCACGCCGGCTCTGGCCGCTTCGATCGCGGCATTCAACGCAAGGACATTCGTCTGCGTTGAAATTTCCATGATCGAGCGCACGATGGCGCCGATCTGCTTAGAGCTGGCGCTGAGCGTCTGCATCGCAGCGTCAACCTTGTGCAGCAGGAGCTGCGACTGCGCAGTCGATGCTTTGAGCGCTTGTACGTACGCAGTACCTTGCTGCGTATCGATAGCTGCCTCGTCACTGCTGCGTTTCATTTCATGGGTATACGCGCTGATATCGCGGATTTCTTCTTCAAGCTCGGCAATGAGTAATGAGCTGCTCTCTGTTTTCATCGCTTGTTCATCCGCACCTGTCGAAATCTCGTGGATCGCTTTGAGGATATCTGAATTAGCCGAAGCCGTCAGCTGTGAGAAGCGATGAAATTCATGCGAATGGGCAGATAAGGAAGAAGCGATGCCCTTGGTCGCGCCAAGCATGAGCCTAACCTGTTTAATCATTTGGTCGAAGCTATTACTCAATTGCCCTAGCTCATCTTTGGCAGAGGAATTAATGGTGTGGGTTAAATCCCCGGAGGCAATGCGAGCGACGGCTTTTTGCAGTACCGAAATCGGACGCGTGAACGATGTAATAATGAGAAAAGCGATAACAAGGGTAAGAAAGAACACAACAGCGGAAGCAACCAACATGATCGTACGGCTATTATTGAGTGCTTTGGAGGAGTCAGCGATGGCAGCAGCAGCACCGTCTGCATAGGTTATGTAAAATTTATCGACTAATCCAAAAATGTTATCCTTCAACTCTTGCGATTCACTATATAAGTACAACAAATTAATCTGAAGATCGGTTGGCTTGATGTTGGGGTCCTGAACCATTTTAGCTGCTGAATCGAAATTGTTAATGTAATCAACCGAGGCTTGGATTAACTGGCTTCGCCATTTTTGTTGATCAGGAGTACTGGCGGTATCGCCTATCTTCTTAATGGAATCATTGTACGGTTTTCGTTTACTATTGTATTTCTCAATAAATTCGGGTTTCTTGGAGATTTCAAGTCCAGAAGCAATGATGTTCATCTCCTGAACCAAATTCTTAAGCTCTAAGGCCATTACTTTAAGATCTACCTTATCGTTCTGATCGATCATATGCTGCTTGATTTGTGTCACCTGATGAAGATTAAACAGAGCAACGGTTAAGAAAATTACTAATACACCGCTGAAGCTTGTGATTAATTTTGCACGCATAGAGAAGTTTGACATCATCAATCTAATCATATGTATTCCTCCTATAAATAGACAAGCTTAGACATTCTTCGTCTAATTACTTATTAATATAGGGGGCTTCTATTAACTAAAGCGTCGAACTATGTAAACGATTTGTAAATTAAAAGTTTTACATTACGTTAACGTTTCGTGGGTTTGTAATTTACATTCGCTTGTTACCATATGGAAGTAAGGTCGTTCGACACACAAGTAGATGGGGATCGAACATAACCAAATCCAGCACATACATTCAAAGGAGGACATGCTAACTATGTTTAACTTCATGTCGAGAAAAGGAATTACATTTACATTATCCGCGGTACTAATGATGGGGACTTTGGTTGGTTGCGGCGCTAAAACAGAGACGAACAACGCAGCAGCAACAACAGCAGCAACGACTGCAGCTTCAGCTTCTGCTAAACCGACAGATGCACCGAAAACAGAGTTGAGCGGCACAGTAACAGCTTCTGGTTCCAGCGCACTTCTTCCATTGGTTAAACAAGCAGCAACAGAGTTTATGGAAAAGAACCCGAAGGTAACTGTTAACGTTACTGCTGGTGGTTCAGGTACAGGAATTAAAAACGTAGCAGACGGAACATCCGACATTGGTAACTCCGACGTAGAACCTGCTGCTGAATATAAAGATAAAGGCCTTGTGGATCACCAAGTAGCAATCGCACCTTTCGCATTCATCGTTAACAAAGATGTTAAAGTAGACAACGTAACAAAAGCACAAGCGGCTGACATCTACATGGGTAAAATTACAAACTGGAAAGACGTTGGCGGCAATGACGCGAAAATCGTTCTTGTTCACCGTCCGGACAGCTCAGGTTCCCGTACACTAGTTAAACAAATTATTTTGGATGGCAAAGAATTCACGAAAGACGGTATTACCCAAGAAAATAGTGGTGCAATGAAAACAGCAGTTGTTGGTCAATCCGGTTCCGTTGGTTATGTTGATACGCCGTATATCGATGACACTGTAAAAGCTTTGAAAATTGATGGCGTAGCATTCTCCGAAGAAAACATCAAAAACGGCACATACAAATTGTTCGGTGTTGAGCACATGTATACAAAAGGTGAAGCGACAGGTGCTGCTAAAGCATTCATCGACTACATCTCCACAAAAGAATTCCAAGGTAAGCAAGTTCGTGAATTGAAGTTCTTACCAGCTGATTTGTTGAAAAAATAAGATATCCCATCATGAGCGTCTGCATATTCATGCAGCGCTCTTTTTCTGTGTATGTGTGCGGGGAGATCACTCGCTGCAAACTCGGAATACCGCGCATACACGCAAAACTTTTACATTCCCTTAACAATTCATTTACGATCCAATGACATTCGTATTCTATGATAATAGTAAGTCTTGTGTATTGTAGAGAAAGGGGAATCACCCAGTGAATTCCATAGTAGATCAACTTACCAGCAATGTGAAATCAGATGCAAGTCGCCCAGTCGTCACCAAATGGACTCAAAATCAGCATCGGCAAGATAGAATGATGAGGTGGGTGTTTGTTGGCAGTGCTGCTCTAGTTTCTGCAATTATATTCTCAATCATCATTTTCGTAGGTATGCAGGGAATCAAAACCTTTCAAGGTGTAAGTCCTCTCGAATTTTTCTTTTCTACCGATTGGACACCTGGTCAAAATAAATTCGGCGCATTTCCGTTTCTTTACAGCACGTTGCTCATGACACTAGTTGCGGTCGTCATTTCCGTTCCACTCGCCTTATCAGGTGCTTTGTTTATGGCTAAAATAGCACCAAAATGGATGCGTGAGATCATGCGTCCTGCCACGGATCTATTCGTTGGGATTCCTTCAGTTGTTTATGGACTGATCGGGATGACCGTCATTGTACCAGCGTTAGGTAAAATAACAGGTGGCATCGGGTACGGCATTTTGCCAGCAGCGATCATTCTAGCCATTATGATTCTACCTACTATTCTGTCCATTTCCGAAGATGCGATTCGCTCGCTTCCGGGCCGTTTGGAAGAAGCCTCATTGGCACTGGGAGCAACACGGTGGCAAACGATGTGGCGTGTACTCCTACCAGCAGCGAGACCTGGTATTCTAACAGCGATCATCCTTGGGATGGGCCGCGCGATTGGCGAAACGATGGCAGTATTCATGGTCATCGGGAACTCACCGCAAATGCCCAAATCGCTGCTCGATTCAACGACAGTACTAACGACAGCCATCGTTAAAGATATGGGGAATACAAATTACGGCTCAACGTGGAATAACGCGCTCTATTTGATGGCTTTGCTCCTACTTGTCATCTCCTTATCCCTCATTCTCATCATTCGTATTGTAGCCAAGAGGAGTGAACTCAAATGACAAGTAAATCAACAGATCGCATCGCAACCATCTATTTCTGGACATCAGGCATCGTCATTATCGGGATTCTGGCATGGTTTCTCGTTCGCATACTAGGGGATGGCATCCCGCATTTATCCTGGCATTTTATCTTCGGTAAGCCCGAAGAAATCAAAGCCGGCGGTGGCGTAGGACCTCAGCTTTTTAACTCGTTCTACGTACTGTTCCTGTCACTTGTGATTTCGATTCCAATCGGTTTATTTTCAGGTATTTACTTAGCCATTTATGCGCAAAAGAATTGGTTCACTGATCTCGTCCGTATTTCCGTAGAGGCACTATCTTCCGTACCATCTATCGTATTTGGTCTTTTCGGATTTCTTCTATTCGCTAACTTGCTAGGACTCAAGTTTTCATTGATTGGTGGCGCGGCCACTGTAGCCTTGCTGAATTTACCCGTCATGGTTCGGGTGACAGAGGAAGCTATTCGGACAGTGCCTGACTCCTATTGGGAGGCTAGCTTGGCGCTAGGCTCAACGAAATGGCAGGCCATTCGTAAGGTGCTCATTCCAGCAGCGTTACCAAGCTTGATTACAGGTATTACGTTAATCGCCGGACGGGCGCTTGGTGAATCAGCGATTCTCATTTATACAGCTGGCTTGTCCGTATCGCGCTTTTTCCCAGATTTCAATCCGCTCAAAATGGGAGAGACGCTCTCCGTTCATCTCTGGTACATCGGTGCAGAATCACTTGTTCCTGATGCGAAAGAGATTGCCAAGGGCAGTGCCGCTTTACTCTTAATCGTTGTCCTGATCTTCAATCTGCTGGTTTCGATACCAAGTCGAATCTTACAAAAAAGACTTTCCGGGGGGAAATAACATATGGCTATCGCGACGAAGTACAAAATTAAAGCAGAGAAATTGAATTTGTTTTATGGCGAAAACCAAGCACTTCACGATATTGATTTGAATATCGAAACAGGATCTATCGCCGCGTTGATCGGTCCTTCGGGTTGTGGGAAATCCACGTTCCTTCGTACGTTGAACCGAATGAATGATCTTATCGATAATGTGCGGATCACAGGGAATGTAGCCGTGGACGGACACAATATTTATGGCTCGGATTCCGATGTCGTGTCACTGCGTAAACGTGTGGGTATGGTATTTCAACGTCCAAATCCATTCCCAATGAGTATCTATGATAACATCGCTTATGGTCCAAGAATTCACGGTATCAAGAAGAAAGCTGTGTTAGATGAAATTGTAGAACGCAGTCTCGTACAAGCTGCGCTTTGGGAAGAAGTCAAGGATCGACTGAATAAGTCTGCGATGGGATTATCCGGGGGACAACAGCAACGTTTATGTATCGCACGATTACTCGCTGTCGAACCAGATGTATTGCTGATGGATGAGCCAACATCGGCTTTGGATCCTATTTCAACATTGAAAGTAGAAGAACTAACACAAACCTTAAAAGAGAAATATACGATCATCATCGTGACCCACAACATGCAACAAGCAGCGAGAATCTCAGATAAAACCTCTTTCTTCCTGAACGGTTATTTAGTCGAAACCGACCAAACCGATAAGATCTTCACGAATCCGAATGATCAACGTACAGAAGATTACATTACCGGACGTTTCGGTTAAAACACATAAAGGGAGAGATACACATGGATGCAAGACCAGGGTTTCATCAGTCGTTGGCACTACTGCAGAAGGAATTACAGCAAATGGGAGAAAGTGTGGAGGATTTAATTTACACCTCCGTGGAGTCCCTTGCCAAGCTGGATGAGAAGGCCGCTCAGCAAGTCATCCAGAAGGATGATCTTATTGATGATTATTTAACGACCATTGATGAGCTATGTTTACGATTAATTGCTCTTCAACAACCCATGGCTAGTGATCTGCGAATTATTGGAACGGCGTTGAAGATTGCCACGGACTTGGAACGTATTGCAGATCATGCTGTCGATATCGCGAAGATCACAATTCGATTTGCAGGTGAAGAGCTGGTGAAGCCACTAGAAGTCATTCCGCAAATGGCGGAAATTGCTATCGAAATGTTGCATGAGAGCCTTCTATCCTATACGGAACGCGATGTACATAGGGCGGCATCGCTTGCCGAGAAGGATGACCGTGTAGATAAGCTGTACAGTACGGTGATGCAGGAGCTGATGGGGATGATGGGTACCGATTATCATCGGAATCGTCAACTGACCCATCTGTTGTTTGTTGCGCACTTCTTGGAGCGTGTGGCAGATCATACCACGAATATCGGCGAAGGTGTCATCTACATGGTAACAGGGAAACGGAAAGATCTGAACGTATAAGCGAAATAGAGAAGGGCCATCTCCAAGCGTAGATTATCTACTCTCGGAGATGGCCCTTTTATCATTTGGAATGAAGCGGGAATCGAATGAAGAAGGTAGTACCATTTGGACTGGAGCTCACTTCAATCGTAGCGTGATGTCTGGCAGCAATACTGTAGCAGATGGCTAAACCGAGTCCAGTTCCTTCATCCTTCGTCGTGAAGAAGGGGCGGCCCAGCTTCTCCAAATGCTCTGTCTTAATGCCACTGCCTTGATCAGCAATTAAGAGGACAACGTGTTCATTCTCCTGATAGGTTTCAATCGATAGTGTTCCGCCTATGCTCATAGCCTCAAGACCATTCATACACATGTTCAGAATAAGCTGCCGCATCTCTTTGTCGTCAAGTTGTATCTCTGGACAATATCCGAATTGACCATTAACATGTTTGCCTGACATGACGGCTTCTGCTTGAATCAGAGGCAGCAAGCTTTCAATGATACGGTTAATACTCTCAGGACGTTGATAGGATTGCTTATTCTTGGCTAGAGAAAGATATTCCGTAATAATATCGTTGGCCCTGTCCAATTCTTCCAACATGATAGGGATATATTCCTTTTGCATATGTCGATCATTTTCTTGAAAGAGTTGAAGGAAGCCACGAATCGTCGTCATCGGATTCCGAATTTCATGTGCGATACCCGCGGCCATTTCACCGACTAGGTTTAACTGAGCAAGGCGTGCCATTTCGGTTTCAAATCGAAGACTTTCCGTAATATCAACTGCGACATGGAGCAAGCAATTTTCATCCTCGATATCGATGATCTCTGTGGATAGGAGCGCAGTCCGAACGTCGCCAGATTTGGTAACATAACGAACTTTCTCATTCCGGACAATATCGCCATATTTAGATGAATTATTAAGATCGTCACGAAATAGATTCAAGGCTGTGCCAATAACCTCGTCTCCATAGCCTGTATGCTGCTTCCAGCTTTCATTAACATCCAGAAAGGTAAGATCAGGTAATCGGCGAATGGCCATTAAGGAAGGCGAGAGGATGAACATTTTTTTGAAATGTTCTTGGGAGTTCATAAGCTTCTCATGGGCATCGACCAGCTCAGATGTACGCTCTTCGACCCAATTCTCGAGAAGTAAGTTTTGCTCTATTAACTTCTCCTCAGCTTCTGCAAGCTTGCGATTCGTTTCTTCAAGATCTAATGTACGTTTATGTAAAAGCTCGCTTTGAGCTTTCAGCTTCTGATGGTTCAGATGCATATTAACGAAACCATCCACCTTCATGCGCAGCATTTTGGGATGTACAGGTTTAAATAAGTAATCAATCGAACCCACATGATAGCCTCGCAATACATGCTCTATTGAGGTACTCAAGGCGGTTAAGAAAATAATCGGGATATCTTGACAGGCTTTCCGTTGCTTTATTAATTCTACGGTTTCAAAACCGCTAAGCCCCGGCATCTGCACATCCATCAAAATAACTGCAATATGGTCAGCAGGTTCTTTTAATAAATAGCGAAGTGCTTCCTCCCCTGATTGTAATGAAATAACGTCATAGGAAGAAGAGGCCAGAATGCTATTCAGAGCCAGCAAGTTTTCATAGCGATCATCTACCGCCAAGATTTTTACTTGTTGTTCCATCGGTTGTCCTTTCCGCACGAGATCTGCTATACGCACCTACAATCCATATCTCACCTTTTCGAGGAAAAAGTGTAATTCCCTCTTTTTTTCTTAAAGTCTTTACATACATTTTACATATGGTTAATCTTACCTATCATTTGATTTGCTAGACTTGGAATAGATGCAGAAATAGATGAGGATGATGGACATGCTTACTCAGTCAGAAGTCGCGATAGAGTTTCATAAGTTAATAGAAGAACAACGTATTTCTTCCGTTTATCAACCAATTGTATCCTTGCAAGATGGACAAGTGATGGGGTATGAAGCTTTAACTCGCGGTCCGGTGGACGGCCCTTTCCATTCGCCGCTCGCGATGTTTCAGTATGCGGAGCAGCAAGGTGAGCTATATCGTCTAGAGCGGCTAGCCCGTGAGAAGGCGATACAAGGTTCCATTTTGGAACACGGACAGCAATTGTTATTTATTAATATCTCGTCACACGTTTTAGAGGATCCTGGCTTTATTCCAGGTAAGACGCTTGAGATTCTACAGCAGTATGGACTTCGTCCGAGCAATGTCGTATTCGAAATTACGGAAAGAAGTTCGATCGAGGACTTCACTTTGGCTAAGAAAATTTTAGCTCATTATCGGACACAGGGTTATCGCATTGCGATTGATGACGCGGGGGCAGGATATTCTTCACTCCAAGCGATTGCCGAGCTTCAGCCTGATTTTATTAAAATCGATCGTTCATTGATTGAAAATATTCATTTGAATAAAGTGAAAGCTTATATTCTCGAAACTTTCGTCACCTTTGCTCAGAAAATGAACATTTCGTTAATCGCTGAGGGAATTGAACAAGTAGAGGAGCTAGCCAAATTAACTCAAATGGGTGTGCATTATGCGCAAGGCTTTTTACTCGGGAGACCTTCTACATCCATTGCGACTGTTCAAGACACGCATAAAATGACCATTTGGCAGCATCGCAACGTACAAGGAGGCACTATGACTTGGCATATTGGCGAGCTGAAAACACCTGTTGGTGTGTTCCATACGAAAGTGCAAATTTCCGAAATTGCGGAGTTTTTCAAAAAAAATCAAGAGGCAGTCGGGGTTGTCATTGTTCATGACGATGAGCCGCGCGGTCTTATGATGAGAGATCGCTTATTCCAGCATTTGGCTGGTCAATATGCTTATTCCCTTTACTGGAATCGCACGATTGATAGTGTGATGGATGCTTCTCCCTTAATCGTAGACGAGTTAACGCCTGTGGAGCAAGTGTCCCAGTTGGCAACTTCACGTGCGATTCATCATTTATACGACCTTGTCATCATTACTAGTCAGGGGAAAATGGCAGGTTCAGCATCCATACGAACGATATTAGAGAGTATTACGAATGTGAAAATGGAATCAGCACGCGTCGCGAATCCACTAACAGGCCTTCCTGGGAATTTGCAAATTAATCGGGAATTGAACAAACGAATAACGGCGAGAGTGCCATTTCATGTGATCTATGCGGATTTGGATTATTTTAAATGGTACAATGATCGATTTGGTTTTCAAAAAGGGGATCAATTAATTCAGTATATGGCGGATTTAATGCAACAAGCCATCGCTTTCTATGGAACACCAAGCGATTTTGTCGGTCATGTTGGCGGTGATGATTTTATTGCGATATCCACCTCGTTATCACCGAAACTCTTGTGTCAGGAAATCATCAATCGCTTCGAAACCGGTGTCCGTATGTTCTATGAAGGCGAAGACTGGGAGTATGTGGTGGATCGGGGGGGCCAGCAAGTGAAAAGCGAAGGGGTCACGGTGTCCTTATCTTTAGTCATCTGCAGCTGTGAGTCCCCTATTTCACTAGACTATATTTCTCAAACAGCGGCTCAACTCAAGAAGAAAGCGAAGGCGCATCAAGGCAGTATTTATTGTTTTCAAACGATTGGCTAACGAATGCTGTGAAGATTTTCAGAACGTATAGATTAATTGTTTGAATGAACGAACGATGATCACTTTCTGCTTCCCAATCCGCCTTTCAGAGATTTTCTTAATATTGGCTGGGTGAATCCAGACCGCATCCATCCCAGTAGAAGCCGCACCTACCACATCATTACGCCACGAATTCCCAACCATCACACTCTGGCCTGCAGCCGTATTCATCGATTTCAGGGCTTGCTCAAAAATCGCGGGATGCGGCTTCCGTGGTCCATCATTCTCCGTTGTAAATAAACGCTCTTGGTCGAACCAGGAGGTCAGCTTCATTTTCTCCAAATTACGTTGTAGTCGATTTCGATTTCCATTGCTGATAATCGCCAGCTTATATTGACGTGACAGCAGCTCTAGTGTGTCTTCTACCCCTGGAAATAAAGCAACGAAATTGTCCTCTTTCTCTTCGATTTGATTGAAAAAGGATCGCGTAAACGCCGTACTCACTTGCATCGGAAATGGATGGAGTGCTTTGATTAAACAAATATGCCGCAACTCGTCTGGCGAGATAGGGCTTCGGATAGGTGTTTTGCGATGGCGGCTCCACTCGGACTTATAGCTAAGCAGTGCCTCTTGCGCGGTCAGTTTCGAATCCTCTGTTTCCCACCGTGCCGTGAAATCCTGCATAACTTCAAGAAAAGCGGAGTCGAAGCATTGTCTTCGATCAAGGATCGTGTTATTCATATCAAAAAATATAACCTTTTTACGTGTGGGTGAGAAAAAAGGACTCATACGGAGAACCTCCTTCTGAAGACCTGACCGTCCTAACTTGTAAAATTTCGGCTCCTTACATGTTTATGTAGGGAACCGTTTTTTTATTTTAATTTCGTATGCTATGATGAAGGAAGTATGTTTAAAATTGGGGTGGAACTTATGGATAAGCTTATTATTATTGATGGGAACTCAATCGCTTTTCGTGCCTTCTATGCGTTACCTTTGCTGAGTAATTCAAGCGGTTTACATACCAATGCGGTATATGGATTTACGACCATGCTGCTGAAATTGATTGAAGAAGAAAAGCCAACCCATTTTCTTGTTGCATTTGATGCGGGGAAAATTACGTTCCGACATAAAGAATATACCGAGTATAAAGGTGGTCGTGCGAAAACGCCGACAGAGCTTTCAGAACAATTTCCTTTGATTAAAGAATTGCTGAAGGCTTTCAAAATCCCGCAATTCGAGCTATCTGGCTATGAAGCGGATGATATTATCGGAACGTTGACGAAAGAAGCGGATGCGAGAGGGGAGAAAGTTCTCCTCGTGTCTGGTGATAAAGATATGCTCCAACTTGCTTCTGAGCAAGTGACGGTTGCGATTACCCGCAAGGGAATCAGCGAGATGGATCGCTTCGATCCTGAAGCCATTAAAGAGAAATACGGGCTTACGCCGAATCAAATCATTGATTTGAAAGGTCTCATGGGCGATACGTCCGATAATATTCCGGGTATTCCCGGCGTTGGTGAGAAGACGGCTCTTAAAATGCTGCATGACTTTGGCACGGTTGAAGAAGTGTTGGCAAACACAGCAAGTCTGAAAGGCAAAATGAAAGAGAAAGTGGAAGAGCATGCCAAGAGTGCTCTCATGAGCAAAGAGCTGGCCACTATTTACCGTGAAGTCCCGATGGAAACAGCTTGGGAATCGTTCCGTTATGATGGCTTCGATGGACAAGCGTTATCCAGTATGTTTCGCAAGCTGGAGTTCAAGTCGCTGCTGGAGAAGATGGATTTCGGTTCAGTCAGCGTAGAAACTGAAGATCTCGTCGTGGAGAGTCTGGAAGCCGTTGCGGTTACAGAAGCTAATATGGGTGAGTTGGTTGCCAAATTGGACGACCATGCCGCGATCCATGTGGAAGCGGTTGGTGAGAATCCACATCAAGCTGTGATGGTTGGGGTTGTGTGGTTTATCGATGATGGTGCTTCCAACACTTCGTATTATGTGCCGTTTGCCCTGCTGCAAAGCGATGCAGGCAAGCCGCTGCGCGATTGGCTCAGCGATGCTTCCAAGAAGAAGCAGCTCTTCGACCTGCACCGCGCGCAGCTGGCGCTGGCTTGGCAGGGCATCCACCTCGCAGGGGTGGATTTTGATGTGCTGTTGGCCGCTTACCTCCTTGATCCGACGGAGTCGAATCTCAGCTTGAGCGGCCTGTCGGTGAAGTACGGTCTGCCATCTGTGAAGGCAGACGAGGATGTGTTCGGCAAAGGCGCGAAGTTTCGCCTGCCGGAACTCGCTGCGCTTAGCGACCACGTGGGTCGCAAAGCGATGGCGATGGCGCGCATGGTGCCCGTGCTGCGCGATGAATTAGAGAAGAGTGAGATGCATCAACTCTTCTACGAGCTTGAACTGCCACTCTCCGGCGTTCTCGCGGAGATGGAGATGTGCGGCATCGCCGTGGATGCCGAGGGGCTCAAAACGCTCGGCGTGGAGCTTGGTAAGCAGCTGGACACGATCATGTCCAGCATTTACAAGCTCGCCGGCGTCGAGTTCAACATCAACTCACCGAAGCAGCTCGGTGAGGTTCTGTTCGAGAAGCTGGGACTGCCAGCTTCGAAGAAGACCAAGACCGGCTACTCGACGGATGCCGAGGTGCTGGAACGTCTTGCGCCCTACAACGAAGTTGTCGGGCAGATCTTGCACTACCGCTCGCTAGCGAAGCTGCAGTCGACATACGTCGAAGGGCTGCTCAAAGAGGTGCGGCCAGAGACCGGTAAGGTGCACACCTATTACCGGCAGACGATTGCCGCGACGGGACGACTCAGCAGCCAGTTCCCGAACCTCCAGAACATTCCGATTCGTCTGGAAGAGGGCCGTAAGATCCGCAAGGTCTTCGTTCCATCCGAGCCTGGATGGTACATTCTTGCTGCGGATTACTCCCAGATCGAGCTGCGTGTGCTAGCGCACATCTCGCAAGATGAGAAGCTGAAGGAAGCGTTCCTTCAGAATATGGACATTCACACGAAGACTGCGATGGATGTCTTCGGTGTGGAAGAAAGCGCTGTTGACAGCAATATGCGCCGTCAAGCGAAAGCCGTTAACTTCGGAATCGTATACGGAATCAGCGACTACGGCCTGTCACAGAATTTAGATATTACCCGTCGGGAAGCCGCTCAGTTCATTGAACAGTATTTCGCGGTGTTCCAAGGGGTTCGCCGATATATGGATGAAATCGTTAAGGATGCTCGTCGTGACGGATATGTAACCACTTTGCTTCAGCGTCGACGCTTATTGCCTGAAATTACGCATTCGAACTTTAATATACGTTCATTCGCAGAACGCACTGCCATGAATACGCCAATCCAAGGGACAGCGGCAGATATCATCAAGCTTGCCATGGTTCAAATGGCTGATCGCTTGGTGAAAGAAGGGCTGAAGAGCCGCATGCTGCTTCAAGTACACGATGAGCTTGTCTTTGAAGTGCCAGCTGATGAGCTGGAAACAATGAAGGGGCTTGTGCCTGAAGTCATGGCAGCTGCGCTGAAGCTGGACGTTCCTTTACGTGCAGATGTTGATTTCGGTCTAACTTGGTATGATGCGAAGTAACAATTTGGTCTAGCGGCATGAACTGCAGCTCCCAACACCTAGAAGGAGGTGAACACCTTGCCTGAGCTACCCGAGGTCGAAACCGTCAAACGAACACTGAATGAGTTAATTACAGGGAAAACGATCGCCCATGTTGAGGTTAGACTGCCTCGTATTATCCAAAAGCCGGACGATATTCAGCAGTTTGAAACGCTGCTGCAAGGACAAACCATTGAAACCATTGAACGAAGAGGAAAGTTTCTTCGCTTCGTGCTTACGGATTATGTGATGGTCTCCCATTTGCGTATGGAAGGTCGCTATGGCTTGTACGCAGGCAATGATCCGATAGAACCGCATACACATGTTTTGTTCCGTTTTACAGATGAAAGTGAGCTGCGGTACAAAGATGTGCGGCAATTCGGCACGATGCACCTGTTTCCGAAGGGTGATGAGCTTACACAGCCACCATTGGTGAAGCTCGGTCTTGAGCCGCTCGATGAGGCGTTCACCCTCGAAGCATTTCGCGGGGTGATTGGTCATCGAACTACGAAGATCAAGCCGTTGCTGCTCAATCAAGCATATATCGTGGGCATCGGGAATATTTATGTAGACGAGTCCCTCTTCTTAGCGGGGATCCATCCCGAACGGGAAGCTTCCTCACTGAGTAGGAAGGAGTTAGCCTTGTTGCATGAGGCGATTATTCGTACCCTCCAAGAATCCGTTGAGGTAGGCGGATCATCCATTAAATCCTATGTGAATGGACAAGGCGAAATCGGCCTTTTCCAGCACCAATTAAACATTTATGGCAGACAATTACAGCCATGCAAAACGTGCGGCCAAGAGATTGTGAAAACCGTCGTGGGAGGCAGAGGGACACACATATGTCTCACTTGCCAACCTTTGAAGCCCAAGCGGTCGCGAAAGAAGTCTGAGAAATAGGCACGAGAAGCGCACCCTCCCCATATGATATGGAGTACTTAGCCTAGGTAACAGCCCATGAGGCTTGTTATTTGGGTAAAACGCTTAGGAGGGTTTGTATGCTTCCTGTCATATCTCTGCTCATTTTGGCATTTGCAGTTTCTTTAGACGGTTTCGGTGTTGGTGTGATGTATGGGTTACGTAAAATACGAATACCCCTTATCTCAATTGGAATTATATCGCTTTGGTCTGGTATCATTATTTTTACTTCGATGCAGATCGGCGTTTTGATGTCTTCCTTCATGTCCCCTGGGTTTGCTAAGCGGATAGGGGCGCTCATTTTAATCGGTATTGGCGTTTGGGCTCTTGTTCAAATGAGACAAGGGCAGAAAAACCAAACGCAACAAGAGCAAGCAGCTGCTACGGCAGATCAAGCGATGGTTAGCAGCATGCCTTATGGAGAGATTCGCAACTCTGGTTACGTGGAGCCGGTAACGTTCGATACGTTACAGCGGACCAAAGAGATTCTCAGTATTGAGCTGAAACGTTTTGGGCTAGTGATTCAAATTTTACGAACGCCTTCCATAGCGGACGTAGATAAATCAGGCAATATTTCAGCCTCTGAGGCTACTTTGCTCGGCTTAGCGCTATCTTTGGATGCCTTCGGAGCGGGAATCGGCGCTGCGCTTATTGGCTTCGTGCCGTTATTAACGGCTTCAGTCATTTCAATTTCAAGCGGCTCCTTACTTGCAGTCGGCTTGCGGATTGGTTTCCGATATGCAGAAATGAACTGGATGAAGAAGCTGTCTATTCTCCCAGGCTGTGTACTTATTGTCATGGGACTTTTGAAAATGCTATAGTTCACTAACAATGAACCTTTAGGAGAGAATCGCTTATGAATATCGGCTTAACTGGAGGTATTGCTTGTGGAAAAAGTACGGTTAGTCGCATGCTCGTTAGCCGTGGCGCACTTTTAATCGATGCCGATCAGATCGCTCGTGATGTCGTCGAGCCTGGCAGCCCTGTTCTCGAACAGGTTGCTGCGCATTTTGGACAAGCTGTGATTGGACCTGATGGATCTCTGCAACGTAAGAAGCTTGGTGAAATTATCTTTGGATCGCCTGAAGCTAGAAAGCAGCTAGATGGCTTGTTGCATCCCCCAATTCGGGCAAAGATGCGTGAACAAATGACTTTGTATGAACGGGACTTCCCCACCAAGCTGGTGGTGGTCGATGTTCCTTTACTCATAGAATCGAATCTGGTCTCGATGTTTGAGGAGATCATGGTTGTTTATATTCCGCGTCACTTGCAATTGGAGCGCCTGATGCAGCGAGATGGCTTGTCAGCCGAGAATGCTCAGCTTCGACTTGATGCACAGATGTCGATTGAGGAGAAACGAAAGCTAGCCGATATCGTGATTGATAATAGCGGAACTTTGGAAGAAACCAACATGAGGGTAGAGCTGTTCTGGGTAGGGAAGGGATTGGCATGACGTTCTTTCGGAAAAAACGAATGTTTGCTCTTCTGCTTATCGCATTTGTCATGATTCTCTTCATGAATAGCGCAATTATAGGTAGAAAGCTATATCCCATCTACTTTCAGCAGGAGATTAAGCAAAGCGCGGCGAAACACAATATAGACCCGTTTCTAATTGCAGCCATTATTCGCGTCGAAACGAATTATAAATATCATTTAGAATCAAGCAAAGGGGCATTAGGGCTCATGCAGCTAATGCCTGATACCGCTGATTGGATTGTTGAATCCTCGAATCTAGGGCCTCATACACAAGAAGATTTGCTTCGAGTCGATATTAATATTTATTTAGGGTCATGGTATCTAAATTGGTTAATTAAGCATTATAATGGGAATTTAGTCTATGCCATTGCAGCGTATAATGCAGGTCAAGGTAATGTGAATAAATGGAAAAACGGTAACGTTTGGGACGGTTCTGAAGACAATATTCGTGATATTCCATTTGGTGAAACCCGTCATTATGTGCAGCGTGTTCTTTATTACTATGAGAAGTATACGAAGCTATACACGGACACGGAGCAATGGCAGGGTGCAGATGCTTAAGTTAGCCCCACAAAACAAAGAAGCATTGGACTAGCTCCGAGTGGAGCGCAAAGTCCAATACTTCCTGTTTTGCAGAGTCAAAAGCGTGTGTTATTCAAGATTACTTGAATTGACCTGCTAGAGATTGTTCTGCGATTTGCACCAGGCGACGAGTAATGCTACCACCAATAGATCCAGTTTCACGAGAAGTCATGTTGCCATAGTAGCCATCTTGTGGGATAGCGATACCTAGCTCCTGAGCTACCTCGTACTTCAACTGATCCAAGGCTGCATTAGCTTGTGGAACGACTAAAGTGTTGCTTGAGCTCATGTCTGTTCACCTCCTTGTCGGTTGGTAAATCTATTGTGTGCAGAACTCAAAACTTCAAGACATGTAACATATGGTAATGATATTTCCAAGTGAGAAAGGAGATGAAAGCGAATGAAATGCCCGTTCTGTGACCATTCTGGTACGAAAGTGCTTGATTCCAGGTCTGCCAATGAGAATAAATCCATTCGTCGGCGTCGTGAATGCGAGAAATGCGCGCGAAGATTCACAACGTTCGAAATGGTAGAAGAAACACCTTTAATTGTGATTAAGAAAGATGGAAGTCGGGAAGAATTTAGTCGAGAGAAAATTTTACGGGGCTTAATTCGTGCTTGTGAAAAAAGACCTGTTTCCATGGAGCGGCTAGAGATGCTTGTCTCCGAAGTTGAAATGCAGCTTCGTACGACGGCTCATGCTGAAGTAGATAGCCTTGGCATTGGTGAAATTGTGATGGAGCAATTGTACCCCGTCGATGAAGTGGCCTACATTCGCTTCGCCTCTGTATATAGGCAGTTCAAGGACATTAACATGTTTTTGAAGGAGTTAACGCAAATATTGGGAAAGCATGATGTCGGGCTGCTCCGAGACAAATAAGCAGCACATGTATGCTTCTCAGTAAAAGCCGCGTGGTCTCATGAATGATTTCATGAGACCACGCGGCTTTATTCACTTTTGAGCTAATTCGTATGAATAGTTGTTGTGACAACCAGATTGTTCCCTAATACCACATTAGCTGTCCTATTCTAGTATTTGTTATGTGATATGTTAGAAACAGCTAGTTTGCTTGGGAAAATTAGAGGGTGACACGAATTGATTTGTTTTTTTTCGAAATGTGACAAAAAATCAACAAAAGACAGCGGCAGATGCGCTGTCTTTTGTTGCTTCATCAGAGAAAAGTCAATAACGACGCGCCCTCATGAGCTTTTGAAAAAAAATTATTCTCATGACATCAACCGACTGTATTTTTGAAAGCGATAAGGCATAATTCGGTTATTGAGTGCGTTTGTCCAATTCACTTCGAAGAAAATGAATAAATCGGATGGCTTCATCAGATGTTAACAGGTTGCCGCTGAATGAAAAGGAGAACATGTCCAAAATATCATCATCAGGGAGATGCAAGTTATCGATTAAATGCTTTATGTCTATGCTCATATTGCCGTCAATTACCATTTTATTCATGAAGCTGATTCCTCCTTTGTCGAACTGCCATTATCGGATGGAGGCGGTAGCTGGCTGACATATTGGACACTAGACAGGATTGCCAATTTAGTCCCTTTAGCTTTGCGTCACCACTTTTCAGCGGTTTTGCCCTTATCATACCGATAACGTCTTATATGAAAACTATATCACAGGTTAGGTTTAACGTGCTATTAATTACATTAATTCGAAGGATGGTTGAAGCATATGTCCGTCAATAGCCCAAAATCAAGTAAAATTATTTATGAATTGGATATTGTTAAGGTAGCGGAGGCGCTTGGTCTTGATCAAGCACGTTTACTCGCTTATGTCTATAATCGTTCAGAGGCTATTCACGCTTATGTGCTAGATGAGCCAGCAGCTCCTTCGGATGCTTCCTAACCATACATAAAAAAGCACCGCAACATGGAAGTTGCAGTGCCTGCATGGTATTACACCATGATTTTACAAATATCATTCGTGAATTCAACTGGATCCTGCAGCGGCAGACCTTCGATAAGAAGAGCTTGATTGTACAAGAGTGCTGTATACAGGTTCAATTTCTCTTTATCCTTTTCAAAAGCATCCTTCAAGGAAGTGAACACGTCATGATTGACGTTGATTTCTAATACTTTCTCAGCCTTAACGTTCGGATTGTTCGGCATAGCGTTCAAGATTTTTTCCATTTCGATGGTGACATCACCATCTGTAGATAAGCATACCGGATGCTTTCTCAAACGTTTGGAAGCTTTAACGCTTGTCACTTTACCAGCCAATAAGCCATTCATGTAGTCGAATAGATCTTGATTTTCTTTTTTATCAGACTCAGAATCGTTGGCGTTATCCTCTACATCAATACCAAGATCCCCGCTTGAAACCGATCTGAATTCCTTCTCTTTGTAAGTCATAATCATTTTGATTGCGAACTCATCAATATCATCTGTGAAGTATAAAATCTCATAGCCTTTGTCAGTTACAAGCTCCGTTTGCGGAAGCTTATCGATTCTTTCCATCGACTCACCGGAAGCATAGTAAATGTACTTCTGATCTTCTGGCATTCTAGCTACATACTCCTCCAACGTAACAAGCTGTTTCTCCTTGGAGGAAGAGAACATCAATAGATCCTGCAGCAGCTCTTTATGCGTGCCGTAGTCGCTGTAAACACCGAATTTAAGCTGTCTGCCGAAGGACTTGTAGAATTGCTCGTATTTCTCTCTCTCGTCCTTCAGGAGGCTTTGAAGTGAGCCTTTGATTTTGCTGGAGATATTCTTCGCAATTAATTTAAGCTGACGATCGTGCTGCAGCATTTCACGGGAGATGTTTAGTGACAAACTTTCGGAATCAACCATCCCTTTGACGAAGCTGAAATAGTCAGGAAGCAGGTCTGCACATTTATTCATAATGAGAACGCCATTTGCGTAAAGCTCGAGGCCTTTCTCGTATTCTTTGGAATAGTAGTCATAAGGCATGTTTTCAGGGATAAAGAGGATCGCTTGGTAGACTACCGCGCCATCTGCACTCACATGAATATGCTTCAGCGGCTTGTCGAAGCCGTAGTGTTTCTCATGGTAGAACTTCTCGTAATCTTCAGGAGTAAGTTCGCTTTTGTTTTTGCGCCAGATCGGCACCATGCTGTTCACGTGCTGCTCTTCTTGATAGTCCTCGAATTCGCTCTCGCTGCCTTCTTTGAGTCGCTTGCCCGTGATGTCCATTTTAATAGGATAACGGATGAAATCTGAATATTTCTTGATGATCGCTTTCAAGCGATACTCGTCCAAGTATTCGTCGTAGTTATCATCTTCGGTATTCGCTTTAATTGAAAGAACAATCTCCGTACCAATCGAATCCTTCTCGGCTGGTGCAATCGTGTACCCGTCTGCGCCATCGGATTCCCATTTGTAAGCTGTGTCGCTGCCAAGGGCTTTACTTGTTACTGCGATGTGATCAGCGACCATGAACGCGGAGTAGAAGCCTACCCCGAATTGGCCAATAATGTTGTGGCCGTCTTTAGCTTCGTTTTCTTTCTTGAAAGCAAGAGATCCGCTCTTCGCGATAATCCCCAAGTTGTTCTCAAGATCTTCTTTCGTCATCCCGACACCTGTATCGCGAATCGTTAAGATGCGATTGTCTTTATCGGCTGTAATTTTGATGAAGTAGCTATCTTTGTCAAAAACGAGCGAGTCGTCTGTAAGTGCCTTGTAGTAAATTTTGTCAATCGCATCGCTGGAGTTGGAGATAAGCTCTCTTAGAAAGATTTCACGTTGTGTGTAAATCGAATTGATCATCATTTCCAAAAGACGCTTGGATTCGGCTTGAAACTGTTTCTTTTCCACGGATAGATCTCCTTTCGATATGTAGCAGGGTTTATATAATTAGCACTCGCACGCTGTGAGTGCTATACACTAACTTTATAACATCCCTGAAATTTAATGTCAATTGGCATGGAGAGAAATTATGTGAAGTTGCGGGGAGTTATACGTTGTGATGGCGATAAGTGGCACGAAGTATGGGGGCGAGTGTGATTGGAGAAATGAGGTGCACGCATTTTCCAATTTCAACCATAAATTAGTGGGAAAGGTTGTATATTTGCATTTTTGAGAGTGAGGTGGGAGAGAAAGCGGAGAAAGAGAGAGCAATCCGCCAGCTCATTCCACATTCACTCGCCAGCCACCACACTCCACTCGCATTCACCCGCCACTGACCAACTCACAGTCGCCACCTCACAATCCCACGCCACCGAACCCCACATGCCACAGACCAACTATAACACTCTATCACACTCACCCTCGCTACCATTCCCCACCTAACACACCAATTCATTACATCATGCGTATATGATCCCTTTTTACTAACTCATAACGGAGCACATGTTTTCCTTCAGCTCCTTTGTGCGGGATGAACCAACCTTTGTCGCAGAGTGATTGGAGCACTCGAACGGTTGAGCGGTAGTTGATATCCAGATGTGTTCGAACATCAATTGGACGGAGTGGCCCAGCGAGCGTATAAGCTAGCCTAACAATTTCCCGTTCCATCACATTGTCTAGACTGACAGGTGAGGAGATAGCCTGAAATCGACTAATCAACATGCGAAGCAGCGTAATGCATAGGTCAGGGCGATTCGCGACGTCATCGTATGAAAATGAAATCACCTGATATCCCATCGCAGTCAAAAAGGTTTCCCTGTTCAGCTCATTGCAGTATTTCTGCCTGTCCATGTCTCGCACGTGCGGGCCGAATCCTTTGATCTCGATGATCAATTTCACAAATTTCGTCAGCCAGGCGAAGTCGCAGAAATACGAACGTCCACGCCAATCCAATACTTCGAATTCTGGGTGTAACTCATCGAAATTGCCTCGGAGCTCCCACCAGACTTTCTGACAGAACAACCTTTCCGCCTCTTGATGCCCACGCTCTAAGCGGCCGCTGCGTTCTCCGGTTCTGCGGTCAAGATGGTTTTGAATCCATAATGCATGCATTTTCTCGAAATTCATATGATCTTTCCCTCCTTTAAAATGAGAAAAACGCCCCTGTTCCACTCATGAAAAATGGACAGGGACGTTCTTCGCCTCTTGCAAATAAGTATAAAGGAAATCCCCTGATTTCACGAGGGAACATTTTCGACATTTCTTCGCCTTATTATGATAGAATGTGACATATTGGAGGGATGTCACATGGATATTAGACGAATATTAGGTCTTCCTGAGTTGTTAGATGTCAAAAAAGTCGTATGCGTTCAACCCCACCCTGATGATAACGAAGTTGGAGCTGCAGGAACGTTATACGAACTTGCACAGCGCGGTTGTGAAATCGTTTACATTACTGTTACGGATGGAAGTGGCAGTGGTTCAACTGGCGAGGTAGAACCAGAAGCGATCGCAGCGATTCGCCGTTCAGAGCGGTTGGCCGCTGGGGATATATTGGGTGTGACCAAGCATATTACGCTTGATTACCCGGATATGGGCAGTTATACCGAAGAGGAACTGCTTGCCAAGTTGATTCCGATTATCCGCGAAGAGAAGCCGGATTTGCTGATGTCCGTAGATCCTTGGATGCCATATGAGGCTCATCCGGACCATATCAAGACTGGGAAGGCTGTAGCTTCGACCATGCTCTTCTCGTCAAATGAGATCCTATTCCCTGGATCCAAACCACATGATGTCCCGCAAATCGCGTTCTATGCGACGTCGCATCCGAACACCTTCATTGATGTATCGGCCCATTGGGAAACGAAAATCGCATCCATCCTTGCCCATAAGAGCCAATTTGACAACGTTAATTGGCCCTTGGTTAAGGGGTATTTTGACTATCAAGGTGTTCAATTGTACTCCAAGTTGAAGCAAGACCCCGATGCCAAAGGATATGCGGAAGCTTTTAAATTACTTACGTCCCACCAACTGCACTTCTTCCCATCCGCACTATACAGCTAACAGCTACATATGACGAAGGAGGCAAGTCCAATGATTTCATTATCCAAAAAACTCGCTTACAGCTCGAATCAAATTGGACTTAGCGTCTTATGGCAAGCGTTTAGTGCCATTGCTGTTTTCTATTATGTTACGGTTTTGAATGTTTCCGGCACATCGATTTCCATCGGGATGATCATTTACGGCTTCCTGAATGCCTTGTTCAATTTGGTTGCTGGGTATGTGAGTGACCGTACGAAAACGCGTTTCGGAAGACGTATTCCGTATATTTTGTTCGGAAGTCTGCCATTTGGTGTGTTATTCTTCTTCCTCTTTAATCCGCCTGTGGGCAGCACGACGATGCTGTTAATTTACTTTTTCACACTAACGTTCTTCTTCGATTTGATCTACTCGTTCATTGGACTTAACACAGGTGCGTTATTTCCGGAGATGTATCAAACCAAGAAGGATCGTTATCAAGTGTCAGCGTTCCAGCAAATGTTCAGCATCATCGGCATGATCATCGGTATCGCGCTTGCGAAATCGTTAGGGCTCTCTTTAGGTTGGGGACTTATGGCGGGGATATTTGCGATCATCGCGGTCATTTCCTTGTATGTGTCCCTGTACGGTTCTTTCGAGAATCCCGCTGCTAGTAAGTCAGAGCCCCTACATTTTAAAGAAGCAACGGTTCAGACGTTTAAAAATAAACTATTCAGTTCCTACGTCGTAGCGAATTTATTGATTCAATTGACGACGACGATGTTCGTGTCATTAACAGCTTTTTACACGAAATACGTCGTGGTGTTAAACGGAACTCAAAACTCGATTTTCCTAGGCGCGGTGTTTATCGTAGCCATCCCGATGTCATTCATTTGGGCAAAAAGCGGCGTACGATTATCAACGGTTCGAGTTGCGATGATTTCATCAGTCTTGTATGCGATCATCTCGCTAGGCTTCCTTTTTGCCGACTCGACGGTCATGGTGATTATCATTGGCGCTCTGCTGGGTATTCCAGTTTCTGGTTTCATGCTGTCCTTGCATGTTCTGCTTTCCGATGTCGTTGATTTCGATGCACAGCAAACGGGACGTCGTCGTGAAGGGATGTATTATGGCGTGAATGGCTTTATCATTCGTATCGGGATGTCCATTCAATATGGGATTATGGGGATTTTCTTCGCGACGAGCGGCTTTGATGCGGATAAGGAAGTTCAGGTCACCAGCGCGATTCATGGCTTCCGCTTCCTCATTGGGGGATTACCGGTGCTTATTCTTGTGATCGCCTACATGTGCCTGAAAAAATATCAGTCTTCCGAGAAGAAGCTTAGAGGCACGAACAGTTAAGAGGGAACCCAGAATGCGATGGAACATGTACCCATTTGGGGAGGCTCCCCTGATGGTCCGAGTATAGCAATGGCTCCAACCTGCTGAGCTGGAGCTCCATGCCTGCCGCGGCGATGCTCATTGGCGGCGTCGGGCTGTATCCTAGCTTGGACGCGGAGAAGGTGCAACTGAAAGTTCCACTTTGGGGAACTTTCAGTTGCAGCATAGTCACTTCCGCAGAAGTGTGTACGATATAGCCTACTAAGATGGGGAGCAAGAGTACAGTGCTGGACCACACGTTGTGCAAGTGTCTAGTTGTGATAGTTAAGTTACCTAAACGAACGAGAAGAGCCTCCCGGAATGGGAGGCTCTTCTGCGTTCTAGGGTAGGCTAATTGCCTCAAAGCGGTGTCCGAACGCTGGACAGTAGTACCCTCCTCCAACGTTTAACTGTAAAACATACAGCTAATTTTAGCGCTTTTCCGCTATTTCCCCGTTTAACTGTAAAACATACAGTTAATTCAGAAGGTTGGATCCATGCGGCGTGGAATGGGAGAAATTAACTGTAGGAAATACAGCTATTGCCCAAAAGCAGCCGCTTTCGGCGAAATTAACGACATAAAATCCATCTAATTCAAAATTGAATCTATCTAGTTGGTGGATATGCAAACCGTAGAGTCTGAACCACATCTTGCACACAGATCATCAAGTAGATCACGCGCTAGCACCTAGCACCTCGCCTATCTCCCCGACGCCTCACGAATATCGGTGCTCTCCAGAATCGCTTTCGAATATCCGTCTCGCGCGACGGCGATCATGGCACGACCAATTTGCTCGGAGTCGATAACGGCGTTCGGGAACCATTTCTGTAGGAGAGGGAAAATTGGACGCAAGATGACAATGAAGGTCTGGTATAGCTTGGTTTTGGATTTGACGCCATTCTTCGGCAGAATCGCACCAGGTCGGAACATAAAAGCTGACTTAAAAGGCAGCTTGAGGAGCGCATTTTCCGTTTTACCTTTGACACGTGCCCACATGCTGCTGCCTTGCTCTGTACTATCGGTGCTGGCCCCAGTCACATAGACGAAGGTCATCTTGGGCTGGATTTGGACTAGCGCGTTAGCAATATTCATGGTCAGATCATAGGTGATTGCATGGTACTTTTCCTCGCTCATACCTACAGATGAAACACCGAGGCAGAAGAAACAAGCATCGATACTTGAAAGCTCATCCCTTAATGGGGATAGCTCGGTGATATCCTTGAGGATATGTTCACGGAATTTCGAATGAGTCTGCTGTGTAGCGCTTCGACCGATCGAAACGACTTGGTTAACTTGTGGATCAATCAAACATTCACGCAATACGCTTTGTCCGACCATCCCCGTTGCTCCAAAGATGAGAATGTTCATAGAGAGAGCCACCTTTCGCAAATGAATTAAGAGAGCAGAACAGCTAAGAGACACAGTATAGCATTTATCACCATGATGCTGATTTGGATGGGGTGCTTTTTGATAGTGGTAATAAAGTTAAGCAGTGTAGGACTAATAAAATAGGACTCGATATAAGCTTTTCCTGATATTTGAAAAATACCCGCAAACGTCAAGGAGGTGGCACGCATGATCAGCCATAATCCTGGGTTCATGGTCAGGCAAACGATCAACAAAGGGGTTGTCAAAACGGCAATATGATAAAATCCAATCTGTTGTTTAAATTCGTAAATGACGAAATCCCAGTTCCAAAGCGTGTAAGCGATGGCCCAGAAAATCATGGCTTCATTAACGGTTATGTAATAGCTGCCAAGCCATGTACCCGTGATGACAAATGACGTGGCGATTAGAATAAGCCCCGATATGACATTGAAGTAATTCTTGTTCTTAAAATCGGTCCATGTTGCTTCCAAAATGTTAATCCGCAGCAGCCACACGATAATGGGTACTAGCCATTCACTAGGGAAGTACCCTACGAACGTCAATAAAACGAGTACTCTTCCTATGACTAAGGTTGATAGTTTTAATTTTTCGAAGAAGTCCGATCGCAAGGCAAACAAAATGCAAATAGGTATAACAACATTAATCAATCCGTTTGCGTAAAGTGGTGAGAAGGCGGTAAGGGTGGTACCGAGGGAAAGAATAGTCAAAATGATGAGAAATCCTATCCATTGGGGCAATTTCATTAGTCGTTCTGTCATGCCGTTTACATTCCTCATTTAGAATTGATGTGATGCTAGTATCATACTAAATTTGTGTGCTTCTCGTATAGTTGCACTTGTTGGTCTAAGACGTCCATTCATAGGCGATGAAGCTTGCGAAAGGAAGACGGAGTTACATGCATGCGTTTTTTGAATACACGGCTCAAATAAAATTCGTTCTCAAAGCCGCATTGTCCAGCGATCTGCTGCAAGGTCATCTCACTATCCAGCAAGAGCTGCTGTACCTTCTGCAGACGTAACGTGGTTAAGTAATCGATCGGCAGCATGCCGGTCGATTTTTTGAATCGGCGGGTAAACTGCACCTGTGTCAATCCAAGTTCCATGGCGATGTCTTTCATGATGCAGGTCGATGACGCTAGTTCATGCAGCCGTTGAGTTGCCCCAGAAATAAGGGCATCCTTATTGTTCGTAATCCCTGCTGTCCAAGGAGATACCGCTTCTGGGCTTGCTGAATAAGCTTCTTCCACTACTAGCATCCATAGGTCAGTAACTACATGTTGACGCAGGGAGGAAGTAACTTTTCCTTCATGTTGGAACCATTTTTTCAAGTAGGCATAGTTAGATGACAGTCGATTGAGATCTTGGAGGGAAATTTTCCCTGAGGGGATATGAGTTTCCATGGCTAACGGATGTCCTGACGGATCACACCATTGCAGCAACATGACGTGAAAAGATAAGGGCTGAATGACTTCTCTTCGAAAAGTAACCCCTGGTGGACATAGCACTAGATCTCCGAATACAGCAGTCCCCTCGTGCTCTTGAATCTGGTAGGAGAAGCTCCCATTCTCTACGGCAAATAGCACCCAGAATTCATTCGAATCCTCCTGAAGCTGAAAGGCTGCTTTCTCCCTCCAATACATGTGACTGAGCAACTTTGGTTGTGTCTGATCGGCATCTTGAAGTTGCATCGCGCTTACCTATCCTCTCTCATTCCGAATCATCATGGGTATGAAATACCTACTTTCATCATAGTGGATTCGCTTGGTAGAAGAAAGTCTTGCTAGTGAAATTTTGTATAAGTTATTGCTAAAAGCGTGCATGGTTTAAAGCGCTGTCAATCCTATAAAATAAAGGTAATATCAAATATTATGGAGGCTATCCAATGAGAGAAGAATGGGTAAAAAAAGATATTACAGTCATCGGTGGCGGTCTTTCAGGCGTGTGTGCAGCTATAGCTGCTGCGAGGTTAGGTCAGACGGTGGCACTAATTCAAAATCGGCCCGTACTCGGAGGGAATTCGTCAAGTGAGGTCCGTGTGTGGGTTTGTGGTGCAACGGCGCATGGTATTAATCGCTACGCACGTGAAACAGGCATTATGGGAGAGCTGTTTGTAGAGAATCAGTACCAGAATCCTGACGGAAATCCGTATCTTTGGGATCTCATCGTGCTGGAAGCTGTACGCGCTGAAGCGAATATACAGTTATTCCTTAATACCGATGTGCATGAGGTGGAAGCGGATGGGGATGAGAATAATCGGATCATTCGCTCGGTTACAGGATGGATGATGGGCTCGGAGCGGCGTATTCAATTCGAGAGCGCAGTGTTTCTAGATTGTACGGGGGATGGCCAGATAGGATTCTTGGCAGGGGCCAAATTTCGTATCGGCCGTGAAGCACGAGAAGAGTTTCAGGAGGAGTGGGCGCCAGAGATCGCAGATGACATTACACTCGGGAGTACAATTTTATTTTATACCAAAGACGTGGGCCACCCGGTTAAATACCATCCGCCGAGCTTCGCCAAAGACATTACAACGACTTCGATCCCTATCAAACGTGTGATTCGTAGCGGCGATTCGGGCTGTCATTATTGGTGGATTGAGTGGGGCGGCGAGCTAGATACTGTACATGAGAACGAGCGTATTCGGGACGAATTATGGTCGGTTATTTATGGGATTTGGGATTTTATCAAAAATTCAGGTCAATTTGATTCAGCGAATATGACGCTAGAATGGGTAGGGGCTTTACCAGGCAAAAGAGAATACCGCCGTTTCATCGGGGATTACATGCTGAACCAGAATGACATTCTGGCTCAGACGAGGTTCGAGGACACCGTCGCCTTCGGCGGTTGGTCCATTGATTTGCACCCGCCCCAGGGGATGTATTCAATCGAGAGCGGTTCGAAGCATTTGCATGCGGATGGCATCTATCATATTCCGTTTCGCAGCTTATACTCCGTGAATGTATCCAACATGCTGATGGCTGGGCGTAATATAAGCGCATCCCATGTGGCTTTCGGCACGACACGCGTCATGGCGACTTGCGCAGTTATTGGGGAGGCCGCAGGAACGGGTGCGGCGCTATGCGTTCAGAAACAAGTGACACCGCGTGAGCTGTATCAGAAGCATAATAAGGAGCTCCAGCAGGTGCTGCTAAGACAAGATGCCGCGTTGATTGGTATTCGGAATGAGGATGAGCACGATCTTGGACGGCTGGCCAGGTTGAAGGCTTCCTCTTCGTTAACACAACTGAGTGTTTCCCATGCTGTGGAGCCAAGGCGATTGATCGACGATGTAGCGGTGTTATTCCCTGTGGAACCACAGCTGAAGGGCTTTGAGCTGCTGGTTGATGTAAGTGAAGCAACGACGATTCAAGTGGAACTGTGGGATACGGGCCGGGCGGAGAATTATGTGCCGAAGGTGGTGATCCAGCAGACGGAGAGAGCTGCGAATGCAGGGGAACAGCAGTGGATCAGCTTTCCACTGGATTGGGAGCCAGACGAGACGCAGAATGCTTTCGTCATTATCAAAGCCAATGAACATGTGGTGGTATATCATTCCGATCAGCAGCACACAGGAACTATTGCTTTTGTACGAGGAACGAAGCCGATTGTGGATCCGAAGCTAGAGAATCATCAACCGGATCAGCCAGTTGTTCAATGGAGTATGAAAAATGGCGTGGATCGCAAGCCAATCTGCTTCCGACTCACATCAGAGACGAAAGCATTCTCAGTGGAAAAGGTGACGAATGGCTATCTGCGGCCGTATGGCGCCCCACATCAATGGATGTCAGAGCCGATGTCGCCAGCCAAAGAAGAGTGGCTTGAGCTTCAATGGGATGAAGCCCAGAATCTGAGGTATCTACAAGTAACCTTTAATGATAATGTCCATGAGGATTTAATTAATCTTCACGCGTTCAGGACGAGTGATGAAGTCAGACCGGAGTTGGTGAAGGACTACCGATTGGAAGCATGGGTCGATGGCGATTGGGCGGTAGTGCAGCGTGTAACGAACAACCGCAAACGTACAAGGAGGTTGCAGTTGGAGGCAGCCATTAAGACCGATCGGTTGCGACTTGTCGTGGAGGCGACGAATGGCTGCCCGTGTGCTGAGGTGGTTGAGGTACGGGTTTATGGGTAGGGAAAGCATTTTACGATGAGCGTGTTTAGTCATTTGAGGTTAGAGCAGATTTGCTCTTCCGCTTCACAACATGTATAAGGATCACAATAGTAATAGGAAGTAGATAACCGATGGTTCCCAATAATGGATGTATAAAGGATACTAAGTTGCCCCAGAAAGCTTCACCTTTCACATGTGTAGTAAAAGATAACAAACAGCAAATCAATGTTAAAGGTAAAATGAGTAAGCGACTATTTTGCAAATTAAACAAGTGGGTAAAGGTCAAATTTAAGGCGAATATAACGATTGTGGCTTTCATATAGGAAGCTACAATTAATGAAATACCGATGAGTGATTCAATACGTTGAAATAATTCGTAAAATTCAATGGTTCGAGCTAACTGAAACATCGAATACTTGCGATCGCCAGCGATAGGTCCATATGTCATTATTGTGCATAGTGTGACAGTAATCAAGCTTAAAGCGTTGATAGAAAGAGCTAGAAATAAACCACGTTTCAGTGGTTTATTTTGGTTTATGGAGACAAAGGGAAGAATCATGCTGAAAAGAAAGATTTCAACATACGGAAACCCGTATGAAAAATAACTTCCTAGCAAGATAGGTTTAACGCCAAAAGGAATGAAAGGCAGCAGGTAAGATGGATGATAATTGAAACTTGCCAATGCTAATATGAGAATTACATAAACCATGACCATTACTGTAAGTAAAACAAACATGCGTGCCATGACGTCAATTCCCATTCTTACAGTCACATAAATCAGTGAAAATATGAGAGAGTTAAACACATAGATAGGTGTCTCTCGCATTAAAGTTGTGGTCATGAATAAGCCAATATCAATGACTATACCTGTCGCCATGTGGAACTGAAAAGAAATGAAGGGGATAGCGAGTAGAATCGTCATCCATGTACCAACGGTTTTCTTACTATATTCAATAAAGGTCAAGTCAGGATATTTTCCGTGCATATACAAGATACAACCAAGAAAGCTAAGGCTTAATAGGTAGGAAAGGATAAGCGATAGCCAGGCTCCGTTGTTGGCAAAGCTAATTAAGGGTTGAGGAATGTTGATAATAGATGAGCCTGTTAAATATATGAAAAACAAGACGGACATTTGGCCCGGACTAATTTCTACTCCAATTCTCATTGCATAGCCCCCTCCTTTCCTTAGTCTTCCTTACTTCCTATTGTTATTGAGGGGTGACATGTAAGAACTCAACGATCAGACGGGCAGGTGTTCCAAGCAAGAAATCAGCTGCATCAAAGAGGATCGGCCAACGTAATTCAAAAACGAAAATACTGCTAAGATAGATCGATACCAAAACTAAGAAGGCATAAATAAATTTGGCGCGGGGCTTTTCATTCTTTATGTTGACCATATCGAATAACAGTAACGGGACACATATGATTAATAGAATTACTAGCTTTAGGATCATAGGTAATCTTGTCCTCTCGTTGACGATTGCAGTTACTTATTTAGTTAGAGGCTTACCGCCGCTCATTCCTGAGTTAGCAACCGTCACATCAACTTGGATGTGAAATTGAACGTCTGCAAATCGATCTCCCCAGTCATCTTTCCATGCGAGCCATAAACGGGGATTTTTGGCATAGATCATGTTGCCAATGCCTAGTGCATCTAGTTTTTTGGATTGTAAATGATGAATTAATGTAAGTATCTCATTCTTGATTTGGTTACTTAAACGAGTTTTGTAGTCAAGTTCTTCTTTGGCTGTGTTTATAGTAGAACAACTTAACTCCCCAGCTGCCCCGATCAACTTTGCCTTGATATTCACGGTCACCATATTATTTTTGAGTGAAGTGGTGACCTTCGTACTCCCTTTGGCAACTTCAAATGATTCCTGTAGCGAGTGGTTGCTGTCACCATTGTTCCCCTCACAAGACGTTATGATAATACCACCTTTAAATTGATGATTAAGCAAAAGGAAGGCCTTTAATTCATCTGGTGGAATAATTTCAGCCATTTTTTGATTGTTAATTAAAACGACTCCAGCAATATTAGGAACATTCCCACGTTTTTTATTCAAATATAAGTAAGGAATCTCCGCAACGCCTGTTTCGCTTTTCATTTGAATCATAACTTTCAAGATATTCTGATTCATTGACTTAGCGGCAAATCGCGAGGAGCCTTCATCCATAGATCGCAATTGTTGCCCTAACGTATATTCAATAAACGGCTCTATATTCAAATACTCTCCTGCATTCCCTTTTGTAACTAAGAGCAGATTGGTAGGTCTTGGTTCATGATCTCGCCTAAAAAAGTCAAGAATCACGCCTATTTCGTGTGTCTTAAGAACCTCGTCACTAACCAGAATGGCACGCATGTGATCCCATTTTGCTTTTCGTCCTAAATGAATGGTGATATCCCGAATAGCATCAAAAACATTTTCACCCTCCGTCTTAATCGTGAACGAGGATTTCGTACCTGTTCCCTTTGACAGTGCACTGCTGCCGCTTGGCTTATAGAAAAGAGTGGTTAATTTGATATTGCCTTTGTCGGATAGATCCACAGAAACAGCTTGTACAAAGGCATATTCGACCAGTTCGGCTTTGTTCCAACAGCCTGTTAAAGAAAATAATAACAGTCCAGATAATGTCGTCACCATTAACCATCTCATGTTGTATTTCCTTCTTTCCCTGTCATGCAGTTACTTTTTGTAACTGTTAGGCCGATGTCGATTTCGCGGTGAGCGGAGGAGAAATTTTAATGGAGCTCGTATGATTCCATCTTTCAATTGACTCATTTTCAGAGGAGCCCAGGGAGTCAGATAGTGCTGTCCTAAAGATCGTAGGCTAACTAAATGAAGAAAAATAAACAGAAAACCGATCATGAAACCGAATCCTCCTATGGTTGCAGCAAGAATCATTAGGGGGAAGCGCAAGATGCGTAGAGAGATTGCCATATTGTAATTGGGTAGTGAAAAGGAAGCGATTCCTGTAAGTGCCACGATGATGACCATGATGGGTGAAGCGATTTTCGCTTCAATGGCAGCTTGCCCAATCACAAGAGCTCCGACGATACTTACTGCTGAACCTACGGGTTTAGGAAGACGGATACCGGCTTCGCGCATGATTTCAAAGAAAAATTCCATCAACAAAGCTTCGATGAATGCGGGGAAAGGGATACCTTCACGAGTATCCAGAATGGCTAACAGCAACACAGTGGGAATGAGCTCAGAGTGAAAAGTTGAGATAGCGATATATAGACTCGGTAAGGTAAGAGCCATAATAAACGCGGTTACTCTAAGCAATCGAATAAGCGAGGAATACAAGGATCGTATGTAGTAATCCTCACTTGATTGGAAAAACTCGATAAAGAGACCGGGACAAATCATAATGGAAGGAGAACCACAGGTGATAACAATGATTTTCCCATCAAGAAGTGCAGCAACAGCGGTATCCGTACGTTCCGTATGTCGATATTGTGGAAAAGGGGAGTACGTAGAGTCCTCAATCAATTCTTCGATATACGCGACTTCCAAAATTTCTTCTTGTATGGCTTTATCAAAACGTTTTTTAAATTCGGTTAACGTTTTTGGATTCACGAACCCATCTAAATAACCGATGGCAATCTCAGTCTTAGTTTCTCCGCTTGCAAAGAACTTTTCAATTTTGAAGTTGGCGCTTCTCAAACGGTTCCGCAGCAACCCTAAATTGATTCTCAGACTCTCCACAGTAGCTTCCTGAGGTCCTCTTACTACCGGTTCATTCGAGGGTTCACTAATTTGTCTTGTTTCTAAAGTAAGCGCATTAAAGCCCAGGGCCTTGTTCCATTGATCAAAAAAAATGACAACTTGACCAAGCAGGATGTTCTGTACTGCAATTGGCAATTGGTCAATAATCGTCACATTCCCAGAAGAGACACCATGATTCTCAACGAATGAGATTAAACTTTTAAGATCAATGTTTGCTGCGTCAAAGCCTGCTTCTTGAAAAACAAGATCTTGGAGTACATCTTTTAGAAAAATCAATTCTTTATCGTTTATAAGTGAATCGCAATATACAACAAGTGCTCCGTATTGCAAATCCGCGCCAAAATATCTAGGCAGATAGCAAATATCGGAACAATTGGCGAGTTGTTGTTCTACCCATTTTCTATTCTCTGCTAGGGTTAATGCTAGAGGAGACTCCCCTGAAGAAGGAAGAACAATCGTGTTTGACGCAGGAGCAGCTGATGATGATTTACTTTTTCTGAACAATTTTAGTATATCCATAAAAAGTTTCCTTCTATAATTTGTTGGTTGCACAGGTTTATTATGCCAATTTAAATGGGAAATATGTGAAATTCTATAAGGGGAATTTGATGCTATAGTAATGAACGCAGAATTAGCCTCATATATCAAGTAGGATGAGATAAAACGAAAACTCACCTTAATGGAGAGGAGACAGTCGATGGATACTCCGAATAGGAATCAGGGCGTGTACGGCAATGTGCCACAGCCGATTCGGCCAGATGGAGCTGGTGGGATAGATACGGGCCCCCGAGATGTTATGAGGGATATGGAAAACCCCAATATGTTAGTTCCTCCAATAACGGATTCTGGCTTGCTGCCGAATTTGAAATTTTCATTTTCCGATACTTCGATGAAATTGAATTTTGGAGGCTGGTCACGGGAAGTTACGGTTAGGGAATTACCCATTGCAACCACGCTGGCTGGTGTTAACATGAGTTTGACGCCTGGTGGTGTTCGCGAGTTACATTGGCATCAACAAGCCGAATGGTCCTATATGATAGTAGGTTCAGCTCGGATCACGTCGATTGACCAAGAGGGTCGCAATTTTATAGCGGATGTAGGTCCAGGGGATCTTTGGTACTTCCCGCCAGGACTTCCGCACTCCATTCAGGGACTAGAGCATTGCGAATTCTTGCTTGTTTTTGATGATGGTAACTTTTCTGATTTGAATACAATTTCTATCTCGGATTGGTTTTCACGAACACCGAAGGATGTACTTTCCGCCAATTTTGGCGTTCCCATGAGTGCCTTTAACAACATTCCCAAAGAGCAAGTCTATATCTATCAAGACAAGGTTCCTGGCCCAATCGAAAGCCAGAAGGTACAGTCCCCTTATGGGACGATTCCGCTTAGTTTTAAGCATCGACTGCTCGCGCAACCTCCGATCAAAACGCCGGGCGGCTGCGTCAGAATCGTAGACTCTACTAATTTTCCGATATCCAAAAATATTGCAGCGGCGCTTGTTGAGATTGAACCTGGCGGAATGAGAGAGTTGCATTGGCATCCGAATAACGATGAATGGCAGTACTACCTCACTGGACAGGGACGTATGACCGTTTTCGCTGGGGACGGTAACGCTCGTACATTCGATTATCGCGCTGGTGATGTTGGTTATGTGCCATTTGCATTGGGACATTATATACAGAATACAGGTACGCAATCATTATGGTTTTTGGAAATGTTCAAGAGTGATCGGTTTGAGGATGTGTCGTTAAATCAATGGATGGCGCTTACGCCACGCGATCTGGTTAGTACGAATTTGAACGTCGGACCAGAGGTGTTGAATGCGCTGCGTAAAGAAAAGTGGCCCGTCGTCAAATATCCGGGATTCTCTTAT
The DNA here is from genome assembly GCF_001428045.1 of Paenibacillus sp. Soil750. Lineage (GTDB taxonomy): Bacteria > Bacillota > Bacilli > Paenibacillales > NBRC-103111 > Paenibacillus_E > Paenibacillus_E allorhizoplanae. The sequence continues at coordinate 1,111,350 of NZ_LMSD01000012.1, read as the reverse complement.
TACCCGAAATAAAAAAACAAGGCTATTTCATGTAGAATTTCTACAAGAAATAGCCTTTTCATATTTGAATGAAAGTTTTAATTCATTCCTTTTTGTGAGGCTAGCCTTTCAATCCCGAGCTTGCAATTCCCTCTACGAACCATTTCTGACAAACAACCACGACGATGAGCAGAGGAACAAGCCCAGAAACGGAAGCTGCCATGGTGAGCACATAATTCGTACCAAACTCTTCAACATAACTCGTTAAGCCAAGAGGAATCGTGTACAATGCTTTCTCGCGAAGCATAATGAGCGGGGTTTCATATTCGTTCCAATGCCAAGTAAAAGAGAGAATTAAGAGCGTGACGAGTGCAGGTTTGATCAACGGCATACAAATTTGCCAGAAGGTTCGCCAGTAGCCCGATCCATCAACACGACCTGCTTCCAGCAGTTCATTCGGAAGGCTGATAAAGAACTGACGCATCAAGAAGGTACCGAATACGGTAAATAGACCTGGTAAAATAATGGAAGCGTGTGTATTGATCAGCTGCAGCTGATCGAACAAGATGAAGCGAGGGACAAGCAAAACCTGGCCCGGAATCATCATCGTTGATAAATAAAGCAGAAATAGGAAGTTACGGCCTTTGAAGCGTATTTTGGCAAAAGCATAGCCAGCCATGGCACTCGTAAGTAGGTTACCAGCAACAGTGATTCCCGTAATTTTGATTGAATTCCAATAGAATAAATAGAAAGGATCTGTGCCGGCCCAGACTTTCTTATAATTCTCAAAATGCCATGTATTCGGAATCCAATCGATCGGATATTTGAATACTTCGCCATTTATTTTGAAAGAGGTAGAGATCATCCATAAAAAAGGCAGAATCATAACGATGGAGATCGCTCCCAAGATGATGGTAAGGAGGATCTTAAGCCAGAAGCTGCCCCTTCTGATCGTGGTAATGGTTGTTTTACGTGTAGCATCAAGAGGTGCGATAGTTTCCATAGGGGTTGCTCCTTTACTATTAGAAGTGTTGCTGCCAACGTTTCTGGCTCTGCCATTGAATAATCGTGACGACGAAGATGATGGCAAATAGCACCCAAGAGACGGTAGCTGCATAGCCCATTTTGTAGAATCGGAAAGCAAGTAAGTAAATGTGATAGGATAACACCATCGTCGAATCAATAGGACCACCCTGTGTCATAATATTGACGGGTCCGAATATCTGGAAGGAACCGATAATGAGTGTAATGGCAACGAGAAAAGTGGTTGGCGTGAGCATAGGAATAGTAATTTGGAAAAACTGACGAATTTTCGAAGCCCCATCAATATCGGAAGCCTCGTACAAATCCTTGGAAATCCCTTGCAATCCGGCCAAGTAAATGACCATCGAGTAACCAATCGTTACCCACACCTGCATAATGATTATCGCGAACAGAGCAGAATTTGGGCTCGACAACCAGCCTGGTGGATGATCAATGCCAACGGACTTGAGCAACTGGTTGATCGGACCATCGGACGCACGGTACATAATGCTCCAAATGACGGATACAGCGACGAGCGAGCTGACATAAGGCAGGAAGATCAGCGTTCGCAGTGTTTGCTTGAAAAACACATACTTGTTCAGTACGACAGCAAACAGGAGTCCTATAATGATAGAGCCTGGAACGCTGACTAGTGTAAAGACCATATTATTTTTGAGCGCTTTGACGAATTTCGGATCACTGCCCAACGCTTTGAAATTATCAAAGCCAACCCATTCGATCCCCGCAAACCCTTTGAGATATTCCCAATCCACGAATACGAGGTACAAACTGAATAAGATCGGCAGTAATATAAAGATAAGGTACCCTGAGAAGTTGGGCAAAATGAACAGGTAGCCTGCAAGGTTTTCCCTGAATTTGGCGTTATGCCAGAAATGTCGTTTCATTCGTAAGCCACCCTTTCGAATTCATGTGTTAACGTAACTTTACCAAGCGAATGAACGAATTCCCATAGCGTGAACGTGATCTTTTCTGTAGTTTCATTGAAAAAACCTCCAGCAAGAATCTGCCAGAGGTTTCCAAGTCACTGAAAATGAATTTGCCTTACTTTTTGGCGCCTTTGATCGTTGTATCCGCACGCGTTTTCATTGTATCCAAAGCCTTATCAAGCGGTTGAGCGCCAAGCAGATATTTCTCCATCTCATCTTTAAAGATAGCTCTTAGTTCAGTTGGAACAGGTACATTGTAGGACGTTGGGAATGTGTAATTGCCAGCTAGCAGTGCTTTCAAGGAGGCTTCGTCAATCAGATCCTTCGCATCACCAATGAGGATAGAGGCGATTTTGCCAGCATCTGCTTTTTTATTCGTTGGAATACGGCCGCCTGGTACCATGGACATATTACCTTCTTGTAAATACCAAGAGATGAATTTCATGGATGCTTCTTTGTTTTTACTGTTTTTATTAATGGACATATAGTCGCCCATACCGCCACCTGGATTAATGTTGCTGCCTGCCGTAAATTGCGGATAAGGAGCGAATGCAACTTTGAAATCATGCGGGAAGCTCTTGATGTCCTTAATATAACGGATGATGTAAATTTGAGAAGCCATCATAGCAGCTTTGCTTGTTAAAAGTTCATTTTGCACGGTAATTTTGCCAGCTACAGCTTCGGAATATTTCATCATGACGCCCTTGTCTTCCAAGCTCTTCTGCATTTCCAAGCCTTTCTTCATGGCTGGGCTATTAAAGTTGGATGTGCCATCTGCAGCGATTACCCAGTCTTGAGGCTTGGCTGTTTGTAGAACAGTATCCCCGAACCAACCCAAAGCTGGATCCAGCATGGTACCCTTCATAGCCCCTTTGTTAAGTTTGGTAGCCATTGCACTGAAATCGTCCCATGTCCAGGCGGTTGGGAGTTTCTCGCCGGCTGCATCTAGCGCTTTCATATTGAAAAGCACAGCACCCAAGTTCTTATTTGCTGGCAGGTAATAATATTTGCCGTCTGCGAATTTCTTGATATTAGCCGCTCCGATAATACCCTCAACGTCAAATCCTGATTTGGCTATAAGATCGTCCAAAGGCTCTGCCATGCCAGCAGCTTGGCGTTTGGTCATATAGGCATCACCGTAGTTCATGTAAATATCAGGTGCATCTGTATTAGAGAGCAGGGCTGTTTCGAGCTTCAGGTTGCCCGGGTCGTCGTTGACATAACGCGTATATTCTACTTTAATGTTTGGATTCGCTTTATTCCACGCATCGACGGCATCTTGTGGTCCGCTTTCTGGCGGAACGCCTCCCCAGAATTTAAGGGTAACTGGTTTCTGTGCTTCAGGTGTAGGTGTAGCCGCTGCTGCGGTGGCAGCAGGCGCGACGGACGCAGCTGCAGAAGGTGATGCCTCAGGTGTTTTGGAGCAGCCGGTTACGAGAACGCTTACAGCAAGAGCAATTGAAGCTCCCATGCCTAATATTTTTTTCATTTGTTCATCCCCTTTTCTTTTGGTAGTTAAATCGTAATGCAAATGTTCCCAAAAAGACACGGAGTATTCTTTACGAAGTAAGCATTATTCTACGATGTTCGATGTCCAAAGATGAGCTTGCGAAACTCAGTCGGGTACATGCCCTCCATTTGCTTAAAGCTTCGGCTGAAATGGTTGGGATCGGCATATCCAATAAGCTCAGAAATTTCGAAAATTTTATAATCGGGATTCTTGAGCAGCTCACGGGCATTTTTCATCCGAACATTCGTTATATAATCGGTGATCGTTTTGCCCGTTTCCTTTTTGAACAAAATACTCAAGTAATTCTCTGTATAACCAACGTTATTAGCTAAATCAGCTACCTTAAGTGGTAAATTATACTTCTCCATAATTTGACGGATCACCATTTGAATCTCCGGTCGGAGTTTCTCCTTCCCATGTTCACGTTTGTACGCTAGAAAGACGGGCAGCCATCCGATGAACCAGTTGGATAATGCCTGTAAAGTTTCAGCATTGCGAATGACATGGTACGGATATTGCTGCTCATGAAGGGTAACGGAGTAAATATCGCCGCCTTCCGCCTTCAAACAGCGTGCGAAAATATGAAGTAAACCAAGCCACTGCTCTCGCAGTAAGGCAGGAGGAATATTCTTATTGTGGCAAAGCTCCTCGGTCCAGGCGGCAATCTTCTCACGTAAGCCGATCTCGTCACCTTCTTCGATACGTTTCATCCATTCCTCTTCCTGCCATGGCTCAGATAGCGTGGGAAGTGATACATGTAAATGATCATAGTAAACGATGCAGGAGCCCCCGTAATAGAATCGGTAGCTTAAAGCATGATCTGCTTTTTCATAGGCTTGATGCAGAGCAAATGTATCCTCGTAGGAAGGAGACACACCGATAGCCAGTGAAATTTTCAGGAAAACCTGTACGGCATTCTGCATTTCGACTAACATGTTCGCGTTAATTTGGCCTGTAAGGACACAGAACTTTCCAACCGCCATCTCAACTAGCTCGCCATTGCCATACTTCTTGAGAATCTCATTAAGGACATTTTTCACCGTGTATGTCAAAAGACGATCGCTTTGGAAACGGTTATTTTGCGTCAATTCCTCATAAGAATCGATCTGGATCACCGCCGCTGATAAGGGGGAAGTGAATAGTTCCAGCTGGAATTCTCGCCATACTTGTTCGATTTCCCCACGGGAAACATGGCCTTGGAGGAGCTCGCGCAACCGTTTTTCTTTGACCTCGTTGCTATATTGATTCACCTTCTGCTCCAGCTGCGTTCTCGCATTCTGGCCTTGCTTCTCCAGTTGTAATTGATCCCGGATTGCGCCTAGCTTCTCCATCAGCTCGGAGGGATTGATTTCTAATTTCGTGACATATTCAATGGCACCTAGACGTAATGCCTGTTGTACATAGTTGAAGTCGTTATGATTGGATAAAATGAGACATTTGATCGCCGGCCAGCGTTCACGGATCTGTTTCAATAATTCAAGCCCGTCCATCTCCGGCATCCGAATATCTGTAAGTACGACATCACAAGCCTGCGATTCTAATATTTTCAAAGCTTCCAACCCATTAGCAGCTTCGCCTATGACCTGGAAATCTTCATTATCTCTAGGAATGATCGTTTTTAAGCCAATGCGCACAAGGATTTCATCATCAACGATCAGAATTCTCAGCATCTGTATTCCTCCTTTTCAAAGGCAGCACCAGTAGTAGTCGGACGCCTTCGCCCTCCACACTTGAAATTTGCATACCGTACTGCATGCCAAAGTGGAGCTTGATTCGTTCATTTACATTGCGTATTCCGATGCCGCTGAACTTTGCGTGTGGCTGATTCAGGGATGACTCGACTTGCTCAATCATCTCCATACTCATACCTACGCCGTTATCCTGCATCACAATATGCAGATTCCCATTAACTTCTTCAGCTTGAAGCTCGATAAGAAGCGGGAACCGATTGCCATGAATAATGCTGTTCTCCACGGCAGGCTGCAGCGTGAATTTTAACACTTCGCAATCAAGCAGCGCTTCCGGAATGTGAGAAGTAAATGTGATTTGATCATGATATCGAATTTCTTGGAGAGATAAGTACACTTGTAAATAGTCCAGTTCTTCTTGCAAGGTGACAAATTCTTGTTCATTCCGCATGGTGAAATTTAGCAGTTTACCCAGTTTAGTAATCATTTCACTGATATGATCAGCGCCAGAAAGCAGCGCCATCCATTTGATTGAATTGAGTGTATTGAGTAGAAAATGCGGATTAATTTGCGCTTGAAGCGCTTGGAACTGGGCTTTCTGCTTGCGCCGCTGCTCATCATATAAGTCGGATATGAGATCTTGCAGATGCAGCACCATACGATTGAAGTTATTGCCAAGCAGGGCGATCTCGTCTTCCCCTTTTATCGTAACCAGCGTATTAAATTCCCCCTTACCCACCTTGGTCATGGATTTGGCCAATTGTTTGAAAGGACTCGTTACACGAAGCATGAGTATGATGAAGGCGATGGCAAATAGAAGGAACCAGGCGACAACCCAGGTGATGGATTTGTCTTTTTCCCGACTAAGCTGTGTGGCAAAATCCTTCTGATTCATGAATTGGACTAGCCGCCAACCTAGCTGTGGTACATAAGCGTCATTCATAAAATAGAGATGGTCTTTGATTTTCACTTCTTGAATGCCATTTACATTGGTACGAACGTTCTGAAGGGCATGATTCGCCAACAAATCTGCAGCCGCACGATCACCGATTAAGAGATTCTGGTCTTCATCGACGAGGACAGAGGTTATGCCTGAAGCTTGTTGCTGCTGGATCTCGGCGTTCGGATAGAAGAAAACTGGGATCGGTACGCTGATAAAAAACACACCATAGTTACTTGTATATTCGCCATTAATTTGTCTCGTCATGACGATCAGATCTTGTTTATTATTGGATGAAGGAAGTGAGTAGGGAACCGTCCAGTAAGGGAAGCCATTGCGCCGCAGCGTTGGTTCGTACCAGCTTTCCTTGTAGAAGGATTGGACATTCGTTGGTGTGACGGCAGACCATGTGGTATGTGTAAACCCTCTGTTGTCGTATAACCCAAGTTGCGTAGTACTATCGAGAAGGAGATCTTTGACATTGGACATTTTCTTCTGCAGGCTCGTGAGCTTAATGAAGGAGAGGTAGTTATTGGACCAATCCGCAGGTTCTTTCAGAAATTTCTCCGTCTCTGGATCATTAATAATCAGACTAGACGCGGTGATCATGCGAACGGCCATCTCGTTCATGGCTGTGGCTTTCTGGGATACGGCGGCTTGATTGGATTGGTTGAGCTGAATTTGTACAATATCTTCAGAAGACTTATAGAACCGGTATAGAATGGTCACAACTGGAAGGATAATCAGGAAAAACAAAGAGATCAGAATCTTTCCACGCAAAGTCTTGATTGGACTGCGAAGTTTCATCATGGATGTCACCATTAACCTCATCTTCTAGGATTAGTAATCTCTTCTATCATACAACGATGACTCTTATCCTGCTAGAGAGAGTAGGAGGAAGCGTAGTATTTCAAAGAATATGCCGTATAAAACAAAGAATATGCATGGTCAATGTTAGGCGATTGGAGGGCGATAGGGGAATGGGCAGATAGGCTGATAGACAGATAGTAGAAAGCAATAGGCAATAGGCAATAGGCAGAAGACAGAAGACAGAAGACAAATAGGCAAAAAAAAGAGGTGTGAGATTCTCCCACCACCTACTGTATGCTTATTGATTCGCAGCGTTTGGATCCATCCAAAATAATTCCCATTGATGGCCGTCAAGATCTTGGAAGCTGTGCTGATACATGAAACCGAGATCGTTAGGGTCACTATAAAGCGTACCTCCAGCCGCTACAGCCTTTTCGATGAGTTCGTTGACTTCTTCACGACTAGAGAAGCTTAAAGCAACGAGTACTTCTGTCGTTTTCGTAGCATCGGATATTTGTTTTTTCGTAAACGTTTGGAAATATTTCTCGACCAATAGCATGACATAGATGTGTTCACTGATCACCATGCAGGTTGCATTTTCATCCGTAAATTGGGGGTTGAACGTGAACCCCATAGAAGTAAAGAAAGCGATCGACTTGTCCAAATCTTTTACAGGTAAATTCACGAAAATTTTATCCGATTGAACGGCCACGATAGGATCACCTCAATGAGTTATTTGGTAGTCACTCTCTATAATAATGGATCGTAAATTAGCGCGTCAAATGCGCCGGAAATTAGGGAGAGTGAATAGGACGTTTGAAATAAGCAATCATTTTCCCGTCTGCTTGTGCAACAGTGATAAGTTCCCAACTATAACGTCCCCAGTGGGATAACGCTTCATCCAGTGACCAGCTGCTATGTTCGGATTCTGATTTTCCAAGACAATCGGCCAAGGAGACATCCGTGGCGTATTCCCATTGCGTTATCTGGTGAGGTTCTTGGGAAAGATTACGTACTTCTTTACGATCCCATCGCACACGTGTAGTGGCTTGGGATAAAGCCGATAGGATATCTATTTTTTCCGTGACTTGTAAAAAAAGAAGCTGTGGTGCCCGCGGCACGAAAAAGGAACGATGCGAATGATAAATCTGAAGCACCAATGTACCGATAGGCGTGCCTACGTGATCATGAATGAGGTACCAAGCGCAGCGCTCACGCTCTTCGGGAGGACCCCAATTCTCGATCGAATTGTGACGATTAAAACCAGCTTTAATCTGGTACCCTTCTTGCTGGAAAGGTTCAACAACGTGTGCCATGAAGTCTTGAATCCAGACACTGTACGCACGATCGCCATACTCGTTGAACATTGAAATGAGTTCAGTTTGTTTATTCTCGTATACCGATTTCCAAGTATCGGATAGCCGATTTTCTGCTTTTCGGAATAAAAGATCGATTTGGTTGTTGGTCATGAAGAACAACTCCTTTTGGATTTTATTTAACAGTGTTAGAATAATAATTTAATGATGTTAGATTAATGTATTGTGGTATAATTGTCAAGAGAAATTGGAGGTCGAACATGGCGCGTAGACGAATTCATCCCCTACAAACGGAGGGGGCCGATGAAGGACAAGGGGCATCCGATGTACATACCCCACTAGATCGTGAACGTATTATTCAAGCTGTCCTAACACTGTTGCGCGATGAGGGGTTAGGATCGATCAGCATGCGTAAAATTGCAGATTCTCTCGGTGTTAAGGCAGCTTCTCTGTATTATCATGTCAAAGACAAAGAGCAATTAATGCATCTTCTCGCTGAGCAAATTAGTTCTGATGTGAGCTTTCCAGATGAAAGCCTCGATTGGCAGGAGCAGCTTCGCGAGTGGGCGCTTCATTTCCGACTCGTGCTGCATCGTTATCGAGATGCGATATCCATCATGAGCGCAACGATGGCTGGGAGCCCCCAGCGGCTGGCGCATATCGAGTTTCTATACCGATTATTCGCCAAATCGGGCTTCAGCGATCCGCACATTCCATGGTTCGCCAGCATGGTTAAGAATTTCATCTATAGTTTCGTCGATGAAGAAAATCGCTTAATGGCAATCGCGGCACCCGTCGAGCCTTCAGATAAAATCGAAGAGACCCCAGCAACACGTATGCAATCGCTCTCCGCCGAACTATATCCCCATTTTGTTCGGCTATTGCCCTATACGACGGCAGTCAATTGGGATGAAGAGTTTTTGTTCGGGCTTAAGGTGTTAGTCGACGGTTTTGAAGCTCAGCGCAAGTAGGCTGCGTTACGCGAAAAAGAGGGCCCCCCGAAAGCCATGGTTACTGGCGGGGACCCTCTTTTTCACGTTTTTTGAGTGCAAAAATGCTAAAGTACTAAAGTACAACCTTTTGTAGGGGAATGACCACGCCAATTGAAATGGTTGCAAATCTGCAACTATTTCTGCTGCGCTCCTCATTTTGGTGGCGTTTCGGCCCAAAAGGTTGCGCTTTCGCACGCATTTATCATTGTGTAGCCTTTTCCTCGGAAAAGGTTGTATTTTTGCATCTTTGGGCATTTAAGCAGGGGCGTGTCGCTGCTGTAACGATGTTTTTCATCGTTACAGTACGGTGAGGCGAGCGAAACCAGCCCACATCGCCCCCGCTGCAGCTTTTTACCAAAAAAGGAGCCAAGCGCAGACGCGCTTGAAGCTCCTTTTCGTACTTATCCTTCGTAAGCTTGCTTAAGCGCGGCGATGTCAATCTTCTGCATGCCGAGCATCGCGTTCATCACACGAGCCGCTTTCACGCGATCTTCGGCATTGAGTAGTTCCCCTAGGATACTCGGGATGATTTGCCAAGACAGGCCAAATTTATCCTGTACCCAACCACAGCGCTGAGGCATGCCGCCTTCAGACAGCTTTTCCCAATAGGTGTTGACTTCTTCTTGCGACTCGCAGTTTACGTATAGCGAGAGGGCAGGGGTGAATTTGAAATGAGGCCCGCCATTTAAAGCCATATACCGCACCCCACCAAGCAAAAATGTTCCTGAAATAACTCTTCCTTCAGGCCCAGAGCGACTTATACTTTCAATTTGGGAATCGCTGAATATGGATGTATAGAAGTTCATTGCCTCTTCGGCATTGCCGTCGAACCATAAGAATGGCGAGATTTTTTGCATGTCAGCAGCTCCTTTTATTAGGTATTGTATCACAAATGTTGCTGAATTCATGCGCATCGTAGCTGTTATCGCACATTACATCTATTGCGCAAACCATGGCGATGCCAAGACAACAGCCCCGATAAAAACGAGCTGCAGTAATATCCGAACTGCCAATTGAGGCACAGGCTTGCCGCCAATCGTCAATTTCTTGCGAGCAGCGAAGACGTTAGCGGGAAACATTGCGAGCAGCAGGAGCAATAGACCGATCGAGGCAGCCAGTGACATAACGGGAATCATTATCCCGATGGCACCGGCAATTTCTAAGTAGCCCGTAATCGTTACGATTGAGGCGGGTCTTGGGAAAGCAGGAGGGACCATCCGAATCAGATCTGGACGTCTTTTACCCCAATGTGCTGAGGCTGTAAGCAGATACATGACAGCGACTGCGCCTTGCAGCGCGGTGTGCCAATCATCGAAATATGTCCACCCGAGAGAACCGATTCCCCAAAAAAGTAGAAATGATGACATTAGCGCAATGAAAGGTGCCATGCGAATACCTCCTTATGATCTTATTTGGATTGGTTTTTCAAAATGGTGGACATAAATGTAGACACCTCAGTAGAGATCAGCGAGGTTGTCGAGGCAAAAGAGGAACGGACACGTAATCCAAGGGAGAGCAGGACGAACATTTCAGCAGTTTGGTCCGGGTTAACGTTTTCAATAATGACACCATGAAGCTGACCAATTGTGATCCAGTTCTTAGCAAAAGACACGGATCTCTCATAGAAATGCTGCAGCACATCCGCAACGGTCGGATCATCTTCCTTACCAAGTAAGTATTTGAGTATTTTATTCGTGATATCATGGGGATCTTCTAATGCGGTAAGATTATGCGCGATGCTTTGCATCGGTCCATCAAAGGTTTTGGCAGCGTGTTCCGTCTCCTGCATGAATTTCGTATTCGTTTCTTCGAGTCGCTCGTGCAGCACCATCGCGTAAATTTCGTCTTTACTCTTCACGTAATGGAAGATAGCTCCTTTGGATAGCGAAGATTGATCCATGATATCTTTCATCGTGATTGCGTGGCAGCCTTTTTCCTTCAATAGCGCTTTCGTCGCTTCGAGGAGCTTTCGTGTGGTGATTTCTCTGCGTTCCTCATTCTTCATATGCACAATCCTCCGTCTTTTGGAAATTAATCCATAACCTCATTATATAAACAGACCGTCGGTTTGTAAATAGAGAAATCCAACGACGCCACAAGAGTTAGAACCTCAGCAGCGTCGATGCACACCATTTGTTTGAATATTACGATTGTATGAAAATTAAGCGTCGTCCCCTATCATTTGTTTAAGTACCCCAACATTTGACTCAACAGCATCGCTCAGCCATTCACCCGTATTTGTTCACTTTGGATCGTGGCTCGATACTGTCCAGGCGTTAAGCCAGTCCATTTTTTAAAGGCATTTTGAAAGGCACTAGGCTCGGAAAAATGCAGCACATAAGCGATGTCACCAACGGAGAACTCCCATTTGCGAAGGTAGCCCATGGCTAATTCTTTGCGTACTTGAATGGAGAGATCGTTATATGTCGTATTCTCTTCTTTCAATTTATGTTGAAGTGTGCGTGCGCTCATTTGGAGGAAATCTGCAGTTTGCTGCAAGGATGGGAAATAGGATGGCATGCACGAACGTATCCACTGGACAACTTGTTCAGTAAATCGGCTAGCTTGTGTGAGCTCTTGTCTAGTTTCTTGTGCGATATTCTCAAATATGTTCAGTAACTTAGCGTCGGAATAGAGGACGGGGTAATGCAACACATCCTTGCTGAAACGCAAATAATTGCTGTTCGCAGCGAATCGAGGGATTCGCCCAAATACGGGTTGATAAGGCGTTACATCTGCTGTTGCCTCGTGATGAAATGCTACCTCCAGCAGTGGGATTGCCCGATTACTGAGTCTGCCGATCAAACGGAATAAGGAGCTGGCCATATCTTCTATACAATGACGGGTCATCTGTCCCTGACCGGGATGTTGTAGAAACATGGAGATCCGTACATCATCACCTTCCACGTCCCAGTCCAAATTAAATCCGCTGCATAGCAGTACGTTATATCGCTGGTAAGCCGTTAACGCATCGACGACGGATTGGGAATGCATCATGACATAGCCAAGGATGCCCATATCGGCGAATTCCATGATCTGTCCCTGATGTAAACCGAAATGAGTATCCTGGGTAAAATGGGCCGCGGCTATCGTTAATCGCTCCAATTCCTCGCCTGGGATGCGTGCCTCTACATCTTGGAGAAGACTAGCGTCGAAGGATGCATACGTGAGAAATTTATCCGAATCAAAGCCTTTTTGCACCACCGTTTTCATAATGGGGTACACCATAGAAATGGCAACACCTTGGCTTTTCAAGTTGAAAATCCCTCCTTTGCGTGAATCAGCAATTGGTTTGCGTGTTTCATCATTCAAAACAAACTGCATTCATTCTATGCTGATTATAGTCGCAAATAAGGAGGAAATCATCTTGAAATCGAATATACTTGTCATTAACGGACATCCAGATCCGCAAAGCTATTGTGCGGCCCTAACGAATGCCTATATCGAAGGGGTCTCACTCAATAAGGTTGACATCCAGAGGATAGATATTTATTCCTTAACGTTTGATCCAAATCTGCAGTTTGGTTATCGGAAGCGTACAGAGCTCGAAGAGGATTTACTGCATGCACAGGAACTCATCCGTTGGGCTGATCATCTAGTCTTCGTTTATCCAACCTGGTGGGGGGCGATGCCCGCGATGATGAAGGGGTTTATTGATCGGGTTTTCTTGCCTGGCTTCGCTTTCAAATATCGCGAGAAGTCCGCGCTTTGGGATAAGTTGCTGGTAGGTAAATCTGCACATCTCATTGTGACAACGGATACACCTGCTTGGTACAGTCGATGGGTCAATAAGCATGCGGGATACCGTGTAATGAAGCACAATATATTGCAATTCTGCGGGATTACGCCCGTACGTCTAACGGAGATTGGACCTGTAAAGCCGTCCTCGTTAGAGAAGCGAGCCAAATGGTTGGAGAAAGTAAAGCAGCTAGGAACGAAATTAGCCTAGTTAATGTGCTTAAACTACCGTGAGCGAATAAGGCATTATGCAAAGAGGGAGGCCCCTAAGGACCTCCCTCTTGATCTTACCAACCTAACGATGTTCCACCAAATCGATTGCTCCTAGAATCACATGAGCAACACCAAAGCCGAGCACGCCGACACCAAGAAGCTTATATTTGCTTTTTAGCATAGTAGCACCAGATGCAGAAACGACAGTTCCAAGAACAGCAGGAATCAATCCCTCGCGCATGAACATCACTCCTCCAAGTTTGTTTGGGTTAGGCAAGACATCTTAGTTTGCGTCAAAGTCATTAACATATGCAGGATGGAGAATTAATGGAACATAATCGCATCATAATTGAGTAGAAACGGACATTGGCAGGTTATGCCATAACCGCTACGATGTGAAGAGGAGTAAGCGTTAGCATCCTTCAAACTAAAAGGAGATTCACATCTATGTCTCATTTTCCCACAAAAGGATCACAAGGTGTACGGTTCATGTTTGCGACGGAAAGCCAGATAGAAAGTGTCGCGGTTGCAGGGACTTTTAACAATTGGAATGGCGATAGGAACTTCATGCGTCAAATCGAGGGGGAGAACGTCTGGGGGCTTGAGCTTCCGATCCCGAAGGGGAGGCATCTCTATAAATTCGTCGTGAATGGGGATAGTTGGATACTAGATCCCATGAATCCGAGTGTATCGGAAGATGGGCAAAATAATTCAGCGATCACGGTGACGGAGCATGGCGATGTGCTGATTAGAACAAATGACATTACAGAGGAACATCCAGGATATATGTATGACAATTATAAGGCGCTCTCTAGTCCTGAATGGATTATGAAAGCTGTCATTTACGAACTTCATATTCGAGCATTTACTAAAAACGGTTTTAATGGATTGGCTGATCAAATCAACTATTTCAAAAAACTCGGGGTAAACACGCTGTGGCTAATGCCATTCAACGAAGTAGGTCTTGAAGGTAGGCTTGGTAAGTATGGTGATCCGTATGCTGTGAAGGATTTTTATCGTATTGATCCAAGCTTTGGAACGAAAGAGGAACTAACGGCATTCATCCGCTTAGCGCATGAGAACGGGATGAGAGTCATTCTGGATTGGGTTCTGAACAGAACGAGTGTGGATCATATCATGACTACAAGTCGTCCGGATTTTTTCACGCGAACCGAACAAAATGAGCTGTTTTACGATGTGCCCAATCGATCCTATTTCGCTGGACTACAGTTCGATAATCGTGATATGCGAAACTATGTCATTGAGGCAATGAAGTATTGGGTTGTTGCGTTTGATTTTGACGGTATTCGACTGGATGATTCGGACATTACCCCGTATGATTTTCTAACAGAAATCAAGCAAGCTCTGCAAGTGGTAAAAGCAGATCTCATCCTAATTTCACAGTCCTACGATGAGTATCATCATCTGGAATCCTGCGATTTGACTTACGATGGCAAGCTGCGCATTCTCATTCGCGATTGGATCGATAGAAAGATCACTCAACAAGAGTTCATGTCCATTTATAATTCTTTTAAATACAGCTTCCCTCAACATGCGCTTAGAATGAGTTGGCTCGAGGAGAAAGAACAGTCTCGAATAGCTTCTTATTTAGGCGAAAAGCTTGCTGGACCCGCAGCAACGATTTTGCTTACGTTAGAAGGTGTTCCATGCTTGATGATGGGACAGGAGTTTAATGAGCCGACCTTGGCAACATGGGCGTCGTTATTCGATGAATATCAACTCGATTGGCAACAATTTGATAAAGAAATGTTTGAACATTATGCTTTTCTCAATCAGCTTCGCACGAGCAATCCCGCATTTTGGAAGGGGAAATTGACGTTTATCCGTAATTCAGGTGACATGGTTTTGTCGTATACGAGGCAGTATGAGAGTGATACGTTTATGATCGTTGTTAATTTATCGCCAGATGCCGTGTTTGTTCGATTTGACGATAGTCAGGTAGACGAGGATGATATCCATGATTGGAATAATGTGATCTATCGAACAGGGACGGGCAAGCGCCAGTTTGCGAAAGACTCGTCAGAGTTGTGGCTGGACGGTTATGAGAGTGTCATTTTTAGAAAAGTGAACGTTTAGTTGACTACGGGTTAGGGTGTATGCGAAGGGAGATCGGCAAGCAGGGCTTCGAACCATTCCTTGGCAAAAGCATGAGAACGAATGCCATAATCAAGGGTCTTGATTTGATACGCAAGGATTTCTGCATAGGGTGCCGGAACTTGAACGTTCTGGAGCCCTTTGTCCATTTGCTGTAGTTCATTTTCAACCTTTTCAATCTGCGAAATGATTTGCTGTAAGATCGCACGTTTATCTTGGGTGGAATCGATTAATCCCAGAAAAAACACTTTAGCTAGGGCTGTAGATTCTAACCTGCTTGCTGGTATCTCTGAGCCCATCCATCTATAGAAAGCTTCTCGACCTTTGTCTGTGATGATGTATACTTTCTTATTTCGCCCGCGATCAACCTGCTCCTCATAGCCAATATCACCTTGTTGAAGTAATTTCTTTAAAGCCGTCTGCAAGCTGCCGTAACTGGCACTATAGAACAAGGCAATGCCTTGTTGAAATGCTTTGTTGAGCTCATATACTGTCTGATTCTTCAAAATCAATAATCCGAGAATGACGAATTCCATATAGCGAGTCTCCTTATTCGTGTTGACATACGACTTGTCCTTACTCTACGATTAGTTATATTACTAATAGTAACATTGGCCGTTAGCAAACACAATTCGTTCTGGGGAGGTTCCGAATAGCGATGCTTGTTCGAAAATCATGGAGCAATGAGGCAGCTTCAAAGCATCTCGATTCGTACTTCACGAAATTACGTAAGAGCAGCCGCCATCAGACGGGATTACAGGTATGGATTGATAGTAGTGGATTTACATATCGTTATGCCGCAGGGAAAATAACAGCCTATAAAGATGCTTCGATCACACCTAATCAGCCCTTTCATACGGCAAGTATTGGGAAAGTTTTTACAGCTGTGTTAATTATGAAGCTGGCTGAGAGAGGGAAACTCTCATTAGATTCTCCAGTAGTGACCTATTTGTCACCGTCGGAATTGGAAAATCTCTTCGTGTATCGCGATGTTGACTACGCTAATCAAGTGACGATCAAGCAGCTGCTGGGGCACACATCTGGTTTGGCAGACTATTTCGAGGACCCTGTCATCCACAAGCCAATGTTTATGCAGCGTATTGTTGGTAATCCTCAGGAATGGTGGACACCTGAGACTTTGATTGAATTTACGAGGAGAAATCAACGAAGCTTTGGACCTCCAGCGTCGCGCTTTCATTACTCGGATACGGGGTATATCCTGTTAGGGAGAATTATCGAGCGTATCACGGGAAAAACTTTTAGCGACAATCTGCACCTTGAGATATTCAATCCCCTACAAATGAATGATTCGTACTTGATGTTCTATTCGCAGCCGAAACATACGCCAGTGGAACCGATTCAGGATATTTGGTTGAACAAGGTTGAAATCAGCCGATGTTCAAGCTTAAGCTGCGATTGGGCAGGTGGTGGCATCGTGACGACACCGCAAGATCTTTTGCTTTTTCAGAAAGCACTCTTGAATGGAACATGCATTGATGCAGCATCGTTACAGTACATGTCAACCTTCACACATAAATTCAGGAATGGCATTCATTATGGGTTGGGGATGATGGAGATTCATTTCGAGGGGTTTTTCTTCTTGCTCCGAGGGTTACCAAGGCTCCAGGGCCACAGTGGGATACTGGGAACGCATATGTTCAGTCATCCTGAAACTGAAACACATATCGTTATGAACTTCGGTTCGAGTACGGCGATTGTTCGAAGTTACAGAGCTCTGATTGAAGTGGTGACGACGTTGAAAAAGATGCGAATCTTGGTGTAGCGATATACACGAAGAACACAGGCTGGCGTTGCAGAGGGTAAGGGACCATTCATGGAATAGGTGAATATCATGGATCAACATACGAAAATGGAGGTCCACCGATGATTCCGATCTATCCTTACTACAGTCATGAAACGAAATGCAAGCAAGTACCCATTACGTTCCCACCCCAGCATCAAGACCAACAGCCTGGGCTCGAATATATAATGAACCCTATTCCCATATCTGATAACCCCGCATACAAGGGGAGCGAGAAATTGTCCGGCAAAGTTGCCATTATTACAGGTGGGGACAGTGGTATTGGACGTGCGGTAGCGATTGGATTCGCCAAAGAGGGCGCGGATGTAGCAATTGTCTATTTGTACGAACGTGAAGACGCTGTCGCGACCAAGCAGATGGTAGAGCAATACGGTGGTCGTTGTTTGTTGATCGAAGGCGATCTTCGTCATCCTGATTTCTCTATGGAAATAGTCCGAAAAACCTTGGAGTGCTATGGAAAAATCAACGTATTAGTATTAAATCAAGGCGTCCAATTTCCTCAGAAGAGCATCATGGACAATGCTGGAGCACCTTTATTGGTTGATTATTCATTAACGAAAAGAGCGGTGGTATCCTTTACACGCTCGTTGTCACTTCAACTAGTTGAGCGTGGCATTAGGGTAAACGCAGTGGCACCAGGTCCCATTTGGACACCATTAATCGTTTCCAGCTATTCAGCTGAATATGTAAAAACCTTTGGATTAGAAACGCCAATGAAGCGAGCTGGCCAGCCGTTCGAATTGGCTCCTACCTACATTTATTTAGCTTCGGACGATTCCTCTTTCGTTACAGGTCAAGTTCTCCATGTTAATGGAGGCATCATGACAGAGACCTAACAACGTGAAGATTCACAATAAGAGTTGACGAAACCCCCATGATTCATGGGGGTCAACGCTGATTATTTTAATCAATCAAATTCAAAAGTCGGCATAATTTGTACAAATTATACACGCCGCTTAGCTGTTCCCGTTTGATTTTGAATAGGAATTGTAGAGATTGATGCGCAATCCTCTTAGCATGCTCAATATCGGAAGGGTCCATTTCTGCGATAGCTTGTTTTAGGCCAATTAGATCGAGTGAATAGACAGCTGGTCGCAAGGTACGGAGCAGCATAATCTTGTGTAATTGTGATCGACTATATCTGCGATAGCCATTCTCGGGATCGCGCGAGGAGAGTATGAGGCCGACTTTTTCCCAGTGCCGAATGGTAGAGCGCGGGAGGGAGGTTTCCTCGGCAACCTCGCCAATTGTCATCCAGATCATTTCTTGGGCATCGCGTATGCTTAGGTACTCGGTTTCTAAAATTTGAATATTTGACTCAGCTAGTAGAGTATCACGATGTAGGTTAGCTTGCACTTCATTTACGATTCGAAGTGCGGAATCCATCTCTTTGCATTGCATGTAACGTAGAATTTCGGAGGTCGCATCCATCCCAAATCCAGGTTCCATGGCTTTAATGCATGTAAAGTAAGCAACGTGTACATCTGTGTATATACGATAGCCCTTCGATGATCGTGCAGGTATAGGGACAAGACCTTTGGTCTCATAATTTCTTAAAGTGCTCGTGCTTATATCAAGTTGATTCGCAATATCGATGGGTTTAATCATCATGGTTCACCTCATCCTAGCATCCTTCTAAGATTAAAGCAGAAGAATAAGGTTATTGCAATCAATGCTTATTAAAATAGGGGATTTTTATAACAAACTTTTGAATTAGCTTTAATGTTGTAAGATAACTATATAGCATTTCATTGAGGAGGTACTTACGGACCTATGTTGCATGAGGAGTTCGAACGACAAGTCGAGAATCTAATGGTTAAAGGATATCCAGAGGTAGTTGGATTAACCGCGGCTGCATTTAAGAAGGAATTAGAACCGTTAAAGCATAAAATCTCAGAAATACATCTTAACCAAATAGAATCACAGTCAAGTAAGATTCCTTTTGTCATTGTGATTAAAAGTGATTGGTTACATGCAGAGCGGGCGATGCAGCTAGTGGAACGTGAAGGGAAGAACGGGTTCAGCGTCATGGATGTCGAGGAAATCAATCGCTTTCAACCTATTGAGGGGATTGGGCTCCCTGAGGGGAGGGCTTATCTGTTATTAGATATCGATACTGGCACAGGAACATTAAATGTGACACCAACCGCAGCGTTGGCCTCCATAACGCAAGAAAATCGTTCTCCGCTTACCATAGAAGAAGGGATTAGTGTAATTACCCATTTTCCTGAAGTGTTGCGTAAAAATAATGGCTTCTCTCTGCTCGGTTCTCGCTGTGGTGACCGAAGAGTTACTGCGCTATGGATTAGTGACAAAAAGCCAAAGCTTGGCTGGTGCTGGGCGGGAAACCCACATACGTGGCTAGGCTCCGCCTCTTGTAGAGCTAGATGCTAAACGATTTTCATGATTTTTCCATCTTGTGTGGCCAGGTAAAGCTCGCCTGCTGCGTCCTTACCGAAGGAAGCAATATTCAAACCGGATGCTAGTAAGGTTCGGTTCTTGATCGTTCCGTCACTTTGTTGAGACAATGCCCAAATGTTCCCCGTACCATAATCTGCGTACACGTACCAACCGTATAATTCAGGGAGCTTCGTGCCCCTATACACATAACCTCCGGTAATCGATACGCCTTGATCACGACCATAGGTAAACAGCGGTTGCTCTAAGCCAGCCTTATTGCAGCCTTCTTTTGGTTCATAGCATTCAAATCCTTCTTGTATGCGCCACCCATAGTTTTTACCTTTTTCTATGAGATTAATTTCTTCAAATCTATTCTGGCCAACATCGGCTGCCCAAAGTTTTCCTGTGACGGTATCGAAACTGAATCGCCATGGATTCCGTAGTCCGTAGGCATAGATCTCCTTTGCTCCTTTGCTAATAAAAGGATTGTCCTCAGGGATTGCATAGAGAAGTCCACTATCTTGCTTGTCTACGTCGATACGAAGTATTTTGCCTAGCAGGGACTGAAGGTTTTGGCTATTATTCTGAGGATCTCCGCTGCTGCCACCGTCTCCCGTCGCTATGTACAAGTAACCATCTGGCCCGAAAGCCAGTTGACCGCCATTGTGATTCGGGTAGGGTTGCTTGAAAGTTAGCAACACTTTCTCACTAGTTGGATCCAGAAGAGAGGGATTGTTAGGAAGCGTGTTGTATCGAGCGATGACTGTATGCGTCTCTGTCGTATAGTTTACATAGGCTAACGTTGGATCCTTCGGATGGAAGGCTAGTCCTAGCAAACCTTGTTCGTTTCCACTATCATTGACCCGATCCGTAATATCAAGTACAAGAGCAGGCTTTTCCTTCGGCTTATCCATATTCACGCTGATGATCCTACCAGGCTGCTCTACAATATACATGAGTTGCGGTGCGCTAACGCGATGCTCAAGTCCAACGGGATGATCGAAGTTGTTTGGCTCGAAAAAAGGAGTCAGCGAAATGCTGTTCGATGTCGTGGAGGAAGGTTCGGAATCTTTTGACCAAAAGCATGCAGGTAGTATAAATAGAAGGATTAGGCTCATACATGCAAGGATATAACGCTTAATCATAATCAACCTCCTTATGGAAGACGCTACAGATCTTCGGTGTTCATTTTTTTGATTTTCTTAAAAAACCATAGAAAATACCAATAGGATAATAATAGTGTGATCATTATCGAGATGAAGCTCATATACCATGACCAATTTAAATACTTGATTAAATCGGTGTTCTTTTCTAGTAAAACCTCGACTACTGTCATGATGGATGGGAAGCTAAGCGTATACAACGTTTTGATCAACCATGATTTATCACGAGGGAAATGCACGTTGAAGATGGCACTTACAGCTGGGAAAACGAAATATTCAAAGGTAAAACTAGCTTTATAGACAACGCTAAGAAAACCAACAGGGTATTCAATTAACCTTCCCTTAACAACTAATGTACCGAATAACCAAGTTGGGACTTGCATGAACATGAAACTTAATTGTGCTTTCAATAAATTCTTTCTTCTGATGAAAATCACCAAGAGAATAGCCGTAACAATCCAAACGCAATAAAGAATAAGCGTATCCATAGTTTAATGTCCCCTAATTATTAACTAAATTAAATTATGGTCATAACTAGGGAATATTAATCACGGATGAAGGGAACTCTCGGTTTGATTTACGAATTGCCCCACAAGACTATAGCGGCGGTCGATGCCATGTCTACGGGCTGTATTTTAGTGTCTACGAATCCTCGAAACGATAAGCTTGTGCTTCAATCGGGAGTCGATTATATAGAGGTAGCATCAGATGCACAAACCATTGCAAATGTGTTGTTGTGGATTAAAGCAAACTTTAAGGAAGCTCTGGAAATAGGAACTCATGGAGCAGAAACAATAAAAGAACGTTTTGATGTGAAAAATATTGTTCATTCAAAATTAAAGCATATGTTAGGAAATTAGAAATAACCTCTTCTACACTACAGTAGATTCTTTTTAAATACGGCTGGGACACCAGCATATAATACCCCTCCGGGCACTTGATCCTTTACAAAAGCTCCTCCGCCTATCATGGACCAAGGGCCTATAGTAATTTTCTCACGAACAGCAGATCCGGTCCCTATAAAAACCCCTTCCTCCACTGTGACATTTCCACTTAAGTTAACGCCAGGGGATAGGGTAACATAGTCAGATATTCTGACATCATGGGCGATCGTTACGCTGCTGTTAACTATAACAAAGTGACCAATGTGAACATTGATTGTAATGATGGTGCCTGCACCAATAATAGATCCGATTCCCATATGAATCTTTCTTGATAGTTGTACAGCGGGATGAACAAGACTATCTGCAAACGAAAAACCGAAGTCACTCGTTTTCTGAACGAGCCGTTTTTTTAATTGAGGGCTCCCGACGCCAGCGCAAACGACCTTTATTTGATCACGAAGGTGAATAATATCTGACAAGTCACCGAGTACTGGTATTTCATCAATCATCTGTCCGCGCATCTCCGACCGTTCATCTAGAAAACCTACAACCTCAATATTCAGTAGTTCACACAAATGGTTAACCTCACGGCCCATCCCTCCGCAGCCCCAAATGGCAAGCTTGCTATCCTTCATGTGAGAGCCCTCGCAAAATCTTTTGCACATGGCTTTGGTCCATGTCTTCCCACAACGGCAAATTGATGATCCGCCTTCCAATTTGTTCCGTTATATGAAGAGATGTGCGAGGATATGACTGAAAAGCAGTCTGTATATGACAGGATGGGGTAAAATAAGTACGGGCTTGAATGCCATGTTTGGCTAGCTTTTGAACGAAATAGGCATTGCTGCTTTTTTCAGGGCATAACAAAGAAAAGAATGAATAGGCAACGCTCCCCCTTACTTCTTGCAGTTGCCAGCCAAGCTCAAGGAGCCCCGTTTGCACAAGCTCTTCCATATACCAATCAAAAATCTGCGCGCGCTTTTGCTTTTTCTGATGGAATACATGGAGAGTGGCGAGTCCGATTGCAGCTGCGTATTCCGATACTTTCCCATTAAGACCCGTTTGCATGGATTCTCGATCTTCGTTAAATCCGAAGTTAGACGCTTGTCGCACCCTATTGATCATCTCTTTATCACTACTGTATATGAGCCCGCCTTCCCCAATCCCAAAGCCCTTCGTTGCATGAAAGCTAAACACAACAGCACCTGAAAAGCCTTGACCAAAATGCTGATTCAGCCTAGACCCTATGCTTGCCGCAGCATCAATAACTACGGGGATATTCCGTTCTTGGAGGGTTTCGTAATACCTTGTATCCATATTCGTTCCAAAGGTCGCATAGGGGACCACAACAGCCACCTCATCCCCTAATTGTTGGATCACTTGGTCCAGCAGCTCTTCATTCATGCACCAATCTCGTTCGTTTATATCTATAAAATAAGGCTCCAAGCCGCACCACATTGCTGCTAATGGTGTTGCAGCGAACGTGAAACTAGGCATCAGCGCATATTTACCTGGGCGTTTAATCTGGGAGATAGCTAGGATAAGTCCTGTTGTTGCGTTATTGACAGTTACAGCATACCCTTCGTTTTGAAACAAATCATGAATTAATTGCTGTTCAAAGCTTGTATTCAATGCTCCGTAATTGGTATAGGATCTAGAATCATCAATCTGCTTCAAATAGTCCATATATTCTTCTTTCACTACAAGCTTGGGCCTTAGAAAGGGGATTTCAAACATGAAGGTTCCCACCTTCCTTATAATGGTTGGTCAGGGACCAGGATTTTGATTTCGAGACAGCCAAATAATAATGATCATCCAAAATGGTCACTCTCCTTCAGGGTAGCTGGAAAACATACTGACTGCGTATCGACTGAATAATTTACATGGGATTATTATATGAAATATACAATTTCCAAGTATCAGCAGGTGTACTAGGTATTACAAAAACCTCTACGATTGGATTTTTCTGGATTTTTAGACATGAGAAAGCCCCCCGATTTTTTTCAAACCAGTACATCAATGGGAGAAATAATAAAAGGGATATTCCAGATTTATCTAGAATAAATATTAAATTAATAAAAATGAATCTGCTATGTGAGGAGAATGGTGAAGTGATCTATTTATACATAGTGATTCTAATACTCTTCTTCTTTTATATTAATTTTATCTTACCTACACAATGGCTAAAAATTGAACGGATTACATATCATCTGGATTTAAATTTAAAAATCCTACAGATTAGTGACTTGCATGTAGAACGTTTAAGAATAAGTCCTACAAAACTAACTACTATTATCAATAATGAAAAACCAAACCTTATATGTATTACAGGTGATTTTACCAAACATCGTAATAGTCTCTTCAAACTAGAGAAGTATCTAAGAGCTATGACTATTGGACATGTACCCATTTATTGTGTACTCGGCAACCATGATTATCAGCAAAAGAATGTCATGGATCTAATAAAACTATTAAGGAAATATGGCTTACATGTATTAAGAAATGAATCGGTACATATAGATCAAATTGAACTTATTGGCATTGATGATTTTGATTCAGGCAAGAGCAACATAGAAAAATCGTTTCAAAATGTTGACCAAACTAAACCTAAAGTTATTATTACGCACGATCCTAACATCGTTCTACATCTAAATAAGTCCTATGATTATTTAATGGCTGGACATTTGCATGGCAAACAATTTAATCTTCCATTTTTGTTTAAATTGAAAGACGCGGGTGAATTGCCCCGCATGGGGATATATAAGGGTCTACATACAAATCAATATGGGGCTTACTACATATCTAAGGGAATTGGGCAGACAGGTATTAATGCAAGATTTTTAGTCAGAAGTGAGGTAACGATGCATTATTTATAGGGTGGAAGCGGAATGGAATAGAGTTCACATAGAACACGATGTATGAGTCCACAAGTAAATGTCGAATGCCACTCGCTGCCAATCGTTCATCACGAACTAAAGGGCTCAGCCCCATGATCCATACAAAAAACCACGATCCCAAAGGATCGTGGTTTTTATTGTATGGAGCCTAGGGGGATGCCACTTGCAAGGCAACCCTTGAAAGGGATGTCCGACAATTTCCGTATATAATATATCGAGTAAATAATAAACTTTACCGCTAAAATGGTTTAGTAGTGGAGGGAAATGAATGTTACAACAATTTAATTAGTTAATGGACTACATTGAAACACATCTGACGGAAGAAATCTCTGGAAAAAACATATCCAAAATTGTTGGCCTATCTGATTATCATTATAAAAGAATGTTTTCATATATGGCTAGAATGTCGTTGAATGAGTACATCAAAAATAGGAGATCATCCGATGCAAATGTTGAATTAATTAACGGAGAAAAAGTTACAGATATTTCCTATAAATATGGTTATCATGCGCATAACCTCAAGGTTTACTCCTTCCAACACACAGCCGTCGTCGAAAGCTTTGAAATTGAATCCTTTTGTGAAACTCCCGCCGATTTTTCCCATGTTCACGCACATCTTTTTATATACATGGCCATTTTAGGGCTCGATAGCTACAAAAACACAGTGCTTCATGCTGTTTCAAGCGGCACGTAATGTGCTCCAAATTTCCGCTACACTCCCGCGAAAAATGCCCCGCTCACAATCTATGATTCTAGCATCTACTATACTATTCCATTAAGAAAGGAGAATGCTATATGATCAGCAAAAAAGCTCTTGCAGTGATTAAAAGAGCACAACTCAAAACCGGCAAAAAATACACTGCCGCACGTACAGTTAACTACAGCATCAAAAACGCAATCAAAGCAACCGCTTTAGGTAATGGTTTCGGACGCTTCGTCATTTCAACTACAACCTTACCGCCAAACACTTTTCGGAGAATAGAAGTCTTCGGAAACGGCTTCAACATCATCAGTGGATCTTGGGTGTTTAGTGGCGACGAGCAAGGATACATGCTCGATAGCTACTCCAGTGCCGAAGACCATTGGTTCTTTACAGCGTGGAACCCAACTAACTCCACTCGCTTGGTAACAGTTACTGTTATTGCCAAACGTAAACCATAATACTGACAAGCCTATGTGCCCCCAGTGGCGCATTTTTTTTGTCGACGCAGAAACACTCGCGTGTTGCTTGCAGATTTTATGCTAGTGCACAATGAGGTTGAAAAGGTGTCTCGTAAGTTTTAAGGTATGCTTAGAAAGTGGAACAATTCTCGTTTCCTCGTTTTAGTGACCTCCGTCCTCAACGTAACAACAACGCTCGCATAGTTAATATCGCTTTTTTTAAGTGAAATGACCTCGTTATATATTCGCGTATGAGCTCCGTTGTAATATTCCGTGAATCTGGAACTAACTAGCGATGCTCGATGTATTCGATAAAATAGCGTTAATTTCCCCGATAAGAATCCAGTGTGTTTTCTGCGCGTCCCACCGCCATCTTCGCACGATAAGAAATCTCGAATAATGTATCGAGTTTATACGCGTTTCCTACTTCTATACCTCTCGCTGATTTAATCGATTTTCCTTTACGCTTGTCCAATACAAAAACGCTCCTTTACCGTCTGAATTGAACGGAAGAGAAGCGTAGGATTCGAGATATCGGAATAAACGGGATGCACATCGCTGAAATGCGGTGGAGCGCATAACTGCGAAGTAGTCATCGTAACAGTCAACGTCATGTCAACGAAAAAAGTCCGCTAAGATAGCGGACTTTTGAAAGCCCTTTTTATTAGCGCAAGGATTGCAGGGTTACATTACGCGATGAATCTTAATGAATATTGAAATACATGAGGAGGAAAAACATTGGGTGATTATTTTGAATGCCAATTGAAAATTCACATTGAGGCAGAGACTGTGGTGACTACTGTATGGTTGCGACTGTTGCCCCAGGCCAAGTTCATAATAGCACATATCAAAACATCATTTTTTCAAATTCATTTGTATGTAACTGTTATTGTGGAGGTGCTCCTGGTGGATAGTAATATGGAGGGATTTTAATCCAACCACGCTCTCGCATCATAAATTTAATATTCGCTCCAAGCACCATTTTTTCTGCTTGAAATTGTGTGAATAAGAGCGCAACATCATTTCTTACTGATTGTGCTGAAGCCGTAGCAGCACTAATAATAAGCGATACGATCTTTACAGATAACATGTTAACTAGCTCATCATCTGTAAATTTAGCTCCAAGTGGTACAGCGTTAGCATCCGACTTGGGTTTTGATTCTGGAGCTGCTGGTAAGGGTACCCCCTCATTCAACATAAACGTTTGAAGTCGTTGAATTTGGGAGAGTCCAAGCTGATGATCTTCTTCAAGCACATGTCTTAATTGGTTATCTACACTTGTATTTAAAGCAGATTGGACAAAAGATTTTGCTTCTTGAAGTCCTCCTAAGTAAATCCAACAAGACATCACCTCTCCAACATGAAGCGGATCTTTGGGTTCATCAACGAATATCGATTTAATTGTATTAATAGCTGCTTCAATTACATTTTCCATTTTTTCAAATCCTCTATAATAGAATATTTTGGCTTTATTGTTTGTAGTTGCTTTATAAAGTATTCATGGAGTAGATCAACACCAACTGAATATTGAGGAACACGAGGTGAAAAAATGCCAATGTATGAGAGTCTTTATTCGTCAGAATCTTTACGGACGACTGTAATAAGTACTGAGGTTCGGTTATCCTCCTCCATCTGCTGAATAATCTCAAGCAAATAAATGGCAGAACTATAGTTTGCCCGATCAATGCATTCGCGGATGAGTTCAATAACGTCTTGCTTGGATGCTAAATAATATAGCTGCAAATGATCACTTCCCTGAATGAGTACTTGCATAATAATTTATGCAAAGCATTCATTACAAGTGAACACTGAGGATCTTAACTGAAAATTATTACCTCATATCTTCAATTAGTTGCTTGATTTCCTTTAATTCTCGCATAAATTTTCTGTAGGTCAGATAGCCGATCAGTGATTTGCAAGCAAAGAATATAATTGCTGCAACAATAATTAGTATGTAATTATGGCTGATGATTCTAATCCAATTGTTGAGTTTTTCAAGGTGATCTATTTTATCCATCTCGGGCTCCACGTTGTATAAAGCTTGGATTTTAGAATGCCCTGATTATTTCCAAATTATCTAAATGGAGGGGTAATATTAAGGCATTTTAGAGATATTTAAGAAGTGGCTGCATGGCAACCCCTAAAGGGATGTCCTAATCTTGATTTAAATGGCTAACGAAGCATACTCGACGAGGACTTTTAGCGGTGGATTCAGACGCCGTTTTCTTACCCCACAAAGTGAAGATAAGCGTTGAAGCAAATTCCGATTACTTTGCGGGGGCCCCTTATTACGCCTCTGGCTACGTCCGCGCGGGCGAACCCTGAGGGGTTCTCACCCCAATGATCCATACAAAAAAACACGATCCCAAAGGATCGTGTTTTCTATTGTATGGAGCCTAGGGGGATCGAACCCCTGACCTCATCGCTGCCAGCGATGCGCTCTCCCAGCTGAGCTAAGGCCCCGTGTTGTCGCTTACAAACGTCGACTTTTTGTATTATACATGAATATATCGCGGCAGGCAATACCTGTCATTCAGGATTTTTCTTGCAAATGTGTATCTTAGATGCTCTATGTCGATTCTGTTGCAAAGGGGGGCCGAACGTTGTTTTCGTGCGTATGTTCATGCTAACCTAGTAATATAAACTAGTTGAACGTTTGGGAGTGACGTAGAAGTGTCAAATGCAGTATTGTATTGGATTTACTTGGGTATCGCTTTCGTTGTACCGTTTGTGATTGGTGTTCTTTTGATGCGAAAAACGAACCGTTTAGGATTCTCCTTTTGGATCACGACGGCGTTAAATATTGTGCTGACAGGTTTTGCAGTTTTGTGGTGGAAGTCTGTAACGACAGATCAGTTTCAGATGATGTTTGGGATGGCATTTTATGGCGTATCCGCTGTGAATTTAATGGTTATTGAATTTTTTGCTTTATTCAGTATTCGCAAGAAAATGAATCCGTGAGTGAGAAAGGGGCCGTTATGCCGAAGTTAACACGATCGAAGACGGTATTCTACGTGTTCCTAGTAGCAGCCATTCTATGGATGGCTTTCATCTATATGAAGTCTGCCGAGCCATACCAGCAGCAGAGCTTGAAGCCATACTTGGAATCGAAATTTTCCACTGAAAAGTTGAAAGAACATATCCCCAAAGTGAAGTTTACCTATGATCAGCAAGTGATTTCATGGCAAGATCCCATTAATTTGATTGAATTCTTCATAAGAAAAGCAGGGCACGTTAGCGAATACGCTGTGCTTGCCCTGCTTTGGTCAATAGCTTTACTTGCAAAACCTGTCAGAATGAACATAGCTTTGATCAGCTCCTTCCTAATCTCATTGCTCTACGCAATGTCGGATGAATGGCATCAATCGTTCGTGAAGGACCGAACGGGGCACGGCATCGATGTAGTCGTCGACGGAGTTGGTATTCTGTGTGCGCTCATTCTGATTGTGTTGGTAGTTACGATACGGAATCGAATTAAATCCAGAAGAATAAGCTAGTTAGAAGCACGTAGACTTTTCTTTTTCTACCGGCTTGCCATTTCCAATGCTCACGGGACTGGCTTTCCAAATCGTGCTGTTGCCACTCCATTAATTTCTCTGATACATATAGGTCTGTTGGTTGCATACGAGGGTCACTTTCCTTTCTTTTCCTGATACGTTTAGTTTACGCTAGAATAAGGGGAACAAAAAGAGTATAATTCACTTCAATGATTTCCCCTTTTATCGAAAGGACGTTGAAGATGCAGCTACTTACTCATTTTCTGGAGCTACGCGCGGGTTTTGAGCATGGTGTTGAGAATAAACCGCAGCCCATTACATTAGAAGAATTAGCGGAAAGATTATATTGCTCGACACGGAATGTAAAGATTTTATTGAAAAAGATGAGTGATCAGAATTGGATTTCCTGGAAACCCGGTCGGGGTAGAGGGAACATCTCAGAGCTTACTTTTTTGGTCTCATCGGAAGACATGATCTCGAAACAAGCGATGGCGCTTGCAAATCGAGGTGATTATTTAGGCACGATTGAGCTGATTCATCAACTAGGCAAGGGAGAAGCACTTCAGGACTCCTTTATCGAGTGGTTGTTCAGCTTTTTTGGCTACCGGACGGTTGAGCTTGAGGAGCGGTTTAAGGATACATTGCGTGTACCTGTTTACAAATGGTTGGTGACGCTGGATCCTGCGCACACTTTTTTTGCGTTTGATTTCCATCTAGTGAGTCAAATTTTCGATACCCTCATACGATATAATCCGCAGGCAAGGGTGATCGAGCCGCACTTGGCCCATTACTGGGAAATCAGCGAGGATGGTTTGCATTATACGTTTTATTTGCGAAAAGGCGTGCTGTTCCATCATGGCAGAGAGATGACAGCGCATGATGTAAGTTACTCTTTGGCGCGACTAAAGAAGCTTGGCCAGTCTGCCACGCAAGGATGGATAACCGAAAGCATTGAGACGATTACAGTGCTGAATCGAAGTTCGATTGCAATTGAATTAAGCCAGCCGAATGTGCTGTTTCTTCAACAGCTGGCACATACGTCTATGGCGATTGTCCCCGAGGAAATTTGCCGGGATAATGAATCGATTTTTGGGCGAATGCCCATTGGGACGGGGCCTTTCAGGCTAGAGTGGAACGATGATTATATTTGCAAGCTGCGAGCGTTTGATAGTTATTTCGGTGTGAGGCCGCATATGGATCTCATCGAATTTTGGCTGCTGCCCTCGGATCTACAGGAATCAACACCAAGCTGGGATAAGATCCAAGTGTATCGTGGGCAATCGAATTCGAGTAAGCCGGTAGGCGTGATTGATAAAGATTCAGAATGGCATCAAATTGAACAAACCATTATGGGGTGCAGTTTATTAACATTTAATCGCAATAAGAGAGGGCCGCAGTGCCATCGTAACTTTCGTAAAGCGGTTGATTTGGTCATAGATCGTGAGCGAATGATTGGCGAGCTGGGTGGTTTTCGAGAAGCACCGGCAAGCAGTTTTATCCCGACAATGGAGCCGCTAGTGAGGTCAAGAACGGATTTTGCAGAAGCAAAGCGTTTGCTAAATGAAATGGGCTACAACGGCGAGACGTTACATATGTATGTCTATCGGAATAACAATGAGGATGCCATATGGATTTGCCAGCAGTGTGCGCAGATTGGTATTCCGATCGAGATCACGATTCGGAGTGAGTCCGACATGACGCAGATGGACACCATTGATGAAGCCGATCTTATTTTTTATCACATTTGCATGGAAAGCAATTATGACCTTCATATCATCCAAACATTGAAACAAAGCAACAGTTATGTACGTGCACATTTGAATGAAGATCGGCTGGTGTGGGTGGATTCGAAAATGGAGGGGATTCTGAGTAATCCTAACCTGGATGAGCGTATTTGTGGATTACATCAATTGATTGCCGAGCTTCAAGAGGAGAAATCGTTTCTTTTCGTCCTGCATCGATCCCAACAAACGACGTATCATGACTCGATTAAAGGAGTAACGATCAACGATTTGGGCTGGATTGATTTCCGGGAAATTTGGTTTACACCGAGTGTTTGAATATGAAAAAAACGACCTTACGGTCGTCTAGGAGCAGGCGGCTCAAAGCGGTATTCCATCGCTACCCAGCGTCCATTCGCAACGAAAAACCCAATGAAAGCGAATACGATTAGTCGAATTGGAATCCAAGCGGAATTAACGGATTGGAAGCTTATATATTCAAGCAAGGTCGTGAGGATCGCAGCACCGATTCCCCAAGGTACAATCCCGAACATAATTAAATATCTAGAGCGGCCTAGTTTCTTTCTCTTAAGCCATATAGCCTTATGCGAATCTTTCATGTCAAAGCTCCCTTTTTTCTTTCTAGTATAGCACTGCTGGCGAAAAATCTCGAATGATAGAAGCTCCTTGCCTTTAAGACTTTTTTTTCTTAGGGGAGGGGTAAACATAATCAGCATAATATGGTAGTATAAGGAAGTTGAAAAGGGGGAGTACACCATGCTAATCAAAATACTACTATTTGGATTACTCTGGCGGATCGTTGGTAATCCGTTTCTAGCATTACTCATTCTACTTGTAATTTTGTATTTTTTGGACAGAAGATACGTTGGCATCCTGCCGAATATTTGGAGACCATTTCAGTTAAATCGAAGAGCATCACGTCTGCGAATTGACCTCCATGCGAACCCGCACAATACATCAGCGAAGCTGGAATTGGCGCGCATTCTGATTGAACGCAAAAAATTTCAAGAAGCGCTGCCCTACTTGGAACAAACACTACCGATTATGCAGGAATCTGCCGACGTTCATTACGAAATTGGACTGTGTCAACTGAAACTTGGCCGAATCGCCGAGGGTGAATCCTTTATGCTGAAAGCGATCGAACTCAATCCACGTGTAAAATATGGCGAAGCTTACCTGCGCCTCGGCGAGGCTCTGGCTCCCCAGCTACCTAAACGTGCG
Source organism: Paenibacillus sp. Soil750 (assembly GCF_001428045.1). Classification (GTDB taxonomy): domain Bacteria; phylum Bacillota; class Bacilli; order Paenibacillales; family NBRC-103111; genus Paenibacillus_E; species Paenibacillus_E allorhizoplanae. Next base: position 1,079,292 of record NZ_LMSD01000012.1, on the reverse strand, counting down.
GCGCAGTTTATTGAACAATTCCGCGACCTGCACTCTTCCTCGGTCGAGGCTTACTACCGACTCGGCCAGCTGTATCAGCAGCTCGGCCGCCAGGAAGATGCCAAGCGCGCGTATCGCGAAGCGCTGGACATTTACCGCGGCTTGCCTCGCTACAGCCGCAGACAGCAGCGGCGCTGGGCCTGGCTGGCGCGCATGAAATAGAAAGGTTCCGCTCATCTGCGAGCGGAACCTTTTTGGACTGCGCGAGCGTAGCCGCGCGTGAGCAGCAAAGCGCCCAGCAGCCCGATAAGTACGGCTGCTGCGGTGTGCACATCATAGAGCCATAGGCGCCCAGGCGCTGGCTCTGGCGAAACGCGATCCCACAGGGTGAGAATCGCGGGATGCACGAGATAGATGCCGAAGGAGGCTGCGCCTAAGGCAGATAAGAAGGCGCTGAAGCGTGAGCCGAGCGCTAGCTGGTTGCGCGCCCATGGCACACAGACGAGTGGGATGGTCAGGCAGTAAACGAGCAGAGCTAGCTCGAACCAAGTATTTTCGATTACAGCAAGACCATATTGCTGAAGCAGGAGCATGCCGACATAAGCGCCACCGGCCACATAGACGGCGATCCATATCCACCTTTTGAAACGGATCACCCAAGTCACTAGCGTTGGATAATAAATGCCCATAAAGGCACCGAAGCAGAACGTAGCCATATAACTTAAGCACAACGAGGCATATTCAGGCAGCGGGATTACCCAATGATGAAAGGTATAGGAAGCCGCTTGAATGCCGATACCTAGAGGAATCAGGCCGCGACGCAACCATGCGTAACGCTTGATCGCAGACATCATCAAGGGGAACAGCACATAGAACTGAACGATAATGATAATGTAATAGAGATGATAGCTCGCATTGCCCGATAAGAGCAATTTAAGTAGATGAAACGCATCGAGCTGTATCGTGCCATGAAACATGATTTGATTATACAAATAATAGAATATGGACCAAATGACATAGGGGATTAATATCTTTTGTAGTCTTTTTGTCCAAAAAACACGTGCCATCCCTGGCTCCCAACGCTCATAATAGGAATAAAACAAAACGAGACCGCTAATCCAAATGAACAAAGGAACGGTAAACAAGCTAGCTTTGTTCAGGATGAAAAAGAAAGCCTGGGAGCCTGTCCCTACAGGAAGTTGAGTGGCGCCAGACGTACCATGAATGAGTACGACGGCAAAGATGGCAAGTGCGCGTACGATGTCGATTTCTGACAGTTTGGGCTTAGATAACATCAGGCAAATTCTCCTTTTTTCTCTCGTTTCACTGTAACATGATCGCTATAGGAGGACAATGCTTTTAGGAATGAAAGCCCGCGTGGCTTGACGCTCTCACCTACCCGAGATAAACTGTTGATAGCATGTAAAGAGATCAATCAAGAGGGTGAATGAACGTGAGTTATGAATATTTGATGCAGGCGGTTTTGCTCATATTTTTGGTTATTATCACTTTTTTTGCGATGTTGGTATGGACGAAATGGCGAAAAAGAGGACGGAGATAGACCATGTATTTTATTAATCATGAACAAATTGATGGGCGCATTCAGTTTCTGTCGGTACTTGCTGAGGCAAGTCAGCAGTTAGAAGCGCAGTGGGCACAAGGGAAGCAAGACCTGATTTTTCAGCTTTCACAAGAACGATTACTTCATTTGGCGATAGAAACCGTGACGGATATTGGGAGCTTGCTCATTGATGCTTTTATATTAAGAGATGCAAGCAGCTACGAAGACATCGTAGAAATCGTACATGGAGAAGGGGCTTATTCAGAGTCTTTGACGGAGACGCTGTTGCAATTAGTGAAGCTGCGCAAGCCGCTAGTCCAGGACTTTGTAGAATGGCCACGACAAGACTTACATCCATTAATACCGAAACTCCCAGCGGCTTTTGAGGAATTCGCGGCATCGGTTCGTGCATTTATTAAAAGCGAATTGGCATAACATACATAAGTGTTTCATAATTTACTTATTGCCTGTGATGCTGTAAAATGAGACCTAAACGAGTTCCGAGGGCAGGTGAGAGCGTGAATCAAACACTAGAAACATCGACGCGTAAAGTGATTCTTTCTATGCTCAAAACGCAGGGACCGTTAAGTGTACAAGATATGGCTAAACAACTTGGGATTACAGAGATGGCCGTTAGACGACATATTCATTCGATGGAGAAGGATGATTTGCTCGAGGCTAAGCTCGTAAGGCAAGCTATGGGACGTCCTACAAGTGTATATACTTTAGCACCACAGGCTGACGAATTATTTCCCAAGAAATATTCGCAGTTAACTTTGGATTTATTAGACGAGTTATTAGAAGACGAAGGTCAAGATAAAATCGAACGGCTCTTTGAAGGTAGGCAGGGGAAGCTCGAAGCTCGCTATCAGTCAAGGATGCAAGCCAAAAGCTTAGAAGAGCGCGTGGCTGAACTAGCACACATTCAGAATGAGAATGGCTACATGGTTGACTGGTCCGCGCAAGGTGATGATGCTTATATCTTTAATGAGCATAACTGCCCCATTGCGAAGGTGGCCAATACCTTTCAGCAGGCATGTCAGTGTGAATTAGCGCTGTTTCGCAATTTGCTAGATGCCCAAGTAGAACGTACAGAATGTCTCGCCAAAGGTGCTAACAAATGTGTGTATATCATACGTAAAAATAAATAGCTTTGAAGGAGATAAGCAGACAGTGTCTGCTTATTTTTTTTTTGGGAATTTGAGATCACGGTTTCTCTACCCTATTTCAATCCACCGGACGTTCATTATCTATTATTTTCATATATTCAGTTTCATAGATTCAGAATTTGTTTATAAATACTTACGGGGATTATTTTTGGTACAAATTTCCAAGATACGGACTGAAATGGAACCTAATCTATCGAAGTCTATACTACATAGGTAGTAGAGGAGGTGAATCTATAGATGATGACAAATAATCAGTTCGATTCAAGATCAAGTCAAATAGAGAGAAAAAGGAGTGCATTTAGAGTGAAATCAATGATGGGGAAAATATCTCATGCTTTGGCTCTATTCATGATCGTTTCTATTCTAGTACCAGTGATTGCCTTCGGGGCGACGCTAGGTATAAAGTCGTACACATACGACAAGACGACTGGCAATGTGACAGCAACTGTTTATAGCGACGTTTATGACAATGTAACTGGCGCCGTTTATCTGAATGTGTATGCTCCTGATAACAGTCTGTTGAAGAAAGCTTACATGTCTAATTACACGAACACGGAGACAGTAAATGGCGTTACATACTACAATTTCACGTTCAATACAGGGATAACAGCTAATGTATATGACGCCGTATATTTAGCAGGCCAATATAATTCTACAGTATCTAGCCGCGTGTACGCGACTGATGCCAATCCTGATGTGCCAGGATGTACAAGTTACTGTGGCGGAGGGTATGGCGGAGGAGGATGGATACCACCAGTAACTGGGACTAGTATTAATGTTCCTACTAATGGTGAAGTTAACGAAGATACTCTGAAAAATGCACTAACTTCAAGTGTGAATATAGAACTCAAATTATCCGGTGACATCGCCCTTATTCCAGCTTCTGCTTTACTTGATGCTGTAGGTAAAGTGGGCTCCACGATTACTGTGCGTTCAGACAATGGAACTTATATACTTCCTCTTTCAATATTAGATCTGAATGCTCTAGCCAAATCGCTAGGTATTTCCATTAAGGATCTGAAGATCAAAGTAAGTATTACGAAGTTAACTGGTGATTCCGCTGCTGCGGTTACTTCTGCAGCCACTACAATTGGTGCTAAAGCCATCACTGATGCCGTAGACTTTAATGTCATTGCTCTAGGTCCTGGAGACAAAACAAGTTCGATTGATTTTGGCAAAACGTACGTTTCACGTTCGATTAACATCTCAAATGCTGTAGATACCAAGATGGTTACTGGCGTTCTCTACAATGAAACAACGAAGAAGCTAAGCTTTGTTCCTGCAATCTTTGAAGTTAAAGATGGCAAAACAGTTGCTACACTGAAGCGTAACGGTAATAGCATCTACACGGTTGTCGAAATGAACAAAAACTTTACAGATACGATTTCCCACTGGTCTAAGGATGATGTAAGTCTCCTTGCCAATAAGCTCGTGATTGATGGCATGACAGATACAACATTCGCTCCTGACCTTCAAATTACACGTGCGGAATTTGCTGCCTTGGCTGTTCGTTCCTTAGGGTTAGACCTGGAAACAACACTATCGACATTCAGCGATGTCCAAGCTTCCGATTGGTACGCAGCGACAGTTGCAACTGCAGCTAAAGCAGGTATTATCGATGGATATGAAGACGGCACATTTAAGCCAAATGCTCAGATCACTCGTGAAGAGCTTGCGGCTATGATTGTACGAACAATGAACTATGCAGGATTGGAATCCAATCTTTCTGATGCTCAGCAACTCGCGTTATTAAGCAATTTCAGCGATTCTAACAAGATCGTGTGGGCACAGAAAGAAATTGCTAGGGCTATCGATGCTGGTATTATCAATGGTTTGACGGATACAACCATCGGCTCTAGCAACCAGGCGACTCGTGCAGAGGCTGCTACTATGCTGAAACGATTCCTAAGTAAAGCTGGATTCATTAATTAATATGTTTTGAAATAAGACCTGATTCTGTGGACCCATGTGTCTAGGATCAGGTCTTTTTTATCTTTGCAACCCTTCAGCATACTTTCAGCTAGCATTCATGCGGCTATCAGCCCAATTTAAGTAACACTTCAGGTTGGCGGTCTATACTTGATCTATCAGCAAGATAACAAAATGATAGCAATCGAGAGGCGGTAATCGTATGAATGAAGATATGAACAATAACGTGAACTTGAATGACATAAAAGTTGTAAACAAACCAAGCAGTTCTAGAGTCAAGCCAATCTTTGCAGCTTTTATGGCGGGGGCAGTTGTCGTTGGTGGGTTGATGTTTACTTCGGACAAATTGAACCTTTTTGGCTATGATACGAAAACGGTACAGTCCAGCGCAACCGCGGTACCAGCGAACTCAGCAGCAGCTGGTGTCCAAACGGCGTCACTTAACAATTTAGGGACCAATAGCATTTCCCAAATTACGAAGGCATCGAGTCCGGCCATTGTCAAAATTGAAACAAAAGTTAAGCAAACAAGCACTCCAAGCAATCGAAGAAATTCGCAGCAGCAAGGAACGCAAAGTGGAGATACGATTGAGAATGGGATCGGTTCTGGCTTCATTTTTGAAGATAGCGGTTATATCTTAACGAATGAGCATGTCATTGACGGAGCAGACGAAATCGATGTTTACGTACAAGGGTATGATACCCCATTTAAAGCAACACTACTTGGCAGCAGCTATGATATAGATTTGGCTGTACTCAAAATTCAAGGAGACAAAGCTTTTCCAGCACTGAAAATCGGGGATTCAAATGCAGCTGAAGTAGGAGAGTGGGTTGTTGCGATTGGGAACCCGTATGACTTCGATTATTCCGTTACAACAGGTGTGTTAAGCGCCAAGGAACGCGAAATCAGCATTGATGATGAGCAGGGGACACGTAATTACAAGCATTTGTTACAAACAGATACAGCTATTAACCCTGGTAACTCCGGTGGTCCATTATTGAATTTGAATGGTGAAGTCATTGGGATTAATACGGCTGTCAACGCCGAAGCACAGGGAATGGGCTTTGCCATTCCGGCAAGCACCATTAGCTCGGTTGTAGATAAATTGAAAAACAACGAAACCATCCCGAAAGATCCAGCCCCCTACATTGGCGTAGCTTTGCAAAATATTACCGATGACATGCTGCAGGATTTGAAAATCAGCAGCACTAATGGCGTGGTGGTTGCTGAGGTACAGCAAGGTTCGCCAGCTTTCAAAGCAGGAATTCGCCAGTTTGATGTCATTACGGAAGTGAATGGGAAAGGAATTGCGAATACTGAAGAACTGACCAAAGCGGTTCAAGCCGCGGCAGTTGGTGATGCTTTGAAGGTGAAAATTTCGCGTGATGGTCAAACGAAGGACGTTTCTGTAGAAGTTGGGGATAAAAATGCAGTTACCGCCTATCAGAGCTAAATAGTCCACGAAGATGTAAAAAACGGAGCAGCGATCATTCGCGTGCTCCGTTTTCTTATACATCACAGTATTATGCACGCGACGCCGCGAGCAATTGAACCGCCTTATCCGTGATCCAGCCGAAATTGCCAGCTTCAATTTCCTTCAGGTTGATGAGTGAGCCGCCAATGCCTAGTCCATAGCAGCCGATGCTCAAAAATTGCTTGATATTGCCCTCGGTTACACCACCGACAGCTATCATAGGGATTGTATCCAGTGGTCCCATTAATTCCTTGATATAGGGCAAGCCTAAGCTTGCACTTGGGAATATTTTAACGGCCGTAGCTCCGGCTTTCCATGCTTTCACAACTTCGGTCGGCGTCATCGCACCAGGGAAGATCGGAATGCCCTCTTGCTTCGACCAGCGGATGACCTCCTCATCCAAATTGGGAGTGACCAGGAAAGCAGCTCCGGCAGCAACAGCTTGTTTAGCGTCCTCCAGATCCAGCACAGTGCCGGCTCCGATGAACATGTGATCTCCCCATTGCTTTTGAAGGTTAGTGATCATGGTGAGCGCACCAGGTGTGTTTAGCGTTACTTCCATAACGGTGACCCCACCTTGGTGAAGTGCTTCGGCAACAGACAGTATGTGTGCCTCTTGCACGCCTCGGACGATTGCCACGATACGCGTACGCTCAATTTCTTGTAGGCCTTGTTCTCGATTCATTTCTCGATTCCCCCAACTCAAATACGACGCATTTGCTATTTATTATGACAGGTTCCAGAAATTTTTCCAATCCGTTTGTGTCAAAACAAGCCCTACCTACCTATACTGTAGTAATTCATAGGCATTCGTCTAGAAGCCTCATCAACCCTCACAGCTTTCAGCTCATAGGAGGTGACCTACATGACATGGAGTGAGATCAGTATCGTCAGCTTGGCAGCCGCTTGTTTAGTGCTCATTGTCTTTACCGTTCGTATGTTCATTACGGCTACGCGAACGCTTCGCTTGTTAGGGGATACGGTTATTGAAGTTAAGCAGCAAGTTGTCCACACAACAGAACATGCGGAGAATCTAATGAAGCAATTAGGGCAGCTTACGGAAGAGGTACATTTGCAAGTCCTTGCCTTAGAACCAAGTATTCAATCGGTTGAAAAGGCAGGGAAGGCAGTTGGGGAAGTCGCTTCCACGCTGCGCAATGCCTCACGCATGATGAATGATTCCTTACTAGGTGCGGAAAAGGTCGTACACACGCACCAGAAGCGCATTCACGACATCATGGAATGGGCAACCACAGGGTATGAGCTATGGCAGAGATGGCAGGCGCAGCGGAGTGCGAAATCAGATCAATAAGGAGTGGATATCACATGTCCAATGGAAAAAAAGGAAAAGATCTTCTCATCGGTGCAGTCGTAGGCGGTTTAGTTGGAGCTGCAGCAGCGCTGCTGTTCGCACCGAAATCTGGTCGTGAACTACGAAGTGATATTGCAGAGGGAGCTACCGTAGTTAGCGACAAAACCGTGCAACTAGCCAGTACAGTTAGTCAAAAAACACAAGCAGCTGCCAAAACAGTGAGTACGACAACTACGGATCTCGTAGGTAAAGCAAGGGACACAGCAGCAAGTGTAGTCGAGACAGTTCGCTCGTGGAAGGATTCGCAATCTGAGGATGACATTCAAGACGAGATCGCGGCATCGGAAGCCGCTGAAGATTTGGTCATTGTAGGCCGATAGAATTCTAATGAAAGAAGCAGAGCGCTCCTTCTAGGAGTACTCTGCTTCTTTGTTGTTACCATTTGGAAGGATCAATTTTACTAATATCCAGCCCTTCCCAAACATTCTTAATATCAGCAGTCTCAGGATGATCGAAAAGCAACCATGCAGTAGGGAGATAGCGTTCACCGTATTCACTAGAAGGTTTATTAATAATAGCATTATTGTGCACCAGTACGGTTGAAGCGCCACCATCCAGGTTCGCCGCGGTAATTGCGCCATGCGCTAAGAAAATTTCCTGCACATCATAGAGCGTTGCACCTATACTGTGCGTTTGTCTGCCATCAATAATGGCGAATAGAATCGCTCCGTCCTTCGTTTGAGCCATGCACGTTCGCGGTGCGATACCCCAGCCATCTGCTTGACTTTTGACTTGGCCAACACCATTCACGATGAAACGTGGGCTGAAGGAGACGGCTTCTTGAACACCCATTTCGAGCAGCTCAGATACTTTGTATTTGCCTGAAATCATTCGGCCTTGCTTATCAATCCCAACGATCTGTACAGTACCGTTCATACCCTTGTCATTGTAGAAGATTTTGCCTCCGGAGATCACAACGCCTTCTGGTTGAAAACCATTGCCTTCCCAGTTCGGGTCAATAAATCCACCGCCATTCACACCGAGGATCGCCCCGGTACGTTTGACCATGGAGGATACTTTCTCCCCTTTACCTGCTTTCTCTGGCACTGCTATGCGAAGCTTGGTAGGGTCTGAAATGGTTACAAGCTTACCTTTGAAATTGGGACCCGAAATATTCTCGATGGTGACTAAATCTTTTTTTACTGGGGCTACAACTTCGGTAGGTGTGTAGGATGGCAAAGGTGCGATTTCTACAAGTCCTAAATCCTTCTCGGTACCCATTTCGTCAAAGCTTTTCGTATATGCGGCTACACGTTTCTGCAACTCGGATGTGCCTATTAAATATTTGGCCCAATCCCGATGCTGTGTGGTGATGATGGTATCGGCCATCATGAAACGCAGGCTCGACCCCGAAGCAGTCAGGAAAAACCAGCTTAAACCTAAAATTGCTAGAACGGTAATCGTAAGGACTGTATACGACAAAAAGCGTATTCCAGCAGAACGTTTGCGCTTTACGCGGGCTTGCAAAGTAGTCTGGGTGGTTGTTTGTTGAACAGCCATGCTTAGGCATCTATCCTCTCTAACACAAATCAAGTCCACACTGTCAACTAATAAGACGAAAAGAAAGGAGAATAAGTTTCAGAATTCCCTGAAATTATCTCCTTTTTTTGTAAAATGCTTAATTTTGTCGTTGAAGTGAAGCCAGTAGAGAGTCTTTACCCGTGCTTTTTTCAAATTGATATTCAAGATCGTTCCCTGCATGATAGGCGACACTGCGTAAAATAAGATCATGATATTTCTTCTGGCGCAGGGCAGCAATCGTCACACTCAGACTCACACCTAGCGGATCGAAATATAGTTTGCCTGCTTGTGCATCATATTTCTTAACGTGAGACAAATTGACGAATAGATCCGTATCCATTTTCTTAAACCCTTGATCTTCTAGTTGGTCTAAGAAATGACTGAAATCTAATAGTGACTGCATGGGAATCGTGCGATTACCGATCCGTGTATGATAGGTCATTTCGGTAGATCCAATTTCTATAAAAAGGATATCTTCTAGGGGCAGTGTCAACGGTGCCGATTGACTATCTGAGATACCTTTTTCAAGATATCCAGCTTTCTCCATAAGATCTGTATACGAAAACTTATAGGCATCCGACAGTTTCTTTAATGTGACAGGGGATGGCTTAATCTTTTCATTCGTCGAACGGTTACGTTCTAATTCTAAATCTCGAATATAGGCATGGGACAGGCCACTCTTGTTGGCAGCTTCACGTAAGGACATCTTTCCACGTAAGCTCTCCAAAAATTTACCGAATCCTTCAAATTGCTTCATCATAGGAATCCCTCCATATGTTAATTGTAATTGAATTGGCTCAAAATAGAAACGTTTATAGCACTTATTGGTACTAATTACCTGAGTAGAATGTGAACATCTTATATGATTCGTAAGTAAATTGCGAATTTGGTAGGTCGCGAGAATCAATCCCGTGACTTCTTACTTCTATTTTTTTATAATAGGGAAGTAGAAAGGGGACGATTTCATCATGTTTAAAAAATGGCTGAGAGACAACGGCATGCATATATCATGGCTAGTTGCCTTAGTTGCGACACTAGGAAGCTTATATTTTTCGGAAATCTTGCATTTTGCACCATGCAAACTTTGCTGGTATCAGCGAATTCTTATGTATCCATTAGTCGTAATTCTTGGCATTGCAGCTGTTCGTAGAGATTACAAATTAACTATCTACGTGTTGCCGTTAACGATTTGGGGAGCATGCATCTCCATCTATCATGTTTTATTACAAATGGGTGTTTTCAAAGAAACGGGTACAGGTTGCGGTCCCATTGCTTGTGATACCGATTATTTAAACTGGCTTGGATTTATTACGATTCCGATGCTGGCAGGAACAGCGTTTATTCTACTTACCGTTCTACAATACATGACTTATCGCGCTACAAAATAACCCCGAAAATCAATCGTTAGGCAGGTAATTTGTCATTCACTGTCGAATAGGGTGGAAGAAGAATCCATTCCCATCTCGAGGTGTATCTCATGATTAAACATACCCATAAAGCTGCACTGCTGATCGTACTGAGTGTTTCGTTGGTCGGTTGTGCAGATATAAGCCTAACTGCTCCTGTCGGCACGGAAGCGGCTTCCAAAGCCAGTCCAGTTATTTCTCCTAGATTTTCGCCAACACCTTCTCCCACACAAACCGTTAAACCATCGCCAACAACGACACCTGCGCCAACTCCACAGCCAACGACTGTGCCGAGTGCGTCACCAGCTACACCGACACCTAGTGCAACCCCTAAAGCCACAGCTGATCCTGCTAAAACGAAACCTTTGCCAGCAGATCGAACCCCTTATTCCTGGTACTATATGAAGAAAAAAACAGGGCAAGTTCCTGATTTTCCGCATGAAACCAAATCCTTTACCAGTGACCAGAAAGCGGTCTGGGTTGGGACAGGGAAAAAGGTCTATTTAACCATTGATGCAGGAGGACCGCTCATTGAGGTTGATCTCATGCTGAAATCACTCAAAGAGAACAATGTGAAAGCGAACTTTTTTATCACTGGAAACAACATCAAGAAGAACCCGGACTATTTGAAAAGGATTGTGGCAGATGGTCATTATGTAGCGAACCACACCATGACTCATACGGATTTTAATGACTTGACGGATGATCAGATACGCAAGGAAATTAAGGATTTTGAAGTCGTCTATAAACAAATCACCGGTAAAGAGGTCGGGAACTATTTCCGTTTCCCTTACGGGCATTATAATGCTCATAATTTAAGTTTAGTTTCTGACATGGGCTATACTTCTGTGTTCTGGTCTACAGCCATGCGTGATTGGGAGCCTAGAGCGAATGGCGCTGAGGATCCGTACAACGATATTATGAATAATTTGCATGATGGTAACGTGATTTTGATGCATCAGGGGTCTGTTGAGAACATGCAGGCGCTGGATCGGATTTGTAAAGAAATCAAAAAGAGAGGGTATGAATTCGGACTTGTAACCGAGCTTCAGCCGAAAAAGTAAGAAGATTAGGTCCAAATCTGTGTAGTACTCTTGGTACCTTTAAGCTTGGCCGCACATATCCTAACCATGTGGTTTATATCAATTCATCAACCGGCAAAGGAAGCGGATATGTGTGCAGCAAGCGATAGCCGTACTGGACTCCGGAGTCGGAGGGTTAACTGTTGTAAAAGAAATCATGAAACAGCTGCCGCATGAAAAGGTCATTTATTTTGGAGATACAGCCAGGAGCCCCTACGGCCCCCGACCTGCTAGTGAAGTTCGTCACTTTACTCGTCAAATTGTAGACTACTTACTTCAGTTTAATCCCAAAATGATTGTGATTGCCTGTAATACGGCAACAGCGGTCGCGATTGAAGACATACGTGCACGTGTCTCAATTCCTGTCGTGGGCGTGATTTCACCAGGAGCTAGAGCAGCAATCAAAATGACTCGAAGCGGTATGATCGGTGTCATTGGCACAGATGGAACGATTCGCAGCCAAGCGTATGAAACGGCGTTGAGGCAGATTTCAACAGATATTCATGTATATAGTGAGGCGTGTCCTTTACTAGCTCCATTTGTTGAGAGAGGACTTTTTAGTAGTGATCGTGCTCATTCCATCGTGGAACAATCACTGAGTCCTTTGAAAGATAAGCCGATTGATTGCTTAATTTTGGGATGTACCCATTACCCATTTCTGATGGAATCCATTTCTCAAGTGATGGGGCCTAAAGTGACATTAATTTCTTCGGCCGAAGAGACAGCCAGAGATATAAGTACGATCCTTTCTCAGAGAAGCATGCAAACGCAATCCAATGAAATACCGGTTCATCAGTTTTTCTGCAGTGGTACGCCAACTGTTTTCCGGCAGATTGCGGAGAATTGGCTCAAGGAATATATTTCTTTTATGCCTGTCGTGTGGCAGGTGCCGACTATTATTTAAGTGAACGAAATAGACCCTTATGGGTCTATTTTTATTTCATCTCGCGAAACTGAGATACCGCATGATTCCTGCGATCAAGGCATAAGCATAGCCATATGAAAGAAGTAAAAAGGCAGGTGGTTGTGTGTTAGGATATGGCTATCAGACATTAGCTCAGGAGTTGAATCGTTTAGGCAAAATATATCCATTTTTGCAAACGGCGTGTATTGGCCAAAGTGCGATGGGGAGGGACATTCATGCGCTGCGTATAGGGCACGGTACGAAGGAAATCCATTTCAATGCAGCCATGCATGCGAATGAATGGATAACAGCCCCCTTGCTGATGCAATTTGTTGAAGACCTGGCATGTGCGTATGCAAGAGGGACGGCATGGCAGGGGCGTAATGTTAGACGTATTTTGTCAGAGTATGCCTTGTGGGCCGTGCCTATGGTCAATCCTGACGGGGTTGAACTTGTTTTACATGGACTGCCTGAGGAACATCCGCATCGTGAAGCATTGTTGGCATGGAATAAAGGATCCTTATCGTTTATAAATTGGAAGGCGAATATACGCGGTGTAGACCTCAATGATCAATTCCCTGCCCACTGGGAAGAAGAGAAGCTGCGAAGAGAACACGTTGGACCCGGTGAACGTGATTATGGCGGTGAGGCTCCGCTATCTGAACCGGAAGCCGCGGCATTGGCCGGGTTCACCGAGTGTCATGACTTCGAGCTTGTGGTTGCCTTACATACACAGGGAAGAGAAATTTATTGGAATTACCGTGATTATGAACCAGCTGAAGCTGAAGCACTCGCAGAGCGATTGGCATTAGCAAGTAATTATGAAGCTGTGAAGCTTACAGGCAGTGACGCGGGGTATAAAGATTGGTTCATTCAACATTTTCGGCGACCAGGCTTTACAGTCGAGGTAGGGTTAGGCGTAAATCCGCTGCCTGTGGAAACCTTTGCTTTACTTTATGAGGAAGTCGTTCCAATCTTATTGACGGCTTTGGAATTATAATCTCAAGACAAGTTTCTTCAACTTGCTTGCCTTCGCTATGAACCGACTTTGCCCAGACTTCATATACTGAGGAAAGGAAGCTGTTGGGGAGGCGTGAACATGGCACCACCTAAAGGTAAAGGCAAAGTTGTTAAGAAGAAAAAGGAACTTTCATCCCGTGCTCAATACACGATGAGGATAGTTGAATCTGCCACTTGTTCGGTGTGCAAAACACCTTGCGCAAGGGGCATGCGCTATCTGGATATGATGTCACAGCCTGGGGCTGTCGGCAGAGGTGTGCCGTGTATTTTGACACGTAGGAAAATCAACTAACCAGGATCCGCCCCTTGGAGGGGTGGATTTTTTGTCTTTTAACTACTCTCAACAATCCGAACAAGCGTCAACTCCAACAACTCCCAAAACTCCCAAAACTCCCACAACACCCGCAACACCCGCACCTCGCGCACCTCGCGCACCTCCCGAAACTCCGACACCTCCCGCACCTCCCTCGAACTCCTAGTAACCCGCCGATTGTCACGATTAGATGGATTATATGTAGCTAATTCATTCGAATTTCGGCTGAAATTACGTTTATATGGATTATATACAGCTAATTAGCTGCGTTTTTGCAAATAGGATCGGATGAGGCCGAATTAACTACCTTTTTTCCATCTAAATTGAATATTGAGGAAGATTTCTCTAGAATAGCTGTACAATTTCCAGTTAATTCATTTGCGACGACCAACGCCGACGCAATAAAAAGCCCCACGAGATAATCTCGCGGGGCTCCATATGTGTATGAATTAATGGTTTGGTGTGAGTAATTTATCTGCTAAAGATTGTTTGAGCTTCTTCATTGCGTCTGTCTCAAGTTTGTTGCTTTGGGCAAATTTCGTTCCAGTTAGTGCAAGCGCTTCCTTCACTGTCATTTCAACACGAATAATTTCTTCGCCATGCGGAATTTGTAACATTTTCATCACTCCTATGTCAGCTTTTAAAAGCGAAAACCTTGATTCTACGCACTTTTAATATAACACATCATGTAAGGTTAATCAAGAGCAAAGCGAGCCTATTTTTCAAATAATTAAGGGGGCTTGTCCGAGTGCCTTAACACCTATACGAGCAATCAAAGTGGGAGGACCATCATTCAAGTCAGCATAAAAAGAACCGATCTCAACCACGAGGAACATGGCGATATCGGTTCTTTCATTCACACTATTTTAACGATAACAACGTAATTCCACGATTTCTACATGCGCAGAGCCATTCGTTGACGCCACTACGACACGCAGACGGTTCGTTGATACAGCGCTGTCTAACACATGAACATGGTGCCGAGTATGATTGTTAGTCGCCTCAACAACCGTTGTCCATGATTCCCCAACCCAAGCTTGCACTTGATAATCCTTAACGAGCTCAGGGATGATTTCGAATTCGGTACGATGGTGATGCAAGTTAATTAGATCCTCGTTGACGTCATCGTTGAACGTTACATGCACTTCCCTAATGCTATGAGTTTCCGTCCAGCTGGCTTCGAGCCATTCCTCAGCACCACTGCCTCCAGCGGAAGACCACAGATGCGGGCTACCGTAAGGCCGTTTATGGCCGTCTGCTGCTTTCTCAGCCGCGAAGGCGGAAGTAGGCGAGAGAAGTCGGAAGCAAATCGGCTTCCGAAGGAAGCCTCTTGGACTCCAGTCAATCACCGGTTGATGATGGTACATATCCCCGAAATCCACAGTATCCGCTGAAGTTGCATCATGCTTGAAGGATAGCACGCCAGACTGCGGACGACTCGACAGATGAACGGATACAGATGGATTGCTTTTAAGAATGATGAAGGCATTCTGAGCATGCTCAGGTTCCCATTGCAAAGCAGCAGTGACCCATTGCTCGGATCCCTCACTAACGGGCACGACAACCGATGAAACCAAAGCATGTGGGACATAATTCTGCGGCTTACCTGTGTTCCACAGCTCGACAGTAAGCTCTGTAGCAGCAGTAGCGTCGATGAATAACGCAATGCCATTTATAAACGGATCTACAGGCACTAGAAGCGCTACATGTGTGTTCAAAGGATAAATACCTGCCGACTGCTCCAAAGCAAGCTCTGTCAGCGTACTAGAGGCCGTCAAAGCCGCGCTGCGCACGAGATCTGCCTCATCCGTATTCGCTACACCGAGAATCGATGCATCCTGTCGCAGCAGCGTCTGCTGCAGCTCGCTCAAGTGCTCGCTGTGCAGCTCGCGCGGCGAGATCCCTTTGGCTGCGCAAAGCGCGGCGCCAGTGCCCGCAGCTTCGCCAATAACCGCACATGTCGCCATGACACGTGTTGTACCGAAAGCAACGTGGGACGCGCTGATATTGCGTCCACCCATGAGCATATTCGACACGTTGGTCGAATAGAGGGAACGGAACGGGATATGGTAGGAGCCATCCATATGCATATGTTTAGAACCTTTGGCAGTGGCGTACATGCCTTGCGGTGGATGCAAATCAATTGACCAGCCACCGAAGGCGACGCGATCCTCGAAAAGTTCTTGGGCAATCACGTCATTTTGATTCAAGACGTAGTCCCCTACGAAGCGACGGTATTCCCGTTTCCCTGGAATCGACCCGATCCATTCCAAGGTTAGATTTGCGCTGTCAAATTTCCCAGAGTTTTTGATATAATCCCAAATCCCATAGATAACGGAGGAGAGTTCATCTCGAATTCGCTCATTATCATGGACGGTGTCATGCTCGCCGCCCCATTCAATCCACCAGTAAGCGCAACCATTATCGCCACTGCGAATGACACGTTTCATGGGAATTGAAGTTTGCGTGATATCTTTAGCAAAACTCGGTGCGATATATTTCACGGGACGACCGGCATCCTTGGTGTAAAAGAGAAGCGTGCTTCCTAGTGTGATGTCATCTGGCACGAGTGGTGCCCATTCTTCGTTAAATTCATGTTGAGCTTCGCGGCCAATACGGAATTTAGCACCTGCTAGGAAGCCAACGAGGCCATCCCCCGTACAATCGAGGAAAACACGACTTTCGAAACGAATTCTTCGTTCCGAGCCCATCATCCAACCTGTGACGGCTTGAATGGTACGATGGTCGTCATCGCCTGACGCATCGACCTCATGCACATCTGTGTTGAGGAACAACGTAATATTGGGCTCAGCTTTTACTTTCTCAAGCACAACCAAATCCCAGATATAAGGGTTGCCATCGATATTGCGATATTGATTCTCGACAAATAGTTCACCCATAATACCGGTTTCCCGGGCGTTACGATGGACACCATGGGAAGTGGCACCACATACCCACACGCGTATTTCACTGCTTGCATTTCCGCCAAGAACAGGCCGATTTTGGACTAGAGAAACAGTTTGACCTAATCGGGCTGCAGCAACTGCGGCGCAAACACCAGCCAAGCCACCGCCAACGACGGTGATATCAGATGTAACGATTTCATGCTTCATTATGAGCACCTCACTAATATTAGAATATCCATGATTTCATTTTAGAATAGGTGATATCCTTTTAACATACAGTGAGTTACAATTATCATATACTTTATTTCATTATATGGAGAGTGAGACATGACCTATAGCGATCCAGCCTTGAAACTCTTATCTCATGTGTATTGGCATCAGAAAAAAGAGTTTATGTTTGAGCGTGATGACTACCCATGTTGGACGTTGTTTGCGGTGGAGGAGGGGAGCTTCTTTTATGAAATTCGTATGGAGCAAGGTGAGGCTAGATTCGGAGATCTGGTTCTTTGCCCCCCTCGAACCGTGTTTCGTAGAAAAACGATCGAGCCGCTGACTTTTCATTTTATACAGTTTATAGGGGAGCCCCATATGGAACAAGAAGCTACCTGGAAGGGAAAGCTTTCCGTACAAGATCTGCCGCGCTTGACATCCAGTTATCGCTATTTGCGAACTTTGCAAGGGTGGGATGAAGAGAGTACACAGCATAAACTGCATCTTGTGAATGATCTCCTCCGAATGGTACAAATGGAGAGGATGATCCAGGAGAGTCCCCCTGAGACCATCATGGATGAACAGATGGACCAAGCACGGAGTTTCCTTACCGATCATGCCTACGGCAATCTTTCGATGTTGAATTTGGCTCAGCAACTAGATTTGACGCCTGTTCAATTTACGCGTAGGTTTCGAAAAGCCTTTGCCCAAACACCAACAGAATTTATTAATGACTTGCGGTTAACAAGAGCGAGGCATCTATTAGAAAGTACGACATTCACGTTGGACGTGATCGCGTCCCAATGCGGGTATGAGAATGGCTTTTATCTAAGTCGTGTGTTTACGAGCAAAATCGGCATGGCCCCCTCGATCTATCGCAGCATGCATCGGGTATAACGACTGGCGGCCAAAAGCAAAAGAGCTAAGCGATTGAACTCGCTTAGCTCCTCTTTCAATTGCCCGTATACGGCAGTTTTCCTTCGGTATATTCGTTCTCCGGCTTACGGATCCAACGCTGTAAATATCCTTGCGTATGTAAGGCTTTGATCAGAATGATCAGCACCGGCGAGAGAATCACTCCGGCTACTCCAAAGAGGGATAGGGAAATAATCATAAACGCTAATGTTGTAAATGCGGATACCCCTAAGGATTCACCTGTGATTTTGGGTTCCATAATTTGTCTGACGAGAATCACGACGAGGAGCAGTGAACTTAGCCAGATGGCCAGCGTCGTATTGCCAACGATGAACAAGTAGATAATCCACGGAATGAATAAAGTGGAAACACCGAGCAAAGGAAGGACATCGAAAATCGCTGACAATAAGGCGATAGAGAATGCATTATTCACATTCAGTACAAGCAAGGCAATAAAAACAACGATGAACGTTAATGTGATGAGCTTGGCTTGTGCTTTTACGTAAGATACGATCCCCTTCACGACATTTTCTTTTAGAAAAAAGAAGGCGGACTTGAAGGTGTTCGGTGTTTGCTCACTTGCAATACGTTTCCAAGATTCAATTTCGATGCTTAAGAAGTATGCGAGAATAATGCCGACGATGAAATTGAACATGAACGTGGAGAAGGAGGTCAGGGAAGCGACCAAACCTGATAAAAAGGCGACAAGGAACGTAGACGCTTTGCCAGCAAATTGGCCAGCATAGTCTTTGGCTTTGCCAGTCACGTCCTCGGGCAGGGCTTGGAATCGATCATTTAACTCAGCAATCCGATGAATGATTTGCTCATTGAAAATTGCTGCGTAGTCATCGATTTTATCCACAAGGCTCATAATCTGACTGGTGAAGATGACGACTGCCCCAGCCAACGCACCTAGGATGATCAAGACGAAAACCAAGGTGGAAATGGCGGAGGCAAGCGATTTACGCATGCCTTTGCGATTCAAGAACCGAGCCAAGGGCTCGATCATCATGAAAATAATCAAGGCCAAGAAGATTGGCGTGGCGATGGCGTACAAATAACTGAATAACAACATGAATAAGTAGACGGTTAATACGATGAGCCCTATGTCGAATACCGTTCGCCAATATTTCTTGTAAAAAGAAAGCATCCCTTTTCCTCCAGATCGTTATTGTTCAGTTAAAATAATCGGTCCGTTACTTGTGATGGCAATCGTGTGCTCGTATTGTGCAGAGAGGCTGCCATCATAAGTTCTAGCTGTCCATCCATCTTGGTCAACTTTGGAGTGATATTTACCAACATTCAACATCGGTTCAATGGTGAAAACCATGCCTTCCTTGATGCGCGGCCCTTTGCCAGCCGGTCCATAATGCGGCACTTGGGGCTCTTCATGCATCTCGGAGCCGATTCCGTGACCGATGAAGTCTCTAACAACGGAGAAGCCGTGCGATTCCGCGTAAACTTGAATAGCGTTGGCGACATCGCCGATCCGATTGCCGATCACAGCTTTTTCAATACCTTTATATAAGGAGTCCTTGGTAACTTGCAGGAGCTTCTCTGCAACAGGTGAAATCGTACCAACCGCGTAAGACCAGGCGGAATCTGCTAACCACCCATCGACCCGAACGACCATGTCAATCGTAACAATGTCACCATCATTGAGCGGCTCTTTCTTTGGGAAGCCATGACAGATGACGTCATTTACCGAAGCACAGGTTGCGTAGGGATAGCCGTGATACCCTTTTTGCTCAGGTGTAG
The DNA here is from genome assembly GCF_001428045.1 of Paenibacillus sp. Soil750. Taxonomy (GTDB): domain Bacteria; phylum Bacillota; class Bacilli; order Paenibacillales; family NBRC-103111; genus Paenibacillus_E; species Paenibacillus_E allorhizoplanae. The sequence goes on along the minus strand of NZ_LMSD01000012.1, from coordinate 1,059,773 downwards.
CACCATGTTTGGCCAGAAAGCCTTCGACAAATTGATCGATTTCCCACGATGTAATGCCCGGGCGAATCATTTTCGCGATTTCTTTATGGCAATCGGCAAGGATTCTGCCTGCTTTCCCCATGGCTTCAATTTGTTCTTTTGTCTTAATAGTAATCATCAAGTTTCTCTCCTCTTCAGCTAGCTTCCCTAATTGTTCATTATGTCCATTTTGCTGACCAAAGCTTCATCTCTCTAATAATTTGATGCAGATCCTGCCCTTTTGGTGTCAAGGTATACTCAACTGTAACAGGAACTGTAGGGAACGCCATGCGCTCGAGAACCCCATGTTCTTCCAGATGGCGCAAAATATCCGTAAGGGATTTGGGACTGATGCCCGTAATTTGGCGCTGCAGCTCTCCGAAACGCTTCGTTCCACAGAATAACTCACGAAGTACAAGAAATGCCCATTTCCCGCCAATAACCTCCAAAGTTCGCTCGACGGAACACTCGATTTCTTTGGGGATTTTGGGAACATAGTTGCTAAGTGGAGCGACTTTTTCATTTTCAAGAGTGGACATGAGATCGCTTCCTTTCATCAAAATCGTGTAGGGTACTTACTTTTAGGTTAGTAAGTTAACATTTTGTAATAAGGGATTAATACTCATACTACTATGTATTTTAAAGTTCCTTATGGAATTTGGCAATAGAAGGGCAGAATAGGACAAGGTTGATTTCATGCGCTAGATTCTTTACAATAGAGTTAAAATTAAAATTTATTGTTTCAGGAGATGTGTACATATGAATGTCAAAATTTCTCGTAATGCAGCAAAAGTACTTCAATTGGAGCTCAATAAAGAAGAAAACCAAGGTTTGTTGGTTCGCGTACAAGTGACGCATAAGCATGGTGATCATGCTCACTATGGTTTGGGTCTTGATGATAAAACAGAAAATGATGTTGTGGTAAACACGGACAAAGGAATTGATGTTTTGTTAGATCAATCCGAGCCGCTTCTAGACGGTATTCGTATCGACTACTTCTACACACCAGAGGAAGGCTTCATGATTACTAACCCAAGTAAGGGGAACCACGGAGACCACTAATGCGGAATGATATTCGCATTTGTGATAAATGCAAACACATGAAGGTGAAATCGGCGCTTGCCAAAATAAGTGCCATTGCACCGGATACGGAAGTCAAAGTTGCTTGCAAATCGTATTGCGGTCCATGTTCGAGATTCGCATTCATCTTTATTAATGGCCGTTACATTACGGGCGCAACGGAAGACGAAGCCATCGAAAAAGCAAAAAAATACGTGAAATGATTAAAAAAGCATCCGTCCAATGGGACAGGATGCTTTTTTTGGCTTATATAAGCTGGCATTATGCGTGAACTGCTGATTTCTCTAACAGCTTACGAATTTCACTATCGATCTTATGCGGCTTCGTAGTCGGAGAGAAGCGTTTAATCACATTACCATTTCCATCGACAAGGAATTTGGTGAAATTCCACTTGATGCCAGATCCGAATAGGCCAGATGCCTTGCTTTTCAAATAACGATACAAAGGATGGGCATCAGCGCCATTCACATCGATCTTAGCGAATAACGGGAAATTAACACCGAAATTAAGCTGGCACGCCTGTTCAACTTGCTTGTTATCGCCAGGCTCCTGATCCCTGAATTGATTGCAGGGAAAACCTAGGACACTAAAGCCTTGATTTTTATAGGTATCGTGTAACTCTTGAAGTCCTTGGAATTGTGGAGCTAATCCACATTTCGTCGCGGTATTTACAATAAGCAGGACTTGGTTCTTGTAATCGCTAAGAGATTTGTCCTCACCGCGAATCGTCTTCACTTGAAATTGATGTACACTCATAGTGACACTACCTTCCGCAACTAATATTTCTCGCAATTTAATTGTACACAATTTTAATTCGGAAGGGAAGTTATTTTTTTGCCAAATCTTCTAATGCACCTGCCAGCCAAGGAAAGCGCCACTTAAAACCATGCTCTTGCAATATACGAGGAATGACCTTCTGACCTTCTAGAAGCAGTACAGAAAGCTCGCCAAAAATCAACTTCATCATAAATGCCGGAACAGGGAAAAGATTGGGTCTTCGCATGGCAGTCGCAATCGCGCGTCCCAATTGCTTATTCGTAACCGGATTTGGAGCCGTGGCGTTAACCGGACCAACAATCGAGTCATTTTGAACGCAAAAATCAATTAGTCTCACCATATCATCGATGTGAATCCACGAATGCCACTGCCTGCCGCTGCCAACTGTTCCGCCTACTCCAAGCTTATAAGGAAGAGCCATCTTGGGGAACGCACCTTCTTTATTATCCAACACAAGTCCAACCCGCACCTTCACGATACGTGTTCCTTGGATAAGATCAGCCGCAGCTTCCCATTGCTTGACAACGCTGGCTAGGAAGTCCGTTTGTCGATAAGGACTCGTCTCGTCAAAAGTATCCGTTTCCGAAATGCCGTAATAGGACATGCCTGATGCATTCACAACGACCTTAGGCTTTGGGTCCATTGTCGCGACTAGCTTAGCTACATGATCAGCCGCTTGCAATCGGGATTGTACAATTCGCGTCTTAGCTGCTTGCGTCCAACGTTGACTGATGGATTCACCCGCCAAATTTACAATGACATCAAGACCTGCGAGGAGTTCCGTATTTCGCTCCAACTCGCCCCATGTTATCGTTCTAACACCTGGTACCTGCTTCGAAGATGAACGTGATATATTAATAAGTTCGTGACCTTGTCCCAGCCAGTAAGCGATTAATCGTTTTCCAATAAACCCGCTGCCACCTGTGATCGCTATTTTCATATGCAAGCACCTCCATATCGTTATTATAATTTCTCCACCCAATAAATACCATCTGTGAGATGGCGATAGAGAAAGGTAAACTTCCCTGTCTAAAATGACGACACAATTCGCTATTTTCGTGTATAATTGGAATTCGGATATTAATTAACCATAGGGTAATTCGTGTGTCAGCGAGAGGAGTCATCGTCTATGAATCGTATGCGTCAATTTCTTCAAGCTTATCATCCAATCGTACATACGCTTATCTTAGGTACGGTCATGGCCCGGGCTGCTTCTTCCATGAGTTTACCGTTCCTAGCCATCTACTTGGCGAAGCACTCTGATATGAGCCCAGGGCTCATTGGTATTGTAATAGGAATGGGTGCATTAGCTGGAACGTTCGGCGGCTTTATCGGCGGTACTTTGTCAGACCGATTTGGTCGACGTGTGATCATGCTAGCGGCACTCTTTGGGTGGGGATTCGTATTCCTCGGCTTCGGTGTTGTTAAATTACCGGTCTTATTTATGCTGCTCAATATGCTGAATGGACTTTGCCGTTCCTTTTACGAACCCGTATCGCAAGCTCTTATGGCAGATCTAACAGAGCCCTCCAAAAGGCGACAAGTATTTTCTCTTCGGTACATGGCGATCAACGTGGGTGTAGCTGTCGGTCCTTTACTAGGTGCTTTCTTTGCCACAATGAACGGAGCCTTACCCTTTCTGCTCACAGGCATCATTTATTTAATCTATGGCATAACACTTTACGCCCTTCTCATTAAGTTCGGGATTAAGAAAATTGAAGGTGAGAAGAAATCAATCGTTACTTTCCGCTCTGCGGTAGGTGTTATTCGTAAGGACATCACTTTCCGTTTATACATTATCGGGGGGATTATCGGAGCAATTGGTTATTCACAGGTTATGGTGACATTGTCGCAGTACTTACAAAGGGATTTTGCTAATGGGGTCAAAATGTTTGCCATTCTCATGAGCGCCAATGCCATTGTCGTCATTGCGATGCAGGTCCCTTTGGGGAGATGGGCTGAAAAGTATTCACCTCTAACGGCTATCGTTGTTGGCAACTTTATGTTTGCATTAGGCGATATCGGATTTGCATATTCACACACATTGGCATGGCTGATTGTTTCGATGGGGATTTTCACGTTTGGTGAAATTCTGAATTATCCTGCCGCGAACATGTTGATAGATAAGCTAGCTCCTGAAAATATGCGTGGAACCTACTATGGTGCTCAAACATTAACGAACATCGGTCACTTTATGGGGCCATGGATTGGTGGCTTTTTATTAGTTTCCTATGGCGGCAGCACACTCTTTCTCGTGATAGCGATTTTGTCGATGTTGGGCTCGATTTTCTATTGGAGAGGCACAAAACGTCGAAACACTGCGAAAATATCGTCGAAAATGCAAATATTTTGATGGATTTCGTAAAAATAGTTCCTACGAACTATTCGATTTCAAATCGTCATCCCTTATCCTTGAGAGTATAGTAAGAATTAGTTGATTGATTCATCTAAAAAGATTGTGCACATCATCTCGACAAAGGCAAAGCTGGCGAAAGCCAGTGACGCAAAGCTACAGGGGCCTTACTTCTCCTGCAAAGGACAAGCAGCCAGCCAGCCGCCGAACGATTGGGAATTCACTTCAGAACCCCTCTAGTCGGTTCACTACGGTGGGGTTTTTTCTCTGTCATAGCGAAGCAAATGAATGAAATGGAATGACACGTACAAAGGAGGCCCTAGCGGCATGAAATCGGAAGTAAAATTGCAGGATGAACAGGAAGCAACATCGTTATGCGGTAACCATGTTGCGCGATTGGTGCCATCCACGGATGGACCTAAGCTTATGATTAACCGAGAAGAATATGCATTAAATGAAGCGTGTTGGGATGTTGAGATGTTTCACGGGAGAAACAATAGCATTCTGATTTTTTACTGGAAAGGCGAAGTAAAGCTTTCTGTGAAAATGCCTCCGATGGCTCAAATCGAAGGGTTTGTCACAAGACTTTTGCAATGTCTATCATCCAAATTGAGAGTGGTTCAACCTATCTAGGTGAATCGCTCTTTTTTTTGTCACTGGAAGATCAAGCATCAGGTAATCTTGGTGATTTTCTCATTGTCACCTATCGACACTAGCTGATATAATATGACCATCACATTTCATAGTTCTTAAGAACTATATTAAAGGAGATGCATGGCATGAGATTGATCACACGTTCCGATTTCGATGGTTTAGTATGCGCGATGCTCTTCAAACAATTAAATATGGTGGATGAAATGAAATTTGTCCATCCCAAAGATATGCAAGACGGCTTAATTGAGGTTACTGAGAATGATATTTTGGCTAATGTACCCTATGTCGCAGGCTGTGGTTTATGGTTCGATCATCATTCCAGCGAACTCACACGGATGGGGGAATCCGTAACGTTCAAAGGTGAAACGCGGCTTGCTCCAAGTGCTGCGCGAGTTGTCTATGATTACTACGGTGGAAAAGAAACCTTCGGCGATATCGACGATATTATGCTTGGTGTAGATAAAGCGGACTCCGCACAATTTAGCAAAGAGGATATTTTGAATCCGAGCGGTTGGGATTTGCTTTCGTTTATCATGGATGCTCGAACCGGGTTAGGTCGTTATCGGGATTATCGCATCAGCAACTATCAGTTGATGGAGGATCTAGTGGAGCATTGTGCAACGAAATCCGTTGGCGAGATCATGGAGTTGCCCGATGTGAAAGAGCGTGTAGCTCGTTATTTTGAACTAGATGCGCTATACCGGGACATGTTGCAAAGTTACACACGGGTTGAGAGAAATGTCGTCATTACGGATCTTCGCGATGTGGAGACGATCTATCCAGGGAATCGTTTCATGGTCTATGCCCTCTATCCGGAGCAAAACACCTCGATTTGGATTGTTGATGGACGAAATAAGCAGAACTGCGTATTCGCTTGTGGGCACAGCATTGTCAATCGCACCGCACAAACAAACATAGGAGATTTGATGCTTCAACATGGCGGCGGTGGGCATCACGCTGCAGGGACTTGCCAAGTGGATTATGCGCAAGCCGATGAGGTTCTGCACAAAATCGTTGAAACGATGCAAGCAGCAGGTTAAAATAAAAGGACAAGCCGCAGCGGGGGAGCAACCCAGCGTGCGGTTTTTCTTTGTAAGGAGGCCATATTCAATGGAATTAAAACAGATGCATCACGTTGCGATTATTTGTTCGAATTATGAGCAATCGAAGCATTTCTATGTTGATTTACTCGGACTCACTGTCATTCACGAAACCTATCGCGCTGAAAGAGACTCGTACAAATTGGATTTGCGAATCGGGGATACCGCGCAGGAAATTGAATTGTTTTCTTTTCCGAATCCACCACTGCGTGTAAATCAACCAGAAGCTAGAGGACTACGTCATCTGGCCTTCGTTGTTGCAGATATGGAGCAAAGTGTACAAGAGTTAGAAGGCAAAGGAATTCAAGTTGAGCCAGTGCGAATTGATCCGATTACGGGGAATCTGTACACGTTTTTCGCGGATCCGGATGGACTGCCTTTGGAATTGGTGGAGATTGTTGGATAGGTGAAATTCTGAGCGGGCCAAAGTAGATCGGACAGCTGACTAAAAAATCGTAGATCGATTAGTCAGATTAATGGTTAACGGCCACCAGTGCCGTTATTGTACTGTATTTCATTACTTTATGCGCGTAACGGACACCAGAGCTCTTATTTGCTCATTTTCGGAACAAATTTCATTCTAAAATGGCGAATAGAAGCGCTGGTGTCCGTTAGCGTTCTGAATCGGCGATATTTCGCCGAATAAGGGCTTCTGTGTCCGTTGCCTTGGCTAGGGAATGGGATGCCTCTCTGTATGAGTAAACCAAAAACAGCGACAGCAAAGACGTAAAGTCTCGCTGCCGCTGTTTTATTTATCTGTATGCTACGACTCTTATCTGCGCGGAGGCAGAGGCCCTAGATACTGGAACAAATTACATTCGATCCGTCCGTTAAAAAGCTTACGCTTCTTATCAGCGCGGCGGTTCATATAATGCTCGAGCTGCGTGCTCGGGCTCAGGATGAACAGGCTCCACGACGGCATCGGCCGTGTTAATGCGCCGAGCTCGCGCAGCGCCAGCTCGACATCCGGTGCTTCACCAAGACGCTCGCCGTACGGCGGGTTGGTGATCAAGCAGCCATAGTCGCCACGCGGACGCGCTTTGGCGATGGGCTCAACCTTCAGCTGGAACTGCTTCGTCAGTCCAGCTGCCTTGGCGGCCGCCTCTGCCACTTCGATGGCAGCAGGATCAATATCACTGCCGACGATGTGCAGCGGCACGTTGTCTTTCACCGCGTCGAACGCTTCGTCGCGGGCTTTGTCCCACAGCTTGCGGGGAATGTTCCCCCAAGCTTCACTAGGGAAGCTGCGCCGCAGGCCTGGCGCGATGTTCCAGCCGATCATGGCTGCTTCGATCGGGATGGTTCCCGACCCGCAGAACGGGTCGTAGAGCGGCCGGTCGACGTTCCAGCGGCTTAACAGGATCAAAGCTGCCGCCATCGTTTCCTTCAGTGGCGCTTCGGTCACAAGCTTGCGGTAGCCGCGCTTATGAAGGCTGGGGCCGGTCGTGTCGATCGTTAGCGTCGCGATATCGTTCAGAAGCGCAACTTCAATCACGTAGCGAGCTCCGTTCTCGGGGAACCATTCGGTGCCATAGCGCTGCTTAAGCTTCTCAACGACAGCTTTCTTAGCGATCCCTTGGCAAGCGGGAACGCTGGATAATTGTGACTTATGGGAACGTCCCTCGACAGGGAATTCGGCATCGTTCGGGATCCAGTCTGGCCAAGCGAGAGCTTTGGTGCCTTCGAAAAGCTCGTCGAAGGTTGTTGCTTTGAATTGCCCCATTAGCACGAGGACACGATCGGCTGTTCGCAGCCAAAGATTCGTCCGACAGATGGCCAATTCATCACCAAAGAAACGGACGCGTCCATTCTCGACGGTCATTTCCTCATAACCGAGGTCACGGATTTCGCGGGCAACGATAGCCTCAAGTCCCATCGGACAAGTGGCGATTAGTTCAATTTTTTGTGGCATAGGTATAGTCCTTCCATCCGGGTTGTACAACGCTCAGAAAACTCATACAATTAACAAGTATAGGACAAATAGGTTACACTTACAAACGGGTATTGCAAAGTACCTATATACGATGCGAATTTAGGAGGACAAATACATGGAGACGATCTCTGCAGAAAGTTATATGGAAGGTTTATATGAAGAAGATGCCGTACTAACACGGGTGAAAGAGGTCATTGTTGCTCACAACATGCCTGAGATTTCTATCGCTCCAGGATATGGCAGATTGTTAACGATGCTGGTTACGATGATTGGTGCGAAGCGAGTGTTGGAAATTGGTGCGTTAGGCGGATACAGTGGGATTTGCTTAGCTAGAGGGTTGAAAGAGGGCGGCAAGCTCATTTCACTAGAGCTGAAACAAGATTTCGCGGATGTGGCGAAGCGCAACGTGACCGAAGCAGGTCTAGGCGAATTCGTCGAGTATCGGATTGGCGAAGCACTCGATCACTTGAATGAGCTGCTGGAGCGGGGCGAGCGCTTCGATTTCTTCTTTATTGATGCAGATAAAGTGAATTATCCGAACTACTTGGAGCTTGCGATCAAGCTGGCGAATCCAGGTGCAATCATTGCTGGAGATAACACGTTGATGCGCGGTAAAGTTGTTGATGAGAAGCAAACGAAGGCATCGGTTCAAGCGATGCGAACGTTTAATCAGCGGATTGCGACAGATGAGCGGCTGGAAAGTACGATATTACCGGCTTATGATGGTTTGGCTTTAGCTCGGGTGAAATAAATGAATTGAGAAAAAGAGCGATTCGCTGCTAGCAGCTGATCGCTCTTTCGTCTTGTTAGGAGGCCTTATCCTTCGTATGTAAATCAGAATCGATCATTTTCGTATCATTTATTTGTGGTTGAATTTGTGTTAATGGTGCCTGCGGTTGCTTGGCAGGTGCGAGGTGAGTCGTTGTACGTTGTTTCTTGAAGCTCATCGTGCTAAGGCTGTTCCAATAGATAAACAAACATTCTGCACAAACGATAATCAGTATGATTTTACGCCAATTTAGCTTCATTCAGATAAGCCTCACTTTCCATCGTACACCTATATTAGCATATAGTGGAATTAATTTCCATGAGTTTTCATCCAAGGGTAAAATCTTTCCCAATCCACAAGGCTTGTCGAATAAATGGAAACCTTCCAGCTAATTTTCGGTATTTATGCTGAAAGTTTGGATTAACTGGAAAAAAAGTACAAATAGGTGTTTGGAGCTGATAATACCGGGATATTTTCCATTTATCTTATCGGGTTGTGGGGAGGAAGTATAGGTGGGAGCATCAACTTAATCACCCAAATGCACCAATCCCGTCGTAATCTCCAATTCGTACCTTCGACTATCCGGCATTTTAACCTCATACGCCATCTGTACAGCTCGCTTAATATCATAAGGCACCCGCACAAATTGCAGCGAAACCCCTGCTTGAACCGCAGGATCTGTCTCCCCCTCGATCACGCAGTAGCACGCCTGAGGTATGCCGTCGTATGGAACGCCTACACTGCCTACATTGAACAGTATCAGCCCCTGGCGATCCCCAAGACTCGCACGCTGCGTCCCCGTACTCGTATTCTGTTCTGCCAGACTCACTGTCCCCAGGTCAGTACTCTGCTCCACATCGCCCGCTTTCCGTGCCCCTAAGCCAGCATTCCGCTCGCCCAGGTCCTCAACCGGCGCCCCCGTACTCGCACCTCTCTCCGAAGGGTTGCTCAACGTCAACATATACGGGATATGGATATCTCCGTAACCAACGATATCCGGCTCAGTCCCATCGTAAGGGATTCCGGTCATCTCCGTATTTTCAAACATCGCTAGTCGCTCATTCTTGGAAGCTTCCCGTTTCAATCGATGAAAGACGCTCTTAGCCGACGCATGGAACAAACGAATAAGTTTCCCGCTGAGCATCACGTCGATCGAGAAGGGAATCTGCTTTAAATAGGCTAGTCGCTCATCACCAAGCGATTGTTGCTGCCACAAGCCAGCAGGAAGCTCCTGCGGCATCGTAATGCCGAGATCCCAGTTGCCTTGCACAACGGCTTCACAAGTCAATCTAATAAGGTCAACAACCTCTGCAGAGCTTGGCCCCTTGCCAACAAGATCGCCTAAACAGAAGATACGTGTAAGGCCTCTACGCTCAATATCGTGAAGCACTGCTTCCAAAGCAGGTAGGTTTCCATGAATATCGGAAATAATGGCGATTTTCTCCAAGCGACCCGTGTCCTTTCTGTTCCTATGTATAGCTTCTGTTATACCACAAGGTTGGCATTCTGAAAATGTGAGTCTCTTCCTATTACCCAACGATGTCGACATCTGTTATAATTTGTAGGGGGAAAGGGGAATGTTTGAATTGGAATCTAGACTAGAACGTCACGGTAAATCGAAAAAAGAATCAAATCCGAGCAAAAAGCCTTCACTTAAAGTTTTAGGTGGCTTCACAGTTGCAGCGATTGCTTGTTTTGCCATTGGAATCGGGGCTTCTTATTTGTCCTCCAATTATAATAATGGGGAAGAAGAGGGAGCGGCTTCGACACCTTTGGCTGTAATTTCACCGAAACCATCGGCCTCCACTACGAATGGAAATTCGACTGTGCAGGTAAGTCCCAAAGCTTCTACCGTCGTTACCCCGACACCAACACCATCAGCGAATGCAGCAGCGGTACAGCAAGTAGGAACTGGCGCACAAGTGAAATTAACTTTTGTGGGTGATGTGATTATGGCCTCCAAAGTAGAAGATATTCTTAAGCAAAAAGGCTATGATTACCCGTACACGAATGTAAAAGATTTCTTGACCAAAGCTGATTTTACAATTGCAAATTTGGAATCACCAATAACGACTAGAGGCAGCGTTCAGAGCAAAGAGTACGTGTATCGTTCTGCTCCTGAGGCATTGCCCCCGCTTAAACAAGCAGGTGTTGACATTGTCAACCTAGCCAATAACCACATCATGGATTATGGATCTGAAGGCTTGCTAGATACGATGAAAGCGCTGGATGAAGAGGGCATTAAGCGAGTGGGAGCCGGCAAGGATAACTCAGAAGCCTACCAGCCGACCATCGTGGAAAAAGATGGCATGAAGATTGCTGTCTTTGGTTTCAGCCGTGTTGTTCCGGAAGCTTCTTGGAAAGCTGCACCTGGTCATCCTGGCGTTGCCGAAACATATAACTATAAGCCGCCTGTTGAAGCCATCGAGAAAGCCAAAGCAACAGCTGATCTTGTTGTAGTTGTGGCACATTGGGGTGTAGAACGCGATGACAATCCGGATAAAAATCAGAAGGAGCTCGCACATCGTTACATTGATGCAGGGGCAGATCTTGTTATAGGCGGACATCCGCATGTCCTGCAAGGTTTTGAACAATATAAGGGCAAATGGATTGCCTATAGTTTAGGGAACTTCATCTTTACGACGAATGACACGCCCAAAACTTGGGAAACCGTCATCTTGGAAGCGGCTTGTACGAAGGACAAGTCCTGCAATATTCATCTGGTGCCGATTTTGACGAAATTAGCCTTGCCTACTCCAATGAATGAGGAAGATGGGGCGAAGCTATTTCAACGATTAAGCAAGATTTCAATAGGTGCCACGGTGGATGCACAAGGGAATGTGAATAAGAAATAGAAGAGGAGTTCATCTAACATGACAGCAATGATCCGAAATATATATTGCGTTGGACGGAACTATCGCGCACATGCGGCAGAACTTGGGAACGACGTCCCTGATCAACCGATGATTTTCACGAAACCTACTCATGCATTAGTACATATGGATGGAGGCTCACTGTCTCTCCCAAATGATCAAGGTGAGATTCACTATGAAACGGAACTCGTCTTACATATTTCAAAGCAGTACTCGGAAGGTATAAAAGTCGATGAGATCGTCGATCAATATGCACTTGGAATTGATTTTACACTTCGTGATGTACAGAACGTGATCAAGAAAAAGGGACAACCATGGCTACCTGCTAAAGGGTTCCTGAAGTCAGCTCCAATCACAAGGTTCCGTCCGTTTCCAGGGGCGTCCGAATTGACGAAATCGAACTTCCAGCTTCGTCAGAATGGGCAAGTTGTTCAGGACGGGAACATTTCTCATATGATTTTCGATCTTCAAACCATCATCGATTACATTGCGAAGCATTATGGATTAGGTCCTGGTGACATCATTTTCACGGGGACGCCGGAAGGTGTAGGCCCTGTCCAAGATGGCGACCGCTTAGAGTTGCACTGGGGAGAAGAGCTATTTGGAGCTTTTTCCATTCATTTATAGCATAAAAGGGCAGTTCTCCAAGGTCACTGAGACCTCTGAGAACTGCCCTTTTCATTGGTATTCTATGTATTCGTTTCAATTGGATTGGCTAGAGCAGCATCCGAATATTGCTCTCTTACACGGAGAATAGCAGGTAATTGTTTGAAAAAGGCATCAACCACATCAGGGTCGAAATGCTCTCCGCGTTCCCCCTGAAACAATTGGAGAATACGATCGAGCTCCCAAGCCTTCTTGTAGACACGATCACTGCCAAGGGCATCGAAAACATCAGCTATAGCCGTTATGCGACCGTAAATATGGATCTCTTCACCTTTAATACCGCGAGGGTACCCTCGACCATTCCATTTCTCGTGATGCTCATAAGCAACGACCGCGGCGGTTTTGAGAATATAGCGGGTCGAATTTCGAAGCAGATTATAGCCGATCAGCGTATGATTTTGCATGAGTTTGAACTCGTCCTCGGTCAGCTTGCCCGGCTTATTGAGAACCGCATCAGGGATGGCTACCTTGCCGATATCATGCATAGGGGATGCAATCTTCAACAGTTCAGCCTCATCTTGACTCATACCTAACTCAAGCGCTATTAAATACGAATACTCGGCAACACGCTTCACATGATTACCCGTTTCCTTAGAACGGCTTTCACCAATTTCCCCCATCCGGAAAATGATTTCTTTCTGGGTTTCCTCAATTTCCATCGTGAGGAGAGCAGACTCTAAGGATTTTCCAGCGTAGGAGGAGGCCAAAGTCAAATATTCCATATCTTTATCGGAGAATTGTTCACACGCTGTTAGCTTATTAATCGCTTGATAAGCCCCCATAATCTCACCTTGACTATTCCGGAAGGGGATGACCATTAAGGCTTTTGTGCGATAACCCGTTTGTTGGTCCGTACGGAGAGCGCCATTTTGCAAATAAGATTTGTATTCTTCATTGGTATAAGCATCATGTATGAAGACAGCTTGATCATTCGTCACGGCATAGCCGACAAGGCCAGCTGAGCTTGGGATTCGGATTTCATCAAGACCATGAGCTACTTTAGACCATAGCTCATTCTTTTGTGTATCGAGCAGCCAGACGGTACAACGATCGGAGACAATCATCTCACGCCCCATATCCGCCATTAGCATAAGTACGTTATCAAGAAGCCGTTCGTTCGCAATCTTGGAAGCATAGTCGAAAATGACACGCAGCATGTCTTCGGGTTCTAGGTCTTTTTTGAAAGTGGAATTGGTAGTGAAGTGATCTTGCTCCATGTCAGCCTCCTATCGCTTATTACTTTTATAGTATCATAGAATAGGCTATTTATGGTTAACATTTTGCAGAAATAACCGAAAAATGTCGAATTAATTTTACAAAACGCAACAAGGAAGAGACTTGGAAGAATATGATACAATATACATAATTAATGTGTGCTCAGAAATTGAAATGAACGGGGAGAAACGTATTTATGCTGTTTATGCCGGTAGTCTATGGATTCATAGGAAGCGTAATAATTGCAGGTGCTGCCTATTGGAAGAAATCCTTATCTATAACTGGGCTGATAGCAGCGGTGCTGCTAGGAACGACGATGTATGCGTGTGGGAGGCTAGCGTGGTTCGGAACACTAATCGCCTTCTTCATCTCTTCTAGCTTGCTTTCAAAACTCAAACATCAGCGTAAGGCCGCAGCAGAAAGTGTCTATGCCAAAGGAGGGCGACGCGATGCAGGTCAAGTTGCCGCCAATGGAGGACTTGGTTTGCTGCTTTGTATCGGAAATGCGATCTGGTCTGATCCTGTCTGGTGGTATATGTATATAGGTGTTATGGCAACCGTGAATGCGGATACGTGGGCAACAGAAATTGGCGGCTTGAGTAAGTCGATTCCTCGGTCTATTGTGAATGGGAAGCGGGTGGCTGCAGGTACTTCAGGAGGAATTACAAGTTTAGGAATCGTAGCTTCCTTGCTTGGCGGAGCGTTTATCGGACTTGTGGGGGGCATTTTCAATCAACTAGGGGAGACACAGGAGATAAGTAATTCAATCATGTTCTTAGTTGCGGTAGGTGCAATTGCCGGCTTAGGTGGATCTCTCATGGACTCTTGGCTCGGGGCGACGCTGCAGGTGATGTTTCATTGCGAGGTTTGCGATAAAACAATTGAGAAGAAGGAACATTGTACTCAGAAAGCTAGGCAAATTCGAGGCATGAGATGGATGAGTAATGATGTGGTAAACGCAACCTCCTCATTAATCGGAGGGGTAATATGCTTCTACCTGAGCACCTTACCACTCTGATGGTTGTTTTTCAGTAAGTCTTAATAAGTCTATACACTTGGCTCATTCTTTTCTAGGTCGGAAACCGAGGTGGATGCGGTAGGTGGAAGTTGCGCTTCGTGAAGTTGTTTCTCTAATTGTTTAACTTTACGCTGCAGCTTATATTGACGAACCATGCCGAAGAGGCCAACAATTAGACCACCTAATAAGGTTGAGGTTAAAATGACGAGAATCAATGGTGTGGACGTCGTGACGAACATGAAGTTTACTTGTACAGGCTCCACATTGACGACAGCAAAAACTGCGGTTATAAGAGCAAACACTAAAGCACTGATTAGAATCCATTGCATCTTCATGTACTATCTTCCTCTCTTGTTATGAAAAAGGTTGAAAGCCTCTGCTTTCAACCTTTTCTTTGTTTGCTATCAGCCCACGAACTGCATTAAGAGGGCTTCCCATGTATCGATGAATCGTTTACTTCGTTAGCTCTTCCATCTGATCCAACAACGAGCTGAATACGCTCATAGCTTGCTTAATCGGCTCAGGTGTAGACATATCCACCCCAGCCTTCTTAAGAATGTTCAACGAGTAGTCGCTGCCGCCGCTTTTCAGGAAGCCGAGATAGCGGTCAACCGCTGGCTGGCCTTCGTCCAAAATCTGCTTCGCAAATGATGTAGCAGCAGAGAAGCCTGTCGCATATTTATAAACATAGAAGCTGTTGTAGAAGTGAGGAATCCGAGCCCATTCCATCTCGATATCTTGATCTACAACCATATCATTGCCATGGTACAGCTTATTCAAGCCATAGTAGATTTCACTGAACTCTTGTGGTGTCAGGGATTCGCCTTCTTCTGCCTTCTCATGCGTGATCATTTCGAACTCAGCAAACATCGTTTGACGGAATACTGTCGTCCGGAATTGATCTGCATAGTACGTGAGCAAGTACATTTTTTCCTTCGGATCCGTTACACGTTTTAACAGATAATCCATGAGAAGAGCCTCATTAAGTGTCGAAGCAACCTCTGCTAAGAAAATGGTGTATTGCGCATAACGATACTCTTGGTTCTCATCCGACAAATAGGAATGAATCGCGTGACCCATCTCATGTGTCAATGTAAACATGCTGTTTAAGTTATCTTTATGGTTTAACAGGACGTAAGGATGCGTACCGTAAGCACCCCAGCTATAAGCACCATTGCGTTTATTTTTGTTCTCGTATACATCGATCCAGTGGTTGTCGAAGCCGTCTTGAAGGATTTTCAAGTAATTTTCGCCTAGCGGTGCTAAGCTTTTCTTGATTTCTTCTTTGGCTTGCTGATAAGTAATATCCATCTTGAACTCTTCAACGAGTGGTGCAAACAGGTCATACATATGTAACTCATCGACCTTGAGCAGCTTTTTACGGAGTTTGAGATAGCGTTGCAGCTGTGGCAAGGATTCATGAATGGTGGAAATTAAGTTTGTATACACTTCTTTTTTGATATTGTCACCAAATAGAGTGGATTCAAGAACAGAAGGATAGTGCCGCGCTTTGGCGTAGAAAATGTTTTTATTGATATTCGCGCTTAGTGTCGCACCAATCGTATTTCGATTATTGCGGTACGTTTCGTACACCGCTTTGAAAGCATTCTTCCGAACCTCAGGGTCACGGCTCTCTAGGAACTGAATGTAGCTCCCGTGGGTAAGCTCAACTTCCTCACCTTTTTCATTCTTCACCTTCGGGAATTTCAAGTCTGCATTGTTCAGCATTCCGAAAATCGTACTTGGCGCCCCTGCCATTGTGCCGGCTTGAGCAAGTAGTGCTTCTTGTTCTTTCGATAACGTATGTGGCTTCTGACGAATCATTTCTTCAAGCGTATCTTTATAAAAAGATAAGGAAGGATCGCTCACAAGCTGCTGAAGCTTTTCGTCCGAGAGGCTTAAAATTTCAGGAGAAATGAAGGAAGCTGCTTCCCCAACTTCAACACTGAGTTTTTTTGCTTTTTCGGATAAAGCCTGATAAACAGGTTCAGCTGTATCTTCATGATGCTTCATGTTGGCATAGACATATAATCTTTCCATTTTCACAGAAAGCTCATCTTCCAATTGGAAAATTTGCTTCACGGAAGCCGCATCGTTAAGTTTTCCTTGGAAGGCACTGACTTTGCTAAGCGAGCTTTTTACCTCTTGAAATTCTTGATCCCAAGCCTTCTGATTAGCAAATAAATCCTCCAATTGCCAACGGTGCTCGGCCGGTACTTGCTTGCGTTCCAATAATTGAGTCATCGGAGCCCTCCTGTCCTTGTTTTGAGATTGGGGTAAGCTGGTATCCTTTGCGTGTAAATCAGCTATGGGGATGGAGCTAAGAAGAATTCCCATTACAGCTGTTACATAAAGAAGGCGCATTGCGGTCACGCTCCCGGCATATTCCCATGAGGGATGTTCTAACTGAAATCCCAATCCATGGTTTTCACCTAGTATGACCGATTGCAAGTTTAATTATCATTATATGAAAAAGCTGGAAGGAAGTAAATTCAAGTTCCTGCTCGGAAGAAGGTAAGCAAGATCAGAACGAAGGATATGGAAACCATAACAATCGCCAGCAGAGCCAGATAGCGTTTCATTTGTGCCGGAAGGCTGTCTTTTTTCATAATTAAAATGATCGCCAGGCAAAAGGATACAATTACAAATGTGAGTATAGATCCAGAATCGGTCATCGAAAATCATCCTTTTTCCTATAGAGTATGATACTTGTTCCATATCATACTAATTTTCGCTACGTAGGGTCAAACTCCTTTTTCAACCGGCATGCTGCATGGAATCTTGGTTCGAATCATCGTCTTCCTCTTTCACCAGAATAAACTTGCCGCGAGAATCCATTTTAACTGTGAAACGATCCTCAGGGGAAATTTGTGCCTCTTCACTAAGCTCTTTGGGAAGAGTTAATTGTCCGCTATCCCCGACACTTACTTGATAGCCAATCATCTTTGACCATTTACCTGCACCAAGCACGAGGACGACGAGTAATCCAATGAATAACCACTTACCTAACGGATTGGATTCGAAGAACGGGGCAAGGAACTTTTCGCCGGTAATCATCTTTCCAGCGGTAAGCGCCAGTACGCCTGCACCTATATAAATAATCGAAGGATACTTCTCGATCCATTTAATGAATAAGGTGCTACCCCAGACCACGATAGGAACACTGACAAGTAGACCAATAATGACGAGCAAGAAGTTGCCATGTGCAGCACCAGCGACTGCGATGACATTATCTAATCCCATGACTGCATCCGCGATAATGATCGTTCGGATTGCTGCCCACATAGTGTCCTTCACTTTCATATCCTCGTGACTTTTCTTTTCGCTGAGAAGCTTATACGAAATCCATAGAAGCAAGATACCGCCGACTAACAGCAGCCCAGGTATTTTGAGCAACGTAACGACCACAAGCGTGGCCAAGGCTCGAATCACGATCGCGCCAACCGTGCCCCAGAGAATGACTTTCTTTTGTGTTTCCTTTTTCAAATTACGTGCCGCCATCCCAATTACAATCGCGTTATCACCAGCAAGCACCAGGTCAATCAGAATAATACTTAGCAGAGAGACGAAAAAGCCCGTTGACAACCAATCCATACGCGAACACACTCCTTCAAGGTTTTTTTTAATGCAAAAAGAGCCCAGCACCTTTTGTACGGTGAAGGCTCTAATTCATCAAAAAAGACCTTCACCAATGAACATGGCAAAGGTCTTGCTAACAACGTTGTCGTTGCCAATAAAGCCGGGATCTGATGAGGATCCGAATTGACGACTTTACTGTATCAGCTACTCCCCTTTGGAGTGTTACTATGAGATTATACGTTTAGTATATGCGATGCGTTTCAAAATAGTCCGCTTTTTTTTACACGTTTTTAAAAGCATCCATAATAGCTTGCAATTCTTCTTCTGTACCATCGAAATTTTCTTTGGTAAAGCGCTCGTTGGCCCAGTGAAGCATGGCAGGTCGGCCAATAAAAGTATGGCACTCTTCGCCCCATTGATCAGAGATTTCGGTTAGAACGATTTTGGTACCTTGAACCTCGACATTCAGCATGTTCCATTTATCTTTTTTATAAATCGTATGTCTTTTGAAGGGTTGATGCGACATGGCTTTTTTCCTCGTTTCTGTAATAAGCTTATAGATGTAAACAATCGTATCATAAATTGCCGCTATTTCCAAACAGGGGGATCGATTTTTTCGTTATTTTCTTGTTGCGCAGGGCAATCTCTCGTGATAGAATTCTCCTAATCCTTTCCAGAGGGAAGGGGTTAGAGCCGAGTCGAGGAGAGATGAGCATGGAACAGAAGCGTGTTTATGAGCAAACTGGGGTCGCCATGACCTCAAGATCGTATGTTGAATACGAGAAAATGTTTATGTTGCAGAGGGTAGAGATGGTTGGAAAACGAGTGTTGGACGTCGCTGGTGGCGCATCTTCGTTTACGTCTGAAGCAAGGCAGCTTGGGATCTACGCAGAGGCGGTTGATCCGTTGTATGCGAAGTCGCCAAGTGCTATCTCAGAGCATGGCATGCAAGAGATTGAGCTTGTCGCCATGAAGATGGCCAAGTTAGTTGATGTATACGACTGGACGTTTTACGGATCTGTTCAGCAACATCGGGCAGGACGTATTCAAGCCTTACAACGTTTTATAGAGGACTTCTCAAGCACGGAAGGATCAGCCAGATATCATATGGCTGCTTTACCTTCTTTACCATTTGAATCGGAGAGTTTTGATCTCGTGATGTGCAGTCATTTTCTTTTTCTGTATGAAGAGCAGTTCGATTATGCGTTTCATGTAGGGGCTGTTCGTGAGCTGCTTCGTGTTTGCAAGCCAGGCGGCGAGGTAAGGATCTACCCCTTAATGAGTTTCCGCACAGAGGAATATTCGCGTCTGCCTGATCTAATCAACGAGTTCGTGTTGGCTGGATGTACCGTTCAAAAACGAGAAGCTAGTCTACCTTTTCTACCGAATTCTCATCAATTTTTAAGCATAAAAAAGTAGCCCTCTGCATAGTGGAAAACCTTGGTACATCAACAAATTTTAGCTTATCCACCTCGGAATTTCCGTTGATTTTTCACGACTCAAATGGTATAATTTCCTTATTCGCCATAGATGGCGATATTTTTAGGAGGTTGTTCATTTGAAGGGTACAGTGAAATGGTTTAACGCAGAAAAAGGGTACGGTTTTATTTCTGTTGATGGAGGCGACGATGTATTCGTTCACTTCTCCGCAATTCAGGGCGAAGGATTCAAAACATTAGAAGAAGGCCAATCCGTTGAGTTTGATATTACTCAAGGTAACCGTGGTCCTCAAGCAGCTAACGTCACCAAATTATAAGACTCTGGGATTCCCTACTTATAAATAGTGTCATAGCACAAGCAATAAAGACAGTTCTCGAGTTCGCTCGGGGCTGTCTTTTTTGTTTGCACGAATATCACGACAAAGGATGCTTCCTAATCGCTTTATCATTGTGGCGGGAATAAACCATGCCATAGAATGTCGATAATTTGCGTAGCGGCTTCACCTTCATGAGGAAACATTTTATTCCCGTCGTCGTCCGTCGCATGGCCCATCATGAGAAGTGAAGTATATGCGCGTGCAATCACACGTGGATTGACTGGACCGATTTCCCCGGAGTCAATCGACTTCTGGAATTCGGTTTCGAGCGCATCCAATATGCCTTGTTCGGATTTGCGCATGGCTTTCATTTGTTCTTCGGAAAGTGTGGCCTCCATCTTGCGCATGAACGAATGCAGGTCGAAATCGACAGCTTTCAGATGACCCTCTGTAATGCCTAGAAGCCTTTCGCGAAGCGGAGCAGGTTCGCCTAAGCGTTTAATGGTTACACGTCTTACGTTATCCATCAATTGGATCATGGAGGCTGTAAGCAAGTCGGATTTGGAAGGGAAATAGTAATAGACAGATGCTTTCGTTACCTGGCATTCTTTGGCTATATCGTCCATGGAGACGGACTCGAAGCCCCGGGACAAGAACATAGGAATAGCCGTCATTAAAATTTTCTGATTAAGAGGCATGTCGCCCTGGGAGACGCGTGGTCTGCCGAGAGGCTTTGATTTTTTTTCCATAAGAGTCACTCCTGAGAGGATTTTAAATAAAAAACTTGATTAATTAACTATATAGTATATATAATTAATTCTGTTACGAGATTAATTATAACACTATTTCATTTTTTAGGAGAGAGGCTACGTCATGCATGAAAATCCTTTTTTCAGTAAAATAGGCGGTATTGTCGCGGGTCGTCGCAGCAAATGGGTAACATTGGCCGTTTGGATTTTACTTACAGGCATTTTATCTGTCTTTCTACCTAACGTCAATTCACAAGAAAATAATGCAGCAAGGCAACTGCCATCCGATTCCTGGTCGCTCGAAGCAGCAGCGTTGATGAAAGAACAATTCCCAAGTAATGAGGGTGTGCCAGCGCTCGTTGTTTGGTATCGTGGATCTGGACTGACAGATCAAGATTTGGTAGCTGTTCAAAAGGTTACGAAACAGCTTACGGATACACCGTTAGCTGCTC
Organism: Paenibacillus sp. Soil750; assembly: GCF_001428045.1. GTDB lineage: Bacteria > Bacillota > Bacilli > Paenibacillales > NBRC-103111 > Paenibacillus_E > Paenibacillus_E allorhizoplanae. Next base: position 1,038,781 of record NZ_LMSD01000012.1, on the reverse strand, counting down.
AGAAAGGATTACCCCCTTTGCATCAGATGCCTGCTCCTGCACTTAAAGGCATGGTATCCAAGGATGGCAAGATACTCGTCCTGCCGATTTCGTTTAACGAAGGGACGGAAACGGAAGTTCTCCAGGAAGGTATGAAGAAGCTGGAAGAGATGACCGTAAGTCAATTAGGCATTGACCCCTTTGAAGCTAAAATTGAGGAAGATGGTTTGCATGCGCGAATTACAGGCCCTGTAGGCATTCAGACGGATGCAACAGCGCTATTCAAAGGAGCAGATTTCGCTTTACTCTTGGCAACGGTGTTGCTCGTTCTTGTTCTTCTAATCCTACTATATCGTTCTCCAATTCTGGCTTTTATTCCCTTAGTAGGCGTCGGCTTTGCTTATGGCATCATTTCACCTATTCTGGGTTACCTCGCAAAGCAGGGATGGATTACCGTTGATGCGCAGTCAATCTCCATTATGACTGTCCTATTGTTCGGAGCAGGAACGGATTATTGCCTCTTCTTCGTGGCTCGCTATCGACAAGCCTTATTGGACGAGAAAAATAAATATACCGCACTTCGCGTTTCATTCGGTGGATCAACAGGTGCGATTGGGATGAGTGGACTCACTGTAATTGTTTCATTACTGGGCTTACTATTTTCTCATTATGGTTCCAATCATCGGTTCGCGATTCCGTTTAGCGTAGCGATTTTCATTATGGCCGTTGCGAGCCTAACACTTGTTCCAGCGCTTCTTGCGATTATTGGACGTGTGTCTTTCTACCCATTCGTTCCGTTGACAGCAGAAATGCGAGCAGAGAAAGAAGCACGCAAAGGGAAACGCATTCGCGAGCAAAAGCCTGTTGGTGCCATGAATGCTGCACTTGGGCGAGTGGTGACGGAAAGACCCAAAAGCGTGCTCGCAATTTCACTAATCATTCTTATTGCGTTAGCAGCTTTCGCCCCGCAAATTAAGTTTACGTATAATATTTTGGAGTCGTTCCCTTCCGCTATGCCGTCACGTGAAGGATTTAGCTTGCTATCCGAGCATGTTTCACCGGGATCACTGGCACCAGTTAAAGTGGTCGTCAATACGGAAGGGAAGACGGCAGATGTCCAAGGAGCGCTTGCTAAGTTGCCTTATGTGGAATCGGTGAGCAAACCTGAGGATAGTAAGAAGGACGCCAATTATAAGGCGTTTGAGTTGATTTTTAAGCAAGATCCTTACGATTTGGATGTCATCAATCAGATTCCTGAGATTCGAAACACCTTGGAACAAAAGCTAACTGAGGCAGGTATTGCTAACCCTCAGGTTTGGGTTGGTGGCGAGACTGCCACCCAATATGACACCAAAACCGTCGTAGAGCGGGATACGAAAATTGTAATCCCAGTTGTTATCACCGTAATCGCGATCCTATTACTCGTATATTTACGTTCCATTGTTGCAACCGTCTATCTGATTGCAACGGTACTGCTTTCCTATTACTCAGCGTTAGGTGCCGGGTGGCTTATCTTGCACTATTTCATGGATACAGCAGCGATCCAAGGATTGATACCGCTATATGCATTCGTCTTCCTTGTAGCGTTAGGCGAGGATTATAATATTTTCATGATTTCGAGCATTTGGCAAGAAAGAAATCGGTTGAAACTGAAGGATGCGATACGATTAGGCGTTAGCTCAACGAGCAGTGTTATCACTTCGGCAGGCTTGATTTTAGCAGGCACCTTTGCGGTTCTAGCTTCACTGCCGATACAAGTGCTTGTGCAGTTCGGTGTCATTTGTGCCGTCGGTGTAATCTTAGATACCTTCATCGTTAGGCCGTTCCTTGTCCCTTCCATCACGATGCTGCTTGGGGATGCGGTGTTCTGGCCAAGTAAAGTGAAGCGGGCGCCACTCGCGTCTGGTTCTAAGAATTAAGTAAAGAAAAAGGAGCTATCCGCAATCGCGGACAGCTCCTTTTCATTAGTCGATGATTTCAAGAATATCGTCAACTTCTTTACGCGCCATTTTACCAGGTTTATCCTTCGGATAGCCAAGGGAAATGACCATGTTAATTTGATACTCTGCTGGAATCTCCAGGTAAGCCCGGATTTGATCCTGTGCTAATAACACAGGGCCTGTCATAGGGCACGTTGCTAGCCCTCTAGCATGCGCAGCAAGCATTAGGTTCTGTGAAGCTAGGCAAGAGCTCTTAATGCCTTCTTCAGCCCAAACATGATCATCGACCAATTGAATGGGGTCGAAGATGCGATCACGGAATTTGGATTCATAAGGTGTCGCCAAACAAATGATGAGAACAGGCGCGTCCGAGAAGGCTGTGGCATAAGGACCGAAGGATCTCACCAGCATGCGTGCTTCTCTGGATAACCCTTTCTCCTCGGCAGCCGCGGCACGGAGATGCAGCTGGTCCCAAGTCAATTGCTCGATATGTTTGATTTTTTCTGTATTTCGAATGGCGATAAATTTCCATGTTTGTGAGTTCGTATCGCTGGGAGCATAACGAGCACAATCGATGATTTCTCGAATATCTTCAACTGCGACTGCTTGCTCGGTAAAGTTGCGAATGCTGCGTCGTTCAAGAACGATGGTTTTGAAATCTTCATACATCATAATAAATGTGTACCTACCTTTGCTGCTCATAATATTCATCTTGGTTTATTACTTGGTACTAAGACTATATCCTTATTATAGGGGAGATCTATAAGGAGTACAACTGCTGTTACTCCCAATATGCTCAGGATATAAGGAAGTAAGCATTCTCTTATCATCGACTAGGAAGGGCATCCTCATTCTTTTGAAACACATACGTGCACAGAAAGCCTATGGCTGACGTTATCGATAAGCACGCTGCAATCATATAAACGGTACTTCCGCCAGCTTCATTATAGATCCAGCCACCTGCGGTGCCGCTTATCAAACCTGCTACACTAGACCAAGCGACAGCGAAAATGGCTTGACCTGAGGACCGGTACTCATCCGGAATAATTTGACTCAAATAACGATTCGCGGTGAAGAGGAAAACACCAAAAGTTAAGCTGTGTAGAAGCTGAATGCTGATAACCCAAATGGGATCCTGGATGAAGCTCATCATGACGAAACGGAAGGCGTAAATCACACCAGCAAAGGCAAGTAAGGGTAATTCCTTGAAGCGATGCCCGTGTTTGCTCAGATAGAAAAAGACCGGAATCTCGCTGAGTGCGGATGTCATCCACGCATAACCGATGAGCGAATCAGAAGCACCGAGTTGACGCATATACAGGGCTAAGAAGCCATCATTGAACCGATGTGATACTGACATGATGATCACAAGTGTAAGGAACCAAATGAATTTTTTGGAACGGATAATGTTCACCATACCGCCAAAAGCCATTTTTTTGCCGCCTTGACGCGTATCTTTCAGCAGAAAAAGAATAATTAATGTACAGCCTATCGTTATAAAAAGCAAGAGAGGTGTAAGTCCTGTTCCATATGCTCGTAGGATTAAACCGAAACCGCCAGCTGAAACTGCGAAGCCAATGGAGCCATACACGCGGAAGGAGGCATAGCTTTTCCCACTCGATCGGATATGCAGCATGACTTGACTGTCATTTAAGGAGTTCACTGGCTGTTGGAAGAAGAAAAACGCTGCTAAACAGACATAGAGCAGGGAAAACCAGCCTGCGGTAGAAACCAAGATGGCTGTGACGAGCTGGCCGAGGATCAGAATAATCATGATTTTCTTGACAGTTTGATACCGATCGCTCAGGAACCCCCATAATAGGTTGGTTGCAATGCCGATCAGTGGTCCAATGGCGTAGAGTAAGCCGATTTGGATTTTAGAATACCCTTTATAATCGAAATAGAGCGGGAAAAAAGTCACAACAATCCCCATCGTCATAAAAAAAGAAAAAGTAAACATTTTAAGCAATCGATCATTTCTATCAATCGCATTTGAATTTGCCAAGCGTAATCATCACCATTTCATTACATATTTTCTTGTGGCTGACTGGGTTGTTGCACATCATTCGTTCGTTTGAGCACATAGATGACGACAAGTAGTTCTGCCAACATGCCCACCGATTGGGCTAGCGCGCCGATCACTCCATTCCAGCTAGGAACCGTTGCAATGGCAACGAATAAAGTGAGTACAGTAATAGTAGCATTCGCAGATTGCGAGAAAACCATGATTTTTGTTTGGCCGCGCAGCATAATAATCCCATTCATATAATCTAGCCATGGGAATACAATCGTCATGATCATGAAAATACGCATGGCACTTAGACTGGCTTGCCTCAGTTCCGCATTTACACCCATGACATGCGTCATAAACCAAGGGCCGATCGGCGTATAAGCCAGTATGGCTATTAGAGTTCCTGGAATGAAGCTAAGCAGGAGAATGAATTTTTTGACTCTCACAGCATCTTTGCGATAGAAATTTAAGACGATTTGATGTATGTATGAGAAGAAACTCATCACTAACTGTGTTAAGGATCCAGCGATCGCAAAGGATGAGATGGCTAGATGGATATGTGTTGTTTTGCCTAACATAGCATTAATAGACGGTCCAATAATTACAGCGATAACAGATGAATATAAGAGCGGTTTGTAAAAGCTGAAAATTTGCTGTTTCGTCTCAATTGGATGATTGGGTGCTTTCTCTGGAATCACATGCTTGAGTAAGCTTGTCCCCTCCCAAATCGCAACAGTTGCTTCAATGACCATACCGACAAGGAAAATAATGGCACCTACTTTACCGCTGGAGACATTATCCGTTGTAATGAAATATAAAGATAAGAAATACATCGCGATAATCCGTACACCCATGCCGATGGTGAGCCATTTGGTACGCATATTGAAAATGATAATCCCATGAAACAAACAACGCAGGCCAGAGAAGATGCTTACATACATAAGGATGCGGTAAACACTTAATGTGGCAGCAAGCATTTCACGTTCTACGCCGAAAAAATAAAGAAACACCCATTCTCCAACCGGTGTGTAACAGAGTATGAGGCCGAGCAGGATGATACAGGCAAAAACGTATGAGCTGACAACGCCCATGGCACGGAAGGAAATCCTGTCCCTGACAAGTGCTGAGCAGGCTTGTCGTAGCAATACAACGGGTCTTTCAGTCAGTCCTAGTAGACTTAGGGGGATGGCATAGCTGGCGATGACAACCTCGGGATTATCAGCCCTAGCCAAGGTGCTGTTAATAATAACATGCGAGAGGGTTACAAGCGTTGCAGAAAGTCCGAGGGGGAGGAAAAAGGAGATGAGCTGTTTCCATGTGATGGTTTCCTTTAATGTCTTAGCATTCATCCAAATCGCACTCCTTCGCGTTTTGCAAAACATTTCTTAAGTATATCAGAAAATGAAATCGGGATGACATACAATTTTAACTGGAAACCGAAGGTTTGAAGTGATACATTTAAAGGTAGAATGTTTCTTGAACAAGACTGCCAGTTTTGCCTGCAAGGAGGTATACATGAATGAACAGCTATTTTCAGTATGATGAAAGACTCGGCATTGAGATTCCCGTTTTGGAATTGGAGTGGGAAATGTATGATGCTGCTGTTCGCATAAATCTGTTATTACAGTGGGAACAAATTCGAGGCGTTATTCCGGATCGAATTATGAAATTGGAAGCACAAATCATTGAAAAGCAAAATAAACTCGATAAGGAAGACGATTTTGTAACCTCCTGCCGTTTGAATTCCGATATTGCTGACTTGGCTTCAATCATAAATGATCTTCATCTCTGGTTCCGGACTAATCAGGATTTGGAATCAAAAACCCACCATTAATGGTTGTCAATGAAGGGAGAATGACTGCATGCATAGCAATAAGGATGGGAATAACTGGCTAGGAACGATAGCGAAACCACTTCTGGAGCATCTCCCTGCGCTTTATCCAATTGAAGAGTGGGACGTCGCAATGGATGCACGGATCGAAGGACTCTCAACATCATTGATTACGGAAGGAAGTCCTGAGCAGCTCCCCTATGGGTTAGCTATTAAAGCAGGCTTGTTTCTTCTAAATGAAAGTCTAGATAAATCTCACGATATCTCGCAGGAAATTACGAATCCTACCGGAAGTTACTGGCATGCTCTTATGCATCGGATGGAAGGCGACTATAGTAATGCGAAATACTGGTTTAACGACGTTGGTCATCATCCTATTTTTTCTAATCTAATCCAATTTGTAAGAGATAATCTATCGCTCAAAGACTTCATGGAATTGGAAAATGAAGCACTTCGACATAAGCTTGAAGTACTTGTAACATCGCCAGTTTGGAATCCATACGTATTTATTGATGTGATTGAAATTCAGGTATCGCTTGTTCAGAATCCTACAGTTGATAGTTGGTTACGCCAAATACAGCGATCTGAAATGCAATTATTACTTCAATTCTGCTATGAACAAAGTTGTGGAGGAAGTTTACTTGAAGCAATTGGACAAAAGTAGAATAAGGAGCCATGCGAAGGTTCCACAGGGGCCCATCCGATTAATGATTAGTGTTTATCGCTATATTTTACCTGGTGTCAATGAACAATTGAGCTTTTGGAAAAGTAGAGCTACGAGTATTCCCGATGAAGAGCTTCGTACTCAAGCACTAGCAAGCATTGCAACGAAGCAATTTCATTGTCAAGGAGGAGCTGTGTATGCAGCTGCTCATTTATCGATGCGCCACGTGCTTATTCCACTCATCGTCGCATTCCAGTCAATCAGTGACTACTTGGATAATTTATGTGATCGCAGCACGTCGCTGGATCCGAAGGACTTTCGACAATTACATCAATCTATGCTAGATGCAGTTGATCCTGCGAAGCCTCTGCATGATTACTATGCGTTCAGAGATGAGAAAGAAGACGGGGGCTATTTAAGAGATCTTGTTCAGCAATGCCAGACTTCTATTAGCCAGATGCCTTCATATTTGAAAGTGGCTGACCAGGTCAAAGAGTTTGTAGGCTTATACTGTGATTTGCAGGTGTACAAGCATATTCGTAAGGATTTACGCGAGCCACAGCTGCATCAATGGTGGGAAGATCATCACCATAAATATCGCCAGATTGATTGGAATGAGTTTGCTGCTGCAACGGGATCAACGTTAGGTATGTTTATGCTATTTTTGGGTGCGTGTGATCCAAATCTGACGGACAAGCAGGTGGAATCCATCCGGGAAGCTTATTTTCCTTATGTGTGTGGCCTTCATATTCTGCTTGATTATTTAATTGATCAGGAAGAAGATATTGTAGGTGGAGACTTGAATTTCTGTACCTACTACGATTCGTTAGATACAACCGTAGAGCGAATCGCTTTCATTGTCCAAGAGGCGAGAAGTAAAATTTTGTTCTTGGAACATCCGAGATTTCATCGTATGATAATCGAAGGTTTGCTTGCTCTCTATTTATCTGACCCTAAGGTCAACAGTCAACACCAAGTGAAAAAAATCTCAAAGCGTCTGATGAAAAATAGTCCTTTAACCAGGCTTTTTTTCTGGATAAATAGTATGTACATCCGTACGACATCATGAATGTCATTCACAAGAATTATGAAGGAGGAAATTTAATATGTCAGCAGTAAAATCAATTGCCGTTTTAACCAGTGGAGGAGATTCTCAAGGTATGAATGCAGCAGTTCGAGCGGTTGTTCGAAGTGCACTATACCATGGGCTCGAAGTGTATGCCGTTCAGCGTGGATATCAAGGACTTATTAACGATGATATTCGCAAAATGGACTTGCGTAGCGTAGGTGACATCATTCAGCGTGGAGGAACGATTCTCCAAACGGCTCGTTGTAAAGAATTTATGACACCTGAAGGACAGCAAATCGGTGCAGACAACTTGCGTAGACGCGGAATTGATGGCCTAGTTGTTATTGGTGGAGATGGTTCCTATCAAGGAGCGAACAAGCTTAGCAAATTGGGTATCAAAACAATGGGCCTACCGGGGACAATCGACAACGACATCCCATTCACTGATTTTACAATTGGATTCGATACAGCTGTAAGTATCGTTGTGGATGCCATTAATAAGCTGCGGGATACGATGACATCTCATGAACGTTCATCAGTTGTCGAAGTTATGGGACGTCATTGTGGTGAAATTGCCCTGTATGCGGGACTTGCCAGCGGTGCTGAAACCATTATTGTGCCAGAGGTGAATGTGGATGTTACAGAGGTTGCTAATCGGATGAAAGATAACTTCAACCATGGCAAGCGTCACAGTATTATCCTTGTAGCAGAAGGAGCAGGAACTGGTGAAGGTATTGCGAAGCAGATTACGGAAACGAACGGGATTGAACCTCGTGTGACCGTTCTAGGTCATATTCAACGCGGTGGTGCGCCTACGCATAATGACCGTATCTTGGCAAGCCGTCTAGGCGATTTTGCTGTTCGCAAACTGATGGAGGGTGATTCTTCCAAAGCTTGTGGTATTATCAAAGGTGAGCTTGTAGCAACGGATATCGATCTTGTTGTTAACACGAAACGTACCTTTAATATGGAACTTTATGAATTGGCTAGCCGTTTGTCTCAATAAGCCTAATTTTGCTAATAGGTGTTGATCTTCATTTGCATTTCGGCTATAATAGCGAACAATATATAAATCGACATCATGTCTATGAAGAGCATCCAACTCGGAGACGTTCATGATCGGAAGGACGCAAGATTCTTCTCTAAATAAACCGGCACCGCCCGTTATCGCGGAACCAAGCGGATGATGACCATTGATGTCATCATCAAGTTGGGTGGCACCGCGAGCAGAACGCTCCTCGTCCCAATCGGACTGAGGGCGTTTTTTGTCTTTTTCACCTATAAGAAGAGGAAGCGGTGACGGAACATGCTGGATATCAAATGGATTCGAAACAACCAAGATCAAGTGAAAGCAGCAGCTATTCAAAAAGGTGTAGAATGCCACGTGGAGGAACTGCTCGTAGTCGATGAGAAGAAGAGGGGATTGCTGGGCCAAGCCGATCTTCTGCGAGCAGATCGCAATCGCGCTTCGGAACAAATCGCCTCACTAATGAATCAGAGGAAAATCGCCGAAGCAGAAGGCTTGAAGGAGCAAGTTCGCGGCTGGAATCAAAGCCTCGCGGCACTGGAAGCGGAATTGAACGAGTTTGAACAGAAGTTCAAGGAACTCATGCTGAAAATACCGAATCTAGCTTCGCCGGATACACCAATAGGTGAGAGCGATCAAGAGAATGTAGAGCTGAAGGTCGTTGGAGATAAGCCGACTTTTAACTTCGAGATGAAAGATCACCTTCAACTTGGTGAAGCGTTGAGCATGATTGATGTTGGTCGGGGTGTGAAGATCGCGGGCAGCCGCAATTATTATCTCAAAGGAATGGGGCTTTATTTGCACAGGGCTGTCCAACAGCTGGCCATTGACTTACTGACGGATCGTGGATTCACCGTCATGGATGTACCGCTTATGGTGCGGGAGGAAACACTGCTCAATGCGGCTTTCTTTCCAGCAGGTAAAGATCAAACGTATGAGCTTCCTGCGGACAACACATGGTTAGTTGGTACTTCGGAAGGTCCGTTGATTTCGTACTATGCGGGAGAGATCGTCGATCTATCGGAGGGGCCAATTCAGTTAGCAGCCGTGTCGAATTGCTTCCGGAAAGAAGCGGGCTCAGCGGGAAGAGATGTACGGGGATTATATCGTGTCCATCAATTTGCGAAGGTTGAGCAAGTGATCCTCTGCGAAAATAATGCGGATGAAGCAGATCGCATGCTGCAGTTGATCACACAAAATGCCGAGGATTTACTTGCCTGTCTAGAACTGCCATACCGCGTTGTGGCGGTGTGTTCGGGGGACATGGGGGCCAAAAACTACAAGCAATTCGATATTGAAACATGGATGCCTAGCCGAGGGGCATACGGCGAAACGCATTCGTCGTCGAGCCTGCTGGATTTCCAAGCTAGACGCAGTAATTTGCGTTATCGAGATCAAGAAGGGGTGTTGCGTTATTGCTACACACTGAATAATACGGCCGTTGCATCGCCGCGGATCCTTATTCCATTGCTAGAAAATCATCAACAGGCAGATGGCTCAATCTACATCCCCCCTGCGTTGCGACCGTATATGCGAGGGCTGGAAGCCATTAGCGTTTAATCGTAGAAAGCCCCTTATCCTAAGTGTTTCGGTAGGATAAGGGGCTTTTTGTTGAGAGGGGCGGATTTGCTTTGGCTAGGATTTTCTGTGCTTACTGGCTTCCGAGCTTCTGAGCTCCCGAATCCCCGAACTCTCGAATACCTGAACTCTCTCGAATCCCCGAACTCCGCAAACTCCCGAATTCTTTTGCTCCAGATCACCAACTTATCCGCTAACGGACATAGAGGACGCTATCTGGCTTAAATAGACGCCTTTAAAACTCTAACTGCCACAGTGGATGCTATTCAGCAGAATTAGCTCTTTATTCGAGTCGAAATGGCACAATAACGTCCATCATGTCCGTTAGATTAACAAACATCCTTTTTGTGTAGAAATAACGATCATCATGTCCGTTAGAGTTCGTATGTGCATCTGCCTATCAAATTAATAACCCTCCGCCAAGTCCACAACATTGATCATCTCTCCGCCATCCAGCATCGCACGTAAATTGTGATAGAAAATGGTGGAAACACGATCCGTATAATGTTCAGATGACCCAGCAATATGTGGGGTTAGGATGACATTCTTCATATTCCAAAGGGGGGAAGCAGCTGGTAACGGCTCTTGCTCAAAAACATCTAACGCTGCGCCAGCAAGTTTGCCTTCCTGCAAGGCTTGAATCAAAGCATTTTCATCCAGCACATCGCCGCGAGCTAAATTAATGAAAAAGGCGCTCGGCTTCATAAGCGCTAGATGCTCTTTTTGCAAGAAGCCCCGTGTTTTCACTGTACTTGGAAGCAGAACGACAATGAAATCACTTTGAGATAGCAGCAGCTGAAGGCCATCTTCCCCGTGAACGGTTGTATCAAAGGCGGCTTGTGGTGTCCCCGAACGATTCAGGCCGATGACTGACATATCGAATGCTTTGGCTTTGCGAGCAACAGCCTCGCCGATGGCACCAGCACCAATAATTCCAATTGTTTTACTGTGCAATTCACCAAAGCGAACTTGATTATCCCACACGTGCTGCTGCTGATTATCATGAAGTAAATTAGCTTTCCGAACCCATTGCAGCATGAGACTCAGTGCAAATTCACTCATTTGAATGGTGTGAACACCTCTAGCATTCGTAACAATCACTTGACGTTGATCGAGCTCTGCAAGAGGCAGTTTATCAACGCCTGCGGATAAGGTTTGCACCCACTTCAACTTAGGGGCACGACTGACGATGTCAGGGTGTAATCGACCTGCTGAGATGATCACATCAGCATCAGGGAGCAGATCGCCAGCATCCTTGGAAGAGGAAAACCAATGAAACTGGATGCGTTCTTTCAAGTCTGGAGGGATTTGCTCTTGCATAGAAGTTAGATTCATGCCTGTTACAGCTACTATTTTCAGCATATCATCACATCCTTTTTATAATTCGAAATGACTACTACCATGATAAATGAAATGGAAACCGAAAGTAAACTCGGGCCGCACGCAAAAATACCCCGAGAGCATAAATAGTCTCTCAGGGTACTTACAAATTTGACGATTAATAATTTACATTAGCTGTGTAATTATTGTTGGCATTCCATAGTAAATACTCATTAACACCGTTATCCTTCAAGGCTCGAATCTGCTCATCTAATTCATGCTTGCCGTATTTAATATAGCCTGGCACCCAAGAAGCAGTAAAGTCTTGTATCCAAGGGCGGATAACCGGCTTCCAGCCTTTCTTATCAATAGCTTCAAGCTTCTTATTGGTATCCTTGGAAGCACCATTAATTGTGGCGTACGGTGCAGCATCAGGTACTTTGGAGCCGAACCAACCAGTACTGTAATGGCTTGGATAAATCATAGGAGCAATGACATCGACATTTTGTGAGATTTTCTCGAAATCTTGACCAATACCTTCAGCAGCCGGAACAGACGCTGCATATCCGAAAATGTCAACAGAGACGCGAACACCCAGTGGAGATAATTGCTCTCTCGCATATTTCACGAAAGAAGAGACCGCATCAATCCGTGAACGCTCATCTTTGGTATATTTGAGGATGTCTGCTCGTTTCTCGAAGCCTTCTGGGAAGCGAACGTAATCAAACTGAATTTCTTTGAAGCCTGCTTTGACTGCTTCTTTCGCAACAGCGATATTGTAGTCCCATACCTCTTTGCTGTACGGATTCACGAAGCTATCAGGAGGGTTTTTACCATTCCCCCACAATGTGCCATCTGGATTCACGAAAGATATTTCAGGTTTCTTTTTAGCAAGAACCGTGTCTTTAAAGACAACAATACGTGCGATTGGATAAATGTTATGTTCTTGGAGTGTTGTCATGAGACCTGGCATGTTGCCAATGATTTTCTGAGTGGTTCCCATTGCATCGAGCTCAGCATTCCCAGTTTCCCAAGTAATGTAGCCCCAGTCATCTTTCACATCGATAACCATCGCATTCAAATCGGTATCATCAAGTAATTTTACTAGCGTATTGAGTCGTGAACCGCCAGCACTGTGAGCAGTAGCGTAGATCCCTTTAACGACAGGGGCATCTTTCTGTGGATCTACCTTGTTGACTGGTGCGAGTGGATCCGTTGCATCCGTAGGTGTCGCAGGCGTGACGGGTTGAACGATAGCAACAGCGTTCTTCGCATCTAGCGAAGCTTGCACAAGCTGTTCAAAGCTTGCATCGGGGTTTGCGGCCGTAACATTACCCCAGATAAGGGCAAGCGAGGCGAGTAATATTTCCATGATGTATAAGTCCACTCCAATCCTTGTTTCTAGCTTTCATTATAAGCCAAGCGGGAAACTACGCACAGAGGAAATTTGTAGGCTTTTGTAGAAGCTTGTATGAGTCATTTGGCACATGAGGTACACAGTCTTAAGTAGGATTAAAAACAAAAACACCTAGAAGCTTGGCCTCCAGGTGCTTGGACTTACTTATTCGATTCGCTATTCGATACTTCAGGGTTAATTTCTTTCCGAGCAATCGAAGGTTGATCATCTGTTGATGAGTTGCTGCCGTTTCCATTTGTTGCATCTTTGAACTCTCGGAACATTTTGCCAAAACCTCGACCAAGCTCAGGCAGTTTATTAGGCCCAAATAAAAGCAGGGCAACGATCGCAACTAGTATGATGTGCCAAGGAGATAAAGCTCCCATTCCAGACACCTCCAGTAAAATTTATCTTAGCTATATTATATCATGGACTTATCATAACCCATATAGCCTATTTATTACAATTTTAATAACAGTATATGCCTAAGAGATCCAAAAAAAGACACCCTCAATGGTACAGGGTGTCCTTATGATGTTCCGAAATGCTAAATTGAATAATTTCCATGACATCTTCCGCTGCGAGTGCCTCTATACCGAACCGTAGTACGATCTCGGATTCCAACTCATTGCTGGTCAAAGAGGGATACAACTCGGGCGTTAATTTCATTACAATCCTGGATAATTTGACTGTCTCCACAAGCATCACCCTTCCAATCAGAAGATTAGAATAAGAACTACGCCTGAACCTACCATCGATGAAAACCAGAACTATATGAAATTATATTCATTATAACACAATTCAAAATGGAATAAAGGGGCAGTTGGCTTATTTCTCATTTGGGCTTTCGAAATTCCCCAACAACACCAACCGTTTCCACGATATTCACGAACGCTTTCGGGTCAATCTCTTTAATAATTCGCTTTAATTCCACGAGTTCATATCGCGTCGTAACCGTCATCAACATATCATGCTGCTGCTTCGTATAGGCACCTTCCGTTTTAATAAGTGTTACCCCTCTCGGGATCATGAGCAGCTTATTAATTATGGCATCCTTATGCTTCGTTACAATGAACGCGGTTACTTTAATATGGCGGATATGTATCATATCAACAGTTTTCCCGCTAATGAATATTGCTAACATTGAAAATAATGCAAGGTCCCAATTATCTTTGAAATAGCCGAGAGCGACGATAACAATCCCGTTCATCGAGGATAAAATGGTGCCAAGAGGAAAGTCGTATTTCCGTGTTAAAATCAGACCGACAATGTCAAACCCACCGCTGGATCCCCCAATGCGTAGTGTGATTCCGCTGCCAATACCAATGAGGACGCCACCAAAAACAGCACCTAACATGGAATCTTTGGCTACGAAGTTCATAGGAATGAGTTGCATCATCCAAGTGGTTAAGACGACAGAGGCAACGCTGATCATGATGAAACGTTTACCAATGGAGACGAGTCCCCAAATCATAAGTGGCATGTTAAACAATAAGTAAAGAAATCCGATATTGTAATCTGTAAAATAACCAATAATCATGGCAATACCTGAAACGCCACCGCTAAGCAGCTGATGGGGAATGAGAAACATATTGAAGCCGACCGCGACAAGCAGTGCGCCAACTAGAATGATTAGAACATCTAGCGCCTTTTTCAAAACAAATCACCTCTAAAATAGTATGCAGCATATTGCAAGTATAATTCATTCTTATAAAACTGCAATCATTATTTAGACAGTGGACAATTAATTCGAATTGCATAAAAAAAGCTGTGTCCAATAGATGGACAGCAGCTTGTGGATGAAATTTATCGGCGCTTAAAGGAGCCGGTTTTCTTGGTCGTACTTGGCTTGCTCGTACTCGGTTTACTAGTTGTTGGCTTCGTTACTTTATTAGGAGTTGAACCATCATTCTTACGCGCCGTTGAGGAGCTTCCAGAGCTTGGATTTGCTGCACCACTCGTGAAACCACCCGTCCGATCGGATGTAGTTGGCTTCGTCTCCTTGGTTGAACCTGTAGTCGGTGTTGTAGCCTTATAATTCGGCGTTTTTGTGTAGCCGCGGTAGTCATAAGAAGATCCTCTATTGTTATTCCAACCGCCACCAAATATAGATTGAAGCAGCGAGGCGGTTAAATATCCTTGCAAGAAGGAGGAGTCATAATGGCTCTTGGCATATTCAATGCTATCGAGTTGGACTAATGTATTCTTACTATCACTTGGATCTTTCTGGATATTGATAACCTTGTCCTTATACACAAGGAACATCTGATCCTCAGATTCCTTACTCTTCTCTTTGGGGGTTTCTTTGGCAGCCAGTTCATTCGCAACTGTGGGTACATTCTTGCCTTCAACTGAGTAAACCTTAGACATCGTGGTTCCCTTGCCATCAACGCTTACTAACGGATATTCATCCTTGATATAACGTCCGGCATCTGCGCCACATGCGGTAAGAAGAGCGATAATAAGTATGAAGGAAAGCCATGAAGTCCATTTCTTCATTGTCTGGTAGTCCTCCTTTCAGGGTGTTTCCGAAACATGCTTCCATGATAACATAGCTGTATCGTCATCAGTGTCGATATCAAAAATTTCTCAAAAATTTAATTTGGTTGCCTGGTGTGCGCTCGCCTTCTAGGGCAACGAATTTACCATCCTGCCATTGAAGGAAAAAGAAGCGCTGGTCCGGTCCGAAATAACGCCAGAAGATGATATCATCGCCGCTGCGGAAATCGGTGTTGCCTTCTGTCCGTGAGACGTCATTGCGATGAAATTCCAGATCGAAAGTGACATCTCCGTCCAATTCTAATCGGGTAGGCACATCATTGGGATCATCTAGAGCTCCTTCAATAAAACTACATAAGAAGCAATCATAGGTTCTGCCTTTTTCCACAATCAAGCACTGAATATTTTTACCGCTTTGTAGATAATAAGCATAGCGATGCGGCTCAAAGCCGCGGTCAAAATATATGACTTTACCGGAGATGACATATTCCTCTAAGTCTACATTGACAATATCGCCAACACGCGCGACTTCTAGCGGATTACCTACGGATGCGGCAGCAGGTGGCTGCTCCTTGTTACTGCGAAGAATGTTGCTGACACGTTTAAATATGGACATAGAAACTCTCCTCTGTACGATTCCGTTTTATTGTTCTCCCCTTTAATACGAGTTGCTTATTCATTCGGTTTCGTTCGAGTCGTTAAAAGTAGCCACTGGCAATGTGTGTACCACCTGTGCTATAATATTTTAGATGTTCTTAAGGGCGGCCAGTTGGATCATGGAAGATGACGAATCGAAAGTGTATTCCACCAAGAAACTATAGAGACGGATAGGAAGTCGTACTTAAGGGTAAAAAAGATACAAGGCATTAGCCTGCCCTGTACAAAAGGAGATTGAATTTATTTGAAAACATTTCAGGAGTTTGGTTTAGACGCATCGGTACTACGTGCGATTACGGAAATGGGCTTTGAAGAGTCCACACCAATTCAAGAGAAAACAATACCATTGGCCATGGATGGCCGTGATTTGATCGGGCAAGCACAAACAGGAACTGGGAAAACGGCAGCATTCGGTATTCCGCTAGTTAACAAAATCAATGTAAAAGAAGAGCGCATTTCGGCTCTAATCATGTGTCCAACACGGGAACTTGCCATTCAGGTTGCGGAAGAGATTGAAAAACTCGGTCGTTTCAAAGGCATTCGTTCTTTGCCAATTTACGGTGGACAGGATATCGTTAAACAAATCCGCGCATTGAAAAAGAAACCACAAATCATTATCGGAACACCAGGACGTCTTCTTGACCATATTAACCGCAAAACAATCAAGCTTGATGATGTTCAAACGGTTATTTTGGATGAAGCGGATGAAATGCTTGATATGGGCTTCATGGATGATATCCAATCTATTCTTAAATTAGTTCCAGCAGAACGTCACACAATGTTGTTCTCTGCAACTATGCCGACTAACATTCAGAAATTGGCTCAACAATTCCTTACTAATCCAGAGCACGTTTCGGTAATCCCGAAACAAGTGAGCGCTCCTTTGATCGAGCAAGCTTACATTGAATTGCATGAGAAACAAAAGTTTGAAGCACTTAGCCGTTTGATCGACATGGAAGCACCAGACCTAGCAATTATTTTCGGACGCACGAAGCGTCGGGTAGATGAGTTGGCAGAAGCTCTTCAAAAAAGAGGTTATGCTGCTGAAGGACTTCATGGTGACTTGTCCCAAAATCAACGCGATAATGTTATGAGAAAATTCCGTGATGGCAGTATTGATGTTTTAGTAGCAACTGACGTTGCTGCTCGTGGACTTGATGTATCAGGTGTTACTCACGTTATCAACTTTGACCTTCCACAAGATCCAGAGAGCTACGTTCACCGTATCGGCCGTACAGGTCGTGCAGGTAAAGAAGGTACTGCTTGGACTTTCGTAACACCACGAGAAATTGATCACCTTCACTTTATTGAGAAGGTTACACGCCATAAAATCAACAAAAAACCTTTGCCAAGCGTTGCAGAAGCGGTAGAAGGTAAACAAAAAATGACAGCTGAGCGTATTTTGGATATGCTTCAAAAAGAAGAGCATTCCGAATTTAAAGGCCTAGCTATTCAAATGCTTGAGCAATACGATTCCGTTAACTTGCTTGCAGCAGCGATGAAGCTTCTTACTGGAGACAAGAAAGATCTGAATATTGAACTGACACCAGAAGATCCGATTCGTGCAAGAAAGAAGAAATTCGATGTTCGCAGCTCCGGTAGACGTGTTGGCGGTGGATACGGTTCAGGATCAGGTTCAAGCGATCGTCGTCAAGGTGGCGGCGGTTACGGTGGATCAGGTTCAGGATCAGGCAATTCCTCAAGCGGTGGCTCACGTTACCCGCGTAAGGATAGCAGAGATTACGGTTCAAACAGAGAAGGCGGAAGCAGCTCAACTTCGAGAAACCGCGAATACGGAAGCAACAACTCCGGAAATCGTGATCGTTCCAGAGCGCCGCGCAAAAGTGAAGATACACTTGTAAATAAATAAGTTACAGCACTAAAAAGGCGGAGATCCTAAGGATCTCCGCCTTTTTCAAGTTGTATATGGATTAAATAACAAATGAGCTAGTGATGATAACTAACAAAATGAAAAGCACCAAAATAGCACCTGCGGATGTTCCAACTGGATGAGACATGGTATCAACCTCCTGAATAATGATTGGTGGTACGATTAGACAATACTATATTATGTAAAAGAACCTATAACGACTAGACGGCTACCTATATGATGAAAAATAGGCTATAATTGAGTATATATACAATTAAGACATGCTATCATCATGTCAGCAGTTAACAACGTAGAAAGTTTCCTGAAGGAAACGCTAAGGAGGAAGCAGTTTTGGAGTTTAAGGGAGTTATGGGAGGACTGTACAGAATATCGGAGTGGATTATGCGGTTATCCGTTATCAATTTACTTTGGATGCTTTGTTCGATTCCGGTATTCTTTTTCCTCTTTATGGGGTTAGTGAGTCAAACGCCGGACGCTTTGAAAGCTACGCTGCCGATTCTTGCAATTTTGGCACCGTTTACTTTATTTCCTGCGACAACAGCTATGTTTGCGGTGGCTAGGAAATGGGTGACTGGAGAAGAAGATGTTCCGTTGTTAAAAACATTTTTCCGTGGATACAAAGAAAACTATTTGCAAAGTATGCTTGGCGGTATATTCTTTGTACTAATCTTTGTTATTATTGCTGTGAACTATTTCTTCTATTTGAAGCAAGGCAGCTCGTTGAAAGTACTAGCCGTTCTTTTTATTGCTTTCACCGTGATCATGATTATTGCTTTGTTTAATTTCTTCTCCATTATCGTTCATTTGCACATGAAGATTTTTCAAATTGTTAAAAATTCAATTTTAATTACAATTGGCAATCCTATCAATTCGATTGTATTGCTCATTTGTAATGGTGTTATTGTTTATATTTGCTTAACGAAGTTCAATTTCTTCTTAGTCGTGTTCTTCATGGGTGCAATTGTTGCAACGTTCTCCTTCTGGCAGTTTAACCGAAGCTTTACGAAGCTTCAGACGAAACAACAGGAGCTGGAAGAGAAGGAACAGCAGCGACTTGCTGAAGCCGAAGCAGCTGAAGAAGGCAATGATGAAGCGAGTGAGAGCGAAGTTAATGAATCTCCGATTAGCTTGCATAAAAAAGATGAGAATGACAAGACTAAAGATTAATCCTTCCAGTTGATTATCAGCGAGGTAGGATCTATAATAAGAAAACAGAAGAAATCTGCGATGCTCGTAACGGTTTTAAGTTGTTTTAAACCAATGACTGTTTCTAGGGAGACCTATATTGAAGTGTGGCTGACATGCCCTCGAAAGGGGACCTCAAATACACGTCTGCGGACACCCACCTGCGAGAGCGGGTTTGAAGCACCAAAACCGGACGGCATAGGCGGGTTTCTTCGAATAAAAAAGAGGTTGAACAGGCATCATGCCTGCTCAACCTTTTTTTTATTGTTTCGGGAAGAGGGGGAAAGCTGAATCTAGAGCCGAATCGCCTCCGAAGCCGAACCTGACCCTGAGTCTGAACCTGAGTCTGAGTCTGAGTCTGAATCTGAATCTGAACCTGAACCTGAACTTGACCCCGCCCCCATCCCCGCCAAATCAGTTCAATGGATAAATCCAGTGAAAAACCCATTAAACAAGTTAAATTATCGATTTGATTGGATAATTCCATTCAAATCTTCATTTATGCAATATTTTAGGCCAGAATCAAGTGACTTTACTGGATTTATCCAATGTAGGGAGCTAATTTGGGCAGAGTACGAAGTTTTTACTGGATATATCCAATGGGGGAGCTAGAGTGAGCGGCTTCATAGGAGATGACATGAAAATATCTCGCTACTCACAAAAAAAGACCACCCGAGGGTGGTTAATTGGATATTAAGATTGATGCAACCATTTGCTAGCATCATTATAATATTCGTTCAAGCTAAACGAGTCCGTCCAAGATTGGCGGCTTAGTTAATTGTATCTGCTAAATCAGTCAATTGGTGGAACGTGCTTTGTAATGTAGGATAAAGGCTGCGATACACTTTATAGTACGCTTCATATTTGAGTTGGTTAGCTGGATTAGGTTCTACACGATTAGTGACTTCAATCCAATCTTCGCATAATTTCGTAATATCAACTTGAAGTACGCCTGATGCAGCCATGATTGCTGCGCCATACGCTGGGCCATCCGTTGAATTGACCGTCACAACGGGAATTCCGAAAATGTCAGCGATCATTTGACGCCAGAAAGGACTTCTAGCTCCGCCCCCGTTTACACGAAGCTCCGTAACTTCGATCCCGGATTCACGAATCAATTCCATAGAATCACGAAGTCCGAAGGTGATACCTTCAAGTACAGCGCGGGTCAAATGTGCTTTCTCGTGTCTTAGATTAAGCCCGATGAAGGCACCGCGTGCTTTTGGATCTGGATGTGGCGTACGTTCCCCGGATAAATAAGGAAGGAACAACAAACCTTCACTACCAAGTGGTGCTGTAGCAGCTTCTGCTGTCAGAATTTCGTACACATCTTTGCCTTCTTGCTCAGCGCGTGCAAGCTCTTCACTGGCAAAGTGATTGCGCCACCACTGGAATGAGCCGCCAGCCGCGAGCATGACGCCCATGCGGTGCCACTTGCCCGGCACGCCGTGACAGAAGGAATGAAGTCGG
This sequence comes from Paenibacillus sp. Soil750, assembly GCF_001428045.1. Classification (GTDB taxonomy): domain Bacteria; phylum Bacillota; class Bacilli; order Paenibacillales; family NBRC-103111; genus Paenibacillus_E; species Paenibacillus_E allorhizoplanae. The sequence continues at coordinate 1,018,264 of NZ_LMSD01000012.1, read as the reverse complement.
TACGCTTCATCCACTTGGTAGGTGTCGTCATGGACGAAGACGACACCAGAAGTGCCGAGCGCCACCGAGGCGATGCCTTGGCGGACGACGCCAACACCAACGGCGCCGCAAGCTTGGTCGCCACCGCCGACAACGATCGGAGTGCCTGGGACTAAGCCGGTGAGCGCTGCTGCCTCTGGCAGCAAATGCCCGGCAATGTCCCCGGACTCATAGAGCGGCGGCAGCCACTCGAGCGGGATCTCTAACCGCTCAGCGACGGTTTGAGACCAGCTGCGATTGGCTACATCGAGCAGCAACGTGCCACTGGCGTCGGCCATGTCCATGCCGAACGCACCCGTCAGGCGCAGCCTGACGTAGTCCTTCGGCAGCAACAGATGCCGAACGCGTGCGTAGTGCTCCGGCTCATGCTGCCGGAGCCAGAGGAGCTTGGGCGCGGTGAAGCCGGTCAGCGCCCGATTGCCTGTGAGGCGGCCGAGCTCGGCTTCGCCGACGGTCGCCTCGATGTAAGCGCATTGCTCCGCGGTGCGCTGATCGCACCAGAGCAGCGCAGGCCGGATGACCTGCTGCGCCTCGTCGAGGAAGACCGACCCGTGCATCTGGCCGGAGAAGCCAATACCAGCTACAGCATCGCTCGACACGCCCGTGCTAGCCAAGAGCCCTTGTATGCCTGCAATCGTGGCATTCCACCAATCTTCAGGATGCTGCTCAGCCCAACCTGGATGTGGTTGTTGCAGCGGATATTGGGCAGAATGTGAGCCGATAACCGTACCAGCTTCATCCACTAGAATGCATTTAATGGCAGAAGTACCTAAATCTAAACCCATAAAATAAGCCATGATGAGATCATCCTTTTTATAATGAATTAGGGTTATTTCTTCGATATTCTTTGTTTGTTTATTGAATATACAAAGATAACTTATTCAATGTATTCGCCCATGCTTTCAAATATCCTTCTTTTCCAGTCGAATATTCCTATGAATTTTTGCTGAGCAGGGTATGCTTAAAAGATTGGATCTACTCACTCTTATGAAAGTGGAAAAACTTGTCTCAAAACTTTCCCTAGGGAAAAATAATTTCGGTGGAACATAAAAGTTTACCTGTAGCATAAGATGGGGTTATGTAGTATACTACATATAAAAGTTTCCCTAGAACAACATTATTGGTCTTGCGAAAGAAGGGTTAAGCTATGGAGTTTGCAATGAAAAAACCGGATCAGGAACCGAATGGATGGCGAAAAGATTCTTCTACGCCAAGTTTACCTGAAGTTCATCATAGTATGAAAGTCCCTAAAAAAGCTGGATTTTTCCGAAAGCTCCTTGCCTTCGTGGGGCCAGGATATCTGGTAGCTGTCGGTTATATGGACCCCGGAAACTGGGCGACTGACTTGGCTGGCGGTTCCCAATTTGGATATACACTGCTTTCAGTCATTTTAATTTCAAATCTTATGGCCATACTTTTGCAGGCTTTGTCTGGTCGATTAGGTATTGTGACTGGTCGAGATTTGGCGCAAGCTTGTCGTGATCATTATAGTAAGCCTGTTTCTTATGTGCTTTGGTTTCTGTGTGAGCTTGCGATCGCTGCTTGTGATCTAGCTGAAGTCATCGGTGCCGCGATTGCTTTGCAGTTACTATTCGGGTTGCCACTCATTTATGGTGTGATTCTGACGGCATTAGATGTTATTCTGGTGCTTATGCTGCAGAAGAAAGGCTTTCGCTATATTGAAGCGATGGTTATTAGCTTAATTGCACTGATTATGGTTTGTTTTATTATGGAACTTATTTTCTCTCGACCTGAATTTGCAGCTGTAGCTGCAGGGTTCATTCCAACAACTGAAATTGTAACGAATCCAGCCATGTTATATATTGCCCTAGGTATTCTAGGTGCGACGGTCATGCCTCATAATTTGTATTTGCACTCATCCATCGTTCAGACGCGTAAAATCGAACCTACGATTGAAGCTAAACGTGAAGCGATCAAATTCTCAACCATTGATACAACAGTTGCCCTGATGCTAGCGCTATTCGTAAACGCGGCGATTCTCATTCTTTCGGCGGCAGCTTTTCATTCAGCTGGGAAAGAAGTTGCGGAAATTCAAGATGCTTACCATCTCCTTGGACCTATGTTGGGTACAGGGGCAGCAAGTATATTGTTCGCCGTTGCACTCTTAGCATCTGGGCAGAACTCGACGCTTACCGGTACACTGGCCGGACAGATCGTCATGGAAGGATTTCTGAATATTCGTCTAACACCTTGGCTGCGCCGGTTGATTACTCGGTTAATTGCCATTATACCTGCCGTCATCGTGATTGGTATTTACGGAGAAAGCGGAGCAACGGATTTACTCATTCTCAGTCAGGTTATTTTGTCCTTACAATTATCTTTTGCTGTGATCCCGCTCGTGACTTTTACTTCAGATCGTAAAAAGATGGGTGTGCTCGTGATCCCGAAATGGATGGCGGTATTGAGTTGGTTTGTGGCCATTTTAATCGCGGGATTAAACGCTTATTTGCTATATACGACATTTTTTGGATAAAGAAATATATGCTAAGCTAAAATCGGGGGAGAAATCCCTCGATTTTTCATTTACCTCTTTTTCTAAAGCCTAATCAATGGTATTATAGAGAATAGTGTTGAAATGGCAAGTGGTCTACATGCACTTCATTGAAGGGGGAAAGGGCTTTTGCTAAAGAGAACTTTAATCGGATTAGTACGTAGTCATGAAACGACAGGGGAAAAAGCTAGAGATCCTTTACTTAAAACTAGATATTTTAAGCTGCCGAAGGAGCAAGTTTGGGAAGAGGTAACGGCTGTTTTAAAGAAAACACCAGGTTACAAGCTATTACATGAGGTCCCTAACGTAGGAGAAATCCTTGCTGAGCGCAAAACGGTTACTGGAAGAACCCAAGACGTAACATTGACCTTATTCGCGATTAATCCTGTGAAAACGGCTGTTGATATCTATTCGGCTTCACGTGGTTCAATGGGGGATCTTGGATCCAATTATCGTACGATATTAGATATTTATAAACAATTAGATCGTAAGCTTGCTTCATATAAAATTGATGGATAACAAAAACAGCAGGGAAGCTTGGCCTCCTTGCTGTTTTATTTGTGTGGATTAAACTAATTTTTTAACAGCTTCTACAGCTGCTTCATAGTTCGGGTGAGCTGTCATTTCGCCAAGGTACTCAACGTATTGAACAGTGTCATTAGCGTCGATTACGAAAATAGCGCGCATATCCAATTGAATTTCTTTGATCAATACGCCGTAAGCTTCACCAAAGGATTTTGTTTTGTAATCGGATAATGTGATTACTTTGTCGATACCTGCAGCGCCACACCAGCGAGCTTGTGCGAAAGGAAGATCAACGCTGATTGTAAGTACAGCAACATTGTCGCCTAGGCCAGCTGCTTCTTCATTGAAACGACGTGTTTGTGCATCACAAACGCCTGTATCTAAGGAAGGAACAACGGAGATCAATTTCACTTTACCTGCGTAATCAGCAAGTGATACTTGCGTCATCAAATCTTTGTTGACTTTGAAATCAGGTGCTTTGTCACCTACTTTAATTTCGGGTCCTACCAAAGTGATAGGATTGCTTTTCAGGGTAGCTACACCAGTACGTTCTTGTGCCATTGAATGATTTCCTCCTTTATTATCCATGCTAAATAACAACTCATTTATTATAAGCTTTTTGCAGATAAGTTGTCCAATCGTTACTATCGAGCTATAATCGGAGTCAAAGAACGAGATTCGTTTCTTCATCATGAAGTTAAGTCGGGGGATTTACTCACGTGGAATTAAGACAATTGCAATATTTTGTTAAGGTTGCTAGGAAGCAGCACGTGACACAGGCGGCGGAAGAGTTGCATGTAGCGCAGTCTGCAGTTAGTCGGCAAATTCATTTGCTGGAAGAGGAACTCGGGGTTGATTTATTTGTTCAAAAGGGGCGCAATTTACATCTGACCTCGGTGGGGCATTTATTTTTAAGTCGAGTAGAAGGTATTCTTACGGATTTAGAACGTGCAGTGGGCGAAATACATGAGTTTCTTGATCCAGAGGCTGGCGAGATTCGTATTGGATTTCCACATAGTCTAGTTATCAATTTACTACCTGCTGTAGTTGCGGCATTTAAAAAAAATCATCCGAATGTGAAGTTTAGACTGCGTCAAGGTACATACACATCATTAATTCGTGATGTTTCGAGAGGGGAGATTGATCTCGCTTTTATATCACCATTTCCGGAATCCCACGAACACGTGACGGGTGAAATTTTATTGACAGAAGAGTTGTATGCTATCATTCCTTCCAATCATATTCTGGCAGACTATACGTCAATTCGCCTTGAGCAGTTGAAGAATGAACCGTTCGTAATGTTTAGTGAAGAGTATACGCTTCGAACGATCGTGATGGATGCGTGCCAGAAGGCAGGCTTTGTGCCTAAGATTGAGTTTGAAGGTGAGGAAACGGATACGATTCGCGGGCTTGTTGCCGCGGGTATGGGGGTAAGCTTACTTCCGGCGATGGCCTTATTGGAAAGTGGGCAAACACAGCCTGTCAAAATACGAGTAACAGATCCTCAAGTTACAAGGACAGTTGGTTTGATTTGTCGCAAGGATGTGAAGCTGCCTCTGGTGGCTGAAGTATTTCGGCGTTTCTTATATGAGTATTTTAAATGAGAAAAGCTCTCCCAACAGGTCGTGAAGAACCTGAAGGGAGAGCTTTTCTTTTATTAATCATCGTTATTGCGACCATTGAAAATCATAATGTACTTTAGAAGCTCGAGTACAGAGATCAATGCAGCGGCTACATAAGTAAGTGCGGCAGCATTCAAAACCTTAGCCACGCCACGTTCTTCTTCATTAGAGATGAAGCCTTGTGCCACCATTTCATTACGTGCTCGGTTACTGGCGTTAAATTCAACAGGTAACGTTACTAATTGAAAAGCAACGGCTACCCCGAAGAAGATAATGCCGATTTCCAATAACCAAGGGATACTTTGAAAGAAGAAACCCGCTAGGATCAAGATGGGAGCAACGCCAGAGGCGAAATTAACGACTGGGAACATCTTGTGTCTTGCGACGAGCATAGGGTAATGGACTTGGTGCTGAATAGCGTGACCTACTTCGTGACATGCGACTGATACAGCTGAGATTGAGCTCTGGAAGTAAACAGGCTCCGACAGACGTACAGTTCGAGCCATTGGATCGTAGTGGTCTGTTAATGTCCCAGGTACAGCTTCGACGGGTACGTCGTAAAGGCCATTAGCATCTAACATTCGTCTTGCGGCTTCGGCGCCAGTCATACGTGAGTAGACAGGTACGCCCGACCATTTGTTAAAAGTTCCTCGCACTCGGAATGAAGCCCACAATGAAAGGCCGAATGCAATAATAATTAGGAAATCCATAGGGTGAAAAAACATAGGGCATTCCTCCGTATTTCAATTATGAGAACGGATTTTTACCTAAAAGGACAATAAGTGCTTCGATGCAGGCTGCGGTCGGTTGTGTCAGAATATGATACAGCTTTTTTAACTGCTTAGGCTTCAATTGCTGAACAAGTGGGCTGAGTTCTTTGGCTTCCTTCATTAATTGTTCGAGATGCAACTGAAGGGATGTAAGCTTATCTGTCACAGAATCATCGGAGGTCACTTTACTCCATTGCTGTAAGTTGACTTTGATTTCCTCTAAGGTATATTTCTCGTTCTTCATTGTTTCAATACGCCTCAGTCGGTGCAAAGTTTCATCACTGTACAGACGATAGTTCGTATCGGATCTTCTTTCGGGTTCGATTAAGCTCAGCTTGGTGTAGTAATCAATGGTTCGAGGGCTGACATCAGCAAGCTTGGCGAGCTCTCCGATTTTATAAAGCTTCTCATTCCCCATGTTAAATTCACCTCTACTCCAATGGTTTGAATTTCTTTCTTCTATATAAACATGATACCTGATATTAAACCGTACAGTCAAACGTGATGCTTCGGAAAGCTGACATTGGATATTGGTGTAAAAAAGGTGTTTTGTGAACACTTATGAGCCGAAACACGAATTATGCCTGTTTCATGTCAGGTTATTTTTCGCTTTTTTCAATATATTAACGAAAATCCTATTGTCAAACCCAAATATCCTGTATATAATGACATTAAGAGTTTCATTACATGTTACTTAATCTAACATTAAAGGAAGTGGTCGTATGGTTAAGAAATTGTTGTTAGCTTTCGGCGTTATGTCATTACTGTTCCCTACACTCGCATTTGCAGCGGATGAGGCGACAGCACCACAACTACAGAGTGCAATTGATGCAGTATGGGTAATGTTGGCAGCAATCTTAGTCATCTTCATGCAAGCTGGTTTTGCACTTTTAGAAGCGGGGTCAACTAGAATGAAAAATGCCGGTCACGTAGCCGGTAAAACGATTTTAACTTTCGGATTATGTGCCATTGCATTCTGGGCTGTAGGATTTGGTTTCGCCTTTGGTGATGGAAATGCATTCTTCGGAGAAACGGGCTTCTTTGTAACAGGTTTAGAAGATCAAGCTGCAGCAGCATTCGGATCTCTTTCCTTCTCTGATGTGCCAATCGGTATCAAATTCTTGTTCCAACTAGCATTTGCTGGTGTATCCCTTGCTATCGCATGGGGCGGTTTTGCAGAAAGAGCGAAACTTCCGGTTTACTTCATTTTCGGAATTCTTTACACAGTCATTATCTATCCAATCGTAGCGCACTGGGTATGGGGCGGCGGCTGGTTGAGTAAATTGGGTATGCAAGATTTCGCTGGTTCAACAGTCGTTCACTTACAAGGTGCAACAGCAGCGTTAGTAGCAACTATCTTGCTTAAACCGCGTATTGGCAAATATAATAAAGATAAAACACCTAACTTAATTCCAGGTCACAACCAAGTATTGTCTGTACTCGGTGTTATCATCCTATGGATCGGTTGGTTCGGTTTCAACCCAGGTAGTACGCTTAGTGCAATGGGTGACGGATTCTTCGGTTATATCGCATTGACAACGAATATGGCTGCTGCGGCAGGTGCTGTAGCTGCATTGATTATCTCTTGGATGTACTTCGGTAAAGCAGATATTCCTAGCATGTTGAATGGTGTTCTGGCTGCACTTGTTGCCATCACTGCAGCATGTGCGTTCGTAGACGCTTGGGCAGCAATCGTTATTGGTGCAGTTGCGGGTATCGTAACATTCTTCACCGCACAATGGTTCGAAAGAGCTGGAATCGATGATCCGATCTATGCGTTCTCTGTACATGGTATCGCTGGTATCTGGGGTACACTTTCCACTGGTTTGTTCGCAACGCCTGAGCTTTCAGCAAAAGTTGGTATCGGTGGTGCAGGTTTATTCTACGGCGGTGGTTTCCACCAATTAGGAATTCAAGCACTTGGTCTTGCTGGAGCTTTGGCATTCGTACTTGTTCTTTCCTTCATTATTCTTGGTATTCTTAAAGCTACAATTGGCCTTCGTGTTACAGAAGAAGAAGAAATCATTGGTCTGGATCTTTCCGAGCATGGTTCATACGGATATCCTGAACAAATGAAAAAAGCAGCTCAAAACGGCGTGTCCGTTTAACAACACATATACTTTCTACTAGAGCAAAGGGGATGCAACATGAATCATCTCTCAATGGAACGGATCCTGGAACGCATTTATCAGTCGGAGCAATTCGAAGAGATGCGAATAACCAGAGATCAGGTGCATGAGATGTTTCGGGAGCATCTCCTTTTTTCCTATACATCTGAATTAGGGCAGCAAATCAATCAAGTGCATGACGCGTTGATTCAAAGAACGACTCAGATTGCTGAACATTTGCTTGAGGATGAAGGATACGGTAAGCCGCCTGTTGCGTATGCTTTTATCTTATTAGGCAGTGGTGGCAGGAGAGAACAGACGCTGTGGAGTGATCAGGACAACGGACTCATTTATGGTGATAGTGAAACGCATACCCAAGATGAATTAGATCTTTATTTCGATATGCTTGCCTCATATATCATTCGCGGTTTGGATGTGTTGGGTTATCCTCCTTGTGAAGGGAATGTCATATCCAGTAATCCGCAATGGCGAAAGTCGCTGCAAGGATATAAGGATATGATGATCGGCTGGTTTAAGGAACCTGATTGGGAAAATGTGCGCTATCTTCTCATTCTGGCGGATATGCGTTGTATCTACGGTTCAGAGCTATTAGTGACGAAGTTGAAACAATCGTTTCTTGATTATGTTCAGGAACATCCGGGACTTTTGAAATATTTATTGTCGAACACGTTGCATCACAAAATTTCGTTGGGTATATTCAGTCATTTAATTACAGAACGTTACGGTGAAGATGCAGGCGGATTTGATATCAAATATGGTGCTTATATTCCGATTGTCAATGGGATTCGGCTGCTTGCTATTCAAGCAGGAATTTTGGCCACTTCTACGATTGAACGAATTAAGCAGTTAAAGATGAAGGGGATTGTATCCGAAGGGCTAGCCAATGATTGGGAAATGGCTTTTTCTATCGCTTTAAAATTAAGAGATAGCACGCCTTTCCAATTAGATGAAGAGAAATATACGACAAGAGGTAAACTTACGGCAGATCAACTTAACAAAGAGATTCGCATGCAATTAAAGCAATGTTTACGAACGGGAATACAGTTACAGAAGTATGTCGGTAAATCCATAGGCTCACACATAGAGAGAGAAAAAGGTTAGAACTATCGGAATCGGAAATCACGTTTCATTGGCAGGGAGAGGTGACTCGCGTGAAGGATATGCGTCCGGCAGGTCGTATGTGGCATTTATATAAGATGGGTGGTTTAACGCCAGCTTTAACCTCGATGTTTGATGCGCAAAGTGCGCAACAAATGGCCTTTATTCGGTCGATGCTGAAAGAGCAACGAAAAGATTCTTTGTTTGAAATTCCTCTGCACGCGATGGAGATCGTGGTGTTTGATCTTGAAACGACAGGCTTTTCTCCATATAATGGTGACGAAATTATCTCGTTCGGCGCTGTCTCTGTTATTGGTGGTGAAGTGCAGACGCAAGATACCTTCTATAAAATGGTGAACCCCAAACGTAAAATTCCAGATGAAATCATAAAGTTAACGGGTATTACGAACGAAATGGCTGGCGACGCACCTGATTTAATCGGCGTTTTAAGTGATTTTTTAGAATTTGTTCAGCAGAAAATCTTAGTGGCTCATGCTATTGGACATGATAAAAGTTTTTTGAACTCGGCCTTGTGGCGTACGTCAAAAGTTAGCTTATCCCATCGGGTTTTAGATATTATGATGATTGCAAAATGGCTCATGCCCAAACGAAAAAATCTGGGTTTAGATTCTCTACTGCATGCTTACGACATCCCGGTTACCGTGAGACATCATGCTCTGGAAGATGCCCTTATGACAGCGCAATTATGGTCCAGATTTATGGAAGAAATAAGAGCGAGAGATGTAGACACATTAGGTGATTTATATGCTTTATTAAGCCATCATTGACCGATGACAAACGAAAGTTTGTGATATGCGGTAGTGGTGGTTTTTTTTAGGGAATAGACCTTGAGGTCAGGTTTCTCTTCGTGTTGCAGGGAAAGGATCCAGTAGGTGGGAATGGTGTGCCAGAGCGTTAAGAGGTCCTCGGTAGAGGGGGTTGATGCGGCTGTGGGGTGGGAATGAAAAATCCCGACGATCGTACAACGTTGATCTGTTAGGTAGGGAATCATGTCGATGGGATGGATGACGAATTGCTGTGTTGGATGCGCCGCGTGATTAGGAAGAGGGATAAAAGTGTGGATATGTAACTCATCTGTCGATGAGAAAGAAGCTTCCTGTATAAGGATGCCACATGCTTCGTTAGGGAGTGAGCGTATACTGTGTGAGATCATTTCGTCATATGATTTTTTAGATAAATGTATGCTCACTTGCGTTCACTCCCTCACATGGCATGGATATGAGGTTAGTATATCATGTTTGTTTTTGTAATTCTGCTTTGGGTTTGATGAAGAAAAACACCAAGGCTAACATAATAAGTGATAAAGAGGCGACCGTAATAAAGAGTGTCTTATGTGAGATGCTCATGAGCCAACCGAATAGTGGAGGACCGAAGGCGACTCCAATAAATCGTAAGCTATTATAGAGGGAAGTAATCATCCCGCGTTGCTCACGCTCTACCGATCCGGTAATGAGTGTGTTTAGGCATGGGAGCAGGAGTCCTGTCCCTATCCCGCTGAGCGACAATAAGCCAATAAAGACATACAGGTTCCCGTTTAGAAATGTAGCCAAGGCAAGGGATACAACCATGGTTATAAGTCCGATATTCATGAGCCAGCGCATGAGCTTGCCATTTTGTTTGATTTTCGCACCTGTAGTATAAGAGGTAATGACGAGGCAGAGTAACGGGATTGCAAGGATAAGGCCTTTGCGTACGCCTTCAATGTTGTAGGGTTTTTCTTCCAAAATCTGTGAGAGGTAGAAAAGCACGCCGAATAATATGAATAAGGTGATCGAACCAGCAATAAAGGCGGGAATTAGCCAATGACCTTTACTTTTGAGAATGGTTCTAATTTGCTTCAAATAGAGCTTAAGTGGTTCAGCTTCTTTCTCTTTGGCGGGTTCTTTGATCATGAAAATAACAGCTAGCAGAGCGAGTAAACAAAAAAGTGGAAAAGCAAAAAAAGGTGCAAACCAAATAATTAGCGCTAATAGAGAACCAAGAATAGGACTCACAACTTTGCCGATTCCGTTGGAGGCTTCAATGAGTCCGAGGGCTTTGCTGGCCTTGGGTCCCTTGTAAATATCGCCAACAAGTGCCATGGCAATAGGGGCTGTACCCGCGGCTCCGAGGCCTTGTATAGCTCTGGAAGCTATAAGTATAGGATAAGAGTTCCAAACGGCGCCAAGCCCTGCTAGAACCCCTGCGGCACCGTATATGATAAGCGAGGGGATGATAACACTCTTGCGTGTGAAGTGATCAGATAAATAACCGGATATCGGAATGATAAGTCCTGCGGTCAGTGAAAATAAAGTGATGATGAGTGAACTTTGAAAGCGTGAGATGTTCATTTTCTCTTGCAAATCTGGCAGAATCGGGACAAGCATAGAATTGCCAAGGACAAGCACCAAGGGGATGGAGGCAAGTGCGAGGTACTGCCAAACGCTTCCTTTCTCGTCCGTGTTTGTCTTTTTATTATTAGATGCGGCTTCTTCTTCATGCTCGTAAATTCTCATTTTATTGAGCGGTTTTTTACCTCTCGTTTTCGCGGCAGCTTGTTTCATTTCACTAGTTCCTTTCATTGCAAAGAGTACGTTTACTTTTCCCTAATAGGGTGAAAGCATACTTCAGGATTGTGATGTTGGAATTTTCGCTAATTTGGAGATAATATAGAGGGAGTGGAGGTTGATACTGTGAAGAAGAATCTCATCGTGATCGCTTTCGTCGTTTTATTGGCGGGCTTTGCGATTTATCAGAATGTACGTAATGAAGATAAACAAACCCTGATGCCAAGTGAGCAAGCGGCAAAGGTGAATTTCTTAGCTCCATCATTTACCTTACAAGGGTTGGATGGGAAGGACTATTCGGTAGGCGGGCCTCGTGAAAAGCCAATGTTTGTCAACTTCTGGGCATCCTGGTGTGGTCCTTGTGAGGAAGAAGCGCCTGATCTTGTGAATTTGTATAAGAAATATGAGGGGAAATTCGATCTTTATGCGGTGAATGTGACGCCCGGGGATAAAATGGACAATATTAAAAAATTCGTGGACACCTATCAGTATCCGTTTCCCGTGCTGCTCGATAAACAAGGGACGAATGCCGATACCTATAACGTGATCGCTATTCCTACAAGCTTTCTTATTGATAAAAATGGCGTGATCAGGGAAATTATTCATGTGCTTTCACCGAAGGAGCTCGACAAGAAGATGGCGAGTCTTCTGAAGGAAGAATGACAAAAAAGCTGCAAGAGAGGACTTCCCGCTCTTGCAGCTTTTTCGTATAAAGATCAATGGTTGACTAGACCTAATCGTTCTTGTTGCTCTTTGTTAGCTGGCTCCACGCGTTTTCTGCTAATGAGGGCATAACGTAAGCTGTCAACAAGTGCATACCAACTAGCTTCTATAATGTTGCTGGAAACACCGAGTGTGTTCCATGTCGTGTTAAAGTCAGTGGATTCCATAAGCACGCGAACCTTGCCAGCTGTTGCATCTTTCTCATCCAATACGCGTACTTTATAATCCGAAAGATGAACATTCTTGATGTCCGGATAGTATTGAATGAGTGCTTTCCGCAAGGCGTTATCAAGTGCATTGACAGGACCATTACCTTCAGCCGCGGTATAGATGGTTTCGCCATGTACTTTCACTTTGACGATAGCTTCTGAGACAACAGAATGATTGGCTGTTTTCTCAACGAGCATCTTGAATGATTCTAAGGTGAAAATTTCCTCAAGACCTTCAAAGGCTTCACGCAACAGAAGCTCAAGCGTAGCATCTGCGCCTTCGAATTGATAGCCTTGATGTTCCATATCTTTAATTTTCTCGATGATCTCTTTGGTTTTTTGGTGTTCTTTGTTGAAATCTAATTTAAGCTCCTGGGCCTTGACCAATACGTTGCTTTGACCAGCAAGCTCGGAAACAAGCACGCGTTGTTTGTTTCCTACATACTCAGGTTTCGTATGCTCATACGTACTTGCATCCTTGAGGATCGCGGAGACATGGATGCCGCCTTTGTGTGCGAATGCTGCGTTACCAACATAAGGCTGGTTAACAGGCATATGCATGTTGGCGATTTCACTGATGTATCTCGAAACGGATGTAAGTGACTTCAATTGATCAGGAGAGATGACATCATAACCTAGTTTCAATTGTAAGTTGGGGATAATGGAGCTTAGGTTAGCATTTCCACAACGCTCCCCATAGCCATTAATAGTCCCTTGGACTTGTCTGGCCCCAGCTTGTACGGCAGCTAAAGAGTTTGCAACGCCTAATTCACAATCATTGTGAGCGTGTATGCCTACTGGTGTGGAGACATGTTGCGTAACTGTCGTCACGATAGCCGTAATTTCGTTAGGTAACGATCCGCCATTCGTATCACAAAGCGTAATCCAATCCGCGCCAGCATCTTGTGCCTTCTTAATTGTTTGCAGTGCATATTCTGGATTGTTCTTGTAACCATCGAAGAAATGCTCGGCATCATAAATGACTTCCATACCACTGCTTTTCAAAAAGAGTACGGAGTCATAAATCATGTTCAAATTCTCTTCTAGCGTTGTTTGAATAGCTGTCGTTACATGAAAGTCCCATGACTTACCGAAAATCGTGGCGACTTGCGCGCCGGATTCCACGAGTCTATTCAAGTTAATGTCATCTGAAGCAAGAGAATCTTTCCGTCTTGTGCTACCAAAAGCAGTAATTTTCGCATTTGTGAAAGTCATCGTACGTGCCCGCTCAAAGAATTCAATATCTTTGCTGTTGCTGCCCGGCCATCCGCCTTCAATATAATGAACCCCGAGCTCATCGAGCTTACGGGCAATTTTGATTTTATCCTCTACGGATAGGGAGATACCTTCTCCTTGGGTTCCGTCTCGTAGGGTGGTATCGAAGATTTTGACTGATGTTGGCATGGGTTCCTCCTTCAAAAGCTAGCAAAGTGACTTCGGTGAAATTGATGTGAGTAGTTTCGCTTGCTTTAAAGCGCTAATGTATAATTTACGATTATAACATAAATGTACAGCTAAAGACATCATAACGTAAAATCGCGTCAGCTTGAATGATTATTTTTTTGACAACTCAGGTTGGTTGTGTTTCACTCGAGTAGACGGCTCTGAAATCTGATTCAATCATACTGGGAGGTAGTGAATATGGTGTCCGTAGAGCATCATTATCCCAAGCAAGGCAGAGTCATTTTACATATTGATATGAATGCATTCTATTGTTCGGTTCATGAAGCTGTAGAGCCTGACTTATACAAGGGAAAGCCTCTTGCTGTTGCTGGTAGTGTAGAGCTGCGTAAGGGGATCGTTGTTACTTCATCATATGCAGCGCGAAAGCTAGGGATCAAGACGGGCATGCAAGTTAGGCAAGCGTTGAAGATATGTCCTGATCTCATTTTAATCAAACCTGACTTTGATCTCTATCGAAATTTCTCGAGGCGGTTTATGCAGATAGTCTATGGATATTCACCGATGGTAGAATCTATGTCTATTGATGAATGTTTTGTAGATATCACTGGTTCCAAACAATTTGGTACGCCACTAGACATCGCAAATAGTATTCAAGGAAGAATTCTGCAAGAGTTGAAATTACCATGTTCGATTGGTGTCGCGCCGAATAAGTTGCTAGCCAAAATGGGATCTGATATGAAGAAGCCTAATGGGATTACGGTATTGCGACTTCGTGATGTGCCGACCGTTTTCTGGGATAAGCCGTGTCAGTATTTATATGGCATTGGGAGAAAAACTGCGGAGAAGCTTACGAAGCTTGGCATCCTAACGTTAGGGCAATTGGCTATTGCGGATGATGCGCTGTTAAGCAAGCACTTTGGCGTCATGGGTGCGCACTTGAAGCGCTCGGCCAACGGGATTGATCCTTCTGTTGTCAATCCGGAGCAAGAGCAGAGTAAGTCCATTGGACACACAACGACTTTGCCGCGGGATTATACGGATCGTACCGAAATTCATCGTGTTCTGCTTAATTTAGCCGATCAAGTAGCGAGGAGGCTTCGTAAGCAGGGGCTCATGACTTCGACAATTCAGATTACGATCCGAGATCCTGATATGAGGACGATTACGAGATCGCTTACCTTACCAACTCCGACGGAACATATGGATGATATTTATCGAACCTCCTGTCAATTGTATGATCATCAATGGGAAGACGGCAATCCTGTTAGGCTCCTCGGAATCACCTTGCAGAATCTGATTGCCAAAGAAGAATCTTACGTACAACTTGATTTATTTGATTATGAGAAGCAGCCTCGCAGGGAGAATCTGAATCGCGTGATGGATGGTCTGCGTGATAAATTTGGAGAAGGTGTGATTCTTACGGCAGGAATGATGAGTGATGACCCATCTTCCTTAATTCGAAATCACAAAGTAAGAGGGACGTCCTTGCAAATGGATCATTTGCGAAATAATCCTCTGCATACAGACTCAGGAGAGTGAGGATCATGGCTCATTGTTTGGGCTTCGCTGGATTTTCCAATAGTGGGAAAACGACTTTAGTAGCTAAGCTTATTGTTGAAATGAAACATCGCGGCCATCGGATCGCTGTAATGAAACATGATGCCCATGGACACTATAAGGAAGCGCAAGGTGCTGATTCCACCATCTTTGTCGAGACGGGTGCCGACGTTGTGGTTACACTTTCTCCAAATGGGGTACACATTTATGAGAAGAGGGAAACACCGAGTTTGGAAGAGCAGTTAGTAGCGTACGCCCATCTTGATTATATTTTTATTGAAGGGTTCAAGAGGGAAAAGCATCCAAAGATTGGGGTTTATCGTACAATAGAACAAAAAGAATTGCTTAAAGGATTGGCGGAAAGCCTGATTGCAGTTGCGACAGACCTAACAATTCTAGAAGATGATTTCATGCTTCCACACTTCAATTTGAATGATATCCGTGGTATTGCAGACTTTATTGAGCAGTATTTCATGAATTGTCAATTTTAAGGTTTGAACTTTGTCCGTATTTATATTATATTTTACAATGAGGATAATTAGAGGAGGAGTAGAAAACATGGCTAAGTATACATTTGTTGATAAAGATACGTGCATCGCTTGCGGCGCTTGCGGAGCTACAGCTCCAGATATCTATGATTACGATGATGAAGGTTTGGCAGAAGTGATTTTTGAAGGTGATGGAAACAAAGGGGTTACTGAGATTCCTGATGATCTATATGATGATCTACAAGATGCTCAAGATGGCTGCCCAACTGACTCCATTAAAGTTGCGGATTCACCTTTTAGCTAATCATAATTACAAAATCATTTTTGTGGAAATACCACGGAATGTCGAAAGAGCTCGTTTCCTGAGAAGGAACGGGCTCTTTTTTTGTTGAATAAATGTGAAATTTGTAACAATTTATTGCCAATTCGCAGCTAGCATCTTACAATGAAACTAGTAAACTCGGGGAGGATTATATGGGTAAGAAGAAATGGATTAAGACTTTAGTAGTAGGACTCTTATTAATGGTGTTTTCGACATATTTCTACACAGTGAACTCCAGCGGTTTATTTTATTTTGTCGAGGGTCCTCTCCAAGATATTTTGCGTGGTGCTAAGTCGGTGGATGAGCGTCAGCCGGATGATCGAATTAAGATTGTTAAAATTGATGAAAAATCCCTTTCTGCCATCGGGAAGTTTCCGTGGGATCGAAGTACATATGCGCAAGTCATAGAGAAATTAGAACAATCAGGTGCAGCTGCTATTGGGATCGACGTTGTGCTTGCTGAGCCATCGAAGAATCCAGCAGACGATAAAGCATTAGCTGACGTGCTAGCGAAGTATTCCAATATTATTTTGCCAGTTCAAATTAATTATCCCTCCAAACAACAGTCAGCAGGCGAACTAGTTCCTGAGCGAATTGATTATCCCTCCTCAACCCTAACTACCAAAAGAGATCAAATGGCCCATATCAATGTATTTGTTGATAAGGATGGCAAAGCTCGTAAACTTCCTGTCGGTTTGCCTGATGAGAAAGGTGCTTACATACCAGCATTCAGTGTCGCTCTTGCGAATTTAGTTTTAGATGAAAATGAAAAGGTAAAGCGTGATTCAGCTACTGGAGAATGGAAACGTGGAAATGAAATCGTACCAACGAACGATAGAAATCAAGTAACAACAGAGTTCTTCACACAACCAAGACAAAAGGTTGATGCGACGACAGGTTATGAGTTGCTATCCTTTGTTGATGTACTTAATAGTACAAAAGCACTGCCGCTAAAGGGTAGTATTGTGCTCGTGGGTCCTTTTGTTACGGCCATGCAGGATGAATACCCAACACCGATCTCCTCAGTCAAGATGTTCGGGATTGAAATTCATGCCAATATGATTCAAACCCTATTAGAAAGTGTTTTCTTTAAAGATGCTTCGAAATCGGCTGGTATCGCGATTATTCTACTTATTTCATTGTTGGCTATATTTCTATTTGAAAAGTTCAACGGGAAGACCGCACTATTTATTTTCCTAGGCATCTTCGTGGTATATGGTCTTGTATGGTTAGGATTCTATAGTATTGGTTCTATGTTCTTACCATTGGTGTATCCTCAATTTGCACTAGTAACGATCTATGTTTGGTCATTAGTTAGCCATTATTTAGAAGAACGAAAAGAACGGAATCGGGTTACTGGTATTTTCGGTCGATTCGTTTCCAAGACCGTTGTTGATGAGCTTCTGCAGTCAGGTGAAGATGTGAAGCTTGGCGGAAGCCGTAAGGATATTTCATTGATATTTGTGGATATTCGCGGATTTACACCGATGTCGGAACGACTAGAGCCTGAGCAGGTTATTCAGGTGTTAAATGAATATTTAGATGTTTGTACGAAAGCAATCTTTAAGTTCAATGGTACGTTAGATAAATTCATTGGTGATGGCGTTATGGCGATGTTTGGTGCACCGATTGAATATGAGAATCATCCTGAAATGGCCGTACGTGCTGCTATTGAGATGAAGTCTCAAGCCGATATTCTCGAGCAGAAATTGATTAAGAATTATGGTATCGGTGTGAAATTCGGATTAGGTATTAATAGTGGTCCTGCGGTTGTTGGTAACATCGGATCTGAAGATCTGAGGTTGGACTATACTGCCATTGGAGACACGGTTAATTTATCAGCACGACTAGAATCTAATGCGAAGCCAGGGCAGATTTTAATTAGTGAACAGACGTATGAGCGTGTCAAAGGTCTTTTTGAGATCGAATCCATTGGTGAAATTAAAGTAAAAGGGAAAGAAAAACCGGTTGCTGTTTATGAAGTTATCGGACATTTGAAATAGAATTGCTGGGAGGCATGCGGAGTGGGAATGACCAAGAAATCATTTATATCAGTCTTATTAAGTTTTAGCTTAGTGTTTAGTTTAGTTTCTGTGCTGTTGGTAAAACCCGTGGATGCGAAAACGGTCCGGGTTGCTATTATTTCAGCATTGTCTGGAGACGTCACGATTAAAAAAGGCGGCGGCTCCAAAACGTATGATGCGTATGAGAGTATGAGCTTAAACCAAGGCGATACCGTTTATACAGGAGATAGCTCCTCGGTAACACTTAACTTAGCAAGTGGAGACGCTGATGTTACATTAGGTGACAACGCGGAACTCAACGTATCAGACCTCAACTCTGCGAACGGAAATAAGAAATCCAAGCTGAAAGTTTGGGCAGGTTCCATGTGGGTCAAAGTTAAATCATTGGCTGGCGCGGATGATGAATTTGAAGTTGAAACACCAACGGCGGTAATGGGGGTACGCGGAACGCAATTCTACGTTTCAGTTGATCCTGTTTCTGGTAAAACCAAAATGGCTGTTGGATCAGGTAGAGTATCCGCTTCGACGGTAACGTCCAATTCGGATGAGACACAAACTACAACGATTACATACGTGAACCCAACTCAAGAAATTTCCTTGGATTCAAGAGATGAAACCAATGATCTGGATTTGAAAGTGGAATTTTTCGATTTAGAGGATTTTATTAAAAATGCTTCGCCAGAAATTATTAAAGAATTAATACTCAATAAAGCAGAAATAGATAAAGAAAACGATGAGTTTATTGCGAAAAAGCAAAAGGAAATTGCAGATGGATCGTTTACGGGTGATAAAAATACTTTGAGTATTAAAAATCAGTCTGATCTCGATAAAGTGAAACAAAACTTAGACAATCTAATCGGTAACGTAGCTAAACAAGCTATTGCTGATAAGAAGCTAGATCAAAAAACGGTAGACGCGATTATTGCTGAAGTCAATAAAAAAATCGATTCAACGGATAAGAAGTTGGATTTATCTAAAGTTAAGCCGCTGGATAAAACGGCAGGTGTGGATCCGGAACTAGAGAAAAAGAAGCAAGAAGAGTTGAAGAAGCTTGAAGAAGCGAAGTTGAAAAGTAAGCTTGAAAAGGAAAAAGCGGAAGCAACTGCTAAGCAAAAGCTTGCTGATGCTTTGAAGAAACTAGAGGAAGAAAAGAAAAAAATTGCTGAAGAAAAGTTAGCTGCTGAAGCGAAGGCGAAAGCTGAGGCGGAAGCGAAATTGAAGGCTAGTTTAACAGAGCAAGAGAAAAAGGCGTTCGATACCGCAAAAGAGGAAATTGCTAACGGGAAAAAACCTGAGGAAGAGCCTGCAAAGCCGTCGGTACCATCGGAACCATCAGGCCCATCAAATCCATCAGATCCTGACCCGCAACCAACTCCAGCGGCAATTACCTTGAGTACTTTGGCCTTTAATCCTGAAGGACAACCCGCTACGGATGGGCCGAATGTAGGTGCAGCTACGGTTCCATCGAATTTTTATTATTTGAACATCGACTTTACTGCAATTAAAGATATTTATGCTGTAGAGGTTCATTTGCTTTACGGTACACATACTTTTAATCTACCAGGCACTCTAATGAACAAAGATATTTTCTTCAAAGCAAATGATACGACGAGTGCGGACTATATTAGAGAATATACATCGGAATCAGGGAAAGAGCTGGTATATGCTGTAACCAAATTCGGGGACGGTCCTAGTGTATCTGCAATTCAGAAAACATCGCTGGTAAGTATTCCAATGACAAGTCTTTTTGCTGATCAAATCCGTGTTGGTAAAATTGTGATCGTTAAGAAAAATGGTCAAACCATTGAGAAATTGAATCTAGATAACCTGACGATTGCACCTGTGAACATCGAAGGATCTATCATTCCGCAATAGTAAAGATCGCTAGATAAAAAAGGAGATCCCCATGAAACCATTACAACAGATATTTGTTTCAAGTATAATCGTTGCTACTTTGCTTGGCGGCTCATCGGCTTGGGCGGCTGGTTTAAGTACTGATGCGTTGAAATCTAGCGAAGGTCAGATTCTATCGGATATATCGACCCTTGCAGGCATCGGCGATTTTGAAGATCGTGATGGGGATGCGCTGCAAGCGGCATTTCGTGCCCCTAGCAGCGTGCTGCAACTTCCAGATGGCAGCTTGCTCATCGCGGATACACGCAACCATGTGATTCGTAAAGTGAAGGATGGCCAAGTCTCCACTTTTGCTGGTCCTGCACTTGCTGTTACGAAAAGTGCACAAGGCTTCCCAACTGGAGGTCTTCTTGACGGGAAAGCTTCGGAAGCTTTCTTTAATGAACCGACAGGACTAGCGCTTGATGCTAAAGGCAATGTCTATGTGGCAGATGCCGGCAATCATGCCATTCGTAAAATAGATGTTAATGGGATTGTCTCCACAGTTGCAGGGAATGGCGTGCCAGGAAATAAAGACGGTAAGGGTTCGGAAGCTACTTTCAATCACCCGAGTGATATTGCTATTAGTGCTGACGGTATCGTATATGTGGCGGACTCACTTAATCATGCCATTCGTAAAATCGCAGCAGATGGTCGCGTTACGACGCTCTCTGCGCCTGTCACACGTGTGATTCAGGTTCGTCCAGGCGAAGCATCCTTTGCGGGAGAATATCACGACGGAAGCCTTTCTACGGCGACTTTTAATGAGCCTTCTGGACTTGCGTTGGATGGCAAAGGGAATCTCTATGTTAGCGATACAGGGAACCAGCGGATCCGTTATGTTGATTTTGCATCAGGAAATGTCTCGACAGTCGCTGGATCTACGCCAACAGTGGGTGCTTCGACGATCTATGGGAAGAATGA
Organism: Paenibacillus sp. Soil750; assembly: GCF_001428045.1. Classification (GTDB taxonomy): domain Bacteria; phylum Bacillota; class Bacilli; order Paenibacillales; family NBRC-103111; genus Paenibacillus_E; species Paenibacillus_E allorhizoplanae. The sequence continues at coordinate 997,458 of NZ_LMSD01000012.1, read as the reverse complement.
GTTATATGCAGCTGGTGATTATGCAGATGGTGAAGCTTTGAAAGCGAAGTTTGACTTCCCGAAGGGTCTGTCTGTGACCTCGGAGGGAGGGCTTCTCATCGCGGATAGCTTGAATCATTCGGTTCGATATCTGTTGAATGGACAAGTTACTACGGTAACTGGTACGCCTCAAACGGGGGAAGCGGACGGCGTTGAGCAATCTGCAGCTTTCTATAATCCTTCCGATGTACTTGTAACAACACAAGGTAATGTGGTTGTAGCGGATGCATCCAATAACAAAATTCGTAAGATTACACCCTATCAATTGCCAGAGACTGTTTCGAATGATGGACAAGTGAAGGTAGTTAGTGGTAACAAGCTCATTTCCTTTGATGCTCAACCTGAAATTCAAGATGGGCGCACCATGGTGCCAGTTCGTGCGATTAGTGAAACGTTTGGGTATAAGGTGACTTATGCTGAACGGGCTGGAAAATCAATTGTACAGCTCTCCAAAGGTGAGTTGACGGTTGAGTTAACCATTGGCGAAACGGGGATCACTCGTAAGCAAACTGGTCTGCCAAATTTGAAAATAGATACAGATGTTGCTCCTTATGTGAAGCAAGATCGTACTTATGTGCCAATTCGCTTCTTTGCTGAACAGATTGGATTGGATGTGCAGTGGCAAGCAGCGGTCCAAACGGCCATTTTACGTGTGAAAACATTTGTGAAATAGACTTGTAGTTAGAAAAGGTTTGGAAAGGGAGATTCCCTGACCAAGCCTTTTTCTCATTTGGACTTCAGCTTTGTGCCTCGATTGCCGATAAAAACGGAGAATAGTGGAAAGTGGACTGGAGGCATGAAAGCTTGAAGTCGAATAATCGAAACGATCAATTGACGAAATTCTTCCAACATAATCCGATCGAAGATACGCAATATCTCAAAAAATATGTCAAAGAGCATCCGGATCATAAAATGGCATGGTATTTACTAGGCAGGGAGTATACGGCTCAAGGGAAAGCTGGTAAAGCGGCATACTGCTTTGCACAGGCTGGAGAAATATATGAAGCTTTCGAACAGCAAAAAATAGTGTTGGAAGAGCCGTTACCTCCCAATTTGACGGCATCGAAGCTAATCAAAGAAGGAGCAGCAGCTGGAGATCGTCAAGCCCAATCACGTGGTAGGCGGAAATGGCTGCCATATCTTGTCATGTTCGTTTTACTTGCGCTGCCGGCGGGGATGGATCTAGCTAAATCGGATGGGATGGAGCGTGTGGTCGATGTAACAGAGCAAACTCAAGCGGGTAGCGCGGTTGCAACACTAGCAGACATTCAGGTGGATAATCCGGAATTAAAGTTGTATTTCTCTGATGGGGATTGGGGGAAGAAGCTGCAACAGATTTTACAACCCCCTGTTAGAGGGACGGGAGAATCTGTGATTATGGATGCGCCCTCTAGTAAAGATGGACATTGGAAAGAGTGGTATCGATCTGTTAGTCCCTTGCTTAGCGTGGAACATACAGCAACGGGTGGAAATCAAGCGGTGTTAAAGTATTATCAGGCACAAATTTGCTCTTGCCAGGTAGTAGACAACTCAAAGCTAGTGCCCGTCATTCAGGCTTGGATGCACGATCGTGAAGAAGCCATTATTTTGCAAAGTGCGATTAAGGCCTATCAAAATAAGACGGGTGGTTTACCAGATAAACCACAACAATTAACGAAGCCGTATCCAGATAATCTACTGCCAGGACTTACACCGCAAATGAAGGAGTCTTTTCCTGTTGCCCTACAAAAAGTGGCTGAGCTCGCGAGTGTGAAAGCAACTCAGGCACCTGTTCTAACAGGAGGGAGCGCTACGGGGGAACACTCTCCGCTATCGAATGAGAAGGGATTGGCAGCGAGCAGTTCGCAGCCTGTTGCCTCGTCAGAGCCGTTTGCGGAGCCATTAAAGATTATCATTGATACCGAACAGCATCAGCTGGCAGTCGTGAGTGGGGATTTCATCCTGAGGCGTTATCCTGTAGGTCTTGGTGGAGTGAAGACGCCGCAAGGTGAGTTTATAATTAGTGAAAAAGTAAGAAACCCGAATGGGCGATCGAATGGCGAGTTCGGGAGCCGCGGGATGACGTTGTCTAATACGCTTTATGCCATACATGGGACGAATAAACCAACGAGCATAGGCAAGGATGAGTCTCATGGGTGTATTCGTATGCTGCAGCAGGATGTGGAAGAACTGTATAACATGGTTCCTGGGCAAACGAAAGTAACGATTGGGAAGGGTGTGTTACCTCTTTCTGAAGCTGGTGAAGGAATGGGCGCTGGTGGTGGAATACCTCAGCAAGCGATCAGTTTGCCTTTGGAGACGAAGGATAATAATCCAGGTAAGGTATATAAATGGTTGGATTGAAAAAAGGAGGTGCAAGTTTGAAACTTGCCTCTCCTTTTTGGGTTAACACGCAATAAATTTTAGTATGTAGTTGCTGCAAGTTTTCTTCTTGACAATCTTTCAGAAAGCGATTACAATTCAAAATGTGAAGTTTTCAATCACTTTAATGAAATCATTTGTTCAAAATGAGCAGTAAAGTCATTAGCACTATAACAACTAAGAAAATCGATCCTGTCCAGTAAATCGCTTTCATATTAACTTCGTTTTTCTGTCTGCGCGAAGCGGTTACTGGTTTGCGTTTGGCCATAAGAATCACCTTTTCCATTAGGATTAAACGAGATGATTCTATCATATCATAAGAATGCGCTTTCAATGAACAATTAAAAATGAATGAATTCTTTTAAAAAGTGTATTGACGTTCATGTCATTTTATTGTAAGATTTAATCACACGAAACACCTAAAACAATTGAATATGTCAGTTTTAATAACATGTTACCGCAAGGGCATTAGTTATTAGAAGAAATGTAAGTCTTCTTCTATAACTATGCCCTTTTTATTTTGCCAATTATGAATCATGAAAGGGGTTGATCGTGCAAACTAAGACGAAATTTTAACTATCGGGTACACGCTTCACCAATAAATAATTAGATGAATTAAAAAAGGGAGAAGATGATCACATGAACATGAAAAAATGGTCAACAATTGGTTTGGCAACGTCAATGGCACTCGTAGCTGCAGGTTGCGGTAAATCCACGCCGGCAGAAACAACAAAACCAGCAGCATCTGTGGCTCCAACAACCGCAGCTTCCGCAGCTCCTACTGCAGCAGCTTCAACTAAACTTACTGGTGATTTTGAAATCCAATACTTTGTTGGCGGATACGGCGACAAATGGTGGAAAAAAGTTATTGCTGATTTCCAAGCGAAAAACCCTGATTTGAAAATTAAAGAAAGTGCGGGACCAAAAATCAACGAGCAAATGAAACCCCGTTGGATCGCTGGTAACCCACCTGATTTCGTATACATCGATGGACCTGAGTTGTTCGACCGCCAAATGGTTACAGACGGACAACTGGAAGATTTGACGGACTGGATCAAAGACGCTAAAAACGTAGATGGCGAGAAAATCATCGATTTGCTTGCACAAAAGCCACAACAATTTGACGGGAAAACGTACAACATTCCTTTCGTAATGAGCTCATGGGGTATTTTCTATGATAAAGCTCTTTTCAAAGACAAAGGTTGGGCTGAGCCAAAAGATTTCGAAGAGTTCTTGGCTGTAAGTGAGAAAATTAAAGGTGCTGGCATCAATCCATTCATCCACACTGGTAAATATCCGTACTACATCAACGGTGGCGTATTGCTTCCAGCGATCGTATCTGCGAACAACAATGACTACAAATTGCTGCAAGATATGTCCACAAACAATCTTGAGGCTTGGAAAAATCCTGCAATCATTAAAGGTCTAAACAAAATCGTTCAAATGCGTGATAAAGGCTACATCGACAAAGCATCCGTACAAATCAACCACACGGATTCCCAATCCTTGTTCCTACAACACAAAGACGCGTTCATTCCGAATGGTCTATGGTTACCAAACGAAATGGCGAAAGACGTTCCAGGCGGCTTTGACTTCGGATTCATTCCTTCCATCACACAAGATAAAGGTGGAAAAGTTGTAGCTAACACGTCCACAGCAACTTTCGGTATCGCGAAAAAAGCCAAAAACAAAGATGCTGCAAAAGCATTCATGCAGTTCGTATTCTCCAAAACACAAGCTTCCCAATGGGCTGAGCTAAGTGGTGCTCCTTCCAACGTTAAAGGTGACATTTCATCTTCCAAAGCTCCTAACTTCGTTAAGGATGCTGCGAAATTCTTGTCTTCCCCTGACACAGTCGTAGTACCAACTGTTTCCTTCGCTGCTGACGTAGATAAGGCTATGCAAGATGCAACAGTAGCTTTGACAATTGGCACAATTACGCCTGAACAATGGGTAACTCGTGTATCTGATGTTGTGGCCAAACAAAAGAAATAGGAACTGAATGAAGCAGTGCGGAGAACTTCAAAGGCAAAGCTGCCTAAGGCGTTCTCCGCCATTTTAATGATAGGACGGTGACGATAGAATGAAGACCAACGCGAAAAAGCTGAAAAGGAATTTATTCATCGCTTCATTCATCATTCCGACTTTTCTATTCTTCTGCGTATTTACGATATATCCCGTTATACAGGCATTACAGAAGTCTTTCTATGATTGGTCAGGAATGTCTGAAAATAGCGAGTTTATTGGTTTTGATAACTTCGTTGAGCTTTTCAAAGATCCGATTGTACTTAGAGCCATTGGAAATGACTATTTCCTAGTCGTTGGTAAAGTAATTGGGATTATGATTCTGGCGACTTTCTTCGCCGTAGCGTTAACAAGATTTAACCTGAAGGGTTCCGGTTTCTTTCGAGCCATTTTCTTTATCCCGAATGTCATTTCAGTCGTTGTCATCGGCGTACTTTGGAATTTCATTTACAATCCGCAAATCGGTTTCTTGAATGCTTTCTTGTCTCTCTTTACGGAGAAAAAAGTTGATATTACTTGGCTAGGATTTCCTCAGCACACGATCTGGATGCTTCTACCCCCTACAATTTGGGCAGGTATCGGTTTCTACATGATCCTAATGATTGCTGCAATCGTGAATATTCCTGCTTCCTATTATGAGGCAGCTAATATAGACGGAGCTGGTCAAGGGGCGCAATTCCGCCATATCACCATGCCGCTCATCTGGGAGCAGATTAAGGTTTCCATCGTTAACATCGTTATTACTACACTCAACGGATCTTTCGTTATTGTTCAGCTCATGACCAATGGCGGGCAGCCCGATAATACGACGCAAGTTATGGGTTCTTATCTGTATCGGATGGCTTTTCAACAGTATCATTTCGGTTATGGAGCAGCCATTGGAGTCATGATTCTGATCGTGTCACTTATCACAACACTGATCTTGCAACGTATCATGCGCCAAGAAACCATCGAAATGCACTAAAGTCATCATAGACAAAGATACTGAGGGAGGGAACCATCGTATGGCTATCAAAAATCCATTAGCGAAAATGTTAGTTTGGATCATTCTGATCATATGGAGTGTAGCCGTGCTCTATCCACTGGTGTGGACATTGCTTGATGCGCTCAAAAATAATGAACAATTTTTCTTAAATGCCCCATGGGCATTGCCAAAATTTCCATTACTCTGGTCCAACTTCTCGTATGTATGGAGTAAATACAATTTCAGTACATACTTCCTGAACTCCATTGTGGTGACGGTAGGAAGTACGCTACTTGGGATGATCCTTGCAGCGATGACGGCATATATTCTGGCGAGATACGATTTTAAAGGGAACAAACTTCTTCTTACGATCTATATCTCTTCCATGATGATTCCGTTCGCACTTGCATTGATCCCGTTGTTCTTCTTGTTGAATGATTTGCACCTTATTAATACTTGGCTGGGGCTGATCCTTGTCTACGCGGCACTCAACTTGCCATTCGGGATTTTCTTGCTTGTTGGGTTCTACAAGTCGCTGCCCAAAGAAATTGAAGAAGCTGCGATTATTGATGGAACTTCTCACTATGGTACGTTCTTCCGGGTTATGTTACCATTGTCACAGCCAGGTCTGATTACGGTGATGATTACGAACATGCTGAATAACTGGAATGAATACTTCCTAGGCGTTGTTCTTACGAACGAGCCTACTAAGTACACGCTGCCAATTGGTTTGGCTGTTATGCAAGCGGAGATGCAATATCGTGTAGAATGGGGTCCATTATTTGCCGGATTGCTGATCACTACATTACCGACTTTGATCGTATATATGATATATCAACGCCAGATTGCAAGTGGGATTACGGCAGGAGCTGTAAAATAACTGTACATGGCAATGCATAGAAAAAACACCTTAACCTAGAGGAATTTATCCTTTCGGGGGGGTGTTCTTTCTACTATAATGGGGATAGGTAAAAGCAAACAAGGAACGGCCAAACTTGTGGGCTATAGGTGAATCTGATGAGTGTAATGTATGCATTTCAGAAGATGGGGAGATCGCTAATGATCCCTATTGCGGTGCTGCCGGCAGCATCCATTCTTCTTCGAATTGGTAAAATGTCTTTTAATAATCCTTTCCTTGTGCATGTGGCTCAAATTTTCGAGCTAGGTGGAAGCGCAATTTTTGATAATTTGCCTCTTATTTTCGCAATTGGAATTGCGATTGGATTAACGTCTGGAGAGGGCATTGCTGCTTTAGCGGCTGCGGTAGGGTATTTGGTCTTTGATAACGTCCTTAAGCATTTTCAAATGGTTTCAGGCAGCTCAGAGCCATTGGATACAGGTGTGCTCGGTGGGATGATGGTGGGGATGCTTTCTGCTACATTCTTCAATCGATTTAGTCATATTCAATTGCCAAAGTCGCTTGGATTCTTCGGGGGAAAACGGTTTGTTCCACTCGTGACATCCCTAGTTATGGTTTTCCTGGGTGTAGTCGTTGGGCTCATTTGGCCTCCGGTACAGCGAGGGATAAGTGAAATAGGATTATGGATTGTAGATAACGGAAATATTGGGGTTTTCATTTACGGCATCATGAATCGCTTACTCATTCCTACAGGTCTGCATCATGTCATTAATAATATCGCTTGGTTTCAAATAGGGGATTTCGTTACACCAGCAGGCAAAATGGTACATGGGGATATTTCACGCTTTTTCGCAGGGGATCCTACAGCAGGCATGTTTATGACAGGTTTTTATCCAGTTATTATGTTTGGCTTACCAGCAGCCGCGCTTGCTGTTGTGAGAAGCACTTCTTCATCTACAAGGAAATTTGTAGCTCCTGTCATGTTAACTGCTGCACTGACAAGTTTCCTAACAGGCATTACAGAGCCAATCGAATTTGCGTTTATGTTCGTAGCCCCTGGTCTTTATGTGATTCATGCAGTTCTAACAGGTTTCTCAATGCTCATTATGAATATGCTTCAAGTGAAAATGGGTTTTGGTTTCTCTGCAGGCTTTATTGATTTCGTGTTGAACTGGCACTTGGCGACGAATCCATATTGGATATTACTCATTGGAGCCGTGTACTTCATTTTATATTTTATAACCTTTCGAGCTTATCTCCATTTCTTTCCGATGAAAGTTACAAGTAAGGATGACATTGAGCAATATGTTGAGGTAGAAGCCGCTGATGAGAAACCGTCTCTGCTAGATCGCCCAACACGTATTCTCCATCATATTGGCGGAGCTTCTAACATTATCTCCATTGATGCTTGTATTACACGACTGCGCCTTCTCGTTAAAGAAGAGGTGCTTGTAAAAGATAACGAGCTTAAGGAATTAGGTGCCATCGGTGTCATTCGGTTAGGAAAAGGCAACGTTCACGTTGTTTTTGGGACAGAATCAGAACAAATTCGTGAAAGCATTAAACCTTTGCTAGGTACAAAATGAGAAATAATCAGGACAAGCCTAAGAACGCGGAGGTGTCTTATGATTGATCGGACGATCATACATGTTCTATCGCATAACGTGGTGATGGCGCATTTAAGCTCAGGGAAAAATTCCATTGCATTCGGTAAGGGGATTGGATTCAAGAAAACACCAGGTATGATGATTGGTGAAGGTGAAATTACACAAGAGTTCCTTTTACATACATCAGAAGTACTGAAAAACTACGAACAAATTCTAAATGCCGTCGATGTGAAAATCATCGGGATCACCGAAGAGGTGATTGCTTACGCACAAAGCATGCTGGAAGGCGATTTCTCTGAAACGATCCATGCATCACTCGTAGATCATATTAACTTTGCGGTGGAGCGGCAGAAGCGTGGAATTTTCATTACGAATCCATTTGCCTATGAAATTGGATACATGTACCCTGAGGAATATAAGGTTGCTAAGAAAGCTGTTGAATTCTTGAATGAACATCTAGATGTGAAACTACCTGAGGATGAGGTTGCTTTCTTGACGATGCATTTCAACAGTGCGCGTAAGAAAGAGCAAGCATCTGATTCTCTTGCGGTTGTCAGAGTGGTCTCTCAAACGATCGAATCTGCAAAGGAACTTGGCTTTAATTTCGATGATTCGTTCTCCACACTTCGTTTTATCTCCCATTTAAAAGGTGTAATTGAACGGGTTAAATCAAAGAAAACTCTTCAAAACTCACTCCTTTCCAAAATTAAAGAAGAATACGGCGACACATACGTGAAGGCAAAGGTTTTATCGTTAATGTTAAGTGATTCACTTCAATTAGAAGTGCCTGACGATGAGACTGGATACTTAACGATGCATTTGGAGCGCTTGCTGCAACGTACAGAGGTTTAGGTGAAAAAAAATATGCTAGAGCATTCCCTTGCAACCTTTGTGGAGCGGGGATTTTTTGTGTGAATACAAGGTTTAAGGTCTTAAGTGGATTGCATATTTCTACATTGTCAGCTAAACTGACTGTTAGAGTACTTAGAGAGAACGGAGTGCATAGGACATGCTGTATAAGAAATTAGCCAAACCTGTTTTGTTCCGAATGGATCCGGAAAAAGCGCATCATTTAACGATTGACAGTCTTAGTGTTGTTGGAAATTTACCTGGGGGCAAGCAGTTGCTTAAATCCATGTATGGGGTCCCGGAATCACCACAACTAACACAGGACCTATGGGGATTACACTTCGGTAACCCAGTCGGCCTTGCTGCAGGGCTAGATAAAAATGCAAAAGCGGTCAAAGGATTTTCACAATTGGGTTTTGGATTTATGGAAGTTGGTACGATTACACCTAAACCACAACCTGGAAATGAGCAGCCTCGTTTGTTCCGTCTTCCAGAAGATAGAGCACTTATTAACCGGATGGGTTTCAACAATGTTGGTACAGCTGAGATGGCACACAACCTAGAGAAAACGGGGAAACGTGTGATTCCAGTAGCCGTAAACATAGGGAAAAATAAATCAACGCCAAACGAGCAGGCCGAAGAGGATTATCGTGCTTGCATTGGAGCGTTATATACATATGGAGATTTCTTTGTTGTTAACATAAGCTCACCAAATACACCTGATTTGCGTAATTTACAACATGGCGATGATTTGAAACGCTTGTTGTCTACGGTTCGGGATGAAATGCAAGTGCAGCATAAGAAGCATGGTGGTGCCGCGAAACCGGTTCTTGTCAAAATAGCGCCAGATCTAACGGATGATGAGCTTGTTCTTACTGTACAAATCATTAAGGAAAGCGGAGTATCTGGGATTATCGCAACGAATACCACGCTGAGCAGAGAAGGCTTAAGACATGCTAATCGCGAGCAAGCGGGCGGGTTAAGTGGATTGCCATTAACGAAGCGCTCAACAGATGTTATTCGACGTGTGTATCAATTAACAGATGGTAAGCTCCCGATAATTGGGGCTGGTGGGATTTTCACTGCGCAAGATGCGTATGACAAAATCCGAGCTGGAGCAAGTCTTATTGAAGTATACACCGCATTAATTTATGAGGGACCAGGTCTACTTGGGCGTATAAATAAAGGGCTTCAAGAACTGTTAAAGAAAGATGGTTTCACACATATTTCCCAGGCAATAGGCGTAGATTCGCACTAACTTCATTCAGAATGGAGGAAACATGGATGGATGGACGAGACTGGAAGAAATTTCTACTGCCTTATGAACAAGCGGTAGAGGAATTGAAAGTAAAGTTCAAAACATTACGTGGCGAACTCAAAAGTCGTGAAGAGTACGCACCGATCGAATTTGTAACGGGACGCGTTAAGAAAATTTCAAGTGTGTTGGAGAAAGCGAAGCGGTTGAGTGTGCCGATGGACCAGCTAGAATCAGGAATTGAAGATATTGCGGGCATTCGTATTATGTGCCAATTCGTAGAAGATACGGAAAGTCTGGCTGAGCTTATCCGCAGCAGACAAGATATGAGTGTTGTCTATGAGAAGGATTATATTACGAATAAAAAGCCAAGCGGATATCGCAGTTTTCATATTATTATTGAATATCCCGTGCAAACCGCACTTGGTATGAAGAAAATTTTGGCAGAGGTGCAAATCAGAACTTTAGCCATGAATTTCTGGGCGACGATTGAGCATTCTTTGAATTATAAATATAAAGAGCAATTGCCAGTTGAGGTTCGGGCTCGTTTAAGTAAAGCTGCAGAAGCTGCCTATCAGTTGGATCAAGAAATGTCGAGTATCCGCGGAGAAATAGTTGCCTCCCAAAGGATGTTTGAAGATAATTCTAATTTAATCAATCGTGTGCTGAATAATATTCAAGAGCTGTATTTCTACCATCGCGTACGAGAAGCTGCTCAGTTCCAATTGCGGTTCAATGAGATTTGGGAAACCGAAGAAGGACTTAGTGATTTATCTGCCGATATCGAGGCTGCCATCTCGCGAGCCAAAAAAGGAGATAATAGCTAAGCCATGAGCGAATATGACCGATTGTATGTCGCTTTTCTGTACTATTTTAATGATCAGCGGGATTATTTCGAATGTCATGAAGTGATGGAGGAGCTTTGGCTGGAAGAAGGCCGAAATCCGCTATATCAAGGTCTGCTGCAAATTGCAGTAGGCCTTTATCATCATTTGAACGGAAATCCTAGCGGTTCTATTAAACTGTTTAGTGCGGGGTTAGACAAGTTGGCACCTTACCCTGTTCATACGCTAGGGATTGATCTAGGTCTATTAGTGAAAGATAGCGAGGTTTATCTGGGGAAGTTGTTGAGATTGAAAGAGGAGCCGTTTCTTCCCTATGATTTAGATATTAAGATTTTAGATCAAGAGCTTGAATATCTGCTGGATGATTTGAGATTAGATCCACCGGCAGGTATTGATCATAATTGAAAAGAAAGGACTTCTCACCAATGGGTGAAGAAGTCCTTTTGTAGGTTTCGATATTTAATGGCATTAACCTTTATACTTCTGGAAGAAGGATTTGAATACTTCAGGAGTATTGCCGACTGTGGATCCAGCCTCAGGAACCCCGCCAACAATGCGATCTACTTCTACCCCATTTTTGTAATAAACTAAGGTAGGTGTGGATTCAATCTTGTACTTGTTCCATCCATCTTTGAACTCTTCCAAATTGAATTGCTTAACATCAAGATTAAGCTCTTTCTGTATTGGCACTAGAACTGGTGTTGTCACTTTGCAATGAGGGCAAGTTGACGCATAATAGTACTGGAAGAATGTCTCTTTGTTCTTCAATCTTGCATCTAAATCTGCAGGTAAAATCAAGTTCTGGTAGTTCGGATCGTTCAACTGTTTCACAGTCTCTGGATTGAGCTTGGATGCGGCAACACCATAGGGATTACCAGCATTCGCTTTATCCGAAGATTTGGTAGATTGCTGATTAACGAAGTATAAACCACCGAATAAAATAACAACTATGCCTAAATAAATAAGCAACTTCTTCATGCATGCACCTCTTTAAAATGTTTACTTTCTACTATCTTCTATAAAAAGTATAGCATATCCTGTAGGATTTCGTAAAAATATTGGCTGTTTCGTGACAACTCAGCTATAATACCGTTACACTGTACCATGGAAACACAAATTGTCGGATCATATGGGATTTTATATAGAAGGTGAAGATGACGAATGGCGAAGCAGCTACCACCCCTTTTTAGGGAGAAAATGATTGATTTACTGGGTAATGAGGAGTTTGAGCAGTTTTATGCTTCCTATGAGGAACCAAGAGTTTATGGATTACGAGTAAACACAGTAAAAGTGGAGTGCTCTGAATTTTTGGAGAAGAGTCCATTTCAATTGACTCCTATACCTTGGGTTACGGATGGTTTTTATTATCAAGAAGGGGAACGGCCAGGTAAGCATCCGTATTACCATGCTGGACTTTACTATATCCAAGAGCCGAGTGCGATGGCACCCGTAGAACTGCTAGAGGTAAAACCAGGGGAGCGGATTCTGGATTTGTGCGCAGCCCCAGGTGGGAAATCGACGCAAATCGCCGCGAAGCTGCAAGGTGAAGGCGTGTTAGTTGTTAACGATATTCATTCAGATCGGGTCAAAGCATTGGTGAAAAATTTAGAGCTGCTCGGCGTGCGAAATGCCGTTGTTTTGAATGAAAAACCGGAGCGGATGTTGACTGCATTCCAGGGGTATTTTGATAAAATTTTGATTGATGCACCTTGTTCAGGTGAAGGAATGTTCCGCAAGGAAGAAGAAATGATGGGACAATGGGAGCGACATTCTGTTCAGGAATTTGCTGCGATGCAGAGGGAATTGTTAGCTCAAGCTGCGGTGATGCTAGCTCCTGGAGGCAGGATTGTGTACTCAACCTGTACGTTCTCACCAGAGGAGAATGAGGCGCAGATTGCGGAGTTTCTGGACAAACATCCTGATTTTGATGTTGTGCCTATTGAGGGATTCAGTCCTGGACGGCCGGATTGGTTAAGAGAACCGTGGTGCGAGGCTGATGGATATAGTTCAATGGCAAAGGATGCTGTGGCAGGTACGGCGAGGTTGTGGCCGCATAAGTTGCGGGGTGAGGGGCACTTTTTGGCGGTTTTGGGGTGTGTAGGTGGGGGAAGTGAAGGGGAAAGTGTGAGTGCAAGTGCGAGGGGAAGTGCTGGGGCAGGTGCAGGAGCAGATCCAGGAGCAGGAGCAGGTGCAGGCGCAGGAGCAAATCCAAGTGCGGGGGCTGCCGACTTTGTTTCGGCAGCTTGGAAGCGTAGCGGTCGTCAAGCGCTACGTGGGAAGGGCCGTGCTGAGGCACCGCCTAGCACGGGGGTGAGCTTGGAGCCGCTGGAGGCGTTCTCCGGTGAGCTGCTGTGCAGCGAGCCTTTCGCCCTGAGGCGGCTTGTCTGTTACGGCGAGCACGCGTATGCGTCGCCGGTGGGCTTGCCCGAGCTGCACGGACTGAAAGTCGTGCGGCCGGGCTGGTATATCGGCGCGTTGCACCGCGGCCGATTTGAACCGTCCCATGCGCTAGCCATGGGACTGCGTTTGCGCGAGGCCAAGCGAGCGCTGAGCTTGGCTTCGAGCGACGAGCGAGCCCTTCGGTACCTGAAGGGCGAGACGCTCGAAGTCGCGGAGAGCGAGATACTCCGCGATCCGGAAGAGACCAAGGCAGCCAAAGGCTACTGCCTGGTCTGCATTGATGACCATCCCGTCGGCTGGGGCAAATGGCTCGACGGGATGCTGAAGAACGAATATCCGCCCGGCTGGAGGTGGACCTAAACGGTCATGAAACAAACACAACGACTCGATAAAATACTCGCCCATGTGGGCGTTGGCACACGTTCTGAACTTAAGCGCCTCGCCAAAGAAGGCGCAATTTACGTCAACGGCGTGAAGGTCAAAGACAGTGGTATGCAAGTGAATCCCGATAAGGACATCATTACCGTGAATGGAGGGGTTATCACTTACCGCGAGTTTGTTTATCTTATGATGAACAAACCTCAAGGGGTGGTCTCGGCAACTGAAGATAATCGGGATCGCACGGTCGTGGATCTTTTGGACGAAGAATATGCTCCGTTCGAGGTGTTCCCTGTAGGCCGATTGGACAAGGATACAGAGGGCTTCCTTTTGCTCACAAACGATGGCAAACTCGCCCATAACCTTCTCTCACCTCGCAAGCACGTTCCGAAGACCTACTACGCCAAAGTTGAGTGGGAAGTTAATGATGCGGATCGCGAAGCTTTTAGCCAAGGTGTAACCTTAGATGATGGCTATGAGACGTTGCCAGGTGATTTGAAGATTTTACAAACCGGCAATGAAGCCGCTGGAATACCATCTGAAATCGAGCTAACAATTATGGAAGGTAAGTTCCATCAGGTGAAACGAATGTTCCAAGCTGTTGGCAAGCAAGTAGTATTTCTGAAAAGAATGTCAATGGGGCCGCTTGGATTAGATCCCGAGTTGGCTCTAGGTCAAGTCAGAGAATTAAGTGTAGAAGAGCTCTCTGCTTTACGAAATGCCAACGAGAATCAAAATTAACTATACAAAAATACTAAATTATGGTATTTTCTTGTTAGTAGAATTTATTTGTGCGGAAGAACCGCCTAGTTATTGCTGATTTTTAGCAATGCTAGGCGGTTTTGCTGTTTTTAGTGGAAGTATGTCGAAAATAGGTAGACATTTACAATTATGAAATGAGATACTACCAATAATTGGGTTATTACAGACAGGGGAGATCTATTTGAAAAAAACATTCATTCTACTTTCAACTGTATTTTTATTCACTGCTTGTCAATCCTCAACCTCAGCCGCTGATTCACTATTACCAACTCCGAGCCCGGTCACTGCGATAAAATTAAAGGACGTTTCAGATCACTGGGCTATGACTGCAATAGAAGGCGCTGCGAAAAAAGGTTATGTTGACGGATATGAGGACTCCACATTTAAGCCTGAAAATAATGTTTCCCTTGCTGAGTTTATCAAAATGGTTATAACGGCGATAAAGGAGCCTGTAAAAAGTGTATCATCAGGGTCGGATTGGTCTTCTCCTTATGTAACAGCTGCTATAAACAAAGGAATTCTTAGAGAATCGGATTTCTCGATAGATAAATTAAAAGATCCGATTACGCGTTTGGAAATGTCGCGTATTTCATTGCGGGCTACTGATGTGACTTTACAGAACAAAGCAATTCAAATAGATAATGATTCTGTCATGTATAACTCTGCTAAAACGGGATTAATTCAAGGACTGGAAAAAGGGGCATTAGAGCCAAATAGCTCAACTACACGAGCTCAATCAGTAACAATAATTGAGCGTATTCTCAAAGTGAATCATGGCGGTACGCTAGAAATTGATAAGTACGCCGTTGGAAATGCTGAACTGGAATTGAAACACACTAATATATTTACGGTTATGCCTCATATTTTCGGAGGGGAACAGATTGAGAAATGGAATCCGGAAAATCTTACTTCTTGAAACCGGTGATGGACTTTACAAAGGAACGATGGATCAGATTGTTGCTATAGATCTGGAAGATCCTAATGATTCTAACCTGTATCTACTCGGTAATATAAGTAAAATCAAGTGGCACAACGGTATGACCGTAAAAACTAGTAAATATGTAAAAGATGGATATATGAATAGTTACGTACTATTTTTCAAAGGACATGTTGATTACAACAATGATCCATCAATCTATAAAAATAACCCTCAGCCAACTTATAGTCTATATGGTTTTAAAAATGGCGATCCCCAAGCGATGATAGATGGAGAACTAAATACTCCTACTCATTTATTTATTGATAAATTAGGAGATATGCCCGCTATGATCATCTCAAAAGATAAAAGTGTGTTGAGTTCATATGCTGGCATCTCAATTAGCGCTCCCGCAATTCCGCCAGCAAAGGATTATGACAAAAAAATATTCTACAGTTTAGTTCCGAAAAAATAAAGATAACACCTACTAGGATCGGAGGCGATCTTAATTGCCGCCAAAAGGAAAATATATTTGCATATGTCTTATAGCAATACTTGCAATTCAGATTTTACCAATCGATTATTTAAAATTTAGTTGGCCTTTTGCAAAAGCTGCTGCTGCTGATGATGAAATAAGAAGTATGACTTACGCTACAAACTTGCAAGCTGGTTATCAAGGGGTTTATAGTGATTCAAAATCGGCAAATACTTATCCTTTTACAATCACAGCTCCAGCAGGAAAGGTTATTAAAGAAATATCATTTTCTCTTGATGATCAGCCAGTATATAATGTTGTAGCAGCCATTGGTTTATCTATTTGGAGTACATCAGGTATTTCATTTAATGGAAAATCTGTTGAAGTAGTTTCTGATGATAACAGGTCTGCCAAGGGTTATTTTGCATGGTATCGCTATGCTCCTGGCACTTCAGGTAAAACGCTGGATTGGTATCAAGATGGTGCTCTTGGCTGTTCAGATCATTCAGGAAGAGACTATAGTGAGAACGTTAATGGCTCTTTAATGCCAGTCAGTCCAAATTGTTCTGGCGCAGGCCTTTCACTCACAGCTGATCGAACTTCAGGGTATGTTATTAAAGATACTGCAACATCGATTTCTTCAAGTATAGTAAATGCCTCGGATATTACCGCTGACGCAGAGGTTATTAGTACAAGTGTTTCTGGTCCTGCTGGTGTATCAGATGGTGTAACTGTTGCAGCTAAAACTCATTATGTTGAAACAAAAGGCATAACATCAGATCTCTTCGAAGTATTTTATACTCAAGATCTAAACTATGAATCAGACTATGCTAAGCAACTCGGACTTCCCGGTGCAAAAGTAATGGTCTACTACGCTGCTTTCAAGGTAAATCTAAAATCCAAAACATACAAATACCCTGACCACATAAAAATCACTTATGAAACCGCAACTGGCCCACCTAATCTGGGAAACGTTATCCTTGATGAAGAAGGGCAATGCATTGAGGTAAACAAATCAACAAACTACCACTTCTCCTTCACAAATACAGGTGGTACCGATATTACAACTTCCTTTAATGTGAAAGTCTTAATAGACGGCATAGTACTTAACACCTTTAACTACACAGGTATAAACGCAGGCGAGAAAAAGACTGGCACCTTCACCAAATCCTTCACATCAACTTCCCCCTATGGAATCTCTATCATCATTGATCCTATAACAGGTGAATCGAACACCTCTGACAACACCAAATCCATAACCATCACTCCCCAATCTACCTGCTCCATCCCCCCTTCTAAGGAAGAAATTACAGCCAAGTTTAAAATCGAAAAACCCTCAATTGAGTTCGGGAGTTACAACGGTGTTATAGCCGATGGCATTTCCGTTACTGGTGGTAATGGTTGTGCAATTCAAAATGTTATCTATACTGTTTCACAAAATGGAAACTCAAAGGTCTATTCAAATACTGGCGCTTTTTCATTCAATGTTGGTGACTTACCACCAGACCCTGGTTGGATGACAATCGGAACTGTCAGTGTCTCACTTAAAGTCACGTCCACGTGTGGTGGGGAAGCGAATGCAGTGCCAAAGACATTCCAGGTTATTTCACCAGCATCTTGTGTAGGATCTAATAGCCCACCGGTCGTACGTGTTGGTTGGTTCCAAGCTTACGATGGTGGAAGCATTATACCTGAGAGTATGTTTGCTGTAGATGAACGTGTTTGGCTGCGAGTCATTCAAAAATCAGCTATGATTCCTGGAGATCATGACGAACCTTATGATCCTGATGGAGATCCTTACTTTCTTACCTGGGATTTCCCAGGGAGCTCGAGTTCATGGGTACGACAACTGGGAACCGATTACGATTTATGGGATCACGAACCTAATGGATGGACGTACAATTTCAATGCAAATGTTCTTGGTACACATAGTATCAAGGTAACCGCAACGGATAAATGTGGTAATCAGTCACAAACTTCGGCAACCATGAGCGTTGTGCCTCCGAATCCAGTCCCTATCATTACATTACCGCCAAAAGTAGTCGAAGGCAGATCATTTACACCAGATATTAGCTGTACTAATAGTTACAGTCCGTATAAATCTAGGACAATATCAAATTGTGACTGGCACGGAACTAAACTGCCTATATATCCAGCTTTCGGTGATTACAACATTCAACTGGATGTAACAGATAGCGCAGGATTGCGGTCCCTTAATACAGCGCAATCTAATTTGAACGTCTTAGAAGACTTGCCACCTGTGGCAAAATTAGACTATAACGATATTGGGATACGAAATGTTTCCATGTCTTTCCAAGACAAATCCTACAGCCCTGATAGTGATCCAATTTCGGAGCACACAGTTACTTTAGCTTGCGACAACAATAATAATGGTTCGTTAGCAGACGACACATTAATTAATATCACCCCTGATGGTAATGGAAACTTTACATACACACCAACTCAAGTGGCGAAGACTTGTAATATTCACATTCACCTAAAAGAAGGTCTTGGTCTAAAGAAATCAACGGATAAAGATTTTCCATTCGAAGTGGTCAACCAAATGCCAGAAGTGGATTTCTCAGCTTTTGGGGTTCAACCTGAGCCATCTAACATTACGTCCGTTACGCCAACAGCTAATACATTGGTTAATTCGGCAACATGGACAGCCTCTTCCCACACAAGCACTTCGGCACCAAAACTATATAATTATCATGCAGGCGACAACTCGATTAGTACGAAGAATATGACAAATTACGAGCCGTATAAGTCAATTACTAGTTCCAATGTAATAACAAAATGGTTTAGCACATACAAGGGTTATTGTCATGATTGTGGTAATACAGGTAAATTAGATGGTTACTATGCTGCTTTTAACAAAGAAAATAGAATTGCCAAACATCTTTGGAAATCAGCGCAAAATGGCGATGCCATCTACTTTTATAATGAAGACAATCCTCAAATGCCCTATGGTTCGACACACAGTGCCGCGCCACAAATTAATAACAATGGCGGTTGGGGAGAGCCAGTAATACCAAAACTCAATTATGCTAACAAGACGGAATATAATTCGGATATGATATTTCAAAGACAGGGTGGATATAACTCATACTGGCAAAATAGTACTTATCATGAGATTGTAACCAGAATTTCTGACATCTTGAATTTTACGAAGAACGATACCAACCAATTGGTAGCTCCCGCATATACGGGTACCAAAACGTTAACATGTGGATCTGCGTGGTCTGATTCTCCTACTTGTCCACCACCAGAACCAACTACATATCCAACCATGTTTATTGGCCCGAATCCTACTATTACAAATGCAGGGGGGCTCATGGACTCGGTGGATTACTGGTATGATTGGGACGGTTATATGGTTCCTCGCGGAACCACTCAGTTTAGCTCACCTTTCAATAAGGACTCGAGTGGCAATGTCTACAAGAATAAGTGCGACTACGGAACTTATGACAATTACGCACATTCGTGTAGCCTAGTAAAGTATAACAGCGGTGGCGTTGTCATGTGGGAATATACGCCTACCCTAGCTTCTTGGGCATATAATCGGACAGGTATCAGCATAGATTACTTCTCCGATAATGAGTCTAGGATGGTTATTAAATATGGTGCTGTAAGAGTAGTTTTAAATTCAAATACGGGTGCTGTTGCGTTAGATCTAGTAGGTGGTGGGAATCCTTCCGATCCTCACAATAATTTGATTTACTACTTAGGTGTTTTTAATAATCGAATCGCTTATATCAAACAGACGGTTGAGAGCGGTTATTACACCACTGTTGGTAAGAATGGCTTTTGGGATTTGATGTTCTACGATCTAGGAACGGAACAAACGACGACGATAGATCGAGTGAAAACATACGGATATTTAATTCAATATTGGCCAGATGATGGCGACATTGCATATAGAAGTCCTATTCCAAAAGCTACAATATCCTCAGACGGAAAATTGATTATAGGTAACGGTGAAACGAACATATTGTCCTACGATATGACTACAGGTGTCAAAGAAGTGGATATACCAACAGGATTGGCTTTTACGAATTTCTCCGATTCAGGAAATGGAAGTCAGTCATATGGTATAAAAAGCATTAACTTGACAGAAGATGGCACAATAAAAGTTGTGTATCAAGGAATTTCAGATTACGGAGGTAGTCAGAATAGGCAAGAATGGATATTATCTGTGAAAACAGATGTAAACAACACAACTGGAAATAGTAGTTACGGTTTCCTCTCCAATAATGATGCTAGTTTTTATAACGGCGATATTAACATCAAAACCAAATTTAATTTTAATACGTATAGCGATAGCGTCACAGCAGGCATCGGATTTAGAGTGCAAAATAATAAAAACATGTACAGAGTAGAAATGACACCGAATCTTATCAAGCTGACCAAAATTGTTAATGGTATTTCATCTACTATTATGAGTAAAACTTATAATTCCAAGCTTGGGGTATACACAGAGATCAAAGCCAAGGTAAGGGCTAATCACATTATTGTCTACGCAGCTGGAATTCCAATCATCGATGTTTATGACGATACATTCGCAGTTGCAGGATCTTATGGCCTTTACTCGGAATCCCCGTATGTAGAGCTTCAAGGTTTCAATGCTATGATTTACGAGAGTGGTGATACGGCAGTTGCCAATCAAGCCATTGTTAATATGCCAATTACGTATAATACAAGTTATTTTGATCCTGAGAACGATCCTGCTATTCCCAATCTAGCGAAATGGAAATTTACTAATATGGAACCTTATAAATTTCTTAATGCTGGGGATGGTGCTTCCGATCCTATAGGAACTAACAGCTATAATGGCGTTGTTATTCAAACACCAAGCCCTAGTATTTCGAAGGTAGGCGTATTCAAGGTTGAATTCCAAGAACCCGACGACCCTGCGCCAGCTGGATTCAAATATCCATCACCTATCTTTGCCATGTTTCAGAAAATGTCAGACCCTACAACTCATTCAATCTTGGTTCACAGAAGGCCAATAGAACAATTCACGATTGCTGAGAATCCAGATCATACGATTCAATGGACAGAAACAGGTTACGACCCGGATCGATGGCTAAGCATGGCAAACTATTCAACTGAAGTGACGGGGAAAAATTATCAGAGCACAAGAGGTATTTTTAATAACAGATACAGCTATACAACGCCAAGTGGCGTAACCCAATTAGGAAAGCTTACGCGTCCTACTGAAACAGGTCTCTATACCGTCAGGGCTGCCGTCGCCGACGAATACGGAGCATGGTCCGATTGGGTAGAACAAACAATTCATATTACGATTCCGTTGCCAAATCAACCGCCTGCAGCCGTACTTACATTCCCAAATGGTACACAAACAAGTCCTAGTTATGTGAATACACGGCAACCTACAATTACATGGAATCAAACCGATCCGGATGCTGGAACAACCTTTGCTGCTTTTCAAGTAGTACTAAAAGATGAGGTTGGAAATGTCGTCGTTGACAGTGGTATCAAACCACAAGGAACTTCTGCAACTACACAAGAATGGATAACAACACAATTACTAGCGCAAGGACAAAAGTACCAAGTTCAAGTAAGGGTTTTCGATGGAATTGCTTGGTCGGCATGGTCGAATATAGGGTGGCTTATTACAAACCGTCCACCAACAGCAACCATGTTGGATCCCAATGGCACACAAGCTTCGCCAACCAGATTTAGTAAATTGCGGCCAACGCTGAAATGGAGTCAAGTAGACCCGGATCCAGGTACAACATTTACGTATTTTCAAGTTCAAATCACGAATGAAGCTAACGATACAATAATTGTAGATTCAGGTCAGTATTATCAAGGCACATCTTCAACATCCGGTAGCTGGACAGTAAATGCCGATCTACCGGCTGGTCAAAAATTAAGAGTTCGTGTTAGGGTATTTGACGGCGTTATCTGGTCAGACTATTCACCACAAACTTGGTTGTACATCAATAGACCCCCAGTAGCTGATTTCGATTGGCATCCTAAGCCGGTCTGGGAAGGGGATGAGGTGCGGAGTACCAATACTTCGACAGATCCTGATGGCGATGTGCTCTCTTACTTATGGACCCTTCAGGGGCCAGATGGGGTTACTAAGACTTTTACAAGTATTAATTTTACGCAAAAGTTCACTGATCCTGGAAATTACCTAGTTACACTCACCGCTACGGATGGGTATCTTACTACAACGGTAGTCAAAATGATCACCGCGTTGCCTTTGACCATAAGAACTGTTGTGACTTACACGGACAATTGGTTGATTTTGCATAATCAGAAAGGGCACCAAACACAAGAAAATCCAAAACAATTTTATTCTGGCGAGATATTTGTTGTGAAAAGTCAGAGCGCAGCTACCTCGGTTGATGAGGTCATCGCTTGGATCGATACGATTAGTTTGGATGGTCATACCTTATATGTTTCTGAAAAGTTGAAACCACAGTCCATTGATACTACCATGTTTAGTGGTGAATTATTTGATAGCCAATTCCAATCTCTAACGGAGGGATTACCCCTAGGCGCACAAACGATTCATTTTCAGATTAGGTACAGTAATGGTGTTGTGAAAAAGGAAGATATTCCTATCGAAATCATTGGGAATGCTCAGCAATCGGTTGGTGTTCATCGGGTGCAATAACGAAGAGTAGATCTTGAGAAGTCGTTGTTGTTATTGTAAAAACGGTGAACTGATTTTGCACCTATGGTACAATTAGTCGATAAGAAAAGAGCGAGGAGAGAATACCTTGAACTATCGATTAATCGCACTAGATGTAGATGGGACACTGCTTAACGATCATCACGAATTAACGGACCAAACGATTGAAACTATACAGGAGATTCATGATCAAGGCTGCCATATTGTTCTTTGTACGGGGAGAGCGCCGGTAAGTACGTTGCCGATCCTAGAGCAATTAGGCTTGGAAGGAACGATGATCACGCATAATGGAGCGGTAACCGTTCATGCCGATGAGCGAGGACAGTCGTTGGTGAATGAGTTTTCTTTTGAAATTAGTGAAATCGAAAGTATGTTGGCTTATGCACGCCGAGAAGGGATTCACTTCGATGTGTGTACAGCATTTAATATGTATATCGAACGAGTCGGTGAATATGAGAAGATGATGTACCAGAAGTTTCTCATTAATCCTAAACTTGTTACTTCTGTTTCAGAGCTCGGGGTGCCGATCGTTAAATTTACGCTTTTTGCTCAACCGGATGTGTTGGATCGTGTTCAATTGGAGTGGGAGGAGCAGAAGCTCTATGGGAATTTGAGGATGATTCGCAGTGGAGATTTGTTCATTGATGTGATGAATCCGACGGCCAATAAGGGGAATGCATTGAAGGCCTTGGCAGCTACTTTAGAGATAGAAGCCCCTGAAATTATGGCGATTGGCAACTACTATAATGATCTGGAAATGATGAGTTTTGCTGGTTTGGGGATTGCCGTTGAGAATTCACCAAATGATGTGAAAGAGGCAGCTGATGCCGTGACATCTTCTAATAATAATGAAGGTGTACATGAAGCCATACGAAAGTACTGTTTTTAAATAGAAATCGGTCAAAAACCTCGTATTTTGAGGTTTTTTGTCGTTTGAGGGGTTTTTAGTGCAAATTTCGTATGATAGAATGAGAGAAAGACTAATAGATGATGGTGGTGTGAGTGATGGGGAAAACGAAAGGCTCTAGGAGAAGAGAGAAATTGATCGGAACAATAGCAGGTGTTACAGCTTTGGCTGCTCCAATGATCATGGTTCCGGTTGAAGTTAGTTATGCAAAGCAAGACCCAGTACCAACAACAGTTGAAAAAATACAAACAATTGTTATTCCTAAGAACGGCATGAAATATATTGATTTAAATGCACTATATAATGCTAGTTATTTAGAAGTAGATATTACATTTGAAGAAGAGCAAAGTGAGGACCACCCTGTTTCGGGAGCCTTTACAAAAAATTATTATGATGGAATTTATGAAATTAAGGCCGATCATGTGGGTGCTGCTACGTTTACAGTCACAGGTGAAAGGTACGAAGGAGAAGAATATACAACGATTACGGATTCGTTTAAAGTCATTGTCGTTGAGAATTCAGAGGATCCTGATGATTATAAAATCGATATTTCGAATGTTATACCTTTAATGAATCAATCGACGTATACTCAAGATCAAGTCACGGATTTTCTTGAAAATATTAGTCCAACTAATATTGCTAGTTTTGATTCTATTACATACAATAATGGCAATTCTGCTCCACAACAAATCAGACCTTTTGATTTCAAGATTAAAGGGGTTGTAGGTGAATCAATTCGTAGTGTGGACATTGAAAATCGAATTAATTCTTACTTAAGAGATTCGAACGAAGATTCGCTCGATTTCATTTATTCAGAAGAAAATAATCCTAACTTTGAAATAGGTAACTACTGTGAATGTTCTGAATGGGAGGATATAATCCCACAAGAACCTGGTGACTTCGATTTGAAAGTTACAATTACCGATCACAGAGGCGGATTCACTAAGGTGAAGATCCCTTTTCAAGTTGCAGCAGTGAATACGCCTCCACAGGTTAAAAGCAATAGTGTACTTGCTGCACATGTTCAGTCATCTAACAATCCAGTTTTATTTTTATCTAATGATGCTATGATTGACTTAAATGAAATTTTCTATGATACAGACGAGAATTTAATGCACTTTGAATTATATGCAGAATTTCAGGTATCCTCTTCGGATTTTGTAAGTAGAGCTATTGATCTTAATCAGGCTAATGTGTTTTCTTGGAAAACATTAGGATATTCGAATGAATATCCAGCAAGAATCAAGGAAATTCGTGCGAATGATATTTCACATCCCAACCAACCCAAAACTGTACTTAAAGTTGATATTGAACGCACGGATAAGGACCCGTTCCCCGAATCTATCAATCTATATCAATCGATTCAAGGTGTAGGTAAAAGTAGTTTCATTTTGGATTATCAAAGTGCAAGAGGATTTAATGATTCCTCCATTACGATTAGTAATTCAGATCTTCAAAATTACGCGACTGGTACAGTTACAGCATCCGTATATCAAAATCATTATCTGAAGTTTGATGCGGGATATGGGGCAAATGATTGGACGACGAAAATGAAAGTGTATGCACACGACTCAAATCCTAATCATCTTTACCTGGATGACTTTAATTTTAGATTAGCATCAGCGCAGCAGACACCAAATTTAGCGGGGAATCCCGCGATTCAGCTAAGCCGTTTATATCCAGACAATCAGTACAATTATGAGTTTTGGAATACCTTCACTGAGAATGAGTATGTAACTATGACTACACCTGAAAATATAGTTTTTGGATTTGACTCAGGTTCATATATTGCAACCTATAGTTCAAGTGCAGTATCTGGAACCAGTGACATATTGAGATTTGATCCATTCAATGGGGCGAGTGTATTCTACGTTCCTTTCAAAAAACAATGACGTCCGAAATTAACCACATCATCACCCTCATCCAATCCAACAAACCCCGAGAAGCCGAAGCGGAGCTCTTCCAAGCCATTCGCTATAAACCCTTGGAAGCTCAGCTTTGGGTACTGCTCGGTGAAACGCTGCTCCTGCAACAACAAGCTGGCGCAGCGAAGCGGGTCTTCGACCGTGCTTGGCTGCTGGATCCACAAGCCAAGTGGGTGAATCACATCTATAAGGCGATGCAGAAGATTCCCCAAAGCGCGTCGCGACCAGACATCGAGGATCTCTTATATGTTCCCAAGGTCACGGTGACCGCGGCAATTTTATCACATAATGAAGCTGCAAATATTGCGAAGTGTATCGTGGCTCTGCAAGGAGCTGTCGATGAAATTCTGCTAGTGGATTCGTCGACGGATGATACACGCAAGATAGCTATGCAGTATCCGAAGGTAAAGGTTGTCCCTATCGTGTGGGAAGATAACTTCGGCGCCGCGCGTAACATAGGTCTTCAACATGTGACGACAGATTGGGTTATCTGGATCGATGCCGATGAGGTTTTGATTCCGGAGGATGTCGGTGCCATTCGCGAGGTTGCGAGTGTGTACGACCATTCGAACATCACCCCAGCCTTACATGTCTGGCATTTGAATCGAATAAACGGAACCGTTCAACATGATTTCTCGCAAGTGCGGATGTTTCCAGCACAACGGGGGCTTCGGTACTATGGTCGCATCCATGAGCAAATTGCTACGGACAAAGGGGTCTATCAGCTCGATACGTACCGAAGAGCTGTTAAAATCCGACTAGATCATAACGGGTATGATCCAGCTGTTATTCAAAGCAAGGGCAAGCTAGAACGGAACCTTCGTTTGCTTAAGCTTATGATCGAAGAAGAGCCTGAGAATCCAGGTCACTGGTTATTTTACGGTCGGGAATCGCTGGGAATCGGGCTAGAAGAGCAAGCTGTAACATCCCTCCTTGAAGCCGAGCACTTAGGTTTACAAACACCTTTATTCGGGCGGATGCCTGAGATCTACCGACTTCTCATACAAATCATGATGCAGCGCAAAAATTACGCAGAAGCGGAAGCCTATTGCCACAAAGCATTGGCGCATTCACCTGATTTCCCTGATGTGCATTATTTGCTCGCACAAGTGAGAATGAGACAAGCAGATGAACTGCTGAGATTAGCAGAAACGAGTATTAAGCAGTCGTTGTCCAGTCTGCCTAACTACCGCGGAAGCGTTAGCGCTGATTATCACATTGGCGAGTGGAAGGCCGCGACGTCGCTTGGCGAGTTAGCGATGCGTTCGGGAAAGCTTGCGAGGGCAAAGCAGATTTTCTCCCGGCTCAAGGATAAACCAGGTGCAACAGAGATATTATCAGCTAAATTAAATGCCATTGAAACAGAGCGGCAACGGCTTAATCAAGTCGACCAGCAACACCAAAAATAAAGACGATCACCATGCCTCAGTGGGCTGATGATCGTCTTTTTGCTTTTAGCTTAATGATTAAATAACGAATGCGCTAGTTATGATAACAAGAAGGATAAAAAGTACTAGAATTGCAGCTGATGAAGTTCCTACTGCTGACATGGACATTCCCCCCTTTCGTGGTGAGTGTTATAAGATAAGATATGTAAGTGGGGGCTGAAGTGTATAGACGAATATCCTGATTACTCATATTTTGGTCGATAATGGGCATGCTACAGAAGAATGACACAAGATCTGTAGAGGAGGCGACGAAGTCGTGGCCGATATTATGCTAAGACCCGACCTGAAAACAGCAGGCGGCGAAGTCTGCGATATTATGTACAATGGGGAGTTTGTCGGTACGTTAACGCTAGTCTACAGGGAATCGGATCGTCTTAAAGGCGCGATTCATCTGGAGCAACAATCCATCACGATTGTGAATAAGCAAGCGGTCTATGATTTTGCTCAGTCCTATATTCAGGATGTGATTGATGCGCTTGGAATCGCCCAGTGCGAGGTTACGGTTAGTTATAGTGATTATGATTTTGTCATAGTGACGGAGCATGCTGTTGAGCCGTCAACGTATCAAGAGGATTATATTTCGAGTGTAGATCTCCTGCATGATGATGGGTTGGATTACTCATGGCTCAGGGAAGATATTAGCTTGGATGATCAGGAGTCGGAACTGTCTTCGGAACAGCTGGAAATGCTTGAGGAACGAAAGAAAGAACAGGGATATGAACTTGTCATTGTTAACGAAAACAGGAGTAGTGTCGAATATCACGTGTATGATAAGGATGCCGAGTTAATCGCGGAAGCCATCCTGCATATCTATGGTTCGGAAGTAATCGGGGATATTTCGTGGAAATTCGATCCGTTTGATGAAGAGATGGATATTGTCACTGAACTCATGGTGGCAGATTTCAATGAAGAGCAAACAGATTCGTTCGTGTTCCATATGATCTTTAATGGAGAGACCGTAGATACGGTGGAATTAACGCATATTGATATGCTGGATTTGGTGGATGACATTCAATCTGAAGATGATATATGGATACCAACAAGAGATGACTATTCCATCGTTTTGGTTAGAGATGATTTGGATACGTTATCTTATGAGATCTATCAACAATCCTATGGTGGATTACCAATCGGAACCGCAACGGTGGATATCAGCTCGCGGCAACTAACAGGATTTATTGATTTTCGTGAGCCCGGAGATTCGGATGATCGAGAGTTAATTGCCACACTGCTGTTAGATGAGTTAGATAAAGAGAAAGAATACGAAACCTTCAATTTATCTATGCTCTACCGGAATAAGCTAATCGACGAAATTATGTTTGAAACCGAACAATTTCACTAATCCAAACGCGCAAAAAAGGCATGATCTCTCATCCTAACATGAGAGGCATGCCTTTTACTACATTAACTTATATTAGAAAGAGTTAGAAACGGTGATTTGATCTAATGAAAAGCGACCAGCCGAACGTGCTGGAGTAGATGCCAATCCAACGCTGATCAACATAACAGGTACATAACGAGCAGGAACGTTAAAGGCTTCTACGAATTTACCAGCATCATAACCACCCATTGGGCAAGTGTCATAGCCAAGTGCTTTTGCTGCAAGCATCAAGTTCATTGCTGCCAAAGAACCGTTACGAATCGCTTCATCGCGAGCAACTTGCGGATATTGGTAAGCACCTTCGATTTGAGCAACTAGCGTATCCATCACAGCTTGTGGAAGGAACCCGCCAGCAACAGCTGGACCGAAAACAGCTTGCGCATTTTTGTTAGCTTCAAGATCACCAAGAACGGCGATAACTACGGAGCTTTCAACGATTTGCTTTTGACCGTAAGCGATTGGAAGCAATTTCTCTTTCTGTGCTTGGTCGTCGATAACAAGAAGTTTCCAATGTTGAAGGTTCCAAGATGATGGAGCCAAGGAAGCGGAAGTTAGAATTTGTTCAAGATCTTCTTTAGGTATTGTGTGTCCAACTTGGTATTGCTTAACGGAATGACGGTCTTCGATTACTTTCAAAACTTCATTTTGTACTTGTGTGCTCATTACGGATCCCTCCAAGGATAGTATAAGTTCTATATAGTGTTGTTCAACCATCGAAAATCATGCCTGTAAGTCGTTGGTAGTCGATCGAGGAACTGTAAACAACTTTGTAACAATTTACTGTAATCATAAATGTTATAGTTGTGATTGTCAAGAGAGTCTTTCCCGTTGTCGTAAAATGTTGGATAATGGAAAAAGAAAGGGGTTGTTCCTCTTGAAATTAACGCAAAAAGAGTTGAATCACCTTGTTTTTTTGAGTGAGGTCGTATTGACGGGGAAAAAGAAGAGCCTTATGGACGAAACCCTGCAATGCTTGCTTTATATTGTGAAATCACTTGAAGAAGTGGAACTTCCTGATTCTGTTGCGCGCCAGATTGAGCAGCTGACTGCTTTAATTGAAGCTGACTTGCGTGATGAGAATGTACGCATGCAAGAGATCCGCGGACACTTAGATTGGATGCAAAAGAAGGAGCGAAATTCTTCCATGCCATCCTAGTAAGGTGACATTCAGTCTATTTATGATATAATATAGAGTACTGTTTTTTTTGAAAATATGAGGTGATAAATAATGAGCTATGAAATCCCAAGAAATGTGCAAGAGTTGGGGCGTGACATCCAAGAGAACCAATTGAAATATCACCATAAATCCGTTTTGATTTCCAAAGAATTTACGTTTGACAGTGCGCATCATCTGCATTGTTATGAGGGAAAATGTAAAAGTCTACACGGCCATACTTATAAACTGCAAGTGATTATGCGGGGAAAAGTGGATAGCCGAGGGATCGCAATTGATTTTGGAGATATCAAAAGAATTACGAAAGAACGTGTGATAGATCGATTAGATCATCGCTATCTGAACGACGTATTGCCGCCGATGAACACGACGGCTGAGAATATGGTGGTTTGGATTTATGAAGAAATTCATCAAGCATTGCTTGATGAGAAGCTGTATCCAGCCATTTCTTTGGACGAGATTCGCCTATGGGAAACGCCGACTAGCTATGCAGCCATCACTCGCTCGATGATGGAGGAGGATCTGTAATGCGAGATATCCGCATTCCCATGGTCGAGATCTTCGAGACGGTTGAAGGGGAGGGAACCCGTGCGGGGTTCCCAACCATCTTCGTCCGTCTTTTTGGTTGCAACCTGCGCTGCACATGGTGTGACACCACGTACAGCTATCCGCCGGCGGAAGCCGAGAACGTCATGACCATTGCTGAGATTATCAGCAAGGTCGAGACGTTCCGATCCCGGCATATTTGCCTGACAGGCGGCGAGCCGCTCTTGTACGGCAACAAATCACTCGCGTTGATCGAGGCGCTCGCCGAGCTAGAGCAGGTCGACGACCTGCACATCGAGACGAACGGTGCGATTGACCTAGCGCCATTTATCTCACACGTAGCATCACCGAAGGTGCGTTACGTGATGGACTTCAAGCTGCCGGATTCTGGAGAAATGGATCAGATGATTTACAGTAATTTCGAGCTGCTGCGCGAGCAAGATGAGTTGAAGTTCGTCATTGGAAGCGATCTCGACTTCCGTACAGCTGTCAACGTACTTAAGGAGTATCCGACGAAGGCGCTGCCGATGTTCAGTCCCGTGTGGGAAACGATGCCGCCGCGTAAGCTGGTAGATCTGATGCTAGCTGAAGGGTTATCGAAGGTGAAGCTCAATATGCAGTTGCATAAGATTATTTGGGACCCAGCGATGCGAGGCGTCTAGCCAGCAGGCATTGTACACCATGTGTACAGTGCCATTTTCTACTTATATGAAAGAGGTGCTTACGATGAGTGAAAATACAAAAAGAGCCGTCATTATTCTCAGCGGCGGTTTAGATAGTACGACATGTATGGGAATAGCGAAGGAAGCGGGCTATGACTTGTTTCCGATTTCTTTTGACTATGGACAGCGTCATAAGATTGAAATCGAGAATGCCAAGCAAGTTGCTGAGCATTACGGGGTTGCAGCGCGTCACAAAATTATCAAGTTGGATTTCCTGCGTGATTTCGGAGGCAGTGCACTCACGGATGATTCGATAGATGTTCCGAATGTGATGGAGGGGACAGAAGTTGAAGAAATCCCTGTAACTTATGTACCTGGACGCAATCTTTTATTTCTTTCCATTGCAACCTCTTACGCAGAAGTAACAGGCTCTCAAGCGATCTACATTGGTGTAAATGCGCTAGATTACAGCGGTTACCCGGATTGTCGACCTGAATTCATCCACAAAGTAGAAGAAGTTATCGCATTAGCTACAAAGGTTGGAGTCGAAGGTAAGGGAATTACGATTGAAACACCTCTGATTTCCTGGACGAAAGCGAAGATCGTAGAAGAAGGTTTGAAAATCGGTGTTCCTTATGAGCTGACAACATCTTGTTACAATGGCAAAGCAGAAGCTTGTGGCGAATGTGACAGCTGTCGTTTGCGTTTGAAAGGCTTTGAAGAAGCGGGCTCTAAGGATCCGATCGCTTATTTACCGTAGCTGCATGGTTGGAGAAAGGCGGTGCCTGCATGACTCGTATTATGGTTGTTGATGATGATGCTGATATCCGAGAGTTGATTCGCGTTTATTTGGCAGGGGAAGGCCTGACGGTTGTGCAAGCCAGCAATGGGCAAGAGGCGCTAAGTCTTATGGAATCCGTTCCTGCTGACTTAGTCGTGCTAGATGTCATGATGCCCTTGATGGATGGTTGGGAGCTGTGTCGTGAATTGCGATCGCATTACCCAGAACTTCCGTTATTGATGGTGACTGCGAAGAGTGAATCGGTCCATAAAGTGAAGGGCTTCCAGCTCGGTACCGATGATTACTTAGTAAAGCCTTTTGATCCCGTAGAGTTAGTCATGAGAGTCAAAGCGCTATTAAAGCGATATCGGATTCATTCTTCTCAAGTTATTCTCATTGGTGGGGTAACTATCGATCGAACAACGTATGAAGTACGTTATCAAGACCAGCGGTTTACATTGCCATTGAAAGAATTTGAGCTTCTCTATAAGTTCGCAAGTCATGCGGGACAAATCTTTACGCGTACCCAGCTGATTGAGCAAATTTGGGGAATGGATTATGAAGGCGATGAACGCACGGTGGATGTGCACATTAAACGTTTGCGAGAACGCTTTGAGCATTACCAGGAAGGATTTCAAATTACAACGATACGGGGATTAGGGTATAGGCTTGAGGTGAAGGTATGATCAAATCGCTTTATTTGCGCGTGGTTTTAACCTTTTTAGCGATTGTAGTAGCGAGTGTGCTTGTCGCTTTTCCTTTGGCCATGTACTTTTTTACCAATATGATTTCGACGCAATTTCAATCCGAGATGTTAGCCGTTGGACGTCAAATTGTCACGTTAAGCAATGAAGTGCAGCCTAAGAACCTGTATTCCTTTGTAGCAGGGAGCAATCGACTGAACGAGAATTATTTGTTCACTCTATTTGATTCCAGCGGCGCTTCATTAGGTCAGACTCCTGTTGATGTAAAAGGAAGGCCGCGTATCCAATCGTCCGAGGTTGCTGACGTGTTGAAGGGTCATATTTATAAAAGCTTGGATTTCAGTGCTCCCTTTAGCGGGATTAACGGCATTAAAGTCGGTGTGCCGCTGATCGTTGGTGATGAGAGCTACGCGTTATTCATACATACGAACATCACAGATGCAGCACGAAGACAACTCCAGACATTGATTGTATCTGTTCTTGCCATTGTCCTCCTTGTGGGGAGCATACTTATTCTCTTCGCTTCGCGCTACCTGGTGAATCCTTTGAAGAAGCTGACCCTAGCGACAGAGAAGCTGGCACGAGGTAATTTTAACGTCAATGTGAGTGTGAATAATAAGGACGAATTAGGCAAACTCGCAGAGAGCTTCAACCATATGGCTGGAGAGCTAAAGCAGTTGGAACAGATGCGTCAGGATTTTGTTTCAAACGTGTCACATGAGATTCAATCGCCATTGACCTCAATTCGCGGTTTTTCCAAAGCATTAAGAGAGTCGGATATCGCTGAAAACGATCGGATCAAGTATTTGGAGATTATTGAACGCGAGAGTGACCGCCTGTCTCGACTAAGCGAAAATTTACTGAAGCTGGCTTCGTTGGAATCCGAGCATCATCCGTTTCATCCTACGATCTATGATTTGGACGAGCAATTACGTCGCATTGTTGTTTTCTATGAACCTCAATGGTCAATGAAAGAGTTAGATATGGACCTGGCTCTGCCTCGTGTGAAAATCTTTGCAGATAGCGACCAACTAAGTCAAGTGTGGATGAATGTGATTGGTAATGCGATCAAATTCACAGCTACGGGTGGACATATTTATATCAAGCTTGTTCCACTGCGTGACCGGGTTCAAATATGGATACAAGATAATGGGATCGGTATTCCAATCGACGAACAAGGTCGTATTTTTGATCGTTTCTATAAGGTGGATCAAGCCAGGCAGCGTGATAGCGGCAGTGGTCTTGGACTTGCTATTGTGAGGAAGATCATCGATATGCACGATGGATCGATTGAGGTGCAAAGTGAAGTAGGCAAAGGAACGTTATTTCTTATCGTGTTACCGACAACGCACTCACCAACTAAAAAGAGTTGAACAAGAAACTTGGGATTGTTCACCAAGTTTTTTTGTTTTGTTCATATTGAGTTCATATTGAACCTGTATTCTTTATCTCACAATCATTAGTTGAGGGGAGTACAGGAATGAATCGACTCACACAGTTTTCGATGAAAAACGTTTCCGCGTTATTCATCATCATGATCATGCTTTTTGTAGGCGGCTTGTATTCAGCAACACAGCTCAAGGAAGAGAACATGCCGAACGTTTCCTTCCCTGTTGTGGCCGTTACAACGACCTACACGGGCGCACCTAAAGACGTTATGGATGAAATTACGGTACCCATCGAGAAGAAGTTGGCGAATCTGGAAGATCTAGATTCGATCCAGTCCACTTCCAGTGATAATTTCTCCATGGTTATTATTTTGTTCAAGCAGAATGTCGATGTTGACAAAAAGAAGCTAGCTGTACAGGATGCCCTCTCCACGGTTTCCTTACCGGCAACGGCAGGTGCGCCTAAAGCATCTACTTTCGGTGCAGCATCCTTCCCATCCAACTATTTAGTTGCTTATGCGAACGAGGGAGTCAGCCAAACAGAGCTTGATAAAACGTTCAAAGATACGATTAAACCAGGTCTTGAAGGTATTAAAGGGATCGACCATATGGACATTATCGGGGCTAGAGATACCTCACTCGATATTGAACTAGATGCAGCGGCCTTAGATGTGTACGGTTTGTCACCAGGCATGGTGAGTAATGCGATAAATACCGCGGCGACGAAAACACCGATCGGTTCTGTTGAAATCGATGGGAATAGCAAAATGACCCGAGTAACTGGCAACTTAGCCAGTTTGTATGATCTACAAAAAGTAGAAATTACAACACCAACTGGCGCCATTGTTACCCTGGATCAAGTATCTAAAGTAAAAGCCATTAGCGAATCCGACTTCAATGGACGATTAGATGGCAAACCAGCAATTGGGATGATTTTATACAAAGCTGGCAGCGCAAATGCGGTTGAGTTCTCCGATGAAATTGAGAAGAACATTACAGAGTGGAAAACAACTTTACCGAATATTACGTTCAAAAGCACCTTCGATAGTGCCGATCAAATTAAGGAATCTATCTCCGGACTTGTCCGTGAAGGGATTGTAGGAGCAGTTCTTGCCTCCTTAATGATTCTAGTATTCTTACGGAATGTACGTATGACACTCATCGTTCTCGTCTCGATTCCGCTTTCCATTTTGATCACCTTATTATTAATGTCGACGTTAGACCTTACGCTCAATACGATGACACTTGGTGGTATATTTATCGCAGTTGGACGGGTTGTCGATGACTCGATTGTTGTTATTGAAAATATTTATGCTTCCTTGGAAAAAGCGCAGGAACGTAAAGAATCCGTTATTGCTTTGGCAACGAAACAAGTTTCGATGGCGATTACGTCGTCTACCTTAGCTACTGTAGGGGTATTTGCTCCACTTGCTTTGGTCACTGGGGTTGTAGGAGGTTTCTTCCGACCTTTCGCATTAACGATTGCTTGTGCACTTCTTTCATCCTTAATCGTAGCTCTAACGGTTATTCCAATGCTTTCGAAATTACTTGTGTTGCGCAGCAAACCAGGTAAAGTGCAGCATGATGAATCTGCGCCAACGAAGTTATCGATGTTTTATGAAAAAGTGCTTACATGGAGCTTGAAAAATAAAATTAAAACGCTGCTAGTCGCTTTAGTTATGCTGATTGGGACGATGGCTGGAACGATTCCGTTCTTATCAGTTGCCTTTTTACCGGCGTCAGGCGCGTCACATATCATGTACTTCCAATTAAAATTGCCGTATTCAACGTCGTTTGATGCGACAGATAGCAAAACGAAAGAAATCGAAACGGTCTTGTTAGACCTGAAGGATTCAAAAGGCGAGCCCGTATTTAAATTTGTTGAAGCACTTGTTGGTTACGCTGGTAATGATGATGAGCAAACCCCATATGCATCGCAAATTTTCCTTGAAGTGAATGACAATGTGGATCCTGAACAAGTGAAGGATCAAACGACAGCTTATATTTTATCGGAGCTTCCGAATGGTTCTGAAGTTGAACCTAAATCGATGGAAGGTGATTTCGGCGTATCAAGTACAGACTTCGCCTACACACTCCAAGGTGATGATCAGCTTCAACTAGAGAAAGCAGCGAGAATGGTAAAAGAGAAATTAAACACTTTCCCTGAGCTTGCCGAAGTTGAAGATAATTTGAGCGATGCCAAAACAGAAATCGAAATTGCTGTTGACCAGAAGAAAGCTAGAGCCTATGGTTTAAGCGCAGCTTCCGTAAGAGATTCAGCACGTACATGGATTCAAAAGCAAAATCTAGGCGATATGAAATTCGATAATATTGTGTATACAACAACGGTTTCATTGGAAAAAACAGACAAAGATTCTCTTGAGAAGTTGGGAAATATTCCGTTAACGGCTCAGAACGGCTCAACCATTCTATTGAAGGAAGTTGCCAAAATCAATGAAACGAAAGGCGCTGCTTCGCTTGCAAGAGAGAATCAGGCGCAGCTCGTGAAAGTTTCTGCCAAAATTAATTCAGACAATAAAACTGCAGTAAGTGCGAAGCTAAGTACGGCTTTGAAAGAGCTAGAGCTTCCGGAAGGTGTTACACCGCAAATTACTGGCGTATCCGAAGATGTTAACGAGAGCTTTACTCAGTTATTTGTGGCTATGGCTGCTGCGGTATTCGTGGTTTACTTGATCATGGTATTGGCGTTCGGGAATGCAAGTGCACCATTTGCGATTCTGTTCTCACTTCCTCTAGCTGTTATTGGAGGCCTTTTAGGACTCGTCATTGCAAATGAACCATTAACCGTAACTTCCATGATCGGATTCCTCATGTTGATTGGTATCGTTGTTACGAATGCGATCGTATTGATCGACCGTGCACAACAGTTGCGCGAAGAGGGATATACCGTTCGTCATGCGCTTATTGAAGCAGGGAAAATCAGACTTCGTCCTATCATCATGACAGCCGGGGCAACTATTATGGCGTTAGTGCCATTAGCACTCGGGATCTCAGCAGAAGGCGGATTGATCGGTAAAGGTCTTGGGGTTGTTGTTATTGGTGGATTGATTACTTCGACACTCTTGACGCTAGTCGTTGTACCTATTATTTACGAGTTGATTGAAAGTATGAAAAACCGCATTAGCAACATGTTTAACCGGAAAAAAGGCAAAGAAAAAATGACAACGAGTTCGTTAGAGGTATAAGGAGGCACATCGATGATTAACGAAGGTTCACGAAGAGGGCATAGCAAATATCGCTGGATGGGGGTCATCACGCTATTAACTGCAGCGACGGTGTTGGCAACAGCCTGCTCGGCACCAGGGGCTAAGGATGCGGCAACCGTACAGTTAACGCCTAAAGCGGTCAAAACGGAAGCGATCAAGCTTCAGAAAATAAGTAATCCGATTGAACAGGTGGCAGATGTTGTAGCTGGAACAACGCTCGATGTGATGGCGAAAGCGAATGGTGAAGTTACAGAAGTTTTGAAGAAGCGAGGCGAATATGTGACGAAAGGCGATGTCCTTTTCGTTATTGATAATAAAGATGCCTTATCTGCTAAACGGAAGAGTGAGCTTCAAGTGAAGAGTGCAGCTGATTCCTTGCAGCAAGCTAGAGATAATAAAGTGAATACACGGAAAGATTTGGCCGATAACGTAGCTCGTACACAAACTGCTTTGAATAACGCGCAGCAAGATTACAACAAAATCAGAAATGATTTTGAAGCAGGTAGTGCGGTTCAGCGCCAAGTAGATCAAGTTAAACAAGCTTTGGATAATGCTCAAATGAGTTTAGATGCTGCGCAAAGTAAGCTATCCGCTTTCGATAATACGGATTCTATCTCCAGCATTGAAACACAAGCTGAATCCGCACGTCTAACATTAGAGGATGCTACTCGCTCTTTGGATAATTATGAAGTGAAAGCTCCTGGAAGCGGTATTCTGACAGATTTCAATGTTGTGGTTGGTCAAACAGCATCTGCAGCAGCAGGAAAGGTTGGTCAAGTTCAGCAGATCGATCCGATCAAAATTAAAACAGAGCTAGCTGAAACGAACTACCTGCTTGTGAAAAACAAGAAGGAGCTCGTGTACTATAACCCGAATACGCCTGATAAGAAAGGGACAGCTAAGATTAGTTACTTAGCGCCAATCATGAGTGCTGCATCCAAAACCTATACGCTGGAATTGGAAATTCCGAATCCGGATCGTACGATTCAGCCTGGTGGACGCTATCTCGTCCAATTGACAACGGAGACTGAGGAGAACGTTGCTGTCGTGCCTACACTTAGTATCATTCGTGAAGAATCAGATACCTTCGTATTCGTTCAACAGGGTGACCAATATACGAAACGGAAAGTGAAACTTGGACGCATTAACGGCGAGTTCCAAGAAGTACTGGAAGGTGTGAAAGAAGGCGAGCAACTGGTCGTCACTGGACAGAACACATTGAAAGACGGTCAAAAGGTAGCAAGCCCAGCAGCATCCACACAACCGACGGCATCACCAGCTGCCAAATAGCATCATTGAAATTCATATTAAGGGAGACGTTATAGATGAAAAAAAGACCATGGAAATCCAGTCTAACAGCCATTATGCTGGGAGCAATGATCGTTCAAGGAGGTACCGCAGCATGGGCTGCGGAGCCTTCCACGCCAACCGTTGTCGCACCAACTGTGAATTATGGTTTAACGAAAGATATTCGCGCTGCTATTAAAAGTGTCGGAGAAACACCGACAGCGACGGGGTCACAGCTTGCTGTGACGGTTCGCTTGTACAATGGGGGCACAACACAAAACCGCGTTCCAGAGCATGAGCTTCGCGTGCAAACATCGAGCGGGATCTCTTACACGCTGAAACCAAGTGCAAGTAATAAAGCTTCCCTGCAACCGAAGGAAATTGCAGAGCTTGTTTATTTCGCAGCCATTGATTCGAAGGAAATCGGTAAAATTGAAAGCCTTTCGTTCGTGAATGTTGATTTGTATGCTTATCCGAAGGTTGAGACTACGCTGCTTTCAATGCCAACCAATCAAGTATGGTATGGTGGTACGGGCAGTGCAGCGCTTGAAAGCATCGCTAGTGCGGGGTGGGGACAAGAGTTCACGATTTCTGGCGTGAATTCAGGTTTAACGTATAAGACGGTGGAATCTTCCTTACAGAACACAGCGACAGGTCGTGTTGCCGTGGTGACTGTCCTTGTAAACAATCCGGGAGCAGGTCGTGAAACGGTACCCGCTTTCCGTGTTGATGCACAATCGGAGTCGAAGAATTATGAAGGAAAACGTACAGAAGTGGCGCCAGTTGTCTTGGCAGCAGGAGAAACGACCTATATCCACTACGCGATCCCAGTGGAAAGCGGTGTGACGTTAACGAATATCGTCGTGCTATCGACAGATACGTTTGTCCCGAAAGACGGAGGTCAGCCTTCGGAATTGGCAACTGCTAAGTTGGCTATCAACTGGCCAGTAGATGGGGCTAATGCAACAACAGCCGCGTATACGATCGGTAAACCGATCACTTTCAATGCACAAGCCAAAGTGATTGATAAGTCGACGGAAGTATCCTTAATGGAGCTGCATTTGCATGAGAATCCAGGTGAGGGCTATAAGACAGCTGTAGCGAAGTTCAAATTAACGAACACAAGCACAACGCCAGTAGCAACACCAGCATTTTTGACGGAGTTAACAAGTAAGCTAGGTGCCTCATACCAAGGTGTTCGTCAAACGAATGTTACGACTATGTTGAATCCTGGATTGAGCTATGTGGTCAGCTATTCATATATTGTTCCACAATCCGAAGATAGTGAAAGCTTTGCTTTGAAAATATTAGATGCACAGGCTGCAGCACCATATACGACGACGATTGCTGCGTTGCAAACGGATGTCCAGAAGGAAGAAGCGGATGCACCACTTTCCTTGTATCCGTTTGATTTGAAAATAAACGATATCTCAACTAGCATGCAAACGACTGCACAGTTGACATACACGTATAAATTAAGAATGGATTTAAGCATAACACAACAAGAGAATGTCGTTGTCGACAATAACTTCTCCAAATTAAGATTTGAAATTATTGATCCAGCAGGACGTCTCGTTGGTGCTAAGGATGCTTCTTTTGCAGGTCCTAACAAATTAGTGAGTGGTGTTCAAATGATGGATGTATCGAATTTCTCAACAGATCAATTCACATATCCGTTTACGATTCATGTATACGAGATCATTGAAACGCAGAACGGTACAGCGAAGAGGTTACTTAAGATTATTAAATAAGTCAGCAATTAATAAGGGCAGTCTCTCGAGTAGAAGTCATTCTACAGGAGAGATTGCCCTTTTTTTGCAAGTAAGGCTTTAATTCTGTACCCTAGCTTTCACAGATTTCGCATAATCCGATGGTGACATACCGACGGTTTTCTTAAAATCTCTAGAAAAATAATGAATGCTTGTGTAACCAAGCAAGCTTGCAATTTCTGTTATGTTATAAGGTCCTTCGCGCATATAGGTTTTGGCTTGCTCGATTTTGAGTAATTTGAAGGCTTCCATAATGCCCATACCCTTCTGGGATTGAAAGAGCTCCTTCATACGACTTTTGCCCAGGTGAAAGGTTTGGCAGAGGTCATCAAGGGTAAATGAATCTGCAAGATGATCACTCAAATAGGCCATAATCTGACCGACTAGCCCAACCTCCGCTTTTTCCTTTTGCAAGGAGGATTGTTTCAATTTCTGAGCTTCCTGAACGTTTCCACGAGCTGCTTGCTTACGGATGAGCGTGATAAGGAGGATTTCCAAATAAGCTTTGATAAGCTGCTCACTAGCAAATGACGCTCCTTCGTTTCTTTCTAACAAATGAACGGAAGGAGAATCGAAGGGAGGGAGGAACGCATGAAATCCCTCTTGCGTGATGATTGAAAGCATATTACGTTCGCGATCGCCCAACGATACGACTTTATTAGCTAGCTGAGACATAGCCTCAGAATGGCAGGCGAAGGCGATGACGATGAGATTCGGCGGCTTATGCGCATGTCTGACATGAACGGTATGGAATTCCTCAGGCTTGTGGAAAATCATATTCCCCTGCTGGAGGGTATGGATGACATCGTCGGCACGAACCTCGACTTCCCCCTTGTCCACGTAGAGAATTTCCCAGAAGTCATGCTGTTCACCGTCGAATACAAAACCTTTGGCATATTCAAAATAGTGAAAGGAAATGAGAGCTTCGATCGAAAGTGATTCCTGTAAATAGATTCTTGGGAAATCCATGGTGTCCGTCCTCTCTAGGGGATTTTCTTCCCGATTACAGCCATTTTACCACATTCAATTTAGCTAAAGTGCAAATAATTCGGCTTAATAGATAAATCCAATGGGACATCACTCTTTTATAATAAAGGAAA
Organism: Paenibacillus sp. Soil750; assembly: GCF_001428045.1. Lineage (GTDB taxonomy): Bacteria > Bacillota > Bacilli > Paenibacillales > NBRC-103111 > Paenibacillus_E > Paenibacillus_E allorhizoplanae. The sequence continues at coordinate 956,751 of NZ_LMSD01000012.1, read as the reverse complement.
GAAGCGGAGGGGATTAACAATGAAAAAAGGGATTAATATTTGGTCATTTCCAGGCTCTATGAGCGTGAAAGATTGCATTACGACTGCGAAAAAAGCCGGATTCGACGGCATTGAGTTAGCTTTGAACGAAACGGGTGAACTTAGTCTGGAAAGCACGGAAAGTGAAGTTCGTGCGTATCGCCAGCATGCTGACGAAACAGGGATTGAGGTAAGCAGCCTAGCAACAGGCTTATTCTGGTCCTATTCCTTGACAAGCAGTGCACCGCAGACGCGTCAGAAGGCGAAAGACATTGTGAAGAAGCAGCTAGAGCACGCCGCGGCACTTGGTGTTGATACGATTTTGGTCGTACCTGGTGCGGTAGGTGTTGATTTCATTCCTGATTCTGAAGTGGTTCCGTATGACCAAGCCTATGACTACTCCCTTGAAGCCATAAAGGAGCTTTCGACGGTTGCTGAGTCCTTGAAGGTTTCGATTGGGATTGAAAATGTGTGGAACAAATTTTTATTATCACCGCTGGAAATGCGGGATTTCATTGATAAGGTAAATTCACCTTATGTAGGTGCATATTTCGATGTAGGGAATGTTATATTCTCTGGGTATCCGGAGCACTGGATTTCTATTTTGAGCCATCGTATTAAAAAAGTACATTTCAAAGATTATCGCCGCGCAGCTGGCGGTTTGCATGGTTTCGTTGACCTGCTTGCAGGCGATGTGAATTATCCGGAAGTAATGAAGGCTCTTCAAACCATCGGGTATGAAGATTATGTAATCGCTGAAATGATCCCTGGCTATACGCATCACGGTGAGCAAATTGTTTACAATACATCAGGCGCTATGGATGCTATTCTGGGGAGGAAATAATTATGCTAAGAATCGGACTAGTTGGACTAGGCTTCATGGGAAGAACACATTTGGAGAATTATGTACGCCTGGAAGCAGAAGGTGTTGCAATTAAAGTTGTTGCGTTATGTGATATTGACCCGGTTAAATTAGAAGGCAACGCTGTTGCTGGAAATATTGATACAGGTGATTCGGCGATCGATTTCAACCTCTATGCGAAGTATACCAGTGTGTCCGAGATGATTGAGAAAGAACAGTTGGATTACGTGGATCTAGCTCTCCCGACATACCTGCACCGTGATATCACGATTGAATGTCTAAATAAAGGTCTGCACGTGCTGTGTGAAAAGCCAATGGCTTCGAATCCGCAAGAGTGTGAAGACATGATCGCAGCTGCTGAAGCGAATGGTAAGCAGTTGATGATTGGACAGTGTTTGCGCTTTTGGCCAGCCTATGTGCACTTGAAAGAAGCTGTAGAGAAGGGGACTTACGGTAAAGTAACAAGCGGATATTTCTACCGTGGCGGCGCAACTCCGACTTGGGGACCATGGCTAATCGATAAAGAGAAGAGCGGCGGAGCTTTACTCGATATGCACGTTCATGATATTGATATGGTTAATTGGTTGTTTGGAAAACCTGAATCCGTTTCGTGTTTGGCACGAAATATAGTTCCAGGCAGCGGCTATGATGTCGTGTCTACGAATTATTTGTACGGGGATGGCAAGGTCATCAATGCGCAAGCTGACTGGACGCTCGAAGGTGATTATGGCTTTGATATGCAGTACCGCGTGAATTTCGAGAAAGCGAACATTATCTTCAATGCGAGCGGCCTGAAAGTAAACCCGAATGATGCGCCTGGGTTTAACCCAGAGCTTTCTCCAGAGATGGGCTATTACTTGGAACTGAAATATTTCATTGAGACGCTTCTCGCAGGGGAATCGGTCACAACCGCAACGCCGGCTAGTACACGGGAAACGATTGAAATTGCTGTCGCTGAGATGGCTTCGGCAGACAAGCAAGGGGCTTGGGTAGAAGTAAAATAAATGGCAGTGAAAACCTTGGAAATCGTTACTGATTTCTAAGGTTTTTTTGCTAAGCCAGAAGAAGCGATGATGGTGCAAATCTGAGTGTTAATTATTTTCATTTGACTGCAATCGCTTTCGTATTCTATGCTAAATGCATTTGCAATAACTAGAGGTGAAGACGAATGAAAGACATAGATTCAACAGCATCGTGGCAAAAACTCCGTCTATTCGCAGTCACTTGGCCGATTTTTATTGACTCTGTTTTACGTATGATGTTAGGTACTGCGGATGTCTTCATGTTAAGCCGAATTTCGGATGAAGTAACGGGAGCCGTGGGTTTAGCGAATGAAATCATCGTGTTCTGTATTCTGATGTTTGGTTTTGTGGGTATCGGGACGAGTGTGGCTGTTGCTCAGCATCTGGGAGCAGGTAAGGTGAAGGAAGCGAGTCGGATTTCTGCAACAGCCATTACGATTAATTTGATTTTCGGCATTCTGGTGAGTATCGCGTTAGTTGTTTTTGGTGAGCCGTTAATGCATGTGATGCATCTTGATCCACAGCAAATAGCGATTGCCAAGAAATACTTAACGATCATCTCCGCATTTATTTGGATTGAAGCATTGTCGTATGCGATATCTTCGGTATTACGCTCCAATGGTCAGACCCGAGACGTAATGTTTGTTACGTTGGGGGTTAATGTGATTCACATCGTGGGTAACAGTCTCCTGATTTTCGGGAATCTGGGATTCCCTGAATGGGGAGTTACCGGTGCGGCTGTTTCCACGGTTGTAAGTCGACTTCTTGGACTCATTGTTCTTGTAATCATCATGTACCGTCGTTTACAGGTTCCTATTCTTCTCAAACATTATGTGAGCTTTAAGTCTAAGATTGTGAAGCAAATTCTTAGTATTGGTTTACCTTCCGCTGGGGAGCATGTTTCATGGCAGTCCCAATATTTGATGATTTTTAGCTTTATTAATATGATCGGAGCCACCGCGCTTAGTGCACATGTGTACGTGATGAATGTGACTAATTATTTCATGGCCCTGGGTATGGCGATTGGCATGGGGACGGAAATTATTATTGGGCACATGGTTGGTGCAGGGGCTTTCCAAGCGGCTTATCATAAATTGATCCGAAGCTTGAAGATTACGTTTGTTCTGACATTCGTCATCGTGGGCATTACGTCGATTTTCCGTAAAGAACTGCTCGGACTATTTACCGATAATCCCGATATCATTGCTATGGGATCGACAATTCTACTTCTTTCTATCATTCTAGAACCCGGTAGAACGTTTAACTTGGTTGTCATTAATTCCTTACGTGCTGCTGGAGATGCTAGATTCCCGGTAATGATGGGGGTTGTCTCCATGTGGGGGATTGCTGTTCCATTAGCTTACTATCTCGGAATTCATCTAGAGATGGGCTTACTGGGTGTCTGGATTGCTTTTACAGTTGATGAGTGGGTGAGAGGCTTGCTGATGTATCTACGTTGGCGAAGCCGTGTATGGCAAAGTAAATCACTGGTTAAACCAAGCAGCGAGCTATTGGCCAATTCGGCATAATTGTAAATGAAGAAGCCTAAAACTCTTGATGAGAGAGTTCTAGGCTTCTTTCGTATTTTGAAAAGGATGACATGAAGGTTGTGGCTGGCGGCTGGTAATTATACTATATTCAGTTTCTTGTAAAAGAATTGGATGTTTGTATGAAATCATAGAAAACGTGCTAGTGTACCCCTGTATAGATGTGGATTGCATCTCTTAGAAACTCTGCTGTACCTGGTTGTTTTACATCATAATAGGCTTTGAATCGTTCATCATCCACATACATTTGGGCAAGCCCAGCATGCGCTTCTTTACTGTACTCACTCCAATAGGACATGAGCCATTGTTTGTGCAAATCAGCCGCTTTTTGTGCAAGCTCACTTCCAGGGTCACCTAGCTTGAAAGCCTCAGCCAAGGTTTCGGCTACTTCCTCCGCCAATCGAGTCACCGCGTCGTGCTGCTCTTGCGTCATATTTTGTAGTTTTTGATTGCTCTTATTCACTTTGTCTTCGCCGTATTTCTCACGAATCTCTTTTCCATATTTCTTCTCGTTATCATCAATTAGCTTTTGTTTGAAGCCTTCAAATTTCTCTTTGTTCGACATGGTAAGTCTCCCTTCTTTGGAAGCAATGGTTTGTTCGACGTTGGCAATGAGAATATCCAATTGTCTCCGCTTGTCGAGAAGCTGCTCTCGATGGTCCATCAGTGCACGGGTTCCGTCATAAGTAGGGGACGACATGATGTCTTTAATTTGTTCCAGAGGAATGCCCAGCTCCCGATAAAATAAAATCTGCTGCAGTCGGTCCACCTCATTTTGCCCATATATGCGATATCCTGATGAGTTGATTCTTGCCGGCATAAGAAGTTCAATCTCATCATAATAGCGAAGTGTACGGGGGCTGATTCCAGCCAACTTCCCCAAGTGCTGTACCGTGTATTCCATCTGCTCACCTCCTGACAACTTAACTGTAAAGGTTTACGTAGCGTTAATGTCAAGTCCTTTTTTTTATCTTGTGAGTCCAGCTGAAGTGAACGACGAAGGTGATGAGTCCAATCAGCACGATGAATAACAAACTAACGAAGAAGCCAGGACGCGTGGTAGGGTGAAAAGCAGCTCCAGTAATGGCGATAAGAATAAGAAGCATGCCCACCCAGCGTTTGAACATTTTAGCAGACGTATGAATTAATAGTCGTCCGGAAGACAGCAAGATCAATAACCAGATGAATAGCAAGGTGAGACCTGCTGCCGTCGACATAACCGTGTAAAGTTCATCGGGTAAAAGTAAGGAAAGAATAACAGCGGCAGCCATTCCACCGGAAGTTAAGGCAAGAGCAGGGTATGGAATCTGTCTCCTTCCACTTGTCGTACGAGTGAACATGAAAGGCGCATCATGATCCTTCGCAAGGGCAACGAGTATGGAGGTAACGGCGAATAAGGAAGCCACCATCGTTGAGAAAGCAGCAATAATGAGGATCGCATTGAATACATGCGGAACATATGGCAATGGGTAGCTTTCCAAGCTGACTTGGAAGGGGCTTTTTTGGTCATGAAGCGCGTGCAAGGGTAAGAGGGTTAAGACTAAGAAGAGCGAGACGATGTAGAGGATAGCTAAAAGGAGGATCATGATGGAGCCTGCTTGATGAGCTTCGCTCGATTTCTTTAGACGCATGGCGAAAAGCCCCATCATTTCCGTGCCGCCGAAGGCATAGAACGCATAGATGAAGGATGACCAAGAGCCCTTGAGCCCTGAAGGCAGAAAGGTGTCTTTTGAAATAGGGAATGAAAGCGGATGGAGACCTCCTCTGATCCACCCAAGTACCGCGGCACCGGCAAGGAGGAGAAATATCAGCAGCGCTGAAACTTTGATGAGTGCGAAAATATGCTCCGAACGCTCGAAAGCTTGGGCACCGAGCAAGATGACACCTACGCCGAGACTGGCATAGAAGAAGGCAAACAACCACATCGGTACCGTGGGAAACCAGAACTGCGTAAACAGGGAAAGAGCCGCTAATTGACTCCCCATAATCATCAGCTGGGAGCCCCAGTAAATCCAGCCGCTGCTAAATCCAGCCCAGTGTCCATAAGCTAATTTGGCATAGGAGCGGAATGAGCCTTGTTGAGGATGCTCTCCCGTCATTTGTAGCAAAGCGTCAAGAACAAAATAGGTGCCTGCTGCAGCTAAAAGGAACAAGAATAGCATGGAGGCGCCGCCCATCGTTAGGCCGATACCGACGCCTAGAAAGTAGCCAGTTCCGAGCGTGCAAGCGACGCCTAGCAGTGATAGCTGCCACCACGCCATCGTGCTGTTCTTCGTTGAATTTGCTTTTGTGGACATGCCGCCTCCTAAGCTGTTTATGAGAAATGGATAACAACAGCCCATAGTATAGCTTGTCCATTGGTAAAATATACAGTTAAGAAAGGTCCATCAGTGCGAATAGAAGACCTTCTTTTTCGATGACGTCAAAGGGTTGAAGCCTTGCATTAGGGACATTGTGGCAACGGCCAGTGTGCACTTCAAAGGTCCAGCCATGCAGTGGACACTCTAATTCGCCATTTTCAAGTTCGACCACATATCCTGCGTGAGGGCATCGACTGGAAAGCAGCGTGTAGACACCATCCGCTTCCGTAAGGAAAAATCGCTTGCCATTCACTTTCACTTCGGACGGGTTTGCAGTAAACTGTTCCTTAGAACCAATCAGGATTTCATTCATGGGGATGCTCCTTTTCAGAAGGGATATCTTTATTAATATCATTATAATCCAAACGACATCAAAGATCTCTAAGCAGATGGCAAAAACAAAGGAGCACGATCTACATGAGTACAATATCTCCATTAGCAGCAGCCTTTCGCCAAACCTCGTATCCAGTAGGTGGCCACGGCCGCAGAAATATTCAAATTTTAAAAGAGGCCTTAGATGGACTGGATGGCAAACTAGAGAGTGATATTTATGGAACTGGCGAAAGTATAGAGAGCTTTCAGGCGGAAATGGCCGCTTATCTTGGCAAAGAGAAGGCTGTGTTCTTCCCCAGCGGGACGATGGCGCAGCAGATTGCTCTACGTATTTGGTGTGATGAGAAGGGAATCCGCAAGGTTGCGTATCATCCGTTAAGCCATTTGGAAATTCATGAAGAGGGTGGCTTGAAGGAGCTTCACCAGATTGAATCGATTTTGCTGGGCGAGAAGGATCGCTTGATTCTATTGGATGAGATTCTTGAACTCAAAGATGACATCGCATGTCTCTTGATTGAGCTGCCACAGCGTGAAATTGGTGGTGTGCTGCCGCCTTTCGAGGAGCTCGTTGCGATTTCGGCACATTGTCGTGCCAAAGGGATCAAACTGCATCTGGACGGGGCAAGATTGTACGAGGTGCTGCCGTATTATCAGAAGACTACTGCAGAATTGTGTGTGCTTTTCGATAGTGTGTACATCTCCTTCTACAAAGGAATCGGCGGCATTGCAGGTGCGATTCTAGCTGGTGATGAGGCGTTTACGGCGAAATCAAAGGTGTGGAAAAGGCGGCATGGCGGCGATTTGATCAGCCTGTATCCGTATTACCTTAGCGCGAGCTACTATTTCAAGCAGCGTGAGCCGAAGATGGGTCAATACTATGAAGATGCGGTGGGGCTTGCTGCGCTGTTTAATAGCTGTCAGCATGTGACTACCTTGCCGCGGGTACCCGTAACGAATATGTTCCACGTTCATATCGCGATGCCGAAAGAGAAGCTTGAGCCAATACTTGTCGAGTTGTACGCTGAGACAAGTGTAGGGTTGATTCACTATCTGCGTGAATCAAGCGAGGGAACTTGTTCCTTCGAAATAAGTATAGGCGATGCATTCGCTCAAATTCCGAAGGACAAGCTGAAGTTGACGTTTGAGCGGTTGGCTGCGGTATTGCGAGAGGGATAGTTAGCAGGCTTGCCTAAAGTGAAATCAAATAGCGCATTGATATTCTGCGTCGGTTGACGAGGTGGAACATCAATGCGCTATTTGTTGCATTTTCACAATCGTAATTTTGTACGCCACGAGAGTAAGCATCAGCTTCTGAATAGGGTGGGATCGTAACATTTGTCACCTTAGTCCGTCAGGCCCAGCATTCGCTGCGAATGGGCCGATTATATGGGGATCCTCGGTCACGATAACGAATATCAATACGTTTACAGATGCGGGAACAGATGCACGTGGCATTAGTCCAGGTACGTTTGGCTCGGAATATCCGCGTATGATTAAGCTTGCCAATGGTAACTGGCTAGCGGTTGCAGCCATTTATGATAATAACGGCTATACGAAAGTTTCCTGGGGCGGTACGCGATTACAGGTATTCCTCAGCACAGATAATTGCCGTACGTGGTCTTTAGCAGCGACATTTTGGGAAGATGGACGTGAGCTCGATAATGGTCAATTCGCGCAACTAGCGAATGGCGATATTTTGCTAGCGATGCGATCGGTGCGTTGGCAAGAGTCTTATCAGTTAAAAGTGTACAAAAGTATGAACGGCGGTTCAAATTGGAGTTATCTAAGCACGATCGATGAGAAAACAGGTTCTCCAGGTACATTAGGTAACCCCGATAAGGGCGTGTATGAGGATAAATCCATACTTACCCCTTATCCATCCAAGCGAAATTACACCCTTGAAGGAGATATCAAGCTTAACAATGCGGGGCAGGGCAGTCTTATTTTTAATGTGACGAATCCAGCAACGGGGACGGACAGTTTGAAAGGGTATGCCGCAGGCATTGATTCTGCGGGGCAAGTGTGGCTAGGTCGTTTTAACAATAACTGGACGCAGCTTGGTCTTGTCAATACAACGATCAGCACGAACACGTGGTATCACATGAAGGTTGTAGTCAATGAAGGGAATACGAAGGTGTACGTAGGCGATATGGCCACTCCCAAAATTACCTTTACCGATACAACATTTGTAAGTGGGACGATCGGGGTCCGTGGTGGCTTCGGGAATAGTGTGAGTTTTGACAATATAACGATAAACTAACTTGCTTGTAAATAATCTATAGAAAAAAGAGCCCTCGGGCTCTTTTTTAATAGATATAAAGTAATGCAAGGTTTGCTTTGATGTTTACTGCGTTACGGACAGGAGAGCCGTTATTTGATGAGAAAAGCAGGGAGTCCAAAGGCTAACGGACGCCAAGGCCGTTATTCAGTCCCTTGCCACACATGTTGGCATGTAAATTAGTCAATAACGCCTCTGGTGTCCATTAAAAATCAAAACTGCCTCATTTTCAGATAATAGAGGCTGTCACGTCCGTTAGAATATCAACCAACCACTTTTCGCGATACTCTCTATGTTTGGGAATTTGCACGACTGTTTACCTAGAAACATGGACAACCCTCCCTATACACATCAGATTGGGTTTATACCAAGGACCTGAGGCAGAGCCTCAGGTCCTTCTTAAAATATGTTTCACATCACAATTTGGTTATATTTCTCCAAAAACGCTCCCGTCCCAGAAGGACGGCGTAGCCGTTTATTTTGATAGTCTCGGAGGGAAAGGGATGCTAAGCGTTAGTTCGGAACCAAATCCTTTAGTTCTTGTACAACATAGGCCTGACCGCCGTTCAGAGCTTCCACAAGATTCTTGGCTGCAAGTTCAGCCATGTCATTACGCGTTCTTGCAGTAGCCGAACCGATATGAGGTAAAGTGACCACATTCGGCATGGATAACAACGGATTATCCGCAGGAGTTGGTTCGATATCGAACACATCTAGGCCGGCTCCGCGAATTTTTCCTTGTTGAAGCGCCTTAATCAGCGCTTGCTCGTCTACAGTTGCTCCTCGGGAGGCATTAATGAAGATGGCTGATGACTTCATCAAGTTAAACTGCTCCTCGCCGATCATATGTTTCGTCTCTGGAGTTAAAGGAGTCATCACAACGATGTAGTCGGATTCACGTAGTAACTCATCCAGCTCGCAGAAGCGGGCATGGAAGCGCTCGTCTACTTCTTTTTTTGGACGGCGACTGTGATAGAGCAGGTTCATATCGAAGCCAAATACAGCTCGCTGAGCAATCGCTTCGCCAATCCGCCCCATGCCGATGATTCCCAGTGTTGAATGATGAACATCTACACCGAATAATTCGGTACCGCTCGTTCCCTTTTGCCATTTCCCCTGTTTCACATAAGCGTCCAGTTCTGCGATTCTTCGCCCTGCACTTAACATTAAGGCGAGAACGAGATCAGCTACGGTGCTATCAAGTACATATGGAGTATGAGTACCAATTACACCATGGGATCTCATTGCATCAAGATCAAAATGATTGTACCCGACTGAAGAGGTACTCGCTACACGTAACCGTGGTGCGCGGCTTAACAGTTCTTCGTCAATTGTTCCTCCCAAGATTCCCTCGGCATCTGAGACTTTATCCAAAATGACACTCCGAGGCATACTGCCTTCCTGATTCCAGAACGTACAATCACCATGAAGATTTAAATAATCTTGAACGGTTTCCGGTAATTTGTGGGTAACGAGTATTTTGGGCTTGGTCGACATGAGTATTCCTCCTTGAGTTTCTTAATTGAATATTCTTTGCATGCGATAATTAAAGTGCCGAGATAACGCGTTTATTCGAATGGGGGGTTACAGTCCCGGCCAGGCACTTTTTATTCTTTATTGAGCAAAAGATGATCTGACTAGCCAAAGTAGTCTTTATGTAGTCTGTTATATTATAGCTAAACTTATCGGAATGATATATGAAAATCTACTAGTTTACTAGAGAAGCAGCCCTCCGACGAAATAACTGGATTTCCTGTATCTAAATTTGCCCCATTTGGGCTCATTTGCGGAATAACTGGATTTCCTCCAGCTATCTTCGAATTCTGTGTTTTTCAATAATTCCAAGGAAATTACCTGTACATTTTCCATCTATATTCAAATAATCGTCTTTTTCACTCGAATTAGCTGTATGTTTTCCAGTTAAACGTCGCTTGTCCAACGTACGATTCACCCCTCCAATCGTAACATCGTCACCTTTTAGTCAAAACAGTCTGAGGATTTCTTACGTTTGTTCCCTAAAGTTGACGGTTTTATCGGTTTAGACGCGGAGCGATTCCCTGTAAAGTTAGAACCAAGGAAAGCCCTTACACTTGAATGAAAGGGCTTTCGACAACTAACATAAACCGAATGAGAGAGGGTTGTTCATCCCAATGAAAAAGAAATTCACTAGTTTACTTACCGCAAGTATTGCGCTTGCTATGGTAGCGACAGGCTGCTCGAGCACAAAAGAAAGCGATACCAAAACTGCAACTGCCACAGCTGCACAGACTGCGAAAGCCGCAGAGACAACCAAAGCAGCGAATCCGGTAGAGATCACCTTCTGGAATATGTTCGGCGGTGGCGAAGGTGATTTCGTAGATCAAATTGTCAAAGGCTATAACGACTCCCAGAAGGAAGTCATCGTGAAACAGCTGCGCTTAGAATCCAATGAGTACTATGCAAAGCTAAGCACGGCACTTTCTTCATCGAAAGGGCCCGATGTGGCTGTAGCTCACGTGGATCGAATCTCGCCCTTCGTGAAAGCGAAGCAAATTCTACCTCTTGATGGTCTTGCCAGCAAGGTTGGTTTTGATCTGAAACAAGTCTCAGACTCCAATATCAAAAGCGTATCCTATGATGGAAAGCCTTACGCCGTACCGTTAGATACACATTTCCATATGTTCTATTACAACAAGGATCTGCTTAAGAAAGCCGAGCTGCTAAACGATGATGGCACGCCGAAACTGGGAGAGTTGACGCCAGAGGGCTTTAAGAAAACGTTAGCGCAGATTCAAGCCAAAGTACCTGGCGTGCAGGCATTAGCCGTGAATACCCCTTATTTCCAAGAGCCATTCCTGAATTTGTACTATGAAGCAGGCGGCGATATCTTAAATGGCGATATGACGAAATCCGCAATCAACAACGAGAAAGCCTTGAATGTCCTTAAGTTTTATATGGATTTGTACAAAAACAAGTACAGTGATCTCAATGATAAAACACCTTGGGATTCCTTCCATAGCGGAAAAGCAGCCCTATGGTTCGGCGGTGTGTGGGAAGCGGGGCTCTTGCTTAACGATAAAGCTTTGAATATTGGTGCGATGCCGCTGCCTGCGATTTTCGGTAGCCAAACCCACTGGGGAAGCTCCCATTTACTCGTCGTACCTTCTTATGTAACAACAGAGAAGCAAGAAGCATCCGCGAAATTCATGAAGTACTTCTCAGAGGTAGGTGGCAAAACGTGGGGTCAAGCCGGACACGTACCTGCTAACAGCACAGTAACAACAAGCGATGAGTACAAAAAACTGCCATACCGTAATTTCTTTATCGAAGCTCAGAAAACAGTGAAATTCGCACCGAAAACAGATAAGTACACAACGATTATCACGACGGTTTCAGAGTCCTTACAGAACATCCTATTCGGTAAGCAATCTCCAGAAGATGGCTTGAAAAGTATGGATAAGCAAATCAATGATATTTTGACCAATTAATCGTCCGCTTGAATCGGGTGAAGCTCTCGTGAAAGCTAACGGTGGCTTCACCCGCTCTTATACAGAAAAGAAACAAGGAGAAGAGCCAATGGAGACAAAAGTAAGTGAGCGTGATCGGACATGGGTCCTCCGCGAACGTAAACCGTTACGAATAGCTTTGGAATTGAAGGCAATGGTGTATCTGCTGCCGTTTCTGATCCCTTTTGCCATCTTCTATCTGTGGCCTGTTGGGCGAGGCGCTTGGATGAGCTTGCACGTTTGGGGCATTCAGGGGATGCAGAAGTATGTTGGCTTAGCGAATTATAAAAAGATTTTCAGTGATTCGAATTTTTATCTGTATGTGTGGCACTCGATTTACTTTGTCATCATCTGTACACCGACTATTATCGTACTAGGCCTGATCTTAGCTCTGCTGATTAATCAGAATCTCCGCTTTCGAACGCTTATCCGTTCCATGTTTTTCCTGCCTTATGTACTGTCCGTCTCGGTCATCAGTTTCATATGGCTCCGACTTTTCGACTCGAAGTATGGCCCGATTAACGCGTTCTTGAAACTCATTGGTTTACCTGGTGACATTCACTGGCTGACAGATAAACATTTTGCTTGGTGGGCTATTACCCTAACAACCGATTGGTGGTCAGTTGGTTTCGTGATGGTACTATTCCTAGCTGGTTTGCAAGAAATTCCTACGGATCATTATGAAGCTGCGAAAATAGATGGCGCTGGCGCTTGGAAGCAATTCATTCATATTACGCTCCCAGGTTTGTCGAGAGTCATGCAAATACAAGTTTTTTATCAAATTATCTCGTGTTTAAAGCTATTTGGGCAAGTACAGATTATGACCGGCGGAGGTCCAGGGGACTCCACGAATACCATGATTCGCTACATTTATGTCACGGGGTTTAAAAAGGATATGTTCGGGCTTGCTTCGGCTCAGTCCATCGTATTCTGTGTCATCATGCTGCTCCTCGCCGTTGTACAGTTCAAATTAACAGACAGAAAAGATTGACGGAGGTTGAACAATGAAAGGAATCGCAATTAACATCATCGCCGTGATCCTGGCTCTCTTATTTATGTTTCCATTGATTTGGATGCTCATTGTATCGCTGAAACCGGATGGCGTAAATGTCTCCGCGCTAAGTGATTGGGTGAATCTCTCGGATTTACATCTGCATAATTATACGAAGGTGATCAAAGATTCGCAGATCCTAAGATGGACGTGGAACAGCGCTGTGATCGGTGTGCTGACTACCGTTATTTCACTCATCTTTAGTTCATTGGCAGCTTTCTCTTTTTCGAAACTGCCTTTCAAGTCCAGAGGTTTGTTCTATCTGGTTATCGTTTCAGGCTTGTTAATTCCTACGGAAGCGATTCTGATACCACTTTACGAAACAACGCTTCATCTGAAGCTGATTGATAACATGTGGGCGATTATTCTGCCTGGGCTTACGAATCCAATCGGCATCTTGCTCTTGAAGCAATTCATGGACGGCGTCCCGAAGGATTATATCGAAGCAGCACAAATCGACGGGTGTAGAAATTTCGGTTTATGGTATCGGATATGTCTCCCGCTTACTAGATCTGCTATGTTCTCTGTCGGGATTTTCTACTTTATTTTATCGTGGAACAATTTCTTGTGGCCGTATCTTTCCATTACCTCGCAAGAGAACATGATCTTATCAGCAGGACTACCGACATTTTTGTCGAATAATACGATGTCCTTAAATCTGATCATGGCAGCAAGTGCAATTGCGGCAATTCCAACGATTCTGGTGTTTGCTGTCCTGCAGCGTCAAATTGTGCAAGGAGTGGCCATGTCTGGTATTAAAGGTTAATAAGCTAATATCTACCAATCAGATTCTCTTCCCAGAAAGGGTTGCTACAACGATGACCCAAGCATCAGAGGTTGCGACGCGACAACGCCACAAACGAATTCCTTCATGGATGTATACATGGACGAGCAGCATTCGCTATAAGTGGATGCTGTTGTTGTTCCTTTTTTCGCTAACACCCCTGCTTGCTCTGGGGTTTATTTCATATTCGATATCGAAGTCAACGATCAACAATAAAGTTACGGAATACTCGGAACAACTCTTGAAGCAGACGGCGGAGAATATTGACACGAGACTTGGCATTTATAAAGATATGATGATGCAGGTCGTCAATAATAATGACATTGTCACGATGCTGCGGACTTTGGATCGCGCAGATCCTGCACAATACGATCTAGATAGTCTATCCCTAACTACGAAGCTATCGACCATTATTGCAATTAATCAGGATATACAGTCGATTTCGTTCCTTTCACCGCAGCATTTTATCAAAGGTATATATAGATGGAACGATCGGTCTTTAGACAAGGTATCACCATTCCTGCAAACCTTGAAGGATGGGAGTAATTTTCGGTGGTTTTCTACGCGATTAGGAACGTATGTCGATAGTCTAAACACTCAGAATGTACACGTTTTCTCACTGGCCAAGCAAATATACAAAATGTCGGACGATAGTCCTGTTGGGATTATTGCCGTACTAGACATCCGCGAGGATGTGCTGAAAGAAATTGGTGCTCGAACGACGAAGAGTAATATGGATATTGAAAGTTTCGTTATTGATGGTTCAGGACACATCATCTCATACCCAGACAGTCGCGTATTGGGTAAGAGTGTGAAAGAAGTACTAGGCGAAGATGGTTATACAGAAATGTTTCGTTCCACGACAGATGAATCCGTATTTCCACTGAGATATCAAGGCGAAAGATTGATTGTGAATTATAAAAAGCTGCACACAAACGACTGGATCGTCGTTAATGTCATTTCGGAGGCTTCTCTGTACAAAGATTCGAATCGTCTGCTGCAAATTATTTTGGTGATCGCTTTCATGTGTATCTTATTCTCCATCTTGACCGCATTTTTACTGGCCAATTCGATCTCCAAGCCCATTCTGAAAATGATTCGATTGATGCGACAAGTCATGTCAGGTGACCTGACCGTCCGTTTCAAAGCCAAGCGCCGCAATGATGAATTCGATATTTTGGGCGAAAATTTTAACTATATGGTTACACGGATCGATGGTCTATTGGAAACGGTTTATGAGGAACAGAATCATAAGCGTGTAGCGGAATTGAAGGCTTTACAAGCGCAAATTAATCCGCATTTCCTGTATAATACACTGGATATTATTAAATGGACGGCGCTCCTCCAGAAAGCTAATCATGCGGCTGAAATGGTCAGCCTTTTATCCCGATTATTGCGGATTAGCTTAGGTAAAGGCGAAGAGACAGTAACCATCGAAGAAGAGATCGAGCATGTACAGTGCTATCTGGGGATTCAAAAGTTCCGATTCAACTTTAATATAGAGACGTTCGTTCATCTAGACGAAGAAGTACGTACGTATCGTACGCCTAAGCTGATCCTACAACCCATTGTAGAGAATGCGATTCTACATGCTTTTACGGATAGAGAAACAGGTGAAATTCATATACGGTGCGGCATCCATCCGGAAGGTGGAATTCGCTTTGAGGTCGTGGATAATGGGCGAGGCATGGACGCAAGTCTGGTACAAAGTCTGAATCGGCATGAAGTTCCCTCCGTTGATAAAGTAAGTGGGATTGGTTTAGCGAATGTAGATGAACGAATTAAACTCATTTGTGGGAAGCTCTATGGTTTAGACATTCAAAGTGAACTCGGAGCGGGTACACATATTCGTATCAGACTTCCAGAAATGAAGTAGGTGAAGAGCATGTTTCGAGTTGTGATTGTGGAAGATGAATATATCGTAAGGTTCGGTATTCGCTCGATGATTGAATGGGATAAGCTTGGTTTAACGGTGAGCGGTGAAGCAGCGAATGGGCAAGAAGCGTTGGCGTTGATCCGCGAGACCCCACCGGATATTCTCATCACAGATATTAAAATGCCCGTTATGGATGGCATCACACTAATTACGGAAGTACGTAAAAGTTATCCGCATATGAAAATAGTTATCCTTAGCAATTTGGAAGATTTCCAATATGCGAAAGAAGCAATTCGCAATGGGGTTTCTGAATATATGATTAAATCAGATATGATGCCTCGGGACTTGGAGGAAACGCTGCTGCGAGTCAAGGAATCGATCCTAGCGGCATCACCAGCAAGTGAGCAGATGCATTCGGTAAGTGACATTGAGCCCCTCTTCAAAGAAAAACGGATGCTAGAACTCCTTGAAGAAATGGACCCTGATCGCAGCCAACAAATCGCAGAAAGCTTAAGATTCTCCGACGTTATGCTACCCTTATATGTGCTTCATATCGTGAAGAATGAGTGGGCGCAGAGTGTTGAGGAGGGGCAAGCTTTGATACGTAAGGCGAATGCAGAAGTGATGACGACTTTCTCAGAGGATGTCTATGAAGTTTTTCCAGATCGACAAGGGGAAATAAACGTACTTCTTTTTGCAAGGAAAATGACGGTTGTTGGTTTGTCTGAGATGAAGACATGGGCACAGTCCGTCGTTCTCTATCTCAAGGACCACTGTGACATGTCGTGTACAGTAGGTGTTAGTATGAGTACGTCTACTTGGTCAGGGCTGCATCAAGCCTACGAGCAAGCGAAAGCCGCAGCGAAATATAAAATGTTCATTGGCCCTGAACGAGCGATTCTGTATGGTGTTGATTATGTACCTCTACCAAGTCAGTTGGCGGAGAATATTAAAGTGAGTACAACGCATATTCATGCGATGGTCTATGCTTTTCAAACGAAAGAGCTGCAAGCTTATTTGGAAGATATTTTCGAACAGCTTACAGCACGTAAAGACTATGATCTCGTGGAAATTATTTCGCTGGAGCTGCTAATCCTACTCACGACGCTATGGTCAGAGGTGGCAAGTGATCAGCAAAGCATCCTCCAATTAAAGAAACAGTATTATGAGCAATTATCCAAATTAGAGACGATTCAGATGAGTAAAGCTTGGTTTCTGCAAGCATTCGAGGAACTCGTTAGGCATATGATCGGTGTGTATAATAGTGATCGCAACGGTATTATTAAGGCAGCGCAGTATATCGGGCAGTACTACCAACAAGAGATTTCGCTGCAATCGATCAGCAGTTTGGTGCACTTAAGTAAAAACTATTTTGCTAATCTGTTCAAAAAAGAAATGGGTGAAAGCTTTCTGGAATATCTGACGCGGATTCGCATCGAGAAAGCCATGACCTTATTAACAAGTGAGCTCAAGACAGCAGATATTGGGCATTTGGTAGGCATTCCAGACCCAAAATATTTCTCGAAAGTATTTAAGAAAATAACAGGTCTATCCCCGTCGGAATATCGTATTCGAGCCAAAGAAGACAAGTCATCGTAGTTTTCTTAAAAAACTTGATTGCAAACGCTTACCGAGGAGCTGTTACTTAGTATCATAAGGGGAAAGGGGGGATCGAATTGTTAGATAAAAAAAAGATCACACGGGTCGTCGGAATCGGGTGTATATGGACGCTCACATTCGTGCTTACGGGATGCTCTTTTCTGTCCAATAATCCTAAACAAGTAGCTGAGAACAAGAAAATCGTGGCGGGCCCAACAGCGCCAGTGGAAATATCGTTCTGGAATCCATTCGGCGGTGGTGAAGGGGAGTTCGTGGAGCGTATTGTTCAAGATTTCAATACTTCACAGAAGGCCGTCTACGTGAAGCAGCTTCGCTTGGAATCTAATGAATATTATGTGAAGCTGAGCACGGCGCTTTCTTCGGGGAAAGGTCCCGATGTCGCTGTTGCGCATGTTGACCGCATGTCACCATTCGTAAAGGCGAAGCAAATTATGCCATTGGATGAATTGGCGAGTGAGGTTGGATTTGAATTCAAGGACTTAGAGGAGAGCAACGTACGAAGTGTAAGCTTCATGAGTAAGCCGTACGCGCTGCCATTAGACACGCATTTTCACATGTTATATTACAATAAGGATATTTTGAAAAAAGCGGGCTTATTGAATGAGGATGAAACGCCTAAGCTGGCCATCTCAACGCCGGAGGCTTTTATTCAAATGCTGCAGCAGATTCAAGCAAAAGTACCGAATGTTGAACCATTTGCAGTAAATACGCCATATTTCCAAGAGCCATTCCTTAATATGTATTATCAAGCAGGCGGAGAATTATTGGATGTTAGCAAGGCGAAAGTAACTATCCATAATGACAAATCGCTTCGTGTGTTGAAGTTTTATCAACAGATCTATGCAAGCAAGCTCTCCGATGTGAACGATAAGACCCCGTGGGACACCTTTCATAATGGCAAAGCTGCGTTATGGATGGGAGGTGTATGGGAAGCAGGCTATCATTTAAGTGAGTCTTCCCTTCCTGCGGGGATCATGCCGCTTCCAACTCTATTCGGCTCTTCGATGCAGTGGGGGAGTTCACATACTCTCGTGATTCCTAGTTATGTAACGAAGGATCAACAACGTGCTGCCATGGCATTCATGTCTTATTTCTCCAAAGTAGGTTCTATGCTATGGGGTCAAGCCGGGCATGTGCCCGCCAATCGAGCTGTTCTTCAAAGCCAAGCCTATAAGCAATTGCCTTATCGGAAGCTTTTTATCGAAGCGCAGCATCAAGTTAAATTTGCACCACAAACGGATAAATATGCAACGATGTTTACAACATTGTCCGAAGAGCTCCAAAGTATCGTAATGGGAGGCATGGATCCCGAGGAAGGGCTCGTGCAGTTAGAGAAAAAAATGAATAGTGTGTTGGCTAACTAAGCTGTATATATGTCCCCTTGCGGAACTTTCCGGGAGGGGATATTTGTAACGTCTGGAAGAATTTCGATTCGAAAAGGTACCTATGATAAAATGAACCTATTAACCCAGAGGAGCTGAAATAAGTGAACATTATTTTCCATGGACAAAGCTGTGTCGAAATTAGATTGAAGCAACACACCTTGATTATAGACCCCTTTCTTACTGGTAATCCGCAAGCAACGGTCAAAGCGGAAGATATCAAGGCAGACTACATCCTTGTTACCCATGGACATGGAGATCATGTTGGAGACACGTTATCTATTGCTGAGCGCAACGATGCTACTGTTATTGCTCCTAACGATTTGGCCAGATATTTGGGCTTTGAGGGGGCAAAAACACACGGGATGGGAATCGGCGGGGCTTATGAGTTTCCATTTGGTAAAGTAAAACTGACCCTAGCCTTACACGATTCTTCCTATAATCCGCCAGGCACCAAAGAAAATATCTATACAGGCATGGCGAGTGGATTCTTGCTTAAAGTAGAAGGAAAAACCATTTATCATGCAGGGGACACGGGGTTATTTAAAGATATGAAGCTGATTGGCAAAATGAACGATATTGATCTGGCCTTTCTGCCGATCGGGGATAACTACACGATGGGACCGGAAGATGCCGTGATCGCTGCGGGATATTTGAAAGCTGACACCGTTGTGCCTATGCACTATAATACGTTCCCTGTGATTGAACAGGATCCGAACGCTTTTGTAGCAAGCCTGGAAGAAGAAGGCATCAAAGGCTTAGTGATGGCACCGGGGCAACAAATAACGCTGTAATCGCGTGAAAGGAGCCATTATGATGAGGGTTCACTCTCGGTGCTTTTGCTAGATTGACGCTCTTTCCAGAATAGGACGGTAAGCATGCGCTCTACCCATTCCTTATCTTCAGGTGTAAGGATAAAACCATCAAACATGAGCTCATTTTCACGAAGAAAACGCCGTAGATTAACAGGATTGCTTTCAAACTGTTGGTTCGCTTGAGAGGACTCGAGATAACCAGCAATATCCATCAGCTCCGAGTAAGACGTGTTGAGCCCCTCAGATAATTTCATCAAGACATCGGGAGAAGGAATTCCGCGGTTACCATTCTCAAGTTGAGAGATGTATGCCGCGGACACACCTGAGCGATCAGCTAGTTCGCGGATTGTGAAGCCTTTCATTTTGCGCATATCTCGTAATTTATCGTAAAAGTACATGCCTGCTCATCCTCATTCCCTAAAGTAAACATTAGTAAACGTTATAATACTATCAGTTTACTATAGTAATTACAACGGTGAGTTTCGATCCTAATAATAAATGTTGTATACCATAGATTCGATTACTAAAGTAAACATTTATTGTTGCATTAGTGAATAAATGCGGTATACTTCAAATAGGACGAAGTGAGGATGGGGGACTGACATTTAACGCCGATGCATATTCAAATTAAGGCCAAAACAGATGCATTCATTAAAGCAAGGGTCATGAAAGGCTATTCGCAACGAGAGCTGGCACGGCATTCTGGCCTGAGCCACGCGTACATAAGTTTACTTGAACGGTCGATTAAATCAGTGGGCCCATCAACCGCTAAGCGATTAAGCGAAGTGCTGGAGATGGAGTTAGAGGAGCTTTTTCATATCCATATAGCCTGAAAATCTTAAAACCGATGTCCCCTAGGTTGGGGAGCATCGGTTTTTGTTATGCACTACCGAGCAGATTCAGACACAAAAGAACAGAAAAGCAGGGAGTCCAAATGCTAACGGACGCCACGGCAGTTACGTCCGTTAGAAAAGCAAGCAACCTCTTTTCGCGATACTCTTTAGGTTTGGAAGTTTGCTCGCCTGTTTATCTAGATACATTGACAACCCTTCCCATACACACATCAGATTGGGTTTATACCAAGGATCTGAGGCAGAGCCTCAGGTCTTCCTTAACATTACGATTGACTATTGACGATTTCTAAGATGGACTGATGTATTCTCTTAATGCCTGTCATTCTTACTTTAATACAACGGAAATGAGAACTAGGCTGTATTCAGGCTCTGGCTAGTGAAGCATACTTGGAAGCAGGTGGGAGGGCCAGCGTGCTGACCTTCAACAAGAAATACATTTATGTATAGAAAGCTTAACTGATAGGGAGTGATCATGACTCGACGATAAAATAGGATGTATTCTTTAGCTTTCCGTTATGGTTTGAGGGTTCTTTAGTTGAAAGTTGACAATCTGATATATGTTTAAGGAGGGAATAACTTTGAGCAAAATGAAACGCAGGCTTCTGAGCATGGTAGTGGTTTTGGCCATGATACTGTCGCTAATCGGCGCCAACCTTACGCCGTTGACAGTATTTGCGTCCGTCACAGATGGAGCCGAGGCTGATTTAAGCGTAACACAGCAATCATCTGCAAACGCTTACAACGTAGCGTTTACCATCAACAAAGACGGCCAGTCGTTTGACGAGCACGGCAAAACGTTCACCCTGCGGCAAAATGGGGAAATCATTGATAATGGTTCCGCCATTGGCGGCACGGTTACATTTAACGTTTACGACGGTACATATAACATTTTTGACGGCAGCGACGACACTGGCGAAACGATTGTCGTCTCTGGAACTGCTGCCAAAACGCTCAACTACTACACGGTTGAATTCAAGGCCGAGGATGCAGGTGCGTCCAATGGCTCAGCGATCATCGCTAAATACAACGACAACTTCATTGCCAGCGGGGCTGTGGTTCTCGGTGGCAAAACACTGGTGATTACCGCCGAAGGCCGGGGTGCGATGTCATCTCCGCCGAACGTGCTCGAAGCCGGGTATTCGTACAAATGGAGCGGTGAAGGGGCAAACGATCAAACCACCGACACGCTCATAATTAACAATCTGAACAGGAAGATTGATGTGCTCTGCAGCGTGAAGGGAAGTCTGAGGTTGTACGCTGCGGGCAGAAACAGCGCCAATGCTGCTAAAGCATACTATACGCTGCCAGAGGTTTTGACGAGTGGACTAATGACGGTTAAGTTCGATTACGTCACATCGGTAACCAGTCCGAACACGGCTGTCTCCTTGGTTCAAAGCGGTACCGCTTTGAATGCGGATGTCGATAAAATGAACGCCCTTGTGCGGTTCAATACAGGGATTGGCGCATATAACGGCACAGGGTGGGGTGCTGATGTCATCTCTCCTTTAGTGGCAAATAAAGTGTATCATGTCAGTGTCGCGATTGATATGACCGCTAAAACATACAGCGCATGGGTAACACCGGAGGGCGGTTCGGAGACGCAAATTGCCACAAACTTTGCGTTCAGGGCAAAAAACCCTGCAAACATTGCCGAGCTACGGGTGCTTGATACAAGGACCTCAGGCAATAACGGCGTTACAAAGCAAATGTGGATTGAGAATATAACAGTTTCCAAGAAACCGGAGCTGACGGTTCTTCTTAATGGAGAAGCGCATCCTGACATCAGCGCAGTGGATTTCGTACTGATGCAAGACGGCGTCGTAAAGGCTAGCGGCGTCAAGAATGGCAACAAGGTTGTCTTTAACGAGACGTTGAACGACGGCATATATGACATATATGTCAATAGCACTAATTCTAACGTAAAGCTCACGATCACCAATGGGGGAGGCAGCGCTACGGTCGATCTGGGCACTGAAGAGAGCAGAGCGAGGAAAGCGCTGCAAGAACTTGTCACGACCATTGAGGGGCGTGGTCTTAAAGAGGACCGCTACACCTTGGCTACATGGGTGCCGTTTGCCACGGCACTGGCCGGGGCGAAAGACTTGCTTCTCGACGAGACAGCGATGGCAGTAACACTCAATACCGTGTTGAGCAACTTGAGCAAAGCGTATGAATCGCTTGTGCTTATCCCGCGTGCCAACGGCATCTACAAGGCGGCGTACGCGGATAAGTTCGGCGGCACCGTAGTTCGCACCAACATTGGCAACACTAGCAACGGCGCGACGTATCCGAATGGCAGCTATTCGTCGCCTCCGGCTGGTCAGCCTAATGACAGATCTGTTCTGGGCGGCTTATACACAGGCAGCGACCCCCAAACTTATAGGGCGAAGCCAGGTGCCGGCGTTACATTCCCTTTTACAATTCATAAAGATGGTAAATACGGATTCATGTTGAAGTTCTCCCGCGTCAATTACGAAATTGAGGACTATATCAGTGTGTATGTCAATTACGATCAGGTTGAAAAAAATGAAAACGGCTCTCCGAAAACGCCTGGTAATTACCGTATTCCCCTTGCAGGCAAGGACAGCGAGCTTGTGTTTGTTGAATCCGATATTTGGACGATGGACCTGAAAGAGGGCGATACCATCTCTCTGGTGCTGGACACCTCCAGTCTTGATGTAGTGGACTATCCAGACAAGGGTCTTGTCAATATCGACTATATTTCCGTCTGGGAGGTGGAGCAGTCTTACTCATACGACTCCTTCAACCGCAACTTCTACCTCCTGACAGGCAATGAGATCATTATTCCGGAGCCCGTGACCTTCCCACTCACTTGGTCCAGCAGTGACCCGGAGACTGCGACAGTGGATCCTGTGACTGGAAGGATTCAAACGATTAAGGCCGGGGACGTCGTCATTACGTCCACTGGTACCGGCGGTACGTTTAAGTACAATCTGTACATAAAGAATAACGAAAGCGATATTAGGTTGAAAACCGCCCAAGTCTCGCTGTGGGATACGGCAAACAATGTGTTCGACCCACCGGCGGCGGTACGGAATAGCAACGCCAGTGAAGTCCCGGAGAACATCCCGATCGCGTTAACTGGCCTTAGCGGCGGGATCAGAGTAGGCAATGGGTTTGTGGATACGATGGACTACGTCCCTGTGGGTTCGTCTATTGAAATCGACGTTCCCGATGCCGTCGTGAAAAAGCCCGGTATGTACGACATCACCCTGAACTATGCGAAAGGCAGCTCTCAGGCGAGCGGCCAATTGGGGCTGCTTGTGAACGGCCAGCTTGCAGGCACTTTATATACGAGGACAACGGCCAGCCTGACCAGTACGGAACAGTCGAACATCGTTACAGTGTATTTGAAACCCGGCGATACAATAGGCATCCGTACGATCGTCAATCCGAAGGACGCCGTTGGACGCTTCAACAGTTTGACGGTGACCGAGAACGTAGTGATTCCGCCTTCATCTGTTACACTGTCCGCTACTACTAGCGTGAATCATCAAGACCAGACAACGCTGAATTATACAACGGTCCCAGCGAACGCCACGCCAGCCTTTGTCTGGACAGCCGCCAACACCGACATCGTGTCCGTGTACGGCAACCTAGTGGTCGGAGAAAATGTTGGTGAGACAACGGTTACAGCGACTTCCATATATAACTCGGTAATTAAGTCAACCGGTACGGTGACGGTTGCAGAAAACAGCAGCATTTTCAGCATCGAAAGCAATGAAGTAAAGGTCTATCTGGATAAGGACTTCCCTCGCGCCATTCAGTATGAGATGAAGGACAGCGGTGCGAAGATCGACGGCAACCGTAACAAGCTGGACACGCTCAAGTTGACCACTGGCATGACATATAGCTTAAATACATCCCAAGGGTTGACAGGTTCAACGGTTAAGGACTACAAGCCCATCGTTACATCCAGTGAGCCATTCCAGAACGCAGACGGCAGCCAACATGTTATCTATACCCTGCGAGTGACCGAGTTGAACGCGGAAATAAAGATCAAGGCAACGGTCGAGGGGATGGTACTCAAGTTTGATTTTATAGAGATTAAGGAGGATCCCGCCAACCGTATTTTCGTAATCGAAATACCGAATCATAATCCGGTAACTGTCAGCAATTTTAATACCGGCTCCTCATTTGCCGGTTCCAAAATGGAAAGCAATATCGGAAGGAGCGGCGATAGCTTTTACAATATCAAAGATATGATGACCGGCTCTGATTATTATAACTACGCCTTTGTGTCAAACGGCAGCGTGGCCGCCAGCATTCAGAGTAATGCCTTCGGATTGACTGACGGCAGCGTGGCAAGACGCGTTTTCGCTGAAACCAAGAGAAACGATTCGCTGGTCACAACGAGTCTGCTCAGCGGATCCTGGGTATGGCGATTCCCTGATGCAACCAAGAAATTTATTGACAATGAGGGTAGATACGGAGAGGAGGAAGCCTTAATAACCAGAACGTATACAGATGAACCATACGAAAGGGATATGCCGCATGTCTGGGTCGTGCTGGCTGAAGAAAACAATAACGATGGCATCGTTAACTGGCAGGATGCGGCCAATGAGTACCGCAGCGTCGCTAAAGTGGCGGTCGGCTCGGACAAAATTGCCGACGCGGTCGTACAACGGCTGATTATGTCACAGGGAAACGAATCCAACTACCCGTATCTGGCATCAGTGGATGAAACTAAGCGTATCTGGCTGCATACGGACGGCTTGGGACAAATCATCCTGCAAAAATACCACAACGCAGGCAACTGGGGCGACTTCAGCGTCTACGATGACCAACTGGGCGGCTTGGACGAGTTCCGAAAGTTTACCGACATTACGACTAACCAGTACAACAGCTTTGTCGGTGTCCACACCAACTTTACAGAGTATTTCGCGAAGGTTGACCAGTTTAGCTATGAGAACGTCGAAATGCAAGCCGACGGAATCACCCCGCGAAGCAAAGGTTATGTGGCGTTCGGTTACTACCTGCACCAAGCCTATGTGATCGACGACCAGTTGGATGCGTTAACCCGAGATAATGATAATGAGGCAAGCCAAGAAAAAAGCCGTTATGAGCGCATGAATCGTTTTAAAACCGACATCCCGGATTTGGGCTTCATTTACAGCGATGTGTACTCCCACAACGGCTGGCGCGGAAACGCCTTGGCGCGGGATTACGAGGATAATGGCCTTGCATACTTTGTGGAGTGGCCGTACGTCTCAGAGGACTCCGCTGCGTGGGCGCACTGGTCCGTGGAAAAGAGCTATAGCCCGGCGTCGCTTAAGGGATATTCCAGCGATATTGCCCGGTTTATCTTCAACGACTCCAAAGACCGCTGGGATAACTACACGACCGACAACTGGAAGGCAGACATTGAGGAAACCCGTGTACCGAACAGTGCTTTCCTGCTGATGGGCGCCGATACGACCTCCTACGAGGGCTGGGTGCACAATGGTATCAACGAATATGACTCGATTGTTGAGAAAATCTATCGCAACAACATCCCAACCAAGTACATGCAGCACTTCCCCGTTACGCGCATGGAAAAGGATAAGGATGGCTGGGCGGACTACATCGAGTTTAATAACGGAGAAGTGAAGGTTTATGCAGAGGGTTATGAGAACCTCAATAACGAAACAAGAAATAGCAAACGCATCATAGAAAAAGACGGAAAGAAGATTTACGAGCAGGTTAACGCCATCGGTACAGATCAAGGTTCGACCAAGTACCTGATACCGTGGAACGAGGGCGACATGCAAAAGCTTGATGAGCAAGAACAAAAGGAGATCAAACTATACCATTGGAACGATGACGGCGGCAGTACGACCTGGGAACTCCCCAACAGTTGGGCGGGCCTCAATACCGTCTACGTGTATAAGTTGTCCGACCTGGGCAAGTCTTCTGAACAGGTTCTAACAGTAGTAAATGGAAAAATTACTATCCATACAGATGCAAGAACCCCGTATGTGGTGTACAAAGAACAGCAGGATATGGATGTGGACGTCGACTTTGGCGAGGGACAATATGTGAGTAACCCCGGCTTCAGCACAGGTAACACCCTCAAAGGTTGGAAAACTGTAAATGGGAATCCCGAAGTAGTACGTAACGACAACACAACGATGCCACTCTTCACCACTGACGGTGCCGTAGCGCAACCTAACTCGAATGCCGACAACCATGGTAGAAGCCGCAATTGGGAGCTGGCGGTTAAGGATGGTAACGAAACGGAGGTCAGCCAGACAATCACCGGCCTGAATCCAGGTGACGAGTACGCCGTATCGGTTATGGTGGAGGTTCAACGTGGAAAAACGCGCAAGGCGTCGCTCATCGTGGATACAGATGGAGCTAGGCGCTCTAGTTACACAGATTCCTCCGTCTTGCTCAACTATGACCGCTACGACTCCAAAGAAAAAACCGGTATGCTCCGTATGCGCGTCGTATTCACCGCGGACGCACCTACAGCAACAATACGGTTGCAAGCAGTGGCGGGCGAAGGCGAGGTGCGATTTGACAACGTGCGTATGTACAGGACTACCACACCAACACCGAAGACTCCGGTGACCGACGGGAAAATCATCCTGTATCAGGATTTCGAATCCGCGCCGGATGGAACAACTGAAGCGGGTACGTCCATCAACAAACCTACTTTTGAGGGCTTCTTGCCCTTTAATCTTGGTAACGGCGGAGGGTTTCGCGAAGCCAGAACGATCATGCAGCGCAGACATGATCCCTATACGCAAAACAATACTGTACCCGTTTGGGGTAGTAACGCTCCCGAAAGTGTAAGAAACTTTGTGCAGCCAACGAAAGACCAAGCGGGAAATACGGTTACTGGCCAATGGTGGGATACTACGACCATCCCGGTTGATCTGGTTGTGGACGGCAAAACCTCATTCTCTAACATCACCGGCAGTGGGGGCATTATGTACCAGACTACACCTCAGAGCCTCCGGTTTGAAGAGGGCAAGGCATACCGTATTAGCTTTGACTACCAAACCGGCCTAAATGGCATCTTCGCCTTTGTGCTAGGGAATGGTATGAAAGGGACACTAAGTCAGAGAGTTTCTTCGACAACCGTGGAATTTACAGGACTTCAACACCATGATTATCTGCAAGGCACGATGGGTCCGTATTTTAACAATGTGAATTCGAACCGGTCGGACGGCGGCGTGCCAATAACCGCGATGCCTGAAGGTTGGGCAGCCAATGGCACTTACCGCAACATCGACATTAAGAAAGCAGTGCCGAACTGGAAAGGGTATTATGAGTACGAGTTCGTGAGCACATCCGACCAGACTTGGTTCGGTATCTTACGGAACAATGACTCACCGACGCCGAGCGATAACCCCAATCCTTTTATCATCGACAATCTGCTAATCGTGGAAGTGGGCGAGGTTGTCTCGGGAGACGCAACGCTTTCTAACTTGACCGTTAGCGCAGGTGTACTGTCTCCGGAATTCAGCTCGGACACTACGAGTTACGCAGTAAATGTGGATAACAATGTCAGCAGTATTACCATTGCTGCCACAAATAACCACAACGCTGCGACGGTCAGCGGAGCGGGCGTAAAATCTCTGAGCGTAGGTCTGAATACATTTGAGGTAGTTGTTACTGCCGAAGATGGTACGCAGAAAACCTACACGGTAACTGTGAACCGTGCTGGGAAAGACGCCTCCAATGACGCAACGCTTTCTAATCTGACTGTTAGCACAGGTGTACTGTCCCCAGAATTTAGCTCGGACATTACGAGCTACGCAGTAAATGTGGATAACAGTGTCAGCAGTATTACGATTACTGCCACAAATAACCACAGCGCTGCGACGGTTAACGGGGCAGGCGTAAAATCTCTAAATGTAGGGCTGAATACATTTGATGTAGGTGTTATTGCTGAAGATGATACGCAGAGGACCTATACCCTAGCAGTGACCCGTGCCAGCGCTCCGCAGACAGACAACGGTTCTGAAGGCAGCGGTTCTGGGGACACCAGCTCCGAGACTCCTTCTCAGCCAGTCCCGACACCTGTCCCGACTCCTACTCCGAAACCAGCCGAAAATGATTGGATCCTACAGGTTGAGGAAGATACGGATGCAACCACCATGATCGAAAGCACATCGGAGCAAACGAAAGCAGCTGAAGACGCAGTAGCGGCAACTGCGGCGAACAACGCAAACACAAGTGTGACCATTGTGGCAGTTGCACCCCCAGTGATTGTGAAAACATCAGGAGATGTCAACAAACCTTATGCTGTAACCGTGAATATGCAACCCGACGAGGACAAAGCGGAATTCACTACGATGGCAATCGTAAATGCCGACGGCACATTGACCCCGGTACCTACCAAATTGAATAGTGATGGTACGGTAACCGTCATCGTCCGCGGCGATGTCACGCTGGTGCCAGTGAACGTCAAGTCCAACTTCATCGATGCGATCGGGCATTACGCAAGTGATGAAATTAACAGGGCGGCGGCGTTGATGCTGATCGTCGGCGTGGGTAACAGCAGATTCGCCCCATCAGAGTCGGTCACTGTTGCGGAAGCCAGTACGATATTCCTACGGGCACTTGGCATCCCGGCCAATAAAGCCGCTTCTGCCGTGAACGGAGTAGATCAGAACAAATGGTATGCCGTTAATGTCAATACAGCAGCTGATAATAAGCTGATTGACATAATCGAAAATAACGTTAAACCTGACAGCCCCATGACTCGCATTGAGACAGCGACATTGATTGTCAACGCTCTGAAGGCATTGAACATGAATCCCACGATGTCACTTCAGGAGGCGGATGAGTTGTTGCTGAAAGACTTCACCGATCTGCCGGGGCTGACGACGTCAGAGCGTGTAGATCTAGCTATTACGGTTAAGCTGGGGATCTTTACAGGCAATGGCGATGGAACCATGGCCCCGCACGCTGACCTGCAGCGAGCTCATCTGGCAAGTCTTGCGGTTAGATTTCAGGATTATATTCTGAAACGCTAAGGAGTCACCTTAGTCGTAGGCAGTTGAAAATCAGAAAACCGATGTCCCCATGATTGGGGCGCATCGGTTTTTGCTTTATTTCACAGTCTTATTATAAGCACCAATTTTCTCCGTAATGCTCTTAGCTGCGTTATCCAGCGCTTCTTTGGGAGCCTTTTTGCCAGTCAAAGCCTCTTCGATAGCTGTTTCGACAATTTGACGAGCTTCTGGGAATACACCCATAACCGCACCTTGCGTTGCTGTGTTGGCTTTTGTTTTGTGCAATTGATCGATGGCTGTTTGGAATTGCGGATATTTCGTAAGATTATCTTTGATGATTTGTTCATCATAGGCTTTTTTCGTAATTGGGAAGTAGCCTGTGTTTACGTTCCACCATGCTTGTGTTTGCGGATTCGTTAGAAATTTAATAAATTCCCATGCGCCTTGTTGCTCAGCTTCCGACTTATTGTTCAAGATGTAAAGACTCGCTCCGCCTACAACTACACCGCCTTCTTTGGCATCCGATGGCTTCGGAAGCGGGCCTGTGCCTACTTGGAATTTGCCTTCAGCTCCGCTGACAATACCACGGAGGGATGCTGTGGAATCTAGAGTCATGGCGATTTGGCCAGCTAGGAAAGCTTTTTTCGTATCATCTGTTTTACGTCCAAGATTAGCAGACGTTTTGCTGTCGACCATCTCTTTCCACCAGGTTAGCGTTTTGACACCAGCGTCATTGTTAACCAAGGCTTCTGTTGCAGCAGCGGTACGGCCATTTCCGTTATTAAGGAATTCAACACCTTGGTTAGCGAAGAATTGCTCCATAAACCAGCCATAGATCGCAAAAGAAGAACCGGATTTTCCATCTTTACTTAGTGCTTTAGAAGTATTCGCAATTTCTTCATACGTGGTTGGCGGTTTCTCTGGATCAAGACCGGCAGCTTTGAACATGTCTTTGTTGTAATACAAGATAGGGTTCGATGTATTGAATGGCATGGAATTTAGTTTGCCATCGACTTTATAATAATTCAGAATGTTCTCTTCGAGCTGGGAAAGATCAAATTTATCGGCATCAACAAATTTTTGAACAGGTGTAATGGCTTTAGAATCGATCATAAAGCGGGAGCCGATTTCGTAAACTTGAATGAGGGAGGGGCCGCTTTTGGTATCCATCGATGCTTTCATTTTGTTAATGCTCTCATCGTACGTACCTTGGAATACAGCCTCAACTTGTACATTCTTCTGGGAGCCATTGAAATCTGCCACTAATTTATCGACGGCTTTGCCAAGCTCTCCACTCATCGAGTGCCACCAGATTACTTTAACGGGTTCAGTTGGTTTTTTGACATCCGCCGCTGCCGTACTTGTTGCAGGTTTACTTTCTGTCGTAGTGCCTGAAGTCGTTGTTTCTGCTTTGCCGCATGCACTAGTTAACAGCACCATAATTGCAGTCATAGCAAGGATGGAGCTTCTTGTTTTCAATGATTTCATCGTCTATTTCTCTCCCTTATCTCTAATCTAAAATATATGGAAATCTGCTTCAGCATTGTAGCTGAACAGAGTGGCCATCAGAGGATGGATTAACCTTTCACAGCACCAGCGGTAAGTCCGCGAACGAGCTGTTTTAAACCGAGAATGAGCAATAAGAGGGACGGCAGTAATACGATGGTTACACCTGCCAGAACCAAATTCCATACAGTCAACTCTTCGAATTGCAGCATCGCGATGCCAATTTGCACGGTTCTCATGGCTTCGCTGTTCGTTATGAGCAGTGGCCATAGATACATGTTCCATGCATTTAAAAAGGCATACACAGCTAACGTTGCCAAGGCTGGACGCCCGAGCGGAAGCACAATTCGAAGGAACATGCGAAAATGTCCGCAACCATCGATTCGTGCCGCTTCGAACAGCTCTTTGGGCAGCTGTAAGAAGAATTGCCGCAGAAGGAAGGTTCCGAAGGCCGTAGCCAAGAATGGAACGGTTAGCCCCTGCATGCTATCGAGCCAGTCCCATTTTTTAACCGTCAAATAGTTGGGAATAATGGTGACCTCCCAGGGAATCATCATGGTAGCCATGAAGAGCGCAAAGATGAAGGCTTTACCCATGAACCGAATATTGGTAAAGGCATAAGCGGCCATGCTGGATGTAATCAGCTGTCCCAGGGTAATCACGATAGATACAATGAGACTATTGGTAACAAATTTGGCGATGGGCACAAGCTTGAATACGTCGATGATACTTCCCAGATAAAAGCTGCTTGGCAAGAAGTGAGGGGGATAGGCGGATGCTTCCTCTGGTGTCATCAATGCAGATGAGAATGTATAGAAAATGGGATAAAGAACAAGTGCGGCACAGATGATCAATAGGGTGTAGACGAAGGTATGTTGCAAACGGGTCATCATTGATAGTGCACCTTCTTTTCAAATACTTTAAACTGAATGATTGTGAAAATAAGGATAATGGTAAAGAGGACAAGTGCTTGCGCGCTGCCAGTTCCGAACCGGAAGTTGATAAAAGCATCCTGATATAAGGTGTAGACAAGTACGTCTGTGGAGTTGACGGGTCCACCTTTGGTCAGAATATGAATTTGTCCGAAGGACTGAAAAGCACCGATGATCGACACGATCGTGACGAAGAATACCGTCGGTGACAATAATGGAAGGACGATTTGCACAAAGGTGCGAATGGGGCCAGATCCATCGATTTTGGCGCTGTCATAGATTTCATCAGGAACTCCTTGTAAACCACTTAACAAGACAATGTAGGTGAAGCCGAGATTCATCCAAACAGTCATCATAGAAACAGAAAGCAGTGCCCATCGCGGGTCAGTCAGCCATGCCACAGGTTCTAGGCCAACTTGTTGAAGTAAATAATTCAACATGCCAACACTCGGGTGAAATAGCATCATCCAGATCACAGCGGAAGTACCTACGGATAGGACAACAGGCAATGAGAATATGAATTGAAAGATTCGCATACCTTTGAGTTGATTATGCGTTAACGCAGCGAGCATCAGCGCGATGATGATCACAGTAGGAACCGTTAGTAGAGTAAACAGGCCAGTAACGCCGAGACTCTGATAAAATCGTTCTGAAGTAAAAATAGCTGTGAAATTATCGAAACCGACATAGGAGGCCACTCGGCCACGAGGATCAGTTTCGTGTAAACTGAGATAGAAGGTTTGTATCAAGGGATAGAACAAGAAGACAGCGAACAACAAGAGTGAGGGAGCTAAGAAAACATAACCAAGGATTGTCTCCGCCCATTTCTGGCTAATTGCTGCCTTGCGCGGATGCGCTGCTTGTACAGTCGTTTTTGATTTTCTTGCATGAGGTAAATCTCTTTCTATTGCATTCATTTCAAGCTCCTCCATGAACATTATTCAACATGTACGCCTCGTTACTAGACTAACGCTTGTTTATTTGACCAATGTCAAATTCAAGTGAAGATTTTGTATATTTTTAGATGAATTTACAAAAACAATAGAATTTCTTACTGGGCAGAATTAGGTGCATTCAACTATAATTTGAGCATATTTAGCTAGTCTATCTGGATAGGAGAGTGAATTTGAACATGCAGCAACCGATCGTAATTGGACATCGCGGAGCATCTGGTGAGGCGCCTGAAAACACATTAGCTTCTTTCGCACTAGCTTTAGAACAAGGTGCTGAAGGGATTGAACTTGATGTACAAATAACAAAAGATGGCGAGATTGTCGTCTGTCATGATTTAACGCTGGATCGGACCACAAACGGATCCGGACTTATTTGTGAGCATAATTGGGAAGAGTTGAATTCCTTAGATGCTGGCATCTGGTTCTCTGAAGCATTCACGGGAGAGAGAATTCCTCATCTGCGTCAAGTATTCGAGCTGGTACCACTGGGACATTTCATCAATGTGGAAGTAAAACACGCTTATGAGGGAAGAATGGAGAAGGCGTTGTTGGCATTTTTGGACGAAATGGATAGATGGGAAGATATCGTGATCTCTTCCTTTGATCACAAGCTGATTCACGAGATCAAACAAGCGCAGCCTAAGGCGAAAGTGGGATTGCTTTATGCAGCCAATTTAATAGACCATGCAGCCTATGCTAAGCAATTGGGGGTAGATGTGTTTTCTTTGCATCCGTATCACCACTGTATTAACAAGGAGGATGTTGTCGCGGCTGAAGCTGCAGGACTGGCTGTTTATCCATATACGGCAAATGATGTTGCGGATTATAAAAGGTTGATTGCTGCTGGTGTTACGGGGATTATTACCGATTATCCAGCGCGATTGCGGAATCTGCTTGGCTAAATTGGTCAGAGGATGAGATAAAAAGAACCAGTAAACTTTGAGTTTACTGGTTCTTTCGTGTCTTAAGAATTGTGTTTTTGAGCGTGTAAGAAAACCGTCATGTGAAATCACACTGCAAAACAATCTAATGTCTAATGTCTTGATATCAAATTTCACGCAATATTTTCTTTTAACAGTTGAAGGAGCTTTTCAAAACAACATAGTTTGAAAAGCTGTAAACCGATGCCCTCGTATTTGGAGGAGCATCGGTTTTTGTTTTGTTGGAAAGTCACAATCATTTTAACTGTTCATATTACCAAAATATGACTTAAATATGACTTTACTCACCTGTTTTAATCACAATGAAAAGCTATAATAAATCCGATCGAGCATACATGGAATTGTCAACTTTAGGATATTTACTGTTAAAAAATTCCAAGTAAAATGTAAGAGTGAGTAGTAAGCATGTAAGCATTAAAGCTGGTGATAGGGGAGAAGTGAGAATGTCAAAGTTAACTGAGTTTTCAATGAAAAATGTGGCAGCGATTTTCATCGTCATGCTGCTGTTGGTCGTAGGAGGAACTTATTCTACTACCACACTAAAGGTAGAAAGTATGCCTGATATTACATTCCCGGTTGTCATTATTAGCACGACCTATGTAGCACCCCCGAAGGATGTCCTTGATGAAATTACGAAGCCATTAGAGAAGGCTGTTGCGGGGTTGGATGGACTCAAGACCCTAAGC
Organism: Paenibacillus sp. Soil750; assembly: GCF_001428045.1. Classification (GTDB taxonomy): domain Bacteria; phylum Bacillota; class Bacilli; order Paenibacillales; family NBRC-103111; genus Paenibacillus_E; species Paenibacillus_E allorhizoplanae. The sequence goes on along the minus strand of NZ_LMSD01000012.1, from coordinate 922,477 downwards.
TCCGGATCACAGGACAATTACTCACAGATTATCCTGGAGTTGGACCAAGATAAGAAGCCGGAAGATGTTAAGAAAGATGTAGAGAGCTTGATATCTAACGTTAAGCTGCCTCAAGGCTCTGAGAAGCCCAAAGTGTTAACAGCAGGTTTTGCTTCTGACCCTGTCTATTATTTGGCCGTTTACGGTGAGGTAGGAATGAACCAAACCGAGCTGGATAAAGCCTACAAAGATACAATTCTTCCTGGTTTTAATGGGCTCAAGGGAATTGACCATGTCGACTCTGTAGGCAATCAGGATGCTGTTCTTACTATTAAGCTTGATGCGCCTGCGATAAATAATTATGGTTTAACACCATCAGAAGTTTCTAGTTTAATCAAAGCTTCATTGGTATCTAGCCCGGCAGGTACAGTAGATTTCAATGGAAACACACAGATGGTTCGAGTCAAAGGTGAACTAGATACAATTTATAACTTGGATAACTTGAAAATCACCACGAAAACAGGCGATACACTGCTTCTCAAACAAATTGCCAAAGTAGAAGCAATCAGTGAGTCCAAATTCATTGCCCGATTAGATGATCTGCCAGCCATTGGTGTGCTGCTTTACAAAACGAAAGCTGCGAATGCGGTAGAATTTGCAGATAGTGCTGACAAGCTAATGACTGACTGGAGCCAAACGCTGCCTGGCGTAAAGTTCCACAAAATTTATAATTCTGCCAACGATATTAAAGATTCTATCCACGGCATGGTGCAAGAAGGTGGATTAGGTGCCATACTTGCTTCATTAATGATCTTGCTTTTCCTACGCAATGCACGTATGACAATCATCGTACTCGTGTCGATTCCTCTCTCCATTCTTGTTACGTTACTATTTATGGGTCCTCTAGGCATTTCCCTCAACATCATGACTTTAGGTGGGATGGCCATTGCAGTCGGGCGAGTCGTGGATGACAGTATAGTCGTTATTGAGAATATCTATAGTCAGCTGCAAAAAGCTCAAGATCGTAATGAATCTGTTATTAAATTAGCAACGAAACAAGTTTCCAGCGCAATTACCTCCTCTACCATTACAACAGTCGGTGTATTTGGTCCCATTGGATTCGTAAGTGGTGTCGTTGGTGAAGTATTCCGTCCTTTTGCTATAACACTTGTCGTAGCCCTAATGTCATCATTAATTGTGGCACTAACGGTAATTCCAATGTTAGCGAAGATTATGGTGCTTAAAAGCAAGAAGCTTGCAAGTCATGATGACAGTCACGTCGGCCCAATGGGTGTGAAATATAGGAAAGCACTCATATGGTCCTTGAATAACCGAATCAAAACGTTATTTATGGCTGGGGTTGCGCTTATAATCTCGATTTTCATTACAGTACCTAATTTAGCAGTAGCTTTTATGCCGGATAGTGAAGCAGTCAAACAAGGTGTAATTGAGATTAAAATGCCGCGAGAAACATCCATTGAAATGATGAATGAGAAGTCCAAAGAACTTGAAAAAGAACTAAAATTACACACAGATGAAGCTGGCAAACCTGCATTCAAGTACATTGAATCTCTTGTTGGATATAACCAAAGCAGTGATCGATTTGCTTATCGAGCAATGATGTTCTTCGAGCTAACAGCTGAAACCAATGCGACTGAGGGAGTCAAAACGTATAAAGAAGACATGTTGAAACTGATGCCAGATGGATCAGATGTGAATATTACACTGTTTACAGGAGGACCTCCTACCGCAACAGGAGCTGACTTCTCCTATTCCCTGAAAGGGGATGACCAGCTTTACCTGAAGCAAGCTTCCCAGTTGGTCAAAGATAAAATGAAGGAATTCCCTGAGCTGAATGACATTAAAGACAGCTTGAGTGATTCCAAAACGGAAGTCGAGATTGTCGTAAATCAAAACAAAGCACGATTGTATGGTCTCTCAAGTGCTCAAATTTTGCAAGCAGTCAACGCCTGGATAGCAGAAGAGAAGTTAGGTGATTTGAAATTTAATAACATCACTTACGCCACGAAGGTTATGTTGAATCCTATGTACAAAAACTCCGTGGATAAATTGGGTACTTTCTTAATCAAGACGCCTACTGGTCAAACGATACAGTTAAATGAAGTAGCTCGTGTTGAACAAATTGAGGCACCTAACAGCATTAGTCGTGAAGATCAAGAACAAATCGTGAGTGTAAGAGCCAAAATTGATGCTACGGATAAAGGTGGCGTCAGCAAGAAAATTACCGAAGAACTGGCTAAGTTAGAACTGCCTTCTGGCGTCACTCGTGAAGTAAAGGGTGTATCCGACGATATTCAAAAAAGTTTCATGCAAATGTTTATGGCTATTATAGCTTCCATCTTCATTGTGTACATGGTTATGGTTATTGCCTTTGGTAACGCTAGAGCGCCGCTTGCCATTCTGTTTTCACTGCCGCTAGCAGCTATTGGGGGCCTCTTAGGACTACTAATAACCGGCGAATCGATCAACGTAACGTCACTCATCGGCTTCCTCATGCTAATTGGTATCGTTGTAACCAATGCGATTGTACTCGTAGACCGCGTGCAGCAGCTGAGAGAGCAAGATTATTCGATTCGTGACGCACTCATTGAAGCCGGCATTACGAGATTAAGACCTATTATCATGACGGCAGGTGCAACGATACTTGCACTGATGCCTTTAGGACTTGGATTATCCAAAGGAACGATCATTTCCAAAGGTTTGGCCGTTGTCGTTATTGGTGGTCTTACGACTTCGACTCTACTAACGCTCGTAATCGTGCCAATTATTTATGAGATTCTATTTAAGAAAAGAGAAGGCGGCCTCTTCAAGAGAAAAGGTAAGCCGAATGCCATTCAATCAGAGCAAGTAGCACCTGCACGTTAATCATCTATATCGGGGAAAAGGGGAAAATGAATATGAAACGTCAGTTGTTTATGATCAAACAGAGCACCAAGATATTCGGTGTCCTCGCGCTTAGCGCGGCGATAGCCGTAGGATGTTCCTCAACACCAGCAGTAAGCCCTGCGGCAACAACAGCTGCCCAGCAAGGGGATAAGGTAGTGAAAACGGCAAAAGTCACAAAGCAAAAGATTGGTGAACCTCTAGAACAAGTGGGTGATGTCGTATCATCCGTTCAATTAGATATTATTGCCAAGTCCGGTGGCGAAGTTGTTGAAATCCTGAAAAAACGTGGAGATATCGTAGAGAAAGGCGAAGTGCTTTTCCGATTGGATCCAACGGATGTGCTGATACAAAAAGATCTGAATGCAGTAAGTATCAAAGGAGCACAGGCTGGACTTACAGCGGCTAAGCAAAATACATCGAATGGTATCGAAGATGCCAAAGACCGTGTTGCTAAGATGGAGAGCGCGGTTAGTGACCTAGAGAAGGCTTACAGCAGGGTTCACAATGAATACGATCTAGGAACAGCAGCGAAATCCGATTTAGAACAGATGGAAACGAAGCTAAACAATTCCAAAAAAGATCTGGCCAGCGAACGTAGATCGCTGAAAACCATGCAAGAGACGAATTCGCTGGCACAAGCGCAGTCCAGTTTAGAATCAGCGCAAGTAAATGCGAAGAATATCGAGAGGGCTCTGAGCAATCTGGAGGTAAAAGCACCAGCTTCCGGTGTGCTGACGGATCTCAATGTGACGGTCGGTCAGACAGTAGCGCCAGGCGGTCGCGTAGGGGAAGTTCAACAGACGAATCCAGTTAAAATCAAATCCCAACTTAGTGAAGAGTCAGCTAATCTTGTTAGAGGTAAGAGTGAATTGACATTCTACATTCCTGGCGTAACGACGAAAGCCGGAGCCAAAGTAACCTACTTATCGGATGTTATTAATGGACAATCCAAAGCTTATGATCTGGAATTGGAAGTCCCGAATCCGGAGGGCAAGCTGAAACCAGGATCGAAGGCACAAGTGGAACTAACCAAAGAAGATGAACAAAACGTGCCTGTTATTCCAAGCCTTAGCATCGTTCGTGAAGGCGGAAATAACTTTGTTTATGTCGTAAGCGGCGATAAGGTACAAAAGCGTAAACTTGAACTTGGTCGTTTGAATGAGACGAATCAGGAAGTTATTTCTGGGGTCAAAGAAGGAGAGATTCTGGTAATTTCCGGACAACATCAACTGAAAGATCAAGACACGGTAAAAGTAAGTAACTAACCTAATAATTATGAGGAGGAGACATAAGTGAATATCAAGATGAAGAGATCTCTAGCTACTCTTGTTCTATCAGCTGTCCTTTTATCTACAGCATCATTACCCGCATGGGCTGCGGATGGTCAGAACTTGTCAGCACTAGCTGCAGCAAGCACGAATGTTAGCTACGCGCTTTCCAATAAAGTTGAGGTTGAAATAAAAAGCATGCTCAATGAGCATGAATCGGATTCCACTAAGTTAGGTACAGTCCTTCGCATTAGAAATACGAGCGATAAAATCACGCGTATACCTGACTTTGAACTACGGGTTCTGATGGCAGACGGTATTGAATATATACTGCAGCCTAGTGCCAAAAATCCGAAGTCCATTCAACCCAAGAGTCAGCTGGAGCTTAGCTACCTGTCGATAGTTGAACGGAGTGACGATGTTGATCTAACGAGCCTCAACTTTATAGATGTGGATATGGACGTGTATCCGAAAAAAGAAACAACACTGCTAACTATCCCTGTTGATGCTGGTATCGTATGGAACGGCAGTGACAGTACCATCTCGAAATCATCTGCTATTCTTAAATGGGGAGAAGCCTTTACCTTACCATCATCGCGCTCACCACTTGGCTTCATTCCTGTAGACATTCATAAGGAAATTACAGCGAAAGGCGTTTCCACGGTAGTTCAAATTCAAGTCGTAAATGCAACCAAAGAACGTCAGACTGTACCTAATTTTGGGATTGATGGAAAGTCAGAAAGTAAGGTTTATTCCGGTAGTCGTGCCGAAGCTGCAGTTACGCTAGATCCCGGTGAGAAGCGATATATCCATATCGTCATTCCAACAGAGCTGGATACGGAATTCACCAGCCTGAATGTAGTCACACCAGAGAGTTTTGCTGTTTCATTGGGTGAAGGTAAGTTCCTTGAAGACACCTACCGGGTAGGTCGTGTCAATATTCTTCTTCCTACAGATGCTGTGACGCAGGGAGTCATCCCAGCCCCCGAATATACATTAGGTACGCCAGTTAGGCTAGATGCAACGAATAAATTCGTGCCTTCTAATGTTGATCTTTCATTGGTCGAATTACATGTAACAAGTAATGAAGATGATGGCTTCAATACGGCAGTGGCAAAGTTTAAATTGACGAACAATAGTGACCGTCCGATCCCAATTCCAGCTATTCAAACGGAGCTTGTTAGTTTAGATGGTTATGCTTATGGAGGAAGAAGACAGGAAGCTACAGCACTAAGTGTTGTTCCTAATGCTTCCTATGTCGTCAGCTATTCGTATGCACTTCCAGCTTCGGAGACAGGTGAAGGTCTTAAAATGAACCTCTACAGTCAACAATCTAATGGAGACATATCGTATAAATCACTTCTTGCCTCGGCCAAGGTACCTGTTCAGAAAAATGACCTGACGAGTAAAGTACTAAACGTGTATCCCTATGAAATCACCATCAAAGATTGGACGATTTCAGCTATTTTCCAAGCCAATATGAGTTATGATTATAAGCTGAAGCTAGATCTAAGTATGAAGCCAGATAAGCAAGTTACGGTGGATAAGTTTAATAGTAGGCTCTCATTCGAATTATTCGATAATGTTGGAAATCCTGTTGGAAAATCAGTTCAAGCCTTGTCAGGCGAAGGCCGTTTGTACAATGGAACTAACACAATAGATTTAAACGCAAGATCCAACCAACTTGATTTCCCAATTCAGGTCAAAGTATTTGAGACGTTCACGAACGAATATGGTGAGTCCGTTAAGCGGTTGTTGACCACTTTCAAACAATAGTTAGATGTAAAAGACCGATGACCCTTAACTTGGGAACATCGGTTTTTGCTTTGTTTTGGTTCTGAAACTAAAAAATTAGCGGGAAAGCGATTAATGTTGTTATAATATCGTTTAAGGCTCGGTCATTAATAAGCAAAGGGGTAAATGAGATGCTAGCCTGGATTCGAAATGTAATTATGATTAATCGCAGCTTCAGGGTGAAACTTATTCTCAGTTTATCCATTATTATTTTATTGGCATTCTGTTTGACCGGGTATTTAACGTATCGTTATAACTTAACGTTGTTCGAGGAAGAGATCAGTAAGCAATTTACCAGTACGAATGAAGAAGCGCTAGCGAAGCTGGACCTTAAGGTGCAAGAAGTTGTTCGTATTTCGCAAACGGTTGTATTTAATCCAGCCATCGAAAAGTTGATTTCACGCATTAATTTGAATGAAAGCTCCGACGCCTTTGAGCGTTATTTTGATAAGAAGCAAATCGAAGATCAGATCTACCAACTCAAATCAGATGCGCCGTATATTACAGGGATGTACCTATATGACTTAAATGGGAATCCATCGTATTTCAGCTATACGACTTCTGCCATTAATGTCCCTGATGAAAATGTATTCAAGGTGATTCGTTCCAAAATTAGCGATACCTCTGGCGATCTCGTGTGGATTAGCGTGCCATTAGCATCGTCTATTGAGCCAAGCGGTTATAGAAATACGATTATTGTGGCAAGGTTTATGAAAAATAGTAGTTTGACGACGTACGGTGTACTTGTTATGGCTTTCGATGAATCCTTCTTCTCGGGATCACTGAAGGAGCTAACTAAAGCAGGCCAAGGGCAAGTATATTTGTTTAATAAGAATAGAGAACTGTTATTTACGAATTCGCCCGTTCATGTAGATCAACTAACAGTGCTTCAGAATTTGAACCAAACGCAATTAATGGAGCATCATTTGTATGTACAAGGAGAATCCGAAGTAACCAATTTCAAGCTCGTTAGTGGAACTTCGTTAACAGAGATTCAATCTAGAAGTCGCGATTTATTCAGAATGATTGTTTACTCTGGTTTGGTTAGTATTCTACTTGCCAGTGTCTTAATCGTACTTTCCACGGGGAATCTACTCCGTCCACTTAAGGATTTAATGCTAGGACTTCGTAGGGTTCGCTCGGGTGATTTCGATGCACGTATCGAAATACGGACCCATGATGAGTTAGCTTATATGGGCGAAAGCTTTAATGCAATGGCCGAACAGGTCGGACGGTTAATTAAGGAAGTATATCTCACGCAATTAAGTGAGAAAGAAGCGGAGCTTAAAGCTTTACAAGCGCAATTAAATCCTCATTTTCTACACAACATGTTTAATGAAATTTATTGGAAGCTATATCTGCAAGATGAAACGGAGACTGCGGCCTTGATCGCTGCCATTTCGGAAATGCTCAAATATTCCTTGATGCCTGTTCGAACGCTGACGACCGTAAAAGAAGAATTCCAGCAGATCCGTAACTATTTGAAGATACAGAAGGAACTGTTTGAAACGGATTTGGAAACCATCATTCAAGTAGATGAGGATGTCATGGACGTGCAGGTGATGCGTTCACTGCTTCAACCCTTAGTTGAGAATGTATTTATGCATGCTTTTCGCAATATGGTTTCACATAAAGTATTGATCATCAAGGCAAGCAGCCGCGACGACTTCCTTGAGATTGATGTTACCGATAATGGGTGTGGCATGGATGAGAGGGCTGTTTCACAAATATTGGGAGTTCAGGGCTCTTCCTTGCCTCATCGTACGGATGGACGAGAAAGTCTAGGTGTACGGAGTGTTGTGAGAAGGATTGAGTTGGTGTATGGCCCTCCGTTCCGCATGGAAATCTCAAGCCTCGTGGGGAGTGGAACCAACATGCGTCTTATTCTGCCTCTTCTAACGAATGATGAAAGGAGAACACTGGAATGAGAAGTGGAAGAGTGTTGATTGTCGAAGATCAGTTGAATTTTAGAAAAGGGCTAGTCAAGATGCTGCAAGGTGGAGAGCTGGGCTGGCAAGTGGTCGGTGAAGCGGGGAATGGGCAGGACGCCTTGGTACTGCTTGAGGAGCTTCAACCTGATTTGGTCTTAACGGATATTCGGATGCCCATTATGGATGGTATCGAATTCGTAGGGCATCTGCGGAAGAATTATCCGGAGATGATCGTGATTATTTTGACAGGATACAAAAATTTCGAATACGCACAAGCCGCTGTTAGGCTGGGAGCGTTAGATATTCTGATCAAGCCGTGTACGGAAGAAGACGTTCGTCAGATCATGAACAAAGCGTCAGAACGGTTCTATGAGAAGTATGCGCATCAGCAGAAACAACTCTTGCAAAGACAGCTGCAACAAGATCAAGAGCTTCGTGCGGTATTACTGGACCTTCCTTATGAAATGAGCACATTGCCTGGCTTGAACCAAGCGTTGTCTGGTAAAGAATTGTGGTTATTGCATATGAATAATGAGGATATGGCGAATAGATCGAATGGTAAAAGGGACATGAGCTTGCTGCAATTTGCTTTCTCCAACATTGTGGAAGAGCTTGTGAAAGGAGCGGGTCTGGAAGCCCGCCTATTATTAGTGGAACATGACACATTCCTCTTAGTGGCTGGACTACATCAGGTAAAGGAAACTTTGCAAAGCAGTATTCCAACGGCCTCCTTTGAATATTTGAAAATTCGCACAAGCATAGTTTCCATGGGGGTAGCGCCTCCCGCAATTGACTTGGCACAATTGTATCTGTTAACAAAAGAGGCTGTCTCAGATCCCATTAAGCTTCCTTCTTTAAGCGGAAGTGAAGCGGGATCGGGGATCATGCTGTCCCTTAATCAGGCAAGGGTCAGAGAGATGGAAGTTCAGCTCATGTCATCCATTCTAGTGGGACAAGAGGACAGCCTGCACGTGCTGTTGAATCGCGTGATACAGGAGCTAAGCCTCACATCGCCTGAGGAGATGCGACTTGGCGCGTTGTCATTGTCTATTGCGATGCACGGGACTATTCAGAAGCAGTTTGATCCTGACGATCAGAATGCGCTGGCTAGGCTGCCGAACGAAATGCCGCAGATCCACTGGACTCCGAAAGAGGTGTTGGATTGGGCAGCCCAGCAAGTGAAGCAATTCCTGCTTCAATTCAATCAATGGCAAGCGTCCAAAAGTGATAATGTGGTTGAGCGGGCCATTAAATATATTGAGGAACACTACAATGAGGAATGCCGATTGACGGATGTGGCTGCTCATATTCATTTAAATCCAAGCTACTTCAGTGTTGTTTTCAAAAAAACAACGGGAGAAAGTTTTACACGATTCGTTACCCGGGTTCGTATGGATAAAGCGGCCTTGCTTCTGAGGAATACGGATATGAAAATATTTGAAATTGCTTGCGCTATTGGGTTTGATGAGCCGAATTATTTTACGAATGTATTCAAGCAGCAGTTTCAAATGTCACCGAAGGAATACAGAAGCAGTAAGTAATCATCAGGTGCATGGTCACATATAAACATGAAAAACTTGCTCAAAATATGAGCAAGTTTTTTTGTTGGGAATTAACTATAGCAACGAATCTCATAAATGGCTGCAGAGGAATCCCCATTCGTTGCTTTAACTGTCAAGCGAATGCGATCAGTCTGAACTTCTTGATCCAATGTATGTTTAACCAACCGTTGGTAGTTCCCTTCAACATGCAAGATGGCAATCCATTGCCCTTGTATATACGCCTCGATGGTATAGTCTTTCGGACATTGAGGATCACGATAGAAAGGCTCATAGCGGTGGTACTCTTGAAGCAAATGCCCAGGGAAAGTGGCATGAATTTCTCGAATCGTTTGCGAATTCGCCCATTCCAGCTCCACATATTGTGGCAGTGGTTGCGCGGGATCGGACATCCACATATTGGTGTATTGGTGAGGACGCGTCACACCGCTAGTCACATTGACTGCACCATAGCTTTGCTGAGCTGGTGTTATCCGGTAGCTGAGCGTACCGCCATCATTCAGATAGCGACGCATTTTCCCTCTGCCCATGTCGAAAGCGGAAATGTGGCCTGGCAGGATATGATTAGCCGAATGCCATTCTACCGATGGATTAACACCTAGTTGGAGTTGAATGTAACGGCTGCCAACCGAAGGGTCCTGCCAATTTAAAGGCCATTCTACCCAAATATGCTGTCCTACCGGAACTGTGAAAGTCGTTTCTGCATAAACGACTCCCGTGTCTGTCCGATAATCCCAAATGTGATCTACTGGAATTATTTTGGCTGACACCTGTTGGGGAAGATTCGAGTTATTGCTCAAGCAGACAGAGAGGGTTTCAATGCGTCCTCTTTCGATGGCAATCCATTGCCCGCGTTTGAAGGTTAGCGGCTCCACTTTGTACTTTCTAGCTTCTTGCTCAGCCTTCGAACGGAAGCCGAATGTGTAATCGCGGCTCTCAGGTCCGACGCCATGAATAGAGGCAGTACTGCTGGCACGAATCGTTGCCTGTTTAGCCAGATCCTTGGCATCCTCATTCTTATAATTAGGGAGGAAGCAGCCGTCGCGGAGCAGCGTTTGCTGTACTTGTGTGATATGTTCGCCTGACAAGTCGGACAGGTTCAATTGGTTGCTCAATGCATAAGCAGCACCCGTACCTGCAGCTTGCCCCATCAGGGCTGTCGTTGACATGACACGGACGGTTCCAAGAGCTGCATGGGTAACGCTGACGTTACGTCCCGCCATCATTAAGTTGCTAATATCTTTGCTGACCATGATGCGGAAGGGTATACCGTAAGGTCCACAATAGCTTTTTTGGGCATATTCGCTCGTTTCGTTATAACCTTCAGCACTTGCTGGTTCTGCAGTAGGAGCCAGAAGTCCGCCAGGTGTGTGAAGATCGACGAACCAGCCGCCATAAGCGATTTCGTCCTCGAATACGGTACGTTTTTGAATGTCGTGTTCGGTCAAGAAGTAACGGCCCATAATTCGGCGGCTCTCTCGTTTACCCGGAACTTGACCGATCCAATCCAGTGCAAGATTCGCCGTTTGTTCTTTCAGCAGCGGGTCGCGATTTTTCATCCAATCCCAGATACCGAGGGTATGTCGGGTCAGCTCGTGACGAATATTTTCATTATCATAAATCGTGTTGTAAGGGACACCGATCTCAATCCACCAAAATCCGGATTCTGTGTCATAGAAAGTGCGACCTTGCTTATAAAAAAAGTCAGCATCTTCGTGATGGATTGCCCAGTCAGGTGCTTTGAATGGTACAGGACGTCCCATATCTTTGGCGCGGAAGTGGATGGAGTTTCCCATGGTATCAGAGCTGGCAACAAGTGGTGCATGAGGTTCGTTGAACTCCTCTCGGCCCTCGGAGCCCCAACGCCATTCGCAGCCTGCCATGTCAGCAATGACACCGTCGCCTGTACAGTCGATGAAGACATTTCCTTTAATTTCAAGCTCAGTCTCCGCATTTGCGATAACAGCCTTTATCGAAGTGAGTTTACCGTCCGTCACTTGTGCGTTGTTTACGGAGGTATTCAAATGGAAAGTCAGATTCGGCGTTTTGACAGCCATGTCGTACATAACCATATCCCACACGCTATTCGTCCAACCGTTTTCGCGAATTTTCTCATGATTGACAGCTCGTTCTTCAATAAGCAGTTCGGAGATAATCCCTGTTTCTCTTCCATAGGCATGAAAGGCAGCCGCACCATGTGGTGTTACGCGAATTTCTGAGGAGCTGTTGCCTCCAAAAACAGGTCTATCTTGAATCAGGCAAGTCTTTGCACCATGCCTTGCCGACGCCACAGCGGCACAAAAGCCGGCGAGGCCTCCACCGCAAACGACAACATCAAATGCTTGTTGAAGAGATTTCATTTTCATAGCCTCCTATTGATTTACTCGAGTAAATATCGTATCTTGAGCACATTGTAGCATCCCATTCGTTGCTTGCCAAGCGTTTTTTGAGTATAATTTACTCGAGTAGAGAGTTCGGGGGGTTATTGAATGGCTAGTCGACAAGAAGTAGCAGAACGTGCGGGTGTCTCCGTTGCCGTCGTATCTTATGTACTGAACGGCAAGACCAACGTAAAGATGGAAACGCGAGTGAGAGTTCTCGCAGCTATGAAAGAATTGGGATATGAACCTAACCTCTTGGCCCGAAGTTTAAAAACGAAGAAGACAGGTCAATTGGCAGTATTGGTGAACTATCTAGGGAATCCGTTCGAGGCAGGCTTATTATTACATATTGAATCCGCTGCGAGAGAAGAAGACTTTCTCGTATTTTTCCAGAGCTATACGCCGGATACCGAAGAGCAATTAATATCATCATTACGCGGGCGGGTGGACGGTATTATCTTGCTTGGTCAGCAGCTGAAGACGGAGACATACGACCGAATTTTGGAATGGGAAGTCCCTATTTTATCTGTGACCAAAAGCCCGAATGCCGAAGAACGGGGAATACCCTTTATTGATGTAGACTGGACTGTTCTTTACAGGCAGGCTATTCAACATTTGAAGGACAATGGGCATACAAGCATCGGGTACATGACCGATAAGGAATCGTCCTCCTATCATGTGAATAGGCTGCAATATTTTCAAGAAGCCATGCTGGCAGAGGGATTGGAGCTGCAAGAAGAGGCTTTGTTAAGCGGTGCAGGCCGATTAGAAAATGCGTCTGAGGTCTTTCAAAGCTATGTGGACAACCACCCATCAGGACTACCTTTCAGCGCGATCATCTGCTCCAATGATTTGATGGCTGCAGGTATTTTGGATGTTTGCAAGAAGAATGGCATTCAAATACCGAAGCAGCTTGCTATCCTTGGTTCAGAGAATATTTTGATGACGACACTTACCGAGCCCCAATTGAGCGTTATTCATTATCCTAGGGACGAAGTTGGGAAACTTGCCATGGAAATGATGAAGGAATTAATGGGTAAGCGACAGGTAGAATCGCGAACACTTTCTGGACACCTATTGATTCGGGGCTCAAGTTAGAGCTGCACAAAAAAAAGGATTGCGAGTAAAATAAAAATGCTGTATGATCGGATTAAGCGCTTAACCCGTACAGGGGCGAGCGCTTAAAGATTGGAAGATTAAGCGCTTAACCTCTGAGTGGAAGGGAGATTTACATGCGTACAATTCGACTTACAATGGCACAAGCATTACTTCGCTTTCTAGACCAGCAATACATTTCTATCGATGGACAGGAGACTAAATTTGTTCAAGGTGTCATGGGGATATTTGGACATGGCAATGTAACTGGGATTGGAGAAGCGTTGGAGTATAGCGCAGGTGACCTTACGTATATACAAGGCAAAAACGAGCAAGGAATGGTCCATGCTGCAACCGCTTACGCGAAGCAAAAGAACCGCAAACAAATTTATGCCTGCACAACCTCCATTGGGCCAGGTGCACTCAATATGGTAACGGCTGCGGCAACAGCGACTGTCAACCGCATACCGGTACTGCTGCTGCCGGGAGATAATTTTGCTTCGAGGCAGCCAGATCCCGTCCTGCAGCAGCTTGAAGTCACGAACGATTATACGATATCTGCGACCGACCCATTCAAGTCAGTGAGCAAATACTGGGATCGGATCGTTCGTCCTGAGCAGTTGATAAGTGCAGCGACGCAAGCGATGCGGGTGTTAACGGATCCTGCGGAAACTGGCGCGGTGACCTTAGCGCTTCCCCAAGATGTGCAGGCGGAAGCCTACGACTATCCGGAAGCCTTTTTCAATAAGAAAGTTCATTATATCGATCGCCGACCAGCTGCACAGGAAGCTGTCCAAAGAGCGGCAGCACTGATCTTAGGTAAGAAGCGTCCGTTAATTATTGCAGGCGGCGGCGTACTATATGCGGAAGCGACGAAGGAACTAGCGGAATTTGCAGAAACGTTTGGCATCCCAGTAGCGGAAACGCAAGCAGGGAAAAGCGCGATGCCTTGGAATCATGCGCTGCATGTCGGCTCAATTGGTGTGACAGGAGCACTCGCTGCGAACAAGCTAGCGAAACAAGCGGATTTAATTATCGGTGTGGGTACGCGGTATTCCGACTTTACGACAGCTTCCAAATCAGCTTTTGAGAATGACGATGTGCAATTTATTAATATCAATATCAGCGGCTTCGATTCTTCGAAGTTAGGCGGTGTTTCGATTACGGCTGATGCGAAGGAAGCGCTGAACTTATTGCGCGAAGCCCTTACATTCCTTGATTATTCGAGCAACTACGAGACTGGTTACATAGCAACTTTGAAAGACGAATGGGATCGAGAAGTGGATCGTTTGTATCAAGCAGAGTGTGCAGAAGGGTTTGCTCAAACACACGCGCTTGGTGTGATCAATGAAACAATTGACGCTTCCTCGGTTGTTGTTTGCGCAGCGGGAAGTTTACCTGGCGATTTACACCGTTTATGGCGTTCAACTGAGCCCAAAACGTACCATATGGAATACGGTTTCTCTTGTATGGGATATGAAGTAAGCGGTGCCTTCGGCGCAGCTTTGGCGGAACCAGGGCGTGAGGTTTATGCGATCGTCGGAGATGGCAGTTACTTAATGCTTCACTCTGAATTAGTGACGAGCTTGCAAGAGGGTCAGAAATTTACGATTCTGCTGTTCGATAACCATGGCTTCCAATGCATTCATAATCTGCAGCGCAGTCAAGGGAGCGAAGGCTTCGGGAATGAATTCCGCTATAGAGAAACTGGGACGCGTAAACTCACAGGAAACTATATGCCGATTGACTTCGCAGCACATGCGCGCAGCTTGGGAGCGAAGTCATACAAGGCGACTAATCCCGAAGAGCTGAAGGCAGCGCTGCTGCAAGCGAAAGCAGAAACGGTGACAACCTTGATTGAAATCCCTGTCGTACCTGGAACGAACACAGGCGGCTATGAGTCTTGGTGGCAAGTTGGCGTACCTGAGGTTTCGGAGAGCGCCAAAGTGTTAGCAGCCCATGAAGAAATGAAGAAAAACATACAAGCGGCTAAACCCATTTAACTAAGAAGAGGTGACCTAACGATGGAAGAACTACCGTTTAAGCTAGGCATACATCCGATTAATTGGGTGGGAGAGGACGTCAAGGAACATGGCGCTGATACCACATTTGAACAGATCGTAGATGAGATCCAGAAGCTGGGATTAACTGGTACGGAGATGGGGCGCAAATATCCGACCGATATTAATGAGCTGAAGAAAGAACTATCAGAACGTGGTATCAGTCTCGTATCCCAATGGAAATCGGTCCTGTTCTCGGATCCTGCTTACCGAGAAGAAGAACTGGAAGCTTACCGTAAGCATGTGCTATTTCTGAAAGAAATGGGCAGCACGGTCATTTCTACAGCGGAAGTCGGGGGTTCACTCCATTTTGATCCGCGTCGTACACCGAACGAGAAAGAAGTGCTTCGCCTCGATGAAGCAGGCTGGCAGAGCTTAGCAGAAGGGCTAAACCGTGCGGGAGCTATTGCAGCGGAACACGGGCTAAAGCTGACCTATCACCATCACGGAGGAACGGTAGTTGAATCACCGGAAGAGATCGATCGATTGATGGAGCTAACCGATCCTTCCTTGGTCTACCTGCTGTTTGATACTGGGCATACCTACTACGGTGGTGGAGATCCGTTGACGGTATTGCGCAAACATTACAACCGAATTGCTTACATCCATTTGAAAGACATTCGTCAAGCTGTACTGGATGAAGCGCGCGCGGAGCAGGTTGATTTCGTAACTTGTATTCGCAAAGGTGTGTTTACCGTACCAGGGGATGGCTGCCTTGATTTTGCACCGATTTTCAAAGAGTTATTGGATCGTGAATACACAGGATGGGCGATGCTCGAAGGCGAGCAAGACCCTGCAACCCATAATGCTTACGAATATGCGAAAAACGCACTGAACTATATACATTCTTTATTAATCAAAGAAAGCAGGTAATGAGGCCATGACCTATGTGACATTCCCGCAAGAGAAATCACTTGATTTTGTAGCTATCGGCAGATTATGTATCGATTTGAATGCGAACGAAATTCACCGTCCAATGGAAGAAACGATGACGTTCACGAAGTATGTTGGCGGGTCCCCAGCAAACATCACGATCGGTATGTCCCGATTAGGGATGAAAACAGCGTTTATTGGCAAAATCGCGAATGATCAAATGGGTCGTTTCATTGCTACCTATTTAGAACGTAACTCGATTGATACAAGCAATGTCGTGACGGATCGCACAGGCGCTGTGACAGGATTAGCTTTTACAGAAATCAAAAGCCCGACGGATTGCAGCATCCTGATGTATCGCGATAACGTAGCTGATTTGAAGTTAACACCAGATGAGGTTCAAGAATCCCTGATCGCAAACGCAAAAGTATTGCTGATCTCCGGAACGGCTCTAGCTCAAAGTCCTTCACGCGAAGCGGTGTTTCAAGCATTGAATTATGCGAAGAAGCATGGAGCACTCATCGTATTTGATCTCGATTATCGTCCATACACATGGACATCTCCTGAAGAGACGGCTGTGTACTATAATCTAGCTGCTGAGAAATGCGATATCATTCTCGGCACGCGCGAAGAGTTCGACATGATGGAGAAGTTTGAACATAATCCGGAAAAAGATGATCATATCACAGCGGCAAAATGGTTCGACTATTCCGCTAAGATTGTCATTATCAAGCATGGCAAAGATGGTTCTATCGCCTACACACCTGATGGTGTCGGTCATCGCGCGAAGAGCTTCCCAGCGAAGGTTGTTAAGACTTTTGGAGCTGGTGATTCTTATGCAGCGGGCTTTATCTATGGGGTTATGCAAGGTTGGACGTTGGAAAAAAGTATGGAATACGGAAGCGCAGCTGCTTGTATCGTGATTTCCAGTCATAGCTGCTCGGATGCGATGCCAACTGCGGCTGCAGTGGATGATTATATTGAACGTTGCAATCGCGGAGAAATCACAGCGTCATAATGACTTATCAACCTAAAGGAGCGAAATTGCTATGACACATACATTGAAAAACTGGATTGGCGGCGAATGGGTCGCATCATCCGCAACACAAACGGAGCCTGTTTATAATCCTGCAACAGAAGAGATCCTTGCATATATTCCCATTTCCACAAAAGAAGAAGTTGATCAAGCGGTTCGTAATTCGCAAGAAGCGTTTCAATCATGGAGCCGTACACCTGTACCAAAGAGAGCAAGAGTCTTATTCAAATACCAACAGCTTCTCGTTGATCATTGGGAAGAGCTGGCTCGTATCGTGACGAAAGAAAACGGTAAAAGCTACTCCGAAGCATATGGCGAAGTACTTCGCGGCATCGAGTGTGTGGAGTTCGCCGCTGGTGCCCCTACACTTATGATGGGCAAACAGCTTCCGGATATTGCTTCTAATCTCGAGTCTGGTATGTACCGTTACCCAATCGGAGTTATTGGTGGCATCACGCCATTCAACTTCCCGATGATGGTACCTTGCTGGATGTTCCCACTCGCGATCGCATGCGGCAATACGTTCGTATTGAAGCCGTCGGAGCGTACGCCTCACTTGGCTAATCGCCTTGCGGAATTGTTCCACGAGGCTGGATTACCAGCTGGTGTCTTGAACATCGTTCATGGTGCACATGATGTGGTGAATGGCCTTCTTGAGCACAAAGATATTAAAGCTATTTCGTTCGTTGGCTCCCAGCCAGTGGCTGAATATGTGTACACGACAGCAGCAGCTAATGGGAAACGCGTGCAAGCACTAGCTGGCGCGAAAAATCACTCCATCGTCATGCCGGATGCGAACTTATCCATTGCAGTGAAGGAGATCACGAACGCAGCTTTCGGTTCTGCCGGTGAGCGCTGTATGGCATGTTCCGTCGTGGTCGCTGTAGGCGATGTAGCGGATACGCTAGTTAGCAAGCTGCTTGAAGCGGCAGATGCGATTACGATTGGCAACGGAAATGATGAAGGTGTGTTCTTAGGTCCTGTCATTCGTGGCGGACACAAGGATCGTACATTGAAATATATCGACATCGGTGAAAAAGAAGGCGCAATTATGATCCGTGATGGACGTAAAGACGCCGCGACTGGGCAATCAGGCTACTTCGTTGGCCCAACAATCTTCGATCAAGTACAATGCGAGATGAAAATTTGGGAAGATGAAATTTTTGCTCCTGTGCTTTCCATCGTTCGTGTTGACACACTCGAAGAAGCGATTGAGCTTTCCAACCGTTCTGAATTCGCGAATGGTGCATGCCTGTTTACGCAAGATGGCAGTAACGTACGCCAATTCCGTGAAACGATTGATGCTGGGATGCTTGGCGTTAATCTTGGTGTACCTGCACCAATGGCATTCTTCCCATTCTCTGGCTGGAAAAAATCCTTCTACGGCGATTTGCATGCCAACGGTACGGATGGCGTGGAATTCTATACGCGTAAAAAGATGGTAACGGCTCGCTGGTAACAGCGAGTTTCCGCTAGAAAGGAGCGATTGGTATGGCACTTGTCTCGATGAAAGAAATGCTGCAGACAGCGTTAGATGGTAAATATGCCGTTGGTCAATTTAATTTGAATAATCTTGAATTCACACAAGCGATCTTACAAGCGGCTCAACTTGAACAGGCACCTGTGATTCTTGGTGTAAGTGAGGCTTACATTCCCTATATGGGTGGACTGCCCTGTATCGCAGGCATGGTGAAAGCCTTGATCGAACATTATGGCATCACAGTGCCGGTAGCTCTTCACTTGGACCATGGCAGCTCGTATGAAGTATGTATCAAAGCGATCCACGCTGGATTTACCTCAGTGATGATCGATGCGTCCCATCATTCCCTAGAGCACAATATCGAAGTTACGCGTCAAGTGACGCAAGCTGCGCACGTGCTTGGTGTTACTGTAGAGTCTGAGCTAGGTCGAATCACAGGACGTGAAGATGATCTGGTTGTAGATGATGCAGATGGGATGTATGCGGTAGCTGAGGATTGCGTGAAAATGGTTCAGGAAACAGGCATCGATTGCTTAGCACCTGCGCTTGGTTCGGTTCATGGCCCATATCGCGGACAGCCCAAGCTTGGTTTTGAACGGATGGCTGAAATTAAAGAGCTGACAGGTGTACCTCTTGTGCTTCATGGAGGAAGCGGTCTGCCAGATGACGAAATTCGTCAAGCGATTGCGTGCGGTACAGCCAAAATCAACGTGAATACAGATAATCAAATTGCATGTACAGCAACGATTCGCACGTTTTTGAATGATCATCCGGATGCCTATGATCCTAGGAATTATCTAATTCCAGCTCGGGAAGCCATCATTGCATCTGTGAGAGCCAAAATTCAGTTATTCGGAAGTGCAGGTAAAGCGGGAGGAAACCTAGGATGAAAAAGATCAGAATCGGTATTATCGGCACAGGCCGAATTGGTAAAATCCACGCGGACAATTTATTGCGGAACCCGCAAGTTGAAATTGTGGCAGTAAGTGATCTGTTTGCAGGTCCAGAGCTCCAAGCTTGGGCGGCAGAACGCCATATTTCCATCGTAACCAAAGATAGCAACGAACTTATTTCTCATCCAGATATCGATGCCATTTTCATTTGTTCGTCTACTGATACGCATGTTCCGTTGATTGGGCAAGCCGCGCGTGCAGGGAAACATATTTTCTGTGAAAAGCCAATCTCGATGGATATCACGAAAACGGTATCAGCCATTGATGAAGTTAAAAAAGCTGGCGTGAAACTGCAAATTGGGTTTAACCGTCGATTTGATCATAATTTCAAGCGTGTACAAGAAGTCGTGCAAGGCGGGGGGATCGGCGATCCGCATATTATTAAAATTACTTCTCGTGACCCGAATCCGCCTCATATTGATTATGTTAAAGTTTCTGGTGGTATTTTCATGGATATGATGATTCATGATTTTGATATGGCTCGGTTCGTTTCAGGCAGCGAGGTTGAAGAAGTGTATGCGGTTGGCAATGTACTGATCAACCCGGATTTTGCCCAGCATGGCGATGTGGATACAGCGGTTGTGACACTTCGTTTTGCGAATGGCGCATTGGGTGTCATAGATAACAGCCGTCAAGCCGTCTATGGCTATGACCAGCGTGTTGAAGTGTTTGGCTCTAAGGGCAGTGTGGTCGTTGCGAATGATCATCCGAATACAGCTGTGATCTCCACAGCAGATTCGATCGTGAGTGATAAGCCGCTGCATTTCTTCCTTGAACGTTATCAAGCAGCTTATATAGAAGAAACGCAAATGTTTATTGATGCGATTTTGAATGATAAGTGTGTGCCTGTTAGTGGGGATGACGGCGTTCAAGCCGAACGGATTGCGCTGGCTGCGAAGTTATCTTCCCGTTTGGGCAGACCCGTGAAAGTTAGCGAAGCCTTGGAATTGCTAAAGCAATCTTCCGTAGTTTAAAGGAAAGAGGGAGACGTTACGATGTCCAAATTAATTGTAACACCTGCATCTTCTCCGAATGAAGAAGGCAGCCTTTTACAAGTGACGCCGGAATCGGCAGGTTGGCAGTATGTTGGCTTCGAAGTTGTCCAATTGGCAGCAGGAGAAACCTTAAAACGTGAAACCGTCGATCAAGAGGTATGCCTCGTTCTGTTGAGCGGCAAAGCGGATGTTCAAACGAACGAAGAGAAATGGCAAGGGATCGGTCAGCGCATGAGTGTGTTTGAGCAGATTCCGCCGTATTCTGTCTATGTAACTAGCCATGATAGCTATGAAGTAACGGCGTTAACCTCACTACAACTTGCTGTTTGCTCAGCTCCAGGCGCGGGAAATCATCGTTCACGATTAATTGCTCCTGCACAAGTAGGCGTTGAGACCCGCGGGTATGGGAATATCGAGCGATACATTCATAATATTTTACCTGAGAGCGAGCCTGCTGATAGTTTGCTTGTTGTCGAAGTATTTACACCGAATGGCCATTGGTCCAGTTATCCGCCACACAAGCATGATCGTGATGAACTTCCAGATGAGTCCTTTTTGGAAGAAACGTATTATTTCCGTGTCCAGCCCGAGCAAGGCTTTGCGATTCAACGGGTATACACGGATGATCGTTCACTTGATGAGACGTTAATTGTTAAAAACGGGGAAGCTGTGCTAGTTCCGCGTGGTTATCACCCTGTATCTGCGCCTCCGGGCTATGATGTGTATTATTTGAATGTCATGGCGGGACCTACGCGGATATGGAAATTTCATAATGACCCTGACCATGCTTGGATCATGACGAAACCGAGCGAGTCGTAAGACGGTTGCAAGTTCTGGAAAGCCCCGTCATAATGGGGGGAATAACTGTATTCTTCAAGAAAAATGGGGTAGTACGATGAAGGCAACCATTTACGATGTGGCTAGGGAAGCCGGTGTATCGATTGCAGCGGTATCGCAAGTCATGAACGGTAAAGGGAAAATTAGCGAAGAACGGCGCACTGAAATTCTGAAAGTGATGGAAAAGCTCAATTACCAGCCAAGTGTCATCGCATCAGCACTTACTGGGAAGAAGACATATACGTTAGGCCTGCTTGTCCCTGATATCTCCAATCCCTTCTTTGCTGAAATCGCAAGGGCTGTTGAAGACCAAGGTCATAATCTAGGATACAGTCTCGTTATCTGCAGTACGGATAATAAAGACGAACGTGTAGAACGGTATCTGAACTTACTTCAGCAAAAAAGTGTGGATGGGATGATTATCGGGACCGGGATGGATAATAAGGACATGCTTACACCACTCATGGAGCGATCGATTCCTGTTGTCATGATCGCACGGGAGATGCCGGATATGGCTGTACATACCGTTGTTGTTGACGATTTCGTTGGTGGCACGTTATCTGCTAAGCATCTCTTGGAGCTTGGTCATACACGCATGGCGATTCTTGCTGAACATACCAAAGTTACAAGTAGTCGTGAACGGGTAAAAGGTTTCGTGACCACGTTAGAGGAAGCCGGTATCGGGCTCCCTGAGAAAATGGTTCGGAATTGTAGTTATACCGTAGAAGACGGCAAACGCGAAGCTATTGAACTTCTAGAGAAACCTGCCGCCGAGCGACCGACTGCGCTTTTCTGCTGTAATGATATGCTCGCGATTGGCGCTTTGCAGGCTGCGAAACAATTAAAGCTGCGTGTTCCTGAAGATATTTCCGTGATCGGTTTCGATAATACCATTCTAGCTTCCGTGACGGATCCACCACTTACGACAATTGCACAGCCGATTGAGCCGATGGGTAAGCAAGTCGTCGATCTGCTTATTCTGGAACTGAAGAAGAAATCACAAGCCAAGCAACGCATCGTTATGCGTCCAGAACTCATCATCAGGCAATCTACAGCAACTCCGGCAAAGTGATCGTATAAGGAAGCGAAGACTGCTTTCCCTTAGGGGGAGGCAGTTTTTCATATCTTCGTGTGCTGCGTATGGCGATTAACTAGGTAATAATTTGAAGGCGATCAAAGTTGTTGTTAATTCTCATCATAAAAATAGCTTAATTTTGTGCAAATACTTCGTATTTATATACCTATCCATTCATATTTCCTCATTTTACAATGGGGAGGTAATCATATATTTAATAAGGTAGAAATACCGATGAATCAAACCAATAAAAGTAAATTTAGTTAAAAAAGGAAATTGAAGGGTTGAGGAGAAATGAAAATTTTATTTCAAAGTCCTGCTAAGGAATGGACTGAAGCGCTGCCAATTGGCAACGGTCGAATAGGTGCCATGATTTTCGGCGGAATCGAAGTAGAAAAAATGCAATTAAACGAAGATACACTCTGGTCGGGTGGGCCAAAAAATTGTAATAATCCTCGTGCCAAGGAAGTGCTGCCGGAGGTGCGTCGTCTCTTGGCGGAAGGAAGATATGCGGATGCTGACCGAATGTGTAAGGAGATGTTAGGGCCGTACACGCAATCCTATTTGCCGTTTGGCGATCTCACACTTGTATTTGAGCATGGGGATAGCGCGCATTCGTATAAACGAGAGCTGGATTTGCAGGAAGGGGTATCTCGCGTCGAGTACCAGATCGGTAATGTTTTGTACACGCGAGAGATGTTTGCTTCCAATCCCAGTCAGGTTATTGCTGTTCGTCTGCAGTCCAGTCAAGCCGGATCGCTACATTTTACCGCGCGTCTGGATAGCCTACTGCGTGTTAATATGGTCCATGAGAACGGTCAATGGATCATTCGTGGGAAGGCACCGGTGCAGGTGGCGCCAAGTTATTATCATGTTGACCAACCGATTGTATACGAAGATCAAGAGGACGGAGAGGCGATGTCTTTCGTAGGTCGACTAGCGATTGTTTTGGATGACGGTTACATGCTTGCAGATCAAGCAGGTTTGCATGTTCGAGGAGCCACGAGTGTGACGCTTTACTTCAGTGCGGCAACAAGCTTTAATGGCTTTAATCGCTCCCCGGGCAGAGAAGGTAAGGATCCACTAGCGATCACAGAAACATACCTGGCAGAGGCGATGCAGCATTCTTATACGGAGCTTCGCGATAGTCATGTCAACGACTACCGCAGTTTGTTTGATAGAGTCAACATTCAACTTGGGAAGACGATCAGCCCTGCAGATATGCCGACAGACCAACGGATTTCTGAGTTTGGGGCTCAGGATCCGGGCTTAGTAGAACTATTATTTCAGTATGGCCGATATTTGATGATCGCCAGCTCACGCGAGGGGACGCAGCCCGCTAACCTGCAAGGCATTTGGAATAAGGAGACAAGACCGCCTTGGAGCAGCAATTATACATTGAACATCAATACGGAGATGAACTATTGGCTCGCAGAAACCTGCAACCTACCTGAATGCCATCAACCGCTTCTCGATTTTATTGGGAATTTATCGGTTAACGGGAGGAGTACCGCAGAGATCAATTACGGTGTCCGTGGATGGACAGCGCATCACAACTCAGACATTTGGGCTCAGAGTGCACCTGTAGGCGATTACGGACATGGCGACCCGGTTTGGGCATACTGGCCAATGGGCGGTGTTTGGCTTTGTCAGCATCTCTGGGAGCATTACGCCTTTGGCAGAGACAAGGCGTATCTAAGTGAGAAAGCATATCCAATCATGAAGGAAGCCGCTCTGTTTTGTTTGGATTGGCTCATTGAGGATCAGGAAGGATATCTTGTCACAGCCCCTTCCACGTCGCCGGAACATAAATTTATTAGTAGTGACGGTGAGAAAGCAGCTGTAAGCGTAGCTTCGACGATGGATTTATCATTGATCTGGGATTTGTTTACGAATTGCCTCGAGGCTGCTGAAGTACTGCGTATCGATGACGATTTCAGATCCGAGCTCACGTTGGCGAGAAGTAAGCTATTCCCGCTGAAAATTGGACAGTACGGCCAACTTCAGGAATGGTATAGCGATTTCGAGGACGAGGACATGAATCACCGTCACGTCTCACATTTGTTCGGAGTATATCCTGGACGCCAAATTAATGGAGAGGTTTCGCCCGATTTGTTTGAGGCGGCACGAACATCATTAAATAGACGCGGAGACGAGGGGACGGGCTGGAGTCTCGGTTGGAAAGTAGGCTTATGGGCCCGTTTCCAAGATGGTAATCGCGCGGAACGGCTAATCTATAACATGTTGCAGCTCGTGAAGCCGGACAAGTGGAAATCACAGAGGGGCGGCGTTTATGCCAATATGTTTGGTGCGCACCCGCCATTTCAAATCGATGGCAATTTTGCTGCTACAGCTGGCATATCGGAATTGTTGCTGCAGTCTCATAAAGGGTTTCTTCACTTGCTGCCAGCGCTTCCCGAAACGTGGATTTCCGGTTCTATTAACGGGTTGCGGGCGCGTGGAGGGTTCACGGTCAATTTGCGCTGGGACAGCGGCAGTCTGAGCGAAGCGATGATCGATTCTTTGAACGGCGAACCGTGTACGATTTATTCTCGAATACCGGTACTGGTGTTGGATGAGGAGGGCCGACAAGTTACTTTTAATTCATTGGAACACTCAGGTTGCATGACATTTACAACATTTGTTGGTTCTAGGTACAGGATCGTACCGCAATCGGGTTCCAACGATTGAGGAAGCAGTTTGTCTGAGGTTTACATGCTTGAGGCAAAGGCGAACTCCCCCTATGAGGTATGGGGGAAGTTCGCCTTTTGTGCGCATGTCAGTCATCGTAAAAAAAGAAGAACAAGCTAGTAATGACCCAATGAATTTATAGTTTCTTCTATAATATTTTAAGGGTTTTTCCAATAAAAACTTATATCATAGGGTTATAAGATTAAAGTAAAGGAGTGAAGCAAACATGAATGGGAATATTATTAAAACTCCTGACATCCAGATGACTCAAAGTGAGTTAAATGCCTTGCGACTAAAACGACGAAGAAGACTGAAACAGAACATTCCTTTGTTTATCATGCTGGTTCCTGTTGTTGCTTACTATATTTTATTCAAATACTGGCCTATGGGCGGACTTGTTATCGCTTTCAAGAATTATAACTTTGCAGATGGTATTTTAGGAAGTCCTTGGGTGGGGCTGAAGAATTTTCATGTATTATTCTCTAGTTCAAATACGCTACAAATTATTTGGAATACATTTTGGTTAAGTTTTCTGAGCTTGGTATTTGGATTTCCGACGCCGATCTTTCTAGCTATTTTATTAAATGAAGTGAGACGCTCGTGGTTTAAAAGATGGGTACAAACGATCATCTACTTACCGCATTTCTTCTCATGGGTTATTGTTTCCGGTATTGTATTGTCTCTATTCGCAACGGATTATGGTTCAATTAATAAGGTGCTCGGCCTTTTTGGAATTGAACCGATTACTTTCCTGTACGAGTCCAAATCTTGGCTAGCCATTTTTGTTGGATCTGGAATTTGGAAGGAAATGGGTTTCAGCACCATTATTTATCTAGCAGCGCTTACAACCATTGATCCATCTCTATACGAATCTGCAGCTATGGATGGAGCTACGAAATGGCGGCAAATGTGGCACGTAACAATCCCAGGCATTCGTCACACGATTATCTTATTACTCATCTTAGCAATGGGTAAGATTATGGAAGTAGGCTTTGATCAAGTCTACAACTTACAGAATGCCGGAGTTTCGGAAGTGTCTGAAGTCATAAGTACGTATATTTATAAAATTGGCTTGGGCAATGCTCAGTTTAGTTTAACAACAGCCATGGGATTCTTTGAATCTATCATTAGTTGCAGTCTTGTACTTATAGCTAATCGGATCGCTAAGAAATACGATCAAGCACTCTTCTAGCATCCTGTATACATCGAGTTCAACATCCGTGGAAGGAGGATTTGTATGAAAGCGACAAATGGAGAAAAAATATTTTATGCAATCAATTATTTAGTTCTCGGATTAATCGCCTTAACTTGTATTCTGCCATTTATTCATCTCATCGCACTATCTCTAAGTGAGCGATCTGCTGTTGAATCAGGACATGTCTTCTTTTGGCCTGTGGGTTTAGAGCTCACAGCATATAAAATTTTCTTCATTGCTAGCCCTGCTTGGAGTGCTTTTAAAAATAGTGTGCTTATCACGGTGATTGGTGTGGTGTTAAGTTTATTGGGCACCATACTTGCTGCTTATCCGTTGTCTAGATCCTATCTGATTGGAAGACGCTATCTAGTTCTAGGTATGGTGTTCACCATGCTCTTCTCGGGTGGATTGATTCCCACATATCTCGTGATTAAGAACATGCACCTTATTGACTCCTATTGGGCTTTATGGCTTTCTGGATTCATCAGCACCTATAACATGCTTCTTATGAAAAGCTATTTCGAGAATATTCCCTATGAAGTGCAGGAAGCTGCACGGATTGATGGCTGTAATGATACTTCACTGCTTATTCGGATTATATTACCGCTCTCACTTCCCATGTTGGCTACACTTGCGTTATTCTATGGCATTGGCTTCTGGAATTCGTTTATGAATGTGCTCATGTACATTAATAAAAGTGAGATGTTGAATTTAACTGTAGTTGTCCAAGGGATGTTGCAGAAAAATGATTTATTGAACTCCCCTTCCCTCAATTTGGAGGAACAGCAAACGGTTGCGACAGAGATGGTGAAAGCAGTCGGTGTTGTTGTCATGGTTGTACCAATGCTGGTCGTATATCCTTTCTTGCAAAAGTATTTTGTCAAAGGAGTTATGCTAGGATCTGTTAAAGGTTAACAACGAAGGTATTCCCGTTTAACAAAACGAAAATATAATCTTGTAGGGGGAACGTGCATATGGAAAACAAGAAACTATGGCTTGGAATGACGGTAGGGGTTGTAGCTTTAGGGGCAACATTAGCGGGCTGCAGCAGTGACAAGAAAGAAGAAGCAACAACAACAACTTCAGCAGAAGCAACTAAGTCTGCCGCAGTAACGCCAGCAAAACGTGGAGATGTTACAGTTTCCATGTACGATCGCGGTGGCGTTCCAGCATCGGAAGGCACCTATGAAGAAAATCGCTGGACCAAGTTTATTAACCAAAAGGGACCAGCCAATGTAAAATTCGTTCCAATTCTTCGAAGCGACTCTACGAAAAAATTAAACGTCTTGTTTGCTTCCGGTTCCGCTCCAGATATTGTCAACGAGTATAATACACCGTTCAGAGGCAGTTTGTATGACCAAAAGCAATTGATGCCGATTGACAACATTTTGCAATATATGCCTGAATATCAAAAGCTATTAGAGAAGTATCCTCAGCTGAAGAAAGCAGGAACAAAACCTGATGGCAAGATTTACGAAATTGGTAAGGTAAAAGAAGCGACTCCAGCGCATATTCTTTATATTCGTACCGATTGGTTGAAAAAGTTGAATTTGCAAATGCCGACAACAACGGATGAACTATATAACGTAGCGAAAGCGTTTGTTGATCAAGACCCAGATGGTAATGGTAAGAAAGATACGTACGGCATGAACATGAGTACGTATTCAGAGCAAGCAATTAATGAAATTTTCGGTGAGAGTTCTTCAAAGACATTGCTGGCATGGGATATTAAGGACGGCAAAGTTGTTCGTGCATGGGACAAAGAACTTGCTTCCCTGACATTCAAGAAGAAACTTTATGATGGCGGAATTATCGATAAAGACTACATTAACGATAAAGATGGCAATAAAGCGAAACAAGACTTCCTTAACGGAAAGATCGGGATCTTTGTTCAGTTCTCTGGCAGCGTAGGTGGTCTTGATTTACCTACATTGAAGAAGAATGTACCTGGTGTTGAAATTGCACCATTAGGTTATCCGAAGTCACCGATGGGAACATTTACCGGTGCGATCGATAACCCAGTTCAAATGACAACGGTTGTGAATGCGAAAGCGAAGGATCCTGAAGCAGTTGGCCGCTATCTTGACTTTATGATGCAGACCGACAATGCTCGGAAAACGATCTACGGGGATGAAGGAGTCCACTGGAAGAAAGCTGCAAACGGCTGTCCTCAAGTTATTGATGCAGATAAGTCCAAAAATGAAGTTGCTTACGCATTAGACTATTCCATGTTCTACTCAGCTGGTATAGACAAATGTAACTATACGTTGAGTGGGCTTAGCAACCCAGATGTGCTGCCTGATCAAAAAATCAACATGGAAATGTATAAAGTGATCCAAGGTATTTACTTCGATCCATCAAGAGAATATCCGGGAATCACACTAGGGGATCATATGCCAGTATATCCAGCAGATCTTCAAGTTATCAATACAACAATTTTGAAAGAAAAAGATGATCTTTTCGTTAAAGCTATTCTTAGTGGTGCTAAGTACACGCCAGAACAAGCGATTAAAGATTCACAAGCAGCTTGGGATAAAGCAGACGGAAAGAAACTCGAAGAATTCATGAATAAATGGTATGCAGAAAATAAAAACACAGCGTTCTTGGCTAAGGATGTTATGGCCATCATCAAACAACAAATGGAATTTGTGAAGTAAACGTTTCTTAGAAGAGCTGGATTTCGATAGAAGGCGCCTGCCTGTGCAGGTCGCTCATCGATGTCCAGCATCTTCTTTAAATAAGCAGATTTACATCATGGGAGGAACCAACAGTGAACAAAGTGAAAGTAGCCATCATCGGCTGTGGCGGCATTGCAACGGGGAAGCATTTACCCAGTTTGAGCAAAATTGAGCAAGTCGAAATTATCGGATTCTTTGATATTTTTCCGGCAAGTGCACAGAAGGCAGCTGAGAAATTTGGCGCACCTGGAGCCAGAGTTTATGATGATTACCGCGAATTACTCGCAGACCCAACGATTGATGTGGTTCACATCTGTACACCGAATGATACACATGCCGAAATCTCGATTGCTGCATTGGAAGCAGGCAAGCATGTGATGTGTGAGAAACCGATGGCCAAAACAGCCGCAGATGGTCGCCGCATGGTGGAAGCTGCGAAACGTACGGGTAAAAAATTAACAATTGGGTATAACAATCGGTTCCGAGCAGACAGTCAACATTTGAAACGAGTTATTGAAGATGGCGATTTAGGTGAAATTTATTTTGCAAAAGCACATGCTGTTCGTAGACGTGGTGTTCCCACTTGGGGTGTTTTCTTGGATGAAGAGAAACAAGGCGGAGGGCCGCTGATTGATATTGGAACTCATGCGCTCGATTTAACGCTTTGGTTAATGAATAACTATGAACCTAAGGTGGTGCTGGGCACCGCTTATCATAAACTTTCACGTAAGGAAAATGCGGCAAATTCTTGGGGTCCTTGGGATCCAGAGAAGTTTAAAGTTGAGGATTCAGCTTTTGCTATGATCGTGATGAAAAATGGTGCGACCATTATGGTCGAAGCGAGTTGGGCACTCAATACACTCGATACGAAGGAAGCGAAATGTACGCTTTGCGGTACCGAAGGCGGTGCCGATATGCAGGATGGTTTGCGTATTAATGGCGAAAAGCATAGCCGCCTCTATGTAAACCAAATGCAGTTCGAAGCGAAAGGCGCAGATTTCTATGAGGGTAAGAAAGAAACGATGCAGGATAAAGAAATTCGGTTATGGATTAATGCCATCATCAACGATACAGAGCCAGTCGTAACACCAGAACAATCTTGTGTCGTTTCTGAGATCCTTGAAGCGATTTATGAATCGAATCGAACAGGAAAAGCAGTCTATTTTGACTAATACATCAGAAAAGAGACAGGGAACTATGATTAAAATAGCGATGTTGAGCTTCTGGCACGTTCATTCCAAAGATTATGCACGTTTAGCTGCCGAACATACGGATACCGAAATTGTTGCAGTTTGGGATGAAATCCAAGAGAGAGGCCGGGAAAAGGCCGAAGAACTCGGTGTTCCTTTTTACGGAAACTTGGATGAGCTGTTGAGAATTCCTGAGATTGACGCTGTCATTGTAGGTACGCCAACGAATCGGCATCACGAGGTCATTATCGCAGCTGCCAGAGCAGGTAAACACATATTCACGGAAAAAGTTGTAGCTACGACCACCAAAGAATGCAAAGAAATACTTGCCGTGGTCGAGGAAACCGGGGTTAAGCTAACCGTGTCCTTACCGCGTCTTTACATGGGCTTCGCACAGGCAGCGTTAACTTGTATCCGCGAAGGCCTCCTAGGTACGATAACTACCGTACGAATTCGACTGGCACATAATGGTGCGCTGCGAACAGAGAAACATCCAGACGGAGCGCTTCCAGCCCATTTCTTCAACTTGGAGCAATGCGGTGGGGGAGCGCTGATGGACCTTGGGTGTCATCCGATGTACTTAGCTCGACTGTTTCTGGGACTACCAGAAAGCGTTAGTGCAAGCTTCGGCTACATCACCGATCGCGAAGTCGAAGATAGTGCCGTAGTCACCTTACGTTACCCAAGCGGTGCACTGGGCATTGTGGAAGCTGGATTTGTTAACAGCTACTCGCAATTTGATATGGAGATTCAAGGAACAGAAGGTAACCTTATGTATGCCCGAACGGACGAAAAATTACGCATCCGCAGCTCCAAAATGTCAGGTGAAGCAGCTACAGGGTGGCAAGAAGTGACCGATTTACCCAAGCTGCCTTCCGCTTTCGAGCAATGGGTATCCCATATTCAGCAGGGAACAACGGCGATAGAGAATATTAAACTTGCCTTTGATTTGACCCGTTTAATGGAAGCATCGACTTTATCTGCCCGTTATGGTGCTGTGATGAAGCTGAGTGACCTTTCAGAATAAAACCGTATCCCCAAGGAAAGGCCAGAGCATCCCCTTCGCAGTAGTAAGGGAATTCTGACCTTTCTTTCATAATAGAAAAACTTTTAGGAGGAAGAGACATGATCGATAAAGGGGAATATTCCTTTTCAACCTGTTGGAACATTAAGAAGCACACGGTAGGACGTGGCATGATTGAGGAAATTAAAGAGCTGGGCTTTCGCAATGTCGAGCTTAACTATAACGTTACGGAAGAAATGATGACAACGATTGAACCGATGATTGAGAAGGGTGAGATTGGTGTATCCAGTGTGCACAATGTATTCCCATTCATCAATGACAAGGATTATGATACGGATTCCGTCATGCTGGGGTTCGATGATGAAGCGAAGCGTAAGCGTTCCGTAGAGTTACTAATCCGTTCTATGGAATATGCCAACCGATATGGGGCCAAAGCTGTGGTTGTGCATCCAGGTGAAGTGCCTTTTGACTATAACATTGATGTGGATTTGAAAAAGCTTTATCGAGATCACGGTAAGGATTCACCGGAGTATCAGAAATTGTGGAGCGTCATGATTGAAAGACGGGATCGGTTGAGTCCACTGTATACGCAAAGAATTCAAGAAAGTTTGGAGATTGTAAGCGAGCATGCTGCTCGAAAAGGCTGGAATGTCGCGATTGGGATTGAAACTCGCTCCAGATCGTATCAGATGCCTTCTTTGATGGAAGCCAAGACGATTTGCGACAACCTGGCAGGCAGTCCTGTGTACTTATGGTACGATATCGGCCATGCGATGATGATGGACCGAATGGGCTTATACGATAATCTCAAAGAGTTACAAGAAGTGAAGAAATATATTTATGGTGTGCACATCCATGAAACGCTGGAACTTGCCGATCACTGGTGTCCCTATGTTCACAGCAAAGACCTGCACTATTTCGACCATTTCCTAGAAGCCATTGATTATGCCAAAGTGAAAGTCTACGAGCTGAAAGCTCTGTGTGAGCCGAATGAGATTCATGAAAGTCACAACCTTATCACCAGTAAAATTGCAGCTTTGAAAGGGTAGGTGATCTATGTGGACGCTATTTATAATCGCTTAGTTAAATTAAATGATCAATTAACAGAAGCTACGCTTCTGGTGCAGATTCTTGATCCGCAATCCAAATATTACGGTGGTATTGTTGATGAAACGGGCATTGCCCGAGCTAATCATATGAGTACACCGCGTATGATAGCGGGTTGGGCTTCAGCCTTGGTTAATCCAGATTCTCGCTACTATCAGGATAGCTTTTTATTGAATGCCTTGGATAAAGCGGTCGCGTTCATGCTGAACAGACAGCATGCGGATGGTACCGTTTCATTGGGCTCAACAAATTATAATTCTCCCCCAGATACGGCATTCGTAGTCGGTGGGGTAACACAAATATACCAATTGCTTAACAAGCACGACTGGGACCAACTTGAGCCAGTGACAGCAAAGCTGAAGCTCTTCTTGGAACGCACAATACCAGCTATGCTGACTGGTGGTTGTCACACGCCGAATCATCGTTGGGTGCTTACCGCTGCACTATGTTTATTATTTGAAATTTTCCCACAGCCCGAGTTGCTTGCACGAGCAGAAGACTGGTTAGCTGAAGGATTAGATATTACCGAAGATGGGGAATGGACAGAACGCAGTAACGGGATTTATAACGCAGTTAGTAATATTGCCCTTTATCATACGGGTCGTTTGATGAACCGTCCTGAACTGATCGCATGTGTGCGAAGTAATCTTCGTATGATGATGTACTTAATTCACCCATCTGGCGAAGTGGTAACGGATTACTCTGGTCGTCAGGATTTCGGTCAGACCGCTACAATGGCGAACTACTTTCCGATTTACCGCTTAATGGCGGCGCATGATCAGGATCCGATCTTTGCTGCAATGGCCGATTATGCGGGATCCTACATCACAGGTTTTCATGAAGGTGTGAACAACCATCCATTGATGAGCATTCTCGTTTATCCCGAAGCAGATATCTCACATATTGAACGAGCACCGCTGCTTGATCGATATGTGAAAGTTTTAAATGCAGAGCATCCGATGAGGGAACATTTGCAGCGTATCGATGAGGTTGGCCATCATATGCACATTCAGCATAGCAGCATGCATCTCTCTTTCGGTGCTCCGTTGGTTCGGATCCGTGAGCTGGATCAAAGTGTAACGATCATGTCGCAGACACCTTCCTTCTTCTCGTTACGCCATGGGAAAGCAAGGTTACTCGGTGTTAAACTTTCCACTTCGTTCTCTCCAGGCATTGTGAAGTTCACGAATCTGACAGCGAGCGAAGGCGGGTATAAACTGGATACAGTATTGGAAAAAGGCTACAACGGACCGGTCCCGCGTCATTTGCTGCCTGCAGGGACGGAGGGTTCAACACTCAGTCCGTGGTATTTATTGCCGCATCAGCATCGGCCGATGACCCATTTGCAGAAGCTTGAGCTGCAAGCAGAGATTACTTCCAGAGATTCGGAATGGACAATCCACGTATCGTCTGATGAGCGTGAGGATGTCTTCACGCAAGTAACTTTCATTTTTGGAAATGAAGGTACGGTGAGTGGCGATGATTTGCTAACTGGGGAAGAAGGCAAGTACTTCCTGCGAAGCGGTTCTATGACGTACGAAGCAGAGGGAGATGTTATTGAAATATCTTCAGGTAGCTATGAACATATCCTGCCTATCGTTCGTGAAGATCACCATCCATCTGGATGCCAATATGTCCATGTCAACTTGGTTACACCTTATGATCGGACATTCAAGATCCGTTTACTGTAGAAAGGAAGTACGTTATGACGACCTATTTCAATGAACAAGAAAGTATACAAACCCGTTTAGGGAATGACAATAAACAAACATTGAAAGTGCTTGCTGATCGCTACATTGGTGCGAACCCACCTATACCATTCGCATTTCGAGCATTCAGCCGAGCAGGCGTTTTGCAAAATGAAAAAGGGATGTTTGATCTCGATTTGGGCAGCAGATTTCCTGACGCAAAACCCGGTCAATTCTCCTATGCCTATGCCTTAGTTTGGAGTGATGGCGAACGTAACCTGGATGTCTTGTTCAATTGTTTGGGTCCGATTCAGTTTTATTTCAATGATGAGCTGACGTATCGTTCAACGGTTATTGATGAGATTAAGCCAGATGCCACTGTGAAGTTAAATCTGGACTTCGTCAAAGGCTGGAATCGTCTCTTTATCAAAGCGAAGCATACGGCTGCTGGTTTTGGCTGCTTATTCGGTTCCGATGAGGCGAAGGTGCGCATCCTGAATGTGCTAGCTCCGTTCACAGAACGTAAAGGACAAGCGGGTTGGGTGTTTTCCTCGCCAATTGACAACGATGTTTTCGAGGGGCGTTCCTTACCAGATGCGATGTCCTCAGAGAAGAATAATGGCTTACGATGGCTGCCAAACCGTGAATGGGATGAGAATGAGCTCTCACTGCCTGTCTGCGAGCGATTGTTTGGGAGACAGCCTGGTAAACAGGCATTTGCTTGGACGCAGCTGAACAATGTGAGGCGAGGCAGAGAAACCTGTCTGTTAAAGGGTTATGCGGCTGGAACGCTGACCGTATGGTTGGATGGCAAGCAGGTACTGGAGCTTACAGAGGAAGGCAACTTTCAGGTCGAAATGCCGCTTACTTATGGTCAACATCAACTTCTTATTCAAAGTGTTTGTGGAAATAGTACTTGGGGGTTCGCGCTTGAGGCTTCCATCGATGAGGAGGTTGTCCCGCTCAGTTTACCGAGGCAGGTTCATGGCGCTGCAGACCCTTGGTTGTTTCTTGGCCCTCTGTCTGCCAACATTTCCTTATCTTACGAGGATTTGGTACAGACAGATCGCGTGTACACAATCGATGTGAATTCTGAAGAGAAAACCTATTGG
Organism: Paenibacillus sp. Soil750; assembly: GCF_001428045.1. GTDB lineage: Bacteria > Bacillota > Bacilli > Paenibacillales > NBRC-103111 > Paenibacillus_E > Paenibacillus_E allorhizoplanae. The sequence goes on along the minus strand of NZ_LMSD01000012.1, from coordinate 887,569 downwards.
CGCTTGGATCGTCCTAACACATGGATTCGCCCTTACTATGAGAATGCGATGCTGAGCAATAAATGGACAGTTGGCAATGTGACGAATTATGCACGTTGGGATTACCCGCTTGGTGTTACGATTTATGGGCTGTTGCAAACCGGCCGCTTATTAGAGCGATCTGACATTACCCAGTACGCGCTGGACCATGTTCAAAGCTGTACAGACATGTTCGCATATTCCCTTTGGGATCGTGAGCAATATGGGTTCCCAGCGATTAATCAACAATTGGTTATGATGAAAATGCTGGACAACTGCGGTTCCTTTGGCTCCGCGATGTTAGAGGCGTATCAGGAAGATGAGGATCAAGGCTTCATGGCCATTGCGAATCGAATCGCAAATTTCATCTTACATGGGTTGGAACGCAAGGAAGACGGCGCATTTTATCGGATATGTCAGGATGAGTATTCGGAAAATACAATGTGGGCAGATGATCTCTACATGAGCACACCGTTTCTGTGCCGTTATGCTCGGATCACTGGTGTATCTGAAGCGCTTGATGAAGCAGCGAAGCAATTTTTGCTGTTCCGCAAGTACTTGTATATGCCGGAAGAACGCATTATGTCACACGTGTTTGATTTCAAATATGACATGCCGACAGGCATCCCATGGGGACGTGGCAATGGTTGGACACTCTTTTCGTTGACAGAGGTGTTGGAAGCATTGCCAGCTTCACATGAAGCACGACCGGCGCTTGTGGATTTCTTCAATGAGCTGTGTGGAGGATATGCTGATCTTCAAGCGGAAAGTGGCCTATGGCATCAGGTTTTGAACGATACGGATGCCTATGAGGAAGCTTCGTGTACAGCGATGTTCGCTTATTCATTTGCACGAGGTGTTCGCTTTGGTTGGCTCATGGAGCCGCAGCGGTTCATTGAAGCGGCATTGAAGGCGTGGGATGGTCTGACTCGCATCGCGATCGATGCGCAAGGGAATGTGCACGGTGTCTGCAGTGGCTCGAGATATGCGTTTACAGCTGACTATTATAAAAAGGATCTGCTTACTGTCAAAAATGACAATCATGGCGTTGGCATTATGATGCTTGCTGGTTCGGAAGTTGTGAAGTTGAACCAATGGCTGGCAGTACCGCTTGAGGTCACGCAATGATAGACGCCGCTGATAGTGTGTGGCAAATTAGTCATTTGGACTTAATTATTCGCATGGTGTTAGCGGTCATTTTAGGCGGCTTGATCGGTCTTGAAAGGGAATGGAACAATCATGCGGCAGGCTTCCGAACCCATATTCTAGTTTGCTTGGGATCGGCCACCATTATGCTGCTGTCGGAGTACGGCTTCTCTGACTTTGTCAATGAACCGAATGTCCGTATTGATCCCTCTAGGTTGGCTGCACAGGTTGTCAGCGGCATTGGGTTTTTAGGAGCTGGCGCCATTTTGCGAAACGGCAATGTTATTAAAGGATTGACGACCGCTGCTTCCGTGTGGCTGGTTGCGGCCATTGGTTTAAGCGTCGGGGCCGGCTTTATTACCGGAGCGCTGGTTTGTACCTTTTTAGTACTCATCAGTCTGTATGTCTTAAATAAGTTCGAAAAGCATATCATCAGGCACCGACGTACACATGAAGTCGAAATTACGATTAATGAGCATCCAGGCTTCCTCAACTCGTTAACCGCTCGTTTTGGGGAACAGGGCATACAGGTGATTCATCTCAAAATGATGCCAGAGAGTGCTCCTTCTACGATTGTAGGGAAAGCGGGGGAGCTCCCCGTTATGCACTTGGTTTTTAGCTTGAGATGTCCAAAGCAGGAGAAGCTGATTGCAGCCTATGAGCAAATATGTGCGCTGGATATTGTTGTCAGCATGGAAGCCTCCAACTTCGTCTTTCATAAACAAGTGGCGTAGGGAAGTGAATGATGGCGTGCGTGAGAGGTATGTGACAGGTGCTAACTCGAGGTGATATGAAAAAGTGATGAGAGATTGGTGACAAGTAACTGATGAGGCCGAGAGATGGATATCCATCTCTTGGCTATTTATGCTTTCACACGAGCCTCGACTAGCTTTGTACTTAAAATCACTTTGATTTAAACTAAGTGATTCGATCGGATTAAAGGAATTAATTTCAGGTTGATACCACTGGTTAATTTCGAATATCCCCACTAACTTTAATTGTTTATTCCATTTTGGACTAAAGTGGAGTATAATTGAGTTACCATACAAATGGGCTAGAGGGGGAATCCATATGCAGAAACATCAATTACATCTTTGTTTGGATATATTCTGGACATTTCTCAAGATCGGACCTTCCACGTTTGGCGGGGGATATGCCATGATTCCCGTCATTGAGAGGGAAGTTGTTGAAAAAAAGGCTTGGATCGCAGAAGACGAAATATCCAATATCATTGCGATTGCAGGCTCAGCGCCCGGCGGGATCGGCGTAAATGCATCGGCATTTATTGGCTACCGCTTAGCGCGAATACCTGGTGCAGCAGCAGCCGTCATCGGCATTGCTTTGCCAACCTTTTTAATCGCATTAGTACTTAGCTTTTTCTTACTATTCATGCAGGCTGATCCGAAAGTCGTGGCCGCATTCAAAGGCATTCATGGAGCAATCATTGGACTCATCGTGTTGGCAGCATACAATATGGCACGTTCGGCTATTTTTGATAAAACTACATTAGTTACGGCAATTGGTACTGTAGCGATTCTGTTGCTGCTTCCCATCAATCCGCTTTTCATGATTCTCATTGGTTTGTTTATTGGATTTGTTTTTGTCAAAGTGAAAGAAACGTTTGGCTTCACAATTAGCTTGGAAAAAGGCAAAGAACCTGTACACACTTCCTATAATGGCTACACCTACTACGACTATTATATCGCGGATGGGATATGAGAAAGGCGGCGAGGTAGATGGTATTGTGGGAGCTGTTTATTACATTTATGAAAATAGGATTCATGTCATTCGGCGGCGGTTACGCGATGATCCCGATCATTCAACATGAGGTCGAACAGCATGAATGGATGACAACAGAGCATTTTGCTCAGAGTGTGGCTACAGCAGGAATGGCGCCTGGGCCGATTGCAACGAACACAGCAACAATAATTGGCTATCAAGCAGATGGCATTCTGGGTGCTGTGATTTCAACGATTGGCATCGTATTGCCGTCGCTGATTATTGTCCTTATTATTTCATCTTTCTTTTATAAAATCGTTCAAAGCAAAGCAGTCCACACCACATTTTATGGGTTAAGACCGATTGTAACCGGATTAATCGTCTATGCGGCTATCCATTTTGGCTTCTCAGACCGTACGCAACAACTATTTTCGTGGCAGGTATTATTCACTCTTTTAATCGCGGCGGGCGTGTTTATCGTTGTACATAAGTACAAATGGCATCCACTTGCAACCATTGTATTGTCGGCACTCGTCGGAATTGCTATATTTAGTTAATAGCATGCAATTGATAGAACGAAAGTGAGAGGACGACTGTTATGGAACCGAATAAACCAACTTGCTGTTCAGCCAGCCGTGCGTCATCCGATCAACCATCGGCACATCCGGAAGCGTTAATTTCAGTTGAAATACCAGAGGCAGCTGCTCCAATTGGTAAAGAAGGCATGGTACTTATTCCAGGCGGAAAATTTTTAATGGGAACGGATGACCGTGAAGGTTTCCCTGCGGATGGCGAAGGACCGGTACGTGAGATTAACGTAAAGCCCTTCTACATAGACACTTGTGCGGTAACGAATGCTGACTTCAAGCAATTTGTTGATGCGACGAATTACAAAACAGAGGCTGAATCCTTTGGCTGGTCATTTGTTTTTCATTTGTTTGTATCCGAAGCGACGGCAGCACGTGTGCAGAATACAGTACAACAAACCCCATGGTGGTGGGTGGTTGAGGGAGCAGATTGGTTGCATCCTGAAGGCCCCGATTCCCATGTCGAAGATCGCTGGGATCACCCGGTTATCCATGTTTCATGGAGCGATGCGATGGCCTATTGCAAATGGGCAGGCAAACGTCTACCAACAGAAGCCGAATGGGAATATGCCGCCCGCGGTGGATTAGCCCAGAAGCGGTATCCGTGGGGAGACGAACTTAAGCCAGGCGGAAGACATATGTGTAACATTTGGCAGGGGAAGTTTCCGGACAAAAACAATCAAAGTGACGGCTACGCAGGCACCGCACCCGTCAAAGCATTCGAGCCGAATGCTTACGGTTTGTACAACGTGGCAGGCAACGTATGGGAGTGGTGTTCCGATTGGTTCAGCCCGAACTATCACATGAAGGGCAAAAGGGACAACCCTGTTGGCCCTCCATCTGGGGACACGCGAGTACTTCGAGGCGGCTCATACTTGTGCCACCGTTCATACTGCAATCGCTATCGTGTTGCGGCACGCAGCAAAAATACGCCAGACAGTTCAACTGGAAACATCGGGTTTCGATGCGCGGCGGATGTCAAGTAGTTGAAATGATAAGCCACCTATCCCATTGAGGAAGAGGTGGTTTTTGCCGTGTGGTGGCGATAGATGAACTGTAAAGAAAGTACATCTAATTTCCTGGGAAATCAATTGATGATTGATTTAGATGGATAAAGTAGGAGTAAGGTGAATGCAAACGGGCGGTGGGTAAGGGTTTGAATTACGTAGGTCTTGCGCTTATGATAGGAGGAGACATCGATCAGTAGGGTCGGGTTTTATTTGAAACATAAGGGGGACATGATGTGGCCAAAAAACTAGGCATCACCTTGTTAATTTTATCGACACTCGCTTTTATAAGTGCTTTTACCATTCCATTTTTCGTACATACGGGAGGCGGTATGGCCAAGTGGATTGCGGGGCTGCTTATTTTCAGTGAGGTTACCTTCTGGACGGGCGGCATTTTATTAGGCAAAGAGGTTGCCAAGAAATACAGGAGCTACCTCAATCCGAAAAACTGGAAACGGAAGAACGTACCAGACAAGCCAGATCAGGCGTCCATCAAACAAGACGATGTATAAAAAAGCAGTATTCCTAACTCAGGAATACTGCTTTTTCTGTCTTTCTCAACCTCAAGAGGCCGAGGATACCGCGCTTTTCAGCTCCTTACGGAAAATCTCGACAAGGCTTTCGGTCGCTAAGCTGAAGGTGCTGGCATTCATTTTGCGCAGCAATCCTGTGACTAAACCTGAATCCAGATCATCAATTGCTTTAAGTACAGTGCCCTGCGGAGTAGGCGTTGCAGATATGACTGGAACAACCGCGATGCCGAAATCCGCTTGGACGTAGTATTTAAGTGCTGCCATATTGCCGATCTCCATGCCGGAGTAGGGACTGCCGCCATTTTCGAGCAAAGCATTCTCTAGCTTTTGACGATAAGGGCATTGCGAGTTTGTGATAAGTAAGTGCTCATGCTGTAAATCTCGTAGGCGAATAGAAGGTTTCGATGCTAACCAATGGGTTTCTGGGACGAGCAGTGCGAGTCTTTCGATGAAAAAAGGCTCAAAGGAATGGTCCAATCCCGTATTAGGCGTTGAGCAAATAGCCATATCAATGCTCCCCTCATGGAGCATCTGACCAAGCACTGTCGTGTTGCCAATGTGAATGCTGATCTTCACTTTGGGATGCTGACGCAGGAAAGGGCCAAGCAACTGTGGCAGTCGATAGCTGGCTGTGGGTTCCATGACGCCAAGACGAATGATCCCAGCATCCCCTTTGACTAGCTCGTCCATTGAAGCCTGCAGAAAATCATAATCCTTCAGCAACAGATCGGCATTCTGATGAAATAGTCTGCCAGCCTCCGTTAGCGTCAGCTTTTTCCCGCGTTCTAATAGTTTAACCCCCAGATCACTTTCGAGCTTCTGTATATGCATCGTTACGGTCGATTGGCCGTATTGCAGTTCCTCGGCAGCACGCTGAAAGCTACCAAGCCTGATGATGGTTTGAAAGGTTTTGATATTTCGAATATCCATAGGAACCCCCGTCCTCTCCTAAAATGATTCATGATTTGTGAAGTATACGATCGGATTTTTCAATTTTACAAAGTCTTACATCTATCATAACATGAATTCTAATTAATCCAAGTGGTTTACTCGTATATTCATAAAAACTGAATCAAGCGTTCATCTTTTTGAATTGTACAAGAGAAAGATCCTGTTTTATGATAAATACCATTAAGTGCATCGGAATAATCAAATATAAACAAACGGAGGCTGATTCGAATGGCAAAGGGTAAGAAAATTAAACTAGGTGCAATGATTCATGGTGTAGGCGGAGGCTGGGAAGATTGGAAGCATCCTGATGCCATCACGGATGCGAGCACGAACTTTCAATTTTATAAACATCAAGCGCAAACAGCGGAAGCTGGGAAATTTGATTTTGCGTTCATCGCAGATAGTGTTCATATCACTGAAAAATCAAGCCCGCACTACTTGAATCGTTTCGAGCCGCTGACCATTCTATCAGCACTTGCAGCCGTTACGAAACGGATCGGCCTTGTTGCGACAGTGACCGTCAGTTATAGCGAGCCATTCACTGTGGCTAGGCAATTCGCTTCACTGGATTTGATCAGCAAAGGGCGCGCAGGTTGGAACGTAGTTACCTCATGGTTATCGGGCAGTGCGAACAATTACAGTAAGGATGAGCATCCTCCGCACGAGAAGCGCTACCGCATTGCGCAAGAGCATGTGGATGTGGTGAAAGGCTTATGGGATTCCTGGGAGGATGATGCATTTACGCGGAATAAAGAGACAGGTCAGTTTTTTGACCCAGCGAAGCTACATACCTTGAATCACAAAGGTGAGTTCTTCTCCGTACAGGGTCCGCTAAACATTGCTCGTTCGAAGCAAGGGCAGCCTGTCATTTTCCAAGCAGGAACCTCAGAGGATGGTCGTAACTTTGCTTCCAAGAATGCAGATGCGATCTTCGTTGGACACGAGAATATCGAGGAAGCCAAGACTTATTATGCGGATATTAAACGCAGAGCAGCTTCCTTCGGTCGCAACCCTGATGACGTTTCGATCCTACCTGGTATTCGACCAATCATTGGCCGCACCGAAGAAGAAGCTGAACGTAAGTACCTCGAAACGGTTAATCTCGTATCGATCGACAAAGCGATTATCGCGTTAGGTCGCCCATTCAATGATTTTGATTTTAGCGTCTATCCTTTGGATGAACCTTTCCCAGAGCTCGGAGATTTGGGGGCTAACAGCCAGCAAGGCGGTTCAGCGAAGATCAAGCGATTGGCGAAAGAACACAATCTCACATTGCGCCAAGTGGCGCTGCGTTTTGCAACACCAAAAGGAAATTTCGTAGGTACACCAGAGAAGATTGCAGATACGATTCAGCAATGGGTCGAAGAAGGAGCGTCTGACGGTTTCATTATTGGTGTGGGGATACCGGGAGCGTTGCAGGATTTCGTCGAGTTGGTGGTGCCGATTTTACAAGAACGTGGCTTATATCGTACGGAATATGAACATGACACACTGCGTGGCCATTTAGGTCTGGAAGTACCGGTTAACCGGAATAGCAAAGCCAAAGTGCTGAACTCATAAGGAGGAGAAACACATGTCCAAACAAAGAAAACTTAAACTCGGAGCCACTATAACAGGCGTTGGTACTTCCAAATATACATGGCGAAATCCAGAAATTCCGGGGGATGCCAGTGTTGATTTTGATTATTATGCCGGGCAGGCGTTGCAAGCAGAGGAAGGCAAATTTGATTTTGTTTTTATCGTGGATAGCACATATATTACGGAAAAATCAGCACCGCATTATTTAAACAGGCTGGAGCCACTAACGGTGTTATCAGCGCTTGGAGCTGTTACCTCGAAGATTGGTCTGGTGGGGACGCTAACTGCGTCTTTCACGCAACCATTCACTGTGGCAAGACAGTTTGCTTCGCTGGATCATATAAGTAGCGGGCGTGCAGGATGGAACGTTGTGACGACGGGGCTTGAAGGTGCAGCTCGTAACTATAGCAGGGATGAGCACTATGCTCATGATGAGCGTTATCGGATCGCAGAGGAGCATTTAGAAGTTGTGCGCGGTCTATGGGACTCTTGGGAAGATGATGCATTCACACGAGATAAATCAACCGGTCAGTTCTTTGATCCGAGCAAGCTGCATGCTTTGAATCATAAAGGCAAGCATTTCTCCGTGCAGGGGCCATTGAACATTGCCCGTTCGCAGCAAGGTCAGCCGGTCATTTTCCAAGCTGGCGGGTCGGACGATGGTCGCAATTTAGCGGCGAAGAGTGCGAATGCCATTTTTACAGGACACGAATCGATCAAGGAAGCGAAAGCTTTTTACAAGGATATTAAAGAAAGAGCAGCAACATATGGTAGAGAATCTGATGAGATCCTCGTGTTCCCAGGCATCAGTCCAATCATTGGACGGACGGAAGAAGAAGCGGAGAGCAAATATCAGGCAATTGCAGGGTTAGTGACGTTGGAGGATGCGCTTGATCAGCTGGGTCGTCCATTTACATACCACGATTTCAAACAGTATCCGTTGGATGAGCCATTCCCGGATCTTGGCGATCTTGGCAGTAATAGCTATCGCAGCTCAACAGATCGAATTAAGCGAATTGCAAAGGAAGAGAATTTGACGCTTCGTCAAACGGCACTGCGATTTGCAACGCCAAGAAGCTCTTTCGTCGGTACGCCAGAGCAGATCGCAGATACGGTTCAACAATGGTTTGAAGAAGGCGCAGCTGATGGTTTTATTATTCATACGGGCATTCCTAGTGTGCTTAAGGATTTCGTTGAACTTGTTGTCCCTATTCTTCAAGAGCGCGGTATTTATCGGGAAGAGTACGAAAGTGATACGTTACGAGGCAATTTAGGGCTTGAAATCCCAGTAAACCGCTATACCAAACAGAGAATAGCCCAAGCATAAGCTTAGAGGGAGAGAAAGATATGAAAAAGAGAATCGGATCCATTATTGGCGGTTTACTTATTACTACTTTAATCGTAACAGGCTGTGGGGAAGCCTCGAAGAATGGAGGAGCCAAGGAAGGTGCAGCACAAGAAGCGGGTACGGTGACGCCAGGTGGTGAGCTTGTGTGGGCACTTGCAGGTACGGTGACATCTGACAGCTTGGATGCACATAAAGCAGGCTTCGCCCCAACGACTAGAGTTATGCGCTCCATCTATGACAGCTTAGTTGTGGAGCTTCCTGATCACACGATTAAGCCGTGGTTAGCAACCTCTTGGGAGCTTTCCTCGGACAAAAAGAGTTATACGTTCCACCTACGCAAGGATGTGAAATTCCATGATGGCACGCCGTTTAATGCGGAAGCTGTGAAATTTAACTTTGATCGGATTATCGATCCAGCGACCAAAGCGTCCATCGCATTGAACGAGCTTGGCTCGTATCAATCCACGGAAGTCATTGATGAATTCACCGTGAAGGTGAATTTTAAGACAACCTTCGCGCCGTTCCTGAGCAATGCAGCCAAAGTCGATTTAGGCTTCGTTTCTCCGACAGCTGTGAAGAAGTATGGCGATGCATTCCCGCAAAACCCAGTGGGAACGGGACCTTTTAAACTGAAGAAAATCACGCCTAGCTCACAAGTTGAACTTGAGAAAAATCCGGACTACAACTGGGGCCCTTCCAATGCGAAGCATCAAGGTCCTGCCTATTTAGATAAATTAACGGTGAAATACGTGGAAGAAGAAGCAACGCGTGTCAGCGTTCTGCAGAGCAAACAAGTCCAAGTGGCGGACATTATTCCTCCGCAGAATCTGGTGGCTTTGAAGGCGGATCGTAATTTTAATGTACAAGAAACAGAGCTGCTGCAAGCCAACTATACACTCTATTTAAATATTCAGAAAGCACCTTGGAATGATCTGAAAATACGACAAGCGTTCCGCTCGGCGTTGGATATCGATTCGGCAGTGAAGACGATTTACTTAGGTACCTCGAAGCAAGGCTGGTCGCCGCTTTCTCCACAGCAGTTCGGCTACTCACCGACTAGGGAGAATGCCTACAAAGTAGATGCAGCCAAGTCTAATCAAACGCTGGAAGAAGCGGGTTGGATTAAAGGAGCAGATGGCTATCGTTCCAAGGACGGTAAACGACTCACGGTCGAAGTCATTGATACACAAGGAAACCGCGAGAAGCGGCTTGATTTGATTGCGATATTCACCCAGCAGTTGAAACAAGTAGGGATCGAGCTGAAAGTGATTTCCTTGCCAACCGGGACTTACACGGACCGCCGCAATAAAGGGGATTATGACCTGATCGCAGGCAGTCAATTCTCAGGTGATCCAGATGTGCTCAGACAACTTTACTCGACCAAAGGTCCCTCTAAGGCAAATAATATTGCCAAAACGAATGATCCTAAATTAGATGAGTTTTTGGAGCAGGGCTACTTGGAAACAGATCCTGAGAAACGGAAAACGATCTATCAAAACGCCCAAGAGTACATTATTGATAATGTTTACGGGATTCCAGCCTATGTGTTCAACTATTCTGTTGCTTCCACGAAAGAAGTGAAGGGGATTACGTTCGATTCGCCGGCATGGCCTGTGTTCTACGATGCTTGGATTCAAAAATAAAATCACGAGGGGGAGTCACGGATGGTGAAGTATATCTTGAACAGGCTCATCGTCTCTATTCCAGTCATTCTAGGTTCGTTGACGCTTGTTTTCTTAATCATTCATTGGCTTCCCGGTGATCCGGCCCAGATGATTGCAGGTGAGGATGCCTCGCCTGAGCGCATCGACTATTTAAGAAAGCAATTTGGCTTAGATCAGCCGCTTTGGCAGCAGTATGCCGTGTATTTGTGGAAAAGTATTCGGGGAGATTTCGGGCATTCTTTCGCTAATAGTCAACCTGTCATAGATCGACTGCTAGCCCAGCTGCCCGCAACACTTTCTCTAGCTTTATTGAGCACTATTTTTGCCATCATCGTTGGCTTTATTCTAGGTGTATTATCAGCCGTGTATCAAAATCGTGTATTGGACTATATCGTGCGTGTCATTAGTTTGTTAGGCGTTTCCATGCCCAAGTTTTGGCTAGGTATCCTGCTTATCCTCGTCTTTTCGGTGCATTTACAGCTCTTGCCTGCAATTGGGAATGGCAGTTTTAAACAGTTGATTCTACCGTCATTCGCTTTAGGAGTGACAGGCGCTGGGATGTTAACACGGATGGTGAGAAACAGTGTGTTAGAGGTCATTCATGAACCTTTTGTCGTGACACTGCGGGCGAAGGGACTATCCGAAAAAATCGTGCTCTATAAGCACGTACTGCGGAATGCTTTGCTGCCTACGGTTACGATTCTTGGTTTGTTAGTTGGGGAGATGCTCTCGGGAGCTGTTGTGACGGAGACTGTTTTTTCCAGGCAAGGCTTAGGAAAATTAGTGGTAGACGCGATTAATCAGAAAGATATTCCGGTGATTCAGGCGGCAATTCTGATTACAGGACTTTTTAATATTTTGGTCAACTTGATGGTGGATGTGTCTTATTCCTATGTGGATCCGCGTGTCCGTAAGTCAGGATAATGATGAAAGGAGTTGGCGCTAATGCTGTTCAACACGGTAACAACAGAAAGGCTGCTGCGGAAGAGGCAGGAGCTTCTAAGTTTTCGATTTCGGTTGAAAAAGCTTAATTTATCCAAGGCACTGCTAAGCTTGTCGCTATTTATTTTAGCTTTTCTGATCTTGTGTGCCATCGTTCCCTCCTGGATTGCTCCTTACTCGCCAACGGAAATGCTGACGGATCAACTCTTGAAATCGCCAAGTTTTTCGCATCCGCTTGGAACAGACCAATTCGGTCGTGATGTATGGACACTCGTCATCTATGGCAGCAGACAATCGCTCGTTATGGGGGTCGTGTCCGTCGTAATTGGTGGTTGTATTGGGACATTATTCGGACTTATTGCGGGGTATTGGGGCGGTACAGTCGATTCGTTGTTTATGCGTTTCAATGATATTTTGATGACGATCCCGGGGATTCTGTTGGCGATAGCGATCTCGGTTGCCCTCGGACCTAGCTTTTTTAACGTGATATTGGCCATAAGTGTGGCTACGATACCTGGAAAAGCAAGAGTTGTGCGCAGCCAAGTGATTTCGATTCGCAATCGGCCTTTCATTGATGCTGCGCGTGCGGTGGGGACTTCACATCTCGAAATCATGCTCCGTCACATTCTGCCGAATTGCTTCTCTCCATTACTCGTCATGATGACGATCGGTGTAGGGAGCTCCATTCTAGTAGGTACAGGTCTAAGCTTTCTTGGGCTTGGTGTGGTGAAGGAAATCCCAGATTGGGGTTATATGCTCTCCCAAGGACGCAGCTATATGACGGTAGCTTGGTGGGTAGCTACGTTCCCGGGGCTGGCTATTACATTATTGGTCATTGTGGTTAATCTGATTGGTGACGAAATTCGTGATCGCATGGATCCAAAGAAATCGAGGGCATAGCGTATGAAACCATTACTCGAAATAGATGCATTGTCAGTTGATTTTCAAACAGCCAGCGGTTCACTCAATGCGATCAACAATATTAGTTTAACCATCGGAACAGGCGAAATTGTGTGTTTGGTCGGGGAGTCTGGGAGTGGAAAGACGATAACCTCTTTGTCGATTATGCGTCTGATTAACTATGATGGCGGCTATATTTCACATGGGGATATCAAGCTCGATGGGCAAAGTTTAGTAGAACTGACACAGAAGGAAATCAGTGATCTCCGTGGGAAGAAAATCGCAATGATTTTCCAAGAGCCGATGACGGCACTAGATCCGATCTTCACAATTGGAAGCCAAATCGTAGAAGTCATTGTTCGTCATGAGCGAATTTCGAAGCTGGGAGCTAAGGAAAAGGCGATATCCTTACTGCGCAGAGTGGGCATTCCCGAACCAGAAATTCGGATGGGGCAATATCCGTATGAGCTATCAGGTGGCATGCGCCAAAGGGCGATGATCGCCATGGCACTAGCATGCGGACCTGAGCTGCTTATTGCGGATGAACCTACAACAGCGTTGGATGTAACGATCCAAGCGCAAATCTTGAGCTTGCTCCGTGAGCTGAAAGATGAATTTCAGATGTCGATTCTATTAATTACCCATGATCTCGGAATTGCAGCTGAAATGGCGGATCGTGTCGTGGTCATGTATGCGGGGAAGGTTGTTGAGCAATCACCCGTGCATCAATTGTTCGAAAATCCAGCCCATCCCTATACCCAAGGGCTTCTACATTCCATTGTTACATTGGATAATGTTCGTGGCTTGAAGCTGTATACGATCAAAGGTACGATTCCCAGCTTATCTCAATTGCCGACAGGTTGCCGATTCCATCCCCGTTGCCCTTATGCAACGGATCGCTGTTTAAGTGAAGACCCGCCACTGCAGGAACTTCACGGCCGTGAGGTGGCGTGTTGGAATGCGGAGAGGATTGATCATTTGGCAGCCGAGTTTTTCGGGGATGCGGTAACGACCGCTCCTGTCGAGCTGCTTGGTAACGAGGGGCTTCGTGATGATGCCTGGTTGCTGGGCTCGGAGCCGCCGTTGCTCCAAGTGAAGAATGTGAAGAAATATTTTCCGATTCGTCAAGGATGGTTCGGGCGAGGACGTTCCTCCATTAAAGCGGTTGATGATGTGTCTTTTGACATACGTAAAGGGGAGACTTTCGGTCTTGTCGGAGAATCCGGTTGTGGGAAATCTACGCTAGGCCGTGTACTTCTTCAGCTGGAAAAAGCGACAGCGGGCAGTATTCATTTTGAAGGGAGAGATCTCACTCAATCAGGTTCACAGGGGTGGAAGGAAACACGACGTGACATGCAAATTGTGTTTCAGGATCCGTATGGCTCCATTAATCCCCGTTGGAAAGTGGGAGATATCATTGGTGAACCCTTCTGGGTGCACGAGTCCTTACGAGGATCTGCCAAAAGAGCCAAAGTAGAGTCCGTCATGGAGCTTGTGGGATTGAATCCGTCCTGGTACGATCGGTTGCCGCATGAGTTCTCAGGCGGGCAGCGCCAACGAATAGGGATTGCTCGCGCGATTGCATTGAATCCGAAGTTTATTTTAGCTGATGAAGCCGTTTCCGCTTTAGATGTTTCTGTCCAATCGCAGATCGTCAATCTGATGCAAGATATTCAGCAACGCATGAATTTGACGTATTTGTTCATCGCACATGGCCTGAATATTGTTCGCTACATTTCGAATCGTATTGGCGTTATGTACCTAGGAAAGCTAGTTGAAATTGCACCAACAGATGAGTTGTTTAGGCATCCTGCCCATCACTATACGAAGGCGCTTCTATCCGCCATTCCAGTGCCAGATCCCAAACGTAAGCGGAGTTTCGTACCCTTGGAAGGCGAAATGCCATCACCTGCGAGGCCGCCTTCCGGCTGCCGCTTTCATACACGCTGCCCGGCGGCGACGGCACTTTGCCGTGAAGTTGTGCCTGAATTAGCGCCGATTGCACCCGGTCATTATGCCGCTTGTCATTATCCATTGTAAGAAGGGGAGTTTACTTGAACAACCTCTTGAAAGAAGGAGTGAGTTATGTGCCATCCAAAATAATTTCCATCCAAGAGGCTGTTGCACAGATTCCGGATGGTACGAAGCTTGCTATTAGCGGCAATATGGAAATGTCCCCGATGGTCCTTATTCGTGAAATCATCCGTGCCAAGCGGCGCGAGTTATATCTAGTTTGTACGGGGGCTGCGGCAGTGAATGCCGATCTCCTGATCGGAGCGGGGGTGGTTTCGACTGTGGAATTCTCACAGATTTCGTTGGGAGAGTATGGATTTGGACTGAACTTCCGGCGCAAATTTGAGCAAGGCGCAATTGTCGGATTAGAGCATGCTTGTCCAACGCTGACTGCAGCGATAGGGGCAGGTGCTTCAGGTATCCCCTTCACGCCAGTGCGAGGGCTTCTCGGGACGGATTATATGCAAATTAGACCGGATTTTCATGAGATCAAGAATCCATACAATGCGGAGGAGCGTATAGCCATCGTGCCGGCGATTCGACCAGACGTAGCCATATTTCACGGCTACAAGGCGGATACGCTGGGCAATGTGATTGCTCACCCAGCGCAGAACAATCGACTACTCGCACAAGCTTCAGTGAAATCATTTGCTACGGTGGAGGAGATCGTGTCCCCCGAGGAGCTGTTAAGTGAAGCTAACCATGGTGTAGCGTTCATCCCATCGTTGTTTCTCAGCGGTGTCATTCATGCACCTGGTGGTGCTGTACCAACGGCTTGTCCAGGTTACTATGAGGTAGATGATGACGAAATTTCCATTTATATCGAAGCATCTAGATCGGATGCTTCTTTTGAAGAATATGTAAAGAGCTTATTTAACACGTAGTGAGGGGAGGTATCGTATGAGTCGTATGGAGCAGGTTAGGTTGTCTTCCTATTCCATGGAGGAAGCGATGATTTGTTACTTGGCAAGAGAGCTGCATAATCACGAGGTTATCGGAGTCGGGAATAACTCACCTATCCCTGCTGCGGCTGCATTGCTTGCCAAAGCGAGGCATGCGAAGCAAGCCTCTGTTTACATTCTCGGTCAGTGTGATTGGCCTTTTCAAGGAACGAAAGAGTTCTTTGATCTCATGCAGCGGGGAGAAATGGATGTGTTCTTTCTAAGCGGTGCTCAAATCGACAGCTACGGACGCATCAATCTGCATATGATTGGCGATTATGGCAAGCCGAAGGTAAGACTCCCTGGAGGAGCAGGCTCAGGGGTTGTTTATTTTACATGCAAACGCATTTTCTTATTTAAAACAGATCATGGTATCAAAGGATTCCCTGAAACGCTCGATTTCGTTACGTCGATACCTTCTTCGGGGAAAGGCATTTATCATCAAAACGGATTAGTTGGCGTGTATACACCGCTGGGGGTAATGAAACCGATCGGGCCCGATGGCAGATTAAAGCTAGCAGCAACCGTTCCAGGCGTAAAGCCAGCTGAGGTACAGGGGAAAACTGGTTTTGATCTAGGTTTGAACAACGATGATGATACATCGATTCCAAACCTTGAACCCCCTTCAACGAATGAGTTAGCGACACTTCGTTATGAGGTAAGTCATGAATTGAGACGCATTTATCCATTGTTCGCGAAGCAACACTTCGGTGCTTATTTGAAAGGTGCAGTAGTTCAATCATAGAAAGAGGGATGGCCATGAGTGCGAACCAAGCATTTCATCAGTTGGAAGCGAATATTTCAGGTATTTTAGCTAGTCATCAGGATTATCGGACAATCATTGATCATGTGCGGCCGCATTTGCAAGAATTGCTGACCAATGAGCAGTTGCTTCCTGAGGACTTACAAGTGCCGCTGCCGAATAAATATGCGCAGTATTTACTGTATAGGCCGGAGAACGAGTCCTTCGCCGTTATTGCATTCGTCTGGGGGGCGGGTCAGGTTGCCCCGGTTCACGATCATTTGGTTTGGGGGTTAGTCGGTGTTTACCGTGGGTCAATTGTTGAGAAAAGGTATCGTCGTGAAGATCACGGCGAATCTGCTGAGCCACGCTACACAATTCGTGAGGTATCGGAGGTTACAGCTACGCAAGGTGACATCTCCTTTGTGTATCCGCCGGATTTTGATATCCATGGCGTTGCGAATCCATTTGATGAGGTCGCGATTACGATTCACATTTATGGGACAGATATCGGGAAACAGCCGAGGCATATTCATGATGTGGCCTCTGGGAATGCGCGAGATGTGATTACGAAGCATGATAATGCTAGCCCTGTTTTTAGCTAAAGAGAAGGAACGATTGCTAACAACCAAACAAAGAGGAGCGAAGCGCATATGAGCAAGAACAATCACGGCCCTCTTGCAGGCATCAAAGTTATTGAATTCGGTCAAATAGCGGCAGGTCCCTTCGCGGGAATGTTGTTTGCTGATCTGGGCGCGGATGTGGTCAAGGTGGAACGGCCTGAAGTGGGGGACAGTATGCGAGAATGGCCGCCATTTATCACAAACGAAGAAGGAGAGAGTTATAGCTCCAATTTCAGTTCGTTAAATCGGAATAAACGCAGCATAGCGATTGATTTTAAAGCACCTGCGGATCTTAAACGACTGCGTGAGTTATGTGCGCAAGCCGATGTCATCGTGGAAAATTACCGACCTGGCGTATTGGCGAAATTTGGCCTTAGCTATGAGCGATTAGTGGAGGAGAACCCGAAGCTCGTGTATTGTTCCATTTCTGGTTATGGGCAAAAGGGTGCTTACGCACAAAAAGGCGCCTTCGACGTGACTATTCAAGCGATAAGCGGATTGATGAGTGTGACGGGGGAAGAGGATGGCGCACCTGTCAAATGCGGGGTTCCTGTGGCTGATTTCGTGGCAGGGCTCTATGGTGCCTACACAGTTGTTGCGGCGATTCATCAAGCATCTCGAAGCGGGAAAGGCAGTTACATTGATTGCTCCATGTTAGCTAGTGTGCTAGGGATATCCGCGTTGCAGACTAGTGAGTATTATGGCAATGGCGAGGCGCCGAAGCGTTTGGGCAGCGCGCATCCACGCAATGCACCGTATCAAGGTTATCATGGCAGTGATAAGCCATTCGTTATAGCAGCTGGCAACGAGAAGCTGTGGCGTGAGGTGGTGGATGCGGTGGAACTACCAGCGTTAGCGGACGATCCACGTTTTCAGAATCAAACGCTGCGCGCAAAGCATCAGAAGGAACTTGCACTGCTTCTGCAGGAAGCATTCAGCCTGAAAACCGCTGCAGAATGGCTCGACATTTTTGATGGACGAGGTGTCCCATGTGCGCCAATCAATACGTTTGAGGACATTTTGCATGATCCTGTGGTGAAGGAAAGTGGCTTGATTCATGAGCTAACGCTTCCTAATCATACGCAAACTACGACCGTAGGCTATCCCGTTAAGCTAACGGACTACGAGTTTCAGATTTATCGCAAACCGCCGCTTAAGGGTGAGCACACAGAAGAAATTTTTCAAGAATGGGGTGTATAGAACGTGAGTGAGACAACAAGGCTTCATATTGATATTTACCTTGCAACTTCGGAATTAATTAAACAACGCGTTAGTCAGCTTTCACGTGAACAATTGGAATGGAAGCCTGCTTCCGAGAAGTGGAGCGTCAAAGAAGTCGTAGCTCATCTCGTCGATGCCAGCTTCGTGCACGCTGTCCGCATTCGTAAAATTGTTGCAGAAAATGGCAAAGAGTTTCTCCTCTATGATCAAGATGCATGGGTTGCGAGCTCACAAGCGAACCAGACGGAGTTGAGTGACATACTACTTGCGTTTGATGCCATACTTGCCTATAATTCACTGTTCTACGGGCGTTTGACAGATGAGCAGTGGGAACGTAAGGGGAATAACAACGGTAAAGAAATCTCCATCGCTGATTTGTTTCAAGGCTTTATTCGTCATGTGCAAACGCATTTGCTGCAAATTGGGCGTAACTTGGATGCTTTAGGTGTGAAGTAAAGGTAGGTATATCTTGTGTGGAATACCGATAGGGGCATTTCTAGAGCGATCTGGAGGTGCCTTTTTTCTTTTGCGCGTATTTCGGTTATACTAACAGGTGCAGAAGAGAAAGGGGCGGTACTATGTTTACGATTACAACTTACACAGTAGAATTGATTAGAGATCCTTTTAAGATTTTGACGGGGCAACGTTACGAATTTATCATCGATATCGAAGTCGAGGAAGATGATGAGCTATATTCCGAGAGCGGCCTATATATCCGAGCGATCTACAATGTGACCGAAGAAACATCAGCACTTATGAAATACGAGTTATACGAGAAAACGACCGAGCTTTATCTGGATTTCGACCTGGAGGACGATGAAGTCGCCGTCGTGGAAGCGTTCTGTAAGGAGCATTACTCGGAAGGAAATGAATAAGGAGGAGCGATATTGCTCTTCTTTTTTTTTTGCGCATAGTTGAGAGCTATAAATGAATTACTGTATTTTATACAGCTAATTTTGTTCGAGTTGCCCTCGTTTCCTGATTAGATGGATTTACTACAGTTATTTATAGGTGTTTTTAGTGGTTTAAGCTTATTTGGAGAAATTAGCTACATATTTTCCATTTAAATCAAATTTCCAAGGTTATTTGCTTAGAATAGCTGTATATTTTCCAGTTATTTCATATTTTTATGTGAAAATCAACCAACCCCACTTAACCATTCAAACACGCAAAAAAACCTGCACAACGGCAGGTTTCTCATAACACGCATATCTCAAAAGTAGCTATAGTTTCCCTTATCCTTGCAGAATCGTCTCAATGCTGCTAAGCACATCATCTGTCAAATGAATGCCGCTAGCGCTGCAATTCTCAACTACTTGCTCTGGTCGGCTCGCACCGACAAGGGCGCTGGATACGTTGTTTTGACGCAGAATCCAAGCGATCGCCAGTTGGGATACCTTAATGCCAAGTTCATCCGCAATACTGGACAGTTGGGCTACTTTATGTAAAGAAGCTTCATTCAGCTGCTTTTCATCCCAATTTTTGCTGCTGGCCCGGCTATCGGCGGCGATTGGCTGCCCTGCACGGTATTTGCCTGTCAGGAGGCCCTGTGCAAGTGGAGAGAACACGACCTGGCCGAAGCCCTTCGTTTCGCCGAGCGGAATGATATCTTTTTCAATGTAGCGATTGAACATATTGTATACGGGCTGATTTACGATCAGCTTATCGAGTAATAACTTATCAGCAAGCGCATAAGCTTCAACAATTTGAGCTGGAGTCCACTCGCTAACGCCAATGTAAAGCACTTTCCCTTGTGTAACTAGGTCATCTAGAGCGCGCAAAGTTTCTTCCAACGGCGTTTCAGTGTCAAAACGGTGACAATAATAAATGTCAATGTAGTCCGCATTCAAGCGTCTTAGGCTAGCTTCAGCTTGCTCTTTAATGTGCTTGCGGGAGAGTCCACGGTCATTAGGACCTTCGCCCATTTTACCAAAAACTTTCGTCGCTAGAACGTAGGATTCCCGAGGATATGCGGATAGGACTTTACCCATAACCTGCTCGGCTTCACCGCGTTCATACACATTGGCTGTATCGAAAAAGTTAACACCCAGATCGTATGCTTGCTCAATGGAACGCACTGCAGGGTCTTCCCCTACATAGCCACCATAAGTAAGCCAACTGCCTAGACTGATTTCACTAACTTTGAGACCACTATTACCAAGTTTCCGATATTGCATGATTTTCATCAGTCTCCTACTCTAATATAGAATTTGTACGGAATTGTCTGTACATGTCTATTATAAGGCATGGAGTGAAAAGACATAAGAACTGAAAAGCAAGTGAGTTACTTACCTCCAGGTGCGGTACTTTACAGCTTAGCGAATTAGGCAAACTTCACAACCTTGTTCTTTCCTGTTGTTTTGGCGCGATACATGGCTTCATCAGCTTGTTTAATAAGGTCTTCCGCACTTAAGCCGTTCTTATATTTGCTATACCCGATACTCGCGGTGACGATCGTTTCTTTCTCAATGCGACTGCGGATTCGCTCTGCGAACGCATCCATTTTCACGCTGGGATCGGATACCAAGATAACCATTTCTTCACCGCCATAACGGCCAGCAATCCCACATTCTTCGGCTTCGTCCTTCATAATTTGCGCAACCTGCTTGAGTACATTATCACCCATTTGATGTCCTTGGGTATCGTTTAACTTTTTGAAATTATCGATATCGCTGAATAAAATGTAAACGGGCAAGTGGCGCTGAACGTGCTGTGTTACACGGTTATAGAAAAACTTGCGATTATAGAGTCGAGTCAAACCGTCCGTTATCGATGAATTGTAGATGGCTTGCATGAGCTCAACGACACGTTCAAAGAGTATCATAAATAAGAGAAAGTAATAAATGACGGGCAGTAGATTGACAGCCAAGATAAGCACAGGCTGCGCATTATCATACACATATGTATTTAGAAGTTGAGACGTCTGGAATAAAAAGTAAACTGTTAAAGCCAGTTGATATTTCATTTGCTGACCGATATAAGGTGGAATCATATAGAAGCAGAGAAAAATGAGCACGAATACATATAACTCAAGTCCAATATTCTGTAGAAGACGAACTTGATGATCTGTCCCGCTATATAGATTTGGAACAATGAAGTGAAGCGTAGAGACGACAAATCCCATGACAATTAAACCGTAGAAAAATGTATATTGTTTGCGGTTCGTGCGATTATATAATTGATAAATTCCCATATTTATAAGTACAAATGAAATAATTTTGAGCATGATCTGCGAATAATCAGCGATGCTCGTGTGGATACCGCTGAGAATGAAATATATTTGAAGCAAACAATGGATACCTACGAAGATGAGCGATATCGTCATGGACATATACGCTTTTTTGCGTCGGTCTAGAAACAAACGCAGGGAGATCACGAACATGAGCGCAACCATGACAACAATCATAGCATGGGATAGAAACGTAGCTAATTCACCGAAAAGTAAATCCATGATGTCCATGAGTTCCTCCAAGTTGGTCTATTTTTCCACAGAAGTAGACTCTATTATAAAGGAAAAAGCGGTTCAGGGATAGAACATTTGTGCTGTTGAGGTTGTGTTCTCTTTTCTATTCGCCCGACACAAGTTACAATAGGAAGTGGTAAGCTCAAGGATTTGGGAGAGGGGCTCATGCAATGAACATATTGCAAGCATTATTTTTCCCCCCGGAACAACCGGGTGGGGTATCATCCATGGTTCCCTATATTTTGGAACGATTTAATAAAAAAGGTTGGGAAATGGAGCTTTTCTCGCTTCCTAAGCGTATTCGCGGCAAGGGATCCGAGGATGTGTTATTCACTACTTTTGATTGGCGGAAGTATGCCGGAAACCCAATTATCGATAAATACATTCAAACCTATAAAGATTATGTATGGTGGACGAAGCTCAGAATTTCTAAGAAATTTGATATTATACATGCCCATCATCCGATTGCTGCACTGGTTATGAAACAAATTTATCCAGATACACCTGTCATTTTGACCATTCACTCCAGTTTTGAGCGAGAGCTTATTTTAAATGGGCGCATTGTTGAGAATGGCGTGGAGCATCAATTTCTAACCCAGATCTACGGTGAGTTAGAAGCGAAAGTGGATCAGATTATCACGGTTTCAAATTCGTTTAAGCAGTACATGGCTGAATATGTGCAGGACAGCGAACGCATTGGCGTCATTCCAAATGGCTTTGATGAGAAGCGATTCCGTCCGATTTCACATGAAAATCAAGTCACGCAATTTATTACGGTTTGTCGTTTAGTTCCTGCGAAGGGCTTGGATACATTGCTGATTGCATGTGGCGAGCTGAAGAAACGCGGACATCCTTTTGTTTTACATATTATTGGTGATGGACCAAGCCGTGAGGAGCTTGAGAAATTAGCTATCGAGCATAATATTTATGAAGATACGATTTTTTATGGGTATATGCTTCATCCAGAAGAATTCATGCCATTCTTTGATGTGTTTGTTTTGCCATCTCGTGCAGAGGCCTTCGGTTCTGTATTCGCAGAAGCAGCGCTGTGCTGGTTAGCTTTGATCGGTACGAATGTTGGCGGGATTGCTGAGCAAATTGAGCATGGTCATAATGGATTGCTTGTACCTGTCGGGGATGCAATGGCCTTGAGCCAGGCTTTGGAGAAAGTCGTAATTGATCCTAGCTTCCGTTACAATTTAGCACGAGCTGCTTGGGAAAAGGCGAAAAAAACCTACTCATTGAATCGTGTGCTTCGTCAGTTGAAAAGTGTGTATGAACGCTATCAAGTAACGGAGCAACCAGGTAAAGAAGAAGCAGGTCAACAGGAATAAAGTTATAAAGGAAGGCGTTAGAGCCATGAAACGACTACGGTTTATACATGCTGCCGATTTGCACTTAGATAGCCCATTTAAAGGCATGTCGGCGCTTCCTGAACGGGTTCGAGAGCGAGTTCGAGAATCGACGTTCGAAGCGTTGAAGGAGCTTGTGGCGCTTGCGATACAAGAAAAGGTGGATTTTGTACTGATTAGCGGGGATGTCTATGACGTATCGGATCGTTCACTGCGGGCACAAATTCGTTTTCAAAAAGCAGTGGAACATTTGGCGATTGTAGGCATTCCTGCTTATATCATACATGGTAATCATGACCCCGAGGATGGACGTGCCGCAAAGTTAGTTTGGCCGGCAGACGTTCATTTTTTTGCGTCTGATCATGTGGAGACCTTACAGGTTGCTAAGAAAGATCGCGGCATAATCGCCGAAATTCATGGGATTTCCTATGGAAGCTCAGCAGTAACAGAGAATCTCGCGTTGAAATTTAAAAGAGGACAAGCAGAAGTGTGTCAGATTGGACTCTTGCATACGAATGTCGATGGAGATCCTCATCATGATAATTATGCTCCTTGCAGCAAGCAGGATTTACTCAATGCTGGCATGCATTACTGGGCACTTGGGCATGTACATACAAGACAGGTTATGAACCTACAGCCAGCGATTGTGTATCCAGGCAACATTCAAGGCAGAAGTATTCGGGAAACTGGGCCTCGCGGCTGTTATCTCGTAAACATCGATGAGAGTGGTCGAGCGGAGCTTATTTTTCACGCGTTAGACACGGTTCGGTGGTTTCAAGAAACACTTTCGGTGAGCTCAATTCCGTCGGAGCAAATATTGAAAGATCGCTTGGGCGATTTATTAGATCGGCTTCGTCAAGACGCTAACGGTCGAGATGGGATTGTGCGCATCGTTTTGGAAGGCCGTAGTGAAATCCATGAACGACTGCGTAAAGGCCGTGCCTTACAAGAATTGATGGATGAGTTAAGAGAAGAGGAAGTGGAGCGGAGCAGCTTCGTGTGGATCGAATCGATCGAAGATCGAACGGCTAGTGAGATTGATCTGGGAGTAGTTCTGGAAGAGAAAAGCTTCCTAGGCGATCTGTTAAGGTATGCGGCGGCGCTGCAAATCGACGAATCCGCCTTGGAGAGCTTCGCAGATGAAGCTCTTGCAGCGCTGCAGGGGATGCCTCAATCTGCAGGAAATCCAGCTGCAGCAACGCCTGAACAGCTGCGCGATTGGCTGCGTTCCGCAGAAGTGCTTGTCGCAGATCTGCTAACCACGGATGGAGGGGGACCTGGATGAGAATTATCGCCATCCAAGTCGATGGATTTGGCAGCTTGCGTGATCGTCAGCTGCATACGGATAGTAATTTGGCTGTTTTCTATGGCGCCAACGAAGCGGGCAAGAGCACGCTCATGGGCTTCGTCCGTGCGGTGCTGTTCGGCTTTCCGACGCGAACGAATCGGTCGGAGCGTTACGAGCCGCTAGGCGGCGGCGCCCACGGGGGCGCGCTAACCCTGCTTGATGAGCAGGGTCAGCACATCCGCGTCGAGCGCTACGACGCGCCCGCCACAGGCGGCAAACGAGCCTCTGCGGGGCTCGTTAAGGTTACGCTCGCCGATGGCACCACCGGCGGGGAAGAGCTGCTGAACACGCTGCTGGGCGGCCTCTCGGCCGATCTCTATCGCAGCTTGTTCGCTTTTGGTTTAACCGAGCTGCAGGAGCTTCGCTCCCTACAGACGGACGAGCTCAGCGGCTATCTGTATAGCGCTGGGCTTGGTGTAAGTGGCTCGGCCATCATGGAGGCCGAGCGCAAGCTGACGGCGCAGGCCGACGGCCTGTACAGACCCCGCGGACGCAATCAGGAGATGAACCGTCTCCTGAAGGAGCTCGAGGGTCTGGAGCAGTCGCTGCGCCGCAGCCGGGATGGCGCAGCCGACTACGATCGGCTGCAAGAAGAGCGCCGCGCCGCGGAGGCGCGCGCTGCTGCCCTGGAGGGGCAGCAGGAGGCGCTGCGCGCGGAGCTGCACAAGCTCGGCCTGGCCGGCAAGGCGCGCAGCGGCTGGCTCCGCTTGCGGCAGATCGGCCGCGAGCTGGAGGGCCTGCCAGCGCGGCCGGGCTTCCCAGAGCAAGCCACCGCAAGGCTGGAGACGCTCGAGGCCGAGCAGGAGCGCCTCCAAGCGGATCGCGACAAGTTGCAGCTGCGTGTGCAGAGCTTGAGCGGAGAGCTGGCTGCGCTCCTGCTGGAGCCGAAAGTACTCGCGCATCAAATCGAGCTGAACCACTTGCTAGAGCAAACGGCTAGCTATGAGGAGAATAAGCGACAGATTGAGCAGCTCCAGGTTGAGGTTGCACATCAACGTACTCAAGTGGATAGACTGCTAGCCAATTTGGATGTGCAATGGGATGAAACCGATGTCACTTCATTCGCTGTGACGATTTCACTTCGTGAACAAGTGCGTACATATAAAGAGCAATTCAGCAATCGCTCCGAACTTGAACTGCGCATTGGAGCAGAATTGGACAGTTTACATACGCAAGTAAATCGTGGACAAGAGCAGGTCGGTCATCTTGAAACGGCATGCAAAGGTTTACAAGCAAACACGGAGTCGATGGACGCTGATCCATATATTTTATTACAGAAATTGGCTTCGGATTATGGGCGTTGGCAGCTAGTATCAAGTCAATTTACACATTTGCAAGAACGCCAAGCAGAGCAAAATCTCCACCTGCAAAGTCTCGAAGATGCAACGAAAGCCGGCAGAGAGGCAACGCGTGTATTTCGTCAACGGATGATGATCGCAGCAGGCTTTCTAGCACTTGTCACTCCGTTACTTATCGGATGGCAGGGGAACTGGCTCGCAGCTGCATGTGTTTTCCTTATTTTCGCTGGAGTGACTTGCTATATTTGGCTTATGAGTCGTCAAGTGGAAGGGAGCAGAGCAGCTCGTGCCATGTCCTCAACCATTGTCCAAGATCATCGCTTGGAGCAGGAACTGGGGCAGCTGGAACGCCGCATTCAGGAGCAGCTGCGCCATTTTGAGCAAGTCCACTATCAACAATCTAATCTTCAAGAAGCGGCTGCGGCTACAGAATTTACTAAACATGGATCCTATCGAAATGCGAGTGTGTCAATTCAAGATCTTCAGCCACATCTGGATGCTTGGTTCCGTGAGGTAGATCAGGGTAAGCATCTACATAGTGAGCAGCTTCGTAAGCTCGAGAAATTAAGGGATGCACGAGAACATTTGCAGCTGCTTCAGCAGCAAGTTGAGCAGCGTGTCCGCTACGCAAACGAAGTCAAAAAAGACACTCTTCAGATACACAAGGCATGGGAGGAATGGTTGCACAGTCTAGGGGTAGGCTCACATCTATCAACAGATGCCTTGCTAGAAACGATTCAGGTCATCGAGTTAGCTCAAGATGGGCTGCGTCAACTTCACAAAATGACTTTCAAGTTAGACATGTTAAAGGAAAATGTTCATACCTTTGAAGAAACGGTTCGAAAACTGCTTGAATTGCCTCCGTCCAATCAAGATTATTTGTTTGCATTGAAGCGGTGGAAAGAAGATGAGCAGCGGCAGCACGTTCATATCGCGGAACGCAGACAAACAGAACAGTTGATCGCTGAGACGGAACAAATGCTTCTGCTGGTTCAGCAACACATGGATCGGATACAGGCGCGTCTTCATCAACTCTTACAGGATGCATCAGCGCAAGACGGTGAGCACCTGCGAATTTTGGAACGGGAACAGCTGGAACGCAAGAAGCTTGAAGATGAAAGCAGCGTACTTGAAGCCTCCTTGGAATCGTTATTAAGCCGTTCATTAATGGCGAGCTTTATAGAGTTGATGGAATCACAGGGAGAAGAAGATCTGGCTCTTCTAGCTGCTTCGCTGCAACAGAAGCTGTCGGAGACTATCAAGCAAACGAATGAGCACAGAGAAGTCATTGGCAAGATGTCGGGGCAGATTGAGAAGCTGGAGCAGGGGGCTGAAGCGGCGAATCTGCGACTGCAGGCGGAAGGGATTCGAACGACGTTATCTCAGCAAGTAAATCAATATGCGGTAGCTTCATTTGCTGCGCTTTTATTGAAAAAGGCGCGTGATATGTACGAAAAGGATCGTCAACCAGGCGTACTGTTGCGGGCTTCTGCGTATTTCGCAATGATGACGAACGGAGCATTCGAAGCTGTTAAGGCACCATTTGGAGAGCAAAGATTACTAGCAGTAAGAGCAAATGGACAACAAGTGGACACGAATCAACTTAGTCGCGGGACAGCTGAGCAATTGTATTTATCCATGCGTTTTGCGCTTGTAGAAGAGTATGGCGGCAAAGCCATTTTACCGTTGGTTTTGGACGATATTCTCGTGAATTTCGATGAGGAACGGATGGAAAGTTGTTTGCGTGTACTCGCGGATTTGAGTAAGCGTCATCAGGTTCTGCTATTTACCTGTCATGGGCATGTGCGCGATGCGGCAGCACATGTAATTCCTGATCACCTGTATATTCAATTATAGTGGTTGTCCGAAATGGACTTTTTGAACACGCTCTTATAGAAACATGGGATGGGAGGCATCGAACGTGGAAGGAAACGATAAGAGGAAGGATCACCGAGAAATTTCCTATCAAGTCGGTTGGAAAAAAGGCAAGATTCAGTGGAATGAGGGAGCGACAGACGCACTACGAGCTCATAAGAGCAACCAAGAGGACGGGGAGATGGAGAGGAAAAGTCTGCAGGTGCTGTGGTTTCCTGCGATGAAGCTTCCTCATATGATGATCCTTCCGTTGCTTTATGCGCTCCCAGTTATTAGCTTCGGCTGCACGTTATTGCTCATCTACGGCTTGCGTCAACACTAGCTCAAGGTCAGATGAAAGGAGGGCACATGAATGAATTTATTTTTAGCTATTCTAGGTGCTGTGGTTGGTCTGTTTGTGACAGGTGCCGGCATCTTTACTGCTTGGACGGTGCATCAGCTATGGAGGCAGCAAGCTGCCTCGCCAAGAGCTGTCGGCCAAGCCCAGATTGCGGTTACCTATTTCTCCAGGTGGACGATCATGGATTACTCTGTCGTTGGTTTATTTTGTATAGGACTTCTACTTATGATCGCCATGCTAGTGGCTGTTGGGCGAGATCATACGGAAATCGTGAATTTCCATTGGGCTTATTTGCTTACAGGTATTATCTTTTCTGCGATGGGAATGCTGCTATTGTTCATACGGTTGATTATCGTACTCAGCTTCCCGTCTGGGAATGCCCTACAGCGTACTTCGGCGATTACGCCAGATCATCAAGACGAGCCAAACGACACTCACGACGCCAAATAGCGGGTATAAAGCGGTTAACAGCGTTTTAAAACCAATGTGGCTGATGGCATAGCTGAGAAGTAAAATGACGATGAGCAACAATTTGGGAGGTATTTTGATTCGTTGCTGGAGCTGCATGGATAAGCCATAGGCATCCCCAATAAAGGTCGTGAAAATTTCGCCATAAATAACGAGTAAATAGGCGACTTGCGGGAAATAGCCTAGTTTGGTCATAATATTTCCCATTGGGATTTCAAATTGTGCGATGCCCGGCATTTGTGCGGAAAGTGCATAATGTGCTGCTAGTAGAAGTAACCCAATGCCTGCACCTCCAAGCAAGCCACCCCAATAGAGCACAGAGCGATCGCGAATCGCGCCTCCCATTGGAACGAGTACAGCTTGTGCCATGGCCAAATTAAAGGCAGTGTAAAGAAATGGTGCAAACCAAACGCGAACAAGAGAATCTTCGCTTGAGATACGCAGCCAGTTGCCAGACGTAGGTGAATGCCAGGTGTACACGACAATGATGAAACTGAAGAGCAGCATAATGGGGACAACAATTGAGTTTACGGTCATGATGGCTTTGATCCCACGCGTTAGAATGACATAAGAAAGTACGAGTGTGATTAGAAGCCCCGTAGTGTAGGAGAGGTGGAGCTGCTCTTCAAAAACCGTGCCTGCTCCTGCTAACATAACAGTTGTAATGCCAAAAAGAACAACCATCATAAATAAACTAATCCATTTTCCGATTTTTTCTCCAAAAAGAACTTTATTCAAATCCTCATAGGATTCTGCTTTCAAGTCATGTGCCATAAGCATAAGTTGTATGCCAATCCATATGAATAATACGGTTGATAAAGCGATCGTAAAAGTAGCGAGCGAACCATAGCGAGTGAAAAATTGAAGAATTTCTTGCCCGGAAGCAAACCCAGCCCCAACAACGGTTCCGATGTAGGTGAAGGCGACACGGACAATCTGTGCGTGATTTCGCATATATTGCCTCGCTTTCTTTCGTTTGATATAGTACAAGGTATGTTTGTACGTAAGCTTGCATGACTGTAACTTAGGACGAGATTTGTTTAAGTCCCATTGTGCAGCTAAGAGGCAGTTGAAGTTAAACTCAGGAGAGTGTAGGTTGTGAAGGAATTCCTGTTTGATTTTATTAGCCAATATGGCTATGTTGCCTTATATCTCTTGTTGTCCGCTGGGATGCTTGGCGTGCCAATTCCTGATGAGACCTTGATGGTCTTTATCGGTTCTTTGACCGCTTTGGGAGGTCCTTTTGACTTCGGTCCCACACTTGCCGTTATTTATGCAGGGACAATGACAGGCATGACGGTTAGTTATTTCATTGGTCATCGTGTAGGTAAACCGTTTCTCAATCGGTATGGCAAATGGGTAAAGCTGACACCGAGCCGAATCGAGAGAGCAGAAGGCTGGTTTAAGAAATACGGTCTGTGGACGGTTTTCTTTGGTTATTTCGTACCTGGCGTACGTCATTTCACTTGTTATTTGTCTGGTGTAAGCGGCGTGAAGTTTTATAAGTATATTTTGTATGCGGGAACTGGGGCGCTGCTCTGGTGTACAACCTTTGTGACGCTGGGCCGATTTATCGGCAATAATTTTGAAAGTTTTTTACATTTGTTTCATACCTATATGGGTATTTCGTTATTCATTGTGGTCATACTAGCTGCTATTGGCGTATTGATCTATCTTCGTTTTCGCAAGCATCATATTGTTATACTGAAGCGAAAGCCGAAAAAAAGACCATGATTTCAACCTATAAGGCTGAATTCATGGTCTTCTGTTTGATTGTGTAAGTGACTTTGTGTAAGTGACTACGAATTTGCAAAAAGCTTAATGGATTGGATCGTATTGTCATGAGGATCGATATCGATCTTAAGTAAAGTGCCTTGCGATTTATAAGAAAGCACATAGGTGGAGTTCGAATCAGGTTTGCCTAGGATGGCAATTGCATCCTGCTGACTTTGTCCTAAACGTAAGCCATGTAACCCTGGGTCAATATCTATCGAGTGCACATCTACGAATTCAAGCGTTCCTTTGCTATTGAAACCAACCGAAAAGTCGTTGAAATCATAAACTTCAATGTTGTCTTCTTCCATAACGAATTGCTTCTTCACTTTACCAAATCGCTCCAAGACTGAAGCTTTTGGGGTGCCTAGCTTTAATCCCATCAAGGTCGGCTTTTCTTGCTGGTAAGCATCTTCAGCTTTAACCTTCGGTTTAGCGGTCGGTTTTGGACTTGTGTACACTTGCGATGCGGGTATATCACCTTGATCTACTTTGGTAATACCAGCTACTTGTGCCTCATGCTTCATGCTTTCGTCTACCGAAGGTGTAGCTGTCGGAGTAGCGACGGTAATCGGAGGCAAGGATTCCTGGTTAACCTGTGAAGGTACATATGTTGAAGTTACGTCTATGGTAGCCTTTGGAGCAGGAGCAGATGATTCTTGGCATCCAGTCACCAAGAATGATGCAATTGCAACAGGCATACAGCCTATAAGAATGGGTTTAATTAGGTTGTTCATTGCCATCTATCCTTTCCTCCGAAGAGTAGTTGTTGTGAAAATAGTAGTAAGATTAATGATACTGTTTTATCGAAGGTTTTCAATGCATCTTCGTGCCCAAATGTGAGCAATTCTAGAACGAATTCCAATTGAATGAAATCCTTATATATATATAGACACTATAGAAGACCAAAAAGTTTCAGTGTTTTTTGTTATTTTCTAAATGGACTTGAAAGAGGCGGGAGCAATATGGTAACTTACTCATAATAGAAAGCTATAGGGGGCCGATTTCATGGAGTTATTAAAACAGCGGATCTTAGAGGTCGGCGTCGTTGCTTCTGATCAAGTACTTAAGCTTGATGCTATCCTGAATCACCAGGTAGATCCTGTTCTCATCATGGAGATGGGGAAAGAATTTGCAAGATTGTTTAGAGAAACAAAGCCAGACAAAGTGTTGACTGTAGAATCTTCCGGCATTCCTATTGCGTATACGACGGCTTTGCAACTTGGCGTTCCAATGGTATTTGCTCGCCGCAAGAAGACGTTGACGATGGATCAAGATACGTATAGTGAACGTGTTCCTTCTTTTACCAAAGGAATTGTTACTGATATTATGGTGTCCTCGCATTTGCTGGGAAAAGGGGAGCGTATCCTGTTGATTGATGACTTTATCGCCAACGGGGATGCTGCACGCGGCTTGATTCGCATTGTGGAAAAAGCAGAAGCAGAGCTTGTAGGAGTCGGAATTGTTGTTGAGAAATCCTTTCAAAATGGCGGTAAATCCATTCGTGAACGTGGTATTCGCGTAGAGTCACTTGCTCGAATTGCTTCACTTGCAAACGGGAAGATCACTTTTGACTGATTTTACATCATGAGAATGACTTCCCTGAAACCGATTTATCCTTTATAATGATTACAAGGTAAGAGAGGAGGCTGACATCTATGGGTATCGAAAATGGTTCCATTGACTATTTTATGACAAAGCTAGGGGAAGCAAAGACTCACTTTGAACGTGCGCTTGATTGTAAACATACAGAGTTTGATGACCTGTATCCGTATATGATTGAACACCCTCAATTTTTCTGGTATAAGCGCTATGTAGCCTGGTCCGAGTTGTTAACAATCGTGAAGCTTTGTACAGAGCTAACAATCGAGTGGGAGCAGCAGTTCTCTGTTGCACAATCGGATTATATTAAGAAACGTGTGATGTCAAGCAAAGTCCTTGATTTCTGGTTTGAAACGAACGATTCGAAAGAGCATGTAAGTTAAATAAACCATATATGACAAAAGGCCAATGAATTCCATAGGGATTCTTGGCCTTTTAATTTGTAGCAAATTAGGGTCAAATGCCATTTTCCAAAACGTTCATCGTTTCGATATGCCGCTTCGTTTGTTCCGAACCAAGCCGGTGCA
Source organism: Paenibacillus sp. Soil750 (assembly GCF_001428045.1). GTDB lineage: Bacteria > Bacillota > Bacilli > Paenibacillales > NBRC-103111 > Paenibacillus_E > Paenibacillus_E allorhizoplanae. The sequence continues at coordinate 855,590 of NZ_LMSD01000012.1, read as the reverse complement.
GCGTACGATACACTTCGGTTAAATAGTAATCATATTCCTGATTTGTTTCGTTGGAGTAATATACTTTCCAGGGGAGCCAGGAAGTTGCGTAGCTGCCTTGAGACGAATTGTCGGTTTCCTCAAAAAGCTCCTGCAGCTTGGCGATATCATCTTCCGTTGCGGATATTTCGAATTCATAATCAAGTGCTGTGCTGTCTTCGAGTACTTCTCCCGTGCCTACATTGACGTAGTACGTTCTCTTCTCCATTGTAATATCCCCCTTACGGTAGGCATGAGTTAGCCTTTGCCTTATCGCGTGCCTCGTCCTCGTTAAGTTAACCGAAGATGTGTGGATTTATGTAAAGTTTCATCGAATCTCGAATTGGTGTATGCTTAGGAAGGATAGATGATTTTAAACATGCCTATAATGGAGGTGCTACATAGATGATTACAGAAGAACAATTGGATCAATATCGCGTAGATAGCACACTGCTGCGTGTCATTCGAGATGTCAGCCCAGCGAACGATGTACGTGGCATTGTTGTGGCTTGGGATGATGAGACGGTTCTTATTCGCAAAAAAAATCGGAGAGTCGTCAAGCTTGCCCGTGGATACGTGTATCAGCCTTATGAGAATGAAAGGCCGCCAGCGTTCATGTTGCCTCAGGAAACGATAGCGCCGGATGATCTATCCGATGATGCAGAGTGAGAGAGAGGGAACTTCAGCTAGAAGTTTAATTGCTGGTGTTGGGATGAAGCAAGTGGTATCGCCACACGGACGATATATGCAGATTACAAGCGAAAATCCCTTGCGAACCTTGAATTCCTCTCCGTGGGGTGGTGGTTTTGGTCACCACCGGGTGTTGATGAACCGACAAGTGGACAAGACGTATAACGAGACCGACCCGTTGGTGGAGATGGAGGTTTTTATTGCTCGAGAAGGGCTGGAGCCTCAAGATACGGCTGGGATGCTCACCGCGGCGTGGGTGAGTGATGTTGGATTTAGTGAGTTAGCATGGCCTCTTGAGGAAGAACCTAGTGATCAGCGTGAAGAGGCGGTAAGCGAGGTAAACGAGCTAAATGAGGACGAATCACTTCGTGTTGCTGCATGGGTGACTGTCGGGCTGGGGAATAAAGCACGAGCAGGAGCTATATTACCAACGACTTCGCTTTATCCAGGTACGATTAATACGATCGTTGTCATCGAAGGTCATTTGACAGATGCGGCGATGGTAAATGCGGTTATTACCGCGACGGAAGCGAAAGCTGCCGCTTTGCAGTCATTGCATATTACCGTGGATGGTCAAATCGCAACAGGAACGACGACAGATGCCGTGTTGATTGCGGCAACGGGCAGAGGAACAACCTACCGCTATGCAGGTACAGCAACGACGCTGGGGTACTTGATTGGTAGAACGGTGCATGAAGCTATCCTAGCTTCTGGCCAGTTATATGAGTTAGAAATGAGCAAGCGCGCTGCGGCGCATTCGCAGGGGGAGGGTGCGTAAGCACGCTTACAGCGGCGAAAAGGATGAACGGTGGCAGAAATAGTTGCACATTTGCACGCATTTTAGTTTGATAAGGAATTTCAATAAAAAAAGGATGTACTTTCGCACTTTTGCATATTTCAAAGCAACATTCACGATGCGAACAGGGCGGTTTAGAGAAATTTCTTCCTGGTGTGTTGCATAACCAAGTCACCGAAGAACGTTTCGTTTTTTTTAAAATGCAAAAAAGAGGGCCCTCGCCACATAGATGGCTTTAGGGACCCCCTCGTTGGTTAAGTATACAGCTTACGTTCTGCGGAACACACCATAACCGAGTCCTGCCGCAAACGCGTCGATATCAGAGAGATCGTCATCTTCATTCTCGTTTTTGAAATTCGGATCATGGACGATCCCCTCTGCTTCACCCTCGGTCAAATGACGCTGATTGCCCGTATATTTCGGCTCTAGTGCTTTGATTTCTTCTTCATTCATAGGTCATACCTCCTTTGGGATTAGGTTTAGGAAGTGGTCACCGAATTATACCTAGTGACAAAAGTTTCATTGACGAGCTTTTATGTCACATGGTATATTAATTTTGTAAACGCGATCATGGCGGAATTGGCAGACGCGCACGGTTCAGGTCCGTGTGGGCTTACCCCCGTGGAGGTTCGAGTCCTCTTGATCGCATCGCTCGAAACACCCTTTTCTGACTTCTCAGAGAAGGGTGTTTTCATGTCCAACAGTACCCCTGTAGCGGTTTTCATGAATTACAGGTATAATACATAGGATAGATTGTACATTTCTTTATATCTAAAGGAGCTGAATTTGATGGATAGAACCGTTACGATTACACAATCCGGCAGCTTTGCACATGTGCTTCAAACGTTTGCCATTTCCCTATTGGTTTCATTTCTTGGAACATTGATCGGAGCGATGGTTGTCCCGCCATCCATGGTTATGCTTTTCGTCATTGCAGAGGTCGCGATGCTGGTAGCCGCTATCGTGATTCGTATTCGCGGCAAAAATATTGGCTACGGCTTTCTCTACGCATTTACAGCCATTTCGGGGGTCACGCTATATCCGGTCATCATGGCGTACGGTGGTCAACTGGGGGCTAGTGTGGTGTCGGGTGCTTTTTTTGCAACGGCAGCAATTTTTGGCTCATTGGCCTTCTATGCTCACCGCTCCCAACGTGACTTTAGCTTCTTAGGTGGATTCTTATTTGCAGGAACGATTGGACTTGTGCTAATGAGTGTGCTCGGCATGTTCTTACACTTTGGATCCATGATGAATTTGGTATGGTCCATGGTGGGGATTCTGATCTTCAGCGGCTGGGTGCTCTATGATGTAGCTCAATATCGTAACGGTGTCGCAGCGGAAGCCGTTCCACTTGCTGCTTTGAATATTTATCTTGATTTTATTAACTTGTTCCTATACATTTTGCGATTCATCGCTTCTATCGCGGGAATCAACAGAAACTAAACATCGGGTCAACATTCGATGGAAAAAAGCACGATGGCTCCGAACCACTGGAAGGTGGGGGAGTGCATCGTGCTTTTTTTTGCTGCCCGCTTAAGCTTTGCTTGGCAGCTTTTTCGTATGAAAAAAAGGAATATCTCCTCGAAAGCTGCGATTGATTTCCAGCAGGGTATAGATTAACTGGGTCAAATCTGTATGGTTCATACGAATTGTTATAGGGGAAGAATCCCGTTCTGACTTCAATCGGATCTCGAGTCTTAGATTGACTTCATCCATATAAACTTCAAGTTGCTCGGTTGCAAGCATTAGTTCCCACATTCAAACCAACACCTCTTTCTCTCTCTAGTTACTCTAGCTTATGTTTGTTGGACGAGATTAGAAGCAATTGCAACGATTCGAAAATAGGCTTTTTATTGAAATAAGCACGATTTATGCTCTTGCCTCATACAATTTAATGATCCTATTTGAAAGAGGTGAGAAAACCTATGGCAACTTGTAGCACATGGATGTATAAAGGGATTTCGCCTTCCGTATTCAGAGCATTGCAGCAGGTAGGCAGGAGGCAGGGGTTTGCTATTCCTAACACAGCATCAGGCAAATTTACGATTTCAGTCGTCAGCATGAATGTTGGCTTCCAATATGCCTGGGATACGAATGCTCAAACCTTGCTGTTGCAATGCGATAATAAGCCGATGCTGTTAGGCTGTGGCACAATTAAATCCTTTGCAGATAAAATTATTGCTGAGAGCGGCGGAAGACCAGGGTGAATGGCAATAAGTAAGGGGCCTGCCACCTGTCTTCGTGTAGTTTAAAGCCTTGTTGCTCTGGTAACAATAAGGGTAAAAGGCAGGTGGGCGTATGGCAAAAAGCGATGATCTTGTGAAGTACATAACCCAACAAGTCGTTACCTATATCGACACACCGAAGGAAGTTCGTCAACAAGCCAAGGCATCGATGAAGGAACAACGTGAGGGTTGGCAGACACGGTGGTTTGGGATGCTGCCATTAGCAACGCGGATGTTGTTTGGGCGGACGAAGTCGAGAAAATGAGCTTGGTTAAATGTGCGAAAAGTGGCTGGTCACTTGTAGAATCTTCTACTTGTGATCAGCCACTTTTTATTGTGAATCAGATAGCAGTTTGGTTCCCTCTGATTACGGATAGATCTTCCCAAGCGCTAGCGAAGCATCCAATCCTACATACCGCGGGCCATCATGTTCGAGTATGAGATAGTTATCCCCATATATCCATTGTTGATAACCTAACACAGTTAACGGCATCGTCACCTGACCATCATACAACTCCGTGACATAGGTTAGATCACCTTGCTGCTCAAGGGCAATCTTGAGCTCAGGCAAGGTTGACACTTGCAAGGGTGTGCCTTTAATCCAAGGCATCCGTTCATAGGGATCAAATGGGGGGCGTAACAAGCTTTGAGCAGTACCATGCGATAAATCGGTTGAGACACTCAAATCATACGCCGTTCGTGGGGGTGGGTCCTCCGTCAGCGGAAGCATTTCCCCTGATTTGGCGTCGAGATAATAGGTCTCGCCATCCAGCACGATTTTCCAAATAGAAGTAAGGGTATCCATATATAAGCGGTCTTCAATGATCGTTTCATTTTGCACAAAATCGTCGTATAAGGTTGTAGAAGGGATGAGTTCTTGTTGTATCAAAGAGCGATACAACGTAGCTAAACTAAAGAGCGGAGATTTGCCTGTCCCATATTCGGTCAAACGGAAACCGCCAGAGTCGGTGGCATGCACAATCATGTAGCCCACTTCTTGACCTTGATCGGAGAGGATGACGACCCAACCATGGGTGCCAGGCCCAAGTGGATAGCTGTTCCAGCGTGCGTTTAGCCAACCTGCAAAACCATCTTCCTTCGCAAGCGTCGACTGCCACTTACTGATTGTTGAACCGAATGATGATGTACTCGTCAAGTCCGGTGTTGAAGCTGCTGCTTTAGGTTCCTTCACTTGCGCCTGTGTAGGGCTTGTCCCGACTATGTTGTCAACAGCTGAAGTGTGTAAGGGCATGAAGCCAATACTGCACAAAATAATACAAGTGGCTGTCCAAGTGGTCCACGACTTCATCTTCGTTCACCTGCCTCTCGCTAACCTCTTAGTGTATGTGACTATTGTAATGCGTATGCCTTAAAAAGAATGTTAGAACCTGTTGCGGGTTATTTGCGAGGTTTTAGCGACTTGCGTCAGTTTCTGGATGCGATTCGGCTCGCATTTAAGTGAAATAGTCCGCCATTGATGACGGATACAGCGATCCGTGGCTTGTGCTGCCAATCGATCTCTTCCAAGCGATTCCGACATTGAATTTCGATTTCATCTCTTTTGTCAGGTTCTGCTGCAAGTAAAAGGCCGTTGTAATAGCCTTCCACACGATCGATTTCACTGCGATGCCGGGCATTCGCTTCATCGGCCCAGCGGTGGTCGTAGGTGCTGACCTTGCGCTCGAGCATCATTTCCAGGGCATTGATGGCCTTCGGAATTGAAATCGTATCCGGTAAAATGTGACTATTCGCAGGGAGCTTCGGCGACAGACTTTTTGTTAGCATTTGCTTATGAAAATGCTCGCGAATTTCACCGGTCCCCAGCTGAATCGCAAGGGAATGAATTTCTGTACGTTTGCGATCACAAAGAAGCTCAACCTTGTAGTTCACACAGAGCCACGTATTGTAGACGAGGGAAGCATGATACGTCGCACCTGTCGGGAAGGGCTCTTCGAATACATGTATGAACCGACCACGCTCGCGGACGATACCAAAGATCTGGTCAAGTCGTCGGCTGCCGAAGGTGACATCATCTTGTGGTACACGTGTAGTGATGGTCGTTGGAACGAAGCCGAAATAACGGCCGAGTATGCTGTCCGGCGCACTACCTGCAGGAGCACCAGCACCGCCTGTACCAGATGGCCCGTAGCCAGTGGGCGGAGGGCTTTGGACAGCGGTTATAGCAGCAGGTTTCGGCTTCGTTTCCAGCTTCATTTGCTCGGGATCGATCACGAATTTATACGTCATTGTTTCCGCAGCAGCACCTGTTCGCTCAATGAAGCTCCAATAGTATGGTCGGCCTGTCATTTCCCGATCTGCCTCGGGTGAGAGCTTGACCGTTACAGAGGCAGGTGTTTTCTCTAGAATCTGACAATCGTAGGCTTCCAGAAATCGCATCACGAACGAGTGGATGTTTCGTTTATTCATGGGCCCACCTCCACACCTTGGGAACCGCCTACAGCATCAAGAATGTCTTGGAACTTGGCGCCATATTGCGGATTTTGTTCGATCTCTTCTCTTACTTCGCTGATGGAATGTCCGAGTTCATCGATTTTACGACGGATTTCCTCGCCGGAGCCGGCTTCCATCACCATGCGGAACAGGGATGTTTCAAGCGAGCCGCGTTTCTCGATTTTCTCCAAAATCGTATCCAACTGCCCAATAACTAATTCAAACATATTGATTTTTTCGTGTAATAACGAAAGGATATGTTCTTCAATGGTATTCCTTGTGGATAAGTTGTAAATGTTCACATCATGCGTTTGCCCGAGGCGATGAACCCGACCGATCCGTTGTTCCACGCGCATTGGGTTCCACGGCAGATCGAAGTTGATCATGTTGTGGCAAAATTGCAGATTAATACCCTCGCCACCCGCCTCGGTAGCTATAAGTACTTGTACCCGATTTCGGAATAAATCCATCATCCAGTCTTTTTTGCCGCGATTCATGCCACCGCGATAGGGGACGGCCGTAATTTTATGTTCCTTGAGATAGTTCAATAAATATTCTTGCGATGCCCGATACTCCGTGAAAATAATGACTTTATCATTGATGTCTTGGATAAGTCGCATCGTCGTTTCTGCTTTGCTATTGGACTTAATGCTGCGGATAAGCTCAACGAGCTCCCAAATTTTGGGACGTACTGGCGAGTCTTCAGCTGTCTTTTTAAATAAATTAACCAACGTAATAAAAACAGCGTCTCGCGAACTGCAAACCTCACGCTGAAGCGTAATCATAGAAAGCATGGAGCTGAGATCGCCGCCACTTTCGGAATAGCGTGTTCGGACGAAATTTGTAACCCCATCATAGAGCGCCTGCTCATCATCCGAGAGCGTGAGGGGGATATTACGCACAATACGCTTCGTATAGTGAACACCCCCGTCTCCCCGACGGTTGCGGATCATTACTTTAGAAAGCTCTTGCTGCAGCTGAATCTCATTCTTCGGTGTCCGTTTGCCAACAACGAAGTTGCTCTTGAAGCTGTTCTGCCCGCCAAGCTGACCTGGCTTCAGCAGAGTAATCAGGTTGTAGAGCTCTTTGAGATCGTTCTGCACAGGCGTAGCTGTGAGGAGCAGGCAGTATTTTTTGCGCAGCTCGTTGACGAACGTGTAGTTAGTCGTTTTCTTATTCTTCAGCTTGTGTGCTTCATCGACGATGAGCATATCGTATTCAAGGCCCATCACAATCTCGCGATGCGGATCCCTTTTGGCTGTGTCCATCGAGGCGACAATGATGTCAGCTTGCTGCCACATGTAGGCTTTCTTATGCGCAACGGCAGGGATGCCGAATTTGGTATTCAATTCCCGAACCCATTGCAGCACAAGGGAAGCGGGTACAAGAATGAGTGTTTTGCGGACAAGCCCGCGGATCATGTATTCTTTTAAAATTAAACCAGCTTCAATGGTCTTCCCAAGTCCAACCTCATCGGCCAAAATGGCACGTCCACGCATCTCATTGAGCACTCGTTTCGCTGTATCAATCTGATGCGCCATAGGTTCTAGCGTCCCTAAATGCGCAAGGCATTGCATATCATCAAACGTAGAAATAAGCCCCGATTCTTCCGATTCGTAGGCAAGCTGATATAAGGTCCAGTCATCCCAGGGACCTCCTCCACGTACACGATTGTCCAGCTCGCTAAACCAGTCCCTCTCAAAATGCATATCCAGCTGTTTATGAATGGGGCGAATGTTCTCTTGCTGATCATGTTGACGCATGGCTTTGCCCTCCTAAACGTTCTGATACTGCGCCTACCCTCGCAAACGTCGCATACTTGTTAGTATGTCCAGAGAAGAATCTTTCATAACTTTTCCCATGTAAGAGTTTTACTAGGGGGACGTGTCAGAGGTCGAACGCTGAACTTGAATATGCTATGATAGAGATTAGTTTTTGGGAAAAAGTGACGTTCTACACGAAAGGAAGTCGAATGAGATGACAGCTTGGCGATTTATACATACAGGGGATCGATCTCCTGCTGAAAATATGGCTTTAGATGAAGCGATACTTACCGCACACAGCGAAGGCAAAGTTCCGCCAACGGTGCGTTTCTATGGATGGAATCCTGCTACATTATCTATTGGTTATTTTCAAAAGGCGGCAGAAGTGGATCAGGAAGCGGTAGCGAACGAGGGAATCGGATTTGTGAGACGGCCCACAGGCGGGAGAGCTGTGCTGCACGATAAAGAGCTGACGTATAGCATCATCGTAGCTGAGGATTATCCAGGTATCCCCCGCAATGTGACAGAGGCTTATCGCGTGTTGAGTGAGGGGTTATTGCAAGGTTTTCGTGCGCTAGGCCTAGCAGCAGAAATGGTACAGTTGGCCAGCGAGGAGGAAAAAGAGAAGTATGCCTCCGCTGGCTCTGCGGCATGTTTCGATTCACCTTCATGGTACGAGTTGGTTGTGGAAGGTCGCAAAGTCGCTGGCAGCGCGCAGGTTCGGCAGAAAAACGTTGTGTTGCAGCATGGATCGATCTTGCTGGATATGGATACGGATCAATTATTTCGGATGCTGCGCTTCTCCAATGAGAAGGTGGCAGATCGCATGAAACAAAGCTTTCTGAAGAAAGCGGTGGCGATTAATGAATTGCTGCGTGCGCAAGGGAAAGCGGAAGTGACTCTAGGCGAAGTTGAGGAAGCGTTCCGGCGTGAAATCGCGTTAGGTCTTGGTGTCGAACTCATCGAGTCGTCATTGACGGACTATGAGGTTGAACTTACGGAGCGTCTTGTTTCCGAGAAATATGGCACGGATGAGTGGAATTTACGGCGTTAATTACATCTAGAGAAGCTGATTTAGTTAGATATCACCCACTAATATCCCCTAAATCAACTAACACCCGATAGAATTAGCATATTACTTGGGCAAAAACGAATTAAACCATCCTTGGGATGGTTTAATTCGTTTTAGTTTGGTTTTTTCAGACTAACTCTGGGGGCGCTTGTTACTCCAGAGTTAGTCTGTTTTGTGGACTAACTATGGGGTTTTTGTTTCGTTTCTCCAGAGTTAGTCTGTTTTGTGGACTAACTCTGGGGTTTTTGTTTTGTTTAACCAGAGTTAGTCTGTTTTGTGGACTAACTATGGGGTTTTCGCTTTGTTTGGCCAGAGTTAGTCCGTTTTGTGGACTAATTCTGGGGTTTTCGTTATGTTTGACCAGAGTTAGTCTGTTTTGTGGACTACTCTGGGGTTTTCGCTTTGTTTGACCAGAGTTAGTCTGTTTTGTGGACTAACTCTGGCGTTTTCGTTTTGTTTCACCAGAGTTAGTTTGGTTTGTAGACTAATGTTAGTTTTGAAAAAAAAGTACCCATAGACGGAACACTACTCTAAGTGTCCATCTATGGGTACTCATGTTTGTACGGCATTCACGGAGGGCTTTCCGTTTTAACCCAGCACCACGCGGTCATCCGCCAGCTTATTGCCGCTGATATGTTCAAACTCACCGAGAAGCTGTGCTACCGTGAGGTTCTTCTTCCGTTCCTCGTTCACATCAAGAATGATGCGACCTTTATCCATCATGATCAGGCGATTGCCGAGACGAATCGCTTGCTCCATATTGTGCGTGACCATGAGTGTGGTCAGCTTCATTTCGCGCACGATTTCCTCTGTCAATCGTGTGATCAGTTCAGCCCGTGCTGGATCGAGCGCGGCTGTATGTTCATCGAGCAGCAGAATCTGCGGCTCGGTGAACGTTGCCATGAGCAAGCTGAGGGCTTGCCGCTCGCCGCCGGAGAGCAGACCGACCTTCGCGCGCAGACGGCTTTCCAAGCCGATACCGAGGCGCTGCAGCTGTTCCAGGAACAGCGCGCGCTTCCGCGCGTTGGTGCCGAAGCTGAGCCCGCGCTTCTTGCCGCGGGCATACGCCATGGCGAGATTCTCCTCGATGGTCATACGAGGAGCGGTCCCCGCCATGGGGTCTTGAAAGACGCGGCCGATCCAACGGCTGCGCTTGTACTCAGGCAGATGGTGAATAACTTCACCATTGATAGCGACTTCGCCGGCGTCAGGCGTCATGACACCGGAAATGATGTTCATCAGCGTCGATTTACCGGCGCCGTTACTGCCGATGACCGTGACGAAGTCACCGGGCTTCAGGGTTAGGTTGATACCGATGAGCGCAATTTTCTCGTCGGCAGAACCAGGGTTAAAGAGTTTGGAAACGTTCGAGAGCTGCAGCATTAACGCTCACCTCCTTTGTTCATTTGCAGCGCGAGCTCGAGGAGCTCAGCAGAGCGCTTCTTCGCATTCGCTTTTTGTTTGATCGCTCGCTGCACGGAAGGCAGAACGAGCGCGATAATGACGATAATCGCGGTAATTAACTTCAAGTCGGATGCTTTCAGCCACTCGACTCGAAGCGCCAATGCGACAACGATTCGGTACACGATGGAACCGAGTACAGCAGCTAGTGTCGCTTGGAAAACGGAGCGAGCCCCAAAAATCGCTTCCCCAATAATAACGGAAGCTAGTCCAACCACGATCATCCCGATACCCATCGAGATGTCCGCAAAGCCGGATTGCTGGGCAATGAGTGCACCGGATAAAGCCACTAACCCATTTGACAAGCTCAAGCCTAGAATCGTTGTTCGGTCTGTATTGGCACCGAAGCTGCGAATCATGCGTGCGTTGTCCCCAGTTGCACGGAGCGCAAGACCCAGATCGGTATGCAGGAACGCATCAAGCAACAATTTGAATACAATCACAATGATCAACACTACGGTAATTGGTGACATGGAAGTAAACAAAGTATCTACACCAAGAAGCGAAATGTTCGGTTTGCCCATGATTCGCATATTAATCGAGTACAAGGCAATCATCATGAGAATCCCGGACAGAAGCCCATTAATTTTACCCTTCGTATGAAGCAGTCCTGTACAAGCGCCAGCCACAAGTCCACCTGCAAAAGCGGCTAAACAAGCAAGAAGCGGTGAATAGCCATTTGCAATCAGAATCGCAGCAATGGCACCGCCTGTTGTAAAGCTACCGTCCACGGTTAGATCGGGGAAATCAAGAATACGAAACGTAATATAAACACCTAGCGCCATCAACGCATAGAGAAGTCCTAGCTCGACGGCACCAGTCATTGAATCCATCATCATTATTCCTCCTAACTTTGAAAAAAAGAGGTGAACGAAAGTGACGTTCACCCCTTTAGTGTCTTTCTACTCATTGAATAATATTTTTCTCTTTATCTTTTACTGCGGCTTTCATCGCATCGGTTACTTCGATGCCTTGTGCTTTAGCTGCTTTTAGGTTTAGGATGAGATCCATTTTGTCAGGCACAGTTACTTTCATGTCTGCTGGTTTTTTACCATTTTTGAGGATGTCGACAGCCATTTGGCCTACTTGGTAGCCGTGATCATAGTATTTGAAGCCAACTGTTGCGAAAGCTCCTTTTTCAACGGTATCACGGTCACTGGAGAAGAATGGGATCTTCTTATCGTTCGCGATTTGAATGATACCATCCACACCACTAACAACCGTGTTATCAAGCGTAATCAAGAATGCGTCTGCACGACCAACAAGGGACTGTGCAGCTTGTTTAACTTCTGATGTGTTCGTAACAGGTGCTTTAATGAGCTTGATGCCATGTTTGGTTAAAGATTGTTCGGCATTTTTGGCCATAATGACAGCGTTTGGTTCTCCTTCATTCAGGACAAGACCAACTGTCTTAATCTTCGGCATGTTAGCTGCAACGAAATCCATCAATTGGGCAATGGCCATTGGATTCGTATCGGAAGCTCCGGATACATTGCCTCCTGGCTTATCCACATTGGTTACGATTTTGGCTGCAAGTGGGTCTGTAACCGCTGCGAAAAGAATCGGTGCTTTCTTCACTTGCTGTACCACTGCTTGTGCGGATGGTGTTGCAATTCCAAGTACAAGATCGTTGTCAGCGGATGCAATTTTTTGAGCGATGGATAAGTTATTCGGTTGATCGCCTTGTGCATTATTGAAGTCAACCTTTAGGTTCGTACCTTCTACGATGCCTGCATCTTTAAGTGCAGCAAGGAATCCCTGACGTGTTGCATCTAAGGATGGATGTTCAACAATTTGTGAAATCGCAATCTTGTAAGTTTTGGATGCGGCTGCTGTAGCTGCCGGAGTAGTTGAGGCTGCGCCACCTGCTGCAGGTGTTGGCTCAGCTTTTTGACCACAACCTGCGACTAACATAATAGCTGCTGATAATACGATGGATGTGAGTGCTTTCTTTTTCAACAAAATTACCCCTCTCTAAGTTCCCAGATGTTGCTTGGACGCATTGCTCTCCCACCACTTTAACGCTTTCGTTCAGCAAAGTAAGAGAGGCGAGGTGTCCAAGTACTTTTATAATTAACCATAGTTTAATTGGCTCATGGGGTTTCCGTCAATTGTTTTATCCGAATTTGTGATTTATTTGTAAAGATTTGTCGGGAGGGGAACGACGACTTGCGAATGAAGGGAGGAGGCTTGTACGCAATAAGGAGGACAGCCTTAGAAGCCAAATGAGATGACTAAGGCTGCCCTTGTAATGTTGGGGATAGTGGAAGTCTTTTAGTTAAGAAAGGTTCGTTCAAATTCAGCTTGAAGTTTCTGGGTTGTTGGACCAGGTGAACCAGAACCGATCGATTGGCCGTCTATTTGAAGGATTGGTGTAATTTCTACCGTCGTGCCTGTGATAAAAGCTTCATCCGCCTGAAGAAGTTGTTCCGTTGTGAAAGCTTCTTCCTTGACTGGTAGTTGTAAGGCATGCGCAATTCGGAGTACGACAGCACGTGTAATACCATGCAGAATCAAATGATTGGCAGGATGCGTATAGAGAACCTGATCTTTCACCATCATTAGATTCGAGGCACTGCATTCGGTCACCGTTCCTTCACGATGAAGCACGACTTCTTGTACACCATGATCAAGTGCAGCTTGCTTCGCTAGGACATTTGGCAGCAAATTTAGAGTCTTGAGATCGCACCGTAACCAGCGAATATCAGGTTGTGTAATGGCTTTGATGCCATTCTGAATGGTGGCTAAAGGACGCTTGACCTCAGTACAATAGGCTAGTAAAACCGGCTCAGCCTGTGTCGGGAAAGGATGCGCCCGAGGAGCCTCTCCACGAGTGATTTGCAAATAAACCGTGCCTTCGATGAGGTTGTTGTGTTGAATAAGCTTGTTTAATATAGATAGGATTTCCTCACTCGTATGCGGTAAGGGAAGGCGTACTTCATTAGCTGTTCGTTCGAGTCGCTGCATATGTGCGGGGCCTTCATATATCTGTCCATTGTAGACGCGAAACACTTCATAAATACCATCACCAAAGTAATAGCCGCGATCATCAGGTGAGATTTGAATGTCTTGTTTATGTACGAATTCATTTTTATAAAAATACATGTGGGTGCACTCCTTAGGAATAAAATAATTATGGAACATATGTTCTAAATAATGCCCTGATGTGGTATCCTACTTATAGGTTAACAAAGGATGAGAGACGCGTCAAAAGCTAGTATATTCGTGACTAGAGTGAATTTGGTTCTTTTGCCAATGGTACATCCATATGTTGTGTAGTATAATAATTTGGCACTACCATATATTGAGAAATAAGGGCTACTAACTCTTGTAGCGACTATCTTAAATGCAGCTGAATATGTAGTCTATTGGGAGGCTTATGGCATGGGGAATGTTTATGAGAGCAAGAAGTTAACGGGATTAAGTGAGAAAATCTTTTTGGATCGCTACGCACTTAAGAACGCAGATACGAGTCATGCTAAGGTGGGGGATACCGTCCTCGTTTTGACCAAGGATGATCCTAAATTCCCAGCTAAAGAGGTTGGCGAAATTATTAGTCGTGAAGGAAATACCGTGAAAGTTCGAACGCGCAGTGGGGAAACCGTGGAATCTGCAGTTGAGAAGCTAACGTTAAATATGGAGAAAACACCGGAAGAAATGTGGGATCGCTTGGCAGGCGCGATGGCTTCGGTTGAGAAGACAGCGGAGAAGCGTCAGGAATGGACGGAGAAGTTCAGATATATTCTGAACGATTGGAAGCTTGTACCTGGGGGGCGTATTGCAGCAGGCGCGGATGCGAGTGATGAATTGACTTTGTTCAATTGCTACGTCATTCCTTCACCGAAGGATAGTCGCGGCGGCATTATGAACACGTTGACCGAAATGACAGAAATAATGTCACGCGGTGGTGGCGTTGGCATCAATCTGTCTTCACTACGTCCGAGACGTTCTGTGGTGAAAGGTGTAAATGGATCGTCCAGCGGTGCTGTCTCTTGGGGCGGATTATTTAGTTATACGACAGGCTTGATCGAGCAAGGTGGCAGCCGTCGTGGGGCGTTAATGCTGATGATTAATGATTGGCATCCGGATTTGGAGGATTTCATTACGGTGAAGTCCACCATGGGACAGATTACGAACGCAAACTTATCCGTGTGTGTCAGCAATGGCTTCATGAAAGCAGTGAAGGAAGATTTGGAGTGGGAACTGGTGTTCCCGGATACGACAGATCCAGAATACAATGAGCTGTGGGATGGTAACTTAGATGCGTGGAAGAAATTAGGAAAGGCGGTTAAGCCTTATCGCACGGTTCGCGCGCGTGATGTTTGGCATTCGATTATTGAGTCGGCATGGAAATCCGCTGAGCCTGGCGTAGTTTTCTTGGAATATTACAATCAGATGTCCAACAGTTGGTACTTCAATCCAATCATTTGTACGAATCCATGTGGGGAACAGGGGCTTCCGGCTTGGGGTGTTTGTAATTTATCAGCGATCAATCTATCGAAGTTCTATGATGCAGAGAAGCACGACGTCGATTGGAAAGAGCTTGCTACCGTCGTACGCTATTCAACGCGTTTTCTGGATAATGTCATTGACAAAACACCGTATCATTTTGAAGAAAATCGGGTGAATCAGCAAAATGAGCGCCGGGTAGGACTAGGTACGATGGGTCTGGCGGAGCTTATGATTCTTTTGAAAATACGGTACGGCAGCCCAGAATCACTCGAGTTCTTGGACAAGATTTATGGGTTCATGGCGAGAGAAGCGTATCTAGCTTCATCTGAGATTGCAGGCGAGAAGGGATCCTTCCAAGCCTTTATCGAGGATAAATTTATGGAAAGCGGCTTTATGCGCAAAATGACAGAGGTATATCCTGAGGTTGGAGCGGCCATTCATCAGAATGGTATGCGTAACGTGACAGTAATTACCCAAGCACCAACGGGAAGTACTGGAACGATGGTTGGCACATCGACAGGGATCGAACCCTACTTCGCATTCGAGTACTATCGTCAAAGTCGCCTAGGCTTCGATAAACAGTATGTGCCGATTGCGCAGAATTGGAAAGACGCGAATCCAGATCAAGATCTGCCGGATTATTTCGTTACCTCCATGAGCTTGTCCGCTGAAGACCATATTCGCGCACAAGCAGCCATTCAGACGTGGGTGGATAGCTCCATTTCGAAGACAGCTAACTGTCCAGCTGATTTCACGGTTGAAGAAACGAAACGACTCTATGAATTGGCGTATGATCTGGGCTGTAAAGGCGTAACGATCTACCGCGATGGCAGCCGTGATGTCCAGGTATTAAGCACAAGCTCGGATAAGAAGGAAGAAGCAAAGGCGGAGGCTCTGCCGGAAGTTGCTCCAGTAGCTGTCGCGGCAGAGGCTGTTGTGGAGAAAGAAAGCTTTGCTGCCATTTCTGGCAAACTTGCTGTGAATGTGGACGCAAAGACGGAGCAAGGCTTCGATAAGCAATACAAGCGTCGTCCGCAAATTCTGCGTGGCGCTACTTATAAAGTGAATACGCCATTCGGTATGGCGTATATCACGATCAATGATATGAACGGAACGCCGAGTGAGATTTTCCTTAACGTAGGAAAAGCTGGCTCCGACGTGTTCGCGATGTCCGAAGCACTTGGCCGCGTGTGCTCCTTGTTCTTGCGTTATGGCGATCACGGTGACAAAGTGAAGCTGCTCGTGAAGCACTTGAAGGGCATTGGCGGCTCCGGCGCCATTGGTTTTGGCAACAACCGCGTCGAGTCGATCGCAGATGCGGTTGCCAAAGCGCTCGAGCAGCACGACGAAGTGATGAGCGAGCCAGACGACGCGCGGAACTACGTGACCGCGACGAGTGAAGTTGTTGATGCAGCGCCGGCGGCTGGCGTTGCAGGCGTTGGCGGGCACGCGGCTCCGAGCGCGACGAGTGTCGCGGCGATGGACCTGTGCACGTCGTGTGGATCGGCTTCGCTGGTGAACAGCGAAGGGTGTAAGAATTGCGTCAACTGCGGATATAGCAGATGTAATTAGTAGAGAATCCAGGGCGGATGCCCTGGATTTATTTGTGAGTTGTAATTTATTTTGTCGGTGATTGGAATATGAAATGTCGTTGAGTTTGAATATAAATGTCGTTAGCTCGTACCTTGATGGTACGGGCTTTTTTTATTTTTCATTCTAATTATCATGGCTTTATTGACTGCAAAAATCTCAGTAGTTCATGAGAGGGTATGGTTTGTAAAAATTGAATATAGAATGTCACTTTTTCATTATAAGTTGCTTCATCACTATTCTGAATGGGGAGAATGTTGCTTTAGCAGTCGATTCCAATAAAAGGAATTTGTCGATATTTAGCGAATAAATAGTATCATAAACAAACGACCAATTTATTGATCTTTAATAAGAATGTTTATTGCAGTCGAAAAAGAATTCAATGAGGTGCGCTATGAAAGCGAAATTACTGTTCCATTTAGGGAACTTCCTGATCTTAATAATTAAAATGGTAGAAAAGTTGCATATTTTTGTTAATTCCAAAAACAATACAAGCAATAACATATATGAATCCTTGGTACCAAGCGATAATGTTGATCCCGAAGGAACCTACTCCAAAGCATTAGAATGGTCTCTACAAAATAAAGAAATTAAAAATGTTGCATTATCGGGACCTTATGGTTCAGGTAAAAGTAGTTTATTAAAAACCTTCGAAAAGAAAAATTCTAATAGGTATGATTTTATGAATATTTCTTTGTTAACAACTCAAGCAGAAAGTTCTGATAATGATGCTGTTCAAACCTTAGAGAAAAGTATTTTGCAACAAATGTTCTACAAGGTAAAGGATGAGAAAATACCCTTTTCTCGGTTCAAAAGAATCAAAAATGTAAAGGAGAGCTCGTTCTTTTATTGGCTGCTTACTTCTTCACTGTTCCTATTTTGTATTACTGAATTATTCAAAACAGGATTTTTAAAAAAATTATTAAGTAGTACGTTTTTTGTTGTTGAAGTAACTAATCAGCAGTTGTATAAAAGTATTATTGTGGCATACTCAATAACTTTTTTATTAGTTTTTTTGTACCTTAGTTATAAAATGATATATAAAAATTTGAGATTAAGTAAAATTACTCTTAAGAATACAACTTTAGAAGTAATGGCTGAAAAATCAGTCTTCTCCAAATATATTGATGAGATTTTATACTTTTTTGAAGCCACTAAATATAATGTAGTGTATTTTGAGGATTTAGATCGATTTAAAAATTTAGAGATATTCGAAAACTTGCGTGAACTCAATTCACTAATTAATAATTCTGAGAAGATAAGGAGAAAAGTAACTTTTATATATGCTATTAAAGATGACATGTTTGGTGAGAAAGATAAGTTAGAAACTAGCAGGAACAGAACTAAGTTTTTTGATTTTATTTTACCAGTAGTACCAATAATAAATTCTTCTAACTCCGGTGAAGTTCTGAAGAAGAAATTAAAGAACGAGAACATTGGACTTGGGATTACAGAAAGTTTTATAAGTGATATAACAATTTTTATTGATGATATGAGATTGTTAAAAAATATATTCAATGAATTCGTCCTATATAAAAGTAACTTGGGGAGTATTAATTTAATTCCTAGTACTTTACTCGCCATGATTGTATATAAAAATATCTATCCATCAGACTTTGCAAAATTACAGTTTAACGAGGGGATGGTATTTACTATTTTTGAGAAGAAAAACGAACTTATTCAAAAACGGATAAATGCCATAAATATCGATATAGGAGAAGTTGAGTTGAAAATCAGTCGAGTTGAACAGGAGAGCTTAAATTCAATTGAAGATTTAACAACTGCTTATTTAATCGCTATATTCGGTTATCACAACAATGTTACAGTTTACATGGACAATTCAAGTTACAACAGCGCTATTCACGGATCCACATTGTTTAGTAGTATTGAATCAGCTAGAAATATAAAAGTATCTCGAAACGGGAATACGAGAAATTATTCAAAAGAAGAAATATTAACTGTGTTCAATACAAGAGAAAACTATTATTTACGTCAAGAAGCTATAACGAATAAAATTGATAATCGATTAAATGTTTTAAAAGTTGAATTGCAGCAGCTAAAGGAATTGAAAGAAGAAGTAAAGTTATGGTCTATGATTGACATAATTCAACAGAGTCCATTTAATGATATCTTTACGGAGGATATCGCGAACGAAAAATTGCTAGTATTTTTACTAAGAAATGGTCATATTGATGAAACTTATCATCAATATATAACTTATTTTTATCCAGGTAGCCTATCGATTGAAGATATGCGGTTTATTATGAGTGTGAAAAATCAAGAAATTTTGCCATCCAACTATAATTTAATTAAGATACAGCAATTAATCGAGAAACTATATGCGAACGATTTTAAGAGACCAGAGATTCTAAACATCACTCTTATAAACTTTATTATCAAGAATGCAAGTGAGTATACTCTGTTTCTTAAGTTGATAATGGTACAGCTTTCTGACGAAACAGATACCTCGACTCAATTTGTTGACATATTCAGAAAGAGCACAATACATAAGGAGAAGTTTATAGAAGAACTGTGCAAAGAATGGACTGGAATTTGGAAGTTCGTGGATCTTAAGTCAATGTATCCAGAGGCAACAAAGGAAGAGTATTTGCTAGATATTTTATATTATGGTTCTATAGAAGACATACAACTACTGAACATTGATAATGTATTATTGAATTACATAGCAAACAAGGATAACTTTTTAGATTTGTTATTAGATGAATCAAAGCATGAAAAAGTTAACGAAATATTTTTGTCTCTTCAAATTAAATTTAAAGTTATCTCAAGTTCTACAGCAGATAATAAAGTGTTAAAACATATTTATTTAAATAACCTTTATGAAATCAATAGGCAGAACATTGATTTATTGTTAAGAATCTATGGTAATCTTACTAGGGAAACAGCCCATCATATTTACGATAGTATATTGAATTCAAATTGTACTGAACTTATTGACTATGTAGAGGAAAACATTAATCATTATATTTCAAATGTCTATTTGGCCCAAGAAATTATCCATGAAGATGAAGCTGTATTAATGATCCTACTGAATAATAGCGGAATTACTTTAGAGTTAAAGCAAGGAATAATACAAAAACAAGAGATAATGATAGCAGATCTAACTCAAATTGAAGATACTGAACTTTGGTCAGTTTTACTTGTTAACAATAGAATGTTGCCAACGTGGGAAAATCTTATTGGATACCTTGAAAAGTACAATCTCGATGACGCGGCTATAGTCTATTTAAATCAGACTAATAATTGTGAGGAATTGTCAAAAAATATATTGACCAATTTAGAAAGTACATCAGGCAAAGAACTAAAATATATATCTATTATGATTATTAACTCAAGAAATATTAGTTATGAATCTTTTAACATTATCTCAAAAAGCCTGCATAGATTTATTCACTATCCGTTAAATGAATTACCAATTCAAAGAATTCAATCCTTGATAAACAACAGAATATTGGCTTTATCTCCAGAAAATTTTTCAGAATTAAAACAATTGGACTCAGACTTAGATTTGCAGATTCTACTAATTGAGAAAGAACCACAGAAATTTATAGAACAACTAAGTGTGTATAATCTTACGCCTGAGGAAATTGTTTTGCTATTGCGTTCAAGATTTTTTAATGCAAACGAAAAATGGAAGATTGTTCAGAGCATAAATGTTAGTGATCTCCCAACTGAATTAGAATCGGCAGAAATTATTACTAAACTTATACTAGAGAATGAAATAGAAATAAATACCGAATTTCTTGATTATTTGATGGAATCTCAAATCTCAATTGAATCCAAACTACGCTTGATGTTAAGTCTTATTAAAGATATGGAGAATGAAGAGATAATGGTAAATTTGACGAAACTAGGCTCTCCATTCTCAGATATTACAGAAAGAAAAAGGCCTTTACTTGATTCAAATGTGTTAACTCAAAAGTTAGTTGAGACTTTATCCCAAAGAGATTTGATTTCTTCATATAAAGATGAGCGCGGCGCAATTCGAGTTCACACTAAACAAAGAATGAATGGATAAGCGGATGTGTATAGAGAGGGTGAAGAAGTTCCGAGTGGGGAGTTCATGGGAATATCACCTCATGCAAATAGGGTAAGACTCTCAAGGTCTGGGCGTCGAAATGTAAAAGAAACTCATTGCCGTTACTGCGAATAGTCCAGTAAACTGTGACTTTTCAAGACATGGATAAAGTGAGGATGAACTGCCAGCATCTCCTATGGAATTGTCAGAAGCGAAGCAGATTATTAGTAATGCTTTGATAATTGGCGGATTGAGAAGTTGTAAAAGTAAGGTTGCAACAATATTTAATAGATACCAGCTTGTTCCTAATGGAACAAGCTTTTTTTTATTGTGTATATATAAGTTGTTTAATCTTGGAGGTGAGCTAGTAGTGGGTACAAAGGTTAAAATCCTAGCTGAATTTAAAGAAAGTGAACTTGAAAAAGACATCAATGATTTTTTGGCTTCTTTAGAAAATGATGGAGCAATATTAGTTGATATTAAATTTAATTGCGCATTTGCTGCTGATGAGACGCAAAATCACGAATTGTATTCTGCACTTGTAACTTACCAACTGCCTGAGTATAAACCTTTAAGGAAACCTTATTAAAGTGAGGCAAAGATTAACCAAATTTTGTTGGCGGTAAAGAAACAAGGACCAATGACAAGCGCGTCATTTCTTCTCGCTTCAATTTTATTCAGCAAATGTACTAGGAAGAAAATGTAGAAGCTCGATATCTTGCTCAACCCTCGTCAGTTGGCTTCTCTAAGCTCAAACTGGGGAGGTTTTTTTGAGTATATCATCAATGCCCCCAATTTTTCTTATTTTAGCAGTATATTATTTGCGTTTATCCATAAAAGAATGGGTAATACTGAAAAGTATTCATTACTGGAACATATTTTGTCACTTTTCAGGAGGTTGGTAAATGAACTACAACTGGAGTACAAAAAAAGACTGGAGCAAAGAGGATAAGTTATTCTCGCGGAAAAGAAATGTCACTAATAAAGGTAGCAGAGAATTCGAGCATCTAATAGGCAGTATTTACAGTCACAAAATGAAGCGAGGTGTTCAATACGAATCATTTTGGGGAGAGTGCCTTTTTTATTATTTACTGGAGCTTGATAGGTTAACTATTCGCTACTATGAGCAACCAGTCAATGTTCCAATAAATAGACTAACTAAAGACCATATATTAAAAGAAGAAGTACACGTACCGGATGTTCTGACATTTAGAGATGGCTCAAGACCAACTCTAATTCAGATTAAAGGCGGGAACAGTAAAGTTGAGCAAAAACCCAATCTGTATAAGATCTGCGAGAATTATGCCAGAGAAAAAGGCTGGGAATATAGTTTGGTAAATCCAAAGGTTACAATACCAGAAATCATAAAGGAAAATATTCTATGGCTAGTTAATTATCTGCGGCCAAGAGAATATTATTCTGCTCTAATTCCTGAAGTTAGACGCCGCGTAGAATACCTTCATAAAGTAGAGGTGTTACGTTTGGCAAAAAGTTTTGAACCAAAAGTGGACTACCGGCATGTGCTGCCGCTTATATTTCATTTAATTGCAACTGGTGTTCTGCTAACTAAAATAAGTAAAAGAATTGATCAAACAAGTGAAGTTTCGTATGGAACTATTTTTGATGATATTAACTTATTATTTGATAAGGAGTAGCTGCTGATGAAGTTACATAATCCTTTAGCTATCGATGACGAGTTCTATTTAAATGGTGTTAAATTCTACGTTCACGATATCCAGGCGCCAAATATTTTGTATTACAGGGAAGATGGAGATAAGAAATTAAGGGAAATAAACTACATTTCCTTATTAGAGGATTCTACATTTAGAGGCCCTGATGATGTCATGAGAAGAGCAGCTAAAAATGAAACAAACGTTGAAAAAAAAGTAACATTTATGTTAGATACGTTAATTCCAGATAGAAAAAAGAAGACAATACTTCGGCTCAATTTAATTAAGCCGATACTACTTTATGATAAGGCTAAGCAAGGTGATTTGTACGCTTTAAATTCCTTTAATGAGATATATAAAGGTTATCTGAATACTAATGAAACCATTGCCAAGTTAACCAAAAAAGAACTTTTAGAGCGTGTGTCAAAGAAATCAAAGGAAAGAGGAGAGAAGAAAATTTCTCCTCGGCAATTGGAGAGATATCTAAAATCTTACTATGAGTCTGAAAACAATAGGGAAAATTTCGGAGTAGAAGGTCTCATTTCGAAGGCTTATTATAACTCCCATTCGAGGGAAGATGAGAAAGCTATCCAAATTATTCATCCCAAAAAGGATGAAATCATTCTAGATACGATATACTGCAGAGTTGAGAATGAAGAATATGTTCCATTAATCGAAAATGGGATCAAGCGTTT
The DNA here is from genome assembly GCF_001428045.1 of Paenibacillus sp. Soil750. Classification (GTDB taxonomy): domain Bacteria; phylum Bacillota; class Bacilli; order Paenibacillales; family NBRC-103111; genus Paenibacillus_E; species Paenibacillus_E allorhizoplanae. The sequence goes on along the minus strand of NZ_LMSD01000012.1, from coordinate 832,668 downwards.
CTTATCAAAAAAGCGAAGGAAGATTACTCATTTACATTCTGATTTAGAGATTCTATGTTCTAGCAAGAATTTAGAACCTCTTCTTTACGATACTGTCTATAAAATGGTTAAACGGATTAATGTACAAATTTATGACCGATTATCGAAAGGGATTATGGAAGCGGAATATCATGATCCAATAACACAAAGGGTATCGGGTTATTTTGCTAAATGTCCGCTTAATGTAATTGAAATAGACCATGTTAAACTCCCGATAAAACTAATTGATGAGACAACAGGCAGTGATCTTGGAGAGCCATGGCTAACTCTTGCTATTGATGTATTTACCAGAATGATTTGGGGATTTGATCTTTCTTTTCAAAATCCATCAGGTCATAAGGTTATGTGCGCTATATATAATGGAATTTGTCTCAAACGAGCAAAAGAAATGTATGGAACAATTAATGACTGGGAGATGCATGGAATACCAACTGTAATTTATATGGATAACGGTCCAGAGTTCAACAATGCCTATGTAAAAAGTATGATTGAAGATGAATTACAAGCAGAAGTGAGATTTAGACCTGTAGCTACTCCTCGATATGGTGGAATTATAGAAAGATTTTTTAGAACAATTAATGATGAATTTTTGGATCAATTACTGGGTTTCTATAATAAAGGGAGTAGGGCTGAGGAACGTCAAGCAGCTAAAAAAGAAGCTATTCTAACCGTGAGTGATTTAAGAGAACTACTGGTTCGATATTTTGTTGATGTGTACCATTTTGATACTCATAGGGGCTTACCACTTGAAGAAGATACCCCTGCAGTAAGATTTCATCGTGCTGTCGATGTAATGGGTTACCCACCAAGTATTCCAATTAATCAAGAGACAAGCTATTTGATTAAATTGCTACCTGTTGACATGAAATCATACGATAAAGACGGTATTCGAGAGGAGAATGTAAAATATGCTTCACCGGAAACAAGTCGTTTTGTAAATACTCGTTTGAAGAAAAATGTGAAGATTAAGTTTGATGTACGTGATATATCTCACATCTATATTTTGGATACGATTAATCAAACGTATATTGAAGTACCATCTATATCTCCACCTGCGGAGCAAGTGCAAGGAATAAGTCGTGATCTCTACAAAGCAATTCGTAAAATACTAATTGAGAAAGGGAAAATTAATAAAAGACAAATACCAGGTACGGATCAAATCATTGAGGGAAAGAAACTAATTCAAGAGCGGTTTGAAACAATTGTAAACAAAAACAGCTCAATGAGGAAACATATTTTGAATAAAGGTGGTACTTTGTCAGTAGCCATACCAGCTGGAGAACCAACAAAGAGATCTACACCTACTAAGACACAAAGTTTAATTGAAAAATACAATAACCAGCGAAGTGGTAAAGAAAGTTAAGGAGATAGGGGCAGAAGTGCTCCTTTTCGCCATCTTCAGTGGGGATATCAGCTCTAATGGAGAATAGTTCCGGTATAATTTGGTAATCCTTTTAACATTAATTTTAAGGAGTGGTTCACGTCTATGATAAACAAAGAGCATAAAGATTTTCAGAATCGAATCAGTAATTTATTTATTGAACATGATGAGGTTACTCGTATTTGGAAAAGATTAAATAAAAATAGACAGAATAAAAGAGCAGGGGCAGAGAGTGATGATTCCCCTATTCATATATTTATTGAGGGTAAGTCGGGCGCTGGAAAATCCATGACATTAAAAAAATATGTGAAGATGAATAAGGGATGGACCGTTGTAGATGAAGACTTCACAGAAATAGATATTAAACCGGTTATATATATGACACTTCCTATTCCGTTTACTTACAAAGGTTTTTATAATAATATCCTTAAAGCTATGAATTTACCTCCTCGTAATGCGGATGTTGATCGGATAAAAACTCAAGCTTTCGAAATGATGAAAGCATTGAAAGTTGAAATGCTCATCATTGATGAGTTGGATTACTTACTAGCTTCAACGTATGTCCAACGAAAAGCTGTGATGGAAAATATTAAAGATATTGCAAACTCTGCGGATGTTTGCTTAGTATGCGTCGGAACCCTTGCTATTGAGGAACTTAGAACTTTAAATACTCAACATATTCGACGATATCCTAAAACAGTGTTACGACATTTTGAGAAGTGTGATGACTCTTTTAAGCAATTCATTAAGAATATTGAATTTCAACTATCACCGCCTCTAGGACTTCTAGATTGGTCTAATGATGAAAGTATTTTCCCTGAATTACTTTACGATATTACCGGTGGGTTAGTTGGATGGATTAAACCTATTCTAAGGGAAGCATTTGATATCATTGGTGTTATGGAGGAGGACTTTAATGACTTTAATATTCTGGGGAAATTAGATGGGAATGTCATAGCAGAAGCACAAAAAAATATAATTGGAGAATTTGCGGATAACGATATGGCTAAAATTTTGGCTGATGAACTAGTGTCTGAAGAGGAAAGCTCCGCATAGCTGGTCAAAAATTTAATCTTTGAGCTCTGAAATAAGCGGTGGCATTTATGCCTCCGCTTATATTTTGTCTTCAAACATGTTGTATACAAAATCTTTAATTTTTCTAACGTCTTTATTGGGAAGTTTAATTAGAGCTTCCAATATCTTTTCGATATCAGAAGTTTTTTTATCTACAGATGAATTTAATTTTGTGTACTCAAATAAGTCATAAACTCCAACTTCTAGAGCACTTGCAATTTTTATTAAATTAGCGAGTGTGACATTTTTTTGTGCACGTTCTAGTCCACCAATGTAAGTGTAATGAAAACCGGAAATCTCGGCCAGATATTCTTGAGAGTAACCTTTTGCTTTTCTTAAATCACGAATACGTTTTCCCAGCAGTACCTGTTCTCGATCTGTCATTGTCTACACCTCATAAAAAGTGTAGACAACATTAATAAAGAAAAACATGTCTGTTAAAATAACAAAATCGATATATTGTTATGTATACGTATCATTTCTAGTTAATATGGCAACTCTAGTAATAATAGATTCATAGGAGGGACTCATATGGAGACAAGTAATAGCGAGCTCATCAATTTATTCATTCCTGCAATATCAGAAATAACTGAGAAAGGGATTAAGTACAAGGATAAGTATTATTCGTGTCACTGGGCGATAAGAAATCAATGGTTTCAAACCACAGCAAACACACAAATGCTTAAGGTGTTCGTAGACACAGTAAGTGATGACTATCTTTTAATAACCTTAGAAAATGGTTGTTTAGATATTGCACTCCAAATACAACATCAAGCGGCTGATTCTGAGGAATTAGATGAATACTATCAACAACTAGATAAAATAAAAAGACAGATTAAAGAGCGCAAAAGGAAGAAAAAGTAATGGAAGTAAATTATATTTTTCCTAAGCGTCCGATCCATTTTCATGATGAAAGTATGTCGAGCTATTTGTTTCGTTTATATAAAAATAATCATTTTATGCCTAATTCAAACTACTTGAGAGAGTTAAAACTCACTTATGCACAACTGATAAATAATGAAGTTCCTGACGCAATCTTTTATAGAATCTGTCCATGGATTAAAGAAAGTGAATTTATTTCTTTGAACAATGCAAGCCGTATCCTAGGGGATCTAAATGATTCCTGGACCTATAAAATAATTCAAAAAAATAACCTTAAATTTTGTCCACTGTGTGTTCGAGAAAATTTTTATCATAAACTAGAGTGGTGTATTTTACCTTTAAAAATGTGTACTAAACATTTTGTGACTCTTCAAGAAGGTTGTGGTACCTGTAGTAAGCCTTTAGATTATTTTAGTTTCATTCAGCAAAGTTGTATGTTTTGCCAATCACCACTTAACCGCCTCAACATTGAGAAAATTCACTGCGATATATTTTCAAATTCGCAATTAAATCTAATAAAAACATTAATATTTAAAGAAAAGTCAGTTATTTTTAATCTGGAAGCAAAAGACTATATAGAACTAATATATGCCAGCTTCAGGTTCTTAGATGGATTTAAAGATTTAACTGGTTTTAGTCAAGATACTATGGATATTTTTCATAATCAAAAATACAAGTCGAAAAGTAGTACCATTCTTGCAATAGCCTTTTCTAATGCCGATTGGATGTACACTAGCTTCGCTTCTCATTTTTATTTTGTGCTTGATTTGTTTCTTGCAAAATTTAAGTACACAAAGAGATATGATTCATTTCTGTTATTTGAAAAAATAGTTAAACGTGATTGTTTTGCTGAGATAAGAGAGGCATTTCATCAATACTGTATTCAAAAATTAGAAAGTGGAGTAATTAGAAGGGACTTTGGGGTTTTTAAGGAAGAGCCTCAATTACTTCAGAAACGAAAAATAATCCGCCGCGAGGAAGTTAAAATTGAAAAAGGGGTTACGTACGGGAAAATGTTCCGCCTAGCAAAGAACAACTTGGTTCAAATGAATCAAAGTAATAAAAATGAATATTATGTTGATCAGAATACCCTCGATATGTACCTCAAGGAAGAGAAAAGATGGATAACAAAAAAAGAAGCTGGTCTTATCCTTGGTATACATGCTGCTTCTTTGGAAAGTCTAATTCGTGCTAATTTATTTGAAGTAAGTTTAAAATTCTCTGGAAAATCAAAACGGATAAATCTTGATGAAGTTAAAGAACTAGTTACACGTTGCAGAGGGGAATTAGTAAAGGTAATTCCTTCTAACTACATTAGTTTCCATGAAGCTTTGATTAAGTACACAATACATAACCTATCAATTGTATCGCTTATACAACTTATTTTATCTGGTGTAATAATACCAGTTCGTCAAAACTCTGAGGCAACACTTCGTGACATATATCTTGAAAATGATAAACTTCACAAATGTTTAATAGATCTTAAAGTAAGAAATCTAAAAGAGCAGGGATATTTTTTTTCGGATTTACTTAAAGTGTTTAAAATTGGAGAAAAACGACTCCGTCGCTTGCTCAAAGAACATAACATACTGCCGGATATTATTAGTCACTATAAGGATGGGAGAGCTAGATTTTTATATAAAGAAACATCTAAATTGAGAATTCAAGAAGTTCTAGTGGGAAGGAATTCAAATAAAGGAAAATATAATAGATTTAAGTCTGAGTCAGCACGATTTATTGAGAATGAGATCCTTATGCATCTGCGCTCACTAAAGAAAACGTGGAAGGGTGTATCCTTGCACGATCCTATCGAAACGGATAAAGAGGGGAATGATGAAATTACGCTGATTGACATCCTCGGTAGCGAGGCGGATGACGTGGTGGATGCGGTGCAGCTTAAGATCGAGAAAGCGAAGATATATAAAAATCTAGAGATTTTGGACGACCGCGAGAAGGAAGTTGTTGTCGGTCGGTTTGATTTGGAGCTTGGCGGCGAAGAGCGGACGCTGAGGGAGATCGCGAAGGAGCTTGGGATTTCGCGGAGCTATGTATTCCGAATTGAGAAAAGGGCGCTCATGAAGTTGTATCAAGAGTTTTATAAGGCGAAGCGGTAGAGAACGAACACCATTGAGTATCTGTTTGAAGCATCGTATTCTTCATTTTTATCACAAATAAAGACCAGCATATAACGATAGAAGCACTCCCCTACTATGTTCAGTCCAATACTCGGTTTTAAGTGAATACGGAAGATTTTGAGCAATTTGAATTCATATTGTACGGTCTGAAATGCCCTATTAGGATGTCTTGAATACCCCTATAGATATGACAGTTGATATGTTAGAATTACTTAAAAAAAGGAAGATGCTTACTATGGCTTATCCATTTGAGGGCATTACGTTACGAGCTCATCATAAAGATTCGATTGATTATCTAGTTAGTATGCTAAGCCTAGACCCTTCAATCTTAGCAATTATTATTGTTGGGTCTGTTGCCAAAGGAATTGCACGTGAGGACTCCGATATCGATTGTTATCTGGTCGTTAGCGATGAATTGTTTGAAGAAAAGAAACGACAAGATCAATTGTTTTATTTTGCAAAAGAGGGGTGTGATTACACAGGTGGCTATTTCGATGGGAAAATCATACCATATCACTTTCTTGAAGCTGCTGCACTCAGGGGGAGCGAACCTACCCGTGCTTCATTCGAGAAGGCGTTCGTTGCATTCTCACAGATTCCTGGGGTGGATGATCTAATTGCAAAAATCCCCGTATATCCGGAAAAAAACAGGGAAAAGAATTTCCAAGATTTCTTTGCACAAGTAGAGCTATATGGTGGCTACTTTGCAAATCGGGCTAATGAAACGGGAAACAAATATTTATTAATCTATTCGATCGGACAGGTTACCTTATTCGCCGGAAGGCTGCTACTCGCTTACAACCATGTGTTGTTCCCATGCCACAAGTCTATGATGGTTGTGTTGAAAACGCTCACTCATATACCTGAGCGTTATTTTGAGTTGCAAGAGGATATGTTACTTAATACCAACAGGGAAACGATCCAGGCATTTGTGGAATGCATTCGTTCCTTCCATGCATGGGGGATAGCTCCTCACGAAGCAGTGAGCCGGTTTATCCTAAATAACGAATGGAACTGGCTGGAGGAAGAGCCCCCTCTGTCTGATCGTTAATATATTCAATTCTTTAGAGCGAGCTCCACAATCCAATTAAAGTAAACAGCTGACACAGTTGAAATACCCGTGTCAGCTTTCTTTTAATATCCTAAGATTTTGCTGTTGAGCAATTGCTCAACGGCTGTTTTTTTGAGCTAATTGATTATAACGCCTGCTACAGAATAAGCAGGAATTGATACATTTGAGATACTGAGGCTTCCACTTGTCAATGGTACATTTGTAAATGTTTGGGTAGCAGTGCTTCCAGCATTTGTTGAACTTGCTATATACACTGTGACTGTGCGTGTACCGTTAGAAGCATTAATGTTGGTGAAGTTTACATTTACAGTTTTTGCTGATGAGGTATCGTTGACCATCGTTCCAATTACGTTACCAGCACTATTTATGGCACCAACCGCTGTATCAACTACACCTGCATAAGTTGCCGTATATGCCTTAAAGGTACCGGCTCCCAGTTTCATAGAGGAGCTAAGCAGTCGGAATGCATTGGTTTGCGACATCAGAGTTGCAGTATTATTGTTCCAAGTGTAAAGCCCTTGTTTGATGACGCAACCTGGACAATCCTCATATGGTGATAGCACAACGTTAGTAGGCAAAAATGACATAAACGCCGCGCCTTTTACGGATGGTTGAAGCATAAATTTCATTAATGTCGTACCGACAAATGTAGCTGCCTGATTGCCCACAACATGCGGATCGGTCGTATCCCCAACATAAGTGTAATTCCACTCATCTATGAAAATGGGAAGCCCGGCTCTTCCTGTATTACTCAACAATGTATTCATTGCACCTATTTGAGATTTTGCAACTGGGTCACTGCTGTAAGCGTGATAACTCACAAATTGAATATCAGTTGATGAAAGCCTAGAGTCCCTAAGAATAGTTCCTAAAGCACCAAAATCCCCGCCTTGCTTATCATCTCCATCACCGCCAACTTGGACAGTTGTATTTACTGCCCTAATAGCCTTCACTGTATAGTAATATATATCTTTAGCAGCAGTTTGTTGGGAAGTATAAGGACTGCCTGATCGTGATAGCATATTGCTGGTCATCGGTTCATTCAATGGTTCAACATAATCAAGCTTAGATCCATATTTAGTAATAATTTTTTTGATAATATCTTGATATACACTCCAGTCTTTTGGAACGCCTTTAGCGTTACCACTATAAGTAAGCCAAGGTGGAGCATAAAACATATTTAACATTGTAGTTATACCGTTTGCTTTTGCAAAATCAACCCACTGAAGTCCAGTCCAATCCCACGTATTTGGATCTTGTACATTATTCACATTATTTTTGTAATCCGCGAGGGTGATGTTACTGGGTAGGAGAGTGTCCATATGGATTGTACCTCGTTGATACTTAAAACCTGCACCTTTCAGTTTGGGATAAACATTTGAGTTATGTTCTGGACTAGGTTCATTGGAACCGCCGAATAGTAATGGGCTGCCCGAATTGTTTGTTGCAGTTTTGTAGTTAAAAGTTACCGTTCCGGCTGCATAGGCAGTTTGGAAAGTTCCAATTATTGTAGTAGTCATGAGTAAAGACATTGCAACTAAAAACGATTTCAATGTTTTGGATTTCAAAATTTTCGCACTCCCTTCATAATAAAACCATATTAATTTGTAGAGTAAGAACATAGAAATCAATACTTTTTTGTAACAGCTCCTCCATTCTAATGAGATTTGTAAGGTGTTTATTGTTTTGTTTGTGTAATCATAGTTGCTTATTTATTGTAAATTTTTTCTAAATGACTATCGGTGTAAAATATTAATATTCATTATACTTTTTTTGCTTTTTTGTATGAATGACAAAATAAGGTGCCCACCATCTATTGAAGGGGGGGGACCTTATTTTATTATTCAAAGAAGAAAGGCTAAAAAATTGAAAGAGATGTTAACATAATGCAATCTTCAGCATGTAATTATTTGTGTAAAATGAAAAATAGCCATAGCTTATTCAAGTAATTAGATGGAGTTGATATCGTTGAATATTAGCAATTTAAAGAAAATGTTTGAACAACCTCCAGTAGAATATAAAGGAGTACCTTTCTGGTCATGGAATGATACACTCGAGCAGGATGAACTTGATACCCAGGTGAAAGGATTCAAGGAACAGGGAATGGGAGGATTCATGATGCATGTTCGAGAAGGTCTGGAAACGCCCTACTTGAGCCATGAATTCATGGAACGTATAAAGCAAACCGTAGAGACAGCCAAACAGGAATCCATGCATGCATGGTTATATGACGAAGACCGATATTCATCTGGCATGGGCGGGGGACTCGTGCCGAAGATGGGCGGAGATGAAGTTCGTGCTAAGGCACTTACTTTAGAAGTAGATGTCCAATTTTTGTACAGCGACTCAATTGTTGCAGTTTATATGGCTGAAGTTCAAGGCAATGAAATCATACATTTTGAGCAAATCGGGCCAGCTTTAGCTGAGCCACTTACAAATGGCAACGTTTATTTGGTTTTCCGCCGCGAGATAGCTATTGCAAACGAATGGTGTCATGGAGATTCATATACAGATAATTTAAATCCAAAAACGGTAGAGTTGTTCATTCAATCAACATACGAGGTTTACAAGGATGCTGTAGGTACCGAATTTGGCAAAACAATTCCTGGTATTTTCACTGACGAGCCTTCTATGCGTGGCTTTGGCCAAAATCGAAGCGCCTATGCGTGGACGCCATGGACGGACTTATTTCCTCAGTATTTTAAGGAAATGTGTGGTTATGAGCTATGGAGTGTGTTGCCCTATCTATTCTTCACTGGTGAGAAATCTGCAAAGACAAGACACGACTATTGGAGAACGATGACTCAAATGTTTACTCATTCTTACACCAAACAATTAGGGGATTGGTGTCAGGAAAATGGCATTCAATTTAGTGGTCATTACCATTCTGAGGGCAATTTGGTATCTTCAGTGCAGACTTCAGGTGCAGTCATGCCACACTATCGATACATGGATATTCCTGGTGTTGATACGCTGTGTGAGCAGACCGATGAAAGCCTTACGATTAAACAAGTAGCAAGCGTAGCTAATCAATATGGCAAAAAACGTGTTATTACCGAAACGTATGGCGTCACAGGGTGGGAGCTTACTTTCGAAGGAAGAAAATGGATGGGTGATTGGCAATTCGTCCTTGGTATTAATTATTTAACTCACCATCTTGCACTCTACTCACTGAAGGGTTGCCGTAAAAGGGATTATCCACCAAGTTTTAATTACAATACGAATTGGTGGGAATATAACCATATTCTTGAGGACTATTATTCAAAATTAAGTGCTGTTCTCAGTCAGGGTAAGGTAGTTCGTGACGTGCTTGTAGTTCACCCTGTATCAACTGTATGGGCGATGCTTGGTATTGATGTGAATGGAAGATGGGGCAATTCCGCTGGCAATCATGACGAACTACAAGCATTTAATCGTCAATTTAATGAATTTATTGACCTAATGCTTGCTGCTCATTACGATTATGATCTTGGTGACGAGACTATTTTGCAAGAAACAGGACAGATTATTGACGGAAAGTTTCATGTCAATAAAGCAGCATATGAAGTAGTTGTGTTGCCTTCGATGGTTAATATATTCGGCAGCACGGTAGAGCTTATTCGACAATTTATCGATGCAGGTGGAAAAGTTGTAGCAGTAGGAAGTCTGCCTAATCTTGTAGATGGTAATGTCTCGGATGAGGTTCTTCAGCTGTCGGCGCATCCCAATTTCATTCATGTTAGTGAAGCAGGAGCTGTTCCATTTGAACTTGAAAAGATTTTGGATCGAAAAGTTAGCATTAGGGACCGCAAAATGAGGGAAGCCGACACTTTCTTATATATGCAAAGGCAGATGGATGATGGGCAAGTCGTGTTTGTTGTAAATAAAGATCGCACTGCTGAACACGTGGTTGAAATTCAGCTTGCCGGGTACGGGGAAGTAGAAATTTGGGATCTCCTTAGTGGTGATATTAGTCGAGTTGAAACCCAAAGAGTAGATGGTCGAGTGTGTTTTAAACAAACATTTGGTCCTACAGATTCCAAATTGTATGTGATGAATAACACCATAAGACCAGTTGAAGTTATACGTACTGATAATTGGATGTTCAATCCACCTCAAGAGCAAAAAGGGGAAATAGTAACAGCTCTTGGGCCGGTAAGCTTGTTTAGCCGTACAGCACCTAATGTACTAGTGTTGGACAAATGTCGCTATCAAAATGAAACAGGCGATTGGTCCGAAGTGACAGACGTTTGGCAAGCACAACGGGAGATTCGATCATCACTCGGAATGCGCCAGGTTTACTATAATGGTGGTCTGCAACGGCATCTCTGGATTCACCAGGCGCATGAGCAGGATCATGCACAAATCACTTTTGAGTTTACAATCGATGTGTCTGATGTGCCAGAGAAAGAAATTTATCTTGTTGCTGAACAAGCGCAGCGATTTGAGGTAAGCTTAAACGGCCAAAAGGTAGATCATGAAGTAACGGGTTGGTACTTGGATCGTTGCATGGGAACAATTAAACTTCCTACATTAGTTAATGGTCGAAATACACTATTGCTTACTTGTTCATATACGCATGAAATGGAAATGGAAGACTGCTATTTAATAGGTGAATTTGCATTAGGATCTGATCGTCAGATTATTAAGGAGCCTGAAATGCTCAGATTCGGAGACTGGTGTCTCCAGGGCTATTTGCACTATTGTGGCAGTATAATTTATCATTTGAAATATGAACATTTTGACTTAGATGAATGCCGTATGATTATGGAGTTAGGTGATTTTGCCGCAGTAACAATTGTCGTCCGGGTAAATGGCAAGGAAGTTGGACATATTCCTTGGCGTTCAGCTAAAAACTTAGATGTTACCGATTTTCTGAAACAAGGTCAGAACTCGATTGATATCGAGATTGTTGGAAGTCCTCGTAATATGCTCGGCCCATTGCACCAGGCAGGAACGGCATATGATTGGAAGGAATGGTGGGACTATCGACGCACTGGGCAGGAATATACGCCGGAATATGTAACTGTTCCTTATGGGTTGATGAGTCAAATTCATATGTATAAGAAGCTTTAAGGCCGTCAGAATGTATAAATAATAAAAGGCTCAGTTCGCTCTTTGCGACTGGGCTTTCTTTCTTAAGAATTCGAGATATGTATATCTTTTAGAATCACTGATTGGAAAAGGAGAAAAACAAATGAGACCAATTTTCTTGAAAATAAAAAACTTTGCTTCACCCCTGGGGATTACTGCGAGGAAACCGATATTTTCTTGGCAGCTTCAAAACAAGCAGAAGAATGAGCACCAAATAAGATACAGAATATTAGTGGCTGAAGACCTACATTCCCTAGCATTAGCTCAGAATCTAGTGTGGGATAGCGGTATAATTACTTCCTCGGAACAATTGGCTGTGAGTTACGCAGGGTTACCACTTTGTAGTGTCAAAGACTATTACTGGCAAGTGGAAGTATGGGATCAGGAAGGGCATATTTCATGTAGCGATGTTTCACCATTCGTTACTGGTTACTTGGAGGATTCATGGAAAGCTAAGTGGATCGGTAACGGACAAAGTAAGCCATTCTATACCCGTCGCTCCTTTGAAATTAACTCAAAAGTGAAAAAAGCCTATGTTTTAGTTTCCGGTCTAGGGCATTTTAATTGTTATATGAATGGCAGTAAAATAGGGGATCATGAGATGGATCCGGGATGGACGAACTACCATAAGTCCATACAGTATACCTGTTTTGATGTGACAGATAATCTGACTCAGGGTTGGAATGTTATAGGTATACATGTTGGCAACGGTTTTTTCGCTGGAGACAGCGGGAGTAGGCACTTTTACACGATGGACAAAGGTTATGAGCCATACGGCAGTCAACTTATGACTATAGCTGAATGCCACATCGAGTATGAGGACGGAAATCGTTCGACTGTACATACGAATGAAGAAGGTTGGCAGGTGAGGAATAGCGCAACCACGCTAGCTAACGTATATGGATCTGAAAATTTTGATGCTCGTCTATACCCACACAGCTGGTCGCAAGTAGGTTATAACGATTCGGATTGGCAGAAAGCAGTGATTTTGAACCCTCCTATTGGAAAATTGGTTGTGCAAAATCAACCTGCTATTACTGTGAAAAACATCTACCATGCCATTCAAATTAACGAACCGTTACCTGAGGTTTTTGTATTCGATTTAGGACAAAATATGTCAGGCATGTTTGAAATTTATGTTAGTGGTTCAGCAGGTACCAAAGTTACGATTAAACCAGGTGAATTAATGAGGGAAGACGGAACCATCGCGACACCTTGGGATATAGTTACCTACTCCGAGTATATACTGGAGGGGACTGGCGAAGTTGAAGTATGGAAACCTGATTTCTCCTGCTATGGAGCAAGATGGATACAGATTGAAGGTTGTACACGAGATGTAGAGAAAAAATATAAGCCATTTATACATGATGTAAAGGGGCATTTCGTTACATCAGACTCGGTCGATACAGGTGAACTGGAAACCAATGATCCCAGAATCGGAAAGCTTGCAGATATCATTACGAAAGCGATTGAAAGCAATCTGCAAAGTGTTCATTCAGACTGTCCGACGATTGAGAAGTTAGGTTGGATTGAAACCGCTGGCCTAATGGGACCCTCCATTATGTATGTGAAGCACGTCGAAGATTTATGGCTCAAGATTGTGCAGGATATGATAGAAGCTCAAACGGATGAAGGACTTATTCCTGATATTGCACCTGAATACTCTAAATTTGAAGGGGGATTCCGTGATTCAATTGCATGGGGAAGTTCTATTTTGACCGTCCCCGACTTGCTGTTAGAGACATATGGAAATGAAACAGCGATACAAATGGCTTATCCGGCAATGAAAACCTATATGGCTTATTTGAAGTCGAAAGAAGTTTATGGTGGTCTGATTAATCATGGTCTTGGGGATTGGGGTATTCATCCACAAACGGGTGGTGATTATATCGAGAATGTGGAGTCTGCGATTTATTATGAGAATTACCGGCTAATGGCGAAATTTGCTGAACGACTGGGAATTCCTGAAGATGCTAATTACTATTTGCAAGAGTCAGAACGAATACGTAAGGTATACAACGCACTATTACTTAAGACGGTTACTTGCTTCGGTCAAATTCGCACTGTGTATTGCAAAATTGACGGCAAGTTCGATCCTGAGAATCAAGTTATTCAGGCAATGCCGCTGTTCTTCGGATTAGTTCCTGAAGCCAATCGAAAGGAAGTTGAATTGACTCTTCATAAAACCGCCTCTACACGGCAAATACATTCAGGAGAGATTGGTCTTAGGTTTTTATTCGGAGCACTCTCAGCGACGAAACGCAATGATATTGTGTTTGATATGATGATGCAACCAGAGCATCCGAGTTACATACGATTCGTCGAAAAAGGAGAGACAGCACTGCCGGAGTTTTGGACAGATGATGCACGTTCACGTAATCATGATATGATGGGACATATATTGGAATGGCTTTACAAGGATTTACTAGGTATCTCATCAATCTCCGGAGCCTATAAAGAAATTAGTATTGCACCGTACCTATGTGAGAAACTTCACCATGTGCGCGGCAAATATCATTCAGTCAGAGGATTAATTTTAGTCGATTTTTCACATTCCAAAGAGAAAGTCAGCTTATCTGTGAGCATTCCAGCTAATACTTCCGCACAGGTGCGTATCCCTATTCTTGGGATAGGAGCATTAGTGTTAGAGAATGGTTATCCAATTAGCCATGATGTTGTGTATGAAGGTGGATACTATTATACGATAGTTAGAGTTGGTTCGGGCAGCTATCATTTTGAAACCTGTTTTAAGTAAGTTATTAGGAGGACATCCTTATTCGCTATCGAAAATTTCAGCTAAAATCAATTTTTAGTAAGTTAATCATCAGTTTTATTATTGCTATCATACCTATCTATGTGTTCAGCCTTTATTTATATTATTGGGATATATCACATATGAAGAAATACATTACTGAACAATCCATGGAACAATCAGATTATTACCTTAAAAATTTAGAAAATACAATTAATAAAATTTCCTTAATGCAGTTTGAAATGTTAACAGACCGTTACGTTAATCAAATTGCTATCGGCTATGATAGTCATGATTCATATGCGAGAATACAGGCAATTCTTTCTGTTCAGTCAAGACTGCAGTCAATCAGAAATATGAGTCCCATTGTGGAAGATATAAAATTATATGCACCTAAAGAAAACATAGCGTTATCCGCGGTGACTGGACTAGGCGAATTTGACACCCAAATGATAAATGAGAAGAATTTAAAGCACCCATCCCAAATTGTGTATAGCAGTGGGAAGCTTTATATGACCATTTCAGATCTATCTCCAATAACAATTGATCCAATGAAAGAGACACCAACCGTAATTTTAGAAATAGAATTATCGATTCCTGAAATTGAAAATGACTTAGTTCAGTCGAATATTAGAACATATAGTGGAATTGTGATTCTAAGAATAGGTGATCAATATCAGTTTACTTATGATAGTAATGGAGAGAATCAATTTGAACCATTTCTAAAATCAGAGAGTGAAGGTAATTCTAATCAATTACAACTTTCAGAAGAAAGAAATATTTCAGGGAAGTCTTACATGGTCATTCAGGTTGCCGCATCTAAAGATAACAAGCTGCTACTCCAACAGTTTATTCCAAAAGATGTAATTTTCAAGCAAGTGCATAGAAGAGCCATTTGGTTCTGGATTTTTACAGTATTGACGTTCGTCGCTATTTGTTTTTTTCTTGCTTACAACAATAATACGATTCACCGCCCGCTGCTTCAAATGGTACGTGCGTTTAAACGGGTGGAAGAGGGGAATCTGGAAACGGTCATACATCATAACCATCAGGATGAGTACAGATACCTGTATGAACAGTTTAACTGGACTGTGGATAGTCTTCGGCATTTAATAGATGAGCAGTACAGAAAAACCATCTTGCTTCAGACTGCAGAATTAAAGCAACTGCAATCTCAAATTAATCCTCATTTTCTGTATAACAGTCTTTTTATCGTTGTTCGAATGATCAAATTAGAGAAACTGGAAGAAGCAGTTATTTTTGTTGACCAATTGGCTCAATATTTCAGATTTGTCACTAAAAACTCAAGTGATATGGTTATTCTGGAAAATGAGGTTCAACACGCTAAAAATTATGCAAATATCCAACAAACACGTTTTAACAACCGAGTGACACTCATTTTTGGAGAAGTACCTGAACGCTTCAAGCCTAGACTGGTCCCCCGACTCATTATTCAACCGTTGATTGAGAATGCTTATATACATGGGATGGAGGACAAGCTGGATAAAGGTGTTTTGTCTGTTACTATTGAACTGAACGATCAACAACTTAGAATATGCGTTGAAGATAATGGGGATCGTGCAGAAGATAATTTGGCACGCATTCATGCATGCCTGAATACCGATGATTCTTTTGATAAGGAAACAACAGCTATTCGCAATGTCGACCGGAGACTCAAATCTGTATTTGGTCCAAATAGTGGATTGAATGCTTCTATAAGTCGTCGATATGGGGGGATTTGTATTTGTATTATCATTGAGGGGGAGGATTTATCACATGCATAAATTGCTGATTGTTGATGACGAGCCTTATATTCTAGAAGGTTTAGTTGAGTTGTTCACTGAAAATGAGCAACTGGAGCTTACAATATTTAAGGCATCATCCGCTTTTGAGGCGATAGCAATTTTAGAGCGTATCCGTATGGACATTGTGCTTACTGACATTCGAATGCCACAAATGTCAGGCCTTCAATTACTAGATCAAATTAAAATGCGTTGGCCGCGCTGTAAAGTGATTTTTCTTACGGGACATAATGAATTTGATTATGTTTATCAGGCAATTCAATATTCGGATGTGCGGTATGTGTTAAAAGCAGATGGCGATTCACTAATTCTGGAAAATGTCTCACTTGCCATTAAAGACGTTGAAACTGACTTACTCATGGAAACGCTAACCGATAAAGCGGATATTTATTATAAAATGCATATTGAGCACATGAGAACGTTGTACATCACTGATTTGATGGAAGGTTCACTCAAAGTGAGTGATATTAATCAACAACAGTTCAAGGAACTTTCTATTTGTTTATCTGTCAATCAACCCTTTATTCTTGTATTGATTCGTATGGATGATGCTGAAGGTATGTCAAGAACGGAAATAAATAACCAATTTGTTTCAATTCAAAATGTAGCTCATATGCTTCTAGGCTCATTGACTGAAGTTGTGAGCAGTATATACAGCCCGTCCTATATTATTGTTCTGCTTCAACCGAAAACTCAGATGAACCTGAGTTGGGAGCGTGCATGTTCATTTGTTGGTGGTACGCTAGAAACATTGTTGAAAACTGCTCAGATGTCATGGAGAGCTCCGCTGTCAGTTGCTTGGCTTAACAAATCATCGCTAATAGATGAACTACCTCAACACTTTTCTTTTTTAAAGCTGTTATTGATGCAGTTTTACGGTGAGAGGGGAATGATATTAACGGATGCAAACGATCACTGGGGATCACTAAATCATCAGAACTTATCTGATGCGATCGAGGGACATGTCTTAATCAAAAAGGCTGGGCAATTACAAAATCATTTGGAGACAAGACAGCAAGAGGCTTGTTTAAGAGTGATTGCCGAGTTTAAGGAGGCCTTACATGGACCGATTGAAAAGGATAACACATTTGTCTTTGAACTCTTTTATCTGCTGGGGCTAGGTTTTAGTTCGTTATATACGAATTTGGAAGAGAGAGATCGAAGTGTACATTTGTCATTGCTAACAAGATGGCAAGAACTGTTTTTACAAGGCAAATGGGAGGCTGTTTGGGATTATGCGAAGGAGATGACAATTTTCCTGTTTGAGTTAAACAGAGAACAGATGGGGAAGGAAAAGGAAAGGGCGATATACCAGGTGAAACAATATATTAATAAACATTTGGATGGCGATCTGACTCTTATTCATCTTGCTGAACAGATCTATTTAACGCCTGAATATTTGTCGCGGCTGTTTAAACAAACGGAGGGAATGACGTTATCGGATTACATTACAAATCTTAAAATTCATTCTGCTAAAGAAAACCTTAAAAACCCTGCTCTTCAAATTCAGGAAGTCGCGAGCCAATTAGGTTTTACCACTGCAGGCTATTTTAGCAGATTTTTTAAAAAAGTGGTCGGTATAACCCCACAAGAATACAGGAACCGCGCTTAGCAAATGAACGGGCGAAAGGGGAATTGAATGACTAAATTTAAGAGTATGTTTGTTTGTCCAACAATTGCTGCTTTTTTACTAATTTTCATCGTCGCTTGCTCGAACAGTGGTGAAGAAGCTACAAGTTTACCAACCAATACTACAAACGCCGACACCAATTTGAAACCGAATACAGATATAATGGCAAAATATGATCCGCCAATTACTATAAAAACAATCTTTGAAGTCAATGTGGCAATAAAGGAACAATATTCAGATTTAGGTTTGAAGAATAATTTATGGAACAAGGCAATGAAAGACGAATTAGGTATTAACCTTGTGTATAAATGGATTACTCGCTCTACTGAGCAATCATTGCAAAAAGTTTCAATAGATATTGCTTCGGGTGACCTACCGGATATTTTTAACGTTAATATTGAGCAGCTGGCTTTACTGTCCAAAGCGGAGTTGATTAATAAAGATCTTGGGCCTATCTATGATCAATATGCGTCCCAATTGACAAAAAGTATCATGAAACAGGAAGGCAATTCAGCTTTTCAAGCGGCAATGTCCGATGGCAAGCTCACTGCCATTCCCATGACGAACTCTTCAGGTGATGCTGCTTCCTTCATGTGGATACGCAAAGATTGGCTGATACAATTAAACCTTCAAGAGCCGAAGAATTTAAATGAATTGCATGAAGTGATAAAAGCATTCGTAAAAGCAGACTTAGGTAAAACAGGCAAACCTGTCGGACTTATGCTGAGTAAAGATTTCTTACAACAAGGCGTAGCTGAAGCTATCGGAATTTTTAACGGATTCCATGCTTATCCGCAAACCTGGATTAATGATTCATCAGGGCATTTGGTCTACGGCAGCACGCTGCCAGAAATGAAGAAAGCACTGACTTATCTCCAAACGTTATATAGAGAAGGTTTGATTGAAAAGGATTTTGCAGCCAAGGACTGGCAGAGGGCTACGGATGCCGCTGCAGCAAATCGATCAGGCGTGGAATTTGGTGCTATGTGGAACGCAATGACGCCGTTGCAGAAAACGAAAGATAATTTCCCGGATTCTGATTGGAGGGGATTGGGCATTCTCTCAAGTGATGATCAACCTGCAAAAGCAAAAATTAATTTAAACAACGAAAATTATATCGTTGTGAAGAAAGGATTCGGACATCCAGAAGCTTTGATTAAACTTCTAAATCTTTTCACTGAAAAATCTTTTGGCGAAAATATGGATGAGTATAATAAATTTTATAATGTTAGGGATGGGGTTACAGACCCATTAAAAAACCCTGGCCTTCATTACATGCCTTTCCGCGCATGGCCTACGAAGAAGAATCTACAAGCACACGAAAATGTAGTAAACGCGTTGAAAACGGGTGAGGTATCCAAGTTGACTCCGGAGCAAAAAGGATACTTTGAGAACATTCTTAAATACAAGGCTGGAGATAACAGTATGGCTCAATATGAAAAAGTTTTTGGGGTAACAGGTTCCTATAATGCAATGAAAATGTATTATGACAAAAATCTATTTATGATGGATAGATTTTATGGCTCTCCAACCGAGACGATGAAATCAAAAATGAAAATTATTAGTGACAAAGAAATGGAATACTATACAAAAGTTATTATGGGAGTTGAATCAGTTGATAACTTCGATGTATTCATACAGGAATTGAATAAAATAGGACTGCTGCAAATAACGAAAGAAGTTAATGAATGGAATAACAATAAGTAGAAATTATGGATTTAATAGAGAGAAACAGAGAGCAAACATGCTCTCTGTTTCTCTTTCTTTGCTTTAACGGAAATGTGTAAATTTAAGAAGTCAACAAAGTGTAAGCGATGTCAATAACGTGATATCGCTTACGTATTTGTCATGTTCTATCATTAAGAATGTAAACAAATCACTCATATTGGGGGAACAGACAGTGAAGAAAAGTTTATTAGTACTTAGCACAGTTATTTTAAGTACCGGAATTATGGCTGCATGTGGCGAGAAAAAAGATAGTGCTACAAATAGTGCAACACCTGCAGCAACTGCATCTGCAACTACACCTGCAACTTCTGCAGATCCTAACGCGAAGTATGATCCACCACTGAAAGTTTCAATCGATTTTCAAATTAACGATGCTATGGCAAAGGATTTTAAGGAAGCCGATTGGCCCAATAATCCATGGAATAAAGATTATCGGGATAAGTATGGTATCGACCTGAATGCAACATGGTTTTGTTCAGGGACTGATTTATGTTCTCAAAAGAAGAGTGTTGCCATCGCTTCTGGAAATATTCCTGATATTATGACAGTCAACATTGAGCAATTAGCATTATTGTCTAAAACGAATTTAATTCGAACAGATCTCAAAGATGTGTATGATAAGTATGCTTCAAAACTAACGAAGGATACCGTGGCTGAATCAGGTCAAGCACCATGGGATTCGGCAACATTTGGTGGTAAGGTCTTGGCTATTCCACAAGTAGATTCGTCTATTGATACAGCATCATTCTTATGGATGCGGCAAGACTGGCTGGACAAACTGCAACTTAAAGTCCCTAAGTCATTGGATGAACTTTATAATGTGATGAAAGCGTTTAAAGAGAAAGATCCGGACGGCAATGGTAAAGCAGATACGTATGGTTTAATGCTAAATAAGGACTTCCTTGATCCAGGCGTTGGTGAAGCATTAGGTATATTTAATGGCTTCCAGGCTTATCCTCGTATTTGGTTAAAAGATAGCTCAGGGAAGCTAGCTTATGGTAGTGTTCAACCACAGATGAAAGAAGCACTCATATACTTGAACAAACTGTACAAGGAAGGCCTTATTGAGGCGGATTTCGGCGCTAAGGATTCAGCAAAAGCGACAGAACTGGCAGCAAGCGGCAGAGTTGGCATCGAATATGGTGCAATGTGGAACGCTATGTATCCACTTCAACAAACGAAGGATAATTTCAAAGACTCCAACTGGCTCTCATATGGACTTGTTTCAAATAACAGCCAGCCAGCTAAGCCTCAGATCAAGCTAAATGTACGTGGATATTATGTTGTTAATAAAAATTTTAAGAATCCAGAAGCGTTAGTGAAGTTGTTAAATTACTTTGTAGAAGTAAATCGCGGACCGGATGTACAATTATATGATAAATTTTTTGGACCGAAAGGCCCTGGACAACATCCGACAATTTTCCAAGAGTGGGCAGCTAAGAAAAATTTGTCAGCGCATCTGAATGTTACGAACGCAATGAAATCAGGTGATGCCGCTAAATTGAATAGTGAAGAGAAAACATATTATGACAATATTAAAAAATATCAAGGCGGCGACAACACGCAAGCACAGTTCGAAAAAGTATTCGGTGAAACGGGTTCGTTCAGAATCATGAATGAATACGACAAAAATAATCTGTTCCTTCTAGACAATTTCTATGGATCTCCAACGGATACGATGAAGAGTCGGATGGATACGATCAAGAAAACAGAGATGGAATTCTTTACAAAAGTTATCATGGGTGCAGAGTCAATTGATCATTTTGATGCATTCGTAGAAAATCTTAATAAGCTTGGATTAACACAAATCACGAAAGAAGTAAACGATTGGGACGCTGCGAAGAAATAAATTGAAGCATTAGAAGACGGAGGGAGATAAGTCTCCCTCTACTTCAATTACGAGAGAAATGGAGTTAAGACCATGAATACGACATTTCGAAAAAGAAGAGGTATGCCAAGAGCTGCATTCCACATCATGTTACTGCCGGCAGTAATTCTTATCCTAATCTATAGTTATGGGCCACTTGCTGGTCTTGCAATCGCGTTTCAGGATTTTATTCCAGCTAACGGATGGTTTGGCTCACCATGGATTGGAATGGATAATTTCAAGTATGTTTGGAGTATGCCTGGGTTCATGCAGGTCATGTCAAATACAATAGTAATTGCTTTACTTAAGATTGTTGTAGGAATCATCCTTCCTATCTGTTTGGCAATCATGCTGAATGAAGTGAAGCATATGATATTTAAACGTTCAGTCCAGACGCTTGTATATATACCTTATTTTCTATCTTGGGTAATTTTGTCTGGCATATTGATCGACTTGCTATCCCCCTCAGGTGGATTAGTAAATATTGTTTTATCTCAATTCCATATTAAACCCATATACTTTTTGGGTGATTCAGGTTGGTTCCGGTTTGTTCTTATTGCATCACACATTTGGAAAGAGGTTGGATTTGACACGATTGTCTATTTGGCGGCTATTTTAAGTATTGACAAATCATTGTACGAAGCTTCAGCACTCGACGGCGCGGGACATATGAATCAAATGTGGCATGTTACTCTTCCAGGAATGCGTCCTATTATTGTTCTGCTCACTGTATTAGCTCTAGGAAATGTTTTAAATGCTGGTTTTGATCAGATCTTTAATTTATATAGCCCCCAGGTATACAGTAGTTCGGATATCCTTGATACATTTGTCTATCGGCTTGGTATAGAACAAATGCAGTACGGCGTGGCGACAGCGGTGGGCTTGTTCAAATCCATCATTTCTTTCATATTTATATCTACTTCTTACTACTTAGCTTATAAATTAGCAGATTATCGCATTTTTTAAGGAGGTTACATTCAATGTTGGAACAGCGAACATTTGGGAGAATATCTTTTCTTATTATTAATTATGCTGCACTTGCCATATTCTCACTCACCTGCGTGTTTCCAATTATACACATGCTTGCAATGTCATTTAGCTCTAACTCTGCCGTAACAGCAGGTTGGGTTAGTATGTGGCCAGTTGGTTTCACTTTGGATTCTTATAAGTATATCTTGGAAAATCCCGCCTTCGGTCAGTCGTTCCTAGTTGCAGTTGAGCGCGTGATCTTGGGAGTCTCTATAAATATGATATTGACTATCTTGGCTGCCTATCCATTATCTAAAACAAATCGGCGTTTCCCGATGAGGACAGTTTATGCTTGGTTTTTCGCCTTCACTATGATCTTCAACGGAGGGTTGATCCCCAGTTTTATGGTTGTGAAAGCGACAGGACTGATGGATTCAATCTGGGCTCTTATTATTCCATCAGCAGTTAATGTGTTTAATATCATTTTAATGCTGAATTTTTTTCGGACGTTACCAAACGAGCTTGAGGAGTCAGCGATGATGGACGGGGCTGGCAATTGGCGAACACTTTGGAGCATATATTTGCCTATTTCTAAACCTTCAATCGCAACTATTTTATTGTTTTGCATTATTACCCATTGGAATTCCTGGTTTGACGGTTTGATCTATATGAACTCGCCAAGTCACTATCCATTGCAGACTTACTTGCGCACGGTAATCGTTTCAAAATCATTAACAAATATAAATTCAGCTGATTTGGCGTTGTTAAACAACATTTCGAATCGTACGGTTATTGCTGCACAACTCTTTGTATCCATACTACCGATTCTTTGCATTTACCCTTTCTTGCAGAAGTATTTCGTTAAGGGTTTAACATTGGGAAGTGTAAAAGGATAGTCTTAAGAAACCAGAGTACCCCCTAGTGGGGGTATTTGCACTTTTGCAATTGTTCTGACAGAAAGGACATTTATGAATAGTCTAAGTATTAAATATAAAATTATATTGAGCATGATCGTGCTCGTTGTTATTTTTACAATCCTGAATACGTACCAATGGAATTCACGCGTAACCAGCGATACGGAGGCTTCCGCGACTTCGTATATGAAAGAAATGCTTAAGGTAACAAATGATAATTTTGAAGTTTCATTGCGAGATGTTGACCATATTGTTGCCATGCTCTCAATTAACCCAGAAATAATTAATGCTTTTTCCACAACAGGTTATTCTTCTCAAATCGATTTTCTGAAGGATGAAAGAAAAATCGAATCGCTAATTGCCAATGAATTGAACTTTAAAAGGTATCTCAGCGGTTTAATGGTAACAGACTTAGCTGGTCGAATGACAGGGGCAGGGGATTTTATGCGATTCGATGATGTAAAGAAGCAAAGCTGGTACACCGATGTACTTCAATCTAAAGGACGTAAGTTAATTATAGGGCCGTATTCTTATATAAATGGAGTTGTCGAATTTAAGAATCCTGAAAGCAAAGATTCGGTCATTTCAATTGTGAGACCTATAGTAAAAGATGATAGGGTCATTGGGTTTGTCAAAGCTGACATTCGTTTTAATCTATTACTAGATATATTTAACGTAAACTTAAAAGACAATGCATCCATTATTATGTTGAATCAGAATGGTGGGTGGATACTGAAACCACCGAGTGAGTTAGAACCGTTTATTTTACCAGAAGCAGTAATGAAAGCGTGGGAGAGTAAGCAAGAATATAAAAATAACATTTATTTAGATATCGCTGGGGAAGACACTTTAGCTATCTTTAATCATTCTTCTTTTACAGACTGGACTACTGTGGGGCTTATTCCAAAGACAAAATTATTAGACGGTATTCATAAAACACAAAGAGCGAACTTATTATTTACTTCTTTTATGGCCCTTATTTCATTTGCAATTCTGTACGGGATCATTTCAATTCTTACTCGCAACCTACTATTACTGAGCAAAGCCATGAAAAAAATCGATCGCGGCAACCTCGATATTGCCATTCATATCAAGAGTCAAGATGAAGTTGGCCAACTTTACAACCAATTTAATCGCATGGTGCAGCGGATTCAGGATTTGGTCGAATCGACAGCTCATAACGAAAGTGAAAAAAGAATAGCAGAGATGAAAGCACTGCAAGCACAAATTAATCCTCATTTTTTATACAATACATTAAATACAATTAAATTTTTAGCTCAATTGCAAGGAGCTGAAGGGATTAGGGATGTTTCTGAATCTTTGGCTACACTAATGCATGTCAATATGGATAGTCGTAGAATGATTACGGTTCATGAAGAGGTTGAATACTTAACTAATTACCTTCGCATACAGGAATATAAATACAATAGTAAGTTTATCTCACGCATATCAGTAGAGAATGAAATAAAGAATGCTAGCATATTGAAGCTTCTGCTTCAGCCAATTGTTGAAAACGCATTAAGACACGGGATTGCGGGAATGAAAGGTCAAGGCATATTGGTGGTGAAAATTTACAAAAGTAATGATTCTTTAATAATCGATATTGAGGACAACGGAGTTGGTATGGATGAAGAGAAAATTATCGAGATAATGGATGACGATTTATGCAAAAAAAGTATAGGTATTATCAATGTTCGAAAACGATTGAGCTTATACTATGGCGAGCTGGCGAGCTTCAACATTGTAAGTGAAAAACATTATTTCACCCATGTGAAAATTACTCAACCTTATATTGTTGAAATAGAGGAGGGTAAGGATGGTTAAAGTACTGATTGTTGATGATGAGTTGTTAGTGAGAACAACAGTGAAGCTTCTGCTGGATTGGGAAAGAAATGGATATCATATTTGTGGTGAAGCCAAGGACGGGATTGATGCACTGTTTATGGTCAAGGAATGTAATCCCGATATTGTATTGACTGATGTGAAAATGCCCAGAATGGGTGGAATTGAATTAATGAATACATTAAAGGTTCAATATCCTCATATTAAGGTCATTATACTAAGTAATTATGATGATTATGATTATGTGCGAAGTGCCTTAAAAGATGGCGTAGTCGATTATATATTGAAACATAACTTACATGCATCGACGATGCTAGACACGCTAATTAGAGCAAAGGAACAGCTTGCCAATAAAACGAACACATTCCGATCGTTGGATCAGAACAATTTATTAGCGCTGCGAAACAAGTTTACGTTGGATCTACTTTCGGGCTTATATAGGGAAGAGGAAATTGAGCAGAGACTTGCCGTGTTGGATATACAACTGGACTTAAAAAATATATGCGTAATTATTATGAGCGTAGACGGATATAAGCAGAAGAATGCGGAAAGAAGTATGAAGGAGATATCCTTATTTAATTTTGCTATTTTGAATATTATCGAGGAAATATTAAAGGATGAGGATAATGGGGCAATCTGCCATGTGGCTACTGAGCAATTTGTGCTTCTTCGTTCTTTCAAATATGCTGTAAGTTCTTCTACCAATGAACAAGGAACCATGCAAGTGTTGGATAGAATAAGGCTTTCTTTGAAAAGATTTTTAAATATAACTGTCAGTTTTAGTATTGGTCCCAATTCAAGGAACATTGTTGATATAAAGAAAAGTTACGAGTTTGCAAGGGTACAGATGTCACAGAAATTTTTAAAAGGTAAGAATACGGTTATAAAAGAATCATCCCCCCCACATATGACGAATTCTTTTAAGGGTGTCAGTCTGGAAATGGAGAAAAGCTTGATCGCGATGATTCATTTAAAAGACTCAGAGAAAACCATGATGTTGCTGAACCAAGTGTTTCAGACAATCATTCAGACGAGTCTAGATATTTACAGTTCTCAAATGATATTTAATGATCTAATTAGTATTGTTAATCGGGTATGTAAAGAGCTTCAGGTGGAAATTGCGAAAGTTTATAATAATAGACCGCCTGCAGAAGCCATACAGACCTTCGAGTCTATTGACGAAGCAAGGCAATGGTTTCATCTTGTGTTTGAGCGATTATATGAGGCGTTATCAGAAAAAGGGGAAAAGTATGAATCTTTGCATGTTAACAACGCAATCCTATATATAGATAAACAATATTCAGAAGACATTACGTTGGAGTCAGTAGCACAATACCTAAAAATCAGTAAAGTATATTTAAGCAAAATCTTCAAAGCGCATGTTGGGGTTGGTTTTATGGAGTATTTGACAGAAATGAAGTTGAAAAAGGTATCCGTGCTTCTTAAAGAGGGTTCTCAGGATCTGAGGGAAATCGCGATTTCATCTGGTTTTCATAATTATCCTTATTTTTTTAAAGTATTCAAAAAAAGATATGGTGTTACGCCAAAACAGTATATAGAGGGGCAAGATTACAGATCAGATGAGCCATGAGCATAGCAAATTAATCGGCGGGCTGTTTTAATTGGCCTATTCCTTATTACTATTAATCAAACCTTATTATCTTAAAAAACTATAATCGATGATAACAGAGTGAAATGATTGATGAATTGCAAATAAGTTATCATGTTAATAGAACCAAATAGTAACTAACTTAAAGGGAGAGATGAAAGTGAAAAGGGGAAAACTTCTTGTATCCACTGGCATGGTTGTCACCATGTTAACCCTAGCTGCATGCGGTAACTCAGCAGGGACAAGCTCGCCAAATGCAACAGCAACAGATAAAGCAGGAGCAAGTTCTCAGACGCCTGCTACAGCTAAAGCTGTGAAAACATTAACACTCGTTGTACATTCTTCTTGGGTACGACCTGGCTTTCAAGCTGTCGTCGATTTGGTCAATTTCAAGTCAGCCGAGCTTGGTGCAAAAATTGAGTTAGAAAAGATAGCAGAGGGCGACGCTGGTGATCAAGTCGTTCAAACGAAATTTGCTGCAGGCGAACCGCCAGATATTCTTTCTTGGTATGATGCGACTTGGTCCAGTAAGTTAGGTGGAAGCGCTCGTCTGGAAGATCTTTCAGGTGACTGGATGAAAAACTATGATAGCAAAGCGCTGGATACTCCTAAATATAAATCAGACGGCAAATTAATAGTAGCTCCATTTGGAGAAGTTGGTACGATGTCTATGTTCTACAACAAGAAAGTTTTCCAAGACAATGGCCTTCAAGTGCCTAAGGACTGGAAAGAATTTCTGGCAGTAAGTGAACAATTGAAGGCAAAGGGAATAACACCTGTTTATTTTGCAGGTAAGGATGCTTGGACCTTGCAAATTATTCCACTTGTTGGCGCAGTTCGAGACTCCAAAGATAAAGTGACACCGACTGCGGATGGATTAAGTACAAACAAAACCCATTTTACGGATTTGAAGCTATTCGTTGATTCAATCAGCAAAGTAAAAGAATTGGCAGATAAGCAGCTCATTAACAAAACATTCCTATCTGATGATGACCAATCTTCTCGCCAAGCGTTACTTGACGGGAAGATCGCAATGTATGCTATGGGATCCTGGATTGTACCGGATTTAGTAAAAGCGGATAAGGATAAAGCCAATAATATTGGCGCCTTCGGTATTCCTTTTGATGAAGGTCAACTTATTAATATTTCGCCACCAAGTGGATTATGGGTGCCATCTGAATCCAAGAACAAAGAGCTAGCAAAGAAAGTGGTTGCTTTCATGGTATCACAGGAAGCTCAACAAGCGTACTTTAAAGCGCAGCCCGATATTCCTTTTGCTAAAGGCATTCAAGTCAATGGCTTGGTGCCTGCCCAACAGGATATTAAAAAACTAATCGATGAGGGGAAATCATTCCAGTCACCTCTTGATTACACTAAGTATCAAAAAGGTCCATTCGAGAAGTATTTGCAAGACATGCTCGTTGGTGGAAAAACGCCAGTAGACGTAGCGAAAGAACTGGACAATGATTTTGCAAAAGCAGCCAAGGCAAAACAAGATCCCAATTGGTCAGGGAAATAATTATATATTCATAGAGAAATGAAATTCGGTTGACTTACCTTTGATCTTAGAGGAAAGTCAACCGAATATCTTATTAATGGTAGGAGCGTATATGTGCTGAACAATTACACAAAAAGGATGTATCCCCTGTGGGGCTTGGCTCCAGGATTTATCGTTTACTTCGTTTTTTTTCTAATACCTTTTATAACTACTTTCTATTACTCATTTACAAGTTGGGATTTTTATACAGCTAAATTTATCGGACTTAGTAATTATCAAGATATAGTAATTGATCCCTTAATGAAAATTGCTCTGAAGAATACGCTGATTTTTACGTTTGTTACAGGTATTGCTAAGGTTGCATTAGGAATGGGGCTTGCTTTATTCGTTAATCAGAAATTAAAATCAAGTAATTTTATTCGGACCGTATTTTTCCTGCCTGCAGTATTAAATACAATTGCAGTCGGTATTTTGTTCACTGCAATCTTACATCCTACTAACGGATTGCTTAATCAGACACTAGGAAATTTGCACTTGAATGTATTCCAATTGAATTGGTTAACGGACATAAAACTTGCTATTTTTTCTATTGCTGGAATCGAAACTTGGAAGTGGGCTGGATATAATATGGTGATTATACTTTCCGGGCTGCAATCCATCTCTAAGGAGTATTATGAATCAGCAGAAATCGATGGCGCTTCGGGCTCAAAACGCTTCTGGCATATTACATTCCCGTTAATTATGCCTGCCTTCAATGTGGCTTTAGTAGGTAATATCATTGGTGGACTTAGAGTGTTTGACTTGGTTGCTGCGACAACCGGAGGCGGTCCAGGCCGGGCAACTGAGGTTTTAAATACAGCAATATTTGAAAATTTCGGAAACAATCTGCAAGGCCTCGCTAGTGCAGGGAATGTTGTATTGACTATATTCGTTGCGGTTACTTCCATTATTACTTACGTATTCATTCGTAGAAGAGAAGTGGAACTATGAAATTATCTATGCGTAAATTTTCCATGGAAACCATTGCGGTGCTGCTTAGTTTGCTAATCTTAGTGCCCATCTATATGATTCTTGTGAATTCATTTAAAGATTATGCCAGCAGTAACAAGCTAAGCTTGTCCTGGAATGGTGTAACAGTACATCAAATTATGAATAACTATAGCGAGGTCATACAGATCGCCAAACTTGCAACAGCTTATAAAAATAGTTTGCTAATTACATGTGTATCCGTCATTTTAATTGTCTTTTTTGGAGCTATGAGCGGTTTTATTATCCAACGAAGAAAAAGTCGACTGACAGAAGGGATAAACTATGCGATTATTGCTGGACTATCTGTTCCATTTTGTGCTCCAGCAACGTTCTTCCTAATTAAAAGCTTAGGACTTTCACAGACATACACAGGCATCATTCTTGTATTTGTTGCTTTATCGTTTCCAACAAGCGTGTTTCTTTTTACCGGTTATTTTAAAAGTATACCAATTCATTTAGACGAATCCGCAGCTCTTGATGGTTGTGGGCCTATCAGGTTATTCGGACAAATCATATTGCCTCTGATTCTTCCTGTTACTGTAACAGTTATCATAATCTCGTTTATGGGTATTTGGAATGACTTTTCAGTTTCGATCTTCCTAATGAATACACCCAAAAAGTTTACTGTTGTGTTGACCACTTTCAGTTTTTACGGACAGAAACACTCGGACTGGAATTTATTATTTGCTAATATAATTCTGATCTCGTTGCCAATTGTTGTCATCTTTCTTGTACTTCAAAAATATGTAGTGTCGGGGCTTACATCTGGTGCTGTGAAAGGTTAATCGATTAAGGGTGAATAACTGTTGATTTTATATAGAGAGACAGGAATGGTTTAATCGTTTCTGTCTGTTTTCTTTTTAATAATGAGTAAAATTATTTCACAACAATTAAAAAAGCTAACAAATTGAAATATATGTCCAAATAGTGAAATTATCATTTAACTTTCTTTCAATTAAAATGATGAAGTATACCTTCGCTATAGATATATTGGTGTTGAAACTGTTTAGTTGTGCTTTTTTGTTTGCTAGGTGTACCTGTCTAAGGGGAACGGAAAACAGTTAAGGAACTGAAATGAGTTTATTGTGAAGGATAGTGGCTTACTCTTATAGTGTGTTTTGTAAGCGTTTTATAATGCTGACTATTTGAGGAAGGAGAGTAGAAGTTAATATACAAATTAGATTCCAAAAAAGAAAAATCTAAAACTTAGTTTGGAAGATTTAGATGAAATTAAACAAATGGAAATTTCAGTATTAGAACAAGTAGTAAACAAAATAAGTAATCAGCATAATCCATAACTTCAGAAATTATTTAATTAAAAAAGCTAACGAAATGATACAAATATTAAAATATTGAAATTATCGTTTAAGTTTTTTTCCTTTAAAATGATGGAGTATTCCTTCACTTTAAGAAAAATAGGAGCTTTTGTAGTAGGGGAATAGATGATTTCATGAGGGATGTTTTTAGGAGGTATGAAATATTTTGGGGGAGAAGGCGGCGATCTACATACTTCGATGGGATCTTTGCCTTGAAATATAAGCGACGTCAACTGGTGTAGTTTTAGGTGTTTTGAAGCGGCCTTCAGCCTCATGTGGCTGAGAAATAGGCGTTTATATAGCTTCAAAAAATATACTTCGAGAGGGGAAAGTCAGATGGGTTTGTTTGTAAAGAGATTATCAATGACTGGGTTGGCATTCCTGTTATTTGTTTCAATTTTCATGGGGGCTGTAGGACCGGGACTGGTTCAAGCGGCGGGATCAACGACATTATCGGCAGATTATGATGTAACAACCGGAAGTTACGACAAGGTGAAAATACAGAATTTAGCGCGTGGTGGTCATTTAACAAACAACAACTTAAATTGGTTGCCATCGTATTATGATCAAATGAAGGAAATTGGAATAAAAGTCGTTCGGATCGATTGGGTCATAACTGACTTGTTCTATCATGTGGTTTCCCGCAACGCTGTTACTCAGCAATTGGAATATGATTTCACTAAATTGGACAAAGTTGTTCTTCCTCTTGTTGAGCGGGGAATGACCCCGATGATGTGCCTAGGGTATTTGCCAAGTGCACTAGGCGGAACCGGTATCTCGGGTGAAGGTGCGCCTTCTGCACAAGGAATTATCGAATTTGGTCAAATTTCGGGAGTAATTGCTCAGCATTATAAGAATCTTGGTTACACAGGCTGGTATTGGGAGTCTCATAATGAGCCGGAGAATTTCAATAAGCCGACAACTCCTGCACAGGTAGCACAAATGTACGGCGCTTTTGCAACTGCAATCCGAGGAGTAGATGCAACCGCTGTAATCGGGGGGATTGGCTTCAGGAACTTAAATATTGCAGATGGAAGTTGGAAACCGACCTTCATGAATTACCTGAAGAACAATCCAACAATTCCGTTCGACTACATTTCTGTCCATCAATATGGAGCGGCTGATTTCTCATCTACAAATATCTACAATTTGTTTTCCAGTAACAATGTTCCAGTAAAACCGATCAAATATACCGAGTGGAACTATGACTACACAAGTGGTGGTGCAGGGGGGACTCAGAAGGATACGAATTTGAACGCTGCCTATGCAGCAAAAAGAATGTATGATGCTGTTCTTCGTCCGGAAGTGGATCAAATCTACTACTTTACGCCTGTTGATGCTCTATCTCCAACAAGTTTGTTTTTTTCAGATTCCGGTATATTTACCATTGACGGACATAAAAAGGCTGTTGCTAATACGTTTGAGATGTATGACAATTTGGAATCACAAATTGTGCAGTCATCAATAACGGGTACTAATTCAGACAACAAAAATACTTACGGGTTCGTAACGAAGGATTCTGCGACAGGTAAAGTCTCAATGCTCCTTTGGAATTATTCCAATACTGACGTTAATATGACGATCAACCTCTCAAATCTACCATACCAAGAAATGGGGAAAAACTATAAAGTAACGAAAAAGCTTGTTGACAGCAATAACGGGAACTATTGGAGGGATTATGCTACAGGCTTAAGAGGATATCCTGTTGGTCCCTCTGAAAATGCGACACTAAAGGAAAGTTCCATTCAAAGCTCGTCGGGCAACTTTAACCGTATTGAGAACATGACTGCATATAGTGTTATGCAGATTGTGTTGGAACCAACTGATGGTGCGCCGACTGCCGGTCCTGTAGATAGTACGCCGCCTTTGCCGTTTGTCAATGTTGCAGCAGGACGCCAAGTTTTTGCCCGCACCTCTTACGAGAATCCACAGACAGGTTGGACGAAAAATTTACTAACCGATAGTATTATATTTTCGTTCACAATGGCGGATGTAGGCAATCCAAATAGAGGTTACTCTAGCTTAGGTTATGATACTCCTAATCAAACAGAATGGGTATCTGTAGATTTGGGTGAAACTCGCTCTATTAATAAAGTTGAACTGTACCCCAGAGATGATGAGGGAAATAGCGGTAAGGGATTCCCGATAGATTTCAAAATACAGGGTTCTGCAGATGGCGGACACTGGACGGATCTATCCTCTTACACAAATTATAACAATGGAGCAGCGGTTTCAGGCGTGCAGACGTTCAATTTCGATTCAGCTAATGTTCGCTATGTTCGCCTATTATCTACGCAGTTGTCTCAGGCTGATGGTAAGTATCGCTTGCAACTAAATGAACTCAAAGCATTTAGCGCTATAGCTAACGTAACGAATAATCCGTCCCCGTTGGTATATCCTGAGAATATCGCGAAGACTAAGACAATAACCGCAACAAGTTCGTTAATTTCTACGGGTTGGTCTAACGCTTACGTTGTGGATGGAGTGACGCAATCCAATTCTAGCAGTCTAGGTTGGTCGAGCTCATCTGGAAATGCTAGTAATCATACAGAGTCCTTGACAATCGATTTAGGTACGGTGAATTCAATTAATCAGGTTTCCTTATTTCCTCGTTCGGATGCTGGAAATTTGGGCAAGTATTTCCCGTCGGATTTCAATATCCAGCTTTCACAGGATGGAGTGAACTGGTTAAAGGCAATAAATGAAACCGACTATCCGAATCCCTCAACTGGCAATCCTCAGGGTTTTCAATTTGAGAATAAGCAAGCTCGCTATGTGAAGATTGAAGGGACGAAGCTTCGTAATGAAGGTGGAGCCAATTATATGATGCAGCTTGCAGAAGTAGAGGTATATCAAGCTCCTCATATTACGGCTACGGATGTTTTAATCACGGGTGATACTTCAATTTCACACGACCGTGGAAATTTGCAACTATCAGGCCAGGTTATTCCTTTTAACGTGAGTGACCCAACTATTCTTTGGTCAGTATCTGAGGTCAATGGCACAGAAACAGATCGTGCCTATGTGACAAATAGTGGAGTATTAATTGCGAACAAAAATGGACAAGTAAAAGTAACCGCAATGACCGCAGATGGTTCAGGAACGAAGTCTTCAATTATTGTTGATATCACTGGGCAAGATATATCCGATAACCGACTGCCAATATGGGGAGATGGTAAAGTTTCCGCCACGAACTTGCTGGCAACGGAATTGACGTTGAATTGGACTGAGGCAATGCCTAGAGACAATGTCTCTGAGTATCGTATATTGAAAGATGGCGTAGAGTTGACAACAGTGGAGGCAACATACAAGACATATGAAGTTAAAAACCTCACAAAGTTGACCAACTATACTTTTCAGATTCAGGCTAAGACAGGTACAAGCGATTGGAGCACTGATGGACCTACACTTACATTAACTACCCCTGATATTCCACAGCCTGTCAGCGGAGTCACCCTTAGTGCGGGAACTTTGAGCTTACTATCGGGGAACAAGGGTCAATTAACTGTAACTGTACAGCCAACTAACACTTTAAATAAAGTTGTACATTGGTCAAGCAGTAATGAAACTGTTGCAACTGTAGATATTAATGGAGTTGTAAAAGGTATAAGCAATGGAAATGCGACGATTACGGCAACAACTGATGAAGGTGGCTTTACTGCTACGAGTACTGTGACAGTAAGTAATCTGCTTACAAAGGGGAAACCCGCAAAAGCTCAGTCAACTGGTAGTAGCTCTTCAGCAAACAACTTTGTTGATGGGAATACGAATACAGCGTGGTGTAGCAATTCATCAGCGGTACCTCGCTGGGTACGAATTGACTTAGGTGCAAAAGCAAAGCTGTCGAGAGCCGACTTAGTTGCATTTGCAAACGTTTATAAGTACAAAGTAGAAATATCTGATTCCGAGACAACGGGGTATACCTTAATCTTGGACAAGACGAATAATAGCGTTGTCGGACCGAATTACTCTGATAATTTAGGGGATAATGCAGTCGGTCGATGGATCCAAATCACGATTACAGGTGTTACACCGTCATCACAATATCCTTGTATTGTGGAATTTCAAGGATTCGGTACGTACTTGACCTCTGTTTCTGGGATTCAAATAGATAATACAACTTTAACATTGGGTCAGAATACCTCAGCGCAATTGACTGCAACGGTGCTACCTGAAGATGCGGATAATCAGATGGTTACATGGTTGTCAAGTGATTCATCCATCGCCAGTGTTGATTCCCTTGGTTATGTAACTGGGCATAACGCAGGTAGCGCGACGATTACCGCAACTAGCGTGGATGGAAAATATACGGCAATATCTTCAATTTCAGTAGTAGGGAAAAACCTGGTAAATCTTAGTACTGCGATTGGCATGGCAGAAGCGATCCTAGATGATACTATTATTGGTGATAAGGAAGGACAATATACACAAGACAAAGTTGATGCCTTTATTGCTGTAATTGAAAATGCAAAAGCAGTACAAGAGGATCTATTGTCGACTCAGTCCGATGTGAATGCGGCCAGTTCCGCTTTATCGAGTGCAGATCTAATTTTCCGCAATTCGGTTAATACCATTGATCGTGGCCCACTTAATGCTGCTATTGCACAGGCACAATTGATAATCGCTAATTCAGTAGTGGGAGAAGATGAGGGTCAATATACATCGGAAATTGTTGACACGCTGCAAGAAGTCTTAAATCAGACATTAACTAAAAGTAGCAGTAGTTTATCTCAAACTGAAGCATACTCAGCAGTTGTAGACCTCCAAACAGCAATAGATACATTTCTAGGCAAGGTTAATGGTGTTAATAAAAATCTGCTTAGCAGTACAATTTCTGTAGCAGAAGCAGTATATCATGAGGCAATAATTGGAGAATTCAACGGAAATTATTCCATTGAGTCCAAAGCTCTTTTGCATATTGCAATTGAGACGGCATCAGAAGTTATTAATGATTCATTAGCCGATCAAACAATGGTGAATAATGCAAATGTAGCTCTAATGGTGGCAATTAAAGCCTTTAATTCTTCGGTTGTTGTTGTTAATAAGTTAACTTTATCAACGAAGATTGCAGCGGCCATTGATTTGATTGAACATTCTGAAGAAGGGGAAATGGGCAGTCAGTATCCATTAGGTTCGAAGGCTCTCCTGCAAACAGCACTCGATGCTGCGGAAATCATATACAACCGTATCAATGTCAGTCAGTCAGAGGTTGATGAAGTTGTTGCCAATTTAATTGCAGCTATTAATACCTTCTCCAACTCTGTCAACGGTGTGAATTCCTCAGCGCTTGACGCTGCCATTCAGAATGCCGAAGAACTGTACACCAATTCAGTGGAAGGAACAGAAAACGGCAATTACTCCACAGCGTCCAGAGAGGCACTGAGAATTGCGATCGAGTCAGCGCATACGATCTTAATGGATGGGGAGGCCGAACAAAGCATAGTGAATGAAGCAGTCACTCAATTGAATTTGGCAATCTCACTATTCAAGGCTGCTGTAATCATCAAAAATCCTACTCCTGATAGTAACAATAATAATGTTAATAACGGTAATGTGTCCATTATCGACAATAATCAACATGAAGTTACCGTGAGAGAAGGTACATTATTCGTTGCTCCGACTGTAGATGCTGCTGGTCATGTGCAGGTAAACATTAAGGCTGAGGATATCGCTAAAGCAATAGAATCGGCAACTGGCAAGCAGCTGGTCATTGAAGTATCGGCACTATCGGATTCTGGTGTCCAAAGCACAAGGATTGACATTCCAGTCCAGGGCGTTGTTGATAAAAATAATGAGATTTCGAAAATCGTAGTAAAATCTGGTACGGTCATAATCACTCTCAACGTGAATGAGTCTTCAAATATATTGAATCCAGAATCCAAAAATGTTGAACTGACGATTACTCAAGTGGACTCAAGCGCATTCCCTGTTGAAATACAGCAGAAGATTAATGGAAATACAGTCTATGACTTCAATTTACATGTTAATGGTCAGCGAGTAAGTCAGTTCGAGGGGACAGATTCAGTCAAGGTTGAGACCGACTATTCGCCAAAACCAGGTGAAAATCCACATCAAATTATCGTTTACTCACTATCTGACGATGGTAACTTGAGTATTGTAAAGACTGCAAAATACGACGTGACGACTGGGAAAATCGTATGGAATGCATCCCACTTCAGCAAATATGCAATCGCATATAATAGTGTTGGATTCACCGATCTTGCTAAAGTAACATGGGCAAAAGAGATTATTGAGTCACTCGCAGCGCGTGGGATCATTAATGGGATGGAGAATGGTAGTTTCGAACCAACCCGTCCGGTTACCCGATATGAATTTTTGCAAATATTGATGAACGCACTTGATTTATCAGAATCACAGGCGGTCAGCAAATTCACCGATGTGAAGGTGGGAAGTTGGTATTATGAAGCACTTTCTTCCGCTGAACAGCTTGGAATTGTAACAGGCAATGGTGATGGAACTTTCGGTGGAGAGCGTGTAATTACACGAGAAGAAATGGCAGTAATGACATATAGAGCACTTCTTCTTAATCGTATGATCAATACTTCAGCAGTATCTGATGGAGGATATATTGATCAAGCGATGATTTCTACCTATGCTTCTGAAGCCATAGCAGCATTAAAAGGAGCTAGTTTCATTAACGGGTTTATCGACGGCAGTTTTAAACCACAAGGTGTGGCTACTAGGGCAGAGGCAGCCACCGTCATATTTAATATTATGTTAGGTAATTGAACAACCCAGTAACCGGAATACTCTAACTTAATAACAATTGACTCTAATTTAATAACAAATGGCTCCTCTTGTTGATGAAATTCGAGATTACATTCAGCCTGAGGAGTTATTTGTATACAAGGGTAATGAACAGGAGTTTAAATATGAAAAATAGCACTTATATTAAACGTATGTTGTTTTCATATCTTCCTATTTTGTTCCTCACCATCAGTGTGCTAATCTTTATATTTATTACAATTTTAAACGAATTAAATGTGCGTAACGCGATTCAAGCTAATAAAGTAACAACTGAGTACATCAGTAATATGATTGATAATTCGTTAAAAACGATTGATACAGATGCCAGGAAATTGATTGAGGCTAATGTGGAACTACATGCATTCCTTGACAATCCTTCAGATAGATTGCTGAACGTTTCAGCATCTAACGTACTGAGCGGTATGATGGTTCAACATGCTTTCATCGATTCCGTCTATTTTTATCGGGCAATAGATAAGCAAGTGCTTGATCAAAGCAAGATTCGTCCCTTGGACGTATTTCCTGATCGCAGCGTTATTTCAGAATTGTTAGAACAGCCATATCCAGTGAATTGGTCTTCTCCGAGATTTAAAAAGGGGAGCAATGAGGAGGATTTGGCTATTAAGGTCATATCTTTGGGTAGAAAAATCCCGCTAAATACAGGCAGTCTCGGATATATAGTTATAAACGTAAAAGTCGACGCACTATCCAAATTCATCGATGAGATGATTGACCGTAATTTGACCAATGCACAAATTTATGATGATCAGCACGTTCCTTTTCTACCAGAAGTGGCTTTTGCTTCGAGTGATAAAGGAGTTCATGCTGAAGTCGTTTCGGATTATACGGGATGGAGCTATCAAACGGAGATTAAAGGTGGCAGATTGTATAGCATTTTACTGAATGGCGGCGTGTTTTGGATTTTTGCCATCCTTGGCTCCATCTTACTTGCCATTGGTTCAACCTTTTATGTAACACGTCGAAACTATAAGCCGATTGAGGCGATTTTACATCG
Organism: Paenibacillus sp. Soil750; assembly: GCF_001428045.1. Classification (GTDB taxonomy): domain Bacteria; phylum Bacillota; class Bacilli; order Paenibacillales; family NBRC-103111; genus Paenibacillus_E; species Paenibacillus_E allorhizoplanae. Next base: position 794,273 of record NZ_LMSD01000012.1, on the reverse strand, counting down.
GATAGATCGATTTTCAACGATAATTAAGTCTGCTGATTTGAAAAATGACAAAAATGAGTTTTCTTTTATTGATCAGGCTATTGAGCGATTAATTACTAATAATATGGCTTTTCAGGAGAAACGGCAGGAAGACTTAACGATACGCAGGCAACAGTTTTTGCTTAGTTTAATAAATGGTGAATATGAAGCAGAGAAGGCAATATGGGTACAAGAGCGTGAACATTATGCACTTAAAGAGGGTACCCGATTTGTTGCGACAATTCTTGAGATGGATCATTACGTACAATTTTGTTTGAAATATAACCAGAAGGATCAGTCTTTATTTAAGTTTGTTATTAATAGTGTTGTGGTTGAATTCGCCGAGCAGCAGAACCAACAAGTTATGATCGAGTGGATTGCCAAAAATCGGCTAGTCATTCTTCATATGTCTGAGGAAGATCAAGACATTGAACATAATGCACTAAAATTAACAGAGCAAATTCGTTCATGGATCGCAGATCAGTTGGATTTTACAGTTACATTCGGTATAGGTAACGCTACCGATTCGAGTATGATCAGCCGATCATATCAAGAAGCTACTCATGCGGTTAACCGCAAGGTTACGCTAGGAATTAACAAAATTATTGACACCGTTGAAGTTCAAGAAGGATTATCAGGTGAATGGTTTACCTATTTGCAATGGATTCAATCCGTTGTGCGTCAAGTTCGGCAAGCGGAATTAGGATGGCAGGAGCATTTGGTGAATTTATTTCAGGAAATGCGAAGTCAACAACTGCCCAAGGAAGATATTGATCGACTTCTCCATTATTTAATCTTTCAATTGGAGCGGGAATTAGAAGGTATTATGCCAGAGATAGGAAAGTACTGGCGATCAATTTTAAAGCCCGATTTACTGCTTGCCATGGAACAATCGGACACAATCGACCAGATTGAGACTAGTTATCGTCAAGGGATTGAACAGATGGTTGAGCAATTACTGGAACTTTCACAGAATCGAAGGCATCATGTGCTTATGAAAGAGATACGAAGTTTCGTCGCAGAGAACTTTAAGGATCCGAATCTTTCTTTGACCTATTTGAGCGACCGCTTTCAAGTTAATTCCAAATATCTAAGCCAGTTGTTTAAAGAAGAAATTGGCGAGAATTTCAGTGATTTTTTAATCTCACTTCGGATGGAATACGCCAAACAGCTATTGATTCAGACGAAAGAAAATGTTCAAGATATTTCGGAGAAAACAGGCTATAGTAGCTCTAACTCGTTCAACCGGGTTTTTAAAAAATTGGTTGGTATGTCGCCGAGCCAGTATAGAGAATCGCAGCAATGAGTAACTTTCTCATTGAGAAAATAAAAAAGCAGTAGTCTTGGAGATTTAAATCCTGACTACTGTTTTTTTATTAACGTTAAGATAGGACATTTTCGGAATCTTTAAGCTTAATTGAATTAACTTAATTCCGTTAATAACCCAATTTTCAGTTTTTTCCTATTATTGGGCTTAAATCACTAATATAAGGATTAAGCAAAGTAAGTATCTAGAAAGCGGAAATTTGCTTTTATTTATTGAAAAAGCCTATTAAATCAAGGGTTTCGGAATTTAGCTAATGACCTGAAATTAGAATGTTGTACCGTGTACGGTATTACTTTATATTGTGGTTATTCAACTGAATCAGTTCGCTCAGGCATGGTGGCCATATGAAATAGGCTGCCTAACTAAAAGAAAAGAAGGGATGCATATGGACCAAACTAATACACAAAGTAAGCTGCAATCGTTACCGGTGTCCGTGAGGCGTCGAAAAGAAAAGTGGTTTCGAAAGGATTTTCAATTATATCTACTGCTAACTCTCCCACTCTTATATTTCATTGTTTTCAAATACGTGCCGATGTATGGCGCGGCGATAGCGTTCCAGGATTACAGTATTTTTCAAGGGGTAACCGGCAGCAAATGGGTAGGGTTCCAGAACTTCCAAGAAATATTCGCAATGAGTCAGTTCTATACGGTTGTAAGGAATACACTAGTTCTGAACTTATTGGATTTGATATTTTCGTTTCCAGCACCAATTATTCTAGCGCTTCTGCTTAATGAATTGCGAGTGGTATGGTTTAAAAAAGTGGCACAGACACTCTTGTACCTGCCTCACTTTATTTCGTGGATCATTATCGGTGGTCTCGTCTATCAAATGTTTGCCACAAAAGGCGGCCTCGTTAACAACATGCTCAACTCGGTCGGCATTCCTGCAATTCCATTTTTAACGGATAAGATCAAATGGGTACTTGTGTACTTGGGAACAGGAGTTTGGCAAAGCGCTGGATGGGGAACGATTATCTACTTGGCGGCATTAACGGGTATCAATAAGGAACTTTATGAAGCGGTAGAGGTCGACGGGGCCGGAAGGTGGAAGAAAATGTGGCATATTACGCTCCCAGGCATTCGGTCGACAATCGTGGTACTTCTCATTATGCAGATTGGCCATATCATGACAATTGGTTTCGAGCGTCCTTTTGTAATGGGTAATTCACTTGTTAAGGATTATGCAGAAGTCATTTCCACCTATGTCTACAAAGTAGGTCTGCAATCAGCACAATTTTCTCTAGCCACAGCGATTGGTTTGTTCCAAGCTCTGATTGGACTCGTTTTCGTAGTATCAGCCAATATGATCGCGAAACGATTCGGTGAGGAAGGATTATGGTAGGAGGAATCAACATGAGAAATGAAATTTTACGTAGTAAACCTAATCGTTTGCGTGTAATCGACGCGGTTATTATGCTAGTAATCAGCGTGACGCTGTTGCTCTGCCTGCTGCCGTTTCTGCATATCATAGCGATTTCGCTTAGCTCGAAGCACGCAATTCTTTCTGATTTAGTTACTTTTTTCCCGCGTGAACTGGACTTTCACGCTTATGGCATCGTGTTTCAAGATGCGAGAATATTGTGGTCGATGGGGCTGACGATTATTCTAACAGTTACTTATACGGCACTGAGTATGCTTATGAGCATTTGTGCTGCATATCCGTTAACTAAAGATCGACTTAGAGGGAGAAAAGTGTTCATGATCATTATCGTGTTCACGATGTTTTTCAGCGGAGGTTTAATTCCCGAATATTTGCTAGTGAAACAACTAGGGATGTTGGATAGTTTGTCTGCGTTGATCGTACCTAGCATGATCTCAGCATTTAACCTAATCATTTTACGAACCTTCTTCTCCTCCATACCAGCCAGTTTGGAAGAGTCGGCCTATTTAGATGGCAGCTCCCACATCGGGACTCTCGTGCGTATCGTTTTGCCTCTTTCGATGCCAGCTTTAGCAACACTAAGTTTGTTTTACGCGGTATCCAGATGGAATGGATTTTTGGATGCACTATTTTACATCACCAACTCAGAATTGTATCCGCTTCAACTCAAGTTGTATCAGATCGTTGTAAACAGCCAGATAACGGATTTGACAGCGCAGGAAGGTGCTTCTCAGATCGAATCTGTACCGGAAAGTATTAAGGCAGCGAGCATAGTATTTGCTACTATTCCGATCTTAATTGTATATCCATGGCTTCAGAGGTACTTTGTCTCCGGCGTTATGATTGGAGCAGTGAAGGGTTAATTTGGGACCACTGAAATCGGTTAATTCCTCGTTTTATTCGAGGTCTAACATACATGTAAATTACAAACAAATGTGAAGGGGAGTTTGAACATGAAAGTTTCGCAACGTAAATGGTTTGGGGCTTCGACAACAGTTATCGTATTAGCTAGTTTGCTTTCAGCTTGTTCGAGTTCAACGAAGGAAGTTTCTCCCAGTGCTACAACAAGTGCTACGACAGGTGCTACTGCAACTCCTGCTGTGAGTAAAGATCCCGTTACACTTAAGGTAGAAGTATTCGACAGAGGGAATGCGCCAGCAGGTGCAGGTCCTGTTGACAACAACTTCTGGACACAATGGATTCAGAAAAATTTCGGCGACCCCAACAATATCAAACTACAGTTCATTCCTGTCCCACGGAGCCAAGAGGTGGATAAACTCAACGTTCTTATGGCTTCCGGCGATGCTCCTGATCTCGTGTTCACGTATGATACAACGACGATTAACAACTATGTGAAAAGTGGAGGCTTGACCGATCTCAGTTCGGTAATCGATGCCAATGGACCCAATCTGAAGAAGTTCCTTGGTACGGAAGTCCTTTCCTACGGTATCTTTAGCGGGAAGCAGTATACAATCCCTGCAAAGAGAACGCTACAATTTACACAGTCTTCCTACATTCGCAAGGATTGGTTAGATAAGCTTGGCATGCCGGTTCCGAAGACAACAGATGAATTTTACAAAACAATGAAAGCGTTTAAAGAGAAAGATCCTGGCAAAACAGGTGGTAAAGTAATCCCATACGATTTCAGTGCTCTTGATAGTGCGGCGATTACGTCCGCAGGTAGTATAACTTCGTTTATTAAGAAATTGTCAGAAGAAGATAACTATGCCTTGTCGACGTCGAATTACATCCCTGAATTGACGAAACCAGGTTATAAAGAAGGCATACAATTCTTGAATAAAATGAATAGTGAAGGTTTAATTAATCCAGACTTCGCACTTGATAAAGATGGCAAAAGCTTTGAGAAAGATGCTTCGAATGGTCTTGTAGGTGCCTTTACTGCACTTGCTGCTCATCAAAACTTATTTGGTACTGGCAATGTATTCGATACGCTCAAAAAGAATGTGCCAGGCGCCGAGTATGTTGCGATGGATCCATTCACGAATGAGGAAGGCAAGTCAGTAAAAGCAATTTACGACCCAATTGGCGCATATCTGATGGTTCCTAAGTCGAGTAAGCGTGCGGTTGAAGTCATCAAGTATTTAGATTGGATGTCGAAGCCAGACGTACTGTTCACACTGCAAAATGGTATCGAAGGCCAACACTATACGTTAGAGAATGGCTTTCCGAAAGCAATCACAACGGATGAAGCGAAGAAAACATTCTACAATAACGCCGATATTGCGATGGTGATTAACGGTAAAGATTTCGGTTCCCTTGATAAAAATATTGAAGCGACTGCTCTATCATTTCCTAACTATAAAGAACTAGCGATACAAACAATTAAAAATGGGCTTAAAGACGGCTACACGATTCCACGTTTCGATCGTCCTATTGATTCCGAGATTAAATATGGAAAAACCTTAAAGGATAAGGCGATTGAGGTTGTCATAAAAAGTATCATGGCGAAACCAGACGATTTTGGAAAAACATTTGATGCAGGTGTTCAAGAATATTTGAAGATTGGCGGTCAAACGGTTACTGATGAGCGCAGAGCTGCCTACAAGGATATGAAGAAGAAATAAATGGTTTGAGTAACCCCCATGCTGTTTATGGGGGTTTTCTAAATTTCATAGTGAGTTAAATGAAAGGATGTTATATGTAATGAGTAATCAAGCAATTGAACAACTGGATTTAAAAGGACAGGTGCACATTGAAGTCCCTGGAATACTGCTTTCATCGGTTGAACATGCCCTGAGGATGTTGGTAAGAGATTTCGAAACGGTATTGGGTACTAAGCCACAATTGGTAACGGAAGCTGATGAAAAATCACAGTTATGCATAAGGCTTGCCGTAGAAAAAGACGACATACCGAAACGATCTGAGGCGTTTGGCTTTCGTTTCCACTCGGATGGTGGAATATCCCGCATGGAGATTATTGGTCATGATGATTTGGGACTGGTTTACGGAATTCTTGAATTTAGCAGAAAATTCTTAGGCATACAGCCGTTCTGGTTTTGGGGCGATCAATCTATTGCTAAGCAGACCGGAATTAACATTCATTGTCTTGAATACGATTCCCCAGTGCCAAAGGTTCGGTATCGAGGTTGGTTCGTTAATGACGAAGTGTCATTGATTGGTTGGAAAGACCCTTATCCACCTACAAGGGATGTATGGGAACCCGTTTTTGAAGCGCTTTTACGTAGCGGTGGCAACATGGTCATTCCGGGTACGGACCTACCGAGAGATGGCATTCACTACGAGCTTGCCTCAGAAATGGGGCTATGGGTGACACATCATCATGCTGAGCCGTTGGGTGCAGAAATGTTTTTACGCGCTTTCCCAGGCAGGAACGCCAGCTATCAGGAGGCTCCGGAGTTGTTTGAAAGCTTGTGGGCAGAAGCTATCGAAGGGCAAAAGGACATGAAGGTCCTTTGGGTACTTTCCTTCCGAGGCCAAGGAGATGCGCCTTTCTGGCATAACGATCCTTCGTTCGACACGTCTGAAAAGCGCGGTGCAATGATCAGTAAGGTTATCCGCAAGCAGTACGATATGATCGGCAGTAGCGTGCAGAATCCCGTTTATTGCGTAGCTTTATATGGGGAGATCGCCGAATTGTTCAAAGGTGGCTATGTTGATTTGCCTGACGATGTGATTAAAATATGGGCTGATAACGGGTACGGGAAAATGGTTTCCCGGAGACACAACAATCAGAATCATCGTGTACCATCGCTTCCTACCATCGATGACAGAGGCAGAGATGGTCTGTATTATCACGTGACGTTCCATGATTTGCAAGCATCGAATCATTTGACAATGTACCCAGGGTCAGCGACATTTCTGAAGCAGGAGATCGAGACGGCGTTCGCTGCCGGTACTGACGATTATTTGCTAATTAATTGTGGGAATATTCGGCCTCATGTCTATTCCTTGGACATTCTTCGGGAGCTATGGAGTGCCGGAACTATTGATGTTAGTAAGCATTTAAAGGAATTCGTAAGTAGCTATTATGCTGGTCATCAAGATGAGCTAGAAGAACTCTATCAAAGCTATTCGGAAGCAGCGATACAATATGGACCCCATGCTGATGATTTAGCTGGAGATGAGTATTATCATCATCCTGCCAGACAAATCATCGGTCATTGGTTGCAAGGAAAGCGTGAACAGCCAGATTCGAGATTGTTCTGGGCTGTGGGAGATGTTCCATTTTCCCAACAAGTGAAGAATTTTGAAGATCTCCTGGCACAAGGTATTGAGAAATGGGGAGCTTGGCTTCAACGATGCGAAGAAGTTCTTACAAAATTAGGGACAGACGATGTGAGAAGGGCTGCGGACCACCTTCGTTTCCATGGAGCCCTGCATTTATCCGGATGCGAAGGATTTTACTGGCTGTGTCGTTCGTATAGGGAGTACCATGAGCAGCGATATCCACAAGCTTTTGTTTTCGCCTCTGAATCGATGTGGTCTTATAAAAAAGGGCTAGATATACTGAGAGATGCCGAACATGGAAAATGGGATCGTTTCTACCGAGCAGATTGGCTCACGAATATAGAGAGTACGGTTAATAACGTAGATACGGTAAGGCGGTTTTTGCGTATGCATGGCGATAGCCCGGATTTTTTCTTATGGTATAAGGAATATTTGATGCCAGAAACGGAAAAGCATATCTATCTGGAAAATACGCACCGAAACCCATTATCCGACAACGAGTTAGCTCTTCTTCTGAAGCAGCATTTTTCTCGCAGGTAACCAAGAAAGGAATTCTACGATGACACATGCGTTTAAGTTTGATTTCGGGGTAGCGAATCCCGAGCAAGGTTACACGAAAATCTCACCGGGTGACCAGTATGAGAAGGCAATTGGCTACGGATTCAGCAACGTGAAAAATGTCCATGCTAAGGATCGTGAAGAACCAGGCCCATTGCGCAGAGACTTTTGCATTCCGCTCGATACCTCGTTTCTCGTGGATGTTCCAGCAGATGGGAACTATAAGGTTTCGGTGCTAGTAGGCGATGAGATCGCTGAAACAGAAACGACGATTACCACAGGTGAGGGCAGACTTGTTGTGCATAAGCAGCGTACGTCAGCAGGACATTTTGTTCGTACGAGCTTCTCCGTGTGGGTGACGGATGCGCAACTCAAGCTAACATTCACAGGCAGAGCACCGCGCATTAATGCGTTGGAAATTGAGTATTTTCCAACTGCATGTACACTCTTTCTAGCTGGGGATTCTACCGTAACTGACCAACCAACAGATGGCTATCCATATGCAGGTTGGGGACAAATGCTGCCGCTGTTCGTCAAAGCTGATGCGTCAGTAGCCAATTATGCGCTGTCAGGTCGCAGCTCATTGAGCTTTATAGGCGAAGGTGTATTGGATACGATTTGGAGCAAAATCAAGCCACACGATTATCTGCTCATCCAGTTCGGGCATAACGACCAAAAGCCAGATGAAGCAAGGTTTACCGATCCTTTTACGACCTATAAAGAAACGTTAAAGATTTATATCGATGGAGCTCGCGAGCGAGGCGCCTATCCGATATTGGTTACGTCCGTACAGCGGCGATTCTTCGAAGAAGATAGTTCGCTTCGGGATACACATGGCGATTATCTGAAAGCGATGCGTGAGCTGGCCGTCGAACAAGAAGTGCCATTGATTGACTTGGCTGAACGGAGCAAGGTGTTATTCGAATCGGAGGGACCTGAGGGAACCAAACGGTTATTTATGTGGCTGGCACCTGGTGAATTCATGAACTTCCCTGATGGTGTGGAAGACAATACTCATTTCCAACAGCAGGGTGGAATTGAAGTTGCGAAGCTTGTCTACACGGGATTGAAAGAGTTGAAGATTCAGCCGTTAAACTTGTATTTGAGGTAGTGTAGGGGTCAAGAGCATCTGTCAGGCATGAACGAATGTACTTATTGAGAGAATTATTGTAAAAAAACGCCAAGACCAATCCGCAACTTCAGGAATTCTCGGCGTTTTTTCTGTAGGAAACGAATGAATAGGATCTGAAGATTTCGAAGGAAACTCGAAAGATATCGTATTCAAGGAGCGAGATTGAATCCGTATACTTTACTCATAGACGGAATGAATGCTAAATGCATTGATCCCGGTCTTCACTATGAGGGGGTAATGAATTTGAGTAATTTGAAGAAGATAACGAGTGCGGCATTTGCGGGTATTATGACCTTGGGCTTACTTGTTGGCTGCAGTGATTCTTCCAAACCGGAAGCAAGTGTTAGCAGTTCCGTACCGAAAGCGACTGCAGACAATTCTGCAGGTGCAAGCAAAACGGATAAGAAGCCGGAGGATTACAAAGGCGAAATCACAGTGTGGACTTGGTGGAAGCCCTATTTTGACGAATCCATTGCTGATTTCAATAAAACCTATCCGAACGTTAAGGTAAACCTGACCGTCATGGGCTGGGGAGACTACGTCACCAAGTTTGAGACGGCCAAAGCTTCCGGAGGAGCGCTGCCGGATGTGGCAATGGCTGAGTCGTACTGGTGGGGCAGATTCCTCTCATACAAAAATACGTTTGTCGATTTATCGACGCTTGGTTTCAAAAAGAGTGAAACTGTCGATGCGGCTGCGAATGCGGTCGTAGATGCCGATGGTAAATTCGTTGCCATTCCACAAGGTCTGGGGCTAGGAGCGATTTGGTACCGGAAGGACTTGGCGAAAGAAGTATTCGGTACGGATGATGCCGCAACAATCGTCGGCAAATATGCCTCGATGGATGAATTCATCTTGAATGCTGGTAAGGAAGTTAAGGAAAAAAGTGGGGGCAAATTGACCGCGTTTACGAATGCGACCGATGTGATGGAAGGCTTGATTGCTTCTCAGGTGTCGACCGGCAAAAGCTACGTGGACGGTGATACGCTGAAAGTAAAAGAAAACATGACTTCTGCATACAATACATTGGATAAGGCACTGAAAGAAGGGTATATTGCTAAAGTGAACGGACCGGCGATGGATGCTGCCTGGGCATCTGGCAAAGTCGTATTCTTCCCGTCGGCGGGTTGGAGAGAAGGAACGATTCCAGCCAGCGATAAAGATGGCAAAGGTCGTTGGGGTATGTTCGCGCCTCCAGGAGGAGAATATTTCCGCGGCGGCACGGCTGAACTGGTTGTGGACAAAGGCGATCGTAACAAAGCCGAGCTTGCAGCACTGTTTATTAAGCATCGCTTGTTCTCGGAAGCAGGTATGAAGGTTAACAACAAGTTCGGAAACCTTACCGCAGTCAAGGATATTCAACAGAAAAAATGGACGAACGGTGTAAATGACTATTTCAATCTTGACATTACGGCTTATTTCTATGACGTCATCAAAAATATGAAACCGGTGAAATATGGCAAACATGACAGTGTCATTGAAGATCAACTGAAAGCTGTTGCGCTGGACATGGAAAAATCGGGTCTGGAGCCGGACAAAGCTGTAGTTAAAGCCGTAGAGGCAATCAAATCGAAAGACGATTCGATCAAATAATTAAGCAAAAGAATTTAATGCAAGGGCTGGGTTTCCAGCCCTTGCATTATAATTCGGATAAGGAAGATTGGAGTGGGAAAGTTGCATATGGAAACGAAAGTGGATCGCCAAAAGCCAATGCTGATCAAACACACCGAGAATTACGGATACTTCTTTATTGCGCCATATTTACTTCTTTTGATCGTTTTTTCTTTGGCTCCAACGGTGTTCACGCTTTGGATCAGCTTCACAAAGTGGAATTATTTTAACGATATGACTTGGGTTGGTCTGGATAATTATATCCAAATTTTGAAAGGGAAGATGTTCTATAAATCCCTGCTGAATACGGTGCGTATTATTGTGCTGGCCTTACCCGCCTGTATCATTACTGCTCTTGGCATGGCTTATATGCTGGAGGTTAAATTCAAAAGGTTCTCACAGGCATTCAAATCTATTTCTTTCCTGCCCTATGTAACGACGCCAGTAGCGGTAGGCGTTTTGTTCGGTCTTCTGTTTGATTACCAGACCGGATTCATTAATATCTTTATACAGAAGCTAGGATTGGTGAAAGCACCTATTTATTGGATGGCGAATCCGAACTATGTCGTGTTAATTGTAGCATTAATAGTATTTTGGAAGAATCTCGGTTATTTTATGTTGCTGTATTTTGCTGGTTTAAAATCCGTGCCGGTGGAATTGTATGAGGCGGCCGATATTGATGGTGCCAGTACGTGGCAGAAATTTTGGTATGTGGCGCTGCCGATCATTAAACCGATTACAGTATTTATCGTTATCACTTCGATCATATGGGGGCTGCAAATATTCGATGAGCCTTCCTTGCTCGTCGTAGGCACGGATAGCAATTTGAGCATTGCAAGTACATTGGGTGGTCCAGAGAAAAGTGTGTATACGCTCGTCAGTTATGTTTACGAAGAAGGCTTTATCTTATTCAGAGCAGGAACGGCTTCCGCCGTCGCGTACTTGATGACGGTTGTCATTATCTTTTTGGCCTGGGTTGGCTTCAAAGTGTTGAATCGGGAGGGGAAAGGCAGATGAATTCAGGCAGCAAAACACATTTTGCGGGAGGGACTTTGTTCTATTCGATTGTCGCTGTATTGACCGTTGTCTCGTTGGCCCCCTTCTACGCCATGATCGTTATGGGAACTTACGACAGCTTTCAGATGTTTAGCTTTAATGGTCTCCCATCCAACTATATCTTGCAAAACTTCGTGACGATTTCGAAAACGTCGTTTCCGACTTTCATGAAGAACAGCATGTTGATGTCGATGTCCAGCGTCATCTTTTCCCTGTTGACCTCGGCGCTATGCGGCTATGGTTTTGCGAAGTTCCCATTCAAAGGGAACAAGTTGTTCTACAATATTGTATTGTTCTCTATGATGGTCCCCTCTCAACTGAGTATTGTCGCTTACGTATACGAAATGAAGCTCTTCCACTTGAATGACACGCTTATTCCTGCTATCTTGCCCTATGTATTTGCAGGATTTGGCGTGTTTTGGATAACTCAATATATCAAGGATATCGTTCCGATGGAGGTGCTGGAGAGCGCCAGAATCGACTCGGCAGGAGAATTTCGGATTTTTTTTAGCATCGTGACTCCCATGATTACACCTGCACTCATTACTTTAGGGCTGCTCAATTTCGTCTGGTCCTGGAATTCCTTCTTCGTGCCTTTGGTCACTATCAACGACAGCCGGATGTTTACGGTGCCGCTCGGTATCAACTCTTTCAATTCCTTATATTATCAGGACAATGGTGCTAAGATCCTTGCGCTTTCGATCGCTACACTGCCCGTGGTGCTGCTGTATTTAATTTTCTCCAACCGGGTACAAAGTGGTTTGACGGCAGGTGCTGTAAAAGCGTAAATGGCAGAGGCCAGGGTGCAGAGGATGGAGCGCTTCAGAGAAAAGGGACTGACGTCGGTATTATAATGCTTTTACTTTGCCTAAGGTGGTTTCAGCATGAGAATGAAACGATTGTCCTTTCTGCTTATCCTATCCCTTATATTCAGCTCAACTGGTTGCAGGGATGCAGCGATCGATGACGCTTTCCCGAATTCGGGGAACGAAGATGTGACGATTACGTTATGGGCTTATGACAAGGGCGTCGAAGACAAGATTAACGAGGAATTTAACAAGATCTATCCTTATATTCACGTTAATGTTGTTTTGGTACCCTGGTCGGAGTACGAAAATCGGTTTCTTCTTAATCTGAGTACGGGTTCGGATGTACCGGATATCGTGAAAGTCGAATCGTATTGGTGGGGCAAATGGCTTTCTATGGAAGGCGCTTTCGAGAATCTGACGATTTACGGGGTCGATTCGAACAACGTTGCTCCCGGCTTGACTGATGTAACGAGAAATGCACAAGGGGAGTTCGTCATTCTCCCAGTGGCTACGGGAATTGCATGTTTTTGGTACAATAAGGCGGTTGCCCGCCGCTATTTGGGTACGGACGATCCGGCTATACTTGCAGACCGGTTGAAGAAATGGGACGATCTTCTCGCTATTGGGGACACCATCAAAACGAACAGTGGCGGTAAAGCCTTTTTGTTTCCTGATTCCATGTCGATTGAAGAGCTGCTCGTCTCTTCCAACAAAAATTACCTCGAGGGCAACACACTCCTGTTGAGAGAAAATATGCTTCCGCGGTTTCGTTTCATCGAGACATTACTCGACAGAGGATACATCGCCAAATTTCAGGACATCAAACTGGAGCGTTCCTATACGGAAGATACCGTTTTGTTTTACCCGTATGCAGACTGGCATGCTGCCAGCATACAGAATGTAGACAAAGATGGCATCGGACGTTGGGGCGTTTTAGCCCCGCCTGGCGGCATCTTTTACCGTGGGGGGAATGGTTACGCCATGCCGAAGAAGTCCAATCCGAAACACAAAAAAGCCTCAGCTTTGCGGATGAATTTCGCCCTTTCCCGGCAAGGCTCAGAGGCTGTCATTCGTACGAACCAGTTCTCGGCCTACAAAGATGCTTACTCGGATGAGATATTGAATGCGGCCGATCCCTATTTCAATGATCGTCTTTCGAAAATGTTCTTTGATTGGACTGTCGGGAAACAGATCAAGCAGCAGTTCAGACCTTACGACAATGTGATTGAAAAAGAGCTGCGCATGCAAGCTTTCTATATGATGGTTGACAATATCGATGCCTCTATGGCTATAGGAAACGCCGTAAGTGAGATAAAAGCCAGGATAGGAACGGCAATCAATTTCGGCGATGATAGATGACGGACAAGAATTGTATCCGTTTCCGTCAGGAGGGTACCATGAGAAAATGGATTGCCGGTTTGAAGATACGTCAGAAGATATTTGTCAGCTTCATGTTGTTGATTTCATTCTGCTTGCTTACGACGCTTTATATCACTTCGACTCGGGTTAGAGAGGTTATCAGGAATAAAACGATCAATTATTCCCTTCAGCTCGTAAGTAAAACGATGGAAAATATTGAATATTACTTACTTGACACCCGTTATTTGGCCAAAAATATCGCACTCGATGAGCAGGTGAATCATAAAGTGCTCGAGTTATCGGAGCAAAAAGCAGCGGTGGATTACCGAACCCAAGGTCAATTGGGCGTCCTGCTGAATAAATACAAGTATTTGAAGACTTATATTACTGATATTACGCTTGTAGATGATAATGGAAGAGGCTCGGAGATATATAATCTTGCCTATGATAATAAGTATCACATTGCTGAGCAGACCTGGTACCAACATTTCTGGAATTCTGGCGCAGAGTGGATGTTTTCTGACTTGCATAAGTCAATTGTACGCGATACTTCAATGTCGAGTCTGGACACGTTCACTTTTTTTCAGAAGGTATATGATGCTGAACGACCGACCAGGTACTTATACACCATTGCCATCGAATTGGACGCGAGAGTGATAAGTGGTGCTTTGGCACAAGTGAATTTCAACCAAGGTTGGATTAACAGGGTCTATAACGGTAACGATGAGCCAATGATCGGCAAGGAAGATTCCCGATTTCCTAATAATGGGGACATTGCCGGACAGTTCGGCGACAAGTCGAACCAGATTGTACAAGTTGGCGGCGACAAATATACTCTGCTTCAGAGTGATTCGAAAGATTATGGCTGGCACATCAGGAGTCTTGTTCCACAAGAAGCCATTATGTCCGAAGCTAATTCCATTCAGCTATTCATCGCCATTATCGGATTGATTTTGCTGCTACTCGCCATTTATTTGTCGAACGTGATCTCGAAGAACATCACTCGGCCTCTTATGCAGCTGATGAAGGCGATCAGGGAAATTGAGAGAGGCAACTTTGATATAAAATCCATCGTGAATACCGGCGACGAAATTAAGGAATTAAATGACGTCATCCATTCAATGGCCTTCAACATTAAAGAGCTGCTGGTTCGTAACAAAGAGGAAGAGCAGGCCAAAAGGAAAGCAGAATTGACAGCATTGGAAGCGCAAATTAATCCGCATTTTCTCTATAATACATTGGAATCCTTGAACTGGTTCGCGGTTCGCAAGAAGGAGCCGGAGATCAGTGAAGTCATTACGAATCTCGGAAAGTTTTTTCGGATTAGCCTTAGCAAAGGCAGCAAGTTTATCACAATTGAGCAGGAAATTGAGCATGCTAAAAGTTATTTAAGCATTCAGAAATTCCGCAATGCGAATCGGTTCGAGTCCTCTATTCGGGCGGAGGAGGTCAGTTTGGAGCAATATACGCCCAAGCTGATATTACAGCCGATTATCGAGAACGCACTCATTCATGGTTTGAGAAACAAAGAATTGCCAGGACGAATTGAAATCCGAGTCGAACAAGAGAAGGATGCAGTTCTCTTTATTGTCTGGGATGATGGGGTTGGCATCGACGCAGAGAAGCTTGCGGAAATCCGAAGCGCTTTAGGCGGAACGAAAGCGGCCGTGACGGGCTCCTTCGGGTTGAAGAACGTAAACGAGAGAATCTGCTTGTATTTTGGATCATCCTATGGATTATTTCTCAACAGTTCCGCAAACAGCGGAACTGAAGTCCGTATCCGAATACCGATTTTGACGGAGCCACCTGGTGAATAAAGAGCAAGCAGACTAATATGCGGAGGAACGCCTATGCTGAAAGTTATGGTCGTGGATGACGAGGAAAACATCCGGCTCGGAATTGTTGAAGGAATAGACTGGGAGAGTTACGGGCTCGAAGTCGCATGCCAAGCCGCAAACGGCCGAGACGCGCTGATCGAGGCGAAGCTTCATCGGCCAGACATTATCCTGCTGGATATCAACATGCCCTTCGTCAACGGCTTGGAATTTGCCAAGGTGGTGAGGCCGTTATTACCCGACAGTTTTATCATTATCTTGAGCGGATACAACGACTTCGAATACGCCAAGGAAGCTATCAAATATGGCGTTAGTGAGTATTTGCTGAAGCCTATATCTCCACTTGAGTTAATGGAAGTAATCGTGAAGACCCGCGACAAGCTGACAGAGAACCGACGAAAGGAGCAGTTCCTGGAGAGCTTGGAGCAACAGTTCCGCGAGTCCCTGCCGGCTCTTCGTGAAAAATGGGTCTACGATTTGCTTCATTCCAGTTATTTGGATAGCGAAATCGAAATGAAAAATAAGTTGGGATGGCTTGGTATCGACTTTCCATCGGATAAATTCGCAGCTTGCGTCATCCGAATCGAGGATTTGGCCGAACGGTCTTCCGGCAATGAAGAGGGCAAGCACTTGTTCCTGTATGCGGTTAAAAATATTAGTGACGAAATATTAAATCAAAATGCCTGGGGACTATCGATCGTTACGAATGAAGGTCTCCTGGAAGCGCTTATCAGTCTCGACGGTAGAGATGGGCAACTGTATCAAGAGGAGCTAGAACAGAAAGCCGGAAGCTTGGAAAAGAGCATAGCGGAATTTCTTGGCTTGACGGTCACGGTACAATTCGGTTCCATCTACTCAGGATATGGACAAATTGCTTTTTCTTACAGAGAAGCTTATGGATCTGTTCAAAAGAGGAAATCGGATAAGAAAAATGAAAAAATCGGAAGGGGTATTGAGAAGGATTCTGTCTTGGGGCTGGTCTTCCCGTTCGAAAAGGAACAGGAAATTGTTCGTCACCTGAAGGCCATGAACGAAAGGGCGGTGAGCGTAACTGCGGATTTACTGGATGAGCTCGAATCGAATGAGTTGATTGCAGGGGAAACAGGGTATTTGGCCGAGGTTGCCATCCAAATCGCAAGAACAGTACGCAAGCTGCTGGCAGACACCGGGATCCATGCGGAAGACGCGGACCGGCAGTATGAGCAATTATGTGCAGTGGATGATCTCGCGTCGGAAGTAGCTTCCGAGATACGGACCAAGCTTTTGCAGTATGTCTCCTCTGGGTTAAAAGAAATCATCAAAACAAAGAGCAAACCTTATAGGGTCGAGATTGAGCAGGTCAAAAAGTACATTGAGGACCATTACAATCAAGATCTCTCTTTAAAGGCTATTTCTTCGAGTATCTTTATGAATCTGAATTATCTCTGCACCATATTCAAAAATGAAGTTGGAGAAACCGTTAACAACTATATTACGAGGGTTCGGATGGAGAAAGCTACGGAACTTCTTCGAACAACCGATTTGAAAGTTTTTGAAATTGCGGAGCGCGTTGGGTATCCGAATTCGAATTATTTTAGCTACGCATTTAAAAAATTTACAGGGGCGGCCCCGATTGAATATCGATAGGAGAAACAGAAATACTCTTTAAACTTAAATGTAAGCGGATTCAAATTTAAGCTGAAGATTTCGAAGGAAATTCCAAAGATATCGCATTCAAAGAGCAGAATTGCAGCCGTATACTTTACTCATTGACGAAATGAATGCTGAATGCATTGATTCCGATCAACACTTTGAAGGGGGGAATGAAATTGGAAAATCTGAAGAGGTAACGAGTGTGGGATTTGCGGGTATATGCAATAGACTCTCAGGTTTCAAAGTATCAGAATTTAAAATTGGAGGTAAATTGATGATGATATTAAGAGTAAAAGGTATGAAAAGAGAATTTTCTGCGTTTCTAGTTATGACAATGATACTAACAACTGTTTTGGCATTCATTGGGCTGGGCGGGCCCACAGTTTATGCTGCAGGTAATCATGACATATATGTTAACGCATATACGGCTGCTAACGACCAAAACGCTGATGGAGCAGGCATACAAAGTGCTATTAATGATGCAATCATATGGAAGAATTCACACCCGAATGATGCTATAAGAGTAATTTTTGATGCAGGTACGTATATATTGAATCAAAATAAAAACAGAATAGACATTGCAGGGGCAAAGGACCTAACAATTATGGGGCAGATTGAGGCTTCAGGGAAGCCTGGAACTCTTATACAGACTAACTTTGGCCAGGCAGGAGGGTTTAAAATAAATGGCGGTTCCAATATAAAAGTTCAGAATTTTTCCTGGGAAATTTCTCCGAATTGGTATACAATTGCACAGGTTATTGCAAAGGACAGTGGTTCGGTTACCGTAAATGTAATGAACAACACTACAGCGGATACCAGTACAGCACTGCGTTCTTCACCTTCTCAAACAAATGTTCCTGCAATGACGTTGTTCGACAAGGACAAAATGATGGCAGGTTATGGCCAGAACTACCATGAAGTCAATACATGGGAATCTCCGTATTGGGGGACAGACAATTATATTCTCTATACAAGTCAACCTGGGAAAAAATGGAGTCTTGTTTCAGGGTACACTTCCCGTATGGTAATGAACGATACAAAGCTTCCTACAGAAGTTGAGGTTGGGAATTATATTTTCTGGAAAACAACAATGCCTTCTGAATATTATCCCTTCAGTGCAGAAGACGTTGACGGATTGACTATAGAAAACCAGTACTGCTATAATTTCGGGAACTTTTACTTAAGCAGAGTTAATAATCCTACATTGAAGGATATTGACCTCGGTCCCAAATTTGACAGGGGATGGAATGGCTTTAATCTTGGAGATATATATGGTACACCTTGGTTTTTAAACTGTTCAGGGATAATTACGGTTGACCATTTTAGAGGTAGCGCGTCAAGAGACGATTTCATGAATAACGCTATTAAAGGTAAACCGGTAGTTGCAAAACCTGCTGCCAATCAAGTCATATTGAGTGATTTTAGCAATGGATATGAGGATCCGAGCAAAATATACGCTGGAGATACTATTGAATTTTATAAGAATACAGCAGATCACTTGACTGATTTAACTATGACGCTTGCTGGCTCTCCGCAAATCTACAAGTATGATTGGAACAACGACGGAAAACAAGAGGATTGCTGGCTGCTAACCTTTACATCTAATATCCCTTCAGGTTTTGACCCACTACAAACGCTGTTTGCTTTTCCGTCTAAATATGGACATACTGCAGAGATTTATAGGAATGTTGAATCTAACAGCTTAAAACAAGCAGAGATGCTGCTACATAATGGCGTTCTAATTGATAACAGTGTTATTAATTCCAATGTCAATATACGATCGGATGTGGAGTGGTATGAGGGGAGTTTCCCTCATGATATTGAGATGAAAAACTCAAGGTTCTATGACATGGGAATAATAAAAAACAGTTTAAACCATACATTGTTAAACACCGACCGTCCTTATTTTAACATTAATATTCACGATAATGTGTTTCTTCCTCTGGTTGACATCTATTCCTGGTCTAATGATAAGACGAGTATAAGACTGGATCATACCCTTAATGGATATGTAAACAACAACCGTTTTTCAGATGCTACCGAGAAATTTGTAGATTTGACCAACAACAATACCAATGTCTCTGAATCAAACAGCAGTATCTTGGCAAAAGGAACTACCGAAAATTTTCCGGATGGAAATCTTAACGGAGGGATGTCCGGATGGACAACAGTTGTAGGCTCCGGAATTGGAATCGAGAATGAAAGTGGGAGC
Organism: Paenibacillus sp. Soil750; assembly: GCF_001428045.1. Classification (GTDB taxonomy): domain Bacteria; phylum Bacillota; class Bacilli; order Paenibacillales; family NBRC-103111; genus Paenibacillus_E; species Paenibacillus_E allorhizoplanae. The sequence goes on along the minus strand of NZ_LMSD01000012.1, from coordinate 775,134 downwards.
AACAGGCTTATGTTCCCTGCCGGGAATATTTACAGCGAAGCAAGAAAGGTACTGACGGGTCTGAAGCCGGATACTTATTACTTTTTATCTTCTGATGCCAAGGTTGTAAATGGACATAACGGAACTAACAAGATATTTCTGACAGTCAATGACGTGATGAAAGGAAGTTCACCCTTTGCAGCAGCTTCTCAAACAAGTTACACCAAGATGAATACAGCATTTAAGACAGGTCCGGATGCTAACAATTGGAAAGATTATACGTTCACTGCGGATGTAATAAGGTATAGTGGTGTTGAAACTGCCTTGTTGGCTAAGTATGCAGCACCTAATAAGTATTATCAGCTTGTGATGAAGGATAACGTAATCCAAATCGACAAAAACGACGGTGGGTCATGGTCAACAATTGCAACTGCAAATTATACCTTTACGAATTATAATTGGTATAATCTTAAATTTGAATTGAACGGAAATTCACTTAAGGGTTATGTAAATGGGAATCTTGTAGTCCAAGGTACCGATGCTACTCCGTTTGCTATCGGTGGAATTGCGCTTAAAAACCACAACTCGGAGGCGGCATTCGACAATGTTGCTGTTATGCCTATGGAAAGGACTGCCAAGGTAATGATGTCTGATGACTTCAATGACGGAACTGCAGTAGGCTGGACTGCTGTAAGTGGTAATTGGTCAACTAATGAAAACGGTACACCTACGTATAGAAATACCGGTACTTCAGGTGAAGCAATAACAACATATAATAACACAAGTGTCAAACTCAAAGCCTGGAGGTTTGGTGGTACGAATAAGGCTTATCTTGATAATTTCTCAGTGAAAGAGCTTATTGGAGTAGAATCCAATCTTGGTCTTAATAAAGGAGTAAGTACAGATAGCAATGCAGCGAATTATAATGCAACCAATAGCAATGATGGAAACGCATCAACAGCATGGAAAGCTAATAATAGCAATGCTGGACATTCGCTAACGATTGACCTTAGCAACGAGTACTATATTACTGGTGTGGATTCCAATTGGCTTAGCCAAACCTCCGTATATAAGTACTATGTTGAAATCTCCAATGACGGGACCAACTGGAAGAAGGTTATAGATAAGAGCGGAAACACTATTGCGGAAGCTAAATCAAGGCTTATGTTTGATTCCGAAAAACGTGCAAAGTTTGTCCGTATAACCTTTACTAGTGGTTCTGCTCAGCCTGGAATCAATGAGTTTGCAGTTCTTGGTATGTAATTTTGTCTCAAGGTTTTGAAAACAGAAAGCAGACCGCACAAGGCGGTCTATTTTCTGTTTTTTGTTTCTTGCTCGAGGAATCGTTAGACATTTGTAAGCAGTAGTAAATAAGTACATCAAGCGTAGTTTCCAGTCTCACGAGAGCGCTAACAACGGTGCTATACTTTACTCACGGCCGAGATGAAAGCGCTTTAAACTGTCGCAATTATTTATAAGGGTGGTGAGTGTTTTCATCAATATTAAGTGTTCCTAGTTAGGAGAATCGAATTAATTAATCAGTTAGGGAGGGAATGAAGTTGTTCAAAAAAGTAACGATGATTGCATTCGCATGTTTGCTATCCTTATCCGTATTACCTGTAGGGCGTAGCTACGCCGCTAATCCTCAACTTCAAGTGAATTTGTCCTCGAATACAGGTCCCTTGCTTTATGGCGCTACAGGTTACCTCTATGGGCTTGGAAATGATGGGATTCCAACAGATAATATGTTGGCTCCGCTCAAAACGCAATATGCCAGTCAAAAGCCACCGAATGGTCTACAGCACCCGAACGGTGACGTATTTGATGTGCAGAATCAATTTTTCCGCACGGGTGGCAAACAAATCCAAGTGATTATGCAGGACATATATAAGAATTGGCCTTATGATAATTTAGGTATGGCTGATTATTTGGCCAAAGTAACTACGATGGTTACCCAAATGGCGGCAGATCCCAATCACAGTAATTATGTGTATGTACCTTTTAATGAGCCAGATTGGATTTGGTATAACAATAGTAATAAATTGCAGACATTATTCAACGATTGGAAAACCGTTTATCAGAAGATACGTTCGATTGACCCGACGGCTAAAATAGGCGGCATTAATTTCTCCTACTACGATAGCTCCGTATATCAGCAGTTTATGACTTTTGCCAAAAACAATAATTGTTTACCGGACGTTACGACTTGGCATGAGCTAGGAAATGACTTCTTCACAGACTGGTATACGCATTACAATCATTATCGCGGGGTGGAAACGAGCTTAGGCATCTCACCGAGACCGATATCAATAAATGAATATGGCCGTAGTTCCGGGGATATTGGTGTGCCAGGTAACTTAGTGCAGTTTATATCCAAATTTGAGAGCAGTAAGGTGTACGGCAGTTTGGCTTATTGGACAACAGCTGGTTCGCTTAATGATCTCGTTACACAAAATAATAAAGCAACAGGCGCTTGGTGGCTGTACAAATGGTATGGGGAAATGGTAGGTAATACGGTTGCTGTAACCCCACCATCAGTAACGGGGTCATTGCAAGGTCTTGCTTCTTTAGATAGCGTCAAGCAGCAGGTTAGAGTGATTTTTGGCGGCTCGGCGAACAGCACGAATGTGTTTAATACGGATGTTGTGGTCAAAGGATTAGGTTCAGCTTCTTATCTAGGCAGTACGGTGCATGCGACGGTATGGGGTGTTGATACGTCAGGGCTAAATCCATCTAGCGGTCCTTATATCGTTCAAGAAGGTGATTATGCTGTTACATCGGGGCAGATTACCGTTCCAGTGAACAATATGAAGGCATTATCAGCCTATCAAATGATTGTGACCCCGAATCGGGACTTGTCTACGGCTACAAACTCACGATATGAAGCTGAGTATGCCAGCATAGGCGGAACAGCGGTCGTCCATACCGGTACGAATACTGGCTACGCTGGAACCTCTTACGTCGAGGGTTATGGCGGTAGTAGTACGGCAAGTACGAACTTCGTGGTAACAGCACCAACGAATGGCTTCTACAATGTAACTTTGCGCTATTCTGCAGGTCCTCTAACTGGTGCTACAACCAATAGAAATGCGCGCTTTATGCTGAATGGTGTGCATCTGAAGGATTTAAGTTTGACGGGAACGACGAATTGGAGTACATGGGCTAGTAATACGACCAACGTTTTCTTAACTGCAGGTATTAATCGCATTGCAATGAATGCTTTCACAACAGATGATAACGACGCCTATAACATTGATTATATCGATGTAGCGGCATCTACAGGTACTATAACTGGCTATGAGGCCGAGGCCGCTGGTAATACACGTGCTGGGGCTGCAGTGATTACGAGCGACACTGCGGCTTCCGGTGGATCTTATGTGGGTTGGATTGGTGGAGGAGCAGCCAACACGTTACAGTTCAAAAACGTAAATGTAGCTACTGCTGGCGTTTATCGAATGATTATCACCTATGCAAATGGTGAGTTAGGTGCGGGTGCGTCGAATTACAATGCTAACATTGTTGATCGCTACGCGAATATTAGCGTGAATGGCGCCACCGCAAAAAAATTGTATTTCCGTAATACACTAGGGTGGTCGAACTTTGGTACAACGGTAGCGGATGTCACATTAGCTGCTGGGAATAACACGATTAAGTTTTCAAATAGTTCATCTGGATATGCGCCAAATATAGATCGTATTCAGATTGCTGCAGTGACAAATTAACGATAGCATGACTTGGAAAAAGCTATCTACCTGGGCGACTGCTCGTGGTAGATAGCTTTTTTTTGAACGCTCAAGAAACATTGTATACGCAGTAGAAATGAGAACATCTCTTGTAGTTTCCTTTCTCACGTAAGCGCTAACAAGGGGGCTATAATTTACGTATAGGTCGTTAGAAACAACCGAGGCCTTATCAAATAACAGATATCCAGGAGGGGTTACCATGTTTAAGAAATCTGTGTTTACTGTTTTAGCTTGCACATCAATCGTATCCTTAGCGATGGTTGGATGTTCGAACACAACTACGAAAGAAGCAGATCCGTCACCATCTGTAAGCACTACAGCTGCTCCAGCGAAAGTAGAGACAAAGTCAGGGGATAAGGTTACATTATCCGTTCTAATGAACGTGGCACAACCAGCAGGACAAGAAGCGTATAAAGTGGTTGCAGCAGATTTTGAGAAAGCAAACCCGACAATTAAAGTTGATTTACAATTCCCAGGTGAATACGAGAACTTGTTGAAAGTGAAAATGGCTGCAAGTGATCTGCCGGACGTGTTCGATACACATGGATGGGCGCAAATTCGCTATGGCAAATATTTGGCTGATTTGAAAGGCGAGAGTTGGGCATCACAATTGACGGATACGATTAAAGATGTCGTAACAGACAAACAAGGCAAAGTGTATGCGCTTCCGATTAGTGAAGCCAAAGATGGGATTTCCTACAATGTGAACGTACTTAAGAAATATAATATCGAGGTGCCCAAAACCTTTGATGAATTAATGGCAGCTTCTGAAAAGATCAAAACTGAAAGTAAAGGCGAGGTTGTTCCGTTTTACTTTGCGGGTGCTGACAATTGGACGGTGGGCGAGCATTTTGACTTGTTTGCTATCCCGCAACTCATTTCGCCGAAGGACAATTCAGCAAGTGCTTTATTGGATGGTAGCTTCGACTGGTCCAAATGGACACCGCTGCCAACGAAGTTCAAAGAGATGTACGATAAAGGGTATATGAACAAAGATGTCGTGACAGCGAAGTTTTCAGATCTTGCTAAACTATTCGCTCAAGATAAGGTTGCTTTCTTTGACGGTGGTCCTTCATTCGCTGACGATGCGTATAAAGTGAACAAGGATGTCAAAATCGGTATTATGCCAGTTCCTTCAATCGTTGCGGGAGATACACCGAATTTCTCTGGTGGAGAACGCGACACGATGGGGATTTGGAAAGACACGAAGCATATGGATGAAGCGAAGAAATTGCTTGCGTTTTTTGCGAAACCTGAGAACTTAGCGAAAATTTCCAATGTTATGAAGCTTCCGGCAGGTTTGAAGGGTGTTACAGCTACGCACGAATTCGCAGTCTACTATGAGCAATATAAAGACATTCGTGTATTCCCTTACTTCGACCGTGTATATTTGCCGAACGGGATGTGGGATGTAATGTGTACGAGTGGTCTTGATTTAATTACAGGACACATTACAGCAGAGAAATATAGTCAGATCATGAAAGAGAATGTGGCTCGATTATCGAAAAAATAACATCAATGACGGGTTCCCATATCACGACCCAAGTGGTATGGGAATCTTCATTCATCTAGAGATGGGAGGTAAGCCATTGGATACTGTTTATAAAAAGAGATCAGAACCCGTTGCAGCCCCGAGAAAGTGGGGGAAATCGTTAAGTTCGCCTGTTTGGCTTAATTTCCTGTATCTGCCGACGGTGATACTGCTCCTCGCTTTTGTTATATACCCTTTGATCAATGGGGTGAAAATTTCCTTAACAGATTGGGACGGCTTCTCTCAGGATGCCACTTGGATTGGAATTGATAATTATGTGAGGATGTTCAAGGAAGCAGATATCTGGACAGTCGTCAGAAATACGTTTATTTATGGCGTAGGCTCAACAATTTTTCAGAATAGTGTCGGTCTAGCTTATGCACTCTTACTTAACTACAAAATGCGTACAGCAGGCATTGCCAAAACCATTGTGTACATGCCAGTTATTATTAGCCCGTTAATCATGGGATATGTCTGGTACTTTTTCTTCCAATACAATGGCGGTGCGATTAACGACATTATTCATATTTTCTCACCCAAGACATTTAATTTGTTGGCAGACTCCAAGATTAACGTGTGGATTATTACCTTTGTGAATACGTATCAGTATCTCGGAGTCGCAATGATTATTTATTTGGCTGGACTTCAAACCATTCCCAAAGACTATTATGAGGCTGCTGATATTGATGGCGCTTCTGCTTTTTCTAAATTTAAACATGTCACGATCCCATTACTCTCACCTTCGATGACGATCAGTGTTGTTTTAAATCTCATCGGGGGCTTGAAGCTTTACGATGTAATCGTTTCGTTAACCAACAGTGGGCCAGGGGTTGCGTCAGCTTCCTTATCTACACTGATGTATAAATTATATTTCACAAGACAAGACGCAGGGTTCGCTTCAGCACTAGGAATCTTAATGTTTGTCCTCATCTCTGTCATCTGTTTGAGTGTCTTGTATTATCTGAGAAGAAGGGAGCAGGAACTATGAAGCAGGCAAAAGGTTGGATGAGCATCCTTGTACTGATCATTGGCATTCTTCACATCTTGCCTTTCTATATCTTGCTAACCAGCTCGTTTAAAAAGGATTCAGACCTCAGTTCGAAGTGGAGCATTCCCCACTATTTGTACACAGGGAATTTCACGAATGCGTGGGTGAATGCGAAGCTGGGTAAAGCCTTCATTAACACGAGTGTGATCACGGTTATAGTCATTATTTTACTTATTGTCTTAGGTACAATATCGTCGTATCCGTTGGCGCGATACAAGACACGCTTGAATCGGATGATGTATCTCTTTTTTATCGCAGCTCTGATTGTTCCGCCACTTACAATTCTAGTACCCCTCTACAAATTTTACGTTGATCTTGGAGCTTTAAACACCTATTGGGGGATCATTCTGCTGCATGTGACGTTCTATCTACCAATTACAATCTTTCTGTATACCGGATTTATCAGCTCCATTCCACGTGAATTAGATGAAGCGGCTATGATGGACGGTTCGACTAGGCTCGGAGTTATTTTCAAATTAATCGTCCCACTACTAAAGCCAGTAACGGCAACGGTCATTATTCTAAACGGGGTAAATGTGTGGAACGATTATCAATTCTCAACATTTTTTCTGCAAAAAACGGCCATTCGACCATTCACTGTTGCGCTTTCAGCCTTTTTCGGTCAGTATACGAGCAACGTAGGCTGGGTGGCTGCTGGTTCCGTAATTGCGGCATTGCCACTTGCGGTGCTGTACTTGTTCTTGCAACGGTATTTTATTCATGGGTTATCCGCTGGTGCGGTAAAAGGATAATTAACTCTTCGGTATAAAAAGGAACCCGGTGGACTTTTATGTCTTATCTGGGTTCCTTTTACGTTGGAAAGGGTGGAGTAGAAAAGTAGACAAGAATTGTAGTTTTCTTACTCGCGAAAGCGCTATCAACGATGATATACTTAGCACATAGCTGTTATCATAGAGAGACCGAATAGAGGTAAAGGTCCCTGGAGGTTCACCATGTTTACCAAAGCCGCGCTAGCTATATTGACATGTACGACTGCTCTTTCAATATTCTTACTGGGGTGCTCAAGCAGCATAACGAAGGATGCCAACTCTTCACAACTTGCAGGTGCTTTGGTGGATTCAACCAAGACGGGAGCAAATGTGGGTAATATTGTTACACTATCCGTTCTGATGAATGTCGCAACCCCTGCGGGACAAAATATTTACAAAGCTATTGCATTAGATTTCGAACGGGCTAATCCAGCGATTAAGGTTGATATCCAGTTTCCTGCCGAATATGAGAGCCTATTGAAAGTGAAAATGGCTGCGAGTGATCTACCAGATGTGTTTGATACCCATGGTTGGGCTCAAATTCGGTATGGCAAGTATTTGACAGATTTAAGGAATGAGAGCTGGGCTTCCCAGTTATCGGATAGTATTCGTGATATCGTGACAGATAAGCAGGGTAAGGTGTATGTGCTACCTATCAGTGAAGCCAAAGATGGGATTTCGTATAATGTGAATGTTCTCAAAAAATATAACATTGAGGTGCCCAAAACCTTCGATGAATTAATGGCAGCTTCCGAGAAAATCCTCACTGAAAGCAAAGGCGAAGTTGTTCCGTTTTATTTCTCTGGAGCTGATAATTGGACCGTCGGGGAGCACTTTGATTTATTTGCCATTCCACAACTAATTTCATCAAAAAACAATGAAGCTAACGCTTTGATGAACGGCAGCTTTGATTGGTCCAAGTGGACACCGATGGCCGAGAAGTTTAAAGAAATGTTTGATAGGGGTTACATCAATAAGGACATCATTACAGCGAAGTTCGCGGATCTTGCAAAGCTCTTTGCCACAGATAAAATAGCTTTCTTTGATGGTGGGCCCAATTTCGCTGAGGACACGTATAAGGTGAACAAAGACGCTCAAATTGGGATAATGCCGATTCCTTCGATCGTCGCGGGGGATACGCCAACCTTCTCAGGTGGAGAGCGCGATACCATGGGGATATGGAAAAATACGAAGCATATGACAGAAGCTAAGAAATTGCTTGCCTTCTACGCGCAGCCAGATAATTTGGCGAAAATAGCTAAAGTAATGAAGCTGCCGGTCGGTTTGAAAGGCGTTACAGTTAATCATGAATTTGCTAAGTATTATGAGCAATATAGGGATGTGCGTGTTTTCCCTTACTTTGACCGGGTTTATTTGCCGAACGGCATGTGGGATATCATGTGTACAAACGGACTTGATCTGATTGCTGGGCATATAACAGCAGCTGAATTTAGTACGATTATGAAAGAGAATGTAACCCGATTAGCGAGAAGGTAACCAGCAGTTATGGAGGAGTTTGATGAAATTTGCATACTCATTTCGGGTAAAGTTGTCTATTCTATTTTTACTGACGATTATTATTCCTACCCTGCTTATTACGATTGTTATGCCTTACTATTATAAACAAATCATTGTCCGAAACGCATTGACAGAAACGGACAGTGCGTTAGTCTCCATGAAACGTAATATGGAAATGTATTTAACGGACCTCGAGAAATTGACAATCATCCCCTATTTAAGTGAAGACGTCATGAATGCTTTGAAGCTAAAAGCAAGTCCAAGCTATGCCTCCTCAGACCTGTATACGACGTTAGTCTCCAATCGAGCTCTGTATAATACGCTTTTTACCTACATGAAAATGACGCGAGAAGATATCGTTGGAACGATGATTATTGCTAATGATGATACTATGTATGCCAGAATGGTGAATTCAACAGAAACGGTCGATCAATACCCCTATACCACTAAAGATTGGTACAAGAAAACACTGGCAGGCGACGGTCAAGTCGTATTCATTAGTCCCCATGCACAGGATTATTTGCGCAATCCGCCGGTAACTAACGTTTTTTCGGTAGCCAGGTTGATTAAGGATCCCGACACGGAAGCACATGTTGGGGTAATAATGGCAGATGCCGATACGAATGTTATGAAAAAAATTATTGGGGATATGCATTTGAATCCCAAATCGATCATTGCCATTTTAGATGACCAAAACCAACCACTTTATGCGACTTCACCTTTATCCACGGAAATTTTGGATGGAATTAAAGAGGATGTAACGAAGGTAAAAGGCAATAATGATTCGTATTTCGTCATTAAGAAAAATTTGGAGTTAGCCCATTGGAATATAGTTATATTCATCTCCAATTCGGGTATACAAGCACAATTTAAATGGGTGTATATTCTTGGCTTAGCCTTTGGAATTGGCGGGTTACTCACAACAATTATTATGTTCTTCTCTCTTTCTCGATGGATTATACGGCCATTTAAGAACATGGTTGCTTTAATGAAAAGAGTTCAAAGAGGAAACATAGACGCACAAATGGACGTCCACGGAAAAGATGAGATCGCACAAATAGGGATGGCGCTTAACTCGATGATTTCACATCTTAATGAGCTCATAGATAGAGAATATCGAGCGCAGTTAACCCTACGTAATACCGAATTAAATCTACGAAATGCAGAGTATCGATCTCTACAGGCACAGTTGCAGCCCCACTTTTTATATAATGTATTAAGTGGCTTTATCGGTCTGAATCGTTTGGGACAAAAGGATTTATTGGAGCGGTATATTGTTTCGCTCAGTCGAATGCTTCGTTATGTCCTGGATAAGAAGGATCAATCGACATTAAAAGATGAGTTTGACTTCCTAGTCAGTTACTGTAACTTGCAAAAGATGAGGTTTTCCCGAAAAGGGTTTGATTTTTCGATGGAATTAGACCCCGCATTAGGGAATTTATTGTTCCCGAAGTTGCTACTGCAGCCACTTGTTGAGAATTCAATCCTACATGGCATTGAACCCATAAATCGCGCTTGTTCGCTAGTAGTATCAGCTTCAATGCACATAGAGAATGATATTGCCTATGTGGTTATTGTGGTAAAGGATGATGGCGCAGGTTTTTCGAAAGAGCCTCATTCAGGGACACACGTTGGCTTAGACAACGTGCAAGAACGTCTACAACTGGTCTATCAACAGGCAACATTCGCCATTCACAGTGAGCAGGATGTTGGTACTCAAGCAACCCTTCAAATCCCATTAAAGGAGATGACAGCATGAGGATTGTTATTGCGGATGATGAATATCTGATTCAAGAAAGTCTCATTAGCATGATTTCGGAGCTTTCACAGACATGGAACATTGTTGGAACTGCATCGGACGGCAGAGAAATGATGGAGCTCATCCGGAATGAGCAGCCTGATTTGGCTATTGTGGATATTAAGATGCCTTATTTATCTGGCATTGAGGCTATTCAATTAATCAGAAACGAGTATCCGAAGATGAAATGGATCGTGTTGACGGGATACTCGGAATTCTCATTTGCACAAGATGCCATTCGGCTTGGAGCTTCCAATTACTTGTTAAAACCTGTAGATCAGGCAGAGTTAGCTTTATCACTTTCCGATATTGAACTTGCTTTGCTTACACAGAACGATGGAATGAACGTGAAGTTTGGGTCAAGGATGACAGATATTTGCCATGGGCTAGTCGTGGATGATGGGTTAGAAGATTCGGCTGAGCAGAAAATTACGGATTTTCATTTGTTCGTATTTTACGTGGATAGTGGCTTGGAAGAATCATTGAAATCCAGCAGGTTGAGCTCTTTTTATAAACAGATGCGGGAGCGAATCGGGAGCAGGCTGCAAGGACATTCGAAAATTCGATATTCCTTTATTTTTCTACCTAGTGGTGAATTGGCTTTGATTACTGAGAGTAATGAGCCGAATATCACTCGCTTAATGGGTAAAGTCGCACTAGATATGGAACAGGTGATGCAGGAGGCTGTAATCGGTAATGAATTTTGTTTAACTATGCTGACAGCACAATGTCACTCCTATTCAGGTGTGAAGGAGCAGTTGGATGGTTTGCAGCGTGTATCTGTTATGCGGATCGGCTATGGGATGAATCGAAGATGGCATTTGCAAGACTGGGTGAAGGGCACCGATGAAGAGCATTTACAACTATGTAAATGTGTAGAGAAGCTGGTCAAGCATTACGAGGAAAGCTCTTATGCACTGTATATTAATGCAATTAGTGAATGTAGAGAACGGTTTGAAAAGATGTGTCACGATCAGCAGCATAGAAAGGTAAAAAGCATGATCAGTCAATACTTGAGCTCGACCATCGGTTGCCGTTTGGATGTCAAAGAAACTGCTGACGTATGGATCAAACAACTGAAAGAGCATGGTCAACTTCTTCTATCTGTACATATTCCTAAAATGCAGAGGCCTCAGGATACCGTCCAGCAAACGCTTCTTTTCATTGAGAAGAGCTATATGAATGAGATTAGTATCCTACAAATCGCAGATGAGCTGAAGGTAACGCCAAACTACTTAAGCACAATATTTCATAAGAAAATGGGAACAACGTTTATTAAATATTTGACCAATATCCGATTGAAGAAGTCTCAAGAATTATTGAAAGACCCTCATGTACAAGTTCAGAAAGTTGCAGAAATGGTCGGATATTCAAATCCGCGTTACTTTGCAAAGCTGTTTACTGACCAGTATGGATGCAATCCTAGTGATTATAGGCGAACTCTTTAGTAAAAGGCGATTGTTTCTCAGATTCAAATCGACGAAGCTGGCATTTCAATCCTTATCATTAATTCGAATTCTATGCAGATAACTCGGGATCAGCATATTATTTGAAAGCATAGCAGTAATCTGTTACACGGCTTTTTACTTTGGAAAAAAATACGTACATAACCCGCTGTAGGATAAACCTATAAAAAACATCCGATCTAATCCCAAAACATCCGTTCTAATCCCCAGTACGAGACAAGTGAAAAAAGAAAAAAACGCAAACCCTTACCATTGTCGGTTGACAAGAACATTGTCAGAATGAAGTCCGCAAAATCCGCGGGCTTTTTTAGTTATCGGATCAAGTTCTTGTCAAGTGACGCCAACTCGCGATTGAGTAGATTCTCAGCCACCTGTTGCGGTGTAGAATTTTTTTATGGAATCGTAATTGAAGTAATCTCAGTATATCGAGTCAATTATGTGTGAACATACGTGGATGATAGAAGAGACTAGGCAGCGATAAGTGCCAAAGTTCTAAGCATAATGATAGAAATCTAATAGATGTCACATGGATGGCCGTCCTTTTCACATATAAAATGTATATTATAAATCTTTATAATTAATTTCCATACCACCGACACCAAAAAGGTGACTATGAATCTTTTACAGCGCTGCGATGAAAGATGGCTACACCTGTTTAAAAGAGCATGAGAAGTTCTTTATTCGTCAGTTAAAGAAATCAAAATATACTGCGAGGGAAAGCATAACGAAAAAAAGATGCCGGTGAAGTCTCTAGAGTGGCTATGGTCGGATATGACAGGAAACAGGTATTGGAGATTTCCGGTGAGCCATTTTTCTTTAATGGCATTCAGATCCGTATCGACAAGATAAAGGTTCACCGTTGTGAATGCACAGATTCGGTGGATGGATGTCCAACCAGATCAATCTTACATGGCTACTGAAACTACTTACATTGCGGATGGGAATTATCGGTCTTTGAATTTTTCTAACAGCAGTACCATCCAGACGGGATTCGGTCAAGAACATTCTTTTTCGCAATCCTTAGCCTATGTAAAATTTGATTTTAACTGCTTCAGTTAAGGCAAATGGTTACGTTTAAACCAAATCATTTTAGCAAATATGTGGCGTACCATTCCACAGTGTATTTTAAGGATATGGACGGATATGCATGGGCTGGTGAAGGCATTCTGGGGTTAGCTTCTCGTGAAATTATTGATGGTAGAAGCGAGGGCTATTATGTACCGGAAGGTCAGGTGACAAGAGCGGAGTTTGTAAAACTCCTTGTACAGCTTTTCGACCTAGAAGATATGACAGCTACTGCTGCTTTTTCGGACGTTGTGCAGGATTCTTGGTATTATAGCTCCATTGCTTCCGCCCAGAAATCAGGCTTAGTACAAGGTAAGGATAATGGAACTTTTGGGGTAAACGACGAAATCAGTCGTGAAGATATGGCTGTGCTTATTTTCCGCGTCTCCAAGCTGTTAGGAATAGCAAATGGCATACCTTTAAGCACGTACAACATAACAACTAGATTTCAAGATTTAGATATTGTTTCCGTCTATGCGAGAGATGCTGTCTCAGCGTTACAGCAATCAGGTCTAATGAACGGAACGAAAGAGGGTTATTTTGCTCCTAAGAACCCATCTACTAGAGCACAAGCTGCAACTGTCTTGTATAGATTGTTTCAAAGCATTAACGATAGCACTAGTGATTAACTGCTCCAACCATAGCTTTGGGTGATTTTGTCACGCAGTGGGAGACAGTAAAAACCAAGAGCAACTACAATAAGAGAACAGGTTTACAAATATTATATACATAAATACTTAATATCCCAACACCTCTGTCGAATGCATCCAAAAATTCTGACAGAGGTGTTTTATTTTTGCACATTCTCCTTAAGGGGGTGATCGAATGATTTAGTTAAGGTGAATTAATTGCTTTAAGTGTGTACCTCAAGTCTGATTTTAAAACTAATATTCGAAAGGATGATCCGAAATGAAAAATGGCTTTAAACGTTTATCTAAGTTCCCTGTCTTTCTATTACTTTTTGCTTTGGTAATATGCTTTGGGGTAACGCCAGCTAGCGCTGCCAGTCAGAAGCTTACGAATGATGTTTTTTGGAAAGATACTGCAGGTAATCCGATCTATTCGCAGGGAGGCGGTGTACTTAAAGTTGGGAATACGTATTACTGGTATGGGGTTAAGTATAATGGTGCCGTGACGTACTATAATAATCCGACATCCTTAAACAGTGATAGTAGCTTTAATGCAATTACCTGTTATTCATCTACTGATTTGGTGCATTGGAAATTTGAAGGTAATGTCGTTACTGCAGCAACAGATGGATCGACATGGGATGCAGATTGGATAGGTCGAGTTGGTGTGGCTTATAACAGTAACACACAGAAGTACGTATTAGTAACTCAATACCAAGGACCAAATGGTAAAGGAACTGCTTTTGCCACAAGTAGTACACCTACGGGGACTTTTACTTATAATAGTCTGCAGCCTATTATTACTAATGTAATAAATGAAAGAACTGGAGATCAATCTGTTTTCATTGATGACGATGGCAAAGCTTATTTGGTTTATAGTAATAGAGCGGGTCGTGCTAATATTTATATCTCAGCACTGCGTCCATCTGATTATTTAAACGTTGAACCGGCAACACAGATCTTAAATGTTCCAGCAGGTCGAGAAGGTAACGCTATGTTCAAGTATAACGGCGTTTATTATGTCTGCGGCTCTGAATTGCATGGATGGAATGCTTCGAAGACCTACTGTATTTCCTCTACGAACATTTATGGGCCATATTCGAGTGAGTTTGTCATGGGTAATACGGATAAAGACTTCTCACATGTTACGCAAACTGGATTGTTCGTTAGTGTGCAGGGTACTTCTGGCACTACCATCTTATTTGGCGGTGATCGTTGGAGTAATTTAGCGGGCAACGGTATCGGCTACAACCAATGGATGCCGCTTTCTTTTAACGGTACGACCCCGAGTATGAATTCTTTAAGTGAATTCAATTTAGATGCGGCCGCTGGAACATGGAGTGTAGGTAGCGGAAACAACTATGCATTGAATCCAAGTTATGAAGCTGATCGCGTTGCTCAAAATTCATTGGCAGGATGGACGACATGGACGAATGCAACAACCAATCCGAATGCCAATGCATTAGGCGGTCACTCAGGAAGATGGTCAGCTAAGCAGTCAGGGACAGCGGCTTATAGTGCTACCCGTTATCAAGATTTAACGAATTTGCCAAACGGAACCTATACCTTAAAGGCATGGGTAAAAAGTAGTGGAGGACAGTCTACTGCATACATATATGTCAGCAACTATGGCGGATCTGAGCTCAGATATAATGTTAATTCAGCAATAAGCAGCTGGACTCAAATTACAATTCCGAATATTAATGTAACGAACGGTAAAGCACGTATTGCACTATACTCTGTAGCAAATGCAGGAAATTGGGTCAATGTGGACGATTGGTCCCTGGTTAAAAACTAAACTATTTGAAATACAAACTCTAAGAACACCAATAGACAATGGAGTTAACACCAGGTTTTGATGTTATTAAGGAACAAGATCGTTACTCGGAACGCCTGTTATATATTTATGGGCGTTCCCTGTTTATGGCTAAAAATCTAGATTAATAGTAAGAAATAAGTTTGTTAATTTTAGAGTAGCCCAGGTACAGTGAGAATAAGAGGTGATGAAAAGATTTTGGGAGCATCCGTGTTTCACCATTGATAAAAGCGTTTTAAAATAAAAAGGAGGCAATAGAATGAGTAAAGGGGTTTTCAAAAAGGTTATATTTTCTTTATTGGCGGGTGTAATGGCATTCAAGGGTTCAACATAATCTAGTTTTGATCCATATTTAGTAATAACTTTTTTGATAATATCTTGATATACACTCCAGTCTTTTGGAACTCCTTTAGCGGTACCACTATAAGTAAGCCAAGGTGGAGCATAAAACATATTTAACATTGTAGTTATACCGTTTGCCTTCGCAAAATCAACCCACTGCAGTCCAGTCCAATCCCACGTATTTGGATCTTGTACATTATTTACATTATTTTTGTAATCCGCGAGGGTGATGTTGCTGGGCAGGAGAGTGTCCATATGGATCGTGCCTCGTTGATACTTCAAACCTGCACCTTTCAGTTTGGGATAAATATTTGAGTTATGTTCTGGACTAGGTTCATTGGAACCGCCAAATAACAATGGACTATCTGAACTGTTTGTTGCGGTTGTGTAGTTAAAAGTTACTGTTACGGCTGCATAGGCAGTTTGGAATGTTCCGATTATTGTAGTAGTGACGATTAAAAGAGACATTGCAATTAAAAATGATTTCAATGTTTTGGATTTCAAAATTTTCGCACTCCCTTCATAATAAAGCCGTTTTCATTTGTAAAGTGCCAAAGTTCTAAGCATAATGATAGAAATCTAATAGATGTCACATGGATGGCCGTTCTTTTCACATATAAAATGTATATTATAAATCTTTATAATTAATTTCCATACCACCGACACCAAAAAGGTGACTATGAATCTTTTACAGCKCTGCGATGAAAGATGGCTACACCTGTTTAAAAGAGCATGAGAAGTTCCATATTCGTCAGTTAAAGAAATTAAAATATACTGCGAGGGAAAGCATATGGTTGAATCACGAAAAAAAGATGCCGGTAAAGTCTCTAGAGTGGCTATGGTCGGATATGACAGGAAACAGGTATTGGAGATTTCCGGTGAGCCATTTTTCTTTAATGGCATTCAGATCCGTATCGACAAGATAAAAAAGTCTCTAGAGTGGCTATGGTCGGATATGACAGGAAACAGGTATTGGAGATTTCCGGTGAGCCATTTTTCTTTAATGGCATTCAGATCCGTATCGACAAGATAAAGGATATATATAAGTATACCGACGACGAGATCAAACATCTCTTCCAGGTTGCGAAGCAGGACGGGTTCACCGTTGTGAATGCACAGATTCGGTGGATGGATGTCCAACCAGATCAATCTTACATGGCTACTGAAACTACTTACATTGCGGATGGGAATTATCGGTTTAAGTATGAGAAACAAATTTGAACGACGAGATCAAACATCTCTTCCAGGTTGCGAAGCAGGACGGGTTCACCGTTGTGAATGCACAGATTCGGTGGATGGATGTCCAACCAGATCAATCTTACATGGCTACTGAAACTACTTACATTGCGGATGGGAATTATCGATCTTTAAATTTTTCTAACAGCAAAACCATCCAGACGGGATTCGGTCAAGAACATTCTTTTTCGCAATCCTTAGCCTATGTAAAATTTGATTTTAACTGCTTCAGTCAAGGCAAATTAGCTGGCGCGAAGATCAGGGTATTTGTCACCGAGGCGATGGCACAGGGCCATTCCATAAAGCTGTACGGAATTGAAGACGATTCTTGGGATGCTTCGACACTCACATGGGAAAATGCTTCAAACAATCAGGGGTATGCGATTAGTGAGGCGCATGAGGTCACCAAATCACCTTCCTATGATCTTGTAAAGGACGTTTTTTATTATGACTTCAATGTGACCGAATTTATCAATTCGTACTGTCTGGGAGATAAAAAGGCGAGCTTTATCTTGCAGTCAGAAACCAGTAACCCTCAGGATGGGCAAACGATTCAGATTGATGGTGCGGATGGTGCTCACCCGCCACAGCTGATTCTTTCAATTGATCAAGTTTATGATTGGGACTACCTTGATAAAGTGATAGGGTGGGCGGAGGATGCGGGTTTGAAGCTGGAGATATTGTGGTTTGGCACCGATACTTGCAGCCTCAGTATAGATAACCGTGTCCCCTATTATGTCTTTCACCAATACCAGAAAGCCTTGACTGACAAAGCCGATGGCAGACAGCTGTTAGAAGATATCCCGTTCTTTAGGAAAAATAAGGATCCAATGTACGGGGTATACCATCACCTCATGTGTAAGAATGATCCTAGCCTGCGTGAGCGAGAAAGTACCGTAGTTAAGGCCATGTTCGACCATATTGCGGATTATAACGTCAAGCATGGTTACCAAAACACAGTGATTGGCTGTCAGGTTTCGAATGAACCTGCTGTTAGTTTACTGCATGGGGGACGCAGAGTAAACAGCAGGGGTGAGCTAGTTCTCTATTGTCAGTGTGATAATTGCATGGAAGCTTTATCAGCTGCGGGGAACGACTTGCAGACCTACTATGAAGAAACCATGTGGAGGTACAACAACTCGATTGCCACAGCAGTCAAAGAATCTAGGTATTCGGTATGGGCACGCGTGAATAATTTCCATGTCCCGGACGCGACCGGTGTACACCTTAATGAAATAAAGAGAAGCACTACCGGAACCAACATAGACTTTATCGGGTTGGATGTGTACTCGGATGTTCCTAAGACTTTGTTCACCTACGGTCATGCCCCTATTACCTACATCGATCCTTTGCATCCTGGAAAAGTTCCAAACTATGCCGTAGGGAACAATTTGGTGATGAACATGGAAAACGGGGGGAGCGGCATCCACAAAGAGAGGCATGGCGATGATGGGCACAGTATAGGTACCCCGAAATATGCCAATCTCGATCGGTTACTCCTAGCCTCGCTAGCAGGTGGGGGCTTCCTGAACGTATATGACCTTTGTAGTCCAGACGAATTGGGTTTGTATGAAAATACAGAGGACCACATACCGATGCCAATCAATCCGGATGCTGTGGATAGGCTCAGGAAGACGCAGCTTATGTTAAATAAATTAGCCCATGATTTGGCGACGAAACAAGCGGACGGGGCTGGTGGCACTATGCTAAAATTCTTTAATCCAATATCGGATTTGGAGAAAAGCTCTGTTACCAAAAGTTTTAGGAAAAGCATACGTTCACTAGAGGTAATGTACACGACAAAGGACAATGGTGTAGGAATTGCTGTTGAAAGAGGGGAAAAAGAAATTGCGTTAGTCAGTACGACCGCGTCGGATTTTAGGTTGCAGGAACTGGCTAGGCATGGCGTATTTTCTATCACCCAAGGCTTCTATAATGCTGACAACAGGTGGATTGGCTCGGGCATAGCAGACTATGAGATTATCGGTGATGATGTTATTGTACACATGCCTGCCTATGGCTGTGTGCAAGTTCTAACCACGACCTTAATACCGGCAGTTGACACTTATCTCTATGAAGCGGAAGGTCTCCCTTATGATTTTTCCGGGAAGGCAAAAAATGAAATAGGGGAAGAAGGTGGGCATGGAGGACATTGGCTGAAAATTTCTTCGATGTCAGAAGGAATGTTTGGGGTAAACGATTTTATTACCTTCACGGTGCATGTCCCTTCCAATGCTTCGAAGTATGAAATTGTGACAGGCTACAGAAGTGCTGTGGCAAACGGTACTGTACAGCTTTCAATTGACGGTGAAGAGTATGGCAGCTCAGTCGATATGTATACTACGATACCCGCCTTCAAACAGGCGTCTGCCGGAATTGTAAGTTTTAGTCATTCGGGAGAGAAAAAATTCAAATACACAGTAATTGGCAAGAATGCTATGAGCACCGACTATCAATTGGGTTTTGATTACATTGAATTGATCCCTGTCATTGATTAGGTTCCAAAATGATACGGCTGTCGGCAAAATTAGGAGAAGTAGTTTCGAATATTTAATCCAAGCAGGCGCCTTGGCGTCTGCCTTTTTTCTGTGAGAGTCGCTAATGCGCATATGTTCGCACTCATGAGGCTAGGACGCCTAAGATCTGCACGAACCTCTCTTGGCACACTGAAATATGGGAAAAAACAACAAGATGCCCGGGCTTCAACGTTTTTCGAAGCCTGTTCAAGAAGCTATTTATAAGGGAATACTGTTAAGCCCCTTTGTGTGTCGGGGTTGCGGCGGGGAAACCATGATTGTTTTTGTTTACACCCAAATGGAGGGGAATGAATCGATAATGAAACAAACACTTTACTTGGCAGGAGACTCAACAATGGCAGATTATCCATCTAAATCGTATCCTATGCAAGGTTGGGGCAACAAGCTGCATTTATTTATTCCCGATTCAGTCAGTGTTGTCAATAAGGCCATGTGTGGAAGAAACTCCAAGAGCTTTATCGAGGAGGGTAGGCTAGATGAAATTATATATGTGATCAGGCCGAAAGACTACTTGTTTATCCAATTCGGTCACAATGACAGTAAGGAAGATGTCGAAAGACATACGGTGCCTTGGAGCACATACCATCAATATTTGAGACAATATATCGACGAAACTAGAGCGGCAGGGGCATATCCTGTACTCATTTCACCTCTTTGCCGTAGACATTTTGACGTTGACGGTTTACTAATCAATACGCATGGGGATTATCCCCGATCAATGGAAGCATTGGCAGCTCTGGAAAATGTACCTTTCATCGATTTATGCGGCCGAAGCGCCGTCGCGTTTAAGGAAATGGGAGAAGCTAGATCGAAACAATGGCTGACGTGGCTGAGCCCGGGCGAACATCCGAACTACCCGGAAGGGATCCAAGACAATACGCATTTGAATGAACCAGGCGCGGAAGCTGTCGCTCAAATGGTGGCCGATGCCATTTTCAACTTGATGCTGAACATCAGTTGATGTCTGCAGGAGCTTAATTCTTTCTGGTCATGACATCCTGTTGCTCCGGTATTAGAGAGCGGTGTAGTTCGTCACTGCTTCTTCTCCCTGTCCATAATACCGGGATACTTTAAACATCATATGAAATTGATAGTAATCTAATCGATGTTATATTTCGTTACTTCTAATCAATCGTTAAAATATAAGGAAATGCAGTTAATCTTGATGGAACTTCCATTGGCAAGACATAAACGAATTTGAATGTCCCGATTTTATCAAATGTGAGAAGGTGCACAAGATGACTTATGGAAACAAACCAAAAATTTGGTACGGCGGTGATTATAACCCTGATCAGTGGGAGAAGCCGATCTGGGACGAGGATTTACGTATGTTTAAGCTCGCTGGTATCGATGTTGCAACACTAAACGTATTCGCATGGGCGAAAAATCAACCTGACGAGGATACGTACGATTTCGGCTGGCTTGATGAAATGATGGACAAACTTCACGCAAATGGAATCGGTGTCTGTCTCGCAACAAGCACGGCTGCACACCCCGCTTGGATGGCTCGCAAATACCCCGATGTCCTTCAAGTTGATTTTTACGGCCGCAAAAGGAAGTTCGGCGGGCGACATAACTCTTGCCCAAACAGTCCAACCTACCGCAAGTATGCAGCGCGTATGGCGGAGAAACTGGCAGAACGCTACAAGAATCATCCGGCTCTACTCATATGGCACATTAACAATGAATACGGCGGAGCGGGGAATTGTTACTGTGACAACTGTGAAGCGGCGTTTCGCAAATGGTTGAAAGTGCGGTATCGTACACTGGATGCTGTAAACCGCGCCTGGAATACAGCATTTTGGGGTCATACATTCTACGATTGGGAAGACATTGTTTTGCCGAGTGGTCTAAGTGAGGAATGGATTGGTGCGAATGGGCGAACGGAAACGAACTTCCAGGGGCTCTCACTTGATTATATTCGCTTCCATTCCGATAGCCTGCTTGAATGCTACAAGATTGAATATGAAGCAGTCAAGAAACACACGTCGAATATTCCCGTAACCACGAATTTAATGGGAGCCTTTAAAAAGCTCGACTATCATAAATGGGCTAAGTATATGGACATAGTTTCTTGGGACAGCTATCCTCGATTCAACACACCGCACAGTTACACAGCCATGATGCACGATCTGATGCGTGGATTGAAAGAGGGCCAGTCATTCATGCTGATGGAGCAGACTCCCAGTCAGCAAAACTGGCAGCCTTATAATTCGCTCAAGCGTCCGGGTGTGATGCGGTTGTGGAGCTACCAGGCGGTGGCTCGAGGTGCGGATACTATCATGTTCTTCCAGCTTCGTCGATCGATCGGGGCCTGTGAAAAATATCATGGTGCCGTCATTGAGCATGTCGGTAACGAACATACCCGTGTATTCCGCGAATGTGCACAGCTCGGCGCAGAATTAGTGAAACTTAGTGATACGCTTCTAGGTGCCAGGGTTATGGCAAAAGTTGCGATCCTATTCGATTGGGAGAACTGGTGGGCGATTGAGATGTCAAGTGGGCCGACCATCGCCCTTCGATATGTGGATGAAACGCATAAGTTCTACGACGCGCTGTACCGTTCAGGGGTTGCGGCAGACGTCGTCAGCGTGGAAGCCGATTTGTCCGGCTACGAACTTGTAATCGCACCTGTTATGTACATGGTAAAGCAAGGCATATCCGATAAGATTGAAAGATATGTTGAATCCGGTGGCACATTTATCACGACCTTTTTCAGCGGCATTGTCAATGAGAATGACCTTGTTAAAACGGGTGGATATCCAGGGGAGCTGCGGAAGTTGCTCGGGATTTGGGCGGAAGAGATTGATGCACTTCTTCCTAACCAACACAATCGAATGATTATACAAGGCGACATTCCTGGTTTCAAACCGGAATATGAATGCGGCATGCTCTGCGATCTAATTCACTCCGAGGGCGCAGAAGTCAAGGCAGTGTATGGTGAGGACTTCTATCGAGGCATGCCGGCACTTACTGTCAATAAATTTGGTGCCGGAGAAGCATGGTATATGGCAACAAGTCCGGAAGCGGCATTCCTCCAGGATTGGTTGCAGCTGCTGTGCGCTTCTCGAGATATCAAACCATTCCTTCCAACTGCACTGGAAGGGGTCGAAACGACGCTCCGGCATAAGGATGGGCAAGAATATTTATTCGTGCTGAATCATAACGCAGATGCCGTTACGATTGACCTTGGAGCACGAATCGGAATCGATCTCTTAACCGGTCGGACATGGCAAGGAAGTAATATGGAGATTGCGGGCCATGATGTGGCGATCCTAAAGTTTAATTAACAATGGGCTCGTATGATTCATCAAAAAATAATAGTCAGACAAGGAGGGGCTGTATGATCGCACGCGTATATAAATATCGCTGGCAGTACATCATGATTTTACCTGCGATTATTTTGCTTTTTCTTTTTCAGTATATTCCAATGGCTGGTATTCAGATCGCTTTCAAGAACTTTGCTATCGGGTCTTCTATGTGGGAAAGTAATTGGGTTGGTTTGGACAATTTCTCATTTGTTCATGATTCGCAATTCTGGAAAATTGTGAAGAACACTCTGTCTATTTCAATCCTGAAGTTCATTTTTGCTTTTCCGATGCCGATTATCCTGGCTCTAATGATAAATGAGGTTAGAAACTCGACCTTTAAGCGTTTCGTGCAGTCTGTCAGTTATTTACCGCACTTCTTCTCCTGGATCGTGGTAGCCTATATCCTGCAATCATTCTTAACAATGGACGGTGGAATTGTAAACGATGTTATTGGACACTTAGGAGGGAAACCTATCTTCTTCTTAGGATCAACAGACTGGTTCCGGCCTATGATCATCTCGAGTAGCTTGTGGAAAGAAGTCGGTTGGAACACAATTCTTTACTTAGCGGCGATCTCCTCAATTGATCCGCAGCTTTATGAAGCAGCGAAGGTGGAGGGAGCTGGCAAGTTTGCGCAGATTCGTCATATTACACTTCCGGGCATCTTACCAACCATAACCATCGTTTTAATACTGAGTATACCGGGATTGATAAATGTGGGGCTAGATCAGATCTATCCGCTGATGAATTCAGCGAACCAGGAGGTTGCAGATGTTCTCGATACCTATGTGCTACGGAATGGTCTCCAACAAGGTTATTTCGGTATGGCCACTGCAGTCGGATTAGTGTCTTCAATCCTGGGTCTCCTTCTCGTTGTGACGACGAATTCGATCTCCAAGAAAATCAATGACGAGGGGCTGTGGTAACCGATGAAAGTAACGGCCTTAGAACGAGTTGGACAGTGGCTAATCATTCTACTCCTAACATTGTTGTGTTTTTCTATTCTTTTTCCCTTTCTCTATATGCTGGCGATTTCGCTCAACACTGGATCGGATGCGGCAAAAGGAGGTGTATATTTCTGGCCACGAGACTTTACTTGGCTCAACTATCAAATCGTACTGGGTAACGAGTTAATCCGAAATGCCTATCGAATCACAATTGCGAGAACGGTTATAGGTACGCTTGGCGGGCTTGCAGTCACATTAGCAGCTGCATTTGGATTATCGTATAAACTTCTGCCATTCCGAAGAGTCATTCTGACTTATGTTCTCATTACCATGCTATTTCATGGCGGTCTAATTCCTTTCTACATTCAGTTGTATAAGATGGGGTTGACCAATACCTTCTGGGTTTATATCATCCCAGGTCTATTTTCGGCATGGAATATGTTCGTCATGCTGAAATTTATACAGGGTATTCCCGAAGCATTGATTGAATCGGCGGAGTTAGACGGCGCAGGTCCCATTCGGATTTTATTGCAAATCATTGTACCTCTTTCGAAACCGATGCTTGCTGCTCTCGGACTATTTACTGCCGTGGGTCATTGGAACGATTGGTTCTCCGGCGCCTTTTATGTAACCGATCAACTATTGATTCCTGTCCAGACTTTTCTGCAACAGTTACTGACAGCGCAGGACTTGTCAAGTATTATGAGCTCTAATGAAAATCAGGATCTGCTCAGACAACAATCTCTGACAAACATCACATTGATGTCGGTAAAAATGGCTACCGTCATGATCAGTGCGATTCCGATTCTTATTGTGTATCCTTTCCTGCAGAAATATTTTGCCAAAGGTGTTTTGATTGGTTCTGTGAAAGGATGACTACGGGTATAAGGCTTTATTCATATACCGATTTTGTTTATATTAAAAAAGGAGGCAGAATATGAAGGTTATCAAAAGTAG
Organism: Paenibacillus sp. Soil750; assembly: GCF_001428045.1. Lineage (GTDB taxonomy): Bacteria > Bacillota > Bacilli > Paenibacillales > NBRC-103111 > Paenibacillus_E > Paenibacillus_E allorhizoplanae. The sequence continues at coordinate 750,441 of NZ_LMSD01000012.1, read as the reverse complement.
GTATAAAGGTGCAATGGCTCTGACCTTGGCAACCTCGCTGATCTTGGCAGCTGGCTGCTCAAGCAGTAGTGGAGGAGTGAATTCAAAAGCAAATAGCGCTGCTGATGGAAAAAATACGGCGGCAGGGAGTAGCTCCAACGGCTTTAAGCTTTGGTTGGGCTGGTCTGTAACGGTTAATAACGACAGCTTGGTTCAACAATATTGGAGAACTGAGGAACCTGGCGTTGATGTTCAGGTTGAAGGCACACAGGGGGACGCTCCCACTGCGCTTAACCTCAAATTGAATACAGGCGGCTTTGATGATGCGGCTCTATTCGGAAGAAATCAGGTTATTAATGACGCTATGAAGCGCTCCAATCAGATTCTGCCACTTGAGAAGTACTTCAATATGCCAGACAAATACCCGAATCTGGCAGCGATTCCAAAGATATATCTGGATCAGATGAAGGACGCTGACGGACATATATGGTCGATTCCTGGTAACTTTGATATCAATCCAACCGATCCATTTCCGAGTTGGTCCCCCAACGCATGGATGATTCGGACGGACATCTTAGAGAAAACCGGAATGACGGAGAAAGACTTGACAACGCTTAAAGGTGTGGAAACCTATTTGGAGAAGGCATCGCAGTTAAAGGATGCATCGGGCAAACCGCTTCTTCCGGCTGGTATGCTATTGGATGGAAAGGATGAGAATGTTGTTCTCTCCTCTTTCGGAGTGACAGTCGCATCTGCGGGTGGGGTTACTCCGGTACAAAAAGATGGTGACAATTTTATCTTTGAATTCGACAACCCAGGTTTTAAATCAGCTTTCAAATGGATGAATGGCTTGTATCGTAAAGGACTCATTGACCCTGAGGCTGTTACCGATAAGGTAGAACGTTATAAAGAGAAGGTCAAGACTGGCCGGTATGCCATGAATATCGGGAGTTTCTGGAATATCGATACATCCATATGGGAGAAGTTAGATGGTCCTACTGGGCCTGGTTGGTTCTATAAACCGATTCCGTTCCCTCAAGTCGATGGTGTTAAGAAACTTGGTGTGAATCAAGTCATTAATCCATATCCGCAATTCGATACGTATATCAGCAAAAATACGAAGAATTTAGATGCTATCCTTAAGTTTTATAATTATGCGTTAAATCAGAAGCCAGAGTTTCTACATGTTATTAATGAAGGACCTGTAGGTAAGTACTGGAACTGGGTTGATAAGCCTTACGGAAAGTGGAAGTTTACGGATCCTCAATACGATGCTCTTCGCAATTCGGGCGACAAGGTCAAACTAGCTCAAGTAACGCCGCAATTGGCTCAGATCACGGCTCGCAGCAAAGCTTGGTACCCTTGGTGGACTAATGTGAACGAACATGCAGGATTTGAAAAAACAGCACAATTTTCACAGCAGATTAGCAAATATGGGGCTGTCAAGATTGCGGAGAATCAAGATATTGTGAAAGCTAATACTGGTGGGGTTTGGGAAAAATACGCGCCGGAACTTAACACAGTGTATAAAGAGTACAGTGCCAAATTGTTGATGTCTAAGGACGATGCGCAATTTGAACAGGCTTATAGCGAGTTCACTTCTGCTCTCGAGAAACGCGCTCACTGGAGCGAACTTAAGAAAGAGTGGAACGAATTGTATCAAGCGATTGGCAAGAAGTAAGTAAGTGTGAAGGTTAGTTAATGAGGAGCAACCTCTTATTGGGGTTGCTCCCTTTACAATTACACGGATAGGCTAACAAAAGCGCTATGCTGCTTTCTTTAATTCGGAAAATACGAAAGCTAGACGAACGTTGGAAAAGACGGCGCAGTTGAAGGATAAAACAAGCAATCCACTTATACTGCACAATGTACTTTGCTCCAAAGGTTCAGGCTGATAAAATAGAGTAATAAATTCATGATTGAAGCAATTGCAGAGCGCCCCGTTGGTTCGGGGTGCTTCCTTTGCAGTATCTCGTCCGTGTAGTGATCCGGGCAAAAGATGGGAGAATGCTAAGTGCGACGCTTGCTAGAAAGATATATCATCCGTCTGACCCGCACCATGAATCTTCGCGGCAAAATCGTCGTATTATACGGGCTGGTCGTGTTCGTTCCTACGTTTATCCTGGGGGGAGGTGCCGGATATTTGGCTCTTCAGAACGTCAGGACCAACTACATGCTTACGATTGATGAAGCCGTTCGGCAAACCACGCAGAGCATTGACTTCAGGAAACAAAGCTACGATCTTCTTGCCACCCGGACCGGGACGGACGGTGAACTGGTTTCCAGGTTGGCTCGAACCTATGAAAATATGTCGGATCAGCTTGAAACCGTTAATTATGTAAATCGTTCCTTTCAGGTCACAAGCCAGTACTTACCCGGGATCGCAGATTTCCGGATTTATCATGACAACCCTACACTTGTGCAAGACGGAGGTTTGTTGTGGAAGCCAACTGACCGCTCATTGAGGGGGATGAACGAGATGACCTGGTATCAAAGCGTCATTTCTTCACCGCTTACATTACAATGGTCATATATTCCGGGGAACACCGTTCAACTGATCGCATCTCATAGAATAACGAATGCTACCGGTTATGTTTTTGGTGCTATCTATATGCTCTTAGATTATGACAGTGTCTTTGGCAAATTGATGGATCATCCCTTTAACGGTTCCGGAAGATTGTATCTTTTGGACGAGTCAGATCGGATTGTCGCAGCCTCAGATCGTACGCTAATCGGTCAGCCGGTAACGGCTACCTCGTTGTCGAAGCTATGGAAGTATAGTGATGGAACCCAGAGTGTTTCCGATGATGGAAAATATTTTGCAGTCCAACGTATAAGTGGAAATTGGAAAGTCGCTGCTCTTATTGAGATGCGTCAGATGGAAAAAGAGTCAGCAATGACCGTATACAGCATTGTTGCAATCACTGTATTCTTCCTTTCCCTCTCTACGTTCCTTATCTTGATCGTCCTGAAGAACGTCGTTCGGCGTATTCGCAAGTTGGGTGACAAGATGAGTGATATCGCCGAAGGAGACTTCGAAGTTTCCGTATGGAGCCGGAATAGCGACGAGATTGGTGAACTGGAAGTTATGTTTAATCAAATGGCTGGACGACTTGGGAGTCTGGTCGAGATGTTAAGCAGTGCAAAAATAAAAGAGAAAGAATCGTCGTTTCAGGCACTGCAAGCGCAGATCAATCCCCATTTTATCTATAATTCACTTAGTTTGCTTCAATGGCGGGCTCTTGATCAAGGGGATCAGATTCAAGTTGAGGCCATTCAGTCCTTGACTACATTTTACCGGTTTGCACTAGATAACAAGTCAAATGTAACGTTAATTAAGAATGAGTTGGAGCATGTAAGAGCCTATCTTGATATTCAACAACTCCGTTATCCGGGGAATGTTCAAACCGATTGGAAAGTAAACGAGGAGACCTTAGAGTTGTATTCCATTAAAATGATTTTGCAGCCGATCGTTGAGAATGCATATATCCATGGGCGAATCTTTACTCGTCCCAACGCCTGTATTGTCATTCAAATCAAGAAAAATGATACTACGGTTCAATTTCAAGTCAAAGATAATGGGATTGGCATGAGTCCTGATACCCTCTCACGCATAAATAATGGTGAGAAAGCAGGATCGGGCAATGGTTTCGGGCTTTTGAACATACGAGAACGACTACGGTTGTATTTCGGAGACGCCGGTCGACTAATCATCGAAAGTGCTCCTGAGGTAGGAACGGTGGTCACGATTGAACTGCCTATTTATACGGAAAAGCCTCACATTTAACGGGAGGGATAATTATGCTTAAAACACTAATTGTGGATGATGAACCGTCTCATGTTCAGGGGCTGATACGGCATATTCCGTGGATGGATCTTGGATACTCTACTCCATTAACTGCGTTATCGGGCGAATCGGCCCTTCCTATACTTCAAAGCCATAAAATTGATGTCCTAATAACTGATGTATCCATGCCCGGCATGAACGGGATTGAGCTCGCTGCCACGGCCAAAACAATACATCCAGACATTCAAATACTGATCATCAGCGGCTATAATGAATTCGAATTTGCTCAGGAAGCTATCGATGTGGGGGCAATGGGCTATGTACTGAAGCCGCTTAAACTGCAGGAAGTCTTGCGAAAGCTATCAACCTTTCGACAAACCTTAGAGAATATTAACCAAATCAACGAACAAACAATGCGACTCAAAACAATGGTATCAGAAAGCCGGGAGCTGCTGAAGGATTCATTTATTTTTGATCTACTCGAAGATGAACCAGTGGAGGAGGATATGCTGGTCTCTTGGTGCCAGCTTCTCAATCTGCCCGAGTTGAAGGAGGGAATTCAACTCATTGTGGCCTCGCTCGATAATTATGCAGCTTCTGGTAACGACGCCAAAGAAAGACTTATGTTGAGTTCGGCACTCCTTCAATCTGTTACTGTCTCTTTACGAGACATGGGCGTCGTACTGGTATCGAAACTTAGACCCGACGAGGTTGCAGTCATTATGGTAAACCCTACAGCTGATTATAAGAGCGGAATCGACAAACAAATGAGTTTTGTTCAGGAGTTCATCCTCAATGCTTATAAAGCATCGGTCACGGTGGGCATCAGCCGGAGTGGTGATGAATGGAAAGAAAGCTGGCAGCTTTTCCGTGAGGTTAAGTATACGATTGCCGATTCCCGGCAGAGTGGAAGCGGTCTGCTCGTGCATGTTGGGAGTATGGAAAGGAAGGCCTACGAGGACTTTAGAGTTCGTGAAGCATTGATTCCCAGTTTGCTCACACTTGCAGAAAATTATGAGTCGGTTCAACTGTCAAAAGCGATTGGGCGAGCATTCAATGATTTAGACGCCAAAGCTCACTCTTTTGCTTATATCCAGTCATTCAGTATAAGCTTGTTAGGTGAGCTGACACATAAGTTTTGGCACGATACGGAGGTCATCACTTTCCAAAGCAAGCGTGTATTACATCGGTTGTTGGAGTGCAATACGGTGAGCGAATTGAAAGACATCGTACTCGAATATATCGATTCGGTTATCCTACTTGCGCAGAAAGAGCGTACGCTTCAGCAGCATCATCTCATCAATTGCATATCTTCTTATATTGAAGATCAGCTGCCGAGCAATGTGACAGTGAAACAGCTTGCTGATAAGTTTCATCTCAGTGCAGGGCACTTAAGCGTATTGTTTAAGAAGGAAACAGGACAGACAATTTCCGACTTCGTCAAGAAACTAAGAATGAAGAAGGCCAAGGAATTACTTCAGGACCCGACAATTAAAGTTTACGAAGTAGCTGATCGCGTTGGCTTTCAGACTCCCGCGTACTTCACCTATCAGTTTAAAAAGAATGAAGGCTGCACGCCGCAAGAATATCGGGACCGATTTTACCGTTGATAATTGCACCTGACCGCTAGCGCTTCATGTAGCTGAACACGACAATAGGAGAGTTTCTATCGTGCCGATTGGCTAACGAATATGGCAAGTACTGTAAATAATGTAGATACACTCCGTCGATTCCTGCGCATGAAGGGGGATAGTCCAGACTTGTTCCACTGGTACAAAGAATACCTCATGCCAGAAACGGAGAAATATATTTACTTGGAAAACACACATCGTAATCCACTTTCGGACGATGAGCTTGCTTTACAATTGCAGCACTATTTTAGTAATCAAGGGTAATTCATTATGTCATTGAGATCTGAGATTTCATTCAGCAAGAGACATAGAAAAAGGCGACCATTCCAGTATGAGGAATGATCGCCTTTGTTCAATTAATAGACTTCCATTTCTGGAATTTGCATCATATAGTTTAAACCGTCCTCAACCCTTAGGTTAGTACTCTCTACTTTTACATATCGAGCATTTACAGTTGCGAAGGTGAAGCTTTGAACACTGCCTGTTGTTGGTTTCGTGTAATTAGTTTTGCTGACGACTGTTGTCCAGGTTGTTCCATTTGAAGATACTTGAATTGTGAAGTCTATAGGAAAATAGCTTCCTATTTGCCCGCTGTCGTTTCTTGGATACAAATCGACTTTACTGATGGAATTCACTGTTCCTAAGTCGATTGTTACGGATTCAGTATGGTTTGTAGTTACCCCTAAAGCACTTGACCAACCACGTGCTGTACTTGATGTGCTGCCTCGCAGTCCATCATTTATTTTGGTTTTCAACCATCCGTAGTTTTCTACACTGCTTGTAGCGGAAACGCTTTTATTTAATGCCAAATTGAGAGGAGTAGTAGATGCACAACCGCTGAGATTTGTATTATAAACTTGAAACTCAGCTAGCTGCATTTTATAACTGCCACCTACACTTGAAAGTTTTGTAGCATTTACTCGTACATAACGATAGCTGCCGCTTGTAAATGAAAATGGTTGTTGCCAATTGACCGGATTAGCTGAATTAAAATTTGTTTTCGTCACCAAATCAGTCCAATTGGTAGCATCCGTTGATCCTTGTATTTTAAAGTCAACAGGAAATGCTTTTCCATCATTTGAAACATCGTTTCTAGCATACAGCACGATTTTATTTACTGTCGTGGATGTTCCTAAATCGACATATGCCCATTCCGTATGGTTAGGATCTGTATAGCCAGGATTGCTCGTCCATCCCATGTTTGTGTTGCCAACATCAGCCATTTCAAACGAGTAATTGATACCGTCTGTTAATAATGATTTTTGCCACCCTGTTGTTGGTGACTCTAATGAGGAACTTGTTACAACTGGTTTTGATGCTGCAAGGTTGCATGGAGGTAAGGGTGCAAGTGTATCAACCGGACCAGCAGTAGGAGCACTAGTTGTAGGTGATAGTGTTATTTGCATAACGCTATTTGCGGGCAATGTCTCGATTCTTGAAAAAGTTGAACTAGAGGATAAGATTGAGCTTTCCTTAAGTCCAGGATTTTCATTTGGACCTACTTGTGTTCCTCTGTATCCAGAAGCGTAATCAGCATAATAGTTTCCGTTTGTACTATCTACCAATGTTTTATTAACTTTAATATTGGTAGCATCAGCAAGATAAGGTAAGTTACTCAAGCTAATTGTCATATCTGCTGGAGTAGCTGTATAATTCCACAGGAGCATAGAAACTTCCTTGGTAACAGGATCCTTAGTAACTATTCCATAAGTATCACGGGTACTTGTTCCCGTACCAGCCAAAGTACTAGTTAATATTGTAGGCTCCAACTTGCTGTACATGTTAAAGGTATTGGCGCCAGACTTGCGATGTCCATCAAGCGTATAGATACCGGAGTCACCAAAGAATAGATCTGTAGTGGAGAGTGCATCAGCAGGTGTAAAGAACATGACTTTCTTCAGTTCCGGACGTAAGATTGCGCTGTACATTCTCTTGGCCATATATGCTGCATTAATATTGGTATCCTTTACCGAGCCTGCTGTACCGGATGTATAATCGTAATTCCACTCAGAATATATGATATCTTTTTGAGGAATGCCTCTGCTTGTAAACATAGCATTCAATGAGTCATTAAAATCAGCCCCTCCATATTGATGGACCGATAGATAATCAAACGGTATAGTCGGATTTGCTTGAATAAAATCCATAAATCCAATTATTTTGGTATTTGTAGCTTTATTGTTTGCAAATCCTGCCCCTCCGATCTTGGCTGTCGAGTCAACAGCACGAACGCCAGTAGCAAAATATTGATACATGGTATTAATTTGGGTTGCCGATAGACCTCCACCTACGCTAGCATCCGCTTCATTATGAGACTCCCAATACCAACCTGTATAACCGAGGTTTACGTAATGCTGAACAACTGCTTGCACGATGGCTTGATACTCGCTCAAGTTTGTTGGATATCCTACTCCGGAGACACCTGACCCGCCAATTACGCTTGGAAGATACGCCAAGCACATAAACGGTTTAATACCTTTTTGTACTAGAGGCAAAACAACAGCATCAAGCATTGTAAAATCGTAAACTAATTGGCCGGACCCATTACGCGAAACTAGATGGTAGAATTGATCGGACAGTACCCAATCAATCCGCATCATATCAATGCCATCGGCAGCCATCATATCATAATAAGAGGGAAGCCAGTGTAGATTCTTATTCGTCAGATGTCCACCACGAGCTACATTTAATAATTTTGTTTTATCGTAGTTCCCGGCATTTGTTGCGTAATTGGATGTAATGGAAACGGCGGTGTTTGCCGCATTTACCTTAGATGAATTAAGACTCCAATCAAATAAGGCGAATACTAATGAAAGAATTAAAATAACAACCACATTTCTCCTCAACTGCAGAATATACATTTTCAACCTTCTTTCTTAGATTTTTGATAATGGGGAGTTACAGGAACTAAAGAACACCTTAAAATGTAATCGCTTGCAAGTGCTCCTAACGTACCCTCCTTTTTATTTAGGTACTTACACTTAAATTTTAATTAATTAAAAAGGTGGTAACAATGTGATTTTATTAATATTCATTTCATTCTGTTAACTTGTTATGGAATCATGATTATTGAAATAACTCTAAATTATTTAATTAAAAGCTCCAAAGTTATACTGAGGCTGGATGAAGAACAGATATTAAGTGAAAGTAAATTTAGATTGAACATAAGCATAGTGTAGGAAAAAAAGTGCTCCAGTAACAAAATTTGACCTTGCGTCTAATCTCAAGAATGATGTTTTAGCAAGGCAGAGAAAGTGATAAAACTGGTTCGGAACTGAAACTAAATGGAAACAATAATATTTTCTCTTTGGTGCTGAACGCGTATTTACCTTGCTTCGTGTTCACAACCTCAATAGGAAGTGAACAATAAGTAAAACAGTATAAATGGTACAAACATACTTCAAGGATGTTCCGCTAGAAACCCTTACTCAAGTTGTTACATAGAAATAGCGCTAAGTTGTCGTGGAGATATCGCGGCTTAGCGTGTTAATGTTATTGTATAAGGTATTCTACCAACTTTTTAAGATACTCCGAATAAATCATGTTAAGAGTAGTGTTTATAATTATAATAATTTGGGAATCATAGTTAATAAATATGGATATCATTGTTAGTTAAATTGGAATGTTGAAGTAAATCTTTGTGAGAGAGGTATGATTAGTATTGTATCGTTTGTTAGGGAGAGATTATTGCTACTATAGAAACTTACTCAATTATGAATAAATATTCACAAAATATAAACGATGAAAATGTTTTGATAGAAAGTTTAATATCATTACCAAAACGACCTTTTCCATTTAGTGATGAAAGCCTAGGGAGTTACATTGTAAGATTAGCTCATGCAAATGGATATTCGTCATCGAAAGTATTATGCAAAGAAGCTGGATTAATAACGGGATTTTCAAGCAATACCGTATTAATAAGATTAAATACGATTGATACAACAAAGTGGAATTTTAAAAAACTCAGTACTTTAGGAAAAGTACCAAAAGAACAGCTTTTAGAATTAACATTTAATGCGCTTGACCGTGAAATTCCAGAATACGCACTTCACAATAAAAAAAGAAAGATTTGCCCGGAATGTTTAAAAGAACCTAAAGTATACGGTCGTAAATTATGGGATATTAACCTTGTTACCATTTGTACGATACATAATTGTCTACTAGTTGATGCATGTCCAAAATGTTCAAGTTTACTACACTGGGATAACATTTCAAAAAAATACTGTATTTGTGGTTATGATTTTTCACAAATTAAACCGCTAATAGTTGCCAAAGATGAGATCCAACTTTCAAATTATATTGAGTTGTATTTTAATGAGTATATAAATTTGAAGGAAAAATCGAGTGAGTTTGATTTATTTGATTTTCTGAATCTAGTCATATTTTTAATTGGTCAGTTCTTTACTCAATCACAAAATGATACGGATAATAGGACATGGAGCGGAAGTATTTTAAGAGCTATGAGAAATCAAGAGTTACATTTCCATATAAAGCTAGTTTTGAGGTTGTTTGATAACTGGCCAAGTAACTTCTTAGATTTTTTAAATAAATATAACCTTGAAAAGATGCGAGCAATGTTATCTAGTAAAAAGAATAATGCTATTACACTTTGTTTCTTTCCATATGTTTATGAAGAATTTTGTGAGGATGGGTTCATGTTTTCATTGGACAAAATGAAAATATTTGTTATGGTTAGAACAGAAATGATTCAAGAATATGTTAATAGATTACGTAGTTAAAAACCAATTAAACTTGATAACGTCAGTATTTGTTGTAAGATACATCAGAATTATTTTGCATCAATTGGAGTGATGTTAAATGTCAATAAATATTGAGCAAGAAAGTAATCACCTATCCGAGACAAAGCACAAAGTCTTGCCATCAATTAGTCGCGATGTACATAAAAAATTGCAATTGCTTGCCGTAGTATGTGACATAAATAAGACACAATTGGCAGGGGGAATTATTGAATTCGCAGTTAATAGTCCTGAAATAATAAATTGGTTTCAAGATAAATACAAAGTGAAACAAAAAGAAAGAATAGTACCATTTATTGATTCAGATGGAAAAACTATCTATAAAAGAAACATATAAATATTAATGTTAATAAGAAAATCACGAGCCATTTGGGTATCGTGATTTTTTTGCATTCTTTGATTGTTTTACGACATTATATATTACAATATTTATGTCAAATGACAAATTATAATACAAAAAGCGCCAAAACTTAAATGCTATAACATTAAAAGTAGCGCTGAAAAAACGACAAAACAAGTTACAACTCACATTATTTTGTGAAATTCCATAATTAATTAGAATTGTTTCAAATATCTTTGGAATATTTATTTCATAATTCGTTGGAATGAAATATTTATGCAAAAAATTGAATAAAAATACAATAAGGGTAGGCGAATATGAACATTGCCTACCCTTATTGTATTTTTGTTAATGGAGAGATTATTGAAATGAGGTTTTCTAACCATTTAGAAATGTATTCAAATGAGTCTTTTAAAGGATACCTTCATCGTTTAGCAATCATCAACCACCGTAAGATCAATGACTTCGACTTGGAGTAACAGTTAATATTCGAACTTGTTCTTCCCAAGAAAGAACAGAGTAAGCTATTCTTATAAAAAAAAGTATGGAGGCTCATATGTTAAAAGTACTAGTGGCAGAGGACGAACCATGGATCAGAGCGGCTATTGTCGAAGCGGTAGAAAGTATAGGACATGACATTAAAGTAGTAGGGGATGTTACGAACGGCGTTGAAGCTTGGCACGTGATTCAGCAACTGTGGCCAACTGTATTAATAACGGATATTATGATGCCGGAAATGGATGGACTGGAATTGGTTCGAAATATTTCGGAGAACAAAATCCCGATGGCCGTTATTATCATCAGCGGGTATGAGAATTTTCAATATGCGCAAAGAGCAATTAGTTACGGTGTGAATAAGTACCTCCTTAAGCCTGTCAATCGGGATGAATTGCGGGAAGCTGTGTTGGATGGAATGGGGAAATTAACGGAAATTGAGAAAATGAATCATTATTTGATTCGTATCCAAACCTATTTCGATACGATCAATGATTTGGACCCTAAGGAGGGTATAAAAAAAATATACAAACTTATTGATGATATAAAAATCATCAAGCATTTGAACTATGGCGCTTACTTAAGCTTGCTTAGAATTATCGAGTCCAAAATCTGCTCTTTGCTGGCCAGCATTGAAGCGGAGCATATGACAATAGCTCAATTCAACGGGGTTCCCGATCAAGAAATTCGAACGCATCTGGGCAAATTGGTGGAAGCCTGGTTCCTCCATCCGGAACGTAATAAAAAGGAATTCAAACAAATCATTAAATTCGCATGTGATTTTATTCGTGCCCATTATCAGGATGACATCACACTGACGCAAATGGCGGAGTATACAGATTTAAGCATCTCTCATTTCGGCTCCCTCTTCAAAAGATATACCGGGGAATCGCTGATAAGTTATATCAACCAAGTGCGAGTGGAGAAGGCGAAGGAGCTTCTTCGAAACTCTAAAGATAAAATATACGCAATTGCCGAAGAAGTTGGATTCTCGAGCCAAACCTATTTTATACGAGTTTTCAAAAATATGACGGGGATGTCCCCCAATGAATATCGGAAGAATTTGGGGATATGAACATGAAACATTTTCTCTATCGCATGTCCTTGAAACAAAAAATCATTCTAAGTTTTATCAGCATAGCCATGATCGCAGTATTGTTAATGAATTATGTCTCTCATTATTATTATAGTCGCTCGACCCAGCAGGATTTCTACAACATCGCAGAAACCACGACCGAAAGTCTTAACCATCAATTGGAAATCTATTTTCAGCAAATCGCTAAATCAACGTATGCCATGAATGCAGGGGTATTACGTTATTCAAGTGTACTCCTGCAGATAGGGGACTCGTCCATAATTCAGGATTGGCTTCGAGATGCGTCCTCGGTGGGGCCCGAAAAGCAGGCTATGATCAAAGAGATTCTCAATAAGTATATTGCGTTTAATTATCCAGAAATCGAGAACATGTATCTAATATCAAAGGATCGAAATGTTTTGCAGTCGTCAGGAACGACAACAGATACCGAATTGGCAAGACAACCGTGGTATCAGATGCCACCAAGCCCCAAATTAGAAATATTTCCCACTATGTACAGGGACGGTGGCAATATTCCTCTTATTGAAGCTGCCATTCCGATTTTTGACGTGAATAATACAAAGATATCGGGCCGCCTTGTGCTGCAAATGGGATTGACCGAGATCAAGAATATGATCGGGAGCATGCGCATTGGCAAAACCGGTTATATCTTTATGGTGTCAACAGATGGAAGAATCGTCTATCACCCTAGCTCTAATATGCTCTCATCTCCAATTGAAGACACGGAGCTTTCCTGGCTTACGCTGGATGAGCCAAACTCCCTGCAGCAATGGCGGGGGGAAGAATATCTTGTTTCCTATAGCATCTCAAACCTCACAGGATGGAAGACGATCGCATTAGTGCCGCTGAAGGAAATGGCGACAGGCTTGGCAATCGCTCAAATTTCCGCAATCGTCGTCATGGCGCTGCTCATTCTGCTTATTATCATAGCTGTACCGATTGCAGCTAATCGGATTACGCGTCCAATGATGCAGCTGAAGAAAGCGATGGAAAAGCTGCAGACCGGTGATTTATCCGTCCGGGCGCCTGTTACGCCAGGGCGTGACGAAATACAACTGCTGAGTGTAAGTTTTAATCGTATGGCGGAGAGACTGAATGAGCTTGTCAATACGCTGTACAGTATGGAGCTCAAGGAGGTCCAGATGCAGCTGCTTCAGAAAGAGGCGACGATTCAAGCACTTCAAAATCAAATCAACCCTCACCTCTTGTACAATACCTTGGATATCATCAAGAGTATCGCGTTCTTGGAGGGAGTTCCTAGGATAGAGAAAATGGCAGAAAATTTAGCATCCTTATATCGATTTACCGCAAGGTTGGAGCCGAAGGAGATTAGTCTTGAGGAGGAGCTGGAGAAGCTTAAGAAATACCTGGAGATCATTCATATACGTTTTACCAAACATTTCGAAAGCAAAGTTTATGTGGATGAGAAGTATTTGCTAACACCTATTATCAAGCTGTCTTTACAGCCCATTGTCGAGAATGCGGTGAAATATGCGGTTGAACCCCGTAACGGAAAGGCTGCTGTGCTTGTCAGTGCATATCCCGACGGTAATGACCTGATTATCGAGATTGCGGACAATGGTGTAGGTATGGATGAAACCATTTTACGCAACCTGAAACAACAGTTGGCAACCATTACGAATCAGATAGAGCAGGGAATGAAATCATATGAATCGCTTGGACTCACTAACGTTCATCATCGGTTAGTGCTTTATTACGGAAAAGGGTATGGCATCGACATCCACTCCTTTCCTAAGCAGGGAACAGTCGTTTCGGTGAGAATTCCTTTTCACAAATCGTATAACAATTCGTGAGATTGTACAATTTTCTGGGCTAAGGGAAGTTATATACTTAACATTGTCAAGAGAATATAACCAAGGGGAGTGTTACTCTAAATGAAGCTAACAAAGACGGTTACAGGATCCTTTCTTGCCCTTAGCCTGATCGCAGGTTGTTCATCTGGCGATAACGGTGGAAACGCACCGAGTGCAAGTACATCGTCAGATTCCGGGAAAAATAAAGAAAGAATCCCGATTACGATAGCTGCTCAGTACTGGAGTGGTCCGAAATGGGCAGAAGATCACCCAACTATCAAGTATTTAAATGAAAAATTTAATGTTGACATTAAGCTCCAGCTTATTAACGGACCTGAGTACAACGAGAAGTTGAAGGTTATGGCGGCGTCGGGTTCTCTGCCGGATTTATATCGAGCATACAGTGACACGTATATAACTTGGCAGCGTGAAGGTGCGTTCATGGATTTATCGGGAGTACTACCGGAATATAAGAACCTAAGCAAAGCTTTCCCGATGGATCATGAAGCTGTGAAAGTACTTAACCCTAGTGGAAAGCTGTACGGTCTCCCTGAAATTAGCTGGACTGTTAGGGATACGGTGCAAATCCGACAGGACTGGCTGGATAACCTCGGGATGAAGCTTCCTTCAGCAGATGAATTTACAGTTGACAAATTCTATGAAATTGCCAAGGCGTTCGCGAAACAGGATCCAGACAAGAACGGCAAAAATGACACGGTAGGCTTTGCAGCCAATAACATCTCTCTCCGTAATGCGTTCGGCATTGCAAACGAGTGGACAAAGAAAGATGGGAAACTAATCCCGCACCAGTTGCAAGTTGAGGAATATAAAGCTTATCTTGCCTTCATGAAGAAGGCTTATAGTGAAGGCGTGTTGGATCGAGACTTTGTGCTTCGCAAGACGCCTGAGATTGAAGATCTAATGAAGTCGAATAAACTGGGTCTGTTTCAGTACCACAACGCTTACAATGACATTGAGTCAGCTGTCAAAAAAACCTTCCCTGAAACGAAACCGGTTATCGTTCCTATGGCTCCACCTGCCGGACCTGCGGGACTTCGCGGAAACACGAATATGGCGATCGGCCTTACCAAGCAGGTTATCAACGCGAAGGCGGGTAAGGAGAAGATCGATCGCATTCTTCAAATCCTTGATTGGTGGGTCACAGAGGAAGGTACGAAGGTCATGAAGAATGGTGTCGAAGGTGTCCATTATAAGAAGAACGCAGAAGGGAAGTACGAGATCACCGATAAGTGGGAGCCTGACGTGCCACGCCACCTGAACAGCAATCTGTTTAAACGTCCAGGAACGGATTTCAACCTCTATTTATGGACTAGCCCAGCTGAAATTAAACGTAATGAGGATTACAAGGCACTTGTCGAAAAATATCCATGGCCGAATGCCGCAATGGGACTTGAAGTCTATTCGGATACTTACAAGAAGAAGAGCGCTGATTTGAACGCAAAGTTTCAAGAAGCAACGTACAAAATTATTATGGGTGAACAGCCAGTCGAATCCATCGATAAGGCTTCCAAGGACTGGGTTGCAAATGGTGGGGAACAAATCATAAAAGAAATCAACGAAGCAGCGGTACAGAAATAATGACTTTCACGAGCTTCGGTATGCACAGGCCGCATCTTTATTGCGGCCTGTCCTACTCTTCACGCTCGTGTTAGGTTGGACTTGGAGGTAGAGAAATCTATGAATCAAAAGGTATCACACACGAATATCGCAAGAGCACAATCGATTCCTTCGGCGAAAACAAAAGCAAAGTACTTAAAACGAGCATTCCCGTTTTATTTGATGATCTTTCCAGGGCTGTTGTATTTCCTAATTTTCCGATACGGTCCGATGTTCGGTCTATTCATCGCATTCAAGGATTACTCACCATTTCAAGGCGTATGGAAGAGTGAGTGGATCGGATTCGACCATTTCGTTCGATTATTCTCTGAGAGTGACTTTTTGCTGTTACTTAAAAACACATTACTACTAAATCTTCTGGATATCGTGATAGCTTTCCCATTCCCGATTCTAATCGCAATTTTGCTCAATGAAGTGAGATTTAAATACTTTAAAAACGCCATGCAAACCATATTGTACGCGCCGCATTTTCTTTCATGGGTTGTCATTGTTGGAATCACGATGATATTCTTCCGGGCGCAAGATGGCGGTGTAAACATGATGTTGGAAGCTTTGGGATATGACCGCATCAATTTGATGACGGATCAGCAATATTTTCGCTGGGTTTGGCTATTTCACAATATTTGGCAAGGAGCTGGTTGGGGCGCGATTATTTATTTGGCGTCAATCGCTTCTATCGATCCAGCATTGTATGAAGCTGCCAGGGTGGATGGAGCAAGCAGGATTCGCCAAATCTGGCATATTACCTTGCCATCGCTGAAATCCGTTATTCTGATCATGCTTATTCTGCGGGTTGGAAATTTTATCGATGTTGGCTTCGAACATATTTTTCTGCTGCAGAATCCAATGAACCTTCAAGTGTCGGACGTTTTTGAAACCTATGTATATCGCCAAGGACTAGTACAAGGCGATTTCAGCTATGCTACCGCGATCGGATTGTTTAAATCGTTCGTAGGACTCGTAATGGTCTTAGGTGCGAATAAAATCGCGAAACGGTTCGGAGAGGAGGGGGTGTATTAATGGTGAAACGCATTTCGAAGGGCGACCTCGTTTTTACGTGTCTCCTATACGCTTTTCTTATCATCTTCACGATTTCGATTCTGTTTCCGCTACTGTACGTAATTACGACTTCGTTCGCTCCAGTTCGAGATTACTACACGCGGGGCTTCTTTCTCCTCCCAAGCTCTTGGACATTGGAAGCTTATCAATACTTATTGAACAATCCCGGCTTTCTTAGCGCGTTCAAGAGTTCAGTGATCATTACCGTTGTCGGAACACTTATCAATATCACCCTTACTTCTTTGATGGCATACGGTTTGTCGGAATCTTGGATTAAGGGCAGGTCTGTCATTAACTTCTTAATCTTGTTTACGATGCTATTCTCCGGCGGCCTGATCCCGACTTATTTAATCGTGGACGGACTTGGGCTCACCAACACCTATTGGGCGCTATGGCTTCCAGTGGCAATCGCCCCTTTTAATGTGATCGTTATGCGCAGCTTCTTTGCGGCTCTTCCTAACGAACTTAAGGAATCGGCGAGGATAGATGGCTGCGGGGAGTGGAGGATGTTCGCAACGATTATCTTGCCTTTGGCGAAGCCTGCGATCGCAACATTTACCTTATTTTATCTGGTTGGAAACTGGAATACTTATTTTTCAGCCGTTATCTATTTAAATGACGATTCAAAGTGGCCGCTTCAAGTATTCTTAAGACAAATGTTGGTCCTTAATGATGAGAAAACTGGTCAATTGAACGAAGTGTTATTTACTTACACCCCTGCTGCGCGTATGGCAGCAATTTTGATTACGGCACTTCCGTTACTCGTTATCTATCCGTTTCTTCAGAAGCATTTCAATAAGGGGATGTTCGTAGGTTCAGTTAAAGGATGACTGTTTATGCAAGAGGAGGAGACTTACTTTGGCATTTCTCCATTAATCATTAACCGAATCAAATTACGCATACAGAAAGATCTGACTCGCCTGTCCGTCTGCATGGAAGATGGTAAAGCGCGTGACCATGAATAGGTACTTGGCACAGTTCCGGACCCTGTCTCGGGAGAGGAGGAACGAGCTGACGTCATGATCCAATATGCAGTACCCGAGAATCACTGCCCGGAGTGGTCGGAGGCTTATTGAATCCCATGAAAATGCTAAGAACTATAAGCTTTTCCTGATAAAAATTTTTCGATGAATATTTATGTATAAACCGTATTAAGGCTGAAATTTTTTTCTAACGAATTCTGCAACAAACAGTTATTTTCGCCGAGTCGAACTTTAAATCTAACAAATTCTGAAACAACAGAAACGGAGCCACGCGGGTTTGCGGACTCCGTTTTATAATTATTTATGAAACATCACAATTTTGTGAAATTCCATAATTCTTTAGAATTGTTGTAGGACTTCATTAGGTTTGACAATACGAGCAGAAACTCTGGCAAAGAAGGCGGATAGTTTGACAAAGGAAAGGCTTCAATCCCGCATTGTATAAGGATCATGGTTTCAAATGCTTGGCAAAAGTGTTGTTTTAACAACATGGAATATTATGGTGTGAATTGTCCATAGAAAGAATCAACAATTTTTAGTCATAAGGTGTGGCAAAAAGCTAAAAATCAATGTGTTTCATGGAGTTTGACAAAATGTTGTTTCATAAGCTGTGACAAAAAACATCGCCTAGAAAATCAATTTCTAGACGATGTTTTTTATGTTTACGGTAAGAGAATTTTAGTTTTTTCTATACAACAATGGGCAAATGAGTTAATCAAAGAATTACACATCATTATTCAATCGATAATTGTATAAACTTAAGTCGCAACTAGGAACACATGGTTCTATTTGAGTTAGCTAATCATTTTATAGTGGCTTCAGGGAGATTCCAAAAAAAGGAATTAGTCGATATTTAGCGAATATTACACATTTATGGTTTAAGTATTCTTCGTAATAATTGGAGGTTTCATAAATGTACATTGGTTCAAAATGGTGGAAATTTGATTTTCACACACACACCTATGTCTAATGATTATAGAGATATGACTCGAACTGCCAAACAGTGGCTTTTAGATCACATGGCACAGGAAATCGACTGTGTAGCTGTAACGGATCATAATTCAGGGCATTGGATAGATGAATTAAAGTCAGAGTTAGAATTAATGCGGATTGAAGGGGAAGAAGGATTTAGAGAACTTGTTATATTCCCTGGTGTTGAAATTACGGTGAATGGAAATATACATGTATTGGCAATATTTGATCCCTCAGATGGTTCAGAAAAAATCAGCAGAGTCTTAGGCAGATGCGAATATGAGGGACAAATAGGTGCGTCAGATTCTTGCACAAGAAAATCGTTCAACGAAGTTATAGATATTATTTGCAATTTGCAAGGTATTGCTATACCTGCACATGTAGATCAGCCATGTGGCCTTTTTGTAGAACAGAGAGGGAACTCATTATCAACATGTTTAACAGCTAAAGGTATTTTTGCAATGCAAGTGTGTAATCCAGAATATGAAAAACCCCAATTGTACATACAATCAAAACTTAATTATACGGAAGTATGTGGTTCTGATAGTCATCGGCCATCGCAGGTTGGGAGTAGCTTTTCGTGGGTTAAAATGGAACAACCTAATCTAACTGCCCTGCGACTTGCTTTACATGATGGTGATGATGGAGTTATTAGAGGGGATTGTTTTACAGGGAGTCCAAATGATTTAGGAAATAGATTTTATATTAATAATATCTCTATTGTTAATGGTGCAAAGGTCGGTCGGCCGCAGGCACTAGAAGTCTCATTTAGTCCTTGGTTAAACTCAATTATAGGTGGCAGGGGATCGGGAAAATCTAGCCTAATTGAGTTTATGAGGCTCCCCCTAGATAACACGAGAGGTATGCCTAAAAAGATTGAGGATGAGTTTTTGAATTTTAAAAAAGTTCCATCAGATAGAGGAAGACCAGGCATGTTATTGAGTAACACAAAAATAAGGGTTGAACTTAGAAAAGATGCAAGGGATATTGCACTAACATGGGAAAACAATACAATCACCGAGGAACATAAAGATCCGCAATCGCATGAGTGGCTTGCTAAGGAAGAGACTAGTGATATTGATATTAGGTTCCCGATAAGAATATTTAGTCAGAAGCAACTCCATGCACTAACTGAAGATCCAAATTCGATAATTAATATTATTGATGACCAATTCGATAAAAAGGGATGGAATGAAAAAAACAAAGAGTTAATAAGAAAATGGTTAGAACTTCGAAGCAGTCTAAGAGCAATAAATTCAGAAACCACTTCGAAAGTAGGGATTGTTTCAGAGATTGATGATATAAAAGCGAAGATGAAGGTATTTGAGGAGTCAGGGTATAAAGAGATCCTTGAGAACTTTCAAAAATCACAGCTTCTGCAAAATCGCATATTGGAAAAGTTCTCAACCATAGATGCCTTCGCTACAACCCTTAGCAC
Source organism: Paenibacillus sp. Soil750 (assembly GCF_001428045.1). Taxonomy (GTDB): domain Bacteria; phylum Bacillota; class Bacilli; order Paenibacillales; family NBRC-103111; genus Paenibacillus_E; species Paenibacillus_E allorhizoplanae. The sequence goes on along the minus strand of NZ_LMSD01000012.1, from coordinate 730,452 downwards.
AAATGTAATTGCTCATCCAGATATCACATTTAGTGAAGGTGAGCTAATTCAATTGGATACTGAAACAAAAGTAATAATTGAAGCTCAACTCCAGAGATATAGAGGACTAATTGAGCAATTAGTTGGTTTATCACTGGAGTTGAAAAGTTTTTCTGATTCAGCACAGGTAGCAGTGGAAGCTTTACCGTGGCAAAAAACACGCAATGAGCATCAAATAATCTATGAACAATTTGTTGAGGAACTGAGAAAAGCTGGAGAGAGAAATCCAAATGCATATGGGGACTTAGTTGGACGAAAAAGGGTCCTCGAACAAAAAATTATTGATATTGAAAAATTGGAAGTACAACTCGGTGCTCTAAAACAAGAAAGCAATTCAATTTATGCTCTAATAAATGAGCATCAAAAGGAACTTAGAAATTTAAGAATGCAAGTAATAAATCGATGGCAAGGTGACAATAGACATATTCGTATGTATCTCGAAATCATGGGCAATCTCGATGATGCAGAAAATAATTTCAGAGGTATTATTCGAAAAACTTCAAATGAATACTCCAGGGATATTCTTGAGAGGGATGAAGATGGCAACCCCTCAGGTGGATTTATTTATGAATTGTCAAAATCCGATGATCGTTGGGAATTCAGACAGGAAATTATTAAACGAATTGTAGCTGCATCAGAATCTGATACCAAGGGGCTAAGTAGATTTTTAGTTAGACATCTAGCCACAATAAACACCAGTACACCTGAAGATACGGACAGGCTAATCCTCTGGTATCCTGATGACAAGATAACATTAAAGATTGTAAGTCCCTCGGGACGGGAAGAGGATATTGAAACAGGATCTGCGGGACAAAGAACCGCAGCGATGTTGTCATTAATGTTACTTCTTGATGAATCTCCATTAATCATTGATCAGCCTGAAGAAGACCTTGATACAAAAAGAATTACAGATCTAGTTGTAAAGGGGCTTAGGGATTTTAAATCAAAACAACAGATAATTGTAATTACACATAATCCTAATATTCCAGTTAATGGTGCTGCAGAGAATATTATTCATATGGCATTTTCTGGTGGTCAAATTAGAAAACAAAGTTCAGGAGCACTTCAAGATAAAGACATAAGGGAATCTGTTTGTGAAGTAATGGAGGGTGGTAAAGATGCCCTTGATAAAAGGTATTTTAGAATATCGAAAGCATTAGGTTAATTTATCAGACTGTCGAATTCTAATTCGGCAGTCTGTTCATTTTATAAACCTTAACTGGTGTGGCAAAGCCATTTTTTAAATTTTCAATGTTTTCAATGTATGCTGTATAAATACCGTTTTGTTTAGCGTAATATGATTTAGCTCTCTCCAAATCACCGAACCGTGCTAAACACTCAGCATCTTTATTCTTTTCAAGCTGAAGAATTTGTTGTTTAGTCATCTCAATATACAGATTGTCCACCTCCATTTTCCATTATTTCTATTTTATAAAATTCATAGATATTCCATTTGTTTTCCTTTATATCGATATTCTTTTTTGCATTACTTTTAATTTGAGTGAATTTTTAAACACACCTATAAGGAATAACGTAATTCCTGCGTTATCCCTTCTAAATTGCGGATCGGCGCTTATTTCTAATTGTTTTGGAAGCAATATTTTATGATACATTATGTTATTGTTGTTTTGGTTTTCAACGAGCTCTAAATTGAGGTACTATTTGGTCTGGATTTTTGTTTGCAAAAAAATAAGTGGCATGATTACGAAGGGTTCTAAGTTATCTAAACAAATACAGGTAGAAAATGATAAGGAGTATGCTTGGATAGGGATCGAGGACATAATGGATATAATTCTACTCTGAGGTTAAAAAAAGGTGTAATTATATGCTATTTTCTCCTATAAAGCCAATGATTGTTTCCATCGGTAAAGAAGCTTTTGATGATAATGAATTTATTTTTGAACCCAAATGGGACGGATGGAGAATTCTCTTACACAAACAGGGTACACGTTTAGAAGCGTATACTCGAAATGGTAATATTGTAACGAGTAAATTTCCTGAATTGAAGGAAGCTGTTTCTTCAATAAAAGCAGATACGGCAATATTGGATTGTGAAGGTGTATGTATTCGAGACGGCAGATCCGTGTTCGATGATTTTTCCTATCGTGGTCGTATTTCTGATTCAGCAAAAATTAAAGCAGCACTTAGAACTCATCCTGCTACCTTTGTTGCTTTTGATGTATTACTTACTTCCTCTGAGCACCTAAAGGAACCACTTATGTCCCGTAAGAGTCGGCTGAATGAGATCATAAATAGTACAGACATTATTACTCCAACCGCTTTTATCGAAGGGCGAGGAAAGGATTTAAGCTCTTGGAGCATTGAACATGATATGGAAGGTATTGTTGCGAAACGAAAAGATTCAAAGTATGTCTTAGGTGTTGAAACGAAAGATTGGTTGAAAATTAAGAATTTCAAAACGATCGACACCATGATCTTAGGTTATCGAACAGAACCACAGTTTGGTTTGGTATTAGGACTGCACTTTAAAACAGTTAGGTATAAGCCTGTTGGTATTGTTGAATTTGGTTTTAGGGTCGATGACAAGCGAGCATTTTTAGAAATAGCAAAGCAGATACAGACTAGAATTGATAAGAAAACATATTGGATTGAACCAAAGCTTTGTTGTCGGATTCAATATCTAGAGCGAACCGATCAACATCAGCTTCGAACGACCATATTTAAAGGGTTTTTATTTGATAAGGACCCTGAAAACTGCTATTGGACGTATTAATTATCTTGAATTTTGTGTCTAGTTCACTCCCCAAAAGTCAATAATGATAATGAAAATTTGTTAAGGGGAGATTGTTACAATGTCATATGTAATTGTTGTGCTAATAGTCGCTGGTTTTATGGGGTTTTACCTTTTAAAGACGAAACAGGATTCAATAAGACGATCAGTTATTGATTTTATTTCAATCAACGAAGAGATGAAAAAAACGCTGCTTGTTGGTTTGTATCAGCGTTATAAGAAAAGTGATGATCCAGAAAAAGAAAACCCATTAGACTTTGAACGATTCGTTGCTAAGATTATGTCTGATGTAAATCAAGGTGAAGCATTTGTAACTAGTGGATCGGGTGATTTCGGAGTTGATATAGAAGAAAGACGTGGTGATGGGTTGTATCTAGGGCAAATAAAGTGTTATGCCGACTATAACCCAGTCTCATTTGATCCGATTGCGATTATTCATTCGCAAATGATAAAACAAAATGCTAAAGGTAGTTATGTAATTACCACGAGCACGTTTACCCCAAATGCAAAGGCTTATGCAGAGGGATTAAATATAAGACTAATTGAAGGACGAGAATTAATTGATTTGTGGGTTAGAAGTTTGGAGCATAAAAATGCTTCATCAAAATTCATATTCAATCCTTCTATTGCTTGAATTAAAAGGGAGTCCGCTATGTAAGCGCGGACTCCCTTTTAATTAACAGCATGCGTTAATCAGACCGCTCTTTACATTGATGTTTGTAATGATCGTTTGACTAGCTTTCTTTAAACCAAGAATGAATCTAAACGTTGGACCGTGTGAATGTGACGAAAGTGGTCCAGTAAAATAGAGCCCAGAAAAACTTGATTTGAATGATTCATCTAATTTTGGGAATTGAGTAAAATCATCTTCTCGAACGATGTTAGTGAGCAGTTCCTCGGTTAGGAAAGGAACTCGTTCAAGGTTAATTCGGAATCCAGATGCTGAAATGACATGATCGACAACACGCAAAGTTCCATCGGATAGGGTTAGTTTTACCTTGTCATCGGAAGTTTGTTCGGCTCTGACAATCGTAATGCCGCTTGTCTCAGGTACTTTTCCCTCCACGTAAGGTCTTAGGAAGTGTGCTACACTGCCTGGTGATTGACCCCATTCTTCTTGTTTTTCATCGTGGGGTAACTGATAAAAAACGTCCCCGAGATTACGAAGCTGAATTTCATCTGCTGTGCTTCCTGCATAATTGGCGGATTCTCTTCGATACAGAAGCTCAACTTCACTTCCAGCTATATGTAGAAGAGCGGCTGCCTCCCATGCGCTTTGTCCACTCCCAACAACGGCAACATTTTTACCTGCAAAAGTTTGAAAGCTTGTATAACCAGATGAATGAAAAACGAGGTGTGAAGGTAATGAACTAAACATCTCGGGCATGTATTTGTAATGTTCAACACCTGTAGCAATGATCACATTTTTAGCTTGAAAACTTTGTCCCATTTCAGTTTCAATCTTGTAACCTTCGCCTTCTTTATAGAGAGAAGAAACTAGTTCAGGAGTAAATTCTACACCTGCTTCTTTGGCGAACCACATCGCATAATCAACAAATATAGGTCGTGGCAGTGGCGTTACAAGTTCAATCCCAGTTTCCTTTGCAAAGCGTTGAATTGTAAGTTCATCCTGTGCGTCTGAGAAACTGCAAAAGTCGTGAGGCGTACGAATGAACATATTTTGTGGCATTTGGTTTTTCCAAAAATCCATTGGATACCCCAGAATTCTATAGCTCAAATTGTTAGCTATTGCATGTGCAGCGAGTGAGATCCCGTAAGGACCAGCCCCAATAATAATTAGGTCGTACATATTAGTGCCCCCTTTTATAAACGAGCTACAAAAGCTTCTCCATTGCCATAACATCAATAAAATTTCCATCTAGGATTCCTTGATTCTGAAATACACCGACTTCGCGGTAACCAGCTTTTCGATACAGACTCTGCCCGAGTTGATTAAACGGAAACGTGAATAGAACAATTTTGTAGAACTTATTTTCTTTTCCCACTGTTTCGATTTCACGAAGCAGTTGACTGCCAATCCCTTTGCCGCGATGATCCCGATGTATGTAAATCGATAAATCACCAACACCATCATAGGCACATCTGTTGCTATATGGGTTAATGGAAGCCCAGCCGACAACATTTCCATTATCTTCGGCTACAAGAACACAATATCGCCCTTGATGTTTCTCGAACCACTCTTGCATGTAGATCACATCTTTGACTTCGGATTCTAACGTAGCGATGCGGTCTTCGATCCCTTGATTATAAATTTGAAGAAGGCTTGAGATATCAGCTTCGGCGGCTCTTCGGATTAACAGCATGTATTTTTATCTCTGAAATCAGTTAATTTAATGCTTGTTGATGTCGGTTCAGGTGTTGTGCAACAGACAGAAGAAACAGGGATTACGTGATCTTCTGCTGCTTCGAATTCTGAATCTTCACGTGTATAAAATACTTCCCACGGGTTTCCTTCAGGATCGCTCACCCAAATTTTATCTTGAACAGCATAGCAACAAGTTGTATTCATTTCATCAAAGGAGACAAGACCTGCTTCTTGCAAACGATGCTTAGCCGCAAGAACTTCTTCTGTATTTTGTACTTGGAAACCAAAATGGTTGAGGACTCCCTTATTATCGTAGTCACGAACATTTAAAGAAAAATGTAGGGCTGGCTGATCTAGTTCGAACTTTGCATAATTCTCCTTTACTTTTGCTGGTTCAGCATCAAATAACTTTTTGTAAAACGCCAGAGATTGTTCAAGGTTTTTTACGTTAATAGCAACATGCATTTTCATAATTAACACACTCCTATTGAAATTTTCAATAATTGATATTTGCAACTATATGATAAAAATGAACTCCTCTTTATAGAGGAGGCGTGCAGCAATTTGGACTTTGACTCATTGCATCACTAAGAATTTGAAGACTTTCTAGGACTTGTTCCTTTTTTTCTGAAGGAACATGTTGAAAAATACCCAGAACATACTCTTCCATTGTCTTCGCTATTTCATGGTACTGTTTCTCCCCTGTTTCAGTAAGGGAGAGTACAACGTAGCGTCGATCCTTAGGATCAGGCAGACGGTTAATCAAATCGTTTTCGACGAGTTGCTGGACCTGGCGACTCAGCGTACTTGTATCAATACTCAAAATCTCGGATAGCTCGTTTAAAGAAATATTTGGGCGTTTGTACAGCTCATACATAATATGACTCTGCACAACAGACACGCCGCAGCACTGGGCACCATCTTTCTGAAGTAACCCAAAGCGTCTGACAAGTAATTGAAGGACTTCACGTACGTTTACGTACTGTGGTAATTGTTTCATTATGATCACCTGAAATATTTATAACATACAATAGTTGATAACTGCAAGTATTTCATTTAACATTTAATTATCGAATATATCGGAGGTAAATGAAATGAAAACTGAGGAGCTTTGGACGAGATTTAGCAAGGATTTATTGTCATTTATTCAAAAGCGAGTACGTAGCGAGTTCGATGCCGAGGATATTTTACAGGACGTATTTAGAAAGATTCATCTCTCCATTCATACATTATCCGATGAAAGTAAAATTCAAAGTTGGATGTATCAGATTACGCGAAATGCCATAACGGATTATTATCGTTCTTTTGCCCGTAGTAATGGAGCCGAGACACATTTAGATGATGAGATAGAACTTATAGAAGAAACCGAGGAAGCAAGCAATTTGAACAAACTTGTTAGTGGCTGGCTTACCTGCATTGCGCAAGGATTAGATGAAAAGTACAGAGAAGCAATTTTGCTGACGGAGTTAGGCGTTCTTACTCAAAAGCAGCTCGCTGAACGGCTTGGCATTTCGATATCGGGAGCGAAATCGAGAGTGCAGCGCGGCAGGGAAAAGATAAAAGAAATGCTCCTGGCGTGTTGCCATATTGAACGAGATCGCCTCGGAAACGTCATTGATTATCAGAGGAAATCAGCAAGTTGTAGCTGTAACCTTTGTTAATTTTGAAAAAGATCATCAGACTTGCGTCCTTTTGAATTTGCCTCCGTCTTAATAGCTGAACAAACAATTAGGAGGTTGATCCATATGACAGATGTAAAAAAGAATAACAATGATACTTGTTGTGCAGATGATTGCTGCACCGATAATCTCCAAATCGATGACTGCTGTGAACCAAACTGTTGCAAAACGGAAACAAAGAAGTCCTCTGGTTGCTGCTAATTTTAAGTTCTAAATGTTAAGGTGGGATTTGGATGTTAAATGAGTATGCGCTGGGTAAAATGGTAGAATGGAAAGCGAAAGAAATGGAACAATACTTCATTCAACGCGATCCACAAATCAAGGATGGCAGAATAAGTAGGCAATTGTCTGGTTTATTTAATAGTAAAAAACAGCAAACGATTTGTTGCAGCTGTTGACTGGTGTATTTGATTTTAACTCGTTAACTTAAAAAGCAATGGGCAGCCTCTAGAGGATGTCCATTGCTTTTTGGTGTTATTTGTTTATAGAAGGTATTACTTACCTCGTTCTTAGGAATTGACAAGTTTCCTTCGAATATTTCTCATCATTACTGTCAGTTACGATTTCATTATCGTGAGATTGTATGAGAATATCACGAAGTCGAAAAACAAAAAATAGTGAAGTATCCACAATAAAGCAAAAGAAAATACCGATGTATTGTAATTCGGCGTTTTCTTTTTTGTAAAAAGGATTAAGCAGCAGCAAAGAGAGGAGGTGTCAGCTTGAACGATACAATAAATTATAAGAATGCAGCAAAACGAACAGGTGTAGTTATGATTTGTTTCATTATTTTGATGACGATAGGGTTAGTGGTACATTATTCAGAAAGCAATAAGAAGAACGAAGCCAACTCATCAATAAATGACTCTTCCATTTGGCCAATTTTATAAATTATAAGAAAGCAGCAAAACGAACAGGTGTAGTTATGATTTGTTTCATTATTTTGATGACGATAGGGTTAGTGGTACATTATTCAGAAAGCAATAAGAAGAACGAAGCCATCGACACAGTTATGCCAACGTATCGAGCTAGTTATCATTTCACTACGCCWGACAAATGGAAAAACGACCCACAGCGGCCGATTTATTTGGATGGAAAGTATCATTACTATTATCTCTATAATCATGATTATCCGAACGGAAATGGAACCGAATGGCGGCATGCGACATCAACGGATTTGGTGCATTGGAAAGATGAAGGGGTGGCCATTCCTAAATATACAACCAGTAATGGCGATCCATGGAGCGGATCAGTCGTTGTGGACGAGAATAATACGGCAGGCTTTGGAAAAGAAGCGCTTGTAGGGGGAAGCATCGACATTGAGCGCTATATTACGCACCGTGCCTCCTTCGGTGGCCATTCCTAAATATACAACCAGTAATGGCGATCCATGGAGCGGATCAGTCGTTGTGGACGAGAATAATACGGCAGGCTTTGGAAAAGAAGCGCTGTTAGCGATCGTGACACAGCCGTCTGCAGAAGGCGGGAAGCAGGAACAATATCTGTGGTACAGCACGGACAAAGGAAAAAMATTTACTTCTTATCGTGACGATCCCATTATTCCGAATCCGGGTACAAAAGATTTTAGAGACCCGAAAATCATCTGGGATTATCCCCATAATACGCCAACTCTTCAAGAAGGGTTTAACGGAACGGATTCGATTGTTCGTCAAATTAACTTAAAACATGATGGCGATACGTATCGTTTGGTTTCACAACCCCATTGAAGCATTGAATCAATTGACAAGTACAACGGATTCGTTGAAACAAATAGAGGTTAATGGCTCTAAAACTCTTCATGTAACAGGCGATGCATACCAGCTTGAGACAGATATATCGTGGTCATAGATCAAAAATGTAGGATTGAGACTTCGAGAATCAACAGACAAAAACCGCCATGTAGATGTAGGTGTTTTTGCAGAGGGAAGGTACTCTTATGTCAACAGAGCTTTTACAGGTCAGCCTGACCTGAGTGGTAAATATGTTGAAAGCAGGGCCCCCTTTGATGTGAGTAAGAAGCACGTTCACTTAAAGATTCTCGTCGATAAAACAGTAAATATGTTGAAAGCAGGGCCCCCTTTGATGTGAGTAAGAAGCACGTTCACTTAAAGATTCTCGTCGATAAAACAAGCATTGAAGTCTTTATAGATGATGGAACCATCGTTTTTTCCAATGGAATTTTCCCAGAATTAAACGATCAAGGGATTACCCTTTTTTCGGAAGGAGGCACCGCGATCTTTCATAATGTTGTAATCAAGCACTTCAACTAGCCAAAGAAGATTATCTCATTAAGGGCTGCGTAAATCGCGGTTACGGGTATCTTTGTATGTTTATGGTGGTTCGATGAAGGTATATCTCTTGGAACCTAAGGCGAAAATGAATGGTATTATATGGCATACTTGGTGAGGCTATCGGATGAACAGACTTTTACAGAGATTTACTCGGAAATATAATGAGGGCTCACAACAGGATACTCAAGCAAAAAGCAAACAAATCGAACCCCTTTCCAATAGCTTACAGAAAAATATCAAGAATTTATCTGCGTTAACCGGTAACAGCTCAGATGTTGTCATCCGTACATTTCAAGGGGCTAATAGTTTACCTATGGCTATTGTGTATATAAGCGGTTTAACCGATACTGTGGTCATTAACGATCACATCTTGAATCCGATTATGTCGGATGCAGAAGTAAATGAAGCTCAACAGAGAAATTCATCCGATTCTTTGACGGTTATTAAAGACCAAATTCTTACTGTTAGTTCCACAAAAACGGTGAGTAATATAGATGAACTCATGTCTTCTCTATACAGCGGATCTACCGTTATTCTCGCAGAGGGCTGGGATCAAGGCATTTCCGCAAATTCAGCTAAATGGATGCAAAGGGGGGTAGAGGAACCCTCATCTCAATCTGTTATTCGCGGACCCAAAGATGGATTCACCGAGGATATTAGCACGAATATAGCATTACTTCGGCGCAGAATCAAAAGTCCGAATCTATGGAAAATCGACAGGCGAATCGGAAATGTGACCCAAACAGATGTTAGTGTGATGTATCTGAAAGGGACCGCCGATGATTTAGTCGTGAATGAAGTGCTTCGAAGGCTGGATCGCATCGAAATAGACGGCATACTGGAAAGTGGCTATTTGGAAGAATTTATTCAGGATCAAACCTTTACTCCGTTTCCAACAATTATTAACACGGAACGCCCCGATACGGTTGCGGGTTCTATCTTAGAAGGGCAGGTTGCTGTTCTGGTGGATGGAACACCCTTTGTTCTGGTTCTGCCAATCACCTTTCTTAAGTTCTTTTTGGCCAGCGAAGACTATTATCAAAGATTCGATATTTCTTCAGTTTTGCGAATTTTGCGCTTCTTTGCGTTTACCATATCTATGATTCTGCCCTCCTTATATATTGCAATTACGACTTTTCATCAAGAAATGTTACCGAGAACTCTCTTGGTCAGTCTTGCTGCACAAAGGGAAGGAATTCCTTTTCCAGCGTTCTTTGAAGCTCTATTGATGGAGTTAACATTTGAGGTGTTAAGGGAAGCAGGGGTTCGAATGCCTAGAGCTATCGGTTCTGCAATTTCCATCGTTGGAGCTCTTGTTTTGGGACAGGCAGCAGTTGAAGCTGGACTAGTCTCGGCAGCCATGGTGATCGTGGTAGCTTTTACGGCGATCTCTAGCTTCGTCGTTCCAGCTTTTAATATCTCAATTGCCGCCCGATTGATTCGGTTTATACTGATGGTTCTTGCCGGAGTTTTAGGGTTGTTCGGGATTATGTCGGGGCTCTTTTTTCTATTGCTCCATATGTTGTCTCTACGCTCTTTCGGAGTTCCTTACATGGCACCCATAGCACCTTTTATACCAAGCAACTTAAAAGATACGGTGATCAGGGTGCCTTGGTGGATGATGGTAACTAGACCGCGTCTATTTGCTAAGAATAATTATGTGCGCCAACAAGCAAACTTACGTCCGGAGCCCTCTGATAAGGAGGGAAAAAAGTAATTGTCTGTCATTCATACGGGTGGGAAACGGACATCAAGGGGGATTAGGAAGTGAAACGATGGATAATCCTGCTGTTGATCACTTTTATGCTAGTCGTTAATAGTGGCTGTTCGAACCATATCGAACTAAACAAATTGGGGATTATCAGTGCAATAGCCTTTGATTTAGATGAAAGTAATCAATGGGTATTAACCTTTCAAATTATCATACCAAAGTCAATTCAGAGTAAGTCCGGCGGAGGCAGCTCCCAATCTCCGGTTACTGTCTTTTCATCGAAGGGGAAGACCATACAGGAGGCCATTCAAAAGAGTGATTTAGAGGCTCCTCGTCACCTCTTTTTCTCCCATACTCAGGTCATTATTATCAGCCAACGTGTTGCTAGATATGGTGTCAATCAAATAGTAGACGCGTACTTGAGAAGTTACGAATCAAGGGAAAATACGAATGTTCTCCTTTCGGAGGGAGACGCAAAGAATGTACTTGAGATCCTTACTCCATTAGAATCCATTCCCGGAAACGCGATTTCCAATTTGGTAGGTGAACAAGCAGATTTAACCAACTTAGTCCCATCTAAAATGCACGAACTCATTTCCACAATGACAAATCCTACCGCTAGCTCTACAGTGCCAGAAATCAAAATCACAGGTCAGCGAGAGGGACAAAATTCTTTAGACGCACTCAAAGAAACGCGTAAATCCACCGTATTGAAATTGGATAGAGTCGGGGTATTTAAGGAAGATAAATTTGCAGGATGGTTAAGCCGTAATGAAAGCTTCGGAATCCCTTGGATAACGAATCAGATAAAGAAAATGACCATCGTTTTTTCTTGTGAAGGGGAGACGCTCAGTGAGAATCTTTCCTCCTTTTTGGTTGACAAATCCCACACCAACTTAAAACCGAAAATTTCGGATGGTAACTTGTTCATGACAGTAGAAATTGAAGCCAAAGGGAATCTGAATGAAACGGCATGTAATCTGAAACTGAAAGAGCCTAAAACCTTACATAAACTCGAGACATATATCCAGGAAGAAATAAAAAATGATGTGGAAGACTCCTTTCAAGCCGTGAAAAAGATGAAAGCGGACATACTGGGCTTCGGTGACAAATTCCACAAGTCTTACCCGCAAGACTGGAAAGAACTGAGTAAGAACTGGGAGAAAGAGTTCGCTGTGATCAGCTTGGACGTTAAAGTTCACGTAACAATTCGACGAACCGGAATGATTAATGACTCCTTTTCCAAGTTATCCGGCAAAAAAGAATAAGAAAGGAGGCTTCGTATGGCGCGGATCAGCAAATATCAGTTAGGTGCGATGATTATCTTATTTCAAATTGGAAGCACGCCATTATTTGAAATAGGAATCAAAACTGGTCAAGACGCTTGGTTGGTGGTAGTAATTAGTATGTTGCTAGGATTACTGCTGCTTTTTCTTTTTTTGGCGATCCAGTGCAGGGAACCTGAAAAAAATTTAAGCCAGTTATTGATTACTTATTTCGGTTCATTTGTGGGAAAGACCGTCTTATTCCTCTATGCCCTAATGTTTGCTTACGAAGCCATGCGAAATGTACGTGACTTTGGTGATCTTACGCTCTTGACTATTCTTCCTAAGGGTCCTATTTCAATCATTATGCTGATTATGGTGACTTTGTCGATTTATGCGATATACAAGGGAATAGAAGTTTTCTTTCGGTTGGCCGAATATATTGTAATGGGTGTGCTGGCTTTTTATTTTATTATACTTAGTATGCACTTTGTATCGGGTGTTGTTCATTTTGCTCATCTCCTTCCTATTATGGAAAAAGGGATTCAACCTATATTAAAAGAAAGTATAACTGAGTCCGTCTGGTTTCCATTTGGTCAAATGGTGATTTTTCTCATGTTCTGGAGTTATTTAAACGAGAAGAAAGAGCTGACAAAAACAACGATTCGATCTTTTTTTGTCTCTGGGCTTGTTATCATTCTCTGCAACATCATGAACCTGATCGTTCTGGGTCCGCGATTAGCTAACATAAGTACAGTACCCTTATTACAATCCGTACAACTGATTCAGATCGCAGAAGTATTTGAGCGTTTCGATGCACTGGTTATCTTACTTTTTTATGCTGGGATATTAATCAAAGCGACATTATGGTTTTTGGCCACCGTACTTGGGCTATCTCAACTGTTTCATACGGATTATCGAAGGTTTGCTCTTCCAGTCGGGGGTCTTATTTATATAACAGCTCTTCTGCCGACAAGTTGGCAGTCGCATTTAGAGATCGGGAAAATCGTGGCGAATCAATTTATGGTCAACAAGATTTTCATTGGAATCATACCGTCCATTCTTTTTCTCGTTATGTTAATGAAAGGCCGAGGAAACAAACCGCTATAAATCCCTGTAAAAAACATTGACAACTTAAATAAAGGAAACCTATAATTGAGAAAGCGGTTGCGTAAACGTTTTTATGAGAAATGAGGGCAATTATTATGCGTTCCGGTATTAAGCAGGTAGCCGAACATGCTGGTGTTTCAATAGCATCTGTGTCTCATGTTATTAATAACACCCGCTATGTATCGGATGAAGTTAAGCGAAAGGTTTACCAAGCGATGGAAGAGCTTGATTACCGTCCCAATTCAGCAGCCAGAAGTTTGCGCAGCCAGAAATCTAACACTATCGGCCTTATTGTGCCGGTACTTCCCTCGGATACCTCTAATTTCTTCTTTATGATGGTAGCGCAGGGGATTCAGTATACATTGAAGCAGCACGGGTATCATTTACTGCTGAGCAACAATACAACGGAACAAATTGAAGATGAACAAGAACAGATTAAATTGTTTAATTCCAAGCTGATTGACGGTTTGTTCATTGCTTCTATTGCTGAAGATGTCAGTTATTTAACCGATATCGTACGTTCGAATTATCCCGTCGTGTTTATCGACCGTAAACCTACCGGTTATAATGGGGATAGTGTACTGGCTGACGGCATCGGAGGCGCTTATGAGGCAGTCCAAACCCTTATTATAAAAGGCCACCGTCGAATAGGGATGCTAACCGGGGAACTTGGTATTACAACGAGCAATGAGCGCTATGAGGGATATAAAAAAGCATTAGCAGATCACGACATTCCATTTGATTCTTCCATTGTGAGGATAGCGGAATCCAATCTTGAGAGCGGTTACGAGAGTATGAAAGATCTGCTTGCAGAACAGGAAATAACTGCGCTGTTCATTGCTAATAATGTGTTAACAATGGGCGCCATGAAATACATGCAAGAAAGACGGATTCAAATCCCGGCCGAACTGGCCATTATTGGCTTTGACGATTATGATTGGACTCAGATTACTACCCCGCCGTTGTCGGTTATCCGGCAGCCTTCTTATGAGATTGGTGTGAAGTCGGCAGAGATCATGTTAGAGCGGATTGAGAACCCAGGTTCGCTTGGCAAAGAATACAGACTGCCAACTGCGTTAATCCTGCGAGGCTCTTGTTAAAAGCTGATCCGGCTTTTTTTTGACTATTAGAAAAACGTTTACGTAAACGATTTCCCGATAAAAAGAAAGGGGTTGCACCATTTAAAATGAGCATATTCAAAGAACCTCTCAAACAGATCAAAGCCAACTACGAGCTGTATCTTCTCATTTTGCCAACTGTGATTTATTTCATTATTTTTAAATATTGGCCGATGTACGGGGTCCAAATTGCATTTAAGGATTTCATCGCTTCCAAGGGATTCTGGGGAAGTCCCTGGGTAGGATTGACGCATTTTCAACGGTTCTTCGATTCTTTTAACTTCTGGACGGTCATTGAGAATACATTAGGACTTAGTCTTTTCTCGTTAGTGGTTTCATTCCCAGTACCGATTCTTATTGCACTGATGCTTAATCAGCTGCTCCACGAAAGGTATAAACGTTTTATTCAAACGGTCATTTATGCTCCTTATTTTATCTCTACCGTAGTGCTTGTTGGTATGATGTATGTTTTCTTATCACCTGGAAGCGGGCTCATCAATCACATTATTCAACTGTTTGGCGTTGAGCCAATCTACTTTTTATCTAAGGCAGAATGGTTTAAAAGCCTGTATGTCTTCTCTGGCGTTTGGCAAGAAACAGGATTTGCTTCAGTTATCTATTTAGCAGCATTAGCCGGTATCGATCCGCATCTTCATGAAGCGGCGGTCGTGGACGGAGCAACGAAATGGCACCGGATTTGGCATATTGATATCCCGGGGATTCAGCCGACAATTCTCATTTTGTTCATATTGGCGATCGGGAATCTTATGAATGTTGGATTTGAAAAAGCGTTTCTCATGCAAAATGATCTAAACGCCAGTTCATCTGAGATTATCGCTACGTATGTGTACAAAATTGGTCTGCAGCGAGCGGAATACAGCTTCTCCGCAGCAGTTGGTTTGTTCAATTCCTTGATTAATTTCGTCCTTCTGGTCTCCGTTAACCGTTTTGTCAAAAAAATAAACGGCAGTGGGCTATTTTAAAAGAGAGGAGGCATTCGCCTTATGATTACAGCAAAAAGCACTGCTGATAAATGGTTCGACGTTTTAAACATTCTAGTATTGAGTGGCTTTGCGCTGCTCATATTGTATCCGCTATATTTCGTAGTTATAGCTTCCGTCAGTGAGCCCGATCATATTTATGCCGGCCAAGTGTGGATTTGGCCCAAAGGTTTTACGCTTGAAGGTTACAGCAGAATTTTATCGGATCCCCAGATCTGGACAGGATATGGAAATTCTATTATCTATGCAGCCGCAAGCGCGCTGATCAGTGTTGCTCTAACGATAGGAGCCGCATATCCGCTTTCTCGTAAGGATTTTTATGGGCGTAATGTGTTTATGCTGTTTTTTGTATTTACGATGTTTTTCTCTGGCGGCTTAATTCCTACCTATTTGTTGGTCAAAAAGCTGGGTATGGTGGATACGATTTGGTCAGTCATTTTGCCATCAGCCGTGGATGCATTCGGAATTATTATTGCCCGGACGTTCTTCCAATCCACCATACCGGATGAACTTAGGGAAGCGGCATTCATGGATGGCTGCAAGAATACACGATTTCTTTGGAGTATAGTAATTCCTTTATCCAAACCGATCATTGCTGTGCTAGTGCTGTTTGCGGTTGTTCGGCAGTGGAACGGATTCTTTGATGCATTAATTTATTTGGAAAATGAAAAACTGTATCCTCTTCAGCTAGTTTTGCGTAATATTCTGGTCCAAAGCCAGCCAATCGGCGACATGGTGTCGGATATTGACTCACTTTTAGCTAAACAAAGGGTTTCGGAACTAATTAAATATGGGGTTATTCTCATTGCAGCAGGACCATTGCTCATTTTATACCCATTCTTGCAGCGCTACTTCGTTAAAGGTGTTCTAATTGGATCTGTAAAAGGTTAGAGATGCGAAGGCAAGCATTAGAGGAGGTGGTGGCGGTCTTGCGGTGATATTAAAAGAGTGCATCTAAGGATCAGTCATAAATCTTAACGGTTACATATAAAGAGGAGGGTATCGAGAATGAAGAAAAAATTAACGACAATAACGATGGTGACGATGAGTTTGAGTCTGGTGCTGGCAGCATGCAGTGACAAAACGCCTGAGGTAAAAGATACGGTAGCCCCGCAAAACAGCGAGAAAGCGGCAGCCAAGAACTTTAACGAAAGCGGTTACCCGATCGTAAAAGATAAAGTAACAGTGAAAATGGTATCGCCGAAAGCGCCGCTTGCACCGAATTACGGAGAGATGGAGATCTTCAAACGTCTGGAAGAACAGACCAACGTGCATGTGGAATGGGATAATGTGCCGGAAGCGAACTACAACGATAAGAAGAACATTTTGCTTGCCAGCTCCAACTTACCAGATGTCTTCTACGGTGCTCGATTCACAGATAACGATTTGATGAAATACAGCAAAGACGGCACGATTATTCCTCTGAATGACCTTATCGATAAGTATATGCCTAACGTGAAGAAGCTGTTTGAAAAAAGACCGGAGCTGAAAGCGTTCGTTACTGCCCCCGACGGGAAAATTTACTCCCTTCCTGTGGCGGAAGAGCTGGGCAAAGGGCAAGCTGGCATCGGTTCGAATCCGGATTTTCTCTTCTTGAACAAAGCATGGCTGGATAAGCTGAGTTTGAAGATGCCTGCGAGCATTGAAGAGCTGCATGATGTGCTTAGCGCTTTTAAAACGAAAGACCCTAATGGTAACGGTAAAGCCGATGAAGTGCCGATGTCTTTTATGAATACCTTCTGGACCGGCGATATCGGTTATTTATTCGGAGCTTTCGGAGTTCCTGACAAAACGTATCAGCCTGGCGATAACTCGTTTATTGAACACTTGAATGTGAAAGACGGCAAAGTGAATTATGCGGCAACCGATCCCAAATACAAAGAAGCAGTCTCCTATTTTCACAAATGGGTTGAAGAGGGCCTCATTGATAAAGATTCCTTTACTTTCAACAACAATCCGGCTCCTTACTTTGCAAAAGGAAAAACGAAGGATGTTACGCTAGGCTCCTACCTCTGGTGGGAAGAGACGGAAATTGTCGGACCGGACCGCGCCAAGGATTATGCGCTCGTACCGCCTTTCAAGGGCATGGTCGTGAAATATAATAATGGCTCTCCTTGGAGTCGTGGAGGTCCTGTCATCACGAAAGTGAACAAAAATCCTGAAATCACAGCAAGATGGCTAGATCTGCAATATGAGCCGAAGATGGCTGCGCAGCTTCATTGGGGACCGATTGGCGTTGCATTCGATGAAAAAGACGGCAAACTTGTACAGAAACCACTTGATGCAGGGGTAGCCGCAGGCGAATTCCGTCAAAAGGTTGCGCCGAACATGACGGGTGTTATCTTGGCTGAGGATTTCCAAAACCTCGTCGCTCCCGAGCCTCGCGCATTGGAAAGAATGAATCGCATCAAGGATACCTTCGTTCCTCAGATGGAAAAAGAGAATTACCCGAGTATTTTCTTTACGCCGGAGGAGCTGGATAAAATCGGTAAAATTAAACCTGATCTTGCCAAGCTGACCAATGAAAAACGCTCCAAATGGTTGATGGAAGGCGGCGTAGAGAAGGAATGGGATTCTTACTTAACGACGCTAAAGAAAATGGGATTAGATGATTTGTTGAAAATCTATCAAGACGCATTGGACCGCTACAACAAAGCGTCCAAGTAATGAGAAATCAGGAGGTATCCAACCATGGAACCTATTGCCTATTGGTCCTTCGATGAGGGGCAGGGGTGTATAGCGCATGAGCGAAGTACGAGTAGTTGGGATCAAATTCATTATGCGCTTGCCAAAGGCCGGTTTCAGCCTCCGCAAGATCCGGTTTGGCGGAAAGGCATTCGCGGATATGCCCTGTTATTTGATGGTTATTCAACATGGCTGCAGCGCTCAGTAGACCAAAGTCCAAGGTTGTCGAAATCGTTGACGATTACCACTTGGATAGCTCCACGCAGCTATGACTTCGGAGATGAGCAGCGCCTAGCAGCGGTCGTGAATCAACATGACAGAGAACGCTGCGAGGGTTATGTATTTGGATTATCCCGTCATGGGTCTTGGTCACTCCAGCTAGCGTTAGGCAAAGAGTGGGTGGAGCTCTGGTGCTATGATCACCCGATCCCTAAGGGAGCGTGGTCCTTTGTCTCTGCTACGTACGAAGCTTTAACAGGTCTTATGAAGCTATATTTAAATGGTTGTAAGGTTGCCGAAAAGCAGCTTTCAAAGAAGGATATAGGGATTACTGCAAGTACGGAAGATTTGTTAATAGGACGAAATAATAAAGGGGTTATCTTAGCAGAAGCCTTTACTATGAATATGTTCGACGGATTGATGGATGAGCTTCGTCTCTATGATCTTTCGATGTCTGAGGAGGATATCGCAAGATCATACCGGGATTATTTAAGCGAACACGGCGGGGTTGTACCAGCTATTCCTTACGAACATCTGGCCATTCATAGAGCTAACTTTGCTCAGGATCGGCATCGTCCGCAGTACCATTTGACTTCACCGGGTCATTGGATGAATGAACCGCATGCGCCTATTTATTTTAATGGGCTCTATCACTTGTTTTACCAGTTCAATCCGAATGGCCCTTTCTGGCATTATATCCATTGGGGACATTGGGTGAGTGAGGATTTGGTTCATTGGCGAGATCTTCCGGTTGCTTTAGCGCCAGAGCCCGGTATAGATCCGGACGGGATCTGGTCAGGCAGTGCGGCGTATGATGAAAATGGATATCCGACCTTATTTTATACAGCAGGGAATTACGCTTATTCTCCAAATCAATCGGTAGGTCTGGCTTATACGACTTATCCGCAGGATGGGGATCTAGATTTGAAAAAATGGGTGAAACATTCTGAGCCAATTGTTGTTCAGAAGCCTGGAATAGGATACTTTGGTGAATTCCGGGATCCCTTTGTTTGGAAAGAAAATGATACATGGATTATGCTCGTCGGTACGGGAATTGAGGGGAAAGGCGGTACCGCGATGGTCTACCGCTCAGAGAACTTAACCGATTGGGAGTTAGAAGGTCCCCTGTATGTAAGCAATTACGAGCAATACCCCTACCTTGGGGTTGTATGGGAGCTTCCTGTACTGCTGCCGTTAAAGCGTGATGGCCAGGAAACAGGTAAACATATTTTGCTAATAAGCCCATGGGGGCCAGAAGCAAAAGTAGAAGTGAATTATTGGATAGGAGAGTGGGATAGCAGCCGTTTCCACTTTATCCCTGATCATGAAGAACCAAGGCTCATGGATGTAGGTGATTTCCATTTCACTGGCCCAAGCGGCATGGTTGATCCTGTAACAGGAAGATCGCTGCTGTTTACGATTGCTCAAGGTGAGCGAACACCAGAAATCGATTACGATTGTGGTTGGTCGCACGGTGCCGGCATGCCGATCAGTTTGACTATGCGGGAGGATGGGCAGCTCGGGATTGAACCTTTCGAGGAGATGCGTCAACTCCGGGGCGCGCAGCTTCTGAACTTACAAAATGTTAGGTTAGATGAAGCCAATGAGTGCTTGCAGCACATACGGAATGATTCATTTGAGATCGAGCTAACCTTTGGTCCAGGAGCCGTGCACCAATATGGAATTTCGGTCAGACGAACACCGGATGGGGAAGAGGAGACGGTTCTATTCTATGATCAGGATCGCGAGCGGCTTGGCGTGAATCGTAATAAATCAACGTTAGATGTGCGTGAACGAACGACAGGCATTCAAGAGGGTTTGCTTGAACTCCATGGAGAACCACTGAATTTGCGGGTGTTTGTTGATCGTTCATTAATCGAGGCTTACGCTAACGGGCAAAAATCCTTAACGACACGCGCCTACCCATCTAGGTTGGACGCGTTAGGTTTACTTTTGCATGGGGAGCGAGACATTCGAATCATATCCATGCAAATGTGGGAGATCAAACCGGCATTTCAAGTGTCGGTGTAGAAAAAAGGAAGAGCATATCGGGAGGTAGAGAGAGCGATGTATGATATCGTTGCATTAGGTGAGGTGTTAATCGACTTCACACCAGCTGGGCAGTCAGATTTAGGATATGTTTTATTTGAACGCAATCCAGGAGGCGCGCCAGCCAATGTGCTGGCTGCATTAGCCAAGTGGGGCAAACGGACTGGCTTCATCAGTAAAGTAGGAGCTGACAATCACGGACAGTTTCTAGTGGATACGCTAGAAAATTGCGGTATTCATACGCAGGGCGTAGTAATGAGCAAGGAAGCAAATACGACGCTGGCTTTTGTTCAATTAGATGCAAGTGGCGACCGTTCCTTTAGCTTTTATCGTAAACCGGGAGCTGATACCCTGCTAGCAGAAGATGAAGTACGCTTGGATTTAATCGCAGATTCAAAGTTGTTTCACTTTGGTTCGTTGTCTATGACGAATGAACCCTCAGCTTCCGCGACAAAGAAAGCACTCCTTTTCGCCAAGGAAAATGGCTGCAAGATATCGTTTGACCCTAATTTGCGAATTCCGCTTTGGGACGATTTGGAACACGCCAAACGTATGATGGAGTTTGGGTTGGCTTATGCTGACTTCGTGAAATTATCCGAAGAAGAGCTCATATTCCTAACGGGTGTTACGGATCTTGAAGAGGGATCACGCATGCTATATGAGACCTTTGGTACTTCGGTCATCTTAATAACACTAGCAGAAAAAGGAGCTTTCTACCGCTTGGGTCAAAGAACGGGAAGCGTTCGTGGATATGCAGTAGATGCCATAGATGCTACAGGTGCGGGCGACGCGTTTTTTGGCGGTTTTCTTCACGGATGGCTGGATGCAAATCATGACGTTCACACCATGAGCGAATCTGACATTCAGGGCTTGATCACCTTCGCCAATGCAGCAGGTGCCTTAACCACGACCCGAAGAGGTGCCATCCCGGCGATTCCAAGTCTAGACGAGATACGAAAGGTGACGAAGATTCATGATAACAGCTAACAATCAAACACAATTCCGGCCGCAGCTTCATTTCTCACCGAAAGATCAGTGGATGAATGATCCGAATGGGATGGTGTTTTATGAGGGGGAGTATCATCTTTTCTATCAATACCACCCCGAAAGTACGGTTTGGGGACCTATGCATTGGGGTCACGCTGTCAGTCAGGATCTGGTTCATTGGGAGCATCTTCCTATCGCGCTTGCTCCTGATGAACATGGCGCTATTTTTTCAGGAAGCGCAGTGGTAGATAAGCATGATACGAGCGGATTTTTTGCTGGAAAATCGGGTCTTGTCGCTATTTTCACGCATCATGATACGATACCAGGGACGGATCAAATTAGGCAAAGACAGAGTCTTGCGTTCAGTATGGATCGCGGGCGCACATGGACGAAATATGCAAATAACCCTGTACTTACGGAGGAAGCTCTTCCTGATTTCCGAGATCCCAAAGTATTTTGGTACGTACCTGGGCAAAGCTGGGTAATGGTCATTGCTGCGGGTGACTACGTTCGATTCTACAAATCACCGAATTTGAAAGAATGGACATATACGGGTCAATTTGGATTAGGGCAAGGCTCGCATGACGGCGTTTGGGAGTGTCCGGATTTATTCGAGTTGCCTGTCGACAAGGACGTCAACAACACGAGATGGGTGCTTATTGTTAGTATTGGAGAAGATGTTAACTTTCCTGAAGGATCCCGTACGCAGTATTTTATTGGGGCTTTTAATGGGGACACTTTTGTTCCTGAGGAATGTCCTGCCCCCCTACTTTGGCTGGATCACGGGAGAGACAACTATGCAGGCGTTACATGGTCAGATGTGCCTGAACAGCAGGGAAGGCGTCTGTTTATCGGGTGGATGAACAATTGGAAATATGCCAACATCATTCCAACTGCCAATTGGAGAGGGGCGATGACGCTTCCTAGAGAGCTAACACTTGCGACAGAATCAGAGGGAGTCCGACTCCATCAGAATCCGATCCGCGAGCTGGAGGCTAAGAGGCGGAATAAAGTGGATCGAACAGCATTCGAGCTGAGCAATTCCGAAATAACAATAACTGACGGCGATTTATTTGAAATTATTGCTGAATTTGAAATTGGCGATGCCTTAGATTTTGGTTTGAAGCTAAGGTCCTCCGAGACAGAAGAAACGGTTGTAAGCTATGGCGTTCAGGAGCAATTGCTGTATATGGATCGAAGTCGTTCTGGAGTTACCGATTTTCATGAACATTTTGCATGCAAGCACAGTGTTGTATTGAAACCGGAGAATGGCATTATTAAAATGCATATTTTCGTAGACCGATCGTCCATTGAAGTTTTTGCAAATGATGGGAAGCGTGTCATGACAGATCAAATTTTCCCATTATCAACACTAGCAGAAATAAAAATGTACGCGAAAGACGGTACTGTTAGAGTGAAATCATTAACGATTTACACACTTAATTCCATATTGCTTGATTAGTATTTTTTATGAGAAGAAAGTGCTGCGGATAAGATTGCAAGAACCCCCTTACGGATGAAGGGGGTTTTGTTTACGAAGTACTTCGATAGAAGTTTTTCTCAATCAGAGTCTTAGAAAACTTAGCATCATCCTTTATTATTTTTTTAACTGGCAGGTTTCAATTGAAGGTAAATGATTATAGGGGATAGTCTAATATGAAAAGTATTAAAGTAGTATCGTTTATATTAATTGCCGTTGCTTGGGTTACACTTACCGCATGCTCTTCAAGTAAAATAACGGAACCTTCAGAAACATCTGAAGAAACGTTTGCACCTTTAGTAACAGAAAAAGCAGTACCGGCAAAAAAAGAGCAAGAAGTAGTGGTAGGATTTACTTTACAAAATTTAAGTAATCCATTCTTCGTCGCGATGTCCAAAGGTGCTACTGCAGGTGCTATGCTGCATGGTGCTGATGTAATCATAGTAAGTGCAGAAGGTGATTTGGCTAAGCAAACAGCTCAAATAGAGGATTTTATTACAAAAAAAGTAAGTGTAATTCTTCTAAATGCTGTAGATTCCAAAGGTATAGCGGGTGCTGTTAGCCAAGCTAGAGCGGCGGGTATCCCCGTCATTGCAGTTGACGTAGGTGCTGATGGAGGTGTGAACACGGTTGTAACCTCAGATAACTTTCTTGCCGGAAAATTAGCAGGGGAATATATTGTTAAGCGTTTAAATGGAAAAGGAAATGTTGTTGTCATTGATGGTCCTCCTGTATCTGCTGTAACGGATCGTATCAATGGATTTGAAGAAGCAATTAAAGCGACTCCAGGAATTAGGGTAGTTGCTAAACAGAATGGGTTTGGTAACCGTGAAACATCGGTTACATTGATGGAAACCATTTTACAAGTCAAAGGAAAAGGAAAGATTGACGTTGTATTTGCAACGAATGATCCTTCTGGAGTTGGTGCTAAAATTGCTGTTGAACAAGCAGGTCGGGACAAAGAAATGTTTATTGTTGGTGTAGATGGAGCGCCAGATGCCGTTAGTGCGCTTAAAGAAAAGAAAAGCTTCGTTGCAACCTCAGCACAGTATCCGTTTGAAATGATTAAATTGGCAATGGATGAAGGCTTTAAAGTTCTAAAAGGTGAAAAGGTAGAATCGTTAATTAAAATTCCTGTTGACTTGATTACTCAAGATAATGTGGAAACCTACAAAGGTTGGTAATATTCTTTATCAAATTCGAAAGCATAGTGGTGAAATGTATGTATAAGATTATCATTGCGGATGATGAAGATAACGTTAGGGAAGGAATACGAGATAGTTTAAACTGGGATGAGTTGGGATTTGAGGTGGTTGGCGACTTTGAAAATGGTCGTGAGGTGCTCCAGGCCCTTGAACAGATTCAACCTGATGTGGTTTTAACGGATATTAACATGCCGTTGATGGATGGTTTAGAAGTGTCACGCTATCTCTATGAACATTATCCGCAGACAAAAATAATTATTCTTACGGGTTACGATGAATTTGAATATGCTCAGCAAGCATTGAAGCTGAAGGTACATGATTATATCTTAAAGCCGAATACAGCTGATGAATTATGTCAAATCCTCTCCAAAGTAAAGGCGGATCTTGATGATGAGAATCGTAAGGTGGAGGATTTAAGCAAGCTTAAGCAGCAGCTAAGAGAGAGTTTGCCTCTCGTTAGAGAGCGGTTCTTGAATCAGTTGGTTACAGGAGAACTACGTGAAAGCAAGCTAGAGGATAAGCTTGCCTATTTGGATATTGATTTACCGGGAAGCCATTATTTAGTCGCAGTGATTGATGTAGATGATCATGGGGAACTGCAAAGATTTTATCCCGAAAGCGAGAGTGAACTGCTTTATTTTGCAGTGTGTAACATTAGTGGAGAAATTATTACAAGAAAAAAGAAGGGGATCGTGTTCCAAAACAATAATGAAAAAACAATTGTAATCCTCTTTGGCGATAATATGGAAACGCTCAGTGAAGAAGCACTGCAAATTTTCGAAGAGATCAACCTATCGGTAAGAGAGTATCTGAAGTTTACAGTGTCTATTGGTGTGGGAGATATTTGCTCTTCTCTAAATAAAATTCATCATTCTCATAAAAGGGCTTCATTTGCTCTTGATTATCGTTTTTTTCTTGGAAAGAATCGGATCATACATTTTGGCGATATGGAAGGGGGAATGAGTGGAAGAACTCCTTACGATAAACATTGGGAAAGGAAGCTCAACACTACCTTAAAGTCAGGAACTCAGCAAGAGATAGAATTGATCATTGAGAAAATTATTGAAAATCTTAAGGAATCCTATCTGCCTATGAATCGTTGTTATATTCACATACAGCAATTAATCGTCTCGATTTTGGATGTTTTGGATGAGCTTGAGATTCGCGAAACACTTCATAGCACATCTTCCAATCCTTTGACCGAAATTTACGCGTTAAAAACACTTGATGAAGTTGAAGATTGGCTGAAAAATTATTGTTTGCAAACCACAGGTTCCATCCTCGAAACAAGAAACAACTTTTGCAAGATGCAAGCTTTAAAGGCAGAAGAATATATAAAGGAAAATTATGCGGATGCAAAAATTTCCATGGATATGGTTTGTAAGTATCTGGTTCTAAGCACAAGTTACTTTAGCCTTATTTTTAAAAACCATACTGGAGAAACATTCATAAGTTATCTTACTCGGATTCGTGTAGAAAAGGCGAAAGAATTACTTAAATGTACGGATTTGAAGACTTATGAAATCGCAAATCGTATAGGCTATGTTGACCCCCATTATTTCAATTTAATTTTCAAAAAAGCGACGGGTATGACCCCGACTGTATATCGCAGAATGGTGTAAAGGGGCGTAAAAATGGTAAGAAACCGAATCAAGCACTTTTTTCATTTTAAAAGTATCCAGTCAACCATTGCTGTCGCTTTTTCATGCTTAATTGTGGTCACAATTACGGTGATTGCATGGATGTCTTATCACCTTTCTACAGATGCAGTGAAAAAAAATTCGCGGGATTATACCTATCAGCTTATGGGACAAGTAAGCTCGAATATAGATAGTTACATCAATTATATGGACAATATTTCGCGAATGGTTCTTTCCAATTATGATATTAAAGAGTACCTTTTGAAGCAAGTATATCTTGGTGCTATTGGTAAGGAAGACTTGAAACAGAAAATATCCTTCCAATTGAATACTGTGTTGAATACAAGAAAGGATATTTCGTCGATTCTTATATTTGGTACAAATGGGGAGATTATCCCTTACAATGAAAATATTAAACTAAATCCACAAGTGAATCCAACGGTGCAAAGCTGGTATAAGAAGGCAATTGAAGCGAAGGGGAAAGTCGTTATTTCTTCTTCACATGTTCAAAATATGATTCTTAACGACTATAATTCAGTGATATCCTTAAGTCGTGAACTGAGTAGTGATGTCGGGAATGAAAAGCTTGGCGTTCTGCTTGTAGACTTGAACTATAGTGTCATCAACGATATTTGCAATAAGATTAAACTTGGAAATAGGGGATATGTTTTCATTGTGGACGCAAATGGAAACATTGTTTATCACCCTGAACAGCAAATGATTAACAACAATCAGAAAATTGAATTGATCTCTGAAGTTATGCGTACTCCTGGCAGCAGCTTTGTGACTTCAGAAGGTAAAAATAGCCGGATGTACACGATTAAAACATCGCAAAGCACCGGATGGAAAATTGTCGGAGTCACTTATGTGGACGAATTAGTCTCCAATAAGAAAGAGTTGCAAATGTATACTTTTTTTGGAGGTATAGGATTTCTTATCATCGTAGTTTTGCTCTCTATTATTCTATCCTTACGTATTTCAAGGCCCATTAAACATCTTGAAAGTTCGATGAAAGAGGTAGAGAAGGGGAATTTCGACATTCAGGTTGATATTCAAAGCTCCAATGAAATCGGGCACTTAAGTAATCGATTTAATCGAATGACGACAGAGATCAAAGAACTGATGCTGCAAAATGTGAAGGAACAGGAGTTAAAAAGAAAGAGCGAGTTGCAGGTATTACAAGCTCAAATTAATCCTCATTTTCTTTATAATACGTTGGATTCAATTATATGGATGGCAGAGACTGGAAAGTCGAAAGAGGTTATCCTTATGACAGCTTCCTTAGCAAAGTTATTCCGTTTAAGCATTAGTAAAGGACAAGAATTCCTTTCTATTTTTAACGAAATCGAGCATATTAAGAACTATTTGACGATCCAGAAAATGCGGTACAAATCTAAATTGGATTTTGAAATCAATGTGGATAAGAGTATTCTTTCCTGTAAGCTGATCAA
Organism: Paenibacillus sp. Soil750; assembly: GCF_001428045.1. Classification (GTDB taxonomy): domain Bacteria; phylum Bacillota; class Bacilli; order Paenibacillales; family NBRC-103111; genus Paenibacillus_E; species Paenibacillus_E allorhizoplanae. Next base: position 703,444 of record NZ_LMSD01000012.1, on the reverse strand, counting down.
GATTATTTTACAGCCTCTAGTAGAAAATGCCATTTATCACGGAATAAGAAATAATGAAGGGAAGGGTAATATTCAAATAACTGGTATACGTAAGGGGGATCGTATTCTTCTTCAGGTCATCGATAATGGAATTGGAATGTCTCCCGAGGAGATCCAAAACATATACCATAAAGATCGTACGACTGCGAAAGGTAGTGGTATCGGCGTGCAAAATGTGGATCAAAGAATCAAGCTCCATTTTGGCGATCTGTATGGGCTGCATTTCGAGAGTGAATTTGGGAAAGGTACTACCGTCAATATTTGGCTGCCAGTCATAGAATAGAAGTAAATATATAGCCCTAGCCTGATTCTTCATAACAGGCCGGGGCTTTTTTGTTCTGTAGAAAAATTTCAACACTTGCAAGAGAATTTTCTATTATTTTTAGTTTTTATCGAATGTATGATGAAGACGAGGAAAAAACAAATATCTACTCATTTAGGGGTTTTATGAAAGGGGTTACAGAAATGGCGATTAGCGCCCGAAGGTTAAAAAGTAATGTTGCGTTAGGTTTAGCTAGTTTTATGTTATTTTCTAATGTTGTTGCTTTTAGTGGAATATCAACAGCCGCGAATGCTTTACAACATCCTGTCACAATTGAAAATCCTGATTTTGAAGCTGGCGATCTATCAGGATGGATGACAACCGGGAATGCATTTAGCGATCTGCCCTCATCTATACAGCATTTTTGGGGAGACCATCCTTTTAAACAGAACGAGACTTATCATGCATGGGGATGGAATCCGGAAGCAGTAGATCCAAGCGATAGCAGCAAAAACATCTCAGATTCAAGAACAGGTACGTTGAAATCTAGTACGTTCAGGCTTTCTGGGAATGGTGAGGTTAACTTCTTGGTTGGCGGAGGCAATGATATCGACAATTTGTATGTTTCTCTCGTTCGTGCCTCTGATCATACAATCTTGTTTAAAAGTGCGGGGGTCGCATTGCCGGATCAATTTGAGCGATATGTACGAGTGAATTGGCAAGCTCAAGATTACATAGGTGAAGATCTCTATATTGAAGTTGTAGATAATAGTACATATCAGCACATTAATGTGGATGATTTTCACGTATACAATGTAACGAACAGTATTGACAATCCAAGCTTTGAAACGGGAGACTTGAGTGGTTGGAACGCTGAGGGCGATGCTTTTTCAGTCTCAAACGAGGTATCTTATGGCGAAGATCAAACCTCTTATTATCAAAAAAGAAAATACTTTGTAACCGGCTTGACCGATGATGATGGGAGGGCAGAAGCGAAGTCAGGTTCTCTGCAGTCTTCCTCATTCAAGCTAGAAGGAACAGGCGAAGTAAACTTTCTTATCGGCGGAACGAATGATATAGATCATACTTATGTCACTCTAGTCAGAGAGTCCGACGATACAGAATTATATAGAGCAACCGGTTCTTCACTAGGTGACGGTCCAGAATCCATGAGAAGAGCGATCTGGGATGCTTCGGCTCATCTTGGCGAAGTGGTTTACTTGAAAGCTGTTGATCTGGGTCAAGGGCACATCAATGTTGATGATTTCCACGTATATAATACCATTCATAACATTGTAAACCCTGACTTCGAAACGGGCGACTTAACAGGATGGACCGTTGTATCCGGAGAAGCGCCCGGTCAAGTTTCGCCAACCGTAAAATATTGGCATGAAAATCCGATTAATAAGACAGGTCAGTTCCATTTTTGGGGCGATGACATGAAGCAAGGATCAATCAATTCCAGTGTGTTTGTCCTTGGTGGAACTGGCGAAATTAATTTCATGATGGGTGGCGGAAATCTTGATACGCAGTATGTTGCTTTAATGCGTGCTTCTGACAATACAGAACTGATGAGAGCAAATAATACACAATTTGCAGATTCGGAGGCGTATGCAAGAGTGACTTGGGATGCTTCGGCTTACCTGGGCGAGCAAGTCTATTTAATGCTTGTGGACCAGATAGCAGCAGGCGGGTGGCAGCACGTGAATCTTGACGATGTCCAAGTTTATAATCTGCCTCATGACATTGTGAATCCTAACTTTGAAACCGGGGACTTGACGGGTTGGACGGTTACGAGCGGAGAGGCGCCTGGTAGGGTTACTTCAGAAGTAAATTACTGGCATCCTGACCCAATTAATAAAGTCGGTGAGTATCATTTCTGGGGTGATGATTGGAAGGAAGGCAGTATCCAATCAAGCACGTTTGTACTTGGCGGGAACGGCGAAATTAATTTCATGTTAGGTGGAGGTAATTTCCCTCAAACGGAGTATGTTGCACTTGTTCGCGCTTCAGACGGGAAAGAACTGATCAAATCCACGCATACAGCTCATGCAGGCTCTGAGGGCTATGACCGAGTTGTTTGGGATGCTTCTGCATATTTAGGCGAGGAAGTGTATCTGAAAGCAGTGGATAGCGTTCCTGGCGGAGGATGGCAGCATGTTAACCTCGACGATATTCATGTATTCAACAACGACCCGGCAGATATCTTGAATCCAAGCTTCGAAACAGGCACTTTAGAGGGCTGGCAAGCTGCAGGTGATGCTTTTACAGGAACTGTTTCCGCTGAGACAATGTCGGGTGAAGACCCAATCAACCAAATAGGCAATTACTATATTCAAGGCTTAGCCGGGACCGGTTCCGGTAATGCGGATGCAAGAACAGGCTCTCTTCAATCGTCAGTTTTTAAACTTGGCGGTAGCGGTGAAATAAACTTTATGTTAAGTGGAAACCATGATCCGAATAATCTTTACGTTGCGTTAGTAAAGGCGGAAGACAATTCAATTCTATTCAGTGAGACGCCGGCAAATGGTGCGGTAAGTCCTGAATCTCTTCGACGGATCGTTTGGGATGCCAAAGCCTACTTAGGGCAAAAGGTGTTTTTGAAAGTTATGGATAATAGCCTAACAGGACACTTGAATGTCGACGATTTCCATGTTCGCAATACAGGTTCTCCTTCTTATGTGATGAATAATGAAGATTTTGAAAAAGGAGATTTATCTGGATGGACAGTAGTTGGAAACGCATTTTCAGTTTCTGATCAGGACAATGATTCTTCGGGAAATGCCTACGGGCAACAGCGCAATTATCATGTTATTGGAAATAACGAAGCGACAGGCACTTTAACATCCAGTACATTCAGGCTGGCCGGGACAGGGACTGTTAATTTTAAAATTAGCGGAGATATAGACGTTGACCATCTTTATGTATCATTAGTTCGAGCATCCGACCATAAAGAATTGTTTAGAGCAACAGGTCACATCTCTCACAGTTATCAAACTGTCAGTTGGGACGCTTCGAAATTTATAAACGAAGAGCTTTATTTCTCCATAGTCGACAATGTGGCGACGGGTCATCTCAATGTCGATGATTTCAACTATTATGTGTCTCATGAAGTTATGAATGGCGATTTTGAAAGCGGAGACCTACGTGGTTGGAAGGTTGTTGAGGGTAACGCATTCGATAATACGATTACTACGCAGGATAAATTCTGGGGAACAAAGCCATTTAAGCACAGTGGACTGTATCATCTCTGGGGCTTTCAAGGCGGCGGAGACGGTAGAAAGGGAATTATGGAATCCAGCCATTTCATCGCTTCGGGTGATAAGAATATCCCTACATCGGGAAGATTAACTTTCCTGATGGGCGGCGGTTCGGATATCGATAACTTATACGTTGCGCTAGTTAGGGATCGAACAGGCGAGATTCTTTTCACGACTACAGGCAAGGGTGATGAGCAATATTCAGAGCATGTTTTTGACGCTACCCCGTATGCAGGGGAAGAACTCTATTTCCGGATTGTGGACCAAACAACTGCCGGATTTGGACATCTCAACCTGGATCGCTTTGTAACGGTGAATGCAGTTTCACAATTGGAAAACTCTGATTTTGAAACTGGTGATTTCTCTGGGTGGACACTGGAAGGTGATGCATTCGCAGATTCTGTCTCAAATTTACCTGGGAATGGAAACTATGGAACGTATTATGTGAACGGGAATAAAGCGAATAACCCTGCCTTGACAGGTACATTGTCATCCAAAGTATTCCAATTGACAGGGACTGGTATTCTGAGCTTCTTGGTCGCTGGAGGTAAGGATTCTGATCAGCTGCATGTAGCCCTAGTCAGAGCTTCTGATCATATGGAACTGTTTAGAGCCACGGGATCGGACTCAGACAACTTTCAGGATGTTACATGGGATGCTTCAGCTTACCTAGGGGAAGAAGTATATTTTAAAGTCGTGGACAATAAGACCTCAGGCGCTTTTGGTTATATCAATGTAGATGATTTTCAATTGAGTATTCCGCGTGAAAACTATTCAGAACCATACAGACCACAGTTCCATTACACACCTGAAAAAAATTGGATGAATGATCCAAACGGTATGGTCTATTATAATGGAGAATACCATCTGTTTTACCAGTATACTCCTTCTTCCACATCCCCTGCTTTCGATAAGATGCATTGGGGGCATGCGGTAAGTACAGATCTTACCCATTGGAAAGAACTACCACCGGCAATAGCGCCTGATGAACATGGTGCCATATTCTCAGGCGGCGCTGTAGTAGATGCGCATAACTCATCCGGATTTTTTAATGAAGAAGGCTCCGGTCTGGTAGCGTTCTATACGCAAAATGGACCGAAGCAGGTGCAGAGTATCGCTTACAGCAAGGATAATGGCAGAACCTGGACGAAATATACAGGAAATCCTGTCCTGTTACCAGAAGCTGCAGCGGATTTAAGGGAACCTAAAGGAACTGCACCGGATTTTAGGGATCCTAAAGTATTCTGGCATGAGGCTACTTCCAAATGGATAATGTTATTAGCGGTAGGTCATCACATCGAGTTTTATTCATCGCCCAACTTAAAAGAATGGACTTATGAAAACTCATTTGGTTCTGACGGTCTTGGCTCACATTTCGGCATTTATGAATGTCCTGATTTGATCGAATTACCCGTCGATGGAGATCCAACCAAGAAGAAATGGGTTATGATCATTAGTACCGGCGATGGTAACGGAAACAGAAGAGATGTTGACCCAGAGCCTCCTGGCAAAGGATCAGGTATGATGTATTTTGTCGGCACGTTCGATGGCAAAACCTTTACACCTGATGAACGGCCAACTGCTGATCAATCCAATTGGATTGACTATGGTTCAGATTTCTATGCAGCAGTAACATGGAGCAATATTCGGGATGAGCTAGAAAGACCCGTATGGCTCGGCTGGATGAGTAACTGGAGATATGCGAGCAATACGCCTACAAGTACTTGGCGGGGTGCAATGAGCATTCCGCGTACGGTTGAGCTTAAGACGACAACGGATGGAATTCGTCTGATTCAGCAGCCGGTGCAGCAGTTGGAAGAATTAAGAAAGCCGGTTCTGCATTGGACTAATTTCCAAGTTGGGCAGGATAACAATGTGTTGCAAGCCGTATATGGAAGTACAATGGAAATTGTCGCGGAATTCGGTATTCAGGATGCATCAGAATTTGGATTCAAAGTTCGTAAGTCCAACTCTCAGGAGACAGTGATCGGGTATGACACGTCAAGTCAAAAAGTGTTTGTGGACCGTACACATTCTGGAGGGCCTGATGTAAGTGATATTGTCCCTGTCCGACAAGAAGCTCCTCTTATTCCGGAAAATAACAAAATTAAACTTCATATCTTCGTAGATGAGGATACCCTTGAAGTGTTTGCAAATGATGGGAGAAAAGTTTTCACAGATCAAATATTCCCTGATTCGAACAGTAAGGGCCTTGAGCTTTATGCTGAAAATGGGGAAGTGAACGTCAACTCTTTAAGTATTTATCAGTTTGACAGTATTTGGGCAGATAGGTCGATCAAGAAGCTTCAAATGGATAAAAGAAGCTACACGCTTGAAACGAATAGTACCCTCTCAACCGTTGTATCGGCTCTTGTTTTAAGTCCAATGACTCAAACTGTAAGCCAAGCGGTATACGGCGGTGCCATTCCAGATACAAGCAACTCTGTAACGGGAATCGTGTATGGAGGTTTGCAGGGTATGCCATTAACGGTATATGGATATGGCGATCTGACAAGCAAACAAATGGTTACGGACCAAGCCGTCTTCAAAAGCTCTGATCCTTCTGTAGCCATTGTGACTGCTGCCGGCATAGTGTACGGAAAGCGACCAGGTCAAACCTTGATTACAGCTGTGTATAAAGGACATGTGACAACAGCTTCTGTCACGGTTTTACAATCAAATGAAACTCATTCAGACCCTACACCAGAAACCCCAGTAACTACAGGGGCGGGCACAACGCCAAACAATCAGGGCCGACTTGTTGTTCCGACTAGTTTAATTAATAAAATTGCTGTGGGTAAAGTTTCGAAAGAGACGTTGAGTACAGCGTTGGATGCTGCAAGGGTTGACGCGAAAGGCACCAAAAAAATGACAATCGAATTAGACAAAGTGGATGATGTTAAAGGGTATAGCATCGAGATACCATCTGCGTTCATATCGAGTAATCATGCTAATCGACAATTTGAAATTCGTAGTCCAATAGGCACCATGACTTTATCGAGTCAGATGTTTACCGAAGGCGCGTTCAATGAGAATGACAACATTGTAGTAAGTATGACCCTTGTTGATCGTGATGCAGCTGGTAACGGCAAACAATCAGAAATCGGAGCAAGACCAATTCTTGAATTAATTGCCACTTTGAATGGTAAAGTTATTCCATGGCGTAATGCGGATGCTCCGGTACAGGTAGCTATCAAATACACGCCTACAGCAGAAGAAATGAACAATGCAGATCATTTAGTTGTCTGGTATCTGGATCCATCCGGCAGCATCGTGCCTGTTCCGAATGCCAAATTTAATAAAGCAACAGGTGAAATGATCTTTAAAACGATCCATTTCAGCTATTATGCAATTGCTTACGTGAATAAGTCCTTCGATGATCTTAATGATTATGCTTGGGGTAAAAAGCAGGTCGAACTCCTTGCATCCAAAGGCATTATTCAAGGCACAACAGAGACAGCATTTGCTCCGCAAGAGGATATTACAAGGGCAGACTTCATTCTGCTGCTTGTACGCGCACTTGAATTAACGGCCCAAGCGGATTCCAGCTTTGATGATGTTAACTCTGACGATTATTATTATGAAGCGGTCAGCATCGCCAAAAAGTTAGGCATTACCACTGGCATAGATGGGAGTCATTTTAACCCGAATGCTTCCATTACAAGGCAAGATATGATAGTTATGCTGAATAGAGCGATGGCTGCAGCGAAACGCGATACAGCCAAAGGTGCAAAATCGGATTTGACTGTATTCCAGGATAGTAATGATATTTCGTCATATGCCATTGACAGTGTTTCTTCTCTTGTGAAATCCCATATTATTGAAGGAAACAACGGGAAGATTCATCCACTCGATCATACAACGAGAGCTGAGACGGCTGTAGTCCTTTACCGATTATTGATACAGGAATAATCGCAGCCAAGACGAATAGTGTTGGTGTGAAGAGAAGTAACAAAATAGCCCTAGCCTGTCATAACAGGCTAGGGCTATTTTGTTTAGTGGGAAAATTTCAACTGTTGTAAGAAAATCTTCTATTATTTTTTGTGTTTATCACAGGTATGATTAAGGTGAAAAAACAACAATCCACTCTTTTAGGGAGTGCAAGGCAAATCGACAACATGACAACATGTGGCAACGTTACGGGAACAGACTTATTCTTGTTTCATTCGGAGCCAAAGGTTGTTTTTTTTCGTTTTGGCGAATTGCCATCAATAATCTGTTAAGGGGGTGATATCATGTCGTGAAAAAAATAGCAAGTGGAGAGAAGTTAAAATAATGAATTGCTGTACTAATTATCAGAAAATAAAAGGAGAGCTGATACATGAAAATTAAATGGACACAATTGCGGGTCCTGTTTTTCACAATGGTTATTTTTGCTTCAAGTATAGTGATTAATTCCCCGGTTTCTAACGCGGCTTCAAGCGTTGTCGCTCAATGGAACTTCAATGAAGGGACGGGCAATGTGACGAAGGAGCAAATTTCCCAGATAGATGATCCGATCCATTATTTTAAACCTGTGCCTGCTATTCCGGAATGGAAAACAGATGGCATTAGCAGCAGCGCTCTGCTTTTTGACGGCTATTCAACCTGGGTATCGCATCCTGCCATTTCCATTCCTCAGAGCAAAATAAGCGTTGAAACTTGGGTTGCTCCGCGGGCTTATACATGGGGTGATGATTTCAAACTGGATGCTATTGTCAATCAGCAATCCAAAAACGAAAAACAAGGGTTTTTATTAGGTATGTATCGTTATGGGACATGGTCCTTCCAATTTGGTTCGAACGGTACCTGGTACGATGTATGGTCCTATGAGCCCTTGCCTAAATTCGAATGGTCCCATATCGTAGCTACTTATGACAGCGCTTACGATAATGCGGGAGGGCTGGTTGTGCTTTACTTGAACGGCAAGCAGGTGGCTTCGAAAAGAACGCCACTCAATACGTTGATTACTTCATCCGCAAACAATTTGTTGATTGGGACTAATAACGAAAGCACATACGGCGCTAGTCCATCCTTGTTTCCGTATCATACATTTAACGGATTAATTGATGAGTTGAAAATTTATAACGGCGCTTTGACAGCAACTGAAGTCCAAAATTCGTACAACTCGTATTTGACCAACCTTGGCGGCAACTTGCCAACACCCGATTTGTCTTTTGATCGGAGGGTTTATAACGGGGATAATGACCGACCGACCTACCATGCCATTGCGCCCCAGCATTGGATGAATGAGCCACATGCATCACTTTTTTTTAACGGGCAATATCATATGTTCTATCAATTTAATCAGCAAGGGCCTTACTGGCATAATATGCATTGGGGCCACTGGGTCAGCACGGATATGGTGCATTGGCGGGATCTTCCCCCTGCGCTCGCGCCTTCACTTTTTCAAGTTGATCCGGACGGCGATTGGACGGGCAGTTCGGTTATCGATGACAGTGGGAATCCTGCGCTGTTTTTCACGGCGGGTAATGATGCAAAGGCTACTAATAAAGAAAATGTTGGATTGGCCAGAAGCACGTATCCTACAGATCACGATAATGATTTGAAGCGATGGGATAAAGACGCTTCACTTGCGGTCACTCAACAGGATGGTCAGGGAATACAAGGCCAATTTCGTGATCCATTTGTATTTAAGGATGGTAGCACCTGGAATATGCTTGTTGGATCGGGCGTTAACGGTCAAGGCGGAACAGCATTAGTCTATACCTCGTCGGACATGACAAACTGGCAGTATAAGGGACCGCTTTATCAAAATAATCTATACCCTGAGAAGTTGGGTAATGTATGGGAGCTGCCTGTTCTGCTGCCGATCAAGGATTCATTGGGCAACCAGAAATACATATTTATGGTCAGCCCTGTCGGGGGGCAAGCCCGCGTATTTTACTGGATTGGCACCTGGGATAACGTCACATCCAAGTTTAAACCTGATCCCGGTTCAGATGCGCCGCAGTTGATGGACTATGGCGGTTTCCATTTTACCGGGCCGAGCGGATTTGTAGATAAATCAACATCAGCGTACAATACACCAAATCGTACAATATTGAATACGATCGCTCAAGGAAATCGGAGTTCGCAGGCAGACTCGGATGCCGGTTGGGCGCACAATGCTGGATTACCTGTTGTACTGGATCTGCGTCCTGACGGTCGACTCGGCATCAATCCGATTTCTGAACTGCAATCGCTCAGGGGTACGCAGCTGCTGGATATCGCTACGGACACTTCGTTTACTGATGCGAACGAACGTTTGTCCCACATTCAGGGTGATACGCTTGAAATCGATATGGAACTAGCGCCCGGAGAGGCGGATAAAGTCGGCATGTATGTACGGAAGTCTCCTACCAGCGGTGAGAAGACACTGCTGTACTACAAAAAAAGCACGAAAGAATACGGAGTAGACCGGACGAACACCATCACCGGGCCGCCGCAGCAGGGCATCGACAGCGGCACGATCGATTTGGCCGGCGATACGGTAAAGCTTCACATTTTCCTCGATAAATCGATGGTGGAATCCTATTTGAACGGGCTGAAATCGATTACTACCCGTACATATTCAAAATCCGATGCGCTAGGTTTGGAGTTGTTCGGGGATGTCAACCCGGATACGATCAAGGTGAAACATTTGCAGATCTGGAACATGAATTCTGCCTATACTCCCGTACCCGTAACCGGAGTAAGCCTGAATACGGAGAGTTCCCAAGTTTTCACCGGAGGCAAGCAAACGCTTTACGCTACTGTAGCTCCGTCCAACGCAACGAATAAAGACATCGTTTGGATTTCAAGCAACCCTGCCGTCGCAACCGTAACAAATGGAAGTGTTCGCGGAAACTCGGTTGGAACCGCGATCATTACGGCGAAAACGCGAGACGGAGGTTTCCTGGCGACAAGCACCGTTACAGTTATTGCGCCTCCTGCATCAACACCTCTGACCAATGGCAATTTCGAAGCGGGGGACTTAAGCAATTGGACGGTCGTCAGAGGCAATGAATTCACCGATCCCGCCGTTGTGACCCAATCTCCAACCTGGTGGGGCGTGCAACCGTTTAACCAACAAGGCGCCTTTCACCTGTGGGGTTCCAATGGAGGTGGAGGAGACACCTCAATCGGCGAGCTTAGATCGCAAACCTTTACGTTAGGAGGTAATGGACAAATTAATTTCCTGGTTGGAGGCGGTATTGATATTGACAACCTTTATGTTGCTTTTGTTCGTTCTTCTGACGGCAAAGAGCTTTATCGGACTAGCGGGCCTGGGACCTATAAGGATTGGCCAGATCATAAAGGGAACACTGAACAGTATACGAGGAAGTACTGGGATGCAACCCAATACATCGGAACGTCTATGTATATTAGAGTCGTCGATAATAGATCCGATTCATGGGGTCATATTAATGTAGATGATTTCAATATACCAGTCCAAGCAACAGAGCAACTACCCAATCATAATTTTGAAGCAGGCAACTTGAGCAGTTGGATTGTGGAAAGTGGCAATGCGTTCACCGATGGTGATGTGAGCTCTGCATCGACTTTTTGGAATCCACCGCAATCTTTCAACAAAGAAGGCGATTATCACTTCTGGGGCTTCAATAATGGAGGTGATAATCGAGTTGGCGCGATGAGATCCGTAAGCTTTGTGCTTGGAGGGAACGGATTAATCAACCTTCGCGTAGGAGGAGGGCAAGACATTAATAACTTGTACGTTGCTCTTGTTAGAGCTTCCGACAACGCTATATTGTTCAAAGAAACGGGACTTAACAACGAGGGATATACAGTAAGTAACTGGGATGCTTCAGCTTATATTGGCACAAGATGCTATATTAGAGTGGTCGATAATTCGACAGGAGGTTTTGGCCATATCAATCTCGATGCCGTGAATGTTCCTGTTCAACCCGGTTCTTTGATAGGCCAGTTGGCGAACCACGATTTTGAACTCGGCAACTTAAGCGGTTGGAACGTGAAAAACGGCAATGCATTCACGGACGGCGACGTGAGCCCCGCATCGACTTTTTGGAATCCGCCGCAATCTTTCAACAAACAAGGTACGTATCACTATTGGGGCTTCAATAATGGAGGTGATGGCCAGGTTGGCTCGATGCAATCCACCAATTTTTTGCTTGGAGGGGACGGACAGATCGACCTTCTCGTTGGGGGAGGGCAAGACTTGAATAACTTGTACGTTGCTCTTGTCCGGGCTTCCGACAACGCTATCTTATTCAAAGAAACTGGACTAAATAGTGAGGCGTATACTCGAAAGAATTGGAATGCATCCGCATATATAGGAACGACATGCTACATTAAGATTGTCGACAACGCGATGGGTGGCTTTGGCCATATCAATGTTGATGATGTGAATGTTCCAATTAGAATCCCTTAAAACAAGATTTAAAGACTTAGCCTGATTCCACATCATGCTAGGTCTTTTTTATCACATAAGAAAGTATAAGTTTTCGGTTCCCGAAAAGAGGTTTTCTCATATCTGAATGAAGATAATAGAAAAATTTCAACAGTTTCAAGAAGATTTTCTATTATTTTTTGTATTTAACACAGGTATGATGAATACACAGAAAACAAACATCCACTCTTTTAAGGAGGTGAGATTTCTTTTAGGTAAGTGATTAGTGTCAATCATGCTTCAATTGGGGGATTTGGTTGTATCAAAAAAAGGAGGGAAAAAGAACATGCTAAAGAGTTTTGCAATTGGCTACTTGTGTCGCTAAACGTGATAGACAATTGGACTCTAAAACATGTTCATAGAAAAACAATTACACTTTAATTATCACATAGCTTCCTATTATTCGCCAAACTTATTTTTAAAAAAATATAATAATTCGGAGGAATTTGAAAATGAAAAACATGAAGATTTTCTTGTTACTATTTGTTGTATTTGCACTTTCGGCTTGTGGTAAAGCAGTGGAAACAAAACCCGCAGCAGCAACTGGGGCGCCAGCAGAAACAGCTAGCGCAGCTAAAGCAGCAGATCCGGCACCAAAGAAAAAAGTAGTTATTGGTTTGACCGTACAAAACTTAAGCAATCCTTTCTTCGTAGCGATGTCCAAAGGTGCAGCTGAAGCTGCTAAGAAACACGGCGGTGAAGTAATCGCCGTTAGTGCAGAAGATAATTTGGCTACACAAACCGCTCAAATCGAAGATTTTATTACCAAAAAAGTAAGTATGATTATTCTAAGTTCCGTAGATACCAAAGGTATCGCAGCAGCAGTGGGTCAAGCTAAAGCAGCAGGTATCCCAATCATTTCTGTCGATACAATTTCTGAAGGTGGCGTTAATGCGAGTGTAACTTCCGATAACGTTCAAGCAGGACGTATTGCGGGTGAATATTTGGTTAAACGGTTGAATGGAAAAGGAAATATTGCCGTATTAGATGGACCGCCGGTGTCCGCTGTAACAGACCGCATTGCAGGATTTAATGAAGCTCTCAAAGCAGCTCCGGGAATTAAAATAGTTGCAAATCAAAATGGTAACGGTAATCGCGAAACATCGCTTGCTAAGATGGAGACCATTTTACAAGCAAACGGTAAAGGACAAATCGACGCTGTATTTGCTATTAATGATCCAACAGGTATTGGCGCCAAAATCGCTGCAGAGCAAGCCGGTCGCGACAAGGAAATGTTTATCGTTGGTGTGGATGGATCTCCTGATGCAGTGACAACACTGAAAGAAAACAAAAGCTATGTTGGAAGCTCGGCACAAAACCCATTTAATATGATTACAATTGCGGTTGAAACAGCATTTAAAGTTCTTGCTGGTGAAAAAGTGGAACCATTAATTAAACTTCCAACTGACTTCATTACGACAGAAAACGTAAAAGACTATAAAGGCTGGTAGTTTTATTCTTGCGATGTGGTTACTCTCTACCTGAGTGCCACATCGTATTCATTCAATTGTCATTAAATGATATTCATTATTAAATTGGTTGGAGTGAGAACATGGAAGCTGTGCAAGCGGAAGTTGAAAAAAACATTTCCTCTGAATCATCGTCAATAGCGTTAAGCATGAGAGCGATCTCCAAGTCTTTCTCTGGGGTTACCGTTTTAAAAAACATAAATATCGACCTGCATAAAGGTGAAGTACATGCTTTAATGGGAGAGAATGGCGCCGGTAAGTCGACACTTATGAAGATTATGGCAGGGATACATCGTCCAGATAACGGCGAGATTAGGTATCGAGGCAAATCGATCACTTGGCGTAATGCGATGGAAGCGCGTGAGAAAGGCATTAGTGTCATTCATCAAGAGCTTAATCTTTCTCCGAATATAACCATCGGTGAGAACGTATTGATGGGAACCAAATTTCCTAAAAACAAGTTCGGTATGGTGGACTGGAAGAAAGTTCACGAACGAGCCCATTTTCTATTAAAATCAATCGGATCTGACTTGGATCCAAGATCATATGTCTCAACCTTAAGTGTTGCCCAACAACAAATGGTGGAAATCGCGAGAGCCCTCTCTATAGAAGCAGAAGTTCTAGTGATGGATGAACCAACAGCTTCGTTAACCCACAAAGAAATAGATAAGCTGTTTATTATTATCAATGAACTAAAACAAAAAGGTGTTGCGATTGTATACATTTCACATCGTATGGATGAAATTTTTAAAATTTCTGATCGGTGTACCATTTTGCGTGATGGAGAGTGGATTACAACGATCCCTATCGCCGAAACCAATCCGGAGCATCTGGTTAAGACAATGGTTGGCCGTGAATTAACCGATTTATTTCAAAAACCGCCTTCACATACGAGCTGGATCAAAGATAAAATGCCGGTTTTAGAGGTTAAAGGATTATCTGATAACAAAAATGTAAAGGATATTTCGCTAGAGGTGTATTCAGGAGAAATTGTTGGGATTTCAGGATTGGTAGGTGCAGGAAGAACAGAATTAGTCAGAGCGATCTTTGGTTTATCAGAAATATCAGCAGGTGAAATTCTGATTAATGGTCAATCTGTGAAAATATCTTCTCCAGAGGATGCCATGCGATATGGGATTGCCCATGTACCGGAAAGCCGTAAGGAACAGGGACTATTCCTAAATATGTCTGTCAAAGAAAATATTATGATGGCTGAAATGTTTAAATATCGAAAAGCATCGCTCTTAGATTGGTCGCAAATCAATGATGAAGCTGATATGTATATTAAAGAATTAGGCATTAAAACGGCAAGTAAAGAACAAAAGGTAGTTAGCTTAAGCGGAGGAAATCAGCAAAAAGCGCTGCTTGCACGTTGGTTATCCATCCAGCCTAAAGTGCTTTTGTTAGATGAACCGACAAGAGGTGTCGACATTGGCGCCAAAACTGAAATTCATAAAGTTATTTGTAAATTAGCCAAAAACGGCCTTGCTGTGTTAGCCATTTCCTCTGAGCTGCCAGAAATATTAGCGTTGAGTGATCGTATACTTGTTATGCATGAGGGGAAATTACGAGCAAACCTTAGGCGCGAAGACGCGACGCAAGAGAAAATTATGTATTATGCAACGGGGGAGATCAAATGAGCGCTGGAATGGAAGCAATCATTAATAATAAACGTAATATTGGATTATCCATGAGAAAAATTTGGAATCAACTAGGCATGTTAATCGTGTTAGTTGCTATTTGTATTATACTCGCCATTTTTGCACCTAATTTCACGGATACGGGGAATATTCTCAATATTTTAAAACAATCATCCGTTAACGGAATTCTTGCAGCGGGTATGACATTAGTTATTCTGACTGGCGGGATTGATTTATCTGTGGGATCTACGATCGCACTTTCGGGCGTTATTTCCGTCATGCTTTCCAAACAAGGAGTTAACCCTTTTATTTCCATGTTCGCTGGAATTGCGGTGGGATATGCAGCAGGATGGATTAACGGCTTTCTGACTGCAAGAACCAAACTTCCATCCTTTATTGTTACATTAGGAAGTATGACTTATATAAGAGGTGCTGCTTTCGTAATTAGCGGAGGATTACCTACGATACTGGCTTCGGAACCGTTTAAGTTTATTGGATCAGGGAAGATACTATCGGTTCCAACCCCCATCTACATTATGCTCAGTGTATATGTTGTAATGTTTATCGTACTTAAATACACGATGTTTGGCAGACATATTTATGCAATTGGGGGAAATGAAGAGGCAGCGAGATTAACAGGTATTAAGGTTGAAAAGACGTTAATTAATGTGTATGCCATTAGTGGTTTATGTGCGGGATTAGCTGGCGTAGTTCTAGCAGGCCGTTTAATTTCCGGTCAGCCGAATGCTGGAAGCATGGCCGAACTTGATGCCATTGCTGCAGTTGTTCTAGGCGGTACGAGCCTAGCTGGGGGAATTGGCCGAATTCAAATGACGATTATTGGTGTGTTAATCTTGGGCGTAATTAGAAATGGATTGACACTATTAAATGTTAGCTTCTTTTGGCAAACCGTTATTACAGGTGTTGTTATCGTTCTTGCGGTGCTTTTGGATCGTCTCCGTAGCGATAAGTAAGAGGAAGGGCTGTTAATATGGTGAAATTTCGTTTTAAAAGCATACGTACCCGCACAATCGTCACGATTCTACCAATGTTAATTTTATCCATGTTTGCGTTGTCTGCGTTAAGTTACAGTTATTCTAAAAATATCATCAATGCAGAAATTCAAGATAAAATGGCATATCAATTAAACGCAACGATCAACAATATGCAAACCATATTAACAGCGCACAGTAAAATACCTGAAAGCTTAGCACGCACGATTGAACCTGTAGGAGACAAGATTGATAAAGGTAAATATTTCCAGATTATTCAAGGTTTATTGTCCACAAACCCGGACACATTTGGAGTTGGGATATGGTATGAGCCCTATCAATATAAAAATTATTTGCAATATTACAGTTCCTATGCCTACCGAGACAACGGTCGCATTTTATTTTCCAATGATTATGATACGAAAGAATATAATTATCCCGAAAAAGAGTGGTATCTGCTTGGTAAAAACACAAAGGAAACCATGGTTTGGACGGATCCGTTTTTTGATAAAACCTCCAACGCTATGATTTTAACAACAGCGGTTCCATTTTACACCAATAATAAATTTCAAGGCGTAGTTACAGCCAACATCAATTTGAACAGCCTGCAGCAGAAGATTTCAGACATTCATGTTGAAAAAAATGGATGGGCATTTTTGTTGGATCGTAATGGGAACTTTATTGCTAATAAAGATAACCAGAGCGTGGCGAATCATCAAATCAAGAATGATTCTAATGTAGGCTTGGCACAAATTGGCCAAGAAATACTGGCGAATAATAATGGAAATGCCGTTTTTAGTGACGATAGGGGGCTCAATATCGTTTATTATCAGACGGTTCCAGATACATCATGGAAACTAGCCATGGTCATATCGCAGGAGGAGCTTTACCAGAAGCTAAACGATTATTTCATGATCTCGGTTATGATCATAATTGTATTGATATGTGTTGTTGTCATGGTGATTTATTTCTACAGTTTATACATCACCAATAACATTAAGAAAGTAAATATTCTTTCTCAATCGATGTCAAGCGGGGATTTAACCCAGACTATACCTATAAAAACGGTCGATGAATTTGGCCAAATGGGCACAAATCTAAATACAATGGCAAGTAACTTGAAGTCCATTTTATTGCAAGTATCTGAAAGCGCGAAAAGCGTATCTGAAACTTCTGTTCTTTTATCCGATAATGCGGAACAATCCGCGAAAGCAACAGAAGAAATTGCACAATCGATTCAAGAAGTAGCGGGTGGGACGCATACACAACTTTCATTAACCGATGAAGCTGTAGAAGAAACAAAAGTTATGTTTGTGAATATTAAAAAAATAACGCAACGAATTGAACTTGCAAGCCAATCCGCAAAGGAAGCGCTGCAAACGTCCATTGAAGGAAAAGCGGATATTGTGGAAGCAATAAATCAGATCAATTTGATTTCTCAAAACTCACTCGATTCGGTTGGAATAGTCCGACAGTTAGAAGATAAGTCCAGAAAGATCAATCAGATTATGACCTTACTTTCCACTATCGCCAAGCAAACGAAAATGCTTGCTTTAAATGCAGGTATTATTGCCGCCGAAGCGGGATCTAATGGTAAAACATTTTCGGTGATTTCTCGTGAAATTCGCCTTCTTGCTGAAAATTCAACGAAATCAAATAGTGAGATCGAAACATTAATTGCAGAGATCCAGGAAGATATTTCGCAAGTAGTGAAAGCGATGGAAAATGCAGATTCATCTATTCAAGAAGGGAAGCAGCTTACGACAAAGGCTGGAGATTCCTTCTCTACGATTCTTAACTTAGTCGATGGGGTATCTGGGCAAGCGGGCGAAATGACCAATGACATTATAATGATTCGAATGAATATGCAGAAAATGGTTGAAAACATGGAGGTAGTCTCTAATTTCTACGGAAGTTCAGCAAGTTCAACCAATCACATCTCGGCAACGACAGAGGAACAGACAGCGGCAATCCAAGAAGTTGCTTCTTATTCCAACGAATTAGCCCATATGGCTAAGGTCTTACAGCAATCTGTAGCTTCATTTAAACTCAAGTAATTTGTAAATCGGATGTGATTAAGCGATACATAGACTAATTGACTTTACGTGATGATAGTAACATTAGATGGTCTGCTTTCAGCTGATAGGCAATTTGGGGGAATCTCAAATAGCCTAGGGATAGCTATGCAGACCTTTTTTTGTCATTATATGTAAGCGGTTACACTGGGCAATGCTTGGACATAACACACATCTATGGACATGTAATTATGAGCGAGATGTTTTCTTTTTCCGATAAAAAGAAGGATTAACGCCTTCTATTTTTTTGAACGCTTTACTGAAAGAATGAATATCCGGAAATCCGATAAGTTCCGCAATTCGTTTTAAAGGTTCATCAGTGAATTGGATCATCTCTCTTGCTTTTTCTATTCTCATTAATTGGTGATAGTGGATAGGACTCATTCCAAATGTTTGATTAAACAGTGTGATCAAATAGTACTTGCTGATTCCAGATATTTTGGCAAGTTCATCTAAAGTCACCCTTTGACCAATGTTATGCTTTAAGAAAATTCTGACTTGCTCCAACTCATTGATATTGGAAAATAAGTGAGGATTTCTGTTCCAATAGTTTTCGCGCAATAATGCGGTGAATAATTGAATAAATAATCCCTTAATATTTAATTCATAAAATGGCAGCTTCATTTGAAATTCTCTTATAATTTCATAAAGTAATTTTTCTATAGCTAAATGATACCGCAACCGTATATGACTTGCTAGAGGAAGAGTTAATCTGTCAATCTCGTCGCTTCGGAACCACTTCATTTCATCGTTTGTCATATTTTCTAATTTTTTAAAAGAAACTTTAACATCGGGACTATCTTCTTGATAGAACAAATCAAAATGCAAATGGGGCTGTCGGACTAAATCAGTTCCAATTTTACTAATCGAATGCCTTTGTTTGGGGCGAAAGAAAAATATGTCACCTGGTTCTCCAAAATAAACATCATCCTCTACAGTAACTTTTAATCTGCCTTCTTTGAGATAAAGGATTTCATAGTCAAATAATACCCTTTCCTCTAAAAACCAAGGAAATGAGACGTAGCTATCCATAGCAATTCGTAAATAAGGAGACAGATTGTGTAAGTTCATGTAGTAACCTCCAACCAAAATATTTGACAAATTAATCATAATTTAAGCCAACGACAATGTTTCATTATTAGTATATCATTGGTTTTGTGGAAAAGAAAACGTTTAACTGAGAAAAGAAAACGTTTTTCTGAGAAAATCAAACGTTTTCTGAGAAAATCAAACGGTTTTCGAGAAACACAATTTTGGATAAACTTTTCTGTTTACTTGGGGGGGGCCTGGGGATATTTGAGTGTATTTGAAAGCGTAATGACAAAACAAATGAAAATGATGTAGGAACTTACTATGAACGCTTGGCAACCTAATAGTCCTTTAGAAGGACTACCATTTGTTAAATAATAATGAGGGGGTAACTTTTTATGAAATTAAAAGGTAAATTATTATCTGGTGTTCTTGTAATGTGCATGTCTTTTTCAGCGATTTTGGTTGGATGTTCTAGTAATGAAAAGAACCCTGAAAGCTCTGCGTCCAATAAAGGACAACAAACTTCTGAGAAAGGAGCATCTGGCTCGTCGAATAAATCTATCACGGTTCTGGTTGAGGGTGGAAGTCCGGCCAATACGGTCGCCAGCCAAACGGCGGAAGAATTTAAGCAAAAGACTGGCTATGAAGTGAAGATTGAAACGGTTCCCTACATCGGTGTCTATGACAAATTGAATGTAGAAATGAAAGCTAACTCAGGAGCATACGATGTTGCCACGATCGATATCTTGTGGTTTCCTGCTTTGGCAAAAAACTTGGTAGCTATGGATGACTTAATGACGGATGAGGTCAAAAATGATTTTGTACCTAATGTAGTCGATGGCGGTAAAGTGAACGGTAAAATTCTGGGCATGCCGGTTTGGACGAACTCAAAAATTTTATTGTATCGAACCGATTTGTTTAATGATCCGAAGGAACAAGATGCATTTAAGGCTAAATATGGATATGATTTGAAACCGCCTACGAATTGGCAGCAATACAGGGATGTCGCCAAGTTCTTTACTCGTGATACGAATAAAGATGGGGCAACTGATCTATATGGTACGGGCATATTAGGGATGAATAACGGGGATTCGGTTGCCAGTTGGTTGGACCATGCCGCTCAGGCAGGAGCAAAACCTTTGGTTGTGGGTAAAGATAATAAAGCCTTAGTCAACTCGGAACCATATGTAAAGGCTCTGGAATTTGAAACAAAGATTTTACGTGAAGACAAGTCTGCGCCAGAAGGTGCACTAAACATGGCCTCTTCTGAAATTTCTGAAATGTTCTGGAATGGAAAAATGGCTATGATGCTTGAGTGGGCTCATTTCTTTGTCCCTTCTAACGACCCAGGCAAATCGAAAGTATCGGGGAAAGTGGGCGCCGCTCCAATGATTGCTGGTGATTCCGGAGTAGGGGTTGTGCCTGGACCTTGGTATCAAGTGATCCCGAGCACTTCCAAAAAACAAGATATCGCAAAACAGTACGTGAAATTTATTTATGAAAAAAATGAATTGTTTATGAAAGCATTAGGAGTGGCTGCACGAAAATCGGTCTTTGAAAAATACGGTCAAAAACCTGAATATGCACACCTGAAAGCGCTTGAAACTACACTGGCTGCCAGCCAAACACAAAATCGTCCAATATTGCCACATTGGAACGAAATCGAAAATGAAGCATTAGTCTCTGCAATTCAAGTAGCTCTCTCCGGAAAGGAAACACCGCAAGAAGCATTAAACAGAGCCGCAGCAAAAATTAACGAGATACAAGGAAAATAAATGGAAAAAGGGGCTCAGGTTCGAGCCCCTTTTTAACCGAATTCCAATTCTCACAGAAGGATGATGGATATGTCCCTAAGAGATCAGAAGCTTTCTTTCTTATTTTTTCTACCAGCTTTCGTCTTCATGATCTTGTTTTTTGTTTACCCAATGATGTTGCTTTTTAAAGATAGTTTTTTTGATGATGAAGACCCTTCAAAATTTATTGGTCTACGGCATTATTCTCACGCTTTAACTTCGGACACATTCTATCAATCCTTACTCAATACGATTGTGTATGTGATAGGGGCAGTTGCAATTGAGTTAATATTGGGCATGTTTCTTGCTCTTCTGCTAAGTACAGGGTTTAAAGGCGCCAACATCATTCGTACTTTGCTGTTGAGTCCGTTAATGATTTCTCCTTTGGTTTGTGGTTTAATATGGAAATTTATGCTAAATGACCAATTTGGTATCTTAAATGTAATTATATACAAATTGGGCTTGATTAAGAATCCTCAAAGTATCTTGTGGTTATCTGACAGCAAGTTGGCTTTAATTTCCTGTATGATTGCAGATGTATGGCTTACCACGCCATTTATGATGTTGATATTATTAGCGGGCATACAAGGTATACCTGAAAGTTTATACGAAGCTGCCCGCATAGACGGAGCAAATAAGTTTCAAAACTTTTTACATATCACACTGCCAAGTTTAAAACCGGTCATTTTAGTTGCAGTTGTCATACGTATGATTGATGCAGCTAAATCCTTTGATATTATTTGGGTGATGACACAAGGCGGTCCGAATGGTTCCTCTTCCTTAGTAAGCACATTAATTTATAAATCGGTAGCCAGATACAATCAAGAAGGATATGCAAGCGCAATGGCTGTAATCTTTATGATTATCTTGCTGGCAATCTGTTCATTCTTTTTTAAACAGTTCTGGAATCCAAATAAGAAAGCGGTTCGATAGGAAGGAGATCAGCAAGATGGTTATTACCATGAGTAAACAAAAATCCAGAGTTGCCAGTTTATTTGTATTCGTCATCTCATGTATTTTTTTGGTTGTTACTTTATTTCCATACGCTTACCTTGTGTTATCTTCACTGAAACCGCCAAGGGAAGTGATTTCCACAACCCCTACGTTGTTGCCTTCTGTGTTTACTTTAGCCAATTATAATGCTCTGTTTCATCAACTGGCAATCGGCAAATATTTTGTTAACAGTCTTATAACTGCAATGTCAGGTACACTATTGAGTGTTTTTCTGGGTTCATTAGCTGCTTATGGCTTAACCAGATTCGCATCAAAGTTAGGGAATTTATTTCTGCTTTTTACTTTGGGTGTTCGTATGACGCCTCTGATTAGTGTTGCAATACCGATGTATCGTATTATTGGGCAATTAGGTTTAATGGATACAAAATTAGCATTAGTTTTAGTCTATACCAGCATAAACATTCCGTTTGTTATCTGGATGATGATTGGTTTTTTTGACAATTTGCCAAAAGAGCTTGATGAATCTGCGCGTGTCGACGGATGCGGGATGTTTGGAACTTTTATGCGTATTATCTTACCGATCTCGCTGCCTGGAATCGCAACTACCTCAATTTTTAGCTTTATGCTTTCCTGGAATGATTTCTTGTTCGCATTACTTTTAACAAGCACTTCGGCCAAAACGGTGCCAGTAGGAATTTCAGAGTTTTTAACAGCTTACGGTTTGGATCTAGGCCCCATGACGGCTGCGGCAACCATATTTAGCGTTCCTGTCATGCTGTTTTCGTTTGTAATGCAAAAATACATTGTTCGCGGAATGACAATGGGTGCTGTTAAAGAATAGAGAATTTGTATGATGAAATAAAGAGTGGAGGAAATATTGATGCAATATGATCACCATACGTTCCATAATCTCATGTTAGGTAAAGCAGAACAATCAGTTGCAACTATAAAGGACCATGTGGATAAAGACCCTATGCGCTTAAAGTTTCATTTTATGCCTCCGGCCTATTGGATGAACGATCCTAACGGGCTTATATACTATCAAGGAGAATATCATATGTTTTACCAGTTTCACCCCTATTCAGCCGAGTGGGGTCCGATGCATTGGGGCCATGCTAAAAGTAAAGATTTGGTTCACTGGGAACACCTTCCTATTGCACTTGCGCCAAGTGAAGTCTATGATCTTGACCAAAAAGGCGGATGTTTTTCCGGAAGCGCCGTCGATGACAACGGGATATTGACTTTGATCTACACCGGCACGATTATGAAGGAAGGGCGTGTCATTCAAACCCAATGTATAGCTTCCAGTACCGATAGCGTGACATTTCAAAAATATGTAGGGAATCCGGTTATCTCTGTTCCTCCAGAAGGGAGTTCCTCTGATTTCAGGGATCCGAAAGTATGGAAACACGAAGATAAATGGTATATGGTCGTAGGTTCAAGTAAAGATGGAAAAGGAAGAGCTTTGCTTTATCGCTCGAATGACCTGTATGTATGGGAGTATGTAAGTGTATTGGCTGAGAGTGACGGTACGATGGGTACGATGTGGGAATGTCCGGATATTTTTCAGCTTGGCGATCGTTATGTACTAATGTTCTCCCCAATGGGAATGGGAGAAAAAAAAGCGAGTTATTTAACTGGTTCATTAGATTATAGTAGTGGGAAATTTACTTGGGATTATTGTGGAGAAGTGGATTGCGGGTTCGAGTACTATGCTCCTCAATCCTTCCTTGATGATAATGGAAGACGAATTATTATAGGTTGGTTGAACGCTTGGGATTGGATGCCGTGGTTTCAAAATTTCGGTCCCACTTTTAAAAACAATTGGTGCGGCGCGATGTCCATTCCAAGAACTGTAGAAATGGACGATGACGGACATTTGAGATTTCTTCCAGTTGAAGAATTAAAGGCGATACGGGGGGGACATTTCCATCTTGACCGTACGGCGATAGAAGGGGAAATACAAGCGCTTCCCCGATCGATAGAAGGGGATAGTTTAGAGATTGTGGCGGAATTTAATCTGGAAAATTGTCACGCGGAGGAATTTGGCTTCAAAATGAGGGTGTCGGATGACGGCAACGAGGAGACGGTACTCTCTTATTCGCCTAAGACCGGAGAACTTCAATTTGATAGAAACAGATCGGACGGATGGAGTCAGGGGATTCGAAAATGTAAACTGGAATCTGCCGATAAGGATACATTAAGGCTGCATATCTACGTAGATACTTGCGTTGTTGAAGTGTTTGCGGATGAAGGGCGCACGACAATGACCAATAACATATATCCTAATCCGTACAGTATAAACTTGAAACTTTTTAGCCTCGGAGATAAGGTGGAACTCATTTCTCTTGATATATGGCAACTTCACTCTATATGGTGAAGGTAGAACACACTTAATTGATAGGAGAATTTATTTATGGCTAGTAAAAATTATTACGACGTAACAGAGTGGCCTGTCGGTAATCCGTATGAGGATATTGGTGAGGTAATCAATAGCATTATAGCAGATATTAAAAGTAGGCAAACGGACACTGATGTGAATAAAGGCGGAAAGCCGGGTGCGGTTATCTATATTCCACCGGGAGATTATCATCTTGGCAGTCAAGTAGTTATAGACATCAGTTATCTTAAAATTATGGGTTCTGGACACGGGTTTACATCTTCGAGTATTCGTTTTAATACATCTGAGAATGAATGGGCGGATTTGCATGAATTGTGGCCGGGAGGAAGTCGCATACTCGTAGATATTCCCCTAGAAGTAAATGACGAGGAATATAAAGGAGCTGCATTTTATGTTGAACGAAGTGGAAATCCCCGAATAAGTTCGGTAGAGTTTTCTGACTTTTGTATTGATGGTTTGCATTTTATTGGAGATGGTTTAGGAGAAACAAATCCGGAAAACACATACACGAACGGGAAAACGGGTATTTATGTTGCAAGTGCTTGTGACTCATTTCGGATTACAGGTATGGGGTTTGTGTATTTAGAGCATGGAATTACTATATATCATGCAGATGCACTGACTATACATGATAATTTCATAGCTGAATGTGGTAACTGTATAGAACTACGAGGTTGGGGACAGGCTTCAAAAATAACCGATAACTTGATAGGAGCCGGTTTTAAAGGATATTCAATTTACGCTCAAAATTTTGGTGGACTTTTGATTACAGCGAATAATGTTTTTCCACGAGGTGCGAGCAGTATCTATTTTGATGGTGTGACACGTTCCAGTATCACTAATAATAGACTTCATTCATTTTATCCAGGAATGGTGGTATTCAGGGAAAATTGTTCTGAAAACTTGGTTTCTTCAAATCACTTTTTACGTGACCATGAACCTTGGACTCCTTTTCTGGGAATAGACAATGGTTTAGATGATTTGTATGGTCTCCTCTATATCAGTGGCAATAATAATTCTGTAATTGCTAATCACTTTTCTGAAGGAATTAATACTCAGAACATCAAGCCTGTAGGTGCAACACCTGTAATCATACGTATTGTTTCGGGTAATGGAAATTATATTTCTAATAATCATGTTGTTGCCACGGAGGTTCATGCCAAGATAAGTGATTCTTGTTTTTCTGCGCAAGTAGACGCTTTGTTGACTACCAAAGCATCAAAGCCGCTTACCGTAACAACAGTATTGGTAGAAAAAGAATCGCTTCAAAATACGATTCTTGATTCGGGAAGTGATGCACAGGTTGTTATGGACAAGACTGTAAATGCATTCAGAGCCACTCCTACGCCAGGAGCATAAATAATATATTCAACTATGTTTTTATGGTAGTTTTTGTTCCAAAGTTTCAATTGCAAGTCGGACACTTGAATTATTTCGTTTGTCATTTAATTTTTTTGGTGCTTCCTAGCGATGGAAGTGCCTTTTTTCTCGTTCAAGCAGGTCAAGGCTACGTTTATGTCAAGAAAAACGGCGGTACCCAGATCAACCCAAATATTACTTCGAATAACAATTATAACAGCATGACGATTACGTTTACTACAGGAATTAAACCGGCGATTTCGAAAACAATAACAAGAAAAGAACTGACCCTGAGAGAGTAACTATTTCAGGGTCAGTCTCTTTAGGAATCCACATAGTTATATGAATAAGTTCTTTCGAAACTCGCCCGGCGTGATGCCTTCCATTTTCATAAATACTTTGTTGAAATAACTTGCGATGGTTAATAAATGAAAAAGCCTTGTCCTATCTGATGTTGTATGGCTCAATAAAATATTTGGTATTGTGGCATTGATAATTACAATTTAATGGGTAATTGCTATCTCACTTAATTCTTGCACCACAACCCATTCAAGTTCACACCTACGATTACACCTGATGATGCTCTCCTCAAGGATATTCCTATTTTTTTGTGAAGATATAATTCCTAACTTCTTTTTGGGAACACTTAAACAAATCCATATCTTTAATTTGTTCTTCAGTCAGAGTATTTGAACCCTTGTCCAGTACTTCAAAATTCTTATCAAGTTTTAAGATTTCTTTAAGCGAATAACCGCTAAATAAAATTTTTCCACACTGTTCTAAATCCTCATTATACATTGTATTTACGCGGTTTATAGTTACTTTGTTTATTTCCTCACTTCCCTTGTACGCCGTGTACCTATTGATCCCAACTAAAGTAAGATAACAGGCAGCATATAAAATGACTCCTGCACTACCTAGTATCCATCCGAGTTTTAATTTCCCGATTTTCATCGTTTACTTCCCCCATTTATTTATCTAAATGTTTTAATCTAACACTACTTCTTTCCGCCAGAAGGTTCAGTAAGATTCTCTTGCTTTACTTTTTCATTCAGAGTTTTAAAATTCAATAACTTTAGTAAGCCCCAAGCTGACCAGTTTCCTTCAGAAGCGGATGAGCCATATCCAATTGAGTTTAGAGTCAGTTCTTCATCGACTGGATTGTAGGATGAAGCTTAATAACATCGTCTATGGTAACACTCAATGTGCTCCCATTATTTAAATTATAACGGTTTAAGGATCATAACGAAAAATATAATTGTATTTAATGTTTGAGTAACTCCTAGATATGGCAAAACACATATCCAGGAAGACGAGAATCAATTTTTATCATAGCTTACTCAATTCAATCCAAGCCCTTTGCCTAAAGATGTTGTGGACAGCGCCGCGGGTTTGCGGGCTCCGTTTTCTAATTTATTTTGGAATATCACATTTTTTTCTTTTTTTGTTATTTTTCATAATTAACTAACTTGGACATGTCGGTGATTGGAATACGGTTAGTTCCTGATGAGAACGAACTTTCTATTAAATATTCAAACTCGGTCAGAGCGGTGTTGTCCCTGCATTAACTGAAGGGAAAACCTAGTAAGCGCTCCCAAGTAACATATCCGAAAATAGCCGGCACACCATGTTTGGAAGATGGTGTGTTGGCTATTTTCATAATTAATGTCCAATTATCACTATTTAATTACTTTCTTAGAGCACTACACAGAAAAAAATATTATTCATTTTGGGTAATAATTCATTTTATGTAAGTAAAAGTGACTTTTTTGTACCTATGCCTATATGCAACAAATCAGAAAACGTATCGATCTCATTACCGTTTCAATAATAAAGATATCCATCTTAATATTATCTCCTATTCCTGAGTTCACATGAGATAACCCCTTAAAATTGATGGACGTAGAACTTATGTTGAATAAAGCCGACTTTAGAGGATTCGCGGTATCTCACACGAATAGTTTCTTATGATCGTAGTATTGGGGATAAAATGAGATAAAGCCATGACTGCATTGTTGCTTAATACATAGCCAACAGCAAGCGTGAAATGAGGGGATACTACTGAAAAGAAAAATAGGAATCCGTTTTAGATTGATGGTCTTGATGATTTGTTTAACTACATTACCTGTTGTGACTGTAACTTGGCTTGCTAGTAACAATACACGGCATTCGGTGGAACAGGAAATAATTAGTGCTAATAACTCACGTATGGAATGGGCTAACCAATATCTGAATGAGCTTATTGAGCAGATGAACATTTTATTTTATACCGTTCAGATCAATTCGGAATTAATGGGTAATCTTCAACAAGTGGCTAATCCGAATTTAAATGTACAATATCAAACGCAAAAATATGTTGGTGATACGCTAACCTCATTATTACATTCCAATTCCCGTAAAATTGATGATTTTACGCTTTATATTCATGAAAACAAACAGGCATTATCCGTAAGTTATGTCGGCCAATTAATTTCTTTTATGGATATCCGGACTGGGCCATGGAGCCGGATGCTGGATACCCCGACTAATATTTATTTTAAGCAGGAACTAAATGGGGTTTATGCGTTTCACAGTATGAATCGATTTGAAGATCGTAAGTTGTTGGGTGGTCTTTCCGTTAAGATCAACCGCAAGGTTTGGGATGAGGTCGGCAGTATTCTTGGATCTGAACCAGACAGTTCCATCTTCTTGAGCAACGATGAAGGGGAATTATTATCTGGGTCAAAGAATGAACATGCATTAGGAGATATTCCTATTGTATTAAAAAGTCTCGCTGTACCTGATAGTGGTCTTGGAATTCAGAAAACCAATAAGTATTATTTCTTTATGCAAAAAGTTAGCAATGGTAAATTAACATTGATAAAAGCCATACCGCTTGAAACGATAAATCGCAGCGCTCAAGCTACGATTAATGCCGGTATTGTAACTGGGAGCTTATTTGTCGCTGCCTCGATTATTCTCTCTATCCTTTTTTCGCTTCGTATTAGTAAGCCGATTATAAGTCTAGCACGAACCATGAGAAGAGCGGAAATTCAAAGCTTTGAATTGAAATCTGTCAAAAACAGTGATGAGCTCGGACTACTAGAGCATGGTTACAACTCAATGATGCAACGCATTAAAGAGTTAATTGAAGTAGAATACCAAGGGAAAATAGACATTAAGACTGCGCAACTGAGGACACTACAAGCTCAAATCAATCCGCATTTTCTAAACAATACCCTTCATCTAATCGGAGGGATGGCTTTAGAGAAGGATGCGCCTGAAATATATCGAGTTACACGGGTGATCGGAGATTTATTAAGATATTCAATCAGTACGGGTAGCGATTTAGTTACGTTTAGAGATGAACTCAAGCATATGCAGAACTATATTTTCATCCAGGAGCAGCGGTTTACTGGGCGATGTCAAGTGGTGGTTGAGAAAGATGATTTACCTTCGGAGAGCCAGCTTCCCAAATTTACACTTCAGCCTATCGTAGAAAATGCATTTGAACATGGACTGCATAAAAAAGAAGGCAGTTGGCTCGTTGAGGTAAGAATCAAACGAATCCGTAAGAAAATTTTAATTGCTGTTCAAGATGATGGCGTAGGTTTAGACGAAGAGAAGCTTGGACATATCCGAATAGGTTTACGTTCTGGCAATGATACTAATTTGAAATTCTATGAAGATGAGCAGAGCGGAAAAAGAAAAGGTATTGGTTTGAAGAATGTCGATTCCCGGTTGAAGCTGCATTTTGGCGAAAGATATGGTATACGTATTTTCAGCAAGCCAGGGAAGGGAACGATCGTTTTATTCGTATTGCCGGTACAGGAAAAGGAGGAGTTTGAAGATGTATAAAGTGATGATTGTGGACGATGAGCCTTGGTCAAGAAAAGTGATCAAGCAGCTTGGAGAATGGGACAAGCTCCAATTAACGATAATAGGTGAGGCAGAGGACGGAACACAAGGATTGCAAATGGTCGCAGAGCTAGCACCTGATATCGTGGTAACCGATATGAGAATGCCGGGTATTGATGGTGTAGAGCTCTTAAAGGCGCTGAATGATAAACATCCTTCACTTAAGATCATTGTGATGAGTGGTTACGATGATTTTGTTTATCTAAAACAAGCTATTCGATCCCAAGCGAAGGAATACTTATTAAAACCGGTGGACCCAGAAGAGCTGAATGCTGCCCTAGCGCAATGTGTTCGTGAACTGCAGCAAGCCAAGCAAATTTCTGAAGTATCTTGGAAAACACCGCTTGTATTTGCCGATGCGGCTTCACTCGATAAGTATTTGAAATATCGTCAATTGGTCTACGGTTATATGTTGGATTTAAATGCATCAGGTATCAATCAAACGTTAAAGTCATTAGGGCAATTTATGGAACCGATACAGGCTGAACAATTCGATGGCAGTATGCTGAACAAAATAGGTCATGACTTTACTTTAATGCTCGAAGAGTTTGTTTCGACAAGTGAGCTAGCATGGAACCATATCATATCTGAATTGGAACAACCGCCGTCCGATCAAATGGGTTGGAATTCTGTCATAGAAACCATTGGACAGATTGAACGCATGTATAATCAGGCTATTGCTTTACTCCTGGAGGCACGGAAAAATAGAAATAAGCTGGACTTGCGAGAAGTGACCGCGTACATCAATAGGCATTATAAGGAATCGATTACATTGGAGTCACTCGCCGCTTATTTTTATATAAGTAAAGAGCACTTAAGTCGAGCATTCAAAACATTCACCGGGGAAACGATTACCGATTATATTCATCATAAACGCATGGAAAAAGCCAAAGAACTCATTGTGGATCATAAGTTATCTATTAAGCACGCTGCTGAAATGACAGGGTATCCAGACCTTGCCTATTTCTACAGGGTGTTTAAAAAACATTATGGAATTGCCCCGGGAGAATTACGGAAGTAATTGGATTGTTTTTCCAAGTTGTATCAATATTGTGCAATAGAAGATGTTAATATCCTGAAATGAATATAGAAAACGCTTCCACTATACTGAAGGAGCAGTTAAATCAGAGGGGGAACGATCCATGAAGAAAATGCTTAATATGAGTATTATCCTAGGCTTGATATTAGCTACAGGATGCGGCACTAGCACAAGTAAGACGAATACAGACGCTAGTAGTGCAGCACCTGCAAGTACACCAGTTAGTACAAAGGCGGCATCAACTCCGAAAAAAGTAGAACTGAATGTATTTATGAGCTATCCCCAGTATAAAGAACAATTTGAAAAATACTTCGAGCAATTTAAAGCAAAAGAATTGGCCGAGAAAAATGTAGATGTCACGATTAAAACGGAAATGCCTAATTCGGATCAAGCCAAGCAGATCTTACAAACTCGTCTAGCATCGAATGATGCACCAGATTTGTTTACCATTCATGCAAATGATATTCCGGCTTATTACAAAGCAGGTTACCTAAGTGATCTATCTAGTCAAGCAGCCATTAAAAGCTTGTATGAACCCGTGAAGAAAACCGTTACCATCGATAGTAAAATCGTCGTGTTGCCTTTTGAAAGCACAACATGGGGATACTTGTACAATAAAAAAACATTCAAGGATTTGGGCATAACACCTCCAAACACATTGGATGAAATGAAAGCTGTTATCGCAAAAATAACTGCAGCCAATATTGCACCATTTGAACTGGCTTTTCAAGAGTCATGGGTTCCACAACTTATGACTGCGCAATCGCTTGGTGGTATTGTTTCCTCGAAGCATCCGGATTGGATTGAAAAGATGAGTGCGGGTCAGGCTTCATATAATGACGTAGCAGCCATTTTTGATATTATCGATCTCATTAACGCAAACGGCACGAAAAAACCTTTCGAGGTTGGTAATGAAGCTGGTGCCGCTGAATTTGCCAATGGAAAATCCGCTATGTGGGTACAAGGCCCTTGGAATGCGGATGCCATTCTCAAAGTTAATCCAAGCTTTGAAATGGGCGTTGCAGCACTACCTGTAAGCAATGATCCCAAAGATACCATGATTAATCTTTCAACCTCTACTTCCTTAGCAGTATCGCCAACAACTAAAAACAAAGAAGTGGCACTTGATCTGCTGAATTATATCCTAGATGAGAAAGATTCTTCCGCGCTATTTAAACAATTGAAATTCAATCCTATCTCTACTGTGCATAAATTTGAAGTAAATCCGTGGGTGAAGGAATCCTCAGCCTATGTAGAAAATGGGAAAGCGTATCAGGATTTGAAGCTGCCAAACGGTGTTACAGACGAGCAAGCTAAATTGTTACAAAGCTATTATGCTAAAACCGTTACCAAAGAGCAGTTTATTAAAACAATGGATAAAACATGGGCAGCAGCAGTTAAAGCTACTAAATAAAGGCTGAGTAACGGTTAACTAGGAGTGATAGGAAATGATTTTCACAAAAAATAGGAAGCAAAACATCATCCTGTTAGCCTTCGTTTTTCCCGCAATACTCTTCTATTCCGTTTTTGTACTCGCCCCCTCTTTTGGGGGGATCTGGTACAGCTTAACGGATTGGAATGGGCTCAATCCTACCTATAATATGGTGGGATTGAGCAACTATATCGAAGCGCTCACAGATGATCCATACTTTCGGAATTCCATTTGGTTTACACTCAAATACGTTATATTCATGGTCGTATTATCCAATTTTTTGGCTATCCTTTTGGCAGTCTTCATAGAATCACAAAAACGAAGTAAGGTTTGGTTTCGGACGATCTTCTTTATGCCAAATATGATTAGCTTAATTATCGGCGGGTTTATGTGGATGTTTATTTTCACTAAGGTTTTACCCTATATAGCTGAACATACGATCTTTCACTTTTTAGACCAATCGTGGATTGGGGATCCCCAATTCTCCTTTTATACACTCTTGATTCTTTCCCTCTGGAGTGGAGTAGGATACTTAATGGTCATATACATTGCAGCGCTTCAAGGGGTGCCGCAACAGATGAAAGAAGCTGCTGCTATAGATGGGGCAAATGCGATGCAAACATTTCGAAATGTGACTCTCCCCATGATATATCCAGCTTTGACCATTGGTCTTTTCGTGACTTTAAACGGTTCCTTTAAAGTGTTTGATGCGGTATTTGCTTTGACTGGTGGTGGACCAGGCCGTGCTACACAGGTTATTGCACTTAATATATATGAAGAAGCATTTAGTCTGAGTAGTCGTTATGGTTATGCTAGCGCTAAGGCAATGATTCTGTTCTTGATTGTTTTGATCATCACGCTCGTTCAATTGTGGATCATGAAAAGAAAAGAGGTGGAAGCATGAGGAGTCAAGATGCACGTGTTGGTCTTAGTCTAATAGGTCGTCGTGCTGGTTCATCTCTTATTTTTCTCTTCCTGCTCGTCGGAACGGTTGTGATGTTATTTCCAATCTATATGGGGTTATTGAATTCTGTGAAAACGCAAAGCGAGATGCTGACGAATATTTTATCCTTTCCTACTGATTTTCAATTTTCCAATTATCCAAGCGCCTTTGAAAAAATACATTTCTTAAGAAGCTTATCGAATACGATCCAAATTGCTGTTGTTGGTTTATTTGGGATTATTGGTTGTGCTTCCTTGGCTGGATACAAGCTGTCTAGAACGAAAGGGAAATTGAGTGCTTTTTTGTTTGGACTTTTCATTCTTTCAATGTTAATCCCTTTTCACTCGGTCATGATCACCCTTGTGAAAATATCTAGAGAACTACAGATCCAAGGTTCGATTTATGGACTTGGATTAATCTATATCGGGTTAGGTGTGTCCATGGCCATTTTTCTATATCATGGTTTTGTCAAATCCATACCTCGAGATTTGGATGAAGCTGCAGTTATCGACGGCTGTGGAGAGTTTAAATTGTTCTTTACTGTGATTTTTCCGCTACTTCTACCTGTCACAGCTACCATTGCGATTTTGAATTTACTATGGATATGGAATGATTTTCTGTTGCCACTGTTAATATTAACCGATTCAGATCGATATACACTGCTCTTATCAACGAATATGTTGTTTGGTGAATACAGCAATGACTGGTCCAATATTTTAGCTGCCTTATTGCTGGCCATGCTGCCTGTCATTATCTTTTATCTATTTCTGCAAAAATATATTCTTAATGGGATTGCTGAAGGTGCGATCAAAGGATAATGCCATCAATTGAATTGGAGAGGGGGAATCTTATTTTGATAACTGGAGGGCATGAAGTAACTGGATTTTTAAAGGCCAAAGGCAAAAAGCTGATAAACGGTGAAGGACAAGAGATTCTGCTTCGCGGCGTTGGATTTGGCAGTTGGATGCTTCCGGAAGGGTACATGTGGCTTTTTCCTGATCAAGGGGATCGACCAAGACGAATCGAACAGATGGTTAAGGATTTGATCGGCGAAGAGAAGGCTCAGCAATTCTGGGAGATTTATTATAGTCGATATATTTCTGAGTCTGATATTCGGCAGATCGCTGCAGATGGCTACAATTCCGTTCGTGTGCCGATTCTTGCCAGGTTTTTGATAGAGGATAGTGACGGTGAGGTTGTTCTCTATAATTATTCTCATTTGAAGATCATGGACAACATCATTGATTGGTGTCGTAAGCATAGACTTTATGTGATTCTTGATCTTCACGGTGCTACAGGAGGACAGACAGGAACGAATATCGATGATTCGGAGTTCGATAAACCTGAGCTGTTTACGAACGAGCGGAATCAAGAGATCACAGTCGCGTTATGGCGAATGCTGGCTGAGCGTTATAAAGATGAGTGGATTGTAGCAGGTTATGATCTTTTGAACGAGCCGTTGCCTGAATGGTTTTCAGCTTATAATGATCAAGTAATGCCGCTTTATAAGAAAATTACCAAAGCTATTCGTGAAGTCGATGATCGTCATATGATCATTTTGGAAGGTGTGCACTGGGCTACAGATTGGTCGATTTTCAATGATAAATTTGATGATAATCTTATGCTTCAATTTCATAAATACTGGAACAACCCAGATACGGAGAGTATTCAGATTTATCTGGATAAGCGTGAAGAATGGAACGTGCCGATCTATATGGGCGAAGGCGGCGAGAATAATAAGGAATGGTATGCAGGTGCATTTCGATTATTTGAGGATCATGACATCTCTTGGAATTTCTGGACTTGGAAAAAAATGGACAAAAATAATTCGCCATGTACTGTGATCAAGCCAGAAGGCTGGCAGCAGTTGATTGACTTCTTAGAAGGCGGAGTTAAACCAGATGAGGCAGCAGCCGAGCACATTTTATGGGAATACCTGCACAACATTTCTTTCGAGCAATGTTTGTATCAAAAAGAAGTAACGGATGCCCTTTTCCGCAGACCTTCGACTCGTATACCAGCAATTTTCTATGGTTACAGGGGAGAAGGGATTAGCTACGGGACCAAGAATCGTATGGCTGAAAACATTGGATTTCGGATAAATGATAGAACAGATATCCGCTTTATAGAAGGAGCCAGATCGACACCTAACTTTCAACATGGCAAGGGGGAAAGTTGGCAAGCTGATGAACAATTATGTGTTCAATTAACAACTGAAGATTGGTTCGCTTATGAATTCACAGTTGGTCATGCTTCCAAAGCCGCGCTTTATACAGTTGATTTGCATGCTTTTGCACCTAATGAAAGAGCGCGGATGGCTGTTTCAGTCGATGATAAAGTAATTGAAATCGTAGAGGTTGTTGGGAAATCATGGAGTACACTGCGTTTGAATGAAGAATTTCAGCTTAGTCCAGGATTACATCGCATTGTTCTTAAATCCATGGAAAAGATAGTACGGATTGATTGGCTCGAAGTTATACCGGTGATTGAGTTAGAAGAGAAATAGGAGGTAAGGGCACAGGCGGGGACAAGCTTGTGGATCTGCCTACGGACGGCGGGCACTACACCCGCACCGTTCACTTCGGCCCGGACGGACTTATGTACGTAACGATTGGATCGAGCTGCAATGTCTGCAAAGAGAAGGACCCCCGTCGTGCAGCGATGTGGGTTTACAACGCCGACGGCTCCGGGGGGGCGTGTCTTTGCCCGCGGACTTCGCAATACGGTGGACTTCACCTTCCATCCACAGACTGGGGCGATCTTCGGTGTGGACAACGGGCGGGATATGCTCGGTGACGACCTCCCGCCGGAGGAGCTGAATCTGCTCCAGGACGGTAAGGACTAATTTACGGAGAATATTATTTGCTTGAGGCAATTTTCAAGCTAAAAGGAAATGATTTGTACTTGTGGTAAGTGATTGGCAGATTGGGGAGCAAGCGAAACGGGTTTTGAAGTTTAGGGATGGTAGATTGGTTCACTAGAATTGCTTAAATTAGAAACGTATGATTATTGCCTTACGAGAAATCGTAGGGCTATTTGTTATCATGAAAGAATACGGATTGTAGCATGTTATATGAAAGTGAGATCCCGTCACATTAGGAGATCTCACTTTTTTGAAATGGTAGGCTGTGCTACAAAGAGTACGTCATAATTATGAGAATCAATACGAATTACATAGGCGGAACCCAAATCCAGGCATCTTTGGCATAGCCCCGCTGTTCCCAGTAGCCAGTATGATCACTGTCGATGAGCTCGATCCGGTTCAGCCATTTTACTGATTTGTATGCATACATTTGTGGAACCACTAGCCGAACAGGGCCTCCCATGTCTCTGGGAATTGGCTTACCATCTAGCATGACTGCAACCATCACGTCCTCCATCCAGGTCTGTTCAATGGTGATATTGTCCGTATATTCGCCATCAGCTGAATGAAATTTCACCATCTTCACCCCCTC
Organism: Paenibacillus sp. Soil750; assembly: GCF_001428045.1. Lineage (GTDB taxonomy): Bacteria > Bacillota > Bacilli > Paenibacillales > NBRC-103111 > Paenibacillus_E > Paenibacillus_E allorhizoplanae. The sequence continues at coordinate 667,013 of NZ_LMSD01000012.1, read as the reverse complement.
CTTAACTCCTGCTTGCTCTAGCAGTTTGTTCAGAGGAATGCCCTCCCAAGTACAGCTGTTGACTGACCAACCTGTGACACAGTGAAAATCGCTGACCTGCACTTGGCGGGGAAAAGCCAGAAATTCGGTCCAACTCGATTGGAAAGGCTGATTAACCAGCCCGTCGACAGTGAATGTCCACTTATCGGGATTAAACTTGGGTATGTCTGTCACTGTATAGATCCGAAAGCTGCCCTTCGCTCCGCCCCCCTTCGGTGGCAGTGAATCCGACAATGGCGTCGGCTGTAGAAAATCCGCGAACACGGATTCCTCTTCTTGAAGTGAGGAGAGGTTCGAGCCGCTTACTGCAGAATTCAGCCAACGGATAAAAGGGGGCATGGCGACCGCCACCACAACCGCCGCCACACCCGTCTTGATGAAGGATCTACGAGATATATGGCGGGAAATTCTGCCCGTTTTCGGCTCATACGTACCGATCTCTTTGACCTTCATTGGTTTGCCCAAGGGGGGATGTTGATTCCGACCAACTTCCCGGCCGACTTTTCTCAACCAACGACTTCGTGTGACGGAGTGGTAAACGGCGTATGGAATGCCGACCCACGTCAGCAAATCATGAACGAGTAATGCCGAATTGTTCCAAGCTGGAGGAAATGATCGATATCTCCATAAGACAAGGCCCGAGACAATCCAGCCTACCAATAGTACAAGTACAAGCATCAGATTACCCTGCTGGGCTTTGCGGGTAGTCAGCAGGCGAAGATGCTTGCGGATGTACGGAAGGTATATAATTATCAAAGCCAGAGATACCAATCCAGCTGCGATATGCAGCTGCTTCAGCCAAACCCGGCCCTCACCTAATAAAGCGCGCATGGGTGGTAGATAAAGTAAAATACCGCTAATTGCCAGAAACAATATGATCCAAGCATTTAAAGAATGCAACTTTTGCAGTTTTAGACCCAATCCCTGCTTTTTCACACGACTCCCCCCTTGTTGTATTCAATGTCAGTTAAATCCGCTTTACACAAAACCATTATAAGTATATTTCACCCCAAATTGATATCATTTTAATTTGATATAATTTTTAACTAGATGCTGGATACGACAGAGGGGAATGAAAGTTCATTTCTACCATAACTATGATTCTAGCTCCAAACATTTTCGGTCTTTTTTATAACAATTCGTGGATCATTCATATATCAATCTCATTGCTGAGTTGTTACGATAGTAACAGAAATAAAAACAATAAATGACATTTAGGAGGGGTAACAATGTTTACATGGAAACGTTCTTTAGCCGTTTTGGCTACAACAACTGCTTTGGTTGGATCACTGGCTGCTTGTGGTGGTGGCGACAAAGGAACAACTAGTAGTTCAGCACCAACTGCCGCACCGACAGCGACAGCCAAGGCATCCACCGAGCCGGTAAAGCTTCGTATTATGTGGTGGGGGGCTCAGAATCGTCATGACGCAACCTTGAAGGCACTTGAGTTGTACACGAAGAACAACCCGAACGTAACGTTCGAACCTGAGTACTCTGGTATGGACGGTTATCTGGACAAATTGTCCACGCAAGCGGCTGCCAACAATGCGCCGGATATTGTACAGCTTGATCCGGGCTGGACGCCCGATTGGGCTGCCCGCAAGCAATTAGTTGAACTGACTCCAACTGTGGATGTAAGTAAATTTGATGCTAAACTGATGGCTGGCGGACAATCCGGCGGTAAACAATTCGGTATTCCCCTTGGTTCTGTTGCCTTTGGTATGATTTATGACAAAGCGGCAATGGATAAACTAAGCATAAAGAATCCTGCTAATGGTTGGAACTGGGATGAATACTTTGCTCTAGCCAAAGAATCTAAGTCGAAATTACCTAGTGGAACGTATTTCACTAAGGATTACGGCGGTAATTACTTCGTTTACTCTGCCTATCAGTATGCTAAAGGGAAAGGTTCGGTTGTCTCCCCAGATGGCAAATTTAATGTAGATCAAGCGACTTACCTAGAATGGACTAAGAAATTCGAAGAATTGCGCAAAGATGGACTTGTTCCTCCAGCTGACGTAAATGCCTCTGACAAAGAAAATGATCCTAAATTGGACCTAATGGTTTCAGGGAAAATCTTGGTACGCTATGCTTTCTCTAATGGATATGGTACGTATGATAGCTTGAAAAAAGGTGCCTACGCTTTGGTGACCATGCCTCGCGCCTCCGCTCCGGGCGGCTGGTTGAAGCCTTCGATGTACTTGGCTGTTAGCGCAAACTCGAAGAAGCAGGAAGAAGCTAAGAAGTTTGTCAACTGGTTCGTTAATGATGCTGAAGCAGCTAAAATATTGGGAACAGTTCGCGGTTTGCCTGCTAACAAAGACATTTCTGCCCTTCTTCAATCTAGCTTTAGTGATCAAGATAAGGTCGGTTTGGATCTGCTTCGCGCAACAGAGAAAGACGGTCAAACTTGGGATTCAACAAGTGGCTGGACCAACTTTATTGACAAGGATTGGACGTTGGTCGGTGATCAACTTACTTTTGGTAAAATTACCCCACAACAAGCTTTTGATCAGTTGAAGTCTGCATCGAAGTCATACGAAAAGTAGTCTATGTCAGATACCCTGGAACAAATACTTGTTCCAGGGTATCTTTTAATCTTTTTGAATGGGATTGGAGGATATCATGGAAAGATTGATACTAACAGCTAGAAGCCCGTTAAGCACGGATTATACCGCTTTGGGCCAGTGGATGTATCATAGAAAGTCTTTCAGGTGTCATTTGGGAATACAAACACTGAGATAATAATGAAGACAACACGAGGAGGATTTATTTATACATGGGCACATTTTCTACCTTCCAAGCCGGCAGCGGATATCAAGCATGGCTAGGATACCGCCAATTGTTACCCGGTGATCGATTCGATCAATATGCGGTTTTTAACCGAATTCACGTAACGGAAAAGGATTCAGTTATTCAAACCGCAGTATCAGAATTAACCCATGGTCTAGAGGGGATCTTGGGCGTGCAGCCTGAAATTGCGGAACAAGGGAAACCTGTCATTGCGATTGGAACATTTGGCAACAATCCTCATGTAGATCGTATAGTAACAGCGGAGAAAATTACACAGGTTGGGCAGGAAGGCTATGTCATTATAACTGATAAAAAAACCGATTGTATTGCAATCGGTGCGGCTTCCGCCAAAGGAGTGTTATACGGAACCTTCCACTTGCTTCGTCTGTTAAGTACAGGCTCGGACATTAACGAATTAGATATTGTTGAAAATCCTATCAATATGTTACGGATGATCAATCAGTGGGATAATATGGACGGCAGCGTGGAAAGGGGCTATGCCGGCGAATCCATCTTTTTCAAAGATAACCTGATTACCGAAGATCATGGCCGTATTCGAGATTACGCAAGAATGCTTGCCTCCGCAGGGCTGAATGCAATTGTAATCAATAATGTGAATGTTCATAAAGTGGAAAGTAAACTAATTACAGAATTTTTGCCTGATGTGGCCAAACTGGCTGCTATTTTCCGTGAGTACGCAATCAAGCTGTTCCTATCGGTCAATTATGCCAGCCCTATCGAAATCGGCGGTCTGACGACTGCGGATCCCCTTGACTCGGATGTGCGCCAGTGGTGGAAAGAAAAAACAGCGGACGTTTATGCGGTTATCCCGGATTTCGGCGGCTACTTAGTAAAAGCGGATTCTGAGAACCGACCGGGACCTTTTACTTACGGCCGAGATCATGCTGACGGCTCCAACATGCTGGCTGAGGCATTAGAGCCATTTGGTGGCATGGTTATTTGGCGTTGCTTTGTTTATAACTGCAAGCAGGATTGGCGCGACAGAAAAACGGATCGTGCTCGAGCCGCCTATGATCACTTCAAGCCCTTGGACGGTCGCTTTATGGATAACGTCATTTTGCAGATCAAAAACGGTCCCATGGATTTCCAGGTCAGAGAGCCTGTATCTCCGCTGTTGGGAGCCATGCCGTCCACAAATCAGGTGCTAGAATTCCAAATTGCTCAGGAGTATACAGGACAGCAACGACACGTGTTTTATTTAATCCCTCAATGGAAGGAAATTCTGGACTTTGAAACCTACACCAATGGTGAAGGTTCATCCATTAAGCGTATTGCCAGCGGGGCGGTTCATGGCAATCGGTTGGCAGGCATTGCTGCTGTTTCCAATATCGGCGATGACATGAATTGGACAGGCCATTTGCTGGCGCAAGCCAATTTGTACGGCTATGGAAGGTTGGTTTGGAATCCAGAATTGACTGCTGAGAATATTGCAGAGGAATGGATCAAGCTTACGTTCGGCGATAATGAAAATATCATCCATGTGATTAAGAACATGCTAATGAGTTCGCCAGCCATTTATGAGAGCTATACGGCACCGCTAGGCGTTGGGTTTATGGTTACTCCCCATACTCACTATGGCCCTGATGTAGACGGATACGAATACGCCAAGTGGGGGACGTATCATTATGCAGATTGGCATGGAATCGGTGTTGATCGGACACTGGCAACAGGTACTGGATATACATCCCAATACAACTCACCAAATTTTGAACGATATGAATCTCTAGCAGATTGCCCGGACGAACTTTTGCTTTTCTTCCATCATGTTCCCTATATTCACGTCCTTCATTCGGGTAAAACCGTTATTCAGCATATATATGACACTCATTTCGAAGGTGTGGAAAAGGCAGAGCAGCTTGTTGCACAATGGTACAGTCTAGCTGGAACCATGAATGAGGTACTGCATAAGCAAGTTGCTGAGCGTATCGAAGAGCAAGTGGAGCATGCCAGAGAATGGAGAGATCGGATCAATACTTATTTTTACAGAAAAAGCGGGATTGCCGACAGTGCCGAACGATTGATTTATTCCTAAAGTAATTCTCCCTATGTATAACGCCATTCGAGGAAGCAGCCACGGCTAGCTTCTTCGTTTTTCGTTATATTTTATAATAATTCGATGATTTCCCTACTATAGACTGAGATGAGCGACTTATATAATAGAGTTATAAAATACCGATTATAAAGAAAGTACAGAGGTGATTATACTTGAACAATTCTACTACCGTTGCTGCAAACGGCGCTGAAGTGAAAAAGATGCGCAAGTTTCTCAGCAGATGGGATGCCCCGTTAGCAGGTTATTTGTTTATTTCTCCATGGTTAATCGGATTCTTTGGATTGACGGCGTATCCTATGTTTCTATCATTGTATTATTCACTTACCGATTATACGTTGCTCGAACCAATTAAATGGATTGGTTTACGGAACTATACCCGTATCTTTACAGATGATCCGAGATTTACCCAATCAGTCAAAGTAACATTTCAATATGTGCTGGCATCAGTACCGTTGAAACTGGTTGCCGCTTTGTTGGTGGCAACACTCTTAAATAAGGCTATGAAAGGTATTTCCTTTTACCGAACCGCGGTTTATTTTCCTTCTCTTATCGGTGGAAGTATTGCCGTATCGATTTTGTGGCGTAATATTTTTGGTGTTGACGGAATCTTTAACGAAATTTTGTCCATATTCGGAATAGTAGGAAAAGGTTGGATTACGAATCCTGGCTCTGCGTTATGGACGCTGATTCTCCTAACGGTCTGGCAGTTCGGTTCAGCCATGGTTATCTTTCTCGCAGGATTAAAGCAAATCCCAAACGATCTTTACGAAGCGTCATCCGTTGATGGTGCGAACAAGGTTTTACAATTTTTCAAAATTACGCTACCAATGCTTTCACCGATTATTTACTTTAATTTAATTATGGGTGTAATCAATTCATTCCAAATGTTTACTTCTGCTTTCGTAATTACCAATGGCGGACCGATGAATTCTACGTATGTATACGCATTATATCTATATGAGAGGGCCTTCAGTCGCTATGAGCTAGGATATGCTTCAGCTTTAGCATGGATTATGCTGGTCATGATTGTCATAGTAGCAGCCATTATTGCTGGCACTTCGAAGTATTGGGTCTTCTATGAAACTGACACAGGAGGTAAGAAAAGAAAATGAACATAAAATGGAATGCTACTGTCCGCCATACCCTTATGATTGTGTTCAGTATTGTTATGATTTACCCCTTAATCTGGTGGGTTGGTGCATCACTTAAATCGAATGCAGAGCTTGGATCGCCTGGGATCTTTCCTTCGGTTCCCAAATGGAGCAACTACACGGATGGATGGCATGCAATTCCCGGACGCACATTTACTGACTTTTATGTAAATACATTTAGTCTTGAAGCAATGGTTTTAATTGCAACGCTTTTTTCAACCACCTTGGTTGCATTCGGCTTTGCTCGTCTAGATTTCCCATTAAAGAATCTCTGGTTTTCTATTCTTATGATGACTTTGATGATGCCTTCACAAGTACTAATTATTCCGCAATATGCTATGTTCCACCAACTGGGTTGGGTAAACACCTATCTTCCGTTTGTGGTTCCTCACTTGGTGGCAAGTGGAGCGGGCGGTAGTTTCTTCGTCTTCCTGCTGATTCAGTTTATTAGAGGTATCCCAAAAGATCTTGACGAGTCTGCGAAGATTGACGGTTGTTCATGGTTTGGTATATTCTGGCGTGTGGTTCTGCCACTGACCCAACCCGCAATTGTAACAATCATGATTTTCTGCTTCCTGTGGAACTGGGATGACTTCCTTGGCCACTTGCTGTACCTAAACTCGGTAGATAAATACACCGTAGGTTTGGCGTTGCGGATGATCAATGATGCGCAATCAGCTCAAGAATGGGGCCAATTGCTGGCAATGTCTCTAGTATCTATACTCCCTGCAACTATCGTATTTACGTTTCTGCAACGTTATTTTGTTGAGGGCATTGCGACGACGGGGATTAAAGGTTAAGATAAATTTGAATATGCAAATTGGACGGTAAAGAGACGAGCTTCCTTCGTAGCTTTACCGTTTTCTTTCACAGTAATTACAGTTGGGAGAAACGCCAGATGACTAATATTTTCAAGAAGTTTCGAATTGAGAGCCTATTTTTCCGCAGCTTTTTTGTTCTCATCTTTCTGGTTCTAGTCAGTATTGTTTGGACGAGCTACAATATTTCTTCTAAAGCTCTGGTGAAAAACACCTCCCATTATCAACAACAATTGTTGGAAGAATTAAACAACGAAATTTCAACACGGCTAACAATGATTGAGCAGATATCCTTGTCCACTTCCCGTGACAATGAATTGATTAGACTTCTTTGGAATAGTCAGGATGAATTCGATCGGCACCAAAAAGCCGACAATGTCCAGAATACCATGGCCAACCTTACATATTCCATTCCTATCATTCAAGGTATTGATCTGTATATGGAGCGTCCGTTCCGGAAAGAAGAAAATAGTTACATCCAATTCTGGGATATAGAGGACTTGGATAATCGAAGAGAATGGAGCCAGTATTTGGACAAAAGTGATTTTGCCTGGACATCCGAGTATGAAATTCCTAGCTTCACGGGGAATGTTCCAGTTCTTAGCTTTGGGAGGAAAATATTATTTAATGATACTTTTTTAGGTGTTGTTGTTATTCATGTAAAAGCCGAAGAAATCCGATCCCTGTTAAAAGGCCGCTCAAGGGGTTCCAATCGGATTATGACAGACAGTAACGGGCAGGAAATTTTGAAAATAGGTGAAATGCAGGAGCAGTTCGAAATGAGTCAAAGGGCGAACATGGAAACCGAGAAATCCGGCTTTATCCATATCCGCGGGAATTCTACAGTGGGAGATTCGCTTTTGGTATATTCGAAGTTGTCTGACTCCAATTGGACTTTAGTAGAAATGACACCATGGGATCAGATTACTGCAAGTAGCGTCCATTTGGCGGAGGTTATTGTTATCATTGGTGTTGCCGCTGTACTGCTGATGTTAATGCTGACCCTCTATTTAAGTAGACAATTTACGAAACCAATTAATATGCTGGTATCTGCCATGAGCTCCTATTCGATCGGTGGTAAGAATCAGGACTTGCCAGGAGATTACCAGAACGAGTTTGGTTATTTATTTGCCGGCTACCGAAAGCAAAACGAGCGGATCGAAGATTTGTACTTATCCCTCCAGCAGCGATATGAGCAACAGCGTAAAGCTGAAATTGAAGCGTTACAGGCTAATATTAATCCTCACTTTCTCTACAACATGCTTGACCAGCTGAACTGGATGGCCATTGAGGCCGGACACGAAGAGCTTAGCCGAATTCTGGAACTGATGGGACAAATGTTTCGGATCGGCTTATCTAACGGAAACAGTTTCATTCCAATTGAAAATGAATTGGAGCATATCCGATGCTATCTGGAAATCCAGCAGCTTCGTTGGGGGAACGGCCTTAATTATGCTATTGATGTGCCAATAGATGTCATGGAACTGTATATTCCTAAACTAACCTTGCAGCCCTTCGTTGAAAATTCCATTGTTCATGGATTTAACACAAGGCTGACTGGTTCTGTCCATATTCAGATGAACCGTTTAGAGAATTCGCTCCAGATCATCATCGATGATGACGGTATCGGTCTCCAACAAGTGGTGGAGAATAAGCGTAAGCGTCACACGGGTGGTTACGGGATTCGCAATGTAAGAGAAAGAATTGCAGGCTATTTCCGTCATATCTACGGCGTTGAGCTGTACGAACGTGAAGAAGGGGGAACCCGTGTCGAAATATTCCTTCCATTATTGACAGAACCACCAACCAATTAACAATATACTAGAGAAATGAATGAAGAACCGTGATATTTTATAATAATTTGTGCATCATTCCTATTTAAACCTTTATCATAGGTCGTTATTATGAAGATGATGGCAGTCAGGAACGCCTAGAATCCAGTCATAGTTGTTAGACGTATTACTCTTGAATGCTAATAAATGTAATAGCTAAAGGAGGTAAATATGGTGTGGAAGATCGCGATTATTGACGATGAACGCCAAGTGCTTCAAGGAATGAAGCGCGCCATTCCTTGGGATGAATTGGAAGCAGAGTGGGTTGGGGAAGCCATGAATGGCGTCGATGGGTTAAATATGATCCGGATTACACAGCCGGATATTATTATAACGGACATATATATGCCCCTTATGAATGGCTTAGATATGATTGAACAGTTAAGAAAAGAAGAATTTCCTGGAAAGATTATCATTTTGAGCGGTTATTCTGATTTTGAACATGCCAGACAAGCTCTAAGGTATAACGTCAGTGATTATGTATCAAAGCCGATCAGTATGCCGACGTTAAAAGTGATTCTAAACAAGGTTATCCAAGAGCTGATAGATGTGGAAGAAAAGCGGATGAAGCAAGGCGAGTTGGAGCACAAGTTGATGCTGTATGAGCCGTTTATTGAGAAGGAATGGGTGCGTTCAGCTGTAGTAGGTACATTGGACAGTGCTAACCAAAGCGGAGAAATTCTGCCTCAGCCGTATCGTTTCTGGTCCAATACTTACCATGCAGTGATCGGGATTGAACTAGTTCGTGATGAAAGGGTACGTAAATTTTCAGTATCGGACTGGAACTTATATCGATTCGCCGTTAGTAATATTGTTTACGAGCTGGCTCGCAAGGTATTTCCATCTGTGGAGTATACAGAGCTTCACAGCACACGTGCTGTATTAATTATTCATCCGGAATCGGATAACAATGAACACACACACACAGCCATTAAAGATTTGAGTATTCAGATTATTGAAAGCGTTGCAAGCTATCTGAAATTGATGTGCCGTGTCGGAAGTGGAAGCATAAAGTCCGTTTGGACCAAAATTCCAGATTCAACGGAGGAAGCATTCCGTGCCATTGATACGAGACAACTACGAGTAATCCCATCCTTTGAGTTTTATGCTTATCAGAGGGAAGCGGTGACAGAACAGGAGCAGGTCGCTTTGTTTCCAGTGAAATTCTCTTACGAGCTCGCGAATGCCATGAAGTGTGCCCAGAAAACTAAGGCTCAGCAGCTGGTTGTTGATTACATTGGAGAACTGGAGAACCAGGTGGGGATAGGATCTGAATATGTTCAGATGTTAGGTAGTGAATTATGGGGGATTATCTCGTACTGTCTTTATGAGGCTGGACATGTACTTGACGATCTATTCACGAACGACCAGATTGCGAAAGAGATAAAGGACTTGATCCAGCCTGATCAGCTGCAGAAGTGGTTATCTGAAAAAATTTCCATTATATGCGACAGCAGACAATGGAAGGGGAGCAGTAAACACCGTCAGGTCGTTGATTTCATTACGCACTACATTCATGAGCATTATGCGGAGGACTTAACGCTGGCTATTCTGTCGGACAAAGTTTTCATTTCACGGAACCATTTGTCTATCATTTTCAAAAATATGACCGGTGAAACCTTCAATACTTATCTGACTCGTGTCAGGATTGAAAAAGCTCGCGAACTGCTTTTGGAACGGAATATGCTGGTTTATGAGGTTGCAGAGAGCGTTGGATACAAAAACTTTCCTTATTTCAGTCTTCTTTTCAAAAAAATGACCGGCATGAACCCTACAGACCTCATTAAACTATGATCTCAAAACCGTTCATCTACATATGTAATTATTTACTATAATTAGGTTTGCATTCAATAAAATGGGGTGTGTGTAATGGCGGTGAAAATCAGCATTATCGGAGGAGCTGGCTTCCGTGCGCAGTACTTTTTACGAATCGCGGAAGCGCTTCCGGAGCGGTTTCAGATCATCAGTATGGTGATAAGGGATCTATCAAAAAGGATCACGATGCAAGAACAATGGAGAGTACCAGCCTATCATTCCCTAGAAGAGCTTCTAAAGTATGATCAACCGGACTTCATTGTGCTATGTGTAAGCGGCTCTCAGAGCCTGGACTATCTGTTTAAGCTAGCGGAAATAGGGATACCGGTTTTGGTAGAAACGCCTCCTGCACCGGATATGCAGGGACTAGAACTTCTTCACGACAAGTTGACATTGACTGGAGCACGCGTGCAGGTAGCTGAACAGTATCAATTTCATCCCGTGCAGGAAGCACGTTTAGCCCTAATCCGTTCGGGAAAACTCGGGGTTGTTACGGAAACGACAGTTTCCATTTCCCATTTGTACCACGCCGTCAGTTTGATCCGTCGCATGCTCGGTATTACATTTGAAGAAGTCAAAATTAAAGCCATGCGTTTCGAATCCAGATGGGTTAACGGTCCTACCCGGAACGGTCCACCAGAGGAAGACAGGATGATTCCCATGCAAAGAGATATGGCATGGTTAGATTTCGGGGACAAATTGGGAATTTATGACTTTACCAAAGACCAGCACCGTTCATGGATTCGTTCCAACCATCTCTCCATAAGGGGAGAGCGGGGAGAAATCTTCGACAACCGTATTCTGATTCAGCAGGAGAACATGGTTCCATTGCAAATGGATTTGAAGCGAGTCAACCGGGGGGAGTATGAAAATGCAGAAGGTTATTTTCTGCAAGGAATTCTTTGCGGGGAACAATGGTTGTACCAAAATCCTTTTGCTCCAGCAAGACTTTATGATGATGAAATTGCTATTGCCAGCTGTCTGACGAAGATGGCTAATTATATCAATGGCGGTTCGGAGTTTTACAGTTTGTCAGAGGCTTCACAGGATCACTATTTAGGTATGATGATTGAAAAAGCGTTAATAACGGGAGAGACCGTGATCGCGTCTAGACCGTATTGGGCTAAGTAATGCGGACTATTAAGCCTGAATTTTCGGTCTATTTTATAACAAATCGTGGATCCTTCATATATATTACTTATTCCCGAGTTGATACTATAGTAACAGGTAGGACAAATTAGTTATATGAAAATAGAAAGGGGAACAATATTTAATTCGAAACATTCCTGACCGTTTTGACTATAACAAATGCGTTGTTGGAATGTGGGCTGGTGGTAGAAGTGATAAAAAGTACAAGCAGTCCATATCCTACTACCGCATTGTTGGAAAGGTATCTTGCGAATTATTCTAAGTTGTATGAATTATCTAATCATTCAAGGAGTGATTAGCGAAGATTCAAAGAAGGGGTGAATTTTTGCGATAACAACAAGCTCGTGGTTTCGTTTACTTTGTAATTCTGGGTGTGTTTTCTTTAACTAAGGGGAGTACAGCAGATACAGAATGCATCTCTCCTATATGTAAGCGTTTTCAATTAATTCAAGTTAGTTGAATGTAAGGAAAAAGTGGGACATGAGGAATGGTTGCAATGATGATCCCGCAATCACCTAAGGTACATTTGAATAAAGCTAAGGAGGAACAAGTAGAATGAATTTGAATAATTGGCGAAAGTCGCTTTCGATTAATTTAGTTAGCGCACTGATGATATCCGCTATTGCCCCTATGGTAGTTTCCACCTCGGTTCATGCAGCTGTTACCGCTGCACCAGTAACAGCCAACTGGTACACGCAATATCAGACGATGGATGGTTTAGGTGCCGCATATGCCTACACGGATTCCGTTCAAATGATGCAGCTTGCTGCAGCTGGTCATCAAGACACCGTAAGGCATCTGTTGAATCTGACATTCAGTGAAAAAGACGGAACTGGACACGACATTGTACGTGTGATCATCGGGGATAACGGCGGCCTAACCACCGCTAATGCTACAGCAACTAGCCCAGGCTTCAACCCGGTAACAGGTTTGCTTGCTGATGTCACCAAACCAGGTTTTGACATCCAAGGTAATCCAATTCCCATGAGAGGCACAGCCGGTCAGTACGGATATAAAATTGAGGCAAGTGACCGTTTCTATGATGGAAATACCGATAGCATTTGGCCAAACGAGCCAGAACATGCCCCAGGTACGCTTGTGCCTGTCGAAGGATTCGTATGGGATTACCCGTCTTGGAATCAACCGATTGCTAATGACGATGGAGGCCCCACCAATCTCTTAAGTGCACCCGGCCAAGATCCTGTAATCATCAAAAACTCTCCACGGACTCGAAAAGAGCTGTTCGATTTCGATCAGGTATGGACAATGCTTCAAGCTAAGCAGTATGGCGTGAATCAATTCTATGCCTGCACATGGACTGCACCTTATTGGATGAGTAATTCGTCAACCAATGCACCTAACAAGATTATTCGAGCGGACGTAGCTACAATTGACGGAAAGCCAGTGAAAATTTATTACCAAGCTTTTGCTGATTATCTTGTCAATTATATCCGAGGCATGTGGGAGCAGTGGGGTATTCCCATTACCGATATCAATCCCTTTAATGAGGTTGACCTTGCAGGCGGAAGCGCTGCATATGTGACAGAGCTTATTGACAGCTACATCGGTCCTACTCTGAAAAAATCGATGCAACCAGGCGGTGCGCTCTACGATATTAAGGATCCAAGTGGTAAGATTATTGATTTTATACCTGAGCTTGCTGCTGTAGATGGTACCAACCTCAGTGCATCAATAAGCAGAGGCGGTGCGGTATTTTCTGAAACTGACCCAGGTAATGCAACAGATAAAAATCCGTATCTCGACACGTTTACGACTCATTTGTATGGTACGGTCGGTATCGGTACAGACGAAACAAAGCTATACCATACCGGTGACTTTTCACAAAGTCCGTTGGATTATACGAAGGATGGATCCAAGTATCCGGAGTTTCTAACCAAATATAAGCTATGGCAGGCCGAATTCATGAATCAGGATACAGGCGACGGTTCTGCAGGAGCCTATACGCAACGATACGGCAATCAGAATATCAATGATGCTGTTCGTTGGTCCAACCTATTGACGAATATGTTTACCAGCAATCCCGGCTTCAACGGCTTCGTATGGTGGAGTATGTGGGATAACAACGGTGCTGATGGTTCCGACCTGATCCGTTTCGTAAACACTAACTCCCAGCAGAAGGCTGGGCACGCAAGTACACTAACTGGAGAGTACCGTTTGTTCAAACGCTTTTACGGCTATGGACATTTCTCTCGATTTATTAAACCGGGCGATGTACGCTTCGATGTAACACGAGCGCCTGCAACCGATATTAATGTTGTTGGTTTCAAGAACCCGATGAATAATGATTTTGCTATGACAGTCTCCAACGCAAAAAATGATGATAGTGTCCAGCCATTGGAATTCACACTGAAGGATTTCCCAGCAGGTACAACAAGTGTAACAGTGTTCCGTACTTCGGGTAGTGAGAACCAGAAGAAGCTGGCTACGATTCCTGTAAGTAATGGCAAGTTCGTTATCGACATCCCTTCGGCTAGCGTTGTTACCATCGTACCGTCCCAGGGCACCTTTGCCACTTATAACGGTCTTGATGGTGAACGCGATATTTTCTCTTCCCTAGAAGCGGAAGGAAATGACAATAGCGTACCTGGTAACACGACAGGAAATGCTGGTCGCGACAATGAAGCTGTCACACTTGGTAATGGTGAATACCTTGCATATAAAAATCTTAATTTTGCGGATGGTTCTGCAAATGGCGGTGTGGTCCGCAGACACTTGTTGTACCTAACCGCACAGACGAAGTCAACAAAAGGCGGCAATCTTCAAGCCTATGTATTACCAGTAGGAACACCTGTAAACAACACGGCTGATATTTTATCGAAAGGTACGCGGGTAGCTGATATTTACGTACCAGCTAATAATAAATACGGAAAATTCCAGGATATGGTAGATACGGGCGATCTTAGCGCATACGGCCATAAGGATCTCTATATCGTAGCTGCTGCGAACGGCACAAGTGATACAATCACCGTAGACCGCTTCTTATTTGGGGCAAATGATTCCGATTGGAGTACAGCCGCTAACAACTCAACGGTTTCCATACCAGGCAATATTCTTCTTAATGGAGACTTTGACACGACAACTGCGTCCAATACAAACAATTGGTCTACTGGTCGTTATAACAATGGAACGTTTGAACAGACCGTCACAGGACCTGTATTAACAGCGGATAACATTCAGAGCTACTCGGGTATATCCCGTTATCTGAAAAACAGCAACACATCGAAAGTAGCTGGATCTGGAAAAATTGCCAACCGTATCAATGCCCAAGAGCAGTATGACGGATTGTGGCAGGATGTCACCGGTAAACTGGCCAAGGGAGAAAAGTATAACTTCAAAGGGTACTTCCTCGCCATGAAGAGTCGTCCAGAGAGCTATGATATTGCAGCTGAAAACCCTGGTGACGTGGAAGCCGAACTCGTGTATTACGACAGCTCAGGACAGCAATTGGGTATGACACGGATCAATGGTCGTGATATGCCTGAACCTTACGCAGCCCGTGAGGCCGGAGATCCTGCCTATTGGAGCAATGGCCAGTTAGTTGGCCGCATCCTTGAGGGCGGACCAGTCAGTTTAACCTCCTTCCAGCCTGTAGATATAAAGATTGCAGACTGGCATGAGACACCTAACCAATCATTCACTTATAATGAACCAGTTGGTACTGCTAAGGTGGTTTTGGCACTCTATGCGAAGGATTCCAACATTCTTTATGCAGACCAGCTGTCACTAACACCTGATTTGATACCAACATACAGTATTTTCGTTGATGGAGCGCAACCTTCCAACTTTGATGCTAACAAGTTTGATTACACGTATACGGTAACTGGAAGTACAATCCCAACCGTAACGGCATCTACAAATGATAATGATGTACAAGTAAGTATTTCGCAAGCGGATAGTACGCAAGGTACAGCTGTTGTACGTTTTATTAAAGGTCAAAATGTGAAAACGTATAAGATAGCACTTAGTACTACTGAGGTCATAAGTTTTGCCAATGGGCTTCCAACAGGTTGGCAGGTAGCGAACCCAACGGATCCTCAAAATCCCCAAAGTGCTGTAACTTACAGTGCAACGGGAGCATCAATCGCAACTCAAAAAGCGGATACCGATTATCCGATTAGCCATAATATCCTGCAATTCCCGGGTACTGCTAATGGGAACTGGACACTTTCAGCGAAGCTTACCGTGAATAAAGCACTAAGTGACTCTTCTTTTGCAGAGAATACGCAAATTGGTCTAGGTATGAGCCGAGTTTCAACAGGTGAATACTTCAGAATCAATGCAAGAAAAAATAGTACTGCTATTAAAATTAATAATTCGGATATGGTTGGTACCACACCACATTCTAATACAACTGGTCAAACAACCTTAAGTGGTACAGACTATTATCTTCGCATCGTGAAGACTGGAAATGATGTGCAAGGGTATTATTCAAGGGATAATGGTTCTACCTATTCACCATTAGGGAATACTTCGTCAAATGTCGCGACGACTTTCTCGCCGGAGTTCTTTACTGATGCGAAATTGCAATTGTACGCAATCAACCTTAGTGCTACAGCAGATTTGCAAGCGACATTCTCCAATGTGACATTAGTGAAGACATTGGCTAATTCTGGCGATGTTAGTGCGGATCAACAGGCAGTGGAACAAGCAGCAACTCTACTTGGTAACAGTATCACGGTTCCGAATGCAACTGGTGATGACGCAGCAACACTGAAAACAAAAGCCCAACAATTACTTAATAATAATGCTAATCTGAATTCATTAGGGATTACCACCCAAATTCTTGGTGATGGTGCAGATGGCAAATTTGTACTGAACATATCTAAAGGAGCCTCAACGATAACTGTAAATGGTTTTACCATCATCGGTCAGGCGGGTTTCTCAGCGGCATTAACGGGGACAACCAGCGTTACTCCTGGTCAGTCTTTTAACGTAAACTATGGATTAGTAAACGTAACACAAGGTGTGTATGCCCAAGATCTAACCCTAAACTTTAACGCTTCCCAGCTCGAGCTTCAAGGTGTTCAATCCTTGAAAACAGGTGTTTCTGTAGCAGATAGTCATGTTATAGCTCCGGGCCAAGTTCGTGTCCTGGCCTACTCTCAAGGCGTAGCGAATGCGGTGTACGGAAGCGGGGATCTTCTTCAGTTTCAGTTTAAGGCACTTTCTTCATCCAGTACGGTGATTAGTTCCGTATACCTGTCAGAAGTTAAAGTATCCGACGAAATCGGAACGGTCACGACTGTGAATAGCGGATCCACGTATAACGTTACCATCGAAGCAAACATAATCGATAAAACTGCTTTAAATGGTACTATTGCTACAGCAGTCGCGAGTCTCGATGCGGCAATGGAAGGTTCTCTGTGGGGACAATATCCAGCTGGCGCCAAAGCGGCATTGCAAACGGTCGTTAGCCATGCACAATCAGTGGCATCGAATGCCTCAGCTACGCAAGATCAGGTAAATCAGACGCTCGCTCAGCTTAGCAGTGCACTGCAAACCTTTACTAGTTCTATTCGTACCCAAGCTACAATAGGTGATTTGGGAGTCCTAGCTAATCACTACAATAAAACCTCCGATTCACCGGACTGGAACATCTCTAAGCGTTACGATAATAATCATAACGGACGGATTGATATCTCTGACCTTGCGTACATCGCAAGACTTATCCTGAATTACTGAAGCAAGCAATGATTTCCGGAGGAAGGTTACTCTATACCTTCCTTCCGGTATTTTGGTGGAGAGGATGAAGAAGCTATGCTTAGAAGACAAGGTATGATGGGAAAGGTTCTTGCAATAATGTTGTTATGCACAATTTATTTGCTTCCTGTATCTCCTGTACATGCGGAAGATTCACCTCAATTTATTTTGACAACAACATCCGACTCGACTACAGTTGGTAGCGAACTGAAGGTTAGCATCCGAGGCATGCAACTGAATGACTTGTATGCCTATGAGTTAAACCTTACCTATGATTCGACAAAACTCCAATTTAAAACTGCAGTAAGCAATGTAACAGGTGGATTTACAGTCCCCACCATTCTTAACGGGAACCAACTTCAATTGGCACATACAAGTTTAGGACCCAATAGGGGATTAGATGGGGATAACAATCTATTTACACTTACATTTACAGGTCTTTCTACTGGAACAGCCGACATCTTGCTTGACAAAATCACCTTAGTGGACTCCCAATTGAATTCTTCTGATGTAGTCGGTGGTTCTCAGAAAACTATTACCATTGTGAATAGCGGTAACGGAAATGGTAACGGAAATGGTAACGGAAATGGTAACGGAAATGGTAACGGAAATGGTGGTGGAAATGGTAGTGGTAGTGGAAATGGTAGTGGTAGTGGAAACGGAAACGGAAACGGAAACGGAAACACTCCCCCTAATACTGACCCAGTAAAGATTACGGATGATGGTAAAGGTAAAAAAACCATAGAGCTTCCGGCTGCTGCCAATGAAGTGAACATAGCATTGAACCAAATTGGAACAGATCCCCAGACTCATTTGGAGATCAAGAAGGAAAATCTTAGTGTGGAACTTCCTCCTGAGGTATTGCTGCAACTAAGAGATAATTTATCTGTTGAACAATGGAATGACAGCAGGCTTTTATTCACTATGAATCCCCTGTCACTTAAAGAAGCAGATACTCTTATAGACAAGAGCCAACAGTCATATAATGTCGATTTAAAGCCATCTGGCAACGTATACGAATTCAGTTTGCAATTAGTCACAAGTGACAATCACATTACGTCATTAAAAAATTTCACCAAACCAATTACTTTGCGTTTCAAAGTAGATCCTTCCTTTAACGCTAAGCTTGTCTCCATTTATTACATTGCAGATGATGGGAAGCTTGAGTTTATTGGGGGTACCTACGCAACCGGAGTAATTTCAGCCGAGATTTATCACTTTAGTAAATACGCTGCTTTAGAATACACTAAAACCTTCGAGGATGTTCCCAATATTCATTGGGCGAAGAATGTGATTACGGAGCTTGCTTCTAGGCATATTGTAACAGGTACAAGCAGCACGAATTTCGAACCAGAACGTCAGATCACTAGGGCTGAATTCACTGCTTTACTGGTGAGAGCACTTCATTTAACCGACAATGGAAATAGCAATTTTTCGGATGTTTCGGTATCAGACTGGTTCTACCCTGAGGTTTCAATTGCGGTGAAGTCAGGAATTGTAGAAGGAAAGAGTGAAACGACTTTTGCGCCTCACGCATCGATTACACGAGAAGAAATGGTCGCTATGCTTATGCGTGCTTATGAAAAGCAACACAGTAATGCTGCTATGTCTTCGGTAACCGCTTTTGATGATGAGGACGCTATATCTTCATGGGCCACGACTTATGTCAAGAATGCGCGAGCTTTACATTTTGTTGAGGGTCGAGAGGGCAATTTATTCATACCTCAAGGAGTCGGAACTAGAGCAGAGGCTTCTCAAGTTATTTATAATTTCTTGGGGCAGTAAAGTCGTAACTCCTATATTCGGTGATTTGGGAGTATTGGCTTAGCACTACAATCAAACTTCTTATTCATTAGACTGGAACCTCTATAAACGTTACGAAACAAATTATAGCGGCCAAATTGACTAATAGCCCTTGGGCGCTCCAGTATGAGCGTTCAAGGGCTGTTATTTTTAAAATATTATATTTGAAAGGATAATTTCTATGGAATATTTCGGGATTAATCCTCAAATTGAATTATTCATCAATAGACACTCCACACCTAATTGGATTATTGAAGATGCGACAACAGATTTTTACGATTTAACATATATCTTCAAAGGAAGGGCTTACTACTGCATTAATGGAAATGTGTATGAAGTAAATCAAGGAGATCTCCTGTGCATCCCTAAGGGCAGTCGCCGAAGTGCAACCACTGACTCTGCAAATCTAATGACCAGTTATGCGCTGAATATTCAACTCTACGATAAGGAAGGCAAGGATGTTAATCTACCGTTTCCATTAATATCTCATATCGGTGAGCCCGAAGAATTACATTCACTGTACAATGAATTAACATTTGAATGGTTAAAAAAAAATAAAGGTCATGAAATGAAAGCACGCGCATTGTTGCTTATGATCCTTCATTACTATTTCAAGGCTTTATACTATAAAGACAACAATGTGAACATAGACAAACGAATACAGAGATCCATTAGATACATTTTAAGCAACTTGCAAAATCAAATAGAAGTTGAGGTGCTAGCATCCATTGCTGGCTTGACCACTGCGTATTTTGGAACTCTATTTAAGAAATACATGGGTGCATCCGTTAAAGAATATATTAACAGAATGAAAATCAATAATGCTGAGAATATTCTCCTTAGCGGTGAATTTACTGTACAGGAAGCAGCTTATAAATGCGGCTTTGAAGATATTTATTATTTCAGTAAGGTATTCAAAAAAATAAAAGGTTTCCCTCCATCCAGAATTTTGATAGAGAATAGTAGGTCTGATCGACAGGAATTTGAAACCCTAAGCAATAGGATATTAATAGGATAATCTATATTTCTGAAACGAATGCACGCTAAACAACATATAGTGTTGTCCTAACCTGACAAGAACCTTTGATTCTCGCTTATTCGGAGGTTCTTTTCGTTTTTGTTATGAGCGAAACAAAAAGTCATCCATAATTTATACAAACGGTATAAAGTTTTTCCATGGATTTTGAAAGCGCTTAAATTTACAATTTAAGTATAAAAAGAAAGAATCATAGAAGCCAACGAGATTATGTAAAAAATACACATAGGTGAGAAGACCATATGGAGAGGAACGATGTAATGAAAACTGAAGCTAGCACAACAACCTCCATTCCTACAGTCAAAGGAGGTGGCGTTGCCTATTTGAAAAGACAGTGGTCACTATATGTGATGATAGTCGTACCAATGGCATTTTTCATCATTTTTAGGTATATTCCGATGGCTGGCGTTATGGTTGCTTTCAAAGATTACAACATATTTAAAGGGATTTGGGCCAGTCCATGGGTAGGGTTCGCAGTCTTTAAGGAAATCTTCGCCATGCCCGAATTTTATAAGGCACTTCGAAACACGTTGTTGTTGAACGTGCTCGGATTGCTTACCTTTCCGGTTCCCATTATTTTAGCACTTCTTCTAAATGAACTTCGGGTGCAGTGGTACAAGAAGATTAGCCAGACGTTGATGTATTTGCCCCATTTTATTTCGTGGGTCATTGTAGGGGGGATGGCCATAGAGTTGCTATCAACCAATAATGGTTCGATTAATCATATGTTGATGGCAATTGGGGCTTCCCCCATTCCATTTTTGGAAAAACCGGCGCTATGGATTGCAACTTATGTTGGGGCAGGGGTTTGGCGCAATGCCGGATGGGGAATGATTCTGTATTTAGCAGCACTTACGGGAATTAATAAGGAATTGTATGAAGCGGCAGAAGTGGATGGTGCAACCCGAATGCGTAAAATCTGGCATATTACTTTACCAGGCATAAAGCCTACCATTGTCGTCCTGTTCATACTTCAGATTGGTAATATGGCCAATATCAGCTTCGAGCAACCTTATGTTCTGAAGAACTCATATGTGATGGATTACGCTCAAGTAATCAGCACCTATGTATATTCTGTAGGGATTCAATCCGCAAGATTTGCACTTGCAACTGCTGTCGGTTTGTTCCAGTCCGTAGTCGGATTAATTCTTCTTCTGTCGGCAGAGTTCATTTCGAGAAAAATCAATAATCAAGGCATTTTTTAATTGGGGGTACATCTATGATTCAAAATCCGGCTGAGAAAATAGGCAATACGGTTATTATGCTTCTACTGGGCATCTTTTGTTTGTTCTGCGCGGTGCCCATGATCCATATTTTCTCGTTATCGCTCAGTGGTAATCGGGCAATCATGTCTGGCGAAGTGACATTATGGCCGATAGATTTAAATTTCGAACCGTATAAGAACGTATTTGGTGACCTAAGCATGATCCGCTCGCTATTGTTTACGATCTGGCTTGTTGTCATTTACACAATTGTGAGCTTGATTGCCACGATCCTAGCTGCATATCCACTTAGCCGGCGGAATTTTAAGGGGAAGAACATCCTGTTCGCTCTAATCATCATAACGATGTTCTTTAATCCAGGGATTATCCCAAACTACTTGTTGATAAAAGAGCTTCATATGTTGAATAGCGTATGGTCGCTGGTCTTACCTCTGCTCATTAATGCATTCTTGTTAATTATCCTGAAAACATCGTTCACCCAGATCCCAGCTGAACTAGAAGATTCTGCCTGGATGGACGGATGTGGTCATTTCCGCTATTTGATGCGAATCGTGCTACCGTTGTCACTACCGATTTTAGCGACATTGGCTTTGTATTCTGCGGTCGATCGATGGAACATGTTTCAGGATGCGCTGTTCTATATTAACGACGCACACCTATATCCGATTCAACAAAAGCTATATGAGATCGTGATTAACAGCCAGGTGAACGATGCCATAGCCCAGGAAGGATTTGGAGGTTCTTCTCCAGTGCCAGAGAGCTTGCAGGCGGCAAGCATCATGTTCGCAACTGTGCCAATTTTACTCGTATACCCATGGCTCCAACGTTATTTTATCTCTGGTATGCTTGTGGGTGCAGTTAAAGGCTGATAGCTGTCTCGACCGTTTCAAGCGGTTGAATTCACTATACACTTAAAAGATTAAAGGGAGGATTACGCATGCGAGTAAAATTTCGCAAAACCATTACAGTAGCAATGGCAGTTTTAGCGACGTCTGCTATCGCGCTAGCAGGCTGCAGCAACTCACAAAACAGCCCAAGTAACTCAGCTACTCCGGGAAGTTCGACAGTTGCGGGCGAGACCCCGAAAGGTCCACCGATTAATTTGACGGTTGAGCTGTTTGATCGAAGTAATACGCCAGCAGGCGCACCGCCAATCACTGACAATTTCATGACGCAGTATGTTCAGAAGAACTTCGGAGATCCGAACAATATCACGGTTAAATTCATCACTGTCCCTCGCTCCGAGGAGGTCAAGAAATTGAATGTATTAATGGCTTCCGGAACTGCGCCCGATCTCGTCTTTACGTACGACAAGCCAACTGTTCAAAGTTACGTGCAAAGCGGTGGTATTGCGGATCTTGGGCCAGCGATTGAGAAATACGGACCACAGTTGAAGAAAGTACTTGCTCCAACACTGAAGGACGGCGTTTTTAACGGCAAGCAATTTACCATTCCAGCGTTACGGGTTATCCAATCGCAAACGACAAGTATTATCCGTAAAGATTGGTTGGATAAATTAAATCTGCCTTTGCCAACGACGACGGATGAATGGTATCAAACATTGAAAGCGTTTAAGGAGAAGGATCCGGGTAATACTGGCGGAAAAGTGATTCCTTTTACGTTGATAGATATGTTCCATATTAAACCGTTGACCAACTCATTCTGGGATTGGAATAAAATTACCGAAGAGGACTTGTTCGCTGATCCAGATGGGTGGACATTGCCTGGTAACAAGGAAGCTTTCAAGTTCCTAAACAAACTATACAACGAAGGCTTGCTCGATAAAGACTTCCCGCTTGCGGCAGACTTCAGCCAGACATTTAACAAGCAAGTCGTAGGCGGTCTTGCAGGTTCTGCCACACCGAACACAAACGATCCTATTTACAGTGGATACTATGCAAACCTGAAGAAAAACAATCCCGAAGCTGTTCTCGCGACGATTGATCCGTTCAAAGCATCGAACGGCAAGTATCCTAAACCAATGTATTCTCCTAGCGGTGTTTATCTGATGGTTCCAGCAGCGAGTAAAAACGTTGATTCAGTTATCAAATATTTGAACTGGATGGCGGAACCGAAGAATCTTATCGCGCTGCAATTCGGACAAGAAGGCGTTTCTTACAAAACAGGTGACGACGGCATTCCATTTGCTTTGACAACGCCTGAAGCTAATCAGATTCTCTTTAATAATCAAGATTACGCCATGATTATGAATGGTAAATACGTGAGCACGGACACACCAGAAAAGAACATGGCAGCCAATGCGACCGACCCGCAATTTAAAGACTTCACCATCAGCAGTATTAAGACGGGTGCTCGTGACGGGTATACAGGCCCGCGCGTGGACATTCCGATTCAGGCAGAAATTAAGTACTCGCAGATTCTGAATGACAAGGTCAAGCAGATGCTTGCAAAAATTATTACGGCCAAGTCTACCGAAGTCGACAGTATCTATGATCAGCAACTTAAGGAATGGAAGGATGCTGGAGGCGAAGCCGTTATGAAAGAAAGAAGACAGGCGTATCAACAATCCTACAAGAAATAATTCTACACCGTCGGTGACAAACAGCTGAGCTGCATTCAATTGTTAAAGCTGTAGAAGGTCGAGACCTTGTATTCGCCTTGGTGAAAACGTTTTCGTGATCTGCCAGCCAACATTAGAGGGAGGTGTTTATATTGATCGTCAAGCCCGTACGACGTAACCCAAGGGACAAGTGCTCAGTAAGAAACGGAGGCATATTTGATGGTCAATTCATTAAAAAAAACCAAAATCTTTAACAAAAACAACATTTTTATCAGTAAAGTTGTAAAAAATTCCGAAATCTAAAAATTTGGCGACTCTAAACCGAGATTGTAGAGGTTGCCTTAAGAAAAGGAGTAAAACGAAGATGAACCGTGAAAAACCATTAATCAACGTCTCCCGCATGCTCGTAGTCATCATGCTGTTATCTTTATTCGCATTTGCCCCCGTCCCGGCCGCTGCGGCCGGAGGCGAACTGACACATGAACTGAACGACCTCGTTGCACAAGCCGAAGCTTTAAAAATCGGCAACGAGGAATTCCCGCTCCAGATTAGCAACACTGACGTTGGATCCGATGTGAACCAAGCTTTCCCATGGGTGTACACCGACGAACTCAAAGATCTTAATAACGCGCTTGCGTTCGCGCGCGATGCGCTCACTCCCGCCGGCGAAGCCATAGCCAGCCTCGAAAACGCAATAGTGAGTTTCACTGGAAAAATCAAAGCGGACGGTTCAAATCCCTATTTCCGTCTTGATCCGGGTTCCGGTAAAATACCAGTAATAATTACCGCGCCAACAAATGCTTGGACCTCAAGAACTCCCCTTGACAACCGTGTCCCCGCCGACTTTGCTGGTGGTACATACAAAATGATTCCGTATCCTTTTGCAGATTCCCAAGGCAAGGCTGATGTGCTCCAGATCAATTACGTCCATAACGGAAAGACCACCTTCGGAGGAATGACTCTTCAATCTCCGTTGTCGCCGAGTGTAGATGTCCCCGCAGGCTCAACTATTGAGTTTGATGTGTTCTATCCCAAGAGCGCGCAGGGAAAATTCATGAGGTGGAGAATCAGGAATGCCGGCTCTGACATCGATTCCTACCTCAGGGAATACGAGTACAACAACCTTAACCCAGACTGGATTGGCAGCTACAACGGTGAAACTTGGTTGTTAAAGCATCACAGCATTACCGCCACAACAGGCACTTCCTCGAACTTCATTCTTGAGCTCCATGGCGAGAATGGGCGTCCCGCAGAAACTGGTATGCTTCTTGTCGCCAACATCAAAATAACCGCACCGGACCCCAACGGCGTTGCGCTTCCGAACGTTGTCAACAAGGAAAACCAGAGTGTCGTAACGCCTTTAAAGAATGTTTACAACAAGCAAAATGGCACGTTTATGGTCGGTACGATTGGAACCGGAGCAGTAACCGGAACAAGAGCCAATCACTATGAAATCTTTGTCGACGGCAACAATCTCAAGGCCGATGGAACGCATCCCCGCGGTCCAAGCTGGCTGAAAAGCGTTACTGGTGAGGCGCTGAGCGGCGCAACCACCACCCCTGGTATAGGTGAATACAGTTTACCGACCAGCTCTTATCAAGCGATCAGGGATTCCGGAACTCCTGGACAGTATAAGTCTCACGCCCACGTTTTGGCATGGTACAACCAGGCCCCTGCATGGATGAGACAGATGATTCCCGCGACCCTTTCATTGGGATATAATGGAACAACCGATTACTACGGATTGGGCAACGGCGTTACAACCACGGTTAAGGTAGACAAAGAAATGGCAAGAAGAGTGCAGTTTAACCACACTATGTATGTGATGCGGCACTTCCTGACCACAGACACGAAGTATGGCTCAAGTATATCCCGCGGAGTAATCCCCTTCAATTCATGGGACGTACTCAACGAAGAGGTCCACGAAAGCAGACACAGCGAAACCATCCCCGCGGATCCGAACAGCTGGAGACAGACACTCAAAAACACCAACTGGCTTTCTGCAATGTCGGATGATCTAATTGGCGGCGACATCTCCGAGCATTACATTTACTTGCTCTTCAAAAACGCGCACATCGCGGCCCCAAACGCCAAGATGGCGGCGGCATACAAAGCCAACTACGCTAACCTTCCCGAGTACATGAAGCTCGACGGACACGACAACGTTGGCAGCATTGACGCGTATATCGTTAACGATCCTCCGAAACTGACCTATAACGATTACGACATTTCTAATCGCACCAAAGCGAGGACTGTATACAACATGGTTCGCGCACTGAACACCGCATGGCTCTCCGATCCGCTATATGACGGAAGACCACTTATCGAAGACATCGGTATCCAGGGACACGATTCGATTGGAAAGACCCTTGCAAGCGATAACCAATATGCCATGGCCCTCTATGCTTCTCTCATTGACGAAGGCCTTCTTTCCGGTATTGCCTACTCAGAACTTGACCTTAAGATGCCGACTAACACGCCAGGCGGCGGCGCGGTCGCTCCCGCAGTGCTCAATGTGAGACAGTCTGACGCCCTTGGTTATGAGTACGCGCTGATGTACAAACTGTTCAATAGGTTCGCCCCTTACATCGATCACATCATCAGCTGGGGCGTAGCCGGATCAGGATGGCAGGGAAGCTATGTGCTGTTTGACAGTCAGAGTAATGCCAATGCCGGCTACTATGGCGCCGTGAATCCGGACAGATTCGTTCTTGGGCATTCATACCTGGATGATTTCTTTGCAGGCGAATACGAGAAACTTCAGAGCAGCTATGCAATTGACCTTGGCGATCTTGGAATCTATACACCCGGTACTGGAGAAACCAAATCGCTTACAGCAACAATCGCAGCTAACAACAGTGTGACACCTGGAAGTACTTTCACAGCAGCTGTTAGCCTGGATAGCGTGACACAAAGCGTGTACGCACAGGATATCACGCTAAGCTATGATTCCAGCGTATTCGATTATGTCAGTGCAGCGGGTGCAACCAGTAACATTCAGGTTCTGAGCGAAGATACTGCTACCCCTGGAAAAGTGAGAATCATTTCCGTGAATATCGGAGGGGTAGCTGGAACTAGCACACCTGTTTTGAATATAACTTTTAAGGTGAAGTCCGGTGTTCAAAATACAACTGGAACCATTGCAGTCTCTCAAGCGAAGACTGGCGGTCCTGATGGAACCGTAACAACTGCGGCACTGAGCAGCAAGACTATATCCGTTGGTGCTATTCAACTGGATAAAACTGCTTTGAATGCAACAATTACGAGTGCACAATCCCTGTACAACGCGGCTATAGTAGGTACTCGACCTGGCCAATATCCGCAAGCAGCTAAAGACGCACTCCTTGGAGCAATTAACACAGCAATTGCTATAAGAGACAATGCAAGCGCAACTCAAGCCCAAGTTGACAGTGCTCTCGCAGTACTCAACACCTCGATTGATACATTCAAAGCAACAGCTAATAAGTCTACAGACATAAACGGAGATGGCGACACCAACGTAGGTGACCTCGCGATTGTAGCTTATCACTATGGCAAGAACTCCACCAGCGCAGATTGGGCAAAAGCTAAGGTTGCTGATATGAACGCCGATAACAAAATTGATATCTGGGATCTTGCGTATGTCGCAACTACTATCAATTAATTCATTAACCCTATCGTAAAATAGCAATCCCAACTACAAAAAACTGCTGCAATGAAGGAGACCACTGAAAAAGTCCACTAAATACAATCAAAGGTATAGCTTACTCAAAAATTGAGGATGCTGTACCTTTTTTTTCGATTCCAAAAGTTCCTTATAGATGCTATTACCACCCATTGAGATCAGCAATTGCTTAACCCTAAGCTTCACATGGGAGTAAGGAAATGGTTGTAACTAGTTGTCTAAGGAATTGTTAATTCTTCTGATGAGTTTTGTTATCCATCCGGTATTTCAAAGGATTTGTTAGAACTAACTTCTTGAATGTTCTGTTGAAATAAGTAAAGTTGTCAAAGCCTACGGCTGCAGCAATTTCGCTCATTTTTTTATTGCTTTCAAGGAGGAGATGCTTGGCATGCCTAATTCGAACATGCTGAATGTAACCAACGAAGGTAAATCCAGTAATGGCTCTGAAATTTCGGCTTAAATAGGCTGGACTGATAAATACAAGCTGGGCAACCTGTTCTAAGTTAATCTTTTCTGAGAAATTCGCATCAATATATTTTACGACATGTGTGATCCTGCCATGCAGTGAGCTAGGAATTATCTCCGTTAGCAATGGATATTTATTGTCGAGCGGGCTAAGGCGATAAAGATTAGAAGTGGAATGAAAAATATACAAAATTGAGGGGGGGTACTTTATCTTTACAAAGTCAAATAGGGGAAATATAGAATAACAGGTAAACTAATATATAAAGTCAGTTTGTACCGTTTTTGGTCGAAAAATATTTCATCGATGCCCAAGGGTTGGGATGGTGGGGCGAAATGCACAATATGAACTACTTATGGCTTCATACTCAGAAGAAACAAGTGTTCAATTGGATCATTAATTTATACAGTAGCAGCTTCCAAAATGTATTGCTTGGTTAACAGTATGGAAAAGGTAGCTTCAGGATGCCAAGGAGTTACATGCCAATACACTTGATCTCAGAATCCCCGAAGATGCAGCGCAGTGGATGCAAGTTGCACCCGATCTTGTTCATGACTTCGCTATTCGTGGTGGATATCGATTCGTACTAAATCAAATTGCCTATCCAGAAAAGATGACAGAAGGCAAGAGATATGTAATTCACCATTCTTGGAAGAACACAGGAGTAGGGAAATTACCAAACAGTTTAAAAAACTGGGGATACAAATATAAGCTTTCATTCGCATTATTGAATAAAGATACTGGTAATCTCTCTTATCAGATGCTCGATATGGCTGAATCACCAGATGGGCTGAAAGGTTTTGAATATAAGTATCAATCTCGTTTTTGCCCTCGTGATGTCCCACCTGGCACCTATCATTTCGGGATAGCGAGCGTCAATACGGCAAACAAGTGTGAGCCAGAGATCAAACTAGCTATCGGCAATGAACGCACGAACCGGTTTTGTTTATAAGTCGTTCTAATAATAGCCTCTATCGAAGTGTGATTAAAACACGTGGATAGAGGTTTTTCTTACTATGTAATGTATAAATATTTTTATTGATAGTCAACTATAATCTAATTGGATTTATAGAAGAACTGAAGATACAATAAGACCGTAACAACAAATCACAATCAGAGGAGAGAAATCAAAATGAAAAAAAATATATTAATCGTTGTCACCTCAGCCAATCAAATTAATAGCGAAAAGTCTACAGGACTTTGGCTTTCGGAATTTGCTGAGTCCTACATTGAGTTTTCCAAACATGGTTTTAACATCACAGTAGCTAGTCCTTTAGGAGGTAAAACTCCGATTGATAAAAATAGTTTGAGTGAAGAATTGCATCAAGAAATTCTGGATACGGAGAAATTTCTTGCGGATACAATGAAACTGGATGGGGCAAAAGCTTCAGATTACGATGCTATTTTCTTGCCAGGAGGCCATGGGACGATGTTTGATTTGCCTGATAACGAAAACCTACAATCTTTACTTAAAGAGTTTTATGAGTCCGGCAAAATTGTAGGGGCGGTATGCCACGGACCAGCTGGTTTGGTTAATGCAAAGTTATCGAATGGGAAATATTTAGTAGAAGGTAAACGAATTACAGCCTTTACAGATTCGGAAGAAAAAGCTGCTGGTTTAGATCAATATATGCCTTTCCTTTTGGAATCCAAACTTCGTCAATCTGGTTCTAGCTTTGTTACCGCACCGGATTGGAGCGACCATTACGAAGTTGACGGAAATTTGATAACAGGTCAAAATCCTCAATCAACAATTAGCGTAGCCAAAGAAATTATTGCCAAATTGAAATAAATAATCTGGAGTAGAAAAGGTTAAAGCTAAAACAGGACGACAGTTTGCAGTTGTCCTGTTTTATTTACATGTAAAAAATTAAATGGAGGAGTAACAAGGAAGATATTGAGACTATTTTAAGAAAATCATTATAACAATTTAAGGGGTGTTTTGTTTTGAGTAATCAACTGTTCTCTCCTTATAAACTTAAGGGATTAGAATTAAAAAATAGAGTTGTAATGGCTCCTATGTGTCAATACTCCGTAACCGCTAAGGATGGCAAACCAAACGAATGGCACTATGTTCATTATCTTAGCCGCGCCATAGGTGGGACAGGCCTAATCATCTTAGAAATGACAGACGTTGACCCTGATGGTCGAATCACGGATTTTGATCTAGGTTTGTGGTCCGATGAGCAGATTCCGGCATTTTCTAGAATCATCGAAGGTGTTCATGCTCATGGTGCGAAAATTGGAATTCAAATTGCTCATGCGGGTCTAAAAGCTGAAGATGCTACAGAACCTGTGGCCCCATCAGCAATAAAACTTCCAGAATCTCATTATAAGATGCCCCGGTCTCTTACAACTGATGAAGTTAAAGATATGATTCAACTCTTCGCCGATGCAACTCGCCGTGCCATCCATGCAGGCGTAGATATGATTGAACTTCATGGAGCCCATGGATATTTGATTCACCAATTTCATTCAGCCTTAACCAATAAGCGCGAAGATGTTTACGGAAAGAATCTGGATAAATTTGGTGTTGAAGTGATTAAAGCCGTCAAAAAAGAAATGCCAGCAAACATGCCGTTAGTCTTCCGAATTTCTGCAGTTGAATATGCGGATGGCGGCTATGATATTGAGCATGCTATTGAGTTATGTAAAGCTTACCAAGCTGCTGGTGTTGATTCATTTCATGTAAGTTCTGGCGGGGAAGGACTGAAAGGGAAAAGGAAGCCTGGCAACTATCCAGGCTACCAAGTGCCGTTCGCACGGAGGATCCGAGAATCTCTTAGAATACCTGTTATTGCTGTAGGCATGCTTGAGGAGCCGGCAATAGCAGAGTCAGTGATTGGCAATGAAGACGCAGATTTGGTGGCAATTGCACGCGGCATGCTTCGGGATCCTTATTGGGCAACAAATGCTGCCATTTCACTGAGAAGCGAAAATACCAACGTTCCAAAACAATATGAGAGGGCTTATCTATAAACAGACAGGTGAAAAATTAAAAAAAATGGGATCAGGAATGCAGTAATGAAAAAAGCGATTGCGAGATGAGGGAGTACCCACTAATAGTTCTCTGACTATTAGTAGGTACTCCCTTAAGCATGTTGGTTATAAATATGTAGTGAGGTAACCGTCTTATATTTATAGAAAAGGATATATAATAGATGTAATGAGACAGGATTGTACGAGAGGAACTTGTTCAATGGCTAATTTTGAATGGTATCGGAGTTTTATCAGTATTTATAAACATAGTTCTGTATCGGAAGCGGCGAAGACACGATTTCTGACGCAGCCTGCAATGAGTCAACATTTAGCCTCACTTGAAGCAGAGGTTGGTGAACCTTTGTTTACAAGAATATCGCGGAAAATGATTCCGACTGAACGTGGAAAAGAACTTTATACGCAATTAGCACCTCTAATTGAGTCACTGGAGGAGGCAACGCTAAGTTTTAGAGCAGTCTCATCTCCCACACTGCCGATTGTAAAAATTGGCACTGCGCAAGAGTTTTTTAGAGAAAGAATTGCGCCATACCTCGGAAGCTTTAACATACGTGTAAATGCCTATTTCGGGTTGGCTTCTTATATTTTAGAATTATTAATTGATGATAAGGTCGATTTGATCGTGACTTCACAAAAGTATTCAGAGCCCGGCGTAGAGTATATTCAATTTGTAAAAGAAGAGTTTGTTGTAGTAGCACCATATCATTTTCATGAACCTGATTTTATTAACGCAAAACAGTTAGAATCGTGGCTGTGTTCACAAGCATGGCTTAGTTACGGTCTTGAATTGCCTATCATTAGAAGATTTTGGAGGGAGAACTTTCAAAAACGTCCTCAACTGAAACCAGAACATGTATTACCCGACTTGCATATTATTTTGTCTGCAATCGAGCATGGTGCTGGAATTAGTTTATTGCCTTCTTACATGCTGGCAAGCGCCATACAAAACAATAAAGTAAAGATCATTTGTGAACCTAAAAAAGTAACTAATGATTTATATTTTGCTTATAAAATAAAAAATCGGAACATGCCCAAATTAATAATGATGATAGAAGCTCTTAAAATAAATAATTAACCTCAATTTAATACGACTTAATGATTACATTTCGAAACTGAAATTAATATACACAGGACAACGTTCAGCTGTTGTCCTGTGTATTATTAGCACGTTGTTCATATAATAGTATTATCGGTCTGATGCGGTGGAAAGTACGGTAGCACATATTCTCCAAGTTCTTGAATAACTTCGTTTGCGGGACGAAGGCTATCAAATAGTGCAAAGAAAAGATGATTGACACCAATACCCTGGTATGTTTTTAGTAATTCAATTAATCGATTCCGTCCAATTCGAAAACCAAGCCGAATGGAGGAGGCTTCTTCGTCGGGATTCTCCGCTAAATCGAGATGCATGGGCATAGAGAAGGGACGAAATGTGTTCTTGTCTTGACGTGCTGCTGATTCTCGCCATGCCGTGATGGCCTCCAATTGACGGATTGGCGCTTGTGGATAATACATCCATCCGTCGCCATTCAGCCCAAGCCAGTCGAGATTCTGTTGCGCAAAGCCCGTGACCATAGTAGGGATTTTTTGCTTCAGTTTTGGGACAAGTGTGGCTTGTTCGATCTGCCCATAAATGGAGTCGATGACAGGATAATGCTCATAAAGCGCCCTTTCGAGATAAGACAGTGCTTCGCGGAACTGTTTACCGCGGCTTGGATGATCAATACCAAGACCTTTGAAGTCAGCCCTTCTATCTCCGGAGGATATCCCCATAATGAGCCTTTCCGGGAAAAGAGCTTCAATCGTTGCAACCTGTTTGGCCAGTCTCAATGGCTGGTGAAGAGGCAGAACTAGTGCAGATGTTCCAAGGGCAATTTGTGTTGTCTGACTGAGCAGGTGCGTGCCGTAAATCAGAATATCATAAATTTGGCCGACAGCAGGATCTCCGAAATTGGGATCTTCCAAGATAACGTCTCTGAGCCACAGTGTAGTAAATCCGTAAGCTTCAGCTGCCTGAGCCATTTCGACTTGCTGAGCCATTGTTGGTGAATTCATTTGATAATTTTCTAATGGAATATGGAGACCAAGCGTTAATTCGCCTTCTCTATACATTCGTTGATAGGTTTGATGATGATCAAACATGCGAATTCCCCCTTAGCTTATTTACGTTCAAGTTTGGCAGAAATGCCGCTGAGTATGATGGCAATGACAACCATGAGAGCACCGATCCAAGGGGTATGAATAAGTCCAAAAGAGTCGATAACGACCGCGCCGATGATTGAACCAACCGCAATACCGATATTGAAAGCAGCGATATTGATTGCTGAAGCTACATCGACTGCTGAAGGAACATACTTCTCAGCGAGTTGAACGACATACAGCTGAAGACCAGGCACATTCATGAAGGCTAGCAAGCCCATTAATAAGACGCCAATTACACCAGCGATTTTAAATGGAACAAGGAATGTCAATAGAACGAGAACGGCCGCTTGAATAATAAACATCCAGAATAGAGCGCGAATCGGGTTTTTGTTGGCTAATTTACCTCCAACGGAATTACCAAACGCCACCGTAATACCATATGCGATCAATAAGATGTTAATAAATCCTTGGCTTAAGCCAGTCACATCGTGCAGCAACGGTGTTAAATAAGTGAAGGCAACAAATGTTCCGCCGTAACCGAATGCTGTGATCAGAAAGCCGAGCAGCAGGCGACCATTTGTAAGAAGTTTGATCATATCCGATATTTTGGCAGGAGGGGATTGCTTTAAATTTTTGGGAATGAGTGCGGCGCTGGAAATGATTGCAATGACACCCAGCAAGGCAACTCCCCAAAACGTAGCTCTCCAGCCAAATGCCTGGCCGATAAATGTTCCGAGAGGAACACCAGTAACAATAGCGATAGTTAAACCTGTGAACATGAGGGCAATGGCACTGGCCTTCTTCTCAGGAGATACTAGTTGTACTGCGATGGTTGCTCCAATGGAGAAAAAGACACCATGCGAGAAGGCAGTGATGAAACGTGCTATAAGAAGTATTTCAAATGAAGGGGAGAGAGCGGCGACAGCATTTCCGATGATGAAGACTACCATCAGCAGCATGAGCAGTGACTTGCGGCTCATGCGATTCGTGAGAGCGGTTAGGATAGGAGCTCCGACTGCGACCCCGATGGCGTAGCCCGAGATAAGCAGACCAGCCAATGTGATACCGATGTTTAAATCATCAGCGATGGAAGCAAGCAAGCCTACGGGAACAAACTCCGTTGTTCCGATTCCGAATGCGCTAATCGCTAAGGCCAGAAGAGCCCATGTTCCTGTCTTTGGCGCGACTTTATGGTTAGATGCTGATTGTGCAATAGATTGGCTCATAATAACCTCCTGATAGTTTATATTTGATAGAAGCAGGCTTTACTTCCTGTTTACGAGTGTTATTATATATCCATGAAGCACTTATTGATAAGTACGCACTTTTAAGGTATATAGGCACTTATAAGTTCCCATATGAATAGGGAGGTGTTTTAATGGTATATAATATTCCCGTTGAAGCAACACTTGATGTAATCGGCGGTAAATGGAAAGTTGTTATCATGTGTCATTTAATCAAGGGAGAGAAACGTACTAGCGAGTTGAAAAAATTGATGTGCGGCATTACGCAAAAAATGCTTACCCAACAATTACGTGAACTAGAACAGGATGGCGTTTTGCAAAGAACAATTTATAACCAGATACCTCCTAAAGTTGTGTACTCTCTAACGGAATATGGATGGTCGCTTAGACCCATTCTCGATGCTATGTGTTCATGGGGGGAACTGCATGTTGAGCTAACTCAGAATAAGATTGTCGTCGTCGAGAAATGATGAAAGAAGTCTCTAGACAAAAAAAAATATCTATGATATCGTAATATCTAATCGATTAGATGAAAAATATTTTAAAGCAATTTGATCATGGATGGTGGTGTTGAACGATGACGACAATTAAAGATATTGCTCACAAGTCAGGTGTCTCGGTTGCCACCGTATCCTACGTTCTCAATAATACACGTTGGGTTCATGAAGAGAAGCGAAAACGAGTTTTGGAAGCTATTTCTGAATTGAACTATGTGCCCAATGCAGTAGCCAGAGGTTTGCGGGTACAGAAGAGCAAGGCGATCAGTTTTGTTGTTTCGGATATTACGAACCCGTTCTATCCGGATTTGGCCAAGGCATGTGAGGATTTGGCTCAAACCAAAGGTTTCACCATCAATATTTTGAATACAGATGATAAACCTGACCGAACACAACTTGCACTTAACCAAGTAAGAGAAGGGAAAGTGGATGGGATTATTGTCACTTCCGCTTTGGAACAGGATAGAGAACACTTTCAGAAATTTATGGAGCAAGGATATGTGCTTGTACTCGCAAACCGCTTTATAAAGGGGCTTCAAGTGGACTCCGTTGTGGCAGATAACTTCAATGGTGCTGTCATGGCTACGAATCATCTAAACCGGCTTGGACACCAAAAGATTGCCTTTATGCCCGGCATTACCGGTTCTTCCATTACGGAGAGCAGAATGAATGGCTATGTGAAAGCGATGACAGATGCTGGCTTAACGATCTATCCGGAATGGAAGACTTCGGGGGGAGCAAGATATTCAGGGAGCTACGATACGACGAAATTTCTACTAGGGCTTCCCGAAGAGAAGAGACCCACGGCTATTCTTAGTTTAACTGACATTGGTGCGCTAGGTGTGTTGGATGCTGCAACTGATCTTGGTGTATCTGTTCCAGACGATTTGGCGGTTATTGGATTTGATGATTTGTTTATATCCGGGACACGCAGTATTCAATTAACGACAGTTAGTATTCCCAGATACGAAATGGGTAACTTGGCTACTACTTTGCTTTTGGATAGATTGGAAAAGACGGCAAAGCCAGAATTTCAAGAAATAGTGCTTCCTGTACAATTAATTGTTCGTAAAACCTGCGGTAAACAGAAATAAAATGCATGTATGAAGGTTGTAACCACTTCATGCACTTTATTTCAGTAATATCTAATCGATTAGATGATGAATACTTTTAGTGGAGGGCAATAATATGAAAGCGATAGTAAAAGAAAAATCGGGCTACGGAAATGTCGCGTTACTGGATGTTCAAGAACCTGTGTGTGATTCTGACTCTGTAAAAATTGAAATTAAGTTCACGGGTATTTGCGGTACAGACTTGCATATTTATCACGACACATATAAAAGCAATCCGCCTGTCATACTAGGCCATGAATTTTCGGGAATTATTACAGAAGTAGGTAAAAACGTACAGCGCTTTCAGCTTGGCGATAAAGTGACAGCGCTTCCTTCGACGGCTGTAACCTGTGGATCCTGCATACATTGCCGGACTGGGAACTATATGTTTTGCTCGAAACGAAAGTCGCTGGGATCAGGTGTAGATGGGGCTTTTACGAAATATGTGGTGGTTCGGGAAGATATGGTTTATCGAATTCCGGAACATATCTCGCTTGAGGAGGCCGCTTTAACCGAACCGCTGGCTTGTGCAGTCAAAGCAATTGAAGAATTAACGCCTATCCATGTAGGAGATACCGTTTTACTCTCAGGACCTGGTCCAATTGGTCTGATCTGTTTAGCTTTGCTCGTTATGAAAGGGTGCAAGGTCATCGTGGCAGGGACGACCGCAGATGCTTCAAGACTTGAAATTGCCAAGGAACTTGGAGCTGACGTCATTGTCAATGTTAGCGAGGAAAATCTGCACGAAGTGATTGAAAGAGAAACGGAGTTTCAAGGGGTTGATGTTGCGGTGGAGTGTGCGGGAGCAGGGCCATCTGTATCAAGCTGTTTGCGGGCACTGAAGAAAAGAGGCGCCTACATTCAAGTTGGGATTGTGGGGAAAGAGATCACCATTGATTATGACACCATTCTGTTTAAACAACTACAATTAGTTGCTTCTTATGCGCATTCTATCGAAACATGGGAGCGTGTAATGAACATTTGGAAACAAAACAAAATACGGTTGCAGCCGATCATTACGCATAAGCTTCCTTTAAGTCAGTGGAAGGAGGCGTTTGAAATCTGCGAGCAGAAAATCGGTGGAAAAGTGCTTTTATCATACGATGAATAAT
This sequence comes from Paenibacillus sp. Soil750, assembly GCF_001428045.1. Taxonomy (GTDB): domain Bacteria; phylum Bacillota; class Bacilli; order Paenibacillales; family NBRC-103111; genus Paenibacillus_E; species Paenibacillus_E allorhizoplanae. The sequence continues at coordinate 629,807 of NZ_LMSD01000012.1, read as the reverse complement.
AATAAAAAATGGTAGGGAAGGGAGCAAATAAAATGAAAAGTTTGATTGTTGACAATAGTGGAGCATTATCCGTTCGCGAAATTGCTAAGCCCACATACGGTGAATATCAAGCGTTGGTCAAAATGGTAAGCTGCGGAATTTGCCGTGGAACCGATATGAAACTGATTTCTGGGGAGTTTAAAGGCTTTGACACGTATCCCGCAGCTCTTGGGCATGAGGGGGTTGGTCGTGTAGTGGAGAAGGGAGCGCAAGCACGGCATCTGAATGTCGGCGATCTGGTTATTCTGCCCTTCTTGGAAGGTGAGATCGACGGTGTTTATTCCGGGTGGGGGGCCTTTTCCGAATACGCGGTCGTAGCGGATAGCAAGTCGTTGCTTGAGGATGGCAAAGGTCCAGGAGCTCCCGAGTTTTCGGAAGCCTACTATGCCCAGCAGGTACTGCCGGCCGATATCGATATCGTGGCTGCGCCAATGATCGTGACATTCCGTGAAGTGCTAGGAGCTTGTAAGCGCTTTAACTTCCGGCCGAATGCTAGTGTTGTTGTTTTTGGCGCAGGACCCGTCGGATTGACCTTTATGAAGTTCGCTAAACTGCTAGGCATGGGGCCGGTGATTGCTTTGGTGACAAGCGACGCAAGGATAGATGAAGCGCTTGAGGCTGGAGCCGATTATGCTTTCAACAGCAAGAAGTGCGATCTGGTTGCTGAGGTAAGGAATGTTTGCAAGGATGGTGTGGATTTCGCTGTTGATGCCGTTGGTAAGAATGAAATTATCAATCAAAGCATGGAATTGCTAGCACCATACGGACATATTTGCGTCTACGGTATCTCACCCGAAACCGACATGCGATTAGATTGGAGCAAAGCGCCCTATAACTGGCATTTGGATTTCAATCAATGGCCATCGAAGCTGGATGAATCGGAAAGTCATCTGCAGGTGATGAACTGGATTGAAGCTGGCGTTCTGAAGCCGGAAACCTTTGTCTCGCATGTGTTTGGCTTCAATCGGATTCTGGAAGCATTCGAGGTGATTAGTCAAAACAGCGGATTGAAGAAAACCATTATTACATTTGAGTGATTAGGCGGGTTGATTAAACAATAAGGAGAGTTGAACGATGGACATGTATACGAATGGAAAATGGAGAGCTAGCAGAGATGGGAAAACGGTTGAGGTCTGCAATCCGACCACGAAACAGGTTATTGATAGCGTACCTTTTGCAACAAGTGAAGATGTTCAAGATGCCCTGGAGGCAGCTCAGTCGGCCAAAAAAGGATGGGCGCGCACACCGCTCTGGAAAAGGGGAGAGACGATGCTTCGTTTTTCGGAACTCATCCTTCAACATAAAGAGCGATTGTCTTCTTTGTTGAGCCAAGAGGTAGGCAAGCCTATCGGCCAATCGGAAAGCGAGATTGAAACAGTAGCACGACTATTCAATTCATTTGTCGGGCAAGCCAAAACGATGTACGGCCTGAATATCCCGCTGGATCAGCAAGCTGGCGTAGAAAATGATATTTATCTGACACGTAAAGAGCCGCTTGGCGTCATTGTCGGTGTTGTTCCTTTCAATTTTCCTGCGGAGTTGTTTTCCCAGAAAGTCGCTCCTGCCATCGTAACTGGCAATGTCGTCATTATCAAACCAGCGAATGTTGCGCCGCTAACTATTCTGGAGATGACTAAACTGCTGTATGAAGCGGGCTTACCGGATAATGTACTGCAAATCATCACGGGCGCGGGTAAAGTAGTTGGAGAAATGCTGACGCAAAGTCCTTTGGTCAATGCGATTAGCTTAACGGGGAGTACAGAAACAGGGATCAGAACTGCCATAAACGCTGCCAAAAACTTGAGTCGCTTGAAGCTTGAGCTTGGCGGGAACGATCCTCTGATTGTATTCGAGGATGCCGATCTTGAGCTGGCTGTGGAGCAGACGGTTTTTGGCAGAACATTAATGAATGGTCAGACCTGCTGTGCGAATAAGCGCATGATTGTTCATCGTTCGAAGGTTAACGATTTTACTGACCTTTTAACGGAGCGTTTAAAGCAAATCCAGGTTGGCAACCCATTAAATCGTGGCGTAGGCATGGGGCCTCTAATTGATGAAGAAGCGCTGCGAACCGTTCATAGCCAGGTGCAAACGACGATAGGTCAAGGCGCCAAAGTAGTTCTAGGCGCAGAGATTGTAGACAATACGTGGTATTTGCCGACGGTATTAACGAATGTCGAACCAACTTTCGAAGTGGCGCGTGATTTGGAAATCTTCGGACCTGTGTTTCCGATCATTTCTTTTAACACGGATGAAGAGGCTATTGAGATTGCCAATAGTTCCATTTACGGTTTGAATGCTTCCGTGTTTACAAGAGATATAAATCGCGCGATGAGTGTGTCTTATCAAATAGAATCGGGTATCGTCGCAGTAAACAATACAGGTACCTATCGACCAGATACGGCTTTCTTCGGAGGGTATAAGATGAGCGGCCTTGGCAGAGAGGGACTCATTGGGGCATTGGAAGAAGTAACGCAAACCAAAAGCGTAGCCATTAGAAATTGTCTGAATTTATTTGAATAATGGAAATGGAGGAATCTCTTTGTTTACATGTTTTTTGCCCAAAGTGGAATTCGGTGCCGGCAAAGTAAATCATATTGCAGATTATGTACAGGGATTAGGAACGAAGGCGGCAATCGCCATTGATCCCTATATGAATTCTATTGGACTAGGGGATCAAATCGCCGCTCAATTGAAAAAGGTGTTTATTGAGAGCGTCATATTCGCTGATATTGAACCAAATCCCAGTTGTTTTAAAGTGGACGAAATGGCACAGAAAGCTAAGGCTGAACGGTGTGATTTCGTAATCGCGATAGGCGGCGGAAGCGCAATCGATTATGGAAAAGGATTGGCTGTCATGGTTAATAGTCAAGGTTCTTCCTGGGATTATACAGAACGCAATGACCATGACGTACTGCGGCCTGGAAGTAATACGCTGCCGCTTGTTGCGATTCCTACTACTTCGGGAACAGGTTCGGAATCTACGCCTTTCTCTGTTTTGAATAACCCTGTATTGAAAGAGAAAAGCACGATTGTCAATGAGCGGATATTCCCGAGGCTGGCGATTGTGGATCCGGAATTGATGGTATCCATGCCTTCCAAAATTACCGCATCGACAGGATTTGATGCTTTTGCCCATGCGCTTGAATCTTTCATCAGCTTAAAGGCGAATCCCTATACGACAATGGTGAGCAGGGAAGCTATGAGCATTGTTGTTAGAAATCTTCCTGAGGCTGTGGCGAATGGAGGCAATGTGAAAGCCAGAGAGAATCTGGCTTGGGCAAGTACGCTTGCCGGGTCTGCCATCGCTCATATTGGCGTGACTTTGCCGCATTCCTTAGCTCAGCCAGTGGGCGGCATGTTTGGGGTTCCGCATGGTGACAGCATCGCCGCATGTATGGTCAATGTGCTGGAAGTAAGCTGGCAGTCTGATTTGGAGAAATTCGCTGCCATTTCTACGCTTATGGACCCTTCAATAAGTTCGTTATCACTGCGACAAAGAGCCGAGAAGTGTCCAGACTTAGTGAGCAAGCTGTTGTCGGATATCAATCTCCATGTCAAATTCTCAACCTTCGGCATGACGGAGAATGATATTGATAAAGCAACTTCCATCGCGCTTACAGGCTATTATTTCGATATCGAATGTCATCCCAAGAAAGTCACAAGAGAAGAGATTCGTCAAATTTATAAAGCTTGTTTATAAGTATGAAGACAAGGGGGAAAGAAGTTCAAATGATAATCCCCTTTTTCAATCACATATCTAATCGATTAGATGGTGTGAAAACCTATAGAGGAGTGAAGAGAATGGAACATATGACAAACGAAAATATAGAGAAATTGAAGGTGCTCGCAGCAGAAATCCGCAGAAATGTGGTCAAGACGGTATATCACGCGGGAGCGGGGCACTTGGGCGGCCCCATGTCGGCCATTGACATCTTAACGGCGTTATACTTCGAAGTCATGACGATTGATCACGACAATCCAGCTTGGGAAGAAAGAGACCGGTTTGTATTATCCAAGGGGCATTCAGCGATTGCCTTATACAGCACACTAGCAGAAAGAGGCTACTTTCCAAAAGAGGAGCTTCATACGTTCGATGAAATCGATTCACGTTTGCAGGCGCATCCGGACATGAATTTGCTGCCGGGTCTGGATATGTCGACCGGTTCGCTGGGCCAGGGCATTTCAGCAGCTGTCGGCATGGCGCTCGGTGCCAAGCTTAAACAGCAGCCATTTCGCACCTATTGCATGATTGGCGACGGAGAATCCCAAGAGGGCCAGGTCTGGGAAGCCGCGGACATTGCAGTGAAGTATAACCTGGACAATTTAACAGTCATCCTGGATTACAATCATTTACAGCAATATGGATGGAAGGGGACGGAAGGAAGAACGAGGGAAATCCCTGTCTTCAGCCCAAGCTCCCGCTGGGGAGCGTTTGGCTTCCATGTTATTTCTATCGATGGACATGATTTCAAACAGATCATCAAAGCCCTTTGTGACGCACAACGAATTTCCGGTAGACCAACGATTATTGTGGCTCATACCGTCAAAGGCAAAGGCGTCAACTATATGGAAAACAATTATTTGTGGCATTCCAAGATACCTACCGATCAGGAGCTGGCTCTTGCTTTAACTGAACTTCAAGGAGGCAACGTACAATGAGTCAAATGACAACTTCCCCTCAATTCGTTTCCATGCGCGACGTATTCGGCGACAAATTGCTCGAGCTATCAAAGCGGGATCCGCGAGTATTCGCCTTGGATGGTGACTTAGCGAACTCAACCAAGCTGGATAAAGTGGCAGAGAATAATGAAAGCAAATTTCTGCAAATGGGCATTGCCGAGCAAAACATGCTGGGTGTCGCCGCAGGCTTGGCGTCAGTAGGACTGCAGCCGTGGGTATGCTCGTTTGCAGCATTTATCGTCAAACGCGCCTTTGACCAAATTGTGGTAAGCATTGCGCAGCCAAAGATGAATGTGAAGATGATTGGGGCCTATAGCGGTCTTCTGAATGGCTGTACAGGAAAGACTCACCAATCGCTTGAAGACTTGGCCATTATGCGTACACAACCTGGGATGGTCGTATTGGCACCAGCCGATTCCGTCGAACTGCGGCAAATGATGGAATATGCCAATCAATATGACGGCCCCGTCTATATTCGAGTGGCTCGCGATTCGTATCCCGATCTGTTTGATGAACAAAGCTACCGATTTCAAGTTGGGAAAGGGGTTACCTTGGTTTCTGGAAGGGACGTTACAATTATTTCGACCGGAACACAAACCAGTCGCTGCCTGGAAGCCGTTGAACTATTGAAGATGGAGGGGATTTCGGCTGAGCTGATTCACTTGCCATCCGTGAAACCATTAGATGCCGAAGCGATTATCGCCTCCGCAAGGAAAACCGGGGCCGTTGTGACTGCAGAAGAGCATAGTATTTATGGCGGATTAAGCAGCAGCGTGGCAGAGGTATTGGTGGAAAACTTCCCTGTTCCCATGGAGAGGATCGGCGTACAGGATAAAAATTCAGAATCGGGTTCTAATAGCGCATTGCTGAATAAGTACGGTCTGACTGCTGAACATGTGGCGGAGAAGGCAAGGAAAGTGATAGCAAGAAAGAAGATGCTCTAATAGATGCCAAGAAGAATACAAGGAATGGAGTGAAAACATGTCTGGTAAAGTGATGCATGCAGGTTCAATCATTGATGGACAGGAGCTTAAAGGAGGCAGCCGTCAGACGAAGGAAGTTCGAAATCCCTATAGCGGCGAAGTTGTGGGGAAAATCGATTACGTGGAAGATGGCGATCTGGACCGCGCGATTGCAACCGCGGAACGTGTATTTCATGAGACTATGCGCCATATCCCAGCCTATCAGCGCTCGGCCATCTTGCGCAAGACCGCAGATTTATTAGAGGCGCGAAGCGAAGAATTCGCCAGAACACTTGTGCTTGAAGCGGGCAAACCGATTCGTGATGCACGCGGTGAGGTTGGCCGCGCCGTACAGGTCCTTCGATTTGCTTCGGATGAGGCTAAAGCGCTGGGTGGCGAGCTCGTACCGATGGATGCTGCTGTCGGCGGCGAAAACAGGATCGGGATGGTACGACGTTATCCGTTAGGGGTTGTGGCGGCCATTACGCCATTCAACTTCCCGTTGAATCTGGTTCTTCATAAGCTGGCACCGGCCTTTGCTGCGGGGAATACCGTTGTATTAAAGCCTGCCGACAAGACGCCTTTGTCTTCCATTGCATTGGCGCATTTATTCGCAGAGGCAGGACTTCCCAAAGGGGCGCTGAATGTCGTGCTCGGAAGAGGCTCGACCATCGGGGAGCCGCTCGTTACTGATCCACGAATTGCCAAAGTTTCCTTTACAGGCAGTGTTCCGATCGGACTTCAGATTCAAAAATGGGCAGGGCTCAAAAAATTGACCCTCGAGCTCGGATCGAACTCTCCAAACCTTATCTTTGACGACGCTGATCTGGATGCGGCTACTGCAGGCTTGGTCAGGGGAGCCTTTGCTTTCTCCGGGCAAGCCTGCATCTCGGTGCAAAGAATCTACGTTCAATCTTCTGTCTACAATGATTTCCTGGTCAAATTCGTGAAACTAGTTAAACAGTTACAAGTTGGGGACCCAATGCTAGAGTCGACCGATATCGGGCCGATGATCAGCGAAGACGAAGCGAAGCGCGCCGAGGCTTGGGTAAGGGAAGCAGAACTCGATGGGGCGGCTATTCTAAGGGGGGGGAGACGGAACGGGACTGTTATGGAGCCTACGGTGTTGGCTAACGTTAAATCAAACATGAAAGTCGTCTGTCAGGAGGTCTTTGCGCCAATCGTGTCCATTATTCCGTTTGAAACGGAAGAGGAGGCGGTTAGGATGGCGAATGATTCGGATTTTGGACTTCAGGCCGGCGTATTTACGAATAATATCAACCGCGCTTTGCGATTGGCTGACCAGTTAGTTACCGGCGGCGTCTGGATTAATGAGATTTCTACGTATCGACAGGATAATCATCCTTATGGTGGCGTTAAGTTAAGCGGAATCGGCAAGGAAGGCGTCAAATATGCGATTCAAGATATGATGGAAAGCAAATTTATCGGGATTCATATACGATAGTGACGCTTCATGAAGTACGGGTTGAATAGAAGGGGGAGAAATTTAGGTGGCGTATAACAGCATTATCCTTCGTCTGGAGCTGAACCATGAGCTGAATCATTTTGGCGAGGTCGCGACCGCGATCAGTAAGGCCGGAGGCGATATGACGTCGATCGACGTGATCCGGACGACATCAGAAAGCTCTATTCGTGACATTACGGTTCAGGTATCGGATCAGGGGGAATCACAGGTCACTGAATTTCTGAAAGAATTGGCCGGCGTTAAAATTATCAATATGTCCGACCGAACGTTCCTGGCCCACTTGGGTGGAAAAATATCGATTCATCCGAAAATACCGATCAAGAACAGGGACGATTTATCAAGAGTATACACACCGGGTGTGGCAAGGGTTTGCACCGCGATACATGAAGATACCCGTAAAGCTTATTCGCTTACTATCAAACGAAATACGGTAGCCGTTATTACAGATGGAACAGCCGTTTTAGGACTGGGCGATATCGGTCCACACGCATCCGCTCCGGTTATGGAGGGAAAGGCAATGCTGTTCAAGCAGTTAGCGGATGTTGATGCGTTCCCAATCTGTCTAGATACCAAGGACACGGAAGAAATCATTCGTACGATCGTTAATATCAGTCCAATCTTTGGCGGTATTAATTTGGAGGATATCAGTTCTCCCCGCTGCTTTGAAATCGAAGCCCGATTGTCCGAGCTGTTGAGTATTCCTGTCTTTCATGACGACCAACATGGTACGGCCATTGTGGTCCTTGCAGGATTGTTGAACGCGCTCAAGCTCGTGGGGAAACGAATCAACCAGATTCGGGTAGTGGTCAATGGTATCGGTGCCGCGGGTGTCTCTATCTGTAAAATGCTGCTGTCAGCAGGTGTCACGCAGTTGGTTCCTGTTGATCGGGAGGGGGCTATTGTTCGTGGCGAACAGTATTCGCAGCCGATGTGGCAATGGCTCGCTGATCAACAACAAGTGGAGAATCGGCCAGGCAGCTTAAAAGAAATGATTCGTGGAGCAGACGTGTTCATCGGGGTATCGAGAGGCGGGCTGCTTCATGCAGAGGATATGCAGCAAATGGCGGTTGATAACATTGTATTTGCCATGGCTAATCCTGATCCAGAAATCGATCCGATTGAAGCGGGGCCCTATGTTCGGGTGCTCGCGACCGGTCGAAGCGATTATCCGAATCAAATCAACAATGTACTTGTATTTCCAGGCATTTTCCGTGGTGCTTTGGATTGTAGGGCCCATCATATCAATGAACCGATGAAACTGGCAGCAGCTCGCGCGATTGCCGCTGTCGTTTCGGATAGGGAATTGAACGAACTCTATATCATTCCGAGTATTTTTAATGAGCAGATCGTAGCTAAAGTCAGACACGCGGTTATAGAGGCTGCTATTCTTACGGGAATGGCAAGACGTATACCGCCAGATTTTCGCTAGATAACGGCAAGACAGACAGTGAGAAGAGGCAGATCTACGCAGATTTACGCAGATCGTTGATCTGCCTTTACTTGTAAATATAAAATAAAATTTTATTTTATATTTACAAGTAAAGAATTAAATTCTATAATGAAGTTGTGATGGAGCTCATCATTTACGACAAGGATTAAGCGTTTACAGGGGGTGACCGCTACGGGAATTATTCGCACCGTTTTAGGGGATATCCCTAACGAACAACTAGGATTCTGTCATAGCCACGAACATCTCTTCATTGCGGAAGGAACGCCTTCAAGGCTTAATCCCGTTCTGCAAATTGACGATTTTGGCCAGACGAAGGACGAATTAATGGTATTCAAGAGCCTGGGGGGCGAAGCCATAGTGGATGCCCAGCCTATCGGATGCGGACGGATGGCAGATATGTTGTCTGAGGTATCCAAGCAGACAGGCATTCATATCATAGCCTCTACCGGTTTTCACAAGAGAAGCTTTTATTCCGACAATCATTGGCTGTTTCGCGGGGATATCGAGCGCTTGGCGAATACCTTTATCGCTGAGATTGAAGATGGCATGTATGTCCATGCAGATAATCAGGATCCGCGGTTCCAAATTACCGCCAAAGCTGGACTAATCAAAACGGCAATTGATGAGGACTCTCCGGGTTCAACTTGTATCGACCTGTTGAATGCCGCAGCTATGGCCTCCCTCGCTACAGGGATTCCCATCATGTGCCATACGGAAACCCACCGCCAAGGGATTGTTGTGACCGAACATTTGATGAAACGCGGCATTGCTCCAGAGAATCTGATCATCTGTCATTTGGACAGGACACTGGGCGATTACAGTGTTCATCGACAGCTTGCACAATTCGGTGTTTATCTGGAGTACGATACGATTGGCAGATTTAAATATCACAGCGATGAGGAAGAAGCCGATCTGATCGTGCAGATGCTGGAATGGGGCTATGGGGAATCACTTCTTCTAGGTTTGGATACAACTCGGGCTAGACTCAAGAGTTACGGTGGAGAGATCGGTTTGGATCACATGAAGGTCAATTTTATCCCACTGTTGCGTCAACGCGGTGTTTCGGAGACTGCTATTGCTGATTTGATGATTCATAATCCTTCCCATGCTTTCACACGAAAAAAATGACAGCCAGAGAGGTGAAAACAAGTGACTTATAAAGTAATGGTAACCCCTCGTTCCTTTGGTAAAGGCAACTCTCAACCGATCGACATGTTAAGGGAGCATGGCTGCGAACTTATTCTTAATCCGTACGGACGCATAATGAATAAACAGGAAATGGTTGCTTTGATCAAGGAGGTAGATGCCGTAATCGTCGGGGTCGATCCCATCGATCAAGAAGTTCTTGATCATGCGTCTAAATTGAAGGTCATTTCCAAATACGGTGTCGGTACCGACAATATTGACCTGAATTATGCGCGGGAGAGAGGAATTCCTGTAACGGTGACTGCTGGAGCTAATAAGGATGCCGTTGCTGATTATACGATAGCTCTTATGCTCGCTGCTGCCAGAAGAATGCTTCCGATTGATAAAGCTTGCAGGCAATTGAATTGGAATAAGATCACTTCGGTTGATGTATGGGGCAAAACATTGGGTCTCATTGGTCTTGGGGCCATTGGCAAAGGCGTTGCCGCAAGGGCGCGGGGGTTTAATATGAACATCCTTGCTTATGATTTGATCCAAGATGAAGCCTACGCGGCTGAACATCAGATCGATTATGTAGGTTTAAATGAGCTTCTGAGCACCGCAGACTTTATCAGCTTGCATTTGCCTTTAACGGAACAGACGCATCATTTGATAGGCGCGAAGGAACTCGCAAGCATGAAAGAAACCGCTGTCATCGTGAACACCGCCAGGGGTGGGCTTATCGATGAACAAGCGCTTCTTGCGGCTTTGCAGGAAAACCGAATATGGGGAGCCGGAATGGATGTATTCGAGCAGGAACCTCCGGAAAATAAAGGTTTTCTGGAACTGGATAACCTAATTATCGGATCACATTGTGCTGCCTCAACGTATCAAGCCATCGAGAACATGGGAGTCATGGCTGCAGCGAATGTCCTTGAATATTTGAGGTAATCAATAAAGAACAAGGGGAAATGATGAATGTCCATGAATAAGCTGCAAGTGATTAGCAGACTTTGTGAGGAAGGAATTGTCGCGGTCATCCGTGCTGACAATAGCGAACAAGCGGTCAAGATCGCCGAAGCGTGTCTGCGGGGAGGGATTTCCAGTCTGGAAATTACGTTCACCGTGCCTTATGCGCATCAAGTGATTGAGAAATTATCGAATCATTTCTCGCCTGGAGAGGTTACGATTGGCGCGGGGACAGTACTCGATACGGAAACTGCTCGTATCGCGATTCTATCGGGCGCGCAATTTGTTGTTAGTCCGTTTGTTAACACAGAAGTGATTCGCTTATGCAACCGCTATGGTATTCCCTGTATGCCGGGAGCCATGACCGTCAAAGAGGCGATTGAAGGGATGGAAGCGGGCGCAGATATCATTAAATTGTTCCCAGGTGAGACGTATGGCCCATCCATGATCCGCTCCCTGAAAGGCCCGCTGCCTCAGGTGAATCTGATGCCAACTGGCGGCGTAAATCTGAGTACCATTACAGATTGGTTCGAAGCGGGTGCCGTTGCTGTAGGTGTCGGTGGTTCTTTGATTAGTTCGGCCAGTCAAGGAGACTATGCAACTATTACCGAAAAAAGCCGTCAACTCGTTGATAAAGTGAAAGCCTTTCGAGGGGTGTAACGATCATGAGAATTGCTGTTTTTCGCGATGCCCAGCAAGCTGATCGCATTGGAGCGGAAGTCCTGGAAAGGTTTGTTCGTGAAAAAGCCCATCCCAAGCTTGGCCTTGCCACGGGTTCATCGCCTGTTGGGATTTACAAAGAGTTGGTTGATAGGATCAGAAGAAACCCTTGTAGCTTTAAACATGTAACTACCTATAATTTAGACGAGTATGTCGGTCTGTCAACGGAGAATCCTCAAAGTTATGCTGCCTATATGCATGAACATTTATTCCAGCATCTCGATATGCTGCCGAGTCATATTCATATTCCTAATGGTACGACTCATTCGATTGAAAAGGAATGCATTAGATATGAAACGCTGCTGAGGGAAGCTGGAACGCTGGATGTCCAACTGCTTGGTATTGGGTTAAACGGACATATTGGTTTCAACGAACCGGGACAGCATCTTTCCAGTGAGACGCATATTGTGGCGTTAACGGAAGGCACTCAAAGTGCTAACGCTAAATATTTTTCTGCTGAAGAACCTATTCCTAGCCATGCTATCACCATGGGAGTGGGGCCAATTATGAAGGCAGAATGCGTGCTATTTATCGCGCATGGCGAGGCAAAAAGCAGCATTATTCAAGAAGCATTTACGGGACCCGTAACGACAAGTTGCCCGGCATCCTTCCTTCAATTACATTCGAATGTGATTGTGTTGTTGGATGAAGAAGCGGCAGATGGCCTGCTGAATGGCGGCAAACCGCGATATCGAATGATAGGGAATAAGCGAATAGAATTTCTTTATGATCCGAAAATAGAGGGAATAATCGGTGAAATGGGATTGTAATTAATTTTTGTAAACCCTTTATCGAATAAAATTTTATTTTAATATTGACAGTAAAGAATAATATTCTATAATAAGAGTATAAGTCCTTATTCAATTCATAAACGCAACCAGAACAGAATTCAAAACCAGAGAGGAAGAATTATATGTATCCTAAAGGAACTCAATTAGAAGGTAAAGTTGCGATCGTCACTGGAGCCGCTTCTGGAATCGGTGAAGCCGTTTCTAAAATTTTCGCTGCCAATGCCAGTAAAGTTTTATTAGTGGATATAGATGAAGAACGTATGAAGCAGGTTGCTGCTGAGATCGAAGCAGAGAATGGCATCTGTGATTGGATTGTCGGCGATGTAACAGAAGAAGATGAAGTTGCAAATTTCTTCAAGTATGCGAATGATAAATGGGGCAGCGTTGATCTTCTAGTGAATAGTGCAGGACGTGATTCATTGTCTCCGCCAATCGGCCAGACCACACTCGAAGAGTGGAACAAAACAATTGGCCCCAATTTAACCGCGGTCTTCCTGTGCTGCCGAGAAGCGTTCCGTTACATGGAAAAACAAACGACGGGTGGCAGAATCATCAATATGGGTTCTTCTTCAGCCAAAGTAGCATCTTGTCCGGGACATAGTCCTTACCGCGCTTCCAAACATGGCATGATGGGACTTAGCAAAAATATTTTGTTGGAAGGTAAGGATAAAAATATCGGTGTAACGGTGATCAATCCTTCTCATGTTAAGACGCCAATGACCAAAGTCATCGATTCAGGGATTTATGACGGTGATCTTGCTGCTTATACGGATGGATGGCTGGATGAAAAAGAACTTAAAGAGGGAATCTATAATAGCTGCATCGATGTAGAAAATGTTGCAGAAGCGACTCTTTTCGTAGCAACAAGAACACCGGATGTTACGATTCCTTCGTTCTCCTTTTATCCAACGCATAAGGTGCACCGTTATGGAATGGAAGTATAAAGGATTGCTGACAGTATAAAAGAAAAACGTACATGATTAGCTCGAAGTCCTACATGGCAATTATGACAAGTTGCAGTGGATCATTGAGCTAATCATATATAAGCATTTGTAAGCGGTTAAATCGTGTGGATCAAGCTATAAATGCATAGGAAAGTGGGAGGTTGGCGTGACAGAGAAATATGTGATGTCATTTGATTGTGGAACAACTAGCACAAGGACGATTTTGTTCGATCATAATGGCAATATTGTTTCAGTGGCGTATCAAGATTTTGCCCAAATCTATCCAAAGCCCGGTTGGGTGGAACACAATCCCATGGATATATGGGAAGCACAATTAAAAACAGCTAAAGAGGCCCTGAAACAAGCGAATGCTTGTGCGTCGGATATTGTAGGGATCGGAATTACCAATCAGAGAGAGACCACTATTATATGGGATAAGGCCACCGGTAAACCAGTTATGAACGCAATTGTTTGGCAGGATCGACGAACTGCAGACGTTTGTCAAGAACTGAAAGAACAGGGATTGAGTGAATACGTCAAAGAAAATACGGGTTTATTGATTGATTCTTATTTCTCTGGGACAAAGATTAAATGGATCCTCGATCACATCGATGGGGCAAGAGAAAAGGCCGAAAAGGGAGAACTGCTTTTCGGTACCGTAGACACTTGGTTGATTTGGAAGTTGACTGGTGGCAAGGTGCATATTACCGACTATTCCAATGCTTCTCGCACTATGTTGTTTAACATTAATCGGATTGAATGGGATGACAAACTATTACATGAGTTGGGCATTCCTCGGGCCCTGCTTCCTGAGCTTCGCCCTTCCAGTGACGTGTACGGCTTGACTGACGAGACACTATTCGGAGCCAGCATTCCGGTTGCAGCAGCTGTTGGAGATCAGCAAGGCGCTCTCTTCGGCCAGGCATGCTTCCATGAGGGAATGGTGAAGGCCACTTATGGAACAGGAGGATCTCTGTTAATGCATACCGGGTCTAAGCCGATCCGTTCCGATTCTGGTCTTCTTACCACAGTGGCATGGGGACTGAACAACAAGGTGGAATATGCGCTGGAAGGTCTGCTTTATGTGGTGGGTGCTTCTGTACAATGGCTGCGGGACGAACTGAAACTTATTTCCGATGCCAATGAGACAGAGCAGCTTGCACAAGAAGTTGCAGATACCAATGGCGTTTATGTGGTTCCCGCTTTTGTCGGACTTTCGGCTCCTTACTGGGATCAGTATGCGCGCGGCGCTATCCTTGGGTTAACGCGTGGTGCCAATCGCAACCACATTGTCCGCGCAACCCTTGAATCGATAGCCTATCAGATTCGCGATGTCATTACTTGTATGGAACAGGATTCAGACATCAAGAATAGTGAGTTGAAAGTCGATGGTGGTGTTTGCTGCAATAATTTCGTCATGCAGTTTCAAGCTGATCTTCTCGGTGTGCCCGTGATTCGACCTAAGGTTGTAGAATCAACCGCGCGTGGAGCCGCATTTCTAGCGGGTCTAGCAACGGGGTTCTGGCAGAGTCAAAGCGAGCTGCTGGATACTTTTGAATTAGATCGCAGGTTTGAACCTACATTTGATATTTGTAAGCGTAATCAGCTATATGCTGGCTGGCAAAAAGCGGTTGATCGAGCGAAGGATTGGGAAGAGCATTAATACCATTTATATTTAAAAAGGGGGATTTATGCAATGAAAACAAGTAAAAAAATGAAGTCGGCTTCCCTTATTCTCACATTGATTCTAATCATGGTTACGATGGTTGCTTGTGGTAGTAAAACGCAAGAGACGAGCACGACAACCAGTTCGAAAGAGACCAAAAAACATACATTTGCCGCTTCTTACTTCACTTTGAATAACCCGCATTTTATCGATTGGAGCAAAGGTTTGAAGTCAGAGATCGTTGATAAACACGGCGACAAGCTGATTGAAGTCGATGCACAGTTGGATATTAACAAACAGATCTCGGATGTGGAAGATTTCATCCAACAGAAGGTAGACGCCATCTTTATTGCTCCGGTTGACAGTAAAGGGATCAAGACGGCGCTGCTTTCGGCTAAGAAAGCCAACATTCCAGTTATTATTATGGATGTCCCACCTCAGGATACAGATCTGGTTACAGCCATGGTAACGACGGATAACTTCATGGCAGGCAAAGTGCTTGGCGATGCCATGGTTAAAAATACAGGCGGCAAAGCCAACGTGGCCATTATCGATTGGTCTGTCGTGCAAGCGGTTGTGGACAGAACAGATGGCTTCACAGCAGCTGTCAAAGCATCTCCCGGCATTAAAGTCGTCGCCAGACAAGACGGTAAAGCATCAACGGAATCCGCGCTTCCGATAATGGAGAATTTCTTGCAGTCCAACCCTGAAATCAATGCTGTCTTTACTATCAATGATCCATCAGCTGTAGGAGCGTTGGCGGCTATTGAAGCAGCGAAACGAACGGACATCAAGATTTATTCCATCGATGGTTCGCAGGATGCGATTAAACTGGTCAAGGATAATAAGATCGCAGGTACTTCCGCTCAGTTCCCTGTCAAGATGGGGCAAGTTGCTGGTGATTTAGTTTACAAGATTCTAAACAAAGAAAATGTTGAAAAGTGGGTTAAGGTCGAAAGCTTGTTCATTGACCAGTCCAACTATCAACAATATTTGAAATAAAGCCATCTGTACGCCGTAATAAAGGAAGGTATCCTATGGAAAACAATATGCCTCTTTTGCAAATGAAACATATCAGTAAGAGCTTTCCAGGAGTCAAAGCGCTTGATCGTGTGAATCTTGAAGTCCATGGAGGAGAAGTTCATGCTCTGCTTGGCGAGAATGGGGCGGGGAAGTCTACACTGATCAAGATTCTTGGCGGAATATTGGTTCCAGACGAAGGTGAGATCATCTTTGACGGTAACAAAGTGGAAATTAAGGATGTAAGTTTTTCAGAAAGCATCGGAATCAGTGTTATTCATCAGGAGTTGTGTCTCGCGCCGAATATGACGGTAGCAGAAAATATTGTGCTAGGCAGGGAGCCCTCAAAGGGCCCCTTGCAACTAGTCAATAGGAAAGAAATCATGCGATATGGGCAGAAGATTCTCGATCAGTTTGAATTAGATATCGACGCCGACGAGTATGTAAGCCATTTGACGGTTGCCCAGCAGCAGATGGTTGAAATCGCTAAAGCTTTATCTAAGGATAATCGAATTATCGTGATGGATGAACCTACGTCATCGTTAACCGAGAAGGAAGTTGTCAAACTGCTGGATACGATAAGGGGATTGAGACGGAAGGGTGTCTCTGTTATTTATATATCCCACCGTATGGAAGAATTATTTGCAATCGCAGATAAAGTGACAGTATTAAGGGACGGTACTTATGTGGCGACCCGGGAGATGAAGGATACCAGTTACCAAGATCTCGTTCATTTAATGGTTGGAAGAGAACTGTCAGAGATCTATGCCAAACCGATTATCCAGCCTGGAGAGAAAATTCTAGAGGTGCGGAATCTTTCCAGCGGTACGAGAGTCAATAACGTCAGTTTTAGTCTCTACAAGGGAGAGATTCTTGGGTTTTATGGTTTGGTGGGTTCGGGAAGAACGGAACTTATGAGAACCATTTTTGGCATCGACAAATCCAGCAGCGGGGATATCTATTTAAACCAGAAAAAGATACGGATCAAGAACCCTAAGGATGCCATTCAAAGCGGTATTGGATTTGTCCCAGAGGATCGCAAAGAACAAGGAGCCATTCTGATTCAAAGCATTTCCTACAATATAAGTCTCAGTGTGCTGGACTCCATGGTAAAGTTCTTCCAAGTGGATAAGCGAAAAGAAGAAACGTTGGTGGACAAATATATTGAGCGGCTTTCCATCCGCACCCCCTCTCCAGAGCAGCAATTGATGAATCTAAGCGGCGGGAATCAGCAAAAAGTGATCATCGCCAAATGGCTTGCAATGAAACCGGATATTTTGATTCTTGACGAACCAACGCGAGGTATTGATGTAGGTGCCAAAAAAGAAATCTATTCGTTCATGTCCATTTTGGCGCAGTCGGGGGTCAGCATCATTATGGTCTCGTCCGAGCTTCCGGAAATCATTAATATGAGCACACGGGTTATGACCATGTATCAAGGGGAAATCAGCGGTGAATTAACGATGGAAAGCGAGATCACACAAGAGAATATTCTAATACATGCAACAGGAGGTGTGAGAAATGAATCAAGTTCTTAGCGAGATAGAACGAAAGAAAAGTGATTCATGGCGAAAATGGCCCGTTGTACATTATGTCGTATCTAACTCGGGAATCTTGATTGCCCTCGTGAGTTTGATTGTATTTTTTGCTTTGACGACATCGACATTTTTGTCTACTAGCAATGTATTGAATGTGTTGAGACAAATATCGATTAATGCCATCATCGCATTTGGCATGACTTTTACCATACTGATCAACGGAATTGACCTATCTGTTGGCTCGATTCTAGCTGTTTCACAAGTGATAACCATCGGTTTATTGTTTATGGGTGTTCCCATTGTTCCGGCTCTTATAGTTGGGGTGTTGATAGGTGCTGTTCTAGGACTTATGAATGGATTTGTCATCACAAAAGGCAAGATTCCCCCTTTTATCGTAACTCTGTCCATGATGATCATGGCTCGAGGATTTGCGTACGTATTAACCGGGGGCAGACCGATGAGCTTTAATAATGAGATCTTATCCTTCATCGGAAATGGTTACATCGGGCCGATTCCAGTGCCCATCATTATTATGGTTATTTGTCTGATTATCACTTCTTTTATTTTGAATAAAACGAAATTTGGTAGACATGTCTATGCGGTTGGCGGTAATCGGGAAGCTGCCAGGTTCTCGGGCATTCAGATTTCAAAGATTGAAATGCTCGTCTATACCATATCGGGACTTCTCGCAGGATTAAGCGGCGTTATTCTAGCTGCGAGAATGTCATCCGCACAACCAACGTCTGGCAGTGGATTTGAGTTAGACGCCATAGCAGCTGTAGTCTTGGGTGGCACAAGCTTCTCTGGAGGAATAGGTAAGATAGGTGGAGTTTTCATAGGTGCATTGATTATCGGGGTTCTCAATAACGGGTTGAATTTAATGCATGTATCGTCCTATTGGCAGATGATAATCAAAGGACTTGTTATTGTAACGGCTGTTTACGTCGATTCACTCAAGAAGAAAAAGCGTGCTTAGTTGAAAAAAAGTTCCTACTTGAATAGAATAGGCTTATCGCCTCCTTAGGATTAACGTAAATCCCGGTGAATATTCATGATACGAGGTGTACCGCCATTGGAAGAAGGAAATCATACCCTACACCAGGATGTTTTTAGACTTATTAATAAAAAGATTGCCTATCTGAATCCTGCTCTTCGTCGGATTGCTGATTATATTCTGGAAAATCCGAGTCAGTGCAAGATCATAACCACCAAGGAATTAGCTGCCGCTTGTAATGTTGCAGAATCCACCATCACGCGATTCGTCAAAGAAATCGGCTTGGATAGCTATCAAGAGTTGAAAATCGGTATTGCCGAGGCATTAACGATGAATGATACGTCCAGTTTGTCCACGGAAGATAATTATGTCTATGAGGACATTACTCGCACGGATACACCAGAAATGATTCTGGAGAAAGTTCTGTACCGCAATGTTCAAACGATGACAGAAACCAAGCAGCGCCTTAACATCGGGGAGCTTGGCAAAGCTGTGGAAGCAATCGACCAAGCCAATACGATCCTCTTCAGCAGCATGGGATCTTCAAGGGCAGCAGCGGTATCAGGTGTTATGCGCTTCACGAGGGCAGGCAAGAAAAGTATGCTGCTCGGCGACACAAGTTCGCTGCTGATGAGTGCAGCGATTGCAGGTCCTGAAGATGTACTGATTGGGATCAGCAACTCGGGACGTTCTAAGGATGTTGTCGATTCAATGAAACTCGCTCAATCCAAAGGAGCACGAACGATTGGCATTACTTCGTTTGAAGATTCACCTTTAACGAAGTATTCGGATATTATCTTGTTCACTTCAGCCAAATCGTCCAATGAGGGGTCTGCGCTTTATTGGGAAGCGGCTGCATCCAAAACAGCCCAGATTCTGGTGCTGGATTTAATCTACGCCTCGTACGCAGCGAAAAATTTCACGAAAACGATGAGTTATATGGAAGAAACTTTTAAGGTGCTTCGCAGTTCAAGAGAGAAATGATAACAGGATCTCTTAGTTGACTCTGTCAAAGTAAGCGAAAGTTACTTTGATAGGGGGCCTTGCGCCTCGAATCGAATAAAATAATATTTTATAAAAAAATATAGGGAATAAAATTCTTAATAATTGAATTATTCCAAATGTTGACCAGAGAGGAGCTTACACATGAAAGCAGCGTACTACTACGGTATTGGTGATATTCGTATAGAAGATGTACCCATTCCGGATATACAAAACAACGAGATGCTTGTAAAGGTTAAGGCTTGCTCGGTTTGCGGAACGGACAATCGCATTTATAGATACGGGCATTTCAAAGTTCCAGAGGGTGTAAAACGAGTGCTTGGACACGAAACTTCCGGAGAAGTCGTCCAAGTTGGTTCCGCGATCAAAGGCTTCCAGGTCGGAACGCGCGTTGCTCTGCCACCCAATGTGGGATGCGGTACCTGTCATATGTGTATACGAGGTTATAACCAGCTTTGTCCGAATTATCAAGCTTTCGGAATCAGCATGGATGGCGGCTTTGCGGAATATGTCAAAGTTCCTTCCTTTGCCGTAAGCAACGTAATTAAAATTCCGGACCATGTAAGCTACGAGGAGGCAGCCATTGCAGAACCGCTTTCTTGTGTGCTGCATGCCTATGAAGCTCATCGAACAGTTCCTGGCGATACGGTGCTGATTATTGGTCCCGGACCTATCGGTGCCCTTCATGTAATGATGAATAAAATGGCCGGCGGGCGCATTATCGTTGCGGGGAGATCAGATGCGCGTCTTGAACAAATCAAGCAATACGGAGCGGACATTGTTATTAACAACAGAGAATCCGATTTAAAAGAAGAGATTGACCGAATCACTGACGGACGCGGCGTAGATGTCGTGATTACATCGAATTCCGACCCCGAGATGCAGAAGGTCGCGCTTGAAGTCGCAGGTTATCACGGCCGTGTCTCGTTATTTGGAGGATTGCCTAAAGGCAAGGAATTTGTGACGTTGAATACGAACCTCATTCACTATAAGGAACTTCTCGTAACGGCGACTACAGGCTCTAGTTTGCTGGATGTACACAAGGCTATGGATATGATTTCTACTGGTAAAATCGATGTGAAATCGCTCATCACTGCGAAATTTTCAATTGAAGATACGGTGGCTGCTTTGGACTATGCGGCACAGGGCGCTGGTATGAAGGCACTGATCACATCCGAACTTTAAACTTTAGGAGGAAGCTTATGAACAAGCTCATGAATGCTGCAGTCTTACATGCACCTGCCGACCTGAGATATGAACAGGTAGCTGTGCCGTCCTATGAAGACAATGAAGTTCTGGTGCGTGTCCGGGCAGCTGGCGTTTGCGGCTCCGACTTGGGACGCGTCATGAAGACGGGAACGTACAGCTTTCCAACGATTCCAGGCCATGAATTTTGCGGCGAAGTTGCCGCGGTTGGCGGTGATGTGAAGGATTTCAAACCAGGCGACCGTGTGGCCGTTGCTCCTATTCTCCCATGTGGAACCTGCGAGTTTTGCGAATCAGGAGATTATGGGCTCTGCGATAACTATAACTATCTCGGTTCCAGAACGCACGGCGGATATGCCGAGTATACGGTTGCTCCATCCAGAAACCTGATCAGGCTGCCAGACAGCTTATCATTCGTCGAGGGAGCCATGGTTGAACCGGCAGCTGTGACTTTGCATGGCATGATGCGAGTTGGCGTTAATGTTGGCGATACAGTTGCTGTTCTTGGATGCGGCACAATCGGTTTGTTCGCGATACAATTTGCCAAAATTATGGGCGCGACTCAGGTGATAGCGACGGATGTCGCTGTGGATAAGTTGGAACTGGCGAAACAGCTCGGTGCTGATGTCGTGATAAATTCAGGTGAGCTCGACGCTGTTCAGAAGATTAAGGAGTTGACTGGCGGCAAAGGGGTTAATGTCGCTGTAGAAACGGCCGGGGTCGTACAAACGCAAGAGCAATGTTTGAGAATAGCAAAGAAAAAAGGACGCGTTCTCTATTTAGGAACTGCACATAGGGATGTTGTTTTACCTCCCAAAAGTTTTGAATGTATCGTCAGAAATGAACTGACCCTTGTCGGCTCATGGAACTCTTACAGTGCACCCTTTCCAGGCGTAGAATGGCAAGCAACTATCGATTATGTGAAGAGCGGCGCTTTAAAACTGCAACCGCTAGTAACTCATACCTTCAGGCTTTCTGATGCTCCCAACGTATTCGTTGATCTTGTAGAACGCAAGTATCCTTTCACCAAAGTTATTTATGAGATCTAATAAAGGAGAATAACCATGAAACTTCCATCAAAAGCAACTCAGCCGACCATGTACTTCATTGGGGTAACCACAACAAAGTCCTCGATTATGAAACTTTTTCCGCTTTGGGCGGAGGCCCTCGGGCTGAAGAACGCTGTGATTAAAGGAATCGATATCGACATTCATGCCAAGCCGGAAGTGTATAGAGAAGTCGTGGAATTTATCAAGAATGATGAATTATCTCTCGGTGCTTTGGTAACTACGCATAAGATCGACTTATATGACGCTGCCAGCGACCTGTTCGATTATTTGGATCCCCATGCGCAAATGTTCAAAGAGCTTTCTTCCATTTCCAAGAAAGAGGGGAGATTGGAAGGTTACGCCAAGGACCCGATATCCAGCGGATTGGCGATGGAGGCTTTTATTCCAGACAATTATTGGAACAACGGCGGTGAAGTATTGATTCTTGGATGCGGAGGAAGTGCATTGGCGATCAGTTCTTATTTGACGGAAAAAGAGCATGGCAGTCACCTGCCCTCCAAAATAATTCTTACGAACCGAAGCAAGCCAAGGCTGGATTCAGCCAAAGAGCTGCTGTCGCAGCTTGATACCAATGTTCCGTTTGACTATCATCTATGCCCCGATCCGACCCAGAATGATGAAATCATGGAAGCACTAAAGCCCTATTCGCTGGTTATTAACGCAACGGGCCTTGGTAAAGACAGACCTGGATCACCGCTCACGGATGGAGGCAAATATCCGCTGAATGGGTTGGTGTGGGAGCTGAATTATCGTGGCGAACTTGATTTTATGCATCAAGCTTTGAGACAGAAGGAGCAGCTTAATCTGCATGTCGAAGACGGATGGATCTATTTTATCCATGGCTGGACGCAAGTTATTGCAGAAGTGTTTCATGTGGATATCCAAGGTGAAGTCTTGGAGAAATGCGCCAGAATTGCCGAAAGCATTAAATAATAAACTAACTTTCAAGGGGTGCTTAGAATGAGTCAGGATCTAACAGTCAAGCCATTTTCCATGTATTTTGATTTAATCAGCGGAATGTCGAACGAGAGAAGTACAACGAAGCGACATCTCTCCAATATGAGAGGCATGTTTTCAAATGGTGAAGCGTTGGAAGCGATGATCGAAAAAGAGAATTCATTGATGTATGAATTTTTCGAACTCGAAATGCCTGAAAAAGATGGTCATTTACTATTCGGCACCAGTATCGTGTATCCAGGCAAAGTTGGCAATGAATATTTCATGACCAAGGGCCATTTTCACACAATCTTGGATACCGCTGAAGTCTATTACTGCTTGGGTGGCAAGGGCTATATGCTCATGGAAAATCCTGAAGGGGATTGGATCGCTGAAGAGATGACTCCAGGAAAAGCCGTGTATGTACCAGGTCGATATGCGCATAGAAGCATTAATGTAGGCGATGAGCCTATGATTACTTTCTTTGTTTTCCGAGCAGATGCCGGTCATGATTATGGAACCATTGAAACCAAAGGCTATAGAAAATTGATTGTGGAAAATGAAGGTAAGGTTGACATCGTAGACAATCCCAAATGGGGAATTTAATAAGCAAATAGCAGTCAGGGACCTGAATCAACGCTCAGGTCCCCCCTCTTGGGGGATTTGTCTAAATTTAAGATTAGGGAGGGCTATAAGTAATTCATTCGTAAAATGTAAGCGCTTTAAAATTATTTCCAAAAAAAGGGGAAATGAACATGAGTAAAATCCAACTGCTGCGTAAATCGTATTTGCTGCTTATCTTCACGATGCTTACGGCTTTATTGTCATCTTGTTCGAATCAAGCCAACCCTGTGAACCCAGATAGCAAAGCAGGGCAAACTCAAGTCTCCACTGCGACTGATGATGCTGCCAAAAAATTGGGCAAAATCGTGATTGGCTGGGTACCGCCGGATATTACGGGTGTATACAAAATTGCAACGACATACATGGAAAAGTCAGCAGAAGATGCTAAGAAGTCGGGGCTGGATGTTGAAATCCTGACAAAAGCGAGCAATAACCATGGGGATGCCAATGCTCAGATACATAACATCGAAGATATGATTCAAAGAAAAGTCAGCGCGATTATTATTTCTCCAGCAGATGTAGAACCGCTGAAACCTGTCTTGAAACAAGCCAAGGATGCTCATATCCCTGTGATAATCGTTAATCTGCTAACACCGATTGAGGGAACTCAAGTCGATACTTATATTGGTTTTGATAATGCGCAGGCGGCAGAAGTATCCGCATATGCCATGTTAAACGCGCTCGGCGGGCCAGGCGTACTGGATGGAAAAGGAAAAAAAGTGGATGTTAAGCCTAATCAAGAACTGGATTTGAAGTGGTGGCAGAACGTGTATAAAGACGTTGATCCGAATTCAATTAAGGGGAAAATTGCTATCCTTTCAGGAGTTCCGGGGAGCTTCTATGATAACGAACGCCAAAAAGGCTTCGATAAAGTGTTGAAATTGTTCCCGAATGTTCAAGTCGTTACCAAGCTTCCTGCGGATTGGAATCGGCAAAAAGGCGTATCTGTCACAGAAAACATTCTGCAAAAGCACAAAGATATTGATGGCATCTGGGCTGCTTCGAATGAAATGGGATTAGGCGCCATTAATGCGGTTCAAAACGCAGGGCTTACTGGAAAAGTATTCGTTACGACGAATGATGGGACGTCGGAGAGCGTTGATCGAATTAGAGAAGATAAGATCTTGTCGGAAACTTGGCACGGGTTCCCTGAATGGGGCTGGTACGGTGTGAAATTCGGAGTGATGCTCCATCTTGGAGAAGAGACGCCGAAAACCTATGATATCAGACCAAGAACAGAGTATAAAGCCAACGCCAATGATTTCTACCCGAATCCTGTGTTGGAACCGATCAATTGGAAGCAAATTATCACCAATGCGAAGCTCAAATAATTGCATGATGAAATTTGGAAACAGGAGGGGTGGAGATGGCGGCAACCCTATTGAAAATGAGCAAAATCAAAAAGCGATTTTATGAAACAGTGGCCTTGGCTGAAGTGGATTTGGAAATCAAAAAAGGTGAAGTTCATATCCTGTTAGGTGAAAATGGTGCTGGCAAATCGACGTTGATGAAGATTCTATCCGGCTCCTATGTACCCGATGAAGGGGAGATTTATTGGGAAGGCAGACCTGCTGCGATCAAATGTCCCGCGGACTCGCTAAGTTTAGGTATTGGTATGGTATACCAGGAACTGACGATGATCAAAGAGCTCAGCGTGATGGAAAATATCTTCTTGGGGCGAATGCCTAAGCGCAAGGCTCTTCCGTTCGTCGATTGGAAACAGGTGATCGAGAATACAGGCAAAGTTCTGAGTACCTTAGGGCTGGAAATTGATGTTCATGAAAAAATATCTCAGTTTGATTTAGGCATTCAACAATTAGTAGAAATTGCAAGGGCAATTTCCAGAGACGCGAAATTAATTATCCTAGATGAGCCTACCTCCGCTTTGACGGATAAAGAGGTCAGATCTCTCTTTTCAGCGATCAAACGTTTAAAAAATCAAGGAATTTCTTTTGTTTATATTACGCATAAGCTTGATGAGGTTTTTGAAATAGGCGATACAGTAACGGTATTAAGAGACGGTCATTCCATTGATACGATCAACGATATTTCAAGTGTTACACAAGACTTGCTTGTGTGCATGATGGTTGGCCGCTCGATTGATGAGCAGTACCCCAAAATGAATCACTGCACATCCAAAGAAGTATTGAAAATAAGTGGACTTGGAGATGGAAAGGCCATTAAGGATATTTCTTTCACGCTGCATGAAGGAGAAATCTTGGGGATTGCCGGTCTTGTCGGTTCAGGCATCACGGAATTGCTCGAAACCTTATTCGGTTTAAGGAAAGCTGCGGAAGGGAGCATTCAATTAAACGGTGAAACGTATTCACCTCTTAGTCCCAAAAGCGCAATTGACCGTAAGTTGGGTTTTGTTACGAAGAATCGGAAAGAAGGTCTTCTCTTGCACATGTCCGTGGCTGAAAATATTACGGTTTCCAGCTCTATTGGTTTTAGCAGATGGGGGGTTAGGAACAAGAAAAAGGAGTTTGGCGTGTCGGAGGATTATAGGAAGCTGTTGAAAATCAGTACGCCAAGCGTATCCAATCCTATCGGCAAGTTAAGTGGCGGCAACCAGCAAAAAGGCGCTATAGCCAAATGGCTCTGCAATCAAACAAAGATATTTATTATGGATGATCCGACCCGCGGAATTGACATTGGGGCCAAAGTGGAAGTGTATAAATTGTTAAATCAAATAACGGAACAGGGTGGATCCATCCTCTTGGTATCGACAGAACTGCCAGAATTAATCGGACTGTCTGACAACATTGTCGTGATGAACAGAGGCAGGCTGGTGGCCAGCTTTGATGCGCGTGAGTGCAGTCAGGAACTTATTATGGAGAAAGCGGCAGGAGGGTTGTAACCCATGCAAAGTATGGATTTAAACATGAATCAACATGAAAAAGCCCAAGTGAAAAAGAAATCAATGATGCATTACATCAACAAGATTAGTCCTGTAATCCCGTTATTGATTTTAATTGTTTATATGGCCATTGCGAATCGTGAATTTTTCACGCTGAGCAATTTCTTGAATATTTCCAAGCAATCTTCGGTTATGGGGATTTTGGCGATAGGTCAAACTATGGTGATCATCGCTGCGGGTATCGACTTGGCCGTAGGTTCAGTAATGGCACTTACTGGCTGTATTACCGCAGTAGCCATCATCAATTGGGGTGTCAATCCAGTCGCTGCCGTCTTGATCGGCATTGTGTGCGGAGTGATAACCGGCTCATTGATTGGTCTAATCATTACGAAAATCAAAGTTCAAGATTTTATCGCGACGCTAGGAGCGCTTACTGCGATTCAAGGCTTTGCCTTGTTAACGAGCGGAGGATTGCCAATTTCGGGGCTGCCGCAAGGGTTACTGGTTATAGGAAATGGGAATATCGCCAAAATCCCGATTTCATTTCTGGTATTCGTCGGTGTTGCCCTATTGGGTTGGGTCATATTAAAGCATACGACGTTTGGCCGCAATGTCTATGCGCTTGGCGGAAACCGCGAAGCGGCATGGGTTTCGGGGATTAATGTCAATCTAACGAAAACACTCGTGTATGCGTTTTCAGGATTCTGCGCATCGATTGCAAGCATCGTTATGTTAGGTCGTCTTAACTCTGCCAATGCTTTGATGGGGGACGGGATGGAACTACTCTCTATCTCGGCAGTCGTTCTTGGAGGCACAAGTCTCTTTGGCGGTGCTGGAGCAATCGGTGGAACGATTATCGGTGTCATCACGATGGGTACGCTCAGCAATGGATTGAATTTCCTGGATATTTCGGCTTTTTGGCAAAAGGTTATTTTAGGCCTGGTCATTATTACGGTAGTGGCACTTGATACGTTTAGAAGAAGAGTCTCAAAGTAGAGGTTACCCCATCATTGAGGAGGTTATTCCCATGTACAAATATGGCGTACACAGTTCTTTTGGTGAGAAAGATTGGAATTTCGACTTATTTAAAGCTGTGAAAAGACATGCGCTAAACGGGTTTGATGTTGTGGAAATTTTTATTCCTACACTCTTGAGCAGACCCAAGCATGAGTATCAAGAATTGAAACAACTCGCAGACGAATGTGGTATTGAAATGACGTACTCAACGGGGTTAGCAAAAGAACACGATCTGTCATCCAAGGATGAGCTTATCCGTCGGCAAGCGATCGAGTATGTCAAATACGTTATGCAGATCATAGCCAGCATGGGAGGTAAAGCTTTTGGCGGTGTCAATTATGCAGCATGGGCAGGGAAACTTGAGCCATGGGAGCTAGATCCCCAAGCCTATATAGAGAATAGCATTAAGAGTATGAAGGAGCTGGCGAAAACAGCTGAAGATCTCGGCATTACGTATATGTTTGAGGTTGTAAACCGCTTCGAGACGACGGTGATGAATACAGCCTCAGAAGGTATTGCGTTTATCGAAGAAGTCGGAAGTCCGAATTGCAAACTCGTGCTCGACACGTTCCATATGAACATTGAAGAGGTTAGCTTATCGGATGCCATTGTAACGGCTGGAGATCAATTAGCGTGTCTGCATCTGGGTGAATGCAACCGCAGTCTTCCGAGAAAGGAAGGAAGAACGGATTGGAATGGCTTGTATCGAGCGCTGAAATCCATTCACTTCGGCGGGGTTCTAACTATTGAATCTTTTATTACCACAGGTGGACAGATTGGAAGGGATATCGGATTGTATCGAGACCTTACGTTCGGGAAAGATGACCGTCAACTGGATGTATCGATAAGAGATTCTTTGAATTTTCTGAAGTCTCTTGAAAACTAAATCATAATTTATTGGAGGATATAACTATGGACACTGGTTTAAGAGGAAAAAAAGTACTGGTAACGGGATCCACAACTGGGATCGGCAAAGGGATTGTAGAAGCCTTCGCGCAAGAAGGAGCGGATGTGATTCTTAATGGCTCTTCGGTAGAGCGTGTAAATAAAACGGTAAATGAATTGCAAGCAAAGTATAAGGATGTAAAGATATCAGGTATCGCCGCTAACCTGGCCATTCCGGAAGAAGCCAACCGACTCTATGATGAAGCAAGTAAAGACGGTCAACTTGATCTTTTGATCAATAATCTAGGTATCTTCCCTGTAAAACCATTTGAAGATATTACAGACGACGATTGGTATCATATTTGGAATGTAAATGTGATGAGTACGGTACGTCTTTGCCGAAGAGCGCTTCCCGACATGCTGAAGGCAAACTCGGGCAAGATCATCAATATCAATAGCGAAGCAGGTTACCGGCCAAATGGCGACCTTGTCCACTATTCGACCACGAAGTCAGCACTTCTCGGTTTGAGCCGGGCGATGGCAGAGCTTACCAAGGGTTCGAAAGTTACAGTAAATAGTGTATTGCCAGTTACGACTTGGACGCCGGGAATCGAAACCTACCTGCAAGGCTACGCAGAACGTGGCGGTATAAGTTTGGAACAAGCAAAGATTAATTATTTCAAGGAAGGCAATGACAGTACCTCCTTGCTGCAAAGATTTCTGACGGTAGAAGAAGTTGCGAAAACGGTTATTTTCGCCGCTTGCAACGATGGCATTAACGGCAACTCTATTTTAATAGACGCAGGCGTCATCCGTCATATTTAATACCTACCAATACCGGGCTGTAAAGCCCGGAATTTTGTTTGTTTTTTGCATAGAAATAGTAGTAGAAAGGAACTCACGATGAGGTTTACCATTGGTAGAAAAATATTGACGGGGTTTTTAATTGTTTTGTTCTTATTGGCTATAGTTAGCGGGATCAGTGTTCTGAAAATGTCGGATATGGGGCAAGAGGCAGTCTCAATTGAAAACAAATGGATGCCTAGTGTTAAAACCTTAGCAACGATGCAGGCGGATCTGTATGATATACAGCATTCATTGTTGGAGATTATTTTGGAAAACGATGACCAAAAAATAGTTCAATATCAAAGCAAAATGAATGACTCGATTGCAGAATTGAAAACGATTCAAAGGAAATATACGTCCGCTTATACAACGAATGACAATGAAAGAACATTTCTTAAACAATTCATCGACTCGGAAGAGCAGTATTTGAAGTCTTTTCCAGAGGTCATTCAAGCTAGAAAAGGCAATGATTTCATAACTGCTAATTTTCTTATATCCCAGTCGATCCCGCATTTTAATCAAGCCATGAATTACTTGTCACAGTTAATAAGTTTTAACGATTCAGGTTCTAATCTGGCGACAGGTAGTTCAATTCAAACATTCAAATCAGGAAGGATATTTGTCATCGTTTTAAGCATTATCACTATTCTTGCAGGTGTTGGCATGGCATTTATCATTTCTCGGATGATTTCCATACCGCTTACTAGGGTAACAACAGCGGCAGAGCGTTTGGCAAACGGAGATTTAACCGTCCAAGATCTCATAATTAGAAACAAAGACGAACTAGGAGATTTAGCTAAATCTTTTCATCATATGACTTCCAATTTGAGAGAAATCATGTATCAAGTCGGCATCCATTCTGAGATGGTTGCTGCTTCTTCGGAAGAACTAACCGCTAGTGCGGATCAAACCAGCTCAGCTTCCGAACATGTGGCCCTACATGCACAAAACGTTGCAACCGATGTTCATAAGCAGGTTCTGGATTTAGAAGATAGCAAAAATACGATTGGTGAGATGTTGGAAGGCAGTAAACAAATTGTCATAAGGGTACAAGAGACTTCTTCTGCGGTAAACCAAGCAACCCAATTGTCGTTGAACGGGAATGAGTCGATTCAGGCCTCAATGAAACAAATGGATATCATCCACAGCTCCGTTGAGCAATTAGTGGAGATTGTGAAGAAATTGGGTGAAAACTCCATCGAAGTGGGCAAAATCATTAACGTTATTACCGACATCGCATCTCAAACCAATTTACTGGCTCTTAATGCAGCTATTGAAGCAGCGAGAGCGGGCGAACATGGCAAAGGATTTGCCGTAGTGGCTTATCAAGTGCGTATGCTAGCAGATCAAACGGGAATGTCTGCCAAACAAATTTCAAACTTGGTTACTAACAATCAGTTTGAAACTCAGAAAGCCATACAATCTATGGAGAAGAATGCTAAGGAAGTAACTGAAGGAATGTTTATTATCAATGATGCAGGAAAATCTTTTATGCATATTCAAGAGGCCGTTAAATCCATAGAAATTCAGACAGAGGAAGTATCTGCGGCTGTGGTGCAAATGGCGGCTGGAGCCGAACAAATTGCAAGTTCCATTGCTATTGTTATTGATTTGGCTGAGAAATCAGCAGCCAATACACAAAGCGTATCGGGGGCTGCAGAAGAACAACTTGCTTCTATGGAAGAAATTAATGCATCTGCAACTGCACTTTCAACGATGGCAACAGAGCTGCAGAACATAATAAGTAAATTTAAAGTATAGAATGTCTCCTTCATAAAAAAACAACTAGTGGAATCAAAATTCGCTATACGCTAAGCCTTCTTTCTTGAAGGCTTGGCGTTTTTTCTTACTCTAAGCGGGATCAGGGATAAATGACCGGTAATTATTGAATTAAATTGAGTAACTCAATAAAGAATCGACAGTAGGATTTTATTTGGTAAAAATGGGCATATTAATTTCAACTTTGAAGGTAAAGGAGGGGATTCGGGTGACAGAGCCATATCAAGAGAACATGATTTCGGGGAACTTAGTGAGGGATGAAGCGCGTTTTCGTACGCTTTTCGATCGGTGTGATGATATCGTATTTCGAAGCTTTCGTTTGGGAGGTAAACAGGCAGCTCTTCTTATATTTATGGACGGCATGGTGGATGAGCTGCGAGTGGAGTCCGAAATACTTAAACCTTTATTATCGTGTGGTCAATCGGAGGAAGAATGGGAAAACGATGAGTGGGCATGGCTGGCATACCAGGTGCTGCCAACAGAAAAAATCGCCAAAAAAATGCGAGAGGATCAGGCAACGCAGGCTGTATTAAGCGGTGATGTACTTTTGCTGGTAGATGGAGTGCCAGGCTCACTACTGATTGGCATGTATTCGATTATAACGAGATCCATTGAAGAGCCGGAATCAGAACCTGTTATTAGAGGACCCCGGGATGGATTTACGGAATGTTTGCAGATTAATATTACGATGATCCGGCGCAGGTTGAGAACGACCAAGCTGAAAAGTGAAACTTTTCATGTAGGCACATTATCTCAAACAAAATTGAGTGTCATGTATGTAGAGGGTGTTGCTCAGCAAAATCTAATCGATGAAGTGAAAACAAGGATTAAGAATATCCATATCGATGTGGTGCTTGAAAGTGGATATATCGAAGAATTAATGATGGATGACCGTTATTCAATCTTTCCGCAGTTGATTTCTACCGAGCGCCCTGATCGCGCTACAGCCATGCTTGCAGAAGGGAGAGTGGTCATTCTCGTTGATAATACGCCATTCATCCTTATAGCACCTGCGACTTCACATGAGATGCTTCAAGCCGCAGAAGATTATAGTCAGAATTTTATCGTAGTTACAGCGACGCGTTGGCTCCGATTAAGCTTGTCGTTAATTGCCCTGATTTTTCCCTCCATGTATATTGCGATAACTACGATGCATCAAGAAATGCTTCCGACCGATCTTCTCCTAAGTATCGCTTCTTCACGAGAGGCAGTGCCATTTCCGGCTATCGTGGAAGCTATCATTATAGAAACTGCATTTGAAGGCTTGAGAGAAGCAGGGATTCGGCTACCCCGCCAAGTAGGACAAGCCGTTAGTATCGTAGGTGCATTGGTCATTGGACAAGCGGCAGTGCAGGCAGGCCTCGTAACTTCCTCTCTTGTCATTGTCGTGTCGGCAACAGGAATTGCTTCATTTATATTCCCGACATACAATCTTGGTTTATCCATTCGCTTTCTACGTTTTCCCCTCATGATCATTGCAGGAATACTCGGCCTTTACGGCATTTTCATATTTTTACTTGCCTTGCTTATTCATTTGACGAAATTGAAGTCTTTTGGTGTACCCTATCTTTCCTCCATATCTTCAATGAACAGCGTTGGGTTTAAGGATGCTCTATTACGTTTACCCTGGTGGTATCGTGCAAAAGGAAACTAATGACTCAAAGTTCCGAAAGGGAAAATGGCAGATGCTGTATAACATCAAGCGAATTGTTATCATTATTCTTACTGTACTACTGCTCACCGGGTGCTGGGGACGAAGGGAAGTAAACGAAATCGCTATCGTAACTGCCACAGGTATAGACTTGATGGAAAATGATTCTATTCGTGTAACATTGCTCTTAGCCGTTCCACGACTTATTGGAACATCTTCCGTGAACGGCGGAGGAGACTCCAAGTTGGAAGTTACCGCCGGTTGGGTTGTTTCGGAACAAGGGAAAACAGTTATGGAGGCATACAACAATTTGCAAGGAAAGCTCCCACGCAAAATATTCTTTTCGCATAATCGAGTCATTGTTATCGGTGAGAAGCTTGCAAGAAATGGCACATTACCGATCCTTGATTTTTTTATACGCAATAAGCAGTCACAGCTTAAAAGCACCATTATCGTCACGAAGTTTGAAGCAACTGATGTGCTTAAATTCAAACCTAAATTTGAAAAATTAGCCTCTGAAGTCATGAAAGGAGAATTGCACGAGAGTAGTGGCACATCTGTTCAATTGGGACGTTTTATCACCATGCTAATGGATGAAGGGCAGGAAGCTTATGCGCCACAAATCTCCATTGTCCCTTCGGAAAAAGGGGGGGATGGTTCAACTAACTTAATGGTATCCCAAGGTGCTGCTGTTTTCCAAGGCGATCGGTTGGTCGGATGGCTCAATGACATAGAGATTATGGAATTGCTATGGCTTAGAAATGAGAAACAAGAAGGCGTTGTTACTTTAGAAATTCCAAAGAAATTGGGTGGTGGATACGTAAGTGGAGAAATGACGAATGTTCATAGCAAAGTAGTTCCCATTCAACAGAATGGCACGATTACGGTAGATATTGAGATTTCTTCCTTACTAAACGTCTATGAAAATACATCGAAACTTGATTTGAATTCGCTCAAAGATAGGTCAATTCTAAGCAACTTATTTGCTAAAGAAGTAATGGGAGATATCGAAATGCTTTGTACGAAGGTACAGAAAGAATTAAGGTCTGATATTTTTGGTTTTGGTCAAAAAATGTATAAACAAGATCCTCAAATATGGAAAACCAATTACGCTAATAATTGGAAAGCGATGTTTCCGGAAATCGAAGTCGATACTTTGGCGAAAATAATGGTTGTACAGACAGGATTAATAGGTAAAGGTGCAATAAAGGAGGATATCCGATGATTTCGATCTCGCCTTATCATTTTTTTTCATTAATGGTTTTGTTTGAACTCGGAACAACCGTTATTTTCGGATTCGGTTCCGACTCAGGACGAGATGCGTGGATCTCTGCATCGATATCTTCTTTACTTGGGGGGATACTTATTGCTGGTTATGTAACCATCTCAAAATTAAATGATTTTGTATCAATGGTGGGTTGGTTTACTAAATGGTTTGGCAAATGGCTCGGAACCCCAATAGCTTGGCTTTATCCCCTTTTCTTCGTTTATACAGCAGCACGCATAATTTGTGATCTTAGGTTCCTCCTCCCAATTACGCTGCTTCCCAAAACACCTCCATGGTTTTTTATAGGAACACTTATCCTATTAATCTTATATGTTATGTATGCTGGAATTGATGTTTTATTCAGAATCGCAGGTGTACTTTTGCCCGTGGTCATCTTATTTATTTTGTTTGAAACCATTATCCTCTTCGCTTCCGGAAGTTTGCATGGCGAATATCTTAGACCTGTACTAGCTGAGGGATTTGGTAGAGTTTCAAAAAATATTTGGCCCGTCGGCGTTACGACAACATATGGAGAATGTTTCGTGATGTCTGTCTTTTGGTGCTTGTTAAAAAAGAAAGGATATTTGGGGCGTATTAGTATTGGGGCGGCCCTGTTCGCTGGATTATTCATTGTTTTGTTTGATGTGTTGGCGATAACGTCTTTAAGTGAGCACCTGTTCCAGAAGATGATTTTTCCAGTTTTTACGATATTGAAACTATCAAGTGTTGCTGATTTTCTAGAAAATCTGGAGGTTCTTGGCGCGATGTACTTTATGTGTTCGGCATTCATCAAGATATCCGTCTACTTGTTTGCCGCTGTTCTATGTATACGAGATCTGACACATGCTGCTAATGATCGCCTTGCCATCTGGATAACAGCTATTTTTGCCTATGTGATGGCAATGACAATGGCTAACAATTTACCCGAACATTTACAAGTTTGGTTGGGAAGTTTAGCTAAGATTATAGTGGTCCCTATGTATATCGTTCTACCCGGGATTATACTTTTGCTTTCATTATTCGGTAAATTGAAAAATAGGAGGACGGCTTAGTGGGATTTCACTTTCCATGGGAATCAAGTAGTATGCTGCAAAAGCCTTGGCTGCTGCCAGTTACAATGATCGCTACGGCCTTGCTGCTTTCTTTGATAAGTTGGTTTAAACCAAGAAAAAAGTAAAACCAGTAGCATTTGCCAACTTTTCAAGGGAAACTGTGTGATGAGATGATTGTCGAGAGATTTCCTAGGAGCAAACGAAGATTAAAAATCGAATTTCCTCTTTCTTAGATCGATTCAGACTACTAAAAAGCAGATGAGACAACTCCTCATCTGCTTTATTAATAATTTTCATTTCGGTAATGTTTTCGTCTTCTTAATCCAATTCGTATCGCCAATTTACATTCAAATATTAATCACTTTTGATTTTAACACCATTAAGCCGGTACTCCGTTAAAGACACCCCGAAATGCTTTTTGAAACTAGTGTAAAAATAATTGCTTTTTTCCATGCCGCACTTTTCCAAGATGTCAATGATGGGAAGCTGTGAATGTTCCAAATAATGTTTAAGCTTCTCCATTCGTACCACCGTAATGTACTCGGCGACAGATTTGCCAGTGGCATTTTTGAAGAGCTTGCCAAGATAAACGGATGAAATGGCAAGCGTTTCCGCACAGCTGATAAGCGTTAGATTTTTATCCTGGTAGCTTGCGTGAATCAGGCTCATGACACTTTTAACAATTTCATCTTTCTTATGATCCTTGGCCCCTTCTTTCAAGAGCACGATATCATCGATCAAGGAAAAAAATGTTTCCTCCATTTCATCAAGTGTCTCTAATCCTGTTACTGTATGAAGAAAATCGATCGAAATGATGTTCATCTTGGCTTGCGTACCTTCTGCAATTCGATTTAATTCGTTGTAAATGGCGTAGAACAGATAAATGATCGAGGTGATGATATTGTCATAAGTGGAACGCTCGATCAGCCGGATAATCTCTTTGTAGGCCTCCTTGGATGCTTTGCCGTTTCCGAGTTTCAGCGCATCGATGAGCTGTTTTTCTTTGGTCGTCGGGAATGTGAATCGTTCGCTGTCAACTTCTTTCAGAGTTTCGGGTGATAGGATACTAGCGTGCCCAAATCGGATTCTATACAAGGCAAGACTAACTGTTTCTTCATAGAGACTTTTGATTTGCTCAGGAGAGTTAATCACATAACCTAGTGTACCTGATATTGAAATGTTTAAATGCTTTGCAACATAGTGCTGGATGCTTTCGACAATGTCATGAAATGTGTGATAGAGTGTGCTGGAATCTGCCTCTGAGTTACTGATATTAGCCAAGACAATTAACTCATCGGCAGCGGAATCAATGACTTCATTGCTGTAATGGTCAGCCGTAAACTCTTTGGCGATGTTTGCGATCGCATACTTATACAGAGAGCGATCCTTCTCACTATGCTTTAAAATGAAAGTGTTATAGCCATCAATCTTCAACATAAACAAGAATAATGGTTCCGTAAATTTGACAGTAATGTCCAGGTCCTTGTCTGTATGAGAGATATGATTAGGAAGTACAAGGCTAGAGGAAGATAAGACATGCTTCAAGTATTCATTCTTTAATACGGGCATGCTGTTCCTTTTCATACTCTCCAAGGAGTCCGTTTTGTCCAGCATGCCACTGAAAGCACTAGCTAGGAATCCGACTTCATCAACGAATTTTTCGGATTTGTTGTTCGAATGAAGTCTATTCTTAATTCCGCTTGTGAGCTGACCAATAGGCCGATACAACTTTTTAGATGCGAGAAATGCGTAGAAGAGCCCTAGCAGTAATATAAGTGCGCAAAAAGTAACGGTGATGGTGCGGTTGCGTTTTACACTTGCAAATACAGCGTTATATGGTGTAATACTGACAAACTTCCACCCTAACTCATTGGAAGAAACATATGAGATCACGTGCTTTTCACCTTCAAAATTATCGAAAATAGTTCCAGATGAAGCCGCGGATGCGTTCATTTCTTTGAAATAGGAAAGATCAGCAATGTTTCTCATAAACATCTCCGGTGAGGAATGGCTGACAATTGAGCCGTTTTCATTGACTACGAATAGCTCGCTCCCATCTCTGCTCATGTTCTTATCGATAGACGACAGTGTCATACGGAGCCAATCAGCATCAACGTTTAGAATAATAGCATTGCTGTAATTTTCTCTGTAATCGCTTACATCGAATAAAATATACGTGTACACATTGACCAAGTTCGAGTTGGCTTCTGCGTTAGCTTTAATTTTCCTTGATATCGGATAAAGGGTAGGTAGACTCTTAATGTACTGTAGGTTGCCAAGCCATTGCGTGATTTCTTTATCGTAGAAGTCTGCGCTGTTATAAAAAGTATCTGACGGCGTGGCAATCATGGTGTCAGTTTTACGATTATAAATGTATGCGGAATGTATATATGTATTCGGGATCGCGAGTGAACTTAGGGTTTGAATCGCCTTGCTAGTTATTAAAATATCTTCTTCGTTACTGTTGGCGAAAGCGATGAGGGGATTATTTAAAGAAAGTGTTTGGCAAAACTTCTTAGCCAGTGTATCCATGTAAATAGCGCTATAGCTCGTTTTGGACAAGATATCGGTTTTCATTTCCTTGAGCATGTTGATGGAAGAGGATGTGTAGTTATAGTACAGCAATGATGAAAGCACCAAAATTAAAGAAGTGATGATGACAACGAATGAAATGAGTAACTGATTAAAAATACTGGTACGGGTATTTATTGTAACCAACGTAACCACCTCGATTGTAAAATGCTTTCAATATTGTCATGTTTAGTTTAGCCGATTCTGCCCATTTCGAAAAGACATGGTGGAGAAAGTACCCCACTTTCATCATTTTTTAGAGATTTGCTAATTTTCGGAGAAGGTTCAGCATTAAAAATTGGAGATATATTGAATTGTTATTGTTTCAATTCGCGATTTCATGGATTACGATAAGTCTACGAAAGCATCCAATACTGGAGGAGATAACCCTATGAGGTCGACGGTCGTAAAGTCCAAAATGTATGCCATGAAAAAACGAAGGCGAAGAGCTCTTCCAGTGGTTAGTGAATTGATTAAAAACAAAACCTTTTATGCCATGATGCTTCCCGGTCTTCTTTTCATCCTTATTATCTACTATATGCCGATGTTCGGGGTGGTTATCGCATTTCAACAATATAACCCGTTCAAAGGAATTTTCGGAAGCCCTTGGATCGGATTTAAGAATTTTGAGTTTCTGTTCAAATCAGATGCCATTTACCAAATTACGTTTAATACGATCTTCTATAATCTTATCTTCATTATTCTTGGGATAGGTCTTGCGTTAGTGGTCGCCATTCTGATCGATGAAATCGGAAATCGCTTTCTTGCGGGGGCCTACAAAAGTATATTGCTGCTTCCCTACCTCTTGTCGTGGGTGGTGGCTGAATATTTATTAAATTCCTTTCTGAGTCTGGATAGAGGCATTATCAATCAATTGCTTCAATTCGTGGGAGCAGATCCTGTTCAGTGGTACTCGGAGCCAATGTACTGGCGATTTATTTTGCCTGCTGCCTATGTGTGGAAAAATGTAGGTTACTTTGCAGTTATTTTTGCAGCTGGAATCGCGGGCATTTCAAGTGAATACTACGAAGCAGCTAAAATGGACGGAGCCAGCAAGTTTCAACAAGCCATTCGGATTACAATTCCGCTGCTCGCCCCGATTACGATTACACTCGTGCTTTTACAGGCAGGCAAAATCTTCTATGCGGGATTCGGGGATTGGGGTATGTTTTATAACCTGCCCAAGGAATCCGGTGTTTTGTTTAGCACTACGAATGTAATTGATACCTACGTATATAGATCGTTGAAAAAAATGAGCGATTTCGGTATGTCCTCCGCTGTCGGCTTATACCAGTCTTGCGTCGGCTTCATTCTCGTCGTCGCTTCCAATTACGTGATTCGTCGATACGATCGCGACAGTTCCTTGTTCTAGGAGGTTTACCACAATGAAGCAGCTTTCCTTCTCACGAATCTCGTTGAATGTTGTTTTTTTCTTGTATTCGGCACTATCCTTAATTCCGCTACTAATCATCTTATCCGTTTCGTTCACTGACGAGCAGTCGATCTTTCAGAGCGGATACGGGGTAGTGCCACAAAAATTCAGCTTGAATGCTTATTCCTACATTCTTGCAGGGAATTCGCCAATCATCAGGGCATACTTGGTTACCATTTTTGTTACACTTGCAGGAACTGCGCTGCATTTGATTATATCCTCCATGTTTGCTTACAGTCTTTCAAGGAATGAAGTAAAGTACAAAAATATGGTCTCATTTCTGGTTGTATTCTGCCTTTTATTTAATGGAGGCTTAGTACCATGGTATATCTTGCTATCTAAATATTTACACCTGAAAGATACGATATTCGTGTTGTTTGTGCCTTATCTGGTATCCTCTGTTAACGTTCTCATCATGAGGAATTTCTTTAGAACGATCCCTGATTCAATCATTGAATCCGCACGCATTGACGGGTCCGGCGAGTTCAATACGTTTATCAAGCTTGTTATTCCCTTATCAACGCCTGTACTAGCAACAATTGGTCTATTCGTAGCCGTGTTTTATTGGAATGACTGGTTCACAGCAGCGATTCTCGTTGAAAACAGTAAGTTGTATACGCTTCAGTTCCTGCTGCAATCCATCATGAATAACATTGCCTTCTTACAAGGAAACGCTTTGACTGTGCGAGCAGCCGCCATGATGCCGGATGAAACGGCCAGAATGGCAACCTGCGTGTTAGCCGTAGGGCCTATTGTGCTCACGTATCCTTTTCTGCAAAAATATTTCGTCAAAGGATTAACGCTTGGCGCAGTCAAATCGTAAGGTTGGCTTTACCGGGAAGCACAATGCACCCGTTAAGCATAAATAAGACATTAACATGGAGGTCAAAATCAATATGGTGAAAATGAAAAAAGCGCTAGGTATGATTGCAGCTCTATCCATTGTACTTGCAGGCTGTGGGTCAAATGAACCCGTTCAAACGGCTTCGCAAGAAACAGTAAAACCAGCTGAAACAGCAGCCGCTGTCGCAGCTCAGTCTACTCCAGAACCATTGAAACCAGTAGAACTGACGTATTATTTTCCGAATTCACCTCAGAAGGATCTCCAAACTGTTGAAGATGCTCTAAACAAGCTAGTTAAACCGAAAATCAATGCAACTGTACATCTCAAACTCATCGATTGGGGAGCATACGAGGAAAAAATGAAAGTAGTCATGGCATCCGGTGAGCCGTATGATCTCGTCTGGACAGCTGCAGGCTTCAACAACTATTTCCAAAACGTTGCTAACGGGGCTTATGCTCCGCTGGACGATCTTATTACCAAATATGCGCCAGACACGAAAAAGGGCATTCCCGACATGTTCTGGAACGCTGTGAAGGTGAAAGGGAAAACGTATGGTGTTCCTGTCTTTCAGCAATCAACAGCGGGTTATGGCTATTTAATTCAGAAGGCAGTGGCGGATAAATATAAAATGGACTGGAAATCGGTGAAAAAGCTGTCCGATCTAACACCATTCCTCGAAACTGTGAAGAAGAACGAACCTAATCTCATTCCATGGGAATATTCCCAAAACAGCGACGCTTTCTTTACAGCACCGCCGATGTTCGGTATGGAATCTCTAGGCGATACAAAGACACCTGGTGATCTTTATTTGAAAGACGGCGCGAAAGTTATTAACCAGTACGAAACGCCAGAATTCAAAGAATACATCACCATGATGAGAGACTGGTTCACAAAAGGATATTTGAGAAAAGATGCAGCCACCTTGAAAGAAACTGGTGCAGATCGCAAGGCAGGTAAGAATGCGCTGCAGCTCGGTCAAATCGATATCGACTCACAAGGATTCGAGCAAGCTGGTTTGGCAGCGACAGGAAGAATGTCGAATTTCAACCCAGATACGCAATCGTATGATTTGCAATTTGTAAAGCCGCTGCTCACGACTGACAAAGCTGCTGCGACGATGACAGCCATTGCCGCTAATTCGCCAAATAAAGAACGCGCGATGATGTTCCTTAATCTGCTCAATACAGACAAAGACATCTATAATACACTTGTTTGGGGTGTTGATGGCAAGCATTACAAGAAAGTTGCGGATAATCGGATTGAAACGAATAAAGATGGCGGGTACCAAATCTTTGCGCCTTGGGAATTCGGTAACATGAAGCTGACGTACATTTTTGAAGGTGACCCTAAGGGTGGGGAAGTAAACAACAAGTTCACGAATATGTGGGTGGATCTCAATATGAAAGCAACACCATCCAACGCGCTCGGCTTTGTCTTTGATTTTACGCCAGTTAAGTCAGAGAAGGCGAACGTGGATGCGGCCGTCGATGAGCTTTACTACGCGCTTGCCAGCGGTTCCATTGATCCAGAGAAATACTTACCGCAATTTCTGGATAAATTGAAAAAGGCAGGCGCTGACAAAATTATCGCTGAGAAGCAAAAACAATTAGATGCATGGAAAGCGACCAAATAAATAAGTCTGTTCAAAGGAATGTGAACTTGTTTACTGGAAAACTGCGTAGAGGACACTATTCTATGCAGTTTTCTGCTTTTATGAAAAGTATTAGAGAAAAGTGTATTTTAAGCCAAGGAGAGATTATGTAATGGGAAAAATAACAGCAGTCTTGATCGGAGCTGGACAAAGAGGTGCTGGTGCGTATGCGCCCTACGCCTTGGAGCATCCGGATGACATACAATTCGTCGCAGTAGCGGAGGCGGATGCTGAGCGCAGAGATCGCTTTCAGCAAGCACATCATATTGCTGGCGAATATAGCTTTGCGAGCTGGGAGGAGTTGCTGGCAGGACCTAAGCTTGCGGATGCGGTGCTTATTTGTACACAGGACAACATACACTTCGCACCTACGATTCAGGCATTGGAGAAGGGGTACCATGTGCTTTTGGAAAAGCCGATGTCTCCTGACCCTGCGGAATGCTTGATCATGGCGGATTACGCGGAATCCTGCAATCGTGTGTTTTCGATTTGTCATGTGCTGCGATATACGGACTTTTTCGCCACGTTGAAAGGGATTATTTCGGATGGGAGAATTGGTAAGTTGGTTTCTATTCAACATACGGAAAATGTGGAACATCGCCACCAAGCGCATAGTTTTGTGAGAGGCAACTGGCGCGATGCAGCGAAGTCCAGCCCAATGATTCTAGCTAAGAGCTGCCATGATATGGACGTTCTGCAATGGCTGGTTGATTCGGAGTGTACGAAAGTATCATCCTTTGGCTCGTTAACCCATTTTCGCCAAAATAATGCCCCTGAAGGTGC
This sequence comes from Paenibacillus sp. Soil750, assembly GCF_001428045.1. Taxonomy (GTDB): domain Bacteria; phylum Bacillota; class Bacilli; order Paenibacillales; family NBRC-103111; genus Paenibacillus_E; species Paenibacillus_E allorhizoplanae. The sequence continues at coordinate 587,944 of NZ_LMSD01000012.1, read as the reverse complement.
ACCCACACGTTGTTTGGACGGTTGCCCGGTACAAGAGACATGCCCATACTATGCGCCTAAAATGTACATAGGAAGGGACGATTGGGTAGGTACTGTGCTGCGGCAAGTTATCAGCCATGATACGAGCGACGAGGGCGTGCTTCAAGCCTTGCAGGATGGCCCGTATGGAAGATGCGTCTACCATTGTGATAATAATGTAGTTGATCATCAGGTCGTCAATTTGGAATTTGCTAATGAGGTGACCGTTGCTTTTACGATGAGTGCTTTTACATTTGAAGGCGGTAGGTCATTGAAAATTATGGGGACACTGGGCCAGATCAGAGGCGATATGGAGAAAAATGAAATCGAGGTGACTAGCTTTATCACCCGTGAGAAGGAAATAATCCGTCTAGATACAAATTTAGCTGGGCATGGCGGTGGCGATGCGGGTATCATGCGGGATTTCGTTCGCCTCGTTCGAAGCGATGGCAAGGAAAAGAGTCTTACTGGCGCGCAGGTTTCGGCGCAAAGTCATCTCCTTGCTTTTGCTGCTGAAAAGTCAAGGTTGGAAAGTCGCGTTATTATTATGGCAGATTATAAGTCTGAACTGAAAAACAACGCATAAGTGGCTCTCGCACATGTTACTTGCGACTGAGCGACACCATAAATAGACTGTACCCTGGATATGCTCGTATCTCTGGCATTTAACTGACGATCATGGCTGGCGCATCGAAAGCAAAATCTTTCCGAAGTTGAATGAAATCGGTTCCTCCGGCAACCACCCACATTAACCGTTCTTTCTGTCAAGAGAAATCCTCTGAAAAGAACGGTTTTCTTGTATGACTCAATGTACTCCCTGGCGTTCGGAAAATAAAGCGTCTGACAGCATATAAGTTGGTAAAATATGATGTAGTAATCATGTGGATTACTGCATCTAAAATAAGTATTTAAAAATAAACTATTTATTTCACATCATAAATCGTGTATGATTTACGATATGAGATTAAAGAAAAGGTGATAGCAATGAAAAAAGGCTTAAGTCGTTATGTTTTGACCGATGAAATTTACACCTTATTAAAGGAACAGATCCTAAACCATGAGATGCCCTCTGGTGAAAAGATTAATATTGATCAACTGGCCCGTGATCTAGAGGTCAGTAACATTCCAATTCGCGAAGCACTTTCCCGATTAATGGCAGAGGAATTGGTGTACACGGTCCCCTTCAAAGGGATGTACGTGGCTCAGATTTCGCTGCAAGAGTTGGATGAAATGTTTGAAATTCGTAAGGAGCTGGAATCGTTAGCGATTCGCAAGGCGGTGTCACAAATTCCTGAAGAGAAGTTAGCCCATTTGGAACAGGAAATGAAGACATGGGCCACAAGTCATCCGGCCGATGATGAGGAGAAAATCAAATTAATCGCTGACATGAATCAGAGCTTGCACGGTTTGATTCTCGACTATTGTAATAACCAATCATTAGCCAACCTGATTCACGTCTATATTGATCGCATTCAAAGATATTCAGCACTCTTTCACAAGGGGATGGAGCAGCAATTGCTGCAAGAGGAATGGGATGAACATATGTTAGTCGTTCAAGGGTTAGTGGCAAGGGATGCGGCGCTGGCGGAAGTATCTTTACTCAAGCATTTGAACAATTCACATCTTAGAACTCGAGGATTTATTCTCTAATATTGATACATAGCAATCACCCATATTAAAGGAGATGGATCACATGAAAATTACAAAAGTAGAGAGCTTTGTTTTACATGTACCGATTACGCCACCGATTACAGATGCTATCAATGTGGCTACACACTGGGGATTAGCGGGCGTTCGTATTTTTACCGATGAAGGCTTTATTGGATATGGATATACAGGAACTTGTGCCCATGGCGATGATATGATCGTGGATACGATTGATAAATACTATGCCCCTCTATTGGTCGGCAAAGATCCGTTTATGGTTAGAGCGCTCTGGGAAGAGATGCGGTTTGGTAAAATGCACTGGATCGGCCGATCAGGCGTGACGCATATGGCGCTTGCTGCGGTGGATATTGCCCTGTGGGACATTATGGCGAAAGCCTCCAATAAGCCGCTTTGGCAGTACCTTGGCGGAGCGAAAACGATGCCGATCAAAGCCTACAACACCAACGGTGGTTGGTTGAACTGGTCGCAAGATCGTTTGCTCAAGGATGTAACGGAGATCGTGGAAGCAGGTTTTACGGGTGTCAAAATCAAGGTCGGCAAGCCGGATCCGCGTGAGGATTATGCTCGCTGTAAGGCTGTTCGTAAGGCGATCGGTGATGATGTTATTTTTATGATCGACGTGAATCAACAATGGAACATCAGCACGGCGATGACGTGGGGCAAAAAGCTTGAAGAATTCGACCTGTTCTGGCTAGAAGAACCGCTAAATCCGGATGATATTATGGGTCATAAAAAGCTCGCTGATGAGCTGAACGTTCCAATCGCACTAGGCGAGCATGTCTATAACAAATACGCTTTCCGTGATTACATTCACCAAGGTGCTATCGAATATTGCCAAGTGGACGTTACCCGTGTAGGTGGGATTACCGAATGGCTGCAAGTTGCCGGCTTAGCGGCGTCGTATGATGTGCCGATCTGTCCGCACGTAGGCGATATGGGCCAAATCCATCAGCATCTCGTTGCTGCCACGCCAAGCGCGATTATGCTGGAGTACATTCCGTGGATTCGACATATCTTTGAAGAGCCAGCTACTGTGGTAGACGGCCATTATTTGTTGCCGCAGATGCCGGGGGCTTCGACAACGATTTTGCCAAGGTATTTTGAGGAATATCGGATTCGCTAGAGATATTTTCTGGTGCTGATGATATATACATATTATGCATGAAATTGTAGCCGTAACTAATCAGATTAATCATGATTTATCTCCATAAAAGCACGATAGGTCAGTTTTTAACCATTATAATGAATTGTTTTCAGATCAACAAGTCCTTAAAATCGAAAGAAGTTGACTAATTTAGAATCGTCTACGGACATCGAGAGAGGTGCTTTATTCGAATGGAAGCTTATTTATTCGTACATTTTAAGGAAAAGAAGTCCCCTGACGGGGAGCAAGTCTATTTTGCACTTAGTACGGACGGTTTTAACTGGGAACAGGTAAACGGAGGACAACCCGTTCTCTGGAGTGAAAAAGGTGATAAGGGAGTTCGTGATCATACAATCGTTCGAACCAAGTACGGTAAATTTTATATTATTGCTACCGACTTAAGCCTTGCTAATCATTTTGATGGTAAGTACAAGGGGAAGTGGGAGAACATTGTCAGAGGAGGAAGTAAATACCTTTCATTATGGGAATCAGACGATCTTCTGAACTGGTCGGAACAAAGAATGATTGAATTAGGTGATGAGGATTTCGGTTTTCTTTGGGCACCGGAAGTGTTCCACGACCTTATGGAGGAAGATTATGTCATTCATTGGACATCTGCTCTTGCTTCCAATCATTTTGAGCAAAAGTCCATCTATTATTCTCGAACAAAGGATTTTGAAAGTTTTACTAAACCGCAGTTGTTATACCGTAAGGAAGATAGCGGGGTCATTGATTCTGCTCTCTACGAAGAGAATGGTAAGTACTACCGTTTCGTGAAAAGCGAGGACAATCCTAAAGGCATAATCATGCAAAAGGGGACTTCTCTACTCGGTGAATACGAAACCGTCGATGCTTTTAGTGGGGAAATGGCAAAGCTCGGATCTTCCACCTATGAAGCACCAACTGCGTATAAGCTTAGTAATGGAAAATGGTGTTTAATGCTAGACTTTTTCGGTGTTGAAGGTGAAGGACAGGGCTATGTTCCTTTTGTAACAGATGACATTGAAAGTGGGCTTTTTATCCGATCGGATGAAAGCTTTAGCTTCCCTTACCGCTTTAAGCACGGCACAGTGCTTTCTATAACGATGGAAGAGTATAGCAGGATTAAAAACGGGTATTAACTATATGATCATTGAAGAAGATTAGAATCCATGAAAAGTACGGAGCGCCGCGGGTTTGCGGGCTCCGTTTTCTAATTTTTTATGAAACATCACAGATTGTTTTAAGATAAATCCTCAAAATTGTTGAGAAATCTATCATTATGAATTAACATACAGGAAGTGTTCAGAAATAAAGGGTAGTAACGGTGGAGGCCCTTCTCATGAAGGGCTTTTGTCGTGATGTGAGTTTTACAATTGTTCAGTGCCATTAATTTTTCTAGTAAGGCCAATTCACTTCTTAGGAGTCTGACGGACCATGGTAAAAAAAGAAATCGCACATATTCGCAAGCACTTTAAATTGGATAACGAAATGCTTAAAATTCACGAGATTTTAAACGTGTATATCATGAAGGAAACCAACGAGATCTACCACTATGAGCGCCAATCTTTTGCCTTAGTGGACAGGGAGAAGCAGGAACTATATATGCTCAATTTCAAAAAACTGCTGACCGGCGAATTAGATCAGAAGATGTATGAATTAAAGTTTCAGGAGGAAGCGGAGCAGCCTACACAGGTGCTTCTCCATCAAGGTTTAGTGACTGGTAATGCGGAAGAATGGCAAGATCTGATGCTTTTGTTAGTAGAGAAAATGTTGGTGGATACCCAATACGAGCAGGACACAGTGATCACTTTCGTTCGCGGACAATATTCACGGCCGACTAAGAGTAGGAACGAAGATGCCATGGAAAGCGAAAAGAACGAGATGTTCGCGAATCTATTCATTCTGTGCAGCGTGAATTCGACGGAACAACAAAAGAAAACGCTCATGTTCGACTATGTGGAGAGGGAATATAAGTATAATGTCTTCGTAGATCCCATTATCAAATTGAACACGCCGGAACAAGGTTTTTTCTACCCTAGTGTGACGGACAATTATTCCGACGTGAATCGCATTGTGTATTGCTCGGGGAGAGCGCATGAACCGAATTGGCATTTCATCGAGCAAGTCTTAAATGCCGAGAAGACCGTGACAGCGTTAGAAGAGAGAGCTATTTTTGAAGAGATCGTGAAAGAAGTGGCGGGCGATCAACTTGATGCCTCTACGATCGCTCATGTATACGAGGAAATTCATAGGGTTATCGAGTCCAACGAGGAGGAAGAGCCTCCAAAGTTGGATTATAAAGATGTGGAACGCATGCTGTCGACGAGTGGCGTAGAAAACGTGACGATGGAAAGGGTGGAACGAGCATTCCAAAACATCGTCGACGACAAAAACTATGAAATCAAAGCGAGCAGCGTCCTTCCGAAGTTCACATCGAAATCGATTAAGATTGATACGAAGGTAGCCACGATTACGGTCAGTCCGCAAGATTTAAAATACGTGAAACAGGTGAATTATCAGGGGAAACGATGTATTTTGATTGAAATTGATGAAGACGTCGTGATTGAAGGATTTACGCTCAATACGGAGACTTTGTAGAGTGGTGAACGTTTTCGGCTACGGGACATAATTCTAAATAATTCAGAAACAACATAAACGGAGTGCCGCGAGTTTGCGGGCTCCGTTTTTTAATTATTTATGAAACTACAGTAGTTCGAGAATCAGTGAGGATGGCAAATAAATAGGAAGCGCTACAAGATCGCTGAGGGAGCAAGGCTGCCCTTTACAGCATTCAGCTGTTGAAGGGAAGGGATGTTGGATACAGCGATGTGACAACCTTTGGACGCATATTTAAGAAGATGGAAGGTATTACGCCGGGGAAATATAAAAATGCTTAAACTCGTACCGAATATTACCTAATAGTGTAATATATATAAATGCCTAGTCTGACTAATCAGAGCTAGGCATTTTTTATTCAAACGGAGGACTTTTCAAACGTTGTCCCAAAAACAGCTTATTATATCTTCATTCAATCAGCCCACGCAGTGCCTCAGCAAATCTGGATATCCCCAATGCAATCTCCTCTGACTTCGCCCTTGCGAATGTAAATCGCACATATCCCGAATCGGAACCATAAACACTCCCAGGTACCATTACGATTCCTTTCTTAATGGATTCTTCTAACAATATACCGTCCGGAATACTCGGAATCAATTTACACCAAAAATGAATGCCTCCTGCCGGCACCACGTACTCGATTAGACCTGAAAGTTCCTTTTCTAAAGATTCGATGAGTAAATCACGTTTAAATTGAAGCTGAATGCGCAAACGCTCCAAATGAGGACCAAAATAATCTGACTGTAAAAATTGTCCCGCAACTTGCTGTGGAATGATGCTTAATCCAAAATCCATCTGTTGCCTAGCATCGGCTAACCGTTCCACAATGGAACGAGGTGCTACCATCCATCCTATACGTAAGCCTGAAGCTGCTATCTTGGAGAATGAGCCAATATACAGAACAGAACCCGTCGTATCCATGGATTTGAGCGACAAAGGAGGGATTCCATCATAGGAGGTTAAGCTATATGGATCGTCTTCAACAACAGGAAGTCCCAATTCACTAATGATATCAAGAAGACGTTTGCGTCTTTCTTCACTTAGTAGCGCTCCAGTTGGATTCTGATAATTAGGATTCAAGAACACCATCTTAATACGGTGCTTTTTGTATAAAGTGCGAATATCCTCTGGCTGTACGCCATGCTTATCGACGGGGAGGCGGAACAAGCGAAGGCCAGCTGATTGAAACATGGGCAGCGAATAGCAGTAGGAAGGATCTTCTATGGCAACTGCGTCACCTGGAGACAGAAGACATTGTGTAATTAAAAATAATGATTGCTGAGAGCCCGATGTGATAAGAATGGAGGATTCTGTTGTTCGTATTCCTCGGTAATTGTTTAGATAATCGACTAAAGCCTCTCTTAATGGCGTTGCACCTTGAGGGTTAACGTAACCCAAATAGGATGTGTATGCGTTTTTACCCATGAGTACAGCAATTTCATTTGTTGGAGCCAAATCAGCAGATAGTTCACCGCTCGCAAAATCGATTAATGTTGGATTGTGAGTTAGCGCTTCGCGGATCCTCCGTAAAAAGGGCAGGTTAGGAAGAAAGCTTCCTCCTTCTGCAAACCGACTCCAGTTTGGTGTATGTTTTGGAGTTGCTCCCCATTTGGATGTACTTACTCGAGTTCCGCTGCCAATGCGGCTCTCGATAATCCCCATAGATCGCAGTTCTGCGAATGCCGAAATGACAGTGCTGCGGTTCACATCAAATTGTTCAGCAAGTTTTCGTTCGGGGGGAAGCAAACTGCCTGGAGGAAACTCCCCATATGAAATTCTTTGCTCGAGATAGTCGGCAATTTGCTCATATAGTGTTTTTTTACTATTGCGATCAGGTTTCCACATCTTAAAAATCCCCTTGAGTATGAGATCAAACTAGACAAATTTTACATTTATAATACCACTTATCTATGAAAATTAATCGTTTTTTTCGACGATAACATGTAGCATTCTGTGAACATGGATTTCATCCATATTGGATGGCATTAATAATGAGTAATTGGTTGGTTACATTCGTCCTCTTCAAATTTATCATAGTTAATAAGTTGCTTGTTGTTTAAACTTGTGGGAAGGAGATGGACCAGTGGCGGCTTTGATATCTTTTATTATGCTTTGTAGTGCACTTGTATCAAGTCCTTTGATTATCGCTATAGGCGGGGCTCGTCTCATTCGTGAAGATGAACGTGAAATTGAATGTAATAAGGTCAGAAACAATATAATAATCTCGTGAAAAAAGGAGAGAATAAGAATGAATAAATCACATAGCAACAATTACGAGCAGAAATTGGATGGACTTCTCCCATTAACAATCATATTTTTTCTTTCAATTTTTTCAGGGTTCTTTTTCTTTCTAATCAACCATTTTGTATAGAAGTAAATAGAAATGAAAGAACCTTAGCACAGTGATTCACTGAACTAAGGTTCTTTGTCATTTGACAATATAAACGATCAAAGCTAACAATCCTAGAGGGATGATAACCGCATAATAAAGAGTAAGATTAACAAATATGCTTTTTGTTTGGCGATCATATCCCGGATTACCTTCTTTATTTGTATTAGAGTGTCCAATCGCTATTGTTGCTACTCCACCGGTAATTAAAATAGCAGCAAATATTATATAGTAAAAATATAATGACATATAGTTTCACTCCTTTACGTTTTTCAATACCATACTATCAAAATCATAGTATCAGTTCATCGAAGCTATGTAACCATCCAATCAGCAATCGATATAGCCAACCAATTGTAAACGAAAGAGCAAACCTCTAGGAAGAGAGGCTTGCTGATGGGTAATTTCTATGCCGGATTGATTAGTAGGAAATTAGAGAGTTTGATTGAAAATTTAATTTTTTGGAAGATTAATCATCCACGATGGTTTCGGAAATGAAACGTTGAACGGACTATATTGAGGGATATTGATGTTGTCGTTTACCTGTCCGAAATTATTGGCTCCCCATGCCCAAAGTGTTCCATCTTGCCGTGTGGCTGTATTAAAGCTTAAGCCTGAGCTAATCGCGGTAATATGGTCCAACCCCTTAACTTGCACAGGTGTGGTAAGACGTTTAAAATCATCGATTCCATCAATAGTTAAATATCCCCACTCCCAGATCGTCCCATCTTCTTTGAGTGCAAGACTATGCGTATATCCAGATGTTAACGAAATAATATCAGTTAGCCCAGGCACCTGAATGGCTTCTACCGCTTCAGCATCCCCGAGTTTGCCTATCAGTTGACCATTATGGTTTTCACCCCAAGCCATGACTGTCCCATCTTTTTTCAAAGCTAGCAGGTGCCTTGTCTTCGTTCCTTTTCCTAATTCAATAATATCCGATAAGCCTGGAACTTGTTTTGTTTTAATGTTATAGGATGTATTTTCAGTGATCTGTAAATTCCAATTTGCTGATAGATTGTAGATATAATCTTCGAATCCAGAGGAACTAAATACAGTCCCGTCTTCTTGTAAAGCAATAACCTGATCGTTAAAAACGGTAATATCTTTTACTTTTTTCAGCCCAGGAATCGGCACAGGGGCTTTTTCCTTTCTTTTCTCCAGGCTGGTTTTGGAATTCCACACCCAAACGGTACCCTCTTTATCCAAAGCTGCGTTTAATTGTTGAGAATTTTCAGCTACCTTAACAATATTTTTTAATTGTGGAATTTGGACCGGAGAAGAAACGGGGAAATACCAGGTTGTATCCTCAGGTGAATTATTCTGATAGGAATATTCCCACACCGTTCCATCTTCCAGAGCAGCTAACCCCCGGTCATTGAAAGTAAAATCAGAGACTTTCTCCAACCCCTTTACTTTAGTAGGGACGCGCTTTCCCATTATCCAAATATGTCCCTCATTGTCAAGCAAGCTGTACGATTCCAAACCAGCAGATAACTTTATCGGTTGCGGTGAAATAGAGGTGGATTCCACGGCAGCTTGCGCGGAAGATACGATAATCGGACTTGTACTCAAAAGTCCTACAGCAGTACCAATTAACAAAAGCTTCTTGAGATGTAATGTATGAAAGTGCGTTTTCATCGTTCAACCTCGCTTCTTTGGTATAAATGGATAATAATTGAAATCAAAACATTATACTGTAAAATATAGGAAAAGTTTCGGAGGCCATCTATTGAGTTTGGATGATGCGGGGCATGGGTATAGTAATTTTAGTACGAAGCTAAACCATGAGGAATTGAATGCAGTCTACCATTACAGGTTAGGAGTGAACATTAACCGTGCAAACAGGACAGAAGTCTTTGATGGTACTACCGGATTTAAAGGACAGGGTTGCATTGATTACCGGAGCAGGTTCCGGCATTGGACGAGCTGCCGCCTTGCTGCTAGCGCAGCAAGGAATGAAAGTATGCCTTGTGGATCTGAAGGACGACCGACTAAAGCGGACGAAACAAGAGATCGAATCAGCAGGCGGCCAGGCTATGACGGTCGAAATCGACATCTCCGATCCGACCCAAGTTGAAGAGGCGTTCGAGCAAACAGCAAAAACCTGGGGGCGGATAAACTTTGTCTTTGCCAATGCCGGCATCAATGGGGTGTTGGCGCCAATCGAAGACATGAAGTCAGAGGATTGGGATCGTACGCTTTCCGTCAATCTAAAAGGGACGTTCCTCTGTGTAAAGCATGCGATACCTCATATGAAAGAAATTGGCGGCAGCATAGTAATCACGAGTTCCATTAACGGAAGTCGCACCTTCTCAGGGTTCGGTATGACGGCTTATAGCTCATCAAAGGCAGGGCAAGTTGCATTTGCAAAAATGGCCGCGTTAGAATTGGCCCAGTACAAAATACGTGTCAATGCCATCTGTCCGGGCTCCATTAAGACCAATATTGGAGAAAATACGCAACCGACGGCGGAGCTTGAGAAAATTAAAATTCCGATCGAGTACCCAGAGGGAAACCAGCCATTGGAACATGCGCCTGGACAGCCTGAGCAAGTTGCCAATCTGGTAGCTTTCCTTGCCTCAGACACTTCTAACCACATTTCCGGGACTGAACTGTTCATGGACGGCGCCGAATCGCTGCTATAACTAATCTGTGAGTATAGCTCCACTTAAGCGTTTCGCTTCCGTCAGAACAGCCAGCCGTTCTGCTGCCTCACTTCATCCAATTGATTCCTTGGAAACACGAGAATGCCTAGTCTGATAAGTATCAGAACTAGGCATTTTTAATTGACTATTGCAGGGGAGAATTACTTGTCTAAGATTTATAGAAATGACTCATATAAGCAGAGGGAGATTCCCCTATCACTTTTTTAAACACTCGGCTGAAATAATAAGGATTCTTATATCCTAGTTTCTCACTAATCTCAGATACATTGAGAGATGTGCTTCGCATCCAATCCATCGCTTTGTTTATTCTTAATTTCGTATGCGTTTCAATTACGCTAAGCCCTGTTTGTGTTTTAAAGGTTGCGGATATGTAACTATAGTTTAAATTCAAATGGTTACTTAGTTTCTCAGAATCAAAGTCCTCGTTCGTATGCTGCATAAGAAAAGTCATCACTCGCCCTGCAACAGTGTCCCCTTTTCCTGAGTTTCTTGTTGAATGGCTATGTTCTTTCATCGATTTATGAAGCTGTAGAAACAACTGATACACTTGAATGCTGAGTTGAACCATACCATGCTCTGTTGGCTTCCCAAAGTCCGCCACTAGCAGTTGTAATTTATTTTCTAAAGTTCGATGGAAGGGTGAAGTTCCATGCTTTGGCATTGGGAAACTGTAGGCATAATGATCGGGATAAAAAAAATCGATTTCAGGCAAGGGGGTGTGCTCTTTATAGGAAGGGGAATCATATTCAGGTGAATTAAAGTGCACCCAGAACCAAGATGTTCCTGGAAGTGTTTCAGGGCGTCCCCAATGATGAAGTCCTTTTTTTAAAAATAGATGCTCCTTCTCCTGAATGATATATTCCGTGGTCCCCTCAACGACCTGCATTCGGCCATTCGTAACAAATACAAAAACGTCGAAGTCCAATATGCGATCGTGATGGGTATAAACGGTATCTACCTGGTTCCAGCCTAAATCTCGTACCATGGGGAACCGGTCACCTGTTAAATAAACGAACGAATCGATCTTGCAGACCTCCTTTCGTATACGGATACAGTATTTACCCAAAAAAAGTATATGTAATTAGATGATTTGTGTATTTTTATCAATCATAGCAAAGTTCTATAATAAATAAAAATATAAAAAAATGGAGGTATTAATATGAGATCAATCAGAATGAAAGAATATCAGGCAGGACGAGTAAAATTGTCAGCAGGGCCGCTTACAGCACGCTTCGAGCTCAATAAGAAGTATGTCATAAGCTTAACAAATGAAAATTTACTTCGTACTTTCTATTTGGAAGCTGGATTATGGAGTTACAGTGGAAATGGCGGAACCACTAGTGCAACCACGACGAGTATGGACGGACCCGAGCACTGGCATTGGGGATGGGAATCACCGACTTGTGAGTTGCGAGGCCATATGATGGGGCATTGGTTATCTGCGGCAGCACGTATTTATGCACAAACGGAAGATAGGTTAGTTAAGGCAAAGGCGGATTTCATTGTCCAAGAGTTGGCTCGCTGTCAGGAGGCGAATGGAGGAGAATGGCTTGCCGCATTCCCTGAGTCTTACATGAACAGAATAGCCAAAGGAAAGTATGTGTGGGCACCGCATTATACGATTCATAAGCTTTTGATGGGGCTTTACGACATGTATGCAGTTGGTCAAAATAAACAAGCGCTCGACCTAATGCGCGGTTTAGCTTCTTGGTTCTACCGCTGGACGGGGCAGTTTAGTCGAGAACAAATGGATGATCTCCTTGATTTAGAAACGGGTGGGATGTTGGAAGTATGGGCAGATCTTTATGAAGTAACTCAGGATGAGACACATCTCGAATTAATCCATCGATACGATCGCCGTCGTTTTTTTGATGCTTTGTTGACGGGACAAGATGTACTGACGAATAAACATGCCAATACGCAGATTCCTGAAATTTTGGGTGCCGCTAGAGCGTGGGAGGTAACGGGGGAAGTTCGGTTTAGAGAAGTCGTAGAAGCGTTTTGGAAGTGTGCGGTTACCAATAGAGGATACTATTGCACTGGCGCTGGCGATGATGGTGAATTATGGGTACCCTCGGGGCAAATGGCGGAAAGGATGGGCGAAGGGCAGGAACATTGCGTCAATTACAACATGATGCGACTTGCTCATGTGCTGCTCAGATGGACGGGAGAACCAGAATACGCTGACTATTGGGAGAGAAGGTTTTATAACGGAGTTCTTGCTCATCAGCATGGAGAGACAGGCATGATTTCTTATTTTCTGGGAATCGGTGCAGGGAGTCATAAGAAGTGGGGATCCGCTACACAGCATTTTTGGTGCTGCCATGGTACGCTTGTTCAAGCGAATGCCTCTTATGAACAGCAGATTTTTATGGAGGAGAAGGATGGCGTAGCGGTATGTCAGTGGTTTCCAGCTGAAATAAATCTAAAGATAGATAATCGTACCGTTACCATTAGTCTTAAACAGGACGGGCAATATGGTGTCTATCCATTGAATAGTTGGAATGTTACGGGGATGACTGCTATAACGAAAATTGATATGCCACCTATTCCTCGGCATCGACCAGACCGATTTATCTATCATTTGACCATCAATTGTGACAATCCTACGGAATTTACTTTAAAACTTAGAGTACCAAGATGGGTGAAAGATGAGCCTATTATTTACGTGAATGGCGTCCGATTGAGTGATCCAGTAAGACCACAATCATTCATCGAAATTCGTAAATCATGGAGCAATGGAGATATCGTACAGATCGAGTTTCCTAAGTCATTGACAACCGAGACACTACCTGGCGCAGAAGATATGGTAGCTTTTATTGATGGTCCAATCGTATTGGCGGGGTTGATTGAGCGTGAACATAGATTGGTTGGGAATCCTAGTTTGCCAGAAACAATGCTCGTAGCCGATCGTGAGCGAAATCACAGTTGGTGGAATGTCGGCTACTATCGAACGAAGGGGCAAGACAAGGGAATACGGTTTATTCCTCTATATGAAATTAAGGATGAGACTTACACGGTTTATTTTCCTGTGGATCAGATCCAATAATAAGAGCGGCTTCTTTCGACAACGGCATCCGTAAGGGTGACGTTTTTTCTCATATCTTAAAAAAGCGCACATCCAAATTAAATTTCAACGGTAGTATCACGTGTGAATTCTGTTAAAATAGACTTACTCTAAATCAAAAGAATGAGGCGGCTCACAGATGGCATCGAACCCTTTTCGGCTGCATAAAAGCATTTTTGCCAAATTTACACTTTCTTTCATTTCGGTAGGACTCATTCCGTTGCTCATTCTTAGTTATATTTCCCTGCAGACGTTCAGCGGCTTCATGGAGCGTTATGCGACGAATAACTATGAGCAAATGCTGTTATTTGCGAGTCGCAATGTGGATGATATGTTCGTTAAGTACAATAACATTTCGAAGCTTATGTATTCCTACGGGGTTGGCGGGCTCTATGGCCAATTGGGACAAGCCATTGCAGCGCAAAGCAAGGAAAAAGACATCAGATTAACGATGACAATTAACGATTTCTTGCAAACGGTGTTATATACGGAACGTAATCTGCAAAGTGTCTTTTTTGTTCTGCCGAATGGGACTTTTGAAAGCCTATCTAAGAACAATGTTGCTCTGGATTACCAATATCCATATCCAAAGGTCGAATGGAAAGAGCAGACGAAGCTCAATCGTAACGGACTCAGCTTTTTTCCGACGCACAAACAGGATTATTTTCTTGGGGCTACGGATCCAGTGATGACGTTTGGCCGCAACCTTACTGATGTCCTGGGCTCATCCAAGGTTGAAGGTGATATTGTCGGTACATTTTACATGGATGTGGGACTTGGTGTGTTTACTGAGATTTTTAAACAGATGGTCCTGAATAAACAAGATACTGTCTATGTCGTAGATAATCAGGGGGTTATCTTATACAGCAATCAATTAGAGCTAATCGGTACGGTTTTCCACGCCAATACGTCGGATGATTTCTTACATCTGCAACAGGCAACAGCAGAGAATAACATCCAAATTGTCGGTGAGTTTTATAAAAAAGAACTGTTTCTCAAAGTCGAACAGCTCATACGGACAATTACGATTGTCATTGGCCTGTGTATCGTTTCGTTGATTGTGGTAGCAGTTTGGTTCTCGAATCGCTTTTCTAATCCGATTCGTAGTATTACACGAGAAATGGCGAAGGTGGAATCCGGTAATTTCGATACGAATGTAACCGTGAAGACAGCGGATGAGTTGGGGCTTCTTTCTCACGGCTTTAATAAAATGGTGGGGCGGCTGAAGGAATACATTGACGTAGTGTATGTTGCGCAGATTAAACAGAAGCAAGCTGAACTGAACGCATTGAAAAGCCAAATCAGGCCGCATTATTTGTACAATACGCTCGAAGTGATTCGGATGAGCGCTGTTGCGGAAGATGCGAATGAGGTGGGCGATATGATTTTGTCATTATCCCATCAGCTCAAATATGTACTCGATTACGGTGAGGAAACCGTTACAATCAAGTCAGAGAAGACCAATGTGGAGCAATACTTTCAATTGATGGTGATCAGGTACGGCGAGCATAGGCTAGGTTTAGACTTCCGGTTCGATGCGGACTTAATGGACTGTGCGATTCCGAAGCTGTCCCTGCAGCCGATCGTCGAAAACGCTATTTATCATGGTATTATGCCAAAGTCAGGGAAAGGTACGATCCGCATTTCAATTGAAAAACTGCCGGATAACCTGCTTGGTATTACGGTGGACGACGATGGTGTAGGGATGATTGAAGAAACACTTGAACGGGTTCGTCTAAAGTTGGCACAGGGCAGCTCGCTAGATATAGGGAGCAGTATAGGGCTAATTAATGTCCATGAACGCATCGTGGGACTGTATGGGCACGGTTATGGCGTAGAGATCAACAGCAGCCAACATATTGGTACGACCGTCCGTCTAGTCATTCCGTTAACGAAAGAGGTGAGCGTCCGTGTTGAACGCCATTCTAGCTGATGATGAACCGATCATTATCAAAGGGTTAAAAAAGCTCATTCCATGGGAAGAGCTAGGCATTACGATCGTCGGTGAAGCGATGACCGGAAGAAGTCTTATGGAGCAAATCGAAGAAAAGTTGCCTGATCTTGTTATCACGGATATTAGCATGCCGGACGGTTCGGGCATTGATGTGATCAAGGAAGTACAACGGCGGCAGTTGCATACGAAAATTATTTTCGTCAGTGCGTATCAGGAGTTTTCCTATGCGAAGGATGCGTTAGCCTTCGGTGCGGTTGATTACTTGGTGAAGCCGATCGAGAAAAGTCTGCTGCTCGAGGCGGTAGGCAAAGCTATGACGCAGCTGAAGGAAGCGAATGATGATCAATCCTCCAAAGGTAAGCTGGCTGTTTATGAACAAAAAGATAAGAAGACGCAACTCGAGGAGCTATTTGACAGACTTACCCAAGGGGATATTCGGTGGGAGGAAGCTCAGCGTAAACTTCAGGCTTTGAACATGCAGTTTACGGGCTCGTGTTTCAGCGTCCTGTATGTGGAGCTTGCTCATGTACAATTACAGGATGGCAGATGGGGAGAGCATGAGAAGCGTCTAATAGTGTTTGCGGTATCCAATCTGGTAGATGAGCTGATCCAGCTATATGGCAGCGGTCTCGTCATTCGAAAAGGCGAAAATTTATGCGTTATCGTGAACCACATGCGCATAGAGGATGATTTGCAGCGTCTTGCGAGCGAAATGCGGGATAAGATTTTATATTACCTTAAAATTCATGTGACGATCTGTATCGGTAGGCCGGCCCTCAGCCTGCAGGACCTAAGGCAATCCTATATGTCGGCCATTGAGATGATGAATTATAGCTTTTTTGAAAAGGAAGGGACGATTCTGTCTTGGTCGCAGGAGGAGCGCCGTGGCGGCGGGGATCAGTTTCTAGCAGAAGCCAAGCATGCCGTGATTAAAGCGGTCATTGCTAAGGAAAAGCAGCAAGTGCAGGAGTTGCTGGTCAGCTTTTATGAGCATGTTACAACCAGCGCCAATGGTCGCAAAGAATCGGCTGTATTACTCCTATATGCTATGTTAACGGACTTAATGGAGGAGATGTCGGCTGTCGGGATTGACCTTCAGGTGTCACCTGAGCAGCGGAAAGATTGGCAACAGCGGATGCATCAATTCTACCGATTTCGTGATCTTACAGATTTCATAACGGATCGTATTTTGGACATACTGGAACAAGTAAGCACAGCTGGCGGCAGCCGCGAAGCGCAGCAGATGAAGATTATTAAGGAATACATTGAGGAGCATTATAGCGAAAATATCACACTGGAAAGCATGGCTTCCCAAGTGTTTATGAATCCATATTATTTTAGCAGTTTCTTTAAGAAGCACACGCATGAGAATTTTAAGCAGTACGTCACCAACATCCGGATGAAAAATGCAGTCCGACTGCTCTTGCAAACAGATTTGCTCGTTTATGAAATTGCAGAGCAGGTGGGTTATCATAATCCAAGGCAATTTAGCGACATGTTCAAGAAAAGTTATGGCAAGCTTCCGCAAGAATATAAGAGTCAAATCAAGGGGAACTAGTTAGGGATTCTAATTGTTCCGGGGAACAGCTTCTGCTTAGCTTCGTTTTGAAGCGTTGGCGAAAGCTGTTTTTTCATGTCGATTATCTCCATAGCCTGCGGTCACATCTTCTTAAATTCATGCATATCGAGCTTAAAAAACTTCATTCTAAACGATTTGGGCGTATGTTAGTCTTAAATCAAGGAACAGAACAGTACCTGATGAGTCGAAGCACACAGCTTGAGTTGTTCACAAGAAGCTAGATATTAAAGGGAGGTTACTTCAACCATGGTTAAAACATTTTCCAAAGTACTCGTAGGATCGACAGCATTAGCACTCATATTGGCAGGCTGCGGTAACAACAGTGATTCCGCAACTTCAACTTCAAGCGCCGCTCCGGCTGGCACAGCTGCAGCGACGACGGCTCCGAAGAAAGACGTAACATTCAGTGTCATTTATGCAACTGGTGATCCAGCGACCAAACAAGCAGTAGCGGATGCCATTGCTGCATACACGAAAGCAAACCCGAATGTTAAGATCAAAGATTTGAGTGAAACAACGACAGCTGCTTACCTAGACTTTTTGAAAACGAAAGATGCAGTTGGCGAATTCCCAGATCTTGTGGAAATGCGTGATACACAATTGTTCGCAGACGCCGGCAAGTTGGCTGAACTTCCCAAAGATCTACAAGGTTTGTTTGAAAGTGTGCCACAAGTAAACGGCAAGGTCTACAATGCGCCAATCTCGCTACCTGCACCCCAAGGGATTATTTACAGCAAGAAAGCTTACGCAGATGCAGGCATTACAGATGAGCCTAAAACATATGCGGATTTCATCGCAGCTCAAGAAAAACTGAAAGCAAAAGGCATTTCACCGATCGTAGTCGGTGGTAAAGATATTTTCCACTGGGGCTTCTGGGTCAATAAATTCTTGATCGACGAAGTGTTCGTGGGTGATGCAGATTGGAATTCCAAGCGTTCCGAAGGCAAAGTCAGCTTTACAGATGCTGGTCCTGCGAAAGCGATGCAACTGATGACCGATCTGTTCACCAAAGGTTACGTAGACAAAGGTTACATGAGTACGGCGGATAATCAAACGGCTTCCATGCTCGTAACAGGTAAAGCAGCAAGCTTGTTCTCTGGTCCTTGGATGTTCCCAACGATCGCACAAGCAGATCCAAAATTTGACTTCGGATGGTACCCTGTACCGGATCAAAAAGGGGTTGTAAACGTTGTTGGTCTTGCTCAACCAGCAGGTTGGTCTCTATCAGCTAATGCTGCGAAAGACGCAGACAAAACAGCTGCAATCTCGGATTTCATTAAATTCTTCTTCAGCAAAGAGCAATATCCAAAATATTTGAAAATAGCAAGCGCAATCCCTTCGACAAAAGAAAAAATGAACTATGAAGCTTCCCCTCAATTGCAAGAAGTTCTGACAATGATGGCAGATCCGAACGTTAAAAAATCGCTTCAAATTAATAACTTCTGGGGAGCTAATCAAATCCCGCCGCAATTCCGTAACTGGTTCTACAAATCCGTTCAAGATTGGTTAGTAAAAGGTGATTTCAGTGCTGACTACTTGAAAAAAGCGGATGCTGAGTGGGACACTGAAGTGAAGGCAATGAAAAAATAAGACATACAAAGGCTGCAAACGGAGAACCTCTGCGTCACTTGCGGAGGTTTTCCTGCTACTGCCTTCATAATCCAATAGGAGGCATAAGAGAATGTACACCATACAGCCTATTAAGAGAAAAAGAAAATGGCTAACCTTTTCCGTCGTGTTTCTTATTCCAGCACTAATTCTCTATACCTTGTTCGTCATGGTACCGACAGCGAGCAGTATCTACCTCAGTTTTACTTCTTGGGATGGCGTTAGTCCAGATATTCGCTTTATTGGCTTTGATAACTTCGTAGAGATGTGGCACAGCGAGCGTGTGCATAATGCACTGAAAAATACGTTAATCTTATCCGTAGTCTTAGTTGTGATTGAAAATGCCGTTGCCTTGCTACTGGCGATGCTGGTCGATCAGGTGAGATGGTTCCGCAACTTGTTTCGCAGTATTTTTTACTTCCCGACGCTTCTTAGTGGGATTGTTATGGGATTTGTCTGGACAATTATTCTGAATTACAACTTCGGTGTAGTTACGCAATTGCTCGATAAACTACATCTTTCCTTCTTGAAGATTGATTGGCTTGGAAATCCGGATTACGCATTGATCGCAATCATTTTTGCAACTGTATGGAAAGGTGCTGGCTATTATATGATTATTTATTTGGCTGGTCTGCAAGGCATTCCGCCAGAGTTGTCAGAAGCCGCAAGTATTGATGGAGCGAACCGCTGGCAGCAATTCCGCCACATCACGTTCCCTCTGCTGGCAGGTGCCTTTACAGTGTGCATGATGTTATCGATGATTGCGTCTCTCAAAATATTCGATCAGATTGCCGTCATGACGGACGGTGGACCTGGTTTTGCTACTGAAACACTGACGTACATTATTTATAAAGTCGGGTTTGGCGAGCTGCGGCAAGGCTTCGGTACGGCGCTATCACTTGTTCTCTTTATCCTGATCCTAATCGTATCACTGATTCAAATTAAGCTGCTTCGCAGCAGGGAGGTGCAGTTATAAGATGAGAAAACAGAAAAGCATACTAGAGATTCTACTCTTTGCACTGACACTCGTCCTTGCCATTATCTTCTTCTTCCCGATTTACTTCAGCTTGATTTCCGCTTTTAAAAGCAACGGTGCGATTATGCGGGATGCGATCTCGTTCCCAACCAGCTGGTATGTGGACAGCTTCGTCTATCTGTGGACCAAAACGGATTTCCCAAGAGCGATGGTCAACTCGATTATTTTGACACTGAGCTCGATTATCGCGATGATTGCAATCATCCCAATGGCTGCTTACGCGATTGAGCGGACGAATAAAAGATGGACGAATATGGTCTATATCTACTTTCTAGCGGGCATGATGATTCCCTTTCAAGTTTATATGATTCCATTGTTCAAAGAAATGAAAATGATGGGCTTCTATGGCAGCTTGAGTGGGCCGATTCTCATCTACATCTCCGGTTCGGTAGGATTCGGCGTGCTGCTTTATACAAGCTTTCTCAAAGGAGTGCCGCGTGAAATTGAGGAAGCTGCTGAAATCGACGGTTGCTCCAAATACGGCATTTTCTGGCGGATCGTGTTCCCTCTGCTTGGGCCGTGTACAGCGAGCTTGGTTGTGCTTAACGGTCTCGGCATTTGGAACGACTTCCTGATGCCAAGCTTGGTGTTGCCTTCAGATAAGCCTAAAACGATGATCGTCGAAATTTTCGGCTTTGTCGGCGAATATGCTTCCCAGTGGGATATGGTATTCGCAGGTACAGCGATTTCAATTATCCCTGTCTTAATCGCGTTCATCGCGTTGCAGAAGTATTTTGTCAAAGGGATTGCCGCGGGTGCGACGAAAGGTTAATCGTCAAGAGGTCGCGACACATGGGAAATCTCTCTATCAACTATCAGGGCGGGTAGGGAGGTTTTTTAAAATGAAAAATATAATGGGGAAAGTGGGCAGATACGCATGTTAAAAGGGCAGGATCAACAATGGTTAAATGAAGTGATTGATAGAATATCAACGAAAATGGACTGGGTTAGCGAAAAGTCCAAACATAAAATTCCGTTCACGACCATTAATGGCACACATGATAATCGCATCGTGGATAACCCAACAGGTACTGAAACAGATGGAATTAATTGGTGGACGAATGGCTTTTGGGGCGGCATGATGTGGCTTATGCATCACGAAACCGGCAACGAGAAATATAAAGACATCGCGCAAATTTCCGAAAAAGAATTAGATCGATGTTTTGATGAATTTTACGGCTTGCATCATGATGTTGGCTTTATGTGGTTGCCGACAAGTGTGGCAAATTATAAAGTAACGCAGAATCAGGAATCTCGCAAAAGAGCGCTTCATGCAGCTAATCTGTTAGCAGGACGCTTTAATTTAGCAGGAGGATTCATTCGCGCTTGGAATGATTTAGAGGGCTCCGATACAAGAGGCTGGGCCATTATCGACTGCATGTTCAATATCCCGTTGTTATACTGGGCTTCTGAAGAAACTGGTGACCCACGGTTCAAGCAAATCGCGATGAAGCATGCTGATACGGGGATGACAACATTCGTTCGACCGGATGGTTCTGTCAATCATATTGTGGAATTCGATCCTTTTGAAGGTGGAGTGGTTCGAACGTATGGTGGCCAAGGATATGAGGAAGGATCCTCTTGGACGAGAGGACAGACTTGGGCACTATATGGGTACATGATGAGCTATATTCATACGCAAAAGGATGAGTATTTGCAAACCGCGAAGCGGATTGCCAACTATTTTATCGCGAATATTCCTGCGGATGGCGTGATTCCGGTTGATTTCCGGCAGCCAAAAGAACCGAAGAGAGAAGATGATACGGCAGCAGCTATTGCCGCGTGTGGTCTAATTGAAATTGCGAAAGTTGTAGGGGAGCATGAAAAGGATCTGTATCTTGGTGCTGCCGTGAAGTTGCTCCAAACGTTGGATAGCTCACGAATCAATTGGACAACAGAGAGTGATAGTTTGGTTCAATACGGTACAGGTGCCTATCATTCGGCAACCCATCATCATGCGATTATTTATGGTGATTACTATTTCATGGAAGCGATTTTCAAGCTAAAAGGGAACGATTTGTATTTGTGGTAAAGGGGAGCACGACAGCATGATTGAAAATCCAATTCTACGCGGCTTCAACCCGGATGCATCGATCATTCGGGTTGAAGATGACTATTATATTGCAACATCTACCTTCGAATGGTTTCCTGGCGTGCTCATTCATCATTCCAAAGATTTAATGAACTGGAGGCCGTTGACACGTCCACTAGATCGGGTAAGTCAACTTGATCTGCGGGGTGTACCAAGCTCAGGCGGTATTTGGGCGCCATCCTTAAGCTACTCCGATGGTACTTTCTATTTGTGCTTTACGAATGTGGTTGGTCGAAAAGGGGTTTATAAGGATCTGCACAACTATATCGTGACAGCACCTTCGATTGAAGGACCATGGTCTGAACCGATCTATCTGAATTCTAGCGGTTTCGATCACTTTTTGTTTCACGACACGGATGGCCGCAAGTATTTGTTTAATATGCAGTGGGATTTTCGCAAAAACAAAAGTAGATTCGCCGGAATCATTATGCAGGAATTCTGTTCTGTTGAAGGCAAGCTGATTGGCGAGATAAAGCTTGTCACGCAAGGGACAGATTTGGGTGTTACGGAAGGTCCAATGGTATATAAGAAGGATGGCTACTACTATTTACTGGTGGCAGAAGGTGGAACCGGGCCGATGCACGCCGCCACCCTTATGCGTTCGACTACCATAGACGGTCCCTATGAAGTTGATCCGGACTACCCGATTATTACAACAAGAAATACGCCTGAGCATCCATTACAAAATGCGGGTCACGGTTCTTTGGTGGAAACGCAGTTGGGTGACTGGTACATGGTATTCATTTGTTCCCGTCCTCTTCAAGACGGGAACAAGCTCAGTCCATTAGGGCGAGAAACCTCCCTGCAAAAAGTAGTATGGACATCGGACGGATGGTTGAAGCTCGCCTCAGGCGGAAAGCAGCCGCAGCTGCATATTCCGGAGACGGAGCTCACGCCGTATCCGTTTGCGCCAGATCCGGTTCGGGATGATTTCGATTCAATCAGTCTTAGCGTGCATTGGCACACACTTCGGGTTCCGGCTGACGAGTCATGGTTAAGCTTATCGGAGCGTCCCGGTTTCTTACGATTAAAGGGACGAGAGTCGTTAACCTCCTTGCACAACCAAAGCCTTGTGGCACGACGTATTCAAAGCTTTCAGTGCGAGATGGTGACATGCGTGGAATTCGAGCCGGTATCCTTTACCCAAATGGCTGGACTGGTCCTCTATTATGATGAGTCTGATCATTATTATCTGCGCATTTCCCATGATGAGCAGCTCGGCAAGCATCTAGCGATTATCGTAAGCGATCAGGGGCAGTATGATGAATTGGACGTTTATGTGCCGATTCCTGAAGGTGAGCGCATCTATCTGAAAGCAGCAATGAATTTCGATAAGATTCAATTCTCTTACAGTACTGACGGTCAGTCGTGGCAACCTATTGGTCCGACGTTGTACTCCGGCAATCTTGCGGACAGTTATCAGCGCAAATTATCCTTTACTGGTGCTTTCGTTGGGCTTTGCGCACAGGATTTGCGAGGAACTCGTCTGTATGCTGACTTCGACTTTTTTGAATATGTATCGGGAAATGAGAGTTCAATAGCTAAATGAAGAGGCAGCCAATCCAAGTGGATTGGTTGCCTTTTTTTCAACAAGTAATGGTCAGATTAATGGAATAAAATGTATGATATAAGGGGCAATAGTTAATAAAGGGGGCAATCCGTATCATTACTCATTACGAACAATTTCAATTAAACACAGTCTCCATTCAAGGGGTTAAACAATTTTACTTCGAGCAATTGCGATTCCCAATTCTTCTTGAAACTAAAGATGAAATATGTTTCCAACCAACTGAAAACTTTAAATTATCGTTTAAAGAAGCTATGGATCCAATAGCTCCAGCTCATTTTGCTTTTGAAGTACCCGTTTCAGAATTTGAAAATGTGGTCAATTTGCTCAAAAGTAAGGGGATTACACTTTTAAAATGGTCTAATGGCAGACATATTGATGATTTCGAAACTGGTAAAAACGTATACTTTCGAGATGGTGATGGTAATCTGCTAGAGATTATCACACATCATTATGTGAGGGAAGGAATACTTACCCCAGCAGGAGACTTAAAATTACTGTACCTTAGAGAAATTGGCTTTCCGGCAGATAGCGTTAAGGAATTTAGAGAATTTTTTGTAGACATTTTTGAGCTGAAACTTGATAAAGTTAGAGATGACTTTACTTTTGCAATAGGCGGTACATCGCATATGGTCATACCTTCAAAAACGAGAAAATGGATACCCATAGAAATGGTTGCTTTACCACCAACTATGAATGTCATATTCGGAGTAAGTAGTACAGATTTTGTTAGTAAGGTTAGTAAAAAACTTACAGATAAAGGCGTGCCATTTTGTATGCGAGATGGTCATCTTAATTTTAATTTTAAAGAGTACAATATTACTTTAAAAGTAACAAATTTCCATCCAGAAATACCCGCACTTTTGAATTTACCTTATTCAACTTAGGTTAAATCCCTCTTGTTTAATTGTATTTGGCAACCCATATAAAATGGAAACTTTTCACACACTCCCTTCGTCTTATTTTTAAAGAACTAAGTGTTGGGAGGATGATACAATGATGTCGAAGAGGAAACAGATTTGGATGATATCCATCACGACATTGTTAGTGATTTATTTGTTTTTCTTTCCCAATCCAACGGCGGAACTAGCGGTTAGGAAGCATTTATTCTTCTCTCTCCATCCAATTAAGGCTCTCAGTGTTCATGTAAAGGAGGCAGGAAGCACATCGTTTGGTGGAGCTAAATTATTCTATGTTGATGAAGTGTCAAAATCATTTATTTGGGTGAAGAAAAATTGGTTAGGTTATCGTGTGATTACGGATGGAACTGGACCCTGATTTATACGAAGCACTGAGGTCCAATACCTGTTCAACTCTAATGGGTAACAGTAGGTTCAAGTAATCGATGAGACGAAGAGGGGGAAATCGAAATGAAGACGATTAAGTGCATGATGGACCACCTGATCTGGGCGGACGGACGCATCTTGGACGCTCTCGAGGAGAGTGAGACGAAGAACAAGGACCTTCTAAAGTTGGTTCGGCACGTCGCGGTCGCGGAACGAGTTTGGCTGTCCCGATTGCAGGGCAAGGGCAGCGCGCAATATTCGTTGTGGGAAGAAGCAGAAGACCTGACGTCGATCCGGACGATGTTTGAAGAAAACGCCGAGCAATATCGCGTCTATATCGAAGGGCTCGAGGAATCCGAGTTGGACAAGATGATCGACTATGCGAACCAGAGCGGGGTTCCGTTCCGAACGTCGGTCCGGGACATCCTGTTGCAGGTCCTCTTACATGGGCAATATCACCGGGGACAAATCAATCGGGCACTTCGGACCGATTCGGCAGAGCCAGCCCAAATCGATTACATCACATTCGCGAGGCTGTAACAGGGCCTGATGATTTATTCAATTCTTAAAAAAGCGCATACATCTGTTAAAAAACTTCATCCAAGTTCCTTCACCCTTCTGATACAGTAAAAAGAGGCGACCTATCTAACGGCTGTCTCTTTTTTCTTTTGCCATAAACCAGAGGAGGATCGTGATGAAAAGCTTACAGGCCTTCTTGAAAAATAAGAATATGTTGATTCGAATCATTTTGTCCTATCTGCTGGTAGGGCTTTTAGTCATTGCCGTGCTGACGTTTGTCATCGCTTCCAAAGTGTCCCGAAATTTAACGGAACAGATTAATCGATCAACGGATACGGCTATTGAACAGTCTTTCAATACAGCGAACATTTTATTGACATCGACATTCACTAATTTCGGAGGTCTGTTTAACGGTCCTGAAATTCAGATGAGCTTTTACAATATGGATTTCAGTACGAGTGAACTTGGTCGAATTGGCAACAAACTCTATGAATTGACAAGTACGAATCCACTGATCCACTCGATCTACTTGTTGAATGATCAGAAGAAGCTGGCTTTCTCATCACTAAGTACCGTCAAATCATTTGAAGATTTCTATGACCTAGATGTACTCAATCTATTGGCTAGTATTCAGCCGAATCGCTCGAACATTTTTTATCCCAGACATATCGATTATGCCATTTATGATAGGAAATATGAGATGAATGTGATTTCTCTCGTATTTCCAAATGCAGTTGGCAAGGTGGCGAATGGCGCGATGGTGCTTAATTTGGACCAGCGTACATTGCAAAGCATGGTCATGAACGGCGCGCAAGGCAGTTTGTTCGAATCCATGATTTTGAATAAACAGGGCACCGTGATTACTCACTCTACCAACGAGATGATCAACACAAATTTAACTGAAGAGTCATATGTTCAGTCGATTAGTAACTCGCCTACACCGAAAGGTTCTTTTGAATTTAAAAAAGAAGGTCGCAATTATCGGGTTTCCTATATCAAATCAGAAAGTTTGGGATGGACGTTCATCGGCTTAATCGATTATGAGAAGCTCCTGAGTGAAGTCAGGGAAACGCAACGGTTTATTTTAATGGTGACTGGCTGTTTACTTCTGATTGTTTTACTTGTAGGCGGATTCTTTACGAAGTGGATTTACAGTCCTATTCATCGTCTCCTTGCGAAAGTGAATCATTCCTCCGGCGGCACCAATAAACTGCAAGGAGAATCCGAGTTGGACGTGCTCGGAAGGACTTTTTATTACTTGGATCATCAGATTCAGGATCTTCAGTTGAGCGTACAGGATTATCGTTCGGCCAAAAGGCATGAGGTGCTTCGTCTGCTGACATCTGGAGGCTGGTCGAATGAAGAGGAGATGGCTAGAAAACTGGCCAGTGTGGGGATCGAATTCACTTATCCGAGATATGTCGTATGCTTGCTCCGACTAGATGCCTACCGTCAGCTGCTAGCCACGTATAAGCAGTCAGATATTGCTTTGCTAAGATATGCGATATCGAATATTGCTGTTGAGGTCAGCTCAAGTCGAATGCCTGCTGTGTGTTTTGACTCTGGCGATGATGGAATCGCAATGATTGTGAACGTACAGATGAGTACGGAGTTAGTGCCGCAACTCACAGAAATGCTGCAGAATATCCAAGACAATGTCGCTCGCTTTCTACATCTATCCGTTTCAATTGCAGTGGGATCGGAGAGCATACGTTTATCGGAAATCGGATCCTCAAGGGAGGCGGCCAAGCTTGCTTCTGCTTATCGCATCATCTTTGGGAACGAAGCCATTATTCATTCAAGCATTGAAATGATAAGAGAGCCGCTGCAAGACAGCCAAGTGTCTGCTATGGAGAAACAGATCACGGATCAGTTAAAGCTCGGGGATATGGCGAGCATCAGAGAGGCTTTTGCTGCCTTCCTTGCCTATACCCGCCAAGCTACGCCTGATGAGTTGATACTCAGCTTGACACAACTGCTCATTTCAACAGCGCGAACAGCTAAAGCAATGACCATGCAGAGCAGCACGGGGTCAATCATGGATATCGGCAGCCTCATGTCTACGCTCAATCAGTGGGAGACGCTAGAGGAAATTGAGGCCTGGTATTTAGAGGTATGTGAGCAAGCCATAGGCGCTAGAGACTTGCAATCGCAGCAGAAGAACAAGTGGATTGTAGATAAAATAATTCAGCATATTCATGAGCATTATGCAGATTCAAACTTAACCGTGGAGTCATTGGTGGAAGTCGGCGGCCTCTCCATGAATTACATGCGCAAAGTGTTCAAAGAGATTGCGGGACAATCGATTACCTCTTACTTGATCGAATTCCGTTTCGCCAAAGCCAAAGAACTGCTCGTTGAAACGGATCTTCCAGCAAACAAAATTGGTGAGATGGTAGGGATGGAAAATACGAATTATTTTTACGTCTCGTTCAAAAAGCATTGCGGCAAGACGCCGGATCACTATAGGAAACATCACAAGTTCAGCGTACAAGAAGCATGATCGTAGGTTTCCAGCAAAATGAGACATGTTTAAATTCCAATGGCGGGCATATGAACTTTGGCACGATAAGTTCATATGTTCGCTTTTTCAGTTGATAAAAGCATATATGAATGAAATTGGTGTAATTTCACACATGGATTTCGGTGAAAATCAGTGATTTTGTCTACATCTTAAACTTTTATGAAGGAGCGATCCAACGTACAGTAGAGTCATCGACCTAGTGAAAGGAGGAAACAAGATGAGCAACACAATGACATCCACACAAACAACGATGAAAGCATCGGAAGCTAAGAAACAACGGGGTACGGTTAGCGCTTTTTTCCATGAGCTGAAAATAAATAAGTTCATGTACGCTTTGGCACTCCCCGGTGTTGTCTGGTTTTTAGTCTTTGCTTATCTACCAATGGGAGGGATCGTTGTCGCCTTCCAAGACTTCAAAGCGGTGAAGGGTATTACTGGCAGTAAATTCGTCGGATTAAAAAACTTTCAATTCTTCTTTAACTCCAGCGATTGGATTAAAGTCGTGAGCAATACGGTATTTCTGAACGTACTGTTTATTACATTCGGAACGATAGCCGCTGTGGCGATCGCGATCATGGTGACGGAGATTGGAGGTAAATGGTTTAAGAAAGTTTCCCAATCCGTTATGATTTTCCCGCATTTTCTCTCTTGGACGGTTGTTGCCATGTTCATGACCGCTTTCGTGGCGACAGACGGAGGATTCTTAAACCAATTCATAGGTATGTTCGGGATTGAACCCATTCAATACTTGTCTTCTCCACACTACTGGCCAGCCATTCTCGTTATGTTGAAAATTTGGCATGGAGCTGGTTTCGGATCCATCGTCTACATGGCCACGATTTCTGGTATCAATCCGGAAATTTACGAATCTGCCGCCATGGATGGCGCGAGCCGCCTCCAAAAAATTCGCTTCATCACGTTGCCGCTTTTGAAACCGACAGTCATCCTTTTAACCATACTTGCAGTCGGGGGCATCTTTAACGGAGATTTCGGTATGATTTATGCGATTATTGGCAGAAATCCGCTTCTTTATCCATCGACAGATGTCATTGATACCTACGTTTTCCGTGCATTGATGGATCTTGGGGATATGGGGATGTCGGCCGCTGTTGGCTTCTTACAATCAATTATCGGTTTCATATTAGTAATCACAGTGAACTATGTGGCTAAGAAAACATCGCCAGACTCGGCTATCTTTTAAGAAATGGAGGCTGCATATGATTCAAGAGAGTTTATCAGATAAGCTGTTGAAATGCGTATTTTATCTCATTCTTGTGTTGTTCTCAATTTACTGTTTGATTCCTTTTATTTCGGTTCTGGCAAGCTCGTTTGCTACAGAAGGCGAGATATTGAAGAAAGGCTATACGTTCTTTCCCAAAGAATTCTCGCTGCAGGCGTACAAATTGATTTTTGAAGATAATACGATCTTCCGCGCATATGGCGTGACCACTTTTGTTACTCTTGCTGGCACGACGTTATCAATGATTTTTACCAGTGCAATGGCTTATGCCATCTCTGTTAAATCTGTTAAATATCGCAATAAAATCGCTTTTTTCGTTTATTTTACGATGCTGTTCCATGGAGGTTTGGTCGCTTCCTATTTGTTAATTTCCAAATATTTGGGAATGAAAGACTCGATATGGGTACTCATCATCCCGAGCATGATCAGCGCTTGGAACATGTTTCTACTGCGAAATTTCTTTGCAACAATTGATGAATCGCTTGCGGAATCCGCAAAGATGGATGGCGCAAACGATGCCTATATTTTATTTCGCATTATTCTTCCAGTTTCGCTGCCCGCACTCGCTACGATTGGGTTGTTCTACGCTTTGAGTTATTGGAACAATTGGTTCAGCGCGTTGCTGTATATCAACGATCCACATAAGTTTCCGCTGCAATATTTGATTCAGCGCATTATGAACAATTTGGACTATATTAATCAGGTTTCAGCCGATGTGAATATCCCCAATTTTGTCCCTCCAGCGATTACAGTTCGGTTGGCTACGACGATCGTTACGATCGGACCGATCATATTTTTGTATCCGTTTTTGCAAAAATATTTCGTCAAAGGTTTAATGGTTGGCGCAGTAAAAGGCTAGTTCCGCTATTGGCGGTTTAGTATAGATGAGGAACATTAGGGAGGATAAAGATATGAAAACAAGAATGGTTTCTACTTCGTTACTGGTAGTAGCAGTAATTACCACGGCTACGGCATGCAGCGATTCCAAACAACCAGAAGCAAGTACTGCTGCTACTGCTGTTACTACCACAGCACCTGCGAAATTAGCACCTGTTACACTGAAGGGGATGCTGTTCGGCGATCCGCCCAAAGATATGCAGCTCGTCATGGATGAATTCGAGAAACGGTCAAAAGACACGCTGAATACGAAGTTGAATATTCAATGGAATCCCAGTGCTGATCATAAGCAAAAAGTGAAGTTGATGATGACTGCTGGCGAAGAAGTTGACTTTGTGTTTGACGCTGATTTCATGAATCTGAAAGAGCTTGTCCCACAGGGTGCTTATGCGCAGCTCGATAAGTATTTTAATAATGATGCTTATCCAGGTTTGAAGAAAGCGTTTACTCCTGAATTTGTAGAAGCGAATAAGCGTTTTGACGGTCATCTGTACACGATTCCGTTCACGCAGTATTTCTATGATTTGCCTGTCGTGTATATTCGCAAAGATTTACGTGAGAAATACGGTTTAGGCAAGATTAATAGTTATGAAGATCTAGAGAATTTCTATAAGAAAGTACAAGAGGCTGATAAAACGCTAACTCCTCTTGCGGTTAAAGGCAATGGCGGCTTTCAGGAAATTTGGACAGGTGAAAATAATACGAAGATTCCTAATGTTGGTACAGTTGGCATTGCTGGCATTCCTATCCTTGTTCAATTATCGGATGATGGGAAGAAAGTGCAAAATATGGCGGCGCTGGGTGACGAAGCTGCAGCGTTTGCGAAGCTGCCAGCTCCCTTCAACACAGCTAAGACTGCTTACCCACAGTACGATAAATGGGCGGAATGGAGTAAGTATTTAGAGAAAGATGTTGTTAGCCAAAAGGATAACAAAGCGTATTTCATGTCCGGAAAAGCGGCTTCTTATTACGGCACAATTAGTTCCTTTGCTGCAGATAGAAAGAAGCTGAAGGAAACGATCTCTACGGCAGATCTGGAGTTTTTCGTGCTTAGAAAAGATATACGTGATATGAAACCCCAAGCCATCAGCACAAACTACAGATCAAATAACTCGATCGCAATTCCTACAACTTCTAAAAACATTGATCGAACAATGAAGTATTTCGATTGGTTGTTCAGTAGTCAAGAAAACCACGATTTAATCGAGTACGGCATTCCAGGGAAACATTGGGAAGCTGTTGGCAGCAATCAAATCAAATTACTGGATGAGTCGAAAAACTATATTTTCAACGCATTTGAAATGTCTTGGAATCCCAACATGATCCGACTTAGCAGCGATTTGGATGAATCATCACGCAAATATTTTGAGTACTCAGCAAAAGCGGATACGTACTATTCAGCTCCGCTAGCCATGTTTACTTTTGACAGTACAAATGTGAAAGCGGAAGTTGCAAGTATTACCTCCAAAACGGATCCATTTATTCAACTATTGAAAGCTGGTCAGATCAAAGACTGGGAATCGCAGACGGCCAAGTTGAGCGGTGAATTGAAAGCCCTTGGTATGGACAAAGTCCGTGCTGAGCTGCAAAAGCAAATCCAAGCTTACTTGGATAAAGGCGGAAAATAATAGGCACGGGGCGACAGTTGAATATAAGTTCAATTGTCGCTTTCTTTTGTCATACTTTTAGAAGTAAATAGGAGTGAATCAGATGGCAAATCAAATAAATATGTTAGAAGAGTGGCATCAGGCAGGCGCCAAAGGCGATTATGGGTATCAGCTGAAAGAGAGCTTGAAACTGGAATTTCCAACCCCAGATGGGTCCGTTGGTTGGTATCCGATTGGTTTTGAAAGAGGAAATGATGCGGCGCTGGATGTCATGGGCTGGCATGGCTTAGAGCTTGTCGTGCATACAGCAGGTGAAGAGACTGAAGTCATTGTTAAAGCAGGATTTATCGACGATCGATCTGTTTCCGCAACAGTCTTGCTGGCAGGAGCGGGAGAGCATCAAGTCAGCATAAAGTTGTCTGATTTTGATATGGAGACATGTAAAGGGAATATTTGGCGCTTTCTCAAACGTTTTGAGTTGTGCGGTGAAGCTGAACTTATTCGGGCGGAACTTCGAAGAGGTCAGAGAATCTATGTGGAAAGCGATGTACGGGGCAAATCCGGTGAGATTGGTGACGAAGTCGTTTATACGATGACGATTCATAATTGCACGGAAGTTAAGCAAAGCGTTACCGTCAAGCAAGTGTTTGAAGGCTGGGAGTCCCTGCTGCCAATCGTCACACCTTCGCGATTCATACTCGAGCCTAATGAGAAACAGGAAGTTACAGCGAAGGTTAACGTACATGAACGCATGGTGCCTGGGGGGCATGAAGCGACGGTACTTCGTTTTATCGCAGGCGGAGATAGTGGAAGTGCCGTTCATGTGGAATTAATAACAATGCGTAGCTTGCAGCATCCTTACATTTATCATAATGAAGAACAATGGAAAGCGGTTAAGACGAAGATCGATACCCACGCTATCTTTAAACCAGGGTATGACAATATCATCGGAGTTGCTGATCGGTGGGAGCTGACTCCGCCGCTGCCTGTAGATGAGAGAGACTACTGCTATGACACAAGTGAAGAATACGGGATTATGTCGGCCGCATATGCGTACGCATTAACCAAGGAATTAAAGTACGCGGAAAAAGTAGCGAAATTCTTGCGTTATTTCATTGATGAAGAAAACGGATATCCGAAAAAGAAGAAGGGATGCAGCCAAAGCTATGTGCAGGAGGGGCACTTTTTCCAGCATTTAGCGATTCCTTACGATATCATCCATGATGCGGGTGTGCTAACCGAGGAAGACCATAGAGGCATTGAAAAATCGTTCCGAATCTACATGGACATTCTGGATCACCATCTCCAAAGAGGTCATATTTCCAATTGGCTCTTATCCGAAATCACAGGTGCCTTGTATTGTGCACTAGCGATTCAAGATATGGAAAGAGCACTTCGCTTTGTTTATGGTGCTGGAGGCTCGATTGATCAATTGAAATACGGTTTGTTTAACGATGGTTGGTGGCATGAATGTTCCGTAGGATACAACACATGGGTCTCCTCCATGTACATCCATACTGCGCATGCGTTACTTCCGTTCGGATATAATCTGCTGCACACGCATTTCAGGATTCCGTTCAATGATGAAGTTAACAGTACCTATGACGGTCAAGAAGCGGAAGTAAGATTCGGCATGTACAACAAGAAGTGGGGAGGCAATCGAAAAAGTTATGTCTGTATCAAAGATTTGTTTGATGCCGTCATTCCGTTTCTCGATGATCGAGGCGTGTTATTCGGCATCAGCGATTCCGATGAGAAGAAGCTGAATGGCGTTCATTTCGGGTCTACGTTTGACTTGGCCTATCAGTATTATCAGGATCCGGAATACATCGCGGTTATTCAGCGTTTTGAACAAGCGGATCCTATATTCGGGCATGCCGAGCTACCAGAGTATGCGTCAACATATACGAAGAAAAACGCTTTTTCAGATAACGTTGGTATCGCCATGTTAAGAAGTCAGACGGAAAACCGAGAGCAAAAAGATCAAATCCAAGCAGTCTTACGATATGGTTCACATGGCTATGCACACGGGCATTTTGATCGCACAGAAGTGCTATCCATTATGCGCCATGGACGCAGTTTCTTTAATCCCGAGCATGTCTGGTGGGGCTATGGGCATTTTATGTATAAGTTTTATGTGCAAAATTCGATGAGCAAGAACATGGTGGTTGTCGATGGGAAAATGCAGGTGCCAAGCGACTCCAAACGCCTGATGTTTTACAGCGGCCATGCGATTCAGGCTACGGCAATCGAAACCATGTCACGATGGTCTTATCCACCGTATGGCGGCATGATTTATAACGACAATGAAACACTAGCAGATCGATGCCTGATGAATGCAAGCTGGCTGCCAGAAGTGAAGGATGCACCGCCATACGGTGCTTTATCGGATTTCACGGAACCGATCTTACAGCGGAGAGTGATGGCGGTTACGGATGACTATTTGGTTTTGTTCGATTATGTAAAAGGAGAGAGTGAGCATCAGTACGATAGCTTATTTCAAATAAAAGGATTTAAAGGGATCCAAGGGGAGGAAGTAAGATATAGCCAGCATACGAGTCAATGGACGGATAATCCTTTGTCAGACGCTCAGTTTATTACCGATTGCCATTGGTATGAAGTCTCTGGCTCAAGTGTCGCTAGCTTCGAGACAGTGTACGGTGAAGGGGAAGATATGCGCGGGAATCGCACAGCACATAATATCCCTGGCGTATTGAAAATGGACGTCCATACCGCTTGGCCACGGCAATCCGTTCAAATTACCGGGAGAGCAGCGGAGCATCATGGTATTACAATCCCATTCGCATACGAAGTGGAAGTTGACGGCGAAGTTCAGGCACAGGGCGAGTTCGGGGCATGGTTACTGGGTGTAGGGAAATGCGATATCGATCTGCAAGGAGCAAAGACGATAAAGTTAAGAGTGAACAACCATCCCATCTATAATGAGCAGAAATATCCACAACGAACCAAACAGGGGCTTTTCTGGGGAGATGCTTATCTAGTCCTGGCAGATGGAAGCAGAAAACCACTATCTGAGCTAACCTTGGTGTGTGAGAATATCGATCTTGGTTTCGGCATTGGCAAAGATTACGAAGACGGACGGGTAACGATTGTTGGCAATGCATATGCGAATGCGATTCCGACGAGTCCTATCGATCATGGCAAGGAAGGAACAATTAGTTTGGATCTGTCTGGGATGGGAGCTGTGCGTTTTGTAGGGCTCATCGGCGCCGACGCGTTTCCTGGCGACGAAGATCAACGCCGTATCACGTATGCAGTCCGAACAGAAGGGCAGATTGGCCGTTTTATTACAGTTGTTGAGCCCTATGAATCGCAAGCGATGGTTGTATCTGTAAAGGCAGTTGATGACAGCACAGTGGAGGTACAGCTGAAGGACGGTAGAACACAAGTACTAACTGTTGACCATATCGAGGCTGAAGATGTATCCGTCCGAATCGTGGAATCCAAAGACGGTCGAATCATCCGTGAAGAACTCGCTTTAGGCAGATAAGGCACAGCAATATGTATTATATACAGGAGATGATGGACAATGGGAGAAAAAACAGAACATTCAGCACGCTTACAATCGCTCGTTGATAGTGCCGAAAACTTATTAAAAACAAAGGGAGAGTATTTTACCGAGGGTACCAAACTGGCCTTGACCGCAATGGTTAAGGATGCAGTTCTAGCTTTAAGTGGAAAGTACCATGTTCCTTTCACCAGAAACCGTGAATTCTACAAACCTAGAGAAGAGGAAGCTGTTTTATTTACGACAAAGCGTTTTACAATGGCGCCTACCTACAATATGGACGGGAAAGTTTATCATGAATATGGCTTGGAGCCTGCTCTAGCATGGTTTAAAGAGCAAGACATGTTGAACAAAGATTTAGAAACGTTGCAGGACTTGGCTGACTTAGCCATTAGCAAAGCGGAGGAGTTGTTAGCCTCTTCGACGATTGGCACAGCAATAGGACAATTCGATACCGATTCAGCAGGTAAGCTGAAAGCTGCAATCCAGGAATTGACCACAGTCAAAGCGGGTTATGCTAGCTCAGTTGAGCCTTTAGCAAAGGCCGTTGTGCATGTTTTTAATATGAGTAGAGAGGTTCGTTTCTCGCGAGTACTACGCACGGATGTTGATATGGCTTCCACATTGTACCTGACACAAGAGGGTTTGAAGAAAGTAAAGGAAATGGCCCAATCCGATGCACGGATTCAAAAACAATATGAGCAAATCGTTAACATCGCAAACACATACAGTTTGGATTACATCGAAAAGGCACTTGATTTAGTCATGAAAGAAGATGCGGATTATGAGGAATTGAATAAGCACTTTTACGTATGGAGCTCCACAGATAAAATCGTTAATTTCCGAGCGCCGGAGGGAGCGGTGAAAGCGGCGTTATCTTTCATTCTTCCTGCTCAAGAGAATGAACAGGAGGGACTGGGCCATGTCTGGATCGACAATGTGAATATCCTTTCCGCTCAAGGCGGCAGCTTGACGATTGAGAATGGCGGATTTGATGAAGGTGATGACATGCCGTTTCACTGGCAGAGCGATTTACTTCGTGGCACCCCGATACTTAAGTGGGAGGGAGAGTATCCATTCTGCGGCGGAGGAGCCAAAGGGGAAGTAGTTACAGTTAACCCATCATCGCAAACGGAATTCACCTATAACGCAGATACCACCAAGCATGCCATTTATATCTGTAATCCGACACCTGAGGACGAGGGGGGATGGTCGTACGACAAGGAAATTCCGATAACTGGCGGCTTAGCCTACACGTTAACCTTCGCTGCCAAGATCGATGGGAAATTGAAACAGGGGTTAAAAACTGTTATTACGTTTAAAGACGAGAACGATCAGGTCCTGGACGTGTTTGATTATGATTTTAATCGGAAATCCTCGTTGCCTAATTCCTGCTTTCTGCTAACGATGCAGTGCGATGCTATTCAGTACGCATTTACACAAGACATGACGTATGCCTTCAAAGCGAAGAATGAAATCTTATATACGTTGAATGATTTCTGTCAAGGGGCAGAGCATTGGCTAGCTTGTAATTCACGTCCTGATGGGAGTGATTCTTACGGGGCCGTTCAAGGTGGAAGAGTCCTATGCAGCGTGGCTGTAACGTTTTCCTTCATTAAAGAAGCGGATGTGTTTACCGTTGAAGAGAAAGAACGTTTCTATGCCATGATCGCATATTTGCTCCCTTATATGCTCGATTTAAGGGATCGTACTGAGCTCTCTCCACTAGATGCCCAGCATGGCAGCGGCAATTGGCAAACGGATATGTGTGCGGGGACCGCTTATATGATGATGGTGCTGGACGATTTCCCGAATCGAAAAGCATGGTTCTATAATGCCTATATGGTCTTGAAATCTCAACTGGAGTTAAACGTTAATCCGGATTCTTCGTGGCCGGAGTCAATCCGTTACCATCATGCGGCTTTGGAGCGGTTTGCCGGTTTTGCGAGAGTGCTTGATCATGCCATCGGAGAGAATTGGTTCGAGACGACACCGCTCGCCCGTATGTTTGATTTCAGTATCCATGTACAGACACCGGGGTATGCCTTTTTTGATGGACACATTGGAACACCGCCGTTCGGAGATCATGCTCTAAGCGGGGGCTCCGAATTTGGGAGTTACGGAACGTATTTAGGCGACGTCGAAAAGGTTGATAAAGCATTAGCGGATCGTATGTATCATTCGTGGAACATGGCAGGTAAGCCGTTTAAGAAGTTCTGGGGTGAAGGCATTGCCCTCGATAATATTCTCGGTAAAGGTGATTCTTACCAGGCTTCTGGATCCATTTCCTTAGATTCAACCCTTCATTATAAGAATGCAGGAATTTATGT
This sequence comes from Paenibacillus sp. Soil750, assembly GCF_001428045.1. GTDB lineage: Bacteria > Bacillota > Bacilli > Paenibacillales > NBRC-103111 > Paenibacillus_E > Paenibacillus_E allorhizoplanae. The sequence goes on along the minus strand of NZ_LMSD01000012.1, from coordinate 550,623 downwards.
ATTCAGGAAAAATTTTGGGAGCACAAATCAAAGTTATTTTGCGATCATGTCGAGTCCTGAGCCGATCGCTCACGGACATCTGGATCAAGGTTCGTTTATTTTATATAAAAACAGTATTCCGCTCGTGATGGATTCCGGTATTGAAGGGTATTTCGACAGCAGTACCAGTTGGCATATCAGTTCCTATTCGCATGCCTGTATGCAGTTCGCAACTCAGAAGACCATACAGGAGAAGTCTGGAAACGGATTAATTAATCTGTCTGCAGGAACGTATAGTTTAGAGCGAGGGTGGGTTGATGTTCCCAGAACAAGTAAGGTTGTGAGCAGTAGCCTTGGCAGCCATGTAGAGACGATTAGTATTCAGATTGCGAATCCTGAAGGCAGGGGCATTCACACTCGAAAAGTTATTTATGTAAAGGAACATGATCTCTATATCATCCGTGATACCGTTCAGGATTTTGAAGGTGAGTTATTGTTCAGTTTACCAGTGGCGGCAAAGCATTCCTACATGGAAGGTAATCGCGTTTATTCCGAAGGGATGTACAATGTGGATTTGGAGACAGTCTTCGTCAGTAACGTGAACCGAATAGAGTTAGAAAAGGGGCGCTCCACCACATTTTTTGAGAGTGAGCAAAATCACGTATGTTTGATGGATTATGTACGAGCCACTTCCGATGCCCGAGAAGGCTTCCTAACGATTCTGCATCCAAAAGAAAGAGGAGAGAAGAGTTTGAAAGTAATGAAACTCAATGAGGATACACTTCTCATTTCTATTGGGGATGTAGAATTAGAAATAGATGTGCAACGTGAGCTTCCATAGGTGTGTTTATTTTATAGTTTCTTCAATTCATAACGGTATTAAAAAACAGCAGAAATACCTTAAATAAGTTCGTGCCTGTGTATGCTAATCTTTTGGTAAGCAGTAACACGAATCATTGCGAGCGTAGTCAGGGGGGGATTATTCGTAATACCTGCAACCGGTTACATGATAAACAATAACAGATTATTTTGGAGGTACTCCTAATGTTAGTGAAATTTTGGAAGAGAAGAGTTTCAAGTATTTTGGCTTTTTGTATGTTTTTTAGTTTGTTTTTTGGAACGGTATCACCTACGCTGGCTGCAGATGATTCTGGAATGAGCGTTGTCGTGGTGAAGAAGACCCCGACGGACGATGCTACGATTCATTCGGGGAGTACCACTACCAATTATGGAACTGCTACCTCACTAGTTATTGGGAGCAGCAGATCCGGTTTAATGAAATTCGACTTATCCGATATCACGGATCCGATTCAAAGTGCTACATTAAAAATTTATAAAGACAATACGAATGCGACAAATTTTACGGTTTATCGAAGTGTTTATGACAATTGGTCAGAGAGCACGATTACATGGGATAAGTGGTACCCTAAAGTGAGTGGCGTGCCAGATCTGACTCAAGCCGGTGAATCCTTGATCAGTACGGCTTGTGCAACCACTCCTTGTGCAGCGAGCGGTGCAGCTGGCACGCTGGTTTCCATTAATTTGACCGATACGGTCGTACAGGAAATGCTGGGAGATAAGAAACTCTCACTCGTGTTTAAACGAACGGATGCTAATGGAGTCGACAGCATTGCACTAACTTCAGCCGATATCGCTTCCAAAGAGAACATTAAATCGTCAAATGGTTACAGACCGGTACTCGAAATATCGACACTCAAGGCTATGACAACAGCTGATCGCATCGCCAATGATAAGGCAAAGCTCCTCGAGCAGTTCAACAACAAGTCCGTATCGGCCAATCTGTCTTTACCGACAGAAGGGGCGACCAATACTGCTATCACTTGGACTTCAAGTCAACCGACGGCGCTTTCGAATTCGGGGGTAGTTACGCGTCCCGAATATACACAATCGGACATTCCTGTTACCTTAACCGCGACGCTTACGTATGGTGGCTTAACGGATACGGCAACAATGAATGTCACAGTCCTTCGCATGCCAACCCCGACGGATGCCGAGCGGGTGGCGAAAGACAAAGAGCTTCTCATTGCGAAGTATAATAACATGACGGTTTACGGCAATGTACTTCTGCAACCCATAGGTACATATGGATTTTCGACGATGTCTTGGAAGTCTGATCAATCGGTAATCGTTTCTGATACAGGGGTTGTGCAACGACCACTTGCTGATCAAACAGACGTTAAAGTGAAAATGGAAGTTAATATTCATTTCGGAACGGTTACTGAGGTTACCTATGTTAATTTTCTCGTCCCCAAGTTGACCATACGTACCGCAACCAAGTTGCAAGCTTTAGAGAATATGATTCTAGAGGCCGGGAAGTTGAAGGAACAATTTAACGTCGGAACCGCTCCTGGGCAAGTTGTACAAGCAGCTAAAGATGAATTTGCAACCGTGATTGCGTATGCCCAAACTGTTGTAAATAATCCTGATGGGGATCTCGAGCTCGGGATGGATCGTCTAAGGACGGCAGGAAAGACCTTCATCAGTACTGCTGTTATTTCCAATACGGTCATTGACGTTAAGGAAAACAAGCTGGCATATTCCACGTACCGTCAAGAATTGACTAAGCTCGTATGGGAAGCCAAGGGTATGTTGCAGATTGATCCGGACATGTACACGCAAGCTTCCAAAGATACCGTTCAGGAACAAATTGATCATGCAGAAGCTGTATTGAACGGAACGTACAAAGTACCTTTTGTACGTAACAGAGAATTTAATAAACCAAGACCGGATGAAGACATTCAGTTCGCGATTGATCACTATTCTAAGGCGTCACTTCCATTCGCAGAGAAATATGGCCTTAAGGAATTAATTTCGTGGTATGCGAGCAATCATATTTTGGCAGGCACTTATTATACAATTCAACTTTCTCCAACAGATGATGCTTTCGTCTGGGTAACGGAGAAGACGAAACCGCATAATGGAAATACGCTCATTTACAGTGAAGGCCGGACGGCGTACATGAAGTTCGATCTGTCCTCCATTACAGCCAACGTGATGAAAGCAGATTTACATGTATCGAACTTCAAAACGGATCGAAATAACACGCAAGTACATGTCGAAAGCAATGATTCTTGGCAAGAAGACACACTTGTATATCCGACATCTGGCGATCCAGTTCTCGGCCCTATTGTAAATACATTTATTCTTGGTACGAAAGATGCGATTGGTGCGGGTACCGTTGATTTGACGAGTTCGGTAAAAGTTGAATTGCTTGGTGACAAAAAGCTGAGCCTTAGCTTTGATAATACGCCGGGAACGACCTACGCTTCTGAGATATATTCAAACAACACATCCGATCCTGCTAAACGTCCCTATCTGGAGCTCTCTTTGAATCAAATCGTGGATGCGAAGCTGCAGCAAAAATACGACCGAATCATCGCAGACGCTAATTCTCTTGTTCAACAGGGTGTTATCGGCTCTGGAGCATGGCAGTATCCGCAAAGTGTAGTAAATGGCGTGAACTCAGCTGTGACAGCAGCTATTCAAGCCAATCAGAATGGTAATACCGAAGCGATAGGTGCGGCACTTGTTCGTGTATATAATGCAATGAACATCATGCGGGATGCACAAATACTGCGAACCGAAGCGGAACCGAATTCGAACTTATATTTCACGGAAGCGGGACTGCAAGAGCTTCGCGACAAGATCACTCAAGATCCTCAATTGAAGGCTAAATATGAAGAAGCCAAACAAATTTCCGATCAACAAACACTTGCGGAGCTGGAAAGCTACAAACTTTTCCTGAACGATCAAGTGGACTACACGGATATGAACTCGAAATTTAAGCTGTGGAGTACCTCATCTACACTTAATTTCAATCCACCTGCTGGAACAGCAACGGCAACGCTGCAGTTTACGTTAGATTCAGCTGATAATGAAGCGGCTGGTTTGGGCCATGCATGGATTGATAGTGTCAAAATCTCCCCTCCAGATGCGGCTGATTTGGATATTTTAAACCCTGGTTTTGATACAGGAACCAATGTTCCGGATTATTGGCAGCCAAGCGCTGTCAAAGGAAGCCCTATTATGCGGTGGGAAGATAGGACCAACTACAGGAATGATGGAAGTCGTTCCATCTATATTGAAAATCCAACCGTCAATGATCAAGGGATTTGGACATCGCAGCAGAATATCCCTGTAACTCCAGGCTTGAATCACACACTAACTTTTGCAGCTAAAATCGATGGGAAGTTGAATAAAGGTGTCAAAGCTATTATTACCTATAAAAATCAATCGGGTGCCACAATTGGTTCTGTTGAACTAGTCAACAATAAGAAATCTACAATGGGCCCGAACTCGAATTTGAGCATCCAAGCAGATGCTCTGGTGTATGCGGTTACTGGTGATATCACTTATGCCAAAAAAGTAAAAGAACGAATCTTTTACAATCTGAATGATTTTCTTCAAGGAGCGGAATATTGGCAGCTTACCAATGCAAGACCTGATGGTATTGATGCATACGGTAAAGTACAAGGGGGAAGGGTTGCGTCTGTTGTTGCATCCGCATACACCTTTATCAAGAATGCTGGAGTTTATACGGAAGAAGAGCACCGTGATCTGATCGATAAACTTACCTATTTCAATCTCTTCTTGAACGACAGACGTGATCGTGGTGAATTGGATGATTACACAGTTCAACTTGGATCTGGTAACTGGGAGTCCGATGCGGTCACAGGGGCTAGCATGCTTGCAATGGTCTTTCCTGAGCTTCCTGCTAGCAAACTGCTGATCGCCAACGCGAATAAGCTACTGAAAGCTCAGTTAAATTATCAAGTCGGAGCTGAAGGAGAATGGCCGGAATCAGTACGTTACCATTTTGCCGTGCTCCAGCGTTTGGCAGTCTATGCGAAATCTCTTCGCAACCAGACAGGGGAAGATTGGTTCGCCAATCCGAAACTGGTCAAAATGTTTGCGTACAATCTTGAAGTTCAGACTCCGCCTTATGAGTATACGGATAACAAGATCAACTCGCCAATTTTCGGTGACGACATTATGACGAGCGGGAATGAGTTCTCCTTACTAGGCGTTTATTATGATGAAGTTGGTCGTACCAATGAAGCGCTAGCCTCCAAGATGTATCAGACTTGGGTGAAGGCGGGAAGCAGATTGCCAGCAAACGGTCTAGAGACGATTCTGCTTGAAAGCTTCTTTACACCACTTCATTACACGCCGTCTTATACGCCTTTGGATTTGAAATCGACAGATAAATATCAGGGAGTCGGACTTGTCATGTTCCGTAGCCGTTACGGTAATCCCAATGAGACGTTCATGTCGATTATGGCGAACACAAAAGCACTTGGGCACGGACATTTTGATCAAGGATCTTTTGTTCTGTATGCGGGCGGATCGCCTCTAGTACTGGATTCCGGTGTCGAAAGTTATTTTGCGGGAACCAAAGCGTGGTATACGGGTTCATCTTCCCACAGCACAGTTCAATTTAAGAAGACGGATAACACATCGTATTTGAACACACCTGCGACTAGTGATAATCATAGCTTTTCGACGAATACACACATAGATACGACATCGCTGCGCGTTGCTGATCCGAATGCTAACTCAACCGGTTCTCAGACGCGGAAGATTGCCTATGTGAAAGATGGCATGGAAGCTTTCGTCATTTGGGATCAAATTAAGGGTTCCAGTTCCAGTACAATTTGGAATTTGCCAGTTGCTGCTTCTCAACTGTCTGATATTCAGGGAAATAAAGTTACTTCCACAGGCCATTACAATATGGACTTGGAAACAACTGTGCTTCAGCCGGCTAATCCAAACATCAACCAGGAGTGGGGACGTTCAACTAATATGGTTCCGAAAGTAGACGGCGACAATAAGCTGAATTACATTCGGATTACGAATCAGTCCAATCAGAATTACTTGACAGTTCTCTATCCGAAAGGCAAAGGAACACAAGGGCTGGTTACGGAGCAAGTACCTGTCAGCAGTGTTCAAGTTGATGTATACCGCTTGCAAACAGTGGATAATCATTGGGCATATGTAGCACTTAACAACGGAGCTACGGATGCAAGTGTTTCCGTTCCAGCTGACTCAGACTTGATGGACTTGAAGACCGAAATGCTTTATCCGGTTACTGATGGAAATGCCTTAATTCAAGTTGGGGCTGGTGAAATGGTTGTTTTGAAAAGTACGACGACCGAGGAACCTCCGATTCCAAATACAGGAGGTAATACAGTTCCCCCTACAGAACAACCATCCTCACAGGTTGACCATAATAAGGTAACGGTTGAGGTTAAACTGGATGACAAGGGGACGGCTTCAGCCGTAATCACAGATAGGGATTTGGCAAAAGCCATCCAAAACTCAACGGACAGCACGGTTATCATTTCTGCGAAAGCGACTGGAGCGGCGAAGGCAGTAAAGGTTGACATTCCTGTACAAGAATTCCTTGCTGCTGGTAAAAATCAAGTTGATGTCCTTAAGGTCGATACCGGATTCGCTAAAGTTTCGTTGTCCTCGAAGCTACTCGCAAAAGAAGGTGCTACTCACATTCAACTTCAAGTTGCACAGGTAGATACCTCCTCGTTATCTGTGGAGACGCGCCAACAAGTTGGCTCCACTGCAGCGATTTATGATTTTAGCTTAATGGTGAATGGCAAGCAAGTAACGGATTTTAATGGCAATGAGGTCAAGGTGGAACTGCCATATACCTTAGCGCCAGGTGAGAATCCGAAGAAAATTGTCGTTTATTATTTGACAGACGATGGCAAGCTAGAGGTCATTAAGAATGGTAAATATGATCCCGCAACTGGAATGGTGGCATTTAATGCCAAGCACTTCAGTAGATATTTGGCAGCTTATACAGAATTGAGTTTCCATGATCTTGCGGGTGTAAAATGGGCGAGCGACGCGATTGAAGCGCTAGCGGCAAGAGGCATTGTTCAGGGAGTAGGGAATTCCCGGTTTTGAACGATCCTACAGCGGCTACAACTCTGGCAGATGTTCAACCCAATTCCTGGTATTACAGTTCAATTGCAAGCGCGCAGAAACTAGGAATCGTAAATGGTCAATCAGCTACCGTATTCGGTGTTAACGACAGAATCAGTCGTCAGGATATGGCTGTCGTGGTGTACAGGGCGATGCAGGCGATGAGTGCTCATTCAGCGACAAAGAATACTTTAATTACATTTACAGATCATGCATCAATTAGCAGCTATGCTCTGGAAGCTGTTGCTAGTATTCAGCAAGCAGGCATCATTCAGGGGATGGACAATGGCAATTTCGAACCCAGTTCTTTGGCAACAAGAGCTCAAGCTGCCGTTGTGATTTTTAGATTGTTTGAGTAGGAGATACAAAATGCAAGCTGTTTGAAGAAAGTGGTCCCCTTAAGATTAAGGGGACTTTTTTTAATTCCTTACCTTCGAACTACTATTAAGCTTCCTATAAGCAGACGGAGTCATATGAAGCCGTTCTTTAAATACGCGCGAAAAGGTGGCATAGGAGGTAAAGCCAACTTCGAAACAGACGGAGGTCACGGGCTCATTGCCGGAAATCAGCAAGCTGCAAGCGTGCGAAATTCTTATTTTCTCTAGGAAAATATGGAAATTTTCCCCTATACTAGATTTAAATGAAGTGCTGATATGTGGAACGCTAAGATAGAAGCGCTCTGCCAACGTTTCCAATTTAATATCGTCGCGGAAATGTTGGTAGACGTAGAGAATGATCTCCCACATTTTCCCCTTCTTATTAGGGGTTCTATTGGTATCCATGTCTTTCTTGGTAAAACAGCTTCGCTCCAATAAGATCAAGGCTTCGGTTAATTTTGTTATGAACATGAGCTGGCTCAAGGGTCTACTGCTGAGGATTTCCTGATGCATACTTTTGAAAATGGGAAGAAGCTGCCCGCAAAGTTCATCCTCCAACTGGTAGGATGGATCTCCCTCCGAACCCGCACGTAGCAAGATGTCGCTAAAAGAGGCAGCACCGCCATCGGAACCATAAATAGCTTGAAGCCCGATGGCTCCAATATATAAATGCAGCTCTTGACCTCGGTCTATTCTAATTTGATGGACTTGATGTGGAAGTAAGAGGGTGAAGGTGCCTGGTCCAATCGGACGCTCAATGCCGTTAATAATTTCAGTGCCGCTACCGTAAAAGGCGTAGGTGTATTCAAGAAAATTATGTGTATGCGGAGGGACATCGGCGGTTAATTTATGAATTTTGAACGTATACGGAAATAAATTGTGCAACTCCTGGTCGCCAGGTAAGTTAAAAGGAATCATGGCATCACACGCCTTAGAAGAGAATCGGTTATTTCTATCATAATCTAAAATCTTAAAAAATGAGATGTTTTTCATAATTTTGATAAGTAGTAAAATGACCTACTGCTTACAATGTAAGAAAAAGAAAGTCTGAAGGGAAGGTTGTTACGGTCATGAATGTTTTGCAATATGTGAATCCTTTGCAGGGGACAGCTTCTACATTTCGATTCTCCAATGGAAATACACTGCCTCTCGTTGCACGACCATTCGGTATGGCGGCATGGAGTCCCCAGACGGATGAAGCAGGAAAAGGCTGGTTTTTCCATCCATCCCATCGCCATTTTGAAGGTATTCGGCTCACGCACCAACCAAGTCCATGGATTGAAGATTACGGGCATCTAACCATTCTGCCGCAAACGGGACCACTTATCGTATCCGCCGCGAAACGGTCGTCCTCATTCCGTAGCGAGGATATGTCCATCAAGCCCGATTATTTCCGTGTAAAGCTGCGTCGTTATAACACGTTATTGGAACTGAGCCCGACAGAACGTTGTGCAAGTATGCGAATGACTTTTGAGGCTATACAAGAAGCGAGAGTTTTGGTGGCGCCATTTGCTGGAGAATCGTCCATAACCATAGACCCTGGAAGAAGAAGGCTGACGGGGTATACCCGTGCGAATTCGGGTGGTGTTCCTGAAAATTTTGCGATGTATTATGTGATTGATTTTGATTGTGATTTGGATGTGCAAGCGAGTGGTACTTGGGATCAGGATGGTAAGGCATCGATACACTTACATGAAGTAGGAAATCGTACAAGTGCATTTATTGGACTTAACATCCCAGAATCAGGTGAGGTTAATCTTCGAATAGGTACCTCCTTTATAAGTTTGGAGCAAGCAATAACCAACCTTACACAGGAAATAGGCTCAAAATCATTCGACTTGGTTAGAGCGGAAGCAACGCAGGCGTGGGAAGAAACGTTAAACCGCATCCAGGTTGAAGATCAAGATGAGGATAAAATAAGCACGTTTTACACTTGCTTGTACCGAGTTTGCTTGTTTCCCCGGATGTGGCATGAATTTACCGCTCAGGGGGAAAAGGTGCATTACAGTCCATATAACGGTCAAATTGTGAAAGGTCCGATGTATTGTGATAATGGATTTTGGGATACGTATCGCACCTCTTATCCTTTATTTAGCCTTCTTTTTCCATCTCGCTTAGGTGAAATCTTAGAATCTTACGTTAACGCCTATAAGGAAGGCGGTTGGATGCCAAAGTGGTCTTCCCCTGGAGAACGCAGTGCCATGCCGGGAACGTTAATTGATGCGGTTTTTGCAGATGCTTTTGTAAAAGGCATAGAAGGGTATGACGTACAATCGGCTTATGAAGGCTTGCTAAAGCATGCCTCACAAGCGGCGGAAGATGCTCATTTCGGCAGGAAAGGCGTTCGTGCTTATCAAGCGTTTGGATATTTGCCAGCGGATCAGTTTCACGAGAGTGTCAGTAATACGTTGGATTATGTATATGGCGATTTTTGTATTGCTCAGCTAGCCAGAAGTCTCGGAAAAGATGAGGAGTACACACTTCTAATGGATAGGGCTAGGAATTACGCCAAATTATTGGACCCTTCTGTAGGTTTTATGAGAGGGAAAAGGGCGGATGGTAGTTGGGATGAACCCTTCGACCCGATAGAGTGGGGAGGTGCTTATTGTGAAGGCGGCGCCTGGCAGTGCAGTTGGGCTGTTCAGCACGATATTGTTGGATTAGCCGAGTCAATGGGAGGAAAAGATGTTTTCTTAGCCCGCATGCATGAGTTATTGTCGACTGCCCCTTTGTTTAAAGTAGGCAGCTACGGTTTAGAAATTCATGAAATGTCAGAAATGGCTTCAATTAACTTCGGGCAATTTGCTATCAGCAATCAACCGAGTTTTCATATCCCTTACCTTTTTGCAGCAGTAGGGTCGCCTGCTGGGACGCAATACTGGGTCAGAAAAACAGCAAAGGAGCTGTTTAGTTCTGCACCTGACGGTTTGCCCGGTGATGAAGACAACGGGAGCTTGTGCGCTTGGTACATTTTTGCCTGCATGGGGATGTATCCGTTATGTCCTGGTGTGCCGGAATATGTGATCGGAAGTCCGATGTTTGAGCGGATGACACTTCACTTGGAGAAAGGCAAACAGATCGTGATAGAAGCTGCTTGCAACGCGCCTAACAATTGTTATGTGCGAAGCGTACAAGTGAACAATGAGTCACATCAGCCTTTGTTTTTTACACATGATCAGCTAATCGACGGCGCTTTCATTCAATTCGATATGTCGGACATTCCGCAAGTTAAACATGTTGAGGATAAGAATTTGCCTTACTCGATGTCCGTAAGGTGATAAAGGATACACAAACAAATAATGACCTGCGAATGGAGCGATCGCAGGTCGTTATTTGTTTTCATGTAGAGAGATAATCATTTTAATAGGAACATGGCTAATGAATGTTCATGTTCTTTAGAAACGTTCATATTACTAGGTTTGCTCATGATTTTGAGTCTTTTATGTTCCTGTTTCTCACAAATTGGAATTAGCCATGTTCGTGCAAGTGATACGTATGATGATATGAGAGTAAAATGGGCGGATACACTCACTGGGGGTACTGGAAACAATACATCTGATCCAGATGTAGCAAAAAAACTCAGCATGATCGCCCAGACCAGTTGGAGCACAATGAATAAAGCTGCTAACAGAACGTACTTGTGGTCCGCCTACAACACTTCTGATCCAGTAAACTCGCAAAATTTTGTCACATACACGAAATCGGTACAACGAAACGCTTTTTGGGCCTGAGATAACGGGGACATGGTTTGATTTGGAGATTCAATCACCGATTCAGATCAAAGATATCTTAATTTTAATGTATGATGATTTGATTACGACAAATCCAGGTCTAATCACTAACTATATGAATGTGATTTCTTACTACAACACGGATCCAACCGCCATTCAATATGCTGCACCTAATCCAGCCTATGGCGCTAATCGTGTTTGGAAAGCCCTGATTGTTGCAGGGCAAGGTATCATTATGAAATCAAGTGCCAAGCTGGAGGCTTCAAGAGATGCATTAAATCAAGTCATGGACTATGTGATTAAAGGAGATGGATTTTACGAAGACGGTTCATTCTTGCAGCATGGTACTATCGCCTACACGGGCGGTTATGGGGCCAATCTCCTGCCGGATGTGTCCAATCTCCTCTATTGGTTGAACGGTTCGCAATGGGAATACACATATGCGAACTATTCTAATGTATTTAAGTGGATCTATGACAGCTATGAGCCAGTCATCTATAAAGGCTTAATGATGGACATGGTGAGAGGCAGAGAAATTGCAAGTAGTTCCACGCAAGGCCGTGTTATCGGTAATAAGGTAATGGGAGGCATTTTACGATTGGCGCAGATCGCCCCCCTACGGATGCGCAGAGAATGAAGGCCATGGTCAAATATTGGGTTCAACAAGATCTTACAGTCAGTATCTATAAGGATGCAAATTTGAGCATTCTTCAGCTGGCAAAGGCTGTGATGAATGACACCAACATTATCCCAAGAGGAGAACTTGCATTAACGAAAGTATTTGCTGGTATGGACAGAGCAATCAGTTTGAAGCCAGAATCCGGATATGGATTTGGCGTCAGTATGTCTTCTAATCGTATCGCCAATTATGAAAATGGTATTAATCAAAATGTAAAGGGTTGGTATACAGGCGAAGGGATGACTTATTTATATAATAACGATCTGCGTCAATATATCGACTATTGGCCTACAGTGAACAAGTATCGATTACCAGGTACAACGGTTGATACCAGAGTAAGAGCGGACGGATCCAATGCAAACTACCTAAGTCCTAGTACATGGACAGGTGGAACAGAACTGCTTAATCAATACGCAGCGGTGGGAATGGATTTGCAAGGAGCTGGAAGCACGCTGAAAGCCAAGAAGTCTTGGTTCACTTTCGATGATGAAATCGTCGCCCTTGGGAGTGGAATCAATAGTACAGATGGCAGAGTAATTGAAACAACCATTGAGAATAGAAGTCTTAATAAAGAGACGATTCCCCATGGAATCGATACAAGTTCTCCGGTTGCAACCCCAACGAGCGGCGAACCCATGCGATTGATGGTAAGCCAGGTCACCGATAGCGGCAATGATGGCAACATACCTGAGAATACGTTAGACAATAACATAAGTAGTAGATGGACTTCCGTAGGTGATGGTCAATGGATTCAATATGATCTAGCCAAAGTGCAGCCAGTTGGGTATGTTGGTATTAATTTCTTAAGTCAGGCAGCCAGAGCCAGTATGTTCAATATCCAAGTTTCCAGCAATAATACAGTGTGGACGACAGTATACAGCGGAAGCTCAATAGTAGGAGTTTACGCATCGACCATTCAAGTGTTTGATTTTCCTGATGTATATGCGCGGTACGTTAAGATTGTCGGTCATGGTAATACCACTAACGCATATAACCACATCCAAGAGGTGCAAATCTATGCCCCAAATCCACAAAATTTAATTATTCCACCTTCGGTTGTTCCTTTGCAAGCGTTATCAACAACGAATAATCTTGAAACCAATGACAATGATATCTTTACACGTTGGTCATCTGTAGGCGATGGCAATTCGCTGAAATATGATTTTGGTAGTAATGTTACGATTGGATACGCAGGAATAGCCTTCTTTATCGGCAGTATCCGGCAATATTCATTTGAAATTCAGACCTCATTGGATAATACGGTGTGGACAACGGTATATGGCGGTCAAAGTGCGTTGACATCTGAAGTAAAAGCGTATGATCTAGTAGATTCGACTGCTAGATACGCGAAAATCATTTTCCATGGGAATAATGTTGATCTAGGCAATCGGCTTTCAGAGATTCAATTCTATGCGCCCAATGCACTGGGGACAGTATTAACCCCTGTGCATTCCATTACAACTTACAAAGGCGATGAGCAGCTTGTTGTAAATGGCGTGACGAAGCCTTCAGGAATGGGATGGACAGAAAACATGAGTAATGTATCCACTGTGTATATGGAAGGCACAGGAGGATATTATTTCCCGCAACCCGCAGCGATTAAAGGCATTCGTGAATCTCGACAAGGCACCTGGGGACAAATGTTTTCAGGAGGCTCGACAGATGTGATCAACAAAAAATACCTTACGTTCTGGTATGATCACGGTACTAACCCCGTTAACAAAGACTACGCTTATGTGATGCTGCCAGGCAAGACGGCAGAACAAACCACTGCGTACAGCAATAGTCCAGATGTATCGATTATTGCTAACAATTCGAGTGTTCAAATGGTTAAAGAAAATGGACTTGGCCTCACAGGCGCTAATTTCTGGACGCCGGATATTGCTGCTGGTATTATTGCCTACAATCCTTCTTCCATTATGGTAAGGGATCAGGCGGGGGTATTGGATATTGCTGCATCAGACCCTACACATCTTCAGACCAAGATAACGTATGAAATCACAAAAACAGGAGCTACTTTAATTCAAAAAGACGCAAGTATTACGATTTTGCAATTAAGCCCTACAATTAAATTTGAAGTGAATACGGAGGCCAAGGACGGCAGATCGCATAAATTGTCCATTCAATATGATACCAATGCCCCGATTCCACCTACCAGCAGTGTCACTATCGTTGATGATCTTAATGATTATACGAAAATTTTCTCGCGTACCTCTAAATTGATTTTAAGTGGTTCCAATGCGGCGAAATATGGCGGAGATACTTCTAGATTGTCAAGACTTAACACTTTACAAGAAAATGTGGTTTATAAAGCATTTGGCAGCATGAATATGGATTCATTCGCTCTAGACACTTGGTTTGCCTACAATGAACCGATCAATGATTTTGATATTTATTCGTCGCCTGACAATGTTACCTATACCTTAGTTACTCCGAACAGAACAGTAGTGCTAGGTGTAGGAACGAATTATCATAAGGTTAGCTATGATCAACAATTACCTGGAGGCACCAAGTACGTAAAGATCGTATTTAAGAACGACCTGACCTATTACTCTCCGGCACTTGGTAGGGCTGTATTTACGAGTAAACTATAACGAAGAGCAAGGTCTCTATGAGTAAAAAAGCTTTCCAAAGCCAAGTGGCTAAAGGAAAGCTTTTCTCATTGTAGGAATGACTAATCAAAGTTCATAATCTTTAATATCGATCATTTCATTCAGTTGGGACGAATGCAATAATTAATAGTGTAAGATACATTCCATAAGGGGGTTCACATGAAAAGGAATCGTAGAACAGTAGCCATATTAACAGGTATCACCCTTTGCATGAGCATGATTGCCGGGTGCACAGGCGGAGGTAACGAGGCATCGGAAAGTACCAGTCCGACGAATTCAGCTAGTCCAGTTGCGACAGGCACTAATCAGTCGCCGCAATCGAATGCCCGTACCAAATTTGATCCTCCGGTTACGATATCCGCCGCTATTACATTGAGACCTTCAGATAAACTCCGTTTTGGAGATACGCCAGAGAATAATCCGGTCACGCGATGGTTAAGTGAGAACTTGGGAATTGTAACTAAATTTCAATGGGTAGTTACAGATACAGCAGCATTCGAGACGAAAGTACGATTGGCAATGGCAAGCGGGGAACAATTACCGGATGTCCTTTATACAGGGGGAAGCTTGCTTGAGGAATTGATTGATTCAGGTAAAATTCAAACGATTGACGAAGCTTTTGAGAAATATGCATCACCCAGATTAAAAAATTTATACGCAAAAAACCCGGCAGTTTGGGCTACAGCTAAAAGAAACGGCAAAGTAATTGGTTTACCGGATGTCTCAAATGGCGTGGTTGGCGAGAATATCATGTGGATTCGTCAGGATTGGCTGGATAAGCTGCAAATGAAAGCCCCAACCACTATTGAGGAATTCGAAAAATTATTGGATGCGTTTACGAATCAAGATCCGGATGGAAATGGCAAAAAAGATACATTCGGTTTGGCATTTGGAGCAAACACAGGCTACCACAAACCAACGAATAATTACATGACCAATGTCGAGTTTATTTTCGGGCAGGATCAGCCCTATATGTGGCTCAAAGGGCCAGATGGCAAATTGGAATACGGTGCGAATAGACCAACTGTTAAAGCAGGTCTTGCCAAATTAAATCAATGGTTTAGCAAAGGTTATCTTAATCCTGATTTTGGAACCATGGATGCAGCAAAAGCTATGGCTGATTTTACTTCAGGGAAAGCGGGGATTGCAATTGCCGCAGGTTGGGCAGGCGCTTGGCCAATTGGAACTGCAGTATCGGAAGCGAAGAGCAAGAATCAAACGCTTAATATCAAACCCTATCCGATTCCATCCGGAATTACGGGTGAGGTTGGACGTCAGGAATCACAGCCATCCTATGGCACTTATGTATTTCGTAAGGGATTTAATAATATGGAAGCCATTTTTAAATATTATGACACCATGTATGGTTGCCTGATCGAAGATGCTTCCTGTCCATTCGCGGTAGGGCAAGGGGAAGGGTACGATTACGTAATGAAAGATGGAAAGCCAGATTGGAAAACGGTTCCGGATGGCATTGTCAATCTTAGCCGATATTTAATATTCCCTTCAAATGGAACGGCACCAACGAATGTAATGGAAGGTCCGAGCATCTACCAGCGTGTTGCAGCGGGGAAATTGGATAATGTATTTGAACAAAAATTAGCTGCAAGCAATGACAAGTTGGCCATCGATGGTTTTTCCGTGGGTTACCTGCAAATGGACAAGGATGTGAAAAACGGATTCTATGGCGCTAATACTCCAACGATGAAAGAGAAATGGGAGCAGCTGAATACGTTGGAGGATCAAGCTTACTTGCAGATTATTTATGGGAAACAGAAACCGGATTATTTTGATACATTCCTTAAGCAATGGCATGAGCAAGGTGGCACACAAATTACCAAAGAGATTAATGAAGCTGTTTCCAAACAGAAATAAGGAACTGACTTCATAAGGGGAAGTAAATACGGAGTACAGAGATTCACTATGTTTCTCCGTATTTAGTTTCTTCAAAATTACCATTTTATCTCGATATTGAAAGTCGATAGGAGATTATTTGAATGAAAAGCTATTTGAATCTAAGAAAAACGTGGCCGTTGCATCTGTTTTTATTGCCTTCCATCATTTTGCTAATTATTTTCAATTATATCCCCATGGTTGGGTTTATGATTGGCTTTGAGGACTTCAAGCCTTGGCTTGGCGTTTTCAAGTCCCCGTTTGTTGGACTGAAGCATTTTAAATTTATGTTCCATGATCCTGTTGCCTTGCAGGTTATCTGGAATACGTTGTTTATCGCTTTATTTAAAATTGTCGTTGGTGCAATTGTTCCTTTCAGTTTTTCCTTATTTCTTAATGAAGTACGTATGGTGATATTTAAAAGAACGATTCAATCCCTAGTTTATTTGCCTCATTTCATTAATTGGGTGATTCTTGGCGGGATTTTGACGGATATGCTCTCAACCAATGGCTTGATTAATCAATTTTTAGGTTGGATTGGCTTGGAGCAGATCTCTTTCCTACAGAGCGGGAATTGGTTTCGGGCTACATTAATTACAAGCGATGTTTGGAAGGAATTTGGGTTTGGAACCATCATCTATCTGGCAGCTATGGCTGGAATTAATCCGAATATGTATGAAGCTGCTGATATCGATGGTGCCAATAATTTGCAAAAAGCGGTTCATATTACGATACCCGCTGTTATTCCAATTGCTATTGTTATCGTTACATTATCACTTGGCAATATTCTGAATGCTGGGTTTGATCAAGTCTTTAATCTGTATAATCCCTTGGTCTATCCCAAAGGAGATATTATTGATACGTATGTTTACCGAGTAGGTTTGAAGCAAGGTTCTTTTAGTTTAGCCACAGCGGTCGGATTTTTTAAATCGATTATTGGGTTTATTCTTATTGCGACAACGTATAAATTAGCATCTAAATATGCAAATTACAGGATTTTCTGAGAGGATATATGCTATGTTAAAACTATCGTTTTCAAACAAAATGTTTCAATTCACCAATAGTTTTTTCTTGTCGATGATGGCTTTTTTATGCATATTGCCGTTGATCCATGTGTTAGCTGTATCCTTAAGCTCGGACTATGCAACGACATCTTATTTGGTCAAATTCTGGCCGATCGGCTTTAATCTGGATGCCTATAAAACGGCATTAAATAGCAATAATTTCTTGATTGCCTTTAAAGTGAGTGTATTAAGGACGGTATTGGGTACGTTGCTAACGATGTTTCTTACGATGCTGGCTGCTTATTCGATGTCCAAGGAGGATAGGTATTTTAAAGGGAGAACGTTGTACGCTTGGTTTTTCGTATTTACCATGCTGTTTCACGGCGGATTAATCCCCACTTATCTAGTCGTACAAAAGACAGGGTTGACCAACACCATATGGGCCTTGATCCTACCTGTCGCAGTGAATGTATTCAATGTTGTGCTCATGATGAATTTCTTTCGTGGAATCCCTAAAGAGCTGGAAGAGGCAGCAATGATAGACGGCGCAGGACATTTCCGTGTCCTATTCACGGTATTTCTTCCGATCTCATTGCCTTCTATAGCAACACTTTCCTTATTTACTATGGTGTTTCATTGGAATTCTTGGTTCGATGGAATGATCTATATGAATAAAGCCGATCAATTCCCACTGGCTACATTTCTTCAAGCCTTAATTGCTGGATTTGATTATACCAAGATTGGTCTAAACCCGTCTGATTTGGAGGAACTATCGGAACGCTCCCTTAAATCGGCACTTATGTTCATCGGAATTTTCCCAATCTTGCTCGTATATCCATTTCTGCAAAGATACTTTGTAAAAGGTATGACTTTGGGATCTGTCAAAGAATAGGAAATAAGATTATGATAGAGCTGTAAGTAATGTGAGTGAGTGGGGGAACCCAATGAATCTGATTACGAAAGTTATCTTGCTGATTGTTATGATTTTAATCCCCATACTAGGCCTCTATGCGTACTCCTATCAACAGACTATCCATGTCATAGAGAACCAAATCAATACGAGAAATGAAGAGAAATTAGCTAACTTTCTGGGTCAAATCGAGATCTTACTGGACCAGAACATGCTGTTCGCGGCATTGGCTACCAAAGATCCTGAGATCAAGAGTGTGGCATTTGGAAATTTGCCTACATCTGGTTATGATCGGTTGAATGTTATTCAAGATGTTCAGAGCAAGCTCAGTTTGTTTAGCATTACGAATAATATTATGAATATTATCTCCATCTATTTTCCGAGAAGTCAATTGTTTTTGTCCACGGATACAACTACAGTGTTCGATGAAGATGAGATTTTAAAAAGCTACACCCCCAATTGGCGACTGAATAAAGTAGGTGTTAACGGTGTCCAAATGGATGCCTTTTCCCGTTTTTTTGTATCACCTTTTCATGAGGATCCAGCAGATATCAAGAATTCTGAGCTGATCATTCGCGTGGATTTCTTTACTCAGAATATTACCAATTTGCTGGATAGTTTTAAGCTGGCAGGTCATAGCGATGCCTTTTTCTATCATAGCAAAGATCAAGTGGTTTATAGCAGCACAGCCAATACCCAAAGAATTCAGCAACTCATGCAAGACTACCCCTTGGATCAATTCACGAGCAAGTCAAAGTTCCACGATATCGTATCCATAGATGGGAAGAAATATCTTCTGTATACACTAGCCTCAAGCAAAGTCGATTGGAGTTTAGTAGATATCGAACCGCTTGACGAGATCCTACAGCCGGTCGTTCACAGCCGAAATTTATTCTATATGATCTTGCTATTACTACTATTATTTGGCACAATCGCTGCCTTCTTATTGTACTTTCATATTCAAGTTCCCATTCGGATATTAATTCGTGGAGTAGAGCATATCAAGAATAAGAATTTTGCTTATCGGATTAAAAGAAAGCGAAATAATGAATTTCAGCAGTTGTTTGATTCTTTTAATGGCATGGGATTAGAAATCGATCAGTTGATAAAACGCGTGTACATAGAAGAGATTCGCTCTAGAGAGGCTGCGATGAAGCAACTTCAATCCCAAATCAATCCCCATTTTCTTTACAATTGTCTTGCCTATATCGTCAATATGGCAAAAATGAATAAAAACCAATCGGTCATCGCTATGGCACATAATCTAGGGGATTATTACAAATATACGACTCGCAATGAAACACTAGTCACGACATTACATAGCGAAATAGAGTTAGCGGTTAACTATATGAATATTATGAATCATCAATTGGATAAGTTTCAATATACGTGTTCGATTCCCGAATCCATGAAAACGATCCAAATTCCTAAACTAATCTTTCAGCCGATTATTGAAAATGCGATTGTACATGGCTTAGAAGAAATTTTAGAGAATGGTTGGATTACCATCGTAGGATTGGAGGACCCGAATTCATATCGTCTCATCGTTGAGGATAATGGGCCAGGATTATCAGCGGAGAAATTGCAAGCGCTTAAAAGGAAAATCAGTATGGAGGATAACGAAAGCGAACAAACCGGATTATGGAATGTTCACCATCGTTTTAACTATTACTTCGGCAAGAATTCAGGAATGTTGCTAGACCACTCGACATTGGGCGGCTTAAAAGTCGAGCTGTATTGGGAAAAAGTAGAGAGGGAGTGAGTGATTGCATGTTTTCTTTATTGATCGTTGATGATCATAAACATCAGGTGGATACGCTAGCTGCCACGTTACCCTGGAATGAAATAGGCATCACCACTGTTCACAAGGCTTATGGGGGGCAAAGCGCTCTAGCCCTCATAGAAGATCACCCGATTGACATTATGATAGCCGACATTCGTATGCCTGGCATCACAGGACTTGAGCTCATCCAGTTCATCAATCAGCGTAATAAGAAGATAGATTGCATCTTGCTCACAGGGTATGCGGAATTTGAATATGCCAAAAAAGCGATCGAACTGCATGCCGTTGATTATTTTATCAAGCCAGTCCGTGATGAAATGTTACTAGATTCGGTAAAAAAAATAATCATTAAACGTCAAAATGATTTACAGCAGCATCAAATTTACGAGCAAGCAACGTCACTCCTTCATCAGAATTTACCATTGTTGAAAGAGAATTTGCTGTTTGAAATTTTACAAGGCGCAAATATCGGGAACAGTCAACTGTCGGAAAAGCTCAATATGTACCAAATCCCTATGACTTATGGAGATGTTATTAAAATAGTCGTCATTAAATTTGATCCCTATTTTTACGAATCCTACAATGCTTCCGATATGAAACTATTTGAATATGCCATAAGGAATATGGCAGAGGAACTGTTGTCACCTCACTTTCATTTGTGGTCAAGTAAAGCTACCCAAGCCAATCTCCCCTTATTACTCCTGCCCAAAACCACAGAAAATTCTGAGACAGATACATGGCATCCGTCTCACCAAGATTTGTTAATTTCCTTGGCCAATCGGTTGGTAGAACAAGTTGATCACTATTTAAAAGGAAACATTTCTATTTTCATTTCGAATCAAGCACAATTTCCAAAAGACATTCATTCCGTCTTCTTGTCTGTACGGTCAACAGTCATGAAATCGGCAGAGCGACAAGGAATTTTTGTTTTGGAGCAGGATATCATTCAAAATCGAAAATTGGCGCCATTGAGCACGCTATATCAAGTACCAATGTTGATTCAACTCATGGATATGGGCAATATGGAAAAAATTAATGAGAAATTCATAGCGATATTTCATGAACTTGAACAAAGTCAGTCGGACTCGCAAGCGCATATCCGAGAGGCCTATTTACATTTATTAAGCTGCTTCACTTATCTGGCACACAAAAAAGGGATCGTCTTAGAAGATATAATAGGCACTTCATCGCATTCAGAAAGCCATGTGATTCATTCTGCCAAGCAATTAAAAACATGGAGCGGTATTATCATGGAGGCACTGATGGATGGTGTGCCTTTAATGAATGATGAGAATCACCAGCAACTGGTTAACAAAATTCACCACTACATCCAGCAAAACTTGGGGAAGGATGTCACCCTGCAAACCATCAGTGATGCGGTTTATTTGCATGCTGTTTATTTATCGAAAATATATAAAGAGATAACAGGTATGAATCTGAGCGAATATATTCTTCGAGTACGTATGGAAGAAGCTAAGAATTTGTTGGAAAATACATCTTGCAAGATCTATGAAATTACAGAAAAAATCGGTTACCAGAGCCCGCAGCATTTTATTAGGCGCTTCAAACAATATTACGGAGTTACACCTGAGATCTATCGAAAGCAATAATAAAAGTTGGTCAAACATGATTAATGAATGTTCATGATCTTTAATTTCAATCATGTTATTCTCTTTTTTCGGATGCCATAATGAATGATGTAGAAGTTGGCAGAAGGAAGGTATCGGATGAATAATAAGGCGAATTGGATAGAAGAAGCATGGCAGCAGGTGGTCACAAAAATCGATAGAACCAGCTATTCGATTGGAGCATCATTTCCGAATGGCTCAAGAGATGGACGTTACACGAAGAGCCCTGCCCATGATTGGGTTTCGGGATTTTGGCCAGGATTGCTTTGGTTGGTTTATCAAGAAACACAAAATGAACGATTAAAGGATTTGGCTGTACAATGCGAGCGAGAAATCAGTCAGTCGCTATGGGAATTTGATTCCTTGCATCATGATGTTGGATTTATGTTTGGTTTAAGCAGCATCAATCAATATAAACTCTTGCAAGATGAGGAAGCCAAGCGCCACGGGCTCATGGCTGCCAGTCTGTTAGCCGGAAGATTTAATCCAGCTGGTGGGTTTATCCGTGCGTGGCCGAATTGGGGCGGGGAGGATCACAGTGGCTGGGCTATTATCGACTGTATGATGAATCTGCCACTCCTCTATTGGGCTTCGCGAGAAATCGCAGATCCTCGGTATCGTCTTATTGCTGAAATTCATGCGGATACTGTGCTTCGGGAGTTTGTCCTTGCAGATGGATCTGTTCACCATATCGTGTGCTTCGATCCGGAAACAGGGGAGCGAATAACGGCGATTGCTGGACAAGGGTATGCCGCGGATTCGGCCTGGTCAAGAGGAGCAGCATGGGCATTGTATGGGTTTGCTCTTAGCTTTGCATATACGGGCAAGGTGACTTACCTACTTGCAGCCAAAAAAGTGGCACGTTTTTTTCTGGATCATTTGCCAGCGGACTTTGTACCCTATTGGGATTTCCGATTGCCTGCTGAAGATGAGGGTATGCCAAGAGATTCCTCGGCAGCAGCCATAGCTGCTTCAGGACTGTTGGAACTCGCATCGTTGTTACCAGAAGCGGATGGAAGGGAATATAAACGATCGGCGGAGAGCATTCTGCGTTCGTTGTATGAAAACTACACAGCTCGTGAATCGGATGATGAAGGGCTGTTGTTACATGCGACCGGCTATTTCGCTGAAGATATTTATGTAGATACACCACTTATTTTTGGTGATTATTATTATGTCGAAGCGTTGAGGAAGCTTAAGAATAATGGGAGGAAATAAGAAATGACGACTAAGCGTGTAGAAACAGTGAAACCGGGGTACTTTGGTACAGCTGCTGCAGCAGATAGCCGCAGAGGAGAATTTGATTTTGGCAATGAGGTTATAATTGCGCACGAAGTACCTGTTGATTTTGTATTTATTGGCGATTCGATTACGCATATGTGGGAGTTGAATGCCTATTTTGGCCGCGGCAGTCGTTTTATTGTAAATCGAGGAATTGGTGGAGACATTAGCAACCATGTGCTCAGACGATTTGATGCTGATGTGATCCAATTGAAGCCAAAGCATGTGGTGATCAAAATTGGTGTGAATAATTTTTGGGCGCTGGATGGCGCTACAACGGAGCAAAGGAAGACAGCGGAACAAATTACGACTGGGCTAGTAAATGATATACAGGGAATGGTTAAGAAAGCGAAAGACCACGAAATTAAGCCGGTGATCTGTTCCATTCTCCCAACGAATTTGCCGCAATCGGGAAACAATAGGATACGAAACACGACAATACGCAGTGTAAACGAGCAACTTCAAAGAATAGCGAACGAACAAGGGGCTATTTTTGTCGATTACCATTCGCGGATGGTCACAGAAGATGGCATCCAATTGCGCGAGGAGCTTGCAGACGATGGGCTTCACCCTCATGTCCTTGGCTACGACATTATGGCTCATGCTCTGCGTGAAACATTGGAATATAAGGGGATTCAAATATAAGAGAGCGTCTCAGATGAAAAGAACAAAAAAAATTTTATAGCACATGTATAATATTTTTCAAACTCCACATGATAATATCACACCAAGAAAAGGAGTGAATAACAATTATGGCTAACAACACATTGGCAGTTCCACAAGCAAAAGCAGCAATGGATCAACTGAAGTATGAGGTGGCACAAGAGTTAGGGATTCAGCTTCAAGCATACAATGGCAACCTTGCATCACGCGATGCTGGCTCTATTGGTGGCAACATTACGAAGCGCTTAGTGCAAATCGCAGAACAACAACTTTCTGGTTCGGCAGGAAGCTTCAGACGCTAAGTTGATCGTATTTGTAAGTAAACACAAAAGACTACAAGCACCTATTCCTCCTTGGGTGAATGCAGTCTTTTTTTATTTTATCAGACTAAAAAGGATTTGAGCGCCACTCACTTGGAGAACTGCCGATATGTTTGCGAAATACGGTCGTGAAGTGTTGACTGGTCTTAAACCCTAGCTCAAAGGCAATTTCCGTAATGGAAACGCTCGTTTGCAGAAGGGAGCAAGCGCGCTCCATTCTTATGCGTTCCATATAAGCAGCAGGAGACTGTCCGTATATGTTGTGAAACACTTTATAGAAATGAGACTCGCTCATCTGAGCTGCACGGGCAAGCTCCGCAACAGAATATCGCGTATTAGGCGCTTGCGTTATTTGATGGACGGAGCGGATCACCGCATCCTTGACTCCGGGCTCTATTGACTTGGAAGAAGTAGGCTGCAGAAGTCCCATGATGATGTCTAGAACCTGATGTCGGGCAAAAAAAGCTTGATCAGGGCCCTCTGTTTCTAATGTCGCCTTCAAGCGTATGAATTGTTCGTGCACGCGATGACCTGCGCGAAATACCCGTGGAAGTTGCTGTAAGCGAGAACCGGCCAACTCACGATCAAAGCCTTCCAAGCGGAACCAGTTCGGGGTGCCCTCTGGATCCTGTACAATCATCCACCAGATCCGACTAGGCTCCAAATGATTAAACCGAGCTTTATGAAGTTCTCCTGGACGGGTGTAAAACCATTGCCCAGCACTCATCGGATAAGGGATACCGTCGAGCTCCCATGTTGCACTTCCGCTATGTAAATAGACAAATTCATATGCGTGATGATGACAATGAAGGGGGATGGGATACGCTTCTGCATATTTTTGATATCCTACGACGAACAATTCCGGAACGAGTCGGATGGTGGTCGCGCTTTCAAATCTCTCAGGATTATCTTCATGCGGAGGGAAAACCCATCGCATCGAACTAGATGAGTGCATCATAGTCATTTATAGCTCTTCCTTCCATGCGTTCGCATTACTCTTATGTGTCTGATCCTATTTAATAAGTTCTGGGAAGTCAAGTACTATCTGATCTGGTACGCTTAGCATATTCAGAACTGAAGAAAATACAGACTGACGAGGAGAGATCATATGGGGAACACCATACAGCGGGACTATAGTATTCTTGGACCAGAACGGCAAAAAGCGATCGAGAAAGGGCTTGTTTCAGGAGAATGGTATCAATGCCCCGTTCCCCGAAAGCGTATGAAAGAGCTCATGATACGCAAGAACGGGCCGGCAATTCGTGACACCTTGCTCTGGATCGCCTTAACAGTCGTTCTGGGCTATGTAGCTTATCTGTCGTGGGGATCATGGTGGGCTTTACCCGCTTTTATCGTATATGGAACTGTCTACACGGTACCTGCCGTATCCAAATGGCATGAATCCAGCCATGGCACAATGTTTCGAACGGCGTGGATGAACGAAGCCTTGTATCAATTCACTTCGTTTCTGATCTTGATTCAAGCGACGAACTTTCGCTGGACGCATGCCCGCCACCATACGGATACGATCATCGTGGGCAGCGATCCGGAAATAATGGAACCGCGTCCTCCGAAATTGCAACGTGTGCTTCGATATATTATCCGAGAATCATTCATTTACAATACTTGGCCCTACCTGTTCAAACATGCAATAGGACTTCTAAGCGCCGAGGAGAAGGAATTGGTCCCGACCAACGAGCAACGGAATTTATTCTTGGAAGCACGTGTATTTATTATTGTTTATGCGGTTATTATCTCTTTGTGCTTTTATTTAGATAGCATTTTACCACTCATGTTCGTTGGGCTGCCTGCGTTCTATGGCGCTCTTCTGAACGGTTTGTTGGTCTCAACGCAGCATGTCGGTCTATATGAAGATACGCTCGATCACAGGCTTTGTGCGAGGACTTTCTATACAAACCGTATTCTTCGGTTTCTGTACACGAATATGAATTATCATATTGAACATCATATGTTTCCGTTGGTTCCGTATTATAATTTGCCTGCTTTGCACGAGGAGATCAAGCAGGACTGCCCAGCTGCTGCTCCGAGTTTCACGGCTGCTGTCCGCGAGACGTGGGCAGCGATCTGGAAGATGCGGAAAGACCACTCCTATGTCGTACCCAGGTGCCGTGAATTTGCTCAGCATCGGAAGGTAACTGATCGAAATCTTTCATCGGTATCCCAGTCGGGATGATAAGCAATGATGATAACTTAAATAAATCTTATCTTACTTGGAGGCTGGTATGCATCATATCGAGGGTTGGGTTGAAGCTTGTAAAGTCGATGCTATTGAGGAAGAAGATGTTATTCGTTTCGATTATCAAGATCGTACGTTTGCTATATATCGCTCAGATAAAAGCCAATATTATGCAACGGATGGATTCTGCACCCATGAGAGATTTCATTTAGCTGATGGGCTTGTCATGGGAAACACCATTGAATGTCCTAAACATAATGGCAGGTTTGACTATATGACGGGTGAAGCGAAGCGTAAGCCAGTATGCGTCAATCTAAAAGTATACCCGGTAAAGATTGAAGCAGACAAAGTTTTCATCCATATCGACTGAAGGGGGAAAAGCAGGCAGCTGATGAATGATCAAGTGCAGGTCGTTGGTTACCCCGCATAAAATACGAATAAAGGTTAAACAGGAGAGGAATCTTCTATCATGAAAAATCGAGAAGCAGTTGATTCAGAAAACTTCTGGATCGGCTGCTTTTTCATTTCGATGCACACAATTAACTGTTGTCAAAAACTATACAGTTATGTTATGGTGTAACCAAATACAGAGAAAAGTTCCGGATATGGAATGGGAGTATAGGAGAAACTCATAATATGACAAACAAGAACAATCAGCATGCCGTTCGACTAGCGCTGCTGCTAGGTTTATTTTCGACACTCGGACCTTTTACTATCGATATGTACTTACCGGCCTTTCCACAGATTGTGGAAAAATTCGGTACAACTGCATCACTCGTACAGCTCAGCTTGACCGCCTGTTTACTTGGACTTGGTGTCGGGCAAGTGGTTATGGGGTCGCTCAGTGACGTTTACGGTAGGCGCAAACCGCTTCTTATTTCTATGGCTCTCTATGTTGTGGCATCTATAGCTTGCGCGATCGCGCCGAGTATATGGCTGCTGATCTTTGCACGACTCGTGCAGGGGTTTGTTGCGTCAGCGGGTATTGTCATTTCCCGGGCAATTGCACGTGACATGTTTAGCGGCCATGAACTCACGAAATTTTTCTCGCTGCTCTTACTTGTTGGAAACTTGGGCCCACTCGTGGCGCCAGTGGCCGGAAGCGGAGTTCTATCATTAACGAGCTGGGTTGGCGTCTTCGTTGCATTGGCATTGCTGGGGATGTTCCTCCTTGCCATGACCAAATGGCGTCTCAAAGAAACGTTGCCCATCGAACGCCGCAGTCCTAGCAATTTTGCGCAGCAACTGCGTAACTATGGATCGCTTTTGCGTGACCGCTCATTTACGGGGTATATGCTCGCGCAGGGGGTCATGATCGCAGGGGTATTCGCTTACGTTTCGGGTACACCATTTATTTATCAAAATATT
Source organism: Paenibacillus sp. Soil750 (assembly GCF_001428045.1). Lineage (GTDB taxonomy): Bacteria > Bacillota > Bacilli > Paenibacillales > NBRC-103111 > Paenibacillus_E > Paenibacillus_E allorhizoplanae. Next base: position 523,235 of record NZ_LMSD01000012.1, on the reverse strand, counting down.
TATGGGGTTTCCCCTACGGTATTTGCATTGTTATTTGGATCCAATGGGATCACCTTGATTATTGGTTCTCAGTTGGTCGGTCGGATGGCTCACCGTGTGTCGGAGCAGTTCTTCCTGTTGTTCGGACTATATATGGCTGGCGCAGCCAGTATTGCCGTCTTGCTAGTGGGTATTTTCCACGGGCCGCTGTACGCACTGGTGATTCCACTCGTTTTCTTTGTAGCGTCCATCGGGATTACTTCCACGGCAGCATTTCCGCTTGCGATGGAAAGTCAGGGACATATGGCAGGCAGCGCGGCTGCGTTGATGGGTGTCATTCCCTTTTTGCTCGGAGCAGTCGTTTCCCCGCTAGTCGGGATTGCTGGGGAACACACGGCGGTTCCGCTGGGGGTCATTATATTGACTACGAGTGCCGCAGCGATGTTGTCTTACTTCCTTTTAGTAAAAAAAGGGGCGAAGGCGAAGACTTGAGTTGAAAACATACGATTGATCACAAAATAGTTAAAGCGTAGTTTCTGCCTAGGCAGAGCTGCGCTTTTTGTTATTTATTTTTATCGGACTGTTACCTACAATTCCTCAAAAAGAGTAAAAAACACAATGGAATAGTGGAGCGAGCAAATTGTGAGAAAGATCCATTTATAAGATGATTGCAATGTAAGAATTTTATTTGCGAGGGAGCGATTGAAGCATGTTAACACAAGAGCAACTGCAACAATACCAAGAAAAAGGGTTTATCATTTTTGAAAATTTATTCTCTAATGAAGAAATGGATCGCGTACGCACCATCATTGATGGTTTGGACGAGGAATCGGAGCGTCGTCTTCGCGAGGCTGGGCAAGGTTTTAACAACATACCGAATCAGATCAATTTTACCAGTGGATTAAATTTCATGAGACCTGAACTACAGCAGTTTACGGCTGATGATCGTTTTATAGACATAACAACGTCAATTCTTGGACCAGACATTCGTTTGTATTGGGATCAATCCGTCTATAAACGGCCAGAAGCCAAGCGTGACTTTCCTTGGCATCAGGATAATGGCTATGCACCCATTGAGCCGATGCATTATGTAACCTGTTGGCTTGCACTTGAAGACGCTACGCTTGAGAATGGTTGCATTTGGATTCAAGAAGGCTCGCATCATAAGGGCTTTGTGGAGCATGTGAAAACGGACATCGGTTGGTTGTGTTACTATGGGGACGTTGAGGGGACGCCAGTACCTTTGAAAAAGGGAAGTATGGTCGTATTCCACTCGTTGTTGTTCCACCGCAGTACGCCGAACCAAAGTAAGGATACACGCAAAGCTTATGTGATTCAATATGCAGTTGAAGGCTCTACAGATCCAAAAACCGGCGCTGAGTATAAGAATGGACCGATCATTTCACAGAATGGGAAAGCAGTGTATGAACGCTTCCAATCTAAAGAAGAGGTCTAGTCACGAGGTATTCTAGGACTTGTGAAAATCGGTGATAAAGGGGGTATTGTCATGGGAAAGCAGGTGCAATGCTGTATTAGAAACTTTCAGCAGTTTCAATATGGTCACATCTTACAAGAATTGTCGGAGGATGCTCACGAGGTTCGATTGGAGCGGTGTCAAAGCCAGTGTATGGGGTGTCGGCAGCAACCAGCAGCCATCATCGAAGGCAAGTGGGTGGGGTTTGATAATTCCGAGCAAATGCGGCAATATGTAAGTGAGAAGCTTTCATAAAAAAAGCTTGAAAGTGATGGTTAGGAGTGAGCTTGGTGAAGGATCCAAAAGGATTGATGGACGAATACTGGCATATTCGCTTATTTCAAGTGGAGGAAGCCTTCTATAAGGCCATCGATATACAAAACCTGATATATCCGTACTGGGTTGTCAGCTTTATCGTGGAAGGACAGGTGGAAGTGGAGGATGGCAGCAAGACGCAAACGGCGAGGGCCGGACAGGTCATGCTGCATGCCCCAGGAACGCCTTTCGCTGAGAAAGCAACAACACCCGGTCTGCACCTTTGGATGTTAATCGATGTAAGAAACAGCTATCAGGTTGATTTGTTCCGTTTATATCCCATAACCGAAGTCATGACAATGATTGATCCAGCGGCATACTCCGCCATTTTTTACAAGCTTTTGGCAGCCTGGCAGAAAAAAGACTCTCCCTTCCGGGAAATAGAAATATCAGCTATTGGGATGCAAGTAGTCCATTTATTATTGGAGAGCTGGGATCAGAACGGTCGTGTTCAACGCAATGTCCAGGCAGGCAGAAACGGCGAACGTTTAGAGAAGGTCATCTCTTATATTCATACCTCTTTTCATGAGAAAGTGACGAGAAAAACATTAGCCCATCTCTTGCATTTAAATACGAACTATTTGGATAAAATTTTCATGGAAGAATACCAGATGAACCCGATGCAGATGATACGTGAGCTTCGACTAAAGAAAGCCAAGGGAATGCTAGAGAACGGCAACGACAGTCTTACAGATATCGCTTCTGCATGCGGCTTGGGGGATGCTTCTTACCTGAGTCACCAATTCGTCAAGAGATTTGGCGTCAATCCTGGCAAGTATAGAGAGCAGGTGCGTCAAACGAGACAGTCGTATTATCAATTAGGAGAATGAAGTTTAATACCTATTCATATTGGAGCAGCATCACACCATAGGGGGCAATCTTTGTTTCCCCTTGAACAGATTGTCCGCTCAGCCTGTCAGTTGCCGTCTCATGAACGTCTAACGTCTGCGTCTCACTCGTATAGTTCAAAATGAAATCAAGTGGCTGCCCACCATGCCCTCTGCGTGAAACGTTGTACCCGCTGCATGGGCCAAGTACTAAAGTCCCGCCTTGTTCTGCGTACGCTTGCAACCGCTGCACATCGTCCGCATCCAACTATTGAGCGTTCAGATAGAAGACAACATCATACCTTCGGACGCTTTCTTTGGTATGTAGATGACGGACAGATAAGCTATCTATGGTCCAGTGCTTCTCTGTCAAACCACGAAAAATAGCCCCTACATGACTTCCTTGCGAATTACCGATATAGCTGTCGATATGGTTGTTGCTGTCATTGTCATAGTCGGAATGAATTGCGATTTGCGCATCTACACAGCTCTCAAGGATCGCTTCCTCGGCGAGTCTGATTTCTCTTCCGATTTGCTCAGCTTCCTTCAATAGACGGTTTCTTCAGCAGGAGGGTGTAACGCCAACCGAATACCGGAAACTGCATCTCGGCAAGTAATTATATAATTTTTCGCCCAACCACATCATGAAATGGTTGGGCTTTTGTGCGAATTGTCGGAAAAGTATAAAGGAATGCCAAATAATCTAAATACATGAAAGTGATCATCGTTCAAAATAAGGATAAGCATGAATGACATTGTTGATTGTAGAGGGAGGAAATCGTTTGAAACGTGTAATGGCTTTTCATCGCAAACAGATTCGACAAGCTTGGGCGTATATGCTGCTATTATGTATGACAGTTTCGTTATTGCCTGCTGCATCCGTATCAGCAGCAACGGGTGATCCATTACCTGTGTTTAGGGAGGATTTCAATGATGGAAATGCAGGCGGATGGACAACCTATGGGTCCGATAATGCAGGGAACAGAGGAACTTGGACAGTCAATGCCGCGAATCAGTATAGAACGACTGGTTCCCCAGGATCTAAGACGGTATTTCAGAATACTAATTTTAAAGATTTCGTGTATGAAGCGGATCTCCAAGTGTCCGGCATCAATTCAGATCAATCGGGGTTATTATTTCGCGTCACTTCGCCGACTGGTGACGTGGCTGATGGGTATAATGGCTATTTCGCTGCATTACGTGTGGACAAAACGCTTATGCTCTCCAGGGTTGTTGGTGCAGGCGGCAACGAATATAAGGAATTGAAAACGGTATCTTATCCGTACGCAAGTGGTCATTTGAAAGTTGTCGCAGTAGGCAATCACATTCAAGTATTTGTCGAGGATATGATAACGCCGAAGATTGACTTTGTTGATAATGACGGCAAACAAATTACAACCGCTGGTTCGATTGGTCTTCGAACGTGGTGGGGGACAACGAACTTTGATAATCTCGAGGTCAAAGAGTATGCGGCTTCGGAGACAGCTGCCCCAGTGTTCGGTACATCCCAGGGTGTTTACAACAGCGAGCAGCATGTAGCGCTTACGACACCAACGGCAGGGGCAACGATTCGATATACGCTTGACGGCACACTGCCGAATACTTCTTCTCCAATGTATACTTCACCGATCGTGGTGACATCGGATGTAATCATTAAAGCTTATGCAGAAAAAGCAGGCGAAATGGTCTCTAATGTGGTGACGTCTTCCTATGTTATTGCGGATAGTACACCAGGATTTACGGATGATTTTAACGATGGTAATGCGCAAGGCTGGACGAATTATTTGGGCCAACCTGTCCAAACCTCATGGTCCGTAACGCAAAGCGTTTATAACTATGTGGCTGTTAATCCAAGAGGGGCCAAGTCCGTCGTGGAGGGTGTTTACCAAGACTTTGTGTTTGAAGTCGATATGAACCCACAGGATGCCGTGTCTTCCAATAGCGGCGTGGTTTTCCGAGCATCGGCGCCAGCGGATGGTGTGGATAAAATGAATGCTTATTACGCTGGTATGAATGCTGCTGGGAAGCTTCAAATTGGTAAGATGAGCGCTGCGGGAACGAATGGCGCGTGGACAGAAATAGCCTCAACGGTTGTAAGCGGCGTCAAGCCGAACGACTACAATCACTTGAAAGTGATTGCAGTTGGAACGCATTTCTACATTTACGTAAATGAGATGTTAGCCTACGATTTTACAGATGCAACGTATGCGGTGGGGACAGTTGGGTTGAGAGCATGGAATGAGAATCTACAAGTTTCTTATGACAATGTTTCTTTGAAGCAATTAACACATGTTGTCCTACCTGTGGCAGCACCGGTTATTAATCCGAATTCGGGTTCATTCCCTAGTTCGCAAATCGTCACAATATCGAGCCCGACAGTCGGTGCCGACATTCACTACACAACCGATAACAGCACGCCTACAGCGGCGTCACTTGTCTATAACGGTCCAATCACGTTGACAGCAACAACGACGGTGAAAGCTATTGCAACTAAAAATGGTATGCTCGATTCCGCGGTTCAAAGTGCGACGTTCACGTTAGTCAGCCATACATTCTCAGATGATTTTAACGATGACAATGCGAATGGCTGGACGACCTATGAAGGAACATGGAATGTTGCGAACAAGGCTTATCAAATAACGGATAAAGGTCCAGGTTTTAAATCCGTTGCTACGGGTACTTCTTTCGACAACTTTGAATATGAGGCCGACGTTACGTTGAAAAACGGTGTGAATAATGATAATGCAGGCTTAATTTTCCGAGTTACGAATCCGAGCAATGGCGGAGATAACATGAAAGGTTATTATGCGGGACTTACCTCAAATGGGCGTGTGCAGTTGGGGAGACTGAATAATAACTGGAAAGAGCTCGCATCGATTATTTACCCAGTTACGCAAAATGTCGTCTATCGCATGAAGGTGAAAGCGGTAGGCAGCCATATTGATATTTATATCAATAACGAGCTTATCGTAAGTGCGGTTGATACGACCTATACAACTGGGGCGATCGGTGTTAGAGCACATTACGTTGCAACAAGCTATGACAATATTAATGTCAAAGACTTAGGCGAAGTTCAGATGCCTACGTACGACTGGTCTTGGGTGCAAGGCGCAGTTTTCGTACCAACGAACGTTGTGAATCAGATTCAGCAATGGAACGAATATGATCACGATATTAACGATCGCGAATTAGGCTATGCGGAATTGTACGGCATCAACTTTGTACGGGTATTCGTACATAACTTGTTGTGGGAAAACGATAGTGTGAGATTGTTAGCCAATCTGGAAGATTTCTTGCAACTAGCTGACAAACACGGTATCAAAGTAGAACTTGCCTTTTTCGATGATTGTTGGAATGACAATCCGGTCATGGGGCCACAATTAGCTCCCCTTTACGGTGCGCATAACAGTCGTTGGGTAGAAGGTCCAGGGGATGCAGTTAAATCCAACTATGCAGCGAATAAAGCCGCATTGAAAGCGTATGTGCAAGGAATTGTCGGTGCACATAAGAATGATTCACGTATTGCTTTCTGGAACATTTATAATGAGCCGAGCAATGGCGAGAGTGGACTTATGGATCAAATTACGAAGCAGATCATGAATGATGCACGTATTTGGATCAAAGAAATCGATACCAATCATCCTGTATCCTCAACAGGTGGCCAATTTAGCGGTGATCCTACGTCAGACTTCATTACTTGGCATCCGTATGAGTCCGATTATCCGACACCTTACGGAGTCAGCAAGGGAATTCTTGCGGATGAAGCGATGAACAGATCGACGCAAACGGTAACAGGTATTGTGGAACACTATGGTCAAAAAGATATCGGTTTCGTTATGTGGGAATTCGGTATTGGTCGAGATAACACTCGCTTCCCTTGGGGATCGGATACGAATCCATTGACGTCTGAGCCGACGATGCCTTTCCATGGGATCACCTATCCAGACGGGCACCCGTGGGATGTGAACGACATTAAGGCATTAACAGGAACAGCTTTCAATACGCTGCCCGTGTTTAACGTGAGCTATTTCAAGGATGAGAATTTTACAACTTTAGCTAAAACATCGTTCACACCGAAGATTGATTTCGATCTTTGGAATGAGAAGGGCACAGGTTCGCCAGACCCAACGGTAGGCATTGGTGAGGATCATTTCTCCACGCGCTGGGTGGGAACCGTGCAGCCGACAAATTCTGGGACGCATACGATTTATGTGGATAGTGATAATGTTGGTAGAGTGTGGATCGGCGACACGTTGGTCGTTAACAAAACAAGCAGCACCAAAGAGGAAATAAGCGGTACGATTGCACTAACAGCTGGAGAAAAGTATCCGGTTAAGGTCGAGTATGTTCACGCAAGCGGTGATGCTAGTTTACATGTTAAATGGTCGCATACCCAGCTAACCAAACAAGCAGTAACTCCTATTTATGCGGGGAAAAGTGTAACGTCTGTTACCTTAGATGCTTCAGTATTGACGGTGAAAGTGGATGAAACGAAAAAGCTGACAGCAACCATTTCACCTGGAGATGCTTCCAACCAGCTGCTTACGTGGAGTTCGAGTCACACAGGCACTGTACAAGTGGATACGAGCGGGAATGTGAAAGGAATCAACAAAGGAACTGCGACGATTACAGTCACGGCAGCTGGTGGGAAAACGGCCACTGCTGTAATTACTGTGACGGATAGTGGCATGTTCAAGAACCCAATCGTACCTGTCTCAAGCGGAGCTGGTTCGGCGGATCCGAGCGTAGTTTTCAAAGATGGCTACTATTATTATGTGAAATCGGAAAATGATGCTGCGATTCAAGTCGTGAAGGCGAAACGTCTGCAAGATATTGGAATCGAGCCTCGTGTTACGGTCTATACTCCGCCTAGTGGACTAATGTATTCCAAAGGGTTATGGGCGCCTGAGATTCAGAACATCAATGGCAAATGGTACATCTATTTTGCAGCAGATGACGGTAACAATAATAATCACCGCATGTATGTGCTCGAAAGCGATACGAATGATGCTCAAGGCAGCTATACGATGAAAGGTAAGATTGCCGATGCCTCAGACAAATGGGCTATTGATGGCACTGTCTTAGTGAAAAGCGACAATTCTATGTACTTCGTATGGTCTGGTTGGGAAGGCGATACGAATGTGAGTCAAAAGATTTACATCGCACCGATGAGCAATCCATGGACGATCAGCGGACCTCGCGTGTTGCTATCTTCACCTGATCAGGCTTGGGAGCTTGATGGCACACCGACGATTAATGAAGCTCCGGAAGTTCTGATCAAGGACGATAAAATCTTTATCGTGTATTCGGCAAGCGGCAGTTGGACAGATAATTACAATTTAGGCATGCTGACCAATACCGATGGAAATGTCCTTAATCCAGCTTCGTGGACGAAGTCAGGTTCCGTATTCAGCAAATCCGTCGGAGCATTCGGTCCTGGACATAACTCATTTACGAAGTCGCCGGATGGTTTAGAAGATTGGATTGTCTATCACGCGGATCTTAAATCGGGCGGAAGCTGGGCGAATCGTTCCGTTCGTGCTCAGAAGTTCACTTGGAATCTGGATGGCACGCCAAATTTCGGCACACCGGTTGCTTATGGGGCTTTAATTCAGGAGCCATCTGGTACACCGTCAATCCCCATGTACAACTATGAAGCGGAAGATGCGATTCTTGGAGGTACGGTGAGAATTAACAATTCCGACGAAGCTTCTGGCGGCAAGGTGGCTGGTCATGTGGACACGGCTGGAAGCGACTATATCTTATTTCAAGTAAATGTTGAGAAAGCAGGCACTTATCAAATGACGGTTATGGCTGCCAATGGAACCGGAGGTACGGTTATCGCTCAGCAAGACGTTTCCGTTAATGATGGAGCCAATCAAGTCATTGAGTACAAACAATTCGGATGGGGACGTTACAATCCATCTGCGATCACGATTACGTTGAATCAAGGTTTGAACACGATTAAGTTAACCAAAAAGACGAATTTTGCCGAGATCGACAGGCTTATTCTTGAGCTTTTACAGCCATCGGGTCCACCTGTCTATCATACGGACATCAACGGAAGTGCTGGTGTTACAATCGGGGATTTAGCGATGGTGGCGGCTTTTTATGGTAAGCAGCAAGGCGATGCCGATTGGGATGCAGATGCAGCGAAAGCAGATATTAATAAGGATAACAAAGTAGATATCGAAGATCTTTCCATTGTTGCTAGTGAAATCATGCAATAAGGATAACTGTAAGGGAGGATGTATATCGACATGAAATTTCATAAATGGTTTGTAGGTTGTCTAATGCTAATTACGACGTCAAGTGCTGTACTTCCTAGTGCATTTGCGGCAACAGAAACGACAACGCCTTCTTACACACTTACACTTTCAAACCCAAGTCCATCCAAAGGGGAGAAAGTCGAAGTGCTCATTAAAGGACATGAGTTGAAGGATCTTTATGCGTATGAATTGAATGTGGACTTTGACGCGTCACTACTTACTTTGAAAACCGCTACGACACAAATCCCAGGCTTCTCCGTTCCTTATGTCGTGAAGGATAACAACATTCAGCTGGCTCATACACGGGTCGGGAAAGTGGAGGGGGACAGTGGCGATCAAACGTTGTACACATTGGTGTTCGAGGCGATTGGTCAAGGAAAAGCTGAAATGTCACTAAGTAAAGTGAAATCCGTCGATTCACACCTTGCTAGTACCAATCAGCAGCCAGATGCGAAGGCTGAATTCCAAATCGACAGCTCGCAGCCTTTTGATGATTTAAGTGACTTCAGCTGGGCGGAAGAAGCGATAGCCTACTTAGCGGGCAAAGGTGTTGTAAACGGTACTGGCGATCGTGTGTTTAGCCCAGAACTTCCTGTTTCGCGTGCAGACTATGTTGTTCTATTGATGAGAGCGCTGAATCTGAAGGGATCTGCGGGAGCACACTTTGCGGATGTGGAGCAAGGGAAATACTACGAGGAAGCCATTAACACAGCCAGAGATTTGGGGATCGTCGAAGGAGATGAGAGCAATTTCTTCCATCCACAAGCTTCTGTAACCAGAGAAGACATGATGGTACTTACTGAGCGGGCTTTGGCTAAAGTTACGAAACTAGCTAGTCAACAAGACGCAGCTGCTTTACAACCGTTCAACGATGTCGCGGATATCTCAGACTATGCGCTAAACAGTGTATCCACCTTGGTCAAATTGGGTCTGGTTCACGGATACGGGGATGGGATTCACCCGAAAGATTCAACAAATCGTGCGCAAGCAGCGATGCTGATTTATAACATTTTGAAGACGCCAGACTTATTGCCAAAGAAGTAGTACAGAGAAGGCCTTTAGGGTACTAACCCTGGAGGCTTTTTTTTCATGGCGAAGTGTAGCGCACTCCAAAGTAAACAAGGTGTGATGATGGGAGACGTTTTGGTTACGAGTAGAGTTGGGGGGAGTGGAAAAAGAGAAGTAGTATGGTCAGTTGAGTAGCAGGCTCTTCAAATAAATGTAAAAAATACATCTAATTTTACTGATTTCAGAGATATTTAGTGAATAGATGGAAGAAGTAGAAGTAGAAGTAGAAGTTGTGGCTGAAGTAAAGGATGAAATTTGAACAAAAGAGCGGGATATTACAAATCTAAATTTGGATAAATATGCTAAGTTTAAAGCAGATGTTAAGTATGGATGAAGGAGGAACAAGGTAGGCAAGTTTAGCAATCCAATCAGATGTTTTATTAGTATGTAGCCATAGAAATGAATACGAGAACGTAGGAGGAGCAACAAATGAAAAAAGCAATCATCGGCATACTCATGGCCTGCATCCTTGTCACCGGCACAGTAAACGTACCTTTGAACGTTCGTGCAGCAGATCCAACTTCGGATGGTCATGGATTAATGGGAGATTTCTACAAATGTGAGAAAAATCCAAATGATCGACAAGATATAACGGTGTTTAACTTCGATAACTTTCGTGGAGAACGAGCTGTTGCTAATCTAAATGGGGATTCGTTTACAAGTATTTTTAACCAATTGTCGGGAACACCCGATTATAATACAGCGCGATTTACTGGAACCATTGTCCCCCAATTTACAGAGGACTACACGTTCCATATGGTAGGCGATGATGGTTTCCGATTATGGATTAACGGCGAGAAGATTATTGACTTCTGGCAACAAACATGGGATGTCCCGCAGGATAGTGTTGCCATTTCGTTAGAAGCAGGCAAGCATTATGATATCAAAGTTGAATATCTGCAGGGCTGGGGCGGATCTTGGCTGCGCATGGAGTGGGAAAGCGCAAGTCAACGCAGAGAAGTCGTGCCCGAATCAGCGCTGTATCTGCCTTCTGATCATATCCTCCCCTCCAAGAAAGAGGATTTGACAGCAGAAATACAAAAGATTGATTATTTAACGGGCAACTTTGCAGGCGAAGTAACCCCAGGTGCTTTAAATGACCTTCAAGCAACAAAGGTTACTGCCGAGACAACGCTAAACACGATTGATTCCCAAGCTATGACGGATGATGAAAAGGTAGCGCTGCTCTCGCAAGCGATCCAAAACGTATCCGTTGCCAGATCCGCTTTTATGAAAGAATTGGGCGTCACAAGCAAGACGGTATTTAACAAGTTTAACAACCCGCTTTATCAAGGGCAGGATCCCTTCGTCACGTATCATGATGGTTATTATTATTTCGTATCTTCGAGCAACTTGGACTCCAACAATAAAGTGTATGTATCCAAATCGCGCACGCTGACTGATCAAGGTGAAAAGGTACTTGTATTTGATTCACTCGGGTCACAAACGCGTATCTTCGCACCCGAAATCTTTTTCTTTAATGGCAAATGGTACATCTACTATTGTGCAGATCGGCAGGATTACGGCTATCAACATATGGCGACCGTTTTGGAATCTACCACTTCGGATCCGCAAAGCCCATTCGTAGATAAAGGGGCGATTTATGCCGGTGAGAATGGTGTTAATAAGCAAGCGAATGACTTTACAGTCTTTGAGCATCAAGGACAATTGTACGCCGTGTGGGGAACGTTAGGTGCAGGTGAACCAATTGGACCCGCTATTGCACCTATGGATAATCCGTATACGATTTCAGTGGATCGCTCCTTCTTACCAGGCGGAGGCGGGGAAGGTCCACGTGTGTTACAAAAAGACGGCAAAGTATTTATCACCATGTCAGAAGGTGATTACGCGTCCAATGGCTATCGGTTGTCCTATTTTATGAACACCGATGGGAATATATTGAATCCGAGTTCATGGTCGCGCACGAATGATGTTTTCGTAGCAACGAGTGAAGTATCGGGTCCTGCTAGAGCAGGATTTGTGAAGTCTCCTGACGGCACGGAAGATTGGATGATCTATCATTCACGCGTGTACAAAGATACAGGACGCAATTGGTGGCGTGAAGTGAATATCAAGAAATTAGATTGGAATCCAGATGGAACACCTAACTTTGGCCAGCCCGTTTCACCTAATGAATGGCAAGACCTACCTTCTGGAGATCCCGGTCAAGGGGATATGTATCAAGCTGAAAATGCGGTTCTTTACGGTGATATTACTTCGGACACTACACATGCCAACTATCAAGGAACAGGATATATTCATTTGCCGACAACATCTGGAGCTGAAGCTAGTTTCGTCGTACAGGCACAGGAAACCGGTGATTATATCGTTGGTACACGATATGCTTATGGGGTTCAAGTGAATGGGGAATCTACCAATAATCCGACAACGCAATTGCCTGGCAGAGCCAAAGTGAATGTCTATGTTAATGGCAAATATGTAAAATCAATTGCACCCGATAAAACAGCGATAAGCTGGGATGAATGGTTTACCGATTCGCAACGATTGAGCTTGCAACAAGGGAAAAACGTCATCAGTTATCGCATTGATAATAGTTCAATTGGTAATGTGAATGTGGACTATCTAACGATGTACAAGGCAGATGTGCCAAATGTTATCGATACGAATCAAGTAACGGGGAAATTGTCGGGTGCGACGGCCATTCAAGCTGGTCAACAATTTGAGATGAATTATGGCTTGACCCATGTATCAAGTAGAGGGGAAGACGCGATTTACGCTCAGGATCTGCTCATTAACTATGATGCGGATAAACTTGACCTTGAATCGGCGGTTTCTAAGAAGGAAGGTCTTGCTGTTCTTGGTTTTAAAAAGGTAGCTCCAGGGCAAGCACATATCCTGCTGGCTAGTCTAGGCGCAGCGAATACAGTAACCACAGATGGCGATTTGTTAACGCTACATTGGAAAGCACTTAAAGCGACTAACGATGCGAGCATTACGATTTCTCCAGTGCGAATTGCCAATTCAAAAGGCGTGGAGAGGTTGTTGGCACCTATCGCTTTTAACATACAAGTAACAGGCGGCGGAACGTCAAACTCGCCGGATGTTAATGCTGATGGCAAAGTAAGTATTGGCGATCTTGCTATTCTAGCCTTCAGCTATGGCCTATCCGCATCCAGTCCGAATTGGGCGCAAATACAGAAGTTAGATTTGAACCATGATGGTGTCATTGATATTGTCGATCTGGCGGCACTAGCAAGAGCTATTATTCAATAACATAGACTAGGTTCAGCACGTTACAGAGAGGGGCAGATCCATGAGATCTGCCCTTTTTGACATCTTTGCCTCACTTTTCAGTGGGTATGACGGAATAGTGCAAAAAATGACTTTTGCGTGTAAAGACGCTCACAACGCATAAAGCTACAATAACATTGTAAGCATTTAATTAGAGGAGGAAACACAAATGGTGCAAAAAAAGAGATTCATGGGGGCCCTAGTGGCAGCAACGGTTTTGGCTACATTGGTATCCGGATGCGGGACCAAAACAGAAACAACTTCGGCAACGAAAGCGCCTGATACGGCAAAAACATCGGAAGCGCCAGCGAAAGCAGCCGACAGCAAGCTTGTCATCGGTTTTTCGCAAATCGGTGCAGAAAGCGGCTGGCGCGGTGCCGAAACACAATCCATTCAAGATACAGCTAAGGCTGATCCGACGATTGACTTGAAGTTCTCCGATGCCCAACAGAAGCAAGAGAACCAAATCAAAGCAATTCGTTCATTTATCGCCCAAAAGGTTGATGTTATTGCCATGGCTCCTGTTGTTGAAACAGGTTGGGAAGCGGTTCTAAAAGAAGCAAAAGATGCGAAAATTCCAGTTATTCTTGTTGACCGTGGTATTGATAAGAAAAACGAAGATTTGTACACAAGCTTCATCGGTTCTGACTTTATCACGGAAGGTCAGAATGCAGCTAAAGCGTTGGCCGAGCACATGGGTGACAAAGGGAACGTAGTTGAGCTTGAAGGAACAGTTGGTGCGAGTGCAGCGAATGATCGTAAAAAAGGTTTCGATGATGAAATGAAAAAACATCCAAACATTAAAATCGTCAAATCCCAAAGCGGTGATTTCAATCGTGCAACAGGTAAACAAGTGATGGAAGCGATTCTGAAATCGCCAGAAGGTAAAGACATTCAAGGCGTTTACGCACATAACGATGACATGGCTCTAGGCGCGATTCAAGCGATTGAAGAAGCGGGCAAAAAGCCAGGTACAGATGTGAAAATCGTATCCATTGACGGGATTAAAGAAGCTTTCGAAGCGATTAAAGCTGGCAAATTGAATACGGTAGTAGAATGTAACCCGTTGTTAGGGCCACAATTATATCAAGCTGCGAAAGATTTGAAAGCAGGTAAAACTGTACCGAAATGGATTAAATCCAATGAAGACGTGTTCTCTGGCCAAAAAGCAATCGACGCGCTTCCTAATCGTAAATACTAATCGAATTGGTTGACAAGATACAGGAGTCATAGAGAGAAAACGAAATCAAGAGCGGATTCGATGCTCTTGATTTCGTTTCATAAATCGATAGAGGAGCGAGTGCCATATGCAAGAACATCCCTTATTAGTGATGAGTGGAGTCAGTAAATTTTTTCCTGGTGTCAAAGCTTTAACGAATGTGGATTTTCAGCTTCGTAGAGGAGAAATTCATGCATTGATGGGACAAAATGGCGCAGGAAAATCCACCTTGATTAAAGTTTTGACAGGTGTCTATGAGATGGATAAAGGCACGGTCATCCTTAACGGCCAGAACGTACGCATTAAGTCACCGAAAGATGCGCAAGCATTGGGGATTAGCACGGTTTATCAAGAGGTGAATCTATGTCCCAACATTTCCGTTGCTGAGAACTTATTTATTGGTCGGCAGCCACGCAAGCAAGGCGGGATGATTGATTGGGGCGTCATGAATCGCCAATCGGAGGAACTGTTGGCACGACTTAGCATTCAAATCGATGTCACGAAGCCGTTGGCTGAATTCTCCATCGCACTTCAACAAATGATCGCAATTGCACGTGCGGTTGATATTTCATCCGGATTGCTTATTTTAGATGAACCGACGTCGAGTCTCGATCAACAGGAGGTCAAAGAGCTATTCCGCATTATGCGCAAATTGAAAGAGGAAGGCATGGCGATCGTCTTCGTGACACACTTTATGGATCAAGTGTATGAAGTGTCGGATCGAATTACTGTGCTTCGAAATGGTGAACTTGTTGGGGAGTATCCAACAGAAGAACTTCCTAGAATGCAGTTGATTTCCAAAATGATTGGCCGAGAGTGGAAAGAAGAAGAGAAGAAGAGCAAAGTAGTTGGCATGAAGAAAAGTGAAGTGTGGGTTTCAGCGAATCAACTGGGCCGTAAAGGCTCTATTAATCCATTCGATTTAACGCTGCACAAAGGTGAGATTTTGGGACTCGCTGGGCTGCTCGGTTCAGGGCGCACAGAGATGGCGAAGTTGATTTTTGGTATTGATAAGGCCGATGAGGGAGCATTATCTATTGGCAGTGAACAGATGAGAGCCATGTTTCCTATGAAAGCGATTGAACATGGGTTTGCCTTTTGCCCAGAGGAACGTAAGGTTGAAGGGATTGTCGGTGAGTTGACGGTTCGAGAAAATATTGTTCTCGCTTTGCAAGCGAAACGCGGATTGTTCAAACCGCTATCCCTACGCAAACAGCAGGAGATTGCCAACCATTATACGGATCTACTGCACATTAAAGCGTCCAGTATGGAGCAGCGCATTGATCAGCTGAGTGGGGGGAATCAACAGAAAGCCATTTTGGCTCGTTGGTTGGCTACGAATCCGAAGCTCCTTATCTTGGATGAACCAACACGGGGAATCGATATTGGGTCCAAAGCGGAAATTCGCAAATTAATTATGTCACTCGCAGCAGAGGGCATGACGATTCTGATGATCACATCGGAATGGGAAGAGATTATAGGGTGCTGTGATCGTGTCATGGTACTGCGAGATCGCGACATTATTGGCGAGCTGACGGGTGAAGAGATTACGGAGCAACGGATTATGCATATGATCGCAGAAGGAGGGAGCAGAGATGAAGCCATTTAACACCCTATATGAGAATTTGGCACAAAAGAAGTTATTATGGCCCTCTGTTGGTATTATTTTAATCTTGATCTTTAATGCATTTTTTACACCAGGTTTTTTCAATATTCGCATGCAGGATGGTCATTTATTCGGGAGTCTCATTGATATTCTGAATCGTGGAACACCAATTTTAATTATTGCGCTGGGGATGACGCTAGTCATTGCGATGGAAGGTATTGATATTTCGGTAGGCTCTGTACTGGCCATTTCGGCTTCCTTGGCTGCTTTTCTTATGCAAAAGCACGTTCCGTTCGTTTTCGCCTTAGGAGCAGGTTTAGCGATTGGTGCCCTGTGTGGCTTCTGGAACGGCATACTGGTTGCTAAATTGAAGATCCAACCGATGATTGCCACACTGATTCTGTTGACGGTTGGACGTGGTATCGCGCAACTTATCTCAGGAGGTCAAATTATTACGATTTCCAACAAAGCCTATCGGTTTGTAGGCGGTGGGTACTTGCTAGGCATTCCTTTCTCAGTTGTTATAGCAGCCTTTGTTTTCCTAGCTCTCTATTTCATCACACGGAAGACTGCGTTTGGCTTGTTCCTGGAATCGGTTGGCTCCAATCGTGTATCCAGTGAGTTTACGGGGATCCATGCGAGCCGAATCATGTTGACGGTATATATTATTTGTGGGTTTTGCGCCGGGCTTGCTGGTATTATCGTTTCCTCTAATATTACGGGAGCCGACTCCAACAATGCGGGGCTATGGTTCGAGCTAGATGCAATTCTAGCTGTCGTCATTGGGGGAACCTCGATGCGTGGAGGACGTTTCTATTTAGGTGGTACTGTCTTAGGGGCACTCTTCATTCAGACAATGACGACAACCATCTATACACTAGGCGTTCCCTCGGAATCCGTTATGGTCGTAAAGGCTGTCGTGATTATTCTAGTAAGCTTGGTTCAATCTGAAGTGTTAACGTTGAAACTAAACAGTCTATTCCATAGAAAAAGTGAAAAGAAGGTGCTTGTTAATGAAACTACGATTTAGAATTACATCGGCTAACATCACCATTCTAGCGACGATTGTCTTATTCCTCTCGCTGTACGCTGCGGGTTCAGCGATGTTTGATAGCTTTTTTTCCATGCAAGTATTTCTGAATTTATTTGTAGATAATGCCTTTCTAATTATTGTAGCAACGGGCATGGCGTTCGTCATTATTACTGGCGGAATTGATTTATCGGTTGCCTCTTTAATTGCTTTAATCAGTGTTATTTCAGCCGTGATGCTGCGAGCAGGTATTCATCCTTTTGTCGTGATGCCATCCGTGCTGGTGCTTGGTACAGGATTTGGCTATGTGCAAGGGTATCTCATCTGCCGTTTTAACATCCATCCTTGGATCGTTACGTTAGGCGGTATGTTTTTGGCAAGAGGTACGTGCTTCTTGATAAGTCCTGAAAGTATTGTGATCGACAATTCGATCTATAGCGCAATTTCGAACTACCGAATTCCGATGCCAGGCAGCGGCACCATCTCGGTTGGTGTTGTTATCGCCCTAGTTACGGTAGCAGCAGCTATCTACGTGTCCAAATTCACAGCATTTGGCCGCAATGTGTACGCGATAGGCGGGAATGAACGTTCCGCTGAACTAATGGGTCTGCCCGTCTATGCTACGAAAATGGCTGTGTATACGATCAGTGGTTTTTGCTCCGCATTAAGCGGTATCGTGTTTACCTTCTATATGCTTTCTGGTTATGGCTTGCATTTGATGGGCGGAGAGATGGATGCGATTGCAGCTTGCGTTATTGGCGGTATTTTACTAACTGGAGGATTCGGTTATTTAGTTGGTCCTATGCTTGGGGTATTAAGCGCAGGCGTTATCCAAACGATTATTATGTTTCAAGGCTCGCTAAGTTCATGGTGGACGAAGATCGTAATCGGTTTCCTATTGTTTGCTTTCATCGCGTTACAGCGTGTCATTGTTGCTCGAAGAGAAAGGAACCGCAATCCAGCCACGAGCAAGAAGTTGAAAAAGCGAATCCAAAATGCCGTTGAGATATGATAGTATAAGAAGAACTGGAAAGAGAGGAAGATACGACAGAGGAGGATCGGGGTGAGTGTACTCATTCGTTACTGGCAGGATCGCAGCATCCGATTTAAGCTGAATAGTATCTTTCTAATTATCATTCTCATTTCGATTCTTGCGTTAAGTTTATGGGGGAGCAGGGCCTACAGCACTTTTTCTGAAAATCAAGCAGATGCGAATACGCTGCAAATGATTCATCAGGTTGAAAGTAATGTCGATCTCTATATCCATCACCTAGAAGATGTACTCTCCTATATTAGTGAGGATGCATCTTCTAGTCAGTTTTTGAGAATGGCTACGGTTTCAGGACCATTAACTGGAGACAATTCACAGATTACGAAAATGATGACGATGTATGCCATGAGAAACAAGGAAGTAACCGGAATCATGCTTGTCAACCAGAAGGGGGCCTATGTGTCTTATGAAATGGATCGGATCACACGGGACTCGCTAACGGAAGAAGACTGGTATCAGGACGCGATTAAAGCACCAGGTGAAACGTTGATCATTAGTAATCCCATTGGACGTAATGTTGCCACCTCACAGAACTACAGTTCCTACGATGTCTTATCGTTAGTACACGCTGTGCAGGATCCGCAAAGTCATGAAATCCTAGGTGTCGTTCTGATGGATTTGCGCATGGATATGCTGAAATCGATATTCGAGAATCTCAAACTAGGTAAGTCTGGATTTATGTACATTCTCGATTATCAAGACCAAATTTTGTATGCCCCAACGAACAATATTGTGTATCGGATTCAGAGCGATATGCTGCATAACGGCCAGCAAGGAAGCTTTACGCAAACGATTAAAGATCAGCGATATCGCATTCTGTATAATGACTCCAATACGAATAATTGGAAGTTTATCGGTGTCATTCCGAATGATGATTATGAGAAGGTTGTTAAGGATATTCAACTGTACACCCTGATTGTAACCATTATTACCTTGGCGCTGGCAGTGTTCTTATCGACGTATTTTACGGGGACGCTCATTCGACCTATACGCAAGTTAATGAGTTTGATGACCAATGTCAAGAATGGGGAATTAAATCAGCGTTTCGTTCCAAAAAGTAAAGATGAGATTGGCCAATTAGGGAATAGCTTCAATCATATGTTGGAAGAAATTAACAATTTAATCAATCTTGTTTATGTGGAACAGAAGAAAAAGCGGGAAGCGGAGCTGCAAGTGCTGCAAGCGCAAATTAAGCCGCATTTTCTCTACAATACGCTGGATACCATTCAATGGATGGCGCAGGAATATGAAGCTGACGATATTATTGAAATTATTGGGGCGCTGACGAATTTATTCCGGATTGGCTTGAATAAAGGCTATGAGTGGATTCCGATTCGAGACGAAGTCAAGCATGCTGAAAGCTACATGATTATTCAAATGTCACGTTATATGGATAAGCTGGATATTCAGTTTGACATTTCGGAAGAGCTGTACCGATACTTTGTGCTGAAGCTCATTTTGCAGCCTTTGATTGAAAATGCGATCTATCACGGGATCAAAGCGCGAACAGGGAAAGGTACGATCACCATTAGTGCGGAGAGACATTTGGATATGATTTATTTCCGTATTCAGGATGATGGGGCGGGTATTCCGCCAGAGAAATTGGAAGAGCTAAATCAGATTTTACGCGGTGAAAAGCAGCGTTCGGATCAGTATGGCATCGGTTTGTTCAACGTGAATGAGCGGATACAGCTCACCTACGGTATGGCTTATGGCCTTCAGATTTTTAGTGAACTTGGCAAAGGGACAACTATTGAAGTGAGGCATCCTTTGATACAAGTTGTTAAAAAAACAGGATGAGGTGACAACGGATGTTGAAACTGATGATTGCAGATGATGAGCCTCGCATTCGCAATGGTCTATGTAAAGCGCTGCCATGGGGAGATATGGGCATACAGGTTGTGGCTGAAGCTGAGAATGGCCAACAAGCTCTTGAAGTAGCTGCTACCGTACGTCCAGATCTCATGTTTGTCGATATTAATATGCCTATTATGGGTGGACTGGAACTTATTGAACGTTTGCAAAATGAGGTTCCTGGATGCTTAGTCATTGTGATATCGGGGCATGATGAATTTTCTTATGCGCAACAGGCGGTTAGACTGAATGTCTTCGATTATTTATTGAAGCCTGTTCAGAAATCGGAACTTCAAGCCGTTGTAAGCAAAGCAGCAGAGGTTTTAAACAAAGATCGGATTCAGCAAAGATACACACAGTGGATGAATCATAAATTTGAAGACAAAGCCGTGACCATGCGGGAGGATTTTTTGCGCAGTTGGATTACGGAAAGACTGACTCAAGATCAGTTTGAAGAAGATCATGAGTACTATCAGCTGCATTTTCAAGGATCAGTCAGTCTACTTCTAGTGAAATCTCTGGGCAAAATGACGATTAATGCGCCAGCGAAGACATGGGATCCGCAGCTGCTCGAGTTTGCAATCAAAAATATTTTGACCGAAATGCTTCCTGAGGTTCCGATATCTGCGGTTCTCAGCGTTGAACAGGGATTCATTGCTGCGATCTCGCAAGTAAGCGATCTGACGGGTTTGCATGGGAAGTATGAGGAGTTTGAACATTCGGTGCAGCAATATTTAGGTGTCAGCATGCTCATTACCCATGTTGTCACCGAACAGCTGGAGGAGATTCCTTCGCTTTATCATGAGTTGAAGAACAGCCTCAGCAAGGAAAATACATTAACACCGATTGTGATGATGACGAAGAAATATTTGGAAACCTACTATTACAGAGAAGATCTATCCCTGTCTGAGGTTGCCGAACAGATGAATGTGAATGCGACGTATTTAAGCAAATTGTTAAAAAGAGATCTGGGCAAGTCATTTATTGACTGCCTAACCGATATTCGAATCAAAAAAGCAATTCAGTATTTGAATGACCCCACATCTAAAATGTATGAGATTTCTAGGCGAGTGGGTTATCAATCACAGCATTATTTCAGCCATACGTTTAAAAAAGTGATGGGTGTATCGCCATTGGAATATAGAAAACGTGGGGAATAGACATATGAATGTGAACGCACCGAGGCGTTTATTAGGATATGGATTTTTTGGAGTGATGGTGCTAACTGCCATCATTCTAGCCATTTTTGGCGTTGTTAGCTTAAAGTCGGATAAGGCTGACACGGAGTTCCTCATTGGGATTAGCCAGCCGAACTTGAATGAATCCAGGCAAATTGCGATGTACAATGAAATTCGCAATGAGGCCGAGAAGCATAAGAATGTCAGACTCATTTTTACGGATGCTGCTGAGAATAGTGAAAAACAAATCAATGATGTGCAGAAGCTTTTGCATTATGGAATTGACCTTCTCATCATCTCGTTAAATGATTCGGAGAAGCTAACCCCTATCGTCAAAGAGGCCTATAAGGATATGCCGGTTATCGTTCTTGGCCGAGGTGTCACGGGGTATGATTATTCGATGTTCATTGGTTCTGATAATTTAGCCATAGGGAAGAAGTCGGGCAAGTTGACTGCTGATTTATTAGGAAGTAAGTACTCAAAAATTGTAGAGATCAAAGGAGCGATAGGCTCCTCTTCCGTAGAGGAAACAAGTCTCGGTTTTCGTGCTTATTTGGAGCGGACCCCGTCGCTACATATTACCAAAGTCATTGATGGCAATTGGCGGCGCGATCAGGCGGAAGATGAATTGAGACGTACACTAACTGCGGAGCCAGATATCAAGCTCGTATTTGCTCACAGTGATGCCATGGCGCTTGGGGCGTATCGTGCTGTCGAATCACTAGGTTTACATGATGTGAAAATCATTGGCATTGATGGACTCGAGACAATGAACGGTGGATACGATCTGGTTAAGCAAGGCACACTCAGCGGTACGGTAACAAGTCCAACGGGTGGGAAAGAATCGATTCAGTATGCCCTCGATATTTTGAATCAAGAAAAGGTCATTCCGAAGAAGATCATTTTACGCAGTCATGTGATTACAAATGATAACGCTTACCCTGGCAATGAGGATGTTGCCCATGCGGAGTCCTTGTCCAAAGTCCTTACGGGGAGTGCACTCACAAGGAAGATCAAGCTTGGCGTCGCCGTTGTTGGCTCGGAAAGCAGTTGGCGTGCAGCCAACACGGAATCGATTATGACCACTGCGGGGAAAGATCCTGCCATTGATTTGCTCATCCAGAATGCAGAAGGAAATCAAGAAAGACAAATAGCCATCATTCGCAACTTTATTAAGTCAAAAGTGGATGTAATCGCATTTACGCCGTTCGTTGAATCAGGTTGGGATGAGGTATTGGCTGAGGCCAAAGCTGCGGGCATCCCGATCATTTTGACAGATCGCAAGGTAAAAGTGGAGGATGATTCCTTATGGACTACGTTCATAGGGTCTGACTTTGTTGAAGAAGGACGCCGCGCTGCGCGTTGGCTTGTCGAGAATAAGAAAAATGTAAGCGGGGTCACGTCAATTGCAGAATTGCAAGGGACTTCGGGTTCTGCCCCAGCGATTGAACGGAGACAAGGCTTTGAGGAAGTACTTTCTCAGCAAGCCAGCTTCCGCATCATCGCCTCGAAAGTTGGAGATTTTACGTATGCAAGCGGTCAACAATTGATGTCGAGGATCATTGCTGATGGTCAAGTACCTGACTATGTGTTTGCTCACAATGATGATATGGCGTTGGGTGCAATTAAGGCCATTGAGCAGGCGGGGATGAAGCCTGGCAAAGATATTGGCGTCATATCCGTGGATGCCACGAAGCTTGCTTTTCAAGCTATGACTGCTGGGAAGCTGAACATGTCAGTGGAGTGCAACCCGCTATTGGGACCACAAATTATTAAAGCTGCTAAGGAGCTTGCGGCAGGGAAAGAAATTCCGGTCAATATTATTACAGCAGAGGGGATCTTCGCGCAAGACACAGCCAAACGCGATGTTACGACACGCAAATATTAAAGAAATCAGGAAGACAAGTCTAGTAAATGGCGCACGATGGAGCCTTTTGCTAGACTTGTTTTTTTGTACACCAGTTAGGGAGCTCCGGCTGCGTAAACATTTATCAGAATCACGTACATTATATCTGTATTGTGTAAAGACGGTTATTTTTGAGATTACTATAATGTTAGTAACGGAAGGGGAGCTGTACATGAGAAAAAACTATATTTTACTTTGCGGCATTATTCTACTGAGTTGTCTGCCTTTATATTTACTGTTCTCTCATAAGAGCACGGATCCCATCGTGAGTGAGGGAGAGCGGCTGGATGTCCATAAACTGGAAAGTATCGTAAATTTGGCAAGTTCACGCGGAAAAGCTGGACCGAATGATGTTAAAGCACCAACCTTTACGCTGAAAACGTTAGACGGTTCCTATGCTACGATTGGCGGCAAGCGGGATAAACCACTCGTTGTTCATTTCTGGGCGAGCTGGTGCGAAGCATGCTCTGTCGAAGTGCCAACGTTAAGGAAGCTCTATGAGCAATACAAGAATCAAGTGGATTTTGTAGGGATAAATGTTGCGACAGAAGAGAAATTGGAAAATATCCAAAAGTTTGTGCTGACGAATCATATTTCTTATCCGGTACTCCTAGATGAGCATAAGCACGCAGCAGATCTCTATGAACTCCATGCGCTGCCAACTGTTTTTCTAATAGATACGAATGGATATATTATGGATACCTTTCATATGGTTGACCCGCTTGAGCTAGAAGAGAAAGTCGAACGTTTAGCCAAGCGATAAATAACAAATATGGTGAACCTGAAACCCCGTGCAGGAGGAGTGATAAGGATAGTAAGCAACAGGAATGACGAAAGTTCTGAAATAATTCTATAAGGGAAAAGAGGTCTCACGGAAATGAAAATAAAGACGTTTATCGTCCAATTATTAGTTATTGCCTTGTATATGACCATTATTTCGCCATACCCTCCTGCCAAAGCAGCGGAGGTAGAACCCCTGCCAAGCTACTTTGCTGATCATTTCGATAAGGTGACGATTGATGGTAAATGGAATGTGATCGAAGGGCCTTGGGCAATTGATGCGGGTAAACTGACTGTTGCCAAAGGACAAGGATTTAAGGCGATTACGAGTGAAGAACATTCGTTCGGTGATATGACCGTAGAGAGTGATATCAGCTTGGCTGACAAATCAGGTGATGCGGGCGTATTGTTTAGAACGATCAGCGCGACGCCAGGGGCCGACAATGTGAAGGGGTATTATGCAGGTATTAGTGCAAACGGAACAGGTGTCGTGACGCTTGGACGCATGAATAATAGCTGGACGGAGCTCAAACGAGCTGCAGTTACGATTAATCCGAATACGAGTTACCATTTGAAAGTATCTGCTGTTGGCGATCTAATCAACGTCTATGTGAACGATGTATTAGTATTGACGCAGTCCGACAGTACGTATACATCGGGTAACATCGGGGTAAGGATGTACAATTCGCTGCCGACTTACGATAATCTCGTAGTTAAATCTACCGAGGGAAGCACGTTATTCGAAGATACTTTCGAAACGCAGGCAGAGCAAAGTCTTGGTCAGTGGAATCAAATTGATGGCAGTTGGAAGCTGCAAGCGGGTACGATTACAGTGAATAGCGGCGATGGCTATAAAGCGCTTGTCAAAGATACGGAATTTGAGGATATGACCCTCGAAACCGATATTAAACAACCTAGCGGTAATGGAACTGGTGATGCGGGCGTGCTGTTCAAAACGCAAAGTGCTGCACCTGGCGCAGACAATGTCCGTGGCTATTACGCGGGATTAAGCAATAATGGTACTGTTATTCTTGGCCGAATGAACAACAACTGGCAGGCACTGAAAACGGTAAAAGCACTGCCGAGTGTGGATACGAACCGTTCTTATCATTTAAAGGTTGTTACCTATCAAAATCGAATCAAAGTGTATGTCAATGATACGCAAAAGCCAATTATCGACTATACCGATGATAGTGCGGATAAGTACACCAAGGGTGGCATTGGTTTGAGAAGTTATCGTTCGGTTCCGCAGTTCGATAACTATATTGCGAGTGAATATGTGGTGCCTGACCAATCCTTCGTAGCACCTGTAGCGAATAAAAGTCCGCTAGTGCAAACGCCATTTACTCCGCTTCCATTGGGTTCCATAGAGGCGAAAGGCTGGCTGCTCAAGCAACTTGAACTTCAGCGTGACAACTCTACGGGCTATTCAGAGGATTTGTATAGTGAGCTCGGCACCAACGCAGCTTGGCTTGGCGGCACAGCGCCAGATTCCGATTGGGAGCGTCCGGTTTACTACTTGAAAGGGCTTGTTCCTTTGGCCTACACGTTAAAAGACAAGGACCTCATCGCGAAATCTCAGAAATGGATTGAAGCGATTCTGGCCAGTCAGCATGCGGATGGTTCTTTCGGGCCTGCGAGCAGTGATGATTGGTGGCCCCGCATGGTCGCACTTTATGTTATGAAAGATTATTATGAAGCGACCAATGATGGGCGTGTCCTTCCGTTCATGACGAAATATTTTCATTATCAAGTGGCTCAATTGCCGGATCGACCGTTAAGAGATTGGGGCAAAATTCGCGTAGGCGATAATATTGACACCGTGCTCTGGTTGTATAATCGAACGGAAGATGCTTTTCTGCTCCAATTAGCAGATACATTAGCTGATCAAGGTTATCCGATTTCCGATATTTATGCCAAAGATGAATTTCAAAACTTCGGTAATGATTTCCAACCGACCCATGCCGTTAATGTGAATGAAGCAATCAAGATGCCAACCATCTACTATCAAAGATCGCATGATGAACAAGATCGTGATGCTTTCCAACAAGGCGTAAGCAATTTGGCAAAGCATGAACAGATCACGGGGATGCAATCCGGCACCGAAATGTTGGCAGGCATTGGAGCTACACAAGGTGTAGAGCTCTGTGCCATTACAGAACGGATGCAAAGTAACGAAGAAGCAGCGATGATTCTCGGTGATCCGCATATAGGCGATGCACTTGAGAAGATTGCCTTCAATTCCTTGCCTGGCGCTATGGATAAAGAGTTGAAGAACCATCAGTATTATTCCTTACCGAATCAGGTCGAGAGCAACATTGCGGATCATGGTTATAAACAGAATTATGAGAATGGGACGATGCCGTCTCCGACATCGGGTTTTCCATGTTGCCGATTTAATATGCATATGGGCTGGCCGTATTTTGTGAAAAATATGTGGGGCGCCACACCGGATGGTGGTCTCGGTATTATTGCGTATGGACCCAACCGCGTTTCCACCAAAATCAAAAATGCAAACGTCACGATTGATGAAACGACGAATTATCCATTCGAAGAGCAAATCGGATTCGATGTGACAACGTCGGAAGCCGTAAGCTTCCCGCTTAAGTTAAGGATTCCTGCATGGTCGAATCAACCGACCGTAACGGTCAATGGTCAAGCTCAGCAAGGCGTTATTGCTGGTGAATATATGACGATCGACAGAACTTGGACGACAGGCGACCGTGTTGTGCTAACGGTGCCAATGAAATTGAAAACAACAACTTGGGTGAATAATTCGGTTGGAATTGAACGCGGACCGCTTGTGTTCTCCCTGCAAATCCAAGAAAATTGGCAGGTTCAATCTAATCCGATTGGCGCCATTCCAGGCTTTGATGCAGGAGCACTTGGCTACAACCAATATCGTGTATCATCGAGCAGTCCGTGGAACTATGGATTAGTGATTGACCGTGAACATCCAGAGCAATCGATTGAAGTCGTGAAAGGTGAGATGCCAGAGAATCCTTTCATCCAAGCAACAAGCCCAATTAAATTGATTGCGAAGGCGAAGAAAATTCCAACATGGGGGAAATCGGCCAACAACGTCGAAGCGACTGAACCGCCTGTAGGACCAATCTTATCGACAGAACCAACTGAGCACATTACTTTAGTGCCCTATGGCGCTGAGAATTTGAGAGTCACCTATTTCCCAGAGGTGACGGAACAAGCAGAAGAAGCCATGACCATGAAATATGAAGCTGAACAAGCCCAAATTGGCCATGCGAAAGTGAATACGAATAATAATCGTGCTTCGGGTGGCAGTTATGTCGGAGAGATTGATTATCCAGACAGCTATGTTCTTTTCAACGCGGTACAAGTTCCTGCTGCTGGCACATACAACATGGATATTTGGTTTGCTAATGGCGGCGATTATACAGCGGCTACGGGAAAAGTTCTCGTTAACGGCGAGGAGCAATTGGTAAAGCTTCAGGGTACACAAAACTGGGGACGCTTCATGGCAATTCCTCTAACAGTCGATCTCCAGGAGGGGACGAACACGATCAAGTTTATGAAAAGCGAAGGCTTTTATGAACTGGACTATGTGGTTGTTCGACCGCTGGAAGTGAAAGCACCTGAGCCTACGTTGCCAGCTGTCGCTAGCTTGTCAGGACCGGATGCCGTTCAAGCGAATCAGACCTTCGATCTAGAGATGGGTATAGCGAACGTTACACAAAGTGTGTACGCACAGGATGTAACTGTGTCATATAATCCTAGCCAAGTGGAATACATGGGTGCTGAGGCTTTGACAGAAGGGTTTGTATTAGTTGGTGAATCGAAGTTGACAGGTCAAGTGCGTTTGCTAATGGCGAAAGTAGGTAAATTAAACCTTGATGGTTCATTACTTAAGCTGAAATGGAAAGCCAAGTCTATTCCCAACACAGCGAACACTGTCATTTCCTTGTCAAATGTTATCATCGCTGATCAACATGGGGTAGAAACAACGCTAGATACCGCCCAACACACGATGCAACTTACGGTTCCAATAGTCAACGTGGATCCAACAGACGATACAGATACAATTGTGCCTATACCTTTACTAGGTGATCTCAACAACGATGGCAAATATTCCACCGATGATTTAGACATTTTAGCAGCATTCTATGGTGTATTGTCAAATAGTGCATCGTGGGAGCAATTGAAGAATCTAGACTTTAATCATGATGGTCAAATTGACTTAGTTGATCTTGCAGCAATGGCACAAATGATTTCGCAGTAAAGCATAGAGCTTTGGAATCCCGCATATTTACGATACGACTTGTATCGTTATATGTGGGATTTTTACATAAAAAATCCTATTAATGTAAATACATGTTGAACGGCGTTTTCTATAATAAAGAAGTTCCAATGTTGAGAAATAAAGGAAGGAGGCAGCACGAGGAGACTGAATATATCAACATGAATCTATACATAGCTAGGTAAGGCCTCCCCAAATTTGATACGTTATGCATCTAAAATAAGAGAGGTTGGTTCAAGCATGAAGTTCAAAGACGTGCAGAAAATGCTATTAATGCTTGTCATGGTTGTGAGTTTAGCTCTTCCTTCCCTATTGATTACACATCACGTTCAGGCTGCAGAAGCTGAAACACATGGCTTGAAAGGTGACTATTATACGAGCTCAGGCTCACCAAGCTTTAATTTTGGAACTTTAAAAGCGACTACGGTCGACGCAAATTTGGATTTTAGCTCCTTGGAAACAGCGTTGAAGTTGATGACAGGGCAAAGTGATAATGTGAATGTAAGATGGACGGGATCGATCGTTCCTGCCTATTCTGAAAATTATACATTCTCCATTATTGGCGACAATGGATTCCGCCTGTGGGTGAATAACCAACTTGTGCTTGATCATTGGGTCAATGATTGGGATAAAGAGCAAACGGGCATACCGATCGCTTTGGTCGCAGGCCAGAAAGTGGATTTCAAGCTCGAATATTTCGAAGCAACAGGCGGATCTAATCTGCATGTGAGATGGTCCAGTCCTTCGCTTGCTAAACAGGCGATTCCTACGGATGCGTTGTTCACACCAGCTGGTTATAAATCCGCAGGCCGCATCTCCGAGGATGGAACGAAGGCAGAGATCAACTTTGATAACGCCTTATCCGCTCCGCCTACAGGCGGGTTTGGTACGCATCTGAAGGTGGATGTCGCTGGAACCAACTGGCCAATTGCTAGCGCGGCACTTCAATCAGGTAATAACAGTGTTCTCGTGCTCACATTTGAGAATCCGATTTACTCCAAGGATGTTTCACAGGTGGGGATTAGTTATGACGGGAATGGCGGTCTTCAACAAGGGGACGGAAGTGCCATTGGCGCTTTCTCCAAATTTTTGAAAAATGACTCGACGTATCAAATTATGACGCCATGGGCGGAACAACTGGATCCAGCTAACGTGTTGCCAGAGTATCCAAGGCCACAGCTGGCTCGTGCGCAATGGATGAATCTCAACGGTGAATGGGAATTCCAGGCTGCCAAAGCTAGCGATGCGCTTCCAACCGGTCAAACTTTAAAAGAGAAGATTCTCGTCCCATTTGCGGCAGAGTCGATTCTATCCGGCATTCATCGTACGGAAAGCTTGATGTGGTATAAGCGATCCTTTACGATTCCCGATAGCTGGAGCGGTCAACGGGTGAAGTTGAACTTCGGGGCTGTCGATTATTTGGCTACTGTCTATGTCAATGGACAGCTTGTAGGCAGTCACAAGGGTGGATTCACGGCATTTAGCCTGGATATCACAGATCAATTGAAGACGGGACCTAATGAATTGATCGTGAAAGTGTTAGACAACACGGACTCAGGAGAAGATCAAGCGGTAGGGAAGCAAACTGTGAAGAAGCTTGGTGGCATTTGGTACACATCAAGTTCAGGTATATGGCAAACCGTTTGGATGGAACCAGTTGCCCCAGCTCATATTGACAAGCTAGACATGGTACCGGATATAACCAACCAGGTGCTAAAGTTGAAAGTGACTGCTTCTGGCGTGCAAGGTGAAACTGTCAAAGCGACTGCTAGTATCAATGGGCAAGTTGTTGGCACAGCGACAGGAACTCCAGGAACGAACATTGCGATTCCGGTTCCAAATCCAAGATTATGGTCACCTGATGATCCGTTCCTCTATGATCTCAAGGTGTCATTAAACAACGGGACGCAATCCGTTGACCAAGTAGATAGTTATTTTGGGATGAGAGAAATCAAGACAGGTCTGGTTGATGGTGTCATGCGTACACTGTTAAATGGCAAATCCGTCTTTATGATGGGGCCGCTAGATCAAGGGTACTACCCAGATGGGATTTACACCGCACCAACCGAAGAAGCGCTGCAATTTGACCTGGCAACGATTAAACGGATCGGCATGAACACCGTGCGCAAGCATATCAAAATTGAGCCGGCACGCTGGTATTACTGGGCAGATAAAATGGGCTTGCTGGTCTGGCAGGATATGCCTAGTTTAGAGGATCGGCAGGGGAATAAAGGAAGTGATATTTCTCAAGCGGCGAAAACACAGTGGTTGAAAGAATATAAGGAAATGGTCGACCAGCTTCAAAGCACGCCTTCGATTGTGACATGGACGGTGTTTAACGAGGGATGGGGGGAATTCGATCAAGGCGGCCAACTGTCCAAAGATGCCGTGAATCTAGTGAAAAGCTGGGATTCCACACGCCTCATAAACGGCAGCAGCGGTTGGTGGGATACAAGTGTAGGCGATCTGAACGACGCGCACAGTTATCCAGCGCCTGCTTCACCTGCGCTATCAGCGAACCGTGCATCTGTCATTGGTGAGTATGGCGGACTTGGTTTGCATGTGACAGGACATGAATGGACGCCGCTTACCTTCTCTTATCAATTAATGAGCAGCAAACAGGAAATAACAGATAAATATATTGGTTTTATCGATTCTCTTAAGCAACAGAAGGCAAATGGCTTAAACGCAGCGATCTATACGCAAATTACAGATGTGGAGTATGAAATTAACGGACTGCTTACGTATGATCGTAAAGTGGAAAAACTTGATTTTGACCGGATCGCTAAAGCCCACCGAGAGTTGATCGGCACAGCGAATAAAGCAGATTTGCTTGCGCAACTTGCCCTTGAAGAAAGCTTCCTTGGCGCCATTCACATCGGATCACAACCTGGCGCATATCCACAAGCTGCTGTTGATCAGTTTACGACAACATTAAATGCGGCTAAGGCGGTTAATCAAGATGTGAACGCAACGGTAGGTCAAATTCAAGGGGCACTAGTTAGCTTAGTAGCTGCACATCAGCAAATCTTATCTACCGTGCATGCGCCCATTCCTAACGGTTTTACGACAGATTCATTTGATTCCACAACGCTAGCGCCAGGTTGGACGATTTTCCGTCCAGATAACACTAAATGGAGTCTAACTGCCAATCCAGGGAGTATCCGCCTGCAATCTTTGGCTGGAGATATGTTCGGAAACTCCAACGCAAGTAAAAACGTATTTCTGCAAAATGCACCTGCCGGAGATTTCGTGATAACCACCAAAATCACAGGTTCGGTGAACAAGAATTATGAGCAAGGTGGTTTGCTCGTTTGGCAGGACGAAGATAATTATGTGCGTATAGGTCATGTGTGGGATACCACGGGTGCTACTGGGAAAAATCTAGAAAGCGCATTTGAAAAAAATGCCGTATACACCAAAGCAACCAATGTTGCGAAGCATCCGGGGACAGATTCGGTGTATCTGATGATAGCGAAGGTAGGCAATGTCTATACGACATCCTTCTGGAATGGTTCCGCTTGGCAGCAAGCAGCTGATCCGATGACAGTCAATTTATCGAATGTCAAAGTGGGCTTCTATGCGATGTCAGCAACAGATGGTACGTCCATCCCTGTAGATGTTGATTACTTCTCGATAGGTCCTGCTGTGGATGAGCCGTCTTTCACATGGACAGGTTCAGCTATCGTTTCCAGCGGGCAGCCATTTAACGTCACATTAAGTCTTGGCTCGGTTACGGAAGCTGTTTACGCGGAGGATCTGACCGTGACGTATGATCCGACGCAACTCGAATTTGTCTCTGTGGAGGAGTTGCATGCGGGGGTTACCGTGGTGGATAAAGCCGTGACACCAGGCAAAGTAAGGTTGATTATTGCCAATATCGGCGTCACCGATGTGAATGGCGCGATGCTTAAGTTGAATTGGAAGGCCAAATCATTGACGAGTACTGCAAATGCGACGGTCCTGCTTTCAAGTGCTGTGCTTGCGAACGGCACAGGTGAAGAAAAGACATTGGATCAAGCTAGCTTGGCTGTTCAAATTACGGGATTAGTGAATAAAGCCGTATTGAACGATCTGATTTCACAAGCACAAAGCAAACATGATGTGGCACTTGAGGGAAGCATTGCGGGACAATATCCGAATGGTTCCAAAGCAGTGCTCCAGACAGCGATCGATGGAGCTAAGGCTGTAGCTGTGGATGCAAGTGCATCAACTGAGCAAGTCACACAAGCTGTGAATGCGCTTCAGTCTGCGTTGAATGCTTTCTTAGCCAGCGTGCATACCGCAACGCCTGGTGACGTCAATACCGATGGCAAATTCTCCGTGGGAGATTTGGCCCAAGTTGCTGCTGCATACGGTAAAACATCGGCTGATCTTGATTGGGAGCAATACAAGCAAATGGACGTTAATGGCGATCATATCGTTGATATTGAGGATTTGGCGGCGGTCGCGCAGTTGATTTTGCAGTGAGGTAGTGTCGGAATGGGGAAGGAGCTAAACGGCGTGGTGCCGTTTAGCTCCTTTTTTTGTGAGTTGAGCGTAAATGGCTAATATGCGAGAGTACAACCTTTGCGAGACAAAAGGCTATACGAAATATGACCTTGGCGTAGAGTTGAACCGTTTTGTTAATCGAAGTGGACATATTGTGCATGGGGGAAATAATTTGTTAAGCCCTTTGGATGAAATGGAAATATGAGCGCCGCTATATGCCTTCTATAATGAGCATGTAGGTATCCATTCAAGAGGGGGAGATGTCCATGTTTAACAAAAGGAGGAGTGCTTGTATCCTCATTGCCGCCATGGTAAGCAATTTGTTCATACCACTGAGTATGACAGGACCAATTACGGCACAGGCTGCAGTAACCACTTATGTGGGGGCAAGCTTTAATACGTACCCTACGGCGCCTTCAACCTCAGGGCCAGCTGCAGAAATAGGAGGGAATTGGGGGTTGTATAATGCCAAAGCTGGAACGGATTATACGGTTGGGGAAGCCGTTTACGGTCGGAGTGATCTCAGTTTGAAGCTGGTGTCAGGTACTGCTGGCACGCAACTGTACACGGGTAAATTCGGTTTGAACATTGCGGGTAAGGTAGTGTTGGAAGCATCGGTACGAGCACAAGACACCGGGCATATCCGATTGCTGGATGTGAAAAGTACAAGCGGGGTATGGAAGAACTTTCTCACACTCACAGAAACAGGGCAAATGTCCATCTTGAATACGTCTTTAGGGACATATGCACCGAATACGTGGTATCGCGTCAAAGCGATCATCGATCAGACCGGCAAAAAGGCGGATGTGCTGTTGAATGATGTTCAAGTTGTAACCGGTGTCACATTAGGGGCTACTTGGGATACAATTAACACGCTAAAATTTACACAGACAGGAACGGCGCTGCCGGGAAGCTCCTATTTGGACGATGTGCGGATTTACACGTACGCGCAAGTTGAAAGCGTTTCCGTAATGCCTGACGCGGCTACGATTGGTGTGGGTAAGCAGCAAGTGCTTACCGCTCAGATAATGCCTGAAGATGCTGCGGATCAACGTGTGGTTTGGAGCTCGGAAAACCCAGCAACAGTGACCGTCGATACGTATGGCGTGGTTACAGGTGTGGGTGTTGGAACGGCACGGGTTACGGCAACGGCATTGGATGGCGGAAAAGTAGCCTCATCCAACATAACCGTTTCCAATAATGTGCCGGTTACAGGCATTGCTTTGCCGGCTGAGCAGACTATAGCAGCAGGTGGGACTGCGCAGCTTACACCTGTTATCATGCCTGCAAACGCTACGAATCCTAAGGTCACATGGACAAGTGACAACACGGCGATCGCCACAGTCGACGCGCAAGGGCTAGTCACTGCACAATCGGCGGGGCAAGCCGTGATTACTGTACGAAGTGAAGATGGCAACCATAACGCGACGACAATGGTGACCGTGCTGCAGCCAGGCGTGGCTTCGATTTCTTTGCCAAGTCAGGCTACAGTAACAAAAGGAGACACGATTACGCTAGTCCCGACTTTTCAGCCGGCACAAGCAAGCAATCAGCAGGTCATCTGGTCGATCGGCGATGCGACGATTGCTTCTGTCGATTCGGCAGGTGTAGTGACTGGTCTTAAGCTTGGCGAGACGTCGCTTACAGCGACGAGTGTGGATGGAGGTAAAACGGCAAGCACCATGATTAAAGTCATTGAGAAAGCAACAGTTTCTGATGAATTCGAGCGCTTAAGATTGAAACGCAAAGCCGGACTTGACGGTGGAGATAGCTTAGATACCGCAGACACCGATGTGCAGGCAAAGGTAGCCACGTTAACAACCAACGGGCAGACCCGTTGGTCGACTTTGCAGAAAGCGGCAGACCGCCAAGTGCTGTGGCCGGATTCCGTTGTGAGCAGCGGAAATTCCGATGCCATCCATAACAACATTTCGCGAATTCGCGAGATGGCGTATGCCTATTCAACGAAAGGCGGGGCATTGTACCACAATCAGCAATTGCAAAACGATATTGTTTCCGCACTGGAGTGGGTGTATGTCAAGCAATATAACGAGACAGGCACGGCTTTTGGCAACTGGTGGAATTTCGAGATAGGCATTCCGGCTAAAATAACAGATATCATCGTGATGATGTACGATGCGTTGACACCGGAGCAAATCACTCGCTATATCGCAGCAATTGATCATTACACTCCAGATATCCAATCGAATTTGTTTGATACGAGCTCTTATTATACAGGGGCGAATCGTTCCGATATTTTGATGTATAAACTCGTGGATGCTATTTTGTTGAAATCGGAGTCACGCATACGCGCTGTAGCATCCGAAATGTCCCCGTTGTTTGCTTATGTAACTTCAGGAGATGGTTTTTACGATGATGGATCTTTCGTGATGCATACATCCGTCGCCTACACGGGGAGTTACGGCTCAGTTATGCTGGAAGGAGTCAGCCAGCTGCTATACTTGCTGAACGGCAGTCCTTGGCCGATCACCGATCCAAATGTGAATAACTTTTATAAATGGATCTATGATGGGGTTGCCCCGTTAATTTATAAAGGAATGACGATGGATATGGTGAACGGTAGATCCATTGTTCGCGGATCAGATAATGCACAGAAAACCGCAGCAGGTATCATGTCAGCGCTCGCAAGGCTTGCACTAAATGCACCAGCGGAAGATGCGCAGAAGCTGAAGAGCATGCTGAAATCGTGGATTACGCAGGATCAGACTCAGTTTAACTACTACAATTACTTATCCTCCATGAATTTGATCGGTTCTGTGAAGCATTGGGTAAGCGACGCATCGATTGTTCCAGATAGAGAAGCCGCAGGATATTATGAGTTCGCGGGTATGGCTAGAAGTCTGCAAATTCGCGATGACTATTCGTTCGGCGTCAGTAAGAGCTCGAAGCGCATCCAGACCTATGAGCTAACCAACGGTGAAAATGGCGAAGGTTGGTATACTGGCGACGGCATGACCTACCTGTATAACGGCGATCAGTCACAATATATGGAAGATTACTGGGCAACAGCGAACCGTTATCGCTTGCCGGGCACAACGGTAGATACAAGACCGCGTGTGTTTGATAACTACCAGAACGGAGACGGTGAAGGCAAGCCAGCGAATGCATGGGCAGGTGGCGTCGAGATGGGATCCTACGGCAGCTCCGGCATGCAGTTGAAACAGATTGGTACGACGCTGCAAGCGAATAAGTCATGGTTTATGTTCGGTGACGAGATTATTGCGCTGGGATCTGGCATTTCGAGCAGCGATAACCGGACGATCGAGACGATCGTGGAACAGCGCAAGCTGAATGCAAATGGCGATAATCCGTTGATTGTCGATGGGCAAGCAAAGTCCTCCGGACTAGGCTGGACGGAGAGAATGGCGGGTGTGCAGTGGATGCACTTCAGCGGAAACGGTGCGCAATCGGATATCGGGTATTATTTCCCGGATCGACCGACGATGAATGGGCTCCGGGAACAGCGGACGGGTCGGTGGAGCGATGTTAATCAGAGTGTGGCCCAATCCGCACCGGTATCTCGCAACTACCTGAGCTTGTGGTTTGACCACGGGAAAAGCCCGCAGGGCCAAACGTACAGCTATGCCATTTTGCCGAATAAAACGGCTGATCAAGTGAAGCAATTCGCAGAGCATCCCTCTTATGAGGTACTCGTGAATAATGATCAGGCTCAGGCGGTTCGACATCAAGGACTTGGCCTCACAGCGGTGAATTTCTGGAAGGACCAGAAGGTGAAGGCGGATTTGGTGACGAGCTCCAGACAGGCTGCGGTTATGATTAAGGAGGAGAATAATCGTTTAGAGGTCGCTGTCTCTGATCCTACGTTGGAGAATTCAGGTGCCATTGAGCTTGAATTGGATCGCTCCGCTGCAGGCATGCTGCAGGCAGATCCGCAGATTATGGTCACCCAGCTTTACCCGACGATTCGATTGGTAGTCCGTGTGAACGGATCAGTAGGACGTACGTTCCATGCGGTGTTCGATACGGATCCTGCAAAGCCGAGACCGTCGGATCATCCGCCGATTCCAGCCATCATCAATCCGAGAGGTGTAAGCAGTGAACTAGACCATTCGGCTAATCTGTACGCCGCCTTCGATAACGAAGGCAATGGACTGGAAGCCATCGGTGGCGGTCCAAGTGGATGGAGTGTTAGTAGCGAGCAACAGACGATTGTGACTCTCGAGCGATTGCCAGAGGAATCTAGCAACATTCTTAGACTGCTCGATATGAGCGATCAAGCCTCGGCCGTTGCTACCCGAACGTTCCCACCTGTCTCTGAGCTGGCCGAGGTGGAATGGATGTTTGCGGAACCGTATGGTCCGAAAGGTGAGGAATTCAAGCTGCTCAGCGGAGATGCGTCTGCCATTCGCTTAGTGACACGCTCTGGTGCGCTTTATTGGCTTGACGGACAAGGTGCCGAGCATTATATTCAACCCATTTCGGCAGCTACTTGGACGAAAATTCGGCTGACGATCGATATTCCGCACAACAAATATGATGTTTATGTGGACGGTAAATTGGCGGCAGTTGGCGCAAGTTTTGCTAATTCGGTTACAGCAATTAACGGCATCCGCTTAGAAACAGGTGCGTCGCAAAAGGACGCAATCCTTTACACTGATGATATCACTGTGTATCGTTTTGGGGAGCAGACGCTGGTATATAGTACTTTTAATTCAGGAAGTGGCTCCTGGCAAGTAGCTGAGAGTACAACGGCACCTGTACAGGTTGTGGAAGATCCGAATCCGAACAATAAGAGCATCCTGCTGAGTGATAATGACAACAAGTTTAGTGCTTCGATCAAGCAACCGTTTGAGGAGCAAACCGGCACCTTCGTGGCGGAATGGGATTTGAAAGAAAAAAACAGCGGTAAAACACCGTTCTATGAACTGCGACAAGGTGAGAAAACGGTTGTTCGCTTGTTAACCAGTGGCACACTGCGCTACTTGTACAAGGATGGCAAAGTGGATACGCTTGGATCCGTTCCAACAGGGGTATGGCATCACATCCGATTGGAAGTTGATGTTGCGAACCAAAAGGTCAATGTCTATTTAAACGGCATACTTCAGAAGGAGGGACTCAGCTTCTACGAATCGTCGTCCTCAATCGATAACATCCGGATCTATACGTCTTATGGGGCGGTGGATGCACCGTTATGGATCGATAATGTGAAAATGTACACCTATCGTCAGCCAATTCAGCCGCAAGGATTGGAGCTGAGTACGGTGGAGCAAGCGGTGTTTTTGGATCAGCCGTCTGAAGAGGCTGAGCAGACAATGATATCGCTTAACGCGGAAGTGACACCTTCGGACGCTTATGATACGACTGTTCGCTGGATTTCCTCCAATGAGAAGGTCGCATCTGTGGATTCCAGCGGTTTGGTAACAGCGAAGCTGCCTGGCAAAGCGATCATTACAGCAACAACGGCTCACGCGGAGCTGCAAACAGCGGTCACTGTGTATGTGGTGCCAAAGGCACCTGAGCTCACAGCGGATGACGCTGCGAATACGGTGACGGGGATGGCTGCTGGGTTGGAATTCAGCTTGGACGGTAGCGAATATGCACCATATGATGCTGAAATATTCAAGCTCATCAATTTTAACGGGCTTCATGAACTTTATGTCCGTTGGGCGGCCAATGAGTCCACTGGTGCACCTGCAGGGAAAGTGACGACCCTGCGATTCGTCTCATTGAACCAGTCAACAGGCTCTGGTTCTGGAACTGGTACTGGCTCTGGCTCCGGCTCCGGCGAACCATCGAAACCTGTGACGCCTCCGAGCAAAGAATCGAAAGATAGCATCATTCAAATATTACTATCGGAAGATGCGATAAAAACAAGCAAAGACAGCCAAGGAAGAGAAGTTACAACGGTTTTCGTGGATGCCGATGCCCTTAAACAAGCTTGGTCTCCGACAACGTCGGCAGTCGTCATTGCTCCGCCTATTAGTAGCAGTTCATTCGTTGTGAAGCTTCCGGCTAACGTCCTTCAAGAAGCATCGGGGACAACACCTGAAGGTGTAGTTATCATTCGATCGCTGCAAGGTGAGATCTCCTTGCCATTGGCGTTGTTTATCCCTGGCGGCGCCTTGGAGAATCTGTCGCAATCGTCGACAAGTACCTTGTCCGTCACGATAGAAAAAGCGGATTCTACACTGGAAGATCGCGTGAAGAACGCTTCAGGTCATCACAACGTTTCAGTACTAGGTCAGATTGTGGATTATAAGGTGACATTGGAGCAGAATGGTACAATTGTCCCAGTCTCGCAATTCGGGAATCTCTATGTGGAGCGTACCCTGTTCATTACATCGAAACTGAACGCGAATAGGGCAACTGCCGTACGGTATGATTCGGAGACAGGCAAACTGACTTATGTCCCAGCGGTGTTCATCACAGGGTCAAATGGTCAAACGGAAGTACGCATGAAGCGAAACGGCACCAGTATTTACACGGTCGTCCAGGGTGATAAAACATTCGATGACCTCGTTGGTCACTGGAGCAAAGCCGATGTTGACAAGTTAGCCTCCAAGCTAATCTTGCAAGGTCAATCGGATAGTCGCTTTATGCCAGAGGCTTCAGTCACGCGGGCGGAGTTCGCTGCAATGCTCGTTCGCGCACTTGGCTACCAAGCGAAGCCGGTTCTTCAACCTACGTTCAACGACGTTGCGCCGACCGATTGGTTCTATGATGCTGTTGAGGCGGCGGTACAGGCGAAGTTGATTGAAGGCATCACTCCTGAGACGTTCATGCCGAATCAGCCGATAACGAGAGAGCAGATGGCCGTCATGATCGCGTCAGCGATGAAACTAGCAGGGAAGCAGGTGCAAATCGACGCAAGTCACAATACGTTGAAGTCGTTCTTGGACCAATCACAAATTAGTCCATGGGCGAAACAGCCGCTTACAGCAGCTTTGCAAGCTGGACTAATAAACGGTAGAGCTGACAACCAGATCGCGCCAACTTCCAATTCAACAAGAGCGGAAGCTGCCGTAGTGCTGAACAGATTTTTGATTTACGTGAACTTTATGAACTAATTCTAGAAGGGGGAGCCGATGGCTCCTTCTTTTGCATTAAAACGTAATTATTTTTAACAACGCAATTGGACAAAATAGACATTCCCTTTCTTAGGGGTTAACCGTCATAATGGAGGGAGTCGTATTGCCAGAAATCCACACTATACGGCTATTTAGCAATATGAAAGAATACGAAGTATGGGGAAAAGAACGGAATGCTTACCTACTAGACGACACCCCAAAGGAGAGAGCGCATGCCGATCAAAATCAATCTATGGAAGAAGCGCAAAAGTGTTATTTTTACATGGCTCATTTCGTACAGTGCTGTCTTTTTTATTCCAATTCTTATGAGCTTAATTTTATATAGGGAATCAAGCGATACGTTGCGCGGTGAAATTCATCGCGCTAATGATACCATGCTCCAACAAGTGAGAGAAACCATAGATTCTCAAATTGAGATGATGCAGCGGCTAAGCATGGAGCTTACCTGGAATACGCGAGTACAGAGTTTGATCTATACGCGATTGTCCAGCAGTGATGAACAATATACGGCGTATCAAGTTGCGAAAGAATTTCAAATGTATCAGACTTCCTATGCCTCTGTGGATCAATTTTATGTAACATGGGAGGGGGAGAATACTGTTTTGCTGCCCGGGAGTACCCGGGATTATCAAGCTGGTTTCGAAACCATTCATGAGACAGGTGTAATCAGCTATGCAGATTGGTTGAAGTTGGTAAAGCAGAATAGGAGCACGACCTTTACGATGCTGCCTCGCAAAGACAACATGTATTCCAAGCAAGCATTGGCGCTAATTACTCGTCTACCTGCTGGGGCGATCAGCAGACCGACGGGTTCAGTAGTTGTTATGGCCGATGTGGAACGCTTCAATAAAGCGATTGCCAAAGTGCAATCGTTTAGCGGCGGGGACGTGTACCTGCTGGATGAAGCGCACCACGTATTGCTGTCCAATACAAGTACAAGCCTCCCAGCCTCAATTCTGGATCAACTAGGTGCGAGGGAAAGTGGTGTTATTTATAACAAAACGAGCGACGAGCAATCGGAGATTTATTATCTCCATTCCGAAGTCTCTAAACTCACTTATATATCGGTTATTCCAAGCAAATTGTATTGGCAAAAAGCTGTCTATGTCCGCAACGTGATGTACCTTAGCGTCCTGATTAGTCTCGTCGGGGCGGCCATCTTAACGCTCTTCTTCATGCGCAGGAATTACTCGCCTATCCAGCGATTAGTGCAAGTGCTAGCCGGGGCTGAAGCGGCAAGGGGCAATGGAACCCAACAAGAAGGGAATGAGCTCAGCTTTATTCACCGTGCAGTCTCCGATACGCTCAGTGAAAAAGAAGCGATACGAGTCCAACTGCAGCAGCAGCATAATATGCTGCGTTCCAATATGCTCGCGCGACTGCTTAAAGGTCGGCTGGATGGACCTATCCCGCTCCAAGAGGCGCTGTTTTCGCATCAAATTGAGCTGCATTCCGATCATTTTGCCGTTTTATTATTTTTTATGGAAGCGCCTGAAGAAGTCAATATCAGTATTTCATCTATTGGGCCACATGAGAAAAGTCGGTTGGCACAGTTCATTTTAACGAATGTGGTGGAAGAATTGGTTGGTTTGCGTGGACATCGAGGGTACGTAGCAGAAGTTGGCGATATGTTGGCTTGCATTGTGAATTTCGCGAAAGACGACGAGGAAGGTCGTATGCAGCAGCTCGTTTCGATTTCCGAAGAGGCGCAACAGTTTCTATTCGAACGATACCGGATGAAACTCACGTTATCGATTTCGAGAGTACAAGCGACGATTGCTGGCATTTCCCAAGCTTATCAAGAAGCGCTGGATGCCATGGAATATAAACTCATACTGGGCAAGCAGAAAATTATTGCCTATGATCAGCTCCACAAGGAACCTATGACGGGCTACTACTACCCGTTGCAGATTGAACAGCGATTGATGAATTTTATTAAAATAGGCGATTTGGAACGCGCAAGAGAAGTGCTAGACGAGGTTATTGAGCGCAATTACGGCAAATCGGTAACCTCTGTGACACTGGTTCGTACGCTGATGTTTAACTTGATCTCCACGATGATGAAAACAATCCATGAACTTGGGGAAGTGGATGAAAGCTTCCTAGCCCAGCATCCGAATTGGATGGAGACGATGGCCAACAGTGATACGGTTAAGGAAATGGTTGAGCAGCTAAACCTGCTATTGGAAGATGTGTGTGAATACACGGCAGCCAAACTGGACGTAAGCATAATAAAGGGGCGCTCGGAATCGCTGCGGGAATTGATTTTTAAAGTAAATGTCTATGTAGAAACGCATTATCAGGATATGGATTTAAATGTAGGGATGCTTGGAGAGCAGTTTCAATTGAAAGCGAGCTACCTGTCCAAGCTATACAAGGAACAAACAGGCGAGGGGCTGCTCGATTATATTAACCGCGTTCGCATTGAGCAGGCCAAATCGCTTCTGGGCTTCACGGATCAAGCGATTGTGGAAATTGGCAAGCAAGTTGGTTTTAATGAAGCGGCGACGTTTATCCGTGTATTTAAAAAGTTCGAAGGCATTACGCCGGGCAAATTTCGTGAGCTGCGGGGGTAGACGGGCGGCCACGAGGTGGTTGCCCGTTTTCCGTATTAAAATGACATGGAAATTGGCGATTTTGTGGATAAACAAGCTTGTTTTAACAATGAAATTGGAACTTTTCGTTATATCTTTTTGTGATCGCAAGCGGCAATATGAAGGCTGTAAGGACCGAGGCGTTACATAGACGCTGTCAAATGAAAAGGGAGGTAGGCAATATGAAAGTTACAAAAAAGATCGTAACATTGGCAACTTTGCTAGCTCTATCAGGTTCCGTTATCGCGGGCTGTTCCAAGGAGACGGCAACGGAACAACCGAAGGATGGGGCAAGTCCAACACCTGCGACAACGACAGGTACATTCAGCTATCCGATGAAAACGGATAAAACACTCACCTACTGGGCGGAGCTCAATGGAAACATCGGAAGCGTGAAGCCGACATTCCAAGAGGTACCTTTCTTCCAAGAGTGGCAGAAGCGGACAGGTGTAAATTTGAAATTCATTCAACCGCCTGCGAATCAGGCGAAGG
This sequence comes from Paenibacillus sp. Soil750, assembly GCF_001428045.1. Lineage (GTDB taxonomy): Bacteria > Bacillota > Bacilli > Paenibacillales > NBRC-103111 > Paenibacillus_E > Paenibacillus_E allorhizoplanae. The sequence goes on along the minus strand of NZ_LMSD01000012.1, from coordinate 480,507 downwards.
AAGCGTTGAACGTATTGCTGGCTTCAGGCGAGCTTCCGGATATGATCGAGTACGTGTGGAGTTCTGGTTTTCCAGGTGGTCCAGAAAAGGCGATCAACGACGGCTATATCCTTAAACTGAATGATGCGATGGATAAGTATGCCCCGAATTTAAAGAAGTATTTGAAGGAGCATCCCGAAGTCGATAAGCAAATTAAAACGGACAGCGGCAGCTATTACGCATTTCCGTTCATTCGCGGAGACGATCTGTTGAAAACGTATCAAGGGCCAATTATTCGTAAGGACTGGTTGGATGAACTGGGACTCCCGATGCCGCAAACGATGGATGATTGGTACAATGTGCTCAAAGCATTTAAAGAGAAGAAAGGTGTTGCAGCCCCTCTTACCTTCTTAGGTATGCCTACAGCTCTATTTGGCTTGGATGGCGGCGCATTCACCGGGGCTTTTGGGGTCATCAAGAACTTCTATCAAGAAGATGGGAAAATCAAATATGGCCCCATGGAGCCTGGGTATAAGCAATTCCTAGCAACGATGCAGAAGTGGTATGCAGAGGGATTAATTGACAAAAATATAGCCACTGTGGATACCAAAACGATGGACTCCAATATGACTTCAAGCAAGAGTGGAGCAACGGTGTGGAATTCCGGTGCGGGCATTGGTAAATGGCAGCCGATCGTCAAGGAGAAAGAACCGAAAGCTCAGTTCGCGCCAGCGCCATACCCAGTTCTGAAGAGTGGTGACAAGCCAAAGTTTGGGCAAAAAGACTTTTCTTTTGTGACAACTGGCGGCGTTGCGATTACGGCCAACTCGAAGAATGTGGAAACGGCCGTGCGTCTACTTGATTACGCGTATGGTGAAGAAGGGCACAACTTCTTTAACTTCGGGATCGAAGGCGTGAGCTATAAAATGGAAAACGGCTACCCAACGTATACAGATTTGGTTATGAAGAATCCGGATAAGTTGGCTCCTGCACAAGCGTTGGCGATGTATGCACGCAGCGGCTACAACGGTCCTTTCGTTCAAGATAAGCGCTATATCGAACAATACTTGACGATGCCGGAGCAAAAAGACGGGATCACGGTATGGTCGAAAACCGATGCAGAGAAATACCTGTTGCCGCCAATTACGCCTACACCGGATGAAAGTTCGGAATTCGCGACGATTATGAACGACGTGAAAACATTAGTGGATGAAATGTCGTTGAAAATTATTTTGGGCTCAGAGCCGATCGATTCATTCGATAAGTATGTTGATAAAATCAAATCGCTGAAGATCGAACGTGCTATCGGGATTCAGAAAGCGGCACTTGATCGTTACAACAAGCGTTAATCCGTTGCATAAGGAGAGGCGATGACTTCCATCAAAGCCTCTCCTCACTTATAAAAAAAGGAGATCTGTGCATGAACCGGAACCTGCAGAATACTGCTACCCCCGTTGCTCCGTCCCGTGCCGGTTCCCTACGTAGAACCGTTGCGAAAGATTTTATCACGAATAAATATTTGTATCTGATGATTTTGCCCGTGCTTGCTTATTATGTCTTGTTTCACTATGCGCCGATGTATGGAGCGATGATCGCCTTCAAAAATTACTCGCCCATGAAAGGCATTTTGGACAGTCCTTGGGTTGGCTTTGCCCATTTTGAGAGCTTCTTTAACAGTTTCTACTTCTGGCGCATTTTTAAAAATACGATCCTTATTAGTTTGTACTCACTTTTGTTTGAATTTCCGATGCCGATTCTGCTCGCCCTGCTTCTAAATGAAGTGAAAAACAAAACCTTCAAAAAGACAGCTCAGTCCATTACTTACATGCCTTATTTCATTTCGATGATCGTCATCTGCGGGATGATTAAGGACTTTACGAACAGTGGCGGCTTTATTAATACATTCTTCGTTTCGGTGATGGGTACGGATGGTCAGGCGATGCTGCAAAAGCCAGAATTATTCCGTTCTCTCTATGTGATCTCGGATATTTGGCAACGTATCGGCTGGGAGTCCATCATCTATATGGCTGCACTCACAAGCATCGATCAGGAACAGTATGAGGCAGCGCGCATCGATGGTGCTTCACGCATGCAGCAAATACGGAACATTACCCTGCCGGGTATATTGCCGGTCATTGTCATTATGTTTATTCTCCGATCTGGAAATTTGCTGAATGTCGGATTTGAAAAAATTATTCTATTGTACAATCCAGTCGTGTACGAAACGTCAGACGTCATTTCTTCCTTTGTGTATCGGAAAGGTTTGCTCGAATTTAACTGGAGTTACAGTTCTGCTGTCGGGTTGTTCAATTCTGTTTTGAATTTGTTGCTGTTGATAGCAGCGAACCGGTTCAGTAAAAAAGTTACTGACAATAGTTTGTGGTAGCTTGCTTAGCAGGTTGAAACGGGGTTTGATTTTAAGAAGAAAGGTAGTGCCCGGATGTCTATCCAATCGAAGTGGGAAGAGCGGATCTTTAATGCCGTCATATATACGTTGTTAACCTTGCTAATGGCCGCCACGATTTACCCGCTGCTTCATGTGCTTTTCGCCTCTTTCAGTGACGCTGATCAGATTGTGTCTCATGAAGGTATATTATGGCGGCCGCTTGGTTTTAACTTGGAGGCGTATAAACTCGTTTTCTCCAATTCAGCGATTATCGTAGGTTATGGAAATACGTTGTTTATCGTTATTGTTGGTGTTGCCTTTAATCTACTTTTGACAGCGCTTGGCGCTTTCGTGCTTTCCCGCAAAAACGTGTTCTGGAACAAATATATCATGTTCGCCATTTTATTTACGATGTTCTTCAGCGGTGGGTTGATCCCGATGTATCTTATTGTCAAAGGCGTGGGTTTGCTGGATTCCCTCTGGTCCGTGATCATTCCTTTTGCTGTTAGTACATTCAATCTCATCATCATGCGGACGGCGTTCGCCTCCATTCCGGATGCTTTGGAGGAGTCGGCGAAGATCGATGGAGCGAATCATTTTGTATTGTTATTCCGTATTATTATCCCATTGTCCCTGCCTACGCTCGCTGTAATCGCATTGTATTATGCAGTCGACAAATGGAACGGGTGGTTCTACGCCTCAATCTTTCTCAAGGATCGGGAGCTGTTTCCGCTGCAAATTATTCTGCGTGAGATTCTCATTTCAAATTCAACAGATAGTATGTCCTCTGGGACGGGTGGAGATATGTTTCAGATTGGGGAGACGATCAAGTACGCTACCATTGTTGTAGCGACCTTACCTATTCTTTGTGTGTATCCGTTCCTGCAACGTTTCTTTATCAAGGGCGTTATGGTTGGGGCTGTGAAAGGGTAGCGGTTTAATTAATAGAAAAGGGGCGCTTGACGATGTGGTTGGAAGCGTTAACGCATGCTGTGGAGAAAACACGGCGAAATATAGATAAATTCGAGAATCTTTTCCCTTGGACGGGACTTGATGGCGGTGATTATAAAAGAAGTGATCATCAGGACTGGACCGAAGGATTCTGGTCTGGCATGCTGTGGCTCAGCTATGAAGCAACTGGAGACCTGAAGTTCCGGGATGCCGCTGTACGTACTGTGCATAGCTTCCGCCATCGACTTGATACATTCAAGGTGTTAGATCACCATGATATTGGATTTCTCTATTTGCCGTCGGCGGTGGCGTGGTGGATGCTGGAAGGTAAGGAAGAGGCAAAGGTGCTGGGGTTAGAGGCAGCGGATGTACTTGTGAAAAGGTGGCGTCCTGCTGGAGGATACATTCAGGCTTGGGGACCTGCCGGCGATCCCAAAAATGGCGGCCGCATCATCATCGACTGCCTGCTGAACATTCCGCTTTTGTACTGGGCGTATGAAAAGACTGGCAATAAGATGTACTTGGAAGTTGCGCTTGCGCACGCGGAGAAGAGCCGTCGATATCTTGTACGTGGGGATGATTCCTCGTACCATACGTTCTATTTTGACCAGGAGAACGGTGAACCGGTTGGGGGCGGTACGCACCAGGGCTATAATGATGGCTCAACGTGGACGCGCGGACAGGCTTGGGGCATTTACGGATTTATTCTTTCATATAAATACACGAAGAACCCGGTGTACCTGGAGGTATCGCGTCGAATGGCTGCTTATTTCATCTCGCGTCTTCCAGCCGATCAGGTGACGTACTGGGACTTTGAGGTACCTATTGAAGCGGGAACGCCACGAGACAGCTCGGCTACGGCCATTGCCTGCTGCGGTATGCTGGAGCTTGTAGACTGCTTACCGGAAGGAGATCCTGACCGAGAGCGATTCGTAAGCGCGGTGTTTCGCTGCATGAAGTCGCTGACGGAGAACTACCTAACCAGCGAGGATCCGGATGCAGAAGGCTTGCTGCGTCACGGTTCCTACCATGTACGAGGAGGCATGTCTCCAGATGACTTCGTCATCTGGGGGGACTACTTCTACATGGAGGCGTTAATGCGGCTTGTCCGTGGGGTTCCGGGGTATTGGTATGAAAGGAATTGAGCTAATACAGTAAGCCAAAGTCCGCTGTCTCCTGATCGGGAGGCGGCGGACTTTGGTTATAAGCAAAGCTATCTTGCTGGATCAGGTTCACACAACACTAGGCTCTAATTCTCCATGTAAATGTTAAGCCAGCTGTTCAAAATGAAACGCGAAATGCAACCTTCGCTCCAAATCGTCCGTCACGCGTACCCTCATACTCAACGCGTAGTACATCTTTTCTTGGCCAAAATGGTTCAAGGAGGGCAGCGGCTCCACGACTGGCTCCATTAATCCTTCGTCATAGCTCAATACAAGTTTGAACGCAGCGCCCACGAGCTCGACCCGACCAGCTCCCGCAACCTTAGGCTGTACTTGGCAAATAAAACGCTCGGTTAACGCAGCGCCTGCTCTTTCTGAGAACACATAGTGATCTTCCAGATCCAACCTAGGCAGTCCGGCGTTTTTATGCCAAGTCCAGCTTCGCTCTAGCTTCAGCAGTCCCGGGATATCATAGGCATCCTGCAGCTCTACGACGAACCGGTCATAGTCGACAGTAATCTCGGCCTGTCGTACGGTTGCTTTATATGCTGCACCAGCCTGTTGGCTAACTCCATCCATCATAGGGACAGAGTGGCCCAGCGCACTGTTGCAAATAAAGGAATACCTCGTAGCGGGCGCGAAGTACGGCTTCGTATAAAACCCAGCTCCTATATCAGCCAGGAACGTCTCTTGCCCAGCTAGGACGATGAAATGCCCGACATCGTTATGATTATGGGGTTCATCGTTATAACCGCCTTTGGCGGCAAAGCTGAACATGCCTTCCTCCTTCTCGACTCGCGATACCATCCACTGCGCATCCGCTAGATAGATCGACTCCGCCTTCCATCCTTCCCCCTGCGTTCTCGGCTCGTACCAAATCAAATTGCGAAACGCAGGCGCCCATCGGCCGCAATGGTCATAAACCGCCTTGTCCTGAAATGTATATTCAGGGAGTTGCACTTCCGGAAACCTCCGTGCCATTTCATGGGTCAGCCCGATGTACACATCAGATTCCTCTGGCGAATCGGAGAAATTAATGATCTTGCGACCGTGAAGGAAGCAGTTCTGTTGAAATAAGGCTACCTGCTTCACCTTAGGAACGGCGAGTAAATCTACTGCTCCGTTGGTTCTCCGGGAGAGAAGCTCTGCGAAATACGTATAGAAACCGAATCCATACCCCCAATACATATATCCTTCCAAGCAGGCACCGTCTTCTCCATAGCCCTCCAAGAACAAATTGACCGTAGGCAGCGATTTGTTCAATACGAGAGCCAATTCCTGCTTATCCTCAATTAAGTAGATGGCTGCAGCGCCGATCGAACCGGCACACACCGCCGCCCAGTTATTACGCACATGCTCCCAGAAATAATCATTCACTAGAAAAGGTGTAAATACGCGGCGGTAGACTTCTCTATATACACGATCGCGAATGGTCCCTGGCCAACGATGCCCCGTCAGCATCATCACCTCAGCCAGTGCGAAAGCAGTCTCCGCAGCAAACAGATCAATCCCGACTCCTGGGTCCGGCACATTGTGCTCATGCACGGAGTATCGATCCGTTCTAAGTCCAGGCGGGCTGTCAAAAGTGACCGGCACGCACCAGGAAAATTCTCCGCAAATGGCCCACACCGTATCCAAAAGTCCGTCGTGGTAATCGGAGCGTTCAGGCATTAGCCAGCTCAACAAGCCAAAAGTTGTTAGACGTTGTCTCCTGGAGAAATAGACGGGCTCATATGTTTTGCGGAAGCCATCCTCCCAAACTCGGCGGAATAGCGTCCAGGGCAATTCCGTAATAGGCTGCCCGAGAAATCGTTCTCCATCCGCAGCCAATCGTTCAAGAATCGGCTGGAATTCGGGCTCGGACATGATTCGACTGCGTACGGCTTCCCGATCTTCCCGAAAGAGCCAATTGCCGATTCCGGCACTGCCGTCGGCCAGCTGCTCGTAAATGGAATTATGAATCATAGACTCCAATGCCTCCCTGTTCAGTAAACTATTAGAACTAACGTATTCACCCTCCAGTATAGTGCAGTGGTTAGGATCCCTCTATCGGGGGACGTGACACGATTCTTGTTTTTATGACTTATCTACGTATAAACTCCAATTGTCACCACGGTTGTTAGCGCTTTATTTGTTTTGTATACTAGGCAAGACAAGATTAAATAACGACAAAGCGAGGCTGAATCATGACAACATGGAAGAAATTTGCATTACCACCGAAGCCGCATTCGTTAAAATCTCGGCTCATCATAATTCTGTTTATTAGCTCGCTTGCACCTTTAATTTTAATTGGAAGCATTTCCTATTTCTCTATGTATGCCATTTTGCAAAATAAGGCGGAGGGCGGTGCCCTTAGTAATTTGCATCAAGTCAGGATCATGTTGGAGGATACCATAGGCCAGTTGAATCACACTTCCCAGCAGCTTGCCTTTGACGGTAGAGTGGGCAAAAGTCTTGAAACGTATTTGTCGGCTGATATCTATGAGAAGAAAAGATTGAACGACGAGATCAGAAGTGAATTAGGATTGATTCACTTTACGAACCCTACACTGGGTTTGATGTTTTACTATTTTGAGAATGACAATCAGGTGCTATTTGAGAATTTTAGTGTGAATGATAAGCATGATCTTAAGAATCTTCCAGTCCTCATCAAATTCGATAAACTTACGTATATGGGACCGCACCTATCTCTAAATCCAATTGATGGCAATCAAGTGCTTTCGATTTTGCGTAAAGTAGAGCTGCCAGATCGTGATGATGTGTATGTCTATATTGAAACGAATTTTAAATTAGCCGAAAGTATTCTCAAAGACAATGATCAATTCGGCGGTAACTTGGTGCATCTAATCCTGGATAATTACGGAAAAATTGTATATAGCGAGAATTCTGAAGACTTCCCAGTGGGGATGGTGTATGCCGCTGACGATTCGAATAAGGATATCACAGGCAAATATCGGATGTTCGAAGAAGCAAGTAACCAAACATGGAAAGTGATGTCTGCGGTTCCCAATTCGGTCTATAACCTCGAAGTATATAGATGGATGAAACAGTTTGTGTTTTTTGCCATTTTAACGTTAATCGCAAGTTTCTTTATTGCCTGGTTAATTTGGCGAACCGTGTATCGTCCGCTGAACCTGCTCAGTACGGATATTCGCAATGTCAAAAGCAATAATGAGGTATTTCCTAGAAGACAATCGCAAATCTCAGAGTTTTCTATGATCTACAGAGAGTTTGCTGAAATGAGAAGTCGCATTTTTGAACTCATTAGCGAGGTTGAGCAGAAAGAACAGAGTAAAGCCTTTCTTGAGGTTGAGAAATTAATGACCCAAATCAATCCTCATTTTATTCATAATACATTGGATACGATTCGATGGCTGGCACGTGCCAATGGACAGAAGGATATTGACAGGTTGGTATCTACTTTGAATAAAGTGCTCTATTATAACCTGGGTAAAGGCGGACCTGCACGAATTAAAGATGAGATTGAGGCTCTGAAAAATTATGTCGAGCTGCAAGGGATCCGCTATAATTTTCATTTTGATGTGAAGATTCATGCAGATTCTGAAGCTCTTGAATTGGCAGTTCCCCGATTTATTCTTCAGCCGCTAGTAGAGAATGCGTTATATCATGGCTTGGGTGACAATGGTGTGATTGAAGTAAGTGTAATCGAAGATGGCTTCTCGCATGTCATTATAGAAGTGAAAGACAATGGAGATGGCATGACAGAGGAAGATATCACGCAATTAATGAGTGAAAACACGATAGAGAAAAAGAAGGTAGGCATGGGCATTGGACTTCAATATGTGTATCGTATGGTTAAGTTCCAATTTGGACCAGCAGCCAGTTTTCATATAGAAAGTACAATCGGTGCAGGGACGACGATCGTTCTTCGTCTTCCAATAGGAGGAGTTGGCTTATGATAAAAGTTATGGTTGTAGACGATGATCACTTGGTACGTAAAGGTTTCATTACAATGATGCCATGGCGGGAGCATCAATTAGAAGTTGTAGGCGAAGCAGGGAATGGTAAGAAAGCCTTGGAGTTTCTTGCGGATAATCAAGTTGACTTGCTCATCACAGATTTAGCGATGCCTGTCATGTCGGGTATTGATCTAATGAGGGCCGTGAAAGAGAAGTACAAGGACATCAGCATGGTCGTTTTGACGTTTCATCAGGATTTCGAACTTATCCAGGAAGCACTTCGTTTGGGGGCGCTGGATTACATAACGAAGGTCGAGCTTGAACATGAGCACATGGATGAGGTTCTCAGGCGAATTGTGAACAAGATGGCAGAGCAACATATGCGAACTAGAGATACACAAGTTCAACCTCTTCCTGTGACCACGCTCGCGGATGAAGACGAGGGACCTTACTCACCAGAAGTAAATGCAAGTGTATGGAAGGCCGTCGATATAATTCATGCGGAGTTTCAACACGACCTTTTATTGCCGGATATTGCGAAAAGGGTGAATATGAGCCGCAGCTATTTCAGCCGTTGTTTTCGGGATATTGCGGGTAAAACGTGTAATGATTTTATCCGTGAAGTGCGAGTGAATCACGCGAAAGCCATGCTTACACAAACGAACAAATCCATTGGATGGATCGCCACACAGGCTGGGTATCCGAATGAAAAATATTTCAGTAAGGTATTTCGGGAGTTAACGGGCATGCTGCCTGGTGAGTTTCGGAAGAGCCAGTCATAACTAGAAGAAGAGGTCGCAAATCGTCTCCTAAAAAGTGCACTTTCGTCTACTGGAAGTTCCATGTAGCCAATTACGAGACGATTTGCTCCCAAACACAAGACGGAATTGAACCCGAATGCCTTTCATTTTCTTTAAGATGTAAGTGTAGGGTAATTAAAGAGGAGGGGCATTATGAAGAATAAAAAAGCTCTAATTTCCATGATGGCAATCGCTGTACTGATGACAGCATGTTCAAACAACACAGGGACTAAGGATGGTGGGCAATCGTCGGCGGATTCCAAGGTGAAAGTGGATCCTTTCAAGATGCCAAATCCGATTGAAGTTACCACGTTCAAAAGTTTAAGTCCTGGAGCTAAGCTGCCAGCTGGTGACACAGTGGAAAGCAACCAGTACATGAAATACATTTCAGAAAAAACGAATATTAACTTTAAAATTCTTTGGTATGCTGCTCCTCAGGATCACGAACAGAAGATGAAGTTGGCTATCGCGAGCAATGACTTACCGGACGTTATGCTTGTGAATGAGCAAATCTTTCTAGCTTTAGCAGAAGCAGGCCAAATTGAGGATTTGAGCAAAGTATACGAGAGATATGCCTCTCCATTGGCCAAAGAATTGTATGGTTCAACGAATAATAAAGCGCTTGAGAAAGCGACCTATAAGGGGAAGTTAATGGGAATACCGAACATCAGCGTGCAAGCCGATGCGGCAAGTATGGTGTGGGTGCGTAAGGATTGGATGGATAAATTGGGGCTTCAACCTCCGAAATCGATTGACGATGTAACCGCAATTGCCAAAGCTTTCGTCGAGAAAGATCCAGACGGTAATGGCAAAGCGGATACGATGGGTATTGCTGGGTATGAGAAGTCGCTCGCAGTTAACGGGAAAGCACAACGTGGGGATTTCAAAGGTATTTTCCAAGCGTTCGGTGCGTATCCATCAGGTGGTGTTGAAGGCGTTTCCAACTGGATTAAAGATAGCTCAGGCAAGGTTGTCTATGCTTCGATCACACCAGAAACGAAACAAGCACTCAGTAAGCTGCGTGATATGTATGCCGCTGGCGCGATTGATAAAGAATTCGCACTGCGTAAAGAGCCGAACGAGAATATCGTTTCTGGCAAATCGGGAATTTTCTTCGGACCATGGTGGTCCGGCGGTTTAGCAGCTGACACGATGAAGCTCAATCCAAAGGCTGACTTCGTACCATATTTGATCCCTGATGCGAAAGGCACAGTAAATACAATGATGGTGCCAGTGAGTACACAGTTTATCGTTGTGAAGAAAGGCATGAAAAACCCTGAAGCCGCAATGGTCTACGCAAACACCTTTATCAATGCGCAACGTAAAGTAGACCCGGATGCATTGAAACTTGATTTCTCTGTAAGTGCAGAACACTGGCCAATTGGGAACGCGACCTTCGATTTTGCCGATGCGGTAGAAAGAAAGTCAGATATGTTGAAAAAGGCAATGGGCGGTCAAACCAAGCCTGAAGAACTGAGTCCAGAAATGAAAGAAATGTTCGATAAAGCTACGCGCGATAAAGCGAAACCGAAAGCGGATTTGAAAGATTGGTCTGGCTATTATGGCTACACAGCACCTGCCGATTTGTTGAAGCAAAACATGAATAAAGTGTATAGCGAATTTACAGCAAACACGAAAACGATGGAAAGAAAATGGGCTAATCTGCAAAAACTGGAGAAAGAAACGTTCTTCGGTATTGTAATGGGCGAGAAGCCACTAGAAGCCTTTGATAAGTTCGTAACCGATTGGAAAGCGCAAGGCGGCGACGAAATTACGAAAGAAGTTACGGAAGAACTGACTAAATCCAAAAAGTAAACATGAAATAGCCAAGAGCGCACCGCCTAACCGATTGGTGGTGCGCTTTTTGTACAATCATGATGGGAACAGAGGTGTATAGCTGATGAATATTCGATCATTTTATAAGCACTATCATTTGATGCTCTTACCGGGAATTGTGCTTCTTATTATTTTTCACCTCATTCCGATGTTCGGAATCGCCATTGCGTTCCAAAACTTTAAGATTGGTTTGGGGATCTGGGATTCGCCTTGGATTGGGCTTGAAAATTTCACGTATATGTTTGAGCTGGAAGACAGCAAAACAATTTTCTTTAATACCGTATTTATCGCCGTATGTAAAATTATTGCACATCTCATTGTTCCACTTACATTTGCCATATTGCTGAATGAAATTCGCTTTCATATTTTCAAAAGATGGGTGCAGACAGTGGTCTACCTCCCTCACTTTATTTCTTGGGTTATCTTAGCTGGTGTCGTAATGGATATGTTGTCATTGGATGGCATTATCAACAGTGCGTTGAAAATGTTTGGTTTCGAACCGATCATGTTTTTGGCAAAAAACAGTTGGTTCCCTTCCATTGTGGTTAGCTCAGATATTTGGAAGGAATTTGGATTTGCTGCCATCATTTATTTAGCTGCTTTAGCTGGCATTAATCCGTCGCTATATGAAGCGGCTGAAATGGATGGCGCTAATCGCTTGAAGCAGTTATGGTATGTGACCTTGCCAAGCTTGGTTCCTACCGTCGTATTGTTGGCTACCTTAAGCATTGGTAACATTCTGAATGCAGGTTTTGATCAAATTTTCAATTTGTATAATCCGCTTGTTTACCAATCAGGCGATATTATTGATACGTATGTTTACCGGGTTGGGCTCGTGCAGGCACAATATGGCTTAGCAACGGCCGTCGGACTTTTGAAATCAATGATTGGATTTATACTCATTATCCTCTCTTACAAAATAGCGTATAAATACGCAAACTACAGAATTTTCTAATGAAGCAGGTGAATACCCATGGTACGTAATAAAACATTATCCGCTCAGGTAGCTGAAGCCATTCTCATCTTCGTTATGCTGCTCATCTCGTTCATGTCGCTTGCACCTGTGGTACACGTATTCTCTGTCTCGTTTAGTGATAACGCTGCAGCGGCAGGCGGCCTCGTCAAGTTTTGGCCCGTTGGTTTTACTTTGGAATCTTATCGTAAAATTTTGGAAGAGCCACACTTTTTTAATGCTTTTCTGGTCTCTGTCAAACGGGTATTACTCGGCGGCGGCATTAACTTCGTCTTAACGGTCATGATGGCTTACCCATTGTCTCGAAGTAACAAGGAATTCCCGCATCGGACCATCTATATGTGGTTTATGTTATTCACGATGCTCTTTAGCGGTGGCATTATTCCTTTATATTTAACGATTAAGTCGTTAGGGATGTTCAATACAATCTGGGCGCTTGTATTGCCAGGTGCTGTACCCGTGTTTAACGTTATCTTGCTAATGAACTTCTTCCGTAACTTGCCGAAGGAACTTAGCGAAGCGGGTTATATGGATGGAGCTGGACCATGGTACATGATGATTCGTGTCTATCTGCCGCTTTCATTGCCCGCCATGGCAACGGTTACGTTATTTAGTATTGTTGGTCATTGGAATGCTTTCTTTGACGGGATGATTTTTATGCGCAGCGCGGAGTTCTATCCGTTGCAAACGTATATTCAGCAGCTCGTTGTGAGTCAGAATGCGATGTTGGAGCTGGATTCCTCCAAATTGGAATTATTAATGAAGGTTTCGGACAAAACACTCAATGCGGCCAAGATCGTTGTATCTATGGTGCCGATTCTAATTATTTATCCATTTCTGCAAAAGTACTTTATTCACGGTATTATGCTAGGTTCTGTTAAAGAATAGATACAAAAGAGGTGCAATGAGATGACTTGGAAGGTCATGACGTTCAATTTACGCTACAACGAGCCGAAAGATGGGGAGAATGCATGGCCTTATCGTGTTAAGCGTGTTTCTCAAACGATACAAGAACACGACCCCATACTATTCGGTACACAAGAAGGCTATTATGACATGCTGATGGAGCTTCATGAAGAGCTGCCAGCCTACAATTGGGTCGGCACAGGTCGGTTTGGCGAACATGAGGATGAGCATAATGCTATTTTTTATAAAAAAGATCAGCTTGAAGTTCTTGAAGAAGGGCATTTCTGGCTATCGGATACACCAGAAGTTGTTGCCACGAAAAGCTGGGACAGCATGTTCCCAAGAATGTGTACCTGGGTTCGTTTCAGAGACAATCGCAGCCATAAAGCATTTGTTGTCTACAATACGCACCTGGATCACCGCAGCCAGAAAGCTAGAGAAAACGGTGTGAAGATAATTTGGAATTACATCGCCACTCATCAAGCTAACCAACCCTTACCGGTTATTCTTATGGGAGACATGAATAGTCATCCGAGTAATGCTACTATCCGTTATTTAAGCGGGGAGTCAAGGGAAGAAGGACCGCAAGGTTGGTTGAGAGACGCGTATTCTCTTCTAGAAGGAGAGATAGGTCGGACTGCGCACGATTTTAAAGGTGGAGCAGATGAAGCGCCTATTGATTATATCTTCGTATCACCGGAGATAGATCTGGTAGAAACAATCGTCGATAGAAGGCAAATTGGAGGGGGCTACCCTTCCGATCATTACCCCATTATTGCAGCTGTGCGCCTACCCTAAAACGGCGCCAATCAAGGAGATAAGCGATGAAACCTGAAAATAGAAACCGTTCAGTTATGACAATTACGCGCGAAATTGCTCATTCCGAGCAAAGCGCTTATATCGAAGTACCTTTTGAAATGCCTGAGCACGTTGAGGAGCTAGTGGTATCGTATTCGATTGAATCGCATGGTAAACAGAAGGCAATCATTGACCTGGGGCTAAGGGACCCGATGAGAGTAAGAGGTTGGAGTGGAGGCGCGCGCAAACAGTTTCAAGTTGGACTGGAAAAAGCTACGCCTGGTTACATGTCTGGCGACTTAACGCCGGGTAATTGGGCGGTATTGCATAACGCCTACAAGGTGCCGAACGAAGGTTGTTCGGTTCATGTTACCATCCAATTTCTGTTTAAAACGCCTCGTTGGCTTAAAGGAGATCTGCACACACACAGCGTGAATAGTGACGGTACGTTTACGCTAGAAGAAAATGCAGCCATTATGGAAGAGCTCGGCTGCGATTTTATTGCCATGACAGATCACAATACCGTCAGCCAAAACCTGACGTACCCACGAAATACGAATGTTCTCATGATACCGGGCATGGAGTTTACAACGAACTTCGGCCATAGTAATTTTCTTGGCGTCGTTGATCCCATCCTTGATTTTCGAGTGAAAGGGCAGGAAGATGTCGAGGCTAAGATTGCCGAAGCACAGGCAAGTGGCGCGAAAATCGTTATCAATCACCCGCATTGCGAGTATTGCCCATGGGAATGGGATTTTAATGTTGCTCATGATTGGGTTGAAGTGTGGAATGGGCCGTTTGCAGATCGGAATGCGAAAGCCCTGCAATGGTGGCATGATCAACTGGTCTCGGGCAGAAGACTTGTTGCCGTTGGCGGCAGTGATACGCATCGCCCAGATCCGTATGTAAAGCATGCCATGCCTTGTACATGGGTGTACGCTTCTGAGAAAACCGTAGATGGCATTTTGGGTGGGATTGATCGGGGTCATGTTTGCATTACATATGCGCCAGAAGGACCTTTTGTACAGCTGAAATGTGGTGTCTATATGGTTGGAGATGTGGTCCCTGTTGGGGAAATTAGCCAGGTGGTTTCTTTCACAGCCGAGGATCTGAAAATCGGAGATACGGTGAAATTGATTAGCAATCGCGGATTGGAAAAGGAAGTTGACGTATCGGCAGATGGCGTTCTTGCGAGCCAAATCGACGCACAGGGCACGACATTTGTACGTGCTGAAGTTTGGCGGTATTTCCAAGAGGTCGATATGACGTTGCTGGCTGCGCTAACGAATCCTATTTATTTTGGCAACGCGTGGATCGTGCCAAACAATTAGCAGAAGAAAAAGGGGTAACTTTAGCTCAAATCTCATTGGCTTAAGGGAGGACTGGGAAGGTTATGACGGTAATCTCCAGTGTTTGGCATATTTCTCACCTAGATCTATTAATTCGGATGTTGATCGCTACACTGCTGGGTGGATTAATTGGATTAGAACGGGAATGGAGTAACCATGCTGCCGGATTTCGAACACATATTTTAGTTTGTTTGGGTTCTACCACGATCATGCTTCTATCCATTTATGGGTTCTCCGAATTCGTCAATGAATCGAATGTGCGTGCGGATCCAGCAAGACTAGCAGCACAGGTCATCAGTGGTATTGGTTTTCTTGGAGCGGGAGCCATTCTACGGAATGGCTCCGTCGTCAGTGGGCTCACGACGGCTGCCTCCGTATGGGTTGTGGCTGCAGTTGGACTATGTGTCGGAGCCGGGTTTTTCTTTGTGGCTGTGTTGTGCACCTTCTTGGCATTAGTTAGTTTGCTATTATTGAACAAATGGGAGAAATACCTGCTAAGAAATCGTCGTGTCCATGAGATTACCGTTAAGGTACTGGATCATCCAGGAGTGCTAGGCAAGATCGCATCCGCATTAGGAGATCAAGGCATTCATATCATGAAGATGAAAATGATCCCTGATGTTGAAATAACCGGAAATAGCCTCGAGAAGCCTACCATGAAGCTATGTTTCACGATGAAGGCACCGGAGAAAGGTAAGCTTCTTGCCGCACTTGATGAAATTCATCGGTCCGAATATGTGTTGTCGGCCGATTCCCCTTGGTTGGAAGGACTTCCAATCAAGCGAGTGATAAAACCGGTGAGTATGCCGTAATACGCGTGATTCTAATTAGGAAATAACAAAAACGGAGTTCCATGAGTTCACGGGCTCCGTTTTTGTTAGGATTGCGAAAACTAGATAGTAGAGATAGATCAATAACTATGAGTTTTATTGAAATAAATAAGATGAAAAAGACCGCCAAAAAATGGCGGTCTTCTTACGTTTGATGCTTCCGGTAATCTCCCGGCGTGATGCCAGTATACTTTTTAAACGTTCGATTAAAATGGCTGATGTGATTATAACCGACCTGTGCAGCAATTTCAGTCACATTCAAATCGGTATCTTTGAGCAGTGCCATGGCTGACAGAATGCGAATGTCCGTTAAGAACTCGATATAAGTTTTGCCTCTAACTAGTTTCAACATATGACTGAAATATGAAGGGGCCATCAACGCTTTGGCTGCTACATCTTCCAAATGAAGCTCCTCATGGTAATGCGACTCCATATAATGAATTGCCTCATAGAAAGCTTTTCTATGCAAGGCTACTCTGTGGCTATCCTGATGACTTTGCAAGTGGATAAACCGTTTATATTGTCTGACAGTAATGACGAGAAGTCTGAGCAGTTCGGCTTTAATCGCCAGCCGGTAACCTTCTTCTTGAGACTCCCATTCGGCGAGAATGACATGGAGAAGGCTTTCAACCACAGTTTGCGTAGGAGGAGGAAGTGTCATTTTGGGAAGCAAGTCCGCGTCGGTAATAAGAGGCCTAATATATGCGAAATCAACAAAGGTCTCCATATGCGCCAAATCGCGAAGGCTGTCATTGAGGGCATGGGGCATAAAATCGACCTGGATCATAACGAAATCCATCGATTCGCGGATCTCCAAGCGATGCTCCTGATAGGGGGGGATCGAGAATAGATCACCTTTTGTGAGCACATATTGCTGACCAGCCACCCAATGTAGGCAACTGCCAGACAGCATATAGCAAAGTTGGAGATGCTCGTGCGCATGCAGGATGCGATTCATGGAATGCGGCCTGCGAATTTCTATTTTGAAGGGAAACGTTTCATCAAGCATTTCTTTGGTAGCATAGATCGGATAATCGGACATATAGACCTCCGCGAGTTTCAATTGTCCTGCATTTCTATTTTATGATACATGGAATCGTTGATTTATTCAAAGAAATCGTGGAAAAGGGAAAGCGTTTACTATTCGGTCCTGCCATAATGATTCTTATAGCGAGAGGAGGTATAACGCATGACGAGATTGGCATTTAGCACGTTGCCCTGTGATGGCTGGTCCTTGGAGGATATGATTCAGCTAGCGAAGAAGTGCGGCTTTAGCACAATGGAACTGCGGGAAGGAACGAACTGGGGGATTTCAGCTGAGATGAACACTCAAGAGAGACAATTAACGGTTCAGAAATTCGAAGAGGCAGAGTTAAGGATTAGCAATATCGGTTCAAGCGTATGCTTCACTGGCTATGCAGGAGATCAAGAACAGTTGAATCAGTTTCAAAAGGTCGCCTCACTTGCCAGTGATTTAAAAGCTAGTGGCGTGCGGATCTTCCTAGGCTACTTTCGTAATCGTAGAGATCATTCCGTCCCGGCCATTAATTACCCTCAAATTGTGAAAAGTGTTCAAGAAGCTTGTGATTATGCGGGCGCTTACAATGTCCAGGTGTGGGTCGAAACTCATAATGAATTTGCTACGGGGAGATCGTTGAAGAAGTTGCTGGAAGATGTGGATCGGTCCAATTGTGCGGTTATTTATGACATCATTCATCCGCTAGAGGAAGATGAACTGCCGCTGGATACAATCGCTCTGCTTGGTTCAAAGTTAGCTCATGTTCACATAAAAGATGGTACTCCCTTTGATGATCCGTTGGAGCTGAGTTGGAAATATACCAAAGTGGGAGAGGGTCAGGTCCCCGTCAAAACTATTATCCAGCAGCTGGAACTAGCGGGTTACAAGGGATGCTATTCTCTGGAGTGGGAGACCAAATGGCGTAAGGAACTGCAAATACCTGGTATGTCGCCGGATATTGTGTTTCCTTTATACATTGCATTTATGCGCGATGCTTGTCAGAGCCTGAAGAAACGAGGGAATGATCTGTGAAAACATTAGTGACCATTGCTGACGAAGGTCTGCGCAATTTATTGTGGTCGGATGTAACTATGAAGAAGTTAGCCGGCATTACGGATGTGGATTTCGTTTCACTCTATGAGAGATTCACCAGTGAACTGCTGGCTGAGCGAATTCATGAATATGACGCTTGTATCACATCATGGGGATCTCCGATATTCACTTCGGAGGTGCTGGCGCGCGCGCAGCGATTGAAGTTTATTGGCCATGGCGCGGGCAGTGTTGCGGCTATTGTGAATGAAGAGGTTTTTGAAACGCCGATTGCTGTCACATCAGCGAATAAAGTACTCGCGCTATCTACCGCCGAGTGTGCGGTATCCTTAATTCTTGCCGGCGCATGGGACCATGTCGGTACTAACAGCCGACTCAAACAGGGCCATTGGAGTCAGAATAACCGCGATACGATACTTGGCGTGACGCGAAGAGTGATCGGGCTGGTCGGCTTTGGAGAAATTTCCAAGCAAGTGATACGCATGCTGCAGCCTTTTCATCCGACTCTCCTTCTGCATTCCAGTTATTGCACGGAAGAGGAGGCTGCCGAATGGGGTGTTGAGCTCTGTGAGCTTAACGAACTGTTCGAGCGCAGCGACATTGTCTCGCTTCATAATACGTGGACGCCTCGCACGCAAGGGATGATCGGAGGGGAGCAGTTGAAGCGGATACGTAGTGGTTCGCTCCTTGTCAATACTGCGCGCGGTCCAATCCTGCAAGAACAAGCCCTCCTGGAAGAGCTTCGTACAGGACGAATATCTGCTGCACTCGATGTCTACGATCAAGAGCCGCTACCTGCGAATCATGAATTATTATCGCTGCCAAACGTCCTGTGTCTGCCGCATATCGGCGGTTTTCATGGATTGCTCAAACGTGAGCTTTGCGATTTCATCGTAGATGAGTTGTACCGTTATGTGAACGGACAAGAGCTTCTAGGTAGAGTGACGTTGGATCACTATCGGCGATTAACGCCTAGGTAAGTATGCATGGTTGAACTGAGAAGGGAGAATAGCATTGAATAAATCTGGATTGTTGCAAAAATTTGAGAATCCTCCTGTGAAACACCGATCGGTACCCTTCTGGTCTTGGAATGGCACCATGGAGCAGGAGGAGCTGGACCGACAAATCGAGGGCTTTAAGGAACAGGGCATGGGCGGATTTATGATGCATGTGCGGGAAGGTCTCGAGACGCCTTACATGGGTGAGGAATTCATGGAGCGGGTTAAGGATTCCGTAGCGAAAGCGAAAGCGGAAGGGGTTCACGCATGGCTGTACGACGAGGATCGTTATTCTTCCGGGATGGGAGGAGGCCTTGTGCCGCGCATTGGCGGCGATGCCGTGCGGGCGAAAGCTTTAACACTGACGGTTTCTCACAGCTCGCAACAGGATGACACCGTGCTAGCCATGTATCGCGCGAAGCTGTCCGGCAGCGAACTGTTAGCCTGCGAGAGGTTAACACCATCAAGTTTGGATTCGATGACTCTCTCTGAGGATGAAGTCTATTTGATCTTTCGCCGAATCGTCGCTGCCCCCAATGAATGGTGCCATGGGGATACGTATCCGGATCACTTGAATCCCGAAGCCACCAGAATTTTCATCGAGACGACGTATGAGACCTATAAGGCTGCGGTTGGAGGGGAGTTCGGTCGGACAGTTCCTGGGATTTTTACGGATGAACCCAGTCTGCTCGGTTTTAAAGAAGAGCTGAAAGCACCGGAAATGACTTGGATTACATGGTCCGATGAATTGCCGCAAGCTTTTTTGGAAAAGAATGGCTACGCCATTTGGGATGCGCTGCCGTATTTCTACTATCACGGGGCGCCTTCAGCTAAAGTCCGTTTCGATTATTGGAAAACGGTAACCGAGATGTTCTGCCAGTCCTTTACGAAGCAAATCGGTGATTGGTGCAGGGAAAACGGTCTTGCTTTTACAGGCCATTTCTGCGATGAGGCAGATCTGGTTGGCGCAGTCCGGCATCAAGGCGCGCTCATGCCGAATTATCGCTATATGGACATCCCCGGCATCGACATTCTGTGCGAACAAACGGACGAAAGTTTGGGCGTCAAGCACGTTTCGAGCATTGCCAATCAATATGGCAAGAAAAAGGTAATCACCGAAACCTATGGTGTAACGGGGTGGGGATTCACATTCGAGGGCCGTAAATGGGTCGGTGATTGGCAATATGTCCTTGGCGTCAATCTTATGACCTACCATGTGTCCCTATATTCACTTCGAGGATGCAGAAAACGGGATTATCCGCCTTCCTTTAACTACAATACGAATTGGTGGCCGCACAATCATGTGATGGAACAGTATTTTGCTCGGTTGGGTGCAGTCCTATGTGAGGGACGTGTCCGAAGAGATGTGCTTGTCATTCATCCGTCGACAACCGTATGGTCGCAGCTCGGTTGCGATGTGAAAGGGAAAGAATGGCGTAACGATGGAGGTAATATCGAAAAGCTTAACGCCTATAACCGTGAGTTTAATGCTTTTGTTCAGCATTTGCTCAGCCAGCATGTTGATTTTGACTTAGGTGATGAGCTGTGTATGCAAGAAGACGGCTTTGTGGTTGAGAAGCGATTTGGCATCGGTCAAGCCAGCTATCCCGTCGTTATTTTGCCTTCGCTGAGCAATTTACTTCCGTCAACCTTTAAACTATTGATGACGTTTATGGATGCCGGGGGAATCGTTCTGGCTTATGGCCAAGTTCCGACCCTGCTGGATGCGGAGCCATCTAATGAGTTGCACCTTCTAACTGGCCATCACGGATTTAAGCATAGGAACAGTTGGAACGAACTGATCCTTGAAATCGAGCGGATTGCCCCGCGTACTGTGCGTCTTACGGCATCAAGTGGAGAGGAATCCGAACGACTCTTGTACATGCGGCGCGAGCTGCCGGATTGCACGATCGTCTTCGTCGTGAACAATGATCGCGAAGCTTCATACGAAGTGGAGGTTGGGATCGAAGGAAGCGGAGGGGTCGAAGAATGGGATCTGCTATCCGGAGAGGTCGTTGCAAAGCAGGCGCAAGCTAACAACGGTTACCTGCATTTTGAGGCATGCTTCGGTCCTGCGGAATCCAAGCTGTATGTGATCTCCAAAGGAAGCAAGCGAATTCTGCCAAATGCGAAGAAGCATAGTCCACTGGGGCAGGGGATGAAACTTCTGACGAAAATGGAGGGAAGTACGAGCTTTTCCCGAACCCATCCGAACGCCCTCGTCATGGACGCTTGCCAGTACCGGCTGGGAGAAGCAGCTTGGTCGGACACAATGGAAGTGTGGCAAGCACAGCAAGCGGTTCGGCAGCAGTTGGGCATGCGGCCCGTTTATGCGAACGGAAAGCTTCAAAGACATTTCTGGATACACGAGCCACATGCATCGGACGGCACTTCGGTTGCATTCCGCTTTACTTTTCATGTGAAGAACACGCCGAAGACAGATACGCAACTCGTTTTCGAGCAGCTGGAGCGATTTCATGTTGAATTGAACGGACATCCGGTTCCGGGAAAGCCGGACGGCTGGTTTCTGGATCGATCAATGTCATCTTTAAAGCTGCCCTCCTTGCGTGAAGGTGAGAATGAACTAGTGATTCGCTGCGCTTATACGCATGACATGGAAGTGGAGAATGCCTTCTTGATTGGTGATTTTGCCCTCGATCACGATCGCAGTCTTATTCTTGAACCAGAGCGTCTTGTTATCGGGGATTGGGCTCGGCAGGGGTATCCACACTACTGCGGGAGCATGATCTATCAGTACGATTTGGAGGCAGACATTAGTAAAGGCAAACGAATTATGCTAAAGCTAGGGGAATATGAAGCGATTACGCTGCAGATAACCATCAATGAAACGCATCGGCAAGCAATTCCATGGCGGGCTGCAGGTACTGTTGAGTTGACCAATTGGCTTGTGCAAGGACAGAACCGTATCGACGTTGAGGTAGTCGGCAGTCCCCGCAACTTATTAGGACCGTTTCATGAAAAACCAAATGATCGGGGCTGGACGGATTGGTGGTCTTTTCATCCGGATGAAGCAAATTATACGCCGGCATATCGATTGCAGCCCTATGGATTAATGGGGGCTGTCGAGATCTATCAAGAGGAATGAATCGAGTGATTTACACCTGTGGGCCTGTTTGCTAAGATAGACACAAGTCGACGATGTAAACACGAATATATCCTGCATAAAAAGTGGGGATTGCATGAAAACCTTACAACCGATTATTTTCATCCGTAACAAGTCCAATTCGCTCTTTATACGGCTAATTGCAGGCTTTCTATGCATCATTCTGCTGCTCGCCTCCCTGATCGTTTACGCTGTCTCGGTGTCCAAACAGAATGTGAGGCAGGAGATCGTCAAGTACAACACGCTGATGCTCGAAAATACGAAGAACAATTATGAAAAGCATTTGGACTTGATCAAAAAGCAGATGTATCTGTTTTTTTACAGTGATGAGGTGCAAAGGTTGCGCAGTGCCCCCAGTTATAGCCGTTTTCCGGATGTTATTCGGGAAATATCCAGCTTCACAACAAATCCTTACCTATTTATTGATGACATCGTTTTTTATGCCAAACAAGGCGATCTTGTGGTGGAAAAAGGCACGAGTACGAACGCCGAAGCGATGTTTCAAGTGTTCTATAAAAGCGAATCGTATCCGCTTGATTTCTGGCGCCGGCAGTTTACGGAATCGTTTGCCAACCGTATGCTGCCTGCTGCGCCAATGACGAATCATATTTTTCGAGACCGTCCTCAACCGCTTGGGGACATGATCCCGCTGCTGATTAAAAACAGTGATGATTTCTATATGATCGTGTTTCTCGATGCTGCCAAAATGTATAAAGCGTTTCACCAAAGCCTTTATAACGATTTAATTATTTATAACCAAGATGGAGAGCCACTATTTAAAAGCACGGCGCAAGAAGCCGCACTTGCGTTTGACGATCTTAAGCAGGCAGAAGGCAATGATTTTATTCGAGATAGCAAGTACCATTTTACGATGAAAGGCGAAGGCACTGGTTACACCTATCTGTACCGGGTTCCCGTTGAGCGGATTACGAATCAGTCCCGGTTCAGCATTACGGTTGTTGCTATTCTTGCAGCTGCAATTCTGCTCAGTGTAATCTTCTCGTTCCTGTTTGCTGCTAGGATTAACAACCCGTTAAAGAAAGTCATCGAATCCTTGCGGCAGATGAACGAACCAACACCATTTAGATCCAACATTAAGGAATTTAATATTATCTCCCATGAAATTCACGGCAGTCAAATGATTCGTAAGCAGCTTTCCTTCATGAACCACTTGAAAGCAATTCGTGGTCATGAACATGATGCGCATAAGCTTGATTTTGCCGATAAACCTTTCTTTTTTGTTCTTTTTCAAATCCAACCTTCACTCAAGTCGCCATCTTCCAACGCTTCCTTGCAACAATGGGCCTATTATATGAAAACGTATATCGACAGCACAATTCAGCCAAGTTACCCGGACTCCATGACCTTTCAAATTGAAAAAGATCAAATACTCAGTCTCGTTTTCACAGACAACAAAGCCCAAATCACTGATCTGCTTGGGGCAATGAAGCAAGTTTTTGATCATGATAAAGAGTTCGGGGTCATCACGATTGCCGTAACTTCTGTTTATACGGCATCTACGCAGCTGACTTCGGCCTTTGAGGAGGCAGAGGCGCTGCTTGAAGAACGGCTGCTCATAAACGAAACTCAGCTTATTCAGGAACGCAGGTCGGTGCCGATTTCAATTGGCTTATCACCTGATCAAGAAAAAGAGCTGGAAACGCAATTACGTGAAGGAAATACGCAGCAGCTTGTAGCGCTGTTAGAACGCCTTTTTGCCAAATGGCGAAGCAAGGCATTGACAGCTTCTGTCATGCAGGGGTTTGCCGACTCCCTTGCAGGTAAAATTCGAAACGCGATCGCGTCTTACCCGATCGATACTGAGCGACTGGCCTCTCTTTACGGCAAAGCGGGGGAGCGTATTCAACAATGCAGCAACATGGAGGAGCTTGAGCAGCTGATGCTCGAGTGGGTGACGCTTTCGTCGGAAGCTGTCCGAGATCAGAAGGAAGAGAAATACCCAGTAACCTCTTTCGTCATGGATTATATTCACGAGCATTTATCGGAAGAAATCTACTTAGACATTCTCGCCGAGAAGCTAAAAATGAGCAGCGGGTATTTATCCTCTTACTTCAAAGCCAAGACCGGTAAGAACATTGTGGACTATATCAATGAAACACGTATTGCGAAAGCGATAGACCTTCTAGCCGATAGCCGAATCAAAATCCATGATGCCGCCAAATCAGTGGGGTATCAGAACATTACTTCTTTCAATCGGATGTTCAAGAAATACACTGGCGTTACACCAAGCGAATATCGAAAAAGAACGGATTCCTAAGCAGTGAAGCATAGAAACGGATTAAGCCACATAGCTGGCTTATCCGTTTTTTTCTTCTTTTAAGGGGAATGAAAAGGTAGGCTGTTTTACGAAAAGTGGCATTTTTTTATGAAGAGTCAAAAAAAGTTGATCATCACAGGTTTCCGTTAATATACGAACCATTTTAGAGGAGGTACGATGATCCTAGTGAAAGGGGGAACAATTTGTAAGCGATTTCATTTCTTCGGGATTCGGCAGAAGGTAAGCTATGTATGAAGAAGGGGATGATAGGATTGTCGAGGAGTTGCTTGAAGACGAGGCTTGCTTTAGGTATGGTTGTCATTTTACTTACCAGTTTGTTTGATTTAACGCCTTTTTTTAACACGAACGTTGCGAAAGCAGCATCGAGTTGGCCGTCAGCTGTCTTAACGGGGCTGAATACGCCATTCGCACCGGAGGATCGACTTGTGACAACGCAGAACCCGCCCGATTTTCGTTGGCCTTCGGTGCCGGGGGCGGATCAATACGACCTCCAAGTGAGTCAAAGTCCTACAGTAACAAATGTCGTTTACGAAAACGATGCGGTTCGTGTGAACTATTATAATTTTCCTCACCTTTTTGAAGCAGGGACTTGGTATTGGCGGGTCCGATATCATACGCAATCCGGAGGATGGTCGGATTGGAGTCAGATTCGCAGATTCCGTATTGATGCGGACTATGTTCCTTTTATCGTGCCTTCAGTCGATACGCTCTTGAGCCAAGTCGGCAGCCAGCATCCGCGCATTTGGACTAAACCGGAGACGCTTGAATCGTTTAGAAGTTTAGCCCAAACGTCGGGAAAAGCTTTCTATGAAGCCAAGCTAGCCTGGGCTCTAGCCAATGTAAGTACGGCTTTGCCCAAGGAACCGACTGCCGTCGACCGTGCCTATTCCGACGGTGTCGTCAATGAAATGATGGATATGGCTTTGGTCTATCTCATCTCGAACAATGAAACAGTGGGGAAAAGAGCGATAGATCGTTTGAAAGATATTGCCAAGTGGAATACGTCAGGGGTAACCAGTTATGCCTCTCACGATCAAATTCACCGCTATATTACGTATAAATCGGCTATGGCCTATGATTGGCTCTACGGCCTCATGAATCAGGACGATCGCAATAAAGTTAAAGCCATGGTGCTCACTCGAACGAAAACGATGGTTGACGCTCTGACAACTCAGCATCCGATTCCGAAAAATCCATTCGACTCCCATGGGTGGACAGCTTACGGGTACATAGGGATCATTGCAACGGCTATGCTTCACGATTTGGATGATGCCGAGTCTTGGTTCCGCTCTGTTGTTCCTTCCTATATCAATTTAATGCCGCCTTGGGGAGGCGAAAATGGGGGATGGGCGCAGGGAACCGGCTACTGGCAGTGGTCCTCTCTGTTTGGCAAAGAATTTATGGATGTACTTCTTGCTGCCACAGGCTTTAATTTATACGATAAGGCCTATTCGCGCAACGAGGGTTTATATCCACTTTATGCGTTCCCAAAAGGCAGCCCGAAAGGTATTTTTGGTGATGGCAGTGAAGATTCGCCTGGTGGTCCGAACGTGTCCAACTACAATCGCCTAGCGCAAATGTATAAGGACCCTCATCTAAAATGGGCGGCTCAAGCCGTCGGAACCAGTATGTATCCTGATTTGAGCAACTATTTTTACGGTGCGCCTGACGTAGAGGCTAAACCGCCGGTAGATATGCCAGATTCCCGTTGGTTTCAGGATATCGGGCTTGTCGCCATGCATGAGAAGCTCTATGATCCGGACAGCGTTTCTCTCTATTTTAAATCAAGCCCTTACGGCAGCTTTAATCACAGTCATGCTGATCAAAATAGCTTCATTATCAACGCATTCGGTGAACCGCTTGCCATTGAGGGCGGATTCTATGATGACTATGATACCGATCACGATAAATATTATGCTAAACAGACGTTGGCTTCTAACGCAATTACAGTTGATGGGAAGTATGGTCAGCCAGTGAATAGTATCGATGCGGATGGCAAAGTGGTGGGCTTCGTGACTCATCCCGACTTTGATGCGGTCAGTGGTGATGCATCCGTCGCATACGCCACTGCGTTGTCCAAAGCTGATCGATCCATTATTTACGTCAGACCGAAAATGTTCGTCGTGATTGATAACCTCCAATCCAAGAAAGCGGATGGGAATGAGTTTGAATGGCGCCTTCATGCCGAAGACGATCTGACCCTTGATGCGGATCAGGCGGGAGCGACCATTTTGAAAGGCGAAGCAGCACTGAAAGTCCGGTTCCACGCACCGCAGCAATTACGCACGGAATACGAGGAACAGTTCCTTGGCATTGGCGGAATGGAGCTGCAGCCGACAAAGGCTTTCAGCGGAGAACAGCAAAAGCATGCAGCATTCATCACGCCAAAAACGGAGAAGGCGACATTTGTTTCGACGTTAGAAGCGTACAAGAGGGATTCAACTCCACAGAACGTTATATCCGAAAACCATGGTGATTATCTGAAACTCGTCTTCACAGACGGAACGATCGTCTATGTCCGGATGACGGAGACAGCAGGGGAAATTGTTGCGGGTAATATTCGTTTTAACGGAAGCGCAATTGCATTCAAAGACAATTCCATCTTACTCGTCGACGGGACGAAGGTCGTCAAGGACGGCCTCACGTTAATCGAAAGCGATCAGAAAGCCACAATTGCCTATGGACGTGATCGACTGTCCGTTTCAAGTCTTTCCGATACCCAAGTGCGCATTCATGCACCAGGAGTCAATAAACTGGTTGATGGCAGCAATGGGAAAGAGATTCCTCGGGGAGGTTCTGCCCCAGAAGCTAGAGCGCTGCGCGGCGTGTACTGGGATTCGGAAGAGAGCAATCTGCTTGTTCACGCAGAGAGCGGTCAGCGAGACTTTAAGCTGAATCAAGCTCCGATGCCAAGTCCGCTTCCTGACGTATCGCTGCCTGTGATCGTCGATGGCGTATCCAGCACGGTAACGCTGCAAGCGTATAGCGACACGTTAGGAGCGCCTGTCGCATGGGGAAATCTGTCCAATTCACCTGGTTTATATGTGGTGGAAGAAGCGCCAAGCGGCCTGTTTTTTGAGCAGCATGGACGGCGTGAAAGCATATACCTTGAAGCCAACGCCGCAGTAATTTTACAAGGTGATCCCGGACTCCTAAGGTTAAGCAAGGTTCAAACCAATGCGCCTGCCGTTTCTGAGTTGTGGACGGATCCGGATACGAAGCGAAATACGTTATATATGCAGTGGTTGGAGGCAGAATCCATTGCAGCCTCGGGCGGGAAGAGCTTTAGCAAATATGCGAATAGGCCATTTCTATCTGGCGGCATCGGCTTAGGGGCATGGGAACAGCCAGGACAATGGGCGAAGTGGACGATTCAAGTGCCTAGGTCAGGCAAATATGATCTCGTTTTAAAATATGTGGCATGGGATCCTCCTGCAGGTAAGCTGACGGGGCGGTTGGCCATGATTGGCAACAAACCATATTATTTGGAGGCGCCGACGACGTATGATGCTACGGGAACGCCTGACTGGGGAAGAACGCCTGAAGTTTGGAAAGGGCTTCGCGTCAAAACCGGTCAGCAGCTGGAAGCTGGACCTGTCGATGTCACGATGTGGCTCACGGGTGGTCCTATGAATCTGGACTGGATTGCCTTGATTGAGAATCAGTCAGATGAAGTGCGACCAACCGCACCAAGTCATCTTCAAATCACCGCTCAAACGGATTCGACTGCGACTATAAGTTGGACGCCATCGACCGATAATGTAGGGGTTAAGGCATACAGCCTTTATGTTAATGGGGTACAGAAAAAGGTTATTCCTAGTGGCACCACATCAGAAACCATCACAGGTTTGACACCGGCCACATCGTATACGATTACCCTAACTTCAACGGATACAAGTGATAATCGTTCCTTAACGAGTGTGCCCTTGGTATTCGCAACATCGGATACGAATGCGCCTGACTGGGGAAGCTCGAGTACGCTAAAAGCGGAGCATTTATTTGCTTCTACTGCGAGGCTGACTTGGAGTCCGGCAACAGATAACTCGGGCAAAGTAGTTTCCTATTCCATCTATCGGGCAGACGGTACGGTTGCCGGAACGGTTGCTGGGCATCTGAATGCCTATGATGTAGACGGTCTGGTACCGGGAGCTTCTTATACATTCCGAGTTGAAGCTGCGGATGCGCAAGGAAACCGTACAGCTAACGGTCCTAGCGTTACGATTGTGATGCCGACTGCAGCGAACGGCGGGGAGTACTACGAGACGTTTGACAATATGTCATCTGGAAATTTAGCCGCTCCCAACTGGAAGATTAATTTAATTGCAAATTCGATCTCTACGGTAACCGTTGAACCGTTTGTTCCATCCAGCGGTAAGGTGCTGCTTGTGAAAGATTCGACGTTCCCGGCGGATAATGAATACGTAGAAGATCCAATTGTGACGAGAAGCAACACGGCGATAAAAGGAAAGGCGGTCTTCGAAACCCGGTTTATGTATAATCGCCTATGCACCGACTCGAATGATCGCATGTGTACGAATATCGGCAACTTTGAACTCAAGCTGGGCAGTTCCGGTTCGGACATTGTACGTTTCTCCGGGTTCTCGGACGGTACTTTCGGCTTTTGGAACACGCCATCCACGGCGTTCAAAATACCTAAGCCGGTAGGTTTCTTTCTCCCTCAGAATCAATGGGTTACACTGCGAGTTGACTTAGATACAGCACTTAAAAAGGTTGACCTAACCGTACAAATGGATGCATTAAAAGGCTATACCGGCATTGTTGATGATTATGGTACTTTAAATCGGGCAACAGGTGTTTATAAAGTGAAAGGAATCCCTTTTTATACGGAACCGGTCAAAGAGGGAATCGATTCCTTCCGTTTCAGCGCCAATCGCTTTACGGGCAAATACGCGTTTGACTATGTGACACTGTACCAACAAGACGCACCGGATCAAACTGCACCTGTAACGACCGCGAGCTTATCGCCTTTACAGCCAGATGGACCAAACGGTACTTACACGAGTCCAGTTACCGCTACACTTACCAGCAGTGATGACGCGTCAGGCGTAGCCAAAACCGAGTACAGCTTGGATAACGGGGCAACCTGGCGGACTTATACAGCTCCCGTTACGTTTGACAAGCAAGGCGCCTATTCTTGGCTCTATAAATCAACTGACAAATCTGGGAATATGGAGTCCGTCAAGCAGCTTAATTTTTCTCTTGCAGCAACTGCTGTCAAGGTTCTGCTAAAAGATAGCACGGGTCATCCGCTCAGCGGAGGTGTCGTCTCTTACTATGACGGTGGCTGGAAGCCATTTGGCATCACAGATGCGTCAGGTTCGGTCAGCAAATCACTGCCTGACAAATCCTATGCGTTCGCCATTTTGTACGAAGGCACCCGATTGCAGCTTTCCCAACACACGGGAAGTGATGCACTTGTCCAGTTCCGAACGGTGAACGTCAAGCTGCTCTTTAAAGATAGCCAAGGCAATCCGTTAAATGGTGGGGAAGCCAGCTATTATGCAGACGGCTGGCGGACATTCGGAACGTCTGCCAACGGTGAAGTCAGCAAGGAATTGCTGCCCGGAACGTATTCGTATGCGATGTCCTACGAAGGAACACGCCTGCAATTGCAGCAGAATACGGCCGAAAGGCCTGTTGTTCTTTTCCAGACCGTGAATACCAAGCTGCTCCTCAAAGATAGCCAAGGCAATCCACTTGGTGGAGGGAGTGCGAGCTACTATGCCGATGGCTGGCGAACAGTCGGAACCGTCGTCTACGGGGAAGTCAGCAAGGAACTGCTCCCTGGTACGTATAGCTTTGCGGTGTCTTACGAAGGAACGCGCTTGCAAAAGCAGCAGAATACGGCTGATGATCCAGCGGTACTTTTTCAGACAGTGAATACCACAGTCCAGCTAAAGGACGCGCAAGGTAACCCGCTTAATGGCGAAGTTTCTTATTATGCAGACGGCTGGCGCACATTTGGAACAACCGTTCTCGGCGAAGTGAAAAAGGAGCTTCTACCCGGCACCTATACGTTTAGCGCTATAACTGGCGGAATTCGCAAGGAGCAGCAAACCAATACGGCAGTAAATCCGATATTCATTATTCAATGGTAAGCTAGTCTGCGGTCATGGAGGTGTATAAGCTTTTTTGCAGAAGATGGTATTATTATTAGAAAAGCGGAAAGTAGTTGCAACTTGTTCGGTTCTGCTGATTTACCTCATATGAAATGTTCCCTTATGATGACGATATCAGCAAGGATATAGCGGTAGTAAGCGCATTCATTGCTGCTAGCTCTAAGACCAATGAAAAGGGATGGTGCATGTAACTTGATACCAAAGAGAAAAGTAAAAAGCGGCGCACTGGCCGTCACCATGGTAACTGCTCTATTAACTGGCTGTACAGGACAACAAAATCCTGCTGCAACCTCAAGTGCCGCTCCAAATCCGAGCGCATCTGCCAGCGCAACGGCACAAACCAAATTGCCTGAACCGGCAACACTTCGTATGCTGACTGATCTATCACCAGCATGGCCGGTCAAGAAAGATTGGGCAGTATGGAAATGGATCAAGGAACGGACCAATATTACCATTAATCAAGAAACGCAAACCGGTCCGGAGTCGCTCGCTCTCGCAATCGCTTCTGGCGATATGCCAGATCTGATGTCGGTCTTTCCGCCAGACGCTCAGAAGTATGGTCCACAAGGTGCGTTTCTCGATCTCTCCAAGCATTTGGATAAAATGCCGAATCTGAAATCGTTCCTTGCTTCCCGTCCGGAAGTCACCCAGCGAATTACCTCACCTGGAGGCGAAATGTATCATGTACTGAACGATGGCATGGGTGCGGGGAATCAGCTCGTGTATTTTTATCGCGACGATATTTTTAAGAAAAATAACCTGCAAGAGCCTAAGACCTGGGATGAACTTTACGAGACGGCTAAAAAGCTGAAAGCACAGTACCCTGATAGCTACCCATTCGTCTTCCGGCATGGCATTAATACGTTAAAATATTTCGGACCTTCGTTTGGCGTCTACCCGGGATTCTTTGAAGATAAAGCAACCGGGAAAATCAAGTACGGGGCAACCGATCCTGGATTCAAAAAAATGGTGGAATACTTGAATAAGTTTTATAAAGAAGGGTTAACGCCACCGGATTGGCTTTCCATGGACTATAAGGCGTGGACGCAGTTCATTGCCACGAACAAATCGTTTATGACGCTTCAGTTTATTGGTCAAATCGAGATTATGAACGATCAGCTTCAGAACGGGGCTCATCTCAAATTTATGGCGCCTCCGGTCGGGTACGGTAGCAAAGGCTACATTCCGAAAGCGGATCTTGAAGAATATGGCTTTGCCGTATCCTCCAAGACGAAGAACCTAGACGCTGCGCTGCGATATCTTGATTTTATTTACTCGAAGGAAGGAAAGGACCTCCTGAGCTGGGGGAAGGAAGGGGAATCCTTCACTGTTGAGAACGGAAAGCGTAAGTTTCTGCCGCAATTCAAAACGCCTAATGACCTACGCAAAGAGCTGGGTCTTATGACCACAGGCGCGTATGGTGTCGTTGATTTTGAGTCGTCGAAGTCGCTCAGCAATGAAAATGAACGGTTTTCTTTTGATGAGGCGGCGAAATATCATTTCCCAGTGATCAATGCTTTACCTCCGCTTACGAGCGAAGAAAAAAGCTCGATTTCGGTGATCGAGGACCAACTGAATAAATACTACGAATCTTCCGTAGCCAAATTTATTATGGGCGAAACGCCGATAACCGAGTGGGATAGATTCATTGCTGAGCTCAATAAAATAGGTGCGCAAAAGCTCATTGACACGTATCAAACTGGTCTTGATCGATTGAAAAAGAACACAAAATAGCGTTGATTTGACGTTTTAACATCTATTGCTGTAATAATGAGAAGGCTGAACGTCATTTAGCTTGACTTCAGCCTTCTCGCTTCAGGAAGGGGACTTGTCGTTGAAACCATCCATCTTCAGGCAAATGAGTCGAGACCGAACTTTTTTACTACTGCTGGCTCCTGTACTTGTGTATTATATCCTGTTCAAATATGTCCCGATGTTCGGCATTGTCATTTCCTTCATGGACTACAATTTGTTTAAGGGAATCGCTGGGAGCGAGTGGGTCGGACTTAAGTATTACAAGCTGTTTCTTGAAAATCGGGATGCCTTGGTTATCATTAAAAACACAGTTCTCCTTGGGGGATATAAGCTTTTATTTGGCTTTCCCGCACCTATTATTCTCGCCCTCATGCTAAATGAACTGCGAGGATCACATTACAAGCGATTCGTTCAGTCGGTGAGCTATCTGCCTTATTTTTTATCCACTGTCGTTGTATCCAGTATTATTGTGATGCTGTTGTCTCCAAGTTCTGGTTGGGTTAGTCACTTGCTGCAAGGGTTCGGTATCCCACCTATCAGTTTTTTGCAGGAATCCGAATGGTTTCGTACCATCTATGTGACCTCGGAAATTTGGCAACAAGTGGGATGGGGTTCTATTATTTTTCTGGCGGCTATCACGACGATTGATCCTCAGCAGTATGAAGCGGCGAGAATGGATGGAGCGGGCAGATTCAAGCAAATTTGGCATGTGACGCTGCCTGGCATGGCGACGACGATCGTCATCATGTTCATTTTACAAATCGGGCAAGTGCTCGAAATCGGTTTTGAAAAGGTGTTTCTGTTATCCAATGCAGCTACGTATGATACATCAGACATTATCTCCACATACGTCTATCGGATTGGCATTTTGCAAGGAGGCTTCAGCTATGGGACGGCCATTGATTTATTTATGGGTATCATTGGATTCATACTTGTCTACGCAAGCAATAAACTCAGCCGCAGATTCGGAGAAACTAGCCTATGGTAAGGGAGTGACGTTGTATGCTCAAGCGTAGAAGTTTTTTTGATATGGCCAACATCTTGCTGCTGGGAATTTTTGCTTGCACCATGCTGTTTCCCTTCCTTCACATGGCAGCAGTTTCTATAAGCTCCGCGGATAACGTGACGACGAATCAAATCAGTCTGTGGCCCAAAGGCATCAACTTTGACGCTTACACCGCCGTTCTTCGTGATGAGCGCATCCTTATAGGATACAAAAATACGCTCATTTATGTCGTGCTGGGAACCACACTTTCGCTGATCTTCACGACGATGGGAGCCTATTCCTTATCGAGAAGGAACCTCGTTTTTGGCAAAACATTCATGCTCATGATTGTATTTACCATGTTGTTCTCTGGCGGCTTAATTCCCACGTATCTCGTTGTCCGCAATTATGGGCTGCTGGATACCATATGGGCTATGGTGCTGCCCGGACTTGTGTCCTCTTGGTACTTAATCATTATGCGAACGTTCTTTCAAGGCATTCCAAAGGAACTCGAGGAGTCAGGGAAAATTGACGGGCTATCGGATCTTGGCATCCTGATTAACGTCGTTCTGCCTCTTTCTAAGCCGGTTATCATGACGATCTCGTTATTCTATGCCGTGCAAATTTGGGGTAATTTCTTCTACGCTCTAATCTTTATTCGGAATGCAGATCTGTTCCCACTGCAAGTGACCATTCGGAACATCGTACTCGTCGGTCAAATGACGGATATGACCGTAAGCTCGGCGATCGGCAATAAGCAAGTCGTGCTGGAGTCACTCAAATATGCCGTTATTTTGGTGGGTACACTGCCCATTCTGCTCGTCTATCCGTTTATTCAAAAGCATTTTGTCAAAGGCGCCATGATGGGGTCAGTCAAAGGGTAAGGGGGAAGGGAAGAGGATGCGAATCCCGTATTGGAAGAGTCAATTATCGGAGATTGAAGCTTGTGTACACAGTGTGAAGCGGGGAACCACGAGTGTGCTTACGGAATCGGCGGGTGGAAGAAGCATTTATACCGTCGCATATGGTGAGAAGGATAGTTTTGAGCGAAAAGCGAACTACAATTCAGCCTGCGGAGCGGGCAATCCGAAGCATTACGCGGATAAAACCAAGGGAAACAAGCCTGTGTTATTGCTGATCGGAGGCGTTCACGGAGGGGAGCTAGAGGGGATAGTGGCTGTTATGAACCTCATTCACCTCCTTGAAACCGGAACGGATTTCCGGGGGAAACGACATGATTACATTTTGGAAAATGCGCCTAAATTCCGGTTGCTTCTTATTCCGTGCATGAATCCAGATGGCCGAGCCCGCTTGCCGATCGATTCACTCATCGAAGTGCCATTTGAGCAGTCTGTGTATTACATGCAAGGAACGTGGAAAGATGGTTCGCTCTGTGGGTGGCCGGACTGCAAGGCTGTGCATCCGATTAAAGAGGCTTCGGATTTTCTAGGTTCTTATTTTAACGATGATGGTGTGAATCTGATGCATGATAATTTCTTTGTCCCGATGGCGCAAGAAACCCGTGCGCTGCTAGAGCTTGCGGATGGGGAAGCGCCGGATCTGACCGTGCAGCTGCACGGGGGCGCGAATAACGCCAATCACTTTGTGGAGATTCACTATTTGCCCTATGTGGTCATGCAAAAGCAACAAGCGTTTAATCAGCAGCTTTCTGTTGCTTTTGCCAAACAGGGGTTGCCTTTTGTAGAACGAAATCAATTAGTGGTCGGAGAGGGGGTTGTCGCTCATCCTTCGTTCAATCTGACCTCTGCCATCCATCATGTCTGCGGAGGCATGAGTATGACCTTTGAATCGAACATGGGGCTTGCGGCTCCAGGCGTGAAACTAACACCAGATGAGATTCTAGACAGTCACTTCGTCTTGTTTGAGGAAATGCTTCGGTTTCAACAATTCGTCTAGTGGAAAAAACCCACCGCTTTTCTATTGCGGTGGGTTTTCGACATCTAGCAATGAAGAATTAACGCTCACAAGCAGTAATTCACGAAGGATACACAATGATCGTATGGTACATGGTTTTGATATCTGCGGTATTCCGGTACGTATGCGGTTGATCAGCAGAGAAATGAATAGCATCTCCCACCGTCATTTGGAAAGTTTCTTGGTGAAACGTCACTTCAAGACTGCCCTGCATCATAAGGATGTATTCCTCAACGCCTTCATTATGAGGCTCCGACGCGTGACTGCAGCCGGGATCCATCTCGACCGTATAAATTTCGAATTGCTTCTTCTGATCAAAAGGAATGAGCGGGAACGCTCGATAGTGGCCGTCTTCTTCCATCAAGGGTTCTGTGTCGGAGAAGCGAAAATGTGTTACCTTCGGCTCCTCATCTTCAATCAATGATGTAAAAGAAATATGAAGGCCATTCACGATCTTCCAAAGGATCGAGATGGTCGGATTCGAATCTCCGCGTTCAATTTGTCCCAACATTGCTTTACTCACACCGGTTAGCTCTGCCACCTGATCTAAGCTCAACGACCTCGCTTTACGAATCGCTTGCAGGCTTTTGCCGATTTTTTTATGAATCTGTTCGTGCTCTTGTTCCACTAATGGTTCCTCCTGCCTACCTAACGAAAACGGTCGATTTGCTATTCCTCATTATAAACCAACCCTACCAATTGGCAAACGACTCCTAGAAAATTTTTAATTCATAGGCGGAAACCCTATATACAATATAACGCACATGTGTATAATATGATGTATGAGAGTTGTATAACGCACAAAAATATACTATAACGTATTTTTTGTAATCAGGGGGAATATACGATGGGAACGATGATGGGGTTGGTCAAAACGCATCGAGCACCGGGAGCCGTTTTGAAGGAGTTGCCGATTCCAAGCTATGGGCCGGATGAAGTGTTGGTTCGGGTAAAAGCGACTTCAATCTGTGGTACGGATGTGCACATTTATAAATGGGACTCTTGGGCCGAAAGCGCAGTCGTTACGCCGAATGTATTTGGTCACGAATTTGCGGGTATCGTCGTGGAAGTGGGCAACGATGTGAAGCACGTAAAGCCCGGGGATCACATCTCGGCTGAAGGGCACATGGTTTGCGGTGTATGCAAAACTTGCCGTACGGGCAACGCACACGTCTGTCCGCACACGCGCAGTTTCGGTATTACAATGCCTGGCTGCTTCGCGGAGTATGCGGTCGTGAAGGCGTCTAACGTGATCCATAACCGCGCAGACATGCCTTACGAGATCGGCTGTTTGCAAGATCCGTTAGGCAATGCGGTGCAAACGGTGCTTTCGGGGGATATCGTTGGCAAGTCGGTTGCCATCATCGGCGTTGGGCCGATCGGTCTGATGGCTGTCGCCGTTGCGAAGGCTAGCGGGGCAGGTTTGGTCATCGCAGCCGACGTGAATCCATACCGATTGGAGTTGGCTAGGCAGATGGGAGCCGACATCATGATTAACAGCACCCAAACTCCACTTGCAGACGCGATTATGGCTGCTACTGCTGGAGAAGGCGCTGAGGTCGTGCTGGAAATGTCTGGCCATGCGGATGCCATTCGCGCTGGCTTCGAAGCTGCGGCTCCGGCTGCTCGATTATCCTTGCTAGGGATTCCGACCAAAGAGGTTTCGCTGGACTTATCCAAACATATTATCTTCAAAGGACTTCGGATTGAAGGGATAACCGGCCGGCGCATGTACCAGACCTGGTATCAGCTGAAGGGGCTGCTTGAGCAGAAACGAATTGACCTGCGCCCCCTAATTACACATACATTTACGCTGGATCGTTTTGAGGAAGCGTTTGACCTAATGGCTTCCGGACTATGTGGCAAAGTGATATTCACACATGACAGTATGCCGCTGCGGCAGAAGGAGGAAATCGAATATGGCCAATTGGAGCTCACTTGAGCATGAACTGGAACAATTGAAGAAGGAGGGACGTTATCGTCCAATTTCTGTGTGGGAGTCCGGCTCTGACACCTGGATGAACATCGGTGGTCGTCGCGTACTGCAGATGTCTTCAAATAACTACTTGGGGCTGACGAATCATCCGGATTTGAAAAAGGCAGCCATCCAAGCAATTGAACAATATGGAGTTGGCAGCGGCTCCGTACGAACGATAACCGGCACGTTGGACATTCATGACCAGTTGGAGCAAGAGCTGGCGGCATTCAAAGGAACGGAAGCCGCTTTGGTGTTCCAATCCGGCTTCACAACGAACCAAGGTGTGATGACGATTTTGGGGACTGATGATGTCGTCATCAGCGATGAGTTGAACCATGCCAGCATTATCGACGGCATCCGATTGACAAAAGCGCAGCGCCGCATTTATGCGCATAAGGATATGGACCAGCTCGAGGCAGTGCTTCGCGAGTGCAGATCATTTGCGAAGCGCGTCGTGGTAACCGACGGCGTGTTCAGCATGGACGGTGATATTGCACCGCTCCCCGCCATTGTTGAGTTGGCGGAGAAATACGACGCCATCGTGTTTGTTGACGACGCCCATGCGAGCGGCGTGTTGGGACGCAACGGCAAAGGGTCCACGGACCACTTTGGCTTGAACGGACGCGTACACATTCAAGTAGGCACGTTGTCTAAAGCGGTTGGAGCGGTTGGTGGTTATGTGGCTGGCGATCAAGTGCTGAAGAATTTCCTGATCCAGAAGGCACGACCATTTCTGTTCAGCACCTCTGCGCCGCCTTCGGTGGCCGCAACCTGCTTGGCTGCAATTCGCGTGCTAAAGCAAAGCGAATCGTTGATTGGCAGGTTATGGTCGAACGCGACCTACTTCCGCACGAAGGTGCAGGCGCTTGGTTTCGACACGGGCGCTAGCGAAACGCCAATCGTACCCGTCATCGTCGGCGAGCCGGCCAAGGCGATGTTGTTCTCAGATTTGCTGCTGCAGCAAGGCGTGTTCGCGCAAGGCATTGTCTTCCCGACGGTCGCGATGGATAAAGGCCGCGTGCGGTTCATTGTTACGGCAAAGCATACGTTAGAAGATCTTGATTTTGCTATTGATGCGTTAGTTATAGCTGGAAAGAAGCTTGGGCTTTTGGCATAGGGATAGGCGGTTGAGTAGAGTCGAATAGGATGATATACAACCGGGACTCCGTTTGGAGTGCCGGTTTGTTGTTTTTTGCATAGGTATTGGGATCGAACGGGCAGGATAGTGGAATAAGCTACCAGTGTGACTGCTTCGGCAGTCCTTTTTGACATTCATTCAGTCAAAATTAAGCAATAGTCCGAATCAAAGACATAATCGGACTAATGGCGAAGAGGGGTTAGGACGGCATTGAGTTAATTTGGTGTAACTGGAACATTTTCCTTTTATTTGCATAAATTTCGCGCATTCAACAAACAATTGAATACAATTGGAATTTTTCAGCATCAAGAGGAGGATTATCGTGTTAGATTGGGTTGAAATTGTTTTACGCACATTTTTATCAATTGTGGTGCTTTTCCTGATGACTAAGCTGTTGGGTAAGAGGCAAGTGACCCAGCTCTCCTTCTTCGAATACATAACCGGGATTTCCATTGGTAATCTCGCGGCGTATATCTCGTTGGACACGGATACGACATGGTATCTAGGGTTGGTCGCTATAGGGGTATGGGTAACATGTACGTTAGGTATTGAATTTCTGCAGATGAAAAGTAAAAAAGCGCGGGATTTCATTGATAGCAAGGGGACAATTCTCATTAGAGATGGCAAAGTAATGGAAGATAATTTAAAGAAAGAACGCCTAACCACGGATGAACTCATGGAGCAACTACGCAAAAGGTCGGTATTTAAAGTGGCCGATGTGGAATTTGCCATTATGGAACCAAGCGGAGAAATTAATGTCCTCTTAACGCGCGAGAATCAACCACTGACGCCCAAACATTTAGGTATCCAGGTTGCACCAGAAAAGGAACCACAGGCAGTGATCATGGATGGTGTAATCATGGACGAACCTTTGGCTACCCTAGGTTTTAGCCGGGCATGGTTGGATACGGAGTTAGTTAAAATAGGTGTCACGGTCGAAAATGTATTTATTGGTCAAGTGGATTCTTACGGCCAATTGTTTGTGGACTTGTATGATGACAAGATCACGGTACCTGTACCACAGGAAAAAGCAATGCTATTTGCAACGCTAAAAAAGTGCGAAGGCGATTTAATGTTGTATGGATTGTCCACCAATAATAAAAAGGCCAAAGAAATGTACGAGCAATGCTCGAAGCAAATGGAGGATATCATTGCACAATTGAAGCCGATACTTAAGCATTAATGCGTAATTCGACAAGATAGGAGGCAACAACTAGGCTTTCAGCCATCTTGACAGTTCGCGAACCAGCGTGTGAAAATTAGATTAGGTAAGATTAAGCAAAAACATAATAAAAGATAAAGTGGTGATCGCGATGAAGGATCGGCTGGAGCTTGATACCGGACAATCGCATATAACCCTCTTTTTTAAAAAAGGGACCGTATGGAAGCTAACAACTTCCGTACGGTCCCTTTCTTTTGGTAAAGCGAGAAAGGAAAGGAGTCTATGTTGACATGGCGATGGTATACAAACAGCAGGAAAGCAGCCTAGAAGCGACCCCAGTGTTATTAAACGGGGAGCAATTGATACCTGAGTTAGTCGCGGCGGTTGTTTATGATCAAGTGCCGGTCGGACTGGATGAACAGGCGCTCCAGCGTGTGATTGCTTGCCGCAATATGGTGGAGGAACTGGTCGCAGCGGGCCAAGTGGTCTACGGGGTCACGACGGGGTTCGGCAAATTCAGCGACGTGACGATTTCACCGCAAGACGCTGTCCAGCTGCAGGTTAACCTGATCCGCAGCCATGCATGCGCCGTCGGCAGACCGCTGCCGGAACCGACGGTTCGCGCTTTGATGCTGCTGCGCGCAAATGCGCTGGCCAAAGGACATTCCGGCATCCGCCCGGAAACGCTGCAGCTATTGATTGACTGCATTAACCGGGGCGTGCACCCTGTCGTACCGGAACAAGGCTCACTAGGCGCTAGCGGAGACTTGGCTCCGTTGTCTCATTTGGCACTGGTTCTGATGGGCGAGGGGGAAGCATATTACCAAGGTGAACGCCTATCGGGTGAGAAGGCGCTCGCAAATGCAGGGCTCAAAGCGATTAATTTACAGGCAAAAGAGGGGCTTGCGCTTATAAACGGCACACAGATTATGACATCCATCGGTACGCTGGCACTTATCAAATCACAACGACTTGCGAAAATCGCTGATGTGATCGCATCACTGACGGTTGAATGCTTGCGCGGTATTCCGGATGCTTTTGCGGAAGAGGTGCATCAGGTACGCCCTTATCCAGAACAGATAGGCGTAGCGAAGAACTTGTGCAATCTGCTGAAGGGCAGCAAGTTGACCACACGCCAAGGAGAGCTTCGCGTACAGGACGCTTACTCACTGCGCTGTCTGCCCCAAGTGCATGGTGCGACACGCCAAGTACTTGCCTATGTTCAGGATAAGATTGTGATAGAAATGAACGCAGCGACCGACAATCCGTTGTTATTCGTGGAAAAAGGTCTTGTCATTTCCGGCGGTAATTTCCATGGGCAACCGATCGCATTTGCCATGGATTTTCTGAAAATCGGTATGAGCGAGCTTGCTAACATTTCGGAACGGCGTACTGAGCGGCTAGTCAATCCAGCGCTATCCGGGGGACTGCCTGCTTTTTTAAGCCATAACCCAGGGGTGTGTTCCGGTATGATGATCACGCAATATGTTAGTGCATCTATTGTTTCGGAAAATAAAGTGCTCGCCCATCCGTCAAGCGTAGACTCGATACCTTCTTCAGCGAATCAAGAGGACCATGTGTCTATGGGAACAACGGCCGCGCGCCATGCCGCACAGGTCATCGACAACGTGTCCAAGGTGTTGGCTATCGAGTTGATTTGTGCAGCCGAAGCTGCCGAATTTGTAGGGGCCGAGGGACTTGCTCCGGCGACTAGGGTTCTCTACGACAAGCTGCGGGCGCTCGTTCCCCCCGTTGTGGAGGACCGTTCTACTTCCCGTGATATCGAAAACGTGGCGACGGCTTTGCTGGAAGGCGAGTGGCTGCAAGCGGTTGAGGCTGTGACTGGCAAGTTATTTTGATATGAGAGGAGATCACTATGATGAATCCTTATCCTCAAAAACGAGTAATTCGCGCCCCTCGCGGTACTGATCTATCTTGTAAAGGCTGGGTTCAGGAAGCTGCCATGCGTATGTTGATGAATAATCTTGACCCGGAAGTCGCAGAACGGCCGGAAGATCTCGTCGTCTACGGCGGTATTGGTAAAGCGGCTCGCAACTGGCCTTCCTATGATGCCATCGTCCGCGAATTGCAGCGCCTGGAAAGCAATGAAACGCTGCTCATACAATCTGGCAAGCCAGTCGGCGTTTTCAGAACCCATGAACGTGCACCGCGTGTGCTGCTCTCTAACTCTGTACTTGTGCCCAAATGGGCGAATTGGGAGCATTTTCGTGAGCTAGAGCAAAAGGGGCTAATGATGTACGGGCAAATGACTGCGGGCAGCTGGATTTACATCGGGACACAGGGAATTCTGCAAGGTACGTATGAAACCTTTGCCGAAGCGGCTCGCCAGCATACAGGAGGTTCGCTCAAAGGTACGTTGACGTTAACCGCAGGCCTTGGCGGCATGGGCGGTGCTCAACCGTTAGCCGTCACCATGAATGAGGGCGTCGTCATTGCAGTCGAAGTTGACCGAACGCGCATTGAGCGCCGAATTCAAACTCGTTACTGTGATGTGCTGGCTGAAACACTGGATGAAGCGCTGCTGCTAGCAAGTAAAGCGATGGAAGAGAACAAGGCGCTATCCATCGGTCTGCTGGGGAACGCAGCGGAAATCTACCCCGAATTCGTGCGTCGCGGCATCAAGCCACATTTCGTGACAGACCAAACGTCGGCTCATGACCCGCTAATTGGCTATATTCCAATTGGCTTTACGTTGGCCGAAGCAGCGCTACTTCGTGAGAAGGATCCTGAGCAATACGTAAAGCTTTCGAAGAACAGTATGGCGACCCATGTGCAAGCGATGCTTGACCTTCAGCAAATGGGCTCTGTCGTGTTCGATTATGGTAACAATATTCGACAAGTCGCCTTCGACCAAGGGGTTGCCAATGCTTTCGATTTCCCTGGCTTCGTTCCAGCTTATATCCGGCCGCTTTTTTGCGAAGGTAAAGGACCTTTCCGCTGGGTAGCGCTCTCAGGCGATCCGGAAGACATTCGCAAAACAGACGAACTAGTGATGAAGTTATTTCCAGACAATGATCGCCTGCGCCGCTGGATTACGATGGCAAGTGAGCGTGTCGCGTTCCAAGGCCTCCCGGCGCGTATTTGCTGGCTCGGCTATGGAGAGCGCGAAAAATTCGGTCTGGCATTGAACGACATGGTGAGAAATGGCGAGTTGAAAGCACCGATTGTGATCGGTCGCGATCATTTAGATTGTGGCTCTGTGGCGTCGCCAAACCGAGAAACGGAATCGATGAAAGATGGTTCCGATGCCGTTGGAGACTGGGCGATCCTGAATGCGTTGATCAACACATCAGCAGGCGCATCTTGGGTTTCAATCCATCATGGCGGTGGCGTCGGGATGGGCTACTCGCTGCACGCAGGGATGGTGATCGTAGCGGATGGGACGGATGCGGCAGATGAGCGTCTGCGAAGTGTGCTGACTTCTGACCCAGGTATGGGGGTTATCCGCCATGTGGATGCGGGCTACGATGAAGCGATTGAAACGGCGGAAAAGCACGGCATTCGCATCCCGATGCGTGAGCAGGGTCAGTGAAGGAGGGGAGCAGATGGAACGGATTGATTTGCTTATTACGGGGATTGGCCGTTTGGTTACTCCACCGGGGAATGCACCGCGCTGCGGACAGCAAATGAAGCAAGTCGTTGTAATCATAGACGCAGCGTTAGCTATACGTGAGGGGAGTATCTTCGCGTTTGGCACATCACAAGATGTTCAGGAACTTATGAGAGATCTTGAAGTCGTAGAAACCATTGACGTTGGTGGGCGTATGGTTACACCTGGGCTGGTCGATCCGCACACTCATCTCGTTCATGGCGGTTCCCGTGAACATGAGCTGGCGCTGAAGCGATCCGGCGTCTCCTATCTGGACATTTTGGCGCAGGGTGGAGGCATACTTAATACGGTGCAAAGTACACGCGCAGCCAGCGAGCAGGAACTCTATGATAAGGCGCGTCGAAGTTTGAACGAGATGCTGTTGAATGGTGTCACGACGGTTGAGGCGAAAAGCGGCTACGGTCTCACCCTGGCAGACGAGCTGAAGCAATTGCGTGTGGCAAAACGTTTGAACGATACTCACCCAGTCGTAATTGTTTCGACATTTATGGGGGCACATGCGGTCCCGCTGGCGTATAAAGGTCGTCCCGAGGAATATATAGACCTCATCGTCAATGAAATGGTTCCCAAGGTGGCTGAAGAGGAGCTTGCGGAGTTTTGCGATGTGTTTTGTGAAAAAGGTGTTTTTTCCATTGAGCAGTCGCGCCGAATTCTGCTGAAAGGAAAGGAGTGCGGTTTGCTTCCGAAAATACACGCAGACGAGATAGAACCGCTTGGCGGGGCGGAACTGGCGGGCGAAATCGGTGCAATATCCGCTGAACATTTGCTGGCTGCGACCGATAAAGGATTCGCTGCAATGGCGGAACATGGCGTGATTCCAGTGCTCTTACCGGGCACTTCGTTCAACCTAGGCCTGGCCAAACATGCGCGTGCACGAGACATGATCGACACCTATGAATTGCCGGTGGCACTTGCTACGGACTATAATCCAGGGTCCTGTCCGACGGAGTCGATCCAGCTCGTCATGATGCTGGCGTCCCTAAACTTGAAAATGACGCCGGAGGAGATTCTGACTGCGTGCACGATCAACGCGGCCAATGCGCTGGGACGTGGGGAAAGTATCGGTTCGATCGTAGTAGGAAAGCGTGCGGATTTAACCATTTTTGATGCGACGAATCTGGCTTATTTGCC
Source organism: Paenibacillus sp. Soil750 (assembly GCF_001428045.1). Classification (GTDB taxonomy): domain Bacteria; phylum Bacillota; class Bacilli; order Paenibacillales; family NBRC-103111; genus Paenibacillus_E; species Paenibacillus_E allorhizoplanae. The sequence continues at coordinate 436,272 of NZ_LMSD01000012.1, read as the reverse complement.
ATATCATTTCGGAATTAACCATACGTTTGGGGTTATCAAAAACGGAAACGTGATCGTATGGGACCGTACTATTGTGACGGGAGTAGCTAGAAAGGAGGAGGGGCACGATGAGCCATGAAATCCCTTTTCTCAAACCACCTGATCAAGCTATGTTCAGAGATCACATGGAAACCAAGGTTGTCCATTGGATTCGCCAGTGGGACGGTCAAGAGCCATTGCTTGCAGGGATCATTGGCATCCCGCTGTCTAAACCGTCGATCTCGCATTCAGGCGCTTCGACGACACCGGCGGCTGTGCGTGCGGCGTTCAAGTCTTTTACTACATACTCGATGGAGTATGGTGTTGATCTGCAAGACTTAGCCGTTCGCGACCTCGGCGATATCCAAATGCATGTGACGGATATCGCGGAATGTCACCGCCGCATTGAGGAAAGCTTGCGCGCGCTATATAGAGAACAGCCGGGGGTGATCCCGATCATCTTTGGCGGCGATCATTCGACGAGCTGCCCGTCGATCAAAGCTTTCGTAGGCCGTCATCCTGGGAAAAAAGTGGGTATCCTTCATTTTGATGCCCATCATGATGTCCGTAATTTTGAGGACGGTGGCGTCACCAACGGTACGCCGTTCCGCGGTATCCTCGAATCGGGTGTGGTAGAGGGACAACACATCGTACAAATCGGCATTCGAGGTTTCATGAATTCGAAGCGTTATCATGACTACGTGAAGAGTAAAGGGGTACATGTATTTTCGTCACGTGAGATACGTCGGATGGGCATGGATGCGGTGCTCGACCAGGCGCTTCATCTTGCGGGGAATGGCACGGATGTGCTGTATGTGAGTTTCGACGTGGATGTGATCGATCAGGCATTTGCACCGGGCTGCCCATCGATCGGCACTGGCGGGATGAATCCATGGGATGCGCTGGATGCCCTCTACCGACTCGGATCGCTGCCACAGGTGCAAGGACTGGACTTCGTCTGCATCGATCCGACCGTCGATGTACGCAATGTGACCTCGCGACTAGCGGTGCAGTTCATGCTAAGCTTCTTGGCGGGGGTCGCTGCACGCTAGTAATAACATAAAACGCCGCTAGTTCCGTAAAATTGGAGCTGGCGGCGTTTGTTTGTGTAGGAGGGTTTCCTTCTTATGATTGTGTTTACAATGCTATTCAGCGGAGGCTTAATTCCAACTTATTTAATTGTGAAAAATTTAGCCCGCAAGGCCGGAGGAAGAAGGACTGCAGCTGGAAGACTCAGGTCGCGGTAACAATATAAATTTTAAAAAATGTATATTATACTAGAGGAAGAAGGGGTTTCTATGAAAAAGAACTTATATGCACCGATGCTGGCAATGACGTTAACAGGAGCTATGTTGATTGCTGGTTGTGGAGGTTCGCCTGCAGTTGATAAAACCTACAGAGAAGGCTGCGGAGAAGCCGGCGGTTAGCAGTACGTCAGCAGCCAGTGCAAAGCCAGTTAAGCTGGACATCAGATTGGCTTGATAAACTAAATCTAAAAGTTCCTACACACCAGAAGAATTGCTCGAAGTTGCGAAAGCGTTTACAGAGAAAGATCCGGATGGCAATGGGAAGAAAGATACATTCGGCATCACAAAAATATGGTTGCTGCAGGTGTCGTTGATCCTGAACTCATGGCAACTTCGCAAACGCAGGCTATGCAAAAGGCGATCAAAGGACAAACGGATATTTTTTACACAGCTTGGTCGGACATGACAACTGCCCGGAACGTTGAACAGATGAAAGCCATCAATCCCAACGTCAACTGGGTGTAAATCGATGCGTTGCAAGGTCCAGGCGGTAAATTCACGGCATCTTGGGATATAAGCAATCCCGCAGGATTGTATGCGCTATTTCTGGCTCTACCAATTTACCGGCCGTCCTGAGATGGAATATTTGTCCGTGAAATTTGCTCCACAAAATTAATTGACTTTGCCAATAAACAGCCACGCCTTCAAGCGGTGAACGGTTTTATTGATTTCCCGAGTGGCTATAAGCGTTATTAGAGACATCTGAGAAAAAAGTGAAAGAGCTCGGATACGTGAAGTAGGTAGAAAAAGGTTGAAAAGGGATGAAGAGGCTTCTGGCTTCATCTCTTTCTGAAACTGATCTTGGGGGAGAATTGTAATGATGAGTGGAGATAACAAGAAACAACGAATTCAAACAGATATCCTAGTTGCCGGAGGCGGCATTTCGGGTGTTGTAGCTGCCATTGCGGCTGCGAGGAACGGTGCTAAGGTTACGCTTTGTCAGGATCGCTCTGTTCTGGGAGGCAATGCCTCTTCCGAGATCCGTATGCATATCGTAGGGGCGGCGCATTCCAAACGGGGGACAGCACTCGAAACAGAAGCAAGGGAAGGGGGCATCCTTGAAGAAATTCTTCTGGAGTGCGCCGTTCGCAATCCACAGCGAAGCGCTTCGATGCTGGATCTCCTCTTATATGAAAAGTGCAGAGCGGAACCGAACCTGACGCTGATGCTGAATACGGCCATTATCGGCGTGCGAATGGATGGAAACCGAATCGTGTCAGCTTGGGCAACGAGGGAAAGCACGGAACATAGCTTCGAAATATGTGCGAACATTTTCATGGATTGTACGGGAGACGGACGTCTCGGCAAAGAAGCAGGAGCGCGATTCACGACAGGTCGTGAGTCTTCTGAACAATATGGAGAGTCTTTCGCTGGGGCAGTAGCCGATACGTATCGTCTCGGTTCTTCGCTGTTATTTACGGCTCGAAATATGGGCAAACCGATGGCGTTCATCCCCCCTGTATGGGCGAAACGCTATTCCGAAGAAGATTTGAAGTACCGCAGTCATGCTTCATGGGAATATGGTTATTGGTGGGTAGAGTTCGGCGGACTATTGGATACAATCTCCGATAACGAATTCATTCGTGACGAACTGCTGGCCATAATGATGGGCGTGTGGGATCATATCAAAAATAGCGGTCATCACCCAGAGTCTGAGAACTGGGCACTTGATTGGTTCGGCTTCGTGCCTGGCAAGCGGGAATCTCGTCGATTCATCGGTCAACACGTATTGACACAAAAGAATCTGGAAGAATCGGTTCATTTTGAAGATGTCATTGCATATGGGGGGTGGCCCATGGATACACATCCACCACAGGGGATTGAGGCCATAGAGATTGATCCTTGCCATCAACCGCATACAAACAACGTATATGGTATTCCTCTGAGGTCATTGATCAGTGCGAATGTGGAGAATTTGATGTTTGTTGGACGCAATATATCCGCTACACATATTGCCTTTTCAAGCACGAGAGTCATGGCTACTTGCGGTGTAATGGGGCAAGGTGCGGGAACATTCGCCGCTCTGGCCATTCAAGAAGGTATTTCACTTGAGATGGCGTATAAGAATCAAGAATTAATTCGGAAAACGCAACAACGGCTTATTCACCAGGATGCGTTTCTACCTGGTATTCCGGCTATCGATAACTTGTCTAGCCAAGCGACAGTTCGAGCTTCTTCCGAACAACCTCAAGGCCAAGCATCGAATGTAATAGATGGCTATACCCGTGCGATGCATGGCACAAACGGTGTTAGGCTGGATCTGGTCGTTCCTGGTTCCCACAGGTGGATGTCACGTCCTGATGATCATGCACCTTGGATTGAATTAACATGGGAAACACCGGTTTCCATCAGCGAGATCACCATCGTGCTAGATACAGGCATGCATCGGAGACTGACACTGACACAAGAGGATCAGCTGCATAAGAAAAATGAATGGGGGCCGCAGCCGGAAACGTTGAAGGATTTCCGAGTCATTGCTTATGCTGCGAATCCAGACGAAGCTTCTCGTCAAGTGATGAATATTCAGGATAATTACCAACGGCAAGTAACACGCCATATAGGGTTAGAGCAAGTAAGTAAGCTTCGATTAGAAGTCTTGAGCACTAATGGATTGGATCATGCTCGAGTATTTGAAATCAGATGTCATTGAAGTAAGTAGGGTGGACATCTCTGAGGGGGACGGCATTTTGCAAGGAATATTTGAAAATGTTGACATACCAGGTTGTACGATTATGGATGTTCAAATGGTGACAGAAGGAAGTCTCAACCTAGCTGACGATAGAATAATTACGGATTTGCCAGCATTTTGCCGAGTTTCCCTCCAACTGAAGCCAACCATGGAATCTAACATTCGTGTGGAGCTTTGGTTGCCACAAGAGTGGAATGGCAGATTCCTTGGCACGGGAAATGGTGGTAGTGCAAGTTATATTAGCTACAATCCACTTGCATTTGGGGTTCGGCGAGGCTACGCGACAGCGAACACGGATATGGGTACCTCGCCAAATGCCTTTGAGGCGATTGGCCATCCGGAACGATGGGTGGATTTCGGTTATCGTGCCACACACGAGATGACGAAAGCAGCGAAATCGCTCATCCAATTATTTTACAATCGATCAGCCAGCTACGCTTATTTCATGGGTTGTTCAACGGGTGGGCAACAAGCACTAATGGAAGCGCAGCGCTATGCGTCTGATTATCAAGGCATCATCGCTGGGGCGCCAGCCAACAATCGCACTCACTTGCATACTGGATTCTTGTGGAATTTCAAAGCAACGAATCAAGGAACAGGCGCGCACTTTTCTAAAGAACAAATTGCATCCATAACTCGTAAAGTTGTCGAACATGGACAGCGGAAGGACGGCGGTGTTCTCCAAGGTGATAACTTCTTTACTGACCCAAGGGTTCTGCAATTCGACCCAGAGACGTTGGCTGCTTTACAGGTTGACGTTGCCGAGATTGGCCTCACCAACGAACAAATCTCCGCATTGAAGCTGATTTATGCGGGTCCAACCAATCCAAGAACAGGCGAACGTATTTATACGCCACTTCCATATGGAAGTGAGGATTGTGGGGGAGGGTTGGATCTTCAACAAGATCCAGAACGGTTACCGTTGTCCTTGTTATATCCATTTCATTGGGTGTTCGGGGCGGATTTCGATTATACGACATTTGATTTTGATCACGATTTGGATACGTTGAATGAGCGATTGGCGTCGATTCTTAATGCGAATAATCCTGATGTCAGTGAGATGAAAGCTTTAGGTGGGAAAATCTTGATGTACACGGGGATGGCGGATCCGCTTGTTCCGTATCAAGATGCACTCCACTATTATGAGCGAGTGATTGAACAACAGGGCGGCCTTGAACAAACGCAGGATTTCTTCCGGTTATTCCTTGTGCCAGGAATGGGCCATTGCGGAGGGGGACCGGGGTTAAATGATCTAGGCCAAGGTGGCCATTCGAATTTGCCAAGAGATAGTGAACATGACATTTTAACCGCATTAGTTGAATGGGTTGAGCACGGAAAAGCACCGGAGAAAATCATCGCAACCGCGTTTAAAGATGGTTTTGCTCCGAATGGTATCAGCTTCCAAAGACCCATTTACCCTTATCCGAAGCTTCCCAAGTACATTTCAGGAGATCCTAATTTACCAGCTAGCTATCAAGGTGTCGAACATCCTCGAGGTGGAGTTCTTATTCCAGCGGCAAAATACCTCGTTTAAATGATTTCAATGACAGCAGCCGATACGAGATCTTTCCCGCGCGATGATCATCATCCGTGAACATGCAGAGCAATGGCGCATTAATCCTGATCATATTGCTATTTGCGGATTTTCTGCCGGTGGACACCTCGCAGCGAGCCTAGCTGTACATTGGAATACTCCTGGATATCAGAGGTATCCAGGAGTATTCCAACAAGCCAAATGCCGCCATTTTGGGTTACCCCGTCATCACGACAGGGGAGTTCGCACATATGGGATCGTTTTACAATCTGCTTGGTGAGGATGCTAGTCAAGATCAACTCGCCGAAGTTTCCCTTGAACATAGTGTGGGACCTCACACGCCGCCTGTGTTTCTCTGGCATACCGTTGAAGACTTAACCGTTCCTGTTGAGAATGCCATGATCTTCGCCTCGGCGTTAAGGAAGAACACGATACCCTTTGAATTGCATATCTTTCCATTCATCGGCCACGGCTCTTTAACGTCGGATGAAACGTGGTATACGAGGGGCCAAGATTACCTGAACTCGGACTCCGCGCAGCTTTATAGGCAAACAGCCATTAAAGAATTGACTGAAGCAAGTGGGAAACCAACTGTCAGTGACGCTGAACTTCTGGAGTATTTCAATGAGCCAGCAGTCAAATATAAGAAGCCCTTGCCAGATCCAATGAACTATAATCACAATGCAAAATGGGTCAAACTATGTATTGAATGGCTGAATATTACGTTCAGAGAATAGCCCCAAGGACTGTCAAGTGATCAACCTGATGGTCCTTTTCGTATTGTAGGGAATCGAAAGTCGCGTAGGGTTCTAGAAATAGAGTCCGATCGCAACAATGGGGACATTTTCGCAGAATCTCTGTATACTTTAGCCAGATCTTCACCCCCTTCGTATAAGGGTACCTTGTCATACATTCTTGAATATGAGTTAACAATGTGTGACAATAGGAGAGGTAACTTCAGGAGCAAATAATAAGTGATGCAGTTTTGAAGGAGGAATTATTTTATGATAAAAACAATGAAACTTGGAACCAGTCCCTTAGAAGTTCCGGTTATTGCAGTAGGCTGTATGAGAATTAACTCGCTGGACAAGCTTGAAGCGGAACGCTTCGTCCAAGGGGCGATGGATATCGGTGCTAATTTCTTCGACCATGCGGATATATACGGTGGGGGTACTTGTGAGGAAATTTTCGCGGATGCGATCCAAATGAACGCTAATGTACGTGAGAAGATCATTCTACAATCCAAATGCGGGATTCGAAAAGGGATGTTCGACTTTTCCAAAGAACATATTTTGGAATCCGTTGACAACATATTGAAAAGACTCAAAACGGAATACTTAGATATTCTGCTTCTGCATCGTCCAGATGCTTTAGTGGAGCCTGAAGAAGTCGCTGAAGCGTTTGATCTACTGGAAAGCTCAGGGAAAGTCAGACATTTCGGTGTTTCCAACCAGACGCCTCTGCAAATTCAATTGCTGAAGAAATCGGTCAAGCAGCCAATTGTGGCGAATCAATTGCAATTGAGCATTACGAATGCAACGATGATTTCAAATGGTATCAATGTGAATATGCTGAATGATTCCGCAGTGGACCGTGATGGCGGCATTCTTGATTTCTGCCGATTGAATGATATCACGATTCAGCCTTGGTCACCTTTCCAATACGGATTCTTTGAAGGTGTATTTCTTGATAACGAGAAATTTCCAGAGTTGAACTTGAAGATTGATGAAATCGCGGCGAAATATGAGGTATCCAATACGACGATCGCGATTGCGTGGATTCTTCGTCATCCAGCACGGATGCAGCCAGTTACTGGGACAATGAATATCAATCGATTAATCGATTGCGCGAAAGCTGGCGATATTCAGTTGACTCGTCAAGAGTGGTATGAGATTTATCGTGCGGCAGGAAATGTTCTTCCCTAGATCTGGGGATTGGAATGAAAAGGGGCTAAGCGGGGTGTACCTGCTTAGCTCCTTTTTTATGACCGATGTCATAAATTTAATGATTGGAAACTGTATCCAGTATTGTTCGAACATAGGCATCAATACTGAACCAGCGCGTATCTATGGTAACAGGGACTTTATTTTCTACCATGTCAATAGCTTCTCTTGGATGCAGCAAATCGTATCTAGGGCTGTACATTTCGGTGAACGGAGGCAGATCATCTCGTCCCTTGGGAGCAATTGGTGTAGCACCTAGCAACTGAGCTTCGTAGAGTGCTAAGGTGAGACTACCACCAATCGTGACAGATACCGCTGCTGTTGCTTTAGATAGCAGCTGATAATACTCAGCATGCGGAAGCCTTCCCACTTCAATGCCTAATTCTCTCCACATGGCAACAGGATAATGGGACAAAGGTGTAACAGGCGAGGCGATTACCACGCGATATCCTAACTCCATAAATTCAAATGCCAAGCGGACGGAGAGATAAGGCTGATAAAATTCATTCATACGGCCTGGGAAGACAATTAGTTTCTCCCGCTCATCAGAAGGTGTGATACCTTTTAAGGTGGCATTCACATAGTCATGATCATAAGGAAAGCCTGCTGCGATAACTTCGACTTGTGAACCGGGAGGCAGGCAACGTTTGCCCCAAGGCACCATGCTTGGATTTGTATAGAAAATAGCTTTCAAAGAAGGATGACGGAAAATCCATAATGACTCTAAGTCTAAAACGTTCGTAAAAGGGTTCCAGACGTCATGTTCTTGAATATACAGATGCTGAGGAACTGGACTTGCTTCTTTGATCATATCAAATAGAGTGAAGCGTGTGATCAAAACAGGAGTCTGTGGGTCCTTCGGCAGCGTAGGGGAAAAGGTATATGGGACTCCCGCGGAAACAAGTCCTTTTTTTAAACCGCTGAGATAATTGGGATACCACGCTGTTTGATCATTTTCGTCAACAAGTACATGTAACATGATAAGTAAGCCTCCATCGGGACTATGTATTAACTTTATATGCAAAATATATCATATTTTCTTGTGTATATCATGCCTATTCACTTATGTGATATGGTAAGTTTAAATTATGAGTAGGACGAGGACGGTGAAAAATAATGGCTGCTATGGAAGAGGAAATTTTCTTAGAATCTGGCAAAGTTCGTGACGGTATTCCGCATGAAAGAGAAGTTATCTACGTGGGTCGTAATGGTCAGAAGGTTGAGCGGGTTCAAGTGAATGTAGATGATGCCATGACTAGCTTTATTTATAAACCACTTACGAACTATCCGAATAAGGGAAAAGAAGTATGGTTGCAAGTGAATTTATTCGTCCGAATTCCTGAGGTGAACATCCCCAAGATCCTCTACTTTTCTCAAGCGCTAGAGCCGGAAAAGGAATGGATGGTTTTCGAAGATTTGGGCGAATTGGAACATAGTTTCAGCTGGGATATGATGTTAAAAACGTCAGAGTTCATCCCTTATTGGCATCTCTTGCCGACAACGGTGCTACCTGGAGAATTTGAGGGTCACACGTCGAAAACGAAGGAAATTCAAAGCTTTATTTTGGCTAAGGATATACAAACGAAGCAATTATTCAAGAGTCTAGGATTTCTAGATGACCAAATCACTTACTTTTATGAAGATATTCTACGCCAGGATCAACTTGAAAATGAAATCGTCATTTCGCACGGAGATTTGTATCCGTTAAACATCGCCGAAGTGAATAATCAAGTCTATATTTTCGATTGGGAGTACGCTCATACGAATAGCGTTTTCTGGGATCTGTATACGTTGATGGACATTACGAGCCCGCAATACAGGCGATTGATCATCGAGCAGGATTCACGTCTCGCAATTCTTACTAGATATATCTCCGTTCGCGAGAACCTTCAATCTCCAACACAAGGCAACTTCATTATGGATTATCACAAATATAGTGCGTTGTATTCTGTGTGGCTGTTGCTTTTAATAGAAGAGGATATCGCCCAAGAAAGATTTGAGAAATCAGCCCTTTTGCGGCAGTATAATGAAACGCTTGAGATTCTAAAAATTGTTCTCGGCTATTTAAAATACACCAACGGACAATTTTTTTAAAAAAACTGCAAAATTCGACAAAATTGCTTTATAATAAGGATACAAAATGCTGTTGAGGGAGTCGTAAGCATGTTTTCATCATTAGACAAGTTCCCATTAAAAACAATATTAATTTTCTTAATCGCCATATTAAGTATGAATTTAACGTATTTTCAACATTCGAAGGTGCTTCTAAATAATCATCAAAAAGAGAAAATACAATTAGTGACTTCTACGATTTCTGCCGAACTTGGTAAGCAAAGTGAAGTAGAGGCAACTTATGATGAAATGCTGGGTCATGAACTACGTACCGCCTCGATTGTTATTCAGAAGACCTTACATCCTGATTTCCACCAAGTTACGAACGAACAACTGGTCTCCTTGGCGAAGGAATTGAATATTGAAGGGATTACGTTATTCGAGAGACGAGATGATGATTTTATTGGGGTAAGATCCTCGGATCCCAAAGAAATCAATGCAAGCTCCAAAACGTGGGGGATCGTGTATTCCGCACAATTACAGTTAACGGATCGAAAAACTGTAGACGTAGGTACCGGCTTGACCCTCGAAAATTTCTGGAGTGGCCCCATTGATACAGCTTCGACGGATAGTGCAAATATCAGGAAATGGGGAGAATATTACGACGGAACGACCAATTATATTATTAATCCCTATTTGGACGTATCAAGCAGTCTTGAACACTATCGCCAAAAAGTAGGTGTGGATGCTAGTATTCACGAGCTTCTTGAAAATAACAAAGGAAATTTAATTGAGATTGGCGTCCTAAATCCGGAAAAGATTTTTGATAAAACGCCAACACCAAATAATAGGGCTAGCTGGTATTCAGAGCGTCTCGTATTAAATGGTAGTTATAAGTATAGAGATGGCGTTGAGGAGAGTAAAATCAAGGAAGCGCTGACCAAGAACAGTACGGTTTTTTACAATGTGGTTTTGAATGGGACGAACATTCTGAAAAGCTTTACACCGATGGTCACAACCAATCTGAAGTATAAGCGCGATGACTTACCCAAAGTGGTTATGGTTGCAACCGATTACACACAGATCGAAAAAACATTACATCAGCAGTTTCGTGAAGTTTTTATATTCATGAGCATTGTTACTCTTCTCGTTTGTGTTGTAATTATAATTCTGTATTCGATCACGCGGAAGAAGAATGAAGGAGCTGTGAAAACAGTTCAAGATGTGTATCTGGCGAATATTAATTCGATTGTTCAGTCGATCAAAGAACAGCGTCATGATATCATCAACCATATCACGACCATCTCGTGGATGATTAAATTGAAGAAATATGAAAGTCTACAAGACTACATAGATCCACTAATCCAAGAAGCGAAAATGATGGATAACAAAATTAAAGCGGTTGAAATTAATATTCCAGCATTAAGCGGAATTATCCAAGCTAAGTTGGCACAATCCGAAGTGCATAACATTGACATGCAGGTTGATTTTAAAAATATGGAAAATTTGCGACTCACGACGATTAAGACCACTGACTTAGTCCGCATATTAAGCAATTTGATCGATAATGCGTTTGACGCGACGATCGAGCTGCCTGTTAACGAAAGGAAAATCACTGTGGAAGGCATCGTTCAAGCTAACCAACTCACGATTCAGGTGCAGAATTCTTGTAATCCCGTCACTCCGGACATACACACACGAATATTTGAATCAGGCTTCTCGACCAAAACAGGAAAGAACAATAAAGGTCTTGGGCTTCATATCATCAAGCAGTTAATTGAACGTTATAAAGGAAGGATTGATTTCACAACGCAAGAGGCTGGTGTAACGTTCTCCATCGTCATACCATTAAAACATGAAAAATAATAATTTGAATGTATAAGATTTCCTTACACTCCACATCCTATGTTTACACCACAAGAAGGAGTGATTTACGAATGGCTAACAACAACACATTGCTAGTTCCACAGGCTAAAGCCGCTTTAAATCAATTGAAGTATGAAGTTGCGCAAGAATTAGGGATTGCCTTGCAACCAAATGGTTATAATGGAAACCTCCTTACACGCGACGCAGGTTCAATCGGTGGTACAATCACGAAGAGACTAGTACAAATCGCTGAACAACAACTGCAAGGCTTCAAACGCTAGACCATTGTTCTAGGTACATGTTTAAAAAGACTGCAATCACTTTTCCTACTCGGGTGATTGTAGTCTTTTTTTTCTTTACAAATCAAATCGTTTAGGGAATTATGTAAGTTGAGACTATGTTAAAGTGAGAGGAAGCAACTATGATTTTACCTGGACTTGTATCCATCACATTTCGTGAAAGATCAGCAATTGAAATTCTCGAATTAAGCAGCAAATGTGGGTTGAAGGCCATTGAATGGTCGGAGAACGCGCATGTACAACCTGGGGATGTGGCTGGCGCACACAATCTGTACACAAGAACAATCGATTCCGGGATGCAGGTAGCTGCATATGGTTCTTATTTTCGATTGCTTGCAAACCAACAACCTGAGCAAGTTTTTCGAGAGAGCCTGATTGCTGCGAAAGCGTTGCATGCTCCGCTCATTCGCATATGGGCAGGAACTGTACCCTCTTCGGCAGCAACCCCTGAATATTATGCTCGCATAGCTAAAGAAGCTAAACTTATTGCTGAGATGGCTGCAGATGAAGGAATAAAACTTGCGCTTGAGTGGCATAGAGGGACTTTAACGGACACGAATCATTCTGCTCTGCAGCTGTTGGATGAGGCAGATCATCCCAATCTATATTGTTTGTGGCAGCCAACACCGGAACTCTCCATGAAGGAACGTTGTGAAGGACTGCATGAATTAGCGGCGCGCAAGAAGCTGTTAAACCTTCATGCTTATTATTGGGATGGCGATATTCGCAGACCATTTGCTGAGGGGATTCACGAGTGGTCTCAGTACTTGGCACTGATAGATAGCCATGAACATCGCTACATGCTAATGGAGTTTGTTATGGGTAACACAGTTGAACAATTTAGAACAGATGCCGCAGCATTAACGCAATTATTAAATCATTTATCTTAAAGTCTTAAACATATAAACGGAGCACCGCGATAAGCGAGCTCCGTTTTTTTCCATTTTCACATACATCTTTAACAATTAGGAGTGTAGTTACCTAACAATTATAGGCTAAAGTGAGTGTATTGAACGAAGTTATAACCGGTTACAACCAACTGGATAGGGGAGAGAAGCATGACTCAGAACTTGCAAAATTTATTATTGGATAGTGTCCGAGTATCAATTGGCAACATGCTACCACAATCGTTAGATCAAACCGAAGTTAGTATAAGTAATGAACCGATCCGTAAGGATGAGATTGGCGTCTCCATCAATTTCACGAATAGTGAGTATTGTATGATTCTAGACGGGCAGCGCGTCGTATTTAGCCGAATGAGTGAAGCGATTTTTGGGATGTATATGGAAGGTGAAATGCTGGATAGCTGTGTGAGTGAAATTGCCAACATTATTGCAGGCAGAACCACCACGATCCTTGGTGAACAAGGTGTTGCACTGGATATTACGCCGCCGTCTTTATTGGAGGAAAATTATCATTTTGACAATCAGGCCAACAAGCTGATGTTGCCCATATCCATTCAGACGGTGGGAGATATCCGTGTAGTTCTATTGAAAGAGTATTGATAAGAGGAGTGAGAGATCATGGCAAAAATTTTAATCGTAGATGATGCAGCTTTCATGCGTATGATGCTGAAGGATATTTTGACGAAAGGCGGACATGATGTTGTTGGTGAAGCAGAAAATGGACTTGTAGCTATCCAGAAGTATCAGGAGCTTAAACCGGATATAGTAACCATGGATATCACGATGCCTGAGATGGAAGGTGTAGAAGCTGTTAAGGAAATTAGGAAAAAAGATGCGAATGCGAAAATTGTGATGTGCTCAGCCATGGGGCAGCAAGGCATGGTTGTACAAGCGATTCAGGCTGGAGCCAAGGATTTCATCGTCAAGCCATTTCAAGGTGATCGTGTTCTGGACGCCATACGTAGAGCTATATAATACATAAAGAAGAACGCTCATCCTTCGCTGAATCAAGCATAAGGGTGGGCTTTTTTTTGTCCCGTTTTATACGTGGATAGTCAATGGGATTGGGTTCTAAGTCTTATATTTGTAAGGAATGTGTAGGTCTAAAGACTATTAATTACGACAAATTCCTTACAAATTAGGACTTTTCTCATGATTTTTACCCGATTTCAAATAAACATTAGCTAATTATTAGTAAAAAACATGTTTAGCTAAAATCCGAAATAGAAGTTTCACAACATTTCATAGATAAGATAAGGATACTGAGAAATAACAAACTTTGTTATGGAATTGCGAGGTGCCTACAACTATGAATCTAATCCACTACTACCGCGAGCAATTTCTCGAATTAAAATCACAATTCGAGCCGAATTGGGAAGAGGAGCCATTCTTTCAATATGGATTTCGATGGAATGCGTTTACGACGAATATGTATAGAGAATTTTTTCAGATGTCACAAATGCAAAATGAACCATTGTGCTTAATGTATGCGATTGAACTTCCTGAGAAATACAAGAACACGAATATAAGTGAAGTTGTTAAGAGTGTATCTTCTTCCTACGAGCTTTCCATGTATTATTTCTCGGACAAGATTCTTTTAACATCTTGTATCTCGATTGAAAATTTACAACAAACATCATTAGGTTTTTTAAATCAAGCACGTGGGGAAATCATTGATATTGTGTTCTCAGCCATTCAATTAAAAGAAGTGTAACCAACAATTAGGGGGATTTAATGATGAAGGCAACAATTAGAATGAAATTATTAGCAGGATTTATCCTTGTACTCGTACTCACATTTACAGTAGGGCTAGTGGCTATGATGAGTATGAACTCCATTCAAAAATCAGCAGTAAATGTACAGGGGAATTGGCTGCCTAGTATCCTCAAAATAGATCAAATCAAAACTGATTTCTTTGAAGTTAGAGTGGCTTTTCATCAAATCATTCTTGAAACAGATCCAGATAAAATCGCTAGTGCTCAGACCAACATCCTACAAAACAAAGAAAATGCATTAAAAGAAATGAAAGCATATGCGGAATTAGTAAACTCAGGGGAAGAAACGAAAATTTATGACGAGATATTGGCTTCAATGACAACTTATATGAACCAAGCGGATACGATTATTGGGCTAGCAAGCAAGAATGAAGATAAGTTGGCATATGATGCGATCACGCAAGTAAGACCAGCTCGTACACAAACAACGGATTTATTCGAAAAGTGGATCCACTATAATGAGGTAGGTGCCAAAGATGAAGTGGATACAGCTGTATCCGAGAATCAATCAGGCACATTGACCATTATTGTACTTGGTGCATTTGCAATCTTGATCGGGATTAGTGTGGCTTTGTATATGTCAGGCAGTATCTCGAAAACCGTTCAATCCCTTCTATCCGTCGTCACGAAAGCATCTGAAGGCGACTTGAGAGAGAAAGCAACTTCGAAAACTAAGGACGAGCTTGGCGCATTGGCCGAGGCGTTTAATGATATGCTAGAAAATCTCCGAGTGCTCATCAGTAAAACGGTATCTTCCTCTCAAAATGTTGCAGCTGCTGCAGAAGAAATTTCTGCGACAACGGAGCAAATCGCCAAAGGTAGCATGCATCAAGCGGAATCAACGCAAACCGTAAATAGCTTGTTTAAAGAACTTTCACTTGCCATTGACTCTGTTGCTCAAAATGCAGAGGTGGTTGCGGAGCTGTCAGAACAAACTAGAAACGGTGCCAAAGAGGGTGGAATCGCTGTACAAGCTTCTATTACTTCAATGGGGAATGTATCGAAGCAGATGTCTTTACTTGAGCAAGATGCACAAAAGATTGGCCAAATTATTGAGGTCATTGATGATATTGCTGATCAAACAAATTTATTAGCACTTAATGCTGCAATCGAAGCAGCAAGAGCAGGGGAACAGGGCAGAGGCTTCGCGGTGGTTGCGGAAGAGGTTAGAAAACTAGCTGAACGCAGCGGTGAAGCGACGAAGCAAATTGCCATTATTATTAAAGGCATGCAAACGAATACGGATTTGAGTGTCAAAGCTGTTTCAGAAGCTGCCGATCTGTCGGAACGCACAGGAATCCAGTTTGATAATATCGTTCGGATGGTCGCGAATACGGCACAACAAGTGACAGAAATCGCTGCCGCTAGCGAGCAGCAATCTGCTCAATCAGAAGAAGTGCTCAGCTTTATTCAAAACATTGCCTCCGTAAGCCAGGAATCTGCGGCTGCTGCCGAGGAAACGGCAAGCTCTTCGCAATCCTTAGCTTCCTTAGCAGATGATTTGAATCAATCCGTTTCCAATTTCAAAGTGTGAGAGGACAGGGTTGCACATGACAACGACGGTCACTCCTTTATATGTTGAAGGTCAGATTGGGCAGGAGCATTATGCCTTCTCTATCGCGTATATTCAAGAAATCATTAAGATGCATGAGATTACCGTTTTGCCAGGAAATAAGAAAAATTTGCGTGGGGTCATCAATTTACGCGGCATTACGGCAGAGCAAGTAACGGAATTGTCAGGCAGAGGCGTTGGGATGGATATTGTCCGTTCGCATATTGAGAAGTTGAATGGGCTGATTGACATCGAGACAGCAATTGGCAAAGGAACCACGATTACCTTGAAATTGCCTTTAACTTTGGCCATTATTCGCTCGCTTCTTGTCCGTCAAGCTCAGCGGACGATCGCAGTACCTCTATCGAACATTATTGAAATTTTCAGATACAATGAACAGGAAATTCAATTGCTTCATGGTCAAGAAATTTGTCATGTGCGAGGTGAAATCCTGCCTTTACTGCGGTTGAATACCTTACTTTCGCCTGGGAACAGCTTGAACGAAGAGGCTTCTACGACCAAGAAGTCGATACTTATGATTGGGATGGCAGAGAAACGGATTTGTCTTGTCGTGGACCAATTAATTGCCAACCAAGAAATCGTCATTAAATCCTTAGATGATATCGTTGGTCACATTCCGTATATTGCTGGAACGACTATCCTTGGAGATGGACTGGTTGCCCTCATTCTAGATGTGAACGCGATGATGCAGAAATCATCATCTGGACATGTTCGTTTCGGGATGAAGGATCGAGCCAATAAAGGCAAACACAATACGAAGCGAGAACTGGTCACCGTTCATTTCGATGCGGAATGGTACGGCTTCCATCTGGAACATGTGCAAGAAATTTTGGCGATGCCATCTTTGACGAAGATTGCTGGGGCTGCCCCTAATGTGCTGGGCGTCATGAATATTAGAGAAGAATTGCTGATGGTTTATGACTTGCGTAGCAGTATGGGATTGTCAACACAATCCCGTTCCGCGAAATCTCGTGTTCTCATCGTGCGGGATGAGGAACAATCCATTGGTATTGCTGTGGATTCCGTAACCGAAATTGTAACTGTGTTTGAGCACGATTCCAATGAAGAGATTGTTCAAAGCAGAGCCTCGCTTTCTACGATTCGGAGTATTTATAAGAAAGATGATCGGCTTATCCAAGTTTTCGATCGAGAGCAGCTCCTCTCGCAGTTGAAGATGAATACTTAAGAATCAGGTGACAAGTATGAGAACATTCCGTGTCTTAATTGTCGATGACTCCATCGTAATGCGAAATATGATTGCCAAACTCTTTGATCAAGATCCACAATTTACGGTAGTAGGATTCGCAGTTAATGGTGCTAATGCATTGGACAAAATCGTAGAACTACAGCCAGATCTGGTCACACTCGACATCGAGATGCCGGAAATGGACGGTTTAACGGCTTTGAATCAAATTATGACGTTTCATCCCGTACCGGTTATTATGCTGAGCAGCTACACGGAAGAAGGCTCAAACGCAGCGATGAAAGCTCTGGAGTACGGAGCAATGGACTTTTTTCAGAAGGAAACTCTTTTTCAGAAAACACGTAATGCGCTGACGGAAGAAGAATTTCTGCTAAGGTGCAAAACCGCCATGAGAAAAAAGTTATTCCTACGTAATGAAACCAACATGCTAGGGAAAGAGCAATCCGTCAAAAGTCATATTGAAATGCTCACCTTTCTACTTAAAATGGAAGAGGATCTGCTTCAATTTCAAGAGGAGCTTCATCAGAAGATTAGGCAGCAAAACGGACTGTTAATGAAATTTCGAAAAGAACAGGATGAATTTATCTACACCACATGGCAAGGCTCCTTGTTCGATCGACTGGGGATCAAAGAGGCACAAGCGATTGGTAAGGATATCCACACTATCTTCCCCAAATATATGGCAGATCACATGCTGCAATACTATGAATGGGCTTGGTCGATGGGAGAGGTTGTTGATTTCGAAACGGAATGGCATGGCTATTATTTCTTAACGGTGCTTCGACCGATCAAAAATAATGGCGTCATTCGCGAGATCATCTCCTTAACTGTCGATATTACGGAGTCGCGGAGTATGGAGGAGAGGATTCGGTATTTGGTCCATCATGATCCCTTAACAGGCCTTCCCAATCGACAGGTATTAACGAAATGGATTGAAGAGGCCATCGTACAGAAGGAGCGCTTCGCCGTAGTATTCGTGAATCTAGACCAGTTCAAATTGGCGAATGAAACGTTAGGGCATGATATTGGTGATCGGATTCTTCAGGTCATCGCGCGGAGATTGAAGAATAGCTTTCTGACTCATAATCTGCATGTTTTTCGAGTTGGCAGTGATGAATTTATCGGGCTCGTGAAGCATACATCGAAGGATGAGCTGGATGTCTATACACAGAACATTGTTCAAAGTATCAATCAACCGATTCGGATCCGGGAGCATGAGATCTACATTTCACCATCCATTGGGATTAGTCAGTTTCCAGAGGATGACCAAGATCCTGAAACGCTCGTTCGTTTCGCCGATATTGCGATGGATTACGCGAAGGAGCTCGGCGGAAATCAAGTTCAGTATTTCAGCCCGCACATCTATGCCAAAATCGAGAGGCGAATGACGCTTGAAAAGCATCTGCGTAAAGCGCTGGAGAAGAACGAGTTTATCCTGATGTACCAACCGCAGGTCAACGTGATTGAAAATAAAATCGTCGGCTTTGAAAGTTTAATCCGTTGGGATAGCCCACAGCTTGGGCTGGTTTCACCCCTAGAATTTATTCCGATTGCGGAAGAAACAGGTCTTATTTATCCCATTGGCAAATGGGTGATCGAGGAGGCTTGTTCTCAGAATAAGCACTGGCAGAGGCTAGGATTACCAAAGGTGACCATGGCTGTGAATTTATCATCGAAGCAGTTCTACGATAGATCGCTTTGTGAACAAATTTCCAATATCCTACAAGATACGGGGCTCGAGCCTCAGTACTTGGAGTTGGAGATTACAGAAAGTATGACGATGGATGTTCAAGTCGCTCTAGCGACATTAAATAGCTTTAAGAATATGGGGTTGCAGATCGCCATGGATGACTTTGGGACAGGCTACAGCTCATTGAGTTACTTGAAAGAATTTCCGATACATCATCTGAAAATTGACCAGTCTTTCGTGAAGGATATATCAGTAAACCCGACACATGCAGCTATCGTCAACACCATCATCACCTTGGCTCGCAATCTGAAGATTAATGTCATTGCAGAAGGGGTAGAGAATGAGGAGGATTTACGCCTGCTGCAAGACTTTCATTGCGATACGGTACAAGGGTACTTGTTTGGTAGACCAGTCGAGGCAGACCAAGTACCTGAGATTTTTGCAAGGTTTGGAAGATGACCATTGGGAATCCGATAGTATGGAGGGGATTGTACTAAATAAATAGTTGAAATTCTGTCAGCGATGCCTAGTGGCATTCGCTTTTTTTTTTTGAGATATGACTGTGGGCAGGTGCCGCTAGGGGTAGGAGGAATCCATCCATTTATTTCCTTATAAAATGAAAGAAAATTGTTCATTTCCCCCCTATGTTCTGCCTTCATTGTCAACTATACTGAACTCAAAATTGAATAGGCAGGCAAAAACAACACGACAGTATGAACTATCGACGTGCCAGGTTGCTTAGCTTAAGGGAGGACTGATTAGAAAGAAGGTTAGGAATGAAGCACGAACGCAAGTAAGTCGTTTTATTTTCATAAAAAGTTAAGCGCTTACAATTAGAAGGAGGCAAGGATCATGGGATTATTATTGAAAAAAGGTAAGAGCTTAGGTGCTTTCGTCGTAACCATTATGATGATGTTCTCATTATTGATAGTGCTCCTACCGGCAACCGTATTTGCTGCAAATACAACTTACTATGTCGACGCTGTCAACGGCAGCGATTCCAACAATGGCACAAGTACGGCAACTGCGTGGAAAACATTGACGAAAGTGAATAGTACAACGTTCCAGCCAGGCGATCGCATTTTATTTGAAGCCGGAAATACCTGGGTGGGTCAGTTATATCCGAAAGGCTCGGGTACATCAGGGAGCCCAATCATCATTGATCAGTACGGCACAGGAGCCAAACCAAAGTTTCAAGGACAAGGCGCGGTGAAGGCTACTGTCTATTTGTACAATCAGCAGTATTGGGAAATTCACAATCTAGATATTAGTAATCAAACAACGAGTTCTGTAGGTGATCTTCGAGGTGTACATATTACCGGTGCAGATATTGGTACGCTCAGTTACTTCCGTTTAGATGGGCTAAATGTTCATGATGTGAGCGGAGAAGTGAATTGGATTGGCGGCGATGTGGCCGATAATGCAACAGGTATCACGTTCCAGACGGGGTGGGATCGCTCCAAACGAACTGGCGGCATTGTATTTGATATGTCTACGAACGTGCTAGCGCCGGCCGCAGCAACCATAAAGAGCAAATTCAACGATGTGGTCATTTCCAACAGTTCTATTAAGGACACTTCTTTTGGGGGGATTATTTTCAAGCAATATACGGGGGATGGAAAAGATAACAATGGGAATCCCTCCGTTTCGGTAGGTTGGGGTGTTCGCAGCTCCGCTTCGGATACGAATTGGTATCCTTTTACGAATATCACGATTAAGAATAACTTCATTAGCCAAGCAAACACGATTTATGGTTGTAATGGTATTTATATGACAGATGTTAAGGGTGGGTTGATTGAGAATAATGTCGTTGCTGCGGCGGGGACTTCGGGTATCGAAACCTACTATGCGGACGATGTTGTTATACAGAAGAACGAGACTTATGGTGTGGTGAAAAAAGCCGGTGGTGCCGACTACAACGGCATCGATACGGATAAAGGTACGACGAAACAGGTCGTCCAATACAATTACATTCATGGCAATGGGGATGGGATCCTGCTGTGTCAATTCAGCTTTGGCGACTCGATCATCCGATACAATGTAATTACAGGCAATTCGAGATATCAAATTTATCTCCATTCCGATTCGGCTGCGACCTCGCAAATTTATAATAATACGATCTATAATACGAATAGCACGTATTTGATTTATGGCTATGGGTCCTATATTAATGCTAGCTATAATATAAGAAATAACATTCTGGATTCAACACAGAGTTCAGCTGTACTAACGACTGGCGGAGGCATTGCCTACAATACGAATAGTTATTATGGGACTGGACTTACCATTCCAGCGGGAGATGCGAATCCGAGAACAGGCGATCCGAAATTAGTCAGCCCAGGGACTGGCGGAACGGGTACTGAAACGAGTGGACCTGCAATGAGCACATTAGGGGGCTATAAGATTCAAACGAGCTCGCCGATCATTAATCAAGGAGTTACGATTACATCCAATGGTGGATTTGATTTCTGGGGGGATACGTTATACACAGGCGCAGCAGATATTGGTGCTGATGAAACGCAGATTACGGGAGGCACTACGGGACCTACTTACTTGGTAAATGATACATTCGATGCGGTGACTACTGGCAGTGCCCCAACAGGTTGGACCATTGCCAACGGCACCAGTCCGAATGCCATTACCGTGCAAGCCGTACCAAGTGCAACCGATAAGAGCGTACAGCTTAGCAAGCCGACAGCATCGGCCAAAACCTCTATGTCCAAATCGTTTGGAGCAACAAGTGGTACAATTACTATTGAGGCCAGAGTTAAACGAAGTGAAACAACGTCATGGTGGTGCTTGCCGTACCTCTATGACAGCACAGGCGTCGTTGCTGAATCAATCGCTATGGATACAGGGAATATCAAAGCGAATGTTAACGGGACTTGGACGACCATTCAAGCCTTCACGGCGAACACTTGGTATGATTTCAAAGTTGTTCTAGATACGAATACCGATAAATTTGATTTCTATGTGAATGGCACGTTGAAGCTATCCCAGGCAACGATGCGAGCAGCTGTTTCTAATGTTTCCAAGATTGAATTCTATGGGGATAACTCACAAACGGGTACAACGAACGTAGACAATGTAAAAGTATATACACCATAACGATTTGTATTGTTAAATCCCGAATTGCCGGAGACGGCGATTTGGGATTTTTGGTGCGAAGTGAAGCGGAATGCTTGAATAGTGAAAGAGAATCATTCATTTACCTACTGGTTTTGAGCGGAAAATCGATCGTATAATATGGCATATTGAAATTAAGAGGAGGTCACACATGTTGCTTCAGCCAAAAAGATTGAAATGGTCATCCTTGATCCTCGCCATTGTACTCGTGTTTGGAATTGTAAGTTCTCTTCTTCCTGTATCACGCGTTCAGGCATCACCCGTCACGGGGATGACCTACTATGTAGATGCGACAGGAGGTAATGATTCGCATACAGGTACGAGTGAAAACTCAGCATGGCAAACGTTAGAAAAAGTAAACGCTACCACGTTTCAACCTGGGGATCAGATTTTGCTGAAGTCAGGTGAAGTTTGGGAAGGTCAGTTATGGCCTAAGGGCTCAGGTAGTCCAGGTATGCCAATCATCCTTGATCAATATGGCAGTGGGAATAAGCCTATTATTCAAGGGAAAGGCTTGGTAGAAGATGCGGTTCGTTTATTCAATCAGGAGTATTGGGAGATTCATCATTTAGATGTATCCAACGCTAAGCCAGCAACGGCAACACCAGGCGAGAACCTTGGTGATTACAGAGGCATTCATATCTCTGGTGATAATAGTACAACATTGGACTATTTCCGTATCGTAGCTGTCGATGTTCATGATGTAACAGGGCAAATCAACTGGATTAGCGGTACACAGCCAGTTCCACCGCAACCGGGTATTCGCTTCAAGACAGGCTGGGACGGCTCCAAAAAAACAGGAGGCATCGTATTCGACACGGCAGTGCCGAATATATTTAGTCCCCCGAGTCAAGCGACTGTTATAAATGATGTAGTCGTGGAACAATCCACAATTACGAATACTTCTTTTGCGGGTATTACTTTTAAGCAATACACAGGGGATGGGAAGGATGCGGATGGGAATACCATTGCCGTATCGACGGGCTGGGGCGAACGTGCCAATGGAACCGATCCGAAATTCACACCGCATACCAATATTATTATTAGAGACAATTATATAACGCAAAAAGATACGGCATATGGCTGTAATGCGATGTATTTGACGGATATAAGAGGCGGACTTGTTGAAAATAATGTCGTCTATAAAGCAGGAACATCAGGGATTGAAATGTACTATGCAGATGATATCGTCGTGCAGCACAATGAGGTTTATGAGACCACGCAAAAAGCGGGCGGAGCCGATTCCAATGGGATTGATCCAGATAAAGGGACTACGAAGATTGTCATTCAATATAACTATATTCATGATAATGGGGATGGCATTCTCATTTGCCAATTTGTATTCGGCGATACTGTGATTCGTAATAATGTGATTAAAAGCAACACCAGATATCCCATTTATCTGCATTCGGATAAGAAGGCGATAGCTGAAGTGTATAACAATACGATCTATAATGATAAAAGTAATTATTTGATCTATGGATATGGCACATCCTTAGACGCTACCTACAACATTCGTAATAATAATCTGTATACGACACGTGCAGGCGCGACGATTACTACAAGTGGAACTACGTTCTACGAGAATAACAATTATTTTGGTACCGGGTTAATGATTCCTACTAGTGATACCAAGGCCTTACAAGCAGATCCGAAATTTGTTAGCACAGTGACGGGCCCTTCGGGAACAATCGAAACAGGACCTAGATTAGATTCAGCGCTGGGTTTTCGTTCAAAGTCAGGTTCAGCTATGATCAATGCCGGAATTGCGATGCCAAATAACGGATCGAAAGATTATGCAGGTAAAACGCTGTATAACGGACTCCCGGATATCGGGGCATTTGAATATTACACAGGAGCAGGCAGCACAACCGAATCAGTGAACGGAAAAGTAAAGGATGGCTCTGGCAAAGCAGTTGCTGGAGCGAAAGTATCCATGGTTGTCAATACGGTGAATTATTCGGCAACCAGTGATGCGAAAGGCTCTTTCGTGATTGCAGATGTACCTTTAGCTACGGGGGTAGAGCTTAAAGCTGAAAAAACGGGTTATTTGACCTCGACCTCGACAATCGCTATTCAACCACCGAATATGACGACATTGGATATTGTCATTACCTCCACAAGTCCTTATGGCAGCCTGCGCGGAAGCATTTTGGATGAGAAGATGTCCGCTCTTGAGGGAGTTTCTGCCAAAGTTATGTATGAAGGTGAGGAAATTGTTAGCGGAACAACCGATAGTACGGGAACTTTGCAATTAGGCCAGGTGCCGATCGGTGAGAATTACACAATTATGCTCTCGAAAGCAGGCTACTTTACCGTGTCCAAAGGGAATGTCACCATTACACCAGAGAGTCTTACGGATATTGGCAAAGTCCTGCTATCGAGCAAACAACCGCAAGTGCTTTACAATCATACATTTAATAGTCTTTCAACAGGAGCATTGAGCTCGGGGAATAATTTAACAATCAGCACCAGTGGCGGAAGTGTTGAGGTCGCTGAGGTCCCTAGTGTGTCAGATAAAAGTGTTCTCTTAACGAGAAGCAGCAACTCGGAAAGCACGAGTCTGTCTCAAACATTTGCTACACCACTAACGGGGATTGTCACCATTGAAGCCGATTTGAAACGAAAAGACACGTATGTCAGTGGGAATAACTGGATCAGCTTGCCCTATGTGTATGGCAGTACGAATCTAACGAACCCTGGCATTAGCTTTGCTTTTGATAAAGGCACGATGAAAGGATATAAAGGTACAACGTCGACTGATTTTATGAAGTATGTTGTAGGCCAATGGTATAACATGCGTATGGTGATCGACATGGCTGCACAAAGTTTCGATCTATACATCGATGGTCAAAAGATAGTAGACCATGCCGCATACCGAATCGCAATGGCGGATATTAAGAAGATCGATTTCTATGCGAATAGCTCCAATTATGGCAGTGTTTATGTCGATAATATCCGAGTTACGCAAGGGATTGGTTACTCAAAAACAGATGCAACACTTGCAGAGTTATCCAGTGATGCAGGAACATTAACACGTTCGGATGAAACACATTACGCGATACAAGTGCCAAGTAATGTGGAGCATGTGAATCTGACACCTATCGCTAGCAGTCCGAATGTAAAATCAATTCTTGTAAACGGCGTACCTGTGGGAAGTGGAAATAGTTCTGATTCCATTACTTTAACTGGAGATGACACAAACATTCCCGTTGTTGTAACAGCAGAAGATAATTTGACAACGGTCGTAAATACGGTTTCAATTCATCGGATCTCTGCTCAAGTCGATGCATCTTTACAAGGTCTACTTGTGAATGGTGGTACATTATCACCTGATTTTGATCCGAACATAACGCTATATCAAGTCAATGTACCCTATGATATTCATGACATCACACTCGTTCCGACAGCAGGCAACAGCCAAGCGGATATCACGATCAATGGAAAAACGGTGTTAAGTGGTGCAACTTCAGATGCAATTCCTTTATTGGAAGGACAAAATAGTGTTGTGGTTTACGTAGTCTCACCTGATGGAACTGCTAACAAAACATACGAGATTACCGTCAACAGGGCAAATAGTCCTTATGGTCAAATAGCAGGAACTGTCATGGATCAAAGCAACCATATCGTATATGGTGCTCATGTGACGCTTACTAAGCTTGGCGAGTCAAGAACTACGATAACAGATGCTTCTGGTACATTTACCTTCTCTGACGTGGTGCCTGATACAGAATATACGATCACAGCACAAAAAGCAGGCTATGATGAAGCGGCGTTGGACAATGTCACTGTGACGGTTGGACAGACTACATTGGTGAACCCATTGTCCTTACAAGCACACGGAGTAATAGCATCTTTAACAGGCGCCGCAGAAGCGAAAACGGGACAATCGATGCAATCTTCGTTCCAAATTAACAATGTGTCAAGCAGTGTGTACTCGGCCGTGTATTCGGTTGACCTCATCGTCGACTTCGATTGGACAAAACTGCAGTGGATATCTACACTTCCAAGCTCATCGCAATTGCAAATTATTCAGGGTGATCAAACAACTGAGGGATCACTTACGATAAAGGTGTTGATGGCGGATGTCAATCAAGCTATCCCGCCTGATACCGATCTCTTCGTTGTAAATTGGAAGGTTAAAGATTTAGTTTCCTCTGGTGAAACAGTAGTCAGATTAACGAAATCTGATTTAACGAATGGTCGGGGAGATCTATTTCAAGCAACGGCTTCAGAGCATGCGTTTGAGATCAAACGAGAAGTGATTGTAGATCCAACACCTGATCCAACGCCAGATCCAGATCCGACACCAACACCTGATCCAGATCCTGTGACGAAGCCAGACACCGGACAGAATACGACGAAAGACCCGTCCCAACTTTTGCTAGAGTCGAACGACCAAGGAACTGCTATGATTTCGAGGGCTAACTTAGCAAGTGCTATTCAATCAACACCAAATGATCCAAATGGCCAAAAGGTGATCGTTGTTAACTTGAAATCCAACCCGTCTATAGATCAATTTGGCCTGCTGCTCCCAGCAGATCTGTTGAAGGCGAACGAGCATGCATTTGAACTTAAGCTTCAATCGGAGTTGGGCACTATTGTAATCTCTGATCAAATGCTCAAAGGTCTCGACAATGTAGGTGACATGGTGGAAATTCGCTTAACGAAAGCTAACTCGATTGACAATCATCCTGTTTACGACGTACAACTGTTTGCGAATGGACAGTCGATTGCATGGCATAATCCTGAAGCACCAGTCACAATTCAGATTCCTTATTTACCATCAGAACAAGAAAAGCAGAATCTGGATCATATCGTCGTATTTTATATCGATCCACAAGGACAGATGATACCTGTACCGAATGGGCATTATGACGTCCAGTCAGGTCAAGCCATCTTTACAACTAAACATTTTAGTCAGTATGCAATTATGTATAAGAGTCCGACTTTCACTGATCTAGCTTCAGTGAACTGGGCTCAAGCGTCGATTAAAACACTTGCAGCCAAGGGAGTTATTGAAGGCAGAAATGTACACGAGTTCGACCCACAAAGCAGCATTACACGAGCAGATTTCATTGTTCTATTGATGCGAGCATTGGATCTACCAGCGCGTACAGCGGATGCCTTCACGGATGTTGAAAGCAGTAACTATTATTTCAATGCGCTTACCAATGCTAAGGCATATGGCATTACAACGGGTACTGGAAATAACCTTTTTGAACCGAGTAAACAGATCACACGTGAGGATACGATGGTACTGACCGCAAGGGCGCTTCAAGTAAGTAAGCAGCTGCCTAGTCGTCCAAGTTCAATAGAGGCAAAACTAGACTATAAAGATGCTTCCGACATTTCTGACTACGCCAAAGGTAGCATTGCAGCCCTTACCGCCGAAGGCTTTGTTCAAGGTGATGAAACAGGCATTCATCCGAAGCAGGACCTCTCCCGCGCACAAGCGGCCGTTCTGATTCATCGTATTGTAGTGAATAAGTAAATCGTATATAGGTAAGACCCAGAGCGACAGTGCTCTGGGTCTTCTTTTTTTTACTGTGAAATAGTGAAAGAACTTCATTCGATGCGCAATGTAACTAATATGTGATGCCTTTTATAATAAAACTATAAGATAACAAGCGAATCACGTAGCGCTTTGAACAGGGAGTGGAATGATTAATGGAAAGCACCGTGCTGCAAACAGACCGTTTGCTTGCAAAACCGAAGAAAAAGAAAATCCCGTTTCTGAGCCGATGGGAATCTCCCTTGGCCGGATACCTCTTTTTATCCCCATGGCTGATTGGTTTTTTCCTGTTAACACTAGGGCCAATATTGATGTCCTTGTATTACTCGTTTACGGATTACTCCTTGCTGGATGCGCCACATTGGCTTGGGGCACAGAACTACAAGCATATCGTGATGGAAGATGATACCTTCCGCGAGTCCATCAAGGTAACCTTGCTATTCGTCGTATTCTCCGTACCACTAAAGCTCGTAACTGCTCTGTTGGTGGCGATGCTGCTGAATAAGAAAATCAGAGGGATCTCCTTCTATCGGACGATGATCTACTTCCCATCATTGATCGGGACGAGTATCGCAGTGTCGATTCTATGGAAAAATATTTTCAGCAAAGACGGTTTTATTAACCAAGCCTTAGCGCTTGTAGGGATTCAAGGTAAGTCGTGGATTGCAGACCCTGACACTGCTTTAGGGACACTAGTACTTCTCATTGCGTGGCAATTTGGATCGGCGATGATTATTTTCCTTGCAGGACTTAAACAAATTCCAATGGATTTGTATGAAGCTTCCTCCGTAGATGGCGCTAGCAAGGTACGTCAATTTTTCACGATCACGCTGCCGATGTTGTCTCCGATCATTTTGTTCAACTTTGTGCAATCAACGATTAATTCTTTCCAGATGTTTACACAGGCATTTATCATCACCAATGGGGGACCTGTGAACTCAACCTATGTATACGTCATGTATTTGTATGAGCGAGCTTTCTCGAAGTTTCAAATGGGCTATGCCTCCGCGCTAGCTTGGATTCTACTAGTCATTATTGCAGCGGTAACAGCGCTTATTTTCGCAACCTCTAAATACTGGGTTTACTATGAGACGCAAGGAGGGAAGGGGAAATGATGGCAAGACGCCAAGGTTTGACCCATCTTTTATTACTAATTTCAAGTATCATTATGATGTATCCCGTTTTCTGGTGGCTAGGAGCTTCGCTCAAAACGAATGATGAGATGCGCTCACCGAATTTATTTCCCGATACATTCCGATGGGCTAACTACACCGAAGGCTGGGTGTCGGTTCCTAATTATGACTTCAGTGTATTTTATATCAATAATTTTCAGTTAATTATTGGCGTACTATTCACAAGTATCGTATCTTGTTCCCTTGTTGCCTTTGCTTTTGCTCGCCTGGATTTCCCGCTTCGTAAGATGTGGTTCGGCATTCTGCTTGTGACGTTAATGCTTCCGACACAAGTAACGATCGTACCTCAGTATGTGTTATTCAGTAAATTTGATTGGATAAATACGTATTTACCGTTCTATGTCCCTCATTTGCTCGCAGGTGGCGTGGGAGGCCCCTTCTTCATCTATTTGCTTGTGCAATTTATTCGTTCCATACCGAAAGAGTTGGATGAGTCTGCGAAAATAGATGGATGTTCATGGTTCGGTATTTACTGGCGCATCATAATTCCATTGACCAAGCCTGCGCTGGTTACTGTCGCTATTTATTGTTTCCTTTGGAACTGGGATGATTTCTTTGGTCAATTATTGTATATCAATTCCGTCGATAAATACACGGTTAACTTAGCATTGAAGCTGTTCATTGATTCTGCGGGAACGGTGCCGTGGGGGCAAATGTTAGCCATGTCTTTAGTGTCTGTTATGCCTGCCGTGATCATTTTCTTCATAGCTCAGAAGCATTTCGTCGAAGGTATTGCTTCGGGTGCTTTAAAAGGATAAGCTTAGGAATGACTAGGAAAGCTGCTGCATTTGCTGCGGCTTTCTTTGCATAAGAGCTTAGTTTGAAACATACGGAGGGCAGACATATGCTGCAAAATCCATTCAAAACGTATCGCATTATCGCGGTTTATTTTTTCAGCTCAGCCGTCATTATTGCTATGTTGATCGGCATTGTTATTGCCGTTAGTTATTCGGGGACTTCGAGCGAAATTGCTTCCAATACTTCCTTTTATCAGCAACGCTTGCTGAATGAATTGAGCAAAAAAATGAGCACAAGCTTAATTGGTATTGAGCAGACCTCGGGTACCTCTGCCAAGAATGTTGATCTCCTTTACGGCCGATTACGAGATAAGGACGCTTATGAGCGCCTTCAAATCGAGACGGATCTGCAGAGTCAATTGAACTATCTTGTCTTCGGCACACCGATTCTGCAATCGATCCATGTGTATTCGGATTACCCCTTTACATCGGATACCCAAGGTCCTGTTACGTTTTTCCAGATGTCACAATTAGATAAGGAAGCATGGTATCCGAGTATTCTAGAAACGGATAGCGCTTGGCTTGGCGAGCACAAAATTATGACCAATGGACGTGAAGAATCAGTAATAAGCTTCGCCCGAAAGGTCATCAATAATAGCAATCAGTATTACAGTTTAATGGTTTTTAATATTAAAGTATCGAGCATTCGACATCTGATTTCAACGGAAGACGATACGACCAATATGGCGTTACTTGATGCAGCAGGCAGGTTGATAACGCATGCTGGCAACAGCAGCAAATTGCAGCAAGCGACACTCACATTGAAGGGGGAGATGGATAAGCCAAGCGGTTCCTTACGGGTGGAGGATGATTTCTTCGTGTGGGCCAAATCACCAGATTCTCAGTGGACACTCTTCGAGGCAAGCTCTTGGAATGAAATGACCAAAGGCAGTAAAAACATGGCGAAACTCTTCCTTCTTCTCGGGGCTACCTCGATAGTGCTCGTGCTGCTGCTTACCCTATTCTTATCCCGCCGATTCATGAGACCGATGAATCAATTGATTCGAGCCATGGGGCAGTATTCACCAGGGGAGAACCAAGGTTTACCTACCGACTATAAGAATGAGTTTGGTAAATTATTTCAAGGGTATCGTAAGTTAACACAACGAATAGAGGACCTCTATGAATCTCTGCGGGAGCAGCATGTGCAGCAGCGGGCAGCAGAGCTGAAATCGTTGCAAATGATGATCAATCCTCATTTTCTATATAATACGCTTGATCAGATTAACTGGACGGCGATTGAGGCGGGGCAGAATAAGATCAGCTCTATGCTAGCGCAAGTAGCGAGTATGTTTCGCTTAGCGCTATCTAATACGAATAGTCTTGTGGCTGTAACAGAGGAAGTCGCGCATATTGAACACTATTTGAAATTTCAGCAGGTGCGTTGGGAAGATAAAATGTCGTATCTAATTAAAGTGAATGAGAACTGTAAGACCTCACTGATGCCGAAGATATTTCTGCAGCCGTTCGTAGAAAATGCTTTTATGCATGGCTTTCATGGCGCTTCCGAGGCCGAGATAGGAATAGACATTTATCGAGATGAGAACAGCTTATATGTAACCATTACAAATAATGGCAAAGGGCTCAGTGATAACTGGCAGAACAAGCCTAGGAAGCGCGGAGGCTATGGACTTCGTAATGTGAAGGAAAGACTGGATGCCTTATTCGGCAATCAATATAGTTTACAACTGAGTAACCGGGAGCAAGGCGGCGTTCAAGTTAACATCCGATTCCCTCTATCAGATGATTAACCATATTCATATCATAAGGGAGTACATGAGCATGTGGAAAATAGCCATAGTGGATGATGATTTTCAGGTTTTACGAGGTTTACGACATATCATACCTTGGGCCGAGCTGGATGCTGAATTCGCGGGAGAGGCGATTGACGGAGAAAGTGGACTAGAGTTAATCCGTGAAGTAGAGCCCGATATCGTCATTACGGATTTATATATGCCTGGCATTAGCGGGATTGAAATGATCGAGAAACTGCGGGGGGAAGGCTTCCAGGGCAGATTTATTATTCATAGCGGTTATACCGATTTTGAGTATGCAAGGCAAGCGATTCGACTTGATGTCGACGATTATTTGAATAAACCAATCACGATTGAACAGATTCGTGAAGTCTTGTTTCGGACGATTGGACAATTAGAAGATTTTTATCTGGAAAAAATGGAGAAAAAGCGGCTTGTTCGTTTTGTTCAAAACTATGAGAAACAAATGGCAGATGAGCAGCTTGCAGCTCTGCTTAATGGTACTCTTCAGCCTAATGCGGCTGACATGAAGCTGCCCACAGTCGAAGTGTACTGGACAAACTATGATCAGCAGGTAGTGGTGCTTGAACTGGTGAAAACAGACCGGATTACCGATATCTCGGTGGCAGATTGGCATTTATTTCGCTTCGCCATGTCCAATATCACGAAGGAGTTGACACAGCAGGAATGGCCAGAATCAGCGTTCATTTGGCTATTCGGACCGTATTCAGCACTTGTACTACATATTCCTCGGGACGAAGCAGATGAGCAATCTCTTGAAAGATCTGCACGTTTCATGGAGACATTAACAAGCAGTATGCTGCGTTATTTGGGCTTAACGGTGAAAGCTGCCCTAGGTGAACGCATAAGTAAATGGGAAGATTTGAAAAAGTCGGCAGACGTTGCTTTCGAATCGTTGCAAGCATTTGAACAAGGACAAGGTGCGGTGGATCTGGTTCGTTATCTTTCCCAGTCTTTGCAGGAAAGCAGTGAAGAAGAATTATGGTCGCATATTCAGCGGTTCATTAATCGGCAAGAGGCGTCGGCCAAAGGTGGAGACCCCAAGCTATTCTATCGCGTCTTAGCTACGGAAATTTGGACGCTGCTGCAATATGCAGCGCAGCAAGCTGACATGTCGATCACCCCTGCGGATGAGAATGAGTTGGTTACGTCAACCGATACGATTATTCATCGTGCGGATGTGGAGAGCTTCCTGCAATCGAAGGTGAAGAGCATAGGACTCAAGCGACAGCCAAGCATTAACCAGAAGCATAAAGGGGCAGTCGATTTCATGCTTGGGTACATTCATGAGCATTATGCGAAAGACATTACGATGGATGAGTTGGCGGGACAGTTATTTATCTCGAAAAATTATTTGAATCAGTTATTTAAAAAGGTGACAGGAGAAACCTTTATGAACTATGTTATTCGTGTCAGACTTGAGAAAGCGAAGGCTCTTCTCTTAGAAGGGAATTTGTTGATTTATGAAGTCTCTGAACAGGTTGGATATCAAAATGTGCCATATTTCAGCACGCTTTTCAAGAAATATTGCGGAATTAACCCGAGTGATTTGCTGAAAAAGTAGATTTTCTCCCCACTTGTTTCAAAAACTGAAAGAAATCAGTTCGATCCTCTCCTATACCGTTCAGGCTTTCAGCGATACGATAAGTGTGTGAGATCGACATATGCGAGAGGGGTAATTATACAATGAAGAAAAAATTAATGACTGCTGCACTATCACTTGTTGTCATGGCATCCGTATCAGCTTGTGGATCCAAAACAGAGGAAGCTCCAGCGAAAGCTTCGGTTCAACCATCAGCGGCAGCAGCTGCAACACCAAAGGCGGAACCTGCTTCGCCTGTTAAACTTCGTATTGCTTGGTGGGGTGCACAAGAACGTCATGATGCGACACAGAAGGCACTTACGCAGTATACAGCCTTACATCCGAATGTTACTTTTGAAAGCGAATTCTCGGGTTGGGATGGCTACTTCGATAAGCTCGGCGTTCAGTTCGCAGCGAAAAATGCCCCTGATATTATCCAAATGGACGCTGCTTACTTGAATGAGTATGTTGGACGTAATTTGGTTGCTGATCTTGCAAGCATTAATGTTGCAGATATGGATAAAGCACTTATCGAATCAGGCAAAGTGAATGGCAAGCTCTTCGCAATGCCGTTAGGAACTGCCGCACTTGGCATGGCTTACGATAAAACGGTGATCGAAAAATTAGGTTTAAAGGCACCAGCATGGGACTGGACTTGGGATGATTATTATAAATTCGGTCTAGATGCCAAAGCCAAGCTAGGGAAAGATAAATACGTGTTCGTTGATCAAAGCTCAGATTTAGTTGACTATACAGCTTATCAGCTTAGCCAAGGCAAAGGGCAGTCTTTTACAGATAACAAGCTATCCATCGATAAAGATACATGGATTACATACATGAATAAGCAAACTGAAATGCGTAAAGCTGGCATCGTTACACCTGCTGATATTACGGTCACAGACAAAGAACTTGATCCGAAAATGGATAGTGTGGTCAATGGAACAGCGCTTGCTCGTCACATTTTCTCCAATCAAGTGGGTGCTATCAATGGTCTTAAGCCAGACGCTTTTGGATTTACAACACTTCCGAAAGCAGGACAAACGGGTGGTTGGTTGAAACCGGGCATGTTCTGGAGTGTGAACGCAGGCTCCAAGCAACAAGATGAAGCGAAGAAATTCGTTGATTGGTTCATTAACGACCAAGAAGCAGGGAAAACATTATCATTAACACGTGGTATTCCAGGAAATGCGAAAATCGTAACGACACTAGCACCAAATTTCAGCGCGTCTGACAAAACATCCGTTGATTTTATTAACAAAGTAGGACCAGCAGCACAGAAATTCGTCGCTGAACCGCAAGGATGGGGTAACTTCAAGAAAGACTACAAAACAATCGTAGAGAAAGTCATGTTCGACAAAGCAACAGCTGATCAAGCTTATGAAGAATTGATGAAAAAAGCCAAAGAGTATGATACAGCAGTTAAAAAATAATAGATTGTATTGAATCATGGCGTTGTCGCTTCTTAGGACGCGTCATGATTTTTTCTTTCGATAGGGGTGTAGGGATGAGTTCAGAGGGTAAGAGCCATGCAAGTATGCGACTAGAGGGAAGGATATCAATATGTTTACCTGATCGATTAGCTTCTTCTGTTCATCATGCTTTAGAAATGTTTATAAGAGATTACAGGACTGTGCTTGGCGCTGAAGCAGTTACTGTCAACGATCCGGTGCAGGCAGAGCTTGTCATTCGCTATGCACGGGAGAGCGATCACTGTGCGGTGCATCTAGAAGCATTCGCACTTCGTTTTACACACGAAGGTGAGAAGACGCAGTTGCATATCGTTGCGAATGATGACTTGGGGTTCGTTTACGGTATCTTGCATGTGAGCGAGACGGTGTTAGGGATTCATCCATTCTGGTTCTGGATGGATCAGTCGATACAGACACGGACTTCGATCGATTTGAATTGTGAACCGTATTACTCACCTGTTGCTAAAGTTAGATTTAGAGGGTGGTTCGTTAATGATGAGGTCTGCCTCATCGGTTGGAAAGAAGCTTACCCGCCATCACGCGAAGTATGGTTACCTGTTTTTGAGGCGCTGCTTCGCTGCGGTGGAAATATGGTGATTCCGGGGACGGATCTACCGAAGACAGGCATTCATTTGGAGTTAGCAGCAGAAATGGGGTTGTGGATTACCCATCACCATGCGGAGCCTTTGGGCGCAGAAATGTTCCTCAGAGCATATACAGGGAGATCAGCCAGCTATAAAGAGGCCCCTGAATCATTTGAAAAGTTATGGCTGGAAGCCATTGAGAAGCAAAAGGATCAAAACATCCTGTGGGTGCTCTCCTTCAGAGGTCAGGGGGATAAGCCTTTCTGGGAGAATGATCCATCCTTTGATACACCAACAAAGCGTGGGGAAATGATTTCCCGCGTTATTTATCGCCAATACGAGATGATTAAGGAAGCTGTTGATAACCCCGTCTATTGTGTAGCTTTATACGGAGAAATTGCCGAGCTATACAAAGGCGGTTATATCGAATTGCCTCACGATGTGATCAAAATTTGGGCCGATAATGGGTATGGCAAAATGGTTTCGCGCCGGCACGGCAATTTGAATATGCGGATGCCAGCGTTACCTGCTGCGGATGATGGTGGTCAGCATGGTATCTATTACCACGTTACCTTCCATGATCTTCAAGCATCGAATCATTTGACGATGTTTCAAGGTTCGGCTGCCTTTGTGAAGGAGGAAGTGGAGAGCGCTTTTGAAGCGGGATGTACCGATTATCTCCTGCTCAATTGCGGGAATATTCGTCAGCATGTGTATATGCTTGATATTATTCGTAAGCTGTGGGTTCAAGGAACGATGGATATTGAGACGCACTTGAAGGCGTTTGTTCATCGCTATTTTGCTAGCCACCAGGAAGAAATTTCTAATTTGTATCGCACCTATACAGATGCCTCCATTGCTTATGGGCCTCATGGTGATGATTTGGCAGGAGACGAGTTTTATCATCATCCTGCGAGAAGATTAATCGGGCATTGGCTGCAAGGCCGCACAAGTGAAGCGGACCGCGGGTTGCTGTGGGCGACGGGAGAAGTAAGTTTCGCTGAGCAAATACAATGGTTCGAGCAGCGAGCTGAAGAGGGGCATGCTTCTTGGTCTAAATGGGTTAAGGAATGTGAGGAGCTGCTCAGCAAGTTGGATGGTGAGGACAAGCAGCGAGTTCTTGACCATTTGTGGTTGCCGGGCGTCATTCACCAGACGGGTTCGGAAGGATTGATTTGGCTCTGCCGTTCTTATGCTGCGGCACGTAATGATCTGTACGCGCAAGCCTTCGTTTTTGCTTCTCAATCCATGTGGTGCTATAACAAAGGTTTACAAGCACTTCGCTTGGCCGAGCACGGCAAGTGGGCGAATTTCTATCGTGCCGATTGGCTAACCAACATCGCGAGTACCGTTAATAATGTAGATACACTGCGCCGATTCCTGCGCATGCAGGGGGATAGTCCAGACTTTTTCCACTGGTACAAAGAATACCTCATGCCAGAAACAGAGAAATATATTTACTTGGAAAACACACACCGAAATCCACTTTCGGATGATGTGCTTGCTAACCAATTGCAGCTCTATTTTAATAAATAAAAATAGTGTCATTTGAACCATTCTTCATTCCGACGTATAATAACAGGACTTCTTGATAAAGGATGATGGTATTCATGAATGACAATAATGGAAGAGTCTATATCCGGTTTCTGGGTGTAGACGACACAGATGATATGCTGGATCTCATGCTGCGTAATCGTGAATTATTCGAGGGCGTATGTCCTAAGCGCAATGAATCTTTTTATACAAGAGAAGTACAAGCGAAAAGTATCGAAAACAGTATCAAACAAAAGGAAGAAGATAAACGATACGCTTTCGGCATTTTTCTAAGGGAAACGGATCAACTCATTGGTGATATTTCGCTTTTTGAGGTACAACGTGGGCCGCATCAGAAATGTATTCTCGGTTACAGTATGGATCAGACGCACAATGGAAAAGGATACATGACAGAAGCGATTCAACTTATCATGAAATTCGCTTTTGAGGAAGCAGGCCTACTGCGTGTAGAAGCAGGTGTTATGCCGCGCAATCTGGGCTCGATGCGTGTGTTGGAAAAAGCGGGATTCAAGCAAGAGGGACTGGCTCGCAAGTTGTTGGAAATTAACGGCGTACGTGAGGATCACGTGTTGTTCGCTATGCTGGCTGAGGACTATTTGACTGGTTTGAAATGATGATGATCACAAGTGAAATGTAAAGGTAGCTCTAGACTTATTCTTAGATTAAACAAGCTGAACGAACAGTTGTTCATAAATAAATGGAAAATATCCAGTTATTTCAACTCGATTTGACCCAAATGCTATTAGAACTGGAAAAGCTCCATCTATTTTTCATGTTTCGGCTACAATTGCTAAGAAATCTTAATTTTAGTTGTATGTTTTCCAGTTAATTCATAAAAGAAGGAAGAAAACGCGAAAATAGTTGTACTTTATCCATCTATTCCAACAGAGCGCTTCAACCTATTTCAATTGAACTGCCGCAGATCACTAATCTGCGGCAGTTTCTCTTTCTCATGAGCCATGGAACATCCCGCTACTGAACAAAATTGCTAATTTTAGCTATTCACACTGCAAGAAAATTCTCGCTGAATTCAGTACGATGAAAGGGAAGTTATCAAGGGATCTTAAGGAGGCAGTCGCGATGTCAAGAGTTACGAACTTTCAGTTAACAGAGGAAATGATCAATCAGTTTTATCGGGAGGGATATTTCTATGCACCAGGATTTATAACTGCGGAGACCGTGGATGCGATTAACAATGAGAATGCCGTGTTTGCGAATACGTTAGGCGACGGGCAATGGAAAAGTCATGCGATTATCGATATCGCCAAAGAAAAAGCTATGTATCCTGAAACTACACGCTTTCTGACGAATCAGGATGTCGTTCGTGTGTTTGAACGGATTTTGGGCGATGACGTCAGGCTCTGGATGGGGATGTACGCTGTTGTGGATCCGCAGGGGAAGGGACTCGAGTGGCATCAGGATAATCAATATACGCACATTCTTGGTCATATGCTGAACGGTTTTATTGCGCTTGATCCGATCACGCAGGAAAATGCGGGGCTTTGGCTCGCGCCTGGCTCCCATCTACTGGGTCGGCAACCGAATTTAAATACAGAGGAGGGGCATAGGCGAGCTGCTGAGCCGGCCAATGGAACGCCATGCAACCCGATGGCACCGGGGGATGCCGTGTTTTTTCATCGCGAAACGCTCCATCATAGTAAAATGAACCTTACGGATAAGCCAAGACGAGCCTACGCTTTCCAAGTTGGAGCGGCGAACTGCCGTTACGCGAAGACGGGCAAGTTGTTGGAAGACCGCATACAGCTGTCAGGATACCAACTTTAGGTGGAGTTGGGAACGGTAAGGGGTCAACGCTTACGGTAGTCCCTTGGCGTCAAATGGTGGAACTCTTTAAACACTTTATTGAAATAACTCGCTGACCCGAAGCCACAAGTTAGGGCGATGTCCGTAATGGACTTCGCTGTCGATTGAAGCATATGACCGGCATATTGAAGCCGTAACCGAACGATAAATTCATTCGGAGTTAAGCCCGTCACTTCTCTGAATTTGGTATAAAACCACGTTTTCTTGATGAGCGATTGTTCAATCACAATGTCCATATCTATGTCCTCTGCCCAATGCGCCATGAGATATTCGATTGCCTGGATAATGCCGTGCGCGGAGGAATCCTCTTGCAGTTGATCGCGGTTATGCATCATATAGTACCTCTGCATGTGAACAAGCATTTGGATCATCAAAGTTTGCTGTTGAAGTTCCCAGCCGGGAAGTGCTTGCTTTGCTTCCTCGAGGGCTTCAATGGCCAATCTTTGCACCGCTTGTGCGTGGACCGAATCCGCAGGAATGAGGGGTGACGTATTCGTCATATAAAAAGGTGTAAGCAAGCTGGAACCTCGGGGTATGAAGCTGACAAAGGAGGGAGAGAAAAGCAGCATGATCCAGCGACTAGGCTGTCCCTCTTCTTGGGTTAGATTCCAATGCGGCTCAAAGGGACGGAGCAGAAAGATATCCCCAGGACCCGCGTAATAGCAGGCTTCTCCGATCTTGTATTTCATCCCTTGGTCCAACGCTATGCTGACCTCGAGTGCATCGTGCATGTGTAATTCATGGTCAGTGAAATGGGCGAATTTCTCTTGGATCATGTACCCGGAAGATAGGGGCAGGCGTTCATACTGCAAGGATGGATCACTCCTTTAAGGGGATTCATTGGATTAAGTATAACTTTTTTGAAAAAAGGAAAACAGCTGTATATTCGAACTTGGAGCTGGATGAATGTTCACCTTGTGAATGGAGATCGACCGAGTGAAGCACGCGAGCCGTTTTATTGCATAGCGCTTATTGAAGCGATGCAGTGGAACGGTTTTTGTTCGTTTGTTTGTTCGTTTGTTTGTCTGTTTGTTGAGGTTCGTAGTAGGGAATCGATTTGTACAATTGGATGAGCGGTCTAGGAATTGAAGCTGGTTAACGGACACAACATACCTTATTTGCTCCAAATCAGTGGTTTTCAAATTCTAACGGACACAAACGCCGCTATTCACTAGAATTTTGCTTATTTCGTGCTTTCAGGTGCAAATAACCGCAGTCGTGTCCGTTAGAATCAGGGAAGACTCTTTCCAATCCAAATAGCGATTTTCATGTCCGTTAGGAGTTGAAAGAATCTGAATTAGAGATGCAATCCTTTGTACTCGCGGTGACGAAGGGCTATATAAAACCTAACGAGAACGCACCTTCATAGCAGCTCTCAAACTTCAAAACTAACCAAATGATTATCAACTGAGGTAGTGATTATTCCTGGTTAAAGAGACCTATGTTTACAATGAAAAGTTAATTTATGTAAAAATGATTATTGCCGCACCTGGTAATCACTGGATATAGTCGGATAGTGACTTGGATACAGGATACAGGCTAGTTCCTCTTTGAAGCCGGGAGAAATAGGGATGAGGGGGTGTCTAGTTAGCGGCTTAGCATCACTATAACGTGGCAGTATGAAGTAAATGTTAACGTGTTCATTAAGCAAGAAATTACTTGAAGGAGGAAATTCAATAATGAAAAAGCTTAAACCTACACATACCCTTACGGCACTAATAACATCCTCACTGATTGCTGGCGTGTTGGTCATCCCTTCTGTCTTCGCAGCAAATCTACTCAGCGATAACTTTGATGATGGGAATGCAAACGGCTGGACCACGCAGAATGGTACTTGGACGGTCGTTCAAGATAATGGCTCTTATGTGTATCGTCAAACAAGCTCAAGTGAAGGTCGAGCTTCAGCCGGTACTGCGTCCTGGACGGATTATGCGGTTGAATCCAAAGTCAAAATTGATAATTGGAATGGATCCAATCGAGCGTATCTAGCGGGGCGCTATCAAGATGGAAATAACTTCTATGCGGCATCCTTGTATAACAGTAACGGAGGGAAGCTAGAAATTCGCAAAAAAGTAAGCGGTTCCACAACGACATTGGCAACATTAGATTATCCACTTGCAGTAGGAACTTGGTATACAGTCAAGCTAGAACTAGCTGGATCGACAATTCGTATGTATGTGAACGGGACCTTACAGCTTACAGCAACAGACACGAGCCTAAGCTCGGGTGGCATTGGTTTAGTTGGCTACAAAGCGGCGGTAAGCTTTGATGATATCCTCGTTTCCGATAGCGCTGGTTCAACATCGACACCGTCGCCGACGCAATCGCCGTCACCGTCGCCATCACCATCAGTGCCACCAAGTCCGTCACCTACACCTCCTCCAACGGCAGGCGCGGTCTATGTGGATCCAAATGGCTCTGTAAGCAACCCTGGGACATTGACAAGCCCAACAACACTGAGTTCGGCGCTTACGAAGGTAGCTCCCGGCGGTGTCATTTATTTACGTGGTGGCACGTATAGTTACAACAGTCAAATTACAATTGATCGTGCGAATAATGGTACCGCAAGCGCAATCAAGCAAATCATGCCATATGGAACCGAGAAGCCAGTCTTGGATTTCTCTTCACAGAGCTATAATCTAGCAGATGTATCCCTGAATGCAAGAGGATTGCAAGTGAATGGCAGTTACTGGACGATTAAGGGGCTCGAGATTAAGGGAGCCGCCGATAATGGTGTATATGTAGCAGGCAATAACAATCGTTTGGAGAATTTGGATGTCCACGATAATCGGGATACGGGCGTTCAGCTTGGTCGCTATGCCTCAACAGCAACTCGCAGTGAATGGCCAGCAAACAATAACATTGTGAACGTGTACTCACACGACAATTTCGATCCCGATAACGGGGAAGATGCGGATGGGTTCGCTGCTAAACTGACTACAGGACCTGGCAATGTGTTTGATGGTTGTATTTCATCTTACAATACGGATGATGGTTGGGATTTGTATACCAAATCAGATACGGGACCGATTGATCCGATCACAATTAAGAACAGCGTAGCCCATCATAATGGTCAAACATCATCTGGGAACTCGACAAGCAGCAGCGACGGTAATGGGTATAAATTAGGTGGGGAACAAATAGCAGTTAACCATATCGTTACGAACTCCGTGGCTTATCTTAATAAGAAACACGGATTCACCTTCAACAGCAATCCTGGCTCCATTACGCTGACGAATAATACATCATTTAGTAATGGTGAAGGCAATTTTACTTTTGACACCGGTACACATACGTTCACGAATAACTTGTCTTACAAAGGAACTTCGAGTGATAAGACGAGCGGAACGGATGTAGCTAGCTCGAATGTTTGGTGGAAAAGCGGGAAGAGTACCAATGCTGCAGGTCTCCTAGCGAGTGATGCAGACTTCGTAAGTTTAACGCCAACGCTCACACGGAATGCCGATGGGTCTCCGAATTTAGGCAATTTCCTGAAGCTTGCCACCGGCAGTGATTTAATCGGCGCAGGAACTCCTAGCGGAACGAATATTGGCCGAAATTAACCAACAGTAAAGTAGTAAGGCTGTATCTCTCGTAGATCTATTACAGAGATACAGCCTTTTCATGTTGTTTTGTACACGTTTCGGAAATGATTTGGCGTAATGCCTTCACTTTTTTTAAACAACTTAATAAAATAGCTTGGACTGTCAAAGCCAACTTTCTTAGAAATGTGGCTAATTTCGAGATCAGGATATAATTGAAGAAATTCTTTGGCTTTATGAATACGATACTGATTGATGTAGGCGAAAGGCCTTGTGCCTAACGTTTGTTGAAATAAAACACACGTATATTGCGGTGTAACACCCAATTGATTGGCCAAATGCCGAAGTGTGAGGGGCTGAGCGTAATGCTGTTGTATATAGTCGATAACGGGTTTTAATTGCTCCAACTGCTCCTGATTAGAGCGAGTATCTGCTGTGGACGTATATCGGAATAAATCCATAAGCAAGCCATACAGCAGATGGGAGCCATCATAGCTAGAGATCTGATTTCGGATACTGTATACATGATTGATTTCATTGATTCTGGCCTCGACGAGATCAGGCTTCGTCATGAAGAGGAGCATAGAGTTGTTAAATTGTAA
Organism: Paenibacillus sp. Soil750; assembly: GCF_001428045.1. Lineage (GTDB taxonomy): Bacteria > Bacillota > Bacilli > Paenibacillales > NBRC-103111 > Paenibacillus_E > Paenibacillus_E allorhizoplanae. The sequence goes on along the minus strand of NZ_LMSD01000012.1, from coordinate 393,854 downwards.
GGATTGTAGAAGTCGCCCAGCGAAATCGCCATTGAATTCAACCCATTGTACCGTCCATGGCTCCACTACGGGATAATACCGGTGAGGGACCCCTGGGTATAGTAACATCCCCTGTCCTCTGGAGATCGTTAGTGATTTTCCTTCGATTTCAAGTATGCCTTGCCCATCAAAGCATTGAATCCATTGAAAAGACTTGTAGCCATCCTTTCTCACTACGGGTGGCTGATTCACCCAGTAGCCCGTCGAGACCAGATAAAGAGGTAATTGAAAGTCAATATCGGTCAGGACATGCCAGAAAAAGTGCTTCATTGTCATCAACCTCATTCCGCACATTAATATTGTTATACTATCATAAATATTCTTTGATTGTTGAAGGTTTTGTACAGGGATATAATTTCAATAAAGTTATATAGTGTGTATTTATTTTTTGCAGCTTTAGGATTTGCGCACGATAATGCGAGGGAGAGTGGTCATAAGCTATGGGAAAAGAAAGCCAAAATAGCAACATCAATCATCCGCCTCTGCCATGGAACCTCGAATCACTGTATCAAGCGGCACATGTTGTATCCATTCCTGAAATGGATAATGATCAGATCAAAGCCATGATGTATGAGGCGTTGCCTTACCAAGGCAAGCAAACACGTGTATTTGCCTATTACGGGATACCTGATACTGCATTGGGAGATAAGGTGCCAGGTGTAGTCCTCGTACATGGAGGCGGGGGGACTGCTTTCAAAGAATGGGTTAAGCTGTGGAACGATCGAGGGTATGCAGCTATCGCCATGGATCTGGAGGGGCATCTCCCAACAGCCAAGAATAAGGATGGTTTGTGGCCAGAACATGACTGGAGCGGACCTTCTCGGCAGGGCGAATTCGCGGATTATGCAAGCCCTGTGGAGGACCAGTGGATGTTCCACGCCGTTGCGAATGTCATCCTGGCACATTCATTTCTGCGCACTTTTGAAAATGTGGCTAGCGATCAAATTGGTTTGCATGGAATTTCATGGGGAGGAATCGTGACCGGTATTGTTGCAGGTGTGGATGAACGGTTCTCTTTTGCTATTCCCGTCTATGGATGCGGTTATTTGTTCGAGGCTAGCAATAAGTACGGACAAAGTTTTCAGCAAATGCCGCCAGCGTATGCTCATCAGATTAAGCAATTGTGGGATCCTTCGGCTTATTTCGATCGCATTACGATTCCCATGCTATGGGTGAATTGGAGCCATGATCCTCATTTTCCGCTTCACTTATTTAGCAAATCGTATCAAGCATCGCGTAATGGAAACATGAATTCCAGCCTTAGCATTCATTTTGGACTGAGACACTCGCATGCAGCGGGATGGAAACCTACTGAGATATATGCCTTTGCGGATCACATAACGAAGGGTGGTCGCGCACTGCCACAGATTCTACGTGAAGAAGTGAACGAGGGAGAAGTAGTAGTCGAATTTAGGTCAGAGCTGCCCATTGTGAAGGCAGAGCTGCGATATGCGACAGAGATATCAGATTGGTTTGATTTTGAATGGCTTACGAAGGAAGCACACATCGCATGTGGTCCAAATGAAATTCGAGCATTACTAGAGGAAAATACGTCTGCGTGTTTTATTCAAATCACAGATGAACGCGGTTATATCGTTAGTACGCCTGTGCATATCTTTACGCACATCAACTAGCCATTTTCAAAAGAAACACAAGTTAATTGTAAAAAAATACATGTCCTTTGGTTATTTGGAAGATTAAGATGGGAATAACCAAGTGAAACTTGAGAAAATTTTGAAAAAGAGGTGGGCATGTGAAACAAATATGGGGTAAGGTGTGGCTCGGTGTCTTGGCGATTAGCGTTATTTCAGGATGCAGCAGTGAAGTTACACAGAAGAGCAGTGAAGACACTGCAAAGGTTAATGAAAAGTTAAAATTCTCCATGTCAATAACAACATCTGGGAATAAATATGCCGAGAAATCAGCAGATATCAATAAAGAAAAGTGGGTTATGAAGCTCGAGGAATTGACCAAAGCAGACTTAGACCTTCGAATGATTCCACTCAAAGATTTTGATTCCAAAATGTCCTTGATGTTTTCATCTAATGATATTCCTGATGTCGTGCAAAATGTTGGAGGTGCCACCACAAAAGGCATGTCCGGTTCTGTGGAAGCCGGTGTGTTCATGCCGCTTGATGATCTATTGAAACAATATGCACCGAATATTATGAAAGCGGTACCGAAAGAGGCATGGCAAGAAACGAGCTTCAACGGAAAAATATATGGCATTCCCTCTTGGTTATCCAATCCATCCAGGCGTGCGACATTCATCCGAGCTGATCTGCTAGCCCAAACGGGTTTACCGGCGCCGAAAACGGTTGATGAGTTCTTGAATGTCATGCGAGCTTTTAAAAAGATTGGAGTTGAAAATCCCTATCAATTGCGTGAAAACTTCAAATATGCGGATACCATACTGGGAGCTTATGATGTCCTGCCGTCCCAATTCGAAGTACAGGGAGACCAAGTGGTCCCGAAATTTTTTGATGTAGACAATATGTCGAAAGCGCTTCAAGCGTACAAAGCCATGTTCGATGAAGGATTAATTCCAAAGGATTTTGCATCCATTTCCTCTACGGACTATGGGAAAAACATAGATGCCGGCAAAGTCGGGATGTGGTCCGCCAACGCGGCGGGTCTATCCAATTATCGCAATAAAGTGAAAACGGCAGTTCCGACAGCTCAAATTGACATTATTGCATCTCCACGTGGACCTGAGAATTGGGGAGGTCACATGCTGTATTCAAGTATTAACACATCCTACTACTTGAATAGTAAGGTATCGAAGGATAAAGCGATAAAAATCATTCAATTCTTTGAATGGATGACGACACCGGAAGCTGAGAAATATTTCTCTTTCGGCATTGAAGGCGAAACGTACACCATGGAGAATGGCAAAGTGAAGTTTACGCCGCCAACCAAACCAGAAGAGATCGATGAGGACGGATTCCGAGGCATGTTCTGGTTCGTCCATGATGCTAAATACAATAAGGCAAGAGAAGAGTTGACGCCTGAAGGTCGAGATATGATTCAATATTTGGATACCGTTGTTTCCAAAGAAGGTCTAGGAGCGGTTCGTTTTGTACCAGGGCTTGAATCCTTCTCCAGATATCCTGATTTGGCGCCAATCGGAGATGATGTAGGTCCTAAACAGATCATTGACCATATGATCAAAATGATCTATGGCAAAGAGCCGATATCAGACTGGCCGAAAGTCATTGAAGAATACAAGAGCAAAGGCGGGAACGAGATCCTTAAAGAAGCAAACGAACGTTATAAAAAGGGTTCAGGTGTGATCGTTTCTAGTAATCGAAAATAGCTGCCAACGTGCAATATGGAAAGTATTTGTTTGGTCTTCCGAGCAAATACTTTTCCGTTCTTTATGCCCAAAGACAAGGAGGATACATCATGAACACGAAACATCTCATCTCAATGAACTATCCGGCTTCTTGGTGGCGTTCATTATGGCGGGAAGCACTGCCTTCTGGTAACGGTAGGATTGGAGCGGCTGTCTACGGAGGGGTTCACGAAGAGACAGTTCTGCTGAATCATGAGGATCTGTGGTGGGGTGGTGTAACGATGCCACTGCCGGATGTGAGTGACCGATTGGCAGAGGTAAGACGCTTGCTGAATGAAGGTCAGGCTCCAGAAGCAGACAAAGTGCTTTCAGATGCGCTGAAAGATCAGGGTTACCAACCCAAACTGGCGTCTCCCCTGCCACTTGGGGATCTTAAGATATTCATGCCCTCGCGACGAGCATTTCGCTCTTATAAACGAACATTGCAAATGGAGACCGGAGAAGTGTCCGTTAGTTGGACAGATGGGGATACCCGTTATGAGCGAAGGTTGTTCGTATCTCGAACAGCGGATGCCGTCGTAATGGATATTCGCAAATGGGGACCGCATTCGATTGAAGCAAGGTTACGCATGCAGCTTCATGATAAACGAGATGTTCGGAGGTCAGGCATTGTGTTCCCCGAAGGCGAAGAAATGAAATCTACGGGTGACACCATTTATTATGCCGCTCAACACCCGGACGGAAGTGATTTCGGAGGTGTAGCCCGCGTCATCCATCAGGGAGGACACACAGCTTCTGGTCAGGAAGGCTTAAACGTGAAGAATGCGGAGTCTGTGTTGGTCATAATTAAGTTATTTACTGGTGGAAATAGACGAGATGAATGGCGCAGATTGGATGAAGAACTGAGCGTGCTTCCAATCTGCTATGATACCTTGCTTTCAGCTCACGTGCTTGAACATGGCCGCTTGTTTCACGCGATGGAGTTTGACATCGCAGCAGTAGGAAGGGATCTCTCCAACGAAGAGTTGCTGATGCAAGCCTATCAAGGAGAAACACCGGATGCACTTATTGAGAAAATGTGGGCGTATGGACGCTATTTGCTCATTTCTAGTTCGCGTGCGGAAGGGCAGCCCTGCCATTTATATGGCTTATGGGTTGGCGATTATGACGCTGTTTGGGCGTTTCACATGGTCAATGAAAACCTGCAGATGATGTATTGGCAGGCCTTGTCGGGCAATATGACAGAACTGCTGCTTGCAGTCTTTAACTACATGGAAAAGCTGATGGATGATTTCCGTGTCAATGCCAGACAGCTATATGGCTGTCGTGGAATCTTTATCCCGGCTCCAAGCGTACCCGGTTCAGGGCTGCTAAAACATACATCCCCCCACATTATTCATTGGACCGGTGGAGCGGGATGGGTCAGCCAACATTATTATGATTACTACCTGCATACGGGAGATTTGGTATTTTTGCGAGAGAGGGCGCTGCCGTTTATGCGGGAGGCTGCTTTGTTCTATGAAGACTTTTTTACGATGGATGATGATGGTTACTGGATGAGTTCCCCATCCAATTCACCCGAAAATACCCCGGGAAATTATTGGAAGGGTCCTGGCATGTCGATGGGAACGACTATGAATGCGACGATGGACTTTGCCATTGCCAAGGAGCTTTTGACACATCTGATTGAAGGGGCGCAGATAACTGGGATGTATCTGGAAGCCATTTCGACCTGGCGGCAAATGCTTGAACGAATCCCACCATACCAACTAACGGAAGATGGAGCTGTTAGAGAATGGATGCATCCCTATTTTGAGGAAAACGATCATCACCGCCATGAATCGCATGTCTACCCTGTTTTTCCCGGAACAGAGGTGACGCGTGGGAATGATCCTATTCTTTACAAAGCTTTCGTCAAATCCATTGAGAAACGCTTAGGATTGGGACTGAAAGAACAATCGGGCTGGTCGCTGGCGCATATGGCGAACAATTATGCGCGAATGGGTCAAGGCGATTCAGCACTCGAATGTCTCGAGACATTGGCTCGCTCCTGCGTCATGAACAATCTAATTACCCTGCATAATGACTGGCGCGGTATGGGAATCGGCGTTGACATGGGTTGGGCACCCGTACAGCTCGATGCCAATATGGGATGGACTTCAGCGATTCAGGAGATGCTGCTCTTCTCGATTCCCGGTGAGCTTCATATTTTACCTGCGCTGCCTGCTCGTTGGAGAAAAGGAAAAGCGGGTCCATTGCTTGCGCGTGGTGGAGTCGAGTGCACCTTAGAGTGGGACGTTTCGGAGGAGCGGCTCGACATCATGCTTCGCTCAACGCAAGGATGCAAACCAATAGATCTAGTATTGCCTAAAGCAGCTGTTGGACTAAGAGACAGCTCGGACCCATTTGAATTGAAGCTGAGGCAAGTAGTGGTCTCGGAAGCTCCGCTTCATCTATCAGTCATACTTAGGCGTATGGAGGCTTGAAGAATGAAAGTACTGATTGTGGATGATGAACCGATAATTCGCAGCGGGATGATGAAAATGGCACAACAATACACACAACCGTTTCAAACGATTGAGACGGCGAATAACGGACTCGAGGCAATCGATCGGTTCAGCCAATTTGAGCCTGACCTACTCATTACCGATATACGTATGCCCAAAATGGACGGATTGGAGCTTTGTCGGATCCTGCATAATAGTCATCCTAATTTGCTTAAGGTCGTCATTTCTGGCTATAACGATTTTGAGTATGCACAGAAGTGTTTGTCTTACGGGGTTAAGCACTATTTGTTGAAACCTGTTACACCGCCTGATCTACACGATATATTCGATCAGATTCTCAAGCTGCGTGTGCAAAGCTGTATATCGATTTCAAAATATGTAGAGTGGATTGAGCGTATAAAAGGGAGTGTTTGGTCGCTGCAGATGGATGAAATGTCCCGACTCCTGGCGGAGTGGCGAGAAAGCTGCAGCTTGTTAACTATCAATCAAATAAAACATCTATTGGATGAGGTATTGCATCTATTGGATAACTATTTTCAAGAAAAGAAACAATTTAACATGCCAGGATTGCAAGAACCGTTAAGTGCTGCTACAAGAGAGGATCTATATATCTTGTTTGAGTGTCGCATGAGAGCGTTGATGAAAGAACTACAATGTTCACGGCATGGAAATTACAAGGATCCGATGGAAGAAGCGAAGGTCTACATCGATACGCGATTATCTGTGGAGGTCACGCTAGCAGAGGTGGCGGATTTGATCGGAATTTCTCCCTCCTATTTCAGTACGTTGTTTAGAAAGATGACGGGCGAAACGTTTGTCAGCTATCGGATGAATAAAAGGATGGAGAAAGCAAGGGACTTGCTGTCCATCCCCCATAAACGAACGTTTGATATTGCCATTGAAGTCGGTTATGAAGATTATCCGCATTTTACAAAAACGTTTAAGAAAATTTATGGCGTGTCTCCGTCGGAATACCGCAGCTCTATGGGGATTAAATGAGAAATTTTAATTTATATCAAAAGTTGTTTCTATCTTACCTCGTCGTTATATTAATTTCTTTAACCAGCGTTGGTTACTTTTCGTACAAAGCCTCTTCGCGTGAGTTGGAACACATTGTAGAGAAGCAGTTGACACAAGTCGTAGGTAATGCGGTGTACCATACGGACTATTATATTCGCGCATATGAGCGCGCAATGGTGTCTCTACTCAGCAATAACGATGTCAAACGATTCATTGATTTACCAGAAGGGGAGATCGGATATCCGTATTACGAACTACGTAAACTTGTCAAAGAAGTTGGCATCGAACCTATTTTTATCAGAAATCCAGAAATTACTGACATCTTTTTGATGAATTTCAATGGTAATGCCATGTATGTTTACAATGGGATTAACGCGGGTTCGTTCACGAAGGAGCAAATAAAAGAGCAGTTAGACTATTTCCGAAATAATACGACGGCGAATGGCAGTTTGGCCGTACTGAATCATAGTATTTTACCGGAGCAAACCAATCAAACACTGACACTCGTTCGCCGTATTCGTGGACTTTCTTCGACTGAACTTAAGGGTGTTCTCGCCATTGAGTTGAGAGCCTCTGAGCTTTCTGAGTTATGGAAGGGCATTGATTTAGAGAGTGATGGTTATTTCTTTATTACCGATGGCAATGGGAACTATGTTTACCATCCGAATGCTGCGCAGATCGGCAAAGGGATGCAGGAATCGATTCATCAACAGGTTATCGAAGCTGAAACTCATGCATTTACCTCTACGATTGATGGGAAATCACGCATGTTTATGAGCCGACGCTCCCAATATGGCAATTGGCGGCTTGTCGTATCCATGTCCGTAGATGAATTGCATAAACCAACAGACACGATTCGTACTACAACGCTTATTGTTGGCGGTTTTACACTCATTCTCGCCTTATGGCTCGCCATCAGGTTTGGTAAGTCGATCACAGGTCCGATACGCAAACTAAAAAGTGCGATGCGTGAAACGGAGAAAGGAAACTGGGTCATGCTACCACTTCCCAATCACCGTGATGAAATTGTAGAGCTGATTAATCGCTATAATCTGATGGTCAGTCGACTAGCAGAGCTTGTTGATGAAGTGTATCAGGCCGAGTTAAGGGATCAGGAAAATCGAATTGAGCGTCAGAAAGCTGAGTTACAATCGCTGCAGCTTCAAATTAATCCTCACTTTTTGTATAACACGTTAGAAACGATTGTTTGCTATGCGGTTATTAAGGATAGTAAGGAAATCTATGAGATCGTGAAGGCAATGGCCTATATGCTTCGCTATTCTGTACAAACCCATTTGGAAGAAATCACGGTAGCTAATGAACTTAAACATGTCTTGCACTACTTACTCGTGATGAAACATCGGATCGGACGAGAGTTTGATATGGAAGTGGACATTGATCCGGCGTATTTGCTTCGTCATATGGTGCGGTTAACACTTCAGCCGTTAGTAGAAAATACGTTTCAGCATGCCTTTGCGGACGGAGTGGAGGACCACCATTATATTCGTGTTCACGCGGGTGAAGACGATGCGCTTTTTTGGATCAGCGTAGAAGATAACGGAGTGGGGATTGAAGAAGTGAGGCTGCGAGAATTGCGCGAGAAGCTTAGTGAAAACCGGCTTGCAGAGAGCGGGCGGACGAAAGGGATCGGTGGCATTGGTATCGTTAACGTGCACCGTCGAATTCAGATGGTGTTCGGCGAGAAGTATGGGCTGCAGATTGTCAGCGAGATAGGCCAAGGAACGAAGATTATTATGCTGATGCCAAAAAAATGAAAGGAGCTGATCGTATGGCTTCGAAAACGGACATCTCTGGCGAGAAACAGTTCCAGTTTGTGAATTCGCGAGCTCAGTGGGCATTTATTCAGAAATATTGGCCCTTGTATGTGCTTTCAATTCCCGGACTCTTGTATTTTGCCTTGTTTAAGTATATCCCCTTGTTCGGTTCCTCCATTGCTTTTCAAAATTATAATATTTTCAAGGGGGTATCCGGCAGCCCTTGGGTAGGTTTGGCACATTTCAAACGGTTATTTACGTATCCAGAGTTTCTGATCATTCTGAAAAACACGCTGTTAATCGGTATGTATGATCTGATATTTGCCTTTCCAGTACCTATCATTCTGGCTTTATTGCTGAATGAAATTCGGTTCAACGGTTATAAGCGGGTGGTGCAAACCGTCATCTACATGCCGCACTTTCTGTCATGGGTCATTGTCGGCGGGATTATTATTGGGTTGCTGTCCCCGACAACGGGGATTGTGAATCAAGTGATGGGTTGGTTTCATATGGAGTCCATTTATTTTATGGGCGAGAGCAGTTATATCCGCTCTATTCTGATTGGATCTGGGATATGGAAAGACAGCGGATGGGGAACCATTATTTATCTTGCTGCCATAGCAGGCATTAACCCAGATTTATATGAAGCTGCAGAGATCGATGGAGCGGGTCGGTTTCGTCAGGTGATGTCGATTACCTTACCTTCCATTCTCCCTACGATCACCATTCTACTGCTTCTCCAAATCGGACATTTTATGGATTTCGGTTTTGAACGCGTGTATTTATTTCTGAACCCTCTAAATAGCGAAAACGGAGAAATTCTGGATACCTATGTGTACAGATCAGGTCTGGTCGACCGACAATATAGCTTCACCACCGCGATTGGACTTTTTAAGTCTTTTGTTGGATTAGCATTGATCATGATCGGTAATACCTTAAGTAAAAAAACGTCGGGAGAGAGCCTATACTAACATTCGTCATAAGGAGGTCAGGGATGTGATTTCTACAACTAGTCAGAGAGCTTTTCAGGTAGTTAACATGATGTTACTGTTGATGATTGGACTAACTATGCTGCTCCCACTTCTTCATGTGATCGCTCAATCCTTTAGCGACGCTGTTGCAATCAACAACAGACAGGTCAGCCTATGGCCGGTAGGATTCACGCTTGAGAATTATCATATGATATTGAAGGATTCCACGATCTGGATGGCATTCCGCAATAGTGTGACAATAACTGTACTCGGAACGTTCATCAATTTGGCAGCTACATCAAGTTTAGCGTATCCGCTATCTCGTTCAGAATACGTATTTCGGAAACCTGCATTGGTCTATGTTTTGATAACCATGATATTCCATGCACCTCTGATTCCGAATTATCTGCTATTGAAAAATCTGCATATGCTTAATACACTCTGGGTGTTAATGATTCCATCCGCAATCAGCGCTTTTAATCTGTTCGTTATGCGTTCTTTTTTTATCCATCTGCCGGTTGAGCTGTTGGATTCTGCCCGTATTGATGGATGTGGCGAGCTGCGGATGATATGGAAAGTCGTACTGCCACTGTCCAAACCGGTCATGGCAACAATGGGGATTATGTATGCGGTATCGAATTGGAATATGTATTCACAAGCCCTCTATTATATTGATAAACGCTCGCTGATTACGCTCCAAGTGCGGTTACGCGAGATTGTTATTACGGATAATATGGGATCATCGGATACTACCTCAGACTTGATGCTCTTGGTATCACCCGAGGGATTGAAAATGGCTGTTATCGTCGTTGCTACATTACCGATCATGTTGGTGTATCCGTTCTTGCAAAAGCATTTCATGAAGGGAATGATGGTTGGGTCTATTAAATCGTAGGTAGAGCTGGGGATGGGATTCAGTAAAATAACAAATAGGATCGTAAGAAAACATAATACATGGGGATGACGACGAGGCGTATAGTGTAGAAAAAAGTTACTTATGAATTAGCACTGTGGTAAAATATTCACAAGGATTTTTTTAACCTAGCGTAAAAGGGAGTGCTTGCGAAGTGAAATATATCCTCATTGTGGATGACGAACCGATGGTTCGGATGGGGCTAGCCCAGCTCGTCAGACAGTGCAGCCCCTTGTTTCGCACGGTTGTCGCAGCGAATGGCATCGAGGCACTTGAACAAATCAACAAACAGCGCCCTGATTTGCTTCTAACCGACATTCGTATGCCGAAGATGGATGGTCTGGCCTTGTGCAAAGCCATTCAAGAGCTGCAAGTGAATTTCCCTGTTGTTGTCATTTCTGGTTATGATGATTTCTCTTACGCGCAGAAATGCCTTACTTTCGGCGTCAAAGAATACTTACTGAAACCGCTTACGGAACATGAATTGTATCCCGTGCTTAATAAATTGCTCGTACAACAGGATCAGGTGAAGCAAATCTCCTTCTTTCAAATAGAGGAGTGGCTGGAACGCGTTGAAGCAACGATTTGGTCTGGGGATTTGGATGCCCTCCATGCCCTACTAGATGAGTGGTCACAAAGCGACATGTTGAAAGGGATTCAAGTTCAGCAGTTGGATCAGATGATGGCAGATGGGTTGAAGAGTGTAGTCAAAAAACTGAACGCTCGTGGCTTAGTGACTTTTACGACGCAGGCTTCGCCAGTACAATTGAATAGCTTGACGGAGGCTATGGACTATTTACGGTCAGAGTTCGTCTATCTGTATCATCAATTATTTCAATGGCGGGGTGGGAATCAGAAGAGCTTGTTTGAAGAAGCGAAAACCTACATTGACAATAACATTTCCGAAGAGTTGAGCCTCGAAGAAGTGGCAGAGAAGATGGGACTTGCACCTACCTATTTCAGTTATATTTTTAAGAAAATGACGAATGAAACATTTGTTCAATACCGTATGAAGAAGCGGATCGAAATGGCTAAGAAACTTCTCGAAATGCCGCACTATAAAGTTGTTGACGTGGGTGTGACGATTGGCTATCAGAACTATCCGTATTTCACTAAGATTTTCAAGAAGATGACCGGCTGCTCGCCGACGGAATACCGCAGTATGTTGGGGATCAAATAATGAGATCTAGCTTGGCATTGCGTATGTTCGTTTATTTCGTGATCGTCATTGTGATATCTTCCTCTATTGTCGGCCTAGTCCTGTATGTTCAATCCACCAAGGAAGTGGATAAGCAAACCAATGAGCTCTTAACTCAAATCGTCGATAATGCGATGAATCATACGGATATGTATTTGAAGAAATACGATCGCGCTACCGTTTCGATGATAACTTCTACGAATGTGAAAGAGTTTTTGAATTTAGATGGTAACAATTTCATTCCATATTTTCTATCTATCAGACCGATGAAAGAGAAGGTCTTTCAGCCACTTTTTATTAATAATCCTGAAATTAGTATGGTGTATTTGCTCGGATATAACGGGCTTAGCATCTATGATCATAATGCGGATACGTCAGATTTCAGCAACTCGATCCTGCTGGATAAGCTGGACTCCTTGAAAGAAATTACAAATAAAGACGGCAAATTAACGATTATGGATTGGAGTTTTCTGGACGGGAAGCTAGCACTAACACGGAAAATCTCAGATCGCCAGACATCGAAAATCTTTAAAGGGATACTTGGCATTGAGCTTAATATAGAAGAGTTGACATCTTTGTGGAAGGGTATTCGTCTTGGGGAAACCGGTTATTTCTATATTGTAAATGACACGGGGAAAATCATTTATCACCCAATGTCCGGCATGATTGGCAAGCAGTTGGACACTAAGCTTTTTACCAAACTGCGTGAAAATCAAAATCAGATTTTCAATTATAAAGACGATGTTGAACGTGTCCATTTTAACCGAAGATCGGACTATACAGGCTTGACGTTGGTAGCATCCATGCCGCTTGATGAGCTTAGAGCCCCTGCGCTAAATATTCGTAAAACAACGGTATACACCTGTGCGATTGCGTTAATCATTGCGTTGATTCTTGCCTACCGATTCGGGCAATCCATCATTCGGCCCATCAAAATGCTCGAAAACGGCATGCGCAAAACGGAAAAAGGTAATTGGACACATGTCGCCATCAGCGGTAGAACGGACGAAATGGATCGTCTTACGATCAGCTACAATATGATGGTCTCACGACTGCAAGAGCTTATGGAGCAAGTGTATGCCGAGGAGTTGAAGAATAAGGAATATTTGCTAAAAAGGCAGTCTGCCGAATTTCAAGCGTTGCAATTGCAAATCAATCCTCACTTTCTTTACAACACGCTCGAAACGATCGTCTGTTATGCCGTCGTGCAGGATTCGCAAGAAATCAAAGAGATCGTTAGATCTCTGTCGTATATGCTTCGTTATTCGGTACGTGCCGACTTAGAGGAAATAACGGTTGCCAACGAGTTAAAGCATGTGCTGCATTTTATGAACATTATGAATTACCGCTTAGGCCACGAGTTTGAAATTGAAGTGACGGTTCCACCGGAGCTTTTATTGAAAAAAATGGTGCGCCTCACCCTACAGCCGTTAATCGAAAATGTGTTTAAGCATGCTTTTCCTGATGGCATCGAGAGCCACCATCAGATCCGTATTGATGCCTGTATGGATGAGGATGATTTCATCGTAACCGTTACGGATAATGGCGTGGGTATAACGCCAGAAAGACTGGAGGAGCTGCAGGCTAAGCTGGCAGAACAGCATGTGAGCACGTCACAGCTGCCAGTTCGTATAGAGCGCGAGGGTGGAATCGGATTAGCCAATGTACACAGCCGGATTCAAATTGTTTTCGGTGAGCAATATGGGTTAAGTATTTGCAACAATGAGATTACGACAGGTGCTCAGCTAACGTTGCGCATGCCGAGTCAACGAGATGAGCCGAGATACGCCTCAGCTGCAATAGCGATATAGTGAAACAGGATGGAGTTCCTTCAATAGGAGGTACGCCATCTTTTTTTGTGCGAAAAGATACATGGAAAACCATAAATTAGTTATCTAGGTGCTTAAAAAACTAGTATGTTCGCCTTCTCTTGAAAACGTATCATGAAGATAACAAAAGAGAGGAGGAAGCCTGGAGTGGAAATCGTCAGTAAAGTGACTAGCTCACAACATAAGGTAAGAGCCAATTTCGCTAGTAAGTTATTGGCTAACATTAGAAAAGTGCCTCAATTGTATCTACTATCCATACTGCCCATCTTGTACATTCTCATTTTTAAATATATACCGATGTACGGTGCAGTTATTGCCTTTCAGGATTATGTACCTCATAAAGGTTTTTTTGGAAGTGACTGGGTTGGATTGAAGCATTTTAAAAACTTTTTTAACTCCTACGAGTTCTGGAAGGTGATTAAAAACACGCTTGGCTTAAGCTTCTACAGCTTGCTTGCAGGTTTTCCATTCCCAATCCTTCTGGCACTTTGCTTAAACTACGTGAATCGGTCTTTTGTCAAAAAATCGGTGCAGTTGATTACCTACGCCCCGCATTTCATTTCGATGGTCGTGATGATGGGGATCATCATCCAACTGCTCGATCCCAAAACCGGTATCGTCAACATGATTATTGCACAACTGGGCTTTGAGAAAATCGATTTCTTCGGAAATCCGGATAACTTTAAGTCACTGTATGTCTGGTCAGGTATTTGGCAAAATGTAGGCTTTGGCTGTATCATTTATTTAGCTGCTCTGGCAGCCATTGATCCTTCTCTGCATGAGGCCGCTGTCATGGATGGTGCGAGTAAAGTTCAACGCATGAGGCATGTGGATATTCCCGGGATTTTGCCGGTTGCCGTTATATTGTTGATTCTTAGTGTTGGGAATTTAATGGATGTTGGTTTTGAAAAAGTGCTGTTGATGCAAAATCCACTGAATCTCAGTTCATCTGAGGTTATTGACACCTATGTGTATAAGGTGGGCCTGCTCTCTACGGGAATTAAATATTCCTACGCTTCTGCGATTGGATTGTTCACCTCTGTCATCAATCTTATTTTATTGTACACCGTCAACAAAGCAGCCAAAAAATTAGGGCAAACCAGCCTGTGGTAGAGAGGTGCAAAGAAAAGAATGAAGTCGACCCGAATTCAAGAATCGAGAGGCGATCAACTATTTAATATCGTGAACTACACGGTGCTTTGCCTCTTTACACTGTCTGTCTTATATCCGCTCATTTATGTGTTAAGCGCTTCCTTCAGCTCATCAACGGCTGTCATTTCAGGAAGAGTATGGTTGTGGCCTGTCGATATCACATTGCAGGGATACGAAGCCGTATTCAAGAACAATCGCGTGTGGGTTGGGTTTGCCAATTCATTGTTCTATGCGGTTGTAGGAACCATCATCAATGTGATGATGACCCTGATTGCAGCGTACCCTTTGTCACGTAAGGACTTCTATATTCGCAATGGGGTAATGGCTCTCTTTGTATTCACCATGATGTTTGGCGGAGGGTTGATACCTAACTATCTCTTGATTAAGGAACTAGGTATGCTAGATACCCGCTGGGCATTGATTATCCCAGGTGTCATGAGCGTCATGAGTGTCATCATTGCAAGGACGTATTTCCAAACGACGATTCCCGATGAAATCTTAGAAGCCGCACATCTGGATGGGTGCAGTGATTATAAATTTCTAGTGAAAATCGTGGCACCCTTATCAGGACCTATCATTGCTGTGCTCTCGTTATTTTACGCTGTAGGACATTGGAATACCTATTTTGCCGCTCTACTTTATTTGAAGTCACCGGATCTGTTTCCCCTTCAAATCATTCTGCGTGAAGTGCTTGTGAAGAACACATTTGATGAAGAAATCATCACGGATGTCGTAGGTGCAGCACAACGAGAAGGTATGAGAGAACTTCTCAAGTATTCATTAATTGTTATTGCGACAATTCCTGTTTTAGTTGTTTATCCTTTTATTCAACGTCATTTCGTTAAAGGGATGATGATCGGTTCACTAAAAGGGTAAGCTTATATACATTTTATAGATAAATAAGGGAGGATTTTCACATGCAAAGAATGAAGTTGTGGGGCCCAGCGATCAGCCTAATCTTAAGTGCAACAGTGGTGCTAAGCGGTTGTAGTAAAACATCGGATACGAGCTCTGAGGCTACGAAACAGCCTGATTCAACAGCAGCAGCACAGAACGAAGTCGTAAATCCACCGGGGGTGCTTCCGATTACCAAAGAGAAAACGACACTCAAAGTATTGTCGCGAACGAATCCAGCGGTAGAAAATTTTGCAACGAACGAGTTTACTAAATGGCTGGAAGAAAAAACGAACATTCATCTCGAGTGGGAAGTGGCAAGCGATCCCAAACAGAAGTTAAATATTTCTCTTGCAAGCGGTGACTATCCGGATGTTTATCTAGGATTTAACATTGATCAAATCCAGTTGACCTTATATGGCAAAGACGGTGTGTTTATCCCACTGAACAAACTCATCGATAAATATGGTGTTGAATCCAAAAAAATGTTTACAGCACTCCCGTACACGAAAGAACTCTCTACTTCACCAGATGGTAACATTTATGGTCTACCGTCAGTTAACGAGTGCTTTCACTGTACACAGCCTACCAAATTATGGATTAATCAGAAGTGGCTCAATGCGGTTGGTATGAAGATGCCAACAACGACAGATGAGTTTTATCAGGTATTGAAAGCGTTTAAGGAGAAAGACCCGAATGGCAATAAAAAAGCGGATGAAATTCCGTTTATCGGAGCCAACATTGCCAACTCTTACATTGATACTTTCCTCTTGCAAGCCTTTATTGACAGCGACCGTAATATGCAGTTTATGAAAGACGGCAAAATAAACGCAGCCTTTACGCAACCGGAATATAAGGAAGGACTTAAGTATATTAACAAGTTGTTCAAAGAAGGCTTGGTTGATCCGCAATCATTAACGCAGGATCGGAATCAATTAAGAAAATTGGGTGAAAATCCAGACAATGTGATCTTGGGTGTAGTTGCGGCACAACATCCTACAATTTTCAACACATTGGAGGGAACACGTTGGTTGGATTACGTTGCTGTGCCGCCTTTAAAAGGTCCTAATGGTGTCCAAGCATCCAAATACATTCCACAAAGTATTACATCTGGATCATTTGTGATTACGAACAAAGCCAAGAACCCGGAAATTGCCATGCGCTTAGCAGATTTCCTTTACTCCGAGGAGGCCACCAATCGCGCCATTCTGGGCAGACCGGACATGGAATGGAAAGTAGCTGGTCCAAATGAGATCGGTATCAATGGCAAGCCTGCCAAATATACGTTAATCGGTAATACTTCCCCTGGAGCAAAGAATGCAACTTGGGGACAAGTGGGTCCTTCGCTGCGTACGAACGAATGGCGTTTAGCACAAACAGCTGATCCAAAAAATCCGCTGGAAGACATCCTGTATAAAGAAACGTTGACGAAATATGAGCCGTATAAACCGGACCCTAAGAAGATGATTCCGGCTTTAAACTTCACAAACGAGCAGACGGATGAAATCGCTAATATTAGTAAAACGATTGATGATTATCGGAAAGAATCAACCGCGAGAATGATTATCGGGGACTTGGATATTGATAAAAAATGGGATGAATATTTGAAGAATTTGGATAATATGAAACTGCCGAGGTACTTGCAAATCTACCAACAAGCATTCGATACAAAGAAAAAATAAGGGCAAGACCTTTAATGACTAATGGGAACTATGCTTCGCCTGCCTTATGGCAGGTGGGGCTTTTCTCAATTCGATAAAGGATGTGGAAGCTGTGCCCATAACAAATCACATGTTGTATCATCAGCTTTCCGATTTAAGAGTGAAATTACTATATGCGAAGCATTCCGTATGTACCCAGGACTGGAAACATCTCAATTTTATTCCCGCTTATAATAAATTCTATTATATTTGTGAAGGCGAAGGATGGATCCAAATTGAGGGAAAGCTGTATCAACCGAAGTCTGGGCAATTGTTCTTCGCTCCAGCAGGGGTTAACCAGTCCTTTTCAGTAACAAACGGTCCACCGTTTACCATGTACTGGTGCCATTTCACATCCAATATTCGTTTCAATCAACTCTTTCGATCGATCGAGATCCCCCCTATTATTACTGTGGGGAATAGTTCGCGATTGTTGGGTTATTTCGAGGAATTGATTATCAATCGAAGGCATGTTGGACTGACATCTTCTATTAAAATCCAGGCGGCCTTGCTTGAAATGATGGCTTTTTATATCGACGAAGGATGGAAGGAAACAAAAATAAATATCAAGCTTTCATCCGTGAACAAATTGGTTAACACAATCAAATACATTGATGAGAATTTGGACAAAGAATTGACCATTCAGGAGCTATCGCAAAGGGCACATTTTCATCCCAATTATTTCATTCGTTATTTTAAAACACATTTCGGCGTCTCGCCAATGCGGTATATTTACGATCGAAGGATGGAGAAGGCCAAAGAACTACTCGTGTACTCTTCCTTCTCTGTGACCGAAGTGGCTTATATGACAGGCTTTCAAGATGGCTCCTATTTCTCAACCACCTTTAAAAAACATGTAGGCATGTCACCATCCGAGTATCGTCAGGTTTATCAACTAGGTTAGTTTAACAAAAAAAGTAGTTAGTAGCCCTTATTCCTATTTTTATGAAAACGCTTTAATATGAGTGGGTGAATGAATAAGGAGGTGCGATATCTCCAATTAATGATGTTGCATGGCATGCCATGAAGTCGAGCATGATGTCAGCAAATACCCCAGCCGATGGGGATGTGTAAAGAGGGTTGTATAATGTCAGCTTTCATCATTTCTCACCTCAAGAAGAAGCATTATGGTTTTACGTTCTCCCAAAAACAACTGATTTTATTTGGACTCATGTTTGCTTTTCTCATTGGTATGTTCCAGGGAAACCATGCCTCGGCCGCCGGGCCAATGGTGGTTGACAGTTTCGATGGACCCATCACTCAGAACGAAATAAACTCCTTCAAATCCTATATTCAGACGGTGGAGCCTGTTGTCTGGCCCAATACCGGTTCCATGCAAAGCGAATATGCGCAGGGTAAAAGTGGTGAGAACATCAAAGCGATGGGTCTCATGTATGAGTTAACGAATGATACGGAAATCCTCGACCGTATGATCTATTTCTGTGACGTGCTTCTTTCCCAGCGAAACGATATTCTCCCTGCTCCATATGGGCAGCGCACAGTATGGACCAACACGATTGCGCCAGTATGGCCAGGGAATAATACGGGTACGGCTACTGCTGACTCAGCCAATGGAGACTCGATTGGTCATCTTGCCTATTGTGGCAGACTGATCCTCCAGACTCCGGCAATTGCGAATACGACTGTTCCAATTGGCGACGCTTATGGGCATGGCGCGACCTATGTTCAACGTGCAAATACCTTTATTACTGAGGCCGATTATGTGGTTAGCCAATTCCTCTTTCCGAAGCTGTTAGATCTTTCGAGGGGGAATAAACTGTATTTCCAAACGCAATCGCCTTACATGCCAGGCGGCGTATTCCCGTGGAATCAGCAGATGATGATCACATATGGCTTACAGAATTTAGCAGCGGCTCATGCGATTAAAGGAGATAATCCTTCTCTCGTTTCACAATACGACGGGATTGTTCAGACGAATCTTAATTGGTTTTTTAGCGATAATTCAGCCAAACAAACTTATACGGACAGTAAAGGAAACACAGCCTATAACTGGGGCTATAATCCGACCCTACTGGGAGGCGAAGATTCCAATCATGGCGCACTGGATATATCAGGCTTTTATCGAGCGTTTCTGATCGGTCGTTATGGTATTACAGCGTCGATGATGACGCCATTTGCCAACATGTATGCCGATGTAATGATGAGGGGACCTGGTGATTACGCGGGTCGAGTTGACGGAACGGACGGGACGGGGCATGGTGCGCCGACGACTTATCCTCGCAGCGGCAATCTCCAATTAGCAGCGCTCCGCCCGGATGTTTATTACACGTTGGCTAATGCGACCATGCCTAATATGACAAGTACAACGATGGCTTCATTCGCCCGTCTTATGTATTTGAAAAACCAAAGATACACGGGCAGTGATACGCAAGCACCGACTACACCGACCAATTTGACCGCAACCGCAGCATCAAGCAGTCAAATCAATTTGAGCTGGACGGCTTCTACAGATAACGTGGCCGTTACTGGTTATAACGTCTATCGTGGTGCAACATTAGTCGGTACTTCTACAACGACATCCTTCACCGAAACAGGACTCAGTGCTTCGACGGCCTACAACTATACGGTAAAAGCGAAGGATGCGGCAGCTAATGTATCAGCAGCAAGCAATACAGCTAGTGCAACGACATTGGTCTCATCTGGCAATCTCGCGTTGGGCAAAACTTACAGCGCGTCCACCACATGGAGCGCAGCATACTTGGGGGATAAAGCCTTTGACGGAGATACAGCGACTCGCTGGTCTGCATCGAGTGGTTCCTTTAACAATCAATGGATTAGTGTTGATTTCGGCTCACCTGTCACGTACAACCAAGTCGTGATCAAAGAAATTTCGTTCCCAAGGGTCACGGCATACAAGCTCCAGTCCTCGACGGATGGAACGACCTTTACGGATATAGCAGGAACCACAGGAACGACAATCGGTTCTAATAAAACGATTACTTTTTCGAATGTAAGCTCCAGATATGTCAGGCTTTATATCACTTCAGCCAGCAACATACCGAATATCGAAGAGATGGAAGTATACGGCACAAGCGGAACGGATACTACAGCACCATCGGCACCGACCAATTTAACAGCAAATGCGGCATCCAGCTCTCAAATTAATTTGAGTTGGACAGCTTCGTCAGACAATGTAGGGGTAACAGGGTATAATGTCTATCGCGGTGCCACATTGGTCGGGACTTCGACGACAACGTCTTACAGTGATACAGGACTCACTGCCTCAACAGCCTACAGTTATACGGTAAAAGCGAAGGATGCGGCAACTAACATTTCAGCAGCAAGCAATACAGCTAGTGCAACGACGCAAGCGCCTTCAGATACCCAAGCGCCGACAACACCGACGGGCTTGACTGCAACGGCAGCATCTAACAGTCAAATCAATTTGAGCTGGAGTGCTTCGACAGATAATGTGGGGGTAACGGAATACAATGTATACCGGAATGGCACATTAGTTGGGTCTTCAACATCGCCATCATACAGCGATACGGGGCTTAGTGCTTCGACCGCATACAGCTATACGGTAAGAGCAGAGGATGCTGCAGCAAACTTGTCCGCAGCAAGCAATACAGCTAACGCAACGACGCAATCGGGCGGGGGCAATCTCGCTTTGGGCAGAACGTACAACGCATCTACGATTTGGAGTGCCACTTATCCTGCGGCGAATGCGTTTGATGGCAGCTCAGCTACCCGCTGGTCAGCATCAAGTGGTTCCCTGAATAACCAATGGGTCAGCGTCGATTTGGGTGCCGCCACCTCGTTCAATCAAGTCGTTATCAAAGAAATTACCTTCCAGAGGGTGACGGCTTTCAAGCTTCAGTCCTCTAGCGACGGCACGACCTATACAGATATTGCAGGTACATCGGGCACCACGATCGGCGCAAGCAAGACGATCAACTTCACAGGTGTGAACGCCAGGTATTTGCGATTATATGTAACCACTGCCAGCGCTGTACCGACAATCGACGAGATAGAGGTATACAACAACATTGGGAATCTCGCTTTAGGCAAAACGTATAATGCATCTACGATATGGAATGCGTCTTATCCTGCCGCAAATGCGTTCGATGGAGATACCACCAATGCGTCCCGCTGGTCAGCATCGAGTGGTTCCCTGAATAACCAATGGATCAGCGTCGATTTGGGTGCGGCCACCACGTACAATCAGGTAGTGATCAAAGAAGTCACGTTCCAGCGAGTAACGTCTTACAAGCTCCAGTCATCGAGCGATGGCACAACCTTTACGGACATAGCTGGAACATCGGGAACGGTAATCGGTACCAATAAAACGATCAACTTTTCCTCCATTTCATCCAGATTTATGCGACTTTATATCAGCACGGCAAGCGATACTCCGACGATAAACGAGATGGAAATATATAATCAGTAAGTCAATTGTCTCTTTTATCTGCGAACATACTTGAAGTGGAGGTATTAGCATGGATGAGATCCAAGTAAGACCTGTCACAAACAGGAGGAACAAGTGGTCAATTGCTGTGATATGCGTTACCCTTTTTATGGCACCCATTCTTTCGCCGGCTTTCGAGCAGAGTGCGCATGCGGCAGGTGAGCAAAAGCCTTTTCCACAGCAAGTCAACTATCCAGGGATTACAAAGCCTGATCATATTTCGCAGTCTCAAATGAATACAGATGTCGCAGCGTACTATAATTCATGGAAATCAAGCTATTTGAAAAACAACTTGTCCTCCTTGCCTGGCGGTTACTATGTGAAAGGGGAAATAACTGGTGACGCAGATGGGTATGTCCCCCTAGGCTCTTCTGAAGGTCAAGGATATGGCATGGTCATTACGGCGTTAATGGCAGGCTATGACGCCAATGCAAAAACGATTTACGACGGGCTATTTAAGACAGCTAGGGCTTATAAAAGCACACAAAATGCCAACTTGATGGGTTGGGTAGTGGCAGATAACGCGGGCGCACAAGGACATTTCGATTCGGCGACTGACGGTGATATGGATATTGCTTATTCCTTGATTCTGGCTCATTATCAATGGGGATCAGCAGGAACGATCAATTACTTAGCGGAAGCCCAAAAAATGATTACGGACGGAATTAAAGTCAGTAATGTTACAACCAATAATCGATTAAACTTGGGCGATTGGGATGGCAAAAGCGTTTTGAATACGAGACCGTCTGATTGGATGCTCTCTCATTTAAGAGCCTATTACGACGTTACAGGTGATCAAACTTGGCTGAATGTCATTAACAATCTGTACAGTGTTTACAGTTCGTTCAGCACTTCTTATTCGCCAAGTACAGGGCTGATTTCGGACTTTGTTGTCGGTAATCCCCCGCAGCCAGCTCCCGCCAATTATTTGGATGAGTTTCCTGAAACGAACGAGTATAATTACAATGCGGCTCGCGTACCGCTCCGAATCGTTATGGACTACGCGCTCTATGGAGATGCGAGAGGAAAAACAATCGCTGACAAAATGGCTGTTTGGATTAAGGGGAAAACAGGCGGTAATCCAAACAATGTGAAAGACGGTTATAAGTTGGATGGAACCGTGACTGGTTCAGCTAGCGGACCAGCAGGCGTTTTCGTCTCTCCTTTCATTGCAGCAGCCGTTACGAACAGCAGCCATCAAGCCTGGATCAATGCAGGATGGGATTGGATGAAAAGCCATAAAACAGGCTACTACGACGAAAGCTATACGTTGTTAAACATGCTTTTCATCTCAGGTAACTGGTGGAAGCCAGTGGCAGGTAGCACACCGGATACACAAGCGCCGACAGCACCAACGAATTTGACAGCATCTGCCGTATCGGGCAGTCAAATCGATTTGAACTGGGCGGCTTCAACAGACAATGTAGGCGTAACGGGCTATGATGTATATCGTGGAGCTACTCTTGTCGGATCTTCGACGACAACTTCATACAGCGATACGGGACTTAGCGCATCGACAGCTTATAGCTATACGATCAAAGCCAAAGATGCGGCAGGAAACGCATCCGCTGCAAGCAACACAGCAAGCGCAACGACGTCATCTTTGTCGGGGAATCTCGCTTTAGGTAAAACATATAGTGCTTCAACGACATGGAGTGCATCATATTTAGGTGATAAAGCGTTTGATGGTGATGTTGCGACTCGTTGGTCTGCATCGAGTGGTTCCTTTAACAATCAATGGATTAGTGTTGATTTCGGCTCACCTGCCACGTACAACCAAGTCGTGATCAAAGAAATTTCGTTCCCGAGGGTCACGGCTTACAAGCTCCAGACCTCTAGCGACGGTACCACTTATACAGATATCGCCGGCACGGCAGGTACGACAATCGGTGCCAATAAAACGATTAACTTTGCGAGTGTGAACTCCAGGTATGTAAGACTGTTTATAACCACAGCCAGCAACATACCAAACATCGACGAAATGGAAGTATATGGCCCAAGCGGAACAGATACAACGGCACCAACAGCACCGACAAATGTGACAGCAACGGCAGCATCAAGCAGTCAAATCAATTTGAGCTGGAGCGCTTCGACAGATAATGTGGGCGTAACGGGGTATGATGTCTATCGTGGCGCTGCCTTGGCCGGATCTTCGACGACAACTTCGTTTAGTGATACGGGACTCACAGCATCAACCGCATATAGCTATACGATAAAGGCGAAAGATGCGGCAAGTAATGTTTCTGCTGCTAGCAATACGATCAGCGCAACGACTTTGGCAGCAGGAGGCAATATCGCATTGGGCAAAACATATAGTGCTTCAACAATATGGAATGCGTCTTATCCTGCCGCGAATGCGTTTGATGGCGACATCTCGAATACCTCTCGTTGGTCCGCATCCAGTGGTTCTCTGAATAATCAATGGATTAGCGTCGATTTCGGTGCTGCCGCCACGTTCAATCAGGTAGTGCTGAAAGAAATCACGTTCCAGAGGGTAACATCTTACAAACTGCAGTTCTCGAACGATGGCACATCCTATTCGGATATTGCCGGAACATCGGGAACCGCGATCGGTCCTAGCCAAACAGTGAACTTCTCTCCGGTGACTTCCAGGTACCTGAGGCTGTACATCAACACGGCAAGCGCGGTACCGACGATTAATGAGATTGAAGTGTATAATTAATAAAGACATGAACGACTACATAGCCGTAATAGGTTATGTGGTCGTTTTTTCGCACAGGAACTTAGCTACGGTCCACGATTAATGGAGAATCATAATTTTGTTGAATAGGTGCTTAAAAAACTAGTATGCGAGCAAGTGACACAAAAACTATGATAAATGATGAAAGCGATTACAATAAATCGCAAAAATAAGGAGGGTACATAATGTTAGCTGCAAATCCAGCGAAGATGACAAAAGGATGGCGTAAATTACTGGTCTCATGCTTGGCGATTACGCTAAGTTGCTCGGGAATATGGGCTCCTTTAACGCCAAACACATCTGCTGCCACAGGGGCGCCTATGGTGGTTAGCAGCCTAGACGGTCCTGTCACACAAGAGGAGATTAATTCATTTAAGCAATATATCTTATCTACTTCTGTCGGTCTGCCGGTTAGTAATATAGGCAATGATTTCGTCTATGGTCCTAGCGGTCAGAATGTAGAAGCAATGGGCTATATGTACGAAATTAGTGGAGATCAAGCTATACTCGATCGGATGATTTCATTTAGCGAGAATATGCTTTCTGCTAGGAATAATCCAGTTACCGGCCGTGTTTTATGGAATGGAAACAGGGAGCTGGCATGGCCAAACAAAAAGGTTGGCGAAGTTAATAGTGATGGCTTGCTCATTGATGGTTATTCAGGCAGCGAGAATGGCGATGTGATCGGACATATTGCATACAGTGCGAAACTGATTCTTCAAAACAAGTCATTGTGGAATAAAGTTGTTCCTTATGGCAATGGCTTGCTATACGGTGAGACCTATTTGCAGCGCGCGAAATCATACATTACCGAGTTAGATAAATCCATGGATACGTATATGATCCCGAATTTCGTAAAGCCAGATACATTGCGTCAATATTGGCCGAACGATACACGGTGGAGTACCACAGGAAGTGGAGCACCTAATTCCGCTATTCCTTGGAATCAGCAAATGATGATCAATAACGGTTTTATGCGTTTGGCGGAATGTCACGAGCTGTTAGCGGACGATCCAACTAGAGTAGACCTCTATGACCGCATTGTCCAAGCGTCGATCGATTGGTTTACGGCTTCCTTACAGCCCTATCAAGTGCAAGGCCACGATGTGTATAAATGGTGGTATGTGGCTGACTACTTCGGCAAAGTCGAAGATGCGGATGGCGTTCACGCAGCAAATGATATTATGGGCATGACGAGGGCATACGATCGTGGGAAATATGGCGTTACGCAAGACACATTAATCAAGCTCGCCAATACGATTCGATATGTAATCTCAACTGGCACAGGTAATTTCTATTGTAAAGTGGATGGACTTCCAACAAGCTGTACATTGACAAATCTCTGGAGTGAATATCTGCATATTTCACCTTACACGACGGATTCAACCGTATATAAATTGCTTGCAAATCCGTACTATATGAGCACGGTATTGACCAGTCCCATCTACTTTGCCCGTATTATGTGGGTGAAAGACCATACGAGCTGGACTCGTCAGGTTGATGCAGATTTATCTCCAACGTGGGAAGCGGAAAGTTACGCGAGCAGGACGGGTTATTTTATAAGAGGGGCTTGTGACACATGCTCCAAAGGCGCTTTCATGCAATCTCCTGAAGAGGGGGCAGCCTCATTAACCTATGATTTGAATGTCACGCATGGCGGCAGTGTGTACCTACATGTGTTAGGCTCCTCAAGTGGTGCAGCTGAAGGAAGCCTCCAGGTATCCGTGGATGAAGGGACTGAAGTTCATTTACCTGTAGCTGTGGGATCGACTTGGGGATGGACGACGGCCGAACTGCCTTTTTCATTAACAGATGGATTTCATGAGGTTAACATAAAATCGCAAGGAAACAGTGCCCGGCTGGATAAGCTCGTTTTGTCTAAGAGCCCTACACCGCCAATTGAATCATTATTGCCAAAATTAACGGATATTCAAGTCAACGGTGTATCGATCGCCAGTTTCTCACCTTCGACGTATACCTATGCCGTAGCTCTGCCGTTGGGTACGAAAGTTATACCAACAATCAGCGCTGTGAGCGATCATATTGTGGAGATTGCGCAGCCGCAGCAGTTGTTCGGAACAGCTGTCGTTACCGTGAAGGATCGACAAGATCCCTATTTGCAAGCTAAATATGAGGTGCAGCTGACGGGTTACCCTATTTACGGTGAGGTGCCGGATCGTTTCATTACTTATCCCATTCAAGCTGTGTCGGCTAGCGCAGGTTATCATGCGAGCTTCCCGCCTGCGAGTGCCATCGATGGTGATTTGACTACCCGTTATGCGGCAAAGGGGATTACGCATTGGATTCAATTCGATCTAGGTGTAGTGAAACCTGTACGTTCTGTACTTCTTGCATTCCTGAAAGGGGATGTCGACAAGTATAACTTTGATTTGCAGGTATCGGAAGATGGCGTCAGCTGGAAGACTGTGTATAGCGGGAAAAGCAGTGGCAAGACTGCAGGATTAGAGATTTTTCAGTTCGGGAAAGAAAATGCGCGATATGTCAAATACAACGGGAAAGGCAATTCCAAAGATACGTGGAACAATATCAATGAGATTTATATTGGCGGAGATTCGGATGTGACCGCGCCAGCCACGTCAGATGATGTGGGAAGCGGATGGCACAAGGATACACAAACGATTCATCTCACTGCTACGGATGGAGGAAGTGGCGTTGTAAATACGTATTACAGTGTGAACGGTAGTACCTTCACAGAAGGAACTACCATTCAGATTGATAGCGAAGGTACGACGGAGCTCAGGTATTATAGCGTTGATGGAGCAGGGAACGAGGAATCTCCGAAGTCCGTCATGCTTCAATTGGATCGAAGTGGTCCTCGTATCACCACATCAGTTTCCATGGCTGTTTACGTAACAGACACCATTCACTTGGACTTTGGCATTACGGATGCCCTAAGTGGCGTTGCCAATCAAACGATTCAACTGGACGGCAAACCGATTGATTCACCGTATGTCATTGAACCGATGTCACTTACACTGGGGAACCACTTGGTTTCTGTTACAGCGACAGATCGAGCTGGCAATACAACAACGCAGCACTATGATCTGCAAGTTCATATGGATGTAGATCACTTGGACGAAGTCTTAGCTGTTGCGAAACAAAAGGGGTGGATCAAAAACGAAGGCATCTACAGAGGCTTAATGTCCCTCGTAAACCTGATTCAGAGGGCTTCCAAACAAGAGCTCAATCCTAAGCTAAATGCACTACAAGCACTTATTCAAGCACAAAAAGGCAAATTCATCGAGGAAACAACGGCAGCCCAATTGCTGGATTGGTTAAGAGCTTTACAGAATTAGACTTAAAGATACCGAACAAGAACCGTCCGGGTGTACGACCTAGGCGGTTCTTTGTGTCATAAACAGCGCTCCATCATAAAAAAAGACATAGGGGTATAAGTATGAACAATGACAAAGGGGAACAGGGAGAGTAACATCGAATCGAAGGTCGAGTATTCACACTTTCTTTGGCAATTTCTGATAAGGAGGTCCTAGCATGCAGTATAGACGATTAGGCAACAGTGGTCTAAAAGTAAGTGAACTCAGTTTAGGCAGTTGGCTAACCTATGGTGGAGCGATCGATGCCAAACAATCGGAATCGATTATTGATAAAGCCTACGAGTTGGGCATAAATCTGTTTGATACAGCGAACGTGTACCACAAAGGAGAGGCAGAACGTGTAATGGGCAGGGCACTGTCCAAGTATCCAAGGGATTCCTACGTGCTAGCAACCAAGGTGTGTGTGCCCATGGGTGACGGACCTAATGACCGCGGATTGT
The DNA here is from genome assembly GCF_001428045.1 of Paenibacillus sp. Soil750. Taxonomy (GTDB): domain Bacteria; phylum Bacillota; class Bacilli; order Paenibacillales; family NBRC-103111; genus Paenibacillus_E; species Paenibacillus_E allorhizoplanae. Next base: position 365,635 of record NZ_LMSD01000012.1, on the reverse strand, counting down.
CCCGTAAACATATTAGGGAGCAATGCGATGCCAGCTTGCAAAGACTCGGCGTGGATTACATTGACCTGTATCAGTGTCATAGGTACGACACGGATACTCCGCTGGAAGAGACACTATGTGCGTTGGATGATCTGATTAAGCAAGGGAAAGTACTTTATACAGGTGTCAGCATGTGGAAAGCTGAGCAACTGCTAGATGCCGTTTATATGGCTAAGGCGCTGCGATTACATCCAATTATCTCAAACCAACCCCAATATCATATGTTTCGGCGCGGCATCGAAAAGGAAATTGTCCCCTTAAGTGCAAGGGAAGGGATCGGGCAGATTGTATTTTCTCCGCTAGCTCAAGGGATATTGACAGGTAAATATAAACCGGGAATGCCGTTCCCAAGCGATTCAAGGGCAGCAGATCCTGAGCAGAATGGCGCTATTTTTCAACTGATGAAGGATGAGCAGTTAGGTAAGGTGGAGAAGCTAATACCCATCGCAGAGCGAAATGAATTAAGTGTGGCACAGCTAGCATTGGCATGGATTCTCCGCCTCGACAATGTTGCTAGCTGTATTATAGGTGCTTCACGCCCCCAACAAGTGGAAGAGAATGTTAGGGCGTCGGGGGTCAAGCTATCCGAAACGGATTTATTGGAGATTGAAACGATATTACAGGCTTAGGCTGTTGCAGAAAAGGGGGGGGGGAACTACCATGTCGACGAAGGATCATCTCATGGATAATGCAGAAGCGAATAATCTACAACAGATTCGTTTCCAAGAGGAAGAGGTGCTGGCAGATGAACAGCGCGAGCAGCGAATAGCGTGGTGGCGCGAAGCAAAAGTAGGCATGTTCATTCACTGGGGATTATATTCATTGCCCGGGGGTGTTTGGAAAGGTGATCCCGTCAATGCAGCTTACGCGGAGCATTTGCAGCTGAGGGCTCAAATTCCGATTCACGAATACGAGCAGATAGCCGATCATTTTCATGCTTCACAATTTGATGCGACTGTGTGGGTTCGGGCTGCGAAGGATGCTGGGTTGAAATATATGATTTTTACAGCTAAGCATCATGAAGGTTTCGCCATGTACGATTCGCAAGTCAGCGATTATTCGATTGTTAAAGCAACTCCTTTTGGCAGAGATCCGGTGGCGGAATTAGCGGCTGCTTGTCAGCGCGAAGATATGACTCTTTGCTTATACTACTCGCATGCAATGGATTGGCATCATCCAGATTCCCAAGGAAACACATTGGATTATCCAGCTAATATTGGCGCTTATGATGCGCTCCACACCTGGGAGAAGGATGATAACAAAAGCACCCGTTATGAGCGATACTTACAAGAAAAAGCCTTCCCCCAAGTGAAGGAACTTCTAACACAGTATGGCCCTATCGGCATTCTTTGGTTTGATTGTGGACATAAAATTACGGATGAACAGGGTAAGCAATTTGTGGATTTGGTCCATGACGTGCAACCAGGCTGTTTAGTCAATCGCCGGGTTCGTCGTGAGGGATTCGGCGATTATGAGAACACAGGTGATAATCAACGCCATATGCGAACACCAAGGAGAGACTGGGAATCGATCGCAACGTTAAATCATTCGTGGGGCTATAACCAAACCGACCAACAGTGGCGAAGTTCCGAAGATATTCTCCATGATATGATCCATGTCGTTAGTATGGGTGGGAATTATGTCATCAATGTAGGGCCAACGGGGGATGGAGAGATTGACGCGAAATCAATCGAATTACTTGGCGTCATCGGCACTTGGTTAAAGGTGAATGGTGAAAGCATATATGGCTCTCAAGGAAGTCCGATCGGTAGAACACCATGGGGCCGCTGTACGTTGAAAGGAAATACGTTATATCTGCACGTTTGGGTTTGGCCTGCTCGCGGGGAGCTATTGCTGCCTGGTTTGCTTGATCCAATTCAGAAGTGTTACCTGTTGGGAGATTCGTCGAAACGAAACTTACCCCATCAATTGTTGAATGATTCTGGTGATCATATCCTCCACCTGCCTAGTGAAGCTCTTGATCCAATCTGTACTGTAGTAGCTGTGGAATTCCAAGGAGAAATAGCTTCAAATCCGAAACAAGTGGTAGTTGCCAATGGTGTGTCTCATGTATTCGGGGTATTTGATGGTGAACTAACCGGACAGACAATTCGTTATGATACGGGGAAAAAAGGGAGAGACAATCTTAAAAACTGGTCTTCCATGCAAGACTCAATCTCATGGGAGTTTCGCGTGATAAAGGGTGGCGCATATCGGGTTGCTGCTGTGTATGGGGCAGGTGATTCATCCGTTGGAGGCATCTTCGAGATTGCAGCGGGTGACAATAAGTTAGTTGCTAGCGTCATGCAAACAGGTGGGGAATACGAATTCCAGAACTTTGAGATAGGGCCATTTTATTTTGAAAATTTAGGTGAATATACACTGACTGTCCGGCCTCAAGCTATTTGCGGTGCTGTATTAATGAACTTAAAAGAAATTAGATTAATGAGTGTCTAGATGACGAATAAACAATAGAAGGAGAGCGATAGTATGCTTTACAATTTCATGCCTGCACCTGTGAACGGGGGCTTCCAAATGGAAGATTACTGGGTCTGGTGCGGATCCGTAGTTCAAGCCGAAGATGGCAGATTTCACATATTTGCCTCGAGATGGCCGAAGTCACTTCCGATGCATCCAGGGTGGCTTGTCCAGTCGGAAATTGTACGTGCTGTTGCCGATCAGCCCGAAGGACCCTTTACGTTTCAGGAGGTAGTCCTACCTGCTCGTGGAGCCGAATATTGGGATGGCCGCAGTACACATAATCCGCATATCGTTAAGCATAAAGACAAGTATTTATTGTTCTATATGGGGTCAACACATCCTTTTCCTGATCCAATTGCTGGTGATGGATATGACCTCCAAGATCCGCGATGTATTGTAGCGCGAGCGAACAAGCGCATTGGATTAGCGGTAGCAAACAGTGTTAACGGACCATGGGAGAGACGCGATGTCCCTATTGTATCTACAAGGCCAGGGAAGTTCGACAGCTTCTTAACGTCCAATCCTGCACCATGTGTAGAGGAAGACGGTTCTGTGTTATTAATTTACAAAGCTAGACAATATGAAGGTCATGGCCATGGGAAGATGACGTTTGGCGTTGCGCGTGCGCCACATTATGAGGGTCCTTATCTGGTGATGAGTGAAGAACCGCTATTCCCGCCAGACGTTCATCTGGAAGACCCTTTCATTTGGCGAACAGAGGACGGATATGAATTAATAGCGAAAGACATGGACGGCAATTTGTGTGGTGAAAAGTATGGCGGCGTACACGCATCTTCGACGGATGGCATGAATTGGCGAATCCATCCCTCACTCGCCTATTCCCGAAATGTGAGTTGGGATAATGGGGTCACACGTACAATGGGCAATTTGGAGCGACCTTTTCTATTCTTTCAGGATGGGAAGCCAACGCATCTGTTCGCAGCTACATCGGATGGAACCAAGGGCTTTCATGATGCGACGCAGACGTGGAATATGGTCATTCCGATAGGCCAAGATGAATAACAACTGGATCAACGTAAGGAGGTTGAGGCGTGATGTCTAGAACGGAAGCTGTGCGCGAAGCCAATCTCGCACTAGCATGCGCGGTAATATGTAGTTCAGAAAGTGCGAATGGCGCTGGCAATCAAGCGGTAGATGGTTCCGAAAGTACCTATTGGCATCCATTAGGTTCTGATCAGAAGGATGATAACCTCGTCTGGTTAACGGTTGATCTTGGCCGAAATTTCTCGTTCAATAAAATCCAATTAAAGCTGGCGTCAGGCTTCATAAGTAGCTACCGTATCCGTTATTCTCATGACGGAGTAGCTTGGCAGGATGCGTATAGTCGGCAGACAGCTGTAGGCGGAATTCGAACGGAAGAAATAGCTGTTTTCCCGAGAGTTATCGGACGTTATGTATCACTGGATGTGATGCTATTTGATCCTGAACGGGATGTTCAACTCATCGATTTCGGCATATATGAACAGTCTTCCATTCCGTCGGGTCCCTTGTTAGATCACCTCGTTCTCACTGTTGGAGGCATGAATTACGGTCAAGACGATACGTTAGCAATGCAAGTGAACAACCAAGCGGAACTGGTAGTGAGAGGGATTCTGACAGACGGTTCGGACGCCGATTTGACGAAAGCGGAGGTCACATTTAGCAGTAGCAACGAAAATGTGATGTCGGTAAATGAAAACGGCAAACTGACCAGTCATCAATCAGGTATCACCCAATTTCTAGCTGTTGTAAATTTAGATGGTGTGACCAAAGAATCTAGTTTCTTCGTCGATGTTTTTGATTCAACAGAGTGGGTGGTCGATCTTTCGTTGGAACATCCTTCCTTAGTCTGCGAGACGGGGCAGCCAGCTTTCTTGGATATGGACAGCCCATTTCCAGCATTGCATGTGCGAACGACTGATGCGATGACTGTGCAAGTAACCTTAGTGAATGTATCTGCTGATCAGCAGATGTGGACACATCCAGCAACGAAATTTGCAGCGGGCGAGGCAGCAATATTTACATTTCCTGGCGAAGTGAGGGAGGCCGGGCAATACCGGATAAACATAGAGATTGAAGTAGAAGGTGGACGCACTTACTTTGATGCCTTTTATTTTACAGTCCAGAATCCGCTGATTCCGTTGGAAGGGCAAAGTCGCATCGTTCATATAGGCGAGAATGGGAAATTGGCTTATGTGCCTGATTTCAAGGGGAATCAGATCATCGATTTCTCCAATTGCGGCTATGGTGGAGGCGGCGTAGTGATCCCTGAAATTGCACCCGTTATTTCACTTGAACCCGTGGATGGAGATAATACGACGCACATTCAGGACGCGATTGATCAGGTAGCTGCATTACCTAGATCTTTGTCAGGGTTTCGGGGCACTATTCTACTAAAGAAGGGCGTCTACCCTATTGAAGGTACATTGCAAATTATAGCAAGCGGTATTGTATTACGCGGTGAGGGCCACGAAGATGGCGGCACCTTGTTATATGCGACAGGGACGAAACAGCGGGATCTCATTGAAATTAGAGGGGAAGCATCTCCTAACCTATTACCGGATACACTAACCTCCATTAGTGATCTGTATGTACCATCAGGTGCACGTACGATCCATGTGCAGGATGCTTCTTGTTATCGTGTAGGCGACACCGTCAAGGTGCTTCGATACGGAAATGAACGCTGGATTCATGCTATTGGCATGGATGCGATTCGGATGAGACCAGTTACAGGTGGAACCGTTCAATGGCCTCCGTTCCAACTGGAGTTCGACAGAGTCATCACCCATATGGTCGGCAATTGCATTACACTTGACGCTCCTATCGCGAATGCGATTGAAAGCCGCTGGGGTGGCGGGGCTCTTATGAAATACGAGGATGAAGGCCGTATTGAACAGATCGGTATCGAGGATTTGCGAGTGGTTGTTTCGTATGATCCAGGTATCTGTGACACGAGAATTGATGGCAATGAGGGCACTGCAACCTACATGGCTGATGAGCAGCATGCAATTAATTGTATCTACCTGGATCATGTCATAAACGCATGGGTACGCAATGTGGTTGGCTTCCATTTCCAACACGCATTAGTGCAGGTTGGGCGCGATACGAAATGGATTACTATTCAGGATTGCTCGGCATTCGCATTTATCAGCGTGATTACAGGAGGCCGTCGGTACCCGTTTCATCTCATGGGTGAGTTAACGCTTGTTCAGCGAGCTTATACAGAAACCGCAAGACATGCATTTGCAGTTGATGCGCGCGTTGCAGGACCAAATGTATTTCTCGATTGCGAGTCACAAAAGGATTACAACTCGAGTGAACCTCATCATCGGTGGTCAGTGGGCTGTCTCTATGACAATGTAAAGGGACGCATCCATATTCAGGATCGAGGGTGGTTAGGGAGCGGCCATGGATGGTCTGGGGCCAACTATGTTACTTGGAATACATCGAATGAGTTGCTCTCCCAACAGCCTCCAACCGCTCAAAATTATGCGATCGGACACGTCGGAAGTCAAGGCAAGCCACTCCTCCCAAGTCCCTACGATCAACGTCTTCGCAAGGAAGCCTACTGGGAAAGCTTTGGAAGCCATGTGGAACCCCGCAGTCTTTATATGCAACAGTTACAGGACCGTCTCTTACAACCTAATCTCACATAAGGAGTGAACTAAGTTATGTCCAACGCTGCAACGATTGAAAAGTATGAATACATCATCACGAAGCTTATACGACAAATGAAAAGTTTAAAACCAGCCTTTCAAGAAAATGTTGCGATTGGCATTGTTTCGATGGACAATTGGGAGTGGCCTCAGGGCGTTGGATTGTTTGCTTTGTACTCCTATTATAAGGAGACAGGCAACTTGACGATTAGAAATGAGCTCATTCAATGGTTTGACAAGCGGATCGCTGAAGGTTTACCAGACAAGAACGTAAACACGATGTGCCCAATGCTGACGTTAAGCTATTTGGCTGAGGAAACAGGGAATCCGACTTATGTGGCGCTTTGCAAAGAATGGGTCACCTATGTCATGGAAGACATGCCTAGGACGGACGAAGGCGGGCTTCAACATTGTGTTACCCGGAATCTGAACGAGGGACAATTGTGGGATGATACGTTGTATATGACCGTTTTGTTCGTTGCACGTATGGGTGTCCTGTTACAAGATGATGCCTATTTCCAAGAGAGTATCAGACAGTTCTTAGTCCATCTCAAATATTTATCGGATGTGAAGACAGGACTATTCTTTCACGGGTGGACATTTCTCGGGCATCATCATTATGCGCAAGCCTTATGGGCACGTGGAAATTCTTGGTATACAGCAGGACTGGTCGATTATCTGGATATCGCTCCTCTACCAGCGGGGGTAAGTCAGTTCCTGATCTCGTCGCTCGAACGACAGGTGAGAGCACTTGCCGCACTTCAGCATGAAAGCGGCCTATGGCATACATTATTGGATCAGCCTGATTCGTATTTGGAAACTTCGGCTTCTTCAGCATTCGCCTATGGCATCTTGAAGGCAGTGCGAAAAGGTTTTATTGATGAGCGTTATCGCGCTGTGGGACTGAAAGCACTGGAAGGAGTCATGAGCAAAATTGATGATGAAGGAATTGTCCATGGCGTTTCTTACGGTACAGGCTTAAAGGATAACCTTGATTATTACCGCAACATCAAACAATGTCCGATGCCGTATGGGCAGTCCATGGCATTGATGCTCATGGTGGAAGCATGTAAATAAATCAAACGAATCTCTCTCGGAAGTCCATGCAAGTGAGCATGGGCTTCTTTATATGCCATAGATATCCATATTTGAATAGCGAGTTTAGGTAATGAGGGTAATCAGTTTCGATTTTGAGGATGCATTCACGATTATGATGATGCTTATTTTCAGTGAGTTGTATTAAATTGGAGGAGAGTGTACGCACTCGACTTGAATGAAAGGAGTTCAAAGATTAGATAGGATGCAAGAGTTTAAATGAAAATTAAGGGAGGATGTATTTATGCGAAAAGGTAAAAAAGTAGGTATTGTTATGTTATTAATTAGTTTGTTTCTTACCATGATTCCTTTCGTTGGTTATGCGGCAGACGCGAAACTGACGGTCGCGGCATCTGGGGTAACGGCAAGCAGCGATGATGGGAATGTGCCTGCCAATACGGTGGATGGCAACTTAACGACACGTTGGTCAGCAAGCGGAGATGGGCAGTGGATTAAATATGATCTGGGCGCAGTGAAAAAAGTATCTTTCATTAAAATCGCTTTTATTAGTGGGGATACGAGAACCTCGAATTTTGATATTCAAACATCGACAGACAATGTTACGTTTACGACGGCTCAGGCGAATGTGACGAGCAGCTTAAATACAAGTTTGCAGACCTTTGATTTCCCTGATGTAGACCCGGCCCGTTATGTGCGGATTGTCGGACATGGCAACTCTGCGAACTTATGGAATAGTTATACCGAGGTAGAAATTTACGGTGACAATTCTGCAAGCGCTTCCGTAGATACGAAATTTGCTATCGCTGGGGCTTCCGTAACTGCAAGCGCGGATGATGGCAACGTGCCTGCTAACACAGTGGATGGCAACTTAACCACTCGCTGGTCAGCTAGTGGCAACGGTCAATGGATCAAGTACGATTTAGGCTCAAACGTCAGGGTTGCCTATATCAAAATGGCCTTTGTAAGCGGGGATACGAGAACCTCCACGTTCGATATTCAAACGTCCACGGATAATGTGAATTTCACGACGGTTCAGGCGAATGTGACGAGTAGTTTGAATACAAGCTTACAAACTTTCGACTTCACGGATGTAGCGTCAGCTCGCTATGTACGAATTGTTGGGCATGGCAACTCCGCAAACTTATGGAACAGTTATACCGAGGTGGAGATTTACGGTGAAGCCCCAGTAATACCGGGTGTTTCTGTTTCCACTTCCGCACAGTTAGCAACTGCCTTAAGCAATGCAAGTGCAGGTACGACCATCGTGCTAGCCAATGGGACTTATTCGCAAACAGGACCTTTTGTCCTAAGCAACAAAAATGGCACAGCGAGCAACCCCATTACGATTAAAGCAGCTAATTCAGGTCAGGCAATCATTTCCGGCGGTGCTTCACTTCAAATTCAGAATTCGTCTAATGTCGTAATCGAGGGATTGAAGTTCACAAACTTAGGAAATACAGCACTCCTTTTAGATGCTTCTAATAACATTCGAGTGACTCGAAATCGATTCGCTTTACAAGCAACTGGAGGAACACTGATCTGGCTGCAGGTTAGTGGCGTCAATAGTCATCATAATCGCATTGACCATAATGATTTTGGTCCGAAGAGCGACACGGATCCGCTTATTGCCTATCAAGGTGACGGTAACGGAAACATTTCTCAGTACGACATTATTGAATATAATTATTTTCATGATGTGGGTCCATGGGTCGCGAATGGCAAAGAAACAATCCGTCTTGGTTTATCCGGAATTTCCTTGTCCAATGGGTATAATACGATCCAGTACAATCTGTTTGAGAATTGCGATGGCGAACCCGAAATCGTTTCTGTGAAAAGCAGTAATAATACGGTTCGCTATAATACCTTCAAGACGTCCAAGGGTGGACTCACGTCAAGACATGGGCATAGCAACTCCTTTTACGGCAATTATTTCCTGGGTGATGGTGTAGAATCAGAACAAGCGGGCATTCGTATTTATGGGAATGATCATAAAATTTACAACAATTACATGGAAAATCTAACAGCCAACGCGATCATTCTTGATAATGCGGATTATGATGGTGGTACAAGTGGCTATCCGTCCAACCCATCAGCGGATGATTTGAAAGCACAATGGAAAATTTACCGAGCACAAGTCGTCAACAATACGATTGTGAACAGCACGACGGGGATCATCGTAGGTTCTGGTAAACCCTTAGCTCCACAAGACAGCAGGGTAGCTAATAATATCGTAAAAAATTCCACAGGGACTCTGTATTATGAAGTTGGCACCACCAACACGGTATTTGAGGGGAACATAGGAAACGGCAGCACTGTAAGCAACAATGCTTCGAGGACAACTGCGCAAATCTGGGCAACAAACCCATTACTCACGACGGTAAACGGTTTGCAAAAGTTGTCATCCACAAGTCCGGCGATCAATGCAGCAGTAGGAAGCTATACGTATGTGACAGAGGATATGGATGGAGAAACACGTTCTTCTAATGACGTTGGAGCGGATGAACGCTCTTCAAGCACATCCTTTGGGAAACATCCACTGGTAGCAACAGAGGTTGGACCTAATGCACCATAAGTAAGGTATCGTTCGTATAGAGATGATTATAAATCAAGAGCGCAACAGCTTGGCTGTGCGTTCTTGATTTATTTTGTAATCGTTATCATTTTCATGGTGTACAGGCAGGATAATAGGTGTGAAAGGAGAATAGTATTCTTGTGTTTGCGTTACTTCCGAGCTTTTACGATCTTAGACACTGTTTATGAATGGGACTAACTCAGCATAATAACTGTGTGAGGGGAAGAAGAGAAGATGGCAGGAAATAAAGCAGTTGTTTACAGCAAACCAGGAAGTGTCGAAATTCGTGACACCGATTATCCAGAATTAGTATTAAAAGATGGACCAGGCGTTAATCCATTAAATATCGGTAGAAAATGTGAGCATGGTGTTATTCTTAAAGTTGTAACGACCAACATTTGCGGTAGTGATCAACATATGGTAAGGGGTCGTACAACCGCACCCTCAGGGCTTATTCTAGGTCATGAAATTACGGGGGAAGTCATTGAAGTAGGTCGTGATGTCGAGTTTATTAAAAAGGGAGACCTCGTTTCCGTACCTTTTAATATTGCCTGTGGTCGATGCCGTAGCTGTAGAGAGCGGAATACGAATGTTTGCTTGAATGTAAATCCAGATCGTCCAGGCTCTGCCTATGGCTATGTAGATATGGGTGGATGGGTTGGCGGACAATCCGAATATGTGATGGTTCCCTATGCCGATTTTCAGCTGCTGAAATTCCCGGACAAAGAGAAAGCGATGGAGAAAATTCTAGATTTGACGATGCTTTCTGATATTTTCCCAACAGGTTATCATGGCGCTGTTAGCGCAGGCGTTCGTCCAGGCTCGACCGTATACGTAGCTGGGGCAGGTCCAGTAGGTCTTGCTGCTGCGCACTCTGCACAGTTGTTGGGAGCTGCAGTTGTCATTGTTGGGGACCTGAATGCAGAGCGCTTAGCACAAGCGAAAAGCTTTGGCTGCGAAACCGTTAACCTGCGTGAGAATGCGGATCTAGCCGGGCAAATCGATCAGATTCTGGGATCGCCTGAAGTGGATTCAGCGATTGATTGCGTAGGTTTTGAAGCACATGGTCATGGCAAAGCACATGGCGAAGCACCAGCAACCGTGCTCAATTCCATCATGGAAGTTACGCGTGCAGGAGGCAGCTTGGGGATTCCGGGACTTTATGTCACAGGTGACCCTGGTGCAGTAGATGAAGATTCTAAGATTGGGACGTTGAAAATTCGCTTTGGTTTGGGCTGGGCCAAATCACATACATTTGTTACCGGACAGACACCCGTCATGAAATATAACCGAGATCTGATGATGGCGATTCTTAGTGGCAAAGCACAGATTGCCAAAGCGGTCAATGCGACTCTCATTTCCTTGGCCGAGGCACCTCAAGCGTATCAAGAATTTGATCGTGGTGTGTCTCGGAAGTTCGTCATTGATCCACATGGACTTGTAAAGTAATTGCATTATTATAATTTGAGGCTGTCCTACATATGGGACAGCCTCTTTGCGTTGCTAACTATTTGACGCTTTCATTGTCAATTGCATAGGGTCCTGAATACCTTGTTATAGATGCCTAAGCCTACGGGATATAAGAAGAAAGGATATGATCGCTAACCAATGAAAAGGACATATAAGGTCAATGAGATTGCACGTTTAGTCAAAAAAACGCAAGGAACAGTCGTGGAATGGTCCAAACAATTTGCTGATTTTCTTCCGACCACCGCTGTTGGAGGAAGCTTAAGATACACAGAAGAAGCTATTGAAGTTTTTCGAATCATTGCAAAAATGAAAGATGCGAATAAATCACATAAGATGATATACGAACACTTGCAAGAACTGAGCCAGAAAGGAATTCGTACGCCAATTGGTGAAGAGAACCCTGTCACTCCTTCATCTGTGACTGTTCCGGAAATGAACGTAGAACTTGTAGAAAACAAAGTTAACCCGAATATAAGTAATGAAATCTTGGAATTACGTAACTTGATGCAGTTTTTAACACAAAAAATAGAAGCCAATAAAACCCCGAAGCGTATAAACGAACAAGTAGATGACAGTCAAACGGTTGGTATATCATCTATTTCAAGTGCTAGACAAGTCGCGCCAACTAAAAATTACGTCAACGTTCTGTTCGATGAGCTTACGAATGAAGTCGCAGAACTTCGTAATATTGTTCTTACTTTTATGGAAAAGATGATTGAAGTCACGAAGGACGCTAATCAGGATGAACGTTTTACAAAAATAGCTGAATCCTTAAATCTTCAATTTAATGGCATTTCCGAAGAAGTTGCAGAGCTGCGTAATATCATCAAGATTTTTACTTACAAGGTAGCTGAGGTCATTGAACAAGACGACAGCAACGAAGTTGCCGCTAACATTGATGTACTCAACCTACTATATAAGAGTGTTTCAGAGCAGGTTAATGAACTACAGCATGTGCTCTATACCGTTCAGCCTAAGATAATAGAAACGCTGGAGCACGATCTCAAAGGTGAAATGCTTGCAGGAACGAAGAAGCTGCAAGATCAACAACATGAAAGCTTCACGAAGTTAGAAGATGAGCTCCAAGAGCTCAATACCGTTCAGCTCAAGACGACAGAAGCTCTGGAGCAAAGTCTCAGAGAAGAAATACTTGCTTCAACCAATGAGCTGCATAAGCAACAACAAGAAAGTGTCTCGACGTTGGAACAAGAACTCCAAGAGTTCTATACGGTCCAGCCCAAGATGAGAGAAGCTTTGGAGCATAATCTCAGAGGCGAAATGCAAGCAGTGACAAGTGAGTTGCAGAAACAATTTCAAGAAAGTGTCTCGACGTTGGAACAAGAACTCCAAGAGTTCTATACCGTTCAGCCCAAGATGAGAGAAGCTTTGGAACAAAATCTCAGAGACGAAATACTGGCATCGGCAAGTGAGTTACAGAAGCAGCTTCAAGGAAGTGTCTCAACGTTGGAGCAAGAAATCCAAGAACTCCAAGAGATCACTACAGTTCAGTCCAAGTCGACAGAAGCCCTGGAACAGAATCTCAGAGGTGACATTCAGGCCACAACAAGTGAGATAGAGAATCAACTCCAAGAAAGTATCGCCAGATTGGAACAAGAACTCCAAGAGATCACTACTGTTCAGTCCAAGTCGACAGAAGCCCTGGAACAGAATCTCAGAGGTGACATGCAGGCAACGACGAGTGAGTTAAGGAATCAACTTCAAGAAAGTATCGCCAGATTGGAACAGGAGCTCCAAGAGCTCACTACGATTCAGCCCAAGTTGACAGAAGCTCTGGAACAAAATCTCAGGGGCGACATGCAGGCAACGACGAGTGAGTTAAGGAATCAACTTCAAGAAAGTATCTCGAAGATGGAGCAAGAACTCTGTACCATTCAACCCAAGATCACTGAAGTTTTAGAGCAAAATCTCAGAAATGAAATGCATGCAGTGACCTATGAATTGCGCAAGCAACATAAGGAGAGTATCACAGAATTAGAGCAAGAAATGCGTAATAATTACGCTATCAATACACAGAAATTAAATGAGCTAATCGATGAGGCAGTTAACAATCAAGTAGCTTCAAATGAAGAATTACTGGACAATCGATTTGACACGATATCGATACAGTTGTCTTCTCAACAACGTTTGCTCGATAAGCTTGCCAAATTTTTAGGCATTTAAGCAAGGACGGCATATAGAAAGCCACACGAACTGTGTGGCTTTTTTCATGTGCAGACTTTTTTGTTCGATACGATGCTCCATACCGAGAAAACGCCCTTATTTTACCAAATAGTATGATACAATAGATCTTAAAAATTAATATGTTAATAATGATGGAGTGTGAAAAATGTGAGCGTTATTTTAAGTAAAGTCGGAGGCATTTTTATTCCTGTGAGTAACATTAGAGACGCAAGAGAATGGTATTGCGGCATTCTTGGACTGGAGCCTACATTTAATATTATCGCTGACCATCTTTGTTGTATACCATTGGATAATAATGGGTCAAATCTTATTTTGGACAGTAAAATATATCATGTGGATGCTACTTATAGAAATCCAGCATTCCATTTTAACACAGATGATATACACAAGGCTTACCAATTCATGATAGATAGCAATGTTGAAATAGTCACAGGTATCGAACATGGACATTGGTTTAATTTTAAAGATCCAGATGGCAACTTGTTGATGGTTTGCAAATGTTGAGGGGGTAATGCGAGGATTTCTATACATATGAAGCTCACTATGCTTACTTGAGTTTCGCTTGCGTCAGGCGTCCTAGCTCTGCGGAGTACGACATGATAAAATGGTTGCGTGCGCGGAATATAAGAATGATGGAGGAACAACCTGTGCAAGTAACCATTGGTAAAATAAGTGAAATCAATAGGTATCCTATTAAGTCATTCGCAGGTGAGCGGTTGACATCTTGCCAAATTGAAGCCTATGGGATGCTAGGAGATCGGTTTGGGGCCTTTTATGATGAATCCAAATCGGGCTGGTGGCGATATGTTACGGCACGAAATATGCCTAGCATGTTGACTTATCAAGCAAATTATCTCAATGGAGATATCCATATAACAGCTGCTGATGGGCGAACATTCGGCTGGGATGACGCACTATTGAAAGAGATGCAAACCCAAACGAAGACTCCCCTTACCATGTCGCGATTAAAAGAGCAGCATCCAGAGCATCCACATCTGCTCTCCGTTGATGGTGCCAGCATTCTTCTTATTACAGATGCTAGCTTAAGAAAACTCGAGAGTTTGCACGGCAAGGACTTGGATCAACGACGGTTCCGTGGCAATTTCGTAGTCGCGTTAGATGAACATGCCTGCTCCGAAGGAGAATGGATAGGTCGACAGATTGCTATAGGCGAAGTACAATTGCAGGTAGACAGCTTCTGTGATCGATTCATGATGATCACGATAGATCCAGATACGCTGGATAAGGATCCTTCGGTACTCAAAAAAGTAAACGAAGGCTTTGACCTGCAGTTTGGTGTCTATGCTTCTGTCGTTCAAACAGGTCAAATTCGACTAGGCGATACGGTCAAATTCCTGTAATTCAGCATCATTTGTAGCGGATATGGACAGTCAAGTTTAAGTGAGGTATGCGCATGGAAAGAAAATATTGGGTCCCAGCACTGGAAAGAGCACAGGATGTTCTCCAGTTAGTAGCGGAACAGCCCTCTAGGCTAAGGTTGATGGACTTGAGCATTGCAACGGGGATTAATAAGAGCACGATGTTTTCGCTTTTACATACGATGGAGACGTTGAATTGGGTCATCAGAGAAAAAGGGGATACCTATGTGCTCGGCTCCTTTTTCGGTGTCATTGGCAACGCATATTTCGCTGGCATGTCGCTAGTGAAATTATTTGAGGAGAAAGCTACTCGTTCCGTGGAGCGACTCGGCGAAACCTTTCAGTTGGCTAGATTGGAGAAAGGTGAGCTTGTGTATTTGGCCAAAAAAGAGGCACCAGCGCAAGTTCGTCTCATCTCTGAGCCTGGCATGCGTTTGCTTGCTTACGCGACGGCGATGGGAAAAGTATTGCTCTCTGCTTTGGAGGATGCACAGGTGCTTGCCTTGTACGAAGAAGGCAGCTATCATGCTTTTACCCCGAAGACTGTTCAAAGCGGAGAAGAACTGCTGAAACAGCTTCGCATGATTAGAAAGCAAGGCTTTGCAGTGGATCAAGAGGAGATCGTGCTCGGCTTCTGCTGCATGGCTATGCCGGTTGTTGATCGTAACGGTAAGTGGATAGCGGCTGTAAGTTGCTCGATGCCCGTACATCAATGGTCGCAGAAACAAGAGCTAGCTAAGGAAGAGATTCAGATCCTCACTCAGGCGTTATCGGCAACCGTGCCACTATAGCCACCAAGACGAAGTTTCAGGTAAACCAGTTAACACCCGCGGGTATCGGGTTGTATCTGGTTTATTTTGCGTTGACGCGAAAGATAGCTGATGATAGACTTAGTCTATGGTATTTTATAAACTGAGTTTACTATAATAAACTAAGAGGTGAAGCCAAGTGAGATTACTGAATAAAGTAATTCTGATTACAGGTGCTGGATCAGGTATCGGGAGAAGCACAGCGCTTCTTTTTGGAAAAGAAGGAGCACACGTGATCGTCAATGATTTGGATGCGGTCAAAGGTGAAGAAACAGCCTCCGAAATTCAAGCTAACGGTGGAGAAGCGCTCTTCTTGCAAGCCGATGTAACGGATCCAGATTCCGTCAAAACGATGGTAGACCGAGCAATCGAAGCGTGTGGACGAATTGATGTGCTATTTAATAATGCAGGAATTAGCGGTGTTGGTGCCCTGCATGAGCTTGAGCCAGACCAGTGGGATCGTGTCATTCGTGTGAATATTCGCGGCGTTTTCTTGCCATCCAAATATGTAATTCCCCATATGATGGAAAAGCATAGTGGGTCCATTATTAACATGTCCTCCTGTATTGCGGAGATCGGGTTAGCAAGACGTGCTTCCTATGCAGCTACCAAAGGTGCTGTACTGGCGTTGACGAAATCGATGCAGGTCGATTATGCCCCCTACCAAATTCGGGTAAATGCCCTGTTGCCTGGCACGATTTTAACACCTTTTGTTGAGAATTATTTGAAAACCTCTTATGATGATCCTGAGGCTGCCATTGCCGCTCTGAAAAGTAGACAACTTAGCAATGAGCTCGGAACTCCAGAGGATGTAGCGCAAGCTGCCTTATTCCTAGCATCCGATGATTCCAAATTCATGATGGGCTCTCCCTTGTATGTTGATGGTGGCGTTGTGTTCGGTAAGAATGCGTAAATAAAGGACCCAATTTCCAATTATTTGAAAAGAGAGGATGTTAACTTTGAAACTAGTCACAATTGATCATTCCGGTAGTCGTCATCTTGGTGTGAAGTTAGACAACAATGTATTTGATATAACAATGGCATTGAAAGCGTTCCCGGAGGAAGGGATTCCAACGGATATCATGTCCGTCATTGCGAACTCTGAAGCTGTGATTCCTGGGCTTGAACGTTATATTGCAAGAGTTCTTGAAGGGGCAACAGCGGGAACTCCTTACCTTCTGGATGAATCTCAAGTCAGTTATGGTCCTTGCGTTACCAATCCCGGTAAAATCATCTGCGTTGGCTTGAACTATCGTAAGCACGCCGAAGAAACGAATGCGGCAATTCCTCAGTATCCGATTTTGTTTAATAAGTTCAATAATACGATTGCCTCACCTGACGATGATATTCCGCTTCCGAATCGTGTCACAAGTCAGGTTGATTATGAAGCTGAGCTTGTTATCGTCATTGGAAAACAGGCGAAATATGTGTCCAAGGAGCAGGCATTAAGCCATGTGTTTGGATATTGCAATGTGAATGATTTATCGGCGCGTGATTTGCAAATGCGTACACAACAATGGCTGCTGGGGAAATCCTGTGATAAATTCAGTCCACTTGGTCCGTATCTGGTTACGGCGGATGAAGTCGGTGATCCGAATCAGTTAACGATTACTTGCACGGTAAATGGAGAGACAAGACAGAGTTCGCATACATCGGATATGATTTTCCACTGTGATGAAATCGTCAGCTATATTTCCCAGCATATGACGTTGTCGCCTGGTGATATTATTTTGACAGGAACGCCTGAGGGTGTTGTGCTTGGTAAGCCGGTAGATCAGCGTGTTTATTTGAAACATGGCGACGTGGTTACGATTGAAATTGAAAAATTAGGTGCGTTAACGAATCGCATGGTGGATGAGCAGCTATAGCCGATTTCGTAGATAACATGTATGATAAACCAATATCGCTTAGTGAGAGAAGAGACAGCCTGCGGGTTGTCTTTTTTTTGTTGACGGGTTCATGCAGCTCCTTCATGTTCATTGTTGCATGCGATATTGGCGAGGAGATAGACCTGTCGTTTTCTTAAAAAGCGAGCAGAATTGCGTATCGTTGGAGAAACCACTCTCATTAGAAATGGTTGATATGGAGAGATCCGTTTGTTTCAACAGTCGTTTGGCCAGTTCGAAGCGCTTGGACATCACGTATTGCATAGGTGAAAGACCGTATTCTTCTTTGAATAGATGGCGGAATCGATCATAGCTGTAGCCAACCAAATCTGCTAATAGGTCAACGCTGATTTTCTGACTGACATTCTCATCGATGTAGTTTTTGGCATATATGACCTTATCAACAGATGGCTCGGAGGTAGTGAATTCATCATAACGGAGGAGTTCAATAATTAATTCGCCAACAAGATGATTCAGCTTAGCCGTATAGAAAGAACGTTTATTCTGCATTTCAATGATCATTCTTTGCAGCAAGGCAAGAATCGCTCCCTCCGATTGGTCGAGATATAAACCTTCTCGAAGGGGATATTTGCCAAGCTCCGTTTGAAATCCTACAAATAGAACTTCGCTGTCAGTCACATGTTTCTCGTCATGCAGAGTATGAGGCTTAATTAACGTGAAGGTGTCATTGTGAAAATGGTGAGTGTACTCTCCAACTCGAGTTGAGCCACTTCCTTGCATATAATAAACCAATTCATAGCACTGGTGTCTATGAGGATGAATCATCCCATTCTGAGGTCTTGTTGTTCGAAAAAGAAAATCCAAATGTCCATTCATCGCAGATGATCCTTCCACATGAAATATACCATAGATAGCCGAATCGTATAAAAAATAAGCCGATCTATGATAAAAATATACCACGAATTTAGGTAGAATATCTGTATATTCTCGATTGTTGAGTAAATATGTAAGCCAATTCATGATATAAAATGTGAGGAGTTGTCCTATGGAATATCCAATAATAACGGAATCGCAACGAATGGAACGCTTGAATGCAAGAACCGGCAAGATAAGAATGGTGTTGGATACGGATACATTTAATGAAATTGATGACCAGTTCGCTGTTGTGTATGCCTTGCAATCGCCAGAAAGACTTCAAGTAGAAGCCTTCTATGCAGCACCTTTCTTTAACGATCTGTCGACTGGGCCGAAGGATGGCATGGAGAAGAGTTATCACGAGCTGCACAAAATAGTAAATCTGATGGGGCGCACGGACATTCCTATTTACAAAGGGTCTGAGACGTATCTACCAGGTCCGGAAACACCGGTGGAGAGCGATGCAGCCCGCAATTTGGTAGAACGTGCAATGGCTTCTTCTCCGGAGGATCCTTTGTATGTTGTCGCCATTGGCGCCATAACGAACGTGGCTTCCGCCATTCTCATGGAACCTCGTATCATCGAGAACATCGTTGTCGTTTGGTTGGGAGGGCATGCACTCCACTGGCAACATACGCGGGAATTTAACTTGGAGCAAGATATTCCTGCGGTACGAATTATTTTGAATAGCGGTGTGCCACTCGTATTAATTCCATGTATGGGCGTTGCCTCGCATTTACAAACAACGTTATCCGAGATGAAAGATTTTGTGAAGGAATCCGGTGTGATTGGTGAGTATTTATACGAGACTTTCCGACAAGTTCATCCTGATCATTTCGCTTACTCTCGTGTAATTTGGGATATTTCAACGATTGCGTATCTGGTGAATGAACGAAACACACCGAGTGTACTTCTATCAAGTCCGATCGTATCCGATGAGGCTAGATGGAGCCAAGATCAATCACGACATCTCATTCGATATGTTCATTATATTGATCGTAATCTTGTATTTCGAGATTTTTTCCAGAAGCTACATGGCTCCATCTAGGTTTTGATGGCACAAGGCTGAAAGGGGTTACCGTAAGTTCGATGATAGGCGTGTTGCTTGGCAATAAAGGAATTTCTGCCCACTGGATAGAACCTGTAATGACACCTTGTATTCACCCTTCATATACAATTTGAAAGAAAAAGGAGTCTAACCTGTATGAAGTCAGTACGCATAGCTGTTGTAGGCAGCCTGAATATGGATTTAGTCGTGTCCATGAGCCGTATGCCTAAGATTGGCGAAACTTTGCAGGGAGATGAACTGCATACCATCCCTGGAGGCAAGGGGGCTAATCAAGCTGTCGGATGTGCGAAACTCGGAGCACAAGTTGCCATGATCGGCGCGGTGGGCCAAGATAATTTCGGGGATGTGTTGCTAGCCCAAATGACCGCTCATGGCATTCACACAGAGGCCATTGTTCGCAGGGATGATTGTTCCACAGGTACGGCAACCATCTTACATACTTTCAATGACAATTGCATCGTCATTGTGTCAGGAGCAAACGGCAAAGTAACGCCCGAGCAAGTACATCAGCATGCTCAGCTCATTCAAGAAGCGGATGCTTTGCTGGTGCAGCTCGAGATTCCGCTGCCTGCTGTGCAGGCAGCGCTAGAGATTGCACGTGAAGCAGGCGTTCGCACCGTGCTCAATCCGGCACCAGCGGTTAAACTGCCTGCTGAGTTGCTGCAGCTCGTTGACTTCATCACACCGAATGAAACGGAATTTGAACTGCTCAGCGGAGCTACTTATGCTAATGAGAGCGAGCTGCAGGGGGGCATGCAGCAATGGGAAATGACGGGACCTCGGTTGTTGCTCACACGAGGTGAGAAGGGCGTAGCTATGCTGGTAGCGGGTAGCCTAACCACGATTCCAGCACCTCGCGTCCAAGTTGTGGATACGACGGGTGCAGGGGATGCGTGTAATGCAGCTTTCACTGTCGCATTAGCTCGAGGTGAGGAAGTGCTTGAAGCAGCGACGATTGCTGTTAAGGCGGCCTCATTGTCGGTGACGCGCTTTGGTGCACAGGCGGGGATGCCGCTGCTTGCGGAATTAAGCTAGACGCCATATATGAAGCTCGGCCGGTGATTCTCACGGCCGGGCTTTTTGCATTAGTCCGATTTCTCCGAATTTCGGACTATTAGCTACCGGGGGAGAATTCCGCACGGAGAGCTCATACATATGCCAATATTCCGATTTAAAGACACAATAACGATTTGTCTTTTATTCATGAACAGGGGTATACTTGATCATATTGATGATGCAAAGGAGCCGTCACACATGGATATTCCGAATCGAATTGCCATTGGGATATTAGGGCCAGAGGCTCTTGTGAATAAAGTATTGAGTGTGATTGCGACGTCCTTCCCATCCTTCGAGCCTATCGCACGCGCATGTACGGCAGAAACGGCGTCAGAGATTGCCGAGCAACTGCTGTTAGAAGTGGAAGTGCTGCTAGTTACAGGCCCGACACTCTATCGACGAGTCAAAGAGAACGTTCTTACCCATTTGCCTGTGCATATGATCCCGTTGACTGACACCGGGCTGTTTAGTGCGTTATATCGGCTGCGCAGTAAACCGCAGCTTCATGCGGTGGATGCGATTTTTAGCATTGATTCTTTTACATCCTCAACGTTAAGTAGACATGTCAAAGAAATCGGTGAAACCCCATCGAGCTTCCTGATCTATGATGGCGTACCGTACCCTCAAGTGGAGACGATGACGCAATTCCATGAGGAGGCTTTCCTTAGGGGAGCAACGAAAGCGGCGCTTACCACAGATATTCAGGTCGCTGACGCGCTTAACAAGCAGGGGATTCCGTGTGAGTGGATTACACCGACCGATCAGAACATAACGGTGGCCCTGGAACGTGCGCTCCTCTCAACGGAAACACGGCGCAGCAAAGAAGCGCAGATCCTAGTTGGCATGATCAATGTAGATGAATTCGGCAAAAAACTGCAGCAACAAAGTACAGAGCATGATATTCAACGCTTCAAGCTAGAAGTGCACAGAAAACTGATCGACTATGTAGAGTCGTTAGATGGTTATTTAACACATCTGGGCGCTGATGAGTATTTGTTTTTTACGACACGGGGGATTTTCGAACGCGAGACGGTTGGCTATAAATCGGTTCCACTCGCGCGGGAAGTTTGGAAATCACTGGGTCTCTCTCTTAGTATGGGGATCGGCTTCGGTCGCAGTGCGAATGAAGCGGGTACGCATGCTCGCCTGGCGCTGCGCAGATGCAAAGAAGCGGGAGGCAATACCTGCTTTATTGTGCGGGAAGATAAGACATTAATTGGCCCTCTGGAGATGGCTGACCCACTCAGCAGGGATTTGTCGATGACAGATCCTGAGTTACTGAAGAGTGCAGAAGATGCCGGGATGACATCGACGTATTTGAGTCGTCTTATGACGACTGTAGCACGGACAAGCAAGCTGGATTACGAAGTGCATGAGTTAGCGAGTATCCTTGGGGTAACTGTCAGAAGTACGCATCGGCTCCTGCTGCAATGGATGGATCACAACTTGATTACGAGTGTTGGCTATGTGAAGGTGCCGAAAGGAAGACCGAAACAAACGTTCCGACTTCACTTTTTGGAAAATTTGGCCGCTGATCCCAGCAGAGTCTAAGCTCAAGAAGATAAACCGTTCCAGCGCTGGCTTCAGCCACATGGAGCGGTTTCTTTCTTTTTAGACATGTAAGATTGTAGTTATTAGAGGTCTTGGGGCAAGCGAGTCTTACCCCTTATCTAATAATGGCGCAATGAAGTGTGACATGAGCACCAGGCGATTAGATGGATTTCTTCCAATTAAATTTTGGAATTTCCCGTTAAAACGCAGAATAGCTGGAAAACATACAGTTAATTTTGAGTTTTATAGCCGATCGGAACAAAAAGAGACAGTTTTAGCTGCATGTTTTACAGTTAAATTGAGTTTCCAAGGAAATTACGAATAATTTGCTGTATATTTTACAGTTAATGGAATATTTCACAGCTCATGCTGCTCCAAACCTACAAACGCCACCAACTACCTCCCGATCGTCCTGCACGCCGAGCTCCCGAACACCAGCAAAATCGGATGTTATTTCGTTAAACGAAGAATGTGGAAAGAAGTTATGATTATTTAAAGACAATATAAAGATTTGTCTTTTATGTTTGAGAGTCCGTATACTACAGTCAGGGAGCTTAAATATAGATCATGATGTGAGGAGATTGCGCGAATGAGAACATTAGAAGATTTGGATAAAGTCATGTCAACACCTTCACCTGCTTTAATACAGTTTATGCAGGAATTAGAGGGAGATATTATGCTGCTTGGTGTCGGTGGGAAAATGGGACCGAGTCTAGCTAGGTTAGCGATGAATGCCATTCGGGCAGCAGGTGTTGATAAAAAGGTGTATGGTGTTTCGAGATTCTCCGAAAGTGGCTTGCAGGAAGAACTACATTCCTTTGGGGTAGAAACAATTGCCTGCGACTTGTTAAATGATGAAGCTCTTCAGGCATTGCCAGACGTTCCTAATGTGATTTACATGGCTGGCACGAAGTTTGGGACTACGGGTAAAGAGCATTTCACTTGGGTGATGAATGCCTACCTGCCAGGTCGTGTAGCTGAGAAATATAGCAAGTCCCGTATCGTCGTATTCTCAACAGGGAATGTATATCCGTTCACACCGGTTGCGTATGGCGGGGCTCATGAAGCCATTAGTCCAGCTCCAATTGGGGAATACGGACAGTCCTGTCTGGGACGCGAGCGGATGTTCGAGCATTATAGTCACAAGAATGGAACGCCTGTCTTAATCTATCGTTTGAATTACGCCATTGATTTGCGTTATGGCGTTCTATTGGAAATTGCGAAGTCCTTGAAAGAAGGGCGCGCCATCGATCTTTCCATGGGGCATTTCAATTGTATTTGGCAAGGGGATGCAAATGAAATTGCGATTCGCTCCTTGTTGGCGACACAGAGTCCAGCTAATTTCTTGAATGTGACGGGACCAGAAACCGTATCCGTGAAATATGCGGCACAGCAACTGGGGCAAAGGCTTGGGATTGAACCAATCTTCAAAGGTCAAGAGTCGGAAACAGCGTTGCTTAGTAACGCGGCGAAGAGTATGCAGCTATTTGGATACCCGCGTGTATCACTTCTCCAGATGCTGGATTGGGTTGCGGAGTGGATCGAGCATGGGGGCAGTATGATTAATAAACCTACTCATTTTCAAGAGCGAGAGGGGAAATTCTAACTATGACGCAACGTAGGGAATTAAGTAATGAGCAACGCATAGCGTTGCATGATGGGCTTGTCATTCCTGCACATCCGCTTGCTTTAACCGCAGATCGTCTACTCGATGAGCAAAGTCAACGGGCATTGACACGTTACTATATGGCTTCGGGATCAGGTGGTATTGCAGTTGGTGTACATTCCACACAGTTTGAAATTCGTGATCCGAAATATAATTTGTACGAAAAAGTGCTTCGAATGGCTGCTGAAGAAGTGGATCGTGCAGGACTTACTCGACCATTTATTAAGGTTGCAGGCATCTGTGGACCTACCGAACAAGCGGAGCAAGAGACAGATATCGCAATATCGCTGGGCTATGATGCTGCCTTATTATCCATGGGAGGCTTGACCGGCTGGACAGAAGCACAAATCTTGGAACGTACAGCTCGTATTGCTGAGAAGATGCCTGTCATCGGCTTCTATCTTCAGCCATCTGTTGGAGGTAAGGTATACAGTTTTGATTTTTGGAAGCAATTCGCGAACATTCCAGGCATTATCGCGATCAAAATGGCCCCCTTCAATCGCTATCAAACGATTGATGTCGTGCGTGCTGTATGCTACTCGGAGCGCCGCGATGAGATTGCCCTTTACACAGGAAATGATGATAACATTATTACTGATCTATTAACTGTTTATAATTTCCAAGTTGAGGGTAAGAACATAGAGAAAAGAATAGTAGGCGGTTTACTTGGACATTGGGCAGTATGGACGCAGAAAGCAGTTGAGCTGTTAGACGAAATCAAGGGAATAAGAATGAACCCTACCCTCGCATCGGAATGGCTTACCCGTAATATCGAAGTAACGGAGACAAACGCAGCATTCTTCGACCCCGCCAATGGTTTTGCTGGATGTATTCCAGGTATTCATGAAGTGCTCCGTCGACAAGGCTTGATGAAGGGAACATGGTGTTTGAATCCGCATGAAGAATTGTCCCCAGGACAAACGGAAGAAATCGACCGCATGTACAAGGACTATCCACATTTGAATGATGATGCTTTTGTGAAAGCGAATCTCTCAGATTGGTTAGCCGAGTAGGAAGGAAATGATAGCCCACTAGAGCAGAATCTGTTACATTGAAAGAATGTAATAGTCATATTCTGGGAGGGATTTCTGTGCGTATTCGATTTGATCGGTTTCCACAAGGTGTCACCAAAGCTTTAACGTTAAGTTACGATGATGGGAGGGTACATGATCGCAGACTCGTGCGTATATTGAATGAGTATGGGATCAAAGGCACCTTTCATTTGAACAGTAGTTTCTTGGGGAAAGAAGGCTATATTGAGGCATCCGAAATCGCATCCTTATTTAAAGGACATGAGGTATCTGCGCATACCATCGATCATCCTTTTTTGGAGCAATCGCCGATGGATCAAATTGTTCGTGAAATTTCACAAGATCGCGAAGCGTTAGAATCGTTAGTTGGCTATCCTGTACGTGGTATGAGCTACCCCTTTGGGTCTTACTCTGATCAAGTCATTCAGGCGCTTCCTACATTAGGTATTGAGTATGCGCGGACAGTTGCTAGCCATGGCGGTTTTCAAATGCCCAAAGATTTCTTGCAATGGCACCCATCTTGTCATCATAAGAACATGCTCGAGCTTGCGGATTCTTTCGTACAGTTAGAACAAAGATTTTCACGCATGGCGCTATTCTATGTGTGGGGACACAGTTATGAGTTTGAGAACGACAACAACTGGGAGATCCTTGAGCAATTTGGCGAGAAAGTAAAGGGGAGATCCGACATTTGGTTTGCAACCAATGCCGAAATTGTGGCCTATATGAAAGCGCTTGAAAACTTGCGTTTCTCTGCCAATTGCCACATCATTCACAATCCTTCGGCCATAACAGTTTGGCTTAGTGCTGAAGGAGAAATTGTTGAAGTTCCAGGGGGTCAAATCATCAAAATTTAACATTTTCCTGTAAAATTTCGTAAATTCGTGTAATTTGCTAATAGTTTCTTAACAATATTCAATTATGATAAAGGTAACAAAACGTGTGAGTTATCCACAATAGGAATTTCGAAATCGGAGGGATCAATATGGGACATCGTTATGAGTTGGAAGAGAAGATTGAGGCATTACGCAATGAACTGAATCTTGCTAGTCAAACATACGGCCTATTGTCTGAAACGGTATTGGAACTTTCTATCGAGCTGGATGAACTTTTGAATACCTATTATCAATTTCTTTTTCTCCGAACCATCGCATGATTAGGTTGACCGAGTGTACACTTACGAGTGTGCATCTCGGTTTTTTTGTTTCTAAGTGCAGAAATTCCCCAAAGGGAGAAGTGGGATAACAACCAAATGGATTGGGAAAATGATGGGGATTGCGATTTTTTGCAGGTTCATTAATTAATGGTGTGAGGACCTCTTTATTTAATATTTCCAGATCAACTAAGCCTTCGACATAGATAACAAAAGCATGGGTCGTTTATTTTCGTAATACGTATATTTTTGTCCGAATTTTGTCATTATTTAAACTCATGTACGTAAAATGCATCACATCTTTCGTTGATATTGGTTGTACACTCGTTCCCTCGGACATGGTATAATTTGTGAGGAAATTATATCAATGATAATAGAAGCAGAAGTGGTAAATCAAAGGAGGATTCGTTCGAATGGCAGTATGGTTAGAGCAAGGAGATATCGTACTATTTCAAGGGGATAGTATTACGGATGCAGGGCGCATTCGTGAGAATGGCAATGATTTAGGCAAAGGCTACGCACTTATGACAGCTGCTCAATTTTCAGCGAAATATCCAGAGAAACAAGTTAAATTCTTAAACCGCGGGATTTCTGGCAATCGTGTGCCTGATCTTCAGGGACGGTGGCAAGAAGATTGTTTGGACTTGAAACCTAATCTCGTTTCGATTTATATCGGTATCAATGATACATGGCGCAGATATGATCGCAATGACGGGACTTCAACGGAGGCTTTTAAAGAGGGATACCGTCAACTCTTGGATCAAACCGCTAGCACAGGAGCGAAGTTGCTTCTTATCGAGCCTTTTGTACTACCTGTACCAGAAGATCGTAAGCTATGGAGAGAAGATTTGGATCCGAAGATTACCGCTGTGCGTGAATTAGCAAGAGAATTCGGTGCTCGTTTATTATGTTTAGATGGATTATTTGCACAAGCGTCGACACAAGCTGACAGCGCTTTCTGGGCACCGGATGGCGTACATCCATCACCAGCTGGACATGCATTAATTGCTAATGCATGGCTGAAGGCTGTCGGGGCAGCAGAGTAATTAATATGGTTGGGTGAACAAAGCTTCCGCTTGTTGCGTGAGGCTTTTTTTCTTAGCTGCGAATAGGTCAATTTTTGATGTATAGAGGTAAAGATAATAGCTAGTCCGCTGCAATCGTTTGTGGTTATATTGAAAGGTAAACGAAATCGTAAGTGCATAGGGAGGTAGAACGATGAATAGTCGATATCTATTAGATGCGTTGCTAGAAGCTGAAAGCGATCATGGCCGTTTATTTCACGAAGCTTTACAGGTAGCTACAATACCAATAAGGAATACGGACAGTCCATTACTTACTACTGTCTATAACGAGATTTCACCATTGGTCAAGGAGTTCGAGAGCAAGCCGATTGCAGCATTACCCTTTAGAGAGTGGGATTTGTATCGTTCAAAGGGAACGCGCATCGAATTCGAAGCACTCTATTTCGATCGTCGTCGACGGTTAGCGGCTTTGGTCGTAGCGGCGCTGAAGGATGGCGTTGAACCTTATCTGCCGGCTTTAGAAGATACAATTTGGGCAATTTGTGATGAATATACGTGGTGTCTACCTGCTCATCTGATGAATCATGATGCTGCCGTAGAGGGAGAAGAATATAAACATATTGATTTATTTGCCTCAGAAACGGCCCATGCGTTGAGTGAGACTTGCCATTTGTTCCAAGCTCAGTTAAATGGTCTTGTGGTAAGAAGGGTGCAACGCGAGATTATGGCGCGGGTTCTCGAGCCATACGTGACACTCAAGAGAGCTTATTGGTGGGAAACGTGCGATATCAATTGGTCCGCTGTTTGTGCGGGGAATATCGGTATGACGGCCATTTACCTCATTCAGGATTCGAAAACGCTGATGCCTGTCATTGCGCGAGTCCTCGCATCGATGGATTGCTTTCTTGAGGGGTTTTCAGAAGAAGGGGCCTGCTTGGAAGGCTTGGGTTACTGGTATTATGGCTTCGGCTATTACGTCTACTTTAGTGAACTTCTGAAGCAGCGTACAGGCGGCAAAGTGGACATTCTCCAATCGAGTGCCAAAGCTCGCAGAGTTGCTCAATTCCCACAAACCTGTTTCCTGCAGGGTAACCATATTGCTAATTTCTCTGACTGCTCACGGAACAATGGCATTCAAATTGGCATCTTCAGTCGCTTGTGCGAGCAGTTTGCCGAGATTCGGATTCCAACATTGGACAATCAGCCAGTGACGATTGACCATTGTGGTCGCTTCGCTAGTGCCGTACGGAACGTGGTGTGGTTGAATGAAGCTTTGCTTCGTGAACGTGAAGAAATGCCGTTGCAAACGGATTTCTTGCCAGAAGCACAATGGATGGTGAGCCGGGCGAAGGTGGGCAACAAGCTCGTTAGCTTTGCAGCCAAAGGTGGGCATAATGATGAGCCCCATAATCACAATGACATCGGACACTTCCTATGGATCGTGGATGGGGTCAGATGGTTGGAAGATTTGGGAGCTGGCCTATACACCAAACAATATTTTGGTGAGGAGCGATACTCGATCCTTTGTAACAGTTCGGCGGGTCATAGCGTGCCAATCATCAATGGTAAACACCAGGAAGCGGGTTTCCAGCATCGTGCACAGGTACTAGCTGCGGAATGTACGGATGCGAGTGACAAGTTCAAGCTTGAGCTCAGTCAAGCCTATGACGTGCCACTACTTGAGAAGCTTGAGCGAAACTTCGAGTTTGATAAATTGCAAGGCAAGCTGACGATCTTGGATTCTTTTGAGTTCCGTGAGTCAGGCGCTTCTGTAACGGAACGTTTCGTTACACAGCACAAGCCAGTAATCGTGCAGGAAGGTGAAATTCGGTTGGAGCTTGGTTTGGGTAAGCAACAGCAATTGATTCGATATGATGCAAAAGTGCTGAAGGCTTCGATTCAATCCGTGGAACATCAGAATCACGAGGGCGGGACAGAGCTTGTCTACTTAATTGATCTATCTGCGGCTGAGGTGGGAGAGCAGGTGAGTATAGGGGTTACGTTGGAGCTTGCGTAGACCAGCTTCTGCCTAAGCTGCCTTGGGGCGGCTTCTTTGCGGAAATAGCTGTAAAACATACAGCTGTTTTATCCGTTTTTAGTAGAGAATGACATTTAACTGGAAAACCTACAGCTATATTTCGGGTTTCAGCTGCAAATGCAGAGATCATCTCGAATTAGCTGTAGATTTTCCAGTTATTTCTATAAATCAGGAGAATTCGACGGAATTAACTGTCATTTTTCCATCTATCCCTCCACAATCCACAATTTACGTTCCGAAAGCCCATTCTAATCGTTCAACCATAGCCCAAATTGCTGCCGATATTGCAACGGAGTTAAGCTGGTTTTGATTTTGAACATGCGAGAGAAATAGTTCGCATTCTCGATGCCAAGCTCATAAGAAATTTGAGAAATGGGCTTCACGCTAGTCGCGAGGAGCTTTTTGGCTTGTTCAATTTTGATGCTGTGCACGAAATGGAGCGGCGCCTGTCCGGTTTGTTTGATAAACAATTTGCGCAAATGAGAATCACTCAGCTGAACAAGCTCAGCTAACTCCTTGATTTCAGGCATCTGTTGCGGATGTGCATGAAGAAAATGGATGATGGTATGGATGCGCTTGTCCAAGTGTGAGTAACTGGAGCTGGAATCCGCCACATTTTCTGTACGCAGAAGCTCATACAAAATTCGAAGCAATGATGACTGCTGCAGAAGATGAACATAAGCTGTTTCATCATTCTCAGGTATAAGCATTTCGTGGACAATACGCTCAATCTTGCTGGCCTTATCCTCAAATAAATTCGGAAGATTCAGAAGCTGCACCCAGCTGCGATTGCTAACTAAGGAGATTTCGGCATCGAAGTTAATGCTTGTTAGCAATAATTCATCCGAAATGGCATGAAAACTAATCGTGCTATGGGCTGGCAAAATGATGATCTGGCCTTCATTGCACCGCATGGAAGCTTGATCAATTGCAAGCTGGAAGCTTCCCTTATGCACAAACCACATCACACAGTGACGTAGTTTGCGCTCTTTGGCCTGCCAACGATAATCAAGTTGATACTGTGTAATATGCAGAAATCGAATCTCCAACGCCTCGATCATCATTTGAAAAGAATTCAATGCGCATCCCTCCGCACCACGGATCTTGTCTGTTCCTATTATTCTATCATGCTTGGATGCAGAGGTGGCAACGATTTCCTCTCTAATCCTGAGGCACGACGCCCTTAATATCTTCGTTTCGGTTCAACCGATCCTCGCCGTTCACGAGGAAGGTACGAATGCGCGAGGTGTCGCCGCCCCACTCGTCGATTTTGAACTTGACCTCTGGTGTTGTATAGCGAACTGAGAAGGCTACACGCGGTATATTCGATTTGTTATTTTCAGAACCATGGAAGGTAGCTTCATTGAAGAAGGCAATCTGACCCGGAGACATCTCAAGATCTATGGCTAATGATTCATCGATCGACTCCGCTGGCAATCCTTGCTCGAAAGCACTTTGATCTGTTCCCGTTGAAACATGCTCGACGATTGATTTGTGTGTGCCAGGAATCACGCGAAGACAACCATTTTCACGAATTGACCACCCTAAACTGACCCAAGCGGTCGCATTGATCGCCGGCTCCATCGGCCAATAATTGATATCTTGGTGCCACGGGATGAACTTATCATTATTAGGCTCTTTGTACCAGAAATGCATGGCCCACAACACCAAGTCATCTCCAAGAATCTGCTTCATCGCGTTAACGATGCTTGGATGCGTAGCTAGCGTATAGGCCCAATGATGCCGCTGATGCCAGGCTGACAGGTTCATTTTGGTAGGGCCAGGTTCAAATTTATTCTGTTCGATGACCTCAAAGAATCGGTTATAGTACATATCAGATTCTTCAAGCGAAAGTCCCTGCATTGGCCCACTATAGCCTTCGTTGACATATTGAGCGAGTGAGAATGGATTTCCTTTTGTTATCATGTGTGCAACCTCCCGTATTTACTAGCTTTTTATTACTTGCTTAAGGTAATTGTAAGCTTCTCGGTACTTTCGAATAAGGAGGTAAAACGATTATGATTAGCACAAAACGATTGTTTTGGTGGTAGCGGTCTATGCTACTTTGGTGTTAATTATTCATATCGCTTTATGGCTAGAATGGTGATTGTAGAATTACTTAGGAAGGATAAGAAAGATTAATGTCGAATAGATAGTACAATCGGCCCATAGTGGGCACAAAGCTTAGGTTATTCGGATAAAGGAGTCCAACGGATGACAATTCCTGCAACGACAACATTGGATTTGAATTTACTGCAAATGATGCTGGATGATATTGAAGACTCTATTTACATTATGAAAGTGACAGGTGCGGAGATCACGTATTATTACGTTAACAATGCCGCGACGAAATTTAGTGGAATCACGATGGATCAAATGGGAACTACTTTTTTTGAATCGAATTCGAGCCAAATGGCAAATTACTTATATAATAAATATGCCAGAGTAGTCGATGAACGTCGGCCGATTCGATACGAGGATGGCGTTATATTACCTAACGGGAATCTAAGCGGCGAGAGCATTTTAACACCTATTTTGGACGAACATGGGAATGCTAGTTTTATTTTTTCAGTGACACGTGATATTACAGAGCGCAAACAGCATGAGAATATTCTGTACAATTATGCCTATCAAGATGATCTCTCTAACCTGTTCAATCGTAGATATTTACTTGAGCATGTGGTGGAGCCGCCAACGATTTATTTAATGGACTTGGACAATTTCAAAAATATTAATGATACCTTCGGCCATCAGGCAGGAGACTCGGTGCTTGTTGAAGTCGCTTGTCGGTTGATAGAAGTATTTGGAGATAGCCGCTATTCACTTATTCGCTTAGGCGGTGATGAATTTGTAGTCGTGGATTCCGTACCTTCTACTCATATTGAAGTGACAGCGGAGCAATTGAGCGGACTTTTCCATGAGCCTTTTCGCGTTGATGAACATGCAGTGAAAGTGAGTGTGAGTATCGGAATTGCGGAGCGAAAGCATGATGAAACGATTCAAGATCTGCTAAAGCAAGCTGATATTGCTTTGTATACAGCGAAAGGAACAGGTCGCAAACGCTATCATTTGTACGAAGCCTCTTCTAAATACGATCATGTCGAAAATTTCATTCATGAGTTAGGTCTTTCACAAGCAATGGATAAGGACGAACTTCAGTTGCACTATCAACTTATTTATAATCCAGCATCAGCCAGGGCGATTGGTGCGGAAGCGCTTTTAAGATGGCATTGCGAGAAGGTAGGGTACATACAGCCGGCGGATTTTATTCCAGTTGCGGAGAAAACAGGGCTTATCGTGCCTATCGGCTATTGGGTTATTCGTCAAGCCTGCAAGGATTGGCTTCAGTTGAAGGATATTTACGGTCCCCTATTCAAAATATCAGTCAATATCTCACGCATCCAACTCAATGAATTGAATTTTGTGGATCAGGTCTTGCAAATTTTGCAAGAAGAGGGTGTAAACCCAACCGCCATGGAACTTGAAATTACAGAAAGTACGACATTGCATTCGCTGCAAGAAGTACAACTCATTCTGGGTAAGTTGCGAAATGCAGGCTTTACCATCGCATTGGATGACTTCGGAACGGGTTATTCATCGCTAAGTATGCTAACGCAGCTGCCGATTGACAAGCTGAAGATCGACCGCATTTTCATCGCAGATGGCAATGTACCATTGATCGCGGCTATTCTTGCCATGGCGAAAGCATTGAATTTACTCGTTGTTGCAGAAGGCATTGAAACGTGTGATCATTTCCATATGCTAGCCGACATGCAGTGCTGGGGTATTCAAGGCTATTACATCAATAAACCCGTGCCGTATACGGAACTGCCTGCACACTATGCTTTTATAACTCGTTAATATCCAAGTGTCTCCATTCGCTGAAGAGCGGTTGGAGGCACTTTTTTTTGGATCTGCAATCGGGTATGTTAAAATAACAACGGTTAATTAAGCGTGGGAGGTCACTTACTTATGAAAGCATTAATATTCGAACAATTCGGGGGTCCCGAAGTTCTCCAATATAAAGAGATTTCAGACCCTATCCTAGATAGGGATCAAATTCTGGTAAGGACGAAAGCGATAGGTCTTAATTTTGCGGACGTCTATCGTCGCAAAGGGAATTATCATTTGGCTGGGAAGCCGCCGTATATTCTCGGGTATGAAGGGGCTGGGATCGTCGAAAGCGTGCCCAAACACATCCATCATATTCAAATCGGTGATCGGATCGCTTTTGCCGACGTGCCCTTTGCTAATGCGGAGCTAGTCGCCGTTCCTGCCGATCGGGCGATTCCGCTGCCAGTGGACATCTCGTTTGAACATGCGGCCGGCCTGCTTCTGCAAGGTATGACAGCGCATTACTTGGTGAACGACAGCTACCCTGTCCAGGCTGGAGATGAAGTTCTGATCCATGCCGCGGCAGGCGGTGTGGGTCAACTTTTGATCCAATTGTGCAAAAGTAAAGGTGCTAGGGTGATGGGGCTCACATCTTCCGAAGTTAAAAAGCAAGTCGCACTAGACGCTGGAGCCGATGAGGTCATCCTCTATTCCGCGGACTGGGTTCAAGAAGTGTTACAGTGGTCATATGAAAAGAACGGTGTACAAGTAGCTTATGATTCGGTAGGCGCCACCTTAATGGATAGCTTTGCTGCAGTCCGAATCAAGGGCACTGTTGTTTTCTATGGCATGGCTGGCGGCGACCCAGCGCCTGTGGATCCAAGAACGCTGATGGATACATCCAAAACATTAACCGGCGGTGACCTGTGGAACCACGTGACTAGCTTGGATAATAGGATTAAGCGGGCTCATGATTTGTTTGGAGCACTTCGTGAGGGGAATCTGAACATGGATACGCTGACAACGTTCTCCCTGAAGGATGGCGCTGAAGCTCATAGATTACTGGAGAGTAGACAGAGTGTAGGCAAAATTTTGCTAATCCCATAAGCGAACAGCGATGATTCTTCCGGGCGATTTTGAACATATAGTCCATGGAGCTGCTTATCTTAGGTATTCTCGCTATGTCCAAAGCATGTTAACTTTAAGTAGTAGTTATTTAAAGGAGGCTGGAATGTGCAATGAGCATAAACAAATTGAGAATTGGTGTTATCGGTGCAGGTTCAATTTCAGATTTGCACTTTGCTTCATATACGAAATCCGAGGATGCTGTCATTGTTGCTGTCTGTGACCTTAATCGTGAACGAGCAGCCGCGAAAGCGGAGAAATATGACATTGCGAACATTTATACCGATTATAATGAGCTTTTGGCGAATCCGGAGATTGATGCGGTCAGTATTTGTACATGGAACAATACACACGCTGAGATCAGTATTGCTGCTCTTCATGCTGGCAAGCATGTTTTGGTTGAGAAGCCGCTATGTAAAACAGTAGAAGAAGCGCAACGAATTCAAGACGCAGTTCGTGAAACAGGGAAGATTCTACAAGTTGGATTTGTCAGAAGATATGATACGAATGCTCAGCTTGTGAAGCATTTTATAGATAATGGTCAATTAGGTGAGATCTATTATGCCAAAGCTTCTTGCCTACGTCGATTAGGGAATCCAGGCGGTTGGTTCTCGGATGTTGAGCGCTCCGGTGGCGGACCGCTGATCGATATTGGCGTACACGTGATTGATGTGTGTTGGTACTTGATGGGCAAGCCGAAACCTGTTGCGGTAAGTGGGCATACGTATAACAAGTTGGGCAATCGGAAGAATGTAAAGAACTTATCTTTCTATAAAGCAGCAGATTATGATGCGGAGCGCAATACGGTTGAGGATTTGGCCAATGTGTTGATTCGTTTTGAAAATGGGGCTTCCCTCATGGTGGATGTAAGTTTCACTTTGCATGCTAAGAAGGATGAAATCGCTGTCAAATTGTATGGTGACAAAGGCGGTGTTGAGCTTGAGCCTGAAATCGTATTCGTAACGGAGATTTTGGATACGATTACGAATGTGACGCCTCAAATCAATAACAAATCGATCGATATCAACAGCGCTTTTCAAAATGAAATCAATCATTTCGTATCTTGCTGCCAAACTGGCGAAACACCGATTAGTCCGGTTGAGGATGGTCTTGAAATAATGAAAATCCTATGCGGTATTTATGAATCTGCAGCGAAGGGTCAAGAAATCAGATTATAGTCCGAACGAATCGGAGCATAGGAGGAGCACATATGAAGTTAGGTGTTAGCACATATAGCCTGTATCAGGCATTAAAGTCTGGCGAAATGTCGATTATGGACGTCATCGATTGGATTGCGGATCAGGGAGGTGAACATGTCGAGATTGTACCATTGGGGTATGATTTACCGGGTAACTTTACGCTTGCGGATGCGATTCGTGAGAAAGCTCAGGCTCGAGGTATTGATATTTCCAATTATGCCATCGGCGCAAATTTCCTTACTGAGACTGAAGAAGAGTATCAGCAGGAAATCGAGCGTGTGAAGGGTGAGGTTGATCTTGCTGCCAGATTAGGTGTTACCAAAATGCGGCATGATGTTGCTCGAAGTGAGGATCTCTCGATCCGTAATTTCAACGCCAATTTGGATCGCTTAGCAGAAGCGTGTCGTCAAATTGCTGACTATGCGAACCAATTTGGAATTGTGACCAGCGTTGAGAATCACGGTTTCTTCGTGCAGCATAGTGAACGTGTTCAAGCCCTGATTCATGCTGTTGATCGTGCGAATTTCCGGACAACATTGGATGTAGGTAATTTTGTTTGTGTGGACGAGGATTCCGTTGCCGCTGTGACGAATAATCTTCCTTATGCTTCTATTGTCCATGTGAAGGATTTCTACATTCGTCCCTCCAATCAGAATCCAGGAGAAGGCTGGTTCAAGTCTTCCTACGGCACCTATTTGCGCGGAGCGATTGTGGCTCAAGGTGATTTGAATATTCCTGAAATTCTGCGTGTAGTCAAAAGCTCAGGTTACGATGGTTACATCTCCCTGGAATTTGAGGGGATGGAAGAGTGTAAGCGAGGCACATTGATCGGATTACAAAATATCCGTAGAATTTGGGACGAAATAAACTAACGCTAAGCTCGCGATAAGGAGTGTTTGAATTCATGATAATCAATCCAATCGGTATTATGGTAGATAGTTTGCGTCTTGGACTACGAGACGGATTAAAGAAATCGAAAGAATTAGGAGCAGATGGCGTCCAAATTTATGCGGTTTCTGGAGAGATGGATCCTGCGAACCTAACGCCGGGAGCACGTAAGGAGTTACGTGACTACATCGCGTCATTGGATCTTCAAATATCAGCCCTTTGCGGCGATCTAGGTGGACATGGTTTCCAAGATCAGTCTGTGAATGCCGCGAAAATTGAGAAATCCAAGCGCATTCTTGATCTTGCTGTTGAACTCGGTTCGAACGTTGTGACAACACATATCGGTGTTGTACCCGAGGATCGGAACGATCCTATCTATCAAACGATGCTGCAAGCGTGTGAAGAGCTGGGTGTATATGCGAGCAGCTTAGGCGCCTATTTTGCAGTAGAAACAGGACCGGAAACGTCGGCACATTTGAAGAGCTTCCTAGATAACCTATCTACCAAAGGTGTCTCGGTTAACTTTGACCCAGCAAATATGGTGATGGTAACGGGTGATGATCCGGTTCAAGGTGTTTACACGTTGAAGGATTATATCGTTCATACGCATGTGAAGGACGGTATTCGACTTCGTCAAGCTGATCCGCGTGAAGTATATGGTTCACTAGGCTATAAGCCGATGACACATGAGAACATCGCTGAGGCTGCGACATCCGGAGATACGTACCGCGAGTTGGCATTAGGCGAAGGTCATGTAGATTTCGGACGTTACTTCCAGGCGTTGCAAGAAATTGGCTACAAGGGCTACCTGACAATCGAGCGTGAAGTTGGTGCT
The DNA here is from genome assembly GCF_001428045.1 of Paenibacillus sp. Soil750. Taxonomy (GTDB): domain Bacteria; phylum Bacillota; class Bacilli; order Paenibacillales; family NBRC-103111; genus Paenibacillus_E; species Paenibacillus_E allorhizoplanae. Next base: position 328,739 of record NZ_LMSD01000012.1, on the reverse strand, counting down.
CAGCCAGAGAAAGATATTGCAAGCGCAATAGCTTTTATTCAAAAGTATAAATAGGCATGGGAACCTCGCCGTTGGCGAGGTTTTTTGCATCTAGTAACTTCTATCGACGCTAGGATTATCAATAAATATTTACAAAATGGGCTTCTTAATCTTCCAGAATAAGAGTAAAATTAAAGGACAAGAGGAGGATTGATTTATGATGAGTACATTGAAGAGTTTCACGGATTCGGAACAGCAGATTTCGTTGGAGTTACGAGATGATCATTTAACAGTGCTTCGTTTCTATGGTGAAACATCCATCTACCCTTTCAAAAATATTTCACTTGCCTCTGAACCCATTCCTGAGTACCCCCTTAATCGCATTGCTCTAACTGTTATTGATTTCAACACGGGTGTAACCGATTTCAAATTTTCGTCGAATTTACTAGACTTTGAGAATTTCGTCCAAAAGCTACTCGAAGCGCATAGTGAATTCGTTCCTAATCATTAATTTTCATAAGCCATTGATTTCTAAAACCGCTGAGGCGGTTTTTTTGTTTGAGATGGAAGATTCGTACGATCTTAATAACACTACGTTCTCTGTATAACCTCACTAACTCTCTAACTCCACCAGCCCCATAACTCCAGCAACTCCACCAGATGGAGGTTTTCCAGCTATTTGGTGTAGTGGTGGTGGGAAGTGACTACACCTAGACAAGTTATTTCGCCTTACTTCAAATAAGGATGCCTGAATACATCCGGCGTTTGCCCAACGGCTTTGCGGAAGGTTGATATGAAATGCGATGCATCGAGAAAGCCTGTGGCCTCTGCGATTTGCTTCACGGTCAGATCAGGCTGCGCGATCAGCATTTCTTTGGACTTCTGCAAGCGCAGCTGGAGCAGGTATTGGTACGGAGAGAGTCCGAATGCGCGGCGAAATAACGTATTCACATGCTGGGCAGAGACACCGAGCTGAGTCGCCATCCAGCTAAGTCCGACATGAGCAGCGCCGAAGCTATGCTCTAGCTCAAGGAGCAGCGGCAGAAGCCGCTCATGACTTTGCGAGAAGGAGGCGCTTTTGTTGATAATGCCGTGCTTCTTCAGCAGCGTTAGGAATTGATAGATTTCCAAAGATCCGTTAGTGCCCGTAAAGTCGTGACTATCGCGATATTTATGGTAGTAATACTCATGAATACTAGCTAATGGTGTATCGATCCCCCAGCTAATTGGGGTAGTAAGCGGGATTTCCAATGCGTGCACAATAGAGGCAGCTAATGCACCATCGAAGGTTAAATACCAAGTCGACCAAGGTGTATCTGGGACTTGATAGGCATGTGGCACACCGCCAGCAAGCAGCATGCCTTGCCGTTCACCCAGCTTGACGGGGCCGCTGTCTAGAATAATTTCGCCACTGCCGGAGATCGTTTGCAGCCAATGAAAACAAGGGTAACCTTCTTCGCGTTCATAGAATTGCTGCTCGCGCTCATATCCGATCGTCTCGAGAATAAGAGGGAGCTTGCGGTCGGTTTCAGTAATGACAAAAAACTTTCTATAATCAATCGCCATGGAACAACCATCTCTTTCATTTTTTAATATCTCATGCGTTGTTTCTTATATTTTAAAAGAAATAATTGTCTTGTACAATAAGGTGGTAAGCTAAAATTGTTATCCAATAACGTAAAGTGAGGAATATCATCCATGGCGAATAAATTTGTATACACAGCTCCTGAAAACGGTTACCCCGAATGGAATAATAATCCGCAAATATATCAATTGAATCGCTTGGAAGCACACGCGACCCTCATGCCTTATCATACGGAAGCAGAAGCGCTGGCTGGCGTACGTGAAGCATCGCAATTTTATCAAAATTTAAATGGTACCTGGAAATTCCATTTTGCCGAAAATGCAGAAGGACGTCCACAGGATTTCTACAAAACGGACTTTGACACCAACAATTGGGTGGATATGCCCGTGCCGTCACATTGGCAACTCCAAGGCTTTGATTTCCCGCAGTACACAAATATTATCTATCCATGGGTCGGACATGAGGATCTTAAGCCTCCATTTGCCCCGGTAAAGTATAATCCGGTTGGTTCTTATGTGCGCAACTTTTCGATTTCAGAGGGATGGAACGGGCAGCCAGTGTATCTGAGCTTTCAAGGTGTGGAGTCGGCCTTCTATGTATGGGTGAATGGTGATTTGGTTGGCTTTAGCCAGGATTCGTTTACACCAGCGGATTTTGATATCACGCCTTATTTGATCGATGGTGAGAACAAGCTCGCGGTAGAAGTGTATCGTTGGAGCGATGCAAGCTGGTTAGAAGATCAGGATTTCTGGCGTTTGAGCGGGATTTTCCGTGATGTATATCTGTACACGACACCAATAGCACATATTGCTGATTTCAAAGTAAATACGAATCTGGACGCAGCTTGCGAGGATGCTGAACTGCACATTCAAGCGACGATCACCAACTATGATGTGAAGAGCCAAGGCGTACATCATGTGGAAGCGATGCTTTACGATGGTGAGCAGCAAGCTCTATGGGAAGAGCCGCTTCGTGTAGGTATTCAAACGAGTGGTACTGCGAAACAAGCCGTTGAATTGTCGACTCATTTGGATCGACCTGCCAAATGGAGTGCTGAGAATCCATATCTATACACGCTCGTTCTTCGTTTATGGAATGAAGAGGGGACACTCCTCGAGACAGAAAGCTGTAAAGTTGGTTTCCGCAAGTTTGAGATTGAAGATGGTTTGATGAAAATCAACGGCGAACTCATTGTGTTTAAAGGTGTGAATCGCCATGAATTTGACCGTGATCGCGGACGTTCCGTTGATGCGGAAAGTATGCTTGCCGATATTTTGCTCATGAAACAATATAATATCAACGCTGTGCGGACCTCACATTACCCGAATAATCCGCTATGGTATGAGCTTTGTGATCAATATGGTTTGTATGTCATTGATGAAACGAATTTGGAGACCCACGGCTCTTGGAGCTATCCGCAATTCGAATTAGGTGAAACGGTGCCAGGAAGTCGTCCTGAGTGGACGGGGGCCGTGCTTGATCGTGCCAACTCCATGATGCAGAGAGACAAAAATCATGCGTCGATTGTCATTTGGTCGCTGGGGAATGAGTCCTTTGGTGGAGATAATTTCTTCAAAATGCATGATTTCCTTCGTGAAGCCGATCCTTCTCGGGTTGTTCACTATGAAGGCGTGTTCTGGTGGCGTGAGTCGGAAAGAGCGTCGGACATGGAAAGTCAAATGTATTCCAAAATTGAAAAGATCGAAGAATACGCCAAAAACAATCCGAAAAAGCCATTTATTCTTTGCGAATACAGCCATGCAATGGGGAACTCTTGCGGCAATTTGTTTAAATATTGGGAGCTGTTCGATCAATATCCAGTTCTGCAAGGTGGATTCATCTGGGATTGGATCGATCAATCGATTCGTACGACGACGCCAGATGGCATCTCGTATCATGCCTATGGCGGCGATTTTGGCGACTCGCCGAATGATGGCAACTTCTGTGGCAATGGCTTGATCTTCGCTGATCGTTCGGTGTCACCGAAACTGCACGAAGTGAAGAAGTGTTATCAGAATGTGAAGTTCGAAGCGATAGATGCGGCGAAGGGACAAATCAAGGTAACCAATCAATTCTTGTTCACAAACTTGAATGAATATGATTGGACTTGGACGATTGCACGCAATGGTGTTGTAGAAAGCCAACAGTTCACTGGATCCTATGCGGTTGCGCCAGGTGAAACGATTGTGATTGAGCTGAAGCTTGACGGTGTTGAGCGTCTTTTCCCGAACGATGAATTCGTGTTATCACTGAGTTTGGTATTGCGTGACGATACGTTATGGGGAGCTAAGGGACATGAAATTGCATGGGAGCAATTTATTCTTCCAGCAGTGAATGCAGCATCCCAAGTACGCAACTGGGAAGTGGAAAAAGAATCCGCGGCTGCGCTCTCTACGGAGACTGCTGTTCAAGTCGTGTCTACAGCAGATCGTATCAGCTTGCAAGGGGAGCGTTTTGTACTCCAAGTTGACGCTGTAACTGGCGATATCACTTCCTATTTGTTTGACGGAGTTGAGTTATTCCAAACAGGTCCAGTACCTAACTTCTGGCGTGCTTATACGGATAACGATCGTGGGAATCAGCACCACATTCGTTGTGCACCATGGCAAAAAGCGGGCAGCGGGCGTAAACTCCTTTCACTGAACGCAAAATCATTGGATGCAGGACGTGCTGAGGTTCGTGTACGCTATGAATTGGAGACAACGCCTGCTTCTGAAGTTCAGCTTGTTTACACTGTGTCGGCAAGCGGGGAAGTTGAAGTTGGCATGCAATTAACACCGGGTGACAAATTGCCAGAAATCCCTGAAGTTGGTGTCATGTTCGAACTAGATGCTGCGTTCGAGAATTTAACATGGTACGGCCGCGGGCCGCACGAGAATCACTGGGATCGTAACGTAGGCGCAAAGCTTGCGCTTCATAATGGAACTGTCGCAGAGCAATTTGTTCCATACTTGCGTCCACAGGAATGCGGCAATAAGACCGATGTTCGCTGGGCGACCCTAACGAATTCGGCTGGGCGCGGACTGCGTATCGCGGGATTGCCAACAGTTGAGCTTAACGCATTGCCGTACTCACCATCCGAGTTGGAGGCGCACGATCACCCTTATAAACTACCTGCGAGTGATAAAGTTGTGGTCCGTGTGAATTACAAGCAGATGGGTGTTGGCGGAGACGATAGCTGGGGAGCTAGAACACATCCCGAGTTTACGTTATTCGCGAACCGAACGTATGCGTATGCGTTCACTTTCCAAGGTATTTAGTTGTTGAGAAAAGCCGTTCCAAGGGTGGTTATCCCTGGAACGGCTTTTTTGGGAAAATAAGGATTAGCTTGTTATGGGTTTGGTGTAAGAGAAGCAGATCCCTTGTTTATTGGGACTGAGGCGTGAAGTGAGGGGCGAATTTGTGCCAGTAGGAGAGAGATAGTCGAAAAAATCGACTATCTCGCGAGAAATCAGCACATGTGGAGTGAGATAGTCGAAAAAATCGACTATCTCGCGAGAAATCAGCGGCTGTAGGACTGAGATAGTCGAAAAAATCGACTATCTCACGAGAAATCAGCACTTGTGGAGTGAGATAGTCGAAAAAATCGACTATCTCCCGAGAAACAGCGCCAGTAGGAGTGAGATAGTCGAAAAAATCGACTATCTCACCAGATTTTAGGACCGTCAGGATGAACGTACCCTGAACGTTCTTCTCATCATTTATGTCCCTCGCTCGCATCCTCCAATTCTTATCGTAGGATCGAGTTGCTCTCATGGCATCGTTTGACCAGAAGGGAAGAGGGTGATAAGTTTAAATGGAGAAAAAAGTGACTACTACTAGGTACCTGGGAAAGGTGGATATATAGATGACAGCACATACGGCAAAACCAATCATAGGACTCATTGGCACAGGCGTGATGGGGAAAAGCATGGCAGGACATTTGATTCAGGCGGGATATGAGGTTCATGTATATACACGTACGAAAGCAAAGGCACAGGAGCTATTGGAAAAGGGGGCGATTTGGCAGGACACGCCAGGCGCATTAGCGCAGAAGTGTCAGGTTATTATGACGATGGTTGGATTTCCAAGCGATGTCGAAGACATCTATTTTGGGCACAATGGCATTCTTGCCCTGGCAGAGCCAGGTAGCTTCCTAATTGATTTAACGACATCGAGCCCGTCCCTTGCCAAACGGATTTATGAGGAAGCGCTGACGCGTCAGCTATTCTCCTTGGATGCGCCTGTCTCTGGTGGAGATATTGGGGCAAGAGAAGCGCGATTGTCCATTATGGTCGGTGGTGATCGTGACGTGTTCGAGCAGATGCTGCCTATTTTTCAAAAAATCGGCACGAATATCGTTCATCAAGGAGAAGCAGGAGCTGGGCAACATACGAAGATGTGCAATCAAATTGCGATTGCAAGCAATATGATGGGTGTCGTTGAAGCGCTTGTTTATGCGAAGAAAGCGGGGCTTAATCCGACGACTGTGCTGCAAAGTATTGAAACAGGTGCCGCTGGTAGCTGGTCCTTAAGTAATTTGGGGCCTCGAATGATTGCAGACAATTTTGCGCCAGGTTTCTATGTGAAACATTTTATTAAGGATATGAAGATTGCTTTGCAATCGGCCGAAGAAATGAAAGTAGAGCTTCCAGGTTTGACGCTTGCCAAATCTCTCTATGAACAATTAGCCGCAATGGGCGAAGAGGAAAGTGGTACACAAGCGTTGTATAAATTAATTAATAAATAAGATTGTGCTGTTCGACCTGGAGGTTGACTAATGAAAATCGTGATTGCACCTGATTCATTTAAAGGCAGCCTTAGTTCAGAAGAAGTGGCCAAAGCGATAAGAGACGGGATTCTACGGGCTATGCCCGCAGCAGATACCGTCCTCATCCCTATGGCAGACGGAGGCGAAGGAACCGTAGATAGCCTAATACAGGCGACGCACGGAAATAAGATCTCTGTTCCTGTACGAGGTCCGCTTCAAGATGAGGTGATGGCATCGTATGGCGTACTAGGAGACGGCATAACGTGTGTGATTGAAATGGCGTCAGCTTCCGGACTCGTGCTAATTCCCGAGGAGCACCGGAATCCGATGCTGGCGACAACGTATGGCACTGGTCAATTAATACGCCATGCACTCGATCAAGGCTATCGTTCCTTCATTCTTGCGCTCGGCGGCAGCGCAACGAATGATGGAGGAAGCGGTATGCTCCAAGCGTTAGGCTTACGACTCTTAGACGCGGATGAGCGCGAGATTGGTGCAGGAGGACATGCCCTGTCTCACCTTACACAGATTGATGCCTCAAAGTGGGATGAGCGAATCACCAATGAATCGCTGTTTATCATTGCTTCGGATGTTACGAATCCATTCGTTGGTCCGCAAGGGGCATCCTATGTCTTTGGACCGCAGAAAGGTGCAACACCGGAGATGGTGGAAGCCCTCGATGCAGCGCTCACCAACTTTGCAGATTTGATGGCAGCGCATACAGGAATTGCTGTGCATCATATGCCTGGAGCTGGCGCCGCGGGCGGACTTGGCGGTGCGTTTCAAGCGTTCTTCCCTGCAAGCACGAAGCGAGGGATCGACGTGGTCATCGAGATGACCAAGTTAAATGAGCATCTGCTGGATGCTGAGCTTGTCATCACCGGCGAAGGGCAGACGGATGCCCAGACCGCTTCCGGCAAGGCGCCGATGGGGATAGCGCAGGCGGCTTCGAAGCTTGGCGTGCCTGTTATTGTTTTATCTGGTTCCGTCGGGCAGGGAATTGAGAAGCTATATGAATATGGCATGACAAGTATTCACAGCATTGTGAACGGTCCGATGACACTTCAGGAGGCGATGAGTCGCACACCTGAGCTTTTAGCGCAGAAGGCAGAGCAAGTTATGCGTACTTTTTTGGCTGGACGAAAGAAGGAGGTATAGATGATGTCAACGAATAAACAAGAGGAAGACCAGTTGGTACTCCCCAGAGGCGTAGCAGCTCCAGCGAGGCGAGCTTTAGCAGGGGCAGGTGTTACGAAGCTCCATGATTTCACCCAAATCACGGAGACGGAGCTTATGAAACTGCATGGCATGGGTCCCAAAGCGCGAGATATAATTCGAGAAGAGCTAGCAGCGAAGGGCTTATCTTTTAAACCAGGCTCCTAGTGAATGAAAATGGTATACCGACAAGCTCCTAGTCATAAATAAGGGTATTATGATGTGTAAAGGAGTAAGCTCATGCTATTATCAACCCAATTGTATGTAGCGACAACCGGAAATGATGATCACGATGGAAGTAAAGAAGCGCCATTCTTAACGATAACCAAAGCTCAGATGACAGTTCGGACGATCATCCACAAAGGGATGAATCGCGATGTCATCGTCTTTGTGTCCGGTGGTACGTATTATTTAGGAGATACATGGAAATTAGATGAACGTGATTCGGGCAGAGATGGCTTTCGTGTAAGCTATTGTAATGTACCTGGTGAAGAAGTCAAGATCATAGGTGGAAGACCAATTACAAACTGGGAGCCTTATAGCGCAGACATGTGGCGGGCGTGGGTAGGGACGGATAGCAGCTTCCATACGCTATATGCGGATGGTGAACGTATGGCTAAAGCACGTTTGCCAGCAACAGGGTACTTTCAAGTAGATGGCGAACCTGAAGCAGCTTGCCGGGATGGCATTTACTATAAGGAGGGAGAAATTACAGAAGGGAGTGACCTTACACAAGCTCAAGTATTCATTTGGCCAGGGAAAGGGGAATGGAACTGGTTCTCAGAACTGCGATCCGTGAAATCTCATGATGCAGAGGCTAGATTTGTGTCATTTCAGCAACCTTCCTTTTGGGAAATAGGAGAAGGCTCACGCTATTTTATGCAAGGCTCACTCGATTTTCTTCAAGCACCTGGTCAATTCCACTTTGATGAAAAGGGCGGATGGCTCTACTACAAGCCGAGAATAGGTTCTCCGCTACACCAGGAGATTATCGCACCAACAGTCACAAGGCTGATTGAGATGAAAGGCAAAGATCAAGATGAGCCGATTCAACATCTTCATTTTCACGGACTCCAATTCTCCTGCACAGACTTCTGGTCGGATTATCAAATGATTCAAGATGACGAGGGAATGAGTAATGTAGAGCGAGATGAGCACCGAGAAGGATTGGTCTATATGCAGTATGCAACGGATATCGAACTATCGCATTGTCATCTCATTAATTCTGGAAGCTGCGGAATTTTCCTGGATCATCAAACGCGAAACATTCGGATACATGGCAATGTTATCGAGCATTTGGGGTATATGGGAATATGTGCCTCAGGCTATTCACCGCTTCAAGGCACATTTACTTCCGCAGGAGCCTCATATACCAATAAAGAGCATCGGATCACGAATAACGTGATTCGATATGGTGGTGAGCTGATCGGGCATGGCTGCGGAATTCTGTTGTATCAAAGTGGAGATAACGAAATTACTCATAATCGGATATCGCATATGCCGCGCTACGGTATCTCCTTGAAAGGCTTGCGTCACAAGGTCATGCCAGCAAACATTTACGGAATACCAGTTTCTTGGGAGAACCACTGGGACTTCCTGCATGCGCGCAATAATTACATTGCGTATAACGATATTTCGAATGTCATGATCGACAGTCAGGATGGCGGTATGATTGAATCCTGGGGTGTTGGGACGGGGAATACGATTCATGGGAACCGCTTACACGACAGTGGGATTCACTTTTCTTTCGGTTTTGGCATTTATTTGGATGATGCTTCCGACTACTTCACGGTTACCCAGAATGTGCTGACAGGTCTCTACAGTACAGGGGAAGGAAAGCTATGGATGCTCATTTTCTCCAAAGGTATTGGCAACCTCATTCAAGGCAATTTACTCGTATCCAATCCCGATGCGATCGCTGCTATTGGCACACAAGAGATGGCAGGCGAAGACAATAAAGAGGTTACGGTGAAAGGGAACATTATTTATAATTCAGGTTACCTCTACTATTTCGTCAATTGGCGGGAAGATAAGTTCGCGGAAGCGGATTATAATCTCTATTGGTCGGATCGGTCTCAGGGCGTTTGTCAGGTAGCAGGGAAACTACCCTTGCCATCGTCAGGAGCAGATTTGTTAGGGCGGGATGTTTATGACTGGCAGGCCTGGCGCTCCATACTTGGTGGGAAATTCGATGCACATTCGCTCATCGCAGATCCTCAATTGAGACAGTTGCCTGGTGGGAAGATTCGCCTTGAGATCACGTCACCCGCCTATTTGCTTGGTTGGGTTGACATCGATAATAAACAGATAGGACCACAGTAAATTCGTCATAATGAGAGGGGGCTTGGTACTTATGAAAGGATTTGGTTTTTATAAATCCAAGAAATATTTGCAGCGCGTACTAAGCTCGATCATGTTATCGATGGTTGTTGTCCTATTAGCTTCCTCATTTGCCAATACATATCTGTTGGAAAAATCAATGAAACGGATTCAGGAAGACTCGAATCTCAAAATTCTCACGCAAATGCAGTACAATTTCTCCTATATGAACGAAATCATTACGCACTTATCTTACTTTGTCTTAAAAGATAACTTGCTCATTCCTCTGATGTTCGATGAAACCTTACCCAAAATGGATTTAATCCAGGGCTATCAACGCATGTCTAGTATCATGGACAGTTCCTCCTTCTTACATTCCATGGTCGTCTATAATCATTCTCAGAATGAGATATACGGGACGACCACCAATTTCTTATTGGACGGCGGTGTGACCAAAAAGAAAATTATGAATTGGTTGCTCGATCCTGATCACCAGCACGAAACGTCCCGGCTCATTCCAGTCAGTCTGGACCGCGAGGATGGTCAAATAGATGCATTCGCGTTCGTCGTAACGGAATCCTTGAAGCCTTTTTCACGTGGTGAGTCCGCTATTGTTCTGTATATTAAGTCCGATTGGGTCTTCGACAGCTTGAAGAAAATGAACGATACAGGCAGCCGTTCGCAAGGGGATATTCTAATGGCAGACCAGGAAGGTCGCTTATATTCCTCTCACAATATAGATGCGTATGGCAGTAAAGCAACACAAGATACCATTCATACCTACATTAAGAATCATAGGACTCTAACAGATGAACCTTCCGGCTTCGTTATTGGCGATGTGGAAGGTGAGAAAAGCATGATTACCTATATGGCAGATCCGATTCCGAATTGGACGATTCTGTATGTACAATCATATGACCAATTGATGGCAGAAGTTACGCAGACCCGTGTGAAGTCATTAGTTGTCTCTGGCATTCTCCTCTTGATTGCTATTGGCCTATCGGTCTGGTTGTCTTATAAATTGTATCATCCGATCGAAGATATGCTGCATCGGATTCGGTTTCAGCATCCACGGGGTGAACCCACGAGGCGAACCGATGGGGATGAGCTGCACGCCATGAGCGAGAATTATTTGAAATTGTCACATACTCTGCAAGAAATCAGCTCGGAACACATCGTTAATAAATATTACATCCGTAAATTTATGACAGACGGTCAAATGTTCTCACATCACGATATGATGAGCTTGATTGACAAGCATCAACTGAATATTGCTTATCCCGCCGAAATCATTGTCAGTGTGCTTCGTTTGGATCATTTTCAGGCGTATGCGAATCATACAGCCGTTGCTTTGAAGAAAATGCATAGCTTTGCCATCACGAATATCGCGCAGGAAATGATGTCCAAAGTGTATCCTTGTGAAGCAGTGGAGGTATGGGGCGATCATATTATTCTTATTGTATCCCTGATTGACGCGCCTGCCACGTCGAAAACGGATAGGATTCTTCCCATCCTTCAAGACATCCAGCATACAATTGAGAAATATTACGATCTGAGCCTATCGTGTGGACTTAGTGATCCCATCTCGCAATTGACACAGCTGTCATCTGGCTATACACAAGCCTTACAGAATAGCTTATATACGCTGATTTTCGGCTACAAATCCATTATTACGAGTGAAATGGTTAAGGAGAACAACGCGAATAAGCGTGTGTCGATCCCAGAAGCCATCGAACGGAAGTTATCGGAGAGCTTGAAGAAAGGCTTAATGACAGAAGCAGGGATCGAGCTGGAGAAAGCGTTCTCCCTTTTTGCCACCTTTCACTATCATGATATTCATCGCGCTGTAACGAATTTAACATGGGTGATCAAGTATACCGTAGTTGAAATTATGGAAAATCGCGTAACAAAGATGAACTTCAATGTGGATTATATTCATCACATTCCGCAGGAGAAGGAAACGTTAGAAGAAATGTACGTAGCTTTATTAGCCTTATGTTCACAAATTTGTGAGGGTCAGAAGCCGTCTAATGTGGAACGGAATGACATGATTTTGGAAACAGTCAAAGAACTCATCCATCAAAAGTATGCGGATATTAACCTGAGCCAACAAACAATCTCCGCCACAGTCAAACTGTCATCCGCGTACTTGGGAAAATTGTTCAAGGATAGCTATCAAATTACACTTACGGAGTATATCAATGAAGTTCGGTTGCAACACGCCCAGCATCTTCTTGAGAATGGGGATCATTCGGTCCTAGATATTATGGAAAAATGCGGATATGCCAATCCGAGTTACTTTTTCCGATTGTTCAAAGCCAAATTCGGTAGTACGCCGAAGGAATATCGCATGAAGAAATCGATTTCCTAATAAGGGAAATGTGTTCAATCAACCGCCACTTCTTGCACCAATTGGTGCGTGGAAGGGCGGTTTTGTGCTTTTCAATGGGGGAAAGAGAGTAATTCGAACATTGTACACATACTTTCTACATGTTTTCGAACATCGTACGCTATGTAAACGCTTCATCCTGTGGCAAGATACGAATAGGGAGGGAGGAGCACAATGATGAAATCGCATCCCAACAAAAAACGAAGGCTATTCCAGGAATTCAAACACCTGTGGAAAAATCGAGAGCTGCTGTTGCTTGCGACTCCAGGTATTTTGTTTGAACTGGTCATTAAGTATTTACCCATGATTGGACTGATCTTAGCATTTAAGTATTTCAGGTATGATCAAGGAATTCTAGGGAGCAAATGGGTCGGCTTCAAAAATTTCGAATTTATATTCAAATCACAGGACGCCTGGCGTATTATTCGAAACACCCTTTTATACAACATGACCTATATCGTACTTGGAACGCTTGCTGCGCTCGTCCTTTCTATCTTGTTATATGAGGTTAGCGGCCGTATGGTGAAAGTGTATCAAACCACACTATTTTTACCGTATTTCATTTCATTAGTATTGGTCGGTTACATTGCGTACGGTTTCCTAGAGCATAAGAGTGGGTACCTCAATAGCTTTCTAAGCAACATCGGGCTTTCTCCGCACAAATGGTACTTCGAGACAACACCGTGGCTCTTTATTTTACCTGTGGTTGCTGTATGGAAAAGTGTTGGCTTCTCGACATTAATCTACTACGCTGGGATTGTTGGCATAAACACGGAATATTACGAAGCAGCCAAACTAGATGGCGCATCGCGTATGCAAATGATTTTCCGAATTACATTGCCGCTCATGAAGCCGTTGATTATCATTGTGTTTATTTTAGGCTTAGGCAATATTTTTCGCGGGGATTTCGGATTGCATTACTTTGTGCCGAATAATGTTGGCGCCAATTTCGCAACGACAGATATCATAGATACGTATGTCTATCGTGCCTTAGCGAAGCTTGGTGACATTAATTCTGGAGCAGCTGTAGGTTTTCTACAATCGGTTGTAGGCTTAATTACGATTGTGACAGCTAATGCAGCGGTACGCCGAATTGATAAAGAGAACGCGTTATTCTAATGGGGGAGGAGACTAGAAGCTTTATGGAGCTTGCCGTAGCTAAACCAGTGAAACCGGCATCCATGTGGGTTATCCATACGTTTTTCGCCGTGATATGTGTGTTGATGATCATCCCGTTTGTACTCGTGATTGCGGTGTCATTGTCGTCCGAGAATAGTCTGATCCAATTCGGTTATCGTTTTATTCCCAAAGAACTCAGCTTAGAAGCATACCGAATTGTCTTCAAGTCTCCCGACATCTGGCTGAAATCGTATGGGGTAACGATCGGAATCACCATTATTGGAACCGTGTTATCCCTGTTATTAACGACGTTGACGGCATATCCGATGTCACGACGAGACTTTCGCTATCATCGACCGCTTACGTTTTATATTTTCTTCACCTTGTTATTCAATGGGGGTACAATCCCGTTCTATATCCTAATGACACAATACTTGCATCTGAAAAATTCAATTCTAGCACTCATCATTCCGCTGCTCATGAATCCTTTCAATATTATCATTATGAAAAGTTTCCTCGATAAAATTTCGATGGAAATTATCGAATCCGCCAAGATCGACGGCTCCAGTGAGCTTCGCATTTTCTACCGTATTATTGTACCGCTTTCCACACCAGCGTTAGCGACACTCGGTTTATTCATTTCTTTTGCCTATTGGAATGATTGGTTTAATGCTTTGTTGTTCATTGATGATAACAAATATGTGCCGCTTCAATTGCTGCTTGTTCGCATTCTATCTCAGATTGAATTTCTGGCGAATTCGCCTTTAGCCGAGGCAGCGAGTAAATTACAATTTGCGAACTTCCCTACATTATCTGTGCGGATGGCGATGGCTTTGGTTGCTGGCGGTCCGATGATGATTATGTTTCCCTTTTTTCAAAAGTACTTTGTGAAAGGAATTACGGTAGGTTCACTCAAAAGCTGAGAGGAGGTGAGGGGCGTTCGTAAGGAAGATTTGATGTTCTGATGATACTAGGGGTACTTCATATGGAGGTGTGAAGGTTGATAAAAGGAAAAAAAATGTACCTGAGCTCTGCAGCCATTATGCTTCTGAGTATGTCCGTGTTAGCTGGATGCAAGACCGACACGGCAAGTGAAACATCTTCACCGGCAGCAACAACACCAGCGACAACGACAAGCGCGACGCCCGCTACACCTGCACCTAGCACACTGCCTGAAGTCAAATTGACGTTTTATTATCCAAGTAATCCACCTGGTAAAGATCAGGCACTCGTGAATGAGGAAGTCAATAAGTATGTGAAGAGCAAAATCAATGCAACAGTAGATCTGAAGCCGCTTTCCTTTGATGAATATGATCCGAAATTGAACACCATCATGGCGTCTGGTGAAGCCTTCGATGTAGCATGGGGCTCGAAATATTGGCTGCTAAGCTATCAGCCGAACATTGATAAGGGTGCGCTCTTGGAGCTGACCGATGCGATGATTAGCAAAAATGCGGCCGCAGCCCGGAAGAACATCCCCGATAAATTCTGGCCAGATATGAAAGCGACGGATGGTAAAGTGTACGGCTTCCCGGTTTATCAAATCGCAGCCAAGACGAAAAGTCTCGTCATTCAAAAGCAATTCGTGGATAAATATAAATTGGATGTTAATTCGATCAAAACGTATAAAGACATTGAGCCTTTCTTGAAATCAATCAAGGACAATGAAAAGGATGTTATTCCTTTCGGGATGGCTCAGAATTCATGGGGCCTCTATACAGACCCGAATCTTGTTGCCGCAGATGGTCTTGCGGTTGCTTACAAGAAGGATGACAAAACGTACACGTCCATTACGAAAATTCAACAGTTGCAAAATAAGAAGGACTTCTTCACGACGATGCATAAATGGTCATTAGCTGGCTATATCAACGAGGATGCACCGCTGCTCAAAAACATCACCGATCTCAAGAAGAAGGGGAAAGTGGCGGTAAGCCTTGAATTTACGACAAAGCCAGGCGGTGAAGTGGATGAAATGGCGAATAATGGCGGCAATGCTGTTGTGTATGTGCCGATTTCCGATTCCTACTTTACGGGTGTTGCGAGCGCGATGCAGGTGATTAGCAAAACCTCCAAAAACCCAGATCGAGCCCTTATGTTCATTAACCTTCTTAACACGGATAAAGTGCTGTATAATCTGATTTCCAATGGGTTGGAAGGCAAACACTATACGAAAAAGGATGACAAATATATTGAACCGATCAAGGATTCTGGCTATGCTCCGAATGTGGATTGGGTGTTCGGCAACCAATTTAACGCGTTCTTGAAAGGCGCTCAGACACCAGATGTATGGGACAAAACGATAAAATTAAACGAAAGCGCCATGGTGCCAGCTTCCTACGGCTTTGATGTGAATCGAGACACGATCAAATCTGAGGTTGCTAACGTGACCGCCGTAGATAACGAGTTCCAAGTCGCTCTTGAAACCGGTGCTGTAGATCCTGCGGATCAACTGCAGAAATACATCGACAAGCTGAAAGCGGCTGGTCAAGACAAGATCGATGCGGAAACAACGAAGCAATGGCAAGCTTTCTTGAAAGCGAAAGGCTTGTAAGTCGTGCAGTATAAGAAGCCGTCACTTGTGGTCATTTGACCTCAGGGGACGGCTTTTGCTGTCGCTGCATCATATTAGGCCAAGCTCTCGAATATAGATGAGTAAACGAGGAGATAAAGTCAGCTGCCTTTTCAAAGTTAAAGGATAGCTGTTTTTATTTTCATGCATATACTACTAACACAATGACAGGATTGAAAGAGGTGATCTTGGTGGGAACACGGCTTTTATCGGAAAAGTTAGTGAAAACTCGCTTTCCCCATTTAAGGTACATCCGAATTCACACTTCAGATAAATACAAGGCGACTATTTATGCATGGACGGAAGATTTGCAACTTTCTAAGCAAGATGCACTTTATGTGGAGAAGTATGCAAACGCTTACTTGTACCCGTATGTCGTTTTTCAAGTAAAAGCCTATTGTGCAGTCCGTGCAGATAAAGTACCGCTGTTGCAAGAAGTACCTGCGGATATTACGCAAACGGCGCTGCGCTCGAATTTAAATCAATATGGGATTCTAGCTGCGATCAATCGGCAATTTCCTTATGGGCGGTTGCGATTTAAGCATTATGACGTCATTAACAGCATCATTCATTTTGACTTCGATTCACTTAGGCGAATGGAGGAGATAGAGAAGGAACACATGCTGCGCTGCTTGCACGAAATGATCCCACTCGGCTGCTTCTGTGAGGTTCAATTCCTAGAAGATGAGATGTAACATCAGTTGATTCAAACTATTCATACTGTAGTCACACAATTTCACTTGATTTCACTTGAAGTCTCCGAGAAAAACGGAGACTTTTGTTTGCTTTTAAATATTTATGCTTGCCAACGCTATGCTTTAGTATGTATCTTTTTCCAAGAGGCATTTCAAGATTGTAGATGCAGTCCTCTTTTAGAAATACATAACGTCAACTTAAAGGAGATACATAGGCGATGTTGAAACGATCCCCGTACCTTTTATTAATACTGGCAACCTGCATTTGGGGAGGTAACTTTGTGGCGGGTAAGTCACTCGTAGTACATATTCCTCCCATCACGTTAGCAATGGTTAGATGGAGTATTGCGTTCTTGTGTTTACTGCCCTTTTTTGGCAAAGCAGCCTGGCGACTCAAACATGAATTTCTAGCGAATTGGAAAATGGTTGTATTCCTCTCCCTAACAGGAGTAGCGGGATTTAACTCACTCACGTATGTCGCTGTCCAATACACGGGCTCAATTAATGCCTCATTAATGAATTCGGCGACACCTATATTCGTTGTTCTCATCACTTGGGCAGTTATGAAGGAAAGACTTGCCTGGTGGGCATTACCTGGAATTGGCGTATCCATCCTAGGTGTGTGTTGGATTATTAGTCAAGGGGATTTGTCTGCCCTCCTCCGTTTGTCCGTCAATCAAGGTGATATGTACATGTTGATCGCCGTCTTATGCTGGGCTTTATATTCCGTAGGTATGAAAAAAATGGCTGGCCGCTTTCCGGCAAGCCCATTTTTACTGGTGCAAGTATTCGTTGCGCTTGTGGTATTGATTCCAAGTGCGTCCATAGAGTGGATCATCCAATCACCTGATGTGTCCTGGAGTCCTGGCTTGGTTAGCGGGTTACTATATGTGGGAATCTTCGCGTCCATCGTAGCTTTCTTGAGCTGGAATAAAGCAATAGAGCTAGCCGGTCCCCAGCGTTGCGCAGGATTTCTCAACTTCATACCCTTGTTTAGCGCGATCTTTGCAACCACCTTTACGGGGGAATCCTTGCAGCTATATCATCTGTTGGGAGCCTCCTCCATCGTGTTAGGTGTGTATTTGACGAATAGGGCTATGAAGAAGCAAGCTCGCCCCTTTTTGTCAAAGTGAATCAAACTGTTTGTAGGAATAGCGGTAAAATGGGTGAGAGTCCCACATTATAAGCAAAAACTTGTAATGAGATTACGATTATTGATTGGATTTCTCCTTTACTTTAATTCAAAATAGAATTAAGTGGAGGGGGAGATCAAAATGACAGGGAACATACTCAGCAAGTTGATTCGCCTATTTTGGACATTTCTTCGAATTAGCCCGCTTACATTTGGTGGTGGCTATGCCATGCTTCCTGCCATTCAACGAGAGGTCGTCATCATGAAGAATTGGATGTCAGACGCGGAAATGTCAGAGCTTCTGGCCATCTCCGGTGCAGCCCCTGGTGGAGTTGGTGTCAATGTGTCTGCGTTGGTCGGTTATCGTCTCGCAGGAATTGCTGGAGCTATCGCGGCCGTCGTAGGGATTACGCTACCGACCTTTCTGATCGTTCTCCTGCTAAGTGTGATTTATGCTTGGCTTGAGCATTACCCCAAAATGCAAGCCCTCATGGAGGGGATCCATGCTGCGATTATAGGTCTTATTGCGGCTGCCGCGTACAAAATGGCAAAATCATCGATCTTCGATCGGCTTACCCTCCTTATAGCAGTAGGAACTGTGATTGTCATGCTCGTCGTTCAGGTATCGCCTCTCGTGTTGATCACACTCGGCGTACTGGTCGGTCTCGTCACAACGTATCTTAAGAACAAATGGGGCATGACAAATCCTCCATCTCATACAGATACAACAACATCTAAGAACGTTGACAACAAGTCCGCTGAATGGTTTATGGCGGATGGGATCTAGAGGATGAGGTGATTCGTAGATGCTACTCCAATTATTTCTCGCATTTCTCAAAATTGGTCTCGTATCCTTTGGCGGGGGCTATGCCATGATTCCTGTCATCCAGCTTGAGGTTGAACGGCATCATTGGCTGACACAGGATGAATTTCATCATGTTATTGCCTTGTCTGGCACCAGCCCTGGTCCCATTGCAACGAATAGCGCCACGTTAATTGGCTATGAGACAGCGGGGATCCCTGGGGCCATTCTTGCGACGTTAGGCATGGTACTGCCGTCTCTGGTGATCATCATCCTCGCAGCGGCCTTCTTGTTTCGTTGGCACTCGCATCCGTGGTTCAAATCATCCTTTTACGGTCTCAAACCTGTTGTGACAGGATTTATCGTCTATGCTGCGCTGCATTTTGGCCAATCATCCTTCGGAACGGTAGATACAGGGGTCACGTGGAAACAAGTTGCAACGCTTCTCATTGCAGGCGGCGCTTTCATGGCGATTGTTAAATATAAGGTGCATCCATTTGTTGTTATTGTTGGGGCAGGTGTCCTGGGAATCGCTTTTTTCTTATAAAATATAGACTTTGAGGGAGTGTCTCGGCCATACTTATGGCTTTTGGGAAACTCTCTTTTTTGTCTCTAAGAGGAAATAGGTGATAAAAAATTCTTTTATAGGCAATAAACATCTTTATATTTCAGAGAATTGTTATATAATGTACAATATATAACAAATAGAACATACTATATAACGATATTTCATTGCTTTAGGAGGGAAACATCATCGAACTTACGGCTCGCCAGTTAGAAATAATTGATCTCGTCGGCAAATATGCGCCAATTACTGGAGAACGTATCGCTGAGCTGCTGGGGGTTAGTCGACCGACCATTCGCTCGGATTTAGCGGTCTTAGTCATGTTAAGTCATATCGATGCCAAACCAAAGGTGGGCTATTTTCTAGGAACAGCAGCACACGACGTCCACGCACCGAGCAAGTTGATTGAGTCCATGAAGGTGAAGGACGTAATGGGCATTCCCTTTTTGCTTCGGGAAACAGTAACCGTTAGTGATGCAGTTGTTGCCCTTTTTCTCGAGAATGTGGGGAGTTTGATGATTGTTAATCAGGAGGGTGTACTAGCAGGCGTGGTTTCACGAAAGGATTTACTCAAGGTTACATTAGGACATGCAACGGCAACGGCAATGCCAGTTTCGTTGGTGATGACCAGACAACCGAACATTATTACGGTGAACCCTGAAGATAGCGTGCTGGAAGCAGCTCGGAAGATGATTCATCATGAAGTGGACAGCTTACCCGTCGTTAAGGCAATTGAGGGCCGGGAAGGACTGGAAGTTGTAGGCCGAATTACGAAAACAACAATGACCAAATTGCTGCTGGATGTAGCGCTAGGTAAGTAAATCAGGGGGAATTTACATGGGAGAGAAGCTGCATACCATTTTCGTATGTTCGGATTCGGTAGGAGAAACAGCAAATACGGTTGTTCAAGCAACGATTCGGCAGTTTAATGCAAGTCAGGTTGTCGTTAAACGACATGGTTCCATTCGAACGGAAGATGAAGTACGAACGATCGTAGAGGAAGCCTCACGACTAAAAGGGTTTATCGCCTACACGCTTGTATTGCCTGAACTAAGAGAAATGATGCGGCAAGAAGCTATCCGATTGAGCGTGAATGCCATCGATATTATGGGCCCTATGATGCAAGCCTTTATTGACACGTTTAAGGATTCGCCTAAGCGTAAAGTTGGGCTGCTCTACCAGTTGGATGAACAGTATTATCAGCGTGTGGAAGCGGTAGAATTTACAGTCAATAGTGATGATGGCAAAGATCCTAGCACAATGAAACAAGCCCATATCGTCCTGCTGGGACCATCACGAACATCCAAGACACCGCTTAGCATATATTTGGCGCACAAAGGATTTAAGGTGTCGAATTATCCTTTAGTTCCAGAGGTTAAGCCTCCTAGTCTATTATTTGAGCTAGACCCGAAGAAGCTTGTCGGACTTACGATGAGTGTGGATAAGCTGATTGGTATTCGTACAGAACGACTGAAAGCCGTTGGTCTCCCTTTCGGTGCTAAATATGCGACGAAAGAGCGGATAGAGGAAGAATTAGCTTTTGCCATGAAACTTTATAGTGAATTGGGTTGTTCGATTATTGATGTGAGCGAGAAAGCAATTGAGGAAACAGCGGGCTTAATTTTGGCGGAAAGATCATAACGCATCAGACAACGAATCAAACCAATTTCGAGAGGGTGGATCGCTTATGCACAGAGACTTATCATTGGAAATCGTGCGGGTAACAGAGGCAGCAGCCATTGCATCATCTAGCTGGACAGGGAAAGGGAATAAGCATGATGCGGATGGAGCCGCAACTTCCGCGATGCGGGAATATTTTAGTGCTGTTCCTTTTCGGGGGACGGTTGTTATTGGTGAGGGGGAAATGGATGAAGCGCCAATGCTTTACATTGGGGAAGAGGTAGGCAGTGGCGTAGGACCTGAATTTGATGTGGCTGTTGATCCATTAGAGGGAACTGATATTGTGGCAAGCGGTCGGAATAATGCCCTATCTGTTGTGGCTATCGCAGAAAAAGGCAATCTCCTCCATGCCCCTGATATGTATATGGCGAAGCTGGCGGTTGGTCCACGCTTGGCTGGCAAGCTGAGTCTCGAAGATCCGCTTGAGGTGACCATTCAGAAAGCGGCAAGCATTCTGCATAAGGAAATTTCAGAGCTGACGGTCTCTATCCTGGATCGCAATCGACATGCCGAACACATAATGATCTTACGTAAACTCGGAGTCAAAATATATTTGCTCAGTGACGGTGATGTAGCAGGTGCGATGGCAGTGGCATTCCCGGAAACGGGGATTGACCTGCATGTAGGTTCAGGGGGAGCACCCGAAGGTGTCCTTGCAGCAGCTGCTTTGCGCTGTATGGGGGGCGAACTGCAAGGGCGTTTGCTGCCTGAGAATGAAGAAGAACATCAGCGTTGTCTAGCCATGGGTATTTCGGATCCATCGAAAGTGTTAAGCATGCGGGACCTTGTGGGCGATTCCGATATTATTTTCGCGGCAACAGGGGTTACATCAGGCGATTTCTTACATGGTGTCAAGTATGGCTGGGGCGGTCGTGCGCAAACCCACTCGGTAGTGATGAGAGCAGAGACACAGACTGTGCGTTTTATCCAATGCGTTCACCAGTTACATGAGGAGCAGCGAGGGAGCGCCTAATTCGCAAGAACAACAAAACTAGGAATTACAAGCTAGACATGTGCCAAGTTCCCCTCTGCATATACTTGTGTTGAGAAGATGCGAAAAGAGGGATAACATGAGCTTGTCTTCAATTGATTTTCTTTCCGTCGTCCGCAGTTGTATACCTGAGGAGGCCGAGATTGTCGTGCTGAAGCAGGAGGGAGATCCCGCGGCGATTCTATACGCCGATGTGGATGGTGATGGGTTTCCAGAAATCACAGCCCTATATAGATATTTAGACCATCAATATTTGTTCTCCTTGAAAGAGTACTCAGGCAATTGGTTTCCGATCGGGTCTGCATCAACTGGAAGAGATCTTGCAGTGAAAGACTTTGCTGCAGCGCCTATTTCACGCAAAGAAGGCTGGGATGTCCTTATTGGTTGGGAGCGGGCGGATGAACCCATAGCAGAACTGGATATTATTCAATGGACGCAAACAGGTTTTCAGCGCGTAATTCCACCTGGTACGACCTATTCACATCTGGAAATCGAAGATATGCCAACGCGGAATGGTCCAGATGGCCTCTGTGAAATTGCCCTTTGGACACAGGAGCAAGGTCAAGCGTACCAGGTAGAAACGTATCGCTGGGATCCCTACCGGCTTGTGCCGACAAGTGATGTGCATGGCTACTATTTCCAAAAAGTTGCACGCTACTACGAGAATTTAACACAGGAACAACCGAATGAGGGGCTATATCGAAGTTATTTGGAGGAAGCTCAGAAGCGCGCAGGTGGTAGTTAGGGAAGACCAAATAATAACCAGGAGAAATTTCCTTCTGGTTATTTGTCGTGTTTGAGGTCTCGGGGAAGCGGGGCTTACACCCTTAATTAATAAGTTGAGATGATGTGTGACAAGCTGATTGCGAGTAGAAATTGGTTTGAGTGAAGTAGGAGCAGGAATAGTGTGCTCGTTTGAGTAGCTAGCTTTCAAATAACTGTAAAAAATACTGTTAATATTGCCGTTTTATCTAAGATTTAACGAATAGATGGAAAAAATACAGCTAATATCAAGGGGAATCGCCGTTTGGTGGATTATTGCGGAAATTAACTGTAGGAAATCCATCTAATGCTCCCAGAT
This sequence comes from Paenibacillus sp. Soil750, assembly GCF_001428045.1. Taxonomy (GTDB): domain Bacteria; phylum Bacillota; class Bacilli; order Paenibacillales; family NBRC-103111; genus Paenibacillus_E; species Paenibacillus_E allorhizoplanae. Next base: position 305,868 of record NZ_LMSD01000012.1, on the reverse strand, counting down.
GGGGAGAAGCAGTTAAATTAACAACATAAAATCCATTTATTTGTTTAGTGCGGCGTAAAAAGATGCTGGATGGGAGCGCTTAGATCCAGCATCCGCCTCACATGTCCACATCCATCTCCGTATTCGATGTCCACAACCAGTATCCCTATGACATGTCGTAATTTCTGAGTGAGATTTGTCCGAATGTTAGACTAAAAATAAGCGTTTTCATGTGCTACATTTAAGAGAGTTGTCTAGATATCATATATTTGTATGCAAGGAAAAAACCTACTGGAGGTCTTCACATGTCACGTAAGTATCGTATTGGTATTATTGGTTGCGGTGGAATTGCAAATGGCAAGCATTTGCCTAGTTTGAGCAAGCTGTCTAATGTTGAATTAGTCGCATTTTGTGACATCGTCCAAGAGAGTGCAGCAACAGCTGCAGCGAAATATGGGATTGAAGGCGCGCTCGTTTGCGAAGATTATAGAGAAGTATTGCAAGATGCCACGATTGATATCGTGCATGTATTAACACCGAATATTTCACATGCGGAAATTTCAATTGCTGCTCTTGAAGCTGGCAAGCATGTTATGTGTGAGAAGCCGATGGCGAAAACAGCAGAAGATGCGAAACGCATGGTTGAAACGGCGAAACGTACTGGCAAAAAGCTGACCATTGGTTATAACAACCGTTTCCGTCCGGATAGTCAGCATTTGAAAAACGTATGTGCTGATGGTGAGCTTGGTCACATTTATTTTGCTAAAGCACATGCGATTCGTCGTCGTGCTGTACCGACATGGGGTGTATTCCTTGATGAAGAGAAGCAAGGTGGCGGTCCGTTAATCGATATCGGTACGCATGCCCTTGATCTTACTCTTTGGATGATGGACAACTATAAGCCGAAGGTTGTATTAGGTACGTCCTACCATGAATTGTCCCATAAAGAAAACGCGGCTAACGCTTGGGGGCCGTGGGATCCAAGTAAGTTTACCGTTGAGGATTCCGCTTTCGGGATGATCGTAATGGAGAATGGTGCAACCATTATTCTTGAATCCAGCTGGGCGTTAAACACACTTGAAGTAGACGAAGCGAAGTGTTCGTTAAGCGGTACAGAAGGTGGAGCGGATATGAAAGGCGGCCTTCGCATCAATGGTGAGAAGCACAGTCGTCTCTACACAACCGAGGTTGATTTGAAAGCAGGCGGAGTTGCTTTCTACGATGGTAAAAGCGAAAGCGCTGCTGATGTAGAAATGCGTACTTGGATCAATGCGATTGATCAAGATATTGATCCGGTTGTTACGCCTGAGCAAGCTTTCGTAGTATCGCAAATTCTTGAAGCCATTTATGAGTCGGCTCGTACGGGCAAAGCTGTATATTTAAACCAATAGAAATGAAAATAATGGAAAACCATGAGGATGATAAGTCCTGATGGTTTTTTCTTTGCTGTTATTTCAGATGAGATTTGAAAAATGGCGCTGTGATGGCGTATGCTTATCTATAGATTGCTATTATTCTGTTATTGAGGGAAAGGAAGCGAACCATATGCAATTAGGCTTGCAAAATAAGGTGGCCTTAATCACGGGAGGAAGTAAAGGGATCGGACTTGCTACCGCCATTTCTTTATCCCGCGAAGGGGCGAAGGTGGCTATTCTTGCACGTAATGTAGAGCAGCTTCAAGAAGCTGCGGTCCACATTGCTAATCTTACCGAAGGTGAGGTTCTCACGATTCAAGCGGATGTGACGTCGGAAGCTGATTGTCAGAGAGCAATCGAAGAAACGGTTCAACGTTTCGGTGGTTTACATATTCTTGTGAATAATGCGGGAACTTCCGCTGCGGCACCATTTGAACAAGTAGGTTCAGCTGTATGGCGCCAAGATTTGGAATTGAAATTATTCGGGGCCATTCATTGCTCGCAATTTGCGATTCCACATATGCGCGAAGCAGGCGGTGGATCGATTGTGAATATTACGACATCCGCGGCTAAGACGCCTCCTGCCTCATCGCTTCCAACTTCGGTCAGCAGAGCGGCTGGATTGGCTTTAACGAATGCGATGAGCAAAGATTTGGGATCGGCACAGATTCGAGTCAATACCGTGTGTATTGGAACCATCCGAAGTGACCAAATCGAGAAGGTTTGGAAAAAGCGTGCTCCAGAGCTTACTTGGGAGGAATTCGCAAGTGACCCGCGGCATGATATACCATTAGGCCGTATTGGTAATGCGGAGGAAGCGGCGAATGTGATAACATTTTTAGCATCGGATGCAGCTTCCTACGTAACGGGGACCTCTGTGAATATTGATGGTGGAAAAGGCGCAGCCTTATAGAAGTTCAGTTCAAATAGAACAAAGCCTATGTCTCTCCGTTAACGGAAAGCCATAGGCTTTGTTCTTCTTCTATGTTTTTTAGGGCATGGTGCTAGGATTAAATTCTACGTTTCTTTCTTAGATACCAGATGATCTCAGAGATAGCGTCCCGAATTGAAGTGTTTTGGTGAAAAGCTAATGTCATTGTCATAAGCAAGAAACCTCCCTAACCCTGAAAGAATGTCATGCATGAATAGTATTACGTATGAAAATCGACGTTGGTTCTATTTTTTTTTAGTGGGTTAAGCCTATTTTTAAAAATAAAGTAGCTCAATGATTCTCTTCATGCATTGGTATTGTTTTGGGATCAACGATCATGTCCAAAAAGGACGTAAAGCCGTTAATTTTACTTGACAGGTTAAACGTTTCAATTTAATCTAAATATGAGTGTTAAACGTTTAACACGCTCGTGAAGTTGAAGCAGGTACTGAGCAACCTATAACAAGGGATACGGAGTGATTCTATCATGTGGAAACAAGCTATTGAGGATGCTTTGCAGAAGACGAAAGTGAATATTGAGCGTTTCGGGGATCAGTTCCCTCATGTCAGTGAGAACGATATTTATCATTTGAATCCGAATACCGATTGGACGGATGGCTTCTGGTCAGGGATATTGTGGCTGAGCTACCAGTATAGCGGTGACAAAGTATTCCAAGAGGCTGCACAGAAAACAGTAGCGAGCTTTAAACAAAGACTTGAGAATCATGTTGGTTTGGATCATCATGATATTGGCTTCCTATATTCCCTTTCCTCGAAGGCGCAGTGGATTCTTGAGAAAGATGAGAATGCGAAGCAACTTACCTTGCAAGCTGCAGATGTTTTGATGAAGCGTTGGAGACCGAAAGGCCAGTACATTCAAGCTTGGGGTCCTGAGGGTGACGCGCATAATGGCGGACGGATCATTATCGATTGCCTATTAAACCTGCCGTTGCTTTACTGGGCATATGAACAAACCGGAGATACGAAATATAAAGATGTAGCGATCATCCATGCGGATTTATCACGCCGCTACTTGGTGCGCGGTGATGACTCATCCTACCACACCTTCTACTTTGATCAAGAAACAGGAGAGCCGCTGCGCGGTGGAACGCATCAAGGTTATCAAGATGGATCGACATGGACAAGAGGACAAGCGTGGGGGATCTACGGGTTTGCACTTTCGTACCACTATACGAAAAATCCGCTCTATTTAGAGACAGCCAAACGCTTAGCGCGTTATTTCTTCGAGCGTTTGCCAGAAGATGACGTTGTATATTGGGATTTCAATGCACCAGTAAATGCCGAAACGAAGCGGGATAGTTCTGCTTCTGCGATTGCTTCTGCAGGGGCGTTAGAGATTCTTGAGCATTTGGCACCAGATGATCCGGATCGTGCGTATTTGGAAAATGGCGTGCAACGTTCGATGGCTGGACTAGTGAAATCATACGCTACGATTGGCAAGCCAGATGCGCAAGGATTCCTTGAGCGCGGTTCCTATAGTGTTCGCGGCGGAGCTGCACCGGATGATTATGTCATTTGGGGAGACTACTATTATTTAGAGGCTTTGCTTCGTCTAGAAAAAGGATTCAAGGGGTATTGGTATGAGTAATTCACAATCGGCGGTGGCAACAGATCGCGCTTATTGGGTTCAGACGATGCTTCGCATCGCTGAGCCTGTCCTTCGGGCGCTAGCAAGTAGACAACTTCGAGCCACAATGCCAGTTGAATGTAAAAAAGAAGAGCAACGCGCGTTCACGCATCTCGAAGCGTTCGGTCGTACGCTCGTCGGGATGGCACCTTGGTTAGAGACACCAGCGTTAGATGCCGAGGAGGAACAGCTTCGTCAGGCGTATGGTAAGCTAGCACGTGAAGCGATGGATGCGGCAACGGATCCGGAATCACCGGATTTCTTGAACTTTGCTCACGGAATGCAGCCAATCGTAGATACGGCATTCTTAGCGCATGCCATATTGCGGGCACCGAATACCCTATGGCATAGCTTGGATCCTCGCGTTCAAAAGAATCTCGCTGCCGCGATGAAAACCTCGCGGACTCGTAAGCCAGGCTTCAATAACTGGCTGCTTTTCGCAGCGATGACGGAAACCGCGCTAGGTGTCATGGGCGAGGACTGGGATCATATGCGTGTTGACTTTGCACTAAAGCAGCATGAGCAATGGTATCTAGGCGACGGCATGTATGGGGATGGCGTAGATTATCATGCGGATTACTATAACAGCTTCGTTATTCAGCCGATGATGGTGGATATTATTGAGCATGTGCATGAGCTGTATGCGGATTGGGGTAAAATGCGCGAGAACATCCTGAAGCGCGCGCAGCGTTATGCGGCCGTTCAGGAGCGCATGATTTCGCCAGAAGGTACATTCCCAGCGATCGGTCGTTCGTTAGCTTATCGCTTTGGAGCCTTCCAAGCGTTGGCGCAAACTTCACAGCGGCGCGAGTTGCCTATTGGCGTTCAACCGGCTCAAGTACGCGGAGCTTTAACTGCTGTCATTCGCAGATTGATTGAAGCACCAGGCACCTTCGATGAAGGCGGTTGGTTGCGAATAGGACTTTGCGGACATCAGCCAGAGCTGGGCGAACCTTATATCTCAACAGGAAGCTTATACTTATGCTCTGCGGTCTTTCTACCGCTTGGCTTGGCAGCGAATGATGCGTTCTGGCAAGGAGCGGATGTACCGTGGACCTCACAACAAGTTTGGTCGGGTCAGACGGTTGCAATAGATAAAGCGTTATATGAGTAGATTAGACATTTCAAAGCACGTACACGTCCCGATGGGATGGGTACGTGTTTTTCTCATTGAATGAATAAGTACCGTTCGATGTCTATGCAAATCGGGGGATTGCCTCATTGTTTGATGCATAGGCGAACCATACAATAAGAATTATGAAGCGAAGGTCAACTTCCCTACGACCACTAAACCGAGGAGAGATCTTAATGGGCCTATTGGATGGATTGTATCGATTTCAGGATTGCAAAACATTTCGGGTTTCGAGCTACGACCGATCGGGAGGAAATGACGATTATATTAAAATTAAGCCTGGAGAGACAGCAGTTCTTGCTGAGATGCACAATGCGGGGATTATCAAACATATTTGGATAACGATCAATGCGAAGGATCCCATGTACAACCGCAACCTAATTTTGCGCATGTACTGGGACGGCGAATCGGAGCCAAGCGTACAAAGTCCAATCGGCGATTTCTTCGGACAGGGCTGGGGCGAGCATTATTTATTTGCCTCCCTTCCGATGGCTGCGGCTCCAGCAGGAGGAAGAGGACTGAATTGTTACTTCCCGATGCCGTTCTCCGATGGTGCGAAAATCACACTCGAGAACGACTCGGAGTCCGAGGTCCCCTCTTTTTATTATTACATTGATTATGAGGAGCATGCTTCTATACCGGACGATGCAGGACGGTTTCACGCATGGTGGAACCGGGAAATAACCGAACCGTCATGTGAGCAAGAGAACGAGTGGGGACTTATGGGTGAACCACCGAAAAATCAAACGGATGAAGGCAATTATTTGTTTGCAGAAATTGAGGGACGTGGGCATTTTGTCGGCGTTAATTACTATGTCGATAGTCCAGGACCGATGTGGTATGGAGAAGGCGACGACATGTTTATGGTAGATGGTGAACCATGGCCGGGATCACTGCATGGCACAGGCACGGAGGATTTCTTCAATTCCTCTTGGTGCCCGAACGAGTTGTATGCCCATCCTTACTTCGGATACGCCCGAATACCGGATAAGCTAGGCTTTATGGGGCGTACGCATTGTTACCGTTTTTTGTTAGAGGATTCCATTCACTTCCGCAAGTCACTCCGCTCCAGTATTGAGCATGGGCATGCTAACGTGCTGACATTAGACATCGCCAGTGTTGCCTATTGGTACCAAAGTGAGCCGCATAAAGCTTTTCCAGCGATTCCGCAAAGATCATTGCGTCAAAATATGCCAGTAATCACGGCGAGCGACGTTCACCGCTGGCGCGATGCCTGGAGAAAGTCCAAAGGTTCTGGCAAGCTTTGGGGGAATGAGCTGGAATGAGTTATCCCCACTCGTATTAGTAATCTCCCTGTTCTGTATGGCATGACACGCTAACGCGGTTATGTATAACTTGTATCACGATAAGGAGGTAAGTATGAGGAGACTTAGCAGTATATGGATGTGCATGATGTTGAGCTTATGGATGGTACCTACAGGTATCCAAGCTATGGAAAGCGAACCGCTACAAAGCTTTGCGGGGACAGAAGGACTGCAAATTATTCGGCCGGTCTCGGCAGGTGCAGCTGCAGGAAGTCAATTTTTCCCGCTGGATAGAGCCTTTGACGGTCAACCGGATCTAGATGAGAATTCCGGCGTTCCTATTGGGGGCGTAGGAACTGCGGACGCCCCCGCTTATAACGGAGGCAGAGTTGGTTACTTGGACTTCGGAGCAGATTGGAGCAAGGTTAGGATCACGTCGACATGGACCAAATACAGAGCGTCCAGTTCGGGCGATCAGTCCCCCTATGCGGAACTCTGGTGGGATAATGATATTAACACGGTAATTGACAGCGTTTACACGGAAAGTCGCCTCAACTTCAATAGCGCAAAAGGTCTTTCAACGGGGTCCACGACACCATGGTTCATGGACAGTGATGTCAGCGATAACCCTGTTTCGCCAAAGGCTAGATATTTGCTGCTCCGTGGACCTGCGACGATGACCAATAGAGCCAGTGAATACGCAATGATTGGTTGGATCGATGCCAACGGCAACGGAGTTCAGGAGGCGCCGTTCCGCGCTGTATCCGGAATTACCGTCTCGGGTACAGGCGGGGCAACTAGCATGTTGACGAACACTGTACTGCAAATGTCGGCTGTCGTACAGCCTTTTACCGCAACCAATAAATCCTATGTGTGGTCCGTCCAGAACGGAACCGGAAGCGCAACCATTGATGCGAGTGGACTTCTTACTGCAGGCTCGGAAGGTACGGTGACGGTAAAGGCAACGGCACTAGATGGGTCAGGCGTGACAGGAAATAAAGAGATTGTCATTTCCAAGTACAGCCAGTTGATCTTGCCTGATCAAGGAAATACCAACATCTATTACAAGGACTTGCAAGCCTCTTTCAAAAATGTGAATTGGCAAACACTTGAGCGTTTGTACATTCCCTCGGGGGACTATCAATATATCAAATTGGGCAACCTCCCCAAACGTAGCGCCGATAATCCTCTGATTATTACCAACTATGGCGGTAAAGTAGCGGTTAGCGGTACACACGCCTATACCTTGTCCATCGAAGGCGGTGCGAACTGGATTTTGACTGGGGAATATAACGAAGAATTAAAAACCGGAGATGTCCACTATCAGGGACATAAGGACGGCAATTATGCCGATTCCGCTGGCAAATACGGTATAGAGGTCGGCCGAAATACGTCCAATGGGATTGGTGTAGGCAACGGTGCTACAAACTTCGAGCTTTCGTATATGGAAGTTGCTCATGCCGGTTTTGCGGGACTGTTAATTAAGACAGATGGTGTACCGACAGCAACTATGGACGGTGTTAAAATCCATGATATGTACATCCATGATGCGGAGTCTGAAGGGATGTATATCGGCAATACCAGCAGCGATCTCAGCAAACAGCATATTTTTACCAATCTGGAGATCTACAACAACAGGGTCCTGCGGTCAGGAACGGAAGGCATTCAGTTATCCAATATGGGGGATGGCATCAAAGTTCATAACAATGTAGTCGTGATGAGCTCTCTGGATTGGAAAGATCCATTCCAGCTCTGGCAGGACGGGGTCTTCCAGTATAGTCAACGCATTGGAAGCGCAGAAATCTCTGACAATGTGTTTATCGGAGGTGCTAGCAACCTTTTCACGCTAAGATTATCGGCAGCACCCGGAGAGCTACTTGATCCGACAGATGAAGTCGTGTTCCGCAACAATTACTTCTCCTATGGACGAGATATCCTTGCCTATGTTCATAATACGCCTTCCAACTACGCGTCGAAATTCCGGTTCGAGAACAATATCGTCCAGCAATTCAATTACCAATACGATGAGTTACCTGGCGAACAAGTAAATGCGAACAAATTACTTTATGTTCAAGACAATACACACAATTCGATGATTTTCCGTAACAATACCGTTGACGGCGAGCAAGTATTCATTGATGCAATTGGAGGAAATAACGGGACTACAAGCAACATATCGGCAACAGACAACAGCACGTTAGCTGATGCGGAACCAATTCTTTTCAGAGATGTGACGTTCCCTGTCGATTTTGACTGGAGTAAGGTGGAGAGATGGGACGATTACTCGGATTTGTATAAAGAGCCGATCTATTTCAATTATGGCGATTATGTTTATTATTTCCCAACCGGTGAATTGTACGAAAGCATTGAGCCGGGAACCCACACGGGTAAAAATCCTACGACGAATCCTTCAACCTGGAGGCTCTTGACGCGGATGAAGGAAGACTTTAGACTCGACCCAGCATCTCCGTATCAGGGCATAGGTCTGTTAGACGGAGGAACGGAGACGTTTGATTCCACGCCGCCAGTCATCGAATCATCGGAGCAGCTGTCGTTCTTGCAAACCGAATCAGTTGCTGTAGACATTACGGCTAACGATAACGGAGGAAGCGGCTTACATTCGCTTAAAGTGATTTTCAATGGGGAGCCAGTGGGGAGCACGATCGCTTTAAACGCTTATGAGTTGGGGGTCGGAACGTATCCGATCGTTGTTACGGCTTTAGACAGGGCTGGTAACCAAACCGTGGTGGAATTAGAACTTGTCATTCGAATGGATGCGGATCATTTGGAGGAATTGGTGGAATACGGAAGTACTAACGAATGGATTAGCAATAACGGTATCCGCAATAGCTTGATGTCTCACGTGAAAAATATTCAGCGAGATCAAGGCAATGCCAAGAAATTCGAAAACAGCATCCAATCCATGACTAATGCAGTAAGCTCGCAAAAAGGCAAACATATTAATGCAGCGTTCGCAGACGTCATTCTCGCGGACTTGGCGTTTCTTCAAAATACGATAGGTAACTGAACTGTCACGTATATTCGTCTTCACTCATCACCTGCATGAAAACCAGACTCGAATCGTTTGACATAGTCCGCTACTGCGGTTATGTATAGATTTCTATGAGGAGGTAAGTAGTGGATGAAAAAATTGCTCACGAGTACGTTGATTGTCAACCTGATGTTGCTTGCGTTTTTGCTCATGGGAAGCACTGTAATGGCAAATGGAGCGTTGCAGATGATTCAACCTTCCGCTGCCGGAGCGGCGACGGGAAGTACATTCTTTCCGTTAGAGAATGCTTTTGACAGTACGGATGCTGCGCTCGATGTTACCGGAGTGCCAGTCGGTGGTGCAGGACCGAACAATGCGCCAGCCTATTCCACGAGCCGGGTCGGATATGTGGATCTCGGCACGAATTGGGCAAATATACGAATCACATCTACCTGGACGAAGTATAGGACATCAAGTGTCGGTGATATGACCCCCTATACTGAAGTATGGTGGGACAACGATATCGACATGACCAATGACAGTGGATTAACGGAAACTCATCTTAACTTCAACAGTGTACAGGATCTCCCCAACACAGGCACTACAACACCTTGGATACAGGACAATGACGTAAGTCTCAGCCCGGTTTCGCCATCGGGACGGTATTTGATGCTTCGCTCTCCAATCAACATGACAAACCGAGCGAGCGAATATGCAATGGTGGGATATCTCGTTGAGGAGTCCTATAAAATCATTACACCTACTGTGGCGGGACAGGCGAGTGGAAGCCAGTTTTACCCTCTAGATAACGCTTTTGATGGTCAGCCAAGTCTCGATTCTCTAACGGGTCAACCGACGGGAGGCACAACAGCGGATGATGCGCCAGCCTATGCCGACAGGGTGGGCTATATGGACTTTGGAGCGGATTGGAGCAAGGTGAGATTAACGTCAACATGGACCAAATACAGAGCCTCTAGTTCAGGAAACCAGACACCCTATGCGTCACTTTGGTGGGATGATGACATTGACACGGTGAATGACAGCGGTTTCACGGAAACGCGAATCAACTTCAACAGTGCGCAAAATCTGTCAACCGGAGCAACGACAGCATGGGTGAAGGACAAAGATGTCACCAGCAACCCTGTGGTGCCGAAGGCCAGGTATTTGTTAGCACGCAGTCCTCTTTCGATGACGAATAGGGCCAGTGAATACGCGTTCGTTGGATGGATTGACGAGAATGGCAACGGGATTCAAGACTCACCCTATCGTGCTGTAAGTGGAATAACCGTAACAGGAGCGGGAGGAGCCACCAGCCTATTAACGGGTAGTACACTGCAGATGTCGGCTGTTGTGCAGCCTTTCGATGCAACGAATGCCAACGTCACTTGGTCGGTTGTGAACGGAACCGGAAGCGCTACGATTACTTCAAGCGGCCTGCTGACAGCGGAATCGGATGGGAACGTAACGGTAAAGGCAACTGCGCAGGATGGATCCGGTATATTTGGCACATTCGATCTGGCCATCTCCCAATACAGCCAATTGATATTGCCCGTTCAAGGGGCTACTTCCATCTACTACATTGACTTGCAAGCTTCTTTCCCAAATGTCAACTGGCAGACACTTGAACGGCTTTACATCCCTGCCGGGAATTATCAATACATTAAACTTGGGAATCTACCGCTAAGGACGGCCAGTAATCCGCTGATTATTACAAACTATGGCGGTCAGGTAAAAGTCAGCGGCACCTATTCGTATACGTTGTCCATCGAAGGCGGTAAACATTGGATTCTAACAGGCAAATATGACAGTGTGCTTAAAACAGGTCATGTCAATTTCCAAGGGCATCAGAATGGAAATTACTTGACTTCCGCAGGCAAATATGGAATTGAAGTGGGCCGCAACGATTCCAATGGCATCAGTGTAAGCAAGAACGCCACAAACTTCGAGCTTGCGCATATAGAGGTTGCACATGCCGGATTCGCTGGTCTATTGATTAAAACGGACGGTGTTCCGACGGCGACCATGGATGGCGTAAAAATCCATGATATGTACATCCACGATTCGGAATCGGAAGGGATGTACATTGGTAATACCAGCAGTGATATCAGCAAACAGCATATCTTCACCAATCTGGAAATCTTTAATAATCGGGTCTTAAGATCCGGTACGGAAGGTATACAATTGACCAATATGGGAGATGGCGTCAAGGTTTATAATAACGTTGTCGTCATGAACGCTCTTGATTGGAAAGATCCATTCCAGCAATGGCAGGACGGTACCTTCCAGTATGGTCAAAGAACCGGCAGTGCTGAGATCTATAATAACGTATTTATTGGCACCGCCAGCTCCTTATTTACATTAAGATTTTCTGCAGCTCCAGGAGAGACACCAGATCCTACAGATGAAGTTGTGATGCATGACAATTACTTCTCCCATAGTAGGGATATATTTGCCTATATCCATGATACGCCTTCCAATTATGCATCGAAATTCAGGTTTGAAAATAATGTGATTCGGCAAATCAATTTCCACTATGATGAAATTCCTGGTGGACATGTGAATTCGAACAAAATGTTCTATGTTTCGGACAATACGCACAATCCGATGGTCTTCACGAACAATACACGAGATGGCGGGCAAGTTTTCATTGACAGCATAGCTGGAAACAACGGGACATTAGGCAATATTACCGCAACGGGTAATACGACTAATGCAAGTTTAGCTCCGATTAAATTCAAGGATGTTGCGCCCTTCTCTTCTACCTTTGATTGGAGCCTAGTTGAAAGATGGGATGACTATTCGGATTTATACGCTGTCCCGATTTATTTCAATTACGGAGATTATGTGTATGATTTCCCAACAGGTAATCTGTACAAAAATGTGGAAGCAGGGACCCACACGGGCAAGAATCCTGCTACAAATCCAGCCACATGGAGTCTTCTGACACCAATGAAGGAGGATTTCAGGCTGGATGCGACATCGCCTTATCAGGGAACGGGTCTTCTGCCATAGTGAATCGGGATAGTTTATCCCTATGTATACTCAAGCCGTTCTGCGTAAGCAGGACGGCTTAATTTGTGTGAGAAGCCTGTTAACCCTATGCATTTCGGAAGATCTCCTCCTTGTTGGGTGCAGGCGCTAGCGATAGAATAGAGATAAAGGAACTTCTAAATTTTAGAAAGAAAAAGTCAGGTAGGGGGAATAGAGACAATGTCAGAAAAGCGGACGCTAATCTACGAAAATAAGCTGGCATCGATTGAGGATATTCAGGACTTCAAGTTGGAAGGCATGGCTAAAATCACATTTCCTAACGGCAGACTGCGGATGGAAAACGCGCTCGACGAAAGCTTGGAACAAATGGCCAATTATGTGTTCTGGTGTCCTGAAGAATTTCCTGGAGACATTCAGGTGGAGTGGGATTTTTGGCCAGTTAAGGAGCCTGGTCTGAGTATGATGTTTTTTGCTGCAGCCGGAAAGTACGGGGAAGATTTGTTCGCCACCAATTTGAACGAACGGTCTGGACAATATGCACATTACACGCACGGAGACATCAACGCGTTGCATATTTCTTATTTCCGGCGTCGGTACCCAGATGAAAGAGGATTTCATACATGCAATTTGCGCAAAAGCTATGGTTTTCATTTAGTAGCTCAAGGTGCGGATCCGATTCCAAATGTGGAGGATTGTATATCGCCCTATCATATGATGCTTCGGAAGCAGGGGGCGAAGGTCCGTTTTGCAATAAACGAACTGCCTGTATTGGAGTGGGAGGACGATGGCACAGAATATGGTCACGTTCTGGGCAGCGGCAAGATCGGTTTACGTCAGATGGCGCCTTTGATCGCTGAATATGCGAATTTACAAGTGTACCGTCTGGATGAAGACGAAATAAAAGAATAAGAATAATAGATAATCGTTCGATCTGTTCGTACAAATCCTGGAAAAAACGGGCTCATGAATTAATCAACCAGACAACCCAAGACGATTCCTATGCTTTTCGGTTGATCCCCTTATTGTTTGGTGTAAACGCTTCACTTACAATTTAAGTAAGAAGAGACCAAGATACATCTCAGCAAAGAGGGAGGCGAACTTCATGAGTAATGCACCGACAAGTGCGAAGGATGCGGCGCTTCAGAATAAGCACACGCGACTTGCCGGAATCCCAACATTTCGCTATATGAGGCGTTTTTGGCCGTTTTATGCGATGTTGGCACCAGGTATTTTATACTTTTTAATATTCAAGTATGTTCCTTTATTAGGAAGCATTATAGCGTTTCAAGAGTACAACTTGTATGGCGGCTTCTTGCAAAGCGATTGGGTAGGCTTCAAATGGTTTCAGCAGTTTTTCGAGTTTGTACACTTCCGACGGTTGTTATGGAACACGTTGGCCATTAGCTTTTATCAACTGATCTTTGCTTTTCCTGCTCCAATCATACTTGCCATTCTATTGAATGAGATCAGAAGCATGGCGATGCGCAGGACCATACAGACCATCGTTTATCTGCCTCATTTTCTATCGTGGATCATCATTGCAGGCTTCGGTTACATGCTGTTGTCCCCCCAGATCGGACTTATTAATCATATGGTAAAGGCCTTCGGTTACGAGCCGATCTTTTTCCTACAAGAGCCAAGCTGGTTTCGTACGATTGTCGTCAGCTCCGGAATGTGGAAGGAAGCGGGTTGGAGCGCAATTGTTTTCTTAGCGGCAATTGCGGGAATCAATCCTTCGTTGTACGAAGCTGCTCGAATCGATGGAGCAAGTCGCTGGAGGCAGCTCTTGCATGTAACGCTTCCCGGTATGATGCCAGCGATCATGCTGCTTCTGCTATTGAAAATCGGGCATACCCTCGATCTGGGCGTCGAGCAAATCTATGTCTTCCTGAGTCCAATTACGTATGAGGTTGGGGACATTATCGATACGTACGCATATCGGGAAGGCATTCTCAAAGGTGAATACAGCATGACTACGGCGATTGGATTGTTTAAGTCGATTGTCGGGTTCGGACTATTAATTGTTGCTAACCGGATCAGCCGCAGTACGACTGGCGAGCGTCTATTCTAAGAGAGGGGGAACAAGCAATGCGCTATCGTCTCACATTCGGAGAAAAAGTCTTCGATGCGTTTAACTACATCGTACTGCTAATTGCGTGCGCTGCTGTTATGCTGCCCTTCCTTTATATCATCGCAAGCTCGCTTAGTTCGCCGGAGGCGCTGATCCGGGGGGAAGTTACTTTTTGGCCTAAAGGTTTAAATGTTACGAATTATCAGGTAGTGATGGAAAATAAAGTGTTTTGGAGATCATTTGGCATCACCTTATTCATCGTCGTAGTCGGAACAGCGGTCAACATGTTCATGACAGTCGTAACCGCATATCCGCTCGCTAAGCAGGGTCTTAAAGGGAAAAATATCATTCTACTGCTGATTGTCTTCACGATGATCTTCCAAGCGCCAATGATTCCGACGTACTTAATTGTAAAAAATCTTCACTTGCTGAACACAGTATGGGCTTTAATCATTCCTGGTGCGATTTCGGCCTTCAATATGTTTATATGCCTGACCTTCTTCCGGTCGCTGCCAGAGGAACTGTTCGAGGCTGCCCGGGTAGATGGTATGAAGGAGTTCTCCATTTTGTGGCGAATTGCAGTTCCTTTATCAACGCCAATCATGGTGACTTTGATTCTCTTTTATGCCGTAAGTCATTGGAATAATTACTTTTCCGCTCTGCTGTACATCAATGATTTCAAACAGAGGCCGTTGCAGCTGTATCTTTATAATTTGATTGCACAGTTTAACATGAACGAGGAAATGGCTTCCCTTGTTGAATCCAACGTCGTCCTTTCCCCGCAAGGTCTGCAGATGGCAACGATTCTAGTCGCGACAGTTCCGATCCTTTTGGTTTACCCTTTCATCCAGAAGCACTTTATTAAGGGCGCACTCATCGGTTCGATCAAAGAGTAACACGCTTTGATTCATAAACAAGATCTGAGAGGAAGGTTAATATGAGAAAAGGGTTTAAGCAAACAGCATTTATATTGTCCGCTTTCTCGCTACTAGCTGCAGGCTGTGGAAACGGGGAAGACAATACGGTCAGCACGCCTGAAGCAACCAAAACTTCAGTGGCAACGCAAGCAGCTACCGCAACACCAGCGGTACCAGCGGCACCAGTTAAAATCCGGATGTTTGCTTCCGATCAGTCACTTCCTCCATTGGATGCGAATGATCCCAACATTGTCTACATGGAGAAGAAAACGAACACGGACATGGACTTGGTATCCTTACCCCATTCGCAGTATGAAGACCAGCTTAAGCTGAAATTTGCATCCGGTGATTTCCCAGATGTCTATCAATCTTGGTCAGGCCCTGAAGCTGATCTGATTGCCGCAGGCAAGGTTCTCGAACTGAACGATCTGATCGATAAATTTGGTCCAAATTTGAAAAAGAATATTCCTCAAGCTGCATGGGATGCTGTATCTGTAAACGGGAAAATTCTGGCCATTCCGCAGCCTTCCAGTAATTCGAATTCAACGCTTTACGTTCGTCAAGACTGGTTGGATAAGCTAGGACTGCAAGCTCCCAAAACTTCCGATGAACTGATGACTGTTCTAAAGGCATTCCGGGATAAAGACCCGAACGGAAACGGCAAGAAGGATGAAATCCCATTCTCCATGCGGGAGAAATTCACTTGGGGTGACAATATCTTCGGCATGTGGGGCGTCAATAACTCCTACACGGAAGTTTATTACAACAACGAAGTGATCATCCAGAATATTCATCCCAATATGAAGCAATCGCTTGGATTTATCAAATCGATGGTGGACGAAAAAGTAATGGATTCGGAGTTTCTGACCAATTCCAGGACGGTTTGGGAACAGAAAATCAAATCCGGGTTGGTCGGCATGTGGTCGCACACACAACAACTGGCATGGCAATGGCAAGCTGATCTAGACAAAACGATTCCGAACGATAAACCGAATGTCGTAGCCATTCCTACTCCGCGAGGTACAGGTTATGATGGTCCTCTCGGCACCCGCTGGAGCCCGGTTGCCAAAACGTACATCATCATGAAGAGTACCAAAAATCCGGAAGCCGTTATCAAATATTTTGATTGGCTGATGAGCGAAGATGGCCAGATGTTCACCGATTTGGGGCAAGAAGGAGATTCTTATAAAAAAGAAAACGGCAAGATCATAGTTGACACAGCGAAGATGGAGAAAAATAAAGCATTTAACGTGATCTTCAAGATTCATGGTACGAATCCTGCGGTAGAGGAAGCCAAACTAAGTAATCCTGCTGCTTTCGCCAAGTTGAAGGCTGCATGGGCTGTAGGCGATAAAGAAGGGTTCAAGAATGAGGCTGTAGGCATGCCGGCTGCCAAAAACACGTACAACATTGATACGATGTTCCTTGAAGAAGGCAGCAAAATTGTACTTGGCAAAGCACCTGTTGAACACTTTGACGAGTTCGTTAAAACCTGGCGCAAGCAAGGCGGCGATCAGATGGTCAAGGAGCGTACAGACTGGTACAATAAAAATAGGAAAAAATAGGTCATTGGGTTTGGAAAGCAACCCTCGACCGGGTTTCCCGGAAGAGGGTTGTTCTTCACTTGTATGGGGGTGTAGATGCAGAAGTGTGGAAAAAAATACATGCCTCCTTAAAATGGAAGCTGGTTAGCCTGCTCATCGTTATCATTGTGTCAATGGTGTCGATGATCGGGTTTTTCAGCTATTACGATACGTCCCGAACCATCCGGCAGGACGTTTCTCATTTCAGCGAGCAGATTTTGCGTCAAGCCAATCTCAATCTGAACCGACAATACATGGAATATGAGCGTGGACTTCTGGTTCTTGGAACAAGCAATGAGTTCACAGAGTGGCTCAAAGTTGATCCAATGGATCGCTTCGAGCTCATTTCCGGTTTTCATTCTTTGGAGCGTAATTACTTGCGGTCTTTTCTTGTGCGCCAGCCTGAGATCATGTCCATATCTATGTTATCGGATAAAGGCGGCGAATTTAATTACGCGCTCACTTCGGGGCTATCCAAGGATTATTCGATGGCAAACGAGCCATGGCTGAGTGAAGTTGGTCGGCTCGAGAAGGTTCATCATCGTGTCGTTCAAAGTACCGCATATGTGAATTATAAAAGTAATCCGGAGCAAGTACTTATCTTGTCGATGGCTGGCCAATTTGGCGAGCCTGATGCCAAAGGGTTCCTGAAGATGGATATCTCACTGGAGCCGGTGCAAACCATTCTCAACCAGATGGAGCTTGGAGATAAAGGTATAGGACTTATTGCCAAACCAGATGGAACCATTTTGGTTCATCAGAATCAATCGCAAGTGGGCAGCGTTCTGGAACCCGATATTACCGAACAATTGACTGCGCAAAGCGGTACGTACCTTCGAAAAGAAACGCAACAGCTGATTGTATTCGATACGATCCCTTACACCGGTTGGAAAACGGTCGCGATTCTTTCCAATCAAGATATCACGTCCAGCATCAATAGGGTTCGTAATGTCACGATCGGGATCGCATCGACAGGTATCCTTCTTGCGATCATTCTTGTCACTTTGGTTGCCACTTCGATTACAAGTCGTTTGTCCAAGCTCAGGTCCCATATGAAGCGGGCTCAGTATGGGAATTTCAGGGATCGCATTCATATTGAAGGTTCGGACGAAGTATCGGATTTAAGCCATTCCTTTAACCGGATGTTGAATGAGCTCGAAGACTCGATCCTACAGTTGACGGAGACACAGTTGATGCAGCAACGAGCCGTATTCTCTGCGATGCAGTCCCAGATCCGCTCTCATTTTTTATATAATTCACTAGAATCTATTAATTCCATGGCTCATTTAGCTGGACATACTGACATCGAGAAGACCTCCATTTCGTTATCGCGCATGCTTAGATACACATCCAACTACCAGGATATGCTTGTGAAGTTGGAGGATGAGATTGCTCATGTCAATCACTATATGAATATAAGCCGTATCCGATTTGGAGAGGAAGTCAGCTACCACATTCACATACCGGAGGACTGCCGTGAGGTGCTTTGTTTAAAAGTCATTCTACAGCCTATTGCGGAAAATGCCATAAAGCACGGCATTGAAACCACAGGTGAGCTGACATGTTTGGAGGTATCTGCGCAGCGGGACGGTGACTTCGTCTCGATCATTTTTGAAGATAATGGAAAAAACTACGACGAGGAGCGGCTGGAAGCTTTCCGGACTCGACTGCTACAGGTGACGCCATCGCAAGAAGAATACGCCTCGCTCACGAATGTCGGTCTCTTAAACGTTCATTTCCGTTTGCAAGCCTTTTACCAGATGAATGGTGTAGGTGTCGAAATTAGTAAAGGAAGCCGTCTTGGAGGCGTTAAGGTCACCGTAAGAATTCCCTATAGATTGAACAGCCAAAAGGAGCGATAGCCGAAATGTTCCGTGTACTTATCGCAGATGACGAGCACCTTATTCGGTCGAGTTTAGCAAGCAAAATCGAGCAATTCAGCGAGGAAACCGTTGTTTCTGGCTTGGCAGCCAACGGTGTGAAGGCTCTGGAATGGTTGGAGGAACATTACGCGGATATCTGTGTGACGGATGTCAAAATGCCGCTGATGGGCGGGCTGGATCTGATTGCGAAGGTCAACGAGAGATATCCGTGGATGATTTCTGTGGTCGTTTCCAGCTATGACGAATTTGAATTTGCCAAAACAAGTATGCAGCTCGGAGCCATCGATTATATTATCAAGCCTGTGGACCAGGAGCAGCTGAATGGAGCTCTTGCCCGAGCAATCGGTGAGGTGGCCACGCAGCGGCGAGCGGAAGCCGCTATGCTGTTCATGCGATCGATTCCTCATCATCAGGACATGCTTCAGCGATGGGTACTGCACATCCAGACCGTTCAGCTCGAGACGCTTCCGCTCTTAGTCGTGGATACCTTGGATATGTTGGAGAGTCTGGCAGGAGACCGATTCTATTTGTTAAATCCCCTTTCCATGGCATGGTTGGAAATGATTGTGGAAGAGCTCAAGAAAGAAAAGGTCAAAATTGAGCTGCAAGAGGGCAAAGATTTAGGCCTTTGGGAAAAGACGATTCTGCAAGATAAAGTTCGCAGCTATTTCCGCTTGTGTGCGGTTCGCCGTCTGGAGGAAGGGGCACAACGGATTTTTGCAGTCACACAAGCCGTTAAGGACCAACCGTCCCGCAGGGCGATAGAAGAGGTAAAAGCATTCATAAACGACCATTACGCAGATAAGCTGAATTTGCAGGAAATTGCGGATCAGGTTGCGATAAGCAGGAATCATTTCGCCCATTTATTCAAACAGGAAACCGGAACGACGGTTTGGAACTATTTGATTCAAATACGGATGGGGAAAGCGAGAGAATTGCTGCTAGGCACCGATAAGCGAATTTATGAGATTGCACACGATGTAGGATACGATAACAGTGTTCACTTTTCTCAGGTATTTAAAGAACAGTTTGGCTTAACTCCCGCCGAATTCAAAAAACGAATGGAGCGTTAAGTCAGATTCAGTTTCCGACTATTCCGATCTATATCGTGCCATGCCCTCATTGTGACGGAGAATCGATTCCCCTAAACTGAGAATAAAGCGTTCTTATTCATTAGCTCTTAGGAGGAGTAGCATGAGTCAACTCTATAAAGTTGGGCAATTTAATGGGAATTGGGCGTTTATTTCGCCGGAAAACACTCCTTTTTATTCCGTTGGTGTAAATGGTGTGCATAATCAGATCGTGGATCAGGCACATTGGCTGAAAACGGATCTGGTACACAAATATGGCGGGAATCGTGAATGGTTTCCCAAATGGGCTGCGGAAAAGCTGAGCCAGATTGAGCAGTTCGGCTTCAACACATTAGGCGCTTGGCACGAACCCTTCTATTGGGGAAACGGCACACCGAAAACAGTTGAAATCCGCATGTCCAGATTTGCGCCGAAGGTGAATACGGATTGGGGGACAGGCTTCCCTGATGTTTTCGACCCCAAATTCCATGCTTCTGTCGAACGTGCATGTCTGGATTGCTTTATGAGCGGGCGTGGTGAAGCCCTATTGAACGATCCGGGTGTTATTGGGTATTATACCGATAATGAAATACATTGGTGGGGACACGGGGGCAAATGGGGCAACAATGACCCTGGCAACGGTGCTAATGATACGAGCCTAGTTGACGACTATTTGGAACAGCCGGCAAGAGGGTACGGCAAGTTGGCTTGGATTGAGATGTTGAGGAAACACCATAGCTCGATTGAGAGTTTGAATGAGACATGGGGTTCCGAATATATGGGTTTCGAAGATTTGGCGCATATTGCGGTTTACCGAGCGGATCATCCTGAAGCGCTGGAAGCGGATAAAATGGCTTTCCTTCGTCTAATTGCAGAGGTGTATTACCAAACGACATCGGCTGCGCTCAAGCGATATGATCCAAACCGACTTAATCTGGGTGACCGGATGGTTGGAACGAGTACACCAGAGATTGTTTTTGATGTGATGAAAGACTATGCCGATGTCATCACGTTGAACTTTTATAGTTTCGACCTGCCTGAACGTTGGATGAGTCACATTCACGATAGAACTGGCTTGCCATTTATGATAACTGAATTCAGCTTCTGTGCGGGTAGGGAAGCGGGATTCCTGATCAATACGAATGGAGCCCGTAATGTCCTTGTTAGGAATCAGTCCCGCAGGGGAGAAACGTATCGGAACTTTGTGGAAGAAGCGGCCCGGTTGCCCTTCGTTGTGGGAACGCATTGGTTCGCCATGTACGACTATGGGAATCCGCAAGGCTTGATTGGGAATTATGGGCTGCTGGATCTTGCAGACGAACCGTATGAAGAGTTCGCGGAATTGGTCCGTCAAGCGAATGAAGATGTGCTTCGGATCAGAAATTCGATAGAACTGTAATTGGGAAAAGTTGATTGTACATGTGGCTCATACGCCGTTAGCTCATTGTTCTAAGAGCTAGCGGCATTTTCATGTTTGAAGGAAGCATTCGGATGTTGGCGTAGGAATATGAATCTTATTAGATTTTCGTGTACACTGAAAATGTAACTAATTGAACGTATGCATTTTATATCCACAAATACTCTATGACGAAGATTGTGGATAACTTTTAGAGAAGATTAGATCGAGAACGAGTAGAGAGAAGTGAGTTTACATGCATCAAAACTATCAATTAACCGTTGAAGAGATATTAGCACGCCCCTCATTTCAACATGCTTATATCGCGGCTGGCAAAATGGGCTTAGGACGATTGGTACGCTGGGTTCACATTATCGAGGTGATTCAGTTTGAACAACTGTTGCAAGGAGGCGAGATGATCCTAACGACAGGTGCCGCATTTAAGAACGATACGAAATCGTTCATGACCTATCTAGAGCAGTTAATCCACAGAAACGTAACCTGTCTTTGTATCGAGATGGGACACTATATAAGTTCAGTTCCCCAAGAATGGATGGATGCGGCCGAGGCTCACGATTTCCCGCTCATTATTTTCCCAGAAGCGGTTCGATTTATTGACATCACGCAGGATATCCATGCTCATATTATTAATCAGCATCATAAGGCACTTCAGGATTTGGAGAAAATATCGCGTGAATTTCATCGGATGACGTTATCTTCCCAAGGTGTCACGCATGTACTTGCTTTATTGCAAAGCAGCACCAAAGGTCAAGTTATTTATGTGCCAATCGATGCTGGGCCGAAATTCACTCCGCCGCTTGGCAAACGGGAGTCAGCGCAATGGCTGACTTTCCTTGCAAGCAGAAGTACAGAAAGCGGGTATGACGAAACAGGAGCAGGGTTGTATTTTGAAGACATAGAGGGACAATCCGTAATCGTTCAGCCTGTTGGGGCTATGGGTAAAACCTGGGCCCACATTATGCTCGTGCTTGATCGTAAGCCGCAGGAGTATGAATATTTAATTCTAGACTCAGCCTCTCTGTCTATTGCACAGGATTTGTTGCGGAAACGGTACATGGAAGAACGGAAATTGTATTCCCAAACACTGTGGGTAGATGATCTGCTTCATATGCGCATTCATCAGGAGGAGCAGATCAAAGATCTAATCGGTGGTGAATTTAAACGTCTGAATGCGCTAACGTATCAGGTTCTCTTGATCGAATTTGAGCAGGAGCAAGAAGATGGTATGACTGCGGAAGAGGAAGGAATCGAATCTGCGGGTCTTCATTTGTCGCTTGCGGCTAGATCGATTTTTGAGGGGCAGCTATTTTATCCCATCATTACGTTAAAACATAACAGACTTGTTGTTCTTGCATTCGATAAAGCTCCTAAAAAGCCAGCTAAGGAGCGTTTGCAGCATGTGCTTGAGTCGCTTCAAGGGATGAAGGATCACGCGGGGACTCGGTTGAAGATCGGTATTGGACAGCCTATTCAAAGCTTTTTGAACGCCTATCGCAGCTATCAGGAAGCGCTTCAAGCGTTGTCATTAACAGTTACGCTGCAGCAGAAGAACGTCATGTTTTATGATGAGCTAGGCGTATTCGAACTGTTATTTCATATCGCGGACAAAGGAATACTGGCGTCATTCGTCCGATCCTATCTCGGTCCAATTATTGATCACGATAATCTAAAAGGCAGCGAACTGCTGCGAACGCTTAAAGTGTATCTCGACCATGATGGATCGAAGCAAATCGCTGCGCAGCAGCTTTTTATCGTGAGACAATCTCTCTATTATCGATTGGACAAAATTGAAGAGCTCCTAGGCGCTGATTATATGCTTCCTGAGAAAAGATTGGCGCTACAAGTGGGAATCAGAGCCTATCAGCTCCTTCATCCAGAAAAGAAATTGTGAAAAGAAAAGCGGTAGTTTTTTGACAAAATGTCTAATGGCATGTGCCACAATCTCTCTTATACTTGGAGACAAGTAGAGAGCGATCCTTTCATTAGGGGGTCCTCAAGAGAGGTTGATGGGGCATGATTATTGGCGTTCCGAAAGAAATTAAAAATAATGAGTTTCGCGTTGGCATGACACCAAGTTCGGTGCTTTCATACAAACAGGCAGGACACGAAGTGCGGATCGAAACGTTAGCAGGGCACAGCATTGGTTTCACAGACGAGGATTATGCAGCGGCTGGTGCAACAATCGTTGCAACCGCAGCGGAAGTATGGTCATCGGACATGGTCGTCAAAGTGAAAGAACCACTGCCTCAAGAATATGGTTACTTTCATGATGGTTTGATATTGTACACGTATCTGCATCTTGCTCCTGAAGCGGAATTAACGCATGCCCTGGTTAGTCAAAATGTAACAGCCATCGCCTACGAAACGATTCAACTCGAGAACGGGAGCTTGCCGCTCCTAACGCCGATGAGCGAAGTGGCTGGACGCATGTCTGTGCAGATCGGTGCTCATTTTCTAGAGAAAGCTCATGGCGGCAAAGGCATTCTGCTTGGTGGTGTCCCTGGCGTTGAAACAGGGAAAGTAGCTGTGATCGGAGGCGGCATCGTCGGCGCAAATGCAGCTAAAATGGCCATCGGGCTCGGTGCTGACGTAACGATCATTGACTTGAATGCCGACCGGCTTCGTCAATTGGATGATCAATTTCAGGGCCGTGTGAAAACGATCATGTCCAATCCCTACAACATCGCTGAAGTAGTACGCCGTGCGGATCTCGTTGTTGGCGCGGTACTGATTCCTGGCGCTCGCGCACCTCGACTCGTCACCGAGGAAATGGTAAAAACGATGAGTCCAGGCAGTGTGATCATCGACGTTGCCATTGATCAGGGCGGATCGATTGAGACGATCGACCGCATTACAACCCATGATCAGCCAACCTATGTGAAGCATGGGGTCATCCATTATGCCGTAGCCAATATGCCGGGAGCCGTGGCGCGTACCTCTACATTAGCGTTGACGAATGTGACGACCAGCTATGGTCTACAAATTGCAGGCAAAGGTTTCGTGCGTGCAGCGCTCGATAACAAAGCCATCGCTAAGGGGATTAATGTGACACAAGGACATGTCACGTATCAAGCCGTCGCTGAGGCTCATGGCTATGCGTACACGGATATTTATTCGCTGATTCGATAGATCAGAATTTGGGGCCTCCGCAGGTTTGCGGAGGTTCTTTTTCATGGGCAGGGGATGTTTAAAGTCAAAATGGAATTGATGAAAGTGACGATAAGCTTTCCTAGAGTAAGCGATGAGGTGCTTTAAATAAGATTTGTACGCTCCGGATAGATATAGATGGATTTTATACAGTTAATGCTTAGGCAATTCCGTTGAAATGGAAATTAGATGGATTTTCTGAAGTTAATTTCAAGAAATTTGACTGTATTGAGGAAAACTGAAGAAATTAAATACATTTTTTACATCTAATCTGATTTTCCAAGGGGATATAAGCGAAATAGCTGTACAATTTCCAGTTAATCTGTTAACACTAACTCAGGAGACGAAAGGGAGCCCCTTGAAGCAGTGTAAGCAACCCAACCCAACCCAACCCAACTAGCATCCCTATCCTAGCAAATTCGCATTGACGCTACATTTATTAACATATAAAATTGGTGAAGTGAAACGTTTCAACACGTGTTTTGAACTTAAAAATGTTCTTCACTTGACTATGTTACTCAATAGGAGATGACAACTTGACTACGATACAGCAACGCCAAGACGAAATTATTGCGAATATTGCGCATGCAGCTTATAAACAGCCAGTTCTGAGCAATGGTTTTCTATTCGAAGGGGACGTGCGTGACAATTTCTATTACGCATCCTATCTATTCGCTGCTTCTGTGGATCCCACGATCACCTTCGAAGGCGATCGTAAGGAAGCGAGGGATAAAGCAGAGGGTGTTTTCCTTCATCTACTTGAGATTCAAGATCAAGATCCAGCTAGTAGCACTTATGGTCACTGGCCACTTAATTTAAGACCAACGCCTCAAGAGGCGTCTAAGAATACATTGCCAGTTGAGCTCATGGGGAGCTTGATGGTTTATTTTGCCCAGCGATATCAAGAGCAGTTGAGTGAAGCGCTTCGTGTAGCATTTGATAAGACGCTTCGCCATATTTACGACAGCAACTTTTATCGGAAACCGCTAACAAGTTATGGTCATCACGAAGCCAAATATACGGCTGCGAAGCTGATTTTCGGACAACGCTATGAAGATGCCGTTTTAGTCCAAGATGGTTACGAAAGTCTGCAATTAACACTCAAACGAGTCACAGCCAATGGGATGACAGAATACGGTGGTCTCCCGTGGTTCTGGCATTGGGTGCAGGCTTTCACCTGTGCGTGGCAGTTGATCCAAGATACAGCAATCCGAAGTGAGCTAGCTCGCATGCTGGATTATTTGTGGAGCGAGCGAGCGACGTTCTACTTGGGTGGCGCTTGGGCAGGTCCGCACGCGCGGATTTGGCCGCATGACATGCCTAAGGATACGAATGTGCTGCACGATTATGTGCAATACGGGGACTTCAAACTGCCGGCGAACATGCCAAGAACCGAATATGCGGGATTCCTTGAATATAAAGCGCCAGCCCAAACCATTCAAACTGCCTTGCATCGGTCATCAGTCCCCGTCGAAATTAAACGACAAATTCCTAAACAAATCGGTCAAGCTCAGCATGAGAATGATCATCTCCATAGTTATGTATACTTCACAGAAAGCTTTGCAATGGGCGGTATGTGGGAACGAATTCGCGAGTTCGATAACGAACAGCATCGCTGGGACATTGCGTTCCCGCTTGATCACGTACAAGGTGTGAATCATGCTTATTTTTTCCATCCAGATTTGGAGCAGCCAGAAGGAGATTTGCGTCATCAAAGCGAATACACAGAAGTGCTTTTTCATAAACAAGTTATTATGGCTACCTATTCCATACCAGAAGACCAGCCTACCTACATCAAAGGGTGCTTGCCGCTAGGTGAGTGGGTTGAGTCACCAAACGGACTATTTGGACGGGTAGGTAACGCTTTAATGGCCGTATACATCCAGCAACCATATCATCGTGAAGTTCTGGAGGATCGTTGTTTTGTCACTAGTCGAGGTAGAACAAATGCAGTCGTCGTCGAATGCGTTGATCAAGCAAATGCAGAGTCACTCGGCATTCGCGATGTTCACCATTTTGCAGAAATGATGAAAGCCAAGCAACCTACATACGGTGCAAATAACACGATTACATATACTTCCTTGTCCAATCAAACATTGTTGTTAAGCGGCGATCCAACGAAGGAAATCCGTAAACTCATTGATGGTGAGGTCATCGATTTCACTTCGTATACGATCGCTTAAATTCATAGAAATGAGGATGGACACATGCCAGCAGTTGATTATCCATTAGAAAAGCTTCTTTCTTACGAAGGACGAAATCCAAGACCCGAAGATTTTGATACGTATTGGGAGCGTGCAATCGCTGAAATGAAGGCGGTAGATCCGCAAATCGAACTTCGCCCTAGTGAATTTCAAGTACCGTATGCGGACTGCTTTGATCTGTATTTCACAGGTGTTAAAGGTGCTCGCATTTACGCGAAATATATTCGTCCAAAGAATGTGACTGAGCCACATCCAGCGATTGTGCAGTTCCATGGGTACTCCGGTAATTCGGGTGATTGGAACGATAAGCTTTCTTATGCAGCGCTTGGCTATTCCTTCTTCTCCATGGATTGCCGTGGTCAAGGTGGATTCTCGGAGGATGTTGGCGGAACCAAAGGGACGACTCTAAGAGGACACATCGTTCGTGGATTGGATGATCACCCAGATCAGCTCCTGTTCCGTGATATTTTCTTAGATACCGCACAGCTTGCTGGCATTGCGATGAGTATGCCTGAAGTAGACCCTGCACGTGTAGGCGCAATGGGGGGGTCACAAGGCGGTGCTTTAACGATTGCTTGTGCAGCACTTGAGCCACGCATTAAGAAATTAGCACCCGTCTATCCATTCCTGAGTGACTACAAGCGCGTATGGGAGATGGATTTGGCAAAGGATGCCTACCAAGAGTTGAAAGACTTTTTCCGCCGTCATGACCCACAGCACAAACGTGAGGAAGAATATTTCACGAAATTAGGCTATATTGATATTCAAAACCTAGCTAATCGTATTCAAGGTGATGTGATGATGGCCGTAGGTCTCATGGACACGGTATGCCCGCCGTCTACCCAATTTGCGGCTTATAATAAAATCACTGCAAACAAAAAACTAGAAATCTTCCCGGATTTCGGACATGAAGGACTGCCAGGTTTCGGTGATTTGACTTTCCAATTTATGTTAGATCTTTAACAAATTAAAAAACCACTCTCATTCAATTGATGCGAGTGGTTTTTTGCGCTCAGCTTGCTGCTGGCGGTATTGACGCGGTGTGACACCGATCATTTTTTTGAAAAGCTGATTGAAGAATTTCATATCTTGATATCCAACACGCGCAGCGATAACGCTGATCTTATCAGTGGACTCGCGTAAATACTGACAACACGCTTCCAACCGTGCATGCTGCACATAGGTTGTGTAGCTCATGCCTGTGAGCTTTTTCAATTGTCGTTGGAGCTGGCGTTCACTCAATGAAAGCTTTGCAGCTGCCTCGACTAACGTAATCGGATCGCTGCAATTCATCCGAATATAAGTCAGCAAATTTTCGATGCTTTTCATGCTAGTGTGAGGAACAGAAGAATCCGGATCGAACTTCGCTCGATGCATGTAGACGAACAGCTGCTCAACACACGACTGCATAACAGTAATAAAACCAGCTCGTCGAGCTTTATACTCGAAATGTAATCGTTCAAACAACGGTTGAAATTCACCATTTTGTTCATGAAATGATAGGAATTCTACACCGCCATGAGGATCGGTTGCTTTTTGAAAAAAAAGTGGAATTTCTTGCTCTCCCATTGTCACTGCATGCTGAAGTAATTGGTTCATCCATGCCTGTGTGAAAATACAGTTATATACGATGAGCGGCTTGTTCTGATTCGTAGATGCGGGACGAAACACATGGGATATGCCAACAGGCAGGAAGAAGAGGTCGCCTTTCGTAACATTCATACTGACATTTTCTATATAATGGGAACCTCTGCCTTCTGCCACATAGCTGATTTCAATGAAATCATGGGTATGCTGTTGCAAGTCGAAGGACTCATGAACACGATTTACATAAATGGGCAGTTCGGGAACGAAATATAAGTGGCCACCCGATTCCGTAATGATGCGCTTCATCGTCATGCTATTTCACTTTGAAATGAACAACAGCGCTATATAGCATTTTCCCCGCATTCGGGTCGAATACGATATTGTGCTGAATGGCATAAACATCGAGCATTAGCGCCTTGTTGTTGTCGACTTGATCATTGATTTTCTTTTCAAGTGTTTTTAAATCATAAGCCTGAAAAAACTCAATTTTATTTTCGATACGATCTAAAATAAAGTCCATGATCCTGCGCCTCCTATAGGTCTATGTAAATTTATGACGACTTCTCTTATTATAACGTCAATATCTGATATAGGAAGTGGAACTGAATAGGCGTATACTGGAAAATGCGTGGATCGGACGTTTTTAATACATGGAGAAAGACTTACAAGCGAGTCAAAATTGTAATAGGAAGTGATGTCGTTTTGAAGCCGACACGGTTATTGGTTGATTTCTTGCTTAAGAATTGGCTGGTGTATGTCATCGCCGCACTCTTGATTTCGGTAGGGAATATTGTGCACTCGTACTATCCCAAACTGCTAGGCATGTTTACGGACCAGCTCCAGAAGGGTGGACTCAGTAAAAGTTTAATTGCGCAGTACAGCGTGCAGCTGCTTGTAATTGGCGTGACTTTTGGCGTATTGTGCGCGATAGGACAATACATGATTATGCGGAGCGGTCGACGCTTCGAGTTCGAAACGAGAAATCGATTATTTGATCATTTTACCCGGCTTGGAGCAACTTTTTATTCCCAAAATGGTGTCGGTAAGCTGCTAAGCTATGTGATGAATGATGTGACAGTTATTCGAGAGTCCATCTCACTCGGGATCAACCAGATTACGAACTCCGTTATTTTAATAGCTGCCGCTATCGTTTCGATGTTGTTTAGCTCCATTCCGTTGTACGTCATTCTGATCTGTATCGTGCCCTTATTACTAATTCCTGTGTTATCCGCTAAGTTTCAGCCAGTCATCAAGCAGCGCTCCTTACAAGTTCAGGAAGCATTAGGTACGATGACTGAGTCAGCCGAAGAGCAATTTGGAGGCATCCGTGTTGCAAAGAAATTCGCGGTAGAACCGATCATGATTAGCAGATTTAGCGAAACGGTCGATCGGATTCGAGACAACCAACTTCGGTTAGTACGACTTTCCTCTTTATTTGAAGCGTTAATTCCGTTTCTGGGTGCGGTATCGCTAATTATTGCGATTGCCTTCGGGGGCTATTTGACGATTCATGGGCGTATTACGATTGGTCATTTCGTTGAATTAACGTTGTATATTCGGATGATGGTGAATCCCTTACAGCAAATTGGGCGTGTCATTAATGCGCTGCAGCGTTCACGAGCTTCCTTGGAGCGGGTTAATGAGTTACTAGCGAAGGAATCTGACATTAAGCAGAATGAGCTTGCTCAACCTACGCACCTAGATCAGGAAGAGATTCGTATTGAGCATCTGTCTTTTGCATATCCGGATGATGAGGATGAAGTGCTTCATGATATCTCACTGACCATTGAACCAGGGAAATCAATCGGTATCATTGGCAAAACGGGCAGCGGGAAGTCTACGCTGATGAAAATCATGCTGCGAATCTACGATCCGCCGGAAGGAACAGTCTGGATCGGAGATAGCGATATCCGTGATGTGACGCTTGAAAGTCTGCGGAATCAAATCGCTTACGTGCCGCAAGAGGGCTTTTTGTTCAGTACATCCATTCGGGATAATATTGCCTTCTTCAAAAGGGAATCCTCTATAGAACAAGTGGAACGTGCTGCCAATAAAGCACAAATATTGTCCAGCATCGTGTCTTTTCCAGAAAAATTTGAGACGAAGCTAGGTGAACGCGGGGTAACCTTATCAGGGGGACAACGTCAACGAACGAGCTTAGCAAGAGGAATTATCAAAGATTCGCCTTTAATGATTCTAGATGACAGCGTCAGTGCCGTAGATTCGGTAACGGAAAAGCACATTATTGATGCGATTCGGAAAGAACGAACGAATAAGACGACGATCTGGATTGCACACCGGATTTCTGCTCTTAAGCACACCGATGAAATCATCGTGCTGCATGAAGGAAGAATTGTTCAGCGGGGCACCCATCATCAACTGTTAGCCCAAGACGGTTTATACGCGGAGCTGTATGCTATTCAAGAAGGAGGTAACGACGATGTTCAAGCGGAATAAACGTCCACAAGACCAGAGTCAATCGAAAGCTTCCTTTCGTTCGTTAGCTGTGTACGCCAAACCGCACAAGCTCACGTTTGCTGCTGTTGTTGTATGTGCCTTATTAGGTATCGCGGCAGATTTATTTCAGCCATATTTGGTCAAAATTGCAATCGACGACAATCTCATGATTGGGAAAAATGATTTCAACGCACTGATCAAGATTTGCTTGCTGTACGGGGTATTATCTATTTCTAGCATGTTTTTCAGTTACTTACAAAATAATTTGCTGCAATTCGCAGGTCAAAGCATTGTAGCCAAAATCCGTAAAGATTTATTTCAACATATTTTCAGGCAGTCGATGTCCTACTATGATAAAACGCCGAGCGGAAGCCTGATCACGCATGTGTCTAGTGATACGGAAACGTTGAACCAGTTTTTCACCCAAGTGCTCTTAAGCTTAGTACGTGACAGCATGACATTGATTTTCATTATCGTGCTCATGTATCATTTGGATCCGATGCTGACGTTGTATAGTATGATCGTCATTCCTATCATCGTCCTCATCGCGGTAGGTTTCCGTACATATATGCGCAAGACGTACCAGCTCTCACGATCCAAGTTATCGCAAATGGTAGCGTTCACAGCTGAAAACTTATCAGGCATGCACCTTATTCAAGCGTTCCATCAAGAGAAGGAGCAAATGAGTCGCTTTACGGATAAGAACACTGGGTATTTCAGAGCCAATCTAAGAGAGATTCGAACAAGTGTGTTATTTAACCGCTCTTTTGACATATTGGGGAATTTATCGATCGCTTTTATTACTTGGGTGGGTGGTATTGCTGTCTTCGATAAAGCGATCGAGTTTGGTGTGCTTTACGCGTTTATTACGTATATTAGACAGTTTTTTCAGCCTATTAATAACATCACTCAGCAATGGAATACACTTCAATCTACCCAAGTATCCATGAGTCGGATTTGGAATATTTTCTCGGCGCAACCGGAAGTAAAGGACCGAGAGGTTTCAGAATTGATTCCGCTTGTTAATGTCCAAGGAGACATTCAGTTTGATCATGTTCATTTCGGGTATCAGAAGGATACGGCAGTCATTGAAGATTTGGATTTACATATCGCTCCTGGGGAAATGATTGGTGTTGTAGGCACAACAGGTGCGGGCAAAAGCTCTCTGATCAGTCTACTGTGTCGCTTCTATGACGTGCAGGGAGGCGCCATACGGTTAGATGGTATTGATATTAGGGACATTTCACAGACAGATCTCCATCGAACGATTGGTTTGGTCCAGCAAGAACCTTATTTATATGCGGGAAGTATTTTTGAAAATGTAAGGATGTTTGACACTGCGATTTCACGAGAGACGGTCATTGAAGCTTGCAAATTGGTCGGAGCAGATGCGCTCATTTCACGGATGAAGGACGGGTATGACTCCCGGATTTCAGAGAGAGGCAGCGGGCTGTCGGCAGGTGAACGGCAATTGATTTCTTTTGCGCGTATCATTGTATTCCAACCCAAGGTTCTTATTCTAGATGAGGCTACGGCTAATTTGGATTCACAAACCGAGCAGCTCATACAAACGGCCCTGAACATTGTTGCTGAAGGAAGAACGTCCATCGTGATTGCGCATCGGATATCAACAATTATGCATGCCGACCGTATTATCGTGATGAGTCATGGGGAAATTGTTGAAGAAGGCACACACACCGAGTTACTCGCCATGCAAGGCATTTATGAACAACTCGTGCATCATTCACAAGGAAGTCATGCTCAAGAGAATGAAGCAGATGGTCGTATTTCATCCATAGGCTAATGATCAGGTACTAGGAATAGATAGTACTTCTCAAATCAGCGATCTCCTGTAGAATTAGAAGCATAGTAAGAGAGGAGATGAATAGCATGAATTCCAACAAAACCATGGTTCAACTTGGTTATGTTCTGGGGGCTAGTGCTCTTTTAACTGCTATTGGTTACTTCTTTGCTTCTAACTGGGAGAAGTTGAACCGATTAGAGAAATTTATTCCTATATTTGTCCTTATATTGGGGTTTTACGGGCTATCCGTTTGGCTTTCCCGCCAAGTGGGAAGAGAGTTTTTAAGTAAGTTAAGTTTGTTTGCCAGCTGTATTTCTTTTGGAGTTGGGGTCGGGTTGATCGGCCAAACCTATAATTCACACGCGGATAGTTATAGTTTGTTTCTAGTGTGGTCTCTACCAGCAGTTCTGTATGCGATCCTTACAAGGTGGCAGCCCTATTATGTCTTGAGTTATATACTTGGACATCTCGCATATGGACTGTTTTTCTTTCCTAAATGGGGGAGTTTTTCCGAAGCCGAGGGAACTACACTTGTTATCTGGTTAGGGCTTGCGATCGTGAACGGTACCTTGTTCGTCTTGTTTGAGAAGGGCATCATACATTCCCCATTTCTCAAATGGGTGACCTTTCAAGCGACACTTTGTATTTTCGTTATCATGTCGGTATCTCATATGTTCGAGAATTATGGGATTTGGATGAACTTGCCGCTCATTGCAGCGCTGGCAGCAGCCGTCCTGTATGCACATCGAACACAGAGTAAAGTTTATCTGCTGTTCGCAGGGCTTTGGATTTCAGCCGCGATTACCACGAAGTATATTGAATTGATTATCGAGTACCATAATGAACTCTTTTTTATCGTGAGCTTGTTGTTCGTGATCGTGTTTATCGGTGCCAATGTGATGTTTATGAACTATGTGCGCGCTTGGAAGCCATCATCTGAGAAGAATGAAGCGGGAACAGATGTGGACGCAACGACGGAAACCAAAGGCGATGGAGACTTCACCAAGTGGATCGTACGCGTTCTTACCATTTCTGTCATTATCATCGGTTCTCTGTTAGGAAGTTTCACGCTGATTGGGCTCGTGACTGTTGTGTTAGGGTTTGATGAACCTGCTAATATTTTAATCGGATATGGCTTAGTAGCTGTGATTGGGATGTTAGCCGCGCGAGGGTTCAATGTATTAGCTCGCTTTACTATCTTGATAAGTGGACTTATGTTGGGGACTGGTGCAGCCGTTGTCACAGACAAATCGTTAATGCTGCTCATCTATTTAGCTTTAACACTTGTGGCTTTTGTATTTTTAAAGGGACTGATTACAAGGATCCTGTTCTTCCAAGCCTCTGTAATTATCTTAGCTTTTGTCTTATATGATTGGAACCATAGTGGCGTTGCTGTTCTTAGTATTCTTGCGGGTTTACTCTTCCTGCTCTTCGCAGGTGGTCAGGTGATTCGTCTATCAACCTACCGCGAGCCCGTCCTATACAGCAGCTATCCCACTTTCTTATTAGCACTGTTTGCCCTAACCTTTATCACAGAATCAGGGTGGTACTATACGACGAACGTGCTTTTCTTTGTACTCGTTCTAGCGGCCATTCTGATAAGCAGACAGCTTCATATCAAATGGCTATTTGATTGGTCGATGGGGTTCTGGATCGCTTTCCTTGTATACAAATATTACGATTTGGCGTGGAAGCTTCTGCATAAATCCATTAGTTTCGCGATTATCGGTATTTTGATCATTGGAATTACAGTGTGGATTGAGAAGAAGAAGGGACTCGACACAGACGATGCTTCGCTTCTGCAAACGGGTTATGGTTCGAATCGTTGGATCATTGCCTTATTAGTGTTACTTCAAGTAGCGGCTATGTCTTTGCAAATTGGCAAGAGTGAGTATCTTCTTAGTCACGGGAAGCTGATCAAGTTGCAGCTGCAGCCGTTGGATCCGCGTTCTTTAATTCAAGGGGACTATGTTCGTCTACGCTACACGATTTCAGAGCCTCCAATCTATCAAGACAACGTAGAAGAACGGACTTCCAATGGAAAAATAGCCGTTGTTCTAGGCCCAAGCGGAGCTTCAACGGTGTATGAGTTCCGAAGGGAGTACAAAGATGGAGATCAACTTGCCCCTGATGAAGTCCGCTTGAATGGTGAAAGAGAGGGTTATGAAGGAATTAAGTATGGTATCGAGAATTTCTTCATCCCAGAAGGCACTGGAAGAACGTATGAACAGAATGCCAAGTTCGCTGAGGTCAAAGTATCCGCCAACGGGGATGCGATATTAGTACGATTAACAGAGAAATAAATCAATATTTTTAATAATGAAAGAATGAGGAAACGAACATCATGTGGTTACTATTTTCCGTCCTCGCGGCGCTATGTTTTGGGCTGCGAGGAATTTTATATCATTGGTCTAGTCAGCAATCGCTAAATCGAAACGTTCTACTCTGTGGCACATTTGCAATGGGAGCGGTCGTAAGTTTAGCATGTGCCCTAATTTGGCAGTCGGAATGGGAAATATCGGCGTTTATTGGGATTCAAATGGGGTTGTTCTCCTTTGGAGCCAACGCCAGCATGTTCAAAGGCTTCGCAGTCGGCAAGGCTTCCTTAGTTGCTATTTTGACAGGATTGCCATCGGTTGTAGTTGTACTATTTGCATATATCCTGTGGGGTGAACGGCTGAACTTGCTTCAGCTGTTTGCTTTTGTTGTAATTGTCATTGGCATTTTATTCGTCAGGTATTCCAACGATATTACTTTGAAAAACCTACAAGGTGCGGGTTGGGGTGTGATCGCACTCCTCTTATTTGCAGCCAACGACTTGTCCAGTAAATGGACAACTCTCGTGCATGCTTCGCTATTTCCGACCTTGTTCTTTATGTTTGCAACAGGCACGATTTGCTTCGCCATCTGGTGGTGGAAAGATAAGAAGGTGGGCGCTGCGCAGCAAACAGGGGGAAGTGCTTGGACAGAACGCAAAACGTTCCTATTTGGAATGGGCGTTGGTATTACGAATGTCATGGGAATGATTCTTATCATACATGGATTTGCGAACGGAATTACCGGATTGGTTTCGGCGGTTGTCGCTCTGAATGTACTGATCGTACTGTTGTATACGCGATTTATTTTGAAAGACAAATTCTCAAAACTTGAACAATCCGGTTTAGCAATTGCGATGGTTGGCATCCTTATGATGAAGCTAGTTGCTTCTTGAGAGTGCATTTCGGCATGTAAATTACAACATATACTTTCTGAACTGGCGTAAATGCGTTACAATAGAAATATTCGTGCCATTAAGAATGATTCAGGAGGCTATAACGACAATGACAGACAAAGATATCGAAACACAAGCAACTGAAGAGATTGAACATGATCCAGAACGTGATCAAGCCCAAGTCATTATTACATGGTTTCAACATATCCAAGAAATTGTGAAAGAACAGTTCCCTGAGTATGAAGTTGATGGACAAATTGGCAATAACCCAACCTACGGTCCGATGTTTGCTTTTACACTTAAAAAAGACGAAAAGTCCACGGCATGCGGATTTTTCTTGAATGAAATTATGCGAAACTTCCAAACGAATCCAAATGCAGGACTATGGATGTCCTCATTTTTCGTTGATTTATTGAGAAGCGAAGAAAGTCATCTTCTTCCGAATCCGCCTCAATCCGAAGATGAAGCCAAAGAACTGTTGGACAAGCATATTGTTCCTTACTGTGCGGCAGCCGTTCGTGAGGAGTTCCCTGAACAGAAGATCTACGTAGATCTAGAGCTTCATGAGGAGCATGGTCCTGTACTAGAAGCTGGATTTGTTGCTGTCGAAGACGGTAATAACACTTGCGCACTTCCGCTTCAATATTTAATGACATTATATTTATTGAATCGTGACCCAGCAGAACCGTTGATTCAAGCGATGTACCGCTTGTATGAAGAAAATAATTTAGGTCAATAAGATAGCAATGATTCATGCGTGAAGCACACGCCGCTAGCTCCTGTTTGTAGGAGTTGGCGGCGTTTTTATTTGTTTAGGAGGCGATTGATTTGTTTGAGAAGGAGTATGAGGTCTTTTGGAATGAGCAAGTTCATCATGCACAAGGTCAAAGGCTGGAGATGTTGCGTAGGGATTTGACGGGAACGAAGATACTTTTAAAGGAGGTGCTGTTGCCTGTATTAGGCTCGTTTGATGGGTTGGAACTTGAATATGAAATGTTAAGTTTGTCAGGTGTGAAGATATATGGGGACGTTTGTCATCCCACATTGCGGATTGTGTTCGAGGAGGACAGCTTCATTACGCACGCTGAGAAAATAACAAGAGACCGTTTCTCATTCGAAAGGGCACGTGCTCGAAGTGTTGCGATGCTCGGGTATACCTATTTCCCATTTAACCGAGATGAGCTTGAGAAAAAACCGAGTTTCTGCCAAAGAAACCTGTACGAATGGATAGGCCGATTCGGTAATGCGCAAGCAGTAGGTTTGCACGAGTTGCCGGTTTATGAGCGGGAGATTTTGAGGTTTGCTTTAACAAGTAATAAGCCTTTAAATGTAAAGGAAGTGTGCCACTGGTTGCAGCTTACGAGAGTAACTTGTAGCAAAATATTACGAGGCTTGCTATCCAAAGGCTTACTGAGCCCGAGTGGTGGAAGTCTGACAAGAAGTTATCAATTCCTGATCACTGAAAAAGCCATAGCACTTTTGCATCGCAGCAAGTGAGGGGTAGGCATTGAGATAGTCGAAAAAATCGACTATCTCCAGCCCGAGGGAAGCAAAAGGCGCGGAGATAGTCGAAAAAATCGACTATCTCTGGCCCAAGAGAAGCAAAAGGCGCCGAGATAGTCGAAAAAATCGACTATCTCTGGCCCAAGAGAAGCAAAAGGCAGTGAGATAGTCGAAATAATCGACTATCTCAGGCCCAAGAGAAGTAAAAGGCGCCGAGATAGTCGAAAAAATCGACTATCTCCGGCCCAAGAGAAGCAAAAGGCGAGGAGATAGTCGAAAAAATCGACTATCTCCAGCCCGAGAGAAGCAAAAGGCAGTGAGATAGTCGAAAAAATCGGCTATCTCCGGCCGGAGAGAAGCAAAAGGCAGTGAGATAGTCGAAAAAATCGACTATCTCCGGCCCAAGAGAAGTAAAAGGCAGTGAGATAGTCGAAAAAATCGACTATCTCCTGCCCCACCATCAAACAAAGCTAAATGTTCCGATAAAGCATAAAGTCATCGTATGTCCGAATGATAGGAATAGCCGCACTTGTCCCAAGCTTTGCATACTTCATCGCATGCGAAGTGTTGAAAAGTACCACGGTGTCCGTGGGGCGAAGCCAGCCTTGATCACTAAGGGCAAGCATCGCTGCCCAAGTTGCCGCGCCTTCGGGAGATGAGGAAATACCTTCCGAGCCTAAGCTATGCGTGGCTTGGGCAATTTGCTCTTTGGACACCGCGATGGCAGTTCCACCGCTTTGCTTGACAATGGACAGAAGCAGTTCCAAATCCGGCGGATTCGGAACACGCATTCCTGTTGGATTGGGAATAATTCTATCCCCAACAGGCAGCGAAGCCGTGTTGCTTACACTCGATCCCCTCAACGATTTATTCAAACCATCCACAATAGGCTGACAGCCTTCCTCTTGTACACAAACGAATCTCGGCATGTCGCAATCAATGAAGCCTAATGCCTTCAACTCCAAGAATGCTTTCCACATGCCAATAATGCCGGAGCCGCCGCCCGTGGGATAAATAATCACATCGGGGAACGTCCAGCCCAACTGCTCCGCAAGTTCAAGCCCCATCGTCTTTTTGCCTTCTACACGGCCGGGTTCTTTCAATGTGCCGACATTCACCCAGCCTTGCTCGGTGCGGCCAGACTCAATGATCGCGGCAGCATCATGAATAAAGCCATCGACGAGTACAGTCGTTGCTCCGTACATCGGGCATTCATCTACAATGAGAGAGGGACAATCCATAGGGATGAAAACAAACGCTTGAATGCCGGCTCTTCCTGCATAGGCGGCTAAAGCGCTGGCTGCATTCCCGTTGGACGGAACTGCAGCTTTCGTTGCTCCGGCTTGTTTCAATAGGGAAACCGCGACCGAGAATCCGCGTGATTTAAAGCTGCCTGTTGGATTTTGTTCTTCTCGTTTGATCCATAGACGTTTGAGCGATAGCTTGTTCTCCCAATCGGGTAGTCGCAGTAGAGGCGTCCAGCCTTCACCTAAGGAAACGATATGGGACGGATCGTGAATGGGAAGTAGTTCGTGATATCGCCACATAGAAGGATAACGCAGAGTAAGGGATGTTTTCGTGAACGTTTGTGCAACGTGCTCAAGATCATAGTTAACCAATAAAGTGCCGCCGCATGTGCATTTCATATCTTGATAGCGGAAGGGCAGTTTTGCAGAACATCGTGAGCAATGCAGCTCCCATTGTTTCATATCTGGACCTCCTCAGCATCTCTAGTAGGAGCGATCATGTTTGCTTCCTACGTGCATGAAATGATTTGATTGTACGGTAGGTAGCTTTATTAGGCAGCTTTAAGAATAATTCGAGCATAGGAGCGAAGTTTACTTCAATTATCCAAACATGTCCTTGCTTATCGAAGGCCATGTCGATCCCCATCGTTTTGACCCAACGATAGGAAGGACCTAGCTGATCGGCTGAACGGAGTGCAACGGCATGCAGCTCAGCAAGGAGCTCAGAACTCTGCATGTCCTTAAGTTCAGAGCCACGGATAGCATTCTCTACAGTAACTACACGGCCACCGCTCATGCGAATATTCGTGACAATAAAGCCTTTGCCGGCCACCTTCGCGAGCATCCCTGTCACTTGCCAACTAGACTTCGTGTGTCGTTGAACCATCACTCTCATATCAAAGGGACGGCCATTCTTGGTGGCAAGGCGGATACGTTGTTGGACGATGTAGTTTTTATTTGCTTTCTTCTTAACAAATGCATTGATCTCATCTAGCTTCGTATACGTTCGGCGTTTGGCACCATCATGGACCTCATAGGAAGAGCTTCCTACGGTTTTGACCCGAATAACGCCATTCCCGCCATAACTGCCAGTCGGTTTTAGAATGATTTGACCATATTTGGTCAGCATGCGCCAGAAGCTGCTCTCACTCAACCAATCTGTTTCAGGCAGAAACGCTTGAAGTTTTTTTGATTTGCGCAGTAGTTTATATTTCGTCCATTTACTCGTGGATAGATTACTCATTAGCTTTCTCTTCTTGCCTTTGAATGACGAGATCATGTTCTTCCACTTGAAGTAGTTGATTATGACTATCAACGAAAACGACCTGTGGTTTGAGCACACGTATTTCCTCTTCATCCATGAGTCCCATGCTGAGAATGATCACGAGGTCTCCGGGAGAGAAGAGGTGGGCCGGCGGACCGTTTAATCCGATTTTGCCGCAGCCTTCTGGAGCGGGAATCGCATACGTTTTCCAGCGGGTTGCATTGCGCAGGCTAGTGACTTGAACCATTTCATACGGATGGATATTCGCCTTGCGCATCAGTAGTCCATCAATCGTAATACTGCCTACATAATCCAAATCGGCTTCCGTTACAGTCGCACGATGTATCTTCCCTTTACACATTAGTCGCTGCATGTGCAGTAGCGCTCCTTTATGATCACATGTTGTTCTTCACAGCGTATGAGTGAGGGTCGTATCACGGTGTAGGTATGAGCCTATTTGTATGGAAAAATGGGCGCGGCATAGCAGGAAATAATTCTGCTATTTCCCGGGAAACCGCAGAATCCGACAGGGGGGGGGTCTCCTCTTAAACAAAAAAAAGCAAAGCCTATGGCTCTGCTGCAACTTTAAATTAATTTAAGACCGCTAATTAATACTAAGGTGGCAATAATCGTACGAAGTACAGTTGTAGGTGCTTTCGTTGCGAGCATACTGCCGATGAGTACACCAGGGATCGAACCAATCAGAAGATTAAAGACGAGTGTGTAGTTCACATTCC
The DNA here is from genome assembly GCF_001428045.1 of Paenibacillus sp. Soil750. Taxonomy (GTDB): domain Bacteria; phylum Bacillota; class Bacilli; order Paenibacillales; family NBRC-103111; genus Paenibacillus_E; species Paenibacillus_E allorhizoplanae. The sequence goes on along the minus strand of NZ_LMSD01000012.1, from coordinate 265,413 downwards.
CCATACTGGCATGTAGAATACCTGCTGTCGAGGAGAGTAGGAAGGCATGCGCGATATCCGTACCCACGAGCTGAGCGGGAATCATTCGGAAAAAGTAGAGCATGGCAATCGCATATAAAGAGCCAGAGCCAATGGACGTTAGCCCAACAATGAAGCCAAGAACGGCGCCAATCGTAATCGTCAACCAGCGCTTCTCTTCTAAAGATTGGAGCTGCCAACGATTTTCTTTCAGTCGATGCCCGAAGAATACCTTAAATAACGTTGCGAAGGCTACCAGAATTAACACATAGCCGAGAGCGTGCTTGATGATCACTTCTTGATTATCGAAGAAAGAATCGAATAATTTCAGGAACACAACGGCAAGAACGACACCTGGAATACTGCCTAGGGCAAGCATTTTCACAAGTTTAAAGTCGATTGTTTTCTGCCGCCAATGCTGGACCGTACCGAAAAGCTTCGTAATCGAGTTATAAAGAAGATCTGTTCCTACAGCAATGGAAGGATGAATGCCAATTAAAATTAATATGGGAGTCAGCAAGGAAGCGCCGCCAACACCTGTCATTCCGACCAGAAATCCAACAATTACACCCATTAGAATAATACTCAAAGTCATGTTGTCATGTCCTCTTTTCATTACCCACTAAACATATTGGATTAATTTTAGTCCTGCAAAAGGTATTTGTAAAGAGAAATTTTCCAGGCTCGTCACTATCCCGAGTAAATCGCTTGCTATTCATCATTTCTGGAATCAGGTACAATGGATAGATGTGTCAAAGTCAGCTTAGGGAGGACAATTCATGCGTAATCGAACTACCGTGATGGTCAGTATCGTACTGGCCATGTTAGTCGCGTCAATGGACACGACAATTGCCAATACAACGATGCCGATCATTGTGAATGACATTGGTGGAAACAGCCTATATGCCTGGGCATTTACCTCTTATATGGTACTATCTACGGTGCTTGCCCCTTTAGCAGGGCGTTTATCGGATTTATTTGGGCGCAAACGGATATATGCCGCGGGTATATTGTTATTTCTAGGGGGCTCAGTCCTCTGCGGATTAGCAGATAGCATGGTACAGCTCATTATTTTCAGAGCGATTCAAGGGATCGGTGCTGGGGTGATGATGCCATTCCCATCCATTATTGCCGGCGATATTTACCCAGTGGAGCAGCGTGGGAAGGTTCAAGCCTTTTTCACAGGCATGTGGGGATTAGCGGCGATTCTAGCTCCTACGTTAGGTACGTTTTTTGTAACCTATTTGAACTGGCGCTGGATTTTCTTCGTGAATGTTCCGATATGTCTCATTGCTTTACTTGCGTTGCTCCCTTACAAAGAAGTGTATCAACCGAAGAAAGCGGTAATCGACTACTGGGGTGCACTATTATTTGCCGCGGGGATATCGTCCTTACTTCTAATAACCGTTGTACATTCCTATACATACATCTATGGAGCTATTGGTGTGGTTCTGCTTATTGCATTTTTCCTCTATGAAAAAGGGCATGCTGCCCCGATTGTTCCCATGACGTTGATGCGCAATAAGCCTGTGGCATTGATGATAGGCGGCTCTTTTCTCAGCTGTGCGGCTCTTTTCGGAACGTCCAGTTTTATTCCTTTATTTTTGCAAAATCAAGGGCATTCGCTATTTGTAAGTGGAATTGCGCTGCTCGGCACATCGATCGGGTGGATGGTTGTCGCAATCCCGAGTGGGAAATGGGTGATACGCTTCGGCTATAAACCATTGCTGTTAACGGGGAACGCTTTACTTGTCGTCACAGCCGTTTTACTATTCTTTATCCGTGAAGGCACCTCGTTCGGCTACGTGTTCAGCACGCTTACCATGCTGGGACTCTCTTTTGGACTTTTGTTTACGGTGTCAACAATCGGTGCTCAGCAGTTAGTCGAGGCCCATCAGAAGGGGATTTCGACCTCGCTGCAGCTTTTTGCACGTAACATTGGAACGGCGGTCAGTGTCACGGTAATGGGCTCGATTGTAACGAAAGCAGACATCTTCTACACCGGCATTCATGGGATGTTCGTTTATGGGTTAATAGCAAGCATAGTTGCTTTTGCTGTGCCACTAGCCATTCGAACTGTGAAGCAAGCGACCTTGTCAGGATAGATAGCATGCCAATTGGCGTAAGTTGACAGTCATCACCCATTAGTAGAATATTAGAGATATACGAATATAGAAAGAAGTGAGTGTACGTGCTGTTAAATGTGAAATCCCGCCTTCACGAGGGTGATATTCAACAATTACTTGGCTATAGTGTGTTTCCAGATCCTGAAAGTCTTCAAGAAGCCCTCAGTCAATATGAAAATAATGAAAACACATGGTTATTTGCCTATGAATCGGAAGGTTTACCTGTTGGCATTATTGGCTTTGAGTTGAATGAGAAGCAAGAAATGACGCTTCGGCATCTCGCAGTTGAACCTGAAAGCAGGGGAGAAGGTTTCGGACGCGGTATGCTGCTTGAAATTATTGATGATATGCAGCCAGTTCGCATTACGGTGGAAACCGATGAAGAGGCTGTGCAATTTTATCGCAATGTTGGATTCGTCATTCGCAGTCTGGGTGAGAAATATCCAGGCGTAGAGCGGTTCCTGTGTACGTATGAAGTTGAGGAAGAAGACGAAGAGTAATCATCAAAGGCGAGCAAAGAGAAATCCCGAGGAACTGCGAATGGCAGCTTCTCGGGATTTTTTGGCTTTTAGGAAGATAAGTGCTTACATGCGGGATTTGACCGTTCTAGCATATTCGGATGGACTCATTAGCGTTGCTTTCTTAAATGCTTTGGAGAAATAGTGAACGGAGCTGAAGCCCAATTGCCTAGATATCTCTGTGAAATTATACGTTTCTTCGCGAATTAGGATTTTGGCTTGGTCGATTTTCAATTTGGCGAAGTATTCCATGAGCGTATAGTTCGTATGTTTTTTGAACAGCTCCTTGAGCTGTGTTTTGCCTACACAGAACACTTGGCTGATTTCGTTTAGCGTTAGATGAGCATCGATATGCGCTTCCATGTAACTCATGACTTTGCTAGTCAAATCATGGACTGACTTCTCCTTAGCAACCGTAGAGAGAGGCGTATCGGATTCCGCCTGAGCAGATTTCCGCAGCAGACGCACTAAGAGAATTTCTAGGTAGCTTTGAATCATTTGTTCACTACCAACAGGCGCATCCTGTCTGCGAACAAGGGGATGACCGAATGGGAATTCGAAGGCTTGTTGTCCCTCACGTACGATTTGGGCAAGGAGATTACGTTCCTCATCTTCTAAATGCAGCACTTTTTGCTCAAAAAATTGCATAGCTTTCGAATGACAATCGAACGTCATGACGATCAGATTGGGCGCTTTTCCTTTGGTCGCATAGAAGCTATGAAATTCATTGGGTTTATGAAAAATGATAGATCCCTGTTTAAGTAAATAGCGCTGAGCATCGGCATGAACTTCCACTTCGCCACGATCAACATAGAGAAATTCCCAGAAGTCATGTTTCTCCCCATTAAACGAATAATCTTTACCAAACTCGAAGTAATGCATCGTAATGACTTTTTGGATTACCAGACTCATCCTCAAATGTGTCCGCTGATACTCGGTCGTGTTCGTTTCGCTTATCGTCATGGGTGTCACTCCTGATCTTTCGATGCAATTCGTATAGGTCTATCATAACACAGCCGAAATTACAAAAAAATCGGCTTTCTGGACAAAGAAAAGCCTCAGTACTTCTTTTATAATCAAGGTATCGCAAAGTTCGAGGGGGAGCTAGCATGAAGATAGGTGTAATTGGATATGGACTTAGAATTAGTCATGTGATTAATGAAGTATTGAAGGCAGATGCGGACTGCCGAATTGAAGCGATTGTTGATGTACGTAAAGATCAGATTAAAGCCAAGTTACTAGAGCAAGGCTGGGATCACATTAAGTACTATGATACGCCGGAACAAATGCTGGAGACGGAACAGCTAGACGGGGCCATGATTGGCACTCGCTGTAATCTCCATACAACAATGGGGTTGAAAGTATTACAACATGATCTACCTCTTTATATCGAAAAGCCAGTAGCTACAAACTACGAAGATCTTCTTCGTTTGAAACAAGGATACGAGGCATCCAAATCGCCTGTCGTGGTATCCTTCCCATTACGCGTAACCTCCATTGTGGAGTTGGTTAAGGAGATCATTGAATCGGGTAAAATCGGCACAGTAGAACATGTCCAAGCGATTAACAATGTACCTTATGGCCGTGTATATTTTCAAAGCTGGTACCGAAACGAGGAAGAAACAGGGGGGCTATTCCTCCAAAAAGCAACGCACGATCTTGATTATATTCAAGCTATACTTGGGCAAAGGCCGATTACAGTCTGTGCGATGACATCGAAGCAAATTTTCAAAGGTCATAAATCCGCTGGGCTCAAATGTGTCGATTGCGAAGATAATCGCACCTGCTTGGAGAGCACAGTGCATACAGCCGAAGTGCTAGATCCATCATGGCAGTATTGCTGCTACGCCAAAGATACGGGGAATGAAGATTCCGGAAGTGCGCTGTTTCAATATGAAAGCGGTATGCATATGTCCTATTCACAGAATTTCTTTATTCGAAATGGTGCTGCAGCACGTGGAGCGCGCTTTATGGGGTATAAAGGTACGGTAGATTTTGATTTCTACACAGGCATAGTTAAAGTGCATATGCATCATACGGCGCGGGTGGAGACCTATGAGATCGCTGCGGGAAGTAATCATTTTGGCGGTGATGAGAAGCTGGCACGTAATTTTACAGAAATCATGAAGAAGACGGCTAGCTCCATCTCGACGCTTGATGATGGTTTGATGAGTGCTCTGATGTGTATCAAAGCACAAGAGTCTGCAAAAACCGGGACATTCCAAACTTTAAATTGGGATTAAATGCCCCTTTTGAATCTTCTAACAATGGAGGAATATGCACATGGACCCCAAGGATACTTTTCAAACCATTTGCTTAAGCTCGTTATCCAAAGTATTTGCAGATGAAGCTCCACAAGAAGCGCCGTACAAACAAGCATCGGCACTGAGAGGAGAGCACTTTGCTTTCCAAATTGCCTTTACCTCCAATCAACTATTGAAAAACATCGGTGTAGAGGTCAATTCGACACTGGGTCTACCTTTTACAATTCGTGCTGTAGGTCTTGTTCCTTCTGAAATGCCTTGCTATGCGAACCATGATCAGCACGTTCTGCGAACGACGCCGGGGTTGTATCCCGACCCCTTGTATCCACTTGAGGATTCAACCGTAACCGCACTTCCTGGCCAATGGAGATCTGTCTGGATCCATGTTGAATTAGATTCATCTGTTCTTGCGGGCACGTATAACGTGCAGGTAGGCTTCCTTTCGCCACAAGGGGAGAAGTTAAGTGAAGAAGTCCTGGAACTCACTGTACTCGCAGCAACACTTCCGAAACAGAAGCTTATCCATACGGAATGGTTTCATACGGATTGCCTTGCGACACATTACAACATTCCTGTATTCAGTGAGGAGCACTGGTCGCGCATAGGGCAGTTTCTAGAAACTGCGGTAAAACACGGAATCAACATGATTCTTACGCCGATCTTTACCCCACCGCTAGATACCGTAGTAGGGGGAGAGCGCCCAACCGTACAGTTAATTGATGTAAGTGTTGATGATGGTAAGATCGATGGCAGCACGACGTATGCTTTTGGGTTTACAAAGCTAGAGCGTTGGGTAGCACTTTGTCAGGACAAAGGTGTTGAGTACTTTGAATTCTCGCATCTGTTCACCCAATGGGGGGCTAAACATACGCCGAAGATTGTGGCTTGTATTAGCGGGGTAGAGCAACGGATTTTCGGTTGGGAAACAGATGCCGCCGGGGAAGACTACGCTCATTTCCTCGGGCAGCTCATACCAGAACTTGATCGCGTCATCCATCGACTTGGCATCGCGTCCTGCAGTTATTTTCATGTGTCGGATGAGCCTACCCAAGCCAACTTGGATACGTATAAAAAGGCGAGTGATCTCGTTCAGAAACTCCTTCCTTCCAATTACCCGATTATCGATGCGCTGACGGAGATCTCCTTCTACGAGCAGGGGATTGTTCAGAAGCCGATTCCATCGAACGATCATATCGAGCCTTTCCTCAAGGCAGGTGTCCCTGATTTATGGACCTATTACTGCTGTGTACAGTACAAAGAAGTGTCGAACCGTTTCTTTAACATGCCGTCTGCACGGAATAGGATCATTGGCTTGCAGTTGTACAAGTTTGGCATCCAAGGGTTTCTGCATTGGGGATACAACTTCTATTACTCCCAGTATTCCATTCAACAATTGGATCCGTTCAAAGTGACAGATGCCTTGCATACGTTCCCTTCAGGAGACAGTTTTGTCGTTTACCCAGGTGAAGCGGGGCCAATTGAGTCGATTCGGTTGGAAGTATTCCATGAAGCGCTGCAGGATTTGCGAGCCTTACAATTGCTCGAGACGAGGATCGGCAAGGAGAGAACAGTTGCCTTGCTTGAAGAAGGGTTGTCAGAGCCGCTTACGTTCTCCGTTTATCCGCGTAGTACAGAATGGATGCTTGAAGTGCGCGAGCGAATTAATCAGGCGATTGCAGTAAACAGTTAAATGGGATTAAAATATGAAAAAAGCTGCTCCCGCTAGTAAAGGGAGATCAGCTTTTTTTTTGTATTGACACTATTATGGGTGTTGATCTATAGTTATACCAATATAAAACCAAGTTAATTAATCGGAATAATAAGTTTTATTGCCTATTTGATGAAAGGGGTGCTCGTATTGAACATTGAGAATATCGAAGCCTTCGTCTACGTTATTCATTATGGCAGTTTTAACAAAGCGGCGGAAGTGCTTTTTTTATCCCAGCCATCCGTCACAGCACGCATACAATCCTTAGAGCGTGAGCTGGATTGTCGACTGTTCGAGCGGATTGGGAAGCAGATTTCGTTGACGGATGATGGGAAGAAATTTCTCCCATATGCCCAACAACTCTTGCAAACTTTTCAGAAAAGTAAAATTCAATTGAAGCAGAAACGTACACTGCCAAACGAGTTGCGCGTAGGTTGTACCGTATCCGTTTCGAACTATATCATCCCAACCATTATTCCAAAGCTTAAGTTGAAATATCCAGATGTGAACTATAAGCTGACTACGGCTTCGTCCGAGGAGATCATTAATAAGGTGCTGAATCGAGAGCTTGATTTCGGCTTTGTACGGAATATTAGTCACCCGAATCTCCTATCTGCCAAAGCTTATGAAGATCCAATTTGTCTATATGTCTACGAAGGCCATCCCTTAATAGCGAACGAAGCTATTTCTATTGATGATATAGGTGAATATCCCCTTGTCTTCTTTGAATGCGGATCTCTCGACTGGATGCGAATACACCGGCTATTTGCGAGTATGAAGCAGCCGCCGAACATTGAATTTCAGACGGATACGTTGGAGACGGCGAAGAAATTAGTGCTAGGACGTGTTGGTATTGCGTTTCTTCCTAGTCTATGTGTCGAACAGGAAGTCAAGGAGGGGAAGCTGTTCCCGATTCAGTTTCCGGAAATAACAGGTATTTCCCTGCAAACAAACATGATTGTGTTGAATGGTGAGAACGCCTTGTTTTTCAACTCTTGCTTAGATATATGTAAAGGAATCGCTCAGTCGATTCGGGATACGATTTAACTTCTCGATATGCATATAGAAAAACTCTATTATCCAGTTCGACAACTTGATGATAAATTAAAGGCATAACAATAATTCATACAAAACAAGTAGGAATTATAAGGATTAATAAAAAGAAAATTCGGAGGGGTTCACAATGAGAAAATTCACAACACTTACGGTAACAACATTAGCATTAACTTTGGTAGCGGCAGGCTGCGGTGCGAAAAGCGAGACAACGAATGCTTCTCCTAAAGCTGCTGCTGATGCATCAAAAGTGCCAGTAGCCACTGGGGCTGCAACGGCTGCACCTGTGAAAGTAAAGAAAATCATCGTTGGCACAGGGACACAATTCCCGAACGTAGCCTTTCTGGATAAGGACGGAAAACTAACAGGATACGATATTGAATTAGTGAAAGAGATTGATAAGCGGTTGCCCGAATATGAGTTCGAGTTTAAAACGATGGACTTCGCCAACTTACTGCTTAGCTTAGAAACGAACAAAATTGATTTTGTTGCACATGAAATTGAGAAGAACAAAGAGCGTGAGCAGAAATATTTGTTCAATAACGAGCCCTATGCGTATTGGAAAACCAAAGTCATTGTAGCCAAAGATAACACAACTGTGAAAACGATCGATGATTTGAAAGGCAAGAAAGCATTAACGACGGCTACAAGTGCAGAGGCCACATTGCTGGAGAACTATAACAAAGCCAATGATAATGCGATCAAAATTGTCTATCAGAGTGGCGCAGCCAACGACTTGGTCACCCAGCTTACAACAGGACGTGCTGATGGAGCACTTGGAGCGGATTTCTTACTTCCACTCGTAGATCCGCAAAGTAAATTAAAAGTAGTTGGCCCGATTATTGAAGAAGCTGAAGTGCGTTTCTTATTCCGCAAAAATGATAAAGACGGACAAGAGCTTGCGGACAAAATTGACGTCGCTCTAAAAGCTGTCAAAGCAGATGGCACACTATCGAAGTTGAGTACGCAGTGGTTAGGCGGAGACTTTACGAAAAAAGAAGATAGCAAATAAATAAGCATGTCATGACTTTATGAAAGGTGAGATCACCATCATGGCAACCCAATTCGATATCACCTATGTATTTGATTTTCTGCCCAAATTACTGAACTACATTCATATCAGCTTATTCATAGTTGTTTGTTCGATGGTGCTCGGGATCGTCTTTGGATTTCTCATTGCATTGCCCCGGCTTTATCAAATACCAGTTGTGCAAAGGTTATCACAGATCTATGTTTCCTTTTTTCGCGGAACACCAATTCTGATTCAGTTATTTCTGATCTATTATGGTTTACCTGAACTGCTGAAGGCCATCCATGTGGATGTCTCCAAAGCCCCTGTCTTATCATTTGTTATTCTCACATTTGCTTTACACTCTGGCGCTTATATTTCTGAGGTCATCCGTGCAGCGGTAAAAGCCGTAGACAAAGGGCAAGTAGAAGCCGCCTACTCTGTAGGCATGACGGGCTATCAAGCTTTTACCCGCATTATTATGCCGCAAGCACTTGCGATTTCGCTGCCCAACTTTACGAACCTGCTTATTGCCAACTTAAAGGATACCTCATTGGCCTTCTCGCTTGGTGCCATGGAATTGATGGGGAAAGCACAAACGCTCGGAGCGGCAACACAGCATTTTATGGAAACGTACATTTCCTTATCCATCATCTATTTCGTCATCTGCTTTGGACTGGAAAAGCTATTTATGTACATCGAGAAACGCATGCTCCTACACGAGCAACCGCTTGTGACAGAAGAACGTCAACCATTATCACGCCGATGGTTCAAAGGTGTATGGTCCTCGCAGCCGGATAAAGGGGGCTTCCAAGCATGAGTATCGACCCTGGATTCATATGGACGGCTTTTGTTCAATTGCTTTCTGCACTGCCTACTACACTGATTATTACCGTAGTTTCTGTCTTTTTTGGATTCTTAATAGGTGCTTCCGTAGCTTTAATCCGACTATACCGCGTGCCTTTTATTCATTATCTCGCAACAGCTTACGTGACGTTTGTTCGCGGTACACCGATGCTTATGCATCTGCTTCTTATCTATTTCGGATTGCCAATGATCATTGACTCGATTGCGGTTGCTTTCGGTTGGAGCTTCCGCTCAGTGTCTATACCCATGATCGGCTTTGCCTTTCTCTCTTTCTCGATTACCGCTGGCGCTTACCTTTCGGAGGTCGTCAGATCAGGCATCGTGGCGATTAATCGGGGGCAAATGGAAGCTGCTTATTCGATCGGGATGACGACGACACAGGCATTACGTCGTATTATTTTGCCACAAGCATTAGCCGTAAGTTTACCGAACTTATCCAATACGCTAATTGGCATGCTGCACGGTTCTACACTGGCCTTTACCGTATCTGTAGTGGAAATCAACGCCAAAGCACAAATTGTCGCAACGACGAATTGGAAATTTTTCGAAGCTTATATTGCAGCAGCCTTACTGTTCTGGGGTATCACCTTCTTGATTGAACGAGCCACAGGCTTACTAGAGAAACGAATCAATCTGTATAACCGAGGTGGCGTGTCATGATTCAACTGACGAATATCACCAAATCGTTTGGTAAAAACGACGTGCTGAAAGGAATCAACCTTACCGTGCAAAAAGGAGAAGTCGTCTGTATTCTTGGCCCCAGCGGTTCAGGTAAAACAACGTTGCTCCGTTGCTTGAACTATTTGGAAAAGCCGAGTCTCGGTGAAGTGACGATCGGGGATTTCACCGTGAATTGCAAGCGCCCCAGCAAAGGTGAGATTCATGCACTCAGGCAAAAAACAGCGATGGTGTTCCAGCATTACAATTTGTTCAAGCATAAAACGGTCCTCGAAAACGTTATGGAAGGCCTTGTGATTGTTCAAAAGCAATCGAAAGTTACGGCAAGAGAAACTAGCGTAAAAGTGCTGGAGAAAGTGGGGTTGGGAAGCAAGTTAGACGCCTATCCAAGCCAACTGTCCGGTGGACAGCAGCAACGTGTTGGAATTGCCCGTGCGCTGGCTCTGAATCCTGAAGTCATTTTATTCGATGAACCGACATCCGCACTCGATCCTGAACTTGTTGGTGAAGTGCTGGATGTGATCCAGAAGATTGCGAAGGAAGGTATCACGATGATTATCGTCACCCATGAAATGGGCTTTGCCCGAGAAGTGGCTAATCATGTGGTCTTTATGGATGAAGGTGTCATTGTGGAGGAAGGCAAACCGAGGGATATTTTCAGCAATGCCAAAGAAGAGCGGACGAAACAATTCCTGAAGCGTATTACGCCTGAATGGAGCTACAACATCTAGCATCAACTCAGTTATGGAAACGGAGTGTATGAACATGGGGATTAAATTGAGCATTTTAGATCAAAGTGTCGTATTTCCAGGCGAAACGGCTTATGACGCTTTTCAGCATACGATTGAGCTTGTACAGAAGGCAGAGTCGCTCTCTTATAACCGATTCTGGGTATCCGAGCATCACGATTCCGAGCAAGTAGCGGGTTCTTCACCCGAGGTTTTAATTTCACATTTACTGGCCAAAACAGAGCGCATTCGCATTGGCTCCGGCGGCATCATGCTGCAGCACTACAGCCCTTATAAGGTGGCAGAGAACTTCAATGTGCTAGCTTCTTTAGCACCAGACAGGGTAGATCTCGGCATTGGTCGCGCACCTGGCGGCTTACCTCGTTCAACGAAAGCGTTGCAGCAAGGAATTACCGAAGCAGCTACTTTGACGGAGAAGTTAGAGGATTTACAACAATTTGTGAAAAATCAACTGCATGATGAGCATCCCTTGAAGGGATTGAAAGTCTCTCCAATTCCAAGTGTGCCTGTGGAGATTTATATCCTCGGAGCAAGTGCAGCGAGCGCGCAATCGGCTGCTGAGGCTGGTTTACCATATGTTTTTGCCCAATTCATTAATGGAGATCATGCGATTGCAGAAGCGGCATTTGAAGCTTATCATCAACATTTTAATACGGATAAAGGCACACAACCTAAGCTTCTCTTGGCACTCTCACTAATCGTAGCAGATACGGAAGAAGAAGCTATTGAGCTTGCAGGCGAATACAAGAATGTCAAAATTCATTTGGAAAACGGCAAGACGTTAACTGTCGGAACGCTTGAGCAAGCGGAAGAATATGGCCGCCAAACACAGGCCAAATTTACGGTTGAAGAGAAGCAAGCGGAAATTACGAAGGGTACGAAAGAGACTGTACGCCAAAAGCTGATCGAGATTCAGCAGAAATATAATATCGATGAATTTATCGTAACGACATCTGTGAAAGATTTTAGCAAACGCCTGCGTTCCTTTGAACTGCTGAGTGAAGCATTCGCGGAATTGTTAGTGTAGGCCCGAAGGAGGCATGTGAAATGAGTGCAATAACTTTCCAGCAGACGTCATCGGATTTGGCACAGAAGTTGGTGAATATTCGACGTCATTTACATCAGCATCCTGAATTGTCGCATGAGGAAATTCAAACAACTGCTGCGATTCATGGTTGGCTCACGGAAGCGGGGATTCGTATTGCCGATTTCCAGCTAAAAACGGGTCTTATTGCAGAGGTCGGAGGCTTGCAGAAAGGGCCAATTATTGCCATACGGGCTGATATTGATGCCCTTCCGATTCAAGAAGCTACAGGGCTTCCTTATGCGTCGCAGGTTGCAGGGAAGATGCATGCTTGCGGTCATGATTTTCATACAGCTGCTGTGCTTGGCGCTGCGATCTTGCTCAAACAGCAGGAAAATGAGCTAAAGGGAACAGTTCGATTTATTTTTCAACCAGCTGAGGAGAAGGCGCAAGGTGCGGAGCAGGTGATAAACAGCGGCGCACTTGAAGGGGTTCGCGCGATTTATGGCATGCATAACAAGCCTGATCTTCCTGTCGGAACGATAGGGATCAAAGATGGGCCTCTGATGGCGGCGGCGGACGGATTCGTGATCGAAGTCGAAGGACTTGGCACACATGCGGCTGTTCCTGAAGCGGGGATCGATCCCATTGTAACTGGAGCGCATATCATCACGGCACTGCAATCTATCGTTAGCCGCAATGTTAGTTCGTTGCAGAGTGCAGTCATTAGTGTGACACGCATCCATAGCGGAACAGCATGGAATGTCATTCCTGATAAAGCCATACTAGATGGCACATTGCGCACATTTGATGAGAATGTCCGAACACTTGTTATCGAGCGATTGGAGCAGGTTGTGCATGGTGTTGCCGCTGCTTATGGGACGAAGGCTGCTGTTCGGTGGATCAAAGGACCACCATCTGTGTTCAATGATAAGCAATTAGCGCTGTTGGCGAAAGAAGCTGCAGAACAAGCTGGTTTGAATGTCATTACACCTGTGCCGTCACCAGCAGGCGAGGATTTTGCTTTCTACCAGAAGAAAATTCCCGGAGTTTTCGTATTCATGGGTACATCAGGCCCGCAAGAGTGGCATCATCCTGCTTTTGATATTGACGAACGAGCTTTGCCGATTAGTGCGCGATATTTTGCTATTATAGCTCAGAAAGCCTTAGAAGACCTATCATCTGACGAACCTTTGGAGGTATCCATATGAGTACAACAATTCCTGACTTATCCCTCTATTTGCATACCCATCAACAACTTCAGGAAGCGATCCAGGGACTGAGCGAAGAGCAATTAGTTTGGAAGCCAGCGCTGGATAAATGGAGTGTAACAGAGGTTCTGTCCCATTTGGCCGACCATAACATTGTCGTTTCCTTCCGAATCCGTGCTATTATTTCTGGCTCATCAGCCATATTGCCAGCTTTTGATCAAGATCCATGGGTCAGCAGCGCCAAAGCCAATGAAGGTTTAGCGTCCGATATTTTAGTTTTATTTCAGTCATTACTCGTGTATAACCATGAGCTATTTGGACGATTATCACCCGATGATTGGGAGAAAACAGGCGTAAATTTCAAAGGACAAACACTTACACTTAAAGATGTTGTTAACTCCTTTATCGCACATGTGCAGGTTCATTTAGCACAAATTGCACGAATCAAGAATGCGTTGGAAGCGCACGTATAGGAGGGATTCGGTATGGCGGATGCAAAAGAGATTCACATTCGGGAAGCCAATGAGGGTGACCGCGAAGCGATTCGAAAAGTTCTAGAAGATGCCTATGGTCAATATCGGGAAGTACTGCCTCCAGAAGGCTGGGATCAATATAAAGAAAATATTATCGCATCTGTGGATAGTAGTAAGCCCATCGCGCGGATTATTGCACTAATTGACGATGAAGTTGTGGGTAGCTCTCAGTTGTTCCTATCCTCCGAAGCCGCTTACGGCGCGCCAGAGCTTGAGATTGAGTCACCTATCCTTCGTTTACTAGCGGTTTCGCCAAGTGCCAGAGGCAAGGGAATCGCTACCGCATTGATTAAAGAAAATGTAAGACGCGCTGCCGAGTTAGGTGCTGCTACACTTCATTTGCACACCTCGGATATGATGGAGTCCGCTGTGAAGCTTTATGAACGATTGGGCTTCGAACGCGCTTATGACAAGGATATTCAAAAAGGTGAAATACTCGTGAAAAGCTATCGGTTACACATACAGACTGCAGCGATATTGTGAAAGGACGGAGAGAACGATGACGAAACAAAAGCAAATCAAATTAGGTGCCATCATTCACGGCGTAGGTGGTCATGTGTCAGGCTGGAGACATCCTGAGGCGATTACAGATGCCAGTGTGAATTTTGGCTTTTATAAACAACAAGCACAGAAAGCCGAATCCGGTAAATTCGATCTTGTATTTATCGCAGATGGCTTATATATTACAGAGAAATCGATCCCGCATTTCCTAAATCGATTCGAACCCATTACCATTCTTTCAGCGTTAGCCTCGGTCACCTCGCACATTGGACTGGTGGGAACATTATCGACGTCATACAGTGAACCATTCACGGTGGCCCGTCAATTTGCTTCCATTGATTTGATCAGTGACGGACGTTCCGGTTGGAACGTTGTTACCTCTCCACTTGAAGGTTCAGCGAAAAACTATAGCAAAACAGAGCACCCATCTCATCCAGAGCGCTATCGGATCGCTAATGAATATTTGGAAGTGACACGCGGACTATGGGATTCGTGGGAAGATGATGCTTTTGTTCGTGATAAGGAAAGCGGTGTGTTTTTTGACCCAAGCAAGCTCCATACATTGAACCACAAAGGTGAATATTTCTCCGTCCAGGGGCCGTTGAATATCGCTCGTTCAAGACAAGGACAGCCGGTCATATTCCAAGCAGGCGCTTCCGAGGATGGCCGAGCGTTTGCTGCGAAAGTCGCGGATGCGATTTTTGCAGGACATGAGTCGATTGACGAAGCGAAAGCTTACTATGCTGATATCAAAAAGAGAGCTGCCTCCGAAGGCCGTAATCCGGATGAAGTAGTAATTCTACCGGGCATAGCCCCGATAATCGGACTTACAGAAGAAGAAGCTGAGCGCAAATATCAAGAAGTCGCGAACCTCGTTACCATTGACAAAGCGTTGGATTACCTAGGCCGATTCTTCGAACATCACGATTTCTCTCAATATCCGTTGGATGAACCATTTCCAGAGCTGGGGGATTTCGGGAGCAATAGCTTCCGCAGCGGAACTGACAAAATTAAGCAAACTGCCAAAGAGAAGAACCTAACGCTGCGCCAAGTTGCTTTGAATGTGGCTACGCCTCGTAACGAATTCACAGGCACACCTGAATATGTGGCAGATCGCGTGCAAGCATGGTTCGAAGAAAATGCCGCAGATGGTTTTATCATCGCCGCTGCATTGCCAAAAGGCTTGGATGACTTCGTTGATCACGTAGTGCCAATTCTACAGGAGCGCGGATTGTATAGAACCGAGTATGAAGCAGATACACTTCGTGGAAACCTCGGCATACCTGTACCTGCGAATCGATACACGAAGGTGAATGTGTAGTTAAAATTTGACCACTAGGTATCTGTAGACTGTCCACATGGCTGAAAAGCCAGTGGGCAGTTTTTTCTCTGTACCAAAAACGTATCCAAAACATAGCAGCTAACTTAATTACTCACCCGATTCGATTTACCCAATCCACGGATCCCACGGACCCCACGTACCCTACGGGCCCCACGTACCCTACGGGCCCCACGTACCCTACGGGCCCCACGTACCCTACGGGCCCCACACCCCGCGCACCTACGCACTCCCAACACTCCAAACACTCCAAACACTCCCAATACTCCAAATAATCCACTCAACCTAGCTCATCTCACGCAACTAATAGACGCACCCCACGGTGTCCCCTCCCCTAATTTATCGAGAGAAACCATTTTCTGTGGTATCTACAATAAATAATTGGAGCTAGAAGCCTCCTTTGGAAAGAACGATGTATGTCTTTTCGAGCAAGAGGGGGAGCTAGATTTTTCGGAAATAGAATAATAATTAAGTTTACTTTAGCGAGTTATTGAATTACCTTCATGTCACTTGTAGATACCACAGAAAATGCCTTTCAGTGAAATAGTCTATCGAACATGAGCATGCAGATTGAGAAGAACTTCCCAATATTGTGCTAAATGGAAGTCGTTACGGGCTTACTTTACCTTGTAGATACCACAGAAAATGCTTTGCAGTGAAATAGTCAGTCGAGCATGAGCATGTATTTCAATTTTTTCAAGACTTTAGTCAAGTTCCTTATCTTCGCGCATATACTGTGTTAGATTCTTATCTTTATGCTTGTTCGAAAGGCAATAAATTGCTCTGAAAGCGATTACGCATCGACATTTACGTGACAAAATTCACAATGATGACAGGCCCTCCGAGGCCTGTGGTAAACATGCAAGCCACTTCCCCGCAGAAATAGGAGGGTGCAGAGATGCTGCATATTGTCGTCTGTATTAAACAAGTACCGGATTCTAGAGAAATTCGCATTGATCCCAAGAATAATACACTCATTCGTCAAGGTGTTCCAAGTATTGTGAATTTCTATGATATGCATGGTTTGGAAGAAGCATTGCGCATTAAAGATGAGCAAGGTGCACGTATTACAGTTGTCACGATGGGACCGCCACCCGCTGAAAAAGGACTTAAAGAATGTATTTCTTTAGGCGCTGATGATGCTGTGTTGGTGACGGATCGCGGGTTTGCAGGAGCGGATACGCTAGCGACCTCGTACGTTGTTGCTCGAACAATTCGCAAAATTGCGGAAACGTGGGGGCCGGTGGATATCGTATTTTGTGGAAAACAAACGTTAGATGGTGACACCGGACAAGTTGGCCCAGGCGTAGCCTGCCGATTGGATTTGGAACAACTTACCTATGTCAATAAAGTGGTTAAGGTCGATGAAGAAAAACGCAAAGTACGCGTTCATCGTTTGCTGGAGGATGGCATTGAAGTGGTTGAGACAAGCATGCCAGTACTGATCACAGCACTAAAAGAACTGAATAAAGTGCGACGAGCATCTTTGCCGGGCATGATTCGAGCGGCTAGATATAAGCCTACAGTATGGACTACGGCAGATTTTCCAGATTTGGAGCGGGCAAAGATTGGACTCAAAGGCTCGCCAACGATTGTTGCCAAAACGTGGGTACCCGAGATCAAAGCGGTGAAAACGCAAATGATCACTTTTGATAGTCCAGAAACTGGCGCAGCTCAGCTGGCCGACAAGATATTGACGAAGGACATGCAGAGCCTATTAGATTGGGCTTAAAAGTTAGGAACGGAGGATGACACAATGGCAAGAGAAACAGAACAGGTTGATCCATCGATGCCGGACTGGTCGGCATATCGTGGGGTTTTGATTGTCGTTGAGCAGCGCGAGGGCATCGCGAAAAAGGTGTCCTGGCAGCTGCTAGGCGAAGGCAAAAAGCTAGCAGCAAAGCTGGAAGCGCCGCTCATGGCGCTCGTCATCGGCGAGAATGTCGCACATCTCGCTGATGAAGCCGTGGCCTACGGCGCGGATCGGGTTTACCTTTGCGAAGCCTCGGAGCTTCGCAATTATAGGACCCGGCCATACAGCCGGGTCTGCTTGAAGCTGATCGAGGAAGCGAAGCCTGAGATCGTGCTGTTCGGCGCGACAGCGACAGGTCGCGACCTAGCAGGTGCGATTGCAACGCACCTGCCGACGGGGCTGACGGCCGACACGACGCAGCTCGACGTGGAGCCGCCGCCGTCGCGGCTGTTGCTGGCCAGCCGGCCTGCTTTCTCCGAGAAGATGATGGCTACCATCCTCTGCAAGCAGTACCGGCCGCAGATGGCGACAGCGCGCGCTGGCGTGTTCCAAGCGCTGCCGAAAGACGCGGAGCGCCAAGGCGAGATCATCCGTATCGAAGCTACGATGCGGGAGGAAGAGATTGACGCGCAGGTGCTCGATTTCCTGCGCGAAACAGGGAAGCTCAATCTCGAGGACTGCGAGATTATTGTTGCTGGGGGCCGTGGACTTGGCGGGCCCGATGCTTTCAAGCTGCTCGCCGAGCTAGCGGACGCGCTCGGCGGTGTCGTTGGCGCGTCACGCGCTGCTGTTGATGCGGGCTGGATCAGCCATGAGCATCAGGTGGGGCAGACGGGCGCGACGGTACGGCCGAAGCTCTATTTCGCCATCGGCATCTCCGGCGCTGTGCAGCACACGGTCGGGATGAGTCATGCCGATGTCGTCGTTGCGATCAATAAAGACGAGAAAGCGCCTATTTTCCAATTCGCCCATTACGGTCTTGTTGGGGATTTATTCAAAATTGTTCCTGCGATTACAGAGGAATTCAGGAAACGGCGTACGCTTTTCGGCATTCACCCTCAGGTGGTTGATGCCTCAATATCTACTACACAGACGCAGTCAGAGACGACCTTCGCCCGAGAAAGGAGTGAAGCGAAATGAATGAAAAATTCGATGCCATCGTCGTTGGCGGTGGTCCCGCTGGAGCGGCTGCAGCGTTAACGATGGCCCGAGCTGGGTTATCGGTTGTATTGCTCGAAAGAGGCGAGTTTCCAGGCGCTAAGAATATTTTTGGCGGTGTCCTCTATCGGAAGCAAATCGAGGAACTTGTTCCTGAGTTTTGGACAGAGAAGAACTTTCCGATGGAGCGCTATATTGTTGAACAGCGGATCTGGATGATGGGTAAAGAGTCCATGGTCACGTTCGGCCATCGCAATGAAGCCTACAAAGAGCCTTACAATTGCTTCACAGGTCTGCGGGTCAAATTCGATCAGTGGTTCGCTGAAAAAGCTGTAGCAGCAGGCGCGATTCCGATTTACGAAACCGTGGCACTGGATGTTATTCGTGAAGGTAACAAGGTTGTTGGCGTACGAACGGACCGAGATGATGGCGATTTATATGCGGACGTTGTCGTCATCGCTGATGGCGTTAACTCCTTGCTCGGTAAAGCCATGGGGATTCATAAGGAATGGATGCCGGATGAGGTATCATTAGCGGTCAAAGAGGTTATTGCACTGCCACGAGAGAAGATAGAGGACCGCTTTGGACTTGAGGGGGACGAAGGTGTCACCATCGAATTTATGGGCGAAACCTCGCTCGGTATGGCGGGTATGGGCTTTCTATACACGAATAAAGAAACGATCTCGTTAGGGGTCGGTGTGATGGTGAACCATTTGCGGGATAAAAAGGTGAAGCCATACGCTGTACTTGACGCGGTTAAACAGCATCCGATGATTCGGAAATTGATTCAAGGTGGGGAGACCAAGGAATATTCCGGTCATCTTATTCCAGAAGGGGGCTTTCATTCAATACCGACCCTTTCTGGTGATGGCTGGTGTGTCTGTGGGGATGCCGCGCAGTTGATTAACTTTGTCCACAGGGAGGGGACGAATCTCGCTATGACCTCGGGCCGATTGGCCGGGGAGGCCATTATTGAAGCGAAAGCACGAGGGGATTTTACAGCCCCAACGATGCATCTCTACGATAATAAAATCAAAGAATCTTTTGTGCACAAGGATCTGCAGAAGTACAAGGGAATGCATCAATTTTTGAAAGAGCAGGATCCTGAGTTATTGTTCGATCGACTGCCACGTGCTGTAAACGAAGCCGCTTACAATATGTTCCTCGTGGATGGAATTACGAAAGCCGAAAAGCAAAGAATGGCCATGAAGCTCATCAAAAATGCCGCTGGCGGTACGGTAAACTTGATGAAGCTGGGCTATAAGGGATGGAGGGCGATGAACGGATGAGCCAAAGTGATATTTCAGATAAACTGTTCACCATTCGTTACAAATGCGATGATAAATCCCACCTTGTAATTAAAGATAAACAAACCTGCTTGAATTGTGTGACGAAGGACTGCAATTATTTCTGTCCTTCTGATGTGTATGAGTGGGAAAAAAAGCTTAAGATCACAACTGTTGCATTTGAAAACTGTATTGAATGTGGTACGTGTCGCATAGCGTGTCCTTCTTATAACATCGATTGGGTGTATCCGAAGGGCGGCCATGGGATGACGTATAAGTACGGTTAATTGAGCTAAGTTGATAAAATAGAGCCGAGACCGTTCAGAGGTCTTGGTTCTATTTTTTGCGAAAAAACGACATTCCTCCATATGTAGGTGTAGTTTCTCCATAGTTTTGTTTCCTTCTGGACACGATAATAGAGGATAGGAGGGATTTATAATGACGATTTCTTTTGAACCTGTACAAGGTATATTTCATTTGCAAAATAAACATATGAGCTATGTGATTCAGCTTATTAATGGTTCCTATCCAGCACACGTGTACTGGGGCCGCTCTATACGATCTGGTCAACTCGGCACGGTGATTCAATATAAGGAACGAGCTTCTTTTAGCCCGAATCCGGTTAAGGAAAATAGAAAGATCTCCTTCGATACGCTTCCACAGGAGTATCCTGCTTATGGGACAAGCGATTTCCGCGAGCCTGCGTATCAAGTTGCGCAACCCAATGGTTCGACGATTACTGAGCTTGTCTATGACAAGCATCGTATCGTGCAAGGAAAGCCAGTACTAGATGGCTTACCATCTACGTATGTAGAAGCAGATCATGAAGCTGAAACGCTAGAAATTGAGCTTGTTGATAAAGTAGCCGGCTTGCGAGCCATTCTTTCGTACACGATTTTCGCCGATCATGCGGCTATCACGCGTTCTGTTCGTTTCATAAATGAAGGAACGGCTGAACTTAAGCTTTTGCGAGCATTAAGCTTGAATGTAGACTTTCCGCATGCCGACTGGGATCTGTTGCAGCTCTCAGGTAGTTGGGCGCGTGAGCGTCATATTGAAAGAAGAGCCTTGGCTCCTGGTAAATTAACCGTTGAAAGCCGACGTGGATCAAGCAGTCACTCCCATAACCCGTTTGTCGCTTTGCTTGCCAAGGATGCTAATGAAGACTATGGGGATGTATACGGTTTTAATCTCGTGTACAGCGGTAACTTTGCGGCACACGCGGAAGTGGATCCTTTTGCAACAGCACGTGTGTCTATCGGGATTAATCCTTTTGATTTCAGCTGGCTGCTAGAGCCAGGACAACAGTTCCAAACACCTGAGGCTGTTATGGTGTATTCCGGTCAGGGGATTGGTGAGATGTCCAGATCCTATCACCGCTTATACCGTTCGCGACTGTGCCGCGGTGAATTCCGTGATCGTGTACGACCTGTCCTAGTCAACAACTGGGAAGCGACGTATTTCGATTTTAATGCAGATAAAATTGAAAGTATTGCTCGTGCCGGAAAAGAGCTTGGAATTGAGCTTTTTGTATTGGATGATGGTTGGTTCGGCAAAAGAAATGATGATACGACCTCACTTGGGGACTGGGTTGTCGATAAGGCGAAGCTCCCTGGTGGACTTGAAGATTTAGTAGAGCGAGTGAATAAGCTAGGCTTGGAATTCGGTTTATGGTTTGAACCAGAGATGGTATCACCAGAAAGTGAATTGTACCGAAAGCATCCTGATTGGTGTCTCCATGTACCGGATCGTCGACGTACAGAGGGTCGTGGGCAGTTGATTCTTGATTTTTCACGTCAAGAGGTTTGTGAAGGCGTGATGGCCATGCTGCGCAATATATTGAGTAGTGCGCCAATTACTTACGTCAAATGGGATATGAATCGGAATATGACGGAAATTGGCTCCGCGGCCTTGCCACCTGAACGTCAAAGAGAGACAGCACATCGCTATATGCTTGGCTTGTATCGCGTAATGGAAGCCATTACTACCGAATACCCGCATATCTTGTTTGAAAGCTGCTCCGGCGGTGGTGGGCGTTTCGATCCAGGTATTCTGTATTACATGCCACAAACGTGGACGAGCGATAATACGGATGCCGTATGCCGTTTGAAAATCCAATATGGCACCAGTATCGTGTACCCTGTAAGTTCCATGGGGTCGCATGTATCTGCTGTACCTAATCATCAAGTTCATCGCATGACGTCCTTGGAAACCCGCGGTCATGTAGCCATGTCCGGTAACTTCGGCTATGAGCTTGATCTGACGAAGTTCACAGAAGAAGAGAAAGAGCTCGTCAAACGTCAGGTTGCCGACTACAAACAACTTCGACCGCTTGTTCAATTTGGCGATATGTATCGCCTGTTGAGCCCGTTCGAAGGGAACGACACCGCGTGGATGATTGTCTCCGAGGACAAGACACAAGCCATGGTTGTGTTCATCCGAGTGCTTGCAGAACCGTATGCGCCGTTGAAGACGTTACGCTTAAAAGGACTCAACCCTGACTTCGATTATGAAATCGAAGGTTCGGAAGGGCTCTTCCCTGGCGATCATCTGTTATACGCCGGTATTCCTGTCGTCGGATTGCATAACGACTTCCAGAGCAAAATCTGGCTGCTGAATGCTAAGCAGCAGTAGATGTAAACCCCTATTTCCCGTTATGGGAAATGGGGGTTTTGTTCGAATAGAGTGTTTTGTAGATACCTCAGAACATCGTTTCAGTGAAATAGGCGAGGGTGACAATAACTAGATTTTACTCAACTTACATAGGAAGATGATTCATTTTTTGGGAATTTTGCGATATGATAGATAGATTCAAACCATCATAAAAGTGAAGGGAGACAATTCTAACATGCTGCAACGACCAAGTCATGACGAATATTCATCCTACTATACGGGTTATATCGGGCTGGTGCCCGAAGGGGATTATGTATCCATTTTGAATAGTCAAGAAAAGGCACTCGTATCCCTATTTTCACAATTAACAGAGGAGCAGGCTTTATCTCGATATGCACCAGGGAAGTGGAGTTTGAAGGAAGTACTGGCTCATATTACGGATACAGAGCGAATTATGAGCTATCGATTACTCCGCATTGCTCGTGGAGACACGACGGATTTACCTGGCTTTGATCAAGACATTTTCATTGCCAATACATCTTTCGACGATGTGGCTTTAACGGATTTGGTGAAGGATTTCCAAGCCGTGCGACAAGCTACGTTGGCGTTGATGCCTACCATTACCGAAACAGCTTGGACACGTTTGGGGACAGCGAATACATTCGCAATTTCTGCCCGTGCTATTGCTTACGTGATCGCAGGTCATGCCCAGCATCATCTTAATATCGTAGAGCAGAAGTACTTATGAGAAAACCCCTATCGAGGCCATTCAATGATGATCGCCAATAAGAAAGCTGTTTTCGGGTCTGAAAACTTATACTTTCTTATGTGGTAGTAAAAAAGCCTGAAATCCACTGATGGATTTCAGGCTTTTTTTAGTAAAGTGATAAGGCCAACGAATCTCGTTCATTCAATGAATGAAGAATCGCTTCGCACCCGACAATCTCGATGCTAATGATTGAATCCAGACATTTCTTGAGTGTTGCTCTACCTTTGGTGACCTTGGCCTCAAGTGCTGACTTCAGTAAATTGAACTTCTTTTTATTTTTCTCATCGGAGTATACGGGTACAGGTTTGTTATGAATCGTTATAAACATTTTCATGAGTTCCACCATCCTAAGAATTGGATATAGTACTAGCATATCGGATTATTATTAATAGAACCTTAAAATAGTTTTACAATTTTAAGACAAATAAGAGATTGCTATGTATTTTCGTATATAGATAATACGATTTAGCGGCTGAAAATGTTTCATACAATAGCTAGAAAAATTGAATATTGTGTGAATTTAATCAACTAAGTGTGCTGCATGTTCTGTCGATAGGCTTTGGGTGACGTACCAAAACGTTGTTTAAATGCACGATGAAAGTAAGGGTAAGAACCAAATCCACAGCTAAGAGCAATTTGTTCTAAGGACATGGAGCTATCATGCATACGTTCAACTGCACTGGATAGGCGTACTTCTGTGGCATATTGGATCATTGTTTTACCAAAATATTCTTTGAACAAATGGACAGCTCGGGAGATACTAAGTCCTACATGATTTGCGACATCTTCAATTTTGAACGCTGCAGTAGCATGTGCCTCAATAAATCGTTTCATGCGAGTGCCAGTGAAAGGGCGACCTTGTACTGTTTCTGTTGCTGCTCGTTCAAGATAAAGGCAGAGCGCTTGGAGCAAATAACTGCTTAGCTCGGGATTCTCTTCTTCCATTCTGCGTTTCTCGAGGCTTAATTGCCGCCATAGTGAGATTAATCTGGGGTCGAGGTCAATGCGCATGCAAGTAGGTTTGTTGTTGCGTTTCCACCACGCATCAATCCAATCGCCTTTGCAAAATAAGTAGTAATCGCCGCTGGCGATTTTCTGATCAGGTTGCGTCTTCGCCTGTTCGATTCGCAGCTCGTAAGGATCACCGGGTTTAAACAAAAGCAGATGACCTGCTTCTATCGGGACCATACGGCCATCAACAAGGGCTTCACAACTGCCTTCTGTCTGTAGTCGAAAAAGATAATAAAGTAGTCCTGATTTGTTACTGTTATAAAACGGGTCCATATGAAAAGAATACCCACAAGTTAAGAGTTCAGCTTTCATGTGATTTCGCCTTTCGTAGCCAAATAAGAGATGTTTTAATTATATCGTGAATGGTCATAATAGGCTAATCTCGATTATACTTATGCCAAGATTACTATTCATGATTTCACTATGAGAAAAGAGGAGAACAAATGGGACGTTTAGGAATTGGACTTCAATTGTACACATTGAGAGATGATATGGCACGTGATATGGAAGGTACACTTCGCCATGTTGCGAAGTTAGGATATGAGGGTGTTGAGTTTGCTGGCTATTATGACATGCCTGCGGATAAGCTTAAAGGTTTGCTTGATGAGCTAGGATTGAAAGCTTTCGGAAGTCATATTAGCTTGCAAAGATTCCGTGAAAATTTCCAAGGTGAAATCGATTATTTGAAAACAATCGGTGCTACATATGCCATCTGCCCTTATGTTGGTGCAGAAGAGCGCGAATCCGTTGACCAATGGAAAGCCCTAATCGCGGAGTGCCAAGCACTAGCGGTTGAGACGCAAAAACAAGGTTTGCAATTCCTTTATCACAACCACGACTTCGAATTCCATTACAAAGTGGAAGATGAGTTTGTTTTCGATGCTATGTATGCGAATAACGATGCTATTAAAGTCGAAATGGATGTATGTTGGGTACAATTTGCAGGTCAAGACCCACTAGCTTATATTGCTAAATATGCTGGACGTCTTCCTTTGGTTCATTTTAAAGATTTCACAAAGGATGCTGATGGTAAACTAGTTACTTTGGAGCTAGGCTTAGGCGATGTTCCGCTAGATAAAGTTATCGTTGCTGCCGAGCAAGCTGGCGTAGAGTGGCTTGTCGTGGAACAAGATAACTGTCAGAAGGCGCCTTTAACTAGTATCGAAAACAGCTTTAACTGGGTTAAAGAGCATTATTTAAACGTTCATAACTAATTTATTCTTATAATTGAAGGAGCACTTATCACATGAGTAAAATTAAAGTAGCCGTCATTGGCTGTGGTTCCATTTCCAAACATAGACATATCCCAGAATACGCAAACAATTCAAATGTTGAGCTAGTTGCATTCGTTGATCCGATCATTGAAAGAGCACAGCACTACGCTGAATTGCATGGCGGTAAAGCTTATAGTAACTATGTTGACATGTTGAAAGCAGAGAAAGTTGATGCGGTTAGCGTTTGTACACCAAACTACCTTCACGCTGAAATTTCCATCGCCGCGGCTAATGCTGGCGCGCATGTGCTAGTTGAAAAACCAATGGCAACTACAGCTGCTGAATCCGAAGCGATGATTGAAGCAGCCAAGAAAAATGGCGTATTCTTGATGGTTGGTCACAACCAACGTCTAATGCCTCCACATGTGAAAGCGAAAGAAATCTTGGAGTCAGGTAAGCTTGGGAAAGTTCTTACATTCCGTACGTCATTCGGTCACCCAGGTCCTGAGGGTTGGAGCATTGATGGTCGTGAGAGCTGGTTCTTCCGTAAGGAAGAAGCCATTATGGGTGCAATGGGTGATCTAGGCGTACACAAATCAGATCTTATCCGTTGGTTGCTTGATGATGAAGTTGCACAAGTAGCAGCATTCGTTGGTACGCTTCACAAAGAGGGTACAGACGTTGATGATAATGCGACTTGCTTGCTTCGTATGAGAAGCGGCGCTACAGGCTCCCTAGTAGCAAGCTGGACTTACTACAAAGGTCAAGACAACTCCACAGTTCTATGGTGTGAGAATGGTGTTATCAAAATTGATACAGACCCTAACGATCAAGTGATCGTTGAGCTTCGTAATGGTACAGTTGAGCGTTACAAAGTAGGTCAAGTAGCAACGAATGAGAAACAAACATCTAGCGGAGTTATCAGCGAGTTCGTTACTAGCATTCTAGATAACAAACCACCTCGTATTTCTGGCGAAGAGGGCTACCAAGCATTGAAAGTAATTCTTGCAGCGTTCGAATCCGAAGCGACTGGCAAAATCATTAATCTTTAATATATAAAGTTAGTAACGAGAGCTCATCCCATCACGGGATGGGCTCTTACTTATTTTCAGCGGCAGGTTAATAAGAAAAAGCCCCTGATCCTCAAAGTGAGAATCAGGGACTGGCAACAAGCTTTATTAACGTCCGCCGATATCGATGGAAACCGAATTTGATTTGCCTACAATCGTTTCTTTGGAGTCTTTGACTTGTACTTGGATATCCCAAAGTCCTGTTTTAAGTAGAGCCCCTTCAACTAACCCGGTACAAGTATGTTCGTCTTTCCAAGTTGTAGGTATTGCTTTGCCGTTCAAAGTTACGTAACCCAGAGGTGGAAGATTGTTCCCGGTAACAGTAAGTGTCAAATTTGTACGACCTGAAATATCCTGAGAATCAGCTTCTACCTTATCTAAGCTAATTGGGCCGAAACCAAGCATATATTTAGGATCAATAATTGGTGTTAGATAGTTTTTGTATGCGTGTCGATCTCCGAAAAGAATATCATACTGCAAGGTTTCGTAATTCTTCAAATCATCTTCTTTGATATTCATTTCAGCAAAATGATCTTTAGGTGGGATGACTGGATACTTTTTAGCCAATTCCGTTAAGAAATTTGTATAATAATTGCCTTGTTGCTTCGATAATTCGATTAAATAAGGACCTAAGAAGGAAGGGCTTATATTCAAATTGTCTTTACGTTCGGTATCGAAGTTATTCCATACGACCAATGGGACACTGTACATTTTTTTCAAGAAATCAGGATCATCTTTACCACTAATATATTTCGTGTCAATATACGTTGCGTAATCATCACCAAGCGCTGGCAGATGGTCGCCCCAGAATGCAATAATCGTAGGCTCGCCTTTTTTCTCGTAGTATTCCACTAATTGCTTCAACATATTGTCAGACCCATTAATACCTTGAGCAAGCGTTTCAAGCATCCCAACGGAAGAGGCGGAGAAGTTGCCTGTTACGTTAAACGTGTTTTTCGGGAACTTGCCAGGGAAGTAATGAAAGTGATTCTCCATCGTGTTCGCAAACACGAAATCCGAGCCTGTACTTTGCTCAGTTGCATGAATAATGTTAGCAGCAACTTCACTATCTGCGATATAAGGACCGGAATACGTCGGTTTAAAATATTCAATCGGAATATATTTAGAAAATCCGAAGTCTTGATAAATTTTATTACTGTTGAAATACCAGTTATAAAAAGGACTAATAGCTGTTGATGTATAACCCTGACGTGCATAAATACTCGCTAATGAATCGACTTCATTTGAAATATATTGATTATAGGCAATAGAGCCTTGTGGTAAGAAACGCATTGAGTTCCCCGTAAGAACCTCGAATTCCACATTCGCTGTTCCACCGCCATACTGAGGTGAAAGCATCGTTCCACTTGTTCCCGACTTCTGTAGCTTATGGAAGAAAGGAATCGGATCTTTATCGAACTTAGCGCCTGAGATAAGGGTAGGATCCCAGAATGATTCACTTAAAATGACAATAACGTTCGGTTTAATTGGTGTTGTTGAATCCCCAACTTTGATAGGTGGCTTGGGTGATGCATTCACGATAGCTTCAATGGCTTTATCATCATAACCTTCTTGGCTATTTGAGAACATTTCTTTGGTATTCAATACTGTAGCAAGCGCATATCCGTTTGTTTGGGTGTTCTGCACTTGATTCCAGACAGCTGCTTCGATACCAAACCACTTCTGAACAGGCAGTGGCAGATCCGTATAGACAGCTAAAAACATAACTAAACCAATTCCAGCAAGAATTGCTCGTTCTTTTAAGGCTACTTTTTTAATAAACATGGTTGTACGGTAGAGGATGAAGTAACTGCCAACAAGGAACAGGAGAATGACAGATAAGACGTTAAATGTCAAAATGTTGGATAAATACTTCACCATATCAGAGGCTTCGCCTGCTACAACTAAATCCCATGGCGTCAAAGGTACGCCTAGTATTTTGAGCTTTACGCCGCTAATAAGGGCCAAGATAACGAGGAAACCGGCAATGACCCAATATGCGATCCGAGTTCGCCCAATGATGGCAACGAATAACAACAGAAGGCTAAATACGATCCATTCGTTGAAAAGTAGCTCTAGAAAATGCTTGAAGCTCCATGACAACATTTCAGTGTAGTTCCCGCGGCTCAAGATTTCCATGATCAGAACTGGGATTAGTGCAAGAAGTAAAAGTGGCAGTCTTGGCCGAATTACCAATAACAATCGTTCAATGTGTTGTTTCATAGATTCTCCTGTACAAATATAAGTTAAAAGTCCTTTGAACACCTGATATTATACCATGCCTTTCGACATTATTCGATGGTATCTCTATGAAAAATAGATAGAATGCAGGAAAATCGTGGCTATATCAAGAATACTTATAAAGAGGAGATAAGTTAGGGGGGAATCGCGTATGGCCAAAGAACAAATGCAGCTAAAAAGAGAAGCAGTCATGCAGCTTCAACATCGAAAAATGACAAAAAGTGCGTTTTTTCGTCGTGGATTGTTCTTATTCATTGGTGCCGTTTTAATGTCTGTGGGGTTAGAAATTTTTTTAGTGCCGAATCGAATTATTGATGGAGGCATTACGGGAATTTCGATCATTTTATCTTATTTAACACAAGGGCCGATCGGTGTGTTCTTGTTCTTATTAAATATTCCTTTTTTATTCATTGGTTATAAATTGATTGGTAAAACTTTTGCATTATCTACACTTTTCGCTATTCTTGTCATGTCGACAGGTACGGCCTTGCTTCATCCTGTGAAGGAACTTACGAACGATCCGTTGTTAGCCGCGGTATTCGGCGGGATTATTCTTGGCATAGGCGTGGGGATGGTTATTCGTTTCGGGGGATCACTGGATGGTACAGAAATCGTTGCGATTCTCGTTTCGAAAAAAATTCCTTTCTCTGTTGGCGAGATCGTTATGTTTTTCAACTTATTCATTCTTGGAAGTGCAGGGTTTGTCTATACGTGGGATCGTGCCATGTACTCGTTAATCGCTTATTTTATTGCTTATAAAATGATTGATGTCACCATTGAAGGGTTCGATGAGTCGAAGTCGGTGTGGATTATTAGTGACCACTTTAGAGAGATAGGCGGGGCTATTATGGATCGCTTAGGACGCGGCGTCACCTATTTAGAAGGTGAAGGCGGATTCTCTGGGGATAACAAGAAGGTTATCTTTTGTGTGATTACACGCTTGGAAGAAGCCAAGTTGAAATCCATCGTGGATGGACTTGATCCCAAAGCATTTCTTGCAGTTGGCAATATCCACGATGTCAAAGGCGGAAGATTCAAGAAGAAAGATATCCACTAATCGGATTTCTCCTTCTTGATTTCATTGTCCTTTTGTGAAGAACCTCGCTCGAAAAACCCTAAATTTCTTAACTGCTGAGCAGCATCCTTGCTGCTCGGGCTTCCGAGCTTTTTCAAAATATGCCCAACATGAATTTTAACTGTTCGTAATGAAATGAAGAAACGGTTCGCAATTTCCGTCTGTGTATGGCCTTGATCGATCATATCAAGAACTTGAAGCTCCGTTGGGGTGATGAGATCCCGGACTTCTTTGATCTTGAATTGCTGCTCCAGCCGTTTGAGTCTGCGGAACTCCTCGCGCATTTGTTCAGAAACAGCTGCATTAATAGCGGACTGGCGCGCATGAGCAGCCCGAATAATACCGGGGAGCTCCTCGAAACGAGACTTAATTTGATAATCAATCGCTCCTGCCTGAAAGGAACGGAAAATGAAATCCTTTTCTTCCATGGAGGTTAACATGATGACTTTGGCTCCCCAAGACAAGAAGGCTTGCTCCGCAAGACTAATGCCCGCGGGTTCATTTTGAAGCATAATATCCATAAGTACGACATCAGCAGAAGGCGCGGCCTGACTAAATAACGCTCGAGCATCTTCTGCTGTAGATCGGCTCTCTACGACAGTCATATCTCCTTGACGATTCAAGTAATCCGTCAGACCGCGCAGCCAATCTAGATCATCTTCCACGATGAGTATGCGAATTACATCCATTCTGATACTTCCTCTCCTGAGCAAGTCTAACGCTGTCCCGGAAAAGTCAAATAGACACTTGTACCTTTACCGGGTTCACTGCTAATTTCCAAACTACCACCATGTTTTTTCATGACACTATAGCAATAAGCTAGGCCTAGACCAAAGTTATTTCGGTTACCACTTTTTGTCGTGTAGAAAGGTTCTACTGCTTGCTTGAGGACGGATTTCTCCATGCCCATGCCTGTATCTTTAATTTCAAGAACCATATTTTTTTTGTTTGAAAAAGCTTTAATAGAAAGCTCCCCACCGCTGCTCATCGCTTCGATGGCATTCATAAGAATGTTTGTTAATGTTTCTGTGACTTGGATCTGATCAAGTTGAAGTTCGAGCCGATCAGGCAACTCAACATGTACTTGGATCTTTCCTAAATAAACTTCAAGGGATTCTAGCACATCTTGCAGCAACTGAACAACGTCAACCTGTGAAATGCGCAGAGGCAATTCTTGTGTTTGCTCATGTACACGGCTAATCATTTCCTGAATATGCCTAGAGGCGTTCATGACCACGTGAATGTCCTGTATAAGTTCGGTTTGCCCTGTGTCTGCTGCGTGTTGGTTCATCTTCTCCAGAAATAACCGCATTTTTCCTACATCATTTTTGATGGCATGGTTAAGAATGGCCGTACCAGACGTAATGGCGCGGAGCGTAGAATCCAGCTTACGGCGCTCAATGAGTAGCCGGATACCGAGAAACCCATATTTGAAAAACGTAAATACAAAGAAAGGGACCACAAAGGCCAAAATCCATACATGATAGATCCACAATCGATAGAACCCGAAGCTGGGCATGACATAATTGAGCACACCAACACAAAGTACGGGCGGAATCAGTGCAAGGCAGGTGAACAAATGTGTTCGCCTCATGGCCGGGAGATGTTCCTTTTTGAGAGCAATCAGTAAGGATCCTATGATGATGTATGGGAAGGCCCATGTCGCGACTATGCGGAACTCTATGGGCATATCTTCGGTATACCCTGGCAATAAGATCAGACATACAAGTGGCGGTACTAGTAATACAAGCGGTAACCATGTACGTAGAAGAGGCTTCTGCCAAGTGGAATGATAAGCTAAAGATAGCATTGCGAAAGCGTAAGGTAAGCCATAATAGGAAAGCAAAGAGCAGATGCTCATAACACGATAAAAGAAAGAAACTAGTGCTGGATTTGGAGATGTTAGCTGAAAATAGGGGATGATATCCGCTGATATGACAGCTGCTAAGGCGCCAGAACCTCCTGTAAAAGCAACTGCGCTCATCCAACGCATGGTGCGTGAACCGGGATCTACAATAAGTAGTCCTGATGCGATAAACCAAAGTGCAAAAAGGACAAAAAGCATGTGTTCCCCCTCAATCAAGTCAATAGATAGTCTTATTGTGGCATGACGTAATCGTTTGCACAAGAGTTTCCTTTCTAAGAAATGGGAGGAATTGGGCATAAATTCTCGAATTGTTCAAAGACGAAAGGAGTGAACCGAAATCGAAGTGAAGAAGAGAAGATCATTTCCAATCCTTCAGATTGTGGGGAAAGTACTGCTAACCCTCATTTTCATCATCGTTATTACGGTCATTTTATCTATTGCTGCAGCTGTCTTTGCCGTGAGGTTAAACCCTGATCTTATCGTAAGTATGGAGGCTGTCACGCGTAATCCCTTTTTTATTAAAGCGTCACTATGGGCACAGATTGTAGGTTTTATAAGTGGTGTATGTTTGGGTTTCTATTTATTTGAGCGAAAAAAGGGATGGAAATTAGGACTGCACACGGTTCAGTTCGGCCGTCGGTTTGGAGAAGGTTTCCTATGGGGGGCCGTGCTGATAACCCTTAGCAGCTTAGTGATATGGCTATTCGGAGGCATTCATTTTGTTCAAGTGGAATGGAGCTTATCAAAGGGTTATGCAATAGGCGGGAGCTTTCTTCTCTTTATTGGCGTAGCGATCAATGAAGAACTATTTGCGCGAGGGTATTTACAAGGTCTTGTGAAAAATCGCTTTGGGCCGATAATAGCTGTAGGGGTGTCGACGATTGTTTTCGCCCTGTTGCATAGCTTTAATCCAGGGATGTGGACGACGGCTCTTCCTTTTATCAATATCCTTTTGGCAGGACTTTTGATGGGGTTGTGTCGTGAGTTGACAGGTAGTCTATGGATGCCCATAGGGCTGCATTTAGCATGGAATTTCATGCAGGGATGTATATTTGGCTTTGATGTTTCGGGGATTCCGATGTCATCCCTGATTACGACTGAAACGAAAGGTGCCATCGTCGTATCTGGTGGAGCTTTTGGGGCAGAAGGAAGCTTAATTACGAGCTTTATTCTTGTACTTGGCATCATAATGATTTATAACTATTATCAAACGCGAAATCGTTTAATCCAAACAACGCAACCTATTATAAAAGACAACATGTAAAAAGGGGGACTCATCTTTGAGCCAGTATGAAGTTATACATAGTGAATGGGAAGGGGAGTCGACGCTCCAACTCGTCGACCACATGAATGAGGCCGTGGCCGAAATTATTCCGGCCGTCGGTCTACACCTGTTCCGCTTCGATGTGCGGAACCACAGTTACATCGCGAGGCCCGACGTTTTGTCGGAGCTTCGCGTCAATTCCTCGCGCTACGGCGTGCCCATTCTGTTCCCGCCGGGGCGTGTAAAAGAAGCGGCCTTCACCTTCGGTGGCCGCGAATACCGGCTCCCGGCGAATCGGGAGCCAGATCACGCCCACGGCCAGCTGCGCGAGCGGCCGTGGAAGGTCGTTGCCAGCGGCGCGGACGCAGCTGGCGGGGCTTATGTCTCCGCGGAGTTTGACATCGCGGAGACACCGGACATGCTGGCGTATTTCCCACACGCCGCATGCTTCCGCTTTACGTACCGTCTGCAGGACGGTACGCTGTCGCTCAGCGGTGAAATCGCCAACCGAGGCGGCAATACCATGCCGCTTTCACTTGGCTTTCACCCGTACTTTGCGTTCGCGGAGGGCGAAGCCGACCGCGTGCGGGTAACCATTCCCGCGGCAGCAGAATGGCCGCTGTCCGCGGGTGGTTTTGCGGCAGGGGAGCCTATGCCGACGGCGCTCACAGCGGCCTTGCAGGATGGCGCGAGGGTCTCATCGCTGCCAGGATATTCTGGCGGGTCACAGATGCTGAGCATCGCGCCTGGGTCACAGATATGCGAGATTGCATACGAAGCTCGCAACACGAAACTTATCTTTGATATGGGGGACAAATTCCCAATTCACGTTCTATTCACAGCGCCATGGACGAACGCAGTTTCCCTTGAACCTTACACAAGCATCATGAATGTGTTCAATGAATCATATCCGGCTGAAATCTCAGGTGCGCAAAGCTTGGAACCAGGTGAAACCTTCACATTCAACTGGGCAATTCGTATTGAAACGAAGTAAGCTACCAAGGTTCATATCCAAAACCGATTGACGAATAACCTTGATAAGTATGCTGATGGAGCTCTACAATGATTCCTTCCATTTGTGCAGATTTAGCAAGGGCACCGCGTCTTCCAGTGTTGTACAGGTTAAGATCCACAACACCTTGGAGCAAATGAATGTGATCTCCGTTCGTTACAGCAATTGGCGGGCCAGTAACGCCATAAAAAGCGTGATAATGACCATATTTAATCCCTGAAATACCTTGATATTGATGGACATGCTGGTCATAAGAAGAACCGTTCACATTGAAAGTGTACAGTCGCAAAAGATGATGATGCCCTAATTCTTCCGAAGTTACCGTTGTGAAGAAATGTACATGAGCTGGTGGAATGCTCCTCATCACACAAAAGCCCCCTATGAGTAGGATATGCTTCATCCTATTCGTAGGGGGCTTTTGTCATGACGATGGCAAAGCATAAAGATTGGATTGGCCAATTTTCATCTTTTTATCATCATATACACGTACTTCAACTTGTTGCGACTTACCTAGTTCAATTACAGGATTAGATGCAATATCAACATAAAGCGTATCTTTTCCATCGAAATTAGACTTAACTTCCTGCCCATCAATATACACATTACAGGAAGAGAAAAATGGTGAACCTGTTACTTTAACTTTTTTGTCTACTACCGTGACTTTTGAAATGATAGGATCACCATATCCTAACGTATACGCGGGTTGGACAATCGTATCTTTGTATCCTTTCGCTTCATAGCCGTATCTGCCCCCGAACAGATTATCATACTGCAACTTCTCGTACCCAGTGAGATCGCTCTCTTTAATGTTAAATGTCGACCACATGTCTTGCGGAGGAATGACTGGTATTTTCTTTGATAAATCATATAAATAATCCGTATAATAACTTCCCTTTACACCTGCCAAATGCAATAGCATAGGCCCCAAAAAAGAAGGACTAGAAGTTAGATTCAGTTTCTCTTGGTCAGCAGGAACGAAGTTATTCCATATCACAAAAGGCGTGTAATGTGTCTTCGTATACAGATCGGGGTCATCAGGCAGTACATATTTGGCATCGCGATATACTTTATAATTTTCCTCAAAGAATGGGAAATGATCCCCGAAAAACAAAATAATCGTCGGTTCTGACTTTTTTGAATAATAATCAACTAGAGATTGCAGGGCCTGATCCGTAGCTGTAATACCTTGTGCATAAGTTTCTAAAATGCTTTTTGACTCTGCCGAAATATCTCCAGTAACCTGAATCGTATTTTTACTGAATTTATCGGGAGGGTAAGGATGATGATTTTCCATCGTATTAGCAAAAATGAAATCAGGCCCAGCGCTTTTTTCTGATTCCTCAATAATTTTGTTCACAACAGCGTGGTCCGCATAATTAGGTCCTGAGAAATCATTTGGGAAATATTCACTCGAAATGAACCGGGAAAAACCAAAATGTTTATACACTTTTCTGCTATCAAAGAAATAACTGAAGAATGGATTAATTGCTGTTGCCGTGTATCCTTGTCTTGTCGTAATGCTTGCTAAAGAGTCGACACCGTGATTCATATATTCGATATAGGGAATTATTTTATCAGGTGATTTTCCAAAAAAACGCATGGAGTTCCCCGATAAAACCTCAAATTCAACATTTGCTGTACTACCCCCGAATTGAGGAGATAACATCTTACCGCTTGTGAATTTTTTCTGCAACTCATGCAAATGTGGAATAGGATCGCGGCTAAAAGTTACATTTTTCATCGTCGTCGGATCAAAAAAGGACTCTCCTAGCAAAACTATAATATTTGGTTTTTTGTCATTTGTAGCTGGTTTTTCTGGGATTTGGTCCAGAAGAGACGTAATTGCTTTCTTACTATATCCATCTGGTTTCGCTACATGTAAAAAGGTAAGCATTTGAACAGTTGAGTACAAATAACCATTTTCATCATAGGTAATCGTTTGATCCCAGGGGACCGTGTAAACCCCATATAGTTTTGTAAACGAAAGGGGCTTATCCGCATATAAACTGGTTGCCATAACAACAGCGATTACACCGTAAACAGAGCGTTCGATCCAGTGAAACTTCATTTTACGATTGCGTAAAATGAGATGAAACAGACAAGCCACAATAATGATAAAGAGCAAGGTATAGGTAACAATACGATTCGTAAAATATTGGCT
The DNA here is from genome assembly GCF_001428045.1 of Paenibacillus sp. Soil750. GTDB lineage: Bacteria > Bacillota > Bacilli > Paenibacillales > NBRC-103111 > Paenibacillus_E > Paenibacillus_E allorhizoplanae. Next base: position 229,321 of record NZ_LMSD01000012.1, on the reverse strand, counting down.
CAAAAACTTCCTATACTCCATAAGTTGGTTATTAAAATAAAGATCCCATGGATAATAAGGTGCGCCAATCGCCTTTAACTTACTGCCGCTAATCGCCCCAAGTGGCAACAAAAAGGCACACAGGATCCAAAACGACAGCTTAGAACCACCAGTAACAGCGATAAGAAACAAATACATGGCTCCAACAACGAAATATGCAAGCACCATGGCTAAAGGATACGTAGTCATCCAATGATGGAACTCCTTGTAAGTGCCCCTTTCCAAATATTCAACCATGCACATCAATAAAAACGGAAGTATCACAATCATTGCGCGAGTAGGCAGCTGCTTAAGTGCCTTAAGTAAAGTAGTCATTCGTAAAACTCCTATTTATCAGCTTATAAAAACCCGACTCTCCAGTGGAGATGCCGGGTGATATTGAACTTTAGATCACGCTTCATCCGTACCCTCTGCACTAATTTGCTCCAATGCTTGCAGAAACGTTGCTGCGGGTTGAGCACCTGTTAACGCATATTTACGGTTAATTACGAAAAAGGGGACCCCTGTTACGCCGGCTTGACTGGCAAAAGCAAGGTCATCTTCAACCTGCTCAAGACCTTGTTTAGCAGCAAGTTGGATACGAGTTTGATGCGGATCCATGCCATGCAGACTTGCAGTTTCAAGGAGGTAATCGATGTGACCGATATCTTTTCCATCCTCAAAATAAGCCTTGAACAAGTCGTCAACAAGCTGCTGTTTGACTTCTTCAGGTGCGATCGCAATGAGCTGATGCGCTTTTAACGTATTTGGCATTTTCGTGATTTGCGCAAAATCAAAATGTAAACCCGATGCCTGTCCAGCCTGAGTCACTTGTTGGAGCATTGCTTGCAGTTTGCTCTCATCAGCGCGAAATTTAGTGCGCATAAGCGTCGCAAAATCTGCACCTTCGACGGGTGTCGAAGGATCAAGTTGATACGCACGATAATGCAGCTCAACAGGTTCAGCTGTAAAATCTTCTAGCGCATCCATCAAATTCTTCTTCCCGATGCGGCACCAAGGACAGACTAAATCTTGAAATATCTCAATTATCATCTCGAATAAACCCCTTCAATCATTGCTTTAGCTCCATTCAACATTATAACCCAAAGATGATAAATGTCACCATGTAACACAAACCATAAATCGACCTTATATGCGAACAGCCATACAAAACATCTTCAACACAGCATTCACAAGCAAAACCATCCAAATCAAACTAAAGCATAGCGCACCTTTCCCTAACCCAAACCTTGAAACAAACTGATGCACCATCGAAGCCCTAAGCAGTTTTACCCACAATCTATTACCGGAATCTGAGATATCTACAATCCTTTTTTTACAAATCGAATCGCTGTTGAAATTTTAACCTTAGGTGATCACCTATAACCTTGAGGGAAGATATTCCGCAAAGAACGAAATTCTGTGCTATCTACAAGTCACGGCAGATTGAATTGAACATTTCAAGTAGTTCAAATAGTCGAAGTTAAAAGATTTGTCGAACTTAAAAAATACTGAATAACTATTCTATTCCCTAGTTGCTTTAACTTGTTCATATCACAGATTTTGTTTTCTTGCGAATATAACCCTTGCGAGAGACCCTAAGATTTTGTGGACAATTTGGAAAAATTTATAAAATTATTCATATACATGCGAACGTTCGTTTGTTATAATGATTTTATGGAACGTGAGTTCTCATTAGGGGGGGTGGACATGAATATGAAATCCATTGCTAGTGATGCGTCATTTTGTGAAACAGAAGAGGCATGTGAAAATTTTCTTATGAACTTGCGTTGGTCTAAGGGATTTCATTGTCCTCGATGTGATCATCATGAGGCTTTTCAAATTCGTACCCGTAGATTGTTGGAATGTAAAGAGTGCAGAATGCAGATTTCGATAACAGCTGGGACAATTATGCATAAATCTAAACTTTCCTTGTTAACCTGGTTCAAAGCTATCCAGCTTATGTTTATAAGCGGTGTTGAAGTTACTGCGTACGGATTATCAGAGATTCTGGATATTAATTATAGAAGTGCTAAGTTGCTGATTGATAAAATTTGTTTGGCAATTAAGGTTGAGGAGAGTAGATTACTTGCCTTGCGCAAAATGAAAATGAAAGCTAATCGCTCTGAATCAACTAAAACAAAGTTTCCAATGTCGAAGAACAACGAGAATTGGAGTGATCCATTTGATCTCAAAACATATATTGAAGTCAAATTTTCCAAACTTACTCAGCACTCGCTGATGAAAACTTTTGTGTCCATTCATTTATATGTCAGATTCCTGAAGTGTTTTCAGTTAGGATAGAGTTGAAAGCCAAAGTCATAGTATCATTTGACGGGATCCTTATTTTCAGTCAAGATAGTAGTAATGGTTACAACTTTACAAAGAATTAGGAGAATACTGATGAAAAGGGTTGTACAAGCCCCAATCCACTTTTATCGGAAGTTTATTTCGCCGCTTAAACCACCAACATGTCGATTCTATCCAACTTGTTCGCAATATGCGTTGGAAGCGATTGAGGTTCATGGACCTATGAAAGGTTCCTGGTTATCAGTGAAACGCATTTGCAAATGCCATCCTTTTCACCCAGGTGGTGTGGACCACGTGCCTGCAAAGAGCGGAAATTAATATAGTGAATCTGTCGGCTTGACATGTGGCTGTTTTTTTCGATATATTGTGCTTAAGATGCTAAATATTGTTTATTTCGATGAACGGATAAGTACAATCAGATGCCTATGTACAGAGAGCCGGGACAGGTGAAAGCCGGTATAGGAGAATGTTTGGAATATGGTCCCGGAGAATAGGCCTTCGAGCTTCTCAGTAGAAGAGTGTATAGCAATTGCTTACACAAACTTTGCCAGAGAGTAAGCTGGTCTCGTGTCCCAGCGTTAATGGGCAAGTCGCAATAGACTTACTGAGCCCCGAGCTTGTGAAAGGCGGGGGAACCTGGGTGGTACCGCGTGAGTTCAACTCTCGTCCCAAGATGGATGAGGGTTTTTTGTGTTTTCTAATAACCGCTATTGGAGGAATGAATAATGTCCGAACAATCAAAAACATTTTACATTACCACACCGATCTATTATCCAAGTGATAAGCTGCATATTGGGCATGCGTATTCGACTGTTGCTGGAGATGCAATGGCGCGCTACAAAAGGCTACAAGGCTATGATGTTAGGTATTTAACTGGTACAGATGAACATGGTCAGAAAATTGAACGTAAGGCGCAAGAAAAAGGAACAACACCACAAGCATTTGTGGATAATATCGTTTCTGGGATTAAAGAACTTTGGGCGAAACTAGACATCTCCTATGATGATTTTATTCGTACAACTGAAGACCGACATAAGGATGCAGTTGCTAAGATTTTTCAACGTCTACTCGATCAAGGAGATATTTATTTAGGCGAGTATGAAGGTTGGTACTGTATTCCAGATGAATCTTTCTTTCTGGAGAGCAAATTAGTTGATGGGAAATGCCCTGATTGTGGTCGTCCTGTGGAGAAGATGAAGGAGCAAACATATTTCTTCCGGATGAGTAAGTATGCGGATAGACTAGTGCAATATTATGAAGAAAATCCTGATTTCATCCAACCGGAATCACGTAAGAATGAGATGTTGAACAACTTCATTAAACCAGGGTTAGAGGATTTGGCTGTTTCGAGAACGACTTTTGACTGGGGAATTAAAGTTCCTGGAGATCCGAAGCATGTCATTTATGTTTGGATTGATGCGCTTTCCAATTATATTACAGCCCTAGGTTATGGTTCTAACGATGAGACGATTTTCAAAAAATATTGGCCAGCAGATGTGCACTTAATGAGCAAGGAAATTGTGCGTTTCCATACGATTTATTGGCCGATTATGTTAATGGCGCTTGATTTGCCTCTGCCGAAAAAGGTATTTGCACACGGCTGGTTGCTTATGAAGGATGGCAAAATGTCCAAGTCCAAGGGGAATGTTGTTGACCCTGTAACACTTATCGATCGTTATGGTTTGGATGCTCTTCGTTATTACCTCATGCGTGAAGTGCCTTTTGGAGCAGACGGTACTTTCACACCTGAGAGTTTTGTTGAACGTGTAAATCATGATTTAGCTAATGATCTGGGGAATTTATTGAATCGTACGATTGTGATGATCGATAAATATTTTGCTGGTAAAATTCCTGCCTATATTCCAGGGGCTACTGAATTTGACGAAAGCCTACTGGAGACGGTTCGTACAACTGTTGCTAAGTATGAGGAATCGATGGAGAAAATGGAGTTCTCCATTGCGTTATCCGCGGTGTGGCAGTTGATTAGCCGCACGAACAAATATATCGACGAAACACAGCCGTGGTCGATGGTGAAGGACGAAGCCAAGCGCGATACGCTAGGCTCGGTCATGTATGTGCTGGCGGAATCTCAGCGCATCTCGTCTGTTCTTCTTCGTCCTTTCTTGACGAAGACACCGGAACTGATCTGGGCGCAGCTAGGACTTGCTGCGGAAGATCTGCCACGCTTGACTGCCTGGGAGAGCGTTCAGTCCTTTGGGCATCTCCCTACAGGCACCAAGGTGCAGAAAGGAGAGCCTATGTTCCCTAGACTCGACGTAGCGGCAGAAGTCGCCTACATCGTCGAGGCCATGGGTGGCGGTGCTTCGGAGAGCACCGAAGAACCAAATGCAGCAGTGCCAGCATCCGCTGCAAATGCTTCTGTGCCAACGCCGGAGCCCAAAGAAGAAATCGGGATCGACGATTTCGGCAAAGTGGAGATGCGCGTGGCCCAAGTGATTTCGGCGGAGCCTGTGAAAGGCGCCGACAAGCTTCTCAAGCTACAGCTCGACCTCGGCTATGAGCAGCGTCAGGTTGTTTCGGGCATCGCGAAGTTCTACACGCCCGATGATCTTGTTGGACGCAAAGTCATTTGCGTCACGAACTTGAAGCCCGCCAAGCTGCGCGGCGAGCTGTCTCAAGGTATGATTCTCGCTGCTTCACACGGCGATCAGCTCACACTGGCGACCGTTCCGGATTCGATGCCGAACGGTGCGATCGTGAAATAATAGCCATATGCACGAAGACTCTTTCCCAGATTTTCTGGGAAAGGGTCTTTTGCTTTTTGTGACTAAGTTGAGGGTATTTTTGATGATAAAGGGCAAGCTATAGGAAACTAACCACGGAGTGAATAAGATGCTTATACAACGTATAGGAAAAGGGATAACTTTAGCAATATTGATCATCACTTTAACAGCTTGTTCGTTATTCGGTGGAGGCCAGAAGAAAAAGGAAGAAGAAAAAAAACAAGCTGATGCTAAAAATGAAAGTGTGATTGATCAAGAACTGAAAAAGCAGTATCAGATGTATAATGAAGTGATCAAATATCAAAAAGAGCAGAATGCTAAACTCATTAAGGAATCGGAAGAGCGTTATAAAAAGTTGAAAGAAGAGTCAGACAAACCCATAAAAGGTAGCAGCGAGGAAAAACAAAAAGCCAAAGAAGCTAAGATTGGGAAAGAAGGCTCTAGCGATTCGGGTTCAGGTGATTCTGGGGATTCCGGAAGCTCGAGTGATTCAGGAGATTCAAGCGATTCTGGAGGTTCTGAAGAATAATCAACCTCGCATATGTAAAGTAAAACATAGGGAAATCATAGGTAAATTAGAAATGGCCATGCTGTGAACGATGCAGCTGGCTTTTTTGACTTTCCTCTCCAGATATATTGACTTCAATAAACCCACCTCGTATAATCAAAGCGTTAATAAAAAAAATTACGATTTAGAGTAGGTGTTTATTCAAATGACAAGACATGCAAAGCGTTATATCTACATAGCTTTATTGATAATAGTTGCTTGCTGCATTGCGGGCTGTAGCAGTTCGAAAGCAGGATTAGTAGAGGGGAAAGTGAATGTTGTAACTAGTTTTTATCCCTTGTATGATTTCACGAAACAAATTGGCGGCGATTATGTAAATGTAATAAATCTTGTCCCGGCTGGCGTGGAGCCACATGACTGGTCTCCAAAAAGCAGGGATATCAAAAATATGTCTGGGGCTCAAGTTTTCGTATATCAAGGCGCAGGCTTTGAAGGTTGGGTCAAAGATTTTCTAGGAAGTCTATCAAGTACATCTAAAGTACGTGTCGTAGAGGCAAGTCAAGGTGCTAAATTGATTACAACAGATGAAAATAAAAAAGAATTTGATCCACATGCCTGGTTAAGCCCGTTAAATGCACAAAAAATGGCTAATAATATTAAAACGGCTTTAATTGAAGCGGATCCAGTTCATAAGGATGCTTATGAGCAAAACTATCAGGCATACAACGCTAAATTAACAGAGTTAGACGCTAGATATAAAAAAGAACTCTCAACTACTACAAAAAAAGAAATTGCTGTATCTCATCATGCTTTTGCATATCTATGTAGAGACTACGGCTTGACTCAAATGTCCATCATGGGCTTATCACCGGATGCTGAGCCAACAGCGCAAGATCTCAAACAAATCAACTCTTTTATTAGAGATCATCAGCTCAAATATATTTTCTTTGAAGAACTTGTCTCGGATAAGCTGGCAAAGACGTTAGCCAAGGATGCAAAGGTGGACACCCTAGTGTTAAATCCGCTAGAGGGACTTACCGAAGAGCAGATTAAAGCAGGCGAAGATTATATTTCGATTATGGACAAAAACTTGAAAAACCTAGTCCTCGCGTTACAATAAGAAAGTAGGACAATTCTTAGTAAGTCAGGAGTAATCAGATGGAAACTAGTAATAGAATGTTATGCCATCAGAAAATCGTTTCAATCGATCAGATTTCATTTGCATATGAAAATAAGTCAGTGATTAACAATCTCCAGTTTGATGTGTTTGAGCGGGATTTTGTTGGTGTGATTGGTTCCAACGGCGCGGGCAAAACGACGCTTCTAAAAATGTTAGTTGGTTTATTGAAACCAACCAGTGGAGAAATCCGATTATTTGATCGTCCATTGAATCAATTCAAGGACTGGGAACGTATCGGTTATGTACCACAGAAGAATGCTTTCAATCCTTTATTCCCTGCGACAGTTAGGGAAGTTGTACTTTCTGGCATGTATACCAAGAAGAACGTATATCGCCGACTTTCCAAAGCTGATTTGCAAAAAGCGGAAGACGCGATGCTGGCGATGCGCATCGAAGATCTAGCCGATCGACGTATTGGTCAGCTCTCTGGAGGTCAGCAGCAACGAGCCTTCTTAGCTCGAGCGATTGTGAATAACCCGGAGCTGCTCATTCTAGATGAGCCTACGGTAGGGATTGATGCCGAAACACAGATCGGCTTCTTCCGAATGATCAAGCATATGCATCAGCATCATCATATGACCTTCATTATGGTCTCCCATGATATGGACATGATTCAGTCGTATCTGGGAACAGAACCGCAGCAAGTAAGCGGCGGTATCAAGTTTTATGTGAAGCATACCCATGATCCCGAAGATTGCCGTGAGACGAATCTAACCCATTCACTCGGCCAGATTCGAGAGATGATCGGAGTTCAGTAAGGAGCGGGCATTTTGGACATATTTACAGAGTACTTTTTTCAACGTGCATTAATAGGTGGATTATTGATCGGGCTAACTGCGCCATTAATGGGCGTTTTTCTTGTTCTAAGACGTCTATCTATGATAGGGGACACACTAGCGCATGTTTCGATTGCTGGCGTAGCACTTGGTTTCTTGATCAATGTGTACCCACTAGGTGTGGGACTTGTATTTGCCTTATTGGCGTCATTTGCAATAGAAAGACTGCGCAAGGCATATAAGACCTACGCTGAGCTCTCTATAGCCATTATCATGTCAGGCGGCGTTGCGTTAGCAACGTTACTTTTTACCCTAGGAAAAGGGTTTAATATGAATGTCATGAGCTATCTGTTCGGCAGCATTTATACGTTGGATTCCACGGATTTATGGGTGGTACTAGTGGTATGTGTACTAGTTATCGGTGTTATAGCTTTTCATTTCAAAGAATTTTTCTTGATGTTTTTTGACGAGGATGCAGCTAGTGTAAGTGGACTTCCTTTGAAATTTTATAATATGATGATTACGATGCTGACGGCACTTGTCATTTCAGTTGCTATCAAAATTGTAGGTGCCTTGTTGGTTTCCTCCTTGTTGACCATTCCCGTCGCATGCAGTCTTTTAATTGCTCGCAGTTTCAAACATTCCGTTTTCTTAGCGATTTTATTCTCAGAAATTGCAGTTATCGTTGGTCTTGTTGTTGCTGGGATTTGGGATCTGGCACCAGGAGGAACGGTTGTTCTGAGCCTTATCGCTATTTTAATAGGGATTATTTTAAAAAGAGGATTGAGGATATAAATCATGGATTCCGTTAATTTATGGATCGCCCTCTGGGCGGGTATAGCATCTTTCATTTCACCTTGTTGTTTACCTTTATATCCTTCGTTCTTATCCTACATAACAGGTATTTCGGTCAGTGAACTTAAGTCAGGGAGAACAACTGTACAAGTTAGACGTCAAACGATGCTTCACACATTAAGCTTTATCGTTGGCTTCTCCATCATTTTTTACGCTTTAGGTCTGACGGCAGGCTTTGTCGGCAGCTTCTTTATTGACTACCGCGACTTGCTTCGTCAAATCGCTGCACTTTTAATATTTGTAATGGGATTATTTTTACTCGGTATTTTTCAACCGCAATGGCTAATGAAAGAACGTAAACTGTCTATTAAATTTCGGCCAGCCGGATATGTTGGCTCTGTCTTTGTTGGTATGGGTTTTGCAGCGGGTTGGTCACCCTGTGTTGGGCCAATACTTTCAGCCATTCTTGCTTTAGCGGCAACAGAACCGGGCACTTGGTTCCAACTAACCACTTCATACTCGCTTGGATTCGCGATTCCTTTTTTTGTGCTTTCCTTTTTCATTGGTTCAACTAAATGGATTCTACGCTATTCCAACCTACTTATGAAAATTGGCGGAGGCTTAATGATTATAATCGCCATTCTTCTTTATACAGGTAAAATGACGCAAATCACCCTTTGGTTGAACTCCATTACACCTGATTTCTTGAAATTCTAAGAATTCATGTAAAATATTCAATCTTCGCTTGAGGGAATTTCTCAAAAATTTGTTCTGTGATAAATTCTCTCAACGCGGTAGCTTGTTCATCTTTGTACACGTATTTACCTTTCCCATATTTGCCCCATTTGTATTTTCTCTTTTCTTCATCCATTTCCAACTTCGTTTTGGGATAGCGCTTCTCAATTATATTCTTGGCTGTTTTCGTGAAACGATGCTGAATCATTTCGAAAGTAAGATCATGAGTGGCTTCAGCAGGCAAGGTGTTATAGAGCTTTTCAATTAGCGTCGCATAGCCTTCCTCCCAACCTTCATGCCAAATAATAGGTGCAATGATGAAACCAAGCGGATAGCCAGCCTTGGCAACTTTGCCTGCCGCTTCAATGCGCTCATGAAATCGAGATGTTCCAGGCTCGAAGTTTTTGATTACATAATCCGCATTCACGCTGAAGCGAAAACGAGTATGCTTGTTATGTTTGGCATCTAATAATGGCTCTACGTGATGGTACTTGGTGACAAATCGTAGGCGGCCGTGCTCTTGTTCACCCATAAACTCGATTAACTGTTTAAGCGAGCCTGAGATATGCTCAAGCCCTACAGGATCTGATGTACAAGCGGCTTCGAAACGGGTGATTTCAGGTTCACGCTCCGCGATATAGCCCTTGGCTGCCCCGAGAATATCGTCTATATTGACATAGACACGAATATACGGCTTCGCACCCATCGTTGTTTGCAAATAGCAATAATGACAATGTCCCATGCAGCCTGTTGCGATCGGTATCGCGTATTCGGCGGATGGCTTGGATGTCTCGAATTTTAACGTTTTTCGTATACCTACAACTAAGGTTCTCTTGGCAATTCGGTATTTATCTAATTCGCTTTCCCCGGGCAAATCGCGGATTTGATTATGTGAGGTCGTCATATGAATCTCTAGGCCTTCTTGTTCAGCCCATTTATAAATTTGCTTACCTTTGGAATAATTCAGGGCATCTGGTTCAAAATAAACAAGCTCTGGCACGAAAATCGTCGTACTAGGTTGCGTCCTTGTAAGTAACTCAGTAGACATGTGGGCCTCCTTTACAAATCGGAATGATAATCTATTATTTTAGTGTGCCAAAGTGAAGAGCTTTGAAATCATGGGAGATTTGACCGCATCTAGGTAGATGGATTATGATAGGAAAGCAGTATTTGGAAAGAAATTCGTACAGCAGGGGGAAATATAGCAATGGCTACGCCAAGTATGGAAGATTATTTGGAGAGAATATACAAGCTTATCGATGAGAAAGGTTACGCTCGTGTTTCCGACATTGCTGAAGGGCTTGAAGTGCACCCCTCCTCCGTAACTAAAATGATTCAAAAATTAGATAAAGATAATTATTTAATCTATGAAAAATATCGCGGTCTCATCCTAACGCCTAAAGGGAAGAAGATGGGCAAACGTTTGATGGATCGTCATGAGCTATTGGAAAATTTTCTTACGACAATTGGTGTCCATGAGGACAATATATATAAGGATGTCGAAGGCATAGAACATCATTTAAGCTGGGATTCGATTACGTGTATCGAAACATTATTAGAATACTTTCGAAGAGATCCAAGTCGTGCAGATGAACTTATGAATGTTCGTAAAGAGTTAGAGGCAGAGAATTAGGCAGAGACCGTTTACGGTTCCCTGTCTTTTTTTGTGGGAATAGAAACAAACTGCTCTCGCATACATACCTAAGAAGCCCTACGAAATAGAGCTATAGGAGGATGCAGGGTATGAAGATTAATGGCGTGTTTGAAGGTGGGGGCGTCAAAGGGATAGCCTTGGCGGGGGCTGTGAGCGCAGCCATAGAACAAGGATATACCTTCCATAATGTCGCAGGTACAAGCTCTGGTGCGATTGTGGCTGCTTTGTTGGCAGCGGGCTATTCAGGGGAAGAAATGAGGGAGTTGATCCTTAGAGCGCCTTTTAAGTCGTTTATGCAACGTTCTCCTATTTTCAACACGAAGATCATAGGTCCCGCGGCACGTTTGTTACTCAAAAAAGGGCTATATTCAGGCGAAGCCTTAGAACATTGGATCAATCAACAGCTCGCCGCGAGAGGTGTTCGCACGTTTGCTGATCTGGGGCCGAACCAGCTCCGTATTATTGCTTCTGATATTACACAGGGCAAGCTATTGGTTCTGCCTAATGATATAGCGCAATACGGCATTGAGCCTGGCAAGCTTTCGGTTGCCAAAGCGGTGAGAATGAGCACGAGCATTCCATACTTCTTCGATCCAGTTAGAATCCGGCGGAATATAAAAAGCTCCGAGAAGGCTAAGCCTTTCTCAGAGCAGTTTAATTATATCGTGGACGGTGGTTTGTTAAGCAACTTCCCGCTTTGGGTGTTCGACAATGAAATGCCGCGTGCTAAACTCATTCCTGTTATTGGTTTTCAACTCGTTGGAAAGAGTGATACGCCAACACATACGATCCGAGGACCTATTACGATGTTAGAAGCGCTCTTTAGCACCATGCTTAGTGCACATGATGAACGCTACATAGAACAGAAGAATCGCTTCCGAACCGTTAAAATCCCAACGTTAGGTGTTGGGAATACACAATTCACCATCTCTAAGGAATTAAGCATGTCACTGTACGAGTCAGGCTTCTTGGCGGCCAAAGCGTATTTCAAAAGTTGGTCTGCCAGTACCTATGAAGAAAATTATGAGAAATATGTGATGCGACCTCCGCATAACTCTTTGACTTAGTGGTATTTCGGGAAATCATCCTTATCGGAATCTTTCGTCCCGTTGATGACGCGGAATTTCGCGTTCTTCGTTTTACCTTTTTCAGCTCCACGAGGGATGGAAGGTTTCTTCCAACGGGATGGTGGGAATTTATACAGTAGAAATATGACACCAAGCACAAAAATAGGAATGAGAAAAAATCTAAAATTAGCGATCAAGCCTATTGCAATCAAAACGCCTATGGCAATTTCAATCGGAGAAAACTTTCTTCTCATGCCCGTCCCTCCATAATTCGTTTTTCCGCTTCTAGCATACGGTTAAAAGATGCAATGGACACCTCGACTTGACTGTCTTCAGGTTCTTTGGTTGTCAGTAATTGAAGCCAAAGACCAGGATACCCTAAATAACGAAGTACAGGTACTTCACGAAGGGAATTCGTAAAACGTAATACCTCATAAGAAACACCGATAACTAATGGTAACAAAATGAGACGCTGCACAATACGCTCGACCATGCCGTCGTAGTGAAGGAATGAATAGATAACAACACCAATTAAAACGGTAAATACGATAAAGCTGCTTCCACAACGGTAATGAAGGGTGTTGAATTTTTGTACATTGCTAACCGTTAATTCCATACCTGCTTCATAAGCGCTGATGACTTTATGCTCTGCGCCATGATATTGAAACAATCTCCGAATCATAGGTGTAAGAGAGATGAAGTAAATATATCCCACCAGCAAAATGATTTTAATTACACCTTCTATAAGATTATGAAGAATCTGATTGCTAAATACATTTTGAAACAAAAACTGTTCAATAATAGCTGGAACTAACGTAAAAATGAATTTACCAAATAAAAATGAAAGGACACCGACAAAAGCAACTCCTAGAACCATGGAGATGCCAGAGAACATGCCTGCTTTCTCTTCTTTCTTCGGCATGTCAGCTTCACCTTCTTGTTCGGCGAATGACTCGGCGGAGAAATTTAGATGCTGTGCACCTTTGGCGCTCGACTCGATAATTCCTACAATTCCTCGTACAAAAGGAATTTTCTTAAGTGCTTGAACCCACGGAATCACTTTCTTAGGTACTTCCAAAAAATCAAGGGAACCGTCTTTTTTGCGCACAGCAGTTACATGCACATTTCTTCCTGCGAACATGACGCCCTCGATGACGGCTTGTCCTCCGTATATACTGTTTTGTTCTGCCACAAGATTCACCTTCTCATCTTTCTCGAATTCAGTTACTCACTTTCTCATTGTAACGGATTCAGGTGTTGAATGCTACCGATTGCGACAGAACATACTATGATTGCCAAGGAAAAGACAAGCCTTATCGGTAGAGAAAGGAAGATCGAAGATGACAAGTGCGCATACCGCGAAGAAAAAACAAACGAATCGTTGGGTATTTGTACTATATATCGGTTTTTTTGCGGGGTTACTATGGGGTGCCCTCAAAATCGTCGAGAATTACTTTAAGTTCACAACCATAGGAATTGGTTTTCTTGTTGAACCTTTTTTCAAGCATGATTTTTTTAATACATGGATGGGATTATTCTTGGGGTGGATCGCGTTTGCTCTATTCTCGATATTGGCCGCTTTCATCTACATGGTCACCATGTGGAAACTGCGCAGTCCTTTTTGGGGGATAGGCTATGGTGCCTTATGGTGGGCGATTATTTATCTCATCGTAGGGCCGATTACGGGAATGGTGTATTGGATCACGGAGTTGGAGCTAAATACAATCATCAGTGATATTTGTTTATTTCTCGTATGGGGGATGTTTATTGGGTATTCCATTGCCATTGAATATACAAGCGCTAGAACAACAGAGGCTATACCCAAGACATGAAAGTTATGGTAAAATATCAAAGGCTAATTAGCCGTAAGAAGCTAGTTGCCTATGACGATTGTCGTGGGAGGATTTCGAATTGAAAAGGGTTCTAGTTTTGAATGGTCCGAATTTGAATATGCTTGGCATACGTGAACCTGGTGTATATGGAACTGTCACACTTTCTTCCATCATTGAAGGTTTGCAGCAGCTTGGAACTGAGCTTTCGCTCGAATTGGAGAGCTTCCAATCTAACCATGAAGGCGAGATCATTGATAAAATTCACGCTGCCTACGGTACTAAGGATGGCATACTTATGAATCCTGGTGCCTTCACGCATTACAGCTATGCGATTCGTGATGCGCTATCTACGGTCCAATTGCCAACGGTAGAGGTTCATATTTCGAATATTCATAAACGTGAAGAATTTCGTCATCATTCGGTCATTGCACCCGTTGTAATTGGTCAGATTTGCGGATTTGGCGCAGATAGCTATGCGCTTGGTTTACGAGCATTACTACCCCATCTGTAAGCATTAGGCTTACGAAGCTAGTTTTGCTAAAGCAAAACTTTAAGAAGGAATGGTGATTTGGATGCAGGAGAAACGTATTGAACGTCTTCGCGAGGCTATGCAACAGCAGGAATTACCGGCACTACTCATCACGAACGCATATAACCGTACATATGTATCTGGTTTCACTGGTTCATCTGGCTATGTACTTATTACGTTAGACCGTGCCATCTTATTAACAGATTTCCGTTATATGACACAAGCGCCGCAACAAGCTAAATTGTTTGAAGTGGTAGAACATAAAGCAAAGGCGATTGAGTCCGTAAGAGAGCTCTTGCAGCAGCAAGGGATCACGAAGCTTGGCTTCGAGCAAAGCGACGTGTCTTATGGTGATTTCCTCAACTATCAACAGGGACTTCCGGACATCGAATTCGTGCCAACTTCACGTCTTGTTGAATTAATTCGAATGGTGAAAGATGATGCTGAACTCCAAGTGATGCAGGAAGCGGCTGATTTGGCTGATCTGACCTTCTCACACATCCTTAATTTCATTAAACCAGGTGTCAAAGAATTAGATATTGCACTGGAAATTGAAGTGTTTATTCGTAAAAACGGAGGCACCTCGACATCCTTCGAGACGATTGTAGCGTCTGGTGAGCGTTCAGCGTTACCACACGGTAAAGCAAGTGATCGTATTCTCCAATTAAACGAATTTGTCAAATTGGATTTTGGAGCGTATTATAAAGGTTATTGCTCTGACATCACAAGAACGGTTATGCTAGGAAAGCCGACAGATAAACATAAAGAAATTTATGATATTGTGTTGGAAGCACAGTTGAATTGTTTGGCAAACCTGAAGCCCGGTATTACTGGCAGAGAAGGCGATGCGTTCGCACGTGATGTCATCGTGAAGCGGGGCTATGGCGATTATTTCGGTCACGGGACCGGACATGGGCTGGGGATGGAAGTACACGAATCTCCGCGTGTGTCGAAAACCGAAGATATGATTTTAACTCCTGGTATGGTTGTTACTGTTGAGCCTGGTATTTATCTCCCTGATTTTGGCGGAGTTCGAATTGAGGATGACGTAGTAATTACTGAGACCGGCATTAAAATACTTACACATTCTACCAAAGATTTTCTTATCATTGACTAGCGGAGGGATTTACAAGTGATATCAGTAAACGATTTTAAAACAGGTCTGACAATTGAAGTTGAACATGATATTTTTACAGTTCTAGATTTCCAACACGTTAAACCAGGTAAAGGTGCTGCATTCGTGCGCTCCAAACTCAAAAACCTACGCAACGGTAACACTGTTGAGCGTACATTCCGTGCAGGTGAGAACGTTGGACGTGCTCACATCGAAAACCGTGAAATGCAGTACCTGTACGCAGCTGGCGACGAGTACACGTTCATGGATACGGAAACTTACGATCAGATTTCGCTTGCCCACGAACAATTGAAATGGGAATTGAACTTCTTGAAAGAAAACATGAACATCAAAATCATGAGCTACCAAGGGGAAATCCTAGGGATTAACCTTCCGAAGAGCGTTGATTTGAAAGTTATCGAAACCGATGCAAGTGTTAAAGGAAACACAGCACAAGGTGCATTGAAAAATGCGAAAGTGGAAACAGGCCTTAACGTGATGGTTCCACTTTTCATCAACGAAGGCGATGTCCTTTCCGTTGATACAGATGACGGCAAATACCTTTCACGCGCAAGCAACTAAAAAGCAAAGCCTTTCTGACTCTACGGAGTCCGAAAGGCTTTTTTTCTTTTCTTACCACAGTCCGTCAATTGTATGCTATAATATTGAATTGTTATGCACTAGTATGCGTTAGGAGTGGGTCAGCTTTGTCTCTTATAGTGATGAAATTTGGCGGTAGCTCTGTCGGTGATGCGGAGCGAATGAAACGAGTTGCAAAAAGAATCGTGGAGCGTAAACAAGCTGGACACAGCTGTGTTGTTGTCGTTTCAGCGATGGGTGATACAACGGATGATTTAATCGACTTGTCCAAGCAAATTTACGATGGAGCCCCACCGGCTCGTGAAATGGATATGTTGTTGACGACGGGCGAGCAAGTTTCCGTAGCGCTTTTATCGATGGCCATACATAATCTTGGTGAACAAGCGGTTTCGTACACTGGGTGGCAAAGTGGCATTTATACAGAGCCAGTTCACGGGAAAGCGAGAATTACGGATATTCAACCTCATCGTGTCCTGAATGCGATTGAACAAGGGAATGTTGTCATCGTAGCTGGTTTCCAAGGGATGACTGAAGCAGGTGAAATTACTACGTTGGGCCGCGGCGGCTCCGATACTACAGCAGTAGCACTTGCTGCAGCGATCAAAGCGGATCTTTGTGAAATTTATACCGATGTTGATGGCATTTATTCAACGGATCCTCGGATTGTGAAAGTAGCTAGAAAGCTTGCTGAAATTTCCTATGATGAAATGTTGGAGCTTGCTAACCTTGGAGCTGCAGTTCTTCATCCTCGCGCAGTCGAGTATGCGAAAAATTACAACGTGACCCTCGTGGTGCGTTCAAGCTTTAATTACAATGAAGGCACCAATGTGAAGGAGGAAGCAGTGATGGAGCAAGGAATCGTCGTTCGTGGCATCGCATATGACAAAAATGTAGCAAGAATTAGTATTCTGGGTGTTCCTGAGAAACCAGGTCAGCTTGCTAAAGTTTTCCTAGCACTTGCTGAGGTGCAAATTGACGTGGACATTATCGTTCAAAGCGGTGTGATTAACGGATCTGCGGATTTCTCTTTCACAACGACATTGGCGGATCGTGAGAAAGCGCTAGATGTTATTGAACAAATTCGTGCTGAAGTTGGTTTCCGTGAAGTGACGTCCGAAGTTGATCTTGTTAAAGTTTCGATCGTTGGTGCCGGTATGGTTAGCTCACCAGGAGTTGCAGCTACGATGTTCAAAGTTATTTCTGATCTTGGCATTACCATCTCATTGGTAAGTACATCAGAGATTAAAATGTCTTGTGTCATTGACAATACGAACTTAACAGATGTGATTCGTGCTCTTCACACAGCATACGGCTTAGACACAGCAGAGCAAGCCTTCGTTGGTGGTCCAGAAGATCGCAGATAATTTGGAAAACTAATGGAGTTTGTCCGCAATGAAATAAGCAATCTTCAATAGAAATGCCGTTATTCCAGCAGCCATTAATGGTCCTACCGGAATGCCGCGCATAAATAAAATGCCAAATATAGAACCAAGGACAAGACCCACAATTAATTGTGGGTCTACTTTTAGTAACTCCAAACCTTTTCCATTCATATAGGTGGCTATCGCTCCGCCCACGAGGGCAATGATGCCAGGCCATGTTGTGAAGACGGAGAGGATATCTTTCATCGAAATACGGTCACTTGCAAATGGAATCAATACACCGATTGTCAGGAAAAGCAAGCCGAGCTCGAGACCTCTACGTTCCATGGTAGGGAAATAGCGATCGAGACCAATTAACTTAATGGCCAGTAAAAGACAAGCCGCGGTTGTAATGATCGGAGAACGGCCTATGAGTCCAATAATAATTAGAATAACTAAGAGCATATCACCATTCATATACATAACCCCTTGTCCTCATCGTCGTCATTTAAGTTTATGAGAGGGGCTTGTATTTAGAACGAAGGGTGGGGGACTAGCGCCCAAAAGGAACCATCTGATCGTGTTCCAGAACGGGAACGCATTCCGTTATATTCGTCTTGGCACAAAGTTCGACATCCGCGAGGAAACCGGACTTTTTCATTTTTTTACCGTTGCTGCAAGCGAGTATGGTCTCGAATAAGTGATTCTTAGCTTCGAGATAGCAACCTCGCATTGCTAGACCGAAGTCATTCGTTATCATGTGCTGCTCGCCAAGTAGAATCGCGATTTCATTCAGGATGAGGCCGGCACAGAGGCCGTCCTCTAATGAGAATACATCTTGCGTACCTGCACAAACGATCACTGTGTCCCGTTTAAGGTCGATTGCTGCCGCAGCAGTGGCTTTGCCGTTAATAATGGCTCCCGCAAGCACACGATCGGCTTTTATCGCTTTCTGTATCCCTCTTGTGCCATTAGTAGTCGTCAAGATGATGCGTTTGCCTTGAACGACTTCGCGTGTGTACTCAAGTGGTGAATTACCAAAATCAAAGCCAGGAATTTTTTTGCAATAGCGCTCCCCACCAAGCAAATCGCCATCTCTCGCCAGTTCCTTCGCTTTTATAACCGTATCAACAGGGACTACACCCTTGCTGCCATTCATCAAAGCGGTGATGATTGTGCTGGTTGCACGTAAAACATCAACGACAATGACGGTTTTATGGAGAAACTCGTCACTTCTTGCTTCGCCGATGTTGGCGATCACCTCGATATGCATGTGCTAATCCTTTCTGGTACCTAAGGACAACGTGTCTGACCGGAGTCCTCTCCTCAAAGCTTCTAATGCAATAACTTCATCTGGGGAAATATTGCCTAAGTGAATATCGGGACCGAGGGAGTTGATCAGGTGCACTTGTTGGCTTTTTTGAGGTGCTTCCCATAAGAGCTTATGACCTGAAATGGAAGCAAGCACGCTATGCAATTCCTCATCTTTGCATTTCCCTTCCCCATCGAAAATGCCAACACCCATGCCAGACTCACGCGCTTCAATCGTGACAAGGGAAGCACCTAATTCAGAATCGATTAAGACTGTATCAATTAATTCTGTTAACTCTATGGAGGATCCCCATCCTTTTTTTCCATACTCCGTCACGACTTCTAACCCTTCATCTAACCCTCTGGTAATTAACTTATTCCGTTGTCTACGATCCATTTGAATGGTGCCGTCGGATATTTCAACGCCATTAAAGCCGAGTGCAAGTATCATGTCAAAAAATGAATCTACCGCATTCTGGGTTACAGCCACTTCCAGAAAAGTACCTCCTGGATAAATGAGAATGTTATTCTCTTTAGCTAGGTTTATTTTGCTCCGCAGCACGGATTGCGGATAAAGCGGTGAAGTGCCGAATCCGAGTTTGATCATATCCACATGGCTGCTAGAGGTTTGGAGCAAATCCTGAAAGGCAAGCATGCCAAGCCCCTTATCCATCACCATTGTTTTCCCCATCGTTCTTGGTTTCAGCTGCCTTTTTCCTGTAGGGTCGGCTAGAACGGGGTTCCATTTTAATTGAGAGGTCACTTCCATCGGTATTTCTCCTCACTGTCCTTCGAAGGATCAATTATGTGTACAGCATATGCATGAGTACAAATGGAGGTGCCCAGCATGCCTAAAATGAGACGAGCTCGCATAAGGTAGGGAAAAGCGTATGCTTCCGAAGCTAGTTTTGTCGCTGCACTATTCCGCTTCGCTTGCATGTGCTACAGAACTTTTAGGAGGTGTTATAGTTCATGAACAAGATTGTACTTACGATGGCTTCCTTGCGGCTGATGTCAGGGAGCATCGAAATTATTGCTGCTATTCTTATGCTCAGACTAGCGACGATCGAGAAGGCGCTGTTGGTGAATTCAGCTCTAGCACTAGTAGGTCCTCTAGTACTATTAACTACGACAACGATTGGATTAGTAGGCGTAGCTGACAAACTATCATATGGAAAGATGTTGTGGATCATAGCAGGAGTCAGTTGTTTGTTTATTGGGATTATTAAAAAGTAATCGGTCATATTTCTTTCTAGTAAGCATAGAAATGAATATAGAAGACTGGACAACTTGGAGGGATGTCTCCCAATGCTAGCGAGTATTTCACATTTGTTGCCGCAGAACATCCGATTCATGCTGAGCGAGCTTCCACCGAACGTACAAGCTAGTGTGGAGGAGATCAGGGTGAGAGAGTCACGTCCTCTTGAAATTAGCTGGGCGGACCGATATGCCTTCATTAGTGAGCGTGGGCAAATGATCACCCAGGAAGCTTTGGCATATAAACCGTCCAGGCAAGATTGTCTGACACTACTTGAGATCCTAACGAATCATTCGTTGTACACGTTTGAGGAAGAACTGCGCAGAGGCTACATCACCGTTTCAGGTGGTCATCGAGTTGGACTGGCTGGTCGTACGATTCTCGACCAAGGTCAAGTGAAGCAAATACGCGATGTGAGTTCCTTTAACATTCGGATCGCGCGCGAAATTCAAGGTGTGGGTCAGGAGATTTTACCGTATCTGGTAGATCAGAGCATGGGGAACATTCATCATACCCTGATCATCTCACCGCCGCAGCAAGGGAAGACCACCTTAATTCGTGATTTGGCCAGACTGATTAGCCGAGGCGAATGGGGGGCTAGGCATAGCTCACTATCAGGCAAAAAAGTAGGTATCGTAGATGAACGTTCCGAATTGGCTGCTTGTGTCAAAGGCGTACCGAAATTCGACTTAGGTCCTCGCACAGATGTGTTAGATGGTTGTCCGAAGGCTGAAGGGATGATGATGATGATTCGTTCCTTATCACCTGAGGTGCTCATCGTGGATGAGATTGGACGAGTTGAGGATGCGTTTGCGATTCATGAAGCGGTTCACACCGGGATTCGTGTTCTAGCGACAGCACATGGAGCAAGCTACGAAGATGTCCATAGACGACCAGTTCTTAGGGAGTTGATGGAGTCAGGTGTGTTTACGAAATATGTGATCCTGCAGCGAAGAAAAGGTGCTTCAGCTTCCTTTCGGATCTTGGATCATCAAGGTAAGGCAATGGGAGATGGATGACGAACGCAAAGGACGATGAAGATGCTGAAATTCGTTGGAGGAGTACTGATTTTCGGAGCAGCGTCAATGTATGGGTTTATGCAAGCTGCTCACTATGTAAGACGACCCAAGCAAATTCGTATACTTATTGGCGCGCTTGGCCGAATGGAGACGGAAATTTCCTACGCGCTCACGCCGCTTCCTGAAGCTTTCGCTTCATTAAGCAAGCAAGTTGCTGATCCACTTTCGACTTTATTTCGTTTAATGTCAGAACGTTTGCTCGGCAGCAATGGTGAATCGACTAAGGATCTATGGCAAATGACAGTGAAAGAAGTCTGGTCAAGAACCTCTATGCGGCAAGCAGAGCAAGAAGTGATTCTTGGGCTCGGTCCGGTGCTGGGGCTCTCAGATCGAAGTGACCAAATCAAACACTTGCGACTTGCGATGAGCCAACTTCAATCGGAAGAGACGGATGCAAGGGATGAGCAGCAACGCTACGAGAAAATGTGGAAAAGCCTAGGTGTCCTCATCGGAGCGTTAGTCGTAATTTTAATGTATTAGTGGGGATCATTTATCCCTGGATGACAAGTTCCTTGAAGGCGGAGTGAGGTGCCAGGAATGAATGTAGATGTGAACGCCATTTTCCAAATCGCCGGCATCGGAATCATCATCGCGATGATCCATTCGGTGCTGAAGCAGATGGGTAAAGAGGATATGGCACACTGGGTCACGGTCATAGGCTTCGTGGTCGTGCTTTTTATGGTCGTTAGTATGCTGGATAACTTATTCAAAGAAATTAAAACTATTTTCCTATTCCAATGAGGTGGTCTGATGGAAATCATCCAAATCGTAGGTTTAGGACTCATCGTCACGATCTTGACGCTCATCATCAAGGAACAGAAGCCGATGTTCGCCTTTCTATTAGCTGCTTTTACGGGCATAGTCATATTCTTGTTCTTAATAGGCAAAATTTCTTCGGTTATCCAAGTCCTTGAGGACTTAGCAGTGAAGTCGAACGTAAACCTCGTTTTCCTCAAAACGATTCTGAAAATTATAGGTGTTGCCTACATCGCCGAGTTTGGCGCTCAGATCGTTAGAGATGCCGGCCAAGATTCCATAGCTTCCAAAATCGAGCTGTCAGGTAAGGTACTCATTATGGTTATGGCCATTCCAATTATAACAGTCATTATCGAAACCGTGGTTAAACTGCTCCCTGCTTAGAAGATTCACCTAAGGAGTGACACGCATGCACCTACTTTATTCGCACCAGAAGCTGAACAACCGGTGGATCTTACTATTTATTATAACGATGGGTCTTTGGCTCGGCTTGTCGGGTTCCTTAACGGCCGAATCGCCTACAGATATTATCATCCAAGAACAAGCGAACCGCTTGAATACGGAGCCAGTCGAGCAATATTGGGATAAGCTGATGAAGGAATATGGCGGGTATTTCCCGGAGAGCAAACCTCCAACCTTCATGGAACTTCTTCTTGGGACTAAGGGTATTAGTATGAAAAGTATCTTTAAAGGACTACTGAGCTATGTATTTCATGAGATTATCATCAATGGCAAGTTACTAGCTTCCATCGTTGTATTGACCGTCTTTAGCATGATTCTGGAGACGCTGCAAAGCTCTTTTGAACGAAATACGGTTAGCAAGCTAGGTTATACGATCACGTATATGGTATTGATCATCATTGCCATCAATAGCTTCAGCGTTGCGATCGGGTACGCCAAGACAGCCATTTCGTCTATGATTCAATTCATGTTCGCGATCATGCCTTTGTTACTAACTTTATTAGCGTCCATGGGTAATGTTACTTCCGTGGCCATCCTTCATCCTCTGATCGTGTTCATGATTCACTCGGTGGGAACGGCGATATATGTGTTTGTTTTCCCGCTCTTGTTTTTCTCGGCTGTGCTGCACATCGTTAGCTCACTCAGCGACAAGTTTAAGGTTACCCAGTTAGCAAATCTACTGCGCACCGTAAGTTTAAGTATGCTGGGCGTGTTCGTAACGGTTTTCCTTGGTGTCATCTCTATTCAAGGGACTGCAGGTGCGGTTAGAGATGGTGTAGCGATTCGAACAGCAAAGTACATTACTGGGAATTTCGTGCCTGTTGTAGGGCGGTTGTTCTCGGACGCAACGGAAACGGTGATAGGGGCATCTCTCCTTGTCAAAAATGCCATAGG
This sequence comes from Paenibacillus sp. Soil750, assembly GCF_001428045.1. Lineage (GTDB taxonomy): Bacteria > Bacillota > Bacilli > Paenibacillales > NBRC-103111 > Paenibacillus_E > Paenibacillus_E allorhizoplanae. The sequence goes on along the minus strand of NZ_LMSD01000012.1, from coordinate 206,338 downwards.
ACTTGTTGGTGTTGTCATCCTCGTTCTCTTGTGCGCGTTTCCAGCGATTAAAATCTTAACGCTAGCTTTTATCTACAACTTATCCGCAGCGCTGATGCAGCCCTTAGGCGATAGCCCGATTATTGCTTGTCTGCAAACGATTGGTAAGAGCTTAATTTACGTTTTTGCAGCGTTAGCGGCAGTAAGCTTAATGTTTTTTCTTGCCCTGACCATCATGATCACAATTAGCAATGTCTCCGTCATGATGAGGTGAAAGGAGCTAGGCGATGGATTGGTTAGCAGGATGGCTGAAAACCGTCATTATGGTCATTATGCTCGCGACGTTTGTTGATCTTCTGCTCCCAAGCAATACGATGCAGCGGTATGTGAAGACGGTTTTGAGTCTATTTATTCTACTGACGCTACTCACCCCTGTGCTTCAGCTGTTCCAGAAGGACTGGGATATGGATCAGCTTCTCAGCCAAGCGGAGAAGGAGCAGAATGAGAAAACGATGCTTGCAGGTGGTTTTGGCGGCAATCAAACAACACAAATGAAGTCATTGGCAGCCATCACGAAGGATGCCAATAAGATTCAAGATGCAGAACAGAAGAAAACACAGGAATTAGTACAAACGCAATTAGCCGCATTGATTAAAGAGGACTTGCAGAAACAAACGGAATGGCCAGTACAGGAGGTACAAGTTCATGTAGAAGTAGACAATAATGGGAAACCCAGCATTACCAATGTGAAGGTGACCCTTGATGATATAGAAACGAAGAAACAAACGACAACGAAGAGTAATAGTATTGCAGCGATGGAGCCTGTCAAGCCTGTAGATCCCATCAAAATTGGGTCTACCGCGATAGCACAAGATCGTCAGACTTCTGCTCAAGGCGACTTGCATTCAACCCTTAAAGCGCTGCCTAGCGAGCAAGAAAAGGATCGACTCAAGCAAGATATTTCACGGAATTGGTTAGTGGATCCTGCCAAAATCGAGATCGAAACTATACAAAGCAAAGGATGGATGGCGAGGTGAATCGATGGGAACATTGCTGCAATGGATGGAGCACAAATTCGGCGGCGGACCAGGTGGACCCAAGCGTAAAAATACGTTGCTTTGGGTCATCATGGTTGGGCTTTTAGGAGCTGCGCTAATGATCATCAACGCATTTATAAATGTAAAAGATCTGGATCCCATCAACACAGGCAGAGCGTCTCCCCCAGCGGAAAGTAAGGAAACCTTTGCAGGAAGCGCGTCTAAGGAAAACGCAAGCTTTCATGACTATGAACAAGCTTATGGTGACCAACTGAAGGGCATCCTGCAACAAATTGTCGGTGTTGGCGAAGTGGAAGTGCTCGTTACTATCGAATCTACGGAAGAAATGACCGTTGACAAAAATTATAACGATAATCAGACCATGACGACAGAACGCGACAATGGTGGCGCAACACGCAACATATCCCAGGTAACGCGAAGTGGTGAAGTCGTTATTTATCAAGTATCAGGTGACCAGAAGCCGCTTGTGCTCAAATACATTAAACCCAAAATTAGAGGTGTCATTGTTGTTGCAAAAGGTGCAGAAAATCTTACGGTGAAGAAAATGATCATGGAAGCCGTTGAGCGAGGAATGGATGTTCAAGCGAGTAAAATTTCGATTTTACCGCGCAAAACAGGGAATTAATTCAGCAAATTATCTAACTATTCTAAGGAGGAATAAACAATGAATGCAAAAAGACAAACAATTTGGCTCGTATCGATGCTTAGCTTGATGGTGGTACTCTCCGCGTATTATCTCTTTACTGAGGACGTCAATAAGTTGGATCTCGCATCGTCTGATGCCATCACGCAATCGCAAGAAGTGAAGATTGATATGGCACAAGTGGACCCAGTTACTGGCGCAAAAACGGATGTAAAAGCAACATCTGGAACAGGAACACAATCCGACACCAAAGCAACAACGCCGCAAACTTCTACAAAAACAGACGCTAAAGCGACGACGACACAAGATAGCTCCAAAACTACGACAAAAGATGCAAGCAAACCAACAACGAATAAAACAGATGATCAAGTGTTGAAACAGGTAGAAGAACAAGCCAAAACGACGTCTGCTAACGACTATTTCACAAATGAGCAAGTGAAACAAAACAACTACTTCAGCAAAGTTTCCACGGATCTGATGACAATCATTTTGGATACTAAGAAAACACCTGAAGCGGTAGCAAAAGCAACAAACGATTTGTCTGCCTTGTCAGATTTGCAAGATAAAATTGAAAATCTTCAAGATCTTTTGATTCAAGATTTCCCGCAAGCGGTCATCAATCAAGATGGGAATAAGTGGAAAGTAACGGTTCAAGCCGATAAATTGGAAAAAAGCCAAGGTGTTTCCATCGTCGACATGGTTGTCAAAGAACTGGGAGCTATGCCAGAAAATATCAAGATCCAATACGTACGTCCGTAGGGATTCTAGTGAAGTTTTTGCTTCACAAATGGGAAGTGGAAAGGGTCCGGATAAACTGGACTCTTTCCATTTCGTGCGTTTATGGGTATAATACATACGTTGCGGCTATGAAAACGCATTTTTTAAGGGTTCACCAACGTCTAAAGGAGTGACTTGAATGTTTAAATTGAGTGAAATCAAAGAGTTAATTAAACTCGTCGATCAATCCTCTTTACAAGAACTTGAAATTGAAAATGAAGGTGCACGCCTTTCTATTCGTAAACCGAATAAAGCGGAGCCTCTGTATGTATCCGCTCCAGTTCAACACACATACGCACCGATTGGTCAACCAAACTACACAAATACAGCGCCAGCAGCTGCTCTTGAAGTGCCAGTAACTGCTAACGGACAAGCCAAGCAAGAGGATTCATCTTTACATAAGATCGTATCTCCGATGGTAGGGACATTCTATCAATCCGCTTCGCCAGGATCAGCGCCATTCGTAAGCGTTGGCTCTAAAGTAACGGACAAGAGTGTTGTTTGTATTGTGGAAGCTATGAAATTAATGAATGAAATAGAAGCCGAAGTGAAAGGCGAGATCGTTGAAATTCTCGTTGAGAACGGACAGCTAGTCGAGTACGGACAACCTTTATTCTTGGTTAGACCGGAATAGTTGCGTTTGCAAGCTTATGCTGACAGCGCAAGCTTTTCGCAGGAAGAGCTCTTAGGAGGGCAAATCATGAAATTTAATAAAATACTTATTGCGAACCGCGGAGAAATTGCAGTTCGTATTATCCGAGCATGCCGTGAACTTGGCATCTATACGGTTGCTGTGTACTCGGAAGCAGATCGAGAAGCACTGCACGTTCGTTTGGCAGATGAGGCTTATTGTATCGGGCCAACAGCTTCCAAAGACAGCTATTTGAACTTCACTAACTTGATGAGTGTTGCAACGTTAACGGAATGCGATGCGATTCATCCTGGATACGGGTTTCTTGCTGAAAATGCAGACTTCGCAGAAATTTGCGAGAGCTGCAATATCACTTTCATTGGTCCTTCGCCAGACGCGATCTCCCGAATGGGGGATAAAGCGGTTGCCAAGCAAACGATGAAAGAAGCAAGAGTTCCAATTATTCCCGGTTCTGATGGGTTGGTTGAGGATATTGATGATGCTGTGGTTATTGCACGTGATATCGGATATCCGATTATAATTAAAGCGACAGCAGGCGGCGGCGGTAAAGGAATCCGTATTGCAGAGAACGAGGAAACACTTGTTCAACAAATTACGGCAGCTCAACAAGAAGCGCAGAATGCCTTCGGTAATGCAGGGATCTACTTGGAGAAGTATTTAACTGGCATGAAGCATGTTGAGATTCAAATCCTTGCTGATAAACACGGCAATGTCGTTCACTTAGGCGAACGTGATTGCTCTGTACAGCGTCGTAGACAAAAACTTGTTGAAGAAGCACCTTGTCCGATCCTTACGGAGGAAACGCGTAAAGCAATGGGGCAGGCGGCAGTGCGCGCAGCGAAAGCCGTGAATTATTCCGGAGCGGGAACCTTGGAATTCTTGTTAGGTCCAGATGGTAATTTTTACTTTATGGAAATGAATACACGAATCCAAGTTGAACATCCTGTTACCGAAATGATAACGGGGATCGATATTATTCAAGAAATGATTCGCGTTGCTGAAGGGAATCCGTTGTCCTTCAGACAAGAGGATGTTCGCATCAATGGATGGGCGATCGAGTGCCGCGTGAATGCGGAAGATCCGAATCGGAACTTCATGCCATCTCCAGGGCAAGTGAAATTTTATTTGCCGCCAGGTGGATTTGGTGTTCGCGTGGATAGTGCCGTTTATCCTGGTTATACGATCCCACCACACTATGATTCCATGATCGCGAAGCTAATCGTCTGGGGAAGTACGCGTGAAGAAGCTATTAACCGTATGAAAAGAGCGCTCAATGAGTTCGCGGTGGACGGTGTAAACACGACGATTCCTTTTCATTTGAAGCTGCTTGAGCACAAGAAATTTATCAGTGGCGATCACGATATTAAGTTCTTAGAAGAGCACGATGTGAACGATCCAGAATCGTAGATAATCATTTGTCATATTTTTACCGAAATGTTATACTAATAAATTAAGATGGCTTATCCCATTTATATTTTAGGCTTATGATGCAAGATTGTTACAATCACAATTTTAAGATTTACAAGCCAGTTTTGCTGGCGCAAAACTTTTAGGAGGTGCCACAATGAGCACAATCGCTCCGGATTACGTCAAGACAGACATGGGCAGCATCCAGATTGCCCCCGAGGTTATCGAAATCATTGCCGGATTGGCAACGGTGGAAGTGCAAGGTGTAGCGGGGATGAGTGGCGGATTAGCTGGCGGCATTGCTGAATTACTTGGACGCAAGAATTTGTCCAAAGGCGTAAAGGTAGAGGTCGGACAACGTGAAGCTGCCATTGACGTCTCCATCATTATCGAGTATGGAAATCGTATCCCAGAAGTTGCAAATGATATTCAGAACAATGTGAAAATGGCTATTGAATCAATGACAGGTCTAAATGTTGTTGAGGTCAACGTACACATTCATGATGTTCACTTTAAGCAGGCGGATAAACCGATTGACGAAGAACCAGCGGCTGCCAATCGTGTGAAATAGGCGGTAAAGCTGAGCCATATGGATCAATTGAAACCCCCTACAGGTTGCAGGGGGTTTCCTCTAACTTAGGAAGGGGACAAGCGTAGTGGGTAAAATTGTGGACAGGCTCTTGTTACTTTTCTATAGCCTGATTATTTTCGTCGCATCGATCTTTGTATTGTTCACAGCATCTAGCTGGATCCCACTCGATCAAGCAAGTACAACGCTTAGTCATTTCTATTACGAGAAGGGCTACGCTTATCCGGGCATTATCATTAGTTTGATTATGCTGCTGATTTCCGTACGATTCTTGATCGTAACGCTTCGTCGCGGACGTTCCCAGGCACCATCGATTGATCAACGCACTGATTTTGGGGATATTCGAATTTCCATCGAGACGGTTGAGAATCTTTCGCTGAAAGCAGCGGGTCGCACGAAAGGTGCCAAGGACTTGCGTGCACGAGTTAGAGTGAATCAATCCGGGTTAGAAATAACAATTAGAACCATTGTCGATGGGGAAAGCTCGATTCCGGAACTGACTGAAGACATGCAAGGTACAGTGAAAAGTTACATAGAAGAGATTACCGGTATTCCTGTAGCTTCCGTAACCGTATTCGTAGCGAATATCGTGCAATCTGCCCCAACGTTTAAAAGCCGGGTCGAATAGAGGTGAATCCACATATGTGGAATGAACTGTGGGAATTCCATAGGGGCAAAGTAATCGGAGTGTCAGCGGGTATATTCTTCGGTTTTATTTATTTATTTTTTGGTTTCTGGGATATGTTGATCTTTGCATTTATCGTTCTTGTTGGTTTTTATGTTGGAAATAAGTTGGATCGCAAAGAAAGTTTCGTCATGCTGGAAGACATTTGGCGCTATCTCACACAAAAATGGAGAATGTTTCGCTAAAATCCCTGGTTCAACCATGGATTTTTTTGTTTGGATTGGATCTAATTTGACGTATACTAGGAGAAAGAGTTTTTAGGAGAAGGTCGCTTTGCTGGAGTAAAGCACTTAGGAGGAACAGAATGAAACGCAGAATTGCACGTGAAATTGCTATACAAAGCTTATACCAAATCCAAATGAATGAGGCTACTCCTCAGGAGGCTGTTCAAGTCGCGATTCATGAAGCTGAGCATGATAATGAAACGCAGTTGGATTTCTCCGGAGATAAGATAGATCCTGTCTACATTGTTGAGCTTGTTGAAGGAACTTACAAGAACAAAGTAAGCATCGACGAGTTGTTGGAGGAGTATCTGAAGGGGTGGGCGATGGACAGACTGTCTCGCATCGATCGGGAAATTCTGCGACTGGGTGCCTACGAGATGCTGTATCGCGACGATGTTCCACCGAAGGTTGTTGTCAATGAAGCTATTGATTTGGCCAAGCATTATGGCACTGAGGAATCAGGGAAATTCGTAAATGGTGTGTTAGGAAAAATGATCAAAGAAATCGAAGAACTGAAAGAGAAAGTTCTGCGTACGCTTTGAACAACCTTATTGAGATCATCAGCATAGTTAAATAGGGGTAAGGCTTAAACGGCTAAGGGGGAAATAACATGTCAGCACAAGTAATTAATGGGAAAGAACTCGTGAGCTCAATCCGTGAGGAAATTAGATCTGACGCAGCGGCACTTACAACTCAGGGAAACCAGCCAGGTCTTGTCGTTGTGATTGTAGGTGAAGATGCAGCTTCACAAGTATATGTTAGAAACAAAGCGAAAGCTTGCGATGATGTAGGTATTTATTCCGAAGTACACCGTCTGCCTGAAGAGACGACGCAAGCAGAATTAATTGCACTCATCCATGGTTTTAACGCGAATAATCGAATTAACGGGATTCTTGTTCAATCACCACTGCCTAAGCATATCAATGAAGAAGCGGTTGTTGATGAAATTGATCCAGCGAAAGATGTAGATTGCTTCCACCCGATTAATGTTGGTAACCTGATGATTGGTAAAGATGGTATGAAGCCTTGTACCCCGCACGGTGTAATTGAAATTCTGAAGCGGACAGGCGTGGAAATCGCAGGTAAGCATGCTGTTGTTGTAGGTAGAAGTAATATCGTTGGTAAACCGATGGCGATGCTGTTATTGCGCGAACACGCAACGGTAACTGTCGTTCATTCCCGCACGCCTAACATGGAAGAGATTACCAAACAAGCCGATATTCTTGTTGTAGCGGTTGGCAAAGCGCATTTGATTAAAGCTAATCATGTGAAACCAGGTGCAGTCGTTATTGACGTTGGGATGAATCGTCCTGCAGACGGCAAATTAACGGGTGATGTTGATTTTGAAGCTGTGAAAGAGATTGCAAGTGCGATTACACCTGTTCCAGGTTGTGTAGGCCCAATGACGATTACGATGCTGCTTCGCAATACAGTTGATGCGGCTAGCCGTGCAGCTAAAGCGAATGTGAGCGTATAGTCATCTTATGGCGAGAAATGAGACCAAGATTTTATCCGTAAAGGATCTAAACCGCTATATCAAGCTATTGCTGGAAGGAGATTCACGACTCCAGGATGTGTGGGTGCGAGGCGAAATTTCGAATTTCACACATCACTCCAGCGGTCATATGTATTTTACATTGAAAGATGCGGATGGTCGGCTGAAAAGCATTATGTTTGCTTCGCATAATCAAAAACTGGGATTTATCCCGAAAGAAGGCACGAAAGTCATTGCTCGCGGCAATATTTCCGTTTATGAGCGTGACGGTGCCTATCAGTTTTATGTAACGGCGATGCAGCCTGATGGCATCGGCAGCTTGTATTTGGCTTTCGAGCAGCTGAAAAAGAAGCTCGAAACAGAAGGATTATTCGCGCCAGAGCGTAAGAAACCGATTCCTCGGTTTCCGCGCGCCATTGGCGTGATCACGTCCCCGACGGGGGCTGCCATTCGTGATGTCATCATCACGCTTCAGCGGCGCTACCCGTCGATCCCGATCTTGCTGTACCCTGTCCTTGTACAGGGTACGCAGGCGGCGCCTTCGATCGTGAAAGCGATCGAAGCGATGAACCGGCTCGGTGAAGCCGACGTGCTCATTGTGGGCCGCGGCGGCGGCTCACTGGAAGAGCTGTGGGCTTTCAACGAGGAGATCGTTGCGCGGGCTATCGCAGCCTCCGCGATCCCGATCATCTCGGCCGTCGGCCACGAGACGGACTTCACGATCGCCGACTTCGTCGCCGATCTCAGAGCGCCGACGCCTACGGCGGCGGCAGAGCTCGCGGTGCCGCACCACCTCGAGCTGAAGCAGCAGCTATCGCAGCAGGCTCAGCGCCTGCATTACGGGCTGCTGCAGCAGCTGCGCCGCAAGCAGGAACGGCTCGAGCGCGCGAAGCGCTCGCCGTTCCTGACGAACCCCCGCAGGCAGCTGCTCATGCAGCCTGCGGAGCGACTCGACCGGCTGGCGGAGCAGCTCGGTTACCGTATGCGTCAGCGCCTCACGGAGCTGGCGCAGAGGCGTATGAAGCTGGAGCGTCGCTTATCCAGCTTCAATCCAACCGAGCAGGCCGTGATGGCGAGACGACGTTTGGACACGTCCAAACGTCAGATGCTCACGGCCATGCAGACTCTCCTGCGCTCGAAGAAGCAGGAGTGGCAGTCCAGCGTCCGTCATCTGGACGCCCTCAGCCCGCTGAAAGTTATGCAGCGGGGTTATAGCCTTGCTTATGATGAGCAGGAGAAACAGCTCATTCGTTCGGTCGCCCAAGTAAACATCGGTGATCGATTATCCATACGTCTTAAGGATGGTAAAATACAATGTCAAGTTTCGGGGATGGAGGCGAACATTGATGTCAACAAGTGAAACCGAAGTAAGTTTTGAAGTGGCTATCGAGCAGCTAGAGCGTATCGTAAGTCAGCTGGAGAGCGGTGACGTTCCTTTAGAGAAAGCAATTGAACTGTATCAAGAAGGTGTAAGACTCTCCCATATATGCGGTGTTAAGCTGGAGCAAGTGGAGAAGAAAATTGAGATGCTGGTTGAAGGGGAAGCTGGGGTAACAAGGAAGCCTTTCCAGCCTGTCTTGGAAGATAAGGGGAATTAGTTTGAATAACACGACGTCTACTATTCATACATACATCGCTTCCCATGCTGAATTGGTTGAAGCCGCATTGCGTCAATCATTGCCGACTGCTTGGGAGGTACCAGCTTCGTTACGTGAGTCCATGGACTACTCCTTGATGGCAGGCGGCAAACGACTGCGTCCTATTATGGTTCTCGCTGCAGCAGAGTCGCTAGGTGGCTCGCTGGAGTCTGCTATGCCTGTTGCGATGGCCATCGAATTGGTTCATACCTATTCGTTAGTTCATGATGATCTGCCAGCGATGGATAATGATGATTATCGCAGAGGTAAGTTAACGAATCACAAAGTTTATGGTGAGGCAATGGCTATTCTTGCTGGCGATGCGCTGCTTACGCACGCCTTCTTCTGCGTTGCGCAATCACACAAGAGGTTTGGTGTTCCTGCAGAACGTGTACTAGCCATTACAGAAGAGCTTGCCGTACTGGCAGGTGCTCGTGGCATGGTTGGCGGCCAAGCAGCGGATATGTTAGGAGAGCAAGGTCTAACCAAGTTAGAAGAGCTTACTTATATTCATACACATAAAACGAGTGATCTTATTGTATTTTCTTTGCGTGCTGGTGGACATATTGCTGGGGCATCCGAAGCGCAATTGGAAGCACTCAGTGAATTTGGACATGCGCTTGGACTTGCTTTTCAGATTCAAGATGATATTTTGGATATTATCGGTGATGAAGCGAAACTAGGTAAGCCTGTGAAGAGCGATGAGAAACAGCAAAAGGTGACATTCCCTTATTTTATCGGTATGGAAGCATCTGAGCAGAAAGTGCAAGAGCTGACGAATCAAGCGAAGGAAGCCTTAATTCGATCCAATATACCGAACCCTGAACGGTTGCTGCAGATCGCAGATTACCTGATGAAACGGGATCATTAGACATACGTATACAATTTGTATGACATACCGGAAGGTAGTTTTTCCACATTAGAAATAAGTTTTCACTTAATGAAAACATCTTCTAATTGGCGATGAAACCTACCTATAAACGCAGTCGCTCATCATTGAGTTGCCTCGAAAGAGGTTTAATCACACGAATTACCCAATAATATGATATAATGGTGAAATCTTAGTATTTTCACATTGAAAGTGAGGAAACAAGCGTGCTGCTCGAACAAATCAATCGGCCTGCAGATTTGAAGCGGTTATCCTTAACGGAGCTCGAAGAATTGGCAGGAGAAATCCGTCAATTTCTTATTGAGAAGCTTTCCGTTACTGGTGGACATCTAGCCCCGAACTTAGGCGTGGTTGAACTCACGATAGCTTTACACACCATGTTTCACAGCCCGTATGATAAACTGATTTTTGATGTGGGTCACCAGGCGTATGTACACAAAATTTTGACAGGTCGTAAAGACAAGTTTGATACTTTACGCAAATATAAAGGGCTCTGCGGGTTTATTAAGCGTTCCGAAAGCGAACATGATGTCTGGGAAGCAGGACATAGTAGTACTTCCCTGTCAGCTGCCATGGGTATGGCAATGGCGCGTGATCTCAAAGGCGAGCATAATAAGGTTGTGGCCATCATTGGTGATGGTGCGCTTACAGGCGGCATGGCATTAGAAGCCATGAATCATATTGGTCATGAGAAGAAGAATATTACGGTCATTCTGAATGACAATGAAATGTCGATTGCGCCCAATGTAGGGGCTCTTCATAATTATTTAAGCAAAATTCGTTCAGACCGTCATTATTTGAAAGCTAAAGAGGAAGTCGAATATTTACTGAAGAAAATTCCTGCCATCGGTGGAACGCTTGCCAAAACAGCGGAGAAGCTGAAGGATAGTCTTAAATATTTTGTATTAAATGGCGTGTGGTTTGAAGAACTAGGGTTTACTTATATTGGTCCTGTAGATGGACATAACTTACAAGTGCTCATGGATACGTTGAAACAGGCGGAAAAAGTGGAAGGTCCTGTACTCATCCACGTTGTCACGAAAAAAGGCAAAGGGTATACCCCAGCTGAGACGGATTCCCATACTTGGCATGGCGTAAGTACGTCGTACAAAATCGAAACTGGACAATTACTCAAATCTGCTGGACCTCCGATGTATACACAGGTATTCGGTGATACGTTAATTGAACTTGGCGAGAAGGATCAGCGTTTAGTTGCTGTTACACCTGCTATGCCAGGTGGTTCTGGTTTAATGAAATTTGCAAGCAAGTTTCCAAATCGGATGATTGATGTGGGAATTGCTGAACAACATGCTGCTACTCTGTGTGCAGGATTAGCAAGTGAAGGCTTAAAACCAGTGTTTGCAGTATACTCTACGTTCTTACAACGTGCATACGATCAAGTCGTTCATGATATTTGTCGTCCCAAATTGAACGTGACCTTTGCAATTGATAGAGCTGGCTTCGTTGGTTCCGATGGTGAAACGCATCAAGGGGTTTACGATATTTCATTTTTGCGAACAATTCCTAACATGGTCTTAATGATGCCGAAGGATGAGAAGGAATTGCGTGATATGATGCAAACGGCGCTTGAATATAATGATGGTCCGATTGCGTATCGTTATCCGCGTATTAATGGCACAGGCGCTAATATTGATGAGGCTCCAAAGGCCATTCCGCTCGGTACTTGGGAAACTGTACGTGAAGGTGATTATGCGGCAGTTCTCGCTGTTGGACCTATGGTTCAAGTTGCAGAGGAAGCAGCTGCTAAGCTGGCCCAAGAAGGCATTGAACTTCGTGTTGTGAATGCAAGGTTTATTAAACCGTTGGATGAAGCTTACTTGCTACAGCTAGCTAAGGAATCGATGCCAGTGATCACGATGGAAGAGGGTTCAATCCAAGGTGGTTTCGGAAGCGCGGTCTTAGAATTCTACGCAGAGAAGCGGGTTGTTGGTTTGCAGGTTGAATTGATGGGGATTCAAGACTACTTCGTAGAGCATGGCAGTGTGCCTGAACAACGCGAAGAGGTTGGGTTAACTGCCCATCACTTGATTGCCGAAGTGAAGAAGCTAGTTCCTCGCAAGGTTCTACGAGCGAAGGTCTAGTAACCGATTTTGAATAGGAGCAACACATTATATATGTCCTCGGATAAAGAACGATTAGACTTATTGCTACTGGAGCAAGGATATTTTGAAAGCAGAGAAAAGGCAAAGGCCGCCATCATGGCAGGCCTTGTTTTTGCGGATGAAGAACCAGCTGATAAAGCGGGGATGAAGATCAGCAGGAAAGCCGTGCTGAAAGTAAAGGGTGCGCTGCATCCTTACGTGAGCCGTGGCGGATTAAAGCTGGAGAAAGCGTTAAAGCATTTCGACATCGACTTACATGATGCAGTAATGCTCGACATTGGAGCTTCTACAGGCGGATTCACGGATTGTGCGCTGCAAAATGGTGCGGCCTCTGTCTACGCGGTGGATGTTGGCTACAATCAATTGGATTGGTCGCTGCGCAATGATGAGCGTGTTCATGTCATGGAGAGAACGAATTTCCGTTACACGAAATTGGAGGATTTGAACGGTCCGAGACCTAGCTTTGCCAGTATTGATGTTTCGTTCATTTCGCTTCGTATTATCCTGCCACCACTTAAGGAAATCTTAGGGGATCAGGGTCATGTTGTTGCTTTAATTAAGCCGCAATTCGAAGCTGGTCGAGAGAAGGTTGGGAAGTCGGGCGTTGTAAGGGACACGGATGTACATATTGACGTTCTGACAACGGTTCTTTCATTTGCTGAGGAGCTCGGCTTTCGCTTGAAGGGACTCACTTACTCGCCAATAACCGGTGGTGAAGGGAACATTGAATTCCTTGCGTACTGGTCGAGCAACGAGACGGAAGAGTCATTGGCAGTGCCAACTTCGATCAAAGCCCTTATTGCCGAGACAGTTAAAGAGTCTCAGAAATTACATGGAAAATAAACTCATCTTTGAGAACGCCTTTTGCGGCCCTAAGATGGGTTTTTTCAAATTATAAGCATATATTTGTTTCACTTCATATTTCGGCTTAAATTTTAGATAAACGCACTAGTCCCTTTCAGGACGGTGTAGTCGTTTATTTCACTTAAGAGAAAGGATTTGCCTTCCGGTTTCGCGAATACTATGGCGAGGTGAAGGACATGGAACAAGGCGATGTAAGAGTCATTTTGTTAATCCTTATCGTTGTTGTTTGTATCGTCTTTTGGCGATTTCAGAAGTGGTCAGTGGGTTCAAGTCGAAGAAGAGGACGTATTCCAAGGCATGCGAATATCCCCGAGGATGATGTTGTTGATTTGCTTGAGGCTGCTGGATTCGAAGTGCTTGCTGGTAAGACCAAAATTCCAATTACCATGTCCGTTGGCGAGAGAGAACTGCTGGAAAGCCGCCTATTTATCGATTATTTTGTGCAAAAGGAAGATGATATTTATCTTGTGAAAGTGGCAAGAGAACGCAAGCCACTTGAGATGACAGGGAGCGCTGTACGTGACATGTTGCTGCCCTACACTCTCATTTATCCGGAGGCACAGGGTATCCTTTACGTTGATATGACCGTTAGCAAAATCAAAAAAATCACTTTTCACATAGAGGTGTAAGGATGAAGGGTCAAAGGCATGTAAAAATCAGAGAAATTATTACTAATCATGAGATTGAAACGCAGGATGAATTGGTCGAGGCGCTGCGTGCGGCAGGATTTCATGTCACACAGGCGACAGTTTCGAGGGACATCAAGGAACTCCATCTCATTAAGGTGCCGCTAGATGATGGCAGATATAAGTATTCCATGCCGGCAGATCAGCGATTTAATCCGATGCAGCGACTTCGCCGGGCATTAAGTGACCATTTTGTCAGCATTGATTATACGGATAATTTAGTTGTTATGAAATGCTTGCCAGGCACAGCGAATACGATTTGTGCTTTAATAGATAATTTGGAGTGGAATGGCGTCATGGGAACGATTTGTGGAGATGATACGATACTTGTTATTTGCCGCGGGAAAGAGAATAGTGTAACTTTTGTAAATGAAGTCATGTCCTTATTATCATAAAATCAGGAGGCGTTCATGCTTACAGAACTTTCAATTCGTAATTTGGCTGTCATTGAACATGTACATATTCGGTTTAAAGCAGGTTTTCACGTCCTTACTGGGGAAACTGGCGCTGGGAAATCGATCATCATAGATGCGTTAACACTGATTGTCGGTGGTAGAGGTTCTTCGGAATTAGTTCGTTATGGTGCTGATAAAGCAGAGATTGAAGCGATGTTTGACTTACCTGCGTCTCATCCGGTTTGGCATACGCTTACAGAGTTCGGGATTGAATCCGATGCTTCCGAGCATCTCATTATCCGTCGTGAAATTACAGCAACAGGCAAAAGCTCAAGTCGAATTAATGGTCAGCTTGTGAATATGACGATGTTGCGCAAGACGGGGGAGTGGCTCGTTAATATTCATGGCCAACATGAGCATCAATCTTTACTTCATGTGGACGAGCATATTCATTCCTTGGATCTGTTCGGAGATGCCGAGATTGAGTCAGCGAAGAAGACGTACCAAGCTAGCTATGATCAGTATATGAAGCTTCAAAAGGAGCTGAACGATCTTCAAGAAACGAGCAAGCAGGCGCTGCAAATGTTAGACCTGTATCGTTTCCAGATTGAAGAAATTTCCTCAGCCAAGCTGAAACTAGGCGAAGATGAAACCTTAGCTGAGGAAAAGCGCAAGTTAGCTAATGCAGAGAAGCTTTATCAAAGCTCGTCTGAAGCTTATGATTTTCTCTATGCCACGAATCGAGGACTCGATGCTGCTGGCAAAGCAGTCTCTCGCCTTCAAGATATCGTTCAGCTAGATCCGACGAATTTGAGCCCAATTCTTGAGCAGGCGCAGTCGGCCTTTTATCAACTGGAAGACGCAGCTTATCAAATCAGAGACTATCGCGACAGCATTGAGTTCAATTCATCTCGATTAGATTATATTGAACAAAGATTAGATACCATCACGTCTCTTCGTCGAAAATATGGAGAGAATATAAAAGAGATTCTAAGCTATTTAGAAAAGATCAAAAATGAAGTCGATACGATTGAAAATAAAGATGAAATTATTCGTAAATTAGAAGATAAGCTTGTACTTGCTGAGAAACAAGTTGGTGTGCATGCCCTAGACCTTTCTAACCTGCGTAAAGGTATTGCCAGTGAACTCTCTGCTCAGATTGAACATGAATTGCGTGATCTTCAAATGGAACGAACACAGTTCCGAGTGCAGATCGCTCATATTATTGATGACCGCGGCGTTGAAGTTGACGGCAATAAGGTTCGCTTCTCCAGACAAGGCATTGATCAGGTTGAGTTCCTCATGGCTCCTAACCCAGGGGAACCGCTGCGCGGATTAAGTAAAATTGCCTCAGGTGGAGAGCTCTCCCGTATTATGCTCGCAATGAAGGCAATTTTTGCACGGATTGATCAAATTCCAGTGCTTGTCTTTGATGAGGTTGATACGGGGGTTAGCGGACGAGCGGCACAAGCGATTGCTGAGAAAATGTCCGTTCTTTCGCAAAGCTGTCAAGTCTTCTCCATTACTCACTTGCCGCAGGTTGCAAGCTTTGCAGATGTTCATTTCTATATTCGGAAAGAAGTGGATCATGAGCGAACGTTCACGCGTGTTCAAGATATGCCAGATACTGGCCGAATTGAAGAGCTTGCGAGGATGCTTGGCGGTGTAGAAGTGACAGAAACAACGCTTCATCATGCTGGAGAAATGCTTACCATGGCAAAAAATAAGAAAGCAAGGGTATGAAAGTATAGATAGTCATCATTTACAGTTATAAAAGAAGGGGACTGGGGTTAACTTATAGGTACGCAATTGACGAGGTTATTCGTCAGGGCTCAAGGAATTTTGAAGGAGCGTGTTGATAGTGCAATCCAACAAAAGAAAAAGATTGTTCGGACTCTTGCTCGTCTTCTTCGTTTGCTTGGTCAGTATGTCCCCGCCTTTTCAGAGCTTCGCCTCCTTTCCACAAGAACTCCGTTTGTTTAGCGGCCAAGGGAAGCAGCTTCAGTTAACGATGCCGGTCAGTGCCCAGGTCACGGTCAAGGATACGGATATTGTAAAGGTAAACGGCAACGCCAAGCACTCATTTCAAGTTAATTTGAACGAACCTATCTCACTGCAATCCGACCATTCTGGGCAAACGGAAATGAAGCTCAAGCTGTTCGGAGCCATTCCAATCAAGACTGTCAAAGTGAATGTCGTACCTGATTTAAAAGTAATCCCAGGGGGCCAGACAATCGGTGTAAAAATTAAGTCTGCCGGTATCTTGGTAGTTGGTCACCATCTAGTGACTGTTGCCTCTGAACAAAAAGTTTCACCTGGGGAAGAAGCTAAAATTCAAGTTGGCGATTTAATAACCAAAATTAACGGCAAGGATTCTAAGGATGTTAGTAAGGTCGCGGAACTGGTGGCCAAATCAGGCGAAAGTAAGAATCCCCTTGTTCTGCAAATTTTAAGAAACAATCAAGAACTTGTTGTGAAGTTGCAGCCAGTATATGACGTAGTAGATAAGTCTTATCGCTTGGGTCTGTACATTCGCGACTCCGCGGCAGGGGTTGGGACGTTAACCTTCTATGCACCAGATCAAGGAGTCTACGGGGCTCTTGGACATGTCATAACAGATATGGATACTCAGACACCCATTATTGTAGGCGATGGCGACATTGTCTATTCGAATGTGACGTCGATTTCCAAAAGCCATAATGGAGATCCTGGTGAAAAGCATGCAACGCTTTACAAGGACAGCAAGGTAATTGGCAATATTGAACGGAATACGGCTTTCGGGATTTTTGGGAAAATGTATGGTGCTCCTGATCACAGCTTAGATAAAGAAGCGATACCCGTTGCCTTCGCAGAAGAAGTGAAAGAAGGACCAGCCCAGATCTATACCGTCTTAGAAGGTCAAAAGGTAGAAAAATTTGATATCCAAGTGGTTCATGTATCCAAACAAGACGTTCCGGGTACGAAAGGCATGGTTATCAAAATCACGGACCCACGCTTATTAGATAAAACGGGGGGGATTGTGCAGGGCATGAGCGGTTCTCCCATCATCCAAAATGGTAAATTGATCGGAGCGGTCACACATGTCTTCGTGAATGATCCGACTAGTGGCTATGGTTGCTTTATCGAATGGATGCTTCAGGACTCCGGAATCATCCTTCGACCGACCTCGGGGAACACAGACAAAGAACTAAAGGTGAGTTAGTAGCCTTTAGTTCTTTGTTTCTTTTTAACCTCATTTTACGAGAGAATAGCGAGTTTCGTGTCTTCATGTCGAAAAATGTTGGAATTAGAAGATAAATATTATATTATATAAGAAACTCAAACAAAAGAAAAGAAAAATAATATTCGACAGAAGGATTTTAAAAAGAGCTGTCGAATAGTTTACACAAGAGAGAAAAATACCAACTTGTTTCAGTAGCTAAAGGAGGAAATTCAGTTGCAAAAAATTCAGGTATTACTTGCAGACGATAACCGAGAATTCACCCATCTATTGTCAGAGTTCATTGGTGAGCAAGAGGATATGGAAATTATGGGTGTTGCCTACAATGGTAACGAGGTCCTTCGTTTTCTGGAGCAACAGCGTGAGCTGCCCGATGTTCTCATTCTAGATATTATTATGCCTCATCTGGATGGACTTGGTGTTCTGGAAAAAATGCGAGAGATGAATCTTCCTTCTCAGCCCAAAATCATTATGCTAACGGCATTCGGACAAGAAAACATTACACAAAAAGCCGTGCAGCTTGGCGCTTCTTATTACATTTTAAAACCATTTGATATGGAAACCCTTACGAATCGTATTCGTCAGCTTGCTGGTAACTCTTCAACTACGACTACAACATCCTCAACACCTCGTGCGAATGTCGTACATATGCCAAAAGGAAAGAATTTGGATGCTAATATTACGAGCATTATTCATGAAATTGGTGTACCTGCTCACATTAAAGGCTATCAATATTTACGTGAAGCCATTACGATGGTGTACAACAATATTGAAATCCTAGGTGCGATCACCAAAACGCTTTATCCAGCTATTGCCGAAAAATACAAAACAACGCCAAGCCGCGTCGAACGCGCTATCCGTCACGCGATTGAAGTCGCATGGACGCGCGGCAATATCGACAGTATCTCCTTCATTTTCGGATATACGATTAATATCTCGAAATCCAAACCGACGAACTCCGAGTTCATCGCGATGGTTGCTGACAAGCTGAGAATCGAGCATAAAGTTTCTTGAGACAGTTAGGAGCTTTATAATATATGTCAAGTTAAGGACGCTCAATTTGAGCGTTCTTTTCATTTTTTAAAAAATATAAGAATTTATATGTTTCAATTCATAATTCGGCTATATTTGTCCATAAACACTCCCGTCCCAAGTGAACGACATAGCCGTTTATTTTGGTTGCATGAATGAGATGGGAAGCAGAAAAACTACCTAGACAGTCTAGGTAGTCCTTCTGTATTAGTTTTGAATTACCAAACAAATGCGCTAGTGATAATAACCAATAAGATGAAAAGTACCAAGACAGCTGCAGCGGAAGTACCATACCCAGTTCCACAACTCATTCGAATCAACCTCCAATTGGATATTTGGTTTGTGTTTCGAGATAGCTTATGACTATTTCTGAGGAATGTTTGGGCGAAACGACTGATTGTGCTAATGTCCCTGTCTTTTGAAATAAATTTGGGGTAGGGAAGGGGCAACGTGAAAACTTGGAACCAAGGGATAAGTTGTTACGTTATTACATCGTAGCTTATTCTTTTCAACAAGAGATCGTGCAAGCGGAATTAGAGGCATGGAGGAAAAGTGAATGTTATTGACAATAGTGATCATTGTGATTTTGATTGGTGTGTATGTTCTCTTTATGAAAGTGTATCCGGTATTCGGCCGAAGACCTTCTGAAGGTGATATTCGAAGGTTCAGTCAGTCACCGCAATATGCGAAAAACAAGTTCGAAAATCCAATCCCAGCGATGATGAATATGAGCTTTCGTACAACGCTCGGGATTTTGCGCGATATGATCAAAGGAAGCCCGCATCGACGTCCTAAGTCCCCCTTACCGATGGAGAGGCCTCAGTTTAGCGTGAATGGTGATACCAGCGTCACTTGGTTCGGACATTCGGCTAGCTTGCTCACAATCGATGGGAAAGCCTTGCTCCTTGATCCGATGTTTGGAAGAACACCTTCGCCATTTCCGTGGATAGGTAAAAACAGATATAGCGGCGGAATCCCGTTTGAAATAGCGGAGCTCCCGCAGATTGATGCCGTCCTTCTATCTCATGATCATTATGATCATTTGGATTATGGGTCCATTATGAAAATAAAACACAAAGTGAAACGGTTTTTTGTCCCACTTGGAGTTGGTGCTCATTTAATTCGCTGGGGAGTTCCAGCAGCCAAGATTGAGGAGCATGATTGGTGGGAAGAAATATCGTTTGAAGGGCTGGATTTAGCTTGTACGCCTGCCAATCACTTCTCAGGACGCAGTACGAATGATCGCGGGGCGACTTTATGGTGCTCATGGGTGATCAAAGGAGAGAGCTCTAGCATATTCTTCAGTGGGGATAGCGGATATACGCCTCATTTTAAGCAAATTGGAGATAAATATGGTCCTTTCGATCTGACCTTGATGGAATGTGGGCAATATGATGAACGTTGGGCGGATATTCACTTAATGCCGGAAGAAACGGTTCAAGCCCATTTGGATGTGAGAGGGAAGGTGATGCTGCCAATCCACTGGGGTGCCTTCACACTAGCCATCCATGATTGGAATGATCCTGTGGCTCGCGCCGCGAGGGCTGCTGAGACCAAAGGTGTTAAGTTGGTCACGCCACCTATCGGACAGACTATTATTTTAAAGGGTTCCGACGTACAGTCCTATCCGAAAGCGAATTGGTGGGTACAGTCATAGTTCGAGCTGAACTAGCTACCAGGGACTTCACATGGTATTATGGTTAGGTTAATAGTCAGATGTGAGCAGGAGAGAAGATAAGTCTATGTCGGAACAAAAAAGTGTACGAAAATTTCATTTTCTAGCCGTTGTGCTAGGAATAGCTATTGATAATATCGGGACGATGTTATCGTCAGGGGTGATTGGCAGTCTATATTTTGCTAACCGGCCGTTGGAAGATCAAGATGTAAATGCGATTTATTCAAATGCAGCTCTCTTACTTTTATTTCTGGTCGTTGGCTTATTCTGGACGTTCCTAGGTAGTTATTTCACCGCGAAGGTTGCCAAACGAGGGGAACTATTCAACGCAGCGATCATTGGGGTCATTGGTGCAGGGATTGGGTTTGATTCGATATTAACACAGGATGTAATCCCGCTATGGTACGAATTGATTGGATTAGTAGCCATCGTACCGGTATCGCTCCTAGGTGGATATCTTGCATTGAAGAGGAAGAAGACATCCCAGTCCTAATTACCTGCTTGGTACATTAGATAGGGTGATCTGCTGAATCTAGTGGAGTGAATTGTGCTTAGGAGGTGGAAGTATGCCTAAGTTCGCGAATGAGAGTGAAGAAGCGACGGCATTTTTACGCAAACAGACAGGCAGCAGTCAATTGGTGTGCTACACGTATATTGATGCTGAGAATAGCTTGGAGAGTTTTTTTATTGTGAAGACAAGTAATAAGGTCATTCAAGTATCCTTTGCGGAGATTTCGTATGATCCGAGGAATTACCAGAGCTTACTAGAGGGGCTCTACCGTGTTATCTACGAATAATTAATTGATCTACACATGGAAAACCCCCTAGCCAATGTGGCTAAGGGGTTTCTCATGTTCATGCCAATTACTTAATGAACGTTAAAGCTTGATCAGCGATGGAGAACTTGTAGCGATCAAGGCAATTGCACAGGTAATCTTTTCGGCAAATTGGACAAGGTTCTTTCATCAAACGGTTCAAGTCCGTTACGCGGCCGATGCCAGTTTCAGCATCTCTTTCAAAGAAAAGACGGCATTTGTTGCGGTCTTTCAAGGAAACGACAACCTCGAAAAGTCCATTCTTTTTATTATCACTCACTATTGTTGCATCAACTACCTGCGGATCGTAGGCCATATGTATTTCCTCCTAAGAGTTTGCTCAGCTAGACAATCTACATCGCAAATTCATAAATTAACATGCTTTTCTCTTTGTTTGCTCAGTTGCATTAGTATATTATATAAATAAAAAAGATTTTATTCAATAGGAGGTCATCTAGACATGATCATGGACTATTGTGAACAAGAAATTTCAGAAGGTCAGACATTCATTCACATTGGTTTACAGTTCGAGGATGAGCCTGATTCTTTGTATGTGGCAGAGCTTGAGGTTGACGATCAAGGGGTTGTTAAGCATTGGCAGTTATTCTTCAATGGGTTTGATTGCAAATATAATTTCCGTCCATCTGAGAAAGAAGAAATGATCCATTACGCAGCTCTACAAGGGATTTCCATACGAGAAGATGAAGGCCAAGAATGACAAAAGGAATTATCGCCATGTAATGAATGGTTCAAATTCCTTGATTTGTGTTTATTCTGTTGTTTGTTTTGAAGTTCTATTCGTGTTGGTGTTGTTCGGGTTACTGGATTCGTACCATGCCAGTGCAACCGTTGCATCATAGGATCCAGTTTGCCTTCACGTAGATTGCGTTGACGTAATTTTTGAGCTTGTGATCGGGACATCGTAATTCCTCTTTTCTATTTGTAGTGTGCGAGTCTATTTCTATTGTAACAGGTGATGAGGAAGAGGCAATGGAAAGTTTAGTTGATAATGAAAAAGGGTGAACAATATGCGCATTCAAATCCAGTTAGCGATAGATGGCGAAACGAAGAAAACGGAAGTGCTCGAAATTGCCGAGCATAAACTTGGTGAAATGACGGACGAAGAGATTGAGCAAGCAATTGAGGTGAAGATTCGAACGTGGGTTGATCGGATGGTTCAAGTGGAATGGGAAGTTATAGACGAGTAGGTAATAAAACGGCCCCGTAAGGATCTACCCTACGGAGCATCAGTGTACAACCTATGTATGTTAGTGAACGATGTTGCCTACTCCGGTCTTCTGCAAAGCATGTTCCCAGCTTGGATAGTAATACAGGGCGTTTTTCATAAGATCAGGATGCAGCTTCTTCACATTTTTTTTGGCTAGCGATTCCCCTGTGCTGTGAAGCTGTACAATTTGGCCTAACACTTCGTCTGCGCTCATGTTTAGCTCCATAGATGTCCTCTCCTTTCGTTACGAATATTAAACAATGCTTGCCATTCAAAGCTTAAAATATACATAGAATTTTGTGGGATCGGGTAAATTAGGTAGGCCATGAGACGACGTTAGGAAAGCTAGGTGTCTAACTATGAATTGGTCATCTTTATCTTTATTTGCCACAAAGCCAAACCTAATTTGCAAAGGGAAAATAGCTAAGATAACAGGTTCATTTGAAACGTTCGAACAGCTTTCAAGCGGTCGTATACTCGTGCTTTCACAGAGTGATATCGAGGAAGAACAGGCACAAGAACTGTTAGATCGAAGAGTGAAAGCGATCGTTCATTGTGGGCAAGTTATGAGTGGTGTCTTCCCGACGGAAGGTCCGCTATTATTGTTACAGCAGCATATCCCAATTATTGAAGTGGATGCCGTTCATGCTGAAATCTTTCTGCACGAAGCAGAAATGATTATTCATCATGATATGATCCATATAGCCGGTCAATCAGTCTCTTGTAAGCTATTTACGAGAGAAGACTGGTTGATAGCGCAACGAGCCGCCAATGAGCAGGCGAGTGAACGGTGGGAGCCCTTTATTGAACACACTTTAGCTTATGCAATGCGAGAAAAACAAGCTGTCAGAGAGTCATTACCCAACTTGCCGCTGCGCACGCAATTCATGGGTAGACACATCTTGGTAGTGTCCGATGGGAAAGGTTATAAGAAGGACCTGCAAGCCGCTAGTGGATTTATAACGGCGTTTAAGCCGATACTACTTGGCGTTGGTTCAGGAGCGGATGCGCTAATATCCAGCGGTTATCAACCAGATGTTGTTGTTAGTGATGCAGATCAAATTTCGAATCGCGTGTGGAAGAGTGGTGCAGAAATCATTGTCCACACCTACCCAGATCCTCAAGGAATCCTTGATAATTGTTCGCCTGATGGCCTAAGTAAGCATCATCTCGTGTTGTCCTGCATAGGTAACAGTGAGGATGCTGCTTTATTATTAGCCTATGAAAAGGGTGGGGAATGGCTAATTACGGTCGGCGTACATTCCTATATGAGTGATTTTGTAGCAAAGGGCTTAGCAAATATGGGGAGTGCGTTGCTTGTTCGAATGAAAATTGGAGCTCGTCTCGTAGATATAAAAAGCTTACAAGCGCTAACACTTCAACCAACTCAAAGACGGAAAGAAGTGCTTTCCACTATTGGTCTATCTTGTGTTTTCATTGGATTGAGTCTGTTCCAGTTGCATTGGATACTTAAACGAGCAAGTCATGTCGTGTGGAAGCTTGTTGGGGTAGAATGAGGGCTTTGACGTAAAAAAAGGACCGGACTTAGTGTCCGGTCTATTTATTGCGCTTTGGTTTGAATCGTGGAGCCAAATAATTCCGCTTACGATCTCTGAAGAAAGTCCATCCGCCAATAAAGGCAACACCGATCAGAAATAATACCAAGCCTAAGAAGAATTTCCCCCATAACATACCGCTATTAGCAACTGTATCAAATTGTGCAAAAAAGGCATCTTTCATTGCGAGAAAGCCATAAGTAGCGGTTATTCCAGGAATAACGAGAAGTAGAATAGCAATAAAACGATAAAAGGGTGCTTTCATAGTAACTCCTTACCTGATATTAAACATGTTTTTTCTAACATCATAACCCGAAACCGTTAGCGTGTCTAATTCCCCACATAAGAATTAATAAGTTTCCGGTGTTCGGAAAAACAAATTCTTATTGGCGATAAAAACAACATTTAAAACGCGGTAGCTCATCCTCGAATTGCTTCGATAGAAGTTTTTCTCACAAATAAGACTATGACTTCGATCCCAAAAAAGGGTAATATAATAGAGACGCACGTATACATATAACAAGTAATTGTTTCATAGGAGGCTTACATACATGAGTGAACATAGATATGATGTCGTGGTATTAGGTGGCGGAATCGGCGGGTATACCGCAGCTATTCGTGCTGCACAGCTCGGGAAGTCAGTAGCGATTGTTGAACGCGATAAAATGGGTGGTACATGCCTGCATCAGGGCTGTATCCCAAGTAAAGCTTTGCTTAGAAGTGCTGAAGTGTTTGCCGCGATGAAGCATAGCGAGGATTATGGCATCACAGCACAATCCATCTCGCTGAATTTTGACCAAGTAGTAGGACGTAAGCAACGAATTGTCGATCAACTGCATCAAGGACTTCAATTTCTGATGAAAAAGAATAAGATTACGATTCACCATGGAAATGGACGGATTATCGGACCTTCGATTTTTTCACCACGCAGCGGCGCTGTTTCTGTTGAGAAGGAGGATGGCGATATCGAAACGCTCCTTTCGAGCAATTTGATTATTGCAACGGGCTCTAGACCACGCAGTTTACCAGGATTAGAAATAGACGGTACTTCAATTATTACTAGCGAAGATGCGCTGCGGATGGAAAGTCTGCCGAAGTCAATCATCATTGTCGGCGGTGGGGTCATCGGTGTTGAATGGGCTTCGATGTTAAACGATTTTGGCGTGGAAGTAACGATCGTAGAAGTCGATAAGCGATTAGTCAGTTTAGAAGACGCTGATGTTTCCAAAGAATTAGAACGTTTATTCAAGAAACGTGGGATTAAGCTAGAGACGGGTACGAAATTGCTCCCGGATTCTGTGAAAGTGGCAGATGGCAAGGTTACGATGCAAGTGGACAAGCAGGGTGAGGTACAGGAACTATCCGCAGAAAGAGTACTGGTTTCAGTTGGTCGGGTGGCGAATGTCGAAGCGATGGGTCTTGAGAATACGGATGTCAAAATTGATAAAGGCGTCATTCGCGTCAATCGCTATATGCAAACGACGGAATCCCATATCTACGCGGTAGGTGATGTAATCGGCGGACTTATGCTGGCGCATATGGCTGGCCATGAGGGAATCGTGGCAGCAGAACATATTGCTGGACATCAACCGGATGAACTTCAGACGCACCTTGTATCCAAATGTACCTATACAAGACCTGAAATTGCCAGTGTGGGTTGGACCCAGCAGCAGGCGATTGATCAAGGTCGCCAAGTGAAAGTTGGCAAATTTAGTTTCAAAGGAATAGGGAAAGCTCTAGTTTATGGAGACTCCGATGGCTTTGTGAAAGTAATTGCTGATAAAGACACGAATGATATTCTTGGAGTTCACATGATTGGCCCTCAAGTTACTAACAGCATTACTGAGGCAGCGCTAGCTCAGGTGTTGAACGCAACGCCTTGGGAGGTTGGACAGACGATCCACCCGCATCCAACACTTTCGGAGGCTTTGGGTGAAGCGATGCTAGCTGTGGATGGTATTGCAATTAGCGGATAAAAATTGTAATCATAAACGTTTGCGTTTATAATATGCTTATAGAGTCAAGTACTAGGACCAGGTATTAAGTTTTAGTAGTCATTTAATCTCATTAAGGAGGCAAACTCCATGTCCATTGGTCAGCTATATAAGCACAGAAGTTTAGGATTATCCGATGATGAAGCACTACGTATGTATATGGTCATGAGCCTTGCAACTAAATTCGATGAGCGCGCCTTCATGCTGCAACGCGCAGGTAAAATTCCGTTTCACGTATCAGGTATGGGACAGTATGCCGGACAAGTTGGCATGGCCTTTGCGATGCAAGCTCAGAAAGACTATTTCTTGCCATATTACCGTGATTATGCATTCGTTTTATCGGTTGGAATGACGGTGAAGGACCTCATGCTCGCCATTTTCTGCAAAGCAGAAGATGTGAATAGCGGTGGCAGACAGATGGCAGGTCATTTCGGTGATCGTAAAAATCATATCGTAACGGCATCTTCACCTGTTACTACGCAAGTTCCGCATGCAGCGGGGATTGCTTTGGCGGCGAAAATGAAAAAACAGGATTTCGTTACTTTTGTTTCATTCGGAGAAGGATCCAGCAATCAAGGAGATTTCCATGAGGGCTGTAATTTTGCAGGTGTACATAAGCTGCCGGTTATCTTCGTTTGTGAAAATAATCAATATGCAATTTCTGTCCCACTCCATAAACAGGTGGCAGGCAAAATCGCGGATCGTGCGATTGGATATGGCTTCCCAGGTGTTCAAGTCGATGGCACTGATGTCTTGGAAATGTACCGCGTAACGAAAGAAGCAAGAGAGAGAGCCCTTCGTGGAGAAGGTCCAACATTAATCGAGATGCTGTGCTATCGCATTATGCCGCACTCCACCTCGGATGACGATATGTTGTACCGTACGAAGGAAGAAGTCGAAGAAAATCGCAAGAAGGATGGCATCTTGAAATTCAAGGAGTATCTCATCGCTTGTGAGCTGTGGAGTGAAGAGCAAGACCTAGCGCTTCAAGAACGTCAAAAGCAAGAAGTCAATGAAGCAACGAAGTATGCTGATCTTGCCCCTTATCCGAAGCCGGAAGATACGCTTCTTCATGTTTATGCGGAAGGAGATGGCAAATAGAGATGGCTGTTATAACGTATTTGGAAGCAATCCGTTCTGCGATGCAGGAAGAAATGCAACAGGACGACAACGTATTCGTCTTAGGTGAGGACGTAGGAAAAGGCGGCGTTCTTAACACAACCAAGGGACTTCGGGATCAATTTGGCGAAGAACGCGTGATGGACACGCCGCTTGCAGAGTCCGCAATCGTTGGTGTTGCCATCGGCGCAGCGATGTATGGGATGAAGCCGATCGCTGAAATTCAATTTGCCGATTTTATTTTCCCGGCAACGAATCAAATCTTGAGCGAAGCGGCGAAAATTCGCTATCGTTCGAACAATGACTGGAGCTGCCCGATCGTCATTCGTGCTCCTTACGGCGCAACAGGCGCTGGTGCTTTGTACCATTCACAATGTCCAGAATCCGTGTTCTTCGGAACACCAGGTCTGAAAATCGTAGCACCATCGAACCCGTATGATGCCAAGGGTCTGCTGAAAGCGGCTATTCGCGATGGCGATCCTGTGCTTTATTTTGAACATAAGAAATGTTACTTGGCTTTATCGGCCGAAGTTCCGGAAGAAGACTACATTGTACCTATCGGCAAAGCTGACGTGAAGCGTCAAGGGACAGATATTACCGTCATCGCCTATGGCATGGTAGTCAATTATGTCCTTCAAGCCGCGGAGGAGCTGGCCAAGGAAGGGATCTCGGCCCATGTCCTTGATTTGCGTACCTTGCAGCCGCTCGATCGCGATGCGATCCTAGAAGCCGCTAGAAAGACAGGCAAAGTACTTATAACTCATGAGGACAACAAGACCGGTGGTGTCGGAGCAGAAGTATCTGCGATTATCGCGGAAGAAATGCTATTTGAGTTAGATGCGCCGATCGCAAGATTATGCGGCCCAGATGTACCAGCCGTTGCAAGTAATCCTCCAATGGAGAAGTTTTTCCTTCTCAATGCTGATAAGTTGAAGGATGCTATGCGTCAGCTTGCTTTATTCTAAATGTTTGTTCTTATTCGTTGATCTTTTCCGAAATTAGGAGGTACTTGTATGAACCAAACCGGCCGCCTCACCGAGGTTACTGTTCCGCATTTGGCGGAAAGTCTCGTTTCGGCTACAATCGGCAAATGGCTGAAAAAGCCAGGCGATTATATTGAACAATATGACGTTCTTTGTGAGCTTTTCACAGAGAAAGTAAATACAGAAATGCCAAGTCCCATTGAGGGCAAGCTGATCAAAATTATTGTCGGCGACGGTGAAACGGCTGCCGTTGGTGAAGCGATTTGTGTTATTGAGGAGCCTGCTGACTCCTCAGCGGCGGCTTCAGCAGCGCCTGTTGCTTTCACGGATTCAGTAGTTGCTACCGAAGACACGGATCAAAGCATGCGTGGCCGCTTCTCTCCAGCGGTCCACAGACTTGCCCAAGATAACCGTGTCGATTTGTCACGCGTTGCAGGTACAGGTCTTGGTGGACGTATTACGCGTAAGGATGTAGAGACCTTCATCGCATCAGGTGGAGCTAATGCAGCTAACACAGCACCTGCGGCTGTTCAAGCAGTCTCTCCAGCGGCGTCCGTAGCAGCCTCTGTTGTCCCAGAAGAACCGGTGAACCAGCCTGTTCGCAGCTCAGGTATCCATCTATCAGCGAGTCCACAGACACCGCTTATCGAAGCAGAAGGTCACAACCTGGATGCTCGGAATGAGCATTTTATTGATGTAACACCTATGCGTAATGCGATTGCTACGAAGATGCGTCAAAGCGTCACCGAAATTCCTCATGCTTGGACTATGATTGAAGTGGATGTAACGAATCTAGTTGTTCTGCGGAATAAAGTGAAGGACGAGTTCATGCGCCGCGAGGGCATCAACTTGACTTACCTCGCGTTTATGCTGAAGGCTGTCGTTAACGCGATCAAAGACTATCCGATTATCAATTCCGTGTGGGCTGTTGATAAAATTATCGTGAAACGCGATATTAATATTTCCTTGTCTGTTGGTACGGAAGATTCCGTTATGACGCCGGTGATCAAGAAAGCAGATCAAAAGAATATCGCGGGACTTGCAAGGGAAATTGATGAGTTGACGAAGAAAACGCGTGCGGGGAAATTAGCTCTCACGGATATGGTTGGCGGTACATTTACCGTTAATAATACAGGCTCCTTCGGTTCGATTCTGTCGTACCCAATCATTAACTATCCGCAAGCGGCGATTGTTACATTCGAATCGATCGTGAAGAAGCCTGTCGTCATTCAAGATATGATAGCGGTGCGCTCCATGGTTAACCTTTGTTTGTCGCTCGATCACAGGATTCTGGATGGTGTGATCTGTGGAAGGTTCCTACAAAGAGTGAAAGAAAATCTAGAAAGCTACAACGCGGATACTAAAATTTACTAACGTTTTATGACGTGAAAAATAATCCGGCTGTAAACAATAAACTAGATAGCAGCATAACGAAGAGCATAATGTAAATAACGACTTTAAACCATTTCTTATTCTGTAGCACGGGATTCACTCCTTTTTCATCCAAGCTTGTACCGTTTTATTGTAACTCAAAGTGTGTATCGGAGGAAAGTACATGATTCAACAAGATCGTTTAGTCCAAGAATTCATTTCCCTCGTTCAAGTGGATAGTGAAACTAGATTTGAGCAAGACATCTGCGCCCTGCTCAAAGAGAAATTCGGCAAGTATGGCTTACATGTTGTCGAAGATGCGTCGATGTCCAAGAGTGGACATGGTGCAGGTAACTTAATCTGCACATTGGAAGCGACAGACAGCAATCCGGCAATTCCTACCATTTTCTTCACATGCCATATGGACACAGTTGCTCCAGGGAATGGCATTAAGCCTCAAATTGGTGAGGACGGGTATATTCGCTCTGATGGCACAACGATTCTTGGCAGTGATGATAAAGCAGGTATTGCTGCCATGCTTGAAGGGATCCAAGTTCTGAAAGAACAGAACATTCCGCATGGCCGTATTCAGTTCGTCATTACCGCAGGTGAAGAGAGCGGCTTGAAAGGTGCTCGCGCCATGGAACGCAGCTCCATGGAAGCTGAATATGGCTTCGCATTAGATTCCAATGGGAACCTTGGTGCTATTGCTACTGCGGCACCTGGGCGTGCAGAAATTGAAATCATTTTCCATGGAAAAACAGCGCACGCTGGTGTGAATCCGGAAGATGGCATCTCAGCCATCCAAGTGGCCAGCAAAGCTGTTTCGCGCATGTCACTAGGAAGAATCGATAATGAAACGACAGCCAATATTGGCAGCTTTTCTGGCGTAGGCCCGCTGAACGTGGTATGCGATAAAGTGAAAATGGAAGCTGAAGCACGCAGCATAGTGCAGCACAAACTGGAAGCGCAGATAGAAGCGATGAAACAGGCTTGTGAATCAGCTGCTGCAGAAGCAGGTACGTCCTGTGAATTCCATGCTGATATCGTCTACGCATCCTATATGCATGATGATTCTGCACCAATAGTACAATTAACTTCACGCGCGATGAGCACGATAGGTTTAACAGCAAGTACGTTCCACTCGGGTGGCGGCAGTGACGCGAATGTGTTCAATGGGATGGGGATTCCTACTGTGAATTTGGCCGTTGGTTATTTAGACATTCACACGGTCAAAGAGCGCATTGCGATCCGTGATCTCGTCAAAACCGCTGAACTTGTCGTAGCGCTTGTGAAAGAAGCTGCTAAGGTCTAGTTCCAGAAACAAAATAAAAACCGATTCGTCCGCCAACTGGCGCGGCTAATCGGTTTTCGTTCATTTATGCATGGATAATTCGAAGTTTATGTGAATGTCCTTGTGAGGAAGGCTTCTGAGCTATGTACAAGCCTGCTAAGAAATCAACCAATGGTATCTTCGGATCCCCTTGTTGAAGCAGTTGTTGCAGCTGATATTTGATCTCCCAGGCTTTACCTACAAGTCGAATTTGCTTAGAACTCACATAGCTCTTCATATCACAGACCCTCTTTCAGGAAAATATTTGATATAATGAACGATATGCTGCATGTGGACAAGTTAGACCAATTTACGAGGATGAGGTGCACGAATGACAGACCATAAGAAATTTGAAGAAGTGACAACGAGCAGTGAAATGATTTTCAAGGGTAAAATAATTTCCCTGCAAGTAGATCAAGTAACGTTGCCCAATGGAGGAACAGCTTCCCGTGAGATCGTTAAGCATCCAGGTGCAGTAGCGGTGATCCCGCTCCTAGGGGATAAAATGATCGTCGTAGAGCAGTACCGTAAGCCGCTTGAGAAGAGTCAGGTGGAAATCCCTGCAGGGAAGCTCGACAGCGGTGAGGAGCCTTTGAGAGCGGCTTTGCGGGAGCTTGAGGAAGAGACAGGATATAAGTCAGATAACATTCGATTGGTAAGCTCTTTCTACACATCACCTGGGTTTGCAGATGAGATTATCCATTTATACATAGCGGAAGATCTAGTAAAGGGTACAGCGAACCCGGATGAGGACGAATTCCTTGATTGTGAAGCGATCACCTTAGAACAAGCTCAGCAGTATATGCGTGAGGGACGAATCAGTGACGCCAAAACGATCATGGCGGTGTATGCTTGGCAGCTTTACAAGTTAACGGGTCAGATCTAAATGTTGAAGGATTACTATGTTGATCTGCATATTCATATTGGCCGGACGGAGAAAGGTCAAGCTGTCAAAATAAGCGCAGCGAATAATCTCACCTTTTTCAATATTGCTCATGAAGCTGCGAACCGTAAGGGGATGGAGATGATCTCCATTATCGATACACACTCTCCTTCAGTCCAAGAGGAGATTATGATGTATTTGGATAAGGGGGACATGGCGGAGCTCGAAGGCGGGGGAATTCAGTATCGGGATACATCCATCATCCTGGGGAGTGAAATTGAAGTAAGAGACCCTGGGATGGGGCCAGCGCATGTTTTGGCCTACATGCCAAACCTTCAAGTGATGCAGGAGTTTACGGGATGGATGAGCCGGCATATGAAAAATGTGGAGCTTAGTTCTCAACGCATCTATGTGCCTGCACGTGATCTTCAGGAAGAGGTGCTGGGCCGGGGAGGCATCTTAATCCCTGCACACATCTTTACGCCGCACAAAAGCGTGTACGGCAGCGCTACAAGCTGCATGAATGATTTGCTTGATGTGAAGCAGATACCTGCCGTTGAACTTGGGCTAAGTGCGGATTCGGACATGGCTGGGTACATCACTGAGCTGGATGATTTCACATATATAACCAATTCAGACGCTCATTCCTTGGCCAAAATAGGTCGTGAATACAACCAGATGAAACTTGCTGCGCCAACTTTTGATGAGTTAGCTAAAGCTCTTCGACGTCAGGATGGACGAGGTGTTACTGCCAACTATGGCCTGAACTCGCGATTGGGCAAATATCATCGAACCTATTGCAGCGTGTGTAAGGCTGTATTGGACGATGGCGAAACAGCTGTGGAACGTTGTGTTAATTGCGGCAGTGCCAAAATTGTGCGCGGCGTCATGGACCGAATCATGGCGATTGCAGATCGGGAGATGTCATATCAGCCAGCGCATCGTCCGCCGTATCATTTTCAAGTCCCCTTAGAGTACATCCCAGGATTGGGTCCGAAGAAGCTGGAACAACTGCTAAGCCAGTTCGGAACAGAAATGCAGGTCTTACACCATGCAACGCCAGAGGCGTTAGCTAGTGTCGTTGGGGACGAGATTGCTGCGTACCTTGTGAGTGCTCGAGAAGGGACCTTACATCTCGAAGTTGGCGGCGGAGGAAAGTATGGCAAAGTGAAAAATCATTCATAGTTTTACCTTTTCGCTCATAAGCTTGTCTTTGTAGAGGTTGTACAAGGAGGGAGTGGCGAGTGTGAATAGGAACTTAACGATGAAACAATATATGAAGGATAATTTGCCGTTATTTATATTCGTCTCTGTGCTCTTTGTTATTGGCGTTGTTTTCGGTGCCGTCATGGTTAATGCACTTTCCTTGGAACAGAGGACGGAAATGACCCGCCATTTGGGCAGTTTTTTTCATGAAATTAATGAGGGTATCGAAATTGACAGCCAGCAATCGTTTAGTCAAGCATTCGGTATGCATATGAAGTGGATACTATTAATTTGGTTATTTGGCTTGTCGATAATAGGTTTGCCGTTAATCTTAGTATTGGATTTTCTAAAAGGTGTACTGATTGGCTTCACGGTCGGATACCTCGTGGGTCAGATGTCGTGGAAAGGGATGCTTTTTGCACTTGTAGCCGTTGTTCCTCAGAATTTGATCGTAATACCGGCGATCTTATTCTGCAGTGTGGCTGCAATGTCATTCTCGCTATATATGATAAAGCATAGAATCATGAGTCGTAGTGGTAACATTTACCAACCTTTCATGAGATATACAACGATCACCTTAGCGATGGGAGGCTTCCTTTTAGCTGCTGCATTATTAGAAGGATACTTCTCCCAATACATGATGAAATGGGTAACCCCAATGCTGGTGGGGGTTTATGGGGAATGAAATGAATTGTGATTGTGTTTGACTTTGTCAGCAAGCTCCCCCTATAATGAAAAGAGTGGCTAAAAATGGGCTAGGATGCCCACCTTTCTGAGGGGGAGGCATATGGAAGCAAGGATCGAGAAAATTAAACAACAACTACAATCCCAGGGGTACAAGCTTACACCTCAACGGGAAGCGACTGTTCGCGTTCTACTGGAGAATGAACAAGATCATCTTAGTGCAGAAGATGTGTTTATGCTTGTGAAGGATAAAGCGCCAGAGATCGGGCTAGCAACAGTGTACCGTACGTTAGAACTTCTGAGCGAACTGCACGTCTTGGAGAAAATGAATTTTGGCGACGGCGTGGCTCGTTACGACTTACGTGACGATAATTCACGTCATCATCATCATCACTTAATTTGCGTGCAATGCGGAGCCGTAGATGAAATCATGGAAGACTGGCTCGGACCTTTCGAAGAAAGGTTAGAATCAGAATTTCATTTTCAAGTCTTAGATCATCGACTTGATTTCCAAGGTATTTGCTTCCGCTGTAACGAACGCGGGAAACCGGACTCATTGGAGAAATCCCACTAACAGCTGCCGCAAGGAAGCTGTTCAACTTATGAAAATGCCTGTATGCAGACTAATGCATACAGGCATTTTTGTGTTTACATCATATGCTAAATAGTAGCTAAGAGTTAACTTACTGTCACATAATTGGCAAGGGAGTCGGGGTACATTATAGACGAATGATCCGAAGGAAGAAGGTGGCGAGTATGTCGAAACCAAACCTAGTCGTTGGCGTTCCTAAAGAAATCAAGAACAATGAAAATCGAGTAGCTTTGACCCCAGGCGGTGCAGGGATGCTGCAAATGTCAGGTCATCGTGTGTTGGTCGAAGCCGGAGCAGGCATTGGCAGTGGATTTTCAGATGAGGATTATAAGCAAGAAGGCGCTACAATAATCGCACATGCAGCTGAAGTGTGGGCGCAAAGTGATATGATCATGAAAGTGAAAGAGCCGTTGCCTGCTGAATATGGCTATTTCAAAGAAGGTCAGATGCTATTTACCTATTTGCACTTAGCAGCTGCTGGCGATCTGGCAACGCAGTTATTGGAGAAGAAAGTGACGGGTATCGCCTATGAGACGATTCAACTGCCGAATGGCTCTCTGCCTTTACTAACACCGATGAGTGAGGTTGCGGGGCGGATGTCTGTACAGATTGGAGCCCACTATCTCGAGAAATTCTATGGAGGCCGCGGCATTCTGCTTGGCGGTGTTCCAGGAGTTCCGCCGGCAGATGTCATTATTCTAGGCGGTGGGATTGTAGGTACGAATGCAGCCAAAATGGCACTAGGGCTTGGTGCTAATGTCGTTATTATTGAACGAAGTGCGGACCGGATGCGAGCCTTGGATGACATTTTCGGAGGGCATCTCCGTACATTGATGTCCAATCCGTATAATATTGCTAGTGCAGTCCAAAAGGCAGATCTGCTCATTGGGGCCGTCCTCATCCCAGGGGCAAGAGCGCCGCGATTAGTGACAGCGGCGATGGTTCAGAGTATGAAGCCAGGCGCCGTCATTGTGGATGTTGCTGTCGATCAAGGAGGTTCCATCGAAACGATTGATCGTGTAACCACCCATAGTGATCCAACATATGAGAAGTTCGGTGTCCTGCATTATGCGGTTGCCAATATGCCAGGAGCTGTTCCTCGTACCTCAACGCTTGCTTTGACGAATGTCACTTTGCCATACGCATTGGAGTTGGCTAATAAAGGCTTCACACAAGCTTTAGCAGAGAACTACACACTACAATTAGGTGTTAATACGTACAAAGGTAATGTCACCCATCCAGCGGTCGCTGAGGCACTTGGAATGCCTTATACCAAATTGATTGATCTGTCATAATCATAGACCGAACCTCATATTCTGTTCCTAAGACATGGGATAGACATGGGGGACGGGCTATGATATTTTCCTATCGGAAATTAATTGTTCGCTTACAGTATATTTTGGTTTTTGTAGCATTGACGGTCATTTTATATCAAGTGTTGCTTGCCGTATCCGGCTGGATCCAACCTGTAAACAAATACAAAGCACCTACTGGCAAATCCGTTAAGGTATTCGGACAAAGCGAGCATGTTTCTTTTGAATCGAATTCAATGAGTGAGCGATTGCGTTTGTTTTATTGGTATGGTGAGTAAAGCGAAAAATAAAGGAATCTCTCCAGTCACCGTGGAATGCTATAGAAAGGAAATCATAGCAGGTAAACGAGGGAGAGACTGACATAATGACGAGTGAGCTACAATCCTTCATCCAATTTCTGACGACTGAACGAGGACTTTCACGGAATACACTCGAATCCTACGAAAGGGATCTCCTTCAATTTGTTGCTTATCTTGAGATGCAGGGTGTTACAAACTGGCGAGATACTGGGAAAGTACATCTTGGAAGTTATCTATCACAATTAAAAACGCTCGGACGAGCTTCAGCGACCTTATCGCGTATACGCGTTTCATTACGTTCCTTTTTTCAATACATGGTAAAAGAACGGCTGCTTGATTCTGATCCTTCTGTTTTCATCGAGGTTCCTAAGTTGGAAAAGAGGATTCCTAAAGTTCTAAGCATTCTCGAAGTTGAAAAGTTGCTGGAAGCTCCCCAATCAGAGCAAGTGAATGGCGCCAGGGATAAAGCCATGCTTGAATTACTTTACGCTACAGGGATTCGTGTTTCTGAACTAGTGGCACTAAATATAGCCGATGTAAATCTAGAGATGGGCTTTATTCGATGTATTGGCAAAGCAGAGAAAGAGCGGATGATTCCGCTTAGCGGCATTGCCATTCGGATCATTGATACCTACATTCAGCTCTTTCGCATTAAGCTCCTCAAACGATCGGTAGATGAGGAAGCACTCTTCATTGGGCATTTAGGTACGCGAATGACGAGACAAGGTTTTTGGAAAATTATGAAGCGCTATGCGTTGGAGACGAATATTACGAATGAAATTACGCCCCATACGCTAAGACATTCCTTCGCTGCGCATTTAATCGAAAATGGTGCGGATTTAAGATCTGTACAGGAAATGCTTGGTCATTCCGATATCTCATCAACACAGCTCTACGTGCAAGTTACGAAGATCAAAATGAAAGATGTCTATAATCGAGCACACCCGAGAGCTCATTTATGATTGTTGACAGAAGGGCAGCGGCACTTCCAACCGGAATTGCTGCTGTTTTGCATTCACGAGTTAGAAGTGGGATAATGAAGGGTGGATATCATTACTATTAGGAATTGATTTGGAGGGACATCGGTGCGCTTTGAACGAATTAGTTTAATCGTATTAGATAGCGTAGGCATCGGAGAATTACCGGATGCTGATCAGTTTGGCGACCTTGGAGCACATACCCTAGGTCATATAGCAGAGAAAGTAAGCGGCTTCGCGCTGCCCCATTTGCAGCAAATGGGATTAGGAAATATTGCAGATATCAAGGGGATTCCTCCGCTATCTTCACCAGAAGGCTATTATGGTAAAATGGCGGAGGTTTCCGTCGGCAAAGATACGATGACAGGCCACTGGGAATTGATGGGACTCCGTATTTCTACACCATTTAAAGTGTTCCCTGACGGTTTTCCCGAAGCCTTGATCTCTCAATTTGAGCAAGAGACAGGTCGGAAAGTGATCGGAAATAAACCGGCTTCGGGGACTGAGATTTTAGATGAGCTTGGCGAAGAGCAGATGAAAACTGGCGCATGGATTGTCTACACGTCAGCGGATAGTGTGTTCCAGTTGGCCGCACATGAAGACATTATCCCACTAGACGAGCTGTATCGCGCATGCGAGATTGCCCGAAAGCTAACTATGCAAGATGAATTTGCCGTGGGGCGTGTGATTGCAAGACCTTATCTGGGTTCACCAGGTGCGTT
Source organism: Paenibacillus sp. Soil750 (assembly GCF_001428045.1). Classification (GTDB taxonomy): domain Bacteria; phylum Bacillota; class Bacilli; order Paenibacillales; family NBRC-103111; genus Paenibacillus_E; species Paenibacillus_E allorhizoplanae. Next base: position 169,233 of record NZ_LMSD01000012.1, on the reverse strand, counting down.
CAAACGAACGCCAAACCGTCATGATTATGCGGTCAAGCCACCAGAGCCTACCGTTATGAATCAACTGAAGGATGCCGGATGGGATGTCATTGCCATCGGTAAAATTAATGATATCTTTGATGGGGAAGGGGTCACGAAAGCGACCTCAACGAAAAGCAATTTGGATGGCATTCAGAAAACGATTGACGTGCTTGGAACCTCATTTAAGGGCCTAGCTTTTACCAATCTAGTCGATTTCGATTCCTTGTATGGTCATCGACGTGATCCTGAAGGCTACGGAAAGGCGTTAGAGGAATTTGATGCCTATGTACCACAGCTGAAAGCTGGTCTCGGTCCAAAGGATCTGCTGATCTTGACCGCGGATCATGGGAATGACCCTGTGCACGCAGGGACAGACCATACACGCGAGTATGTACCCATTTTGCTGTATAGCCCTAGCTTCCAATCGCCAGTATCCTTGGGAATCCGTGGAACCTTTGCAGATTTAGGCGCGACGATCGCTGAGAACTTTGGCGTAGAACCAACTAAGAATGGTGAGAGCTTTCTGCATCTTTTGAAATAAAGTCGAGTTACATTAATTTGAGGAGGCATGATGACATGTCAGGTACATCCATGATTCAAGAAATTCAAGAAGCTGCAGCATTTATTAAAAAAGAAACAAATATGACACCACAAATTGGTCTTATTCTAGGTTCAGGTCTCGGCGTTCTAGCTGATTTGATAGAAGAGCCTATTGTAATCGACTATTCACGTATCCCGCATTTCCCGGTCTCTACTGTTGAAGGACATGCTGGAGAGCTCGTTGTAGGTTCCATTAAAGGTAAGCAAGTCCTCATGATGAAGGGGCGCTTCCATGCTTATGAAGGTTACGGGGCTGAGACGGTTTCTTTCCCTGTACGTGTAATGAAAGAGCTTGGTGTACAAACCTTGATCGTTACTAATGCAGCTGGCGGAATCAATGAGTCCTATCAAGTTGGCGATCTCATGGTCATCAGCGACCATTTGAATATGACGTTCCGCAATCCGTTGATTGGACCGAATGATTCAGCGCTAGGTGTTCGCTTCCCGGATATGTCAGAGGCTTACAGTAAGCGTCTACGTAAGTTAGCCCATGATGTTGCGGCTACGCAGGATTTTAAATTACAAGAAGGTGTGTATGTCGGGCTGCTTGGACCTAACTACGAAACACCTGCTGAAATTCGCATGTTCCGTACATTGGGTGGAGACTCTGTTGGGATGTCTACTGTTCCTGAGGTCATCGTGGCTCGTCATGCGGGCATTGAAGTATTGGGCTTCTCTTGTATTTCCAACATGGCATCGGGTATATTAGACCAACCGTTATCCCATGCTGAAGTGATGGAGACGACGGAGAAAGTTAAACCTAAATTTTTGAAGCTAGTCCTAGGGATTATTGAGGCACTATAAGTGCGTGTTCAAACAACCTCTATAAGCAGATAAGGAGAACAACATGACATTGACTTACATTCAACAAATTAATGAAGCTGCAAGCTTCATCCAATCGCGTTTAGGCAGCGTGTCACCAACAATTGGACTTGTTCTAGGTTCAGGACTTGGCGATATGGCGAATCAGGTTGAGCAGCCAATAGCGATCGAATACAGTGACGTTCCACATTTCCCTGTATCTACAGTTGAGGGCCATGAAGGCCGTTTTGTGATTGGGACTTTAGAAGGTAAGCAAGTTATCGTGATGCAAGGCCGTTTTCACTATTATGAAGGCTACGATATGAAAAAAGTGGTGTTCCCGGTTTACGTGATGAAAGCTATCGGGGTACAGACCGTTGTCATGACGAACGCGGCGGGAGGGATGAATCGCTCCTTCCAGGCGGGTGATTTGATGTTGATCAGTGATCATATCAATATGACGGGCGATAACCCGTTGATTGGACCGAACCATGGTGAGCTTGGTGTTCGTTTCCCAGATATGTCAGAAGCCTATAATCGTGACTATCGCAGCCTTGCTCGTGAGCTGGCGTCATCTGTTGTGGGAGAAGATGGCACCCCTCTCCATCTCCAGGAAGGCGTATATGCAGGCATCACAGGTCCTACCTATTGTACGCCAGCAGAGTTGACGATGCTTGCGCGTATCGGCGGCGATGCGATCGGTATGTCTACAGTAGGCGAAGTGATTGCTGCGCGCCATGCAGGGCTTAAAGTATTGGGCATTTCATGCATTACAGATATGGCCATTGGTGAGGAACTTGAACCCTTGACGCATGAACAGGTTGTGGCAGTGGCGAATCGAACGAAGCCCAAATTTATTGCTTTGGTGAAAGCATTTGTTCGTGAGGTTGAATTGGGATAAAATGGATCGAAAAAAATATGATATTTTGAGGGGTTGGGCGCCTTAAGACCTATCCTTCCTATGGGTCACATGGTAGAATATAGTTAATTAGAACTATACTCGATGGTAATCTTTCTGAGAGAGATTACCTATTCCATAGAAGGATGTGTTGGAGCATGTCAGTTCCTCAGCAACTCATGGTGGCCAATTGCCCGCGCTGCGGGAAAGTGTTTCAAAGAAATTTACGCAACCAATGCATGGATTGCAGCACTAGTATCAATGATCAATTAAAGGATTGTGTCGATTATCTCCGTAGAAATTATCGTTCATCCAATGAGCAGGTTTGTGCTGTTACAGGTGTTTCCAATATTCAATTACAAGTTTGGATGAAAGAAGGCAAGTTACATCTTTCTGATTATCCTAATTTGAGTTATCAATGTGCTTCCTGTGCGGAACCAATTCGTGAACATAAGTTGTGTGTTAGTTGCAGCACGCGTATCACTCGTGAAATTCGTAAGCTTTCAGAGAGTGTGACCGTACAGCAACGAATGAAGCAACCTGAATTGAAACCTCAGGGTAACACGGGTGGATTCAAAATTAGTGATCGTTGGAATCGCGTGTAATTTGCTGTGGATTGGGCAATAGTAAGATGGAGTTCAGTTCACAATTCTGTCACGAAATAGTCAATTTTTTGCCACGGACTAGATATGGGATTATTCTCTGATGTTAGGTAGAATAGATGAAGTGAACACACGATGAGGGGGATATGCATGCAAAAGTGGATTTTCTTTGTACTATTTATACTTGCGGGCGCATTGGGGCTGGGAGTCCTCTTTCAAGATATTTCTGATCGCCAAGAGGCACAGGAAGCCGAGGCTGCCGCTGGTAAAATGCAACAGCTAAAATTAGTTGCTTCAAACTGGCAGTTTGATACGCCAGAGTACACGATCAAAAAAGGTGAGCCTACAAAAGTATCTTTATCTTTAAAAGAAGGCGTACATGCGGTTGAAATTGTTGGGTTGGATATTAAACTTGACAAAGAAAACCCTTCGAAAGAAATTACGTTTGACAAACCAGGTACATATGAAATTGATTGTGTTCTTCCTTGCGGCGAAGGACATGCCAAAATGAAATCCAAACTAATTGTACAATAATCTTCATAGATAACAGATAAGAGGGGGCTTATTAGCTCCCTTTTTTCCATTTTCCTAATTGTGATGTAAGATGGTAGCTAAAGCGGATGCTTACGATGTCAGTTTTCTGGCGAAAACTTTAAGGAGGCAATATCATGAGAATGGTTGATTTAATACATAAGAAACGTGTTGGTGAAGCGTTAAGTGAACAGGAAATTACGTTTATCATCAATGAATATACCACGGGGAGTATTCCTGATTATCAAATGTCCGCCTTCTTGATGGCGACCTTTCTAAACGGAATGACAGATGAAGAAACGTCGTTTCTTACACTCGCAATGGCAGGATCCGGTGAAATGATTGATTTATCTGCGATTGCTGGTGTGAAAGTGGATAAACATTCGACGGGTGGCGTAGGGGATAAAGTTAGCCTCATCGTAGGTCCAGTTGTGGCTTCGCTCGGAATACCTGTTGCTAAGATGTCAGGTAGAGGGCTAGGGCATACAGGAGGTACGTTGGATAAACTGGAGTCTATTCCAGGTTTTCAAATCGAGTTGTCGAAAGAAGCCTTTATTGAAGCGGTTAACACGAATAAAATAGCCATTGTCGGACAGAGTGGCAATTTGGCTCCAGCAGATAAGAAAATCTATGCCTTACGTGATGTGACGGCAACGGTGGATTCGATCCCATTGATCGCCAGCTCCATCATGAGTAAGAAAATTGCTTCTGGCGCTGAAGCGATTGTATTGGATGTGAAAATAGGTTCCGGTGCCTTTATGAAAACGGTTGAGGATGCAAGAGTACTTGCTCGTACAATGGTTGATATCGGAACTCGTCTGAATCGGAAAACAATTGCGATGATTACCGATATGGATCAGCCGCTTGGCCGCGAAATCGGAAATGCGAATGAAATTCGAGAATCGATCGAGGTACTGCGCGGAACAGGAGACAAGGAGCTAACGGAAGTTGCGATTTCTGTTGCTGCTTATATGGCAGTCCTGGGTAAGGTGTTTACCTCCTTTGAGGAGGCGCAGGAAGCTGTCCGTGACATCATCTTCAAGGGGAAAGCATTGGATACGTTCAAGCGCTTTATCGCCAGCCAAGGCGGCGACTCGCGTGTTGTTGATCAGCCTGAGCTATTGCCAACGGCAGCTTATCATATCGAGGTTATTGCACAACAAGCTGGCTTCATTAACGAGATTCAAGCGGAAAATATCGGCATCGCAGCGATGGTCCTTGGCGCGGGACGAGCGAAGAAGGAAGACTTGATTGATTATGCAGTAGGACTGACGTTAAATAAGAAAATAGGAGATGCCATTCAAATAGGGGAATCCATTTGTACCATCCATGCGAATCGACTCGACGTAGCTGAGGTTGAAGCGATGATTCTCGATGCCTATAAAATCACGTCAACGCAGCCTGCACCGAAGCAATTAATTTATGACGTAATCGAATAACAGTTGCAGTGAACAAACACTTTCTTAACGGAAGGTGTTTTTTTCGTTCTGGCTTATTTTCACCGTCATGGAATAATTTAGAGGAATTTCGTCAACACTGATTAGCAGTCATTCATGCTGCAAAATGCCAAAACTTTCACTTCATACATCACAGGAGGGGTACAATTGCTATGCGAAAAAAAGGGCTAATCAGTTTTATTTGTTTACAACTAGGTGTGATGCTGGTTCTGCCAGCGATTTATGCGGCGGAAACCAAGGTTCAACCCGTGGATCTAACACCGAATGCGCTATCAGCTGTTCTCATGGATGCGGATACCGGCACGGTGATTGCGGAGAAAAATAAGGATGCTAAACTTCCGCCAGCGAGTATTACCAAAATCATGACCATGTTATTGATTATGGAAGCAATCGACAAGGGTACCATCAAAATGGATGAAAAAGTCAGCGTTAGTGAATATGCGGCTTCCATGGGAGGCTCACAAATCTTCTTAGAGCCTGGTGAACAAATGTCTGTTCAAGAGATGCTGAAGGGCATCGCAATGGCTTCTGGAAATGATGCATCTGTCGCAATGGCTGAGAAAATTGCGGGATCGGAAGAGAATTTTGTTGCCATGATGAATGAGCGAGCAGGGCAACTTGGGATGAAGAATACCCATTTCTCCAACTGTAATGGACTTCCTGTGGCGAATCACTATACAACGGCGAATGATATCGCGATTATGTCACGTGAACTTCTGAAGCACGAAGGGATAACGAATTTCACTGGTGCCTACCAAGATTATTTACGCAAAGACTCACCGAAGCCATTCTGGCTTGTAAATACAAATAAATTAGTCCGTTTCTATAGCGGAGCCGATGGATTGAAAACTGGCTATACGAGTGAAGCCAAATTCTGTTTGTCAGCTACAGCTAAACGTGATAATTTACGTGTTGTTGCTGTTGTACTGGGTGAGCCTAATACCAAAACGCGAAACGCGGAAGTAACAAAGTTGTTTGATTATGCTTTTGCGCAATATACGAATTATCCATTGTTCAAAACAGGAGATAGTTTGGGAAGCTTCACGATAAATAAAGGTCAAGTATCGACAGTACCGTTAGTTGCAAGGCAGAATTATAGCATATTAATGAAAAAAGGGACGGACACGGCAAATATCCGACATGAATTGCAGCTTGATCCAAGCTTGAGAGCACCTGTAAGTGAAGGTCAACCGATTGGTAAAATCATGGTCTACAATGGGGATAATGTCTTAGCTGAATACCCATTAGAGTCTCCGCAAGCTGTTGATAAAGCATCTTGGTGGAAGCTGTTTAAACGGACAACGTCGGAGTTATTTACGACGAATTAATGCGGAAAACAGCGAATAGAAGTTGATGTGATCGTATATTTTGCCTTCTTTTAGCGGTTTTCTTCTAGTTTTGTCGGGTGGCAGGAAATGCCAACTCAGTTGTAGAAACTAGTGTTCATGACCTGAAGGGAGTGAACATATTGGGCATGCAAATTGAGTTTGAGCAAGGCAGAAGAGCGCTGATTGTTAGATTGAAGGGTGAACTTGACCATCATGCAGCGGATAGTGTAAAGGCGAGGATGGAGGATGCAATTGCGAAGGAGCAGACGCATCACCTCATTCTTAGTTTGAAGGACCTCTCCTTCATGGATAGCTCAGGTCTAGGTGTTATTCTTGGCCGTTATAAGCAAATCACGAGCAAAGGCGGCAAAATGGTCGTCTGTGACGTCTCACCAGCTGTTTATCGCTTGTTCGAACTTTCGGGAATGTTTAAGATCGTTTCGATTCAAGATAACGAACGTAATGCAATGTCCAGTTTGGAGGTTGCTTTATGAGTGAACGAAACTTTATGACCTTGCAATTTGCCAGCCGATCGGAGAATGAAGCTTTTGCACGTGTAGCAGTAGCCGCATTCGTTTCGCAATTAGATCCAACATTAGATGAATTGACGGATATCAAAACGGTTGTTTCAGAAGCCGTAACGAATTCGATTATACATGGTTATAACAATAATCAGGATGGTGTCATTACCATTTCAGCTGAAATTGATGATGACACGATTCGATTGACGATTGAGGACAAGGGTGAAGGTATTGCTGATTTAGAGCAAGCGAAGGAGCCCTTGTACACCTCTAAACCAGAGCTAGAACGTTCTGGGATGGGCTTTACAATTATGGAAAATTTCATGGACGAAGTGGAAGTTGTGACGGCCGTCGGAATCGGAACGAAAATAAACATGTTGAAGCGAATTGAATCTAAAAAAGCTTTATACAATTAGGGGTAGGATCTATGGATGTTGATCTGAAGCATGCTTCTCATAGTTATTTAGACGATTCGGAAGTCAAACGGTTAATCGCCCTCAGCCAATCCGGAGATGGACTCGCTAGAGAAACACTTGTCAGTTGCAATATCCGTTTGGTGTGGTCCGTGGTTCAGCGCTTTTTGAACCGTGGTTACGAAGCCGAAGACTTGTTCCAGATCGGGTGCATTGGACTGCTCAAGTCCGTGGACAAATTCGATCTATCGTATGATGTCAAATTCTCAACCTATGCCGTCCCGATGATTATCGGGGAGATTCAGCGGTTTCTACGAGATGATGGTACATTAAAGGTAAGCCGCTCTCTGAAGGAGCTTGCGAACAAAATTCGCAAGACGAAGGATGAGCTTTCGAAACGCTTGGGGAGGCTTCCTACGATCAAAGAGGTTGCCGAAGAGCTTATGATTACGCCGGAGGAGGTCGTGTTCGCTCAAGAGGCGAATAAACCACTCTCGTCGATTCATGAGACCGTATTTGAGAACGACGGAGACCCCATCACGCTCATGGACCAAATTTCGGATGAATCTGGCGAGAAATGGTTCGAGAAGTTAGCCTTGAATGAGGCGATTGGGACGCTCAATGAGCGAGAAAGACTTATTGTATATCTCCGCTATTTCCGTGATCAGACGCAGTCGGAGGTTGCAAGCAGATTGGGTATATCTCAGGTGCAAGTATCGCGCTTGGAGAAAAAAATTCTGCAATCGATCAAGGATCAGATTGCACAATAATTGTTCTATACGCAACAGCGCGCTGGTATAAACCGTGCTCCCTATGGGAGGACGGTTTTTCAGTGCATATACGTATAGCCGCTAATTTCCCATGAGTAAGTATCAGGGGGATGAGCGGCTTGTTCCTTATACACCGAACGCTTTTTTACCGTGCCGAATAACGGTCAACCGCATAAAATCTGACGCAGTATATCCCGCATAAACCTACGAGGGAATATACAATACGACTTAACCCTGAAGATTCACGGTGTGAATCTCCCCCAAGTAGAGCAGAAACTAAATCCCATTCGAAAAGCCCAACTAGAAGCCAATTCAGCGCACCAATGATGACGAGTGTTAACGCGAATTTTGCCATGTTATCACCTTCTTTATATGGAATAAGTAATCGTATTCCCTATTTAACATGCCTTGCCATGTCCAACTTTATGCATGGAGAATTTACCAAATCTCGAATGGATTACGAGAAGGAAGGATTTTGCATACTATTCCTATACATGGATGACTGCAGACAGAATTGACATTGTTAAGCTCTGAGAGGGGTGAACCATGGACCAGGTAGTTAATAAATACTTATACATACGTCTGCGCCGCAAAGCGCGAGTTCGCAAAGGTCAGATCGTGAGACTTCACCACATTGCACAGCTATTTGTGGAGCCTGAATATGAACAAGCTTTGAATGAATTGATTATCCATCAACCCCAGCAAGAGGATGGGAATCGCGTGCTCATTGACATGCTATTAATCATTCGTAAAGTAAAGAAACGGTTTCCCGAGCTGCAAGTTGAACATTTTGGTGAACCACACGTTCTGCTAGAAATATACACCGATAATAAGAAAGCAAATCCGCTTCTCATCGTGATCGTATGGTTGCTTTTATTTATTGGCTCTGGGCTGGCGATCATGAATTTCCATGCGGATGTGTCCATGCTAGCCGTCCATCAGCGTATTTATGAATTGATGACGGGTAAAAAGGTCGATCATCCGCTCATTTTGCAAATACCCTATTCAATTGGCATCGGTGTAGGGATGGTACTTTTCTTTAACCATCTGTTTAAAAAGAAATTCAACGAAGAGCCGAGTCCTTTGGAAGTTGAGATGTTTATGTATCAAGAAAATATTAATCATTACGTAATCACAGAAGAATACTCGAAAATCAATGAAGAAGGGGACGCGAAGTGATTACGCTGATCGGAGAAGCCTTCCTAGCTGCTTTTATCGGATTAGCTGGAGGCATTGCAGTTGGGAGCGGCATGGTTGCCTTTCTAGTCGTTCTGGATATCATCCCTAGGTTAGCTCAAATCTCACGTTCATTCTCCAAAATCCACGCTTATGAAGCAGCGGTAGTACTAGGTTCACTCGTGTTTACTTGGGTGGATTTCAGTGATTTGCATATGCACTTATTTCCAATGGGCGCAGCACTATTTGGCCTATTTGCAGGTTGTTTCGTTGGCTTGCTAGCCGCTGCACTGACTGAAATCGTCAATGTGCTGCCGATTTTGGCTAAACGAGTAGGAATGGATTCTTATCGAATTGTGTTATTAATGGCCATGATTTTCGGGAAAGTAATTGGCTCCTTGTTTGAATGGTTATTTTATTAAAGAGCGGAGGATGGTGGCGCACCAATGAAATTTATTGTTCGAAATGGTCAAAACAGCGAAGAGGAGAAATTGCAAGACCTACAGGACGATGATAAACAAGATAATCAAGAAGAAAAGTTAACTGTTGATGAGGAAGGGAATTTATCGGCCTATAATCCCATTACGAATATGACACCGAAAGAGAAGGCACTTAAGATCCAAGAAGATATTCCAAAAAGTCTGCGAGAAGTACAGCGCGTATTAGAAGAAAGGGTCGGCTTAAATCGGAGTTTTGATCTTGTGATGAGAGAGATGGTGTTTGGCTCTAAACGCGTCGGTATCTTCTACTGCAACGGGTTCGCGAAAGATACCGTGTTGACGGACATTATTACTCGACTGACCTATGCAGATAGTGAAGCAGTGGCTCACCATACGTTGGAAACTTTTATTGAAAAATTAATCCCACATATTCAAGTGAAGCATTATACGAAAATGTCGGAGATTGTTGGACAAGTGTTAATGGGTGGGACTGCATTCTTCATTGAGGGAGTAACGACGGCCATTGCGGTTGATGCGAAAAGCTTCCCTGTTAGATCGATTGCAGAACCAGATTTAGAACGTGTGGTTAGAGGTTCGCGCGATGGTTTTGTAGAAACGCTGTTAGTGAATGTTACCCTTGTTAGACGACGCATTCGTGATGAGCGTTTTAAACTTGAAATCATGCAAATCGGTAAGCGTACGAAGACAGATGTCTGTATCGGATATATTAATGATATTGCGGATGCGGCACTTGTCCAAGATATTAAAGACAAAATGAAACAAGTAGATATTGATGGTCTGCCCCTTGGTGAGAAGCAATTAGAGGAAGTGATTGTAAATAAGGGTTGGAATCCATACCCCATGGTGCGCTATTCGGAGCGGCCGGACGTAGTCTCTGCACATCTACTAGAAGGTCATGTTTGTGTGTTTGTGGATACCTCTCCAAGCGTCATGATCTTGCCGACGACCTTTTTCCATCATGTACAACATGCTGAGGAATATCGGAATACACCATTTATCGGTACCTATTTGAGGTGGGTACGTTTTGCCGGCATTATGATGTCGATCTTCTTGCTGCCACTCTGGTATCTAATGGTGATGGAGCCTTCCCTAAAACCAGCGGGATTAGAATTCCTTGGGCCGCAGAAGGAAGGGACGTTGCCGCTCCTCATTCAATTCCTGATTGCAGATATAGGAATTGATCTCATGCGGATGGCAGCGGTACATACCCCTTCACCGCTTGCAACTGCGATGGGGTTGGTGGCCGCGATATTGGTCGGAGATATTGCTGTTAAGACAGGACTCTTTATCAACGAGGTCATCCTCTACTTAGCACTCGCTTCAATCGGGATGTTCGCTACCCCAAGCTATGAATTAGGTTTAGCGAATCGAATCGTGAGGCTAGCGTTATTAATAACAGTGTCTATTTTTGGAGTTCCTGGGTTTGTGATTGGCTCCACATTATGGCTAATTATGTTAGCTTCAAAGAAATCTTATGATGCTCCCTATATGTGGCCGTTTATCCCGTTTAATGCGAAGAGCTTTTTCGCAATCTTGCTTCGTCGTCCAGTACTAGCAAGCAAAACAAGACTTAGCATTACGAAGCCAATTGATGGTACTCGTCAACCTAAATCATAGCTTAAAAATGGGCTGGAATCTTCCTGCCCTTTTTTGTTTGTTCTAGGCGCATGTATTGTCAAATACGCGTGCACTATGGTACTTTTATTAGTATGTATGCGACCTCTTTAGCGGAATTTGGCATAGGGAAGGTTCAAGTAGAGAGGGGAAAATATTGCTATGTATTTACATGGTACCAGTAGAATAAATGACCAAGGCCACCTCGAAATTGGCGGTGTTGATACGACAAAGTTAGTTGCCGAATACGGTACGCCTCTCTATGTTTTTGACGAGACACTCGTACGTCAGCGCTGTCGTGAATTCGTTGAAGCTTTCGGAGCTTCTGGGCTGAAATTTCAAGTAGCCTATGCAAGTAAAGCGTTTTGTGTAATGGCGATGTGCCGAATCGTCGAAGAAGAAGGTATGTCTTTGGATGTTGTATCCGATGGCGAGCTGTATACAGCGCTTCAAGCAGGCTTCCCAGCTGAACGTATTCATTTCCATGGGAATAACAAAACCATTTCTGAGATGGAAATGGCCATTGATGCCAAAATTGGATGCTTCGTCGTGGATAACTTTATCGAGTTGCAAATGTTAAATGCGATTGCAGCTGAGAAACGCCAAAAAGTGAAAATTTTATTGCGGATTACGCCAGGTGTAGAGGCGCACACGCATGAATATATTTCAACAGGCCAGACAGATTCCAAATTCGGCTTCGATTTGGGGAATGGATCTGCATTCCGCGCGATTGAAGAGGCATCGCAGTTATCCAATTTAGATCTTTTGGGCATTCATTCGCATATTGGTTCGCAGATATTTGAAGTCGAAGGGTTCCGTATCGCGGCTGAGAAAATGGCCGAATTTGCAATTCATGTACGGACAGAATTAGATGTCACGTTCAAAGTAATCAACCTTGGCGGTGGCTTCGGAATTCGTTATGTGAGTGAAGATACACCTCTACCTGTAGCTGTGTATGTGAAGGCGATTACTGATGCGATCCTAACGAATTTCGGCAGCAACGGCTATCCGCTTCCGGAAATTTGGGTTGAACCGGGTCGGAGCATCGTAGGCGATGCAGGGACAACGCTTTACACGGTTGGCACAACGAAGGATATTCCCGGTGTTCGTAAATATGTGGCCGTGGATGGCGGTATGACTGACAATCCGCGTCCTGCCCTATATGATGCTGTATACGAAGCGGGTCTCGCGAACCGCGCTGCAGAACAGCCAGCTGAAGTTGTTTCGATTGCCGGCAAATGCTGTGAAAGCGGCGATATGCTGATCTGGGATGTGAATCTGCCGAAGGTTGCGTCAGGTGATATTTTGGCGGTGTCGAGTACAGGAGCTTACAATTACTCGATGGCCAGCAACTATAACCGAATTCGTAGACCGGGGGTTGTATTTGTCAGAGACGGTCAAAGCGACCTTGTCGTGAAACGTGAATCTTTTGATCAAATCGTAGGGAATGACGTGATTCCAGCGAGAATGAAACAAGTGAGCAAAACGGTATAAAGGCATCATGAAAACAGCGGAAGGCCCTAGAGTTACGCTGGGTTCCTCCTGCTGTTTGTGTAATGCAGTCATTCATAGTAGAATAAGATATTATTTCCTAAAGGAGTGAACCACATAATGGCAAAACAAGCAAAAATTCAACTAGCAGGTGGCGGAGAGGTTGTTATCGATCTTTTTGAGAAAGATGCACCTAATACTGTCGCTAACTTTGAAAAACTAGCAAACTCTGGTTTCTACAACGGACTTGTTTTTCACCGCGTAATCCCAGGATTCGTAGCACAAGGTGGTTGCCCAACTGGAACAGGAACTGGTGGCCCTGGCTACCAAATCAACTGTGAAATCAACCCGAACAAACATGAGCGCGGCTCCCTAGCGATGGCGCATGCTGGTCGTAACACTGGTGGAAGCCAATTCTACATCGCTTACCAACCACAACCACATTTGGATGGCGGACACACGGTTTTCGGTAAAGTATCCAAAGGTATGGAGCTTGTTGATGCATTCAAAGGCAAAGACAAAATGGAAAAAGTAGAAGTTGTAGAAGTATAATTTCTGTTATATGAACTGCTCAGACTTAGGTCTGGGCAGTTTTTTGTATTTGTGGAATAAGTGAGGGGCTATCCCCCGAATCCCGTATCCTTAGTTACTCCGTAAACCAACACATCAAGCAGAACCTATCTGAACCCGGATACGTCAAACTTAAAAAGGGAATACGTATGAAAGGTGATGTCTGTTTGAAAAAGAAATGGCTTATGTATGTAGGTGCGGGTATAGGGATGGGTATACTCTGTTTATTCACTTTGACAGGAAAAGAGCGGCCCACACTCCCCGTTCAAAGCCCGCAACATGTCACCTTGATCTCAGATGTAGATGTAGCTAAAACGCCCTCAGAAACGGTGAAGCGACCTTTGATTGAGCAACTAAGAATAGAGCTTAGCCACTTCAATGAACCTATGCCTGATATGACGGAATGGCTTCAAACACGAGTATCGGCATACGATTCCAAGAATGAGTTGTTAAGTGTCATCCAGACGGATCTAGATCAAGATGGAGTTGCGAATGAATGGGTAACTGTGTTAGTTGAGGATATTCTGGATGAGCAAACAGGCTTGGTACAGGAACGAAAGTCTTATGGGGTCATCATTGATTTTGATGAAGATAACCAGTACACCCTTCAGTATTTACATTTTTCATCTGCGAATAACGGTCGAACAAAGGTCATGACCATTGATGATCTTACAGGTGATAGCAAGCCAGAGGTTGTTTGGGTATCCATAAATAGCGGCGCGCACACCACTTTTTCCGAATATACCGTGTCTTCATGGGTAGGTAGAAAACTTGAAACATACGTGGGAGCAGCTGTAATAGCCAGTGAATCCAAAGCGGAAATTCGAGATAGGAAACTTCAGTTGTCAGGTGGGCTAATCGGTTCAGTTGGAGCGGGACCGTGGCAGCAGGAATTCACTGAGACGTATGAGGTTGTTGAAAATACGCTTAAACGGACTGAGCGCGTCTATGTGCAATCACCTACACCGTATCATCGTCTGATAAATGGCATGTGGGCTGAATCGCATGGATACAGGGATCAGGCGTTACGTGATTATTCAGAAGCCATCAATATGCAAGCTGCGTCTTATCAAGATTATGCTTTTATCTTTGAAGGTGAGTGGGTACAGGGTGGGATGAATTCCGATAAGGAAGCGGAGTTCGACCGTACAATCAAACGTTTTTCAATGCTGCGGAAAGAACTTTTAACGGAGGTGAACAGAGGCGTTGACCAACATAACGCTTGTGTATCGGCCAAGAAGAAAGCTGGCTTCGACAAGGCTTGGTTGACATATCTGAATGCACCCGCAGGCTATGCGAATCCTCATTGGGAAGAAGGAACGATTTGTTCAGATATTGCATTATTAGAACAATGAATTCATAGTAAATTCAACAAGGTTGAGTTCCAAATCCATTAATTCCGACAAGTTTTATCAGAAAAAATGAAAAAAGACCTTGCAATTTTCATGCGTGAGTGATAAATTTTTGTGTAATAAAGAAATTAGTAGCTATGGTTTAGTTATTAATCTCTTTTATAGTATGCAAAACCTTCGGGGCGTGGTGAAATTCCACACCGGCGGTGATTCGTATGCATGTACGTGTACATGGTTGCGATCAGTCCGTGACCCGTTGTGAAGCTAGCGGTACCTGACAACAGCTTCGCTACGGTTGACCTGGTGGAATTCCGGGACCGACAGTATAGTCTGGATGGGAGAAGGAAAATGCGAATGCCAATTCGCTAGCATGCTTGTTCATTTTTTCACATTAACCTAAATTCGGCAGGTCTGTCCAAAGTGACTACCTCGTCGGTATTGTTTGATTTGATCAAAAATGTGACAAGCGTAATAGCTGAAGTTTATTCGTGTTATCTAAACAATCTCTGGCCCCCATCCGTAAGCGGAAGGGGCTTTTTTGCATTAGAAACAAGGATTGGATTAAGAAGGCGGTGATCACTCTTGGAGCTGTTAAATGACGAAACCTATATGAGACTTGCGCTTCAGATGGCGGAGAGTGCACTTGGACAAACGGGAATTAATCCTGTAGTAGGGTGTGTTCTTGTCAAAGAGGGCCGCATTGTTGGCATGGGTGCACATTTGAAGCGCGGAGAAGGGCATGCAGAGGTCTTGGCGTTGCGTATGGCGGGCGAGGAAGCTAAGGGGAGTACAGCTTATGTGACCTTGGAGCCCTGCAGTCATTATGGCAAAACGCCGCCGTGCAGTGACCGCCTCATCGAAGCTGGTGTGACTCGTGTTGTTGTGGCTACCACGGATCCGAATCCGGTAGTTGCTGGGACGGGAATCGCCAAGCTCCGCGCGCACGGTTTGGAAGTGAGTGTAGGCTTACTAGGTGAAGAATCTGAGAAGCTGAATGAGGCTTTCAATAAATTCATCGTCTCGAGGATGCCATTCGTGACGATGAAGACCGCGAGCACCCTTGACGGCCGCATCGCTTCCAAAACAGGCGACAGCAAGTGGATTACATCCGCGGAGTCGCGAGCTTATGTTCATACCCTGCGCCATCGGCATCAGGGTATCCTCGTCGGCGTGCAGACCGTCATCGCCGACGACCCGCAGCTGAGCACGCGCGGCGACGTACCGGCTGTGCAGCCGGTACGCATCATCGCGGACTCGCAGCTGCGAGTCCCGCTCGGCGCCCGCGTGCTCACCGAGCAGGATCGTCAGCCGACGATCCTGCTGGCGAGCTCACAGGCGCCCGCAGAACGCCGTGCCGCGCTGGAAGCGCGCGGCATCACGGTCCTCACCTGCGGGGACGGCCCGCAGGTGGACCTGACGCTCGCCATGCAGCAGCTCGGCGAGCGCGAGATCAGCTCCATCCTCCTCGAGGGTGGAGGACGCTTGAACGGCGCCATGCTGGAGCGGCGCCTGATCGATAAGCTGGTGCTGATGTTTGCGCCGAAAATTGTCGGCGGGGGTCAGGCAGCACCTGTGAACATCCACTTCGACGGCTACGCGAAGATGGATGACGCCATAACGCTCGACCGACTGCGTGTCGAGCAATTCGGGCCGGATGTTTGTATAACCGGTTATCCGTTGTATAAGAGCTAGAGAATGGAGGAGTGGCATGTTTACCGGCATTGTTGAAGAAATCGGCCACATGCGCCGCATTCATAGTGGAGGGCAAGCCAT
The DNA here is from genome assembly GCF_001428045.1 of Paenibacillus sp. Soil750. Taxonomy (GTDB): domain Bacteria; phylum Bacillota; class Bacilli; order Paenibacillales; family NBRC-103111; genus Paenibacillus_E; species Paenibacillus_E allorhizoplanae. The sequence continues at coordinate 152,854 of NZ_LMSD01000012.1, read as the reverse complement.
GGTGCTGACCATTGGCGCCAAAAAGATACTGGAAGATGTCCATTTAGGAGACAGCATTGCCGTTAATGGCGTATGTCTTACGGTTATTTCGTATGATAGTGATTCTTTCTCCGTTGATGTGATGCCTGAAACGTATCGGAAGACGAATCTACGGAAGTTGCAATCGGGTACGCGTGTGAATTTGGAGCGGGCAATGGCAGCGAATGGCCGTTTTGGCGGACATATTGTCCAAGGGCATGTGGATGCCACAGCTACGATCCTTTCCCGTATACCGGACGAGAATGCTGTTGTTTACCGGTTCGCACCGGAGAATCCGCATATATTCCGCTACATCATTCCAGGGGGTTCCATCACGATAGACGGGATTAGTTTGACGGTTGTAGATGTCACAGAAAGCGATGTTTCCGTTTCGATTATCCCGCATACACTTGCGCAAACGGTTCTCTACGATAAAAAAGCCGGAGATACAGTCAACATTGAATGTGATGTTCTTGGCAAATATATGGAACGACTACTCAAATTCGGTCCTTCTGAAACTTCTGCTCACGGAAATGGAGAGCCTAAGAAAAGTAAGCTGACCGCAAGCTTTTTAGCAGATAATGGCTTTATGTAAGTTAGGAGAGGTGTATATGACACAACCCATTCGGTTCAATACGATTGAAGAGGCACTTACGGATCTGAAATTAGGTAAAGTAATTATTGTTGTAGATGATGAAGATCGGGAAAACGAAGGCGATTTTATCGCCCTTGCTGATAAAACAACCCCTGAAGTGATCAACTTCATGATTAAAGAAGGGCGTGGGCTCGTCTGCACACCGATTACCGAAGACAGAGCCAAAGAACTAGATCTGCCTCCGATGGTAGCGCGCAATACCGATTATCACGGTACAGCCTTCACGGTTTCTGTTGATCATACAGATACAAGCACAGGGATTTCAGCTCATGAGCGTTCTAGAACGATTCAAGGCTTAATCGATCCGACAACAAAACCGCAGGATTTCCGTAGACCAGGTCACATTTTCCCTTTGATTGCCAAAAAAGGCGGTGTACTCCGCAGAGCAGGTCATACGGAAGCAGCAATCGATTTAGCTATTCTTGCTGATTCGTATCCGGCAGGCGTTATTTGTGAAGTTATCAAAGAAGATGGTACCATGGCAAGAGTGCCAGATCTGATGGAAATTGCCGCGAAGCATGAGCTTAGTATCATTACGATCCAAGACCTTATCCAGTATCGCAATCAACAAGAAAAGTTGGTGAAGCGTGAGGTTGAAGTGGATCTGCCAACGGATTTCGGTATATTCAAGGCAATTGCGTATACGAATCAATTGGATGATAAGGAACATGTAGCTTTAGTTAAAGGGACCATTGATCCTTCCAAACCAACTTTGGTGCGAGTGCACTCGGAGTGTTTGACAGGTGATGTGTTCCATTCTCATCGTTGTGATTGTGGTCCACAGCTGGACGCCGCACTAAAACAGATTGATGAAGAGGGCAATGGTGTATTATTATATATGCGACAGGAAGGTCGCGGTATCGGCTTAATCAATAAATTGAAGGCTTATGTCCTCCAAGAGCAGGGATTAGACACCGTAGAAGCGAATATTAAGCTTGGATTTGCTCCAGATCTTCGTGATTATGGCATTGGTGCTCAAATTCTCAAAGATCTTGGGATCTCGAAACTTCGTTTGTTGACGAATAATCCGCGTAAAATCAAAGGCTTAGAAGGCTATGGTCTCGAAGTAGATGAGCGCGTCCCGATTCAAATGGAAAGCAAGAAAGATAACCTTAATTATTTGCAAACTAAGCAACAGAAGCTAGGCCACATGCTTACCTTTATCGACGTAGGCAAAGGCATTTAATTTTGTGAATGAGTGAAGACCACATACTAAACTAATACGGTTCAAAAGAAAAGGAGATTCTTACCATGGCTACGATTTATGAAGGACATTTAATTTCGCAAAATTTAAAATACGGGATCGTCGTAGGACGTTTCAATGAGTTTATCACTTCCAAACTACTTGGCGGCGCACAAGACGCGTTAAAACGTCACGGTGTGGATGAAAGTGAAGTTGATATCGCGTGGGTTCCAGGTGCATTTGAACTTCCTCTTATCGCGCAAAAAATGGCCGAAAGCGGCAAGTATGATGCTGTCATTACCCTAGGTGCCGTTATTCGTGGATCAACGCCGCATTTTGATTATGTGTGCAGCGAAGTGGCCAAAGGTGTTTCGGCTATTAACTTGAAAACAGGTATTCCTACAATCTTCGGTGTATTAACAACGGATTCCATTGAGCAAGCAGTTGAGCGTGCAGGTACGAAAGCAGGCAATAAAGGCTGGGAAGCTGCCGTAACTGCGATTGAAATGGCGAATTTGACGAAGCAATTCTCTTCGTAATGCTGGCTTATTACCATTTAGAAACACTGCTGCCGCGGCTGTTTGCATTCCTAATTGCTATGACCTTACATGATACAGCGCATGCTGGGGTCGCTTGGCTGCTAGGAGATCGAACAGCTCGTGATAGCAAACGATTTTCGCTTAACCCCTTGGCGCATCTTGACGTCTTGGGGTTGGCGATGATCGTCTTCGGGCCATATGGCTGGTCCAAGAAAATGCCTGTCGACTCGAACCGTTTTCCCAAGAATAAAAAACTATCGCTTACCATTGTTTATCTAGCGGGACCTCTCACGAATCTTGTACTCGTGCTATTTTTTTGGTGGCTATACTTTTACTTACCTGCCCTTCTTGGTGCAGCATCGGAATCGCTCGTTGTGGAACAATGGCGTGTGTATTTACAATATTGTGTTATCGTTAACTTAATGATTGGACTCATTCATTTGTTGCCGCTCTATCCGCTTGATGGATGGTATATATGGAGAGGGCTTCTCTCGACTCCGAAACAGCGATGGATAGACAGACAACAGATCAAAGCACTTATTCTTGTAATCGTTTTAATGGTGACTCCGATTGGACAATGGGCACTCAGCGGAATTTATCCTTACGCCGTAAAGGTTATCATGCATCTTTATTCACTATGACAAGGGGAAGAACGACATGAAGGTTACCTATAAGTTGGAAGCATTTGAAGGCCCCCTTGATCTATTGCTTCATCTAATTGATAAAAATGAACTCGACATTTACAATATTCCGATCAAAGAAATTACAGATCAATACCTTGGGTACGTACAAGCAATGCAGGAGCTGGAGTTAGATATTACGAGTGAGTTTCTAGTTATGGCTGCCACTCTGCTCTCCATCAAAAGCAAAATGCTCTTACCTAAGCCGCCTGTCATTGAATTTGACGAATATTTTGATGATATGGATGATTCGTTAGACCCACGCGCTGAGCTCGTTGCTAAGCTGATTGAATATCGGAAATATAAATCGATTGCTGATATGCTTCGGGACAAAGAGGTGGAGCGCAGCCTCGTTTACACGCGTGAACCCGAGGATTTAACGCCGTATCTCCCGGATCTTCAAGAGAACCCGGTGGAAGGGTTGGATGTTGCTGATTTATTGATTGCTTTTCAGCGTACTTTGCGCAAGTTAGCAAACAGAAACGTAGTTGCACGGATCAGACGGGATGAGATCTCGGTAAAGGATCGGATTCGTGAAGTTGTTGATTTGCTTAAAATAAAAGGTGGTAAGCTGTTATTTTCCAAGCTATTCGATTATGAGATGACGCGGGAAGAAATTGTCGTTACCTTTCTAGCTATCCTTGAGTTGATGAAAATGAAGAAAATCACATGCTACCAAAATCAGCTTTTTGAAGATATCGTCATTCAAGCCAAAGAGGAGGGAACCGACCTTGACACTCAACTTCCAACAGATGAAATCGATTATTGAAGGACTTCTCTTCGCCTCTGGCGACGAAGGACTAGATCTCAAGCAACTTGCTGAGGTGATGGAACTTGATGCTTATGTGATTAAAGATCTGCTGAAAGATATGCGAACAGATTTCAAACGTAAAGGGCGTGGCGTCCAAATTGTAGAAGTTGCTGGCGCATACCAACTGACTACATTAGCGGAGCATGCTCCGTATTTTGAAAGACTTGCTTATACGCCATCACGTTCCTCGCTCTCGCAAGCTGCTCTTGAAACGTTATCCATCGTTGCTTATAAACAACCAATCACACGTGTTGAAATCGAAGAGATCCGCGGCGTGAAGTGTGATCGAGCACTCGCTACGTTAACGGGTAAGGACTTAATAACGGAGGTAGGGCGTGCAGATGCGGTGGGTAGACCGATCTTATATGGCACGTCCAAACAATTCTTGGAGTATTTCGGTTTAAATTCGATCCAAGAATTACCAGACTCTGCTAACTTTCAAGGTAGTTTTGATTTAGAAGAAGAAACTCGGATGCTATTCGATCGCTTAAGCGGGGATCAGAAACAATTGACACTAGACGACGTGAGTGACGAGCACTCTGAGTAGACCATGTTAAGTTAAAGCTTATCCATACATGCATTTCATTTCCTTTTAGAGGTCATACTAACTCCACCTGCGAGAATTCATCTTGCGCGTGGAGTTTTCGTTCATTTTGGCTAAGGAGGCGTAAGTGTTGCTGTGGGTAGGGTTGGCCGTCTTGGTTATCATCATTGCCATTATCGTTGTGCTATGCAGCTATATGCGCGGTGAGTTTTATTTCTCCCGAGTAAAAGATAATGATACGCTTACCGTGGAGATGCGAGGGTTGTTTGGGCTCGTGCGATACCGTTATGTTATCCCGATCATTCAATTCAAAGGTTTTACCCAAGGGATTTTAATTAAGTCTGAAAAAGTGACCCAACATAACGCCAAGCTGAAAGATGAAACGAGAGAACATATTACCAAAGATAAAGTCATCGCCTTTTACGAGGAAGCGAAAGACGTTCTTGTTCATACGCTGAATTTGTATGGTTGGATGAAGATGACCTTAGCTAAAGTGGAGTGCACAGAGCTTAAGTGGATTACTCGTGTAGGTCTTGGCGATGCTCCGGAAACGGCGATAACGACGGGGGCCATATGGGGAATCAAGTCCTCATTGCTTGGCTTTACAATCCGGTATGTGAAGCTAATTGCGAAGCCGCGCATTGATGTGATTCCACAATATAATGAAAAGCAATTTGCAACGGAGTTTCGTTTTGCCGGTCGAATCCGGGTGTGGTTTGCTGTCACAGCTGGCATACGGCTGTTGTATCGAGCAGCTAAAATCAAAGGAGGTATTCGAACCTGGATCCAGTTCGCGTTGAAGGCGAGAGCTAGATTCAAACCTGCTTCGTGAGTTTTACATAACCCCATGTCAGTAGGGGCATTCTAGAACTGAACCATGATAGTTCTTTAGAGTTCTTGATGCATGAGCTTTCGATGCCAGAAACGTATGATGATAGTGAAAAAATGCTAAGGAGGAATATGAAGATGTCTGAACACCCGATTCAAGGCCTCATGAAAGTCGCCATGGAAAATATAAAAGAGATGGTCGACGTAAACACAATTGTCGGTGACCCGGTCGAAACGCCAGACGGTAGTGTCATTATGCCGATCTCCAAAGTCGGATTTGGTTTCGCTGCCGGTGGTAGTGAGTTTGTGACAGACTCCGAAATCGAAATCGAAGGCGGAATAAACCGTGGCGACGCACTCAATGCCAAAGTTGCTCTCCCCTTCGGTGGTGGTAGCGGTGGTGGGGTTTCGATTACACCAATTGCTTTCCTTGTTGTTGGTAAGAATGGTGTGAAGGTCGTACCGTTAGACAATCAAACGCATATTTTGGAGCGCCTAATCGATTCTGCGCCGCAGGTCGTGGACAAGATTCAAAGTATGATCAAGGGAATGTCAGCGAAGCCGCCAGCAACGACTAGTGCAGCTAGTAGTGTCACCAATATTGAGAATCAGAATTTTATTGTGTAGCCTCTTGTCATTATGAGCTGTCCTTTGAGGACAGCTTTTTTCTGTGGGGATTCATCAATCGTGAGAGCTTCTTACGACCGTTTTAGCAGAGGCGGGACGCCAGTTAATCAGTCTGATCAATTGATCCTGCATATACGAAGGTGAATATTTAAATTCACTTTCAATCCAATGGAAAATAAGGCCAAGCAAGGCATGAATCGAATAAATACTCAGCAACTCATGATCGATTTCTTTATCTTGATCGGGGTAGACTAATTCTTCTTGTGTGATTTTTTTTAAGGCGCTAAACATGGTTTCCTTCAGCTTGTGTAGTACTTCACTTTTCATTAGCGTGGTATAAATGGTAGAATTCTGAAAAAAGTGATCAAATATCATAACGGACTTAGCAGGCAGTTCTTGAATACGAAATACTTCTACATGTTCATAGGGTGCTCGAAAGGATTGGAGTAATTGCTCAGTTAAATTGGCAATGATATCGTCAAGCAAATCTTCCTTACTCTCATAATTGGCATAGAAAGTCCCACGATTATAGTTGGCAAATTCTACGATTTCAGTTATTGAAATGGAAGTAAAGGGCTTTTGTGACATCAGCGCCAGCAGGGCTTCTCGAAGAGCGATTTTACTTCGAACGATTCTGCGATCTGTTTTTTTAGTAATTTCTGACATTCATGTTCATTCCTTTTTGGCGTTAGTGAACAAAATCAATCATTTTGTACGTTAGCTAACAAACAAGCGTTTTTTACTGATTGTAACACTTCTGATACTCTATTATACTCCAAGTGAAAGAAGTTCTATAGGCACAATTCAGTGAGATATTCGTACAAAAATACATGACATTTGGAGGAATTACACATGAAGCTTTCTGGAAAAGTGGCTATCGTTACAGGAGCAGCGTCAGGTATGGGGAAAGCAATCGCAGAGTTGTTCGCAGCTGAAGGAGCTAAGGTTATCGTTTCGGATCTTCGGGTTGAGGCGGCGCAAACGGTTGTTTCTGGCATTGAAGCAAAAGGTGGTACAGCAATTGCTGTTGCAGCGAATGTTGCGAAGGAAGAAGATGTTGCACAAATGATTGATACGGCTGTGGAAGAATACGGTACCGTTGATATTCTCATAAATAATGCTGGTATTATGGATAACTTTGTCCCTGCTGGAGATCTTACGGACGAGCTATGGGAGCGAGTTTTCGCTATTAACACAACAGGCGTCATGCGAACAACTCGGAAAGTTCTTCCTATTTTTACAGAGAGAAAAAGTGGTGTCATCGTAAACATAGCGTCTGCGGGAGGACTAAATGGATCCAGAGCGGGTGCGGCGTATACGGCCTCTAAACATGCGGTAGTTGGATTCACGAAAAACGTTGGTTTTCAATACGCGAATCTCGGTATCCGTTGTAATGCTATCGCGCCTGGTGGCGTGAGCACAAACATCGGAACAACGATTACAGCTCCAAATCCTTTTGGTATGGAAAGAGCAATGGTTGGCATGGGGTTAAATCCACGAGCAGGTGAGCCAGAGGAAATTGCAAAGGTTGCTTTATTCTTGGCTTCCGACGATGCGAGCTTTGTTAACGGGACTGTGGTTACAGCGGATGCAGGCTGGACAGCGTACTAATCGTGAACTAAATTGAATAAGTAAGTCGTAAACGCCAAGTTGCGTTAATTGAAGGCTGATCCATAAGTAGATTTTCTACTTCTGGATGGCCTTTTTGTTTTGGATTGTTTTCAGGACATATCCCTCGTCCACTCGCATATACTTGTACAAAGTTTCATCAGTGGATTCGATCAAAAAGTGTACAAGTTCGCTCGTGTAGGAGGATAACCCAACCAATGAAAACCAAAAGCCAGTTCATCGTCATTTGCTGTGCCTTGATTGGATTGTTAATTGCGCCATGGACCTATGTAGAAGCCGCGCCGCCAAGCATTCATACGAATGCAGTCGGTGCTTCGCTCGTTGATGTGGAGTCAGGACGTGTGCTTTATAGCGAAAAAGGGGACACGCCTATGCGTATAGCTAGCTTGACCAAAATTATGACGGCGATCATTGCGATTGAACAAGGCGACCTCACCAGCATGGTCAAGGTCAGTAAGAATGCTTTCGGCAAAGAAGGGTCTTCCATCTACTTGAAGCTTGGAGAAGAAATGCGACTTCATGACATGTTATACGGACTCATGATGCGTTCCGGTAATGACGCCGCGACGGCAATTGCTGAGCATATTGGAGGTAGTGTCGAAGGGTTCGTCTATTTGATGAACGAGAAAGCGAAAATGCTAGGGATGGATCACTCCCATTTCACGAATCCATCCGGGCTGGACGAAGGGGAAGGTCATCGCTCAAGTCCGAATGATATGGCTAAGCTTACCGCGTATGCGCTCAAGAATAGTGTATTTGCTGACATCGTATCTACAAAGCTGAAAAAAGTACCCAATCCGAATGAATCGTGGGATTACTCTTGGCTCAACAAAAATAAGATGCTTTCCATGTTCGAAGGTGCAGATGGGGTGAAAACGGGTTATACCAAGCTCGCTAAGCGTTGCTTAGTATCGTCGGCTACACGGAACGGACAGCAACTTGTCGTGGTGACTTTGAATGATGGTGATGATTGGGCGGATCACGCGAAGCTGCTTCAATATGGGTTCAATCATTTCCCGCTGCAGACACTGGTGAAGAAAGGCGATGCAATCGAAGGCACCCCTTGGGTAGCAAGCCGAACGTTTAAATACCCACTCGCAGAAGGTGAATACGCTAGCTTAACGCACCAAGTTAGCTTGGTAGATCCAATGGCGACGGAGTATCGGTTAGCTGAACGCGGTGCACTGCGAATTTCATTGAAAAATAATCTGATACAAACGATACCGATCTATGATCCAGCAAACCCATTAATGCAAGTTCCCGAGAAAGCAACATTCTCCTATCAATCGAGCAGTCCTTATAAAGAGACATTGCTGACCAAGTATAGTTATATCTGCAGAGTGCTAGTACAGGGGTTATTTCAAATATCTGGCTCCATATGGGCGGATTAATTTAAAAATTGTAAAGCCAAGTTGTAAGGAGTGCTGACCTATGGTGAATTGGATATGGCTATTTTTTATCGTCGTTGGTTTCCTCGTCGCAGCTATCAATGGTGATGTAGAATCCGTTACACAAGCGGCATTTGATGGGGCGAAGAATGGGGTAACCGTATGTTTCGGTTTAATAAGTGTATTGGTATTCTGGATGGGAATGATGCGTATTGCGGAAGATGCTGGTATTCTGCACAAGTTGGCAAGACTTCTTCAGCCCGTTGTACGTTTCCTTTTTCCAAGTGTTCCAAAGAATCATCCTGCGCTTGGCTATATCATGTCGAACATGAGTGCGAATATCCTAGGCTTAGGCAATGCTGCGACCCCGATGGGGATTAAAGCGATGCAAGAGCTTCAGAAGCTTAATCCTAACAAAGAGGAAGCCAGTGCAGCTATGTCCACGTTGCTTGCACTCAATACGTCAAGTATCACCTTAATCCCGACAACACTTATTGCAATAAGGATGAATTTTAATTCGATGAACCCGGCAGAAATCGTAGGTACAACACTCATTGCGACGATCATTTCCACAACAGTGGCCATATTCGTGGATAGATGGTATCGCAGATCGCGCTCACCTATCCCTCCGCTGAAAGGATGAACCAGCATGTACGCACTCGTTTCACTTATTTCAGCATGGGCAATCCCGATCATGATTGTGTTCATTCCCCTTTACGCTGCTTATCGCAAGGTTCCTGTCTATGAGTCATTTGTAGAGGGGGCCAAAGATGGCTTCGACACGGCGATCAAAATTATTCCCCACCTTGTCGGAATGATGGTCGCGATTTCCGTATTTCGTGCATCTGGCGCGATGGACATGATGATAGGCTGGATGCGGCCATTTTTCGAAAGTATTGGTGTGCCTACAGAAGTGCTCCCTTTAGCAATTCTAAGGCCTATCACAGGAGCGGGTTCCTTAGCATTTACGACTGATTTAATCGAGCAATTTGGTCCGGATTCCATGATTGGGCGGATTGCCTCAACGGTACAAGGGAGCACAGACACAACTTTATATGTGATAACTGTCTATTTTGGCGCGATTGGAATTCGGAAAGCGGGCTATGCGCTCAAAGTAGGATTAATTTCGGATGCTGTTGGCTTTATCGCTTCTCTTGTTATTTGTTATTTCGTGTTTTCATAAATGGCAGGCACGTAATGGCACCAGAATAGCCATCATTCTGTCACCTTCTGTCAGTTATTGTGGGTTGCCGCTTGAGATTTGTGGTTAAGTCCGTTATCATTAGCTTGAGGTGAAAGCGGATAATGGAAAGACTGCAAAAGGTATTAGCCGAAGCTGGGATCGCATCCCGCCGGAAATGTGAAGAAATCATTACAGCGGGACGCGTGCAAGTGAACGGTGAAGTCGTCACGACGCTGGGTGTGAAAGTGAATACAGCTGAAGATGAAATAAGGGTTGATGGACGTGCGATAGGTCAACAGAAGAAGATCTATGTCATTTTAAATAAGCCCAAAGGTGTTATTACGAGTGCAACGGATCCCGAAGGCCGTAAGGTTGTCACTGATTTCTTGCCAGGAATCAGAGAGCGTGTATATCCGGTCGGTCGACTGGATTATGATACGGAAGGCCTGCTCATTCTAACGAATGACGGTGAGTTCGCACATCTGCTTACACATCCGAAGCATCATGTACCGAAGACATACCAAGCAACTGTCAAAGGAGTGCCACACGGCACGTTATTAGATAAGCTCAAAATGGGCATACAGTTAGAAGATGGTATGACTGCACCTGCTGAGGTCGAGTACGCAGATGTGAATATGGAGAAGAATGAGTCTGTCATTCAAATCACTATCTATGAAGGTAGAAACCGCCAAGTCAGACGGATGTTTGAGGCGATTTCGTTCCCAGTAATCAAATTAAAGCGGATTAAATTCGGTCCCATCTTCTTAACTGGCCTGGCAAGAGCGAAGTATCGCCACTTGACGCCCAAAGAGGTTGAAGAGCTTAGGAACGAAGCTCTAAGGACACATAACGTTCAAAAAGGCCAATAAGAATTGGCCTTCTTTTCGTTATAATAAGGGTATAATTCGATATACAAAAAACTAACATTGTCGACAAAGCGAAGGTGATTAACATTGGGTCGTAATAAGAAGTGGGTACAGATTGGGATCTTTGCAATCGTGCTCATTATTGGTGTGTTTACGATTATTACAAATTTGTCTGCTTCAGCAAGCAAGAAATACCCGCAGCAAGGGGAGAAAGCAACGAACTTCTCCTTGGTTGGATTAGATGGTCAAACGCACGAGCTCTCTGATTACAAAGGGAAGGTTGTGCTAGTGAATTTCTGGGGTACATTTTGTCCACCATGTAAAGAAGAAATGCCTGATCTGCAGAAGCAATATGATAAGTGGAAGAGCCAAGGTGTCGTTTTCTTAGAAGTGAATGTGGACAAGAATAAAGTAACGGTCCAGGGCTTCATGGAGCAATACAAATTAAATATGCCAGTGCTGTTAGATGCCAATGAAGTTGTGCGTAAATTATATGGTGTAATGGACTATCCAACAACCTTCTTCATAGGAACAGATGGCAAAATTGCTGTGAAAAAAATTGGCCAAATGGAAGAGTCATTTATTGATGAGACCATATCTAGCTTGGTCAGTAAATCGTAATTTATAAGTCGTACACATGTTCAACGTTTTTAGGAGGTCATCATGTTCTACAATACCAAATGCGATTGCGGACATCAGAACCCCACAGGTACTACGCTATGTGAATCCTGTGGGAATCCGCTGATCGATATCGATGGCAGAGACATTCTGGAAATGCGCTATGATGGGATGGCCAGACGGTCTCAGAAGTCCAATCCTTCTCTGCTCGATAAAGTCTGGAATTTCTTCTCTTCAGTGAAAATAGCCGTTTGGATCATTTTCATTACATTGCTCGCTTCAGCTGTAGGTACGATATTTCCGCAAGAGAATACCTTTCTGGACATGGATCCATCTCAATATTACAGCGAAAACTATGGGGAACTAGGGAATATTTATCATGCCCTTGGCTTTTCTCATACCTTCAGCTCATGGTGGTTCATCACGTTGCTATTCATGATTGGAACTTCGCTTGTCATTTGCAGTTTGGATCGCGTTCTTCCCTTATATAGGGCGTTGTCCAAGCAACAAATACGTAAACATATCAATTTTCTGACTAGGCAAAATGTCACACTTGTTACAGATTTGCCTGCGGGAACGGATGAAATCGCTTGGACGAATAAGCTCGGTACGCTTTTGCGTAAAAAGAATTACCGCATACATACCGATGGCTCTGCATTACTTGCTGAAAAATATCGCTTTAGCCGCTGGGGGCCCTATATCAATCATATTGGACTCATTATCTTCTTAATCGGTGTGCTTATGCGCGGGATTCCTGGCTGGCATATGGATCAATACATGAGCATCCTTGAAGGTGAAACTAAGCCCATCCCGCATACTTCGTACTACATCAAGAATGAGAAATTTACACTCACGTTGTACGATGAACAAGAGCTTCCTGAAAGCATCAAAGCCAAAGGTCAGATCGTTCCGAAGACGTATGAAACGCAAGCTGTCTTGTATCATTGTACCGCGAACTGCGGGGATGGGGCAGAAGCGCCAGTACTGGAGGAAGTTCATAAGGACAATATCATTGTGAATCATCCATTGGATTACAAGGGTCTGCAAGCGTATCAGTTTGATTATAAAGCAACACCACTGCTGATCTCGGTGAAGCCTACACTAAGCAATCCAACTACGGGTGAGACTTATGGCAGCTTTGATCTACCAATGAATAATCCAAAAGAGTCTTATCAGGTAGGTGCCTATACACTTACGCTGAAAGGTTTCTTCCCTGAGTTTGGCATAGAGAAGGGGCAACCCATTTCGAAATCGAATGAGCCGAAAGCTCCAGCTTTTATTTTTAGCATAACTGGACCAGGGCTAGCTGAAAAAGGGGAACCATATCTGTATTTCCCGAGACAAATCGATAAGGAAACGTTCTCGCAAGATACCATTAACGGTGCGATTAGTCAGAAGCTAAAGATTGCGGTTGGTTCCATGGAAGGTGTTCAATTTGCCAATTACACGACATATTTGAACATACGAGTGGATAAAGCAATGCCATATATCTGGGTTGGCTCTGCGATCTTTATGATCGGTGTCATTATGGGCTTCTATTGGCAGCATCGACGCATTTGGATTCGAATTGATGAGGGCAAGTTGACGCTCGGCGGCCATACGAACAAGAACTGGTTTGGACTGCGAAATGAAGTTGCCGCAGCTCTAAATAAGAATGATCTGGACGTTTTACCGAAAACATTAGCAAATGGAGGAAACCAGGGGTGAATGTAAACTCTGTTAGCAGTACCTTTCTACTCATCGCTTTTTTTGTATATTTGCTCGCATTCTTCCTGTTTGTGCTTTCGATTACGGGTAAAAGGTGGAGCAACCGAAAGCCGGAAGACCATACGAGGAAATGGGGGTTCGTTGCTTTTATTACTTCGGTTGTCGGGTTTGCTTGTCATGTGACATTCTTCTTCACACGATGGGCTGAAGGGGATCACATCCCTACTTCCAATATGTATGAATTTATGACGTTTTTAGGGATGATGATCATGTGTGCTTTCTTGATCGTATATCTCATCTATCGGACTCCGGTATTAGGTGTCTTTGCACTACCCATTGGCTTTATCATCATTGCCTATGCTTCCGTTTTCCCAAGTGAAGTACAGCCATTGATTCCTGCGTTGCAGAGTTACTGGTTGAAGATTCATGTAACAACTGCGGCTACCGGAGAAGCTTTCTTTGGCGTTGGTTTTGCCGGTGGATTAATGTATCTGCTTCGAGCCGTTGACTATACAGGGACGACGAATATCGATAAAAAGGAACAAAGAGGTGTTGAGCTTACCTTATTCTTTATACTTATGCTCGTTGCATTTATTGCCTCGATTTTTACATTCAATGGATCAGGTTACAAAGCAGTATTCTCCAAAGATGTGATTGTTACGAATGCACAAGGTGTACAGGAAACCAATCATACAACAGAAACTTATGTATTGCCTCCAATTGTTCAGCCATATGAAATGAACGTAGTAGAGATGAAGTCATTCCTTGGCATGTCTGAACCTTTATTTACAGCGCCATCCTGGATGGAAGGGGCTAGTGCAGGTCGTAAATTAAACACCGTCATTTGGTCCATTCTTGGTGGTCTCATTCTATATTGGCTAGCTCGCCTAGTGGCTCGTAAACCGTTAGGAGCAGCGATTGGTCCGATTGTGAAAGGTATGGATGCGGAAGATCTGGATGAAATCAGTTATCGCGCTATTGCGATTGGCTATCCGATCTTTACCCTGGGGGCACTCATCTTCGCGATGATTTGGGCTCAGGAAGCATGGGGTCGTTTCTGGGGATGGGATCCGAAGGAAGTATGGGCATTGATAACTTGGTTATTCTATGCAGTATTCCTACATCTTCGTCTTTCAAAAGGTTGGCAAGGTAAGAAATCCGCTTGGTTAACTGTAATTGGATTTATCGTCGTTATGTTTACATTAGTAGGTGTGAACTTAGTCATAGCTGGACTGCATTCTTATGCAGGTGTTTAAACATAAGTACGTACATTAATAGAGGATGTGACGCTAAGATGGAATTGAAGCCAAGTATACTCGTTGTTGATGATGAAGAACGTATTCGCCGATTACTCCGCATGTATTTAGAGAAGGAAGGTTATCTGATTGAAGAAGCGGAAGACGGTGAAACCGCTTTGCGTATGGCTACCGAAACCGATTTCGATCTGATCTTGCTTGATGTGATGCTGCCTGGCATCGATGGCATTGAAGTCTGTGCACGCCTTCGTCAAGTGAAGTCCACACCAGTCATCATGTTAACAGCGAAGGGGGAAGAGACGAATCGTGTGAGTGGATTTGAAGTTGGTGCGGACGATTATGTCGTCAAACCGTTCTCACCGCGTGAAGTGATCTACCGTGTGAAAGCGATCCTTCGTCGTTCTTCAGCGACAGCGTATTTATCCAAAGATGCAAGTTCCAGCAATAATATTGTATTCCCGAACTTGATTATTGAGCATGACGCACATCGTGTGACAGCTGGTGGTCAGGAAGTTGCCCTCACGCCGAAGGAATATGAATTGCTTCATTACTTGGCTGTTTCACCTGATAAAGTTTTCTCTCGTGAAGAGCTGCTCAAGGATGTTTGGAACTATGAATTTTTCGGTGACTTACGTACTGTAGATACGCATGTAAAGCGACTTCGTGAGAAATTAAACAAAGTATCCCCGGATGCTGCAGCGATGATTACGACAGTATGGGGTGTAGGCTATAAGCTAGAGGTGCCTAAATAAGTGTTTATTTTCAGAAGTGTCGTAGGTAAACTGTGGTTAACAATTATAGGCCTAGTTGGGGTTGTCTTGCTCATACTGGGCTTTTTTCTTGTCAATTATATGGAAAATTATTTTGCGCAAGCAACGGATCAGCGCGAAAATATGAAAGAAGTGGCAGTTAAGTTTTCAGAGGAAGCAACGACACATTTGTACAACGAGCAATTTTATCAATTAAGTAATGAGTTGCTCAGCTTTCAAGATTCAAGAATGCTTGTGATTTCTACGGATATGAAGGAAATGGCCATCCCGCGAAC
The DNA here is from genome assembly GCF_001428045.1 of Paenibacillus sp. Soil750. Lineage (GTDB taxonomy): Bacteria > Bacillota > Bacilli > Paenibacillales > NBRC-103111 > Paenibacillus_E > Paenibacillus_E allorhizoplanae. The sequence continues at coordinate 137,277 of NZ_LMSD01000012.1, read as the reverse complement.
CAACGGAAGTCAGTTAGCTGAATTCCATGTATCTGATTTCTATACAGAAGATGAACTGAAGCCTGTATTTGCCGGCCAAACAATCGATAAGCAAGTAAATAAATCGCGCACAGGCCGCTTTGATGCAGGTGCGGAATACCTTGTTGTGGCCGTACCGCTTTTCAATTTGGAGGGGGGCATTGTAGGGGCGACCTTGCTTTATCAATCCCTGCAGTCGTTAGAAGCCACACAATCGTATATGTTAAGATTGTTTGTTTATGTGTCCATTGTTGGTTTTCTCATGACAACTTTCTTCGCCTTCTTCTTATTCTCACAAATTACGAGACCGCTGCAGCAATTGAAGAAAGCAGCTGATTTCATCACGCATGGGGAATATGGTACGCGTGTCCCCATTCTTTCGAAAGATGAGATTGGTGAGCTTGCCAAAACGTTTAATCACATGGGCGAAAAGGTGCAGGAAAGTATTCATGCCCTCAGTCAGGAGAAAGAACATCTATCGAGCATTCTACGAAGTATGACCGATGCGGTGATCACCCTGGATGTGAATGGATCTGTGATGCTAAGCAACCCGCAAGGGGAGAAAATCGTAGAAGAGTGGAGTACGATTGAGTGGTCGGATGATGAAGGTGAGCCAAGACGTTTCCCGAAACCAGATACTGCACTTGGCGATTGGGGCCTTATGAGCTTCAGCAATCCAAACATGTTACCAATCCCTGTACCTCTGATTCCGCTCTTTGAAGCGGTTGTCGATGAGTCAGCAGAGGCCGCTACAAAGCTTCATGTGCAAAATGGCGTGTGGTCCGTGGCGATGACGCCACTCTACTCCAGGGATCAAGTGCGCGGCGCTGTGGCCGTACTCCGTGACGTGACAGAGGAGGAACGGCTCGATAAGCTGCGCAAGGACTTCGTGGCGAACGTCTCGCATGAGCTGCGTACGCCGATCTCGATGTTGCAGGGCTACAGTGAAGCCCTGCTGGATGATATTCCTTCCACGCCGGAAGAACGCGTGGAGCTGGTGCAGGTCATTCACGACGAGTCGCTCCGCATGGGGCGCCTCGTCCGTGATCTTCTCGATCTGGCGCGGATGGAAGCCGGCCATCTCGAGCTTTCCTTCAGGGAGGTCGAAATCGACTCCCTGGTGAGGCGCATGCACCGCAAATTCGCGGTGCTGGCCAAAGAGCGCGGCATCGCGTTAAGCGTGACGCTGCCAGACGAACCGCTCATCCTACACCGTGCGGATGAGGATCGTTTGGAGCAGGTGCTGACGAACCTGCTCGACAATGCGTTCAGGCATACGCCTGCAGGGGCGCGTATCGCCTTGAAGGCGGAGGCGTGCCTCTCGAAGGATCGGCCCGCGATCCGGATCGAGATCGCCGACGAGGGGCAGGGGATCCCTGCCGAGGATCTGCCGTTCATCTTTGAACGCTTCTACAAGGCGGACAAGGCTCGTACGCGTGGATCTTCTGGGGGAACTGGACTTGGCCTCGCGATCGTCAAGAACATCATTGATTCCCATCATGGGACTGTAACGGTACAAAGTACATGGGGGCAAGGCAGCACATTTACGATCTGCTTGCCGTGTGAACATAAATAAACAGAAAATTGTGCGAATTTCGACACATAGAAAAAGGCGAATGCTGAGTTATCACTCGGCATTCGCCTTTATTTGTAGAATATTCAGATAAAATCTTGTTGTTCGTGAAACAATTTGTGCTTATTACAGCGTAAGTGCACGAACATTTACGATTTCATCTTGTTTGGTAAGCTCGGCCAATACCTCAGCAGGAGCCGTTTTATCAATCGTCAGTACCATGATTGCGGAACCGCCAATCACTTTACGTCCAACTTGCATTGTTGCAATGTTGACTTGATTGCTTCCGAGAAGTGTTCCAACGCGTCCGATAATACCTGGTTTATCGTTGTGAGAAATTAACAACAAGTTACCCTCAGCTGCGAAGTCAACTGGATACTGATCGATACGCACGATGCGCTCGCCAAAGCCAGCTAGTAATGTTCCAGCAAGTGTTTTTTCCTCTTGTTTCGTTTTAACAGTCACTGTAACGAGGTTAGTGAAGCTATTTGATGCATTTGATGTTTGCACAACGATGTTAACACCGCGTGATTTGGCCAGATGCATAGCATTAATGATATTGATGGATTCCAATTGATTTTGGAAAATACCTTTTACAATGTAACGTGTTAATGGGCTTGTATCTACATCCATTAAGTCACCTGCATAGTTAACTACGATTTCAGATACCGCACCTTGAGCGATTTGTCCAAGGACAGAACCGATTTTTTCACCAAGACTGAAGTATGGTTGTAGTTTGTTTAATACATCCGCAGGAACAGGAGGCATATTGACAGCATTCTTAAATGGCTCATTACGAAGAATATGAAGAACTTCCTCGGAAACGTCGATTGCTACGTTTTCTTGTGCTTCGATCGTCGATGCACCAAGATGAGGCGTTACAATCACTTTTGGATTCGATAGGAAAGGGTGATCCTTCGTTGGAGGCTCGACTTCAAATACGTCGAAAGCTGCACCTGCAACGATTCCTTGATCAATTGCTTCAACCAACGCTAGCTCATCGATAATTCCACCGCGGGCACAGTTGATGATGCGAATGCCTGGTTTCATTAATTCAAATTGTGGTTTCGCGATCAAGTGACGCGTTTCCGGTGTAAGTGGCGTATGAACAGTAATGAAATCTGCTTTTGCTGCGATTTCGTTAACTGAACCTAGCTTTACGCCCATTTTCTCAGCACGCTCTTCAGTCAAGAATGGATCATAGCCGATAACTTCCATGCCAAATACTTTCGCACGTTTCGCAACTTCACTACCGATACGTCCCATACCGAGTATACCTAGTGTTTTGTTGCGAAGCTCAACGCCGATGAATTTACGATCCCATTCGCCGCCAACTGTTTTCTTGTACGCTTGTGGAATCATACGAGCTGTTGCCATCATCATGGCGAAAGTAAGCTCACAAGTGGCAATTGTGTTACCGTCAGGTGCATTAATAACGATAATCCCGCGTTTTGTTGCTGCTTCCAAATCAATATTGTCAACACCAACACCTGCGCGGCCAATTACTTTAAGCTTTGTACCAGCATTCATGATTTTCTCTGTTACTTTTGTTTGGCTACGAACTAAGAGGGCATCGTACTCACCGATAATGGCAATGAGTTCGTCTTCAGATAGACCAGATTGCTTAACCACTTCAACATCAGCTGCATCATAAAGCATTTGAATTCCCATGTCACTAATTGGATCGGATACTAGAACTTTGAACATAATTCGGTTCCTCCTTAGATTTGAACATAAAAAAACTCCCAGCCCTCGGATACAGACAATTAGCCTGTAGCCAAAGGGACGAGAGATTGCTTTCGTGGTACCACCCTAGTTCGCTGCCCATTCGCATGGGTAGCCTCATTTGGTCTTGCGACCTGGAACTGTAACGTGTTCCTAACCCGATTGCATCTACTACCGTTCAATGCAATAACTCTGGAGTGCTCCGCAATTTGTTCGCTACCGGTTCTCACCAACCACCGGTTCTCTGAAAGCTACTTAATTTGCTTGGCTCCGTCAACGCTGTACTGTGATATAGAATTTTTAATAGATTACCATGCGTTCGAAATCGTGTCAATACATGTCGAACGATTTTCACTTTTACGTCATAAATGTTCGGATTGACACTCAATAAGAAGCTTTTCGTTTATTTTATAGCAAGAATGTTCAGAATGCAATGACATTTTGCTTATATTTGAGGCTCATTTTCATGTATGGTACAGTGAATGTTAGGATCTTAACTAAAGAAAGCAGGAGTGTGTACCTAAATGGAAATTAAAAGCATTTATCCCCAAATTTTTCTCCAAGCTGTCGACCAAAAAACACTAGGAAATAGTGTCATCATTGATGTAAGAGAACCCCATGAATGGGATTACTATCATATGGAAGAAGCCAAATTAATTCCCATGCAGCAAATTCCGCTCCGTATGGGTGAGCTTCCAGAAGATGAAGACATTTATATCGTTTGTGCACATGGGATGCGCAGTCTACGTGTTGCTGAATATTTAAAAGAAAACGGTTTTGAGCGTGTCATTAATGTAGACGGGGGAATGGCTGCTATTGGCATGTTCCGCGGCTTCCAATACGATTAAATAGAAAAAGCTGATGACTTCGTCCACGAGGACTAAATCTTCAGCTTTTTTCTTAATTTACATCTGAAAAGAAAGGTAATTGAGGCAGTGTTTCATTGGCATACCATTTTGCTTTGCCTTTGACGAAGTCTCCTGTGCGAACAGCATTCGTGCTGAGCAATAATTCCATGGTTTGATTCACATCATTCACATTTAATTTTTTGGCTTGGCCGGATGCGATGAATTCATCAATTCTTATCGTTAAATCCTGCGGATAAAAAGGTGAGAATGCTTTGTTTTTCAATAATTTAGCGGTGATATATACATTCTTTACGTTGAAATTCATTGCGCGCCACTGATCAAGATTGGCTGTATTATTAGGATCGAAATATTCAATGTCCGGATCCATAGTGCCGTTCCAGACAAGGATGGAGTCGAAGTAATTTTTCTGTGCAGTTAAGGCTTGTGTTTTGGCTTCAAGGAAGTACGCATCCTTCTGAATGGCATCTAATAACTGTGCGTGACTTTGTGCATTCGCTTTGGACTGATAGTTACTTAATGCATCAGTGAATAGCTTCAAGCTCTTCAGATAGCCTTGGTGTGACTGCACAAGTAAGGGTGAAGAGGCAGGCATGTTCTTATTTTGGAGCGTATTGTATTTATCAGCTGCAATTTTACTTAGCTCTTTCAGGACTGCGGAAGCGTCAACAGTTGCATTATCCATTTCGATTTGACTCAATAATTCAAACCATTTATTCTGAAATTCCCTAAAGGGTAAAAAGATGGTATGGTAATATGACACAAGCACTTGTTGATCATAGGCGCCTACTTCGGGGACTGATGACGCTTGATCAGCATGCATGATTTTATCATACTTTAAATCGGATTTCGTTTGTCCTAATCGCAAGCCATAGAAAAAAGCGCCAAGGATACAGACCAGCATAAAGATAAACATGAGGGCAAATAAATAATCAGTGCGGGTAAGACGCTTCTCCATAAATCAAGCTCCTTGTTGTCTCTTATAGTTGTTTTAGTATAGGTCAATCAGCATGAAAAAGGAATATTATAAGGAAATGAGGCTGCTTCCTTTGAAAAAATTCGATTTTAAAAACCTTCGTATTGGGAAAGTTGATATCAATGAACTGAATGACAAAACTTTATTGCTGAATCTTTACATTACACAACTGCTTACGCTTATTATCGGAATTATCATCCTATTATTTCAGAGTAATTCAAAGATTCTTTCTGCGTTGTCGTTTCAAGGTGGTTGGCGTGTCCTCATTTGGGGTTGTTTATTTGCTGTAGTTGTCCTCGGTATTGACCTACTTATTTCAAGATGGGTACCCAAAGAAGTATCTGATGACGGTGGCATTAATCAAATGATTTTTGGGAATAGGGCCCTTTGGCATATTGCACTTATTTCATTCATCGTATCAGTCTGTGAAGAGGTCCTATTTCGTGGTGCGATTCAACATGCTTGGGGACCTTACTGGACTAGTATTTTATTTGCCGCAATCCATGTTCGCTATCTGCAGCATTGGCTCATGACAGGGATGGTATTTTGTATTAGCTATGGCTTAGGTTGGATTTACCTTCATACGGGAAGCCTATGGACACCAATAATTGCTCACTTTATGATTGATATGGTGATGGGTTGCATACTTCGGTTTGGCAAGGAGGAAGATCAAGGTTCATGAGTGTTGGAGAAAGAGTAGCTTCGCGTTCGAATCCTGACGTGGAGGAGAAACAAGAGGATGATACCTATTTACCGCCGCGTAGAGCCGTACACCCTTCGGAGCAAGGCAAATGGACGAATCTTTTCTATATGACATTACTTTGGTTATTTATCGCTTTAGTTGTGAGTTTAACTGTTTGGGGGATCAAGTACTCAAATTCTTCGTTGTAAAAAATAAAAAGAGCCCTACGCTGCTACGAACGAAACATTCGCGGCAGCGTAGGGCTCTTAGTTCATTCCTATCTCATTTCTAATTCAATGGCATTGGGATCAACAAACGTATAACCTTTTTCCTCGAGCTTCGTAAGCAACGTATCAAGCGCAGCTACTGTCCATGGGAGCTCATGCATGAGAATATTGCTGCCGTTGTGAAGCTGTTGCATGACATTCTCAATGACTTTATTGGAATCATTATTCTTATTCGTCATGTCCCAATCTAATGAACCATTCGACCATGTCATGTAAAGCATTTTATTGTTTTTAATTTTCGACTTCAAATAATCATTACCTGAGCCAAATGGAGGACGGAAAAATTGTGGGGACTGACCTGTAATTTCTTTCACAATTTGCCCAACATCGTCAACTTGTTTATCAATTTTATCATTCGGCATATCTTTCATATTGTCATGATCCCAAGCATGATTACCAATGATATTGCCGCTTTCGTGAACAAGTTTTACGAGCTCAGGCTTTTGCTTTATACGATAACCGTTCATGAAGAAGATCGCCTTCGCCTTATGTTTGTTCAGGATATCAATAAGAGATTGATTCATCGCTTGTTCTTTAGGTCCATCATCAAAGGTTAATAAGACGACTTTTTTATTACCATTGGGGTCATTGGGCACGATATCATAGTTTTTGTTCATGTGGTAGGTCTTTTGTACTACTTCTTGAACGGGAGCAGTTGGTGTTGGTGAAGGTGTGGGTGTAGGAGCCGCGGTGGGGGTTGGAGATTCACTTGGGCTTGATGTCACTTGAACAACTGGCGCTACACTTGTAGTCGCAGCAGGACTTGTTTCGGTTTGATCTGCACTGCAGGCAGCCAATAGAAGCATGACTGTTAGGAATAGTGTGCTTGCTTTCTTTTTCATAATTCGTATTCTCCTCAGATCCTTACATGGTGGTCATCCCTTATAGTACCACAATTAAGACCATAATTCGCAGATGTCAATTCTCCTATGTTTTCCTTCTTCAGTTGTGTATGACCACTTCTAAACTCGCACAACCTAGAAAGGATTGATACTACTTATCATGGAGGGAGATCCAATGAAATTAGGAACATTTATGCTTGGTGGCATTGCAGGCGCGGCTGCTGTTATTTATCTCAATCGTAAAAGTAAATCCATGCTTTTCTCAGCATTTAGCTCACCTAGTCAATCGATGGGCAATGTCATGGATAAGGCCAAAGAAACGTTCACAAGCAAATCTGTTGGAGAATCTACAGCCCGAAATTTCTCCTCGACGAGTACAAATGGCTTTAACCAAGTAGAGAAAATCGTCAAAGAAGACCCGAGTTTGAAGGCAACTGTCAATGAAATCCTGCAGGATAATAAAATTAGCAGCGCAACAATACAATAAAGATAAGCGCTCAGCACAGTCTGGCATACCCACGGGGCCGGCTGTGCTTTTTCTTTTTATACATAACTTAAGCGTGCAATTACAAAGATTTAGTGTTAACATGATAGGTGAAAACAATAGATGGATGCATGTCCATTTATTGATTAGTGGTTCACCTTTTTATTTTTCTAACATATTCTGATTGAAATAAGGTGACCATGCTTTCGATGCAAGCTTTCCAGTTGGAGAGCTCAAAGGAGGATCCTATCATGAAAATAGAACGCTTAAGTCAGGATAAGATACGGATTTTCCTAACATTCGATGACTTAACTGAACGTGGAATTCAAAAAGACGACATGTGGAGAGAAATTCCGAAAGTGCACGAGTTGTTTAGTGAGATGATGGATCAAGCCTATTCGGAGCTCGGATTTGACCCGTCCGGTCCCCTTGCTGTTGAGGTATTCGCCCTCCCAGCGCAAGGTATGGTTGTTATCGTCACTAGAGGCAAGCTTGATTTGTATGCGAGTTCTGATGCGTATGATGATCATGAAGCTGAAGAAGTGTACGAAATGGAAGTTACGCTTGAACAAAGCGATTTAATCTCCTATGCTTTCCGTGATTTTGAAGATCTGCTGCGTGTATCCAAAGTAATTAATCCCCTTCTGATGGAAGGCGGTACCCTGTATTCGTATAAAGGGAAATATATTTTACAGCTAGAACCTGTAGATCTTGAAGAAAACAAGTATCAAGCTCTTATTGCTGTCTTGTCTGAGTTCGGTGAAGCTTCTTCAGTGACCTTGGCTGTTCTTGAGGAATACGGGAAAACCATCATTGCAGATGATGCCGTTAAGGTGCTCTGCCGCCATTTCAAATAATTGGGACTCACGTCCTGATGCATGAGAATGAAACAAGCATCTCCCAAAAACAACCGTTTTTGAGGATGCTTGTTTTGTTTTCCATAATGCGCAACTAAGGTCGTTTGTGTTACACGTAGAAATGTCTAGACAGAACGACTATAATAGAGGTATGAATTTCAAAAAAGAGGGGAGCTGGAACATGCATATCGTGCCTATTTTATTGGCAGCCATAGCACCAGGTCTCTCATTGCTCGCCTACTTTTATCTAAAGGATCGGTACGAAACAGAACCTATCCATTTAGTGATACGGATGTTTCTCTTCGGTGTACTTCTCGTTTATCCGACGATGGTTCTACAGAACGCATTTATCCAGGAGTTCGGCAATGGCACGATCATGACATCTTTTTTTCTCTCAGGAGGAATTGAAGAGTTTCTGAAGTGGTTGTTACTGTATCACTTGATTTTCCGTCATGAAGCCTTCGATGAGCCATACGACGGGATTGTGTATGCGGTGGCTGTCAGTCTTGGCTTTGCAACCTTGGAGAATATTATTTATGCATTCTTGCATGCTTCTTCTTTCTCGGCATTGATGCTTCGCGCGCTATTGCCAGTCTCGGGACACGCTTTATTTGGTGTTATGATGGGGTATTACATGGGCAAGGCCAAATTCGTTCCTCATAAGCAAAATAGGTATTTATGGATATCCCTGTTGCTACCAATTGCTTGGCACGGTGCATTTGATTATATTTTGCTTATATTCACAAACAACTGGATTTGGATTATGATTCCACTTATGACTTTTCTATGGTTACGGTCGATATGGCGTGTAGATCGTGCTAATGCACACTCTCCTTTACGCGTTGTAACTGTCGATGAGAAGATTAAAATGGGATGATTTGGGTCATAATGACTGTATATTTGTTGAACTCCATTACATGGAATGGGGAAAGACCGGGAGGGTATACATGTCTTTAACGACGCGCGTGAAAGTGAAGATCCGATGTCGGTTATGTGGTGAGAAGTTCGTATTGCGAGGTAAAAAGGAAAAAGATAAGATTGAAACTGGATTTCGGCAATGCATATGCAGTAATGAGCACGATTTTGAAATAGAAACCGAAAGTTAGCAAGAGGCCATTCTTCCGAATAGGCCTTTTTTTGTATGTACAAATCGATAAACGCCATTGTCCTATCGAGGGACGGAGTAGCTGTTTATTTTGTGACAATCTTGTATAAACCTGCCTCCACGCGTAAAAACTAAGCGCAAGATTGGGTATGAAAGGAGCAGTTCTGTGTATAAAAGATTAAGTATCGTCATGTTTCCATTTCTACTGCTGGCTTTAATCGGGGCTTCTGTGTGGGGGTATTTGGAACACCAAGAAAAGAATACGATATTAATTAAAGCGGAGAATCAGTATCAACGCGCGTTTCATGACCTGTCCTTTCACATGGATAAGCTACATACGGAATTAGGCAATACATTGGCGGTAAATGAAACTTCTGAACCATCCTACCGGAAAGGTTTGGTTAATGTTTGGCGTTTAACAAGTCAAGCGCAGAGTGACATTACACAATTGCCTTTAATGCTGCTGCCTTTTAACAAAACGGAAGATTTCCTAGCGAATATGGCTAATTTCTCTTACCGCATGTCTGTTCGCGATATGACGAAACAGCCTTTAACCGAAGCGGAAATGAAAACGTTGAACACCTTGTATGCACATTCTGCTGATATAACTAAAGAAATTCGGGGTGTGCAAAATAAAGTAATTGCAAATAATTTGCGTTGGATGGATGTGGAGACGGCGCTCGCATCTGAAAATGAAATGCATGACAATGCGATTATCGATGGCTTTAAGATTGTGGACAAACAAGTAGGTGGATATGATGAGTTGAATTGGGGGACAGGCAGTTTAAATGTGTTCTCCAAAAATGATGTCAAAATGCTGACGGGCAATGATATGACGGCAGATCAAGTTAAAAAGAAAGCTATTGATTTCCTTGGCGTAAAAGATTCAAGTGGCATTAAAGTTGTTGAGAACGGCGGAAGTGCACCTGAATTTCAAAGTTATAGTGTTGTTATTCCAAGCAATGATGCTTCCAAAACGGATACGCAAATGGATTACACCAAAAAAGGTGGTCACCTGATCTATTTTATGAAGACACGTGATGTACCAGCTGCGAAATTTAATCTTCGTCAAGCAAGAGATATTGCGAATGAATTTCTGGATCAGCATGAGTATAAGGATTTAAGTGCAATTAGTTACGATCAATATCAGAATACAGCGACCATTCTATTCGCAAAGAAAGAAAATAATGTCACCATATATCCGGAACAAGTTACGGTTAAAGTTGCTTTAGATACCCTTGAAGTAACGGGGCTACAAGCGACCAATTATATTTATTCACAAAAGAAACGCAATATTGGTCAACCGAAAATTACAGTAGACCAAGCACGTAAGCAACTGAGTTCTAAAATGAAAGTGACTGGCGAATCGCTTGCGATTATCAAAAATGATCTGGACGAAGAAGTGCTGTGTCATGAATTTATCGGCACGATGAATAACAATATCTATCGTGTTTATGTAAATGCAGATATGGGCATGGAAGAGAAAATAGAGACAATTCGTCAAGATCAAGCGGAAGCTGCAAAAGGAAAATCATAGGAAGAGGAGGCAGGATATCATCCTGCTTCTTTTTTTTCTATCTAAATGGTGAGGTCATGGTATAATTAATGCATATTACTTCGCGGAGGTGCGGAAATTGCTTCCTAAGGTCAACCAGATTTTACATATGCAAATGAACAGTATTGATGAAGAAGAGTCCAAAATCGAATATAAGTCTAGAATTGCGGATGTGACAGAAAGCGCGATTATCATTGAAATCCCTTTGAACGAAAAGACAGGACGATTGAAAAAACTTTATCAAGGTGATGAGATTAGTGCTCATTTCCTAGGTCAAGGCGGTGTGAAGCATTATTTCACAACAGAAGTTGTAGCTTTTACGGAGGATGTTATTCGCTTGATCGAACTAAGACTCCCAGAGTTAAGTGCGATTACGCAAATACAACGCAGGAATTTCCTTCGAGTTTTAGCAGAATTAGAAATCGCCGTGAAGCTGAACGACCAGATCCAATTTATTGGATTGACGGATGATGTTGGCGGTGGAGGTATTTCATTTATTTGTGATGGTCATATTCCGATAGGCTTAAATGCAATCATATCTTGTTGGGTACTTGCGCCATTCAAAAATGGCACGATCGAGCATATTCCGTTTACAGGTGAAGTTGTACGCGTGAAAGGTACGGAGACGGGTAAGCAATTAGTCATGATTCGATTCGCAGAGATCGCGGATAGAGAGCGGCAGAAACTGATTCGTTTTTGCTTTGAGAGACAAATGGATTTTCGCAAACGCTAGGGATTGAGACATAAACGCTAAGGGTATACTGCTATGCATATCGGATGCTAGCGGGAGTGTGATCTCATGTCCAAGGAACCAGAGACAGAACCATATGAACAGTTATTTTTGCGCTTTTCTGCGAAAGTAGAGAAGATCATTATTAGAGCTGTAATTTTCGTTATTATATTACTAGTTTGTGTACAAGCATTACTTCAAAATGCGTATATTCGCAAGCATTTCACACGTGTCGAGCCACTCGAAGGGCAACCATATATCGTACCGGAACATCCCTTAAGAGAACGCTCATAAGCGCATGAAATCAAGGTAGGATAGAACCCAAGTTTTGCATATGACCATGTTGTGTGGTATAATTTCTAGTAATTAGCAGGCAAGTGCCTGCTTTTTTGTTCGTAAGGTACTGTGAAGTATTGTTAGGAGGAACAGCAGCTTGGATAAGTTCAATATTGCCATAGATGGTCCTGCTGGAGCCGGTAAAAGCACCATAGCACGGCTAGTTGCCGGTGCACTTGGTTTCATTTACGTGGATACAGGAGCCATGTATCGAGCAGTAACGTGGAAAGTACAGCAAGAAGGGCTGCTACCTGAGCAAGAAACAGAAGTGGCTGCGTTAGCCAATCGAATGCAGATTGAGCTCATCCCTGGAGATGAAGGGCAACAGGTCATCGTAGATGGTGTTGATGTGACGAAAGCGATTCGTTCAACGGATGTAACGACACATGTTTCACAAATTGCCAGCTATGGCGCTGTACGTCATTTGTTAGTTGCGCTACAGCAGCAAATGACTGTTTCCAAAGGCGTAGTCATGGACGGCCGTGACATTGGTACACATGTCATGCCAGATGCAGAGATCAAGGTTTTCTTAACCGCGAGTGTGAAGGAACGTGCTGAGCGCCGATTCAAGGAATTAGAAAACAGTGGTACGAATACACTGACTCTTTCCGAATTGGAGCAGGATATCGCACGTCGCGATCAATTCGATGAGGCGAGGGAAATTTCACCACTGCGTAGGGCGCATGATGCCGTGTTGATGGACAGTACATCAATGACGATTGAAGAAGTAGTGGAAGAAATTCTTGGACTTTGCAAGGACAAAGTCGGAGGTGGCAAATAAAGATGCTATATCGCATCGGAAGAGCCTTATTTCGATTTATTTTCACCGTTTTTTTCCGAATGCGTGCTATCGGCATGGAAAATGTTCCAACGCAAGGGGCAGTTGTTTTGTGTGGTAATCATACTAGCTTCTTAGACCCACCATTCTTAGGTTCACCACTGCGCCGCAAGGTGCATTTCATGGCCAAGGCGGAGCTGTTTGATATACCAGTACTTGGGTCTATCATATCTAAAGTAGGCGCATTCCCAGTTAAACGCGGAGGCGTAAGCAGAGAGTCGATTCGACTTGCTGTACAGCTGCTGCGTGATGGCAATATGCTAGGTGTTTTTCCTGAAGGATCTAGAAGCAATGCGGGTGGAATGGGGAAGAAAGGCGCTGCTAGTCTTGCATTGAAGTCGGGCGCGGCAGTTGTTCCGGTAGCTATCGTAGGTACCTACTCACTATTCCGTCGTATGACGATCGTTTACGGTAAACCACTTGATATGAGCGCTTATGAAGGCGGTAGTTCAGAGGATCTGGAGCAGGCGACGGAAGCGATTATGAAAGAAATTCGCCGACTACATACAGTTACTAGTAAAGCATAAGCAGAAATGTATGGAATCGAAAGCTTGGAATTATACTAACCATAAAGTGATTTGAACTTATTATTGTGTTTGAAACAGAGTAGGAGCTTGACTGCTGCTTTGTGACTTATAAATTATTTTTGTTGGTTGTAAATAGAGGAGGCTAATCTCATGTCAGATGAAGTAAAAGTTGAAGATCAATCACAGGAAGCTCAAGAAACGGCCGTATCACAAGCAGAAGCAGAGCACGCGCTTAACAATGTTGCTGTGTTGAAGAAAGGCGCTACGGTAAAAGGCAAAATCGTTAAAGTAGACGCTGATCAAGCTTTCGTGGATATCGGTTACAAATACGATGGCGTCATCCCAGTTCGTGAGCTTTCTTCCGTAAGCTTGAACGATGCTGCGCAAGCAGTCGAGCTTGGTCAAGAAGTAGAATTGAAGATCGTTTCCATCAACGATGCAAAAGAAACGTTGGTATTGTCCAAACGTGTTGTTGACAACGAGAAAGCTTGGGAAACGCTACAAGGACAACTTGAGAGCAAAGAAATTATCGAAGCAGCTGTTGCTGAGGTTGTTAAAGGCGGATTAGTTGTGGATATTGGTGTACGTGGATTCGTACCTGCTTCCATGGTTGAGCGTCAATTCGTTGAAGATTTCTCTTCCTACAAAGGCCGCACATTGCGTCTTCGTGTGAAAGAAATTGATCGCGAGAAAAACAAAGTCATCCTTTCCCAAAAAGATATTTTGGATGAAGAGTTCGAAACAAACAAAAAGAAAATCATCGAAGGTCTTCAAGTTGGTCAAGTACTAGATGGTACTGTACAACGTTTGACACAATTCGGTGCATTTGTTGACATCGGTGGTATTGATGGACTTGTTCATATTTCTGAACTTGCTTGGCAGCATGTTGAACAAGCTTCTGATGTTGTTAAAGAAGGAGACAAAGTTAAGGTGCAAATCCTTAAATTGGATCCATCCAATGACAAAATCAGCTTGAGCATCAAAGCTACGCAAGATGGTCCTTGGTCAAATGTTGAGCGTGATTTCAAAGCTGGTGATATCGTAACAGGTACAGTTAAACGTCTTGCAGCTTTCGGTGCATTCGTTGAAGTGGCACCAGGTGTTGAGGGGCTTGTTCACATTTCCCAAATCGCACACCGTCACATCGGTACTCCGCATGAAGTTTTGAAAGAAGGTCAAGAAGTACAAGTGAAAATCTTGGAAATCAACCTTGCTGAGAAACGCGTTAGCTTAAGCATTAAAGATACAGAAGATGCTCCTGAAGCACCTGCTGGTGCAGCGGCTCCGTCATCAGCTGGCAAGCCAGATAGAGAAAGACAACCGCGTGGTGATCGTGACCGTGGTAACAGCGCTAGTCACCAAAAAGAAATTGCTGGTAACGAAAACGTATCCCTAAGCAATCAAGGTTTGTCCATGACACTTGGTGAGCGTTTCGGAGATAAACTGGCTAAATTCAAAAAATAAATAGATCCAATTTCTAGGGAGGTTACAGAAATGCGCATCTCACGCAAAATGGAGCATGTCCATTATGCGCTGGAGCTTGGTCAAACTCGTCAACAAGGGTTGGCGGATATCAAGCTTGTGCATAACTGTCTTCCTGAGACTTCGACGGATCATATTGCTTTAACAACAACAATCGGCGATCTCACTATGAGTTCGCCGATTTTAATTAATGCAATGACCGGCGGCGCTCACGAGACAGAGAGCATTAATCGCGAATTGGCCATACTCGCGCGGGAGAAAGGTTTGCCTATGGCTGTTGGCTCCCAGATGTCAGCTATTAAGAATAGCGAAGTGGCATCCAGCTATGAAGTGGTGCGACGCGAGAATCCGAAGGGTATCATCTTTGCTAATTTGGGGAGTGAAGCCACAACGGAACAAGCATTACGTGCGGTAGAGATGATAGAAGCGAATGCGCTTCAAATCCATTTGAACGTTATGCAAGAACTGATTATGCCAGAAGGTGATCGCAGCTTCGTAGGCATGCTTGGACGCATTGAAAGCATTGTTCGTCACACGCCTGTACCGGTAATTGTGAAAGAGGTAGGCTTTGGCATTTCGCGTGATAATGCGAAGCAGCTAAGAGATGTTGGTGTTCAGGTACTCGATGTGGGAGGCTCAGGTGGCACGAATTTTGCTGCTATTGAAAATGCGAGACGATCTGCTGCATTAGATTGGCTGAATGATTGGGGTACACCGACAAGTATGACTTTATTAGAAGCCCTATCTGTTTATCCGTGGGGTTCTATTATTGCGTCAGGAGGCATTACAAATGCATTGGAAGCGGCGAAAGCACTTACCTTAGGCGCATCGGCAGTGGGTATGGCAGGCGCATTTCTGAAGGTATTGCGTGTAGATGGTGTAGATGCACTTCACGATTATGCAGAAGAACTTCACCAAGGACTCATTTTAATTATGACGGCATTAGGAGCTAATTCGATTCAAGCCCTTACAAGGTGTCCAGTTGTCATCGTTGGAGATACCGCGGAATGGTGTCGAACGAGAGGCATTGACTTAACTTCATACGCAGAGCGAACTATTCAGAGTAAATAATCAAATTATTGCCATACTAAGGATCAGGCAGATCTCCCTTATTATTCACTTGAGGGGGAGCCTGAAGATCCGTAAAGCACATTGATGACAGAGGATGTCATCGATAGCTACGCAGGCTAGGTGGTTTGATTATGAATGCTGGTTATCTGTCGCTTATTCTCCTTTGCATCACGTTGATCTTGCTCGCCAGCGGCTGGAAGGAGCTGTACATCCGAAGTATATCGCATAAAGGCATGCTTCTTTTTTTTGCCTCTTGGCTGATCGGATCGCGAGTTACCGTAACGATACAACATGTACATATTCAACTTGTTTATGTTGTTGTACTAACGATTGCCTTTAGTATTCTTTATGTGACACAAGGTTTTATACATAAGCTACATCTGCTTTCCATAGGACTTCTGATCGGTTCACTCCACTTTCTATTTCAACAACTGCTAGAAATGGACCCTATTCTTATTATTCGTAATTCAGAATGGCAGACTGCTCTGTTAATTGCCATCGTGGCCGTAGTTGTTCAGCGCAATGCATGGGAACAAATTGCAGCCATTTCGATCGGATATTTGATCGGGGATATGTATCAAGCGAGTATTCACGAAGTTGACGGCTTTCATCAGTTGGGTATGGCTACGTTTCAAGATCAATGGTGGTTGTCTATTTTTACAGCAAGAACATTAACGATTGTAGTACAAGCTGCATACAGTGGTTGCCGAACCGTCGTGAGAAGCTGGTTAAACCGCAGGGAGGGCGACTAAGCAATGGATATAACTTGGTTACATACACATCGGTATACCATTGGGATTGTCATTGGTGTCATTTTTGGCATTTTGTCGCGAATCAATATGCTGCGAACGGATTATCGGCAGTATCCAACGTATCCACATGGCAAAATTATTCATGTCTCGCTCGGTGTGATCGCTGCAGGTCTTGGAGCGGTTGCTGTTCCAGCATTGTTGGATAAAAACTACACGGCAGTCACGTTTCTTTCTTTAGCGGCACAACAATTTAGAGATGTGCGCAATATGGAAAGACAGAGCTTAACGAAAGTGGACGAGTTAGAACTTGTCCCCCGAGGAGCGGCCTATATCGAAGGGATTGCGATGGTATTCGAAGGCCGTAATTATTTGGTCATTATGACAGCTTTTTTGGCTTCCTTTTTTAGTATATTAGGAGCTTGGTACTGGGGGATAGTTGCTGGATTAATCTCAATCTGGCTTGCAAATTTCTTTAAATCGGGCAGCAAATTAGGGGACATCGCTGATATTGAACCCGTTGATATTCATATGGATGGGCCTGATGTTTCGGTGGGTTCTATTTATATCATGAACGTAGGACTTAGGGATTCGCGTGAAAAAATAATGAAATATGGTCAAGGATTTCTAATTAAGCCGAAAAATCGTAATGCCCGTGTATCGATTTCTCATGTCGGACAGCGGCAAGCTATTATGTATGATATGTCCACTTTGTTCGGCGTGTATCGTGATGAGGGTGAGCCTTCCTTACGACCCATGGCTAAATTGGACCTAGACTCAGGGACGATCGGTTTACTCTTACTTTTGCAGGAAAATGACAAAGAGAAAACATACACTGCCCTTCATCGTGTACCTGTTCTTGAAAGTGCTGTGCGCATGCCTTCCGAAGCTGGTGTAAATAAAAAGAAGGAGGGGTAAGGCCCTTATGTCGCAAATTCTCGCGATCGTGACATTGTCGAAAGACCGTATTGCTGGCGGTGCGCCAATCTTTGTGGTTGAAGGTGAAGAGGAGATGCAGAGAACCGCATTCTCTTTGGAGAAAATGTTAGACGCGAATGCCCATGATTTGAAAAATGGTACGATGATTCTGGTGAAACATTCCTGATTATCCGGTGGAAGGGCGTATATTTAATAGAAGTCTCAAAAGAGATTAGCCAAGGCGCCTCTTTTTTGTTATGATGTAAGTTGCGTAATTTTCCATGTATGATCATGGAATCCGAAGGAGAGATGTAAATTGGCTAGACCCGTACTTGCAATTGTAGGCCGACCTAATGTCGGAAAATCCACCATTTTTAATCGAATCGTAGGCGATCGTATGGCGATCGTAGAAGATAAACCAGGTGTCACGCGAGATCGTTTATATGGTGTTGGTGAATGGCTTAATACATCGTTTAGTGTCATTGATACAGGCGGTATTGAAATTGACGGCGAAGACGTAATTCTGAAATCTGTTCGTGTTCAAGCTGAGCTTGCTATTGAAGAAGCGGATGTCATCGTGTTCATGGTTGACGCGAAGGCGGGTGTAACCCCATCGGATGAGGAAGTAGCGCAGCTACTATTCCGTTCCAAGAAGCCAGTTGTCTTGGCAGTAAATAAAGTAGATAATTTGGCACGTCAAGATGATATCTATGAATTCTATTCTCTTGGTTTTGGTGATCCTGTAGGGATTTCGGGTTCGCATGGAATTGGGATTGGCGATCTTCTTGAGGTCGTATGTAACTTATTCCCTGACAAAACGGATGAGGAGTATGGCGAAGAAGTTGTTAAATTCGCATTGATTGGTCGTCCAAACGTCGGGAAATCGTCAATGACAAATGCGATTCTTGGTGAAGAGCGAGTCATTGTGAGCGACGTTGCAGGTACAACACGTGATGCGATCGATACACCTTTTGAGCGTGATGGACAGAAGTTCGTTATTATTGATACAGCTGGTATGCGTAAACGTGGCAAAGTTTATGAGAACACTGAGAAATACAGCGTTATGCGGGCAATGAAAGCTATTGAACGAGCAGATGTGGTGCTTGTTGTAATTGATGGACAAGAAGGTATTATTGACCAAGATAAACACATTGCAGGCTATGCGCATGAAGCAGGAAAAGCGATTGTCATTGTCGTAAATAAATGGGATATCGTTGAGAAAGATGATAAGACGATGCAACATTTCACGACGACGATTCGCGATCATTTCTTGTTCTTGAGCTATGCACCAATTGTGTTTGTATCTGCGAAAACAACACAGCGACTTCATAAACTGCTGCCTGTTATCGTACAAGTGGCTGAGAATCATGCCTTGCGTGTACAAACGCATCTCCTGAATGATGTTGTTTCCGATGCGGTTGCATACAACCCGCCGCCAACGGACAAAGGGAAGCGTCTGCGCATTAACTATGTGACGCAAGTAGCCGTTAAGCCGCCTGTGTTCGTACTCTTCGTGAATGAGCCAGAGCTTATGCATTTCTCATACGAACGTTATTTGGATAACAAAATCCGTGCTGCATTCGGCTTTGAAGGAACGCCCATTCGCATCTTGAGCCGTAGAAAAACTTCGGACAAAGAATAGGAGATGTTGTACATTGCTTTCGATAATAACAATTGTAGTGGGCTATTTACTAGGATCCATCAGCTTTAGTTATTTATTCGGAAAATGGTTCAAGGGAATTGATATCCGTAAGCACGGCAGTGGGAACGCGGGGGCAACGAATACGCTCCGCGTTCTGGGGAAGGGGCCAGCAATCCTCGTCCTGCTGCTGGATGCCTTGAAAGGCGTCGTAGCTGTCTTACTGGGGGTCTGGGCTGCTCCGGGACCTGATGATATCTGGATTTCTGTTTTGTGTGGATTAGCAGCCATTGTAGGGCATAATTGGCCTGTGTTTTTCGGCTTCCGCGGTGGTAAAGGCATTGCAACCACCATTGGAGTCATGGCAACACTTTGTTTTGTCCCTACCTTGATTGCAGGCTTAACAGCCATCGTCATCATCGCTATCACACGATTCGTTTCGCTCGGCTCCCTTATTCTTACAGCACTCTTACCTTTTCTAATTTGGGGAATGGACCGTCCGTTACCTGTTTTGTGGATAAGCATTTTGCTTTGTGCTTTTGCCTTCTTACGTCACCGGACAAATATCGTGAAACTTATTCAAGGTAAAGAAAACAAGCTGGGCCAGAAAAGAGCCTAACGAAAAACAACTACGCGTAGGAGGAGAAACCGTGACACAAAAAGTATCGGTCCTTGTAGCTGGAAGTTGGGGGACGGCACTCGCCTCGGTATTGGCGGATAATGGGAAAGAAGTCCTTCTATGGTCTCGTAACGAAGAACAAGTGGTAGAAATTAACGAACATCACACGAATGGCCGTTTTCTCAAAGACATATCGCTATCTCCTTCGATCATAGCGACCCATTCTTTGCAAGAAGCTGTACAAGATGCGGATGCGATAATTATGGTCGTTCCATCTTCAGGCATGCGTGAGGTTGCTTCACGAATTCGTCCATTTTTGAAGAAAGATACACTTATTATTCATGCGACCAAGGGTTTTGAAACAGGGACACTTAAGCGTATGACAGAGGTGCTCGCGGACGAGCTCCCCGAGATGGATTCGAAGCGATTCGTGGTCCTTTCTGGACCAAGTCATGCAGAAGAAGTTATTTGCAAAATGCCGACAACTGTCGTTGTCGCTGCAGAGGATCTAGAAGCCGCTGAGGCTGCTCAAGACCTGCTTATTACACGATATTTCCGTGTGTATACGAATCCGGATGTAACAGGTGTTGAGGTAGGTGGCGCGCTGAAAAATATCATTGGACTTGGGGCAGGGCTAACCGATGGTTTAGATTTCGGTGATAATGCGAAGGCGGCACTTGTTACTCGAGGGCTCGCGGAAATCACGCGACTAGGTACTGCAATGGGGGCGAACCCTCTTACCTTTGCTGGATTAGCTGGAATTGGTGATTTGATCGCTACCTGTACAAGTAAACATAGTAGAAACTGGCGAGCAGGCAACAAATTGGCCAAAGGGATTCTATTAGAAGATGTGCTCAAAGAGATGGGAATGGTTGTTGAAGGCGTGAAAACGACGAAAGCAGCCTATGACCTGGCGAAGCGATATGAAGTCACCATGCCAATTACGAATGAATTACATAACGTTTTATTTGAAGGGAAGTCTCCACAACTTGCAGCCGGTGATCTTATGGGACGTGTGCGTACACACGAAATGGAAGAATTACCGATGACAAGGTGAACAAAAGGTTGGAGATAGCCTACACCAGTTCTTCTCCGCACTCATACTATACCCTATCAGGATTTCTCATTAGCTTAGGGTACAGGAGGCGGCACAATTGGCGAATAAAGATATGTCGAAGGACGTATTAAGTGTGGTCAAGAAGAAGACGGGCAAATCCGTTACAGCTAAAGATATCGAAAAAATTGCAAGTGGAGTGAAACCTTCTACCATGCAGAGTGAAGTTCAATTAAGAGCTCTCATTAAACAGGTTTCTGGATTAGTGAATGTCAAGGTGTCTGAAGAAACGATTAATGATATCGTTCAAGCCGTTAAAAGCAGTAAACTTGATACCAATAATATGCAGCAATTGATGAGCATGATGCTGGGTAAGAAATAAGAAGCATGAAGGGGTTCATCCCCTTTATGCTTTTTTCTCATTCTGTGCTATACTTACATGTGTTTCATTTTCGCGATTTTTACATAAGGAGTTTTTCATATGTCACCTTTAGACAAAATGTGGGCCTCATTCGTGGCCATGGGACTGATGGTTGTTGCGTCATTCCTGATCTCGTATGCACGTACAAGAACATCTGGCGTATGGCGCGGAGTGCTGTCTTTTATTGCTTTTTTAATGTTTATTCCTATCTTACTTTTTATGTTATCTTCGTTGTTTTAACCAACCGGAGGGGAAATCATCATGTTAGAACTGAAAACACGTAAAACGCAGATAAAACTAACGCCCGAGACGGGATTAACCATTCTGGACCATGCTTTGAAGGCAGATGTGGATTGGGGATTCTCGTGTACGCGAGGAACCTGCGCGAGATGTCGCTGTTACGTTGCAGAAGGGCGTGAGCTGCTCGCAGAGGCTTCTGAAGCGGAAGAGGATCGACTAGAGCCAGAGGAGCTTGCACAAGGCTATCGTCTAGCCTGTCAATGCGTAGTAAAACAAGTGGGAACGATTTCCGTTACGCACAAGCCTTATTTTTAAAAAATTACTGCCTGAAAGGTGTGGGCATGATGAAACTGCTGGAGCCACTACTCCCGTCGATTTCGACTATTCATACTCGGTTACAGCAAGCCCATAACGTTCAATGGCTGATTGGCGGAAGCTGTGGCTTACTCCTGCATAACGTCGATATTGGAAGAACTCCCAGAGATTTGGATATTTATATCGATCTGAAGGATGTTCACACGGTACATAAGTTGCTGCAGACTTACGCAATTGATAACCCAGAATTTAGTGAAACACCTATATATGCTTCGATGCTGAGTCATTATCGGATTGATGGACATGCCATTGAGGTTGTTGGTGATTTTAAAGTCAAGGCGCTCGGATCCTTGTATCATGTTGAAGTCAATTACTTGTTTGAGAACTATTACAGTTCTGCCTCCATTGAGGAGTGGAAAGTTCCAGTTATGCCGTTAGCGCATGAATTTCTCTTTAATGTTCTGCGAAATCGGCCCGATCGCTATGAACCGATTCTAAGAACGATGCAAGAACATCCTGACAAACATATGCAGGCTTTGAGTGATTTGATGAACCGTAATCAGTGGGGTCATGAATTTCAAGTGAAGATGAACGAATTGCTAGATTGGAACCGGTGACGATGATGAGTGTATTTGATGTTCATTTTTGGCCAGATAATAAAAAAATTAAAGTAAGACCAGGCACAACCTTGTTGGACGCTGGTAATAAAGCCAAAGTTCATATAAGAACGCGTTGCGGAGCAAAGGCCGCTTGTTTAATGTGTAAAGTAAAGGTAGGCGACCAAAGTGGTCTAGCCCCTCTGAATACGAATGAACGGTTGAAGCTTGGCTCCCTAGTAGATGAGGGGGTTCGTCTTGCCTGCCAAGCACGAGTTACAGGTGATGTGGAAGTAAACATTCCGGAGGATCCCTTAAAGGCAGCAATTCGAGCTCAGCTAGCTAGACAAGCGGAGGATGACGATTTCATTTAGACAAGATAGGATGGTTGAATAGTGAAAGTAAAACGACAACGAACCCAAGGTAGAAGCTTGCTTCTGGCACTCATCTTGGTTATTTTGCTTACAGGCTGCGCGTATCCACAAGAACTACGGAAAGAGAATCAGATTAATCCTGCAGAATTTATTACCGTGGTGGGGCAAGCTGTTGATACCTATCATGAGAAAACAGGTGTACTTCCCATTAAAAATAGTGAGATGACAACACCACTCTATGAGAAGTATGTGATTGATTTTCCAAAACTTAAAAAAACGAATCTGCTCAGTACTGTTCCCGCGAACGCATTTGAAAGCGGAGGTGTCTTCATCTATGTACTCGTTGATGCCGAAACGAAGCCTACGGTGAAGTTAATGGACCTTTCCGCCTATCAAAGTGTGGAAGATGTGCAGAAGAAAGTGAATGATTACATAGCGAAACATGGTGGTAATATGCCACAAGGGGTCGCCATTAATGATGCTTTTGCCTATGTAGATTTCAAATTGATAGGGATGAAAGAACCGGATATTAAATCTGTGTATAATCGAAAAAATGCCATTACGTACATTTTAAACAAGCAGACTGGAGAAGTAGCCATTGATTATGCAATGGATATCAACACGTTCATTAAGAATAATGCTTTAGAGAATTCCTTGAAACCGGATCAAGATTTGAGGCAGATTCTTGTAGATAAATCCTATTTCGTGCCGATTCGGAGCGTTTCCTATACCTGGAAAGATAATCAACCTATGCCACAGAATTGAAAATGAGCTAACCTCTTACCCATGTGTAAGAGGTTTTTTTGTCTTTATAGAATAAGCGCAACGGACTGATCATATATTCTTTCGAAAGCCGTATGTGCTTCATAAAATATGAGCGAAAAAAAGTTGAAACGCATCTATCATATTTCTATCGAAAGTACATATATTTTTACTAGTCCAAATGAATGTACGAGTAGTCAATTGTTACCGTCACTAGCGTCAGTTGACGACCAAACTGTAGGAGGGATTCTCTTGGAGAAAGTGGATATCTTTAAGGACATTGCAGAACGAACGGGAGGGGACATTTACCTGGGGGTTGTCGGAGCAGTCCGGACAGGGAAATCAACCTTTATAAAGCGTTTTGTGGAATCTGTAGTGCTGCCGAACATTCAAAGCGAAGCGGATAGGATCCGGGCTACCGATGAACTCCCGCAGAGCGCTGCTGGCCGCACGATTATGACAACGGAGCCGAAATTCGTACCGAATACGGCGGTTCAAATTTCTGTGGCTGAAGGACTGAACGTCAATGTCCGCCTTGTTGATTGTGTCGGGTATGCAGTCGATGGCGCCAAAGGCTATGAAGACGAGAACGGACCTCGGATGATCAATACACCATGGTTCGATGAGCCGATTCCTTTTCAAGAAGCGGCTGAGATCGGAACACGGAAAGTCATTCAAGAGCACTCCACACTGGGTGTTGTGGTTACGACAGATGGCACGATCTCGGATATCCCGCGGTCTTCCTATGTATTGGCAGAGGAAAGAGTTATTAATGAACTCAAAGAGGTCGGGAAGCCGTTCATTGTGATCATAAACTCTCAGAAGCCAAACAGTGAGCCTGCACTTGAGCTGCGTAGCGAGCTGCAAAGCCGCTATGATGTTCCAGTTGTAACAATGAGTGTAGCTAGCGCTGGAGAAGAAGAAATGGTCTCCGTGCTTCGTGAAGTCCTGTATGAGTTCCCGGTTCATGAAGTGAATGTGAACTTGCCTAGCTGGGTAATGGTTCTAGATGAGAATCATTGGCTGCGGACACAGTTCGAAGCATCCGTTCGCGATACGGTACAGGATATCAGACGCTTACGCGATGTTGATCGAGTTGTCAGCCAATTTGCTGAATATGAGTTTATCGATAAGGCTGCATTAGCAGGGCTGAATATGGGGCAGGGTGTGGCAGAGATTGATCTCTTTGCACCTGATGAACTCTATGATCGTATTCTCGTCGAGGTCGTTGGTGTTGAGATTCGCGGAAAGGATCATCTTCTCCAGCTTATGCAGGACTTCACACATGCGAAGAGGGAATATGATCAATTCGCTGAGGCTCTTGAGATGGTCAAAACAACCGGGTATGGGATAGCGCCTCCTACACTTGCTGAGATGGCATTAGATGAGCCTGAGTTAATCCGTCAAGGCTCCAGATTCGGCGTACGTCTAAGAGCAACTGCGCCTTCGATTCATATGATTCGAGTGGATGTAGAATCCGAATTCTCACCAATCATCGGAACTGAAAAGCAAAGTGAAGAGCTTGTACGTTATCTCATGCAGGATTTTGAGGATAATCCGCTCAAGATTTGGGAGTCCGATATTTTCGGAAGATCACTGCATTCGATTGTGCGAGAAGGCATACAAGGCAAGCTTGCCCAAATGCCAGACAATGCGAGATACAAACTTCAAGAAACGCTTGGACGTATTATTAACGAAGGCTCTGGAGGCTTAATCGCCATTATATTGTAAGAAAATGTGGACAAAAAACACTCGAAAGGGTGTTTTTTGTCGTTTAATAGCGGAAAGACCCACATAAAATGGAAATAGATACTTGAAATTGCTCCCTGAGTGTATTACTATGAATTTATTCGTCTGCTTTCAAAGTTCATTTTGCTTAGAAAATCAACGATTTTTCAGAAGTTTATGTATAATTTCTAGGAAAACGGTGAAAACAGGAAGTAACGGTAGTGAGAAATTTTGGGGGGAGGTGAATGGCATGAATAAATCTGAATTGATCAACAAAGTTGCGGAAACATCTGAGCTTTCCAAGAAAGACGCAACGAAAGCAGTAGATGCTGTTTTTGATGCAATTTCTGAAGCATTGCAAGGTGGAGATAAAGTGCAATTGGTTGGATTTGGTAACTTCGAAGTTCGTGAACGTTCTGCTCGTAAAGGACGCAATCCACAGACTGGTGGAGAAATTGATATCCCAGCAAGCAAAATCCCAGCTTTCAAACCTGGTAAAGCACTTAAAGATGGCATTCAATAATTTGTATTTATACATAGGATTGAACGTTACATAATTATAAAGCCGTGGCCGCTAAATGCGGGTAACGGCTTTATTTGTTTTGCCTGAAAATGGCTTTACAATTTAATATTCTCCTACTATACTAACAAAAGTGAATGCGTTATTTTTGGCTGTAAACGTAACGGGGTATGGCGCAGCCTGGTAGCGCGCACCCTTGGGGTGGGTGAGGTCGCACGTTCGAATCGTGTTACTCCGATTATGACAGAGACATCGGTGTTCGATGTCTTTTTCTAATGCCAAGAAACGAAGCGAGTTAACATTCATAGGATTGAATCTCTTGGATTACGTAGGGGGTACAGGGTTGACTAAATTGAAGTTGAATGAGCTGATTAAGTCACTGGATTGGACAATGTTCGGAATAATTGCTTCTATTTTCTTGATTTGGCGAATTGGTACGGTGGGCAACTGGAGTACAGAATGTTGGATATTACTGTGTATCTGTTTATTAGGCGTGCGGAAGGATCAGATCGATGTAGATTGGAAACGCTTTTTTCTATTCGGCATTCCCCTATTAGGTGTTTTTTATTATTTTTATGGGACAGGCAATGGATTTTGGTGGAAAATTGCAAACTGGATGTTTGAAAATAATCGCCACCCCTGGCGCTGGGATAGCTATATGAACGCAATCCCGTTGAATTCGGGAGGTTGGGCAAGGTGGATCTCAACACCATTTTTGGATAGAGCTATGGTATGGGTGTATAACTATGGCTTTGTGCTTTCGCTTTGGATCTGTATTGTTCGCAGTTTCTGGACACGTAGTATTAAGAAAATGTTGTCATACGCGCTTTCAGGGCATATGCTGCAATTTCCGCTTATCTTGCCTTTTTATAATTTGATCCTGCTTCATGAAGTATGGTATGTAAATAAGCAGCCTGATTTACTTCATCGTGTGTTTGCAGATGAAAACTCCTTATTAGTAGCAGTTATGAATTGCTTTCCTAGTATGCATACGTCCATTTCGTTTGCCATGCTGCTACTTGCACTTCGGGAGAAGGATCGTATCTTCAAATATATGATGGTCACGTATTGTTCGGCTATTATATTTTCGACGCTGTATTTACAAATTCATTGGCTGATCGATGTGATCGCAGGCATGTTATTTGCCTATGGAACCGTTAAATTGACGGATTTTCTTATTCGCGTAGGATCCACGCATGCATTGCCAGCGAAGTTCAAACAATTTTATCGGAAACGCGCAACAACATCAGCCCCTTCTGAATTAACTATCTAGTACATGTTGACTTCCGGTTACTTTTTTTGGCATCATTAGGTAAGGTATGAAGGTTAGGGAAGAACGGAGGATGGATATGGAACAATCGAATAAATCAGATCAGTCAAATTCGAACGGTAACGAGTATTTCGTGATTAAAGCGAAAGATAATGGGGTTCATGTGATTGGATTAACACGTGGACAAGACACACGTTTTCATCATACAGAGAAGCTAGACAAGGGTGAGGTTATGATTGCTCAGTTCACTGAGCATACATCCGCGGTTAAAGTAAGAGGCAAAGCTTTGATTATGACCAAGTTTGGCACGATCGATACAGAAGAATAAAAGCGTATCCCAATAAACGGCTACAACGTCCATCTTGAACGGGGCGAAGTGTTTGTCATGAATTACATCCATGTTATCGTGTGTAACAATTGCATACATATATTTGAGAAAAGCAGGCATAGCCTGCTTTTTTTCTATGTACAATGGTGTATAGGACTTGTTTATTTGGATAACCTGTCGGTTATTTGGCTCCTGCATATGCTTAGGGGGTGTAGATTGTGAAATGGTCAATGCGTATTGTGATCACATTAGGGATTTCGGTTGTTGTTGCGATTAGTCTATCCATGTTACCAAAGCTGGATCTTTCTTCAGGCTTAGGATCTGCCTACACGTGGTCCAATAATAGAGGGGGACAGCTCACCGAAAATAACTTGGCAGATCTTCTAGTTCAAATTCCACTGCAGCTTCGAATACGGAAAGTAGAACTAAGTACGTCGCGGTTGTCACTCGATTTAAGTTTACCCAAAAATGCGGAGACGATTGCGGTTTATCGTGATTTGTATACAATTGCACAGACCATGCTAGTTAAAACCAAAAATGTCGATCAGGTGTGGGTACGTATTATTGACTATTCCGGCTCGGCCGATACAACCTCAACTCAGCTTGTCTTGGCTATGGTTGCTCAACGTGAATTTAGCGAAGATATGGAGAAGAAGCCGTCAGAGCTTAGTTTAATTCAATTGGAGCAAGAGCTTCAGAACCGATTTCGCATCACGTATACCTCCAAATGGCAACAAAAGTATCCACTATAATTTATTGTGCTTCTATTAACGTGTTATGCTATAATAATTTGGATTGAGACATCCAGTTTCATTAAATGATATTTGGCATACGGTTACGGAGGCTTTTGCATGAATTCTTATCGGATCCCTGAGATCGCTAAACAGTACACGCAGTATGATATGATCCAAATTCACACAGACTTGCCCGATTTTCCCGAGTTGCGCACACGTCTGTTGTTTGCATTCTTGAATGAAAATAACAAACTAAGCTCATTAAGTGAATTATTTACTTTAGCAACAGCACTTGTGCAGCTAGGACTCGATACTCATGATCTTGTGACAGTGTCCAATGAAGTCAAGGAGAAGAAAGCATCAAGATCGAGGCAGTTAAAAGTGCTTGCAGGAGATTACTTTAGTGCGAGATTTTATCATCTACTTGCTAAAACAGGGCAGATCGATATGATTAAGCAACTTTCGAATGCGATCTGTGAAGTCAATCGGTTAAAGATGAGCAGCTACACGAAAATGAAACAGCTGAAAATGACGGCAGAAGATTACATTCACCTCACGGTGGAAATTAAATCTCAGCTTTTTTTGTCTTTTTCAGAAGTTATGAATGGTGCGAACAAACAAGCATGGCCTGAAATTCTGAGAGGCTTTGTGAGATGTGAGCTGTTGTTCACAGAAATTTTCCGGATTGAAACCATTTCTAAGTTCAGGGGCAGTTGGGGTTATTGGCATATTAACCAGAACGGCACACGAGAAGAGCGGAAGCAATTACAAGGTGAAGAGGTTGATACAACGAAGGTTCGTACACTTCTACATAAATACAATATATCTTCACAGTTGTATCAATTGCTGAACATTCAAACGAAGCAATTGCAGGACTTTGTAAAGAAGCTTGAATCGGATAGGCTACAAAGTGAACTCTTTCACATGGGAGAGCCCTTTTTACGATTTGCTGGGGAGCATCCTAAAGTGTTAGAAGAAATTTAAGGGGACCTGGGAAATGAGTGTAAGCAATACGAGTAATGAAAATAAAAAAGCGAAAAGTAAAGAAGAATTTGTACATGGTGTTTTTGAAAGCATCGCACCTAAATATGACTTGATGAACAATATCATTAGTTTTAATCGTCACAAAGCATGGCGTAAATTTGCAATGAAGAAGATGAATGTACAGCCTGGGGCTACAGCCATAGATTTATGTTGTGGAACTTGTGACTGGACCATTAGTCTTGCTCAAGCTAGTAAAACAGGGAAAATGGTTGGATTGGATTTCAGCCAAAATATGTTGGATATTGGTGCCGAGAAAATAAAACAACAGCACTTAGATCAGCAGGTCGAGTTAATTCAAGGAAATGCGATGAGTCTTCCGTTTGACGACAATACGTTTGACTTTGCTACAATCGGGTTTGCCTTGCGTAATGTTCCCGATCTTGAACAAGTCATTCGAGAAATGCAACGTGTCGTTAAGCCCGGAGGGCTAGTTGTGTCTTTAGAGCTATCCAAGCCAACATGGCAGCCATTTAAGTCTATCTATTATGTATATTTCCGACATATCATGCCGTTCCTCGGCAAATTGATTGTTAAGAAATATGAGCAATATAAGTGGTTACCGGAATCATTAATTTCGTTTCCAGATCATAAGCAACTCGCGGCCATCTTCTCGAAGAATGGTTTAGATCACGTACAGGCCCATCCACTCTTTGGTGGTGTGGCGGCGCTACATGTAGGGACAAAAGGTAATAAGAAATCAGGAGTGTAATTCACATATGTTTACTAAATTAAAGATTTTTCTCGAAATGATTAAATTCGAACACAGTGTGTTTGCTTTGCCATTTGCCTTCATGGGGGCTATTCTTGGTTCCGTTGTATGGCAGGGACATTTGCCTAGCTGGGCACAAATCGGTTGGATCACCTTAGCTATGGTGGGGGCACGCACTGCCGCGATGGCATTGAATCGTGTAATTGACCAAGCCATTGACAAACGTAATCCAAGAACTGAGAATCGAGCAATTCCTGCTGGACTCATTTCAATACCGCAAGTTATTCTCTATATCATCATCTCGTTTGCAGTTCTTTTTTGGGCAACCTATCACTTAAGTGCATTGTCCATGAAGCTTCTACCCATTGCAGTGTTCTTTCTTGTGATTTATTCCTATACCAAAAGGTTTACTTGGACATGCCATTTCGTACTGGGCTTGACGTTGGGACTTGCTCCTCTTGGCGGTTGGATTGCGGTTACTGGTCAATTTACTTGGTCATCGATCATCTTTTTCCTTACGGTTGCTTGCTGGAGTGCAGGTTTCGATCTCATTTATGCTTGCCAGGATGCCGAGTTTGATCGCAAAGAAGGGTTGCACTCATTGCCAAGTCGCTTTGGCATTAAAGCAGCACTACTAACAGCACGAGTACTGCATGTCTTAACCGCAATCGGTTTAGTCTCCTTATTTTTCATCACACATCTGAGTTGGTTGTATTTGGTGGGGCTAGTTATTGCTTATATATTGTTGTTTAAAGAACATAGGCTCGTTACACCGCAGGATTTGTCCAAATTAAACACGGCTTTCTTCACGATGAATGGCGTATTGAGTTTAGTCATGTTTACTTTCACATTGCTTGATGTCCTAGTGAGTAAGCACTCATGAGCAGCGGGAACTGGGTTGTTGGAATTTCGGGTGCGAGTGGAGCCATCTACGGCGTACGATTATGTGAAGTATTGTTGGATCTTGGGTTAGATGTGCATCTTATAATTACAGATGCAGGTTGGCGTGTGCTGCAGGATGAACATGACTGGAGTGCAACAAAACGTCAAGAGGTGCTTGAGAAGCACTTCGGTGGACGAGCAGGTTCGTATGAATATCATCCCGTAGCGAATATTGGTGCGACCGTGGCAAGTGGTTCTTTTCGAACCAGAGGGATGGTTGTGATTCCGTGCTCGATGGGAACACTATCTGGCATTGCGCATGGTTCATCTGATAACTTGCTTGAGCGTACCGCGGACGTCATGCTAAAAGAAGGAAGAAAATTAATTCTGGTGCCAAGGGAAACACCTTTGCATGCTATACATTTAGAAAATATGCTTACCCTAACAAGAATGGGTGTGCGAATGATACCGGCTATGCCAGCCTTCTATAATCGTCCGCGCTCAATCGATGAGATGGTTGACTTTTTGGTAGGTAAAGTGATGGATAGCATGGAGATTGATCATTCCTTGTACCGTAGATGGGGAGATATTGATGAGCAACCTAGACCCTAAAATCCGAATAGGTCGAATCAACTATACAAACGTGTGGCCGATCTATTATTATTTCCCTGAGCTGATGAATAGTTCAGAAGTCGATATTATTGAACAGGTACCCACATCTCTTAATAAAGCTATGGCTGAAGGCCAAATTGATATGGGACCCATTTCTTCTTTTTCATACGGTCAATTTTTTGAGGATTATATGCTTTTCCCGGATCTATCCGTTAGCTCCTATGGCGAAGTCAACTCGATTCTTCTTTTCCATGACAAACCATTACGAGAAATCGTGAACGGGAAAATCATTCTGCCTACGACGTCTGCGACATCTGTAAATTTACTTAAAATTATTCTAGAAAAATTTTATAATGGTAAACCGACGTACGAATATGCGAAGCCAAATCTAGACCAAATGATGGAGGGAGCAGATGCTGCTCTTCTCATTGGGGATGACGCCATTAAGGAAAGCTGGCGGAATCAAAAGTACATGATTACGGACCTCGGTCAAGAATGGGCCAAATGGACGGGGAAATGGATGACGTTCGCTGTCTGGGCGATCCGTAAAGAAACGATTCGTGCCTATCCAGAGCTTGTAACTACTATTTTTGAAGCATTTAAGGCAAGTAAGGAAAAGGCTCATCGGGAGCCAAAGTATATGATTGAAGAGGCACAAGCTACTGTTGGTGGCACTTCCGACTATTGGCATCATTATTTTCATACATTGTGTTATGATTTCGCGGCTGAGCAGTGGGATGGACTTCATTCGTACTATCAGTACTGTTTCGAACTTGGTTTCTTACCGAAGCCAGTTCAGATTGGCATTTGGGAAGAAACTAAAGTGGCACGGGTGACCGAATGAAAAATTTGTTGGATATATATGCAAGGAAAAGAAAAGATATTTCAGCGATAGAGAAAGAGCTGGAAGAGAGTGTGAATAACGATCACTCTTTGTTAAGAGAAACTTCGATCCACCTACTTAAAGCGGGAGGGAAACGGATTAGACCCGTTTTCGTTCTTCTTTCTGGTGAATTTGGTCATTATGAACTCCAAACGATGAAAAACGTAGCAGTGCCATTAGAGCTTATTCACATGGCTTCTCTTGTGCATGATGATGTTATTGACGATGCGAACACACGACGTGGTCAATTGACGGTTCGTTCCAAATGGGATAATCGCATTGCGATGTTTACAGGGGATTATATTTTTGCAAGAGCGCTAGGTGTGATTACTCAGATTCCGGATCCGAGAATTCACCAGATCATGTCAAAAGCAATTGTTGAAATGTCCATTGGAGAAATGGAGCAAATTCGTTTTTTCTTTCATTCCGAGCAAACCATACGTGACTATTTACTTCGCATTCGACGCAAAACTGCGTTATTAATAGCAATCTCTTGTCAATTGGGGGCGATGGCTTCAGGCGCTCCTGACTGGTTAAGCACTAAGTTGTATAATTTTGGTTATAATGTAGGTATGGCCTTCCAAATCAGGGATGATATTCTGGATTTAACAGGCACCGAAAAACAGATCGGGAAACCACCTGGAAGTGACGTCAAGCAAGGGAATATTACGTTGCCGGTGATCTTGACCCTGCAAGATCCAGCTTTAAAGCCAATGATATTGACAGAACTTGATCGAATACATAAACTGGATGGACAAACGGATGTAAGTCGATTCTTAGAAATGATTCGAGGCAGTGCTGGCATTAAGGAAGCCGATCGACTTTCCCAGGTATATATCGATAAGGCGATTTCGTCATTAGACACATTGCCGGATAACCAAGCGAAGAAAGATCTCATCGAAATCGCTCATTTTATCGGGAATCGATCGTATTAACCAGTTTTCTGACGAAAACGTAAGCCAATGCTTACGAAGTCAGTTTTCTGGCGATAACTTTTAGGAGGTAGTCTTTCAATGGAAAAAACATTTCTCATGGTTAAACCAGATGGTGTACAACGGGGGCTTGTCGGCGAGATTGTAAAACGGTTTGAACAGAAAGGTTTCCAATTGATTGGCAGCAAGTTGACGGTTATTTCCCGAGAACAAGCCGAGATCCATTATGCAGAGCATAAAGGAAAAGATTTTTTCGATAGACTTGTGAATTTCATTACATCAGGACCTGTTTTTGCCATGGTATGGCATGGTGATCAAGTTATCACATTGTCGCGAACCATGATTGGCAAAACGAATTCATTGGAAGCCGCACCTGGAACCATTCGCGGTGATTATGCTGTACATACGAATCTTAACCTGATTCATGGGTCAGATTCACCAGAAAGTGCTGAGCGTGAAATTAATAATTTTTTTCAGCCAAACGAAATTTTTACATATTCAAAAAACATACAAGAATGGATCTAATCTTCCATCGCAAAGAATCTGTTATCGGATACGACACAGGTTCTTTTTGTTTTTTAATGAAGGAATTTGGTAAATCCACACAGAATGTATCAAGGTACATAATGATCAAGGTGGGTGGACAGCATGGAGGATCAAGATTTTTTGTTGTTTATTAAAAAAATAAAGGAACACACGTCCATTGATCTTGCGTTGTATAAGGAAGCGCAAATGAAGAGACGATTAACTACCTTGCGAATGAAGCGAGGTTACAATACGTTTATTTCTTTTTTTGAAGCGATGATGAAGGACAAGGAACTATTCTATGAGTTTTTGGATCGGATGACGATCAATGTTTCTGAATTTTGGAGAAACCCGAATCGTTGGGAGCTTGTAGAACAGAAGTTTAT
This sequence comes from Paenibacillus sp. Soil750, assembly GCF_001428045.1. GTDB lineage: Bacteria > Bacillota > Bacilli > Paenibacillales > NBRC-103111 > Paenibacillus_E > Paenibacillus_E allorhizoplanae. The sequence continues at coordinate 103,083 of NZ_LMSD01000012.1, read as the reverse complement.
ACCTGAGATGCTGAAGCGGAATCGCCGGTTGAAGATCTGGAGTGCAGCCTGCTCTACAGGTGAAGAACCGTACACGCTAGCCATGATTTTAGCTGAGCAAGGGGCATTGGCTGAGACGAGCCTACATGCAACAGATATTGACGATGGTGCTTTGGAGAAAGCACGTAAAGGGATGTACTTAGATCGTTCCGTGCGTGATGTACCAGCTAATTATGTGAAGAAATATTTTAAACAAGATGGCTTAATGTTTCATGTTTCGGATGAACTCAAAAAGTCAGTTCGATTTCAGAAACAAAATTTGCTTGTTGATACATTTGATAGCGGTTACGATCTGATCGTGTGCCGTAATGTCATCATTTATTTCACAGAAGAAGCGAAGCATGTGCTGTACCAGAAGTTTGCCAAAGCCCTTAAACCAGGCGGTCTGCTTTTCGTTGGCTCGACAGAACAGATTTTTTCTCCTGGTCAATATGATCTGGAAGCGGCTGAAACGTTCTTTTATCGGAAAAAAGGAGTATAAGAACTTCCTTATTTTCCAATACTAAGATGTAGCAGTTCAAAGTGAAGGAGACACCAAGCTTTGAACAATGCATACACGCTTAGGGGGCTATCATGGACAAACGCAAGGTGATTACCGCTTATCGCAGAGGAATGATTTCCATTCAAGAATGTGCTCAAATTTTAGGAGTTGATTCCTCACAAATTACGGGTCTTATGAATGATCCTCAGCTTTGTGAGCCTCCGAGGGTCGTCCAGAAGCAACCTATGCACGGCTAATACTAGTTCTTGCCTAGATGATGACACGCTTACGCGGAAGGGTTTGTCCCTGACCTGTGAAGCGTGTTTTTGCATTTGTGTTGTTGCCAAACCTGAGTAGCTATACTATAATGACAACAGATAATCGCGCGTCAAAGCGCTAAAGTGCTTGGTGCTGCAGCTTTTTTTCGTGGCACATGGAGTAAGCAGGCTCGGTTTTTCCATACTATTATGTTTATATACGGAGTTCCATGTTCTTCGTAAAATTCTTAGGGGGTAACGGATTGTGAGATATTTAACAGCAGGTGAAACGCATGGCCCGCAGCTCACTGCGATTATTGAAGGGTTTCCAAGTAATGTAAACCTTAACTTTGAAGATTTAAACCATCAATTACATAGACGTCAAAAAGGCTATGGTCGTGGTCGTCGGATGCAAATTGAGAAAGATACAGCTACCATTGCAGGTGGCGTGCGTCATGGTAAAACAACAGGTGCGCCAATCGCATTAGTAGTCGTGAATAATGACTGGAAACATTGGACTTCCGTTATGGGGATTGAACCCGTTGAAGAAGATAACGAAGGCAAACGCCGTGTGAACCGTCCTCGTCCTGGACATGCCGATTTAAACGGTGGCCTCAAATATAATCAAAAAGATTTGCGTAATATTTTGGAAAGATCAAGTGCTCGTGAAACAACGATGCGTGTAGCCACTGGGGCTGTTGCTCGTCAATTGCTAGCAGAGTTCGGGATCAAAGTTGCTGGACAAGTTATCCGCATCGGCGATGTTGAAGTAGAGCGTCAAGAGCTTCCTATTGATGAACTTATTCGTATTACAGAAGAATCACCAGTACGTGTTGTTGATAAAGAAGCAGAAGCGAAAATGATCGCAGCTATCGATGCTGCTAAAGAAGATGGCGATACATTAGGTGGTATCGTGGAAGTGATTATCGAAGGTGTACCTGTTGGACTTGGAAGTCACGTACAGTGGGATCGCAAATTGGATGGTAAAATTGCACAAGCTGTGCTTTCCATTCAAGCCTTCAAGGGTGTGGAATTCGGAATCGGTTTCGAAGCTGCAGAGCGCAGAGGCTCGAACGTGCATGATGAAATCCTTTATACGCAAGAAACTGGCTTTAGACGCAGAACGAATCGTGCAGGTGGATTTGAAGGCGGAATGACAACAGGCGAGCAAATCATCGTTCGTGGGGTAATGAAGCCAATTTCGACTTTGTACAAACCTTTGCAAAGCGTAGATATCGATACGAAAGAAGTATTTACAGCACAAGTGGAGCGTTCCGATACGTGTGCAGTGCCAGCAGCAGGCGTGATCATGGAGAATGTCATCGCTTGGGAAGTGGCCAATGCTTTCTTAGATAAATTCGGCGGAGACTCTATCGAAGAAATCCGCACGAATTTAGCTAATTTCCTTAAGCAAGTGGAGAACTACTAAGATGAGAGAACTTACCGTAGAGCTTGGAGAACGGTCTTATCCCATATATATTGGCCAAGGCATTCTTACCAATATCTCGACACTGTTCGATCGCGCGAAGCTTAGCCGCAAGTCACCACTGCTTATCGTCACCGACGAGTCGGTGGCGGCCTTGCACTTGGAGCGCGTCCTGACGCTGCTCCGTGACGGCGGCTTCGCCGCGACAGCCTGCGTCGTGCCCGCAGGCGAAACGTCCAAATCCCTCGCGCAGCTCGAGGGAATCGTAACCGCCGCCCTCCAGGCGGGCCTTGATCGCAATTCTGCGATCATAGCCCTCGGAGGAGGCGTGGTCGGTGATCTCGCCGGCTTCGCTGCGGCGAGCTTCATGCGCGGGATCCGCTTCGTGCAGATCCCGACGACCATCCTTGCCCACGACAGTTCTGTCGGCGGCAAGGTAGCGGTCAATCACCCGATGGCGAAAAACATCATCGGGGCGTTCCACCAGCCGGAGCTAGTCCTCTTCGACATCGACTTGCTGTTGACTTTGCCTGAGCGTGAAGTGAAGGCAGGCCTGTCGGAAGTGATCAAGCATGGCTTGATCTGGGATTCCGCTTTCACTCAGTGGTGCGATGAAAACGCAGACAAGCTGTTAGGATTAGATCCAGAAGCGCTAAGTTATGCGCTTTACATAGGTTGTCAAGTGAAAGCTATCGTCGTATCTCAGGACGAACGCGAGAATGATCTCAGGGCGATATTAAACCTCGGACATACGATCGGTCACGCATTAGAGGCCGTAGCGGGCTATGGTGAGCTGTTACATGGTGAGGCCATAGCTATTGGGATGGTCGGTGCGGCAAAGCTTGCACAGCAGTTTGGCTATAGCGAGGACATACATACGGTGACTAGAGGTTTATTTGTGAAATACGGATTGCCGGTGAGCATCCCGTCACATTTGGATACAGATCGTATTATGAGTGCTATGATGCATGATAAGAAATTCAAAGAAGGTACGATGGTGTATATCATCCCGACTGAAATTGGTAAAGTCGAGATCCGTAAGGATGTTACTTCACAGCAAGTGAGAGAAATTGTTGACCTTCTAAAAGGGGAGAAATAACCGATGTACTTAAGGGGAATTCGTGGCGCGACAACAGTTCAACAGAATGATGCAGAAGAAATTCTTGCTGCAACGAGTGAGCTTCTTCAAGCAATTGTAGAAGCGAATGATTTCCTTCCAGAGGATATTGGATCGGTTTTCATTACAGTAACGGAAGATATTACGGCAACATTTCCAGCAAGAGCAATTCGTACACTAATTGGCTGGGAGCTTGTTCCATTGATGTGTTCGCTGGAAGTTCCAGTTGAGAATGCATTACCCAAATGTATTCGCTTGATGGTTCAGGTCAACACGACTAAAACACAAGCAGAGATCAATCATGTGTACTTGAAAGAAGCTAAAGCACTTCGTCCTGATATTGTTAAATTGACAAATGAAGCTACCCGGTAGTATAGTGAAATTAGATGAGTTTAGGTTAGTAGAGCAGAGTTTAGTCGAGTAGAGCAGAGCCGAGTTGAGATGAGAAAAAGTAAAGTAGCTATATGACCATTGGATCGTTCCCAGAGGGGGATCGTCTATTTGTTCATACCCAGCTCTCATTTTCTTTTTTTCACATTCATCCTGATCGTCTACTGAAACTAAAGTCAACCTCTACCCCTGGTAGAGGTTTTTTTGTATTCGAATAGAGTTTTGAGCGCCGCAGACCGCGAGCAGCTCACAAGCTGAGAGGGGATGTTTCCATGTATACACCTGAATTGCAAGAAGTCATTCGTTTGTCCAAAGATTATAATCTTATCCCAGTGGTGCGTCATTTACTAGCTGATACCGAGACGCCAATACGTGTATTTCAACATTTATATCAAGAGCCTCGTGCCTTCCTTTTAGAAAGTGTAGAGGGAGGAGTGAAATGGGCACGTTATTCCTTCTTAGGCAGCGATCCATTCTTGATGATCACGGCGAAGCATGGAAAAACAACGGTCGAAACGGGGTCCGAGAAAAAAATCACGGATGAGAAACCGATCGAAGTGTTGAAGGCTTATCTTCGTTCCTACTCCAGCCCTCAGCTTGCAGATCTTCCACGCTTTACGGGTGGTGCGGTTGGATTCTTCGGATATGACTTATTGCAATACTATGAGAAACTACCGGCTCATCAGATTGATGACTTACAAATGAATGATATTCAGTTTATGTTTTGCGATCAGGTCATCGTATTTGATCATTTCAAACAACAGATCAAAGTGATTGCAAACCTACATGTTCCCCAGTTCGCAACGGATGCGGATATTGCGAAGGCGTATCAAGCAACTTGTGAGAAAATCGATGCGACAATTGAAAAAATTAAACGGCCTCTTAGTTCCGATACCATGACGCACAACCCGATCGTGTCAGAACCAGATTTGGGCGAAATTCGCTCCAATATTACGAAAGATAAATTCATTGCCAATGTGAATAAAGCAAAGGAATACATTCGTGCCGGCGATATTTTCCAAGTCGTGCTCTCCCAACGTTTTGAAATGGAAACAACGGTTTCTCCCTTACAGGTATATCGCGTGCTTCGTACAATGAATCCATCTCCGTATATGTATGTGCTGAAAATGGACGATGAGGTTATCGTTGGAACGTCTCCTGAGTTGCTAGTACGGGTAGAGGAAGAAAAAGTAGAAACGCGGCCGATTGCTGGAACAAGACCTAGAGGGAAAACCCCAGAGGAAGATCACGCACTTGAGTTGGAGCTGCTTGCCGACGAGAAAGAACGTGCAGAGCATTTGATGTTGGTTGATTTAGGTCGAAATGATATCGGGCGTGTCTCCGAATTCGGTACGGTCAAATGTGATACCTTCATGGACATTGAACGCTATTCACACGTGATGCATATCGTTTCCAATGTGTCTGGCAAGATTGCCAAAGATAAGGATTTCTTTGATGCTTTCCTTTCCTGTATGCCTGCAGGCACGGTGTCTGGAGCACCGAAGCTGAGAGCGATGGGAATTATTGCTGAACTGGAACCTGAGTCTCGCGGTTCTTACGCAGGTGCGATTGGTTATCTAGGTTTTTCCGGGAATTTGGACACTTGTATTACGATCCGGACGATTGTATTCAAAAAAGGCAAAGCCTATGTGCAAGCAGGAGCAGGAATCGTTTGGGATTCTGTACCTGAGAGTGAATATCAAGAAACCGTGAACAAAGCGACGGCTTTGCTGAAATCAATTCGTATGGCAGAAGCCATGTTCAGTCCTGAGCCTAGACCTGTTAGCGATATTAACAAAGACTATTTCGTTAACTCATAGAAGGAAGGGGCATGGAAGAACATGAGTGGAACAATTTCGATACAACAAGCGCTTGGTAAAGTAATTAGTGGCAATCATTTATCCCGGGAAGAAGCACGTAGTGTCATGTCTGAGATTATGGATGGAGCTGCTTCACCTGCACAAATAGGCAGTTTGTTGACGGCGCTTCGTATCAAAGGGGAAACATTTGAAGAGATTACGGGGTTTGCGGAGACGATGCGAAGCAAAGCTGTGCAAGTGAACGTACACCAAAGTGACCTGCTTGATACGTGTGGAACAGGTGGAGATGGTGCTGACACGTTCAATATCTCAACGACAGCTGCCATTGTAGCATCAGCAGGCGGGATCCGAGTAGCGAAGCATGGCAATAGAGCGATGTCGAGTAAAAGTGGTAGTGCGGATGTTCTAGAAGCGCTTGGCGTTAAGATTACACTGAGCGGAGAACAAGCAGCGAAATGTCTTGAACGTACTGGCATTTGTTTTATGTTCGCACAGGCCTATCATCAATCGATGAAGCATGTTGCAGCACCTCGTAAAGAACTTGGATTCAGAACGGTTTTTAATTTGCTTGGACCGTTAACCAATCCTGCGGGCGCAGATCGTCAAGTCCTTGGCGTTTTCGATAGAACCAAGACAGAGATGTTAGCGCAATCGCTACAAGCACTAGGCTTGAAACGTGCGATGGTTGTTGCCAGTGAGGATGGGTTGGACGAATTCAGTATCTCTGCACCCACGAAAGTTTCTGAGCTGAAGTCAGATCTAATTACGACCTACACCATTACACCGGACGATTTAGGTCTTCGTGCACATAGTATCAAAGATGTAGCGGGTGGAGATGCTGCCCTGAACGCAGAAATTATTCGTCATATTTTTGCAGGTGAGAAAGGACCATATCGGGACATTGTGCTAGCGAATGCTGCGGCATGCTTCTATGTAACGGGTCATGTAGGCACTCTTCAACAGGGCGTGAAATTAGCTGCAGAAGTCATTGATTCGGGACGCGCGGAGCAGAAATTGCAAGATTTAATCCAATACACAGGAGAACTATGCCATGTTTCTTGATAAAATTGTAGCTACAAAACGCGTGGAAGTAGAGGCGATGAGCGGATTTTCGATCGCGGAGGCTGAAAAGTTAATTTCTCAGCTTCCTCCTTGTTTAGGCTTTGAGCGGGCATTGACGCTTGGGAAAAATCGTTCCATGGGACTTATCGCAGAAGTGAAGAAAGCTTCGCCTTCCAAAGGATTGATCCGCGCAGATTTCGAACCGGTTGGATTGGCCCAAGCTTATGAGCGTGCAGGTGCCGATTGTATTTCGGTATTGACCGATGTTTCGTATTTCCAAGGAAGCAATGATTATTTGGAGGCTGTGCGTAAAGCGGTGAACGTTCCGTTGTTACGCAAAGATTTCACCATTGATCCTAAGCAAATCTATGAAGCAAGACTTCTGGGAGCAGATGCCATTCTGCTTATCGCAGCGATTTTGACAACAGAACAGATGAAGCAATATTTGACCCTAGCGAAGGATCTTGGCCTAGATGCACTGGTTGAGGTGCATGATCGTGAAGAGTTGGAGCGTGCACTTGAGCTGGATACCCAACTGATAGGTGTAAATAATCGGAATTTAAAAACTTTCGTAACCGATCTAGGAACAACGGAAGAATTAATAAGCTTTATGCCAAAGGGTAAAACTGTTGTGAGCGAGAGTGGTATATCTACCGTTGAAGATATGGCCTATGTCGAGAAAGTTGGGGCACAAGCTGTACTTATCGGAGAGCATTTCATGCGACAACCTGTCGTTGAACAAGCAGTTCATCAGTTGATGGGAGTCCACTTTTGATCACGAAGTAGTCCATGAAGTGTATTCGACATCGAAGATTGAATTCAACCGGAAATTCCGGTGCTCACGTAGCTTCCACTACGCTCCGCTCCTCATTTCCTAGCTTCTTTCAATCTTCTCGGTGCTGAAAACTTGACTTTTTGAACTCGTATTTATAGGTAGAAAGAGGCGGATTTGATGACTGTAGGAACGATTCCAACGGTAAAAATTTGTGGACTTCAAAGCGTTGAAGTGTTAAAATCAATCGTACATTTGCCGATAGCTCATATCGGCTTTGTTTTTGCACCAAGTAAGCGACAAGTCACGCCGGAGAAGGCAGCTGAGCTGATTGCTTATTTGAAAGTTGAAGAAGCGAAGGGGCAGACTGTGCCTCTTACAGTTGGCGTCTTTGTCAATCCAACGAAAGAGCAGTTGGTTGATATTTTAGCTGCTGCTCCTCTGGATGTCGTGCAACTTCATAGTCAGGAAACACCGGCTTTCTGTGGATGGGTTCGTGATCAATTTGGTGTACAGGTATTTAAATCGGTTTCCATTTCCAAAACAGAAGATTCCATACCTTCTCTATCCAAGGTAGCTGAGCAACTAGATCCTTATATCGGGCATGTAGATGCCATCTTATTAGATACCTTTGACCCTGTTTACGGAGGCGGTTCTGGGACAACTTTTGCCTGGGATTGTATACCTGTTTATCAAGAGTGGGCTCGATCTGCTGGTATTCAATTGTTAGTAGCTGGCGGACTCCGACATGATAACGTAGATCAATTAGTACATGCTTATGCTCCTGATGGCGTTGATGTATCGAGCGGCGTGGAGACAGATGGCGTGAAAGATATTGCGAAAATAACCGCGTTTGTGGAAAGGGTGACCCGTAAGTGACACAAGTACCTGATCAGCAAGGTAGATTTGGCAAGTTCGGTGGCCGCTATGTGCCCGAGACATTGATGAATGCCTTACATGAGCTTGAAGAAGCTTATGCGCGATATAAAGATGATCCTGAATTTATTGCGGAAGTTCGTTATTTGCAGAAGCAGTATTCCGGTAGACCTACTCCGCTTTACTATGCAGAGCGCTTAACCGAGCAACTCGGTGGAGCGAAGATTTATTTGAAACGTGAAGATTTAAACCATACAGGCGCACACAAAATTAATAACACCATCGGACAGGCCGTACTTGCCAAACGTATGGGGAAGAAAAAGATAATCGCGGAAACTGGTGCTGGTCAGCATGGTGTTGCTTCAGCGACAGTCGCAGCATTAATGGGCTTTGAATGTAAAGTATTCATGGGGGAAGAAGACACGAAACGTCAACAATTGAATGTGTTTCGCATGAAATTGTTAGGATCGGAAGTCATTCCTGTTACTTCAGGAACGCGTACATTGAAAGATGCTTGTAACGAAACATTGCGTTACTGGGTAAGTAACGTTCAAGATACGTACTATATTCTTGGATCCGTAACTGGGCCACATCCATATCCGATGATGGTTCGTGATTTCCAACGCGTGATCGGGGATGAATCCCGTGAGCAAATCTTGGAAACAGAAGGCAGACTGCCGGATGCAGTAGTTGCTTGTGTTGGCGGAGGCAGTAACGCGATGGGGATTTTCTATCCATTCGTTCAAGATGAGTCCGTGAAGTTGATTGGTGTCGAGGCAGCAGGTCGCGGCGTTGATACGGAGGAGCATGCAGCAACCATGACCAAAGGAACGCCAGGTGTATTCCAAGGGTCACTCAGTTACTTGCTTCAGGATGAGTATGGTCAAGTGTTGCCAGCGCATTCGATCTCTGCCGGTTTGGACTACCCGGGAATTGGTCCTGAACATGCGTACCTCAAAGATGCTGAGCGTGCTACTTATTATCCAATAACGGATCAAGAAGCACTGGATGCTCTTCAATTGTTGAGCCGCACAGAAGGTATCATACCTGCTCTTGAGAGCGCTCATGCCATTGCACATACGTTGAAATTAGCACCGACGATGACGAAGGACCAAATTATTATCGTGAGTTTGTCAGGCCGCGGCGATAAAGATGTGGAATCCATTATTAGTTATCTTGGCGAGGGGGTATAAGCGATGAACCGTATTGACAGTCGTTTTGCAGAACTCAAAGCGCGCGGTGAAACCGCAATGATCCCTTTTCTAACAATTGGTGACCCTTCGATTGAAGCATCCTTGGAGCTGATTTTAGAAATGGAACGCGCTGGTGCGGATTTAATCGAGCTGGGTGTTCCTTACTCGGATCCACTCGCAGATGGCCCTGTTATTCAACGCTCTTCTGAGCGCGCTTTGAAGCGTAAAATTTCCATCTTTGATGTAATCGATGTAGCTAAACAGGCAAGGAATCGCGGGTCTCAGCTGCCATTTATCCTTTTTACCTATTATAATCCGGTTCTCCAAATTGGTTTGGAACGTATTTTCAAAGTGATGCAGGAGAATGAAATCAGTGGCATTATTATTCCAGATCTTCCTTTGGAAGAAGATAGTGAGACTAGAGGGATTGCTGAGAAATATGGCGTTCATTTGATTCCTTTAGTTGCACCAACATCGAATGAACGTGTACAACGTATTGCTTCAAATGCACGTGGATTCGTTTATTGTGTATCTTCCCTTGGAGTAACAGGCGAGCGTGCTGAATTTTTTGGCGGCATTGAAGATTTCCTTACAACCGTTCGTGAAGCCGCGTCTGTTCCCATTGTTGTGGGCTTCGGCATATCTTCGCGTGAGCAGGTTGAACGCTTTGAGAAGCTGTGCGATGGTGTTGTCGTAGGGAGTGCGATTGTCCGCACGATCGAGAGCGCATTACCACATTTCCAAGAGGATGCTGCTCATCCTGAAGGTCTTAAGCAAATAGGTAACTTTGTAGGTCAATTAAAACGTTCGAACCACTAATTGATGAGGTGACTTCATGAAACCGAAACAAACCATTATACATTTACCAGTTTATCAACCAGGTAAGCCTATTGAGGAAGTAAAGCGTGAGCTTGGCTTAACTGAAGTGATCAAGCTTGCTTCCAATGAAAACCCATTCGGCTCATCTCCGCATGTGAAGGCTGCCATTGAAGCAGAAATTGCAAATATTAGTCTGTATCCAGATGGAGGCGCCGTACAATTAACAGAAGCTGTTTCAGCTTCTCTAGGCGTTGAGACGAATCAACTTATTTTCGGCGCTGGATCGGATGAAGTCATCCTTATGTTAGCACGTGCTTTTCTAGTGCCAGGTGATGAATCCGTTATGGCTTCACACACATTCCCACAATACAAACACAATTGTGAAATCGAAGGTGCAATCTCCATTGAAGTTCCGTTGAAAGATGGCACACATGATTTGGATGCTATGGCTGCGGCTATTACTGATCGCACGAAAATCGTATGGATCTGTAATCCGAATAATCCAACGGGTACTATGAATTCAGATGCGGAAATTAAAGCTTTCTTAGCTAAAGTTCCTGCGCATACGATTGTTGTTCTTGATGAAGCTTATTGTGAATATAACACCACAGGTGAGTTCCCAGATAGCATTGAGCTTATCGGTCAATACAAGAATGTGATCTCCTTGCGTACTTTCTCCAAAATCTATGGGTTGGCTTCGCTTCGTATTGGTTATGGTATTGGGCATCCAGATGTCATTCGTTCCATTAATCAAGTACGAGAGCCCTTCAATACGACCCGATTCGCACAAGCTGCTGCTCTTGCAGCAATTAATGACCAGGATTTCATCGCAAGCTGTCGTGAAGCGAATACTGCTGGTTTGAACTACTTAGAAGAACAATTTAAACAACTAGGGCTGCACTCGTTTCCTGCTCATGGGAACTTTATTATGGTGGACGTAGCTCGTCCAGCGGCAGACGTATTCAATGGCTTATTGCGCCGAGGGTTAATCGTTCGTGGTGGTCATATGTTGGGTTTCCCTACATCACTGCGTGTCACAATTGGTTCAAGTGAGCAAAATGCCAAATTCATTGCGGCTCTAACGGAAGTTCTTGCAGAGGTTCCTGTTCTAGTCTAATTCAGAAGATAAAGGTTGATTCTTGTCATGACGAAAATAGCAATATTCGGAGTAGGTCTGATCGGTGGATCTCTTGCCTTATGTTACAAAGGAAAACCAGACTTTACCGTTGTTGGCCATTCACCCAATCCGAATTCCGTCGAAAAGCTGCTGAAACGGAATGTTGTTGACCATGCAACTACCGATATGGCAGAAGCTGTGGATGGGGCTGATTACATCTTCCTATGCGTACCCGTGGGGAATTTGGAGGAATATGTTCAGAAGTTGATGAAGCTGCCTTTGAAGCAAGGCTGTATCATTACGGATGTGGGTAGTACGAAAGCATCCATTACAGAAAGCGCTGCAGCGCACTTGAAGGAAGGCTACTATTTTATCGGTGGTCATCCGATGGCAGGCTCTGAGCGACACGGGGTGGAAGCAGCTTCGTCGCATCTGTATGAGAATGCTTTCTATGTCTTGACTCCAGCAGAGGGCACGCCACAGGCTGAGGTGGATCGTCTGACTAATCTACTTAGTCATACTAAAGCGCAAATCGTGCAAGTCGATGCTCGAGAGCATGATGACATCGTCGGTGCAATTAGCCATTTGCCGCATATTATTGCAGTCGCACTTGTTAATCAAGTAAGAAGCTATAACGAGAGTAATCCCTTGTATCAAAACTTAGCGGCTGGCGGTTTCCGAGATATTACTCGGATTGCCTCAAGCGAACCTACGATCTGGCGTGATATTCTCGTCAACAATCGTGAAGTGTTACTCAAGCTGCTCAAGGATTGGAATGATGAGATTTCACGATTCGTTCAGCTGATTGAACATAGCGATGGGGAAGGGATTGCGGAGCAATTTCGTATTGCTGGCGAATTCCGAAGCAAGTTACCGGAACGTCGTAAAGGTATACTCACTTCCTTATTTGATATTTATGTGGATGTACCCGATCACCCGGGTATTATAGGCTCAATTACCTCGCTGCTCGGAAATGCTCGAATTAATTTGAGCAATATTCAAATTATCGAAAGCCGTGAAGATGTTCCTGGTATTCTCCGATTGTCTTTCCGTAACCAAGAGGAAGCCGATCGCGCTTCGGAGTTATTAGGCAAAGAATATGCGGTGCATGTTTAAAATTCGAATGCCTTTTTATCTGTTCAGGACTTTCTTTGTGTTGGTTTCCGCCATCGCAAAGGAGGTCCTTTTGTTTTCTTTTTGTAACCGATTCACAGGTCAAAAGGCTCATGCTATAATGGGTCTTATTATTTATATACATACTATTCATTGTTATGGGGCGGTTGATGTGAAGTACCGAATGTTCATCGTAAGCTTGTTAACGGTCATGATTGTCTTTCTTAATTTTTCACCTATTTTAGCAAGTGCCAAAGATGTGTATTATTCCAATGAGGTTGCCGTTCTTGTCTATCACCACATTGACGAACTTGAACAGAGCTCAGTCACAATCACGCCGAGGCTGTTTGAGCGGCAGCTAGTTTCGTTACAAAGGAAAGGATTCCATTTCATTACCTTGGATCAATTTAAAGACTTCAAAACAAAAGGAACGGCAATACCGGATAATGCGCTGCTTATCACATTTGATGATGGCTACGAAAGCTTCTATACGCAAGCATATCCAATTCTGAAGAGGCTTCAAATCCCTGCTGTGAATTTCGTTATTACGAAAGATTTGGATGATCCCAAAAGGCCTAAGTTAGCGTCTTTATCTAAGGATGAGATTAAACAGATACGTAGTGAAGACCCTAATATTGAATTCCAAGGGCACTCCGATGAGCTTCATGCAATGAAAGATGGAAAACCCATGTTATCTAACAAAGTTATTCTAAATGGAAAACTAGAAACTGAGGTTGAGTTTAAGAGTCGGGTTGTTCAGGATACTCGCAAATGTATTGCCAAACTCAAGGAATTGAATGCTTCGAAAAATGTGGATTCCTATGCTTATCCATATGGCAGCTACGATGATACGACGATTTCTTACTTGCACGAGGCAGGTATCCAATACGCTTTTACAACGAAAGCAGGTATTGCTTCAGAATGGACGGATTCGATGCAAATACCGCGAATTAACGGTGGAAGTCCTTTTGTACGTCCGCATTCCATTAGCAATTTGATCAAGCAGGCCAAAAGAGAACAATCACAACTTGTTAGTTCAAAATGATGCTTGGTAAACGTTTTCAAAAAAGTGTTGACAGAATGAAACCGTATACATATAATAAAAGTACAGTATGGTTTCTCTCCACTCCTATCCGATAATCGCACCATAAGTGCAACCGCCGATTCGGCGGTTTTTTTTTGTCTTTTTGCCTTTTTTTAAAATACATATAAAAGGAATGCAGGTAGATGTCGATAGTAGAGTTGTAGTAGAAATATGAACTTTATCCAACAATTTGTCGAATCTAGCAGGAATCTCGTCTTGAAGCGAGAATAGGTTATAGGCCAAATGTTTGCTAAATTTCGCATTCACACTTTTTTTACAAATATAACGCAACTTTTCACTCCAACCGTAGTAAAACATGTATGAACAGTTGGAGTGGTACCCGGAATCGCGAGGAGGGTCGCCACGTAATGACCGATTCCCAATTGATCAGAGAAATCAAGGATGGAAATGTTCAGCTGTATAACGAGCTAATGCGTCGTTACGAGCGTAAAATCCTTGCCTTTATTTATCACATGCTAAAGAGCACACAAATGGAAGCTATCGCGGAAGATTTGTGTAATGAAACATTTTATAAAGCGTATCGCAGTTTGCATTCTTTCCGTGAGATCGAGGCATCTTTTTCTACTTGGTTATATACGATTGCCCGTAATACCGTATTGAGTGAGCTGCGCAAAAATAAAAGTGTTCAGGTGTCACTGGAGCAAAGCGGTCTTACACCGCATGCTTCTTTTGATGCGATGCCAGAGCAGGCGATGTTGAGGAATGAAAAGGTGTCCATGGTTCGCGAGGCGATTAATAGCTTGCCTGAAAAGCAAAGATCGGCTTTGATTTTACGTGAATATGATCAGATGGATTATCAGGAAATTGCCAACATTTTGGGTCAAACCGTCAGCTCAGTGAAATCTCTTCTATTTAGAGCGAGAGCATCAGTCAAATTGCATCTGGATCCTTATTTCAGTGAACCGATATTCGAAGAATCGAAGGGATGACAAGCGATGAAGTGTAGTGAGATCCAGGAATTATTTGGAGTCTATTGGGATTTGCCGAATGATGACCTGCGTCGTGCAGCAGTTGATAAGCATTTAGAAACATGCGACTCCTGTAAAGAGGAATTTCAAATATGGGAAGAAAGCATGATTCTGATCCGCAGTGCTGCAACTGACGAGGAGCTGACGGACTTTGAGCCTATAGTCTCCACCAAAGTAATGAGCCGAATTTACGAGGATGAATCATGGCGAATTCCAGTTTCCGAACGGATGTATTCGATTTCCTATAAATTAAGAAGAAATTTGACGGCGGTTATTGCATTTTGTCTAGCTCTTTTTGTGTTTAGCTTTTTATTTGCCATCGTTTATGATGGCTCTCCACAGTCAACATTGGCTTCCGCGGACAATTCACTTTACGATCTTGAAGCACCACAAGCGCTAAAAATTAGCGGTACAGAATCTTTGAATGGACATAAGTTAGGTGATGCTGTAGCTAGTCTGAATCCTAGTTTCATGGAACCTTTACGTTTTCATGTTGGACCGATCCATTCGTACCCTCACTACTTATTAGTCGTATCGCTTCTTGGATTAGTAGCAACCATTATTATTATGAATTGGTTATCAAGAACGAAAACTTAATGCTCCTAGTGGAGCATTTTGCATTTCTAGCGCTGGAGGTAAAAGAATGACAACGATAGGGTTTATACGCCACGGTAGCACAGAGTGGAATCGATTAGGTAAGCTCCAAGGGCAGTTGGATACAGATTTAACGGATGAAGGCAGAGAGCAAGCAAGATTACTTGGGTTGCGCCTATCTCAGGAAAATTGGGATGGCATCATTAGCAGTGACTTGAAGCGAGCGAATGAAACCGCACAAATTATCTCAACACGATCTGGTATCCCTCTATTGCGTACAGATAAACGCTTGAGAGAGCGTAAATACGGGTTGGTCGAAGGAACTACTGTCGCTGAACGTGAAGAGCGCTGGGGAGCCGATTGGAAGCTTCAGGATCTGGGTCAGGAGTCGGACAGTGATCTGTGGGCTAGATGGATGGAACTTGAAACAGAAATTTTGAATCAGTACCCGAGTAAGAAGATCTTACTCATCTCGCATGGAGGATTTATTGTTCAAGTGCTTCGTGTTCTGAAATTGAATCAAGAGGAGTTCCTGCAGAATACCTCTTTGACCTTATTATTGCGACAAAGTGATCAATGGGAGCTTCAATTGTATAATTGTTTAACCCATTTACAAACGACCTCGGAAACGGTGGTATGAAAGTAAACATGACTCGATAGAGTCATGTTTTTTTGTTTGTTACGGAATATTTTCGGGAAAAAATCCCATAATGGTTACTAGAAACATCGGAGTAGAAAGCTCCGCCAGATGGGAGATGTAGGATGGAAATGAACCTAGCGGATATGCTCAGCTATGCCGATATCCATGAATTAGGCCGAATTGCACATACCTACGAGTGTGAGTGCAATGGTCATTCTAAGAATGAGTTGATTCAATCGATCCTGAGTACGGCCATGCGCAAAGACATATTCGAAAAACACATTCAAAGTCTTAGTTTGGAAAACATTCGATTCCTCAACTCCTTACTCTCGGACCCTCGCAATTCGTTTAGTATGGAGGAACTCAACGCTAGAGCCCAGCAGTCACGCTTTCAGAAAGAAGAGGTACCAGGAGATTGGAATCCAAGGGATATGATTTTGAAATTCAAGAAATTAGGTTGGTTGTTTAACGGGCACTCCCAACAGACCAAATACCTTTTTCATGTTCCAGCGGATTTAAAGCGAAGATTTGGTGATGTGCTAGCGAAACAATTTAAGCAAAATTTGGTGAAAACAGATGAACCAACGGTTTATCGCGATGAACAATCACTTCTAGTCGACGACATATTTCATTTCTTAACCGCGATTGCTCAGCAAGAAATGCCATTAACAGCAGAAGGTTTTATGTACAAAAGACAACTTGGGCAGCTCCTCAGTATCTTATCTGTTCAAGAGGGCTTGGTAGCAAAGGGGACATGGCGATTCGGTTACGGACGAATGTTCAAGGAATACCCGAATCGATTTTCACTTATCTATGACTATTGCTATTACCACCAACTAATCAGTGAAAATGACCTAGTGCTTCGCATTACAGAAGCAGGAAAGGCACGATTACTGGAAGGGAAAAAAGAAACAGTTACGGATGTGTATACGTTTTGGCTAAGGCTGTACAAAAATCCGATTCCTAATTTACAAAGTATATCGGTTTGGTTGGATCGACTTTGTGATCAGTGGGTGACGATGGCTTCGATTGTAGATTTATTTAGTAAATTAGTTAAACCATTTTACTATGATGGTTCAGAATCCATTGTCGAGCAGCGAATCCTACAAATGATGATGCACATGGGTTTAATCCGGATAGGTGAAGATCACACGTATGGGGCAGTTATCCAGGTCACTAAGATAGGCTCAAAAGTGATTCGAGGAATTAGTCTTGCAGAGGAAGACAAAGTGGTACTCTTCTGATCTAGGTATTAACACATTCCCGTTCAAACGGGCTTTTGAATGAAGCGTTGAATTAGCTAGTGAATATGATGTAATAGGAGCATAACAACGGGTTGGCGTACACCATAATGCAGACAGATATTTTTGCGAAAAAGAAGCTCCTGACAAACCGCGGACAACATTTGGAGGTAGGTCTCATGGGAAAAATGAATGTATCTAACGATGCGCTGCTGGCACTTTTCGCGGAAATGATTTGGGATAATGCCTTACGCAAATATAGAGAAGAAAATCTTTATAAAGAAATCGATAGCGCTCTTGCTAAAGGCGATCAGACATCCTTTTTAGCGCTAACGTCTGAATTAAGGATTTTACAATCACTAGGGTAATCATTAGCTGCGCATGAGCAAGTAATCAAAAAGGCATGAGGATACCAGTCCCATGTCTTTTTTGTCTGTGTATACCAAGTTTATTTGGAAGACTAAATACTTGATTGACAGCTAAGAGATGACGGATTAAAGTACTTAAAGTACAAGTTGAGCTTGCGCTACATAGCGGATGTTCTTTTGGTAAATGATAGGGAGGCGCTACACCTTGAAGTTTAATGAGATTGTTTCACAAGAATGGACGGAATTGAAACCCTATTTGGATACGTGTCTTCTTCCTGTGACGGGGTTGACAGGGGTTGAGGATCCGATGGAAGTGACTACCGTGTTAGAGCGGCTCCGTGATGTCATGGAAATTATCGAGATTCCTTACAAGGGCAGAGTTGTCACTTATCCAGCTCTTCATTACATAGCAGATACGGGTGCAAGTAAGCAAGTGGAGACTATCGTACATCAATTGAAGAAAAGTGGATTTCGTTACATAATCGTATTAACCTTACATTCGGAAGCAATCCACTGGAAATCAGCTGAAACAGATTTGTTGATCGTTGTCGATAAAGAGCAGTGGGCGCAGCAATCAGAGGCAATTAGATCAGGTATATCCAAACAAGTTCAGCAACTATGGTACCCTGTAGAGTAACTTTGGTGATGTCGTGTATTAATGGAAAAAAAATGTGCAAGATAAGGGTAGTAATGGATGAATGTGGCTTGCAAAAAGTTGTGACAATTTCGTTAAAATTTGTCCGAAAGCGAAGATTTCAATCCAATAAAAGGAGTTATGAATTCTTGACGACCTAGTAGACGTAGGCTATTATTAGAAATGTCCTAGTTATGTAGTGTAATGTCGAACGACACGTGATAGAGGTAGCTGATGTCCGAGAGGGTTCGGGCTTCAGCCAATGTAGGAGGGTAGACCTGAGAATGAGTGATCATAACAATCACAATGAAGAACAGCATGGGAAGAAACCCGGGACCAAACGCGAAATGTCTCGTCGACAATTTCTTTCTTATACCCTTGGTGGCGCTGGTGGATTCATGGGGGCCGGCATTATCATACCGATGATTCGGTTTGCCGTTGATCCTGTCCTTCAGCCTAAAGCAGCATCGGACTGGGTTAAAGTTGTCGAAGAAAGTAAAATTACGAATGTTCCACAAGCGTTTACGTTCCAAGTCCATCAGGTAGATGGCTGGTACGAAAGTGATGCTGAACTGGTAGCATGGATTTCCAAAGACAGTAAAGGTGCACTGTTTGCGTTAAATCCGACATGTAAGCATCTTGGCTGTACGGTTAACTGGAACGATAACCCTGCTTACAAAGATCAGTATTTCTGTCCATGTCATGGTGCACATTATACGCAAGACGGCAAGAACCTTGCTGTAGCACCTAAACCGTTAGACGAATACACAACAAAAGTAGAGAATGGTTTCGTGTATGTTGGACAACTGCATGCTAACACTAGAGTATAAGGGGGCGTCACGATCAGATGTTTAAAAACGTATACAACTGGATTGACGAACGTCTTGATATTACGCCTATGTGGAGAGATGTAGCGGATCATGAGGTGCCAGAACACGTTAACCCTGCTCATCACTTTTCCGCATTCGTTTATTGTTTTGGCGGATTGACGTTTTTCATCACAGTAATTCAAATTTTGTCAGGTATGTTCCTTACTATGTATTACACACCTGATATTATCAATGCGTATGCAAGCGTTGATTATCTACAACATAAAGTAGCTTTCGGTGTTATCGTCAGAGGTATGCATCACTGGGGAGCTAGTTTAGTTATCGTAATGATGTTCTTACATACCCTGCGCGTGTTCTTCACAGGATCTTACAAAGCTCCACGTGAAATGAACTGGGTAGTAGGCATGCTCATTTTCTTCGTTATGTTAGGTCTTGGTTTTACGGGATACCTGCTTCCATGGGATAACAAAGCTTACTTTGCAACACAAGTAGGTATGAAAATTGCAGCATCGGTACCATTTGCTGGTCCGTACATCGAAACATTGCTGCAAGGCGGAAGCATTGTTGGTGCACAAACACTAACACGGTTCTTTGCTATTCATGTGTTCTTCCTGCCTGGCGTTCTGCTCGCTTTGCTTGCCGGACACTTCTTCATGATTCGCAAACAAGGTATTTCCGGACCGCTATAATTTAGGGAGGGGCGAATAGCGTGGCGCATGGTCATAAGTCTGATGAAAAAATCGTTTACGTAGGGGATTCCCGCGTAATTAAGAAAACGCAAGAACAACGACTCATTCCTAGAGATTACTCTGCTTACCCAGGTAAATCAGAAGCCTTCATTCCTAACTTCTTGTTGAAAGAATGGATGGTTGGTGTCGTTGTCTTGGTCGGTATGCTAGTTCTAGTTATGTCCGACCCAGCTCCGTTAGGTTATCCTGCGGATCCGAAGAACACAGCATTTATTCCGATGCCTGACTGGTATTTCTTGTTCATGTATCAATTGCTGAAATACCCATACACATCGGGTGATTACGTTGTTCTTGGAGCGGTAGTTGTACCAGGTTTACTATTTGGTGGTTTATTGCTAGCTCCATTCTTGGATACTGGTAAAGAACGTCGCTTCTATAGAAGACCAATTGCTTCAAGCCTTATGATTTTATCTTTGATCGCTTGTACATACCTGACGTACACGTCTTGGTCTCACTATCAAGTTGAGCTTAAAGAGAAAAATATCATTCCCGAGCACATCAAGCGTGAAGAAGAAATGCACGCTAACAAAGGTGGCGCAGCTGGTGAGGGTGCGAAGAAAGAAACGAAAAAAGCAGCTGCAATTGTTGCTGCTGATGACCCAGGTGCTGCGATTTATGCAAAAGCAACTTGCTTAGCTTGTCACGGTGCACAGCTTAAAGGAATGCCAGCTTCTGGTGTACCCGCTTTGTTAGGTGTTGGCGATGGACACACGAAAGATGACATTATGGGCATTATCAAAAATGGTAAAGGCAACATGCCTGCTATGTATAAGCCTAATATCGATAAAGGCTTAACAGATGCCGATATTGATAAATTAGCTGAGTGGTTATCCAAACAAAAAACTCAATAAAACAGAACCTGGTCGCGAAAGTGATCAGGTTTTTTTTGGAAATTTTAGATGGTCTACGTATCAAACTAGATACTAAAGGAGGGGCCAATATGTCCGTTTCCTATTTGTGGAGCAGAGACTTCTTACTTAGTAAGAGAATGCTTTGGTTGCTATTCATAAGCAATTTACTAGGGACCCTATATGGCTATGAATGGTATTGGCTTCAAATGGTAGACACCCTTGCAGAGAATCCGTTATGGTATGTGTTTTTTGTGCCGGATAGTCCGACCGCAAGTTTGTTTTTCACCCTTTCTGTTGGTTACTTGATTGTGGATCGATCCCTTACCAAACCAACGAGTAAGCTGTATAGGGCTATTCGCGGCTTTGTTGAAGCTTTCGGGCTTATCACATCATTTAAGTATGGGATCTGGGCAGTTACGATGATCTGGGCAGGTGCTTGGCATGGGGCAGCTGTTGGTTGGGATGGATGGATGCTGACCGCGTCTCATTTGGCAATGGCCGTGGAAGCGCTGTTATTTGTTCGTTGGTTTTCATTTCGCTTGCCTGCCATTGTACTGGTGGCGATCTGGACGTTCTGGAATGATTTCATGGACTATGAAAGAGGGGTTTTTCCGAGGCTCCAACGTGAGTTGCATCCCTATTTGGGAACAATTCAATTTTTTACCATATGCTTAAGTATCATTGGAATCTGGATCGCGATTACATGCCTTATGGTAAGAGAGAAAAAAATGTTGAAAGCTAATACCTGATGGTCTAAAGTGGGACGAACCTCCATATGATGATGGTGAAGGAGGGGATGTCCCATGTTTTTCGATAGAATGTTAAGAGGGATAGCGGTGACTATCTTACTCGGCTTTGTTCTTTGTTTACTTGCAGCTTGCGGTACCAATCAACATACAGTTGGACAAGCTAGTAAACCTATAGACCCAGTTCAAGTAGAGCGGATTACGTTTTTAAATCAGATTGCGGAAGAAATGTATACATTTACGATGTCTGGACAAGTAGCTGAGGCAAGAAATAAGTTGATTCAATTATCTGATCAAATTCCGAAAATTTCATTTGAAGGAATTACGTCCATTGAGGGATTGAATGCTTTGACTGCAACCGTCACGGATGCGAAACGGGTTTATAACGCGGTCAATTACTCACCAACTGATGGACAAGTAGCGGTTGCCAAAATTCGTCTAGCAACAGATGCGCTTTCACATAAGAACCAGCCGATGTGGCTGCAATACTATAAGGTTCTGCAAAATGATACTCAATTGCTAAGTCAGCAAGTCAAAGCTAATAAACAACAAGAAGCAATAGAAGAATTTGGTAAGTTATCACAACATATCGCCGTTATTCATCCCTCGTTAATCATTAGCCGTGATCCATCATCCGTTGAGAAGTTAGATTCCTTAATGGTCTTTCTTCGAACGAATGTAAATACGAAACCAATGCCTATTAGACCTTTAGAAGCTGGAATCGTGAATTTGAACCAAGTGGTGGATGACATCTTTATGAAACATAAAGATGCACTGGCATATGTGCCTCTCACGGATCCGTATCATCCCATCATCTGGTCACTCAGTATAGGTGTTATTATCATTGGTGTTTTATCGTATGTTGGTTGGCAAATGTATCAATCTGGTCGACATATCGTTCCCGTTAGGCAAACAAAGGAAAGCGAAAATAGATGAGAAAAAGTGGATTAAGCAAGCTCGGTTGAGCTGTTTAACCCACTTTTTCTTATTTTTATTTAGAAAACAAATCAATTTGTTTTAAAACCCTCACCAATGACCTCATGGACATCCCCAACTATGATGAAAGCACGTGGATCTACGGCGTGAATTAACTCTCGCAATTGCCTTGTCTCATGCCGGTAAACGACACAATAGACGACTTCCTTCGTGTTTCCTGAATAGGCACCTCGTGCTGGGAAGAGTGTTACTCCGCGATCAAGTACTTTGGTGATAGATTCTGCTAACACATTGGGCTGGTCACTAATGATCGTAAAGGCTTTGGCCGCATAAGCGCCCTCTGATATGTAATCAATAATCCGTGATGTGACGAATACGGCTACTAGTGAATAGAGCACTTTTTCTTTAGGGAGATAAAGGAAAGAAGAGCCAATTACGACAACATCTATAATGAGGATGACTTGTCCGACACTCCAGCCTCTTTTTTTATGACCAATGCGAGCTAATATATCAGAACCACCAGTTGTTCCACCGAATCGAAATACAAGCCCAAGACCCGTGCCTAGTGTGATCCCAGCATAGAGAGTTGCAAGAAAATAGTCTTGCGTCGTATGAAAAGGTACTAACCAACCCATATGGATTAGCCATTCCATCACCCACAGAAACAATGAAAGGCAGATGACGCCGAATATCGTATACAGCATGGGACCCTTACCAAAATTTCGCCAGCCTAAGTAAAATAAAGGAATATTAAATACAAGGGTGGAGATGGAGGGGGGGACATTAAGCACGTACTTGAGCAAAAGAGATATGCCCGTTAATCCGCCTTCCATTAACTCATTCGATATAACAAAATAGTGCAAACCAAACGCATAAATTGCTGTTCCAATTAAGATTCCCAACACATTGAGAAATTGATCTTGGAACCTTTCTTTAAATATCATCTGAATTCCTCCATGCCTAATATGCTTGTCTTATCTAACAAAAAATTTGTCAACTTTTCTCGTTTAGTTTAACATAAGGAGGATAACCTTTGTGAAGAGGATAGAAAGAAGGATGCCAATGTCAGAACGTACACTTAAAGACCTGCAACAAGAGGTTGATACTTATATTTCCCAGTTCAAGGAAGGATATTTCAGTCCTCTTTCTATGCTGGCTAGAATGTCTGAAGAAGTTGGTGAATTAGCTCGTGAGGTGAATCACTCTTACGGTGAAAAACCGAAAAAAAGTACAGAAGCGGACAATTCAATCGAGTTGGAGCTTGGTGATATTTTATTCATTACGATCTGCTTTGCGAATTCACTTGGCATTGATCTGACTGAAGCGCATGACAAAATCATGCATAAATTCAATACCCGCGATGCAGGGCGATGGACTAAAATAAACACCGAAACGAATTGACCTTCATAAACTAAACCATCCCCCATGAATCGGGAAAACCGCTAATGGCAAAGGAGGATGGGCAGATGAATGGAGAAAATCAAATACAAAAAGCATACGAATCCATACTTGGGCATGATTTTGAAAAGGCCATTGAATGGTTTGAAAAAGCAATAGCTGAAGAACCAAACAATGCTGTCTATCATCACAAACTTTCCATTACTTTCGCGAGAAGTAATAAGCTTATGAAAGCGGTGGAACATGCATCAAAAGCGATTGATCTTGATCCAGCGAACGAGGTATTTCGCTTCCATTTGCAAGTGTTGAATGCACGTGAGCTTGTCGAACAAGCCAGAAGGCAGCTTACGAATCAGTCTGCTCATCCGGAGCGCGCTATTTTTCTGCTGAAAGAAGCGATAGTGCTTGATCCGCTAGCCATTGAAGCGTATCTTATTCTAGGTGAAGCTTTCGCCATGCGAAAGGATTATACCAGAGCTTATCAAACCGTTATGGAGGCTGTTCGTCTTGAGCCGCATCATGAGCTTGCAAAGCAGCATGCCACGATCTACAAGATCAAAATGGATTCAGAGATAGGTCCGAAACAAAGATAAAGGAGATCATCACAATATGGAGCATAGAATACGAGTAGCAGTTATTGGAGCAAGTGGAAGAATGGGGCGGGAGGTTGTGAAGACCGTTCTGCGTGAGACTGATATGGAGTTAGTTGCAGGAGTAAGTCGTACCTCCGGCCCCATTGATCTTGGAAGAATGGTTGGTATGGATGACTGCGGGATTCTAATGGGTAGCGACATCGAAAAGGTCCTAATTGAATCCAAACCAGATGTGCTAGTTGATTTTACAGGACCGCAAACAGCGGTTTCACATACAAATCTTGCGATTCGTTTAGGGATTCGACCTGTGATGGGAACGACGGGTTTCACCCCGCAAGCTATTGCTGATTTGGACATGCTATGCCGAGACAACAATATTGGCGGATTGATTGCACCGAATTTCTCCATCGGGGCTATTCTCATGATGAGGTTCGCTGCCCAAGCTTCGAAATATTTCCCGAATCTGGAAATTATCGAATATCACGGTGATCAGAAATTGGATGCACCATCCGGTACAGCCGTTAAAACCGCTGAAATGATTTCAGAAGTGCGAGAAGAGATTAAACAGGGTAACCCAAAAGAAGAAGAAACAATTGAAGGTTCTCGCGGTGGGTATTACAATGGATTCAGAATACATAGTGTACGTCTGCCAGGTGTGTTTGCGCAGCAGGAAGTTATTATGGCTGAACAAGGTCAAGCACTTAAAATTCGACATGACTCTTACGATCGTGCAGCCTATATGCCAGGTGTAGCGATAGCGGTTCGTAAAGTTATGACCTATACTGGAATGATTTATGGTTTTGAGCATTTTATAGATTAGAGACCCCTAGGAGAGTGGAAGTCAGATGTTAAGCATCGCACTTATTGCCCATGATCGAAAAAAAGATGAGATGGTGAATTTCGTTACGGCTTATGAGCATGTTTTCGAGGGTCACAAACTATATGCAACTGGTACGACAGGCACGCGAATCATGGCAAATACGAAGTTGAATATTCATCGATTCATGTCAGGGCCACTTGGTGGAGATCAGCAGATTGGGGCGCTGGTTGCAGAGAATGAGATGGACTTGATCATCTTCTTGCGTGATCCATTGATGGCTCAACCGCATGAGCCTGATATTATCGCTCTGCTTCGTTTGTGTGATGTGCAGGGAATTCCATGCGCTACGAATATTGCTACTGCTGAGTTGCTTGTAAGAGCTTTGGATCGTGGGGATTTTGCGTGGAGAGAACTCGTACATAAATATAAGCCAGGGATTGAATAAGATGAGTGAACAAGTAGATATTCTTATATTTGGTGCTCATGCAGACGACGCTGAAATTGGGATGGGCGCGACCATTGCCAAACATACACAACGTGGACTTCGCGTTGGACTCTGTGAATTGACCTATGCCGAAATGTCCTCAAATGGCACGGTGGAAACTAGACTAGAAGAAGCAGCGGAAGCAGCGAAAATTCTAGGTGTAGCAGCACGTACGAATCTGGGATTACCAGATCGAGGATTATTTGTCACAGCAGATTATATCGAACGGATTACACAAGAAATCAGGAAGTTTCGTCCACGAATCGTGTTCGCTCCTTATTGGCAAGATCGTCACCCTGATCATATAGCATGTTCAACGCTCGTACAGGAAGCTGTTTTTAATGCGAAACTGCGTAAATATTTGCCAGAAACAGAAGCTGTGAATGTGGAGCAACTATTTTTTTATTTTATAAATGATGTGTATGAAGCTGATGTAATTGTAGATGTAACAAATACTTACGATAACAAAATGGCAGCACTGCGTGCGTACCGATCACAATTTATAACGGGTACGGGCACCGTTGCGACGCCACTCAATCAAGGTTATGTCGAACGTGTAGAAGCTCGTGATCGAATCATGGGTCAGAAGCGTCAACTGACGTACGCGGAAGGGTTCGTTTCCAAACTCCCCTTGGTGATAGAACATTTTGATTGATCGGAAAGAGGTGTGAGAGATGAAAGACAAATTAAAGATTGGTATTACGTGTTACCCAACACTTGGCGGATCAGGTGTAGTAGCGACAGAGCTTGGAAAGCTGCTAGCTGAAAAAGGACACGAGGTTCACTTTATTACACATAGCATGCCGTTTCGATTAGGCAAATTTCATAAAAATATTTATTATCATGAAGTGGAAGTTAGCCAATATTATGTCTTCCGCTATCCACCATATGATCTATCGCTCGCTAGTAAGTTAGCTCAGGTTGCCAAAATGGAAGAGCTTGACTTGCTCCATGTGCATTATGCGATTCCACATGCTGTTTGTGCCTTGCTTGCAAAGCAAATGGTGGGCTCGAACCTCAAAGTTGTGACTACACTTCACGGAACAGATATCACTGTGCTCGGGCAGGATCAATCGATTTCAGATCTAATCCGTTATGCCATCAATGAAAGTGATGCGGTTACGGCTGTTTCCAAGGATCTCATCAAAGAAACACGGGAATTGCTAGCCATTGATCGTGATATTGATTTGACTTATAACTTTGTAGATAAACGGGTGTATTACCCGCGAGATATATCGAAGCTAAGAGGCGAATTCGCGCGACCGGATGAGAAAATCCTAATCCATATTTCCAATTTCCGACCGGTGAAACGTGTGCAGGATGTTGTGGATATTTTCGCAAAAGTGAGTAAAGAAGTACCGTCCCGACTTTTATTCGTTGGGGAAGGACCGGATCTTTCGAAAATGATTTCAAAGGTGAAGGAGCTCGGACTCTCGGATAAAGTAACATTCTGTGGGAAACAGGATGATGTGGCCCAAGTTATTTCACTTGCAGACGTCATGCTGCTGCCTTCCGAGAAAGAAAGCTTCGGGCTTGTAGCACTTGAAGCTATGGCTTGCGGTGTGCCAACGATTGGATCCAATGCAGGAGGAATTCCTGAGTTGATTACTCACGGTGAAACGGGTTTTCTAGCTGAAGTTGGTGATACAGAGCAAATGGCCAGCTATGCGATTAATCTGTTGAAAAATCAAGTGATGTATGAACAAATGGCACAGAATTGTTTGAACCGTGCGCGGTATACGTTCTGTAACGATATTACGACTGTTCAATACGAGGAGATTTACTATCGCGTGTTAGGACGGGAACTCCCTGAATCACATCGCATTTCAGCATCTTCGTGTCAATAAGGATGATAACTGGATAGGAGAATTATGTTGGATGCAGGTAAGGGAATGAATGATTCAGGTGCTTCGGAGGTATTGACGACGCTCATGGAAGCTGGTTATGAGGCCTATTATGTCGGTGGCTGTGTGCGTGATGCTGTGCTGGGACGACCAATCAAAGACATTGATATCGCGACCTCTGCACTGCCAGAGCAGGTTATTGAAATTTTTCAGAGGACGGTGCCAACGGGACTCCAACACGGCACTGTGACTGTTCTGATAGCTCAAGGAGCCTATGAGGTAACGACTTTCCGTAAGGAGGCAGCGTACGAAGGATTCCGTCGTCCTGCCTCAGTTGCCTATATTTCGGATTTAACCGAGGATTTACAGCGAAGGGATTTCACAATGAACGCGATGGCTATGGATGTAGCTGGCGTTCTGCAGGATCCTTATGGTGGACAAGCGGATCTGGCCGCTGGTGTTCTTCGCTGCGTAGGTATTGCAGAAGAGCGCTTTGGTGAAGATGCTTTGCGGATGCTTCGCTGCATTCGTTTTGCCTCCACCTATGGTCTTGATATCGAGGAGAGCACTTGGCAGGCGCTGCTGGCGAATGCCCCATTGCTGCGCCATATTGCCATGGAGCGCGTACGCAGCGAGCTGCAGCGCATGGTAGAGGGCCCAGCCCCTGCGAGGGCTGTGCGGCTACTGCTGGCGAGCGGCCTGCTGGCCTATCTCAAAAAGCAGCTGCCGCTGCCTTTTGAGGCTTGGCTCGCCTGGGATGATGCGCTGGACGCTGTCAGCGTGCTAGAGGGGCAGCATGACCGTTGGGCCATGCTGCTCATGCTCCTGGAGGTGCCAGCAGACGTTGTCCGCGCGGCGCTCCAGGAGCTGACCTTCTCCCGCGCGGATGGCGCAGCGGTCGCGGAAGTGCTTGCCCTGCGCGATGCTGTCGCCGCGCAGGCCCTGGTGGATGACCCGGCTCCGTTGGAGCGGGTCTGGAAGCTTGGCGCGGTGCGCCGCGGCGAAGCCGCAGCCCGCGCGTTATTGCGGTTGCTGCGCGAGCTGCCGCAGGTTGAGGGGAAGCGCGGCGGTTTGGCGCGCTTCTTGGCCCAAACAGCGCCGGAGCTGCTGCGGCGCGGGGAGGATTGGCTGAAGGAGGTCCCCTGCTTCAGCTTGAAGGAACTCGCCATATCCGGCAAGGATGTGGCGGCGGCCCTTGATCGGCAGCCCGGCCCATGGATGGGCAGGCTGCTGCTGGATCTGCTCGAGCGAGCGGCTCTCGGGGAAATCCCGAATGAGCGCGAGGCTCTGATTTACGCCGCGCAGGCTGCGAAGTAGCAGCGCTGTGCGGTTTTTCTTTTGAGTGGCGGATATGGAAGCCATTGCTTGCACGTATTAAATCGAATAATTGTACTGTAAAAACTACATTTATTTTTCTTGATTTACTCTTGAAATTGTATTTAACTGGAAAACCTCCAGTTAAATGTTGCCTTCCAAGTGAAAAAGGAAGAATTCCTCGGAAGTAAGTACATTAAATCCAGCTAATAATGAATTGGTCGCTTTTTTACACAAAATAAATACATGAAATCCAGTTATTCGAAAAATCGGTGGTTGTAAGGTAGCTAGATTGGGTAAAAGTAGATTGTGAGCATGGGTTAGCTAGTGCGTCAAGTTAAAGTATCTTGCTAGCTAGTTGAGTAGACGTATCTAGTAAGGCAAGAATTAGCGAGTTAAATGAATTAGAGGTATATTGTACGATGAAGTAGCAAGTTAATTGGGTTAGAAGTATTATTTGAATCAGAAATCAAGCGCACACCTGCGCTACTATAGATCAAACTATAAGATTGCGAGTGAAATCGTATGAATGAACGAATTTTAGAGCTTTTTGAGGAAACTCCTGAAACTTATGTATCCGGAGCTGAAATCAGTCGGCGATTAGGCGTGAGCCGTACTGCAATCTGGAAGCACATCGAGGAACTTCGTGCGGAGGGCTATGCGTTTGAAGCGGCTTCACGCAAAGGGTATCGTCTAATAAGTAAGCCAGCGAAGTGGCAAGTCAGTGAGTTAATGAATGGCATGAAAACGAAGGTGCTTGGCCAAAAAGTACATATTTATGATGAAGTAGATTCTACTCAAACGATAGCTCATAAGCTGGTGGCGTCTGGGGCAACTGAGGGCACGATTGTACTCGCTGAGAGACAGACAGCAGGTAGAGGTCGAATGGGGCGCAGCTGGCATTCTCCATCGGGCAAGGGGATCTGGTTGAGTCTTATTCTGACACCACGTATTCCTGTGTACTTCATGCCGCAACTAACTCTGCTTAGTGCTGTTGCTCTTTGTCGTGCCATTCAAAAAGTGTGCCAAGTTGAAATCGGCATCAAATGGCCTAATGATCTTCTTATACATGGGAAGAAGGTTAGTGGTATTTTGCTAGAAAGCAGTGGTGAGGATGAGCGCCTAAAGTATGTGATTGCAGGGATTGGCATCAGTGTTAATTTGTTAGAAGAAGATTATCCGGAAGAACTGCGCCCGGTTGCAACTTCCTTAGCGATTGAGTCCGGCGGAAAGGTTTCACGCGAGGGAGTAGTACAAGCTTTTCTACTGGAATTCGAGGAGATGTATGCCCTTTATATGGAGAAGGGATTTGCACCAATTCGGTTACTATGGGAGGCGTTAAGTGTCACGCTGAAGAGACCGATTCGGACATCAACGCCATCGGGTTTTATTGAAGGTATTGCAGATTCTTTGGATGATACGGGTGCATTGACGGTGATAACCCCCAATGGTGAACGGATTAAAATTTATTCTGGAGACATTGAACTGAAGTAGTGGGAGATAAAGGGTATCCTCCGGAAGCAAGCTTTGGTATAATAGAAGCATAAGGCGGTATCCTTATAGGAACTGCACTTGTAAGTTGATCTGGCAAATGACCTTACACATGATCTTGCAGAATGATGCAAATCATCAAGTTGCATGGTCACAAATGCACTGTCGGTGTCTACCACGACAACGGAATAACCTAGGAAACAAGATGTTGGATTCTGCTCTGAGCCTTACAAGGACCGAGACAGAGGGATCATTGATTCTTTCTGCATGCGCTCCTTTTAGCTCTTAGCTAAAAGGTTTTTTATTTTATATGAGGAAGCTGGGATTACTGTGGAACAACGAAAAGCGCTAACGACAGCAAAGATGAGAAAAATGAAACAAGATGGCGTGCCGATTACGATGGTAACGGCCTACGATTATCCTTCAGCACGATTGTCGGAAGAAGCAGGTATTGATGTCATTCTAGTTGGCGATTCACTAGGCAATGTTGTGCTAGGCTATGATTCTACACTGCCTGTTACTCTGGATGATATGGTATATCATACACGTGCTGCAGTGCGTGGTGCCGCGAATACGTTTGTCGTCGCTGATATGCCATTCTTAACGTACCACGGCAGCTTGGACGCTACTTTACAAGGTGTTGGACGTTTGATGCGTGAGGGCGGAGCTAAGGCGGTTAAATTGGAAGGCGGCGCGGAGATCGCGGCTACGGTCAAAGCGATAACAGAGGCAGGCGTGCCTGTCGTTGGTCATTTGGGGCTAACGCCACAGTCAGTTCACCAACTGGGAGGCTTTCGTGTACAAGGGCGCAGCTCGGAGCAAGCGAAGAAGCTGTTGAGCGATGCGAAGGCTATCGAGGAAGCAGGTGCGTTCGCGGTTGTTCTGGAGCTGGTTACGGATGAATTAGCGGCATGGATCACGAAGCAGCTTTCCATCCCCACAATTGGCATAGGTTCTGGCGTTCATTGTGATGGGCAAGTGCTTGTGTATCATGATTTGCTGCAGTATGGTTCTGACAGTGCTCCCAGAAAGTTTGTTAAAGCCTATGCAAATATCGGGGAAACTATCCGTGCAGGGATTGGCGAATATGTGAAAGAAGTGAAAGCACGGACGTTCCCGGCGCAAGAAAATACATTTCATATGGACAATGATGTTGTTCAATATCTATACGGCGATAAGGAGTGATTGGTCATGGAAGCGATCCACACCATGGAAGTGGTTCAGACAATTGCCGATTTACGAGCTCGGATCAAAGCGTATCGACGCAAGAATGATCAGTCTGTCGGTTTCGTGCCGACGATGGGTTTTTTACATGAAGGACATGCGAGTCTTCTCCAAAAAGCTCGTTCTCAAAGTGGATTAGTTGTGTTAAGTATTTTTGTGAATCCATTGCAGTTCGGTCCTGGTGAAGACTTTGAACGTTATCCGCGCAATGCGGAGAAAGATTTGGCGGTAGCTGAGGCGGCAGGTGTGGATATTGTATTTATGCCTTCCGTAGATGAGATGTACCCAACACCAACACGCACCACGGTGAGTGTGTCAGAGGTCACGACGAGACTCTGCGGGGCTTCACGACCTGGTCATTTTGATGGTGTGGCTACGGTTGTTAGTAAGCTGTTCCATATGGTTCTGCCGGACCAAGCATTCTTTGGTTTGAAGGATGCCCAACAAGTGGCTGTGATTGAGCAAATGGTTCAGGATTTAAATATACCCGTTGAAATCGTGCCTTGCCCAACCCTGCGTGAGAACGATGGCTTGGCGATGAGCTCGCGTAATGTATATCTATCAGCAGAGGAGCGTCAGCAGGCGCTGGTATTGTCACAGTCTTTACAGCAAGCGAAGGCATTCATCCAAAGCAAGTCAGCATCCTCTTTTACATCACAAGAGCTAGAAATCTTAGTTCGCGATCATATCCAAACGGCGCCATTAGCCGTTATTGATTATGTTGAAGTATTGTCCTACCCAACTTTAGAGCCTTTTGAACATAGCCATTCTATTACTACTCTTATTATTGCTCTGGCTGTGAAGTTTGGGAAAACACGTTTAATTGATAATCTTATTCTACAAGTCAGGAAGTGACGTCTTATGTTTCGCACAATGATGAAAGCGAAGATTCACCGCGCCACGGTTACAGAGGCGAATTTAAACTATATCGGCAGTATCACGATCGATGAGGATTTGATTGACCTCGTTGATATGCTTCCAAATGAGAAAGTGCAAATCGTGAATAACAACAACGGTGCACGTCTGGAGACGTATATTATACCTGGGCCACGCGGCACAGGTGTGGTGTGTCTGAATGGCGCGGCAGCGAGACTCGTTCAAACAGGTGATACCATTATTATTGTTTCCTATGCCATGATGAGCGACGAAGAAGCGAAAAAGCATCATCCAACGATTGCCATTATGGGAGCAAACAACACCGTTGCCCAATTGCTGAAGGAAGAAGAACATTCAACCGTCCTCTAAGCAGGCAGACTTACCATGCCATGCATGAAAACGTCTTTGTTTACAAAGAATGAGGGTAAGCTTTCGAAGCAAAGGTGGGGATGCCAAATGTTTAAGCATTTATTTTCCACAATGAATGAGGTTTTGGAAGAAATCCAGAAGGAATATCCGAACAGCGATGTGGAGAAAAAGGCCGAACTTGACGAACAATTGCAAGTGTTAAAAACGATGAGTGATGAATTCATCGAGGCGTGGCTGCTTTTTGAGGAGAAGCTGGGAAAGTTTTATGGGGCGGTGCCGATCAGCAATACTCAAACCTTACATGATGAACTTATGGAGCTCGACATGTCCGGCAAACAAACCGAAGAATTCATGCGCGGACAAGGGTATTATAAGTTGTACATGTATGATCAAGCGATCAAAGAATTCGAGGTGCTGATTCAGCGGCAGCCTGATTTCTTATTAGCGCGAGTGTATTTAGCGATGGGACATTTGCGAAAAGGGGAGTTTGGTGATGCATATCAACACTTCAAATTCCTCTTGCCATTGACGGAAAATTCAAAGATGAAAGCTATTTCTTATAATGCCATGGGTTGTATTCAAGTACAAAACCAGAACCTTGAGAAGGCTTTCGAATATTTTCAAAAAGCCTATCATACCGATCCCTCTTGTATGGAGCCGCTAATCAATCTCGATGAGTCCTAAACCGAAACGGTAAAACAAGGTATTCCCTTTTCCTAATCAGATTTGGTATGCTAGGAGAAGTGTAGGACGAAGGGATTGAAGATAGACGTTATGAAATTTGCAGTTTTGGATTTTGAAACGACAGGAAGTCAGCCTGGGGACGAAATTATACAGGTTGGACTCGTCATCATAGATCAATTTGAAATTACAGACAGGTATACTTCTCTGGTGAACCCAGGGATTAGTATACCTTCTTCGATTACAACTTTAACAGGGATTACCAATGAGATGGTTGCGGATGCACCATCACTCGATCAGGTTATGTCAGACATGTTTCCACTCTTGTTTGATTGTGTGCTAGTAGCGCATCAAGCAGCGTTCGACTTATCATTCCTGCAGCGAGGACTAACGAGAACTGGTTATCCTCCTTTCTCGGGTCGTGTCCTAGACACCATGGATATGCTGCGTATTTTATTCCCGTCCATCTCTAGTCTACAGCTTAGTATGGTGGCGGCGTTGTTTGGGATTGATCATGAAAGGCCACACCAAGCAGACAGTGATGCGGAAGTTACTGCATTGATTTGGATCCACTGCTTGGATCGCTTACTGGGGCTGCCTCTCTTAACGGTACAACGGTTGAACCAAATTTTCGAAAACGGTAACACCGATTTGGGTTGGTTTTTGGACGAAATTTGTTTATATAAAGAGTCAGTAACAAGTGTCGATATGGATACGAATCGTTACTTTCGTCAATTTACATTGAATGTGACGGATTGGGGAGAAGACGAAGAGCCGCGCTCTGAATACGAAGTAACGGCAGCGTTAGGAACTTCTTTTACAGCGTTTCAGCAAGGCCTGAAATCCGCACTCCAACAACGATTCGAGGTGTACGAGGATCGTGAATCTCAGGATCAAATGATTCTGGAAGTGGAGAAGTCTCTCGAGGCCGATCAGCATTTGATGATTGAAGCGGGAACAGGGACAGGCAAATCACTGGGATACTTGATTCCTTCGATCTATTACGGTTTGAAGTATGAGAAGAAAGTGGTCGTCTCGACACATACGATTAATTTGCAGGAGCAGCTGCGTGAGCGGGATATCCCTTTATTAAAAGAAATTTTTCCTGTTCCTTTCAAAGCAGCTGTCCTCAAAGGAAGAAGTCACTATCTGTGCCTTCGTAAGTTTGAGACGAAGCTCACAACACGGGACTACGAAAATGGCAGAGAAGACCCGATAACGGCCGCACAAATGGTCGTTTGGCTAAGTGAAACCGAACATGGGGATGAGGAAGAATTACACTTTGGCAATAAAGGTGCTCAATTCTGGTACTCGGTTGCGAGTGATACGGACTCCTGTTTAAACCGCATGTGCCCTTGGTATAAGAAGTGCTTCTACCACAGAGCTCGTAATGACGCCAACACGGCTGATGTGATCATCACGAACCATTCCCTCCTCTTTACGGATATGAAGGCTGAGAACCGCCTTCTACCGTCCTACAAGCACCTTGTGATTGATGAGGCGCATCACTTTGAAGAAGTGGCAAGTAAGCACCTCGGGATCGAGCTGCATGCCTCTGCGTTCTACCACTCCTTATTGTGGCTGTATAAGGATAATCGAAGCGGACAGCTTCCAATGCTTCGTTTCCGATTACAGAAATCGGAAGAGGCAGGGGAGCGCGCAGCCGCTTGGAGTAACACGATTGATGGATTGTTCCCGAAAATCATTTCGATCAAAGAGGACTGGGAACGTTTAAGTGAAGCCCTGTACGAGTTGGTTTCCTCCAAAAGTGATCCTTCACAATCGGAAACTTCGCAATATGTGCTGCGTTTGAAGCCGGAGACCCAGCCTCCGAATTGGCGCGAGTTGTTAATTATGGAGGATAACATTTATCTGAATGCGAATGAACTTTTGCGAACTTTGGATAAATTGTTGAGTGAGCTAAAGGAGCAGCAAGATGGACTTGGTGTTCAAGGGTTAGTGACCGATCTGAATGGAACCGTGAAAGAGCTGTATGCGCATCGTGATGCGCTTCATTTCTTTATGAAAATGGCAGATGAAGGGTACGTGTATTGGATTGAAGCCGGCACGTATGCCAAAGCCAAATCGGTTCAGTTGAATTCTGTTCCAACGGATGTAAGCGGGTTGCTGCAGCAGCATTTCTTTGAAACGAAAGACAGTATTATTCTAACTTCCGCAACACTTTCGGTGAATAAATCGTTCCAGTACTCGGCGGAGCAGCTAGGCTTAGCCATTCCAGAAGACGAAGAGTCAGGTAAGCTGAAAACAGTGCAATTACCGTCTCCTTTTAACTATCGTGAGCAGGCTTTGGTCGTCATTCCACGTAATTTCCCAACGATCAAGGGAGCGGGAGATCCCGTTTTCATCGAAGCACTGATCAACTCTCTAAGTGATGTTGCACAGGTGACGAAGGGGCGAATGCTAGTTCTATGCACCTCGAACCGGATGTTGAAGCTTGTTCATGCAGGAATGAAGGAAAAGCTGAACCCACATGGCATCACTGTGCTTGGCCAGGGTGTTGACAGCGGCAATCGCAGTAAGTTGACCCGAATGTTCCAAGATAATAAAATGTGCGTGTTACTGGGCACTAGTTCGTTCTGGGAAGGTGTAGATATTCCAGGAGATGCGTTAAGTTGTCTGGCGATCATTCGACTCCCATTCCAACCGCCGAATCACCCGCTTGTAGAAGCCAAATGTGAGAATATCAAGAAGCGCAATGAGAATCCATTTATGAAATTTTCTGTTCCTCAAGCTGTTATTCGATTTAAACAAGGCTTCGGTCGATTAGTTCGGAGGGCGTCAGACAAAGGGATCGTCATTATCTATGATACACGTGTTATTGAAACGTATTATGGCAAGCACTTCCTCTATTCGTTGCCTGGTCCGAAGATCGAGCACATGACCTGCGAACAAATGCTGCCGAGGATTGAGCAATGGATGGGAGGAGCTTAAGAACGTGAAAACACAAAAAATTTCAGAAGCTGTTGTCCGCAGATTACCTATCTATTTACGCTATTTAAACGAGTTGCAAATGAACAATGTTTCCACGGTGTCTTCTCAGGATTTAGGTCAGAAGTTAGATCTGAATCCTGCTCAGATTCGGAAAGACTTAGCTTATTTTGGCGAGTTTGGCAAAAAAGGTATTGGTTATGATATCAATTACTTGATAGAGAAGATTCGTCAGATTCTGAAATTAGATCGACATATTCAAGTTGCCCTCGTTGGCGCAGGAAATTTAGGCAGAGCACTTTGCAATTATAATACGTACTTACGTAATGATATGAAAATTGTAGCTTTATTCGATGCCATGCCTTCTAAGACAGGCGAAGTGATCAATAATTTGGTTGTGCTCCCCATGGATAAAATGAAATCAGTTATGTCTGAGCTTGGTGTTCGGATCGGTATTATTACCGTCCCCGCGGCTGAAGCACAGAATGTTGCAAATGAGTTCGTTGCTTGTGGCATTGAAGCGATCTTGAACTTTGCTCCAGTCATCATCAAGGTGCCGCCAGATGTGCGCGTGCATTATGCGGATTTCACGACAGAGCTTCAAAGCTTAGCTTATTATCTCGATTAGTATGAAAAAGGCACGACCCGCGCAGCTTCAGCGGGTCGTGCCTTTGTTAGTTATTACATGATTAAACGGAATATCGCAAAGTACAGGGTGTAAGCAAGAACCATTGAGATCGGAATGGTAATAACCCAAGTGACTAACATTCGACCAACCGTACCCCATTGTACTTCATGGAATCGCATGACACTGCCTGTCCCGATAATCGCAGAGGAAATAACATGTGTCGTTGATAATGGTTTACCAATAAAGGTTGAGATTTGAATGACAATCGATGACGTTAAGTCCGAGGCAAAGCCGTTGATCGGCTCAATTTTAACAATTTTACCTGAGACTGTTTTAATGATCCGCCATCCACCAATGGAAGTACCAAGGCCCATCGCGAGGGCTGCAGCAATTTTTACCCAGATCGGTACATTCAAATCATCTTGAACGCCGGCTGCAACAAGACCAAACACGATAATCCCCATTGCCTTCTGCGCATCGTTTCCACCATGGGAATACGAAAGTAACCCGGCAGAGATGATTTGTAACGTACGAAAACCACGATTTAGTTTGGATCTGGATGTATTACCTGACCAAAGTACGATATTTTTGATCAATACCATAATGAGATAACCTAAAACGAAAGCGATAATCGGCGATAAAATAAGAATGATAATAATTTGTGTGAAACCACTCCAGTTAACGCCATTGAAGCCTGCTCCTGCAATTACAGCACCAGCTAAGGCACCGAGTAACGTGTGGGAGGACGAAGATGGAATAGACAAGTACCAGGTAAGTAAGTTCCAGATGATTGCTGCAAGCAAGGCTGCAATCACGACTTCAACGCCATTTTCGATCTTCGCAGGATTGGCAATACTTCCGCCGACTGTTTTGGCTACTTCCGATGAAACCATAGCCCCAACAAAATTAAGTGAAGCAGCCATGAAAATCGCTACACGCGGGCTTAATGCTCGCGTAGAAATGGAAGTAGCAATCGCATTAGCTGTATCGTGGAATCCGTTGATGAAGTCAAATAGCAGGGCTAGTGCAACGATTATGATCAAATAAGTTAACATGAATTCCTCCTAGCGCTTTCCAATTGGAAAACTTTCTTCGTACACACAGACATCTTGTCTTAAGAGTAACGAAGTACTACGCTGTCTAGAATGTTAGCGACATCTTCGCAAGCATCGGTTGTTTCTTCCAAACGCTCGTAAATTTCTTTGAGTTTGAAATCTTCGTATGGGTCTTTGCGTGTGATGAAAATTTGACGAATTCCTTCGCGCATCAAACGATCTCCATCATTTTCTAATTTATTTATAGCCACCGTGTGCTCCGGAATTTGCATATATTTTTTCTTAGCTAAAAGCTTGAAAGCATCTAGCATATGTTGACAGGAGTCTACGATAACTCCAGAGAAATCTTTCATGTAGGAATCTGTATGAGAAACACTCAAATAGTCGAAACGAGCAATCGTAGCCTCAATACCATCGGTAACATCATCGACTTTGGAAGCTAGCACCATAATATCTTCCCGATCAATGGGAGTGATAAATACTTTGTTCAAACCTCTGAAAATGTCATGTGTGATGGAGTCTCCTGCATGCTCAAGATCATGAATCGCTTTGACATACTCAATTGGGGGTTTATCACCCATCATAGCTGTACGAAACAATTGAGCTGTTTGCAAAGCGTTCTCTGCAGCACGGATAAGAAGTTGCAAGAAATCGACTTCGTTCTTTCTGGTGAATAACGTTGTCATAGAATCCTCCTAATTTTTACTATATGTACAAGTTTTTGAACGAATTTGTGATTTGAAAATGACCAAATTGTAGAAAAAACTCACAATGTTTAAAGTATCATACTCGTTAGGGCTAAAGCAACGAAAATTCCGTGACAATTTACAATTTCTCAACAACTTAAGAATCGTACACGGCTTCCTTGATTTTACAAGCTTGAAGATGTAAAGTTTATGGAGCAGTAGCTGTTTATAGAATGAGCATAGAGAGGGTTTTTTACTATGAAAAAAACATTAATTTCAAATGGTATTTTTATTTCTAATAAGGAAGACAAAACATCCATCAAGGGCTGCATGGTTATTGAAGGCAGTCAGATTACATACATCGGGACAGAAGTGCCAGAACCATTAGAGAATTATGATGAAGTGATTGACGGTACGAATAAGCTGTACATGCCAGGACTTGTGAATACACATGGACATGCTGCGATGTCATTGCTCCGCGGTTATGGTGACGACCTTGCACTGCAAGTATGGTTAGAAGAAAAAATGTGGCCGATGGAAGGGAAATTCACTTCGCAGGACGTCAAATGGGGAACGCGGTTGTCGATCCTTGAAATGATCAAAGGCGGCACAACGACATTTGTCGATATGTACGACCATATGAATGAAGTTGCTTTGGCAGTAGAGGAATCAGGGATGCGCGGCGTTTTGACCCGCGGTGTGATCGGATTATGTCCGCCGGATGTGCAAACAGCTAAGCTAATTGAAGCAACTGAATTTGCAAAGAGCTGGCATGGTAAGGCGGATGGTCGAATTACTACGATGATGTCGCCGCATGCACCTTACACATGTCCGCCAGATTATATCGAGCGTATTGTACAGGCAGCACATGATCTTAATCTCCCGATTCACACGCATATGTCGGAAACTAGCCGTGAAGTCGATGGCAATGTCGAACAGTATGGCGCGAGACCTGTGGCGCACTTGGAAAAGCTAGGCGTGTTCACTCGCCCAACGCTTGTTGCGCATGGTGTTCATTTGAATGATGAAGAAATAGCTATTCTTAAACAATATGATGTGCGTGTTTCCCACAATCCGGGCAGTAATCTTAAACTCGCAAGTGGTGTTGCCCGTTTACCAGAATTATTGCGTGCTGGCGTTAAAGTTTCTTTAGGTACAGACGGAGCGGCATCCAATAACAATTTGGATATGTTTGAGGAAATGCGTTTGGCAGCTCTTATTCATAAAGGAGTAACTGGTGACCCATTAGCGATCCCTGCGAAAGAAGCCTTATTGCTTGGGACTCGGATGGGAGCAGAATCCATTTGGTTGGAGGATGTTGGTTTGCTTGAGCCTGGAATGAAAGCAGATTTCATCGCTCTGGATATTGATCAGCCTCATTTCCTTCCCAAAACAGACTTTGTTTCCCACATTGTGTACTCCGCTTGTGCGAAAGATGTCGTAGATGTTTGCGTTGATGGCAACTGGATCGTCCGTAAAGGTGAGTGTTTAACTTTAGATGAAGAGAAAATTAAACGTGAATTTGAATTATGTTTTGATCGACTAAAAGGCTAATGCTAAGGCAAAGTAAGTGGTTTTGGGGAGGTGCGCGGCGGTTATGAATGCGAAGCGAACGATCACACTTGGCGTTTTTATTATAGCAACGCTGGGTGTCGTGCTTAGCCGATTCTACCTGAATGTGCAGAACGAACACTGGGATGAGAAACGTGTAGCTGTTGAAAAAGCCTATGTGGGAAGTATGATGACAAAGGCATCAAAGGTGGATTTTTTCTACGGTGATGAGCCGTTTCAGATTGTATATGGGGAGAACAAGCTAGGACAGCGTTTAATTGCATGGGTATCTGCTGAAGATGTTCATACGGAAATGGCGGAGGAAGCCTTCACAGAAGAGCAAGCCCGCGCTGCGGTATCGAAAAAGGTGCCGACTAGTGAAATTGAGCGAGCAATACCAGGCAAACTAGGAAATGACTATGTATGGGAAGTATTTTATAAGACGAAGGATGATAGAGGTACGCGGTATTTCTATGATTACTATACCTTCAAAGATGGTACTTATCTGGATACCTATCGGCTCAGCCTTCAATAAGAAGGTTGAGTTTTTTTTGTATTAAAACTAGAGTGCTGACTTCATAAGTTTCCACTGTTTACATAAGGCATATCGTATATAAGTGATGATATACTTATCGTATTGCTTTAGAGGCATACAAATACATCATTACAGAAAGGTGGACGCCAACCTATGAAGATGAAACTGCGCGTTTTACCTGTTATTTTGAGCGTGATTATTTCGGCTGGTGTACTTTTTGGAGGCTGGTTCGCCTATACAAGTTTTGCGATGGAAAATCCATTATCACATATCATTAATACGGCACCAGGTGTAACGAATTCCACGATGAAGCTTTCTTCGAATCAAGTGGATGTTGAGTTGACTTTGAAGCCTGACGCTAATTTACGACAAGTTGTTGAGTTAATTAAAGACGAAGGCGCATCGATTATCGGGAAACGTACTGTAAATATAACGATTAAGAATCAACCCTCAGACAAGCTGGATCAATGGTGGTCTAAAGCGTTATTTGAGGTAGCTCAAGCGATGGAAACGAAGCATTATGCGGATATTCCAACAACCTTAGAGAAATATGCAAATGGTGTGCCTACGATGAACGTAGACAGCGAAATGGATGAGTATAATGTTTACATTCGACTAACAGATGGTGATACGACTAAATTTATCATGCTGCCAAGAATCTCCCAGATCGGAGTGTGGCCGAATGAGTAAAATATATAAAGAAATTGGGATTGGATTTATTCCTGTTTTTCTAGTGTTCTTAACTTTCCTAGGTGTGAATGTGATACCTATCTTATTCGTGAGTGCGCTGGGTGGATCGTTATTGTATATGATGAAAACCCGCGGCGGTATCGGAGCCGCAGCAGGCGGAGGAGATCGGAAAAGCAAGAACCGGACCCCTTCGTTTCTCACTTTTGATGAAATTGGCGGACAAGATCGGGCGAAGAAAGAATTGATGGAAGCACTTGATTTCTTGATTAAGCATGAGGAAATTAAGAAGCTAGGCATTCGTCCGCTGAAAGGATTACTATTGACAGGGCCCCCTGGTACAGGGAAAACTTTAATGGCCAAAGCCGCTGCGCATTATACGAATTCTGTTTATATGGCTGCTTCAGGCAGTGAGTTTGTTGAGATGTATGTAGGTGTCGGTGCAAGTCGAGTACGTGATTTATTTAAGGAAGCAAGAGCTCGTGCTGTCAAAGAAGGCAAGGATAATGCCATTATTTTTATTGATGAAATTGATGTTATTGGTGGAAAACGGGACGGTGGCCAACAACGCGAGTATGATCAGACATTGAATCAGTTGTTGACGGAGATGGATGGGATTCATACGAATGATGCACCGAGAATTCTCATTATTGCCGCAACGAATCGGAAGGAAATGCTCGATAGTGCTTTGCTGCGTCCTGGCCGATTTGACCGACATATCGAGGTTGATCTGCCAGATAAAAAAGGTCGTTTAGCCATTCTGCATATCCATGCCAAAAATAAACCGTTAGCTGAAGGTGTTACTTTGGAGCAAACGGCTGATCAAACCTTTGGCTTTTCAGGTGCACAGCTTGAGGGCGTGCTGAATGAGGCAGCTATTTATGCGATGCGTGAAGATAAGCCAGCGATTGAGCAGCCTCATTTGGCTTCGGCAATTGATAAGGTTATGATGGGGGAGCGAACAGATAAAGAAACAGCGAATGGTGAGAAAGAACGTGTGGCTTATCATGAATTAGGCCATGCTATTATTGCAGAGCTTGTTCGTCCAGGGTCCGTTTCCCAAGTAACAGTGAGTCCGCGTGGGAAAGCCTTGGGGTATGTTCGTCATAACCCGCCGCAGGATCATTATTTGTATACGAAAGATTATATCGAAGATCAGATCATGATTGCCCTTGGTGGATCGGCAGCGGAAGAAATGATTTACGGAGGTCGCAGTACCGGGTCTCGCAACGATTTCGAACAGTCGCTTTCCATGGTTCGTAACATGATGGATGCCGGACTTACCAGCTTGGGTATTATTGATCGTGAGATGGTGACGAAGGAACAGCTAATGAAAGAAAATGCTGCCATCCTGGATGCGTTAATGCTGCGTACGAAGAAAATGTTAGATGAGCAACGCAGTGTGTTTGAGCACTCGTTCGCAATTCTGATGAAGGAAGAAGTACTTTCTGGTGATACTTTTCGTACATTATTTGACGCTTCTGTGTCACAAAGTGCATAATAATGACCGTTGGCCAATTAGGCCAGCGGTTATTCGCTTTACTACACGTGTGCATGATACATATAATTATAAAGTGACGGAAGAAGTAAGGATGAAGGAGAAACAAGCTATGATGTTCAGAACAATTGGTGTCATTGGCGGAGGGACGATGGGGCAGGGCATTTCCGAAATGCTGGCCGCACGTGGTCTTGATGTCATACTTGCCGAGAAATCAATAGAA
Source organism: Paenibacillus sp. Soil750 (assembly GCF_001428045.1). Taxonomy (GTDB): domain Bacteria; phylum Bacillota; class Bacilli; order Paenibacillales; family NBRC-103111; genus Paenibacillus_E; species Paenibacillus_E allorhizoplanae. The sequence goes on along the minus strand of NZ_LMSD01000012.1, from coordinate 60,033 downwards.
AAGCTAGACCGCGCTTTTGAGCTAATTACGGTCAGTTTAGATAAGCAAATTGAACGTTGGGCTTTGACAGAAGCAGAGAAGAAGTCCATCCTTTCGAAAATCAAACGAGCCAACTCGATTCAGGACATGGCTTCCTGCGAGCTCGTGATTGAAACGATTTCAGAAGATTTGAATGCGAAAAAGCATGTCTTTTTCCTACTCAATCAAATATGCTCGCCTCAAATCATACTAGCAACGAATACTTCTACGTTAAGTGTGACGGAGATTGCAGCAATTACAACGCATCCTGAGCGTGTCATTGGTTTGCATTTTCTACATCCGGTAGCCAAAGTGAATCTTGTTGAAATCGTACGGGCGATGAAAACGTCGGACGAGACTTATAATCTTACACGTCAGTTTGTGGATGACGTACTCACCAAGAAGAGTATTAAAGTGAATGAATCACCAGGATATATTACGACGAGATTGATCTGTACGCTCATTAATGAGGCATTGCACACCTTATCCGAAGGTGTCGCTTCCGCGGAAGATATCGATCAAGCGATGCGTATCGGCTATGATTTCAAACATGGTCCACTGGAGATGTGTGACCGGTTCGGGCTAGATGCTGTATTGGCTGCGCTAGAGGGGATGTTCCGTGAATACGGCGATATCAAATACCGTCCTTCCTATTTGCTGAAACAAATGGTACGTGCCGGTCATCTTGGTGCTAAGACGGGAGAAGGTTTCTTCCGTTACGACAAGGATGGTGACCGACTATGAATATTCTGGTCATCAATGCTGGCAGTTCATCCGTGAAATATCAACTGTATGATATGGAAAATGCAATTGTACTGGCAAAGGGTAGAGTAGAACGCATTGGGATGGATACCGCTATCCTGATGCACGAACCAGCGGGCAAACCCGAATTTCACAAGGTGGATGAAATTCTAGAGCATACAACGGCCATCCGCAGAGTGCTGGATGTGCTTGTCCATCCGGAGCATGGCGTATTGACCGCCATCTCACAGATCGATGCTGTTGGCCACCGTGTCGTCCACGGAGGCGAATCCTTCAAGAGCTCCGTCCTCGTCACGGACGAGGTGAAGAAGGAGATTCGGCGTCTCTTCGATTTGGCGCCGTTGCACAATCCGGCGCATATGCTGGGCATCTCGGCGGTGGATGCGAACATGCCTGGCGTGCCGCAGGCAGTCGTCTTCGACACCGCCTTCCATCAGACGATGCCGGCGAAGGCCTACCTGTATCCGGTGCCGATGGCGCTCTACCGGAAACATAAGGTGCGCCGCTATGGTTTCCACGGTACGTCGCATAAGTACGTGAGCGAGCGTGCCGCTGCCTTCCTAGGACGCCCGCTAGAGCAGTTGAAGCTCATTACCTGTCACATTGGTAATGGCGCTTCCTGCGCCGCTGTATGGGGCGGCCAGTCGGTTGACACGAGCATGGGAATGACTCCGCTCGAAGGTCTGATGATGGGCACGCGCAGCGGCGATCTGGATCCGGCCATCGTGCCCTATGTGATGGGCAAGGAGGATTTGACGATCGGCGAGGTGAGCTCCATGCTGAATAAGCATAGCGGCCTGCAGGCGATCTCAGGGATCTCCAGCGACATGCGTGAGATCGTGGAAGCTGTGGAAGCGGGCGATAAGAACGCTACCTTGGCTTTTGAGATGTATGCGTATCGGCTGCGCAAATACATCGGGGCTTACGCCGCGGCGATGAATGGCGTCGATGCGATTGTGTTTACCGCAGGCGTAGGCGAGAATTCCGCACCGCTGCGTAAAGCGGTATGCGAGGGCTTGAGCTTCCTTGGGGTTGATTTTGATGAGGAAGCGAACCTGCTTGGTAGAGGTATAGAAAAGCGAATAACTAAGCGTGGTTCAAAGGTTGAAGCACTTGTTATTCCAACAAATGAAGAATGGGTCATCGCACAGGATACTTACAGTCTCGTGCAATCACAGTCCGACTGATTCTTTCGTGGAAATCGGGAAATAGTGTACAATAGTAGTGATCTTCAGTTCTAGGGAGGAAGGATATCCAAATGAAAAGTACAATAGGTGAAGTGAAACATCATGTCGGCGAGTCAGTTACCATTGGCTGTTGGCTTAACAAGAAACGCTCAAGTGGTAAAATTCAGTTTTTGCAGCTTCGTGACGGTTCGGGATATATACAAGGTGTTGTTGTTAAAAGTGAAGTGAGTGAAGAAGTGTGGGAAGCAGCTTCTAAGCTAACTCAAGAGAGCTCCTTATACATAACGGGAAAAGTAAAAGAAGACACACGCTCCAAAGGCGGTTTCGAGCTCGACGTGACTGGCGTAGAAATCATTCAAGTCACCGAAGAGTATCCGATTACACCGAAGGAACACGGTGTGGATTTCTTAATGGACAATCGTCACCTGTGGATTCGGAGCCCGCGTCAGCGTGCGGTTCTTGTGATTCGCGCAGAAATTATCAAAGCGGTTCAAGCGTTCTTCAATGACAGAGGGTTTCATTTGGTGGATCCGCCAATTTTGACACCATCCTCTTGCGAAGGCACGACGAACTTATTCCACACGAAATATTTCGATGAAGATGCCTTCTTGACGCAAAGCGGACAATTATATATGGAAGCAGCTGCGATGGCACTAGGCCGCGTATATTCCTTCGGTCCTACCTTCCGTGCGGAGAAATCCAAAACACGTAGACATCTCATCGAGTTCTGGATGATTGAGCCAGAGATGGCGTTCGTGGACCATGTAGAAAACCTGGAGGTACAAGAGCAATTCGTATCGCATATCGTACAAACGGTGCTGCAGAACTGCCAAGCGGAGCTTGAAACGTTGGAGCGAGATACATCCAAGCTAGAGAAAATTAAAGGCAGCTTCCCACGAATCACATACGATGAGGCTGTTGACTATCTGCAAAAAAATGGGCATGAATTCGCTTGGGGAGAAGATTTCGGAGCTCCTCATGAGACAGCGATTGCAGCTCAGTACGAAACACCGGTATTTATCACTCACTGGCCAACGGAGATTAAGGCTTTCTATATGAAACCAGATCCAAGTCGTCCAGAAGTCGTACTGTGTGCCGATATGATCGCGCCAGAGGGCTATGGTGAAATTATTGGGGGAAGTCAACGGATTGATGACCCTGAATTAATGGAGCAGCGCTTCAAGGAGCATGAGCTTTCTCAAGAGGCGTATCAATGGTATTTGGATCTTCGCAAATATGGAACTGTACCGCATTCCGGTTTCGGTTTAGGCTTAGAGCGCACAGTTGCTTGGATTTGCGGTTTGGATCATGTGCGTGAAACCATTCCATTCCCACGTTTGTTATACCGTCTATACCCTTAAGTAGTGGCATTGTCCATGGGGAGAAAGGGGAAAGACGTATGAGTACGCAATCGAATACACAGATGAAGGTCGAAGCGATCCTGATGAATAGCTTTCTGGAGGGGAGTGTCGCGGTCCCGAGTCTATTGCTCAAGCATTATCGTGCACTACTTTTGAGTGAAGTTGACGTCATGACACTGATTCATTTCATTTCTTTTGTTGAAAAGGATAGGAACACATTCCCGACACTGGATGAAATCCAGGAGCGAATGTCAGCTTCACCAGATGTCGTTATTGCCAGTGTGCAGAAGCTGATTCGTGAGCAGTTTATCGCGATCGATGAGGATACGCACGAAACAACAGGGTTTCGAAGCGAGCAGTATAACCTGACGCCGCTCTATAAGAAATTAGCGAAACGCGTGGCGGAGCAGCAGCTGAAAGAGTTAGCGGAGTTGGCGGCAATTACGCAAGGGCCTAGCGATGATCGAGTGAAGAACATTTATACAACCATCGAAAATGAATTCGCTAGACCGCTAACGCCAATGGAACTGGAAACGATCAGCAATTGGCTGGACAAAGATATGTACAAAGAAGAGCTGATCATGACCGCTTTGAAAGAAGCTGTGTTTGCCGGGAAAGTCCATTTCCGGTATATTGATCGGATTTTGCTGGATTGGAGTCGCAATCGCGTCTCGACAGTGGATCAGGCTAAAGAGTATTCGCAGCGGTTTAGGCAGTCGCGATAATAAGGGAAAACGCCCATTTTTCTCTCCGAAAGGATAGGGAGGTGGGCGTTTTTTTTGCTACTTCTCTGTGTATTGTGCCAACCCCCGGCCCCAGACCCCGTGATTCTCCCCCCAGTATGAGAATTGTGTAATTAGGAACTTAATGTAGCGTTATGAGTGTTATGCGAGTAATTGAAGAGTATAACGATAAAGAGAAGAAATTGGAGGAATGTGGAGTAATGTTGCAAGTCCTCTAGCCTGTCAAAAATGCAAAAGAGCATTTTTCGAATGGTTTCCTCCCTCTTTTATTGGATATTGATGCAAATAGGCATCAAATGGGAGTGATATCAGGAGATTTTCCTGAGAAACCTTAAAAAGGTTGCCTATTCGCACGCATTTCCTAATTTCGATCCTAAATTAGTAGAAAAGGTTGTATTTTTGCATTTTTGAGGAAGGGGAGTGGAGAGGTGAGAGGTGAGAGTCAGAATGAGAATGAGAGTGAAAGTGAAAGTGAAAGTGAAAGTGAAAGTAAGTGAGTGTGTGAAATAGTACGATCATCCAAAACTACGCGCTGCCTCACAGCCCCCCCGAAGTGTCTTGCCTACCAGCACTCAGCCAGTGCATACATGATCATGTTCACAAACCGCATAGCTACGACTACCCTGCCGCTAACCCACGTTGTCTCCAGGCCTTTAATCACCCGCTACCCCAAGTCCCCAGCTTCCCGCCTACGCCAGCGAGAGCTCATCTGCCGAAATACCACCCGATTACCTAGCCTGACAATATTGCCTCCGACCCCCAAACCCTGATTCTCACCATAAAGATACGGAACGAGAGGCTGCTAGTTGTATGAAAATAGCCAATAAAAAAAGTTGCAGAACGAGGTCCTATATTTCGCAGCAAACGCAGTAAATGCGCTGAAATTACGAAATAGCGGACTGACGTTCCACAACTTTAAGTAAAAGGTAAATTTAAGTGAAATAGCGGCACCACGTTCCGTAACTATAGGCTAGAGAGTTCGCGGATACACGTGGATTAGATTACTTCTTTAGCAAATGCAAGCGGTACACATATTCGAATAAGAATTCGAACGCTTCGAGGTGACGCTTTGCTTCAAAGGCATTCGCTCCCCAAGCGTAGATCCCGTGTTTACGGAGCACAATCCCTGGAATACGCGGTACGATCGCACCTTCAACAAGCTCAGCAATACGCGGAATTTCCGCATAATTTGGCAGAATCGGGATCTCGATCTGCGCTTCCTCATCCCAAATGTTGAATGCTTTGATCAACTCAACGCCATCAACTGGAATGCTCCCACGTTCTCCATACAGCTCGGAAGCTAAGTTGTTAAAGATTGTATGCACGTGGAAAATGGCGCCAGCACCTGTTAAGCGGTAAATCTCACTATGGATCAAGGTTTCAGCTGATGGCTTAAGGCTTGTAGCTTCCGTCGGCAAACCTTTCTCATTGACGAGAAGGAAATCCTCAGGAGTTTGGACGGATTTATCTCTACCGCTAGACGTGATAGCGAACGTGAAAGCACTTGGTTCAAAGCCGCCAACACGAACAGATAAGTTGCCGCTTGTCGCAGGAAACCATCCACGCGCCGCTAGATTGGCTTTGATGTCTCGTAATTCAGCGAAAGCACGCTGTTTTTCTTCTAGTAAAATACTCATTTGACGGGTTCAGCCTCCAATTGCTTAATGATATCGAAGAACGTTTCGAAGGGGTGGTACGCATAGCCAAGTTGATCGCAACGCTCGATGAGGTGAGATCTGGCAAAAATCGTATCCACTAACTTAGCACCTTCAAAATCGGTGATGCTGTCTCCGATAATAATCCGCTCATACCGCTCAGGATTGTAGGAACGAATGATACTTGTTTTGCACATCCCGCAGTCGGTTTGACAATGTGCATCACACGGGTTCGGCCACAGGATCTCGATGGTTTCCCCTTCGAAAGAGCTGGCATTGCAATAAATATGATCTTCAGGAATCGCAAACGTACGAAGCAGTGGATAAATAAAGAAATCAATCCCTCCGCTAGTGATCAAAAGGGTAATTCCTTGCTCCTTGCAGTAGGAGACAAATTCTTCAAAACCATCACGGATAGTCGCATTGTTGATCGCATAGTCCACAATCTCCGATTTACGTGAGGTAGGCAGGAGGGCAAACATGGCCCCCACACCTTCACGAATCGATATTTGCTGCGTCACAATCTGCTCGACGATGCCTTCCCAACCTTCAGGATTGAAGTGCTTCATAATCGCTACGATGTTATCGTTAACGGTGATCGTACCGTCAAAGTCACAAAAGATAATGCGTTCCTTGCTCATTCTCTAATCCCCCATGTGTCTATAGCTGATTGTAGCTCTGGATGTGTTAGGGCGTAATCGCGTAATGTTTTGCCATGTAAAGTCGCGTCAATTGCTTGGCGGAAAGCTTGTCCTCCAGCGATAGTGCCCATCGGGTGACCGTGGATACCGCCTCCGGCGTTCACAATAACATCCTGTCCGAAATCACGCAAAATGAGTGGAACTAGACCAGGATGGATACCCGCAGAAGGAACAGGGAAGCTTGGTGCTAATTTTAATTCTAGATCAGACGGCGCCTGATATGTGTAATCTTTACGTAAATCCTGCGTTAGCAGCACGTGCTTAATGGCTAAATTCTCTTCCTTCGGCATTACAACGGAGCCATAGGGGGAAGGGAATAACACCAAATCAGCACCAGCAAGACGCATTAATTTGCCTAGTAAGACAGAAGGCGAGATGCCGTAGTGCGGTGACGGATAGGTAGCTCCAGCCAAGGCAGGATGTGCCATGATCGGAATGTTAATGTCCGGATCTGAGCTTAACTCATGCAGAACATCGAAGCCGTATGCCAACACATTGAAAAGCAAAGCATTAGCGCCAGCTGCGATGGCTTTCTTGGCTTGTGAAGCAAGTTTGGAGGTTGATCCAGTCAAATTAACTGCATAGAGCAGCTTTTGACCCGTTTCCTTCGTGGCTTGTTCAGCTGCTTCAAGACAAATCGCAATGCGTTTCTCCATCGGTGTTAACGGATTTTCAAATAAAATCTCGTCATCCTTGATAAGATCGACGCCACCAGCCGCTTGTAAGTAAAACTGCTCACGCAGTGCTGGCAATTCATACCCGACAACGGATTTGAAGATGCTCATTAGCAGTGGGCGATCATGCACGCCTAGAAGATTACGAACGCCTTGCATGCCAAATTTCGGTCCAGGGAATCCTGCAAGGAAATCAGAAGAGAAGGCAAGGTCGATCAGCTTGATTTTGCCATCCATAGACAGCTTACCGAAAACAGTCACTAACAGCGCGGGAATATCTCGGCTATAGTTCACATCGGGATAGGCGATGGTAATATCCGCATAGCGTCCGGAAATAGGTTCACCAGCCCCAGGCTCATGGACTTCAACGGAAACGACTTTACCCAAATGCTTCTCCATAGAAGCTTTCTGAGCCTCAGGCAGTTCCGTCCAGCTACCAACGGTAAGACCAACAGCGATGCTTGTTGCTTTTTTATGAAAATCGGCTTTCTCATCGAAACTCCGATACGTTGCTAAACAATATGAACTCATGACGAACTTTCACCTGCTTTACTAGAATCACTTCACTTAGGTTCCACTTGTTTCACAGAAACGGATTAAACTGTTTTTCCAACAGTGCTGGTAGCGGCAATTTGTTCGCCCATTTCCTTCGTGCGAGCGGCACAATGCAACACAGCTTGATGGATAGCCTCATCGAACTGATAGCGATCCAAAGCTTGAATAGCAGCATGCGTTGCTCCGTTAGGAGACGTCACTTTACGGCGTAGTTCCGCAGGGTGTTCCTTCGTATTTTGAACCATGTGCGCTGCGCCGAGCACCGTTTGAAGCGTTAATTGATTCGCATCTTCTTCAGTTAGACCGCCTTCGATCCCCGCTTTAATCATCGCTTCCATGAGGTAGTACACATAGGCAGGACCACTTCCGGAAATGCCAGTAAGGATTTCAAGCTTATCTTCTTCTACAATCGTAACAGTCCCAACCGCTTCAAACATTTGGATGGCAAGCTGCTTGAATGTATCATTAACCTTAGACGAGAAGCTCATTCCTGTTGCGCCTAATCCGATAGTGGAGGAAGTATTTGGCATCGTACGAACGATGGGCAAGTTGGATTGTAGAAGTCTTTCCGCTTTTTCGATAGAAAGGCCTGCAATTACGGAAATTAACAGCTGACGCTCGCTCAAAAGCGGTTGAAGCTCTGCAAAAGAAGTTTCCACATCTTTAGGCTTCATACAGAGAACAACAACGTCGGCTTCTTGTATAATTGTATGTTTCGTCGCTTGATCTGAAGTGGCTTGAACGCCATATTCCGAGCATAAAAATGACAAGCGATCCTGATTGGAGCGATTCATCATATATACGTTTTGCGGATTCGCGACTTTCGTCTGGATAAGTCCGCGGACGATGGCTTCAGCCATGGAGCCTGCGCCCACAAAAGCAATTTTAACTTGCGATAACATGATTGACATTCGTTGTTCCTCCTCCTAAGATTTATTCGCGTATTTGTCCGCTTCCGTAGACGCGGTATTTGGTTGAAGTTAGCGCAGGCAGCCCCATAGGACCACGTGCATGAAGCTTCTGCGTGGAAATGCCGATCTCAGCTCCGAATCCGAACTCAAACCCATCGGTGAAACGGGTAGAAGCGTTATGATAAACCGCAGCAGCATCCACTTCTTGCAGGAATTTCTCAGCATTAGCAGCATCTTCTGTCACAATACACTCGGAGTGCATCGTACCATAGTTACGAATGTGAGCTAGCGCCTCATCTAGATCCTTAACAACTTTGATGGATAAAATATAATCCCCGTACTCTGTGCCCCAATCGGACTGTTCCGCAACCAGCATACTTGGTACCAAAGCTCTTGAACGCTCGTCACCCCGCAACTCAACATGAACGCCTTGGAAGGCATCGGCAATCGCAGCTAAATGCTTCTCTGCAATGGCTTCGTGTACAAGCAAAGTCTCCATACTATTACAAACAGAAGGACGTTGCGCCTTCGCATTAATCCCGATTCGAATCGCCATATCGAGCTGTGCACTTTGATCTATAAAAGTATGACACACCCCTGCACCTGTTTCAATGACTGGGACGGACGCGTTATTGACAACATTTTGAATAAGTGAGTGTCCACCACGTGGAATTAGCACGTCAATGAGACCATTCAGCTTCAACATTTCATCGACGGAGCTGCGATCTGCGCTTAAGATTAATTGCAGGGCATCTGCTGGCAAGTCAGAACGCTCTAAGGCTGTATGCAGTACCTCCACAATTTTCTCATTTGAAAATAGGGCTGAAGATCCGCCACGGAGCACAACCGCGTTGCCTGTTTTGAGACAAAGACCTGCCGCATCAACCGTGACATTCGGTCTAGCTTCATAAATAATGCCGATAACGCCGAGTGGTACACGGATTTTGTGAATGCGCAGACCATTAGGGCGATCAAAGGATTCAAGCGTATCCCCAATCGGATCAGGCAGCTCTGCGATTTGACGAAGGCCTTCGGCCATCGCCGCAATGCGTGTTTCGTTTAACGCCAATCGGTCTAGCAGAGAAGCGCTAGTGCCTTGCTCTTTGCCACGCTGCAAATCCTTGCTATTGGCTTCAATGATCGCTTGTTGCTCCGTAATTAAGGCGTCTGCCATCAGCAATAAGGCTGCATTCTTTTGCTCCGTTGTGAGATTGCCCATCGCTTGGGCAGCTTGCTTAGCAAGCTTAGATTTGTTAATAACTTCACTCATGGGAAGACCTCCTAGTTAAATAAGGATTGGCAATGCGTTAACAATTGTTCCACGTTCAGTTCATAGACATCGCCTTGACGTCGTTCTTTGCATTCGATAATTCGCTCGTTCGTTTTCTTTCCAACTGTTAACCGTAAAGGGAAGCCGAGTAAATCAGCATCGTTGAATTTCACGCCAGGGCGTTCCTCACGATCATCCCACAGGACCGAATAGCCTGCGCTAGTTAAGGCGTGATAGATCTCTTCGGATAATGCCATTTGGGCTTCATCCTTCACTTGAACAGTTAACAGATGAATGGAATAAGGAGCAATGGCATTTGGCCAAATGATGCCTCGCTCATCCTGGTGCTGTTCGATTACAGCAGCTAGAACACGAGAGACGCCGATACCATAACAGCCCATGATCATTGGCTCAGAGACGCCATTTTCATCGCTAAACGAAGCGCCTAAGGATTCACTATATTTGGTGCCGAGCTTAAAGACGTGACCAACTTCAATTCCTTTGGCAAAAGCGAGTTCATGACCGCAATGAATACAGCTTTCTCCTTGGCCCACATTGCGAACGTCAACATAGGTTAATGCACCAAGATCACGTTGAACATCTACGTGCTGAAGATGATAGTCCGCTTCATTGGCGCCAACAACCGCGTTGTTTAAGCCTCGAATCGATGTGTCTGCAAGTAATTTGACGCTTGAGAGACCAACCGGCCCAATAAACCCGGCTATCGAACCAAGCGCTTTGATTTCAGCTTCGGTTAGCATCGTGATTTCAACTACACCGAGAACTTGCTTTAGCTTGATCTCATTGATTTCGAGATCTCCACGGATGAGCATGATCACAGGCGCTCCGTCCGCTTGGACGGCAACGGATTTGATAATTTGTTGCGGTGCAATGGTAAGGAATTGGCTTAATTGTTTGATGCTCGTTATGCCCGGTGTGTGTATTTTTGTTGGTTGTGCATATGGCACGTCAGTAGATGAAGCACCTTCGTTGGTAATTACGCCAGTGGCTTTCTCCAAATTAGCCGCATACTGACAGGAAGGACAATGTACAATTGTATCCTCACCGACATCCGCTAAGGCCATGAATTCATGCGTATCCGTACCGCCAATCGCGCCGGAATCGGCTTCAACAGCACGGAACTGCAGGCCGCAACGTGTGAAAATATTGACATAAGCTTCAAACATCGCTTGATAGCTGGCATCCAGACCGCTTGCTGAGCGATCAAAAGAGTACGCATCTTTCATGAGAAACTCACGGCCACGTAACAGGCCGAATCGTGGTCTGCGCTCATCGCGATATTTTGTTTGGATCTGATATAACGTGACGGGTAACTTTTTATAAGAATGAATCTCATCTTTGACAAGTGTTGTAATCACTTCTTCATGTGTAGCACCTAATGCAAATTCACGGCCATTTCGGTCTTCAAGTCGCATTAATTCAGGACCGTAGACATCCCAGCGACCAGAGGCTTTCCATAATTCGGCAGGATGGAGGGCAGGCATGAGCATTTCTTGTGCACCAGCGCGGTCCATTTCTTCACGCACGATCGTTTGAATATGTTGAAGGGCCTTAAGACCCAAGGGTAAATAGGAATAAATACCGCTGGATAACTGACGAATGAGTCCTGCTCGCAGCATAAGTCGGTGACTGGCTGCCTCGGCATCTCCCGGTACATCTCGTAAAGTTGGATTAAGTAATCGTTGTTGTCTCATGTGTAGGGAGATCCTCGCTTTCTATAGGTGAATCTAAACTTAGGTCAAAGGCACCCATTCATCGCGGTGGATGACTTCGATGCGTGAAACTTCGACGCGTTTCTGGACTTCGTCCGTCGATAATCCTGCCGCGGCTTGAACTTGCCAAGCTGCATAATTAACGACGCCGCGGCCCAGCAGCGCGCCTTCACTACAGATCACCTCGACGACATCGCCGGGGTGGAAGTCACCAACCGCTGACGTGATACCAGCGGGGAGCAGGCTCTTCCCACCGTTGATCAAGGCTGCTTTCGCCCCTTGATCAACGATGATTTGCCCTTGGGGCAGCGAGTGGAAGCCGACCCACTGCTTCTTGACCGGCAGATTGTTCAGCGCCGTGTCAAAGTACGTTCCCTTGCCGGTACCACCCACGGCAAGGTTCAGATCATCGGGCTCAAGTACGCGCCCGATGAAGACCGGCACGCCCCCGCGCATCGCGATGCGGGCGGCCTCGACCTTGGAGCGCATGCCGCCGGTGCCGACCGCGCTCCCTGAGCCTCCAGCGAAGCTGAACAGCTCATCGCTGATGGCGTCTACGCGATCGATTCGCTGTGCGTTCGCGTTCTTACGAGGATCGTCCGTGTATAGGCCGTCCATATCGGTAATGATGATCAATTTGTTCGCTTTGACCAAATTGCCTACCAATGCCGACAACGTATCATTGTCGCCGAATTTCAGTTCATCCACCGAGACGGTGTCGTTCTCGTTAATAATTGGCACCACGCCGCGCTGCAGGAGCTCGTCAATCGTCATCATCGCGTTCTGCACGCGCTTGCGGTTGGAGAAGTCGTACCGGGTCAGCAAAATTTGCGCCACGCTTACGCCGTGGGAGGCAAAGGCTTCATGGTACGCCTGCATTAAGAGCGCTTGGCCGACGGCTGCCGCGGCCTGCTTCTCATGCAGCACCTTGGGCCGTGTGCGATAGCCAAGGGAGGTGAAGCCTGCGGCTACTGCGCCGGAGGTCACGAGCAGCACTTGGCTGCCGCTGCGCTGCAAGTGCGCGAGTTCAGCCGCAAAAAAACGTATTTTATCCGGATTCAAGCCACCCGTATCTGAGGTTAATGAGGAGCTGCCGATTTTGACTACGATTCGCTGAGTCATATTCATCCCATCCTTCGATTTCCAACTATGTAGATACAAAAAAGACTCCCGTCCTTAAAACATAAGGACGAAAGTCTGTTGCTTCCGCGGTACCACCTTAGATTAGCGCATATCAAATAGAAAGCGCTCAACTCTAGATTCCCTGTATAACAGTAGGGCTCTGTTCAACTCATCGTTGACGGTTCAGGGGCGGGTTCGGATTCGGTTCACGGCAAGCTCTCTCAGTCAATGGAGCTCACTCCCTGGTTACGTGCGGCACGATTCGTACTATTCCCATCATAACGTTGCTGTTTGGAATTTTTAATTCTATCTAGAATAGCATGGTACGCGAGACTTTGTAAAGGTATAAATGGCTTGCTTTCAAGGTTCTTTGGATAATTAGGAGTTAAAAAGATTTAATTTCCCAATCCGCTGCACAGCCTCTTCCAATCGCGCTTCCGAAGAAAGAAGGCCCAGTCGGACGTAGCCCTCACCGTGCGTTCCGAAACCAACGCCTGGTGCTACGACAACTTTTGCTTCCTCCAGTAGTAAATCGGCAAGGCTTTGGGAGGAATGTCCTTTCGGTACAGGCAGCCACGAGAAGAAGGAACCTTGCGATGGTTTAGCGTTCCAGCCGATGCTGGCGAGTGCCGTGTATAACGCGTTCCGACGACTTTCGTACACATCACGCAGCTCTGTGACACAGTCTTGTGAGGCAGTTAATGCTGTAGCCGCTGCTGCTTGGATACCACCAAACAAAGAGCAATAGTAGTGATCTTGCATCAAGTTAATGAGGCGAATGACTTCTTTGTTGCCAAGGGCAAAGCCTACACGCCAGCCTGCCATATTGTATGTTTTGGACAAGGTATAGAACTCAATGCCTACTTCCTTGGCTCCAGGGGTTTGCAGGAATGAGATCGGCTTCTGACCATCAAATCCAATAGCTCCATAGGCGAAATCACTGGCAACAACGACACCATTTTTCTCAGCGAAGGCAACTGTTTCCTCATAAAAAGAAGCAGGAGCTGTCGCACCCGTCGGATTGTTCGGATAATTAATGAACATAAGCTTAGCACGGTCCAGATCAGACTGCTTTAACTGCGAATAGTCAGGCAGGAAGTTATTTTCCTCACGTAACGGCATGAATGCCATCTCTGCACCTGCTAGTGCGACACCAGACCAATAATCGGGGTAGCCAGGATCAGGAACAAGGCATACATCGCCTGGATTCAATAAGCATTGGGCAATTTCGATGAGACCTGTTTTACCGCCGAACAAGATCGCAACTTCGGTATCGGGATCCAAATCCACGTTGTGATCCTCTTTATAACGTTGTGCAATCGCCTGTTTCAGAAATGGAAACCCGCTGAATGGCGGATATTTATGATACAACGGATTCGCAGAAGCTTCCTGTATGGAAGTCACAATATGCGGAGGCGTAGGACGGTCAGGATTCCCTTGGCCTAAATTTATGACATCATGGCCAGCGGCAATTTGTGCATTTGCTTTGCCAACGAGCGTTGCGAAGAATTGTGTAGGCAGACCCTTCATTCTTTCAGCTGGTTGTATGGCAAATCGAGAGGTTGTTGAAGATACGTTTGTCACGGTTTAATTCACACTCCGGAGGTCGGGATTTTAAACTATACCCTAAATGTAACATGATTAATCTTTTTTTCATAGTCGATGAAGATTTTGAATTGGTCATCTTTTTCATATTGCTCTAAGATGATGGTAACAAATGTAAAAGGGGATGAACGCGGATGGCATCGAACACGCAAGTTGCTGAAGTATTTCTACAGGAATCTATACGTGCTTTTCAGAGTATGAAGAAGTTGGCGGACAAATCATTTGCACAGACAGCGGAGTCATTCTTTTATCAGACTATAGATGAAGAATCGAATTCACTGGAAGTGATTATGAAGCATATGCATGGGAATATGTTGTCCCGTTGGACGGATTTTTTAACCTCTGATGGGGAAAAAGGGTGGCGTGATCGTGATGGTGAATTTGAAGGTGACCACCTTTCTCGGGAAGAGCTGCTTGCGCAGTGGGAGGCGGGTTGGCAAGTTGTGATGACGACACTGCAAACCTTGACTCCTGAAGATGTGCTGTCTCACGTTCAGATCCGAGGCGAAAGTCATACGGTATTGCAAGCGATTCAACGTCAAGTATCGCATTATGGTTATCATGTCGGGCAAATCGTGTTGCTTTGTAAGCATTGGGCAAGTACAGATTGGCAGACGCTCAGCATCGCTAGAGGGCAGTCCAGACAATTTAAACCTACGATTTAAGCGTGATACGTGTTGAGTTGAGCGTACTTTTCGACTAGTATGTAGTCATAGATGTTTTTTTACCACATAAGAAAGTAAAAGTTTTCGGTTCCCGAAAACGTCTTGCTTATTGGCGATAAAACCTACCTCTAGACGCGGTCGCTCATCTTCGAATGGCCTCGATAGAGGTTTTCTCAATCGGAGGGAGTCAACTCGACATGTCACAGTCACAACTACTTAATCTTGCTCTAATTCAAATGGATATTGCGATCGGTGAACCCGATGTGAATTATGCGGTGCTCGAAACAAAGCTTCTTGAAGCCGTTGACGCGGCACAGAAGCCAGACGTCATCATTTTTCCTGAGATGTGGAATACTGGTTATGCACTAACTGAAATTCATCAACTTGCTGATGTGAATGGGGAGCGGACGAAGGCGTTTTTGAGCTCTTTTGCTCGGACGCATCAGGTGAACATTATCGGTGGATCAATTGCGGATAAAAAAGAAGATCGTGTACTTAATACGATTTATGCTTGGAATCGCGAAGGTAACGAGATCGCAGAGTATTCCAAAATCCATCTGTTCCGACTTATGGATGAGGAGAAGTTTTTGCACAGTGGGGAGCAACTAGGCTTGTTTGATCTAGAAGGGGTTCCTGCTGGGGCGATGATTTGTTATGATATTCGTTTTCCGGAGCTGTCACGCAAATTGGCGTTAGATGGCGCTCGTATTTTGTTCGTGCCTGCAGAATGGCCGCATCCACGATTGCACCACTGGCGTACACTGCTTATGGCGCGAGCAATTGAGAATCAAATGTACGTAGTTTCTTGCAATCGTGTTGGGACGAGCGGTACGACAAATTTCTTCGGTCATTCGATGGTCATCGATCCTTGGGGCGAGGTGCTTGTTGAAGGTGATGAGAACGAAGCAATTCTTCGGGTGACGATTGATTTAGAAGAAGTTGTCCGCGTTCGAGGTAAAATACCTGTTTTTGAAGATCGTCGGCCCCATTTGTACTAGGGAGATTGATTTTTGCTGCGATATTCTGTAAACTAAGACCAATTGAATGATCAATTATGGCTGTGAAGGATGAATAGTACTTGAAGGACTTCATGTTCAGCGAGCTGGGGATGGTGAAAGCCCAGAATGAAGGTCAAGGAAACGGCTATCCGGAGCCTATACGATAAAGGGGATATATGCTTGTATCAGGTATATCAACTAGGGTGGAACCGCGGGTGCTAAAGCTCTCGTCCCTAGGCATTATTTGATGCCTTTGGATGTTGAGCTTTTTTGATGTTTGCTCATATCCAAACGGCTGTCAACGGTCGAAGACCCACATATAAGAAGCTTAAGGAGCGATTGAACAATGAGTGTAACAATGGAGCAAGTCGTCGCATTAGCGAAGCACAGAGGATTCGTTTTCCCAGGTTCAGAAATTTATGGCGGTTTGGCTAATACATGGGATTACGGCCCGCTTGGTGTTGAATTGAAAAACAACATTAAACGCGCATGGTGGAAAAAATTCATTCAAGAATCCCCGTATAACGTTGGATTAGATGCGGCAATCTTGATGAACCCGCAAGCATGGGTGGCATCCGGTCACGTAGGTAACTTCAACGATCCAATGATCGATTGTAAAAGCTGTAAAGCACGTCACCGTGCGGATAAATTGATCGAGAACAAGTTGGCTGAAAAGGATATCGAAATCATCGTAGACGGTATGACGTTTGATGATATGATGAAATTGATCGTGGAACACAACATCGTGTGTCCAGATTGTGGAAGCAAAGATTTCACAGATATTCGTCAATTCAACCTGATGTTCAAAACGTTCCAAGGTGTAACAGAAGCGAGTTCAAACGTTGTTTATCTTCGTCCAGAAACAGCACAAGGGATCTTCGTTAACTTCAAAAACGCACAACGTACAATGCGTAAAAAGCTGCCATTTGGTATCGGTCAAATCGGTAAAAGTTTCCGTAATGAAATCACGCCAGGTAACTTTACGTTCCGTACGCGTGAATTCGAACAAATGGAGCTTGAGTTCTTCTGCAAGCCAGGTGAAGACTTGAAATGGTTCGAGTACTGGAGAAGCTTCTGCCATAACTGGCTGTTATCCCTAGGTGCAAAAGCCGATAACCTTCGTCTTCGTGATCATAACGACGATGAGTTGTCACATTATAGTAATGCGACAACGGATATCGAGTACAAATTCCCGTTCGGTTGGGGCGAGCTTTGGGGCATCGCGGATCGTACGGACTACGATTTGAAGCAGCACATGGCGCATTCCGGTGAAGATTTCAACTACATCGATCAAGAAACGAATGAGCGTTATGTTCCTTATTGTATCGAGCCGTCCCTTGGAGCAGACCGTGTTACTTTGGCGCTTCTGATTGATGCGTTTGAAGAGCAAAAATTGGAAGGTGACGACAGCCGCACAGTTCTTCACTTCCACCCTGCGTTGGCACCTATGAAAGCAGCGATTTTCCCACTTTCCAAGAAATTGAATGAAGGTGCACAAGCTGTATTTGCAGACCTTGCGAAGCATTTCATGGTGGATTACGATGATACAGGATCCATTGGTAAACGTTACCGTCGTCATGATGAGATCGGTACGCCATTCTGTATCACATATGATTTCGAGTCCGAGACAGATGGTCAAGTGACGGTTCGTGATCGTGATACAATGGTTCAAACGCGTATGCCGATTTCGGAGCTAAAAGCCTTTATTGAGAATGCCCTACAGTTCTAATTGTTACTTGAAAACCCCTTGTGAGCACGTCAAATGACGTAAGCTTACAAGGGGTTTTTTTTTTAGATAACATAATCTAAGACTTCACTGTAAGGTAAGTAACGTCGAACTTCACGCAGCGGCGGTGTATACACATGGATAGAAATAGCCGGTTCATGAAATGGATTGCTTAACTGGTGAATTTGATTAGCAGGCGCAGTGAAGTATTCCCCTGCTTGGATGAAGTCATCCTTATGAGCAACAGGATAGCCTTCTGTATCTAATAAGAAGGTTGAATTCACTAAGGATCCTGAAACCAAATAAGCCGTGCCTATGGACAAGCCATGGTTATGGATGGCTGTTGAGCGGGAAGTTGGAATGTGAATGACGATAACTTCCAGTTCGGGTGAGCTAAACACTACATTTCTACCATAGGGTAGTTGATTGGGTTCGGTTTTGAAATCTGGAACGAAGATTAGATGTCTCTCTATCGATTGAAGTGCCTCTTTTAATTGTTCCAGAGTTGGTGCATGCAACTTACAGAATGTCTGTTCAATTGCTCTGATGAGCGTCATTGGCATCTCGCCTCCTAGGCATTCTTATCTCTTTATCAATATTAATTTGGGAATGGATAAGTTTTGTTTATATAATATGCCTTGGTGTTCCAAAAGGTTAGGGTTAAATGTAAGAATTTAAAGCGGAAATCAGTCTGCAGACGGGGATATGTTTCAAAGATGGTTCATGAAGAGAGTCAAATCGAAAGTTACAACCAAAGAAGTGTAACTAGACGAATAGCCGAGGTTTAAGAGTGTTACCTTCCGATGTTAGAAAGGGGACACTTTTTTCGTATATATCCTACGAACGGCACATGCCAGAAATCCTTATTCCTGATGGAAGAACTGCAAACGCTATCTTTTTGTAGTACAAGTATACTATCTTCTTAGAATTACTACCTTTGCACTATTTCAAGCATTCGATTTGAGCCTTATAGTTAGTGACACATGCGCGAAAAATACATAAATTTGTAAAGGTTGTGAAGATAGGGGCGACGGCATACGACAAATAATTCAATTCTACTCACAGCATGGATGCTATTTATTTCGGGGTTACATAGGAAAAGGGAGTGGAATTGATGAAAGGATTAGCTGAAGAGACGCAAATGCATGAATTTACAGAGAGAGTCGGCATCTCTCAAGCGGAGATAGCCAAGCTACATGAGAAATCATTTCTTAATGGCGTTCAAAGAGATTCAACGCGCGTGAGGTTTCGCGTGCAAGGGAAAATGATGGAACGGCTACTAGCTAAAAACCAAGGACTCATGGATGTCATCCTTCGGCAAGCACATCTGAAGACGAACACCTTCTACTTTCCTAATTTATTGATGGTAACGGATAATCATGGGGTCATTTTAACGATTAATGGGGATGAAAGATCCATCTTGCAAGCTGCGAATTTGAACAACATCGGGATCGGATCTTCGTTATCGTTGTCTAGTGCAGGGACCAATGCGGTTTCGGCTGCGATTGATCTTCAGCGTCCAGTTTGGATTAGTGGTGAGGATCATTATCTGGATACGATGCATAACTGGGTGACGATGTGCGTTCCGATTCAAACTGCGGATAATCAGATCATCGGTTACTTAGTTTTGACTGCTTTTCAGTATATTTCAGCACCTTTTATGTATCCGTGTATCAAATCAATTGCACTTCTGCTTGAATACGAGTTGAGAAAGACCGAATTACAAAGTAAAACATGGTTCGTTGAAGAGATGCTGGAAGAACGCTTGAAAGCTTTCAAACTAACGCTGCGTGAAAAAGAAGTCGCGACGTATTGGTTGCTCGACTACGATTATAAGCAAATCGGCAAAGTCTTGGGGATCAGCGAGAATACGGTCCGTGTCTATGTAACGAAAATCAATCGCAAGTTGAAAGTCAATTCCAAAGCATCATTAATTTTGAGTGTACTTGGCGCTATTTAAGGTTGAAAGCAAGAAGTCATACATATGCATTACATAGGATTTATACATATTGACGTATTACGTTGAGAAATGGTTCAAATTGTAGAAAAAAGCTTCGATCTTTCACGATGTTTGTGGGGATCGGGGCTTTTTTTGTGTGTTCAACGTCTTTAGGATTTGAATTTTCAAGAAGGGTCAGGAGCGAAAAGCAAGTAACTGCCCGAGTAGTTCGGGTTTTTTATGAATGAATACCTTGGAAATCCCTTACATGCTTTGGCATGGTTAAAATTTACATATACGAGGAAGACCCATTTTTTGAGGAATTTGCTGAAAAAGCGCGTTCGATCTTATACATATGCAAGTGGTATATAAAAGCAATGGAATTAATAGGGTACGCGTACATTTCAAAAGAACTATATGAAACCGCTTCCTAAGTACGACTTTTATAGCGAAATCCCGACTTCGGCCCCCTGCACCTGCCCCCACCTAGATTGAATTCCCTATGAAATAGCGTCTAAATGGCTAACGTGGCTTAAGAATTATAGTTCATGCATTAGGTCATTTGAATTAATAAATATGTATGATTTGCTCTACAGAAATTACCGTCTATATTTGAGGCATCCCACCGAAACGGGAGGGAAAATGTCGAGCTTTGAGGGACGGTTGGCTATGAGACAAAGAAGAAGGGCCTTGATCCTGCAGCCTATTAAATGGATTCTTCTTCTAGGCGTCGTCGGTTCTGGGAGTGTATATGGATTATCGGCGGCAGGGTTCATTGAGTGGAATTCAGAGCACAAACTAGAAAGCTTGATGTTCTGGAAAGACACGGATCATGCTTCAACGAAAGGAACAGCGCTTGCAGCTGGCATGGACAAAGAAAGTGCGAAGCCATCGGTCAAACCGGTATCAACGCCAACGACTACGGCCACAGCATCGCCAACAGTTGTACCTGCTAGTACGCCTATAAGTACAGCAGCAACAACATCACCAGATAAGACGTTAACATCGGGTCTGCAAGTCATTTCACAAGCGCAGAGTATTGTTGCTGTAAATGCGAATGTGAAATCATGGCTAGAGCAGGCGGGACAGATCAAGATTGAGTCAGGGAAGCTATTCTCCTTTCAAGCTTGGTTGACCGAGGTCAGTAAAAGTAAAGTACCTGAAATGAAGGCAGATGAGTTATCGCATGTGGCATCCCTGTTGTATGAAGCTGCTCTGCGTGCTGGCATGCAAGTTGGTGAACGCTATCCACATCTAGATAATCCCGCTTATGCAGCTGCTGGATTTGATGTTAATTTTCAAAGCGAGCTGAAAGATTTAACCTTCTATAATTCAATCGGCGTACCCATTACAGTTGGCGTGATATACAACGGGGAAACACCTGTCGTTACGTTCAATGGGAAACCGAAAGCGGATTGGAAAGCTCCGAAAATTACGGTTAGTAAAGAAGTATTCACACCAGAGAGCATTGTACTCACGGATTTTACACTGGCTGGTCAAGGTGATAAACGTAGTGAAGGTCAATCAGGACTTCTAGTCAAGGTGTTCGCGGATGAGAAGAATGATGGCAAGAACGAGTTGATATATAAAGATTACTACGCACCGCATCCCATTATCATCGCGAAGGCGCCAACAGCGGAAGAGCTTAAATCACCTTAAATCACTTTTATTAGGTTGCACAGATCCGTCACGTACTCTATTAACAGAAGGGAGGACCCCCCAATGCGCATAGGTGAATTATTTGTAATGAACGGACTCATCACAGAGGATCAGCTTGAACAAGGGCTGAAGCAGCAAGTGCACACGAGGAAGAAAATCGGTGAGATTCTTATCGATAAAGGGTTGATTACGGAAAGACAACTGGTTGAAGTGCTGGAATTTCAGTTAGGGTTTCCGGTTGTTAATATGTTTGAGACACAACTCGATATGCAAACCGTTCAGCTTATCCCAGAAACGCTTGCTCGCAAGCACTGTGTGATCCCAATTGAACGTAAGAATGGCAAAATCAAAGTTGCCATGGTTGATCCGTTGAATTATGGAGCCATTGAAGAAATACGAATGGCGACGAACATGAGTGTGCAGCCAGTGATAGCCATTCGTTCTGAAGTCGAGCAAGCCATTACGAAAAATTATGGCATGAAAGAATCAGTTGATGAACTGATGGTCGACTTAGATAAAATCGAGATCAAAGATGAGGAATCCGAAGCGAATGATCAAGGATCACCGATCGTAAAGCTGGTCAATCAAATCATTCAATCCGCTGTGCAGCAGAGGGCGTCCGATATTCATGTTGATCCTCAGGAGAAACAGCTGATCGTGAAGTACCGAATCGATGGTGTGCTTCGAACGGAGAAAGCGCTGCCGAAGCATATGCAGGGCGTGTTGACTGCAAGGTTAAAAATCATTGCAAAGTTGAACATCGCGGAAAGACGACTACCTCAGGATGGTCGAATCCAGATGCAGGTGGATAACCGCCGAATTGATATACGAGTTTCGACATTGCCGACAGTTCATGGTGAAAGTATCGTTCTTCGGATCTTAGATCAATCGGCAGGGGTTAAAAAAATTGCCGAATTGGGGCTAAGTGATGCGAATTTGGTGAAATTCGACAAAATGATTCAGAAACCGAATGGGATTATGCTGATATCGGGACCTACAGGAAGCGGGAAAACATCAACTCTCTATTCAGCACTGGGACAATTAAATGGCGATGATGTCAAAATCATTACGGTTGAGGATCCAGTCGAGTATCGGATGAATGGGGTAACGCAAGTACAAGTTAACTCTCAGATTGGTCTAACTTTCGCTTCTGGCTTACGATCCATCCTACGACAAGATCCGAACATTGTTATGGTCGGGGAGGTCCGGGATGCAGAAACAGCAGAAATTGCCGTACGTGCTTCCCTAACGGGGCACTTAGTGTTAAGCACCATCCATACGAACAGTGCCGTCAGTACGATTAGTCGACTTGTCGATATGGGAATTGATTCCTATCTCATCGCTTCCTCGCTCTCCTGTATCGTGGCTCAGCGCCTAGTACGACGAGTATGTCGTGAATGTGCTGCCCAGGTACCTGCCAGAGAGGATGAAGTGAAGCTGCTGGAAACGCATGGTCTGCTAACCGGTACAGAACAACAACTGGCGGGAACTGGAACAGGTGTCGTTGTTCCTATGACTTCAGCGAGAGCCACGGATAAACCGATCATGGTAACAAGAGGCAAAGGTTGTGGAACATGCAATAAGACAGGCTACAGAGGTCGTATTGCCGTGCATGAGTTGTTAGTCGTCGATGAACCGCTGCGCAGCCTAATCGTCCAAAATCGACCAGTTAGTGAGTTGGAGCAGCATTTGATGAAGAATGGTTTTAAAAATATGCTCTACGATGGCTTGCTCAAGATTCGCCAAGGTCATACCACAATTGAAGAAGTGTTGAAAGCTGTGGCAGACGAATAGCAGTTGAACTGAAGAAGGCTATGAATGGGGGTGAACAATAACTTGGCGAACTTTACGTATGAAGCCGTCAATGAAAGCGGTAAGAAGCTGAAAGGGATGGTGAAAGCACAGAACAAACAGCTGGCGATTACGGAGTTGCGAGGACGCGGGATAACCATTCGGAGTATCCAAGAGCAGCGGAAAACAACGATGGATCTGGAGATTCATATCGGAAGGGCAGTCAAGCTAGAAGATTTCGTTATCTTCTGTCGGCAATTCGCTACGTTGATTCGAGCCGGGATTCAAATTGACCAAGCCGTTTCGATTCTTGAAGATCAATCCACCTCCAAATATTTGAAAGCTGCTTTGGGGGATATCTCGGAGCAAATCAGAAGCGGGCACCCCTTATCGAAAGGGATGGGCGAACATCCTAAAGTATTTCCCGATATGTTCGTCAATATGATGGCTTCGGGTGAAACCGGCGGTAACTTGGACGAAGTCCTTGAGCGAATGGCCGAACATTATGAGAAAGAGCATAAAACGGTTCAGAAGGTCAAGTCAGCAATGACTTACCCAATCGTAGTTCTGGTCATCGCCATCGTCGTCGTTATCTTCCTCCTCTTGAAAATTGTCCCAACCTTTGCGGATATGTTTCTAGAGCAAGGCTCGGAGTTGCCGCTGATTACCAGGTTTGTTATGAGCTCAAGTGATGCGATCGTCCATTATTGGTGGATGTTCTTGGCTGGCGTAATTGGCATCATGGTTTTATATCGGAGCTTTGCTTCGAGTGAAGAAGGGAAGTACTGGATCGATACGATCAAGTTTAAGATTCCAGTCTTTGGCCTTATTCTCAAAAAAGCTGCGGTTGCCCGAATGACGCGTACGATGTCCTCCCTATTCGTGAGTGCGGTGCCTGTCTTGCAGGCACTGGATGTAACTGCGAAAGTTGTTGGCAATCGGGTAATAGCCAAGGTGCTTCGAGATGCCAAGGATAGCTTGCAGCAAGGTAAAATGCTTTCGGAACCGATTCAGAAAAGTGGCATTTTCCCAAAAATGGTCGTGCAAATGCTAATTATCGGAGAGGAAACAGGGCAAGTCGATAATATGCTAGCAAAGATTGCAGATTTCTTCGAAGCGGATGTCGATCAGAGTGTAGATCGATTGAAGGCGGTGATCGAACCTCTGATGCTGCTGTTTATCTCTAGTATTGTTGGCGTGATTGTGGCGGCGATCATGAGTCCAATGTTCAAAATGTACGACAATTTCTTAGGATAATTACCGACCGGCTTGAAAGGAGGTGATAGACAAACATGTCGGCGGCTTTACTAGCAGTACAACATAACGCACTACCAGATTGGCAAGGACAAGTACATAACCAAAATAAACCTAGAGGTGGGAATGAAATGAACGCATTGGCATTGGAAAACAATCAAAAAGAAGGATTTAAAGCTCCTAAAATGTCTTTCCGCGAGGTAATGAAAAATGAGAAAGGCTTGACGCTCATCGAGTTGCTAGCTGTTATCGTAATTATCGCGATTATTGCAGCTATCGCTATTCCTTCAATCGGTTCGATTCTAGAGAAAACAAGAATTAACGCACATCGTTCGAACGCTCACATGGCAATTGATGCTGCACGACTTTATGTAGCCAATGAAGGAGTTACGTTGGCAGGTACTGCAACAACAACCTTTGTATTATCTTTAACAGATTTGAATACAAGTGGATATTTGGAAACGATCCCGAAAGATCCTTCTAACAAACCTAACACGTATGGTGCTGGAACAGCTGCAACAGCTGCAACTGCAACTACACCTCGAGGTGCTGGTGATAGCTCAGCTTCACACGTAACAGTTTCCAAAGATGCAACTGGCAACTTCGTATATCAAGTAACATTAATGGGTGCTGGTACTGGCGCACAAACGTATATGAACAACACGTTAGAATCCACTATTGAGCTTCCAGGATACGTAGTAGAAGACGGTACACCAACTGCACCTACTACTCCATAATTCAATGCCCCCAAGCGCGCCGCCTAGCGGCGCGCCCCTTATCCCTTATGCATAACCGAGAGGAGTCACCGCAATGTTCGCAAAGAAAACGAGCAAGTATACATACGGCATGCAAATTTCGGATACAGAAGCGAAGCTGGTTGAAATTATGAATGTGAATGGACAGGTTACCCTGACACAGCGTCATTCGATTGCGCTGGATAGAGGCAGTATTAAACACGGAAAATTCGTGGACGAAGATTCGGTCATTGCGCGCATTTCGACCCTAGTCAAGCAAATTGGGTTGCAAGGTGCACATATCAATGTGACGGTGCCACTATCCAATGTGGTACTCCGTAAATCCGTTTTTTCGGCCTTAAAAGATAAAGCGTTACGTAACATGATTGACGTTGAATTACATGGCGGACAGCAATTGCCTTTCAAGAATCCGGTGTTTGATTTTGTTCGACTAGGAGCTCCGAAAGATGAAGCCGCAGCTTCTTCGGAAGGTGTAGTGAAATCCTCCAAGTCTTCGCCACAAGAAGAAGTTCTCATCTTTGCGACACCTGGCGAGGTGGTCGAAAGCTATGCTCATGTCGTCAAGCAATCAGGGTTAGTGCCAGTAGCCGTTGATTTGGCACCACTGGCTCTTCATCGTATGTTGGTACGTCATACCAAATTAACTGGCTCCGCGATGAAGGAACGATTTATGCTGCTGCATGTCGAGCCAGATCATGCGGATGTCAGCATATTCGTAGATGGCATACCTGTCTTTTTCCGATCAATACAAATTAATACGAGTTTCTTCCTAGACACAGGCACGGATCAGCTTGCAGCATATGCACGTAATCTATCTATGGAGCTTGGTCGTGTTTTGAATTATTTCCAATACACCGTGTCCAACGATCAGAAGCATGTCGAGCTCGTTTATTTGGTAGGCGATCATGAATGGATCACGGCACTTCCAGAGCATCTAGAAAGTGCATTCACAGGTGAGATTACATCGTTTCCATTGCCTGCCATTCTGAAAGATGAAGACACCACATGTCAAGCTTACGCGGTTCCAGTTGGACTGGCGATGAAAGGGGCTTAGAGACGATGAGTGCAGGCGTGCAGAAGCTACAATCCATCGAAATTAACTTGCTGCAAATGCGGCAAGAAGAACAAGCAGGAACGAATCCCATTCTCCGTTATGTCTTTATGACAGCAATCGTGTTGCTAGTCGGTGGTATGGGATGGATGTATACGAGCGCTAAGTCAGAAATTAAGAACACGAATAAAGCATTGGAGCAAGTGAACCTTCAAATTAAAGAAAGCCAATCTAAGCTTGCAGGATCCCCTACGGCAGGGGCAGTTGCCGATTTCGTTGCTTTGCCGAAACAGCTCATCGCAAGTAAGCCATTAGCAACAGATGTCCTGGATAATCTTTCTGCCTTAATGCCACTTGCATCAAATCTAACCGCTCTTTCTTTCGGGGATGGTAATAAGGTCAAAGTGACAGGTAATTTTGCTTCCAGCGAAGATATTATTACATTCATGCAAGCGACGAAAGCCTCAAGCTCATTTACATTAATTTCTACCAGTGGGATGAACAAAGTGGTATCGACGCAAGAAGATAAAAACGCAGCTGTAGTTAACGATCTGCCAATGCCTGTTATTCAAGCGACTTTCGAGCTGCAATACAAGCCCGATGCCAACAAGAAAGGTTGATCGAACGTATGAGCATGCTCAGTAGTAAAAGAAATCAAATCATCGTAGCGTTCATCCTGACATTGGCGATGGTGATGGTGTATATCAATTTCATTTCACCGTTACAAAATGAAAAAGAAATGAAAGAAAGTCTTCTGATACAGAAAAAACAAGAATTAGATGCTTTGAATAAACGTACTGCTGGCGGTGGTGCAGTTGGTGCTGCAGAGCAAGTGAGCCTTTCCAAAACACGTGTCCGCGTTCCTGAATCACCAGATGTAGAAGGCCTAATTCGCGAGGTTCGGATGTTAGAGGTGATCACGAAGATGCCGGTAGCTAGCTATAATTTTGAAATTGGCAAGGTAGCAGAAATGACAATCAAAGCACCTGCAAGTACGCCACCAAGCAGTACGTCACCAACAAATGCAAGTTCGGCGACAGCTCCTGCTGCACAAACATCTTTATCACTCGCCATTCCAATTAAGCTCAACACAACAGCTAAAGGGGATTACGCGCAGATCCACCGCTTTCTAGACGAATTGCAAACGACGAATCGTTTGATGCAGGTGGATAAGTTGACTTTTGCTGTGAAAAGCGGAGCGCCTGTGAAGCTGAATGCTCTGAAAAGAGAAATAACGGTCAATGTCTCCTTAGTATCGTATTATGCACCTGGTTTACAGAAATTTTTCAAGAATCCGCTTACTGTTCCTTATACGAAGCCTGCTGGAAAGACGAACCCGGTTTATTAATAAAACCATGTACATACGGGAGGAAACACGATGAGTATGAGTTCGCCAACGACATCCGATACCTTATCATTGAAAGATTTGCTGCGTGTTTCTTACGAATCGAAGGCTTCTGACTTGCACATTAATGCAACGACAGAACCTCTTATGCGGCTACATGGGAAGTTGATGAAGGTGGTTGATTCCGTTCTTTCTCCTGAAGATACACATCGCATGGCGAAAGAAATTTTAACGAAGGAGCAATATGAAACATTGTCTAAAAAGGGGGAAGTTGACTTTTCGTTCGAGCTGCCAGGTCTTTCTCGTTATCGGGGCAATGTATTTAAGCAAAAACGACATATTAACATGGTGTTTCGTGTCTTGTCGACGACAGTGCCCTCCCTTTTTAGCTTAAATTTGCCTGATTTGGTTCAGGAATTTGCACACAAGCATCAAGGTCTGGTTCTAGTAACAGGTCCTACAGGTAGCGGTAAGTCGACTACGCTTGCTTCCATCATCGATTTCATTAATGAAACTCAGAAGAAACACATTATTACCTTAGAAGATCCAATTGAGTATATTCATCCGAGTAAAAATTGTCTGGTGGCACAACGTGAGATTGGTATTGATACCTTAACGTTCTCCAATGGTTTGCGTGCTGCACTTCGTCAAGATCCCGATGTCATTCTAGTTGGTGAAATGCGGGATTTGGAAACGATTAAGACAGCCATTACGGCGGCAGAAACAGGTCACCTTGTCCTCGCGACACTTCATACCCCAGATGCTCCTCAGACCGTCGATCGGATTATCGATGTTTTTCCAACAGAGCAACAAAGACAAATACGCGTTCAGCTAGCATCCGTACTCATTAGTGTTTTATCCCAACGATTAGTACCCCGTATGGATGGACGAGGAAGAGCCATGGCGCTGGAAATATTAATCAATACACCCGCTGTAGCCAATTTAATTCGGCAAGAGAAGATATATCAAATCAAATCGGTCATTCAAACGAATCGACAAATCGGTATGCAAACGATGGTTTCCAGCTTGAAGCAATTAGTGGAAGAAGGCATTATCCATCGGGACGCGATCAAAGAATATGAAATGACCTTAGGAGAAGATTAAATGAAAACCAATAAACATGCACTCGTTACTGCTCTTCTTGTCTTATCCATTCTGTCACCAACAACCGTTCTAGCGAGTGAAGCTGCAGTCAATTCAGCAGTTAGTGTGCAAGCAAGCAAACCATTCGCCGTATTAAAAGGGCTCGATAATGAAGCGCGTAGTCAACAGTACGAAAACATGAAGCTTTCACCAGCAGGTTGGCAGGTCGGCATGATTATTTCCAAAGAACCTTATGCAGTTGTTACTAGCGTAGATGCTTCTGGCGCACATGTGAAAATATGGACAGGAGCAATCGCACGTGATTTCAATGATTTGCTCGTGTTCTGGGATGAAATTGGAGTAGAAGTGTCAGGAAAACTTGATTTCCATGCCACTGACGTCGAAGAGACGACACGTTCGTACTTTGAAAGCGCCTCCCAAGAGTCCTATCGTGTCAAAGCCTACCTAGGTAAAGTGCCTTGGGCGAACATCCCTACGGATGCAGAGGTAGTTCGAGATGGCAGTACAAAGGTAACATCGAATGGCTTAATCAACGTATATGGTATCGTTTTTCAGAATCCTGATCGTGCCGTTGCACCGACACTTGGCTCAGTAAAGAATTTGCCAGATATGCCAGATGCCGTGCCAACGCTGCGCACATGGAAACAAACGTCCGTAAGCGCGGTTCCAAGCGATGCATTAACGCACTGGGCAAAGGATGACATTCTTGATCTTATGCAGAAATCGATTATCGATGGCTATGAAGATCACACAATACGTCCGAATCGTACGCTTTCAAAAGCAGAGTTTGTAACACTTGTTGTTAAAGCATTAGGGATTGAGCCTGTTCAAACTCCTGTCAAAGGTTACGAGGATATGGGGAAACATTGGTCAACCAGCATGGTTGCTTCTGCGCAAACTATGGGTTTGCTGGATTTGAAACCTGTAGATGTAAACTTTTCTCCAGATTTACCAATTACGCGTATTGAAATGGTGGGTCTCGTTGATCGCATTTTACAAAAGTATGCCGTTAAGGGTGGAGCGGGCACTGGTGAATTCACGGATATCGGAAGTTTAACAGACGGTAATAAAGCATCTCTTCAGAATGTGATACATGCAGGCATTGTCGGCGGTTATGAAGATGGTTCGTTCAGACCACAAGGGTCACTCACTCGTGCTGAAGCTTTCAAGGTCATCTCGAGAATCATTCATTTGGTGTAGAAAGGAGTTCGTAACTATGCATTGGTTTCAAAAAGCGAAAAAGAAAAGTGCAATCATGTTGACCGGAATGTTGCTCACGACTATGCTCCCTGTCTTCGTTGGAACGAATACCGTTTATGGGACTGAGGTCGATAATGGTTGCTTAGCTATAAACGGAGTAGGAAATGTTCCAGTAACAAGTGTTGAACGTAATCAATTGGTCACGATTAATTACACATTGGACCCGAATGGCACGCATACCGTAACACAAACGCGGGATGCGATTGATATTGCTTTTGTAGCAGACGTATCTGGAAGTATGGATTACCATATGAACAAGAATGATAGCAGAACACCTATTCGGTTGGAAATTTTAAAAACTGCCTCTGCTACGTTGACAAGTAAACTTCAGTCGGTAAACAATAGCGACCGTCTGGGACTCATAAAATTTAGTTCTGGGGCATCTAAAGTACTTGATTTGACAACGGATTATGCTCAAGTTCAAACCGCAATTAATCTATTAGATGCTGATGGTTCTACGAATATTGATGATGGCTTAGCCAAGGCGAAGACGATGTTAACGGCGAGTGGAACGAAACCTGTGAAACAAATTATTTTGCTCACGGATGGTAAAGCAACCGTATGGACGGATGAGAACGATGGCAATAAGCAGAAAAGCGGTGAAACCAGTGCTGCGAATGCTGCGAAGGCCGATGCTGATGTCCTTGCAGGTCTTGGGATCAAAGTATATACGATTGCTCTGGCTACCGCTGGTTCTGATGAAATTGACCTAGATTTGTTGCAATATATTGCAACGAAGACAGGGGGGAAAGCTTATGAAGCGAGTTCAGTCAGCCAACTTTCCACGATTTTTGATAACATTGCCAAAACCAATGAAGCACCAGCTCAACTCAAAACGGTGACGCTTCGTCAACCCATCCCAGCAGGGTTCATCTTAGCACCAAATGAGAATGCTTCGAACGTCAAGTATGAGGCTGCAACCCACGAAGTTGTGATCAATGTAGGAGACATTAATTTCCCTTTTGACCAAGATAAGATTGATCTCTCCATTAAATTAATACCTGATACAGCAGCAGGTGACTATCCACTGCAAGATGCAAAGGTCACCTATAAGGATGCATGTAATGCCAATCGACAGTTCAATATTAATTTTGGCACGCAGCTATCCGTAAGTATTCGTGTGGTTGATAGATATGGGAATGTGTATATCGGGAATGGTCAAGGAGAGCTCCAACGGTTGCGAGCTAGTGATAAACAAAAGCAATGGACGATTGCGAACAAGACAGTAGCTATCTCCGATATTCATTTCATAGATTCAGACGTCCATTCTATTGTTCGGGTTACTTACAAGGATGGTACAACAGAACAATTTGATTTGAAACCAACCGCACCGGGAACTTATGAACTTCTTGATGGGAATGGCAAGCCAATTAATGCAAATGGTTGGCATAAGGGTCCAGGGAAACTTCGCTCCGTGTCAGGCTCTACATCACAATTGCCGAGCACGACCGTTTATGCCAATGATGACTTCCGAGGAGCTTATCTTGCGGGGTATCAGATCTCTCTTGATAACGGCAGTTGGCAATCACAAACAACAGATGGTGTGGTTATCCCTGATGGCAATGGCGTGAATTTCAAAGCGCGTGCGATTACGAATGCGATAAGTGGCAGTGCTTCTAATCCAATTGGTGGAGCTGTAGCGACTGGTAATGTGTCCTTGGATAGTTCAGGACCATTGATTAGCTGGAGTAACGATATCGATATCACTAAGCCGACGAATGATGCGCTCATTTATATTACGGCAACCGATGATTTAAGTCCTGTAACCAATGTGACAGTCTGGTTTGACAACAAATCACGATCTATTTCTTCTAACTCAACCAAAATGACGAAGAATGGCAATACATACGCATTTCGATTAAGCGATGTGACCGGTTTTGATACGATAGAGAATCGCCAAGGCTGGCATCAAATTCAGTTTGAAGCGACGTCCGTGGGAGGTACAACTTCAACAGCGCAAACCCCGGAATATTTCGTGATTAACCCAGGTTTGTCGGCTACGCTTAAAGGCATGAATTATAACGCAGGAGATATTTCGGATAAACCAGTAAGTGTTGCTGTGGTGGATGAGAAGTATCCAGTATCTGATCGAACTTTCGGTAGTCACGTAGAGCACGGCTTCACGTTGAAAAATATGTATTACGTGATTAAACAATCGTCAGCGACACCGGAAGCAAGTGAATGGAAGCCATTGGCATCGAAGCGCTTAACAGTGACAACCAAAACGAACACGACATCCGGAACGTATTATGTCTTCTTAAAATTAGTTGACAGTTCGAATGTCGAAATCGTTCAACAACCACTGATCGTTAAATTCGATACAGAGCAAAATAACAACTAGACTGGCAAATCGGTGAGGTAGTGAGGAGGACTTACGGTGCGCCGCAATGAACGTCGGAAGCAAGCCCAGCCAAATGAAGACGGTATGTCACTCGTGGAAATCTTGATTGCTGTGACGATTATGTCGATTATCAGTGTCACGTTGATGGGTTATTTCACCTCAGCTGTTGATAAATCCGCGCAAGAGAGCCGCAAAATTATCGGTGCCAACTTAGCTCGATTGAAAGCAGCTGAGCTGCGTGATTACTTCAAGAATGGCTATAAAGACGCCATTGTTTCGCAGCTGACAAGCAGCCCCAAATTTTCTGGTGACTTATCGAGTAATGGATCGGAGTTAATGAAAGGTAAATTGGACTCAACGGAAATCAATGGTACAACGTATCGGTATTTGGTTGAACTTGAGAAGAGCTACGCTCGCTGGGAGGCTGCGGATCCGTTTCGTAATGATTCAGATGACTATTTGGCTCAAATGTTCGTTACTGTGTATTGGTCGAACGAAGATTCTCTCGATGCACCTTCAGCGAAATCATCAACGACACTCGATACGTATCTTATCAAAAGGTGGTAGCGCCAGATGCAGCGCAATGAGAAAGGGATGTCCATGATTGAACTTCTGGCTGCCTTGCTGATCGTTGGCATGGTAGCCTCCATCCTGTACTCTTTTATGCTAATGGGCGTGTCGATGTATAAACGAGTCACGATGGAAACCCAGATGCGTAATCAAGGAGACGGGTTATACAGTCAGATTATTTCGGAGTTGAAAGAAGCGATCTACGTTCAAGATGAAGGGACGGATAAGAAGATCATTCGTTATGCGAAAAAGAATGATGACCCGAACATTTATATTGATCTCTATGAAATGGAAGTCATACCGAATCCAACTGGCGGAGGGAAAATCGAAATTAGGGAAGCTGGGACGAATGTTGTTAAACGTGTTTTCCAATTAGGAAGCAATTTTACCATTCAAGAAGGCAGCTTAAGTGAAGCGAGTCAAAATCATGACCGTGTTCAAGTAACGCTTGAGTATGCCAGAATTAATGCGAATCAGTTTAAGTTAGCAGACAACCCGAAGTTGGTCATTAATTCACAAATCCCACTATTCCGTAATGAATAAATGTAACGGATTGGAGGAGGCATGTATTGAACTCTAGGAAAGAAGACTATAATGGCCTCCAGCCGAGGAAACAGAATGAGGAAGGCTCAGCGCTAGTCATTGCTTTACTTGCTGTTGTTTTAATGACCATGATGGGTCTCATCCTCATGAGCGTACTTCGTGGAGGTGCGATTCAAGCAGCCACAACAGAGTCAAAAGTTCAAGCGGAGGCGATCGCACAGAAGGGGCTGGATGATACACTTGCCCAAATCCGCAGAGCCGTTGCCAATGGTGAAACGATTGGGGGAACGAACTATCGGAATCGCGTTCGCAATGTAGAGAATCAACTAGTGTTGATGCTTCCTTTTATTGATAAGCATGTAGGTGATTCTCATCAATCAAATGATAAGAACGGGGAAGTCATTGAAGCGAAGAAAGGGACTTATCAAGTCGATATTGTTCTTGCAGAGCCTACGAATCCAGAATCACCGACGAAAAAGCCTTTGGCAATCCCTGACGCTCCGTACGTTCGCAAATTCACGATAACTTCTCGAGGTATGATGGCGGGCACTCCCACTACCATTGTTACGAAAGAGATGACCGTTTATGTGAGTACGATTAACCCCGTGTTTCGATATCCGGTCTCGTCAGGTGGTGATTTGGTACTCAATGGAACACCTTCAATTAAAGGAGATATCTATGTAGCCAATCATTTGTATGTTCGGGATGAGGCCTTATTTACAGGCACAACCAGCGGTGCGAATCGAAGTAAATATGGGATTCAAACTGGACGTCCAGAGATTCGCGGTTTCATTCGAGTCGACGGAGACAGCGATACTATAGCGCCGGGGAAGTTTAATTTTACCCGGTCAGATGGATTGACTGAATTTCCGCCGCTCACGTATACAAGTGAATTGGTGCAACCTGATTATTTTAGACCACAATATTTTCCATTAGAAGATCCAACCTTGGATCCTGACGTTGAAGTAGATGTAGAAGGGTTTGTCACTGGTAAAACGACTACCGATTTAACAGCTAAGTTAGCAGCTTTAGGTGGGTATTCAGCACCAGATCCAGCAATTATTGAATTACCGCCATTATATCAAGATTTGACAAGGAGTAAGCTGTACAACGATCAATGGGTAACTGTTGATGGAGAAGTGAATGTACTTGATGAAGCATCAGCCACAAACGAGGCTGACCTATTCATTAATAATGGTGTGCTTACCATGGCGAACGACGCATCGAAACTCAAACTGAAGAATGGTTCCCTGTATGTGAAGTCACCGGATCCTAATTTAGTAGCGGCTGATCTGCGAGGCGAGCTTTCGGTGGAACCAGGAAAATTCTTAGCTATTGATGGCAACGTGACATTGAATGACGGATTCCGTTTTCCAAATGGCACGATGTATATCAAAGGGGATCTAAAGATCATTGGGAATGTTTGGTTGCAAGGTACCGTGTATGTAGAGGGCAACGTGGAGTTAAAGCAGATGACGTCAATAAATAAAAATACGGAGGAGAATCCGGACCCTTCATTAACACCGCTGATTGTTGTCGCCTCAGGGGAGATCGTGCTAGGTAATAGCACAAATACCGATGATGAGAATGTTCGCGCTTTCTTCTACACGAAGCAAGGAATTCGCTTATATGGCGTCATTTCTAAGATGAGGCTGACTGGCGGTATACATGGTGGTGCAGGAGGTGTAGAACTCAATGCGGTGAGAGGTGAACTGACTACATCTGGTAGCTCCGTTTCGAAGTATCAAGGGAGTCCACCATGGAGTAGAGAAGTACCGGAGGTGCAATTGGACAATTCAAAACCATCAAGACTTCAGATTTTCTATGATGACAATCTCTATGATAAACCGCCAGACGGCATCCCAACGACAGAAAATTTTAACGTTTTTGTGAAAAATGTCAAATACATCAAGTAACTACAGATTAACCATTCTGGAAGGAGGTACCTTCAATGTCATTCCAAATCCTAGTCGTTGACGATACGAAATTTATGCGGAAAATGTTGACTGACATTTTGAAGCAATACGGTCATGAGGTGGTCGGAGAAGCAGAGAATGGTAGACAGGCTGTACAGAAGTATGAGGAACTACAGCCTGATATTGTTCTAATGGACATTACAATGCCCGAAATGGATGGAATTGAAGCGATGAAGGAAATTCGTAAACTCAATCCATCGGCAGTCGTTCTCATTTGTTCGGCTATGAGTCAGCAGGATCTCATCTCAGATGCATTGAAAGCTGGTGCAAACGGCTATGTGATGAAACCTTTTAAACCGAATCGCGTGAATGAAATCGTTCGAAAATATGGTGTTCCCCGTGTTATAGGCCATCTCATACCGCAAGATATGCAGCGCACGGAAGCTGTCGTCGTCGAAATCGAAGTTGTAGAGGCGACAGTTGAGATAGAGGAATTGGAATTACATGCTAAGTTAGCCGAAGGTGCTACCGCCCCAGCAGCAAGTTTGCATGCCGTTGATCAAGGTTATGCAGAACCGAAGGAGCTACATCTTACGAAGCAAGATGAGGAGATCTTGAATGAAATCTCGTCGAGCAGCGAGTCCAACCAATCCAACCAAGAATTAACAAATAAGCTGATTCATGAGGAAGAACAGATTCCTGAAGTCGTTGAACTCCAACAAACTAGTGGTGAACCAGAGCCTGTACAAGAACCTGAATCAGAACCTGAATCTCAAATTAAGAATTACGTCGCGGAGGAAAGGAAAGTTACAGGCAAACCTGCTCAGGTTGTCAATGCACTGGAAGTTCTGCTCGCGTTTGCCGAGGTAGAGGAGTCTAAGGTTGCTATGGAGTCCTCGGATACCATGCACATGCCTGAACAATCACAGACGACAGAAGAAGAGGATCGTCTCTTGGAAATGGAGAGGCTGGCCGCTGTGATGCAAGGCGATTTGGAACTTGAATGGCAGCTGGAGCAACAGCAAATGCAAGATCAATTGCAACAGCAAGAAGCAAGCGTTAATGCGTATGAAGACCCTTCAATAACGGAGACCTACTCGATCGCAGAGGAATCAGTCGAAACTAATGATGAAGATACAAATTCGAGCTCAATGGAACTTAGCATAGATGACCTCAATGAGATCACTTTGGAGATGGAATCTTTAGAATCCACCTATGAAGTGAAAGATCCAACCAAAGAAGTTCCAGTATTCAAAGAAGAAGTTCCCGTAAACATGTCTTCTAAGTCACAAGAAGCGGTTGACGTGAATAAAGTTGGCTTTAAAGCTGTGAATGGCGGAAAGATCATTAATTTATTCAGGGGGACTGGACCAATGAAAAATTTCACAAGCAGTGTTATGTGTAACTGGAGCGAGGATTTGAACGGTGAGATGTCTCAATACTTGGTTGTTTGCACGGAAGCAGAGAATAAAATTGAGATTGATATGACAACGGCAAGTGGGCAAAAGCAATCCATAACCGTTACCATTGAGAGTTTTAATCAATTAGCTGCTTGGCTTCAGGTTCAGTTGGGGACTGCACCCGTAAGCAATCGTGAATATGCAAAGAAAGCAGATTTCTAATTACGTATTGATAAGGGAAGACATCTAGAGGGGGTTAGGCAATGGGGTGGGAAGCATGGAGTTACACAATTCAATTGTTCATAGTGGGTGCTTTGTTCGGTTCATTCTTTAATGTCGTTGGGCTTCGGGTACCGAAAGGTATATCCGTCGTTGCCCCGCGATCTAGCTGCGGAGGTTGTGGGCGCCAGCTTAACGCGATTGATTTAATTCCGATCTTAGGATGGTTTATCCGAAGAGGGAAGTGTCACACATGCGGATCACCAATATCCCCTGTGTATATCGTTGGAGAGTTAGCAGGAGGTATCCTATTTGCCTCCCTTCCCTTCGTGGTCAGCGTAAATGAACTTTGGATTGCTTATCCACTTGTATCTGTGCTTCTCATCCTGACAGTGAGTGATTTGGCCTACATGCTCCTGCCCAACAAAATCATTTATCCAGCCATGTTGCTATTTACGGGATTGCGATTATTCATTCATCCACTGCCAATTTGGCACTATGCGTTGGGATTCGTCATTGGAGGGGGCACACTGCTTGCTGTGTCTCTGGCTGCAACTTGGATGGGGAAGCCGGCTATGGGCTTTGGAGATATTCGATTGATGGCTTTAGTAGGACTCGTCATGGGAATCAAGCTCGTGCTGTTATGCATATTTCTGTCGGCGCTGCTTGGCAGCGTCATCGGTGTGGCTCTAATCGCCTCAGGTAAACTGGATCGGCGTTCACCAATTCCCTATGGTCCTTTCATCGCTGTTGCTGGTTTCATCTGTTTTTGCTTCGGAGACCCATTGATGACGTGGTATATGGACCTCATCGTATGGCAGTAAAACTACATTTTGTAAAAGAGAGGTCGGACTCCTATGAACTGGTTTCTAGCTCAGTCGTTTCGTGCTAAGCTTCAGCTCGGTTATTATACTGTTGTTGCTTTTTACACAATTATTATCCTCATTCTGATGTTAACGGCAGATGTATCCATCATTTTTGCATTATCTTCGTCACTTATTCTCATGGTGTTCAGCTTTCCTTATGTGCGTTTCTTGGAAAAGGCGTTAACAGAGCCCATTGATAACGTAACGCGTGTCGCGATGAATATTGCCAAAGGAGACTTCACACAAACCGTGGATGCTTCTTCCAAGGATGCGCTAGGCGATATGGGGCGCTCCTTTAATGCCATGATCGTTAAATTGAAGGAACTACTGAATGAAACGGCTTCGATTTCGAAGCATGTAGCAGACTCAAGTCGTGATATTTATCATAAAAACGAAGGTATTAACACGATGATCGTGGAAGCAACGGGCTCGGTCACTTCACTTGCTGAGGGAGCTAATGAGATCTCATCTGGTGTGTTTAAAAGCTTTTCCGTCGTTAAGGAAATTGAAACCAAAATCACGGATTATGTGGATTCTACACATGAAATGAATAATCGTTGCGGGCAAACGCTTGATCTTGTGAAAAAAGGGATGAGAGCAGTAGAAAGTCAATCTGAGAGTGTTTCTCATATCGTACTTGCGACAAGCAATGTATCGGGGACGATTGATGATCTAGTAAAGGAAGCGGCTGGAATTTCCTCCATTACACGCACGATCTCCGAAATTGCCGAACAAACGAACTTGCTGTCCTTGAATGCATCCATTGAAGCAGCGCGTGCAGGCGAGCACGGAAGAGGGTTCTCTGTTGTTGCTCAAGAAGTTCGCAAGTTAGCTGAAGAGTCTTCCAAATCGGCCAAGAGCGTATTCCATATGGTACATAATATTGAAAATAGCATTAAAATGGCCCAGAAAAATATTCAGATCAATGAGGAAATTGCTCGCCGGCAGACAGAGTCCATTGAAGCAACGGAAAAAATATTCGGTGAGATGGTTGAAAGTATTCAATTCATTACGCAGCGTATGAGCGAGTTTACAGGAGAAAGTCAGAAGATGTTGAATGCAGCCCAATTCATAACAGGTACCATGGAAAATATTTCAGCGATTACCCAGCAATCAGCAGCCGGTACTGAACAGGTATCTACATCGATGGTACAACAAACGCGTTCCGTCAAAGCTGTTGTTATTCAGTCCGAGCAAATGCTTCGTATGGTAACCCAATTGCAGCGCACGATTCAGATATTCAAGCTTTGAGAGAATGAAGTTGAGATCCAGTAAGCGTGCAAGAGGAGAATACCTAAATAAATAACGGTAGATAGTCGGAATAGATTGTTGATGAGCAGTCGTTTACCTACTTTTGCTGCAATAAAGAAGAGAGAAAGGGGGAGTATGATTTTTATGCCATAGAAGGCAAAGTAGCTATGTTCATATAGGAAAGCCATAATCGGATTGGCTTCGCCAATCAATTGCAACCGGAGACCCATATCTGTTAGTCCTGCATCCATTAAACTAGCAATACACAGGAAAATAATTAAATTACGACTCAAAGGGACCACTCCTTTTGACATTGGAGGTTATGCTAACGTATCGTTTGCATAACCTCTTTCATTGTGGAGATAAATGCTTCTGCAGCTTTGGAAATATAGCGACCTTTGCGATAAGCAATAACAAGTTTGCGCGTGGGTCTGCCCTCTAAGATGACGTTTACGGGAGAAAGTTCATGTAAGCTTCTTTTGGAAATCAAGTAGGGCACGAAAGCGATCCCCATGCCAGCAGCAACAAGCGATTGGACGGTTTCCATATTACTCGATTCAAAAACAATGTTCGGTGTGAAGCCAGCTTCCTGGCACAGATCAAGGGTCAGCTTTCGGAAACCTTGTCCTTTTTTCAATGCGATGAAGGCTTCCTTTTCCAATTGAGAAATTCGTATCGGATCTTTGCTGGATGCTAATGGATGCAGCGGCGGAACGGCTAGGATGATTTCTTCATCTAACAGCGTCTCATAGACGAGAGATTCTTCACGTAAGGGTAAGGATAGAAGTGAAATATCTGTTTGACCGTTTACTGTTAAGGTTTCAAGGTTGGATGAAGTCTCTTCGACGAGCGAAATTTCAATATCCGGATAAGCTGCCTGAAAGACAGGTACCACATATGGTAAAATAGTTGATCCAGTAATTGGCATACTGCCTATCACGAGGCGGCCTTTCTTCATTTGAGAAATGTCTTCCATTTCTTTTTTGAGCCCTTCGATCATATCGAGAATCTTCTGTGACTTCTCCACAAACAGAGAACCCGCGTGGGTCAACTCAACGGAATTAGTGCTACGTTGAAATAAAAGGACACCGAGTTCCTTCTCTAGCTTTGACAATTGCTGGCTCAATGAAGGTTGGGCTATATGTAACTTCTCCGCTGCACGTGAGAAATTCCGTTCTAAAGCGATCTGGATGGCATACTGTAATTGACGTAATTCCATGCGAAGAAGTGTCTCCTTAATAGATGTCTTGAAGGTTATCATATCAAGCTTTGTGGGGCGAAACAAGCTGGACATAGGAATAAATAACCATAAAGGGCAATGACCACTGGTTTCTTCCAGTTTCATTGCCCTTTATGGTTAATATTGGTTAAACAACGCTATTTGCGAACAGTGCTTCTATACATGAGGAATAATAGATACGGAGCGCCAATAATTGCTACAACGATACCTGAAGGAATCTCTTTGGGAATAAGTATCGTTTTACCAACGATATCAGCACCTGTAAGCAATATGGCGCCGAGAATGGCCGAAAGGACAAGAGATTTCTGGTGATGTTGCCCCAAGAATAGACGTACTGCGTGTGGGGCGAGTAAGCCGATGAAACTAACGGTGCCGACACATGCAACAGCAATGGCAGCAACCAACACACCAATTATTGCTGAGATAAGCCTTGTTTTCTGCAACTTAAGGCCTAGTCCAAGTGACACGTGGTCACCAAAGGCCAACAGATCTACCCGACGACCTAGCATCCATGCACTTGGAAGTAAAATGACTGTTGTGATCAGGAGTTGGATGCATTCCTTCCATCCTCTAGAGTAAGTACTGCCAGCCAACCACGTTAGTGCAGGAGCAGCACCGAGCTGCGATTTAATAACAAGAAATTGGATGACAGCCGAGACAAGTGCCGAAACGGCGATCCCAATAAGAATGAGGACTACGGGATTCAGCCCTTTTTTCCAAGCAAAGGCATACACACTTCCTGCAGAGAGGAGTGCACCAATGATGGCACCAACGGGTATCCAAGTACCAGGAGCTGATGGCCAAATGGTTAGGACCAATAGGGCGCCCATCCCAGCACCTGAGGTGACACCAACAACGGAAGGATCCGCGAGCGGGTTGCGAACCGCACCTTGCATCATGGAGCCTGCGACAGCTAAAGAGGCGCCTGCGAGAGCGGCAACGAGAATGCGAGGAAGACGCAAACTCAGAATAACATTGCGAGCCATTTCTTCACCTTGACCTGTTATTACTGCGATAACTTCAGCGAAAGGTATTCGCAGGGCTCCAGCCGTCAATCCGTATAGGAACAAGAAAACTAAAGCAATGCTAGATACGATAACTAGAATGGGATACGGGATTTTAGTTCCGACATAACCGACGCTCATTGAGCTGCTTTCAGCTGAAGATTTCATTCTGGAGCCACGAATGGCTAGCCAGATTAACCATGGAGCACCTAATAAAGCGGTAACAGAACCCGCGGGTAGCTCTCCTAGTGTACTTCGAAACATTTTGGCAACTAGATCCGCACTAAGTAAGACGACAGCACCCCAGAGGGCACTACCTGGTATCAATAGTCGGTGACGTTGTAAACCTATTAAACGGACTAGATGAGGTGCGATTAGGCCGATAAAACCTATGGGTCCTACCACACTTACTGTAACACCAGCAAGCAGTATGGCCGAGGCAAGGGCTACCATCCGAACCATATTCACATTTTCACCTAATGAAACAGCAGTTTCCTCATTTAATGCAAGCATATCCAGTTTCTGACTAAAAAGAAAAGCTACGACAAGTCCAATGCATATCCAAGGGAGCGCATATTGGACACCTTGCCAATCGTTCTGTCCTAACGCACCTGATCCCCACATAAATAAGCCATTTGTTTCATTCTCATACATAATTTGCAGACCGCTTGTGAAGGCAGATAGTACTAGCGTTACGATCATGCCTGCAAGTGCCATGCGAAGTGGTGAACTTTTGCGACCTCCTGACATGAAATAGGCCATGAACGCAGCGCCGCATGCACCTAATAACGCTAGAAGCAAGGAGTGATCAGACTTTAGTGCAGGGAAAAATACCGCAGCCAAAACGATGATGAAATACGCACCAG
Source organism: Paenibacillus sp. Soil750 (assembly GCF_001428045.1). Taxonomy (GTDB): domain Bacteria; phylum Bacillota; class Bacilli; order Paenibacillales; family NBRC-103111; genus Paenibacillus_E; species Paenibacillus_E allorhizoplanae. The sequence goes on along the minus strand of NZ_LMSD01000012.1, from coordinate 17,973 downwards.
CGTTCAGGCCAAGTGTTGATGCGGAGGCCAGGGGATTGCGGGTGACTGTTTGTAGCAGTGCTCCTGCAACAGCAAGAGCAGCACCGGCAAGCATACCAATGACAGCGCGCGGCATGCGAAGCCCCCGCACCATGTGATGGTCGGGGGTATCTTGTGGAGATATCAAAGCTTGGATGACCGTTTGAACAGTTATGTTAGCTTCTCCTTGTGTCAAATTGAGGAAAAGGAGTAGGCAGAGTGCAAGCAGTCCGCCTCCAAACACAAGAAGTGATTTCCATTCGATATTAGCGAAACGGTTAGTTTTCGATTTCATCGCGGATTGGATCATTTTGTTAATGCAGTTGCAGTAAGCTCAGCGAACACTTTAGCTGATAATGGACCACCGAACGTCCATGTATTACCAGGTAGTTTAAAAGTCTTGTTTTCCTTCACAAAAGCAAGACCTTTCCAAACGGCATTGTCTTTCAATTGTTTCTCAAATACATTGTCATTATCTTGAACGATGTAGAAGAAGTTCGCATTTTGGACCGCTGGTAAAGCTTCAACAGAAGCTGTTGAGAATCCGTAAAGTTCAAATTTGCTTGATTTGAATACGTTTTTCAATCCGATACGTTGCAGAATTTGAACAACCATGGAGTTGTCTGTGAACATGCGAAGATCTGCATTGTTTTGGTTACTGTATGCTTGTGTTAATGCGAATTCGGCACCATCTTTTTTCGCAGTTGCTAATTTCGTTTTCGTATCCGCAAAAGCTTTGTCAAGATCAGCTACGACTTTGTCGCCTTCAGCTTTCTTACCTGTTACATCTGCAATTGTCTTGAATGTCGTTAACATGCCTTCAAATTGATCGCCTTTTCCTTCAGCCGGATAGGATTCAAATACGATCGTTGGGGCGATTTTGGAAAGTGCTTCATAATTTTTACTCGAACGCAATGTGCTTGTGATAATAAGATCTGGCTTCAAGCCTGTAATCGTTTCTAAGTTAGGCTCTTGACGAGTCCCCACATCAACAACAGAAGCATCAAGTGCAGGCTTCACATTGACCCATGTGTTGTAACCTTTCGTATCAGCTTGACCAACAGGTTGAATTCCTAGAGCAAGGACATCCTCGGTATAAGCCCATTCCAATGTAACAATGCGTTTCGGTGTACCTTTAATAGTAGTAGTTCCTAGTGGATGTGTAATTGTTTTGACTGCATCTCCTACAGGTGTAGCAACTGCTGATGCTGCAGGCTGAACAGATGAAGTTGGAGTAGGTGAAGAAGTTGAAGTTCCGCAAGCTGCGGTAATGAAAAGTAACATGAGTGAAAGTGAAAAAGTAACTGGTTTTATAAAGTTTCGCACAATAAAATCCCCCTGATTGGTATGTATTCAAATGATTGGTGAATCGATGGCCAATTCGATATCACTAGGAGAATGATAATCATTATCATTGCGGATGTCAACCATTATATAATATATAGGAATAATCTATCAAGCTTATAGTTATTATATCTTGGAACTATGACGTGATCCGTGCTAAAGTACTTTATGAGGGTAAGACATTAGCAAACTAATGCGGATAATGACAAGAGGTGACTGGGTATGAGTAAAAAGACAATGTTCGAGAAGATTTGGGATAATCACGTTATTAACCAGGAAGATGGCAAGCCTAGCGTTATTTATATTGATTTGCATCTAGTACATGAAGTAACTTCACCGCAAGCTTTTGAAGGGCTTCGTATGTCCGGTCGTAAAGTTCGTCGTCCTGACTTAACTTTCGCAACAATGGATCACAACGTGCCGACTAAGGACCGTTTCAATATTACGGATCCAATTTCCAAGCAACAAATTGATACACTTTCACAAAACTGCCGTGACTTCGGCGTTACACTTTTTGACTTGGACAGCCTAGATCAAGGTGTTGTTCACGTTATGGGACCTGAACTTGGTCTTACACATCCAGGCAAAACAATCGTTTGTGGCGACAGCCATACTTCGACGCATGGCGCATTCGGCGCACTTGCTTTCGGTATTGGTACAAGTGAAGTTGAACACGTAATGGCAACACAAACTTTGCAACAATCCAGAGCAAAATCCCTTGAAGTTCGTATCACGGGAAGTTTGAAACCAGGCGTTACAGCAAAGGATTTGATCCTTGGTGTTATCGCAAAATACGGAACAGACTTCGCAACAGGTTATGTTATTGAGTACACAGGTGAAGCGATCCGTGGTCTTTCCATGGAAGAGCGTATGACTGTGTGTAACATGTCCATTGAAGGTGGAGCTCGTGCTGGTCTAATTGCACCAGACGCTACAACTTTTAACTACCTGCGTGGTCGTGAGTATGTACCGCAAGGTGCTGATTTCGACGCAGCTGTAGCAGAGTGGACGAATCTTGTTACTGACGAAGGCGCTACTTATGACTGGGTATTGGAATTCGACGCAGATACATTGATCCCGCAAGTAACTTGGGGTACGAGCCCTGGTATGGGTACAAGCGTTACTTCCTTGGTTCCAGATCCACAAAGCTTCGAAACAGAGAACGAACGTAAAGCTGCTGAAAAAGCGCTTGAATATATGGATTTAACACCAGGAACACCTATGACAGAACTGAAAGTAGATTATGTCTTCATCGGTTCTTGTACAAATGGACGTATCGAAGATCTTCGTGCAGCAGCTAAAATTGCGCAAGGTTACTCCGTAGATCCAAGTGTAACGGCAATCGTTGTTCCAGGTTCTGGACGTGTTAAAATTCAAGCTGAAAAAGAAGGCTTGGATAAAATTTTCTCCGCAGCAGGATTTGAATGGCGCGATGCGGGCTGCAGTATGTGTTTGGCGATGAATCCAGACGTACTTCAACCAGGACAACGTTGTGCTTCCACATCCAACCGTAACTTCGAAGGTCGTCAAGGCCGCGGCGGACGTACACACCTTGTTTCCCCAGCTATGGCTGTTGCTGCAGCGATCAAAGGTCATTTCTATGACGTTCGTGATTGGGAAATTAAAGAATACCAACAAGCTTAATTTCGATATTAAACGTATTGTTTAAGATGCTAGTTTTGCTGTAGCAAAACTTTAAGGAGAATGAGAACATGGAAGCTTTCAAACAACATACAGGTCTTGTAGGCCCTGTTGATCGTGTAAACGTAGATACAGATGCAATTATCCCTAAACAATTTCTTAAACGCATTGAGCGTTCTGGCTTCGGACAATTCCTTTTCTTCGAGTGGAGATGGGATGAAGCAGGTAACGTAATCGAGAATTTTCCACTAAATCAAGATCGTTATCAAGGAGCTTCCGTTCTGATTTCCAGAGCGAACTTCGGTTGCGGATCATCCCGTGAGCACGCGCCTTGGGCGATTCAAGATTTCGGATTCCGCGTTATCATCGCGCCTTCCTATGCAGACATTTTCTACAACAACTGTTTCAAAAACAGCATTCTGCCAATCAAATTGTCGGAAGAGCAAGTTGAAGAGTTGTTCCAACGTACTGCGAAGCACGAAGGATACAAATTAAATGTTGATTTAGAAAATAAAAAGCTGACTGATGAGTACGGTCTTGAAATCCACTTTGATTTGGATGAACATCGTCGTCAATTCTTGCTACAAGGCTTGGATGACATCGGATTGACACTTCAACATGAAGCGAAAATTACAGCGTATGAGCAAGCTCACCAAAAACGTTTAGCTTACAAATAAGCAAATGCGAGAAGACGTATCCCCTAGTGGGATACGTCTTTTTTCTTTTTCTTTTCAAGTTTTATATATAAATCTTGCAACTTTTGGCAATTTGCTTCGTCTAATAGATTACTAGAATGTCGAAGTGAAGGAGGTTGTGCTGTCAGGTATAGGTTGATTTTGCTATAATATAAAGGAAGTTGATAGTTTCGTAGAATTAGCTGATTGGTTGCGTTCCTACATCCCCCGAAATCCCCCAATTCCGACATTACATAGAGGTGAATGATGAAATTTCCTGCATTTTGTTTGTTTTTGCTCGCATGTCTGTTGCTGCTGCCAACAACCGCCTTAGGAGCTGAAGCGCCTAAACCGATTAAACTGTATATGAATGAGAAACAGCTCGAAGTCCAAGGTGTTCAACCGCGAATTGTAAATGATAATACAATTGTTCCCGTTCGAATAATCGTCGAACAAATCGGTGCACAAGTGAGTTGGGACGAGGCTACAAGTAAAGTAACCATCGTGAAGGACAAAATTAATATCCAACTCGTGATAAACAATGTAACTGCCATCATTAATGGTAAAAAAGAAACACTAGAAGTAGGACCTAAGATCGAAAATGGCTCAACAATGCTTCCGCTGCGTTTCATTGGTGAAGTATTGGGTATTGAATTTAAGTGGGATGGTGCAACGTCATCCGTACATATGTTTAAACCGACTGAATCGGATTCTAAACCAGTTACGGGCCCTGTTGACGTAGTAGTTCCTGACGGAGGAACTGCAAATCCGGAGACCAAACCTCCAGGAACGAAACCTTCTACCGGGACAAACACAGGAAACGGAACTGGAACTGGAACTGGAACTGGAACTGGAACTGGAACTGGTACAGGTACAGGTACAGGTACAGGTACAATCACGCCAGACCCGTCCGTTCATGTGATTACGTCTATTTCACTATCAGAAACAGAATTTTCAGTCATTGCTAAGGATGGAAGCGTAAGTCCGAAGGTCTTAACTTTATCGAATCCTTCGCGTCTTGTGTTTGATTTCCCTAACACCACATTGGATGAATCACTGCAGAAGCTACTTGTTAAAAATTCAGGAGAATTGCCATCCAAGCAGCCGTTAGTATCCAAAGTGCGATTTTCAAATTTCAACGATAATCCGGCAACAGTTAGAGTTATTCTGGATTTGAACGCGCCAGCGGAGTACCAGACGATTACATCCAAACTTCCTAATCAATGGAAGGCTTCAATTGGTGAAAGGAAATTAACGGTTATCATCGATGCTGGTCACGGTGACAACGATCCTGGCGCACTTTCCATCACGGGTAAGCATGAGAAGGAATTTACACTTGCTACAGCGAAGAAGGTAGAGGCACTATTATCGAAAGATAAGCGGATGCATGTTCTGATGACCCGTGCTGATGATACTTTTATTCCGTTAGATGATCGAGTTTCTTTTGCTAATGATATTTCAGCAGACTTATTTTTATCGATCCACGGAAATAGTGCCAAAGCAACAGTATCAGGAACGGAAACATACTATAACAGGCCAGAAAGCTTAGATTTCGCTAACGTAATTCATAAGTACGCTGTTCCAGCTACTGGGTTTGCTGATCGAAAGGTTCGTCAAGCAGACTTCCGCGTTATCACCAAAACTAGTATGCCTGCAGTCTTGCTTGAAGTTGGTTATTTGTCCAATAAAAATGATGAATCTGCCATGTATAAAGAGACATTCCAGGACAAATTAGCTGCTTCACTTGTTGCCGCGATTAAGGAATATTTGAACCTTAAATAAGCATGTAGACCATCAAGCGGTTCAAACTAGGCTAGCCTGTCTAGGCATAACGCTAAGGAGTGAATAAGATGAACAAAACAAGTCGCCTAGTTCAAGGAGCGCTCCTTGTAAGTGCCATAACATTGTCTGTTACGGCTTGTGGCCAGAAAATTCAATTAACTGGGGCCGCTACTACGGCACCGCAGTCAACTACAACACCAAGTGCAATAACTTCCACACCAACGGCCACCCCGAAACCTACAGTTGCGCCTATGAAGCAGTTGCAGGTAAAAGCCTATTACAGTGACCAAGATGAAATGAAGCTCGTTGAAAAATTGGTCACAGTGAGTGTTGAAAAGGATTCTGATGCGTATGAGGCTGCTCTTAAAGCACTTCAGAAAAGTGATGATCCGAAGGCTATTCCCTTATTTGATGATTTGAAATTCACAAGTGTGAAATTCGATACTGTCAAAGGTGAAATGAAGCTGGATATGACATTCGGCCCCAAAACGCAATTAGGTGCTCCTGGGGAAGAGTTATTCTTACAAGCACTGAAGAAAACGATTTTTCAATTCCCAGAAGTAAAAACATTGTATGTACTTAAAGACGGTAAGCAAGTAGATAGTTTAATGGGACATTTGGAGCTTCCATACCCGATTAAACGACCTACTAATTAGGATCTGAAGAGGAGTTAACTTTGATTATGAAAAATAAGCAATTGGCGAGTGCTATCGTAAGCTCATTAATCATCACAAGTCTAGCAGGTACGCCAGTCCTTGCAGCACCCGTGAATAATTCAACAACTTCAACAACTTCAACGACAACCTCTAATTCGAATGTTCGTCTTTCTTTTAATGATGTGAGTAGTAACTACTGGGGGATTCGCCACATTTCGAAGCTTGCTTTGGAAGGCGTTATTGAGGGAGTAGGCGATGGCATCTATTCACCGGAAACTTCGGTAACGCAACAAGATGTGCTAATTATGGCTACACGGATGATGGGATTACAGGCAGATGTCGATAATTTGTCGTCGGAAACGGTGTTTCCTGATTTCATGTTAGTTGATAAATATGCTCGAAACTACGTAGCACTAGCCCTACAAAAAGGCTTGATTTCAACAGAACAAGAAAAATTAAGAAGTCAAGGTACGAAGCTTGTTGGCAATTGGGGACAACAAAAAGCGACAAGAGAATGGGTGGCTGAAGTTGTCATCCGAGCTATTGGCAAAGCTTCTCTTGCACAAAGTTTATCGAGCCAGGCAACATCATTTACAGATAATACGCAGATCAGCAGCAGTGCATTAGGATTCATTAATGCAGCCGTAGCTCTAAAAATCGTAGATGGGTTCGAGGATGGTTCTTTTCAACCGAAAGGCGCTGTAACACGTGCGCAAATGGCGGCTTTCCTAAGTCGTTCTCAAAAGGACTCGATTACTTTGCCAGAGCGTGCGAAGAAGGGCTATTTGACTAGCCTAACGAGCGGCAGCATCGGTCTTATGGATAAAGACGGGAATACTAGTACGTACAAGATTTCGCCGAATACCGTATTTTTCGGAAATAAAGATGATGTTGCCATATCACCAAAAGTTCTGCAAGAAACATACGAAATATCGATTGTTCAAGTAAACGGAACAGCTTATTATGTAGAAATTCTTAGTGATGAACTGCACATGGACATTCACGAAGGTCAGTTGTTAAAGCTGAATCTGACAACGATGAAAGCAACCTTAGATGATTATGAAAGCTACGATTTAGCGTCGGATGTTGCTGTAACAGATATCGAAGGGCGAGGACTTAGCCTAGGTGAGATTGTTGCTGGCAGCACGATTCAAATTCGTAAAAGTCAACTTGTGGACAGTGACAAATATACATCTATCGTTGTGAAACAAATCCCGGTAAATAAAACAGCGGTTGGCGATATTCAGACGTTAAATAAAGACGCTATGCAATTGACGTTGCTTGAGTCCGCATCAGGTGAGACTGAGACTTTTGGCTTCTCGAGTAATGTAGTTGCGACACTTGCAGATAACACGTTAATTAGTGTAGATGCGATACATGTTGGTGATACGGTAGAGTACACGGTCAAGAATAGTGAGATTGTTAAGATTATCGTTAAAAAGCAAGCGGATGTTGGAACGAGTGTAGAAGGAACGTTCAAACAATTTACGGACGATCATTCTACGATTTTGATCAATAAAACTTCTGGTAAGACAGTCGATGCCTTTGAATTAAGTAATAATCCTAGCGTTGTTATTAATGGTTTAACGAACGCAAGTATTTATGATCTGGCTGCTGGTGATCAATTAAAGCTAGACGTGTTGAATAATAAGGTTACAACAATTACAGTAATAAATCGATCGATTGAGAATTTATATTTTGCCAAAATCATTGATTATAAGGACTCATCTAAAATTCTAACGGTTACAGATAATGCTGGAAATCCAAATGCTTATATTTTAAATGATGGTATTTCCATCACATTTAATGGCAGCAAATTGCCGTTTAGCTCTTTTAGTGGTATTTTTACCCCAGGTAAATATGTAGATGTTCTGGTTTCTAATAAAAAAGTGTTGAGTATTCAGATGTCCACGCAGTTAGACGGTGCATTAACACAATTGAATTTACAGACGAATGATGTCACGTTGAAAACAGATAGTGGGCAAAGCTTAACGTTTAAACTGAACTTTACACCAATCGTTGAAGTTGCAAATAAGCCGAACAGTACGCTTTCTGATTTGAAAGTGGGAGATAAGGTAAGTCTTCTGCTTAGCTATGATCAAACGACTGTAACTAAAATCGTCACAACGAACACGACGATATACAAAACCCTTCTAACCAATGCGAACTTGAAACAAGCTACGGTTATGGATGGCACGAATACGAACTATACAATCGCATTAGATGGTGTTTCCCTTGTGAAAGCCGATGGTACTAGTGCAGAGTTCGCTGATTTGGCGATTGACGACTATGTGAAATTGACATTCAAAGGTCTCGCGATTACGAAGGCAGAGTTAATAACACCGATTCGTGGTAAAGTAACAGCTGTAAATGCAGCAGGTACAAGCTTGACTGTTCAAGATTTTACGGGTAAAAGTCAAGTCATTAGTGCAGGCAGCAATTTCAGTGTGAAACTTAACGGTGGTGCTGACTTGAGTTTCTCCTCCATTAAGGTGGGGGATCGTGTTCAATTGATGAAAGATATCAATGATAAATTGCTCATCCAAGTAGCTGCAGCTTCTAAACGTGAGTTTGATCAATACAGCTCTACGTTGAACCAAGTCTACATGAAAGCTAATAGTGCAAGTGATCGGACTGCGTACAATTTGTTCCCGAGAGCTTACTTCCATAATGGTTCCACAGTTGTACCGGTATCCTCCTATGTATCTGGTGATCAATTGAATCTGTATATCCTTGACAATAAAATTGTTGAGATTGAAAAATAGAAATTTGAACAAAAGTTAGAGGAAAACCGTCTGTATTTGAGATGTTAATCATCTCAAACAGACGGTTTTTTCTATTTTTCAAAAAAAAATGTTTATTTTTTAGAAAATGTTCGCATTTTGACGCTTTCAAGGATTGATTATGACCTAACAATTCGCTAAACTGGAGAATATTACGACCCTAAGGAAGATCAGCTATGACACAGAAGACAGTAAGACATATTCTGGATACGATCGGTGAGCTATATCCGGATGCGCATTGTGAGTTGAACCACAGTAATCCATTTGAATTAACAATTGCTGTATTACTATCGGCTCAGTGTACGGATGAAACCGTGAATAAGGTTACTAAAGACTTGTTTGCGAAGTACAAACGCCCTGAAGACTACTTGGCTGTTCCGTTAGAGGAATTGGAGCAAGATATTCGGAGGATTGGACTATTTCGTAACAAGGCTAGTCATATTCATAAGCTGTGTCAATTGCTACTGGACAAGTTCGGTGGTGAAATTCCTGAGAAGCATGAGCAGTTAGTTGAATTGCCAGGTGTTGGACGTAAGACAGCAAATGTCGTTGTATCGAACGCTTTTGGCGTGCCGGCGATTGCGGTTGACACACATGTGGAACGAGTCTCTAAGCGATTGGGACTTGTGGGCTCGGATGATTCCGTGCTGGAAGTTGAAAAGAAGTTAATGAAGAAAGTTCCGCGAGACGAATGGACGCAAACACATCATCGACTCATTTTCTTTGGTCGATATCACTGTAAGGCACAGAACCCCAATTGCACCTTCTGTCCTCTATTGGACAAATGCCGTGAGGGGAAGAAGCGTATGAAACCACAACCAACTAGGAAAACTATTACAAACAAATGAAATGCTGACAAAGGATGGGATTGAAATGAAATGCATCGCCGTATATACTAATAGCTTTGAATTGTTCTCCGATATTTATGAGCAAGTAATCAATACACCGTTAGCCGATAATGAGGAAAAAGTCATTGAAGGTGTAACTGTCAGTGAATCCGGCGAGGTTCCTCAGAATTACATAGACAAAATGAAAACAAAATCCGAGGTTGTTGTGATGAAAGTGAAGGATTCGGATATTACGATTCTTCAACATCGTGACGTTTTTGAAATTTTCCTACCGGAAAAAGAAAAAATCGCCCTCACGTAAGTCCAGAATCTCCCTTTGGGAGATTTTTTTTCTGTATAGCTGAGAGGTAGTACTAAAGAACAAATCATAGAGGAGCGGAATGAACGAATGACGCAATTGGTAGCTGGAAGCATCACTGTCATGCCGGATGCACTTAAGAAAATGCAGCAAGTGCTTGGGCATGCAGGTGATGATGATAATGCCACGAAAATGGGGCAATTGCTGGATAAGCTCGATAGTGGACGGATGAATATTGCGTTCTGCGGGCATTTCTCTGCTGGAAAATCAACACTTATTAATCAGCTGTGTGGCCAAGCTTTGTTACCATCAAGTCCCATTCCAACGAGTGCTAATATTGTTAGTATTCGAAATGGGCAACCTGGTGCGCATGTAACTCATCGCAGCCATGAAGGGAAGGTCAACCCGCAAGGGATGACAACAACCATTCCACTCAGCGAGTTAGAAGCCTATTGTGTGAACGGAACGGATATCGAAACGGTTGAGATTACTTACCCTATTCCCTTTCTCGGTGAAGATACAGCTTTGCTGGACACGCCGGGCATTGATTCTACAGATGATGCGCATCATCAATCTACGGAATCCGCATTGCATTTAGCTGATGTGGTGTTCTATGTCATGGACTATAACCATGTGCAATCTGAAGTGAATTTAGCGTTCACAAAGAAAATGAAAGAGTGGGGGAAACCGCTCTATCTTGTTGTTAATATGATTGATAAGCATAAGGAATGGGAGCTTCCTTTCGAGCAGTATCAAAGTGGAACGAAGCAAGCCTTCTTAAATTGGGGTATTGAACCTGATGATCTGTTGTTTGTGACGATGAAGGAGCCAGCTCATCCACATAATGAGTACGCTAAGCTCCAGTGGTTGCTGAGCCGGCTTATCGAGCGCGGTGATATCTTGCGAAGCTATAGCATTGATGCATCTGCACGCTATTTGGCTGCTGAGCACAGCAAATGGTTGGCGGAGCAACATGAACCGCAGAAGGCGGAGTTGCTGGAAGCGATCAACGAGGAAGGCGATGTTGAGGACGTTCAAACGTTGGCAGCTGCCAAGCAAGCCGAACTTATGGCATTGAAAAACTTGCCTGAAATGTTAATTACTGAGCTTCGTAAAGATGTTGGCGCCATTATTGAGAATGCAAATATTACGCCTGCGCTAACGAGGGATTATGCTAATGCCTATCTGGTGAGCCGTAAACCCGGATTTAAGGTTGGATTTTTCGGGGGCGCAGCAAAGACTGCTGCAGAGCAAGAGAAACGGCTAACCGCATTTCAGGCCGATTTGGCAGAGCAAGTAGAAGCACAGCTGGATTGGCATTTGCGTGATGCGCTGAAAAAGGCAGCAAGCGAGCAAGGTCAACATGATGCTGCGCTAATTGCACAGATTGAAGCGTTGAAGGTCGAAGTTACTGGTGATTTGATCGGTTCACAAGTGAATACAGGAGCGACGTTTGGCGGCGAGTATACGCTGAATTACATGAAGCAGCTAGCTGGGGAACTGAAGCTGCAGTACCGCAAACTGGCGTTTGCGGTGATTGACATCATCGCGGCTTCGGTCCGCGATAACTCACGTCCAGCCGCCGCTGCGCTAGCGGCTGAGCTGCAAGCACTAAGCGGCCGGCTGAGCGCCAGCCGCGAGATCGCCCGCCTCGAGGAAGCCGAGGCGGCAGCAGAGACCCAGCTGCTGCGCTTGGCCAGCTGGGAAAGACCTTCTGCGCCGGCGCTCCCGGATGCGCAGCAGTACACGGCCATGGAGGAGCCGGCAGCAGCCCCGCTGAGCGGGGCTAACCTGCACGTGACCTCCATGGGCACGATCCTGCAAGCCGCCGCGACTGCGTCGGCGGCTGCAGGCACGGACGCAGCTGCCTCCACAGTTGCAGCTGAAACGTCCGCAGTGCCGTCATCCGTGTTCACCACGGGTGAACACGGGAAGCGCATGGAGCGCAAGGCCGCCGACTTGCAGGCGGCCTCGAGCCTCATCGACGGGCTGCCGTCGATGCGGTCGCTCGCGCGCTCCATGCGTGAGAAGGCGGACCGTCTGCGTCAGCGGACGTTTACGATTGCGCTGTTCGGTGCGTTCAGCGCGGGTAAGTCTTCGTTCGCCAATGCGTTGATTGGTGAACGGGTGCTTCCCGTGTCGCCGAATCCGACGACGGCGGCGATCAACAAGATTATGCCGCCGACGGAAGGTTGGCCGCATGGCACAGCTAAGGTCAAGATGAAGAAGGCTGACGCCATCTTGGAAGATGTCCTGTACTCGCTCCAAATTCTTGGCGTAGAGGCCACGGATATGACTAGCGCTTTGAAGCGGATTAGTCAGCTTTCACCTGCTGACGTAACAGCCAAAGGAAAACCGCATTTCTCGTTCCTGAAAGCCGTTGAAAAAGGCTGGGAAGCAGCCTCCAGTCATTTGGGGACTGAACTGCGGATCACCAAAGATGAATTTTCTGGTTATGTGGCGGAAGAACATAAATCCTGCTTTGTAGAATTTATTGAATTGTATTATTCCAACCCACTGACGGATCAAGGTATCATTTTCGTGGATACACCAGGGGCAGATTCCATTAACGCTCGACACACGGGTGTTGCTTTTAACTATATTAAAAATGCAGATGCCATCCTATTCGTCACTTATTATAACCATGCTTTTTCCCAAGCGGATCGTGAGTTCCTACTCCAGCTAGGCCGTGTGAAGGATAGCTTTGAAATGGATAAAATGTTTTTCATCGTGAATGCAGCTGATTTGGCGGCAAGCGCTGAGGAGCTGGCAGGTGTTGTTAAGCATGTGGAAACGAATTTAGTGCAGCACGGCATTCGTCATCCACGAATTTATCCGATTTCCAGTTACTTGGCAGCAGAGGGTAAAATCAAGGGCGACGATAACTTAGTTGTACAATCGGGTATTCAGCCTTTTGAGCAGCAGTTTGTGCAGTTTACCTTGAATGAGCTTAGTGATGTCGCCATTCACTCGGCTAATCTTGAGCTGCATCGCGCCATCGGTACGATGCAGAAGTGGTTGGAGCGAGCACAGTCAGGTGAGGAAGAACGCAGGTTGCAATTGATCATGCTGGATGAGTCGGAGCAGCAGGGCTTAGATTTGCTTGATGACACGCGGTATGATGCAGAGCTAAAAGAATTGAAGAAGGAAATTCAAGAGTTGATGTACTATGTCAAGCAACGTACGATGTATCGGTTCGGAGAGCTTTATAATTTTGCATTCAACCCTTCAACTTTCCGTGATGAGGCCAAAGATCCGAAAGCCGCACTACAATTCGCTTGGAATGAACTATTACGTATGATTGGCCATGACTTATCTCAGGAGGTTCTAGCCACTACACTGCGTGTGGAGAACCGCATGAATCTCATCAGCACCAAACGGATGAATCGCTGGGGCGAGGAGCTGAGCTTACTGCTTGAAGGCTTTGAGAAGGCTGCCTACGAGTCGAATACGTTTGTGACACCTGAGGTGACAACGAAGCTTGAAGCGTCGGAAGTGAGCTTGAAGCTGCTTCAGAGTTATTTCAAGAATGCGAAGCAATTTTTCGAGGGTGATGGTAAGAGCAAGCTCAAAGCCGAATTAGAAAATCGGATCAATGCGCCGGTTGTTGCTTTTATTGAAAGTCAAACCTCAGAGCTTGAACAAGCGTATGGCATCCAGTTAGAAAATTGGTTAATAGCTCAGAAATCGATCATGGAGCAACAGGTCAAAGAGCACGCAGAAGGGCTTCGTGATGCACTTCAAATGAAGATTGATTTGGATGAACTCATATCTAAACAGCATCAGTTGAAGGCATTTGTTTAGTTGTTAAACAAAAGGGGGACTAGGTTCAGTGGAACTTAGTTGCCTCTTTTTTTGGATTGCTCATGTAAGGGCTTTCAATGGCGGTTATCCCGATGATTTAAAAGAATAGGGGGGATTACTACACGATTTTGTGAATTTATGCCTAATTAAGCGTTTAAATCCGAGTTTCCTCGAATTGCTCACATATAGTGATGGTGTTAAGATTCATAAAGTGTTCACACATTATAAGCGTTTCAAATCTATCCTTTTAAGGAGGGCCCAAAGTGGATGTATTCAGGCAACTGAAGCCATATTTTTGGCCAGAGAAAAAACTGTTTTTTGGAGCTATTGCATGTCTTGCAATCGCTACCGCGCTCGGCTTGGTGTATCCCAATTTACTTCGGTATCTGATTGACGAAGTTATCACCAAGAAGCAATTTGACCTGGTGCCTCGACTGGCACTGATCGTTGTTTTAGTTGTTTCAACGAAAGGGATGTTTCAATTCTTACATGGTCTATGCGGGGGACGCTTAGGAAACCGTGTTGCATTCCACTTACGGAATGCGCTTTACCAAAAGCTTCAATATTTATCTTTCCAGTATTATGATCAAGCTAGAACAGGAGATCTAATGTCCAGGTTGACAGCTGATCTAGAAGCGATACGCCAATTTATTGGATTTGGCTTCGCACAAATGCTGAATGTGTTGTTAATGCTCGTTTTCGGCATGGGCATGATGTTCTCCATCAGTTGGAAGTTAGCTTTACTTACGATGATCACAATGCCATTTCTGGCATTTACGGCAGTGCGCTTTGAAGGAAAAATTCATCCGGCTTTCCGGATGGTACGTCAGTCATTAAGCACAATGACGACGGCTGTTCAGGAAAACATTACAGGTGTACGGACGGTTAAATCTTTTGCTCGCGAACCTCATGAGGTTGCCAAGTTCGCAGCACGCAATGAAGATTACAAGTCCATGAATATTGGATCGTCAGGGATTTGGGCGAAATATTTTCCGATCATGGAAATTCTAGCGAACTTGAGTGTTGTTATTTTACTCGGGGCTGGGGGCTACATGGTTATTGACGGGATGATTTCACTAGGTGAATTAGTTGCCTGCTTTAGTCTCATTTGGTACATAATCGGTCCTATGTGGGGTCTTGGTTTTCACATTAATAACTTTACGCAAACGAAAGCTTCTGGTGAAAAGATTCTAGAGGTTCTACATCAGTACATGCATGTCAAAGATAGCGAAAATGCTGCAGCGCTTACTAAGGTTGATGGGCATGTGCGATTCGATCATGTCACTTTCGCTTATCCCGAGAAACAGCCAGCTCTATATGATTTTACTTTGGATGCGCCTCCAGGCTCTGTTATTGGGCTTTTAGGAAGCACAGGGTCTGGAAAGACTACCGTGATTTCACTGCTCATGAGAGCTTATAACGTGAAAGAAGGCAAGGTAATGTTGGATGGGAAAGATATTCGTTCCTTGCAACTTGAAAGCTACCGCAGCCAAATTTCAACAGTTTTCCAAGAAACATTCTTATTTTCATCTACTATTCGTAACAATATCGCTTATGGTCGCAAGGATGTAACGATGGATGAGATTATCCGCGCAGCTAAACTTGCGAAGGCACACGATTTTATTTCAGAGCTGCCAGAGGGATATAAAACGCTAGTTGGTGAGCGAGGACTTGGGCTTTCCGGTGGTCAGAAGCAACGGATTGCTATAGCAAGAGCCTTGATCAAAGATCCGAAAATCCTCGTTCTAGACGATGCTACGAGTGCGGTTGATATGGAAACTGAGCATGAGATTCAAGCAGGCTTTGGTGAAGTCATGGCAGGTCGTACGACGTTTATCATCGCTCACCGGATCTCTTCGTTGAAGCACGCAGATGAAATCATTGTGCTTGATAAAGGGCGGGTCATTCAACGAGGTACGCATCAAGAACTTTTACAACAAGAAGGCCTATACCGTCAAACGTATGACATTCAGTATGCGGACGGACCGCAAAATCAAACGGCAAAGAACCAAGCAGCAGTTGCTCGTGAAGAAGGTACTTCTCAGGAATCGGTTGATGCCAAAATAAATCCAATCGCTACGCCAGAAAGAAGGTTGGCAAATTGAGTACTACATCGAAGCAAGCTGATGCAGCTTCAACCAATCCAGATTCTCAAACAGGACATCGCTTCGTTTATCAAGATGATGAACTGATCGAAAAGCCTTTTGACTGGGGCCAATTAAAACGCTTGTTTGGTTATATGAAGCCTTATCGAAAACAAATGCTCCCAATTATCATCATCATGATGCTTTTGGGTGCGATTACCAAATTGACAGTTCCACTTCTCATCAGTAAAGCGATTGACAATGCCATTATACCTAAAGATAAGAACCTTCTCTTACTGATAGTTGGTATTATGCTCAGTGTTTATCTCATTCAATGGATTGCGAACACCTTCCGCATCAAATATACGAACATGATAGGGCAACGAGTAATCTACGACCTCCGTCATGACCTTTTTAGTCATATTCAAAAGCTTTCATTCCGGTTCTTCGATACAAGACCAGCTGGATCCGTACTTGTTCGTGTAACAAACTATGTCAATTCGTTACAAGATTTATTTACGAACGGTGTCGTCAATTTATTGATTGATATTGTACAACTGGTAGGAATCATCATCATTTTATTATCCTTTAATTTTAAACTAGGCGCATCGATCATAGTAACAGTTCCGATTATGTTTTTCATATCGACGAAGCTTCGGACCAAAATTCGTCGTTCCTGGCAGGACGTTACGATGAAGCAATCCCGATTAAATGCCCATTTAAACGAATGTATTCAAGGTATTCGTGTCACACAGGCGTACACGCAGGAGAAAGAGAACATTCAATTTTTCACGAAAATGAATATGACCAATCGGTTGTCTTGGAACCGCGCATCCATGTTAAATCAATCCTTTGGGCCACTCATTGAAATTACAGGCGCGATAGGATATTGTATCTTGTTCTGGTTAGGTGCGCATTTGGTTCAAACTGGAGAAATTTCCATTGGTTTGCTAGTAGCTTTTGCAACGTACATTGGGTACTTCTGGGAGCCGATTACGCGACTAGGGCAGATGTACTCACAGTTATTAATTGCGATGGCTTCGGCAGAACGGATTTTTGAATTCATCGATGAGAAACCTACTGTTTCAGAAATCGAGGGTGCCAAGGATTTACCTCATGTACAAGGAAATGTGAAGTTCAAAGATCTCGTGTTTGAGTATGAGCCAGGACGTCCTGCGCTGAACAGAATCAATTTGGATGTAACTGCAGGGCAATCCATTGCACTAGTGGGACATACAGGTTCAGGCAAAAGTACGATCATGAACTTGCTTTGCCGGTTCTAT
Source organism: Paenibacillus sp. Soil750 (assembly GCF_001428045.1). Classification (GTDB taxonomy): domain Bacteria; phylum Bacillota; class Bacilli; order Paenibacillales; family NBRC-103111; genus Paenibacillus_E; species Paenibacillus_E allorhizoplanae. The sequence goes on along the minus strand of NZ_LMSD01000012.1, from coordinate 758 downwards.
GACCCGAATGAGGGTGTTGTAGAAGTTGATGGTCACGACATCCGTCAAGTGACGATCCATAGTCTTCGCTCCCAAATTGGTGTCGTGCTCCAAGATACGTTTATTTTCTCGGGTACGATTCGCGATAACATTCGCTTTGGCCGTTTAAACGCCACAGACGATGAGATCGAGCAGGTAGCGAAAGCGGTTCATGCGCATGATTTTATAGCTAAGTTGCCCAATGGGTACGATACAGAGGTGCAAGAGCGCGGTAACGTCCTGTCGATGGGACAGCGCCAATTGATTTCATTCGCAAGAGCGCTGCTTGCTAATCCGCGTGTGCTCATTTTGGATGAAGCGACAGCAAGTATTGATACAGATACGGAGCTCAAAATCCAAGAGGCGCTGAAGACACTCTTAGCAGGTCGTACGTCCTTCATCGTGGCACACCGTTTATCAACGATTCGTAATGCTGACAAAATTGTCGTGCTTGATCACGGACGCATGATGGAAATTGGTAATCATGATGAGCTCATGAAGGAACAGAAGATCTACTACGGTTTGATCCAAGCTCAGTATAAATTTTTGCAGGATGCTGTGTAGACACGTAAAGAAGAGGAGCTGCTTAGCCACTTGTGAACTGTGACCCTAATTGTGGACGTTTTAAAAGAAAGACCCCRTGGCCTAATTAGGCCGCTAAAAGGTGACTTCTGAATTCATCAGGAGTCATCTTTTTTAATCCCCATTGGTAACGTTCCGAGTTGTAATACGAAATATAA
>NZ_LMSD01000011.1 GCF_001428045.1 Paenibacillus sp. Soil750 | reverse complement strand
CAGTTTTCAAAGATCAATTTCTTTCGCTCACTGCCGTGTTACCGAAGCAGCGAGAAGTAATATACCATGTTTACTTTTAATGTGCAACTACTTTTTTTTGAGTTACTTTCAGTTGCTCTCACCAGCCTGTCTTGCGGCCGGATTGATAATATAGCATGGTTTCGACAAAGAATGCAATGTTTTATTTAATATTATTTTCCACACCAGTTTCGCAATCAGAAAGATAAAGAAAATTTGCCTACAGCGAACTACACCACTATTTATCTGTGAGAATACGTCCACTATAACACTTTCTTTAACGTAACGTCTTTTCTCACCGTTCAGCAAAAGGCATTCACCCGGTTAAGTGAATGCCTTTTTTGTAAGAATACAACTTACTTCCAAGTTACTGACGTGAGTCTCAGCACGGTTTCAGAACTCCCCTCAGCCACTACGCGGAGATGAATCTCCCCTAGCCCACTACCAGAACGGGCAGCGAATGAAACCATTTGAGCCGTACCTTCAACGACTGTGGCTCCGCCTATGACAGAAGTGCCTTGAACAAGTATCGTGTAGTCACCAGGCTCTTCAAAACCTAATTTAAGTTGTAGTTCATTCGTTTGAGGGGTCACTGACTTCACATCCGCCGCAGCGCTGACACGAATCTCTTTAGCGCCGAAGGTTGTTTTTACGGTCTGCGGGCTTGTTTTCGAACCAAGCAGCTTGCCAAGTAGTTCAGCGCCTTGGTAATTGGGATATAAATAATCGGACGTTTCCCATTTCAAAAGACTGGTCGCATCATATAGATGACGAGGATACTCAGCATCGGCTGCCGTTGTCTGGCGTGAGCCGCTGACGGATAGCCCCAGGCTAACTTTATGATAATCAACCCCGCCATTCTGTATATAGCTGTTCCAGCTTCCCTGCTGCTTCATCGCTGCTTCCAACTCTAACAGCGCAATCCCATAATCATGTCCTGACCACTGGACTGGACGGCCGAACCAAGTACCTGGCAGCGGCTTACCGTCGCTTCGATAAATCGACTGCCCGAAAGCGGCAAGAGCGCCATAGCGCATAAACGTATGACTCCCAAACTCCCCTCCTTCACCGTTGCTCTTACTGATTCCGTAGCTGCCATCATCCCATACATATATGAATGGCAATCCGCGATCGGCCCATTGTCTGGCGTACGCCAAGTATGCAGCAAGCCCTGTGATTTGATAGGCCTCAACGTTAGCGCGAACGGCGAAGGCAGCTGTTTCTAGCTCTGGAATCATGTTCCGCAGCTCCCAAGACTGTGAGCCCCGTGGCAAGGTGAAACTCGAGTTCATGTAATCAATCGCTGCCTTGCCATAAACCGAAGCATTGACATTTCCGGTCATACGGGCTTGACGCAGCATTTTGAAAGCAAACTCGGCGTTTGAGCCTGGCGTCACTTCATTAGGTGCACCCATATAGGCGCTGACAGGAAAGCCTTTTTTCTGGATATAGGTTTGATAATCCCAATATACGCCCGCTGTAACACTAGAGGGATTTACAAGTTTAGCCGAAGCGACTAATGAATCAACGTTTATGGTTTGAAGTGCTTCCATCGTTTTAACAGCGATACCATCCAAGTAAAACGGCAATATATATCCATATGTGGAATAATTCGTGCCGATTTGATTCATTGCGGTTTGTACACGCTGCTCAGCTAGTGTCCTCCTCTTGGCATCACCATAAGGCCCAAGCACCGCATATGGCATGACAAAAGCAGACGTAATGATAGGCGTGGCGGTTGGACCGATCCGGTTCATCCATTGATTCTGCTCAGGCAGCCATAAATTCTCGAAGCTGCCGAGCAGGGCTTTGCTTTCTTTCTGCATCGTTCCGCTTGCATACGCAAGAGGTTCAGGTAGTCCATACGTCCTGATCCATCGCCCCACTGTCGACGAAATTTCCGTATCATGCGACACGAACAACCTCGAATGCAGCGATATAGGTTGCGCTGCTGGCAAGGAGTACGGCTGACGCACTGGATTTTCGTTATTGGCATTAGCCGTCACCTGCTCGTAATAGGCAGGTATACCCGTGGCAATTGTGGCATTTTCGTTAACCCCGTTAAGAACAGACGGGATGAATAAGCTTAGCTTCGCAGACACCGTATCTTCCCCTCGCTCCAGACGGTTAGGCAGCGCGAAAAATGCCGCAGGTTGATCGTGTACACCGTCCCATGACTGCCGAGCGTCCCACATCAGCCCGAATGAAATGCCTCCTTTGCGCAGCGCCATCAATGGGACGGTAATTTTACGCGGATGAGGCACATAACGGAACGCATCTGACGAATTCAAAACCGCCTGTGTATCCGAAGAACGGTTGTTCAGATTGTGATCGTCAAGCCATTCCAAACCTGGGAACAAAGCTTCATTTACGTAATCCCCTGTTGTTGACGAGGTCGAGGTAATCACCTTCTGCTGCGGATCCACAGATGCAATTCCCGCTTCTCCTAACAATAACGTGGGACCGACGATTGCAGCAATTTGCCGCAGATAGTTAGCTTGCAATGTGTGGGTGAGCTGAAAGTCTCCATACACATCTGATGTAATGCTTATGCTGCCGCTCCATGCCGCTCCTTCTGGATCGGTGAATGACACCACGAAGTTGCCATCCGACTCTGGGTCCGGTGCTGGTGCATAAAGCTCTCGGACGGCCAACTGATCACCGTAAACGATCTGCTGCACGCTGCCAAGCGAAGGCAGTACGGCTATGCGTACCCAAGCTCCTGCACGTTTCGCTTCCAACCAACCGAAACCATAACCGCCAAGCCCTGTCGAAGCTGGCGACGGAAATACGAGCCGTTTGTCTGCATCGCCGAGGATGAGATCATCCGGCTGCCCGCTCTCCGGAAGCGAGTTCGCCACGCTGAACAATCGCGCCGTGTCCCTGGTTGTCGGGAGACCGCTGCCCGTCACTGTCAGCCCTATGCCTCCGGCGCCTGTGCCTGTAACCGTTACGTCATACACAAGTTGAAGCGTTTGCCCTGAAGCGAGCGTCGTCCCCGGTGCCGGAGATACCCTTGTCACCTCCACGAAGTCAGGGGCATCCAGTTGGATGGAGATCCCTGAAGCGTCCGCGCCAATATTTTCAAGCACCGCCTCAACCTGAAAATGGTCGCCTGGTGATACAATTTCGTGAGGAGAAGATTGAAACTTCGTCAGACGGATTTCAGCTGGAAGATCCTGCTTGCGAAGCAGCGAAATCTCCTTCACAACAATTTCAATGCCATTCTTCATGCTTGGATAAGTGGCCATCGGGTCGATGCGCAGCTTTGTAATATTTCCTGTCCAACCAGGATTATCCCCCATATCGATAATATAGCGCTGAAACTCCGGCGTCTCAGCCGCCGTATTACGAAACGCCACTTTACGTGATTCGCTCAACTTATTCGTATCTGCTCCTGCATCCGTGGCAAAATAAATAGCGGCATTCGCCGTATGATTCGCCTTCAGCCATACACTGACGTATCGGTAAGCCGATGGAATCGGCTGCAGGCCAGCATCATGCGTATCCAGATAAAAATTCGGATTGGATGTCGTAGACTGAATCGGCTCCGATGTCGTGAACAGATGCACGCCGTTCACATCGCGGTACACGTTGTCTGTAACAATATGATTGGCGTAGACGCCCTTATCAGAATTCACGTCCCAGCCAAGAAGGTTACTCCACGGAGCAGAGTTTTTGCCATACAGCTCATCCTGCTCCTCCGCATGGAGAACAGTATGGCTTGTAAAATCCCAAGACGTAACCAGTCCGCTATTCAAAGCGACTTTTGTATACGTAGCTGAACGAATCACAGCTCCGGCTACACCACCCCTGACCGCCAGTGCTTGCATATAGACGGAATCTGTTACGGTAATATTAGCTGCAGCACCGCTGACCATCATACCGTTGGCAGCCGTATCGGTCGCCGCATTGTATTGTGGAGTCGTTCCGTTTAGCGTATATATAATCGCATCGGCATAACTGGATGCTACTGAAACTGGGAGACTGTCATAAAAAACTTGGGAGGCAGACATGGTAACAGGATTCGCGCCAGCCACATACGTCTCTTGTTTGCTCGCCTTGATCTGACCGTCCTGAATGGCTACGGCTTTCAGCGTGGCAGTATGGTCGAGCGTCAGCGATCCGTTAAAAATGGTATCGCCAGTCACTTCCGTCCCATGGGTTAAATTCGGTTCAGAGCCGTCGAGAGTGTAGCGGATTGCATCTGCGCCAATGACCGAGTAATCAATCGATTTGGATGCTCCATAAAACGTTTCACCAGCTGACAGCGATAGCTGTGTCTGTAACGGATTGCCTACATGAACTGTTGCACCCTGGTACATGGTCAGCTCGGTATCGACAAGTGTACGATCACTTGTGTAAACCGGTAACAGCTCGACACTGTAATCTTTGCCGGCAGTCAAACCGCCAATCCGTGCATAGCTGCCGCGTTCGCCATTATAAACACTGAGCTGCGCAGCGGTTCCATCCGTTACATTGCGGTAGCGTATATTAAATTTGGAAACGCTCTCATTTAGTTCCGGAATAAAGATATAAAAGCCGTTTGTATCACCCACAAGTCTGACTTGCTCCCGATCTGATACAGGAAGAAGACGATTAAACACAAAATTATCCATGCGAAATCCGGTAGCAGCATTGGCAAACACACCGATAAATCCTTCACTTATTGCCGAGCCACGTGTTACATCGATAATCGGCACAGTTGCGTTGTTCACATAGGCGCGAATTCGATTCCCCTCAGCCGATAGCTTCATCCGGAATGTCCCCCACGGCAACGTATCCCGGTTCAATCCCGGCATCCCGTACTCCTTCAAGCCTCTGTATTTGTTCCCATCCGTATTAGCAATTGAAGTCGAGCCTTCGAACAAATTCATTTTGGCATCAAAGGTTACATGCGCTTTGAGCTGAGCATCCCAACCATCGCTCCAGCCATTCTTCTGGAATTGAACGCCAAGCTGACGGTTTAATTCGCGCTGAGTCACCGTCATATCGAATGAAGCTTCAAAGTCACTGTATTTATGCTCAGGGACATTCGTGAAGCCGTAGTCGAAAACACCCACTGTAGATGCGGTAACAGGACTGACTGCCAACTCTCCCCCCGACAAGGCTACATTCGCCGTGTCTCCAGCAAATTTGAACGCATTACGTACACCATCGTTATAGGTTCCGTTCGACATCGTGCCACTGTTGAAATCCAGCGCATATGTCGTTCCATCGCGAATAATAGCAGCACGAGGAGGTGTATCTGCCAATGCAGCAGGGGTTGAAACTCCAATGGCTACAAGACTCGACCAGAGCATAGAACAGATGGCCGTAAGTGCGAGACCCCTTTTAGCGGCCCGAGAGAACGTAGACATGTGAGCCTGGGGTTTGCCAATTCGTTTATTGATCATCAATTGATCACTCCTTTTTCCTTTGCAAATCACGGTATTGTCCAGGTGTCATTCCTTCCTGCTTGCGAAAATAGCGAATAAAATTTTGTGGATTCGTGTAGTGCAGTTTTTCTGCAATGTCGGTGATTTTCAACTCTGTATCGGTTAGCAGCTCTTTTGCCTGCTTAAGCCGATAATCAGATAAATATTCGCTGAAGTTAACACCAACCTCCTTACGGAACACACCACGGATATAGTCGGGATGATAGCCAAGCCTTGCAGCACAGACGTCGAGCGATAGCTCTGTTTCCGCCTCATTGTGAATCATAGCGAGCATTTGGTCGGATATACGAGCATATTGCTTTTTTCTCAGGCCTTCCAAACGGTTTATAAGGGGGTGGATCAGCGTTTGCCCAAACCACTGTTCCACCTCTCTCACCGTCTTCAAATTGTACAGCTCGTCTATCAATGATTTCTCGCCCTCAAATACAGCTTCTTTCTCGTCGCCTAACGTCTGTTTCAGACGTACAAGTGCAAGCAGCAGCGATGTTAGTGTCACGAAATATTCACGATGGCTGACTTTCTCTTGGAAGACACTCTGCAAATATGCGGACAACCGCTCATTGGCCAGTTCTTCATCGGCCAGCTTGATGGCATCGAGCAGCTCCCTTTCCAGCGTCACGGGAAACCGATCTAATTGTGTTCCCTCTGGCTCAGCATCTTCAATATAAATAACGGAGCCCGGCTCCATACGAATCGCATATTTCAGTGCTTCGTTGGCATCCTCATAAGCGGACCGGGCATCGCTAATCGTTCCATAAAACCGGCTGACTCCCAAGGTAACGCTCAACTCCAGAAATTGCGCCACCTTTTGCTTTATTTCAGCGCACAGATCATTGACTATCTGCTTAAAATTGTTCTCCTCACCTGCTGCACATCCAATCAGCATGACCTGCTTACGGTGCATGACGACAGGCTTCAATCTCCGCTGCAGCGGTATAAGCTCCTCCGCCATATTATTAATGGAGAAAAGCAGTAAATCCTCATCTATCTCTTCATAGCGTGTATCGCGTAACGCATCAATTTGTACTGCAATGACGCACACTTGCGTCCACTTCCGATCCCACTTGAAAGCGGTAAGTTTCTCACTGATTTCACGCTGTGCCAACTCGCCTTCGTAAAGCTTGATCATAAACAGCTCTTCCAATTGGACCCGCTGCCGCTCAACGATATTTTTCAAGTTGCTTTGCACACCCAGAATATTCCTCACCTGGCTGCCAATATAGCCAATTTCGTCGGAACTGCCAATTGGCTTAAGCTCCGGCTCAGCCTGTAAATCACGGTAAAGCCGGTTGATCGGACGGTACATCCGGCTCGCCCCAAGCCAAGACAAAGCTAACGTTATGACTAAAATAATGAAACAAATGGTGTAGGTGTACCACTCAATGGCCTTCGAATCTTGTGTGATAAGATCGACAGATGCAATAGATACATAAGCCCAACCCGTATATGCGGATTTCCGATAGACCACTGCGGAATGATTATTACCAGTCGTACGGAAACTTCCAACCGGTTCCTCGCTAGTACGCACAATCCGCAGCGCTTCCTCGTACCCGGCTGTCTGCGAAATCGCAGAGAGGTCGCTGTGAGCAAGCAACCCACCTGTTTCACTGACGATCATTGCCTCACCAAGCTCATTGCTGCCAGCTAGCAAGCGAGCAAGCTCTGCACTCCGAAATTTGACAATGAGCAACCCCGACGGATTCAGCGAATGTAAAGGCAGCTTTTTCACCAAATGTACTTGATCGCCAGACACCGACGGGGCCCAGAATGTGGATTTGCTATCCCGCTTATACCGCTCAATCAGCTCGGCATTGCGATAATCCGACAACGATAATACCTCTGTATTATTATCGAGCACCCACCCCTGATTGAAGCTGGCAAGCACGATATCATCGATCCCAAGCTCGAAGCTTTGCAACTGATGCAGCCCCTGAAGCAAGCCGTTAACCGTTTCGAACTGTTCCGGTGCAAGCTTCATATTTATCGCGCTGACGACCAGCGCTGAATTAATGAAATGAGTGGCCGAGGTGTCAGCTGCCCGGAGAATCTGTTCCACCCGTTGCTGTGTTTGCTGCAAATTCAGTTGGTTTCCTTTCGCCACTTTATCCTCGATCATAGCAGACGACTTATTGTACGACAGTACACCAAGCAAGAGGACAGGCAGTGTGCCCAAAGCCAAACTGAATAAGAACAGCTTTATCAAAAAACGGGGTGAACGGATTTTCATTAAAGATCAACCTCCATAAGACAGCAACTTGTTGTAAGCTCCCGCGTTCAGCTGGAGTCAGTGTTTCCATTGTAACGCAGATACGACTGTCTCGTCTTGCGATTCACTAACGCTTATTTTTTCTGCTTGTTATATTGTGCGGTATATTCTTCAATAACTTTATCACCGCCGCTTTTACGCCATTGCTCAACCGCCTGGTTCCAGCTAGCCTCGTCAATATTACCCATAATAAACTTGATTCGCGCATCTTGGACTATTTTTGTCAATTCAGAGCCCTTCTCCGCTAGCGTTGCTGATTCGAATGATTCCGCTGGATTGGCGACGGCAATTTCCGTGTTTTTCTGGAACATTTGCTTATACTTCTTGACAATTGGCACATCTTCTCCCGCATCGGTTTGGCTTCCATCATCATAGCGAAGCTGATAAATGGAGCTAATATCCGTTTCGTACGCCTTGCCGTCAAGACGAGCTGGTTTGCCATTTTCCACCTTATAATGCTTGCCTTCGATTCCCCATTCAAACAGGTTTTGCATTTTTTTGTCACCAAGCTTATCAAGAAAGCCAAGAATTTGTTTCAGCTCCTGCTCGGTTTTGATGCTCGTCTTTGGGAACATATAAACGCCGACATAACCCCCGTTGTACAGCATGAGCCGTTCGCCTTTAGGTCCATTAATCCGACTGGCTACGTCAAGCACCGCACTTGGGTTCGCCTTAACCAAATCGTTAAAGCCTGAGTTTACATCGTCCAGTGTGCTGATAATGAGTCCTGCTTTTCCCTGGTTAATCGACTCTTGACGTTTCGTACCAGGAACGACGGCGAAATCCAGATTGATTAGCTTCTCATCGTACATCCGTTTATACAGCTTGAGTGCGTCGATGTACTCTTTGGACATAAAATCAGGTACCACCTTGCCGTCCTGCACACCGTATAAATTTGGCCCGCCATACCAGCTCAGAATGGTCTGAAAGCCGTTCATCCCCCTACCCTCGTACATGCCGAAAGTGTCAGCTTTACCATTCTTGTCTGGATCTTTCGTTGCAAACGCCTTCACTACATTGTAAAAATCGTCAATCGTTTTGGGCTCAGTAAGACCTACTGCTTCCAGCCAGTCCTTACGATAAATAATGCCTTCTCGGGCAACAGGCCGACTGCGGTAAATACCATAAACCTTGCCATCTACTGATATATTGTTCAACACCAGCGGATTCAACTTGCTAAGATTCGGAAAGTCTTTTAAATAAGGCCCGACCTCCCAGAACATCCCGGACTTAACCGCATTAACAATACCCGAAGACTTATTGCTCGCAATCATCATAATTTTGGGCAGCTCGCCTCCCGCAATTGTGGCATTGATTTTATCGTTGTATGCGGAATTGGGCACCCACGTAATGTCGAGCTTCGTATTCGTATGAGCCTCGACTAGCTTGATCGCCTCGTTATCAGCCTTTGGAGGCTCAGCCGAGTAATACATATTCATCATCGATAGTTTGAGCGGCTCTTTTGCGGCCTCCGTGGCCGTTGGAGCTTTCGTTGACGGAGACGCACCTTGCTCCCCGCATCCCGCGAGGAAAGTCGTTAAAGCAAGAGATGCCAAACCCCATAGTCGCACTCTATTCCCAATCTTTTTTCTTTCCATCTTGTTTTTGCCTCCCTTTTATATGGTTCAATCATTTAACCCTTAACTGAGCCTAACAATACACCTTTGGCAAAATGCTTTTGTAAAAATGGATATACGATCAGAATAGGCAGTGTCGAAACGGTGATAACAGCCATTTTGAGTGATTGGGGCGGAAGCGCAACGGCTTCGTTCACTTGACTTGAATCACCGATACCCCCTTCAGACATAATGACTACCTGCCTCAACAGTACCTGAATAGGCCATTTCGTCGTATCGTTAATATATAGAATAGCTGAGAAGAATGAGTTCCAATGCCCAACCGCATAAAACAGAGAAAACGTGGCTATGGCAGGCATCGACAACGGCAATATGATTCTGAATAATATCATCATGTCATTGCAGCCGTCTATTTTGGCTGATTCCTCTAGCCCTTCAGGCATTTGTTGAAAAAAGTTTTTCAAAATAATGAGATTGAACGCGCTTATCGCACCTGGAAGCAGCAGCGACCATAAGGTATTCGTGAGCCCCAGCGCCTTGACAATCAGAAAAGTTGGGATCATCCCACCGCTGAACAACATTGAGAAAATTATGAGCAGCATAACCGGTCTGCGCCCAAGCAGCTCCTTGCGCGATAATGGATAAGCCATCAGAGACGTAAACACAATGTTGATAAATGTACCGGCAATCGTAATAATGACTGTGTTAAGTAGACTTCGCATTATTGTATCGGTTGAAAAAATATACGTATACGCCGACAGTGAGAACTGTGTTGGTATGAGAACAATTCCCTGTTTGGCATATTCCTCAGGCGCAGCGAACGAGCCGAGCACCATATAAAGAAACGGCACGACCGTCAACAACCCGAGCAGCAGCAAGAATGCATAGTTTGCCATATCGAACAATCGACTGCCTAGATTTCGGCCCACATAAATCCCCTCCTTTCGGCATTAATAAATGCCCTCTTCCCCGAATTTTTTGGCGAGCGCGTTCGTTACAAGAACGAGCACTAAGCCAACAAGCGATTTAAACAGACCCACCGCCGTGCTGTAGCTGAATTGAGACTGATTAATACCTACAGAATATACGTACGTATCGAAAACCTCGCCTACTTCGCGATTCAACGCATTTAGCATCAAAATAATTTGTTCGAAGCCCGTATCCAGAAAATGCCCGAGTCGCAAAATGAACAAAATAACGATTGTACTTCGAATCGCGGGCAGTGTAATATGCCACAGCTGTCGCCAACGGCCAGCACCGTCTATTTTCGATGCCTCATATAACTGCGGATCAACCCCTGCGAGTGCCGCTAGGAAAATAATCGTGCCCCAGCCGGTTTCCTTCCAGATCACTTCAGACATAATGAGCGTACGGAACCATTCGCTGCTGATCAAGAAATTGATTTTCTCGCCGCCTGCCTTAGCTATCAGTTCGTTAACAAGCCCACCTTCAACGGTAAACAGCATATAGACCATACCGACAACTACGACCCAGGAAAAAAAATGCGGGATGTAAATCATCGTTTGAACAAAACGTTTAAATGCTTCCTTGCGCACCTCATTCAGCAGGAGTGCGATAATGATCGGCAGCGGGAAGAAGAAAACCAAATTGTACATCGCCAGCACGATCGTATTGCGAAGCAGCATCCAGAACGTTGGCTCCCCGAAAAAACGGGTGAAATGCTGCATGCCCACCCAATCACTATGCCAGAATCCGAGAAATGGCTGATAATTTTGAAACGATATCAGGACACCCCACATTGGCAAATATTTGAACAAAATAAAATAAATAATGCCGGGCAGCAGCATGTAATATAGCCATTGGTCGCGAATGAGCAATTTGCCGATTCGTTTTCTTTCGGCCGCCGAAGGCCTAACTTTTGTTCCGGGGACAACCTTATGTGGTGCAAGCATGGTGCTCCTCCTCCTTCTGACATTTCGCCGCATGCATGATCAGCGGATTTCTATATTTTCTTTAACAACCTTATGCCTGATTAAACCATTCAGCCATACAGCTCCAACTTATATCCACATTCATCTCCTTGTACGGTTGTTACAATAAATTGGTTTTGAAACAAGTCATATTCGACCACGGCCATGTGATCGAGCGAATCGAGTACGATAGAGAAGCGCTTCGTAAATAAGTAGCCACCTATCATAAACCGTCCTCGTTCTGGAATATCAATTGATCTTACATGCCTTGCACGATGCTGCTCGCTCCGGCTATGTATTTCCACCAACTGTTGCTGTGTGGCGTTTCCCCAATGCTCGCGCGTTCCAACCCCTTCCAGTTCCCAATAATCCAACCTATCGCTCAAATTAAGCCTTTCCAAACGCTCCTTATACATCCTGGCATGATCAACAGGCACACGAATATCCGTATCTCCATGGCAAATAAATAAGGGAGTTAGCAGATTCGAAGCTAAGGCTAGCCCGCTTCTTGATGCGTAAGCCATTGGATTGGCTCGCGGAGGATGTCCAATCCAGACGTCCAACTCATCTTGAAATTCACCAATCGCGTCATTCTCATACCAGACCGCATAGTCAGCAATGCCGCACATCGCCGTCGCTGCCGTGAAGAAGTCGGGAAACTTGGCTATGATGGCGTAAGCATTCCCACCTCCACCACTTCCACCCTCAAAATAGACGAGCGAGATATCTTCAATAAAGCTTTCATATTTTTGCTGTACATAGGTGACTGCGTCAATCACATCGAACAGCTCCCAGCCGTTGCAATCCGGAGAACCATCAGAAAATGCTCGTCCTCGCATATCGACTTCAACAATTAATTCATCGACGCATGGTGTATCCATGGCCTCGAAAGGCGGTATGCTCATATGCCAGCCATGTGTCGTCACTACGAGCCTCGAGGGCTTTTCAGGCTTCAGCACCCGCATAGCTAATTGAAGTTCGGGATGGCGGGAAGAGTTATAATAAATAAAGTCACAGTAGGACGAATACTGATTCTCCCTAATCTCTACGGACTGCTTCTCGATCCGAACCAGATCCTCATATTTCTCGTATTCCACTTGTATCCTCCCTTATTTTTATTCCCCCAGAGGCCCTAACTGGATGGCCAGCTTATGGCTAGGCTCTCATTTGCAGCATATCGTAACATCGACTAACAACTCGCCGTCCGACTACACTGATCCTATCGAATCGACTTATTACCGTCTACAATCATTACCGAAGGGAATGTAAATTAGCAGCTGATAATCCAAGGCGAGTGAACAATCACAACCGAGTATTCCTACAGAAAAGCCTGTTGGAACGCAAAAAAAACCTTATTTCTCCGCAAAAGGCTGCGGAAAGCAAATGACGAAGGACTTCCTCCATACAAGAAAATAAATAGGCGTTCACCCCATAGAGTGAACGCCTATTTAACTTTCGATTGTCCTTATGAAAAATCCCCCTACCGAAGTAGGAGGAAGGGAATATGGAAGTATGGGAATTTTCGTGCTTTGTTATGTACACCTCAGTCATTCGAAAATTCAATTGCTTTCCCTTCCGACATTCTACTTTCGTTAAGTCTAATTTTATAAGTTCCCCCCCATGCCTTCATCGATAGGATGAGCGGTTCCAAGGTCCTTCCAAAATCGGTAAGAGAGTATTCTACTTTGGGCGGAACTTCTTTATAAACTTCTCTGTGAATGATGCCATCCCGTTCAAGCTCCCGTAACTGATGCGTAAGCATGAACTGCGTAATTCCCGGATTGAAACGTCGAAGTTCATTGAATCTTTTCGTCCCATCAATGAGATGATAAAGAATAATCCCTTTCCACTTCCCGCCGATGACACCAAGAGTTGTCTCCACAGGACATCCTTCTACGTTTGGATTTGAACCATATTTGCTTCTTCGATCGCCCACAATTCAATCCCCTTACAAAGGTATGATTTTTAATACTATATACGAAAATTCTGCGTACTTTCTTAAAGTAATTATACAATATATACTTCAAATGCACGAAAAAAATAAAGGAGCGCTATATTATGAAAATCAAATATCATGGTCATGCCTGCATTCAAATCCATACCGGTGAGAAATCCCTCATCATTGATCCTTTCCTAAGCGGTAACCCCACAGCCACAATCAAGCCAGAGGAAATCATTACCGACGCTGTGCTGTTAACCCATGCTCATATGGACCATATTCTCGACGCAGCGCCAATAGCGAGTGCCAACAACGATGCGCCAGTTGTCTCTATCGTCGAACTCGCGTCCTACATGTCTTGGCAGGGCGTAAAAAATTCAATCGGCATGAATATGGGAGGTACATTTGATCTTGGCTTTGCGAAGGCGAAGATGATCCAAGCTTTCCACAGCTCTGGTATCGTCATTGAGGAAACGAAACAGATTTTATATGCAGGTATGCCTGCCGGCTTCCTTGTGTTTGCCGAAGGCTTAACAATTCTGCATGCAGGCGATACATCCTTGTTCAGCGATATGAAAATGATCGGCGAGCGTCATCCAATCGACGTCGTTTTCCTTCCGATCGGCGACCATTACACGATGGGACCTGAAGATGCGCTCCAGGCGGCGGAGTGGTACAACGCGAAGCTAACTGTTCCGATTCACCACAGCACTTTCCCAGGCATCAAGCAGGATGAGAAACAGTTTATAAAGCAACTTGAAGAGCGAGGATTAAAGGGCAAAGCGATGGCCCCCGGCGACGTTCTTGAGATCGTAGGCCGCTAACATAATACGTCTGTATTTATCATCCCAAAATCGGTAATGTACTACTTTTTTAACTAGTACTCTGTGAGAAATGTCACAGAGTACTTTTTCTTTTAGTGACTAATCTCCGTATCAAGCCAATATGGAATGGCTGCAGTAAATAATATTTTCTATCTTGGTCACTTTCTGTGAGGATAATCACAGTCGTAATTGCTAATACATGTTTCAATAAGGAAGGATGTGGAGGAAGGGGAATCGTACAAATGGACATTAAAAAAGTCGGTGTAATTGGTGCTGGGACAATGGGACGTGGTATCTCTGAACTTCTTGCTGCTAAGGGCATAGATGTATATCTCATGGATAAATCCCCAGAAAAACTGAATGATGGATTACGATTGCTGGATGCCAGCTTAAATAAACAAATCGAACGCTGGGCTTTGACTCATCAAGAAAAGAAGCAAATAACTGCCAAGATCATTCCCATTTCAGATGTGCAGATGCTTCTTGAGTGTGACATGATTATTGAAGCTGTGTCGGAACAACTTGACGTGAAAAAGCAATTGTTCTGCAACTTGGAAAATAGTATTAGACCTGACGCCATTCTAGCAAGTAATACGGCAACACTTAGTTTGACAGAGCTAGCTGAGGCTATGGAACATAAGGAGCGTGTAATAGGTCTGCACTTTCTCTTCCCTGCAGGACAAGTGAGATTAGTAGAGATCGTTCGCGGTTTAAAAACATCCGATCTAACATTTCAAATTACGAAACAATTTGTTGAGCAGACTTTAGATAAGGCAAGTATTCAAGTCTATGAATCGCCTGGATATGTGACTACACGCATTATTTGTACACTGATTAACGAAGCACTTCACACCTTGTCTGAAGGAGTAGCAAAAGCTACAGATATTGATGAAGCAATCAGGATTGGTTATGGATTCCACTACGGGCCTTTAGAAATGGCTGATCGTTTTGGCCTTGATTCCGTGCTTGCTTCTATGGAGACGTTATTTCACGAATTAGGTGATATCAAATACAGACCGAATGTGTTATTGAAGAAAATGGTACGGGCTCGGCAACTTGGACTTAAAACTGGAAAGGGATTTTTTCATTATAATGAAGGAGGTGATCGTATATGAAGGTGCTTGTTATAAATTCCGGTAGTTCTTCATTGAAATATCAACTATATGAGATGACTAAAGAGATGATGTTGATCAAAGGACGTATTGAGCGAATTGGCTCTGAAACAGCCATCATTACTGTAGAACGAGACGAGCGAGACGAAATACGGTTAACACAAGAAATCATACACCATTCAGATGCTGTCCGTACGATGCTGAAGCTTCTTATTCATAAAGATTATGGCGTTCTTGAACACATCTCCGAGATTAAAGCAGTTGGACACCGCATTGTGCATGGAGGAGAATGGTTTCGTTCCGCAACATTAATTAACAGTGATGTAGAGCAAAAGATACGACAACTCTACGATCTTGCCCCACTGCATAATCCAGCACATATGGTTGGTATTCAGGCGGTCACCGGGCACATGCCGGATGTTCCGCAAGTCGCGGTATTCGATACAGCATTCCATCAATCCATTTCACAAAAAGCGTATCTATACCCGATACCACTATCTCTTTATAAAAAATACGGTATCCGGCGTTATGGTTTTCACGGTACCTCCCATGAATATGTAAGTCGAAGAGCGGCGCAGCTATTAAATAAACCAATTGAACATTTAAAGATTGTTACTTGCCATTTAGGTAACGGAGCCAGTTGTGCTGCGGTCTCAGGTGGACAATCCATGGATACTAGTATGGGAATGACTCCTTTAGAGGGTTTAATGATGGGGACGCGTTCAGGTGATATTGATTCGGCGATTATCCCATTTATTTTATCAAAGGAAGATCTGACAATTAACGAAGTGAATTCGATGCTTAATAAACATAGTGGACTTCTAGGTATCTCAGGTATAAGCAGTGATGTTCGAGAAGTTCAACAAGCTGCTACTGATGGAGATCCTCGGGCGATATTAGCCCTTGAAATGTACGAATATCGGATAAGAAAATATATAGGTGCCTATAGCGCAGTGATGAATGGGATTGATGCTTTGGTCTTCACAGGTGGAGTTGGAGAAAATTCAGTTTCTTTAAGACGTAACGTCTGTGAACAATTAACTTTTCTTGGTCTTATGCTTGACACTGAAAAAAATACCGAACGCACACAGACAGAGAGATTCATATCCACGGAGTCTTCTCCTGTAAGTATCTTGGTTATACCTACTAACGAAGAACTTCTCATTGCGCAAAAAACATTTTCATTGTTAGAGGAGACAAATTGATGAATATCCCCATTCCTGTAGGCGTTTCTGCCAGACATGTTCATTTAAATCAGAAAGATCTCGAAGCTTTATTCGGGATCGGATATGAATTGATTCCTTATCGCCCACTATCGCAACCTGGTCAGTTTGCCAGTGAAGAAATATTGAAAATTATTGGTCCAAAAGGGCAGTTTAACAAGGTTCGGGTTCTTGGCCCCTTACGAAAAAAAACACAAATAGAAATATCTATGACAGACTCTCTCGTACTAGGAATAAAGGCTCCTTTGCGCGAATCCGGCGATTTAAATGACACCCCCGGTATTGTTCTATCGGGTCCGAAGGGCTCTGTCACTCTAGACAGTGGCGTGATCATCGCTGCTCGGCACATTCATTTTCACTCTTCAGAGGCCGCTCGCTACGGAATTCTAGATAAGCAAGACTTGAGTGTACAAATTGAAGGGGAACGAGGCAGTATCCTTCATCATGTTAGTGCTCGAGTGTCCGATGACTACCAAATGGAACTTCATCTGGATACAGATGAAGCCAATGCATGTGGAGCTAAAAATGGAGACACCGCAACAATTATAATGAATCGGTAGAACCCGAATTGGTGATCTTCCTCACTTTCGAACATTCTAAACTTCAATATAATGAAGAAGTGCTTATATGGATATTTAACAGCATTAATTGTCTCTCCAGTGCTGGAGCGCCTCGATATCATGAATCACAAACCCTGAACGATCAGCTTCTACAATGCCCTCCTTGCGAAGCTGATTTAATAGACGGTTAACCGTTTCCCTAGTCGTACCAATTGCATTAGCGATATCTTGGTGGGTCATAGGTATTTCAATAAGAAGTTTCCCGCTTTTTTCCCTGCCGTTCGTCTCTGCGAGCTTTAGTAGAAATAGCTGCCCTCTGTTTTGCACATCTTGTCCTGTCAGTTCCTGCAGCTTCCCCTGCAGTTCAAGGATTTTCTCGCTCATCACCCTTAACAGTTTAACCGCTATACCGGGAGTATTACTAAGAAAAACCTCAAAGGGCTTGATGGGCATCGCAAGCAGCGTCGTGGGCACAATCGTCTCTGCCGTAGCTGGATATTGATTCGTATGGAACAACCCGGTATGCGGAAACATATCACCGGTTTTCAGAAAAGATACGATTTGTTGATGTCCATTTTCATCCGTCTTGTACGTTTTGATTAGCCCGCTTTGGATAAAATATACAGCTTCTTTTTCACTGCCTTCCGTAAATACGATCGTTTTTTTACGATAGGAACGCTGAATCATCATCCTGCAAAGACCTTCCATTTCTCCGTCGGACAAATCGCGAAACAACGGAACTTGGCGAAGAAGTACTCCGGGATCCATAGTTTTTTCATTCATTGTCATTCCCCTTCCCTTTAGCAGATTCAGACATATCCTCTGGCGTCCACCGCGGCTCCCAGCGATTCAAATTACCCTCATCGAGAAGGCAAGAAGGTCGCTGTGTAGCATAAAAAAACAGGAGTGCCCACTGGTTGGATAACACTTCTGTTTTCTCACGTATATCACTGAAAATACATTAAATAAACAACCAAAACAACGACCAGAATAACGACATACAACGCATTCAAAAGCGTTAATCTGAACATATTGTTTTTCGTTTTCTTCGTATATTGGTCATCTTCATTTTGATTTTCTTTGGAAAACCCTACTGCAAATGTTGCTAGAATGGAGATGATTGAAATAGAAGCAATGAAAATGTAAGATACCATGGAGATCTCCCCTTTTCGTTAAAAAATCTGACTCAGGTGCTCTTACATTCTAATCCCTTTTGAGGCTAAACCTGTGTGATTTAAGTCACACCTCTTTAAATAAATAAAAACAGACTCAGCATTTTGTGCCAAGTCTGCGTGTTGAAATACTCTCTACGCTTCTTTATTTACAAAAAAGTAGGCCGGACCTTTCAATCGGTCTAAAATAATTGCACGCACCTCATTTGAAGGAACAACTTCCTCAAGTGCTCTTTGCATGCACGCAAGCCAAGCATCTGCCTGTTCCCTAGTAATATGGAAAGGAGCATGTCTGGCTCTCATCATTGGATTACCATGTTCGTCTGTATATAAGGAAGGCCCGCCAAAAAATTGAGTTAAAAATTGAAACTGCTTTTCAATTAATGGCTCCATATCCTCTGGAAATATAGGTGCAAGCAAAGGATGTGCCAGAACTTTTGGATAAAAAGCGTCCACAATATTTCGTATTGTCGTTTCTCCACCGATATAATCATACAGTTCCATACCTGCAATTGCCTCCCTTTCGAATCATCTAGAAATATTATACCTCCTTAGTTTACACGATACCTTTAACCTAAGATGTTATCTAAATCACACTTTTCAAGAGCTAATCCAAAAAGGACGTGCCACCCTACTCAGGGAGTCACGTCCTCTAACAAACAGTGCTGCTACAACAATCATTTCATGGGAAGCTATCCAGTTTTACCCGTATACCGTAATGATCCGTGAAATTCATTCTGTATCTGCATCAAGCGGGTGATTTATTCGGTCAGATGGATCCCTTTCAGAACTCTGCGCAGAGCGCTCTGTTCTTTATTAATCAGGTTAAGTAATTCATACGGCGTACCCAAAGGGGAACATATCCACATTAACTATAAGATCAACAATTCCGAAATGGCTGATATGATTAGTCGGCTTTCTATGAACCGAAATGGACTTTATATACCAATTGCGCCGCAATGTCAGATGATCGGAGAACTGTTCCATGCTCTGAATTTATTAAGCTCGTCAGCTCTTCTCCCCTTAAAGGTATGGCTAGAAACTGATGTTCATTCATATACATTTGCATATAATCTTGGTCTTCGGAAATGCGTATCTTCTCAAGCGTCATCTTTTTCGGAGGTGCTACAGGGTCGAGTCCAGCCTGATCCTCGATATGCACTTCAATCTGAGTGCCAAGCCACCGTGATAATTGTTCTTCCCATTTCATACCCGTGCCTCCTTCTTCAAGCGGCAGCAGCCCGCATCTGCTTTGGGCGATACCTTCACTTGATATCCTTGGAGATGGTTCCAGCAATCGTGTTCCGAAGGCTCACCGCTAATTGTGTACTTTTCTATATAATTCAGGATTTCTTCTTCGCTTTCCCAAATCGCCAAACCTTTGACTTCGGCAACAGCGATATCGAGCCCCTCTTGTTCGCGCAGATCAATATACCAGGTTCCCTTTCCTGCGAAAAGCTCATTCAATTGCTGTTCGATAATCGTATAGAAAGGAGACTGCGCATGTTCACGGATAAAGCATAAATCCAATGCAAACTCACTCGGCATGTCACATCCCCCCTCCTATTTCGCGCTTCTTAGTTTGGTGATATCGCTAAACATCCCCGAATAATAGACGACATCTCCGGCATCATTCTTGACTGCACTTATCGTCAGCCATTCCAGATACACATCGCCATTCTTCTTACGATTCCAAATCTCACCCTGCCAGAAACCGTGACCGCGAATATCATCCCACATCGCATCGTAAAAAGCGCGATTCTGTTTCCCAGATTTCAATACACTCGGCGTCAGCCCCATGACTTCCTTGGCTTCATAGCCTGTCAGTTGCGTGAAGGCCGCATTCACCGAATGAATTTTCCCAGTCTTATCCGTCACCATAATACCTTCGACCGTATTTTCAATAATCCGCGAGGATAACCCTAATTTCTCGTTATAGAACATCCAAAGAATGAGAATTAAGCTGGCCAACGCCACCTGAGATAAGGCCATGAATCCAATGGCATAATGACCTGTCAGTTTGAAGAGAAAGGTAAGCAGCAGCGGCGGGAAAAATCCACCCAAACCACCCATTGCCGAGATGATACCATTCGCAATACCAGCTTGCTTGATGAAATACATCGGAACCAATTTGAAAATGGTACCATTACCTGTTCCTGCACACAGTGCAATGGTTAAGCAACCGACTGTGTACCACGTCATCGACGGAGCAAATGAAAGTAAAATACCAGAAGCCGTTAAGCCAGCAAAAACAAACATAAGAATTTTGAATGGGTTAAACTTATCTCCTAGGTAGCCCCCGATCGGCCTCATAGCCGTTGCCAGTACGATAAATCCGCCCGTACGCATCCCGGCATCTACTTTGGACAGGTGAAAGCTGCTGACCATGAAATTTGGTAAATATACGGTGAAAGCAACAAAAGAACCGAATGTAAGAAAGTAGAACAAGCATAATAACCATAGCTTCGAATTGCCGGCAACTCCTTTGATTTGCTCAACAAGAGAGGTCTGTACAGAAGGCTCTTTGCGATCCCCGGCAACGAAGTTCAATCCTGCCATGACGATCAGTAGAATGCTGTAGAGCATGACCGTTTTGGACCAACCTATTTGGTTGGCTATGACAGGCGCGCCAAAGGTGGATAGCGCTGTTCCGAGATTACCAATCCCGTAAATTCCGTTCACGAAGCCATGACGTTCTTTCGGATAATATTTAGGCAAGGAAGTCACACCCACTGAGAATACAGCCCCACCAATGCCAAGGAAGAACCCTCCAATAATGAGATCCCCGAAGGAATTCGCTTGGCTGACCCAGTAAACAGGCGCAAGCAATAGTATAAAGGAGATCGCAAACAGCTTTCTTGCCCCGTAACGATTCGTCCAATATCCCACAGGCACCCGCATGACGGAACCAAACAAGATAGGAATAGCGGTGACCCAGGTGAGCTGTGAAGGGGTTAGCTTGATCGTCTCTTTAATAAATGGCATTAACGATGATAGGATGACCCATACCATAAAGCCTAGAACCAGACTGATAGTTTGAAGCGGCAGTTGTACTTTTTTGATATTCATTCGACATCACGCTCCCGACGATAGATCATAATAGCAGTAGGGAATAACAACATATTTAACACAGAATAGATAATAACCGAACGATAATGGTCGAAATAGTACGCATTCACGGCCTTTTGAGTAAACACGATACAGAGAAACAAGATGATACATAATAAAATAACGCCGACATAGCTACGTTTCATATCGTTTCACTCCTGTCGCATAAATCGCGCCTTGCTCTTGCTTCAGAAGAACTTCTGGCAGTGGTCTCTTGGGCGGCCCCGCTGTTGGTGACCCCGTTCTGGCATCGAAAATGCCGTGATGGCAAGGACAGACCATTTCATCCTTCTCTTTACTCCAAAATACGGGACATTTGAGGTGCGTACACGCATTTTGATAAGCTTTATACTCGTTCTCGCCAAGGCGAATCAATAGTGCGGAATCATGCTCGCCCGGATAAGCGAACTGGACTGCATCTCCTACCTCCAGCGAGGAGATATCCGTAATTTTCAGCTGCGGGTAAGACTTCTTCGTTAGTCCTGTCAGTTCTTTCGCGGCGAGTGCTCCCCACGGCATCGTCGATACAGCGAACACGCCTGCTGCACCAACCAGCGTCTTCATAAAGCCTCGGCGATCCAATTTTCTCTCATCATTTTTTCTTATATTGTGCGTATAGTTATCTTCTTTAAAAGGACTATGGTTATTGTCCTGCTTCATAAAGTCCACCTCATCACAAGCAGATTAGAACAACTTTTGTTTTCCTTGCAGAATACCAGGAAGGGAAATCTTCACATTCGTTTCTCCTTCCAATGGATCCCATGGCTCATGACTTGCCGTCCATTTCCCTAGCTTATGCTGGGCTTTCTTCTGAGCTAACTCATCCTCAGTCAACCACTGCAGCGTATTCGTCGGACAAACGGATGCACACATAGGAGGGATACCTTCTTTGGTCCGATCGTAGCAAAGATCACATTTGTACATCAGATTCTGCTCTTCATCGAATTTAGGGATGCCATACGGGCATGCGATGGTACAATTCTGACAACCGATACATTTCTCAACCAATGCCGAAAGCACTGCGCCCTCTTCGGTGATCTGAATGGCCTGGGCCGGACAGCTTCTGGCGCAAGCCGGATTCACACAGTGAAGACACATCAAAGGAATCGTTTGGCGGGAGACTAGCGGATTCACATCATACACATAATTACGATTTCTTTCATCGTGGCCTCCGCATTGTGTACAAGCAGCCAAACAGCTCCGACAGCCGATACAATTATCCATTTCAATGTATAGATGTTGTTTCATCGGATGCTCATCCTCTCTGGTTGCTTTGCGATCTGTGCTGCGCATGCCTTAAACTCCGGCATGCGTGACATCGGGTCCAGCGCCGCTATGGTTAGCAGATTAATCGACTGCTCATGGCCGAAATGATAAGGAACGAACACGGTATCCTTACGAATCGCTTCGATAATTTTCACTTTATACAAAGCTTCCCCGCGACGTGTAAACAATCGGATGACTTCGTCATATGCGATATTGTAGCGCTCCGCTGTTTCCGGATGAACTTCAACGTACGGCTCCGGACACATATCCCGAAGGAAAGGAATTCTTCTTGTTTGATTTCCGGACAAGTAATGGTAAACAACTCGACCTGTGGTAAGACGAAGTGGATATTGCTCACAAGGCTCTTCGGCCGGCGGTCTGTAAGGAAGCGCGCATAGCTTCGCTCTGCCGTCCGCATGGTAGAACTTGTGATCCAGGAACATATGCGGCGTTCCCGGGTCTTCCTCACTTTTACATGGCCAGAACACACCGTCTTGCTTGTCGATCTTCTCCCAAGTGGCTCCATAATAGTCGGCATATCCGCCTTTGGAGGCCAAACGGAATTCATCCGCTACATCCCTGGCTGTCTTCAGATGGCCAAAATACTGTCCTCTGCCTAGTCGCTCCGCAAGCTCTACCTCGATCAACCAGTCAGGCTTCGACTCGCCAACGGGCTCTTGCGCTTTATTAATCTTGATAATCCGTCCTTCTAGATTCGTTACTGTGCCTTCATCCTCCGACCAGGTGACGGAAGGCAGTACGACATCGGCAAACTCTGCCGATTCGGACAAGTAAATATCTGCACAAACCATGAAGTCCAGATTTTTTAAAGCAGCACGGACAAAGTTCTGATTCGGCGCCGAGACAGCTGGATTCGAGCAGAGCAGGTACAAGCCGCGAATCGTTTTCTCTTGCATAAGCTCAAACATTTCATAGGCCGAGACACCCGGCTGCGGCATCTCTTCCGGCTTGATCCCCCACACCTTGCACACCTCTTCGACGTGCTTGGGATTCGTGATTTTGCGGTAGCCCGGAAGGGCATCAGCTTTTTGTCCGTGCTCTCTGCCGCCTTGACCATTCCCTTGTCCGGTAAAAGTAGCAACGCCAGACTTCGGACGGCCGATCTTCCCAGTCACCAAGCACATATTCGTGTAGGCTGATACATTATCAGACCCTTTAATTTGTTGTTCAATGCCCCGAGCGAACATGACGATGGCATTCGGTGCTTTGCCATAAATCTCAGCGGCACGAATCAATTTTTCAGGAGCAACGCCAGTTATTTCACTCGTGTACTCGGGTGTGAATTCTTTCACAACCTCTCTCATTTCCTCGAAGCCGTTGGTGTGATTCGCTATAAACTCAGCATCGATGTGGTTATTTTGAATGAGTAGATGAATCATGCAATTGGCAAGCGCCAAGTCCGTCCCCGGACGTAAATCAAGATGTATGTCTGCCCGCCTGGCGATTGGCGTTTCCCGGGGATCTGCTACAATCAAGTAACCACCGCGGTTCTGTACTTCCCATATTCGGAACATCGAGGTAGGATGGCACTCGGCTGTATTGCTGCCTGCGATGAACAAGCAATCCGTCTCATGCAGATCGGTCCAAGGTAAGGTTGATCCTCTATCCACGCCAAAGCTGCGAAGGAAGCCTGCGGCTGCGCTTGACATACAGAATCGGCCGTTGTAATCAATGTAACGAGTTTGCAAGGCAACTCTGGCGAATTTCCCTGTCAGATAGCATTTCTCATTGGTCATCGACACACCGCTGAATACAGAAAGCGAATCCTTACCGTACTTGCCTTGCATCTCTTGAAATCTTTGAACGATCAACGAATAGGCCTCTTCCCAACTGGCTTCGCGGAAGCCTTCCTTCGTTCCTTTGAGCGACGCATCGTCACGGATTAACGGTCGCAGCAGGCGATCATTGTGATTCGTTTGCTGATAAGCCGTCACACCTTTCGGACACATCTTGCCTAACGTCACAGGCCAATCATATCGCGGTTCGACGCCAATAATGGTATTGGAAGAAGTATCCACCCGCAAATTCATCCCGCACTGCATACCACAATAAGAGCAATGGGTTTTAACCAATTTTTCATTCGGGTGTGTTTTATTCGCGATAACTTTAAAGAATTTATCCCTTTGCATTTTGGTTGGCCTCCTTCACGCGAATCTGGTGGGTCGGTATCCCTGTAAATCGGGACATTCTATATTTTCGGCGGCATGGCAGGCACAGCTCTGCCAAGTGGAAGCCTTCCTCCGTTTTGAATTCAATTTCATTCACTTTAAGCACAGCGATGACATCCTTGGATTGCTCGACAGAAACAAAGCCTGTTCCGCAAACCTTACAGCTTTTCGTCTCTTGCTCTGCATAATGTTCTCTGTAATTTCGGGCAAACACGCTCATAGGACGGAATGGGATATGAGCAAGTTTACCAAAAGGGATATAAATCAGCGTCACGATAACGGACCATTGGTGGACTAACGTTACAACCGGATGTCCATAGCCGTGCAGGACTATATTGCAGAAGGTGAGCAGCAGCCCAGTCAAGCTTACGAATAGCAGCATATATAGCGGAAGAAAATCATAGACAAATGTCTGTTCCGCACGAGCCTGCATGTTCTTAATCCTGCGATATAAGGCCATACAAACACCACCGATTACCATGAAAGCTGTAATATTCAGCGCATTGTAGAACAGAAATCCGAGAGCACCATCTGCTTTAATCTTCATAAGATCGATCCCGAAACCAACAACTGTGTACCTTCCGTTCTCGGCCATTGTGAAGTACATCCAACCGAACACTAGCGGGAACGTAACGAAGGCGGATAAAATGCAGCCCCAACCAAGGAGTACGTGCTGGGTCCAACGATACCATCCGCGATTCCAGATAAAGCGGTACGTGAGTAGATGCTCTGTAGTCGTCTGAGGCGTACTTTTTCGGAATAACAACTTTAACCCTTTTTTCAAAATAATTTTCGTAGGCGGGCGTTCTCCCCACATAATAAAGCGATAAAAGAATCCGCAAATGAAAACTACGGTTCCTACCATATACCCGTATAAAGCCAAGTCAATATGTGTAAAAAACCTTGAACCGACTCCCATTAGAATAATTAATCCGCAAACAACCACAAAGACACATTTGGCGAATTTTGATGCGAACGCTCGATCCATGATTATCATTGCCCCTTCACTTGTGATTCTTATAGTTGAATTAAAACATGAGACCGCCCTACAGCACTGTGAGAAAAATCACTGTGTACCCCATCTCGATCACATTTTTTTGGTTATCACTATATGGGCAAAAAAATGGCCTTCCATCGATCTTTTGAGATCCAAGGGAAGGCTGCAGCCTTAGCGTGTAAAGACACGGGCGATTAAGCTCATATACAAAAGGGAACATACGGAAAGCAGGCAACCGCCGAAGCCTGAACATAGGCACTTCCCCCTAGGCGCGATTAAACAAAATATTGTTCTCCAAATGGATGTGCTGGAACATATCTGCTTCTAACTCCTCTAGCTTCAAGTAAGTGAGCCGAAACGTTGTGCAGGCATCCTCTGGTAACTCGTAGTTTTTGGTGATTTCCCTAATTTGTCTAAGCAGATCACCCGAGCCCTCATGCTCCTGCTCGAGTGTATCCAGAATTCTAAGCAGCCGTTCTCTTTTCACATCCGTAGGATCTTTCTCAAAATCAATGACAGCCGGGAATGCTTCTTCTTCTTCTTTCTCCATATGATGTTCCATGTCACTTTTCAATGCTTCAAACCATTGATCGACTTGAAGGAGTTCAAGATGATGCGGCCCATGCACACGTGCCACTTTCTTCACATATTCACTTAAGTGCGGCAGTGATGTTTTCAAATAGCCATGATGGATGCGAATAATATAATCGATTAATTCGCTTGAGCTTAATTCACTCCAATTCAAGCCGTCAAATTTAGGAGCTATTGCCGCTTCAGCAAGACTTTTTAACAAATCCTCTTCCGCGATATTCTGGTCTTGAATGACTTGAAGGAGTGATTTATTGCCTCCGCAGCAGAAATCAATGCGGTATTCCTTAAATACCTCTGCCGTCTTGGGATAGGCCGTTACAATATCTCCCACACGATCGGTTAATTGAATGTTCATTTTGTCAAATCCTCCTGTTCAGCTGTGATCTGAATCAACTATACCGAAAAAACAGGCAAGCTAGTGTGACAGCCGTCACACTATTTGAACATACTTCTCAATTAGATTTGTCGTAAACATCGCTCCAGCATTCGATTCGCAATCGGGAAAACCATCTCCTCTTCAGATATCAGATGCTCGGATAAGACAGAACAAGCCACACTAAGCAGCGTGATAGCTTTCTTCAGCTTTATACTGTCGGCACCTTCACATTGGTCTGCATAATCAAGAAATGAGCGAACAAACCGTTCCGCTTGTTTATGATCCTCTTCCAGAACCCAAGTTGAGGTGAGAAAGGTGGGCTCCATCCCCTGATTCGCATATTCGGTAAGGAGGGGGAGAACCTCCACTTCCTCCCAGTGTTCATGAGCCTCAAGCTGCTGCATGAAGGTAACCATTTGCTTTCGAATTTCTTGAAGTAAACGCTTTGACTCATCTGTGCCAAGCACGCCAACCATATGACTTGTCATTTCTTGGACATGATCAAGCTCTTTTTTTAACGCCCCATGTTCGTCCTTTAACCGCCCCAGAACCTGCCCAAGACTTGAAGTCTGAGCGTCATCTAACGGCATCCCAAGATCAATAACCATATATGATTCCTCCTCTTATTGCTGTAATCACATTGTATGCCTTTCTCTCAGCATTCTCTGTGAGGAGAATCACAGCTCTTGTTACTATTTCGTGACTTTATGAAAATAGTTCTAGATGCAAAAAAGAGGCATGGTAGACTAACCCATACCTCCTTCTATCATGCAGTTTTCGGCTCATCTCCTATGAGAAAAAGGACTCCAAATCTGTCAGTACTTTCTCTGTTAGTGGAAAAATAAGTTGTTCTTCCATGGTAAAGTGATCATTTAATATCAGACATGCCTGTAAGAGATGCGCTGCTGCCTCGGCTAATTGCTTCTTCACAACGAGAGGTGTTACCTCAATAACAGCTTCTTGAAAAGATTGGATAAACGACATGCCAAGTTGATGGTCTTTCTCCAATACCCAGAAAGAAGGCGTCATGGAGGGAGCCGGTTGATGATGAAAATAGGTTAACAGGAACGGAAACAACTCCTGTTCCTCCCATTCCGAATGTTGGTTTATCTCATCTACAAATTGATTGGTCTGTATCCTGAGTTCTTGGACAAGCTGTATGCCTTTCACCGAATCGTCCAATAGTATCAGTTCCTTGGCACTCGTTTCGAGTATCCTTAGCTTTTCTCTCAATTTTTCATGCTCTACCATTAAACGATCGGTAGCAAAAGCAATTTCCTCTGGGTTTGAAGAAGCAATCCCCGAGATATAGCCTGTGGAATGTATCGCCATACTAAGTCCCTCCCAAGGTAATCGTTTCGTTCGATATCTGTGTTCAGTATAGCTTCACGAGCGGACTCTCTCTGTGCGATACATCACACTAACCGCCGATATGAGACATTTCAACCTTATACACGGGAGTCGTGTGTGCTAGTCTCGTTTCGGAATAACGATCCTGACGCTCACCCCAAACTTGTTTGATTACTGATCTTACCTCATCATCGCTTGCACCGTCCCTGATCACACTTAGCAGGTCTGTTTTGTTTGAAGCAAACAAACATGTATACAAATGCCCTTCTGCAGATAACCGAGCTCGCGTACAAGTGCTGCAAAATGCCTGCGTTACAGATGAGATCAAACCGATCTCTGTCTGAGAATCCAGATAACGATAACGCGTCGCAACCTCGCCCTTATAATTCGATTCCACCTGTTCCAACGGAAACTCTTTATGAATCATATCGATAATCTCTTGACTAGGAACAACGTGCTTTAAATTCCATCCGTTACTATTCCCAACGTCCATAAACTCAACAAATCTCAAAATGTGTCCGCGCTCTCGGAAGTATTTGGCCATTGGAACAATATCCTGATCATTAACCCCCTTTTGCACGACCATATTTACCTTCACCGATAATCCCGCCGAAGCTGCGGCATCGATGCCTTCCAGCACTCCTCTTGCCGAAAATCCTCTCCCGTTCATAGCACCAAATCGCTCATCATCCAAACTATCCAGGCTTACAGTGATCCGCTCTAGCCCAGAGTCTCTTAGCTCTTTCGCCTTAAGTTTCAATAATGAACCATTGGTTGTAACGGCAATATCTTTGACGCCTTCTATTTGACGAATTCGAGCAATGATTTCGCAAACATCTTTGTTTAAAAGCGGTTCACCGCCTGTAATCCGTACTTTCTCTACGCCTAGAGAAACAAATATTCGCGTTAACCGCTCTAATTCTTGAAGGCTAAGCAGTTTTTCTTGCGGAAGAAACCGATAATTGGGACCAAACACCTCTTCAGGCATACAATATCGGCAGCGGAAATTGCAGCGATCCGTTACCGAAATGCGCAAATCGCGAAGCGGTCTTTGAAGGGCGTCTCTCATTGTAGGAACTTGCTTAGCAGGATTTTCCATATTCCGCCTCTCTCAGTACATGGTAATTTCATAGGGAAGAGGAATAACCTCTACTTGTTGGCCGGCTGCAATTACTTTGGAACCCGCTGGTATCATAATGATACAATTAGCTTCTTGTATGGATATCAGCATACTCGAGTTATTTTTTTCTAATACACTTACCTTCACTTGGTCATTAAAATACGTCATTCTTCCTCTTATATATCGATCGTGTGGACACCCTTTATCATAATCATCCGTCATAATCGCTTGGAGGTGATGATAGGTGCTTTTCTCTATTCCTTGCATGGCAAGCAACGCCTGCCGTACAAGCAGTTCAAATCCCACGAAGCAGGCGCCAGGATTCCCGGAAAGACCAAATACGAGTTTATTGTTGATGACCGCTGCTGAAGTTGGACTGCCGGGCCGCATTGCAATCTTATTGAAAAGCAGCGTCGTATCATTCCCGCCTATTGTAGTAAAGAAGTCCGCCATTACGTCATAATCCCCGACGGAGACCCCTCCGCTAACAATGAGCATATCACATTTTTCCATGGCATCATTAATCATTCTTACGACTTCATCTCCATCATCGGGGGCAGTTCCAAACATAACAGCCAACCCGCCGTATTGTTCGATTTGTGCCGCAAGCATGTAGGCATTACTATTACGAATTCTCCCTGGTTGAAGCAGTTCCCCTACAGCGATTAATTCACTTCCGGTCGTTAATACGCCCACGATAGGCCGATGGAAAACTGGGACTTCTTCATATCCCATCGAGGCAAGCAGTGCAATTTGGCCTGGACCTATTCGGGTGCCTGCGCCCATGAGCAGCTGTCCTGATGTTATTTCATCCCCCACCTTGGCAATGTTTTGTCCAGGGTTGACCTTATGTTTAATACGGACAGAAATTTGCCCTTCCTCCTGGTACTCTTCTGTCTGCTCGAACATGATAACAGCATCCGCTCCATCCGGAACCGCAGAGCCTGTCATGATTCGAATTGCTGTACCAGGAACCACTTGTTTATTCGAAGTATACCCAGCAGGCACTTCATCAATCACCGTTAGACAAGTAGGATTTTGCGGAGTAGCAAATAAGGCTTCTGCACTCAAAACCGCGTACCCGTCTAACCCGGAGCGACGAAAATGAGGCATACATTCCTTCGCATATAAAGGTTCGGAAATTCTTCTATGTAAACAAGAATCAATCGATGTGTACTCGCACTTCAGCTGCAGGACATGCTGCATAATCATGTTCTGGGCATGATCAACTTTGACTGCCTTGCGAGCATATCTCTGGCTCCGATTTATCATCATCAATCGTCCTTTCCAACTACGCTTATTATTTGAATCATAAGTCTTTATGGTATAAGTAGATGTGATATTAATCACATCGGATAGTGTGACCAAACAAACTAAGAAAAGAGGTAAACACCAAGTTACACTAGTGTTTACCTCTTTTTGCCTCCTGAAGTCGTGGGCATGCCATGAACCCCGATTCCGTTATCATTTGTTTAATGTGCAAGAACGCCCATCTCAATGAGTCTCCTTGCTCGCGTAACTTCCTGATCTGTTGGCGCAGGACAATGTTCGAGCGGGTATTCCTTCCCCATTTGCTGCCATTTGTAGACGCCCATTCTGTGATAGGGCAGGAGCTCAATTTTATTAACATTACGCAAGGAGCCAATGAACATGCCGAGATCGACGAGATCCTTGTGATCATCCGTCCATCCGGGTACTAGGACATGACGAATCCAAACAGGTTTATCGATCTCACTCAGATGTTCAGCAAAGCGCTTAATTCGATCATTAGGTTGTGCAGTAAGGGCAACGTGCTTAGCAGAATCAATCTGTTTCAAATCGAGCAGTACTAAATCGGTCACATCCAAAAGCTCCTGCGCATGACTCGCCTCACAAAAGCCGTTCGTATCCAGCACGGTATGAAGACCCCAGCGCCGTTTGCACTCAGCGAACAAACGGGCTAGGAAAGGAGCCTGCAAAGTCGGCTCCCCACCTGTTACTGTAATCCCACCGCCTGAATGACGATAATACGTTAGATAAGGCTCAATCTCATTCAGAATCTCCTCGATATCCATCTGCCTGCCCGTATTCATCTCCCATGAATCCGGATTATGACAGTACTTACACTGTAGGGCGCAGCCCTGCATGAAGAGAACAAAGCGGATGCCCGGACCGTCAACGGTGCCAAAGGTGTCGAAGGAATGTATGCGTCCTTTCATCGGTCTGCCCCCTTTCTATCGTTACATCGTGCCGTGGAAAGTACGATGGATCACATCAAGCTGCTGTTCCTTGGTCAGCTTGATGAAGTTCACCGCGTAGCCGGAAACACGGATCGTCAATTGTGGATAAAGCTCTGGATGCTCCATCGCATCCAACAGCTTGGATCGGTCAAATACATTTATATTCAAATGATGTCCTAGATTCGCCATGTAGCCATCGAGCAACGCGACCAGATTGGAGATGCGTGTCTCTTCTTCACGACCGAGAGCCTTCGGTACGATGGAGAACGTGTTGGATATGCCATCAAGGCAATGCTCGTAAGGGAGCTTGGCGACAGATGCCAATGAAGCCAACGCACCTTTGCGGTCACGTCCATGCATAGGATTGGCGCCTGGTGCGAAGGGCTCGCCGGCTTTGCGGCCGTCTGGCGTGCTTCCTGTCTTTTTCCCATACACGACATTGGATGTAATCGTTAGAACGGACATGGTTGGCACAGAACCGCGATACGTCTTGTGCTTCCTGATCTTATTCATGAATGCTTCCGTTACTTGCACGGCAATCGCATCGACACGCTCATCATTATTGCCGTACTGCGGATATTCGCCTTCAATTTGGAAATCGACGGCAATGCCCTTCTCATCGCGGATCGGGCGGACCTTCGCATACTTAATGGCGCTAAGAGAGTCAGCTACTACGGATAATCCTGCGATACCGGTAGCCATCGTACGTACAATTTCACGGTCGTGAAGAGCCATCTCCAGCCGCTCATAGCAATATTTATCATGCATATAATGAATGACGTTAAGTGTGTTCACATACAGCTTAGCCAGCCACTCCATGACCGTATCGAATCTCTCCGCCACTTCTTCGTAATTCAGAACCTCGGAGGTTAATGGTGTTAACTGTGGGCCTACCTGTATCCCTAGCTTCTCATCCACTCCACCATTAATCGCATAGAGCAACGCTTTGGCTAAATTGGCACGGGCGCCAAAGAATTGCATCTGCTTGCCGACCCGCATAGCGGATACACAGCAAGCAATGCCGTAATCATCCCCATAATAAGGTCGCATCAGGTCGTCATTCTCATATTGAATCGAACTGGTTTCAACCGATACCTTGGCACAATAAGCCTTGAAGCCCTCCGGCAGCTGAGTCGACCACAGGACAGTCAGGTTAGGTTCAGGGGCAGGGCCCAAGTTATATAAAGTATGCAGGAAACGGAACGAATTTTTCGTGACACGCGCTCTGCCATCCATGCCCATGCCGCCAATCGATTCTGTCACCCAGGTAGGGTCGCCGCTGAAAAGCTCGTTGTAATCTGGGGTGCGCAGAAATTTAACGATACGAAGCTTCATGACAAAATGGTCAACAAGCTCTTGCGCCTCTACTTCCGTCAACGTCCCCTCGCGTAAATCCCGTTCGATATAAATATCAAGAAAGCTTGATACGCGTCCAAGGCTCATCGCCGCGCCATTCTGTTCCTTAATGGCTGCCAAATAAGCAAAGTACAGCCATTGCACCGCTTCAGCGGCGTTCACTGCCGGCTTTGCAATATCATAGCCGTAGGTTTTGGCCATCTGCTTTAGTTCACCCAAGCTGCGCATTTGTTCGGAAAGTTCTTCGCGCAGCCGAATAATATCCTCGGTGATCGCGTCCACTTCCAATTGCAGAAGATCGTTCTTCTTCTCTTGGATTAGCCGGTCTACACCATACAGAGCAACACGGCGGTAATCGCCAATAATGCGACCGCGACCGTAAGCATCGGGAAGACCAGTGATGATAGCAGCCTTACGCGCGGTCTTCATCTCTGAGGTGTACGCATCGAACACACCTTGGTTATGCGTTTTGCGAATATCGGTAAACACCTGAACAATTTCTTCCGGCAGCTTAAAGCCATAAGCCTCACAAGCGTCGATCACCATCCGAATACCGCCGAAAGGTTGTACGGAACGCTTCAAAGGAGCATCGGTTTGCAGACCGACGATTTTCTCCTTATGCTGTGCGATATAACCTGGCGCATGGGAGGTAATCGTGGAGATCGTCTGGACATCAATGTCCAGCACGCCTCCGTTCTCTCGCTCTTGCTGGGTTAGCGTACTCACCATCCGCCATAGCTCATTTGTCGCTTCTGTTGGACCTGCCAGGAAGGCATGATCTCCTGGATACACGGTTATATTTTTATCAATAAAGTCGTTCACATCAATGGAACTTTCCCAGTTGCCTTGGATAAACTCTCTCCAGCCATTCTCTATCCTAATCTCTTTTTCTCGTGTCGCCATGATAAAGCCTCCTTAGGTAATGCACGATTAAAACTTACCGTAAAATGCATTTCGATATACATCAGCCAGCTCCGTTACTAGCGGCATCCGAGGATTGGCCGTTGTACACTGATCTTCGAAAGCTCGATCCGCCAAGTAATCTACACGCGTCTCGAATTGTTCCGCCTGGAACCCAAGATCCTGAAATTTCTCCGGAATTCCGAGAATTTTGTTCAGCTTGCGGATCGCCTCGATAAGGCTGTTCACGCCTTCTTCCGTTGTCTTAGCTGGAAGCCCCAGCATGCGCGCGATTTCAGCATAGCGTTGGTCGGCTACGAAGTGATCGTATTTCGGGAACGAAGTAAACTTCGTCGGCTTTTGAGCATTATAGCGAATGACATGCGGCATCAAAATCGCGTTGGTACGTCCATGTGCGGTGTGATACTCGCCGCCCCATTTATGCGCCAAGCTGTGATTAATACCCAGGAAAGCATTCGCAAAGGCCATACCGGCAATGGTTGAGGCATTATGCATTTTCTCACGGGCAATAGGATCTGCTGTGGCATACGATTTCTCTAAATTTTGGAATACCAATTGGATTGCTTTCATCGCCAAACCATCAGAATAATCATTCGCCATCACAGACACATACGATTCAATGGCATGCGTTAGGACATCCATACCGGTGTCGGCTACCGCTGTCTTCGGCAAGCTGTACACGTAATCAGGATCAATGATGGCAACATCCGGTGTAAGCTCGTAATCAGCAAGCGGATACTTTGTATTGCCTTTTTCTTTATCTGTAATTACAGCGAAAGACGTCACTTCCGAGCCTGTACCCGAAGTCGTAGGAATCGCGACAAATTTCGCTTTGCATCCCAGACGCGGATATTTGTAAACCCGTTTACGGATATCCATGAATTTTTGCTTTAAGGCATCAAAGCTAGTATCTGGGTATTCATAGAACAGCCACATCGCTTTAGCCGCATCCATCGGTGACCCGCCGCCCAAGGCGATTATGCAATCCGGCTGGAAGCTTGCCATCTGTGCCCGGCCGCGTTCTACGGTTTCAACAGACGGATCAGGCTCCACATCCGAGAACACTTCGATATAGACGGGAAGCTGCCGCTTACGGAGGTAATATTCTACACGCTCTACATAACCGAGCTTCACCATCATCGGATCCGTGACAATCATGACGCGCGTAATGTCTGGCATTTTTTCTAAATATTGAGTAGCTCCCTTTTCAAAATAAATCTTCGGCGGTATCTTGAACCACTGCATATTGACGGTGCGGTAAGCAACCCGCTTCACATTGATCAGATTCACCGCGCTCACGTTAGAGGTCGTGGAATTATGTCCGTATGAACCGCAGCCTAGTGTCAAGGATGGCAAATTCGTATTATAAATGTCCCCAATAGCGCCATGTGTGGAAGGTGAATTAACAATCACACGTCCCGTTTGAAGCTTGTTGGAGAATGCCTGTATGACCTCTGTATTCTGTGAGTGAATGACAGAGGAATGTCCCATACCTCCGAATTTCACCACTTCCACAGCCCGGTCAATGCCTTGCTCCGCGTTCTTCACTTTGTAACAAGCGAGTACGGGGCTTAGCTTCTCAGCTGACAATGGGTAGGCCTCACCGACACCCGTTAGTTCCGCGACTAGTATTTTCGTGTTCACAGGCACCTGAATACCAGCCATTTCAGCAATTTTCACAGCAGATTGACCTACGATAACCGCGTTCACCGCACATTTCTCACTGTTAATTACCAGTTTGGAGACCGCTTCTGTTTCTTCTTTATTTAAAAAGTAACAGCCCTGATCCACCATCATTTTTTTTGTTTCCGTGTATACCGGTTCCTCAATAATGACTGCCTGTTCGGAGGCGCAAATCATGCCGTTATCAAAGGTCTTGGATAGGATCAAGTCATTCACAGCCTGCGGCAAATTCGCTGTCTTCTCTATGAAGCAAGGAACATTACCAGGTCCAACACCCAAAGCTGGCTTACCGGTGCTATAGGCTGCCTTCACCATGGAAGAGCCTCCCGTAGCTAGAACTAGGGCCACATCGGGATGATTCATCAGCAACTGCGTAGCTTCCACAGATGGATGCTTCACCCATTGAATACAATGCTCTGGCGCGCCGGCCTTAACTGCCGCATCCAGTAATGTTGCTGCTGCCGCAGCACTTGATTGTTGCGCAGACGGGTGGAAGGCGAATATGATCGGATTACGGGTTTTTGTTGCAATCAATGATTTGAACATCGTCGTCGAAGTCGGATTGGTTACAGGCGTAACACCAGCGATAATGCCCACGGGCTCAGCCACCATTCGGTAGTTCTCATACGTATTTTCCTCAATCACACCGACCGTCTTGTTATTTTTAATGCTGTGGTAAATATATTCAGTAGCAAATAGATTCTTGGTGATTTTATCTTCATACACGCCACGACCGGTTTCCTCCACAGCAAGCTTGGCAAGAACCATATGCCTATCGATGCCGGCTAATGCCATTTGCTGAATGACATGGTCTACCTGATCTTGATCCAGCTTTAGAAATTGCTGCTGTGCTTCTTTCGCTCTGGCCACCAGTTGGTTGACTTCCTCTTGCGCTGAAATCCGTTCATTCATCTTCGCTTCTTTGGTTGTCATGGTTTATTCACTCCTTTATTTACATTCCATGTAAAGCCGTTACCTTGTTGTTCTACTCTTAGATTAAGCTTAATCAGGAACCCTAACTATGATAAAAATCACATAACGAGAGGTTAAAGCGATTTCTTCTTTGAACTTCTTGTGAATAATTTCACATTATAATTTATAGAAAAGGCAGCAGTTCTATTTTCATAAAATTGCTGCCTTGCTCCCGCCGATTCCATAGCTTCTCCTATCGGATACTCCGTCTTCCCTGTAGGCGCACACAGCAAAGCAATGACGTTATAGACTTCTCACTATCTCAAATAGTAATCATGAACCATCCGTTACTTCCGTTGGTTTTCCATGTTCTACAAAGCCCATGGCCTCGTATTCCTCAAACGTTTTGATATTGGAAACAAAATTCAAATCAACGCCGTTCTCAAGTAAGAAACGATCCCCTAGTTCGCTCCAAAAAACATGGTTTAGCAAGGCAGAAACTTTGGTTTCCCCTTGATTTAATAAATGCACGATGTGGGACGCACAGGCTCGGTCATAAATGCCATGCAATGGATAAAGCTCGCTGGCCACCAAAGGAACAACAGCCTCAAATCCATCCAGCTTTCTTTGCATCAACAACTGCGCTGCTTTACTAGAAATAAAGGGCATATCGCACCCGACTACCCAGACGGAAGTATGTATAGCTAGAGATAATGCGGCGTGCATACCACCAAGAGGGCCATGACCTGCAAAAAAATCCGTAATAATACGAACTGAACGATCAACTTTGTTTAGGTAGGGCTTGGGATCATTGGTAACAATAATCAACTCATCGCATATTTCCCTCATACACTCTATCTGTCGGACAATAAGAGGCTTTCCGCCAAACGGAAGTAATGCCTTCAGTTCTCCGTTCATTCGACGGTTTGCTCCACCAGCCAAAATAACTCCTGAAAGCATACCCATCACGTCCCTTTCAAATTAATATATAGTTAATGAAAAAACACCCACTCTTACTCTCAGATTACGGAGTAGGAAGAGCAGGTGTTATCACTATTTATCATTGGATTAGGCCCTCATCTTATCTGAATTTTGCTTTTAAATGGAATAGTTCTAAGATCTTATCCAACCACCTGTGTAAGTAGGGAAGGATCATATGGTCCACACCAAATTTACCTGCATTAGCGCCTGCCGCTAATATGAAAAATCCCAGAAGCATTAACCATGGATTACTGCTGACAGTACCAGCAAACATATACATAAAATTCATCATTAAGCCGAAGAAAATTGCTACAGTAGTCAACGCACCTAACAGTAGACCCAAACCAACCAATAATTCCCCCCAAGGAACCATAACGTTAAACCAACCAACATGCGGTAGAGCAAAATTTTTCAAGAAAGCAACATAATTCGCATAAACCATATCTGTCGTTCCGCTTTCAAGAACTGGTTTAGCAATTGCACCTTTTAGATATCCTGTAGCGTCGAAAGCTTTTTCACCTGTGATTTTGTGCCATCCTGCTATCATCCATTCCCAACCGACATACAAACGAATGATCGTCAAGAGCATTGCAGCGTAGTTATTTTCCCTTAACCATTTCATCATTTGAACCATCTCCTTCGTCCTTTATGATTTTATTGTAGATCGAAGAGAGTGGCGTGTAAGTGATAATAATCACAGCTTCCTACATTTATCTTATTTATAATGAATTTAATTAATCTTTGATCATGTACGAGAACAGGAGCTGATCCAATTTATGAAAAGAGAATTTACAGTGCATTTTAAAGTAATTCACCATGATAAAAGTTCCTTATTAAGGGGTATTATTTTCTTGGAGGAGAATCAAAAGCCTAGCTTGATAGATTATGAACAATGCCTTAGGGATTGTGGCCATGACGTAATTCTTGAAGATAAAGAACACGTAATTTTCAGAGCTTTTAAACCGGATGAAGATTACATCATTCACATTTTAGAAGAGGAAAACTACACTACTAGAGATATAATCGTCGAAAGTCTAGTTAGAAATCTTATTAATGTAAAATAACTTAAATAAGTTAAGACAAGTAATCATAAAAATGTTGAGTGACAATTTAAGTTTTGAGGTGCAAGAAGCCAGCAAACGCAAGTGTTTGCTGGCTTCTTCGCAGTAAACTAGGCTCCACCCGCTGCTGCAGCACGTCGATAAAATGCCGGATATGCTCGCCATGAGCATCGACTTGCTTTTTGCTCAACACTGGCGATATATTCGTTAACTGCCCCGAAGTCTCTGTAAAAATTTGCAGCTCGCCCTTCTTGATACTAGAACCAGATCGCGCTCCTCTCAGTTCAACGAAGTTCATTTCTTCGCCGATATTGGAAGCCCAGCTGAACTCGATCTGCAGTGAGGCTCCATTCTCAAATCGAATGAACCCGATCGCTAAATCCTCGACATCGAAAGTTCCGTTCTCTTGTTTTTCGCCGAATTGACTGTGAACGGAATCGGAAATATCATTGTTAGCGAATTTGGTGTACGTGGCACCGGTGACAGCAATCGGCTTCGGATTACCCATCAGCCATACGGCAAGGTCAATCATGTGCACGCCCAAGTCGATCAACGGTCCGCCTCCGGAAAGCTCCTTGGTTGTAACCATCCGCCTTTACCGGGAATCCCGCGCCGGCGAATCCAACCGCAACGGCCCGTGTACACTTCTCCCATATGGCCTTCACGGATATATTGCTTGAGAAACTGAGAGGCCGCTGTAAACCTGTTATTCCTCATCACCATTAGTGTTTTTCCACTTTGCTTGGCCGTGTCTGCCATGAGTCGATCCTCTTCTGGAAAATATGAAGATACTCAAGCTGCTGCTGCAACCGCTCATTGAAAATGCGCTGCTGCATGGCATCTTGGCTAATGAGACGGATGCAGAAGGGATCATTCGTATCGAAGCTGGTTACTCAGTGGATCGCGAAACGATCTATTTGCTTATAAGTGACAATGGTAGTGGGATGGAATCGGCACGCTTAGAGAAGATCCGTATGCTTCTGCAACACAGTGGAACCAACGAAAATATCGGGATTAAAAATGTGTGGGAACGCATTAAATTGGTTTATGGACCAATGTCTACTCTGGATATGAATAGCCTTACAGGGAATGGAACACATATTCGCATCACTTTTCCCGCTGTGCAGGTTTCCATAGAGTGAGGAGAAGAATAACGATGACGTATAAGGTGCTGATTATCGAAGATGAGAAACCCGCACGTGAAGTATTCAGACAAATGGTCGAAGCAGGAGGGGAACGCTATGAAATCGTCGGGGAAGCCGCTAACGGAAAGCAAGGATACGCATTGATTCAGAGCGAGCAACCCGATTTCATCATTACCGATATTACAATGCCCATCTGGAGTGGGATCGATTTATTAAACGAAATAAAAAGGTCGTTAAATAAAATGCCCCAAACCATTATTTTAAGCTGTCATCAGGATTTCCATTACGCCCAACAAGCGATCCAGCTCGGTGCATCTGCTTATTTGTTAAAAGACGATTGCCTTACGGACACTTCTCTGCTGGTTCATACATTGGACACATTGATTCCTAACATTATCGATACACACGCAAAGGTCAAAAAACAAACTGAACTGGAGCAGAAACTCCGAACCAACGATCTCAGTATTTCGCGAAACCTTTTCCTTGAGATGATACGTCTGCGGGAATCAGATTGGAATGATTATTTAACCTCCATATGTTTTCCTCATAGTATGTCTGTCCATGCTATAGCCTTAGTTGAGTTAGATCGCAAGTCACTGCGTATTCCTGTAACAAACGATACATCCGAATCAGAACTGCAACTCTGGCAGTTTACTGGCGTAAATGTCCTGCAGGAATTATTACAAAAATACGGCTTCGGCAAAGTGATTTCTTTGGACTCGAGCCGTTTTCTTGGCATTTGTGCCTTGAATCATTTGCCACCTGATTTGACAAGAGAGATTACTCAGGCATTCCACACATTTTTGAAGCTTAATGCCTTTGTTCATTTTCAGCCACTT
Organism: Paenibacillus sp. Soil750; assembly: GCF_001428045.1. Classification (GTDB taxonomy): domain Bacteria; phylum Bacillota; class Bacilli; order Paenibacillales; family NBRC-103111; genus Paenibacillus_E; species Paenibacillus_E allorhizoplanae. Next base: position 72,494 of record NZ_LMSD01000011.1, on the reverse strand, counting down.
AACAAGCCCATAATTGAAGAGTTGTCCATGATTAGAAACCTCTATCATGAAAAACAGCTATTCTTTTATGAATCCTACCAAACAGCAAATGGTGCCATGCCGAATGGGCCATTCTTCACTTCTCTTCCGAGCGATAAAGCCATTTATTGGATGAAAACATTGAAAGATGCATGGATCGGACTCCCTTTCGATGCGGATAAGCTGATCCTGTTTACGCAAGAGGCCGCATGTAACCACTGAAAGCCTGATGACGTCAGAAACGTCTTCATGGAAGCTATGTTTGGGATCAAACTTATTGATAACGAGTTTTCCCGCCAGTCAGGAATCAATCAAGCCTTGCTGAAAGAAATAAACAGCTGCCAGACCTTGTATCAAATCAACGAATGGCTGAGTGACCTGATGAATGGCCGCCAGCGTGCGAAACATCCCCTAACAGGGAGTGACAAAATTGTTTCGCACATCGTCGAAATCGTTAATTCCGATTTAACCCGCCACTATAGCCTAGAAGAAATGGCAAATATTGTTGGGTACAGTCCACCTTATCTTAGCCAAGTTTTCAAAAAAGCAGTAGGCCAAACCTTTACCAACTACTTGATGAATTTACGTATTCACCGTGCCAAGCACCTATTGCTAACAACCGATCTGAAAACGTTCGAAATCTCTGATCAGGTTGGACTCGAAAACTATCGTCACTTTAATAAAATATTCAAACGGATCGTAGGTATGAATCCTACCAAATATCGCTCACAGCATGTAAATCCTACCCAAAAACAATCATAAAAAAGCATTCACCGAATGGAGTGAACGCCTTTTTTTAAGATACGGAGGTTACTCTGGTTGGCGACTTTGGCTTTTCCGATGGACTCTGATAACTTTTCTCGAGAGGTGATTCTGCTTAATTCCCTCTTTGCATCCTGCTAACTCGGTAATAGATGTAGTGGTTCGTTCCTTAATAACGCTTATAATTCAACTCGATGGTTGATAATCCGCAAAAACCTGGGAAGTTCTTGGCGATCTTTTTCGCTTCATCCGGCGTTGCGGCCGCTCCCAATTCCTCGATCCGATTGATCCGAGCTCGTTCGGACATCTCCGCAGCGGTTACGATATGATTAATCTGCTTATAGAGCTCGGGGCCCCATGTTTTACCGAAGTCGACATGCATCCGCTCATCCACCATATCGAATTCACATTGTATGGCTGACAGCGCATCGCCGAATTCCCAGAATTGCTCCGCGCTTTTGCGCTTTTTAATAAAAGAACACGGCTCAGCCACCATCGTTAGACTCGAATACATATTGGGGAACCATTCATTAGCCAGTTCCTTCAGTCCTTTGCCTGGAGAGCCCTTAAAGTACTTGAACTCGTGAGTTGCATAGCCCATTTGCTGCAACCGGCGAAAGCCCATCTGGCTATGTCGAATTTCGTCCCATAGATGGCGAGCCAAATCAAAGTAAAACGCTTTCGGCATATTTTGCGCACCGTAATACAAGTAACACAGCGTCTCTGCCGCTCCAATCTCCGTACTATTGATGTAATGCATTTGCTTTATGCTGTCATTTAGCGGCGACATGGATGGATCTGAGTAGGCCATTTTGAACGCACTGTTCTGCTTATAGATCGGGAAACGCTCCTCATTCCAAGCCGAATCGGAAGGTAACGGACCAGCTGGCTCGAAATCCGACATCTGTGGCCAAGCCATTTGTTCTGCGTCTGATCCATCCGACGACTGCCGATAGGCATGCCACACATCTCTAATGTAGCTGCTCCACTGATTACATGCCTCGGTTAGATCAGGATCATCCGTACCCGCAAACTGTACCTGCGCATGAACGAAATTCATCATGTCTTGACGATCGATCAAGATGTATCTCAGCTTATCGAAAGTCGGCGCATCCAAGAGCGGGTCCAAGCGAAGCTGCAGCTGTTCATACTCTTCATAGAGCCTGCCAAGCAAGAAAGCGTAACTAACGAAGAAAGCTGCCTCCGATGGCGCTAACGACATACGCTCATAAGCTTCGCGAAGAAGAGCTGGCGTTCCCTGCCGATCACCGACGGACCCAGGAAGCTCGGCGATACGATCGAATACATGCTTCGCGTGCTGGCTATGAACATAGCCGAGGCGTCCCATTTGGCCTTTTGTTTCTATTTCTTTTACGCCCGGCAGCCATCCGAAGGCCATCCTGGATAGCTCCATCTCCTGCCAGAATAGTGAGGAAAGCAGTTTAGCTGTATCCTTAGGTCGCAAATAGCGGCCCTGTTGGTGCGAAGCCTTCATTTTAATTTCTGAGTCATCCTGATCTAGCACGTTCACAGCGCGATGTTCATTCATCTTTTTTCCTCCTAAAGTCATTGAATATAAGTTAATTATAGCAACTGAAGGAGATAAAAAGTTTCCGTGCTTTATGCTAAAATATCGTTATATTGCTCTTTCGAAGAGAGGCAGGCGCGACGGATGAAGTTGGTCGAAAATGTAATGCCCAATAAAGCTTATCTATTTAAACATCGCACGGTTACGCCAGATAGACACGGATATTCCGTGTACCATGCGCATCAGGGATTGGAGCTGCTGTATGTTGAACAGGGTGAAGGACATGTCATCATTGAGCAGCAGCTTGTGCCTATACGGCCAGGAACGATCTACTGCTTTCAGCCGTACCAGTTGCACCGCGTTCATGCCTTGACGAGTCCAGAGCAGCCGTATATTCGGAGCATTCTTGTGTTTGAGCCGATCGTTTTTGAGCCATTCTTGTCTTCGTTTCCTGAAATGCGGGCATTCTTGCATAAGCTTTGGAAAGAAAAATTGCCTTTTCAGGCATTTGAGGTCGGCGACATTCGGGAACTGTACACGGTGTTGCAGAATGAGGTGAATGCTGCGAACGGGGAAGGACTTGTTGAAACCCACGCATTGGGCATAGTAGCGCTGCTCCGAAGACTGCGCATTGTCTTGGCTGCGGACGGCGGATCTCCTCAGAAGTTACCCTACAGAGAGATTCGTCTGGCCGAAAAAGCGATGGCATGGCTGGAAGTTCATTATAAAGAAGAATTTTCTCTGCAGCGGCTTGCTGCGGAACTGCACATCTCCCCTTATTATTTATCCCACATGTTCAAGGTGGATACCGGAGGCAGTCTAACCGAATATGTGACGGCCAAACGCCTTCGAGAAGCGTGCCTCCTGCTGCAAAACACCGATCTTTCCGTTGCTGAAATCGCACTGCGCATCGGACTTGCCACTGCTTCGCATTTCATCCATACATTTAAAAAGCATATGGGCACTACTCCACTCAAATTTAGACAGCTGTCTCAGAAGCTATACATGCCTCCAGATGGTTTTTAAGTGGGTTCTTCGTTATGTTTCCGATAATTTAAGGGAGATAAGCCCTCATGATTGGAGAAAAATGTACTAAAATGTGCTGGAGAGGAGAAATTCAACGTTTCTGAAATCTCCGAATTAAGTTTTGAAGTACTTTTAACAAATCATTTTAAGCCCCCCTTCTTGCGCAAACTTCTTTAAAAACTGCACGTTCGGATGGAAGTGATTATTCCGAATCGATTCACAAATGACATGAACACCGGCTTCCAAAGCAGCAATCGCAATTTCGGAATGATAGAGGTTCGGCGTACAAATATCAACAATATCAAGATTTAGCGTCGAAAATGGCAACGATTTCTACCTCTGCTCATCGGTAAGTTTTCCCAAAGCAATCGTTCGTGTAATATCTGTTGTTCCATCATAATACTGTCCGCCTGAATCAATTAAAAAAAGACCTTCGTTCTTAAGAGTAAATTGCGTTTCTTTATTGGCTTTATAATGCATCATCGCAGCATGTTCTTTATAACCTGCTATCGTATCAAAGCTAGGTCCAACAAATCCTTCCTGCCCTTGTTTTATCCGTATCAAAAATAATGGCATCCCCGCTTGAAAGATTTTGTAATAATTTTTGTATTTCATGATTCGCTTTTAACTCGATTCCTTCAGCCTCCAGTTCTAATTTAACCAAAGAGGGAACCTTGCAAGAATCAATAAATAAATAACATTTATGTTCTTCTACGATTACATTAGCTATTACAACTGGATTGTTAGGCACATCGGCCCTCTTATATTCAAAAGCCATGCAATGCAAAACTGGGAATTATATAAGCATCCATTTGATTTTCTTTCATTAGCCGTCTTAACTTTTCGACCCTATCCCTGATATTCATTACTAATACCTCCATTTTCCTTAAGACTAAATTCTTTATTTTCACGATCATATAGCCATGCAGCTAGTACTATACTAATTATTCCGGCTGTAAGCTTTGATATGATAAACGCTCCTAACATTCCTGGGGCTACTCCTGACACAAATCCAAATTGACCTCCAAAAACAAATGCTCCACTTACTCCAAAGGCAGTACATACCACTTTTCCTTTAGGATTCATTTCCTTAAATGTTCCAAATATCAACAGATTACTAGCCAAACTTCCTAGAATGCCTGCTACTGACACTGAATTAATTCCAAATTTCTCTCCTATTTCTTTAAAACTTTTTTTAAAAATTCGATTGATAAGCGCTAGCATAGGATATGCTCCACCTAAAACAAATGCGATCTTGCCTACTATTACAGTAGATTCAGATAGTGGTGCTAATCCTGAGACAAGCCTTACACCAAATATCACATCTATACCTTGTAAAAGTAATCCAACAGTGCTCAAACTCATTATAAGCTTTCCAAATACATTAAAAACTTTTATAAAAACATGAGGAGCTTTTAATAATCCTGCTCCTAAAATAATGGCAAAAACAAATATAGGTACCAGATTCCATACTAATATATTGATATTTATTTTTAGCCATAAGCCTGCTGCAAGACATCCTATTGGTATAGTAATAATTCCAACCAATACACCCTTAGAAAAATATTTTTCATCCTCTTTAGAAAGCATCCCTAACGCGACAGGTATTGAAAAACTAATTGTGGCTCCTAATGTAGATGCGATGATAATTCCTGAGAATGCCCCCATTTCCTCTGTCAATGCTAGCTCATTAGCCATTTGATAGCCCCCCATATCTACAGCTAAAAATGCTGCAGGAACGATAGAAGGATCTAGATGAAAAACTCTAAAGATTGGAATAATATCAGCGGATAAAAAATTTGTAAATATAGGGACTAAAGAAAGTATTCCTATCATGCCAAGCCCTAAAGCTCCCATGGCCTTTATGCCTTCCTCAAATTTCCCACCCAGTTTCAAATGATTTCCGGTAATATAATCAATAGCTCCGATTACAAAAAAAGAACCGATTAGATATAATACGAATTTATCCATTGTTATGATCACTTTCTATTTACTATATATCTCCTAGGGTATTAAAAAGATGAATGCTCGTTCGTTGAGCTTATGAATCAAGAATAAGGGGCTAACCCAAACGGTCTGAAAAGACCCGAGAGATAGCCCCTTCTCTTTTACTCACAAGTGTTCGTTGTTTATAAAAGGGCAAGAAACGATAGAATGATTGCAAAATCTGATTAAGAAATCACACGCTTATAAAAATCTTCGATCTCAACTGACTGGCCTTTGTTTAAGCGCGACTCCTCCGCGGCAAACGCCATCAAATGGCTTCTCACGGAAACTGAGGCGGAACTTAAGCTCTCCCCACCGTCATACTCGCGAACTTCCTTCAAAAATTGACGAACGATACCGGAGTCGCCACCGCCATGTCCTTCAATGGTAGAATTCACGCGAATCGTCGTTTCTTCTTTCGATACAAAATCATTGACTGTAAACTGGTTGTCTTCCATATTGCCGCGAATGTCGCCTTTTGTCCCCATGATTTGAACGATTCGCGTGTTGTCATGCGTAAATCCGCACATACTGAACGTAGCTGTTGATCCACTTTCAAACTCCATATTGACCACTTGATGGTCAACAACATTGTTATTGCTGCGGTATACGCATTTCCCATAAGGGGTCGTGCGCAATGCCTCCAGAACGCCTTCGCGGCTCGTATCTTGCGTAAACTTCCGCGCCCATCCTTTACCTTCTCCCAAATAGTAACGAGGAGCAAAGTATTGGCAGCTCGCCTCAGCCGGACACCCGTCCAAGCATCGATCGGGTGCCCCTTCCGGTGCATTGGCAGCGTTAAAATGCATCAACGATCCGAAGGAGCTAACACGTACACATGGCTCATCCATCAGATAAGACAAGATGTCCATGTCGTGGCATGATTTCTGAAGGATCATGGGACTCGACTCGTCGGAATTATTCCAATTCCCGCGCACAAAGCTGTGTGCCATATGCAAGTTCCCAACATTTTCATTTAATTGAATAGAAGCGATCTGTCCGATCCGTCCCTCGTCTATTACGCGTTTAACAGCCTTCCAAAACTCCGTATAACGAAGTACATGGCAAATGGTGAGCAGTCGGTTATGTTTCTTCGCCGCCAGCTCCATCTCCACACACTCTTTCGGGTCCGGTGACATGGGCTTCTCCAGCATGACATGATAGCCCACTTCAAGCGCTTTAAGCGTCGGATGATAGTGCATGCGATCCATCGTACAGATGATGGCGATATCCGCCATTACAGACTTTGACAACAGCTCTTCCCACGATCCAAAACAATTCTCTGACGCTATGCCATGAGCTTCAGCGAACGCATTTCTCCGTCCCTCGCTCGGTTCGGCAACAGCGACGATTTCCAGCTCATGCGGGTAATTGATCGCATAGGGCGCATAAGCGCGCGCTCCTCGGTCTCCTGCACCCAACAAGATAGCTTTTAATTTCTTCATGGTTTCTCCCTCTCTCTATAGAAATACTTATATCTATTATTTCGAACCCGATAGTGCAATCCCCTCAATGAAGGAGCGCTGGAACCCAAGGAATATAGCAATCATTGGCCATATGGCTAACATCGAACCCGCCATCACAATCGTGTAGTTCGTTCTATGTTCGCCTTCAAGCGATGCTAATCCGGCCGAAAGCACCATTTTATCCGGGGAAGTGTTGACGATCAGCGGCCACATTAAGTCGTTCCATGACCAAAGAATCGTGAAAATCGCAAGCGCAACCATCCCAGACTTGGCAAGGGGCACCATGATCTGCCAGTAAATGCGGAACTGGGTGCAGCCGTCAAGCTTGGCCGCTTCCTCCAGTTCTTTGGGCAGCGTCATGAAAAACTGACGCAGCAAGAAGGTCCCAAATGCGCTAAATAAACCGGGAACGATAAGTGCTTGGATTGAATTAAGCCACCCGAGCTCCTTCATAATCATGTACTGCGGAATAAGAAACACCTGTCCTGGAACCATGAGCACGGACAGTGTCAGCAGGAAGCAAAAGTTGCGTCCTGGAAAGTCAATGCGCGCGAATGCGTAAGCAGCTAACGAACAAACGATAAGTTGACCTACTGTCTTCGCCACAGTCGTAATTATGGTATTCCAATAAAATGTTAAAAACGGCAAGCTTTCAAATACCTTTGTATAGTTGCTCCACTGGAAATCCTTCGGCACCATAACCGGCGGTATGGCTGTCGATTCGCCCAACGTTTTGACCGAGGTCATAAACATCCAGATGAAAGGGATCACCATGGCAGCAGCCCCAAGGATAAGAATGGTATGGATTACCACCGCTTGGCCCGGTCTCTTCTTATGAACATTCGCACTCATCGGGTAGCCTCCTTATTCATAATGAACCCACTTCTTCTGCAGCTTCATCTGGATATAAGTCACAATTAAAATAATGACAAACAACAAGACTGCGATGGACGCCGCATACCCTTTCATATTTTGCATAAACCCGTATTTGTAGAATAAGTAGACGACCGACTCCGTAGATTCAATGACGATATCGCGAACCATCATGAAGATCAAGTCGAACGCCTGAAAGGCACTGATCAATGACATCACAGAAACGAAGAAAATCGTTGGTGTCAGGAGCGGCATCGTTATGCGAAAAAACACGTAAAACGTTCCAGCCCCGTCAATCGATGCAGCTTCATAATACGAAGGCGAAATGCCTTGAAGTCCAGATAAGAAAATAATCATATTATTTCCAATCGAGCTCCAGATCGCCACAAGAATGACAGAGTAAAGCGCAAGGTGCGGATCTGTCAGCCAGTGCGGGCCGTTGATGCCAAATATGCTCAGTACGTAGTTCAGCAAACCGTAGTCTGCGTTATATAGCCACTTCCAGACCATCGCTACCGCCGCAGGCATCGTAATAACAGGCAGAAAATATAACAGTCGGTAAATACTAAGCCCGCGAATTTTTTGATTGAGAAGAACAGCTACGAAAATAGAGATAAAAATAGTTGCTGGGACCGTTAAAACAATATAAATTGCCGTATTACGGAACGCTCGATGCAGCTCCGTGTCCGTCAACATCTTTTTGTAGTTATCAAATCCTGCCCAGGTATAATTGCCAAAAGCTCCCCAGTTCATAAACGAGTAATAAATGGTTTGAAATACCGGAAACACGTAGAATATAATCAACCCCACCATCAGGGGGGCAATCATTAAGTAAGCCCACATGAGATCAGAACGACGACTTAAACTTACTTTAGATTTCTTCTTTACGAAAGAACTCATGTCTATTCCACTCCCAAGAAATGAAATGTGATGCGTTGGAGACACGGCCCTGCTTCGTATTTTCAGGGCCGTGTCTACACCTATTTTGCTTGGATAATATACTTATTTCTCTGCAGCTAATTTTTCATTCATTAAGGCTGCCATTTGCTTGCCTGCCTCTTCGGCACTGATCGCACCAGCCCAAGCCTTCGTAAATATTTTCGCTTCTTCGCTTGCCCAAGCAGACGTATTCTTGGAAACTGGATACGGTACGGCAATTTTTAACTGATCAATAAACACTTGTAAATTTACGCCTGGAATCGATTTAACCCATGTGTCTTGCGTTCCTTCATAGGCAGGAATAACAGTTCCCTGACTTGCATACACTTCAGCAGCTTCCTTAGAACCAAGGAATTTTAAAAATTCCGCCGCTTCTTTCGGGTGCTTGGTTTTAGCGGATATCACATTGCCCAGACCATGAATAATAACGGCGCTCTTCTTATTTTTTGGAAGCGGAGCAACATCAAACTTACCTTTCAGATAGTCCGTTGCTGCAAAATCTGCTGCATTCCAATCCCCTTCTGCGATCATAGCGACTTTACCAGCTTTGAACATATCAAGTCCTTCTGTATCCGTCATTTGCGCCATGGTTGGAGAAACTTTCTGAACGTTAATCAAATCCGTCCAAAACTTCAGACCTGCAATCGCTTCTGGCTTATCATAACCAGAGCTCTTCTTATCTTCAGAGATAATATAACCGCCTGCTTGCAGGATGGTATCGTAATAACCGCTCTGGTTATCCAGTGTTGCCGCAATTCCCCATACGCCTTTTGCAGGATCTGTCAATTTCTTAGCCGCCTCAGCTACGGAATTCCAATCCCAAGTAGCGTCTGGATACTTAACGCCTGCTGCATCAAACAAAGCCTTGTTGTACCAGAGACCAGGTGTATCAAAATCTTTTGGAACTCCGTAGTTTTTACCGTTTACTGTGTATAGGTCAACAAGCGCTTTTGGATATTTGCTCATATCCAGAGCATTCGATTTGATGAGATCTGTAATCGGCATCAAAATGCCGTTGGAACCGTATTTCACGATGTTCGGTCCATTCATCCAGAACAGGTCCGGCAACGTTTCTCCGATCGCTGCAGTCTCAAGCTTTTGCCAATACTGCTTATTAGGAGTCGTCTCCAACTTAACCTCAATATTCGGGTGTGCACTATTAAACATTTCGATCACTTTCGTCGTACTCTTGTCGGCTGCCGCACCCCATGTACCGTAAGTTAGGGTCACTTTCTCCTTCGTGCCGGCATCCGGTTTCGCCGTGCCTTTGTCAGTAGTTTGAACCGCCGTACCGTCCCCTCCGCATGCGGACACAACGACCATCATTCCTAGCACCATAGATAAACCCATTTTCTTAACCATTTTCTTTCCCCCTCATAAGATGTTTTGAAATAAAAACTATAACTCCAATTTCAAAATAAAAATGAATGAAGCCTTACAGTCATATCCAAAAAGAAAGGGCTTTCACCTCCTTCAATAGTAAACCTAATATTTGGGCCCAATCAGGATAACGTTTTCCAAGAAAGCAAAAAAAATTTGTTTTTTTGTTTTTTTATTATACTCTTACGGCCTGGGAGAACCCGCCCTGGAAAAAATCGAAGATTGACGCAGTATCATTTCATGAGGCAATAGTATTTTGGTAGTTAATATAGACTCGCCTTGTAATTGATCAAGCAGCGCTTTGGCCGCAACCATGCCAATTTCTGCTTTGGGCACATGAACAGAGGATAATGGTGGTGACGTATACTGTGCAAGATCGATATTATCCATGGCAATAAATGCGATATCTTCAGGAATCCGTAAATTGCACTCGATGACTGCTCGCATAGCTGGAATCGCCAATAAATCACTTGCTGCAAACATAGCAGTAGGAGCTTCACCTTGATGTTTCTCTAGTAAATCCGTCATACATTCATAGCTTTTGTCCACTTGCCATCTCGTATTAATGATCCATGTTGGATCCAGTGGAATACCTGCTTCATACAAGGCGAATTCATACCCTTGATATCTCTCTTCGCTTTTCAATTCCCCTGTATGACCCTGACCGCCCACAAAACCAATTTTGCGGTGCCCTTGGGCAATCAGATGATGAACAGCAGCTTTCGCCGCGGATATTCGATCATAATCAACCAGAGGGATGCCGGATCCAGAGGCACTGATGCCAACGACAGCCAGACTCGTTGCTTTAATGTAATCAAGAAGGGCTTGATCCATCTCATCACCAATGATAACAAGGCCATCGATGTAATGATTATGAATCATTTGGTGCAGCACCATCTCTGTATTTACTTCCTCAGGCGTATGAATAAAAGCAAGAGAATAGCCCGACTCCACTAACTTCCTATTGAGACCTGTAAGGATAGGAGAGAAATAAGGATGGTCATCCCGCAATTGTGTACTTGCCACGATACATCCAATTTTTTTGGACATAATGGGTCCTTCTTTTTGATTTCTGACCAAGCGCCTTGCCGATTCGTTCGGCTCATATCCTAATTCCCTAGCCGCATTCCAAACTTTAATTTTGGTGTCTGGATTCACATGCCTACTCGTATCATTATTAATAACTCGGGAAACGGTAGAAACGGATACACCAACCAGTTCCGCGATATCCTTTAAGGTAGACAATCCGTTGACAACCCCTTTCCCCAACCACTTACTCGAAAAGCATCCTGTTATCCAAACGTTTTCCTGAAGTCATTTTACTACCCTTCACATAGAAATGTCAACGCTTTCATTTGAACATGATAAAAGTCCCCCCCCCCCTTTAAAATATAAATACCTCATGACCCGCAGCCCGTTGCTGTGGGTCTCTTTTTTATAACCCCTAAAAAAACTATTTACAAGTTATAAAAATGGTACACGCTCTGATATAACCTTTCATTTCGTCGACACATCCAAAAGCGGCAAAAGACGGTGGTGCAGCATGGAAAAGTGCGGAAACCGATATAAAACCGCTGAGTTCTTCGTAAGAAAAAGAAACAGCACGCGCCTTTGAGTTGAATAATAAGCCTAAACGGATCAGTTCATTCATAAATACGCTGCTTCGTTTAGGCTTATCTTAGGAGTATCGCCATATAGAAAATAATAAGAGGCTGTCCCATGGTCATGAAGAATAGGGTGCTTGTAGGTTACCATAGCAGTATTAGTGTACTTCTACAACCACGCTACCGAATAGCTTCTCATCTACATAAGCTTCTAATCTCCATAAACCTTTTGAAGGTAAAGTCATCGTTGAAGGCATTTTACCTGCCTTATCATTATCTTTTATATTTGTATTTGGAATACCAACACTACCTTCAAATACATTTACTTTCTCACCAGTTTGTTTGCTAACTCCAACAATCTTCACTTTTTTACCAAATAAATTTTGCGTTTCTTGTGGTGTATCAGCCCAAAAATGCCACATATACTTTTGTTTTTTCCCAGGATAAAAACGAACTACCTCTTGATCGTTATAAATGAATCCTATTTTTCCTTGTTCACCTAACAGCATATAATCATCGACTTTAAACATACTGCTTATTTTCCATGATTTGTCTTCGTCTGATACTTTTGGGCTTTCCTTGGTCATTACGCTGGTATCAGTTTTAGAACAACCGATTAAGAATAACATTAAAACTATATATCCTAATTTTAATCTCATAATACCACCCCCTGTAATTGGATGAATTTTACACACTGTATGCTCTAAATTTATCTCAATTACCACTTTTTAACAATTTTAGCTGGAGGACGAACAGTAATTGGATCGAGCTCGTTGGATTATAATATTCATCACTTGTGATACAAACCCAGACCATTCATCACATAAGGACGAACAATCTTTAGGAGTAAATCAGTTCGATCATTTTCCCCGTCCGTAAACCAACGATATGCAGCACCATAGATCGTTGAGCTTGTCATGGCTGAAATGATCTTAATATATTCGTAGGTTGGCAATTGGTGGTTTTCTTCTTTTAAAAATATGCTCTCAATTGTTTGCTCCAACATTTTCTTTATTTTTTCATCGACAAGCTTAGCAATAGATTTGGAATCCATTCTGCATATTCGATAAAAGTCTACAATATAGCTATGTGTCATCAAGATCAATTGATCGCATATTTCTCCTGTGAATTCCCTCGATAACATCACTTCTTCAGGGATCATCCCGTGAAAAGCCTGTTCAATTGTCTCGTCAAGCAAAGCATATTTATCTACATAATGGTCATAAAAGGTAGCTCGGTTAATCGTAGCATTCTGAGCGATATCCTTTATGGATATTGCATCAAATCCTTTACTCCGCAACAATTCACTGAATGCTTCCCTTATTAACTGTCGTGTACGCAATACCCTTGGATCCTGCAAATTCACCAAATCAAATCCCTTCTTAAACATCAAATTTCCTAGAGTGTTGTTTAAGCTACTTTCCACATCATCTGCTGGTTGAAATCATAAGAGTGCAGTAATAATATTTTAAACAGCAGGTGTTGCTTAAGCAAACTCTGACTATTTAGTGAAGGAAGGATCATAATGGGCTATAGACAAAATAGGCTCTTGATATTTGGTGCTGGTGTGATTGGCAGTGTCTACGCTCTCCGATTTGCACAGTACGGACTGGACGTAACAGTGTTGGCACGCGGAAAGAGATTGGATGAGCTGAAAAGGAACGGACTGCGATACAACGATAATGGAACGATAAAGCAAATACCGATCAAGACGATAGATAAGTTAGAAGATGATGACGTTTATGATTACATTTTTGTTCCCGTACGATATGATCAGGCCGAATCTGCCTTAACTGTTATTAAGAATAATCAGAGCAAGACCATAGTCACCTTGACCAACACCATGGGATATGATCACTGGCTTGAAATCGTGGGTGATCGGTTACTCCCAGGATTCCCGGGTGCCGGGGGAGACATTAAAGAGGAAGTTCTATACGCCCAATTCGGATCCGAAAAACATAAAGGAACCATTTTTGGTGAAATAAATGGACTGGTAACCGAAAGAGTAAAAAATCTTGCCCAAATATTTGAAACGGTGGATTTGCATTATGAAATCCAAAAAAACATTTTGGCATTCCATATCTCTCATACTGCCTTGGCTATCGTCAACAAGCATTTCTACACAGAAGATGGAATGGTGGATGTAGAGACAGCAAAAAGTGAAAGCATTCTATGTAAGATCGCAGCTGATATTAAACAAAACATTCAACTGGTAGAACACGCTGGAATACCGGTAATCCCACCCGAAACGAAGGTGATGGGAGAATTACCAGACAACGATATTATTTCTCGTTACCGTCAGATGTTGAGTAATGACTTTATCATTGATGTTAAGCTTGGAATTCATGCCGTAAATCAAAAAGCAGAAATCATGTTGTTGGATGAGACGTTTCACAAAGAGATGTCACAACGATGATATTAAAGCTTTTCATTGGGGTCTCAATAAGCAGGTAGCCGACCCTGTTGAAATCTCCAGAAGAATTCTTGATGTCCATTTGCGATTCGGATCCATAGTTATTTCCTGCATATGCGCCGCTGCGAACGTAAGCATCTGAGACTGGCTGCAAGAGTGCTGTGGCAGTTTCAGCTTGAATCGTACGATAATTTCCGTTGGAAGTAAACGTGATAGCGTTTCGATTATAGGTCATGCTCGTTACCCCTGGGGCATACAGGGTGATCGTTTGGTTTAACTTTTTACTGCTGTACAAGTTCAATGTGCTGCCATTATATTTCACTTCCAAATTGTCTATGGCAGAAGCCGACTGAATCAGATTGGTCGTACCTTCTTTCAGAACCTTACCGTTCTTAATGATTGCCAATTCGTTGCTGTCATCTGCCTTCTTCTGTACGTAGGACAGTTCGCCGTCAAAGTTATAAAAACCGAATGTTCTCGCTGTAGCCGGGTTCGCTTCATGGGAAATATAATAGAAGCCGTCTACCCCGTTCGAAAAATCAAACACAAGGCAGATGCCACATCCTGATTCACCCCGATATTATATCTGCTGACAGATGCCGTCAGGCTGCTTCCCGACTGCTGCGGCAATAACATCGTATCAAAGGCTGCAGAACCGCTTTTATTTTTGACATAGCTTGCATATTTAGCTGTCTGAATTATTCAAAAAAGATGAATTTATAGCAAGGGTTAGAAGTAACAAAAACATAGTTATACTGCCAACCCTCAACAACATTTTACTTAACATAAGACAAGCCTCCGTTCATTGAATGAAATGTATCGCTATATGTCTCTGTAATGGCTTACCCGACCTACTTTCGTTTGTTTGAATCAAGAGGGCGAAGGCCGGGCTTTGGTACCGAAGGCGTCAGTTATAAAATGGATAGATACTGTTGGGAGACATTAAAATTCTGAAGTGCAAGAAGCCAGCAAACATAAGGATTTGCTGGCTTCTTCATGAAAGTAAAAAGACAAATATAGTTTTGAAGTGGTTGTGGTGATCGAAAAATCCTAAAAACAATTAAGTTATGAAGTACTTCTAACACCAATAAAAACAGACAGTTCATTGAACTAACGTTTCCCGTTAGCTTAATGATGCAATGCGGTTAGGTGGTGCAGAGTTGCCTGGCTCTAATGGGCAGCAATGTTATAGTTACTTATAACTAATAATAAGAAAAGCCGCCCTATATATTAGAGCGGTCAATGAAATTAACATCTGCTTTAAGACAATAATTTAATAGAGTAAATTATTCGCCTCCCTCTCTTTCACATTCTATTCTAATAATTTCGCGTCGAGGTATTATCAACGTTAAATCTATCGGTTGTTCACCACTATTATCTACTCCAGTTATTTCAATAAAATCTGTTCCAATTCTAACTAAAGGACCATTGAATTCTCCTTGGTTTTTTGTCTTGATAAAAGCGAGAAAATTTAGCTCTCTATTAGGCACTAAGTCAGGGAAATCATATTTCCCAATATCAGAAAAATTGTGCCTAATTAGCCTACCATTTTCTGCTTGCACGACAAGAGACGATTCGTTAACTTCCCTAATTAGACCATTTTGATTCACCAGGTCTCTCCCGCGATTATCAGCCAAGAATACAATAAATTTGTTTTGAAGTTGTGTAAGCCGCTGTTGAAGGGTTATTTTCCTAGTAGCAGGACAAGCAATAATTTTCAATAATACCACTCCTCTTGTAAATTTACCTTTCTTCTATTTCACTAAATTTTCACCTGTATCGAATTTGTGCATGTATGTCCATGACTTATTTAAATAACGGAATACGATAGTTTAATAATTGGTTTACTTGCTGGTTCTAAAATAAACTACCCTTTAGCTTAATGAGGATACCGTTCAATTTCGCGGCAGCCTCATATTGTAGTTATTCTACCTTACTTTTTATTATTTTTTTCGTTTGGTTTAACATGTTTTGAAATCGTTCACGCTGCTTTGCACTTAATTTCGGATTGTTTTCATTTAAGGCTTCATGTATGGAGATAACCTCTGTTTTATTACGACCGTTTTCAGTTTTACGATGCACCAAAGTAGGAATATAATTAGTCTCCGATATGAATATTTTCCCTTCTTCATTTTTTTTGACTTTAATATTAAGAATGATACTGCTTTGAGTATGGGAGTTTTTCATTAATTTTGTAGAAATAAAATTACCTAAGGAATACGCAACAAATTGTTGCTCTCCCCTCGTACTTAACGGCTGAAGAACATGTGGGTGTGACCCTAAAATTATATTGGCTCCGTGTTTAAATAAAAGTCTTACCAATTGCTTTTGTTTCAGGTTTGGAGTATGACTGTATTCATTTCCGAAATGCAGATAAATGATCACAAGATCGACGTGTTTTTTCAAATGATGAATATCCTCAATTATTTTTTTCGTTTGGATTAAGTTAACCATCCAAGATTTATTTGATGGTACTGAAATACCGTTGAGTCCCGAAGTAAAGGATAGGATTCCGGTCTTTACACCTTTGATGTTTTTGATAAGATATTCTTTCGCCTTGTTTTCAGATTCAAATGTACCGGTATAATCAATCCCATTTTGTTTCAAAATCCTTAACGTTCGAAGTAAACCTTTGGCGCCGAAATCCATACAATGATTGTTTGCTGTTATTAAAACATCAAAGCCGGCTCTTTTTAGGACTGGAGCCAGTTCATCAGGACATTTGAACAAAGGACCACGTGATTTTCGTCTCACTCCCCCTTTAGTTCCAGCGAAGGTGGTTTCAAGATTTCCTATCGTTAAGTCCGCTTTTTTCAGAATTGGAGCTACCTTTTCTAAAAGTGGGTCGAAAGAGTAAGTCCCGTTAGCCAGTTTAGCATCGGAAATGATGTATCGTTTTACCATAAGGTCTCCGACAGCAGCTATCAAAATTTCAGACAAATTCGTTCACCTCCTATTTTTTATCTGTATAAGCGCTCTCGAAAAGACATTCTTGTAAAGAAGGACAATGCTGAGATCTGTGTGAAATCAATCGCTTCCATAAAGTCTGTGTATCTTCATAATATGAGCAAGAGTCCAATTGCGCTTGGGCAAAACTATTGACTTCAACCTTGGTTTTGATATTTAAAATTACCTTGGATCCAAAAAACAAATAAGGCTACCATCAAAGTGAACTGCATCCCGTCAAGTAGACAGACTGCTCCTAATAATAGAAACAGCGGCAGCCATGGACGAGAAAATAAAGTCCTAGACTGCCGCTGTTTTATGCCATTTAATAGGGGGACTTCGACCGCCACGGATCATCCGCTACATGGAGAGGGCTATCCAATCTGGCGAACGGGCCGCGAATGAAGTTCCCGCTTATCGATAGGCGGGCTTGGTCTCGTTTAATTCATCCTTTTTACTATCAAATTTTTATGCAGCACCGTATTGCCCTCGAACAATCGACTATTCAATGGCGTGTTGAACTGTCCTCTTCGGCCTCTTCGGCCGAAACAATTAATAATGAAATCGGTAGCGGAATGACCCATCCGCGCTACCTAACTATTGTAATGGTCATCCGCGCTTTCTGTAACTTATATGTTCGTTTTTAAACCGTATGTGCTAAGGTTTCAAGACAATCTTTATTGCATGATCCTCTTTATTATTGAATATCTTATAGGCGTGTTCTGCGTCACTTAGTTGTAGCCTATGGCTGATCACATCAGTCGGATCAAACACACTTTCCTTAATCTGACGATATAATTCGGGCATATAGTGAATAATAGGAGCTTGTCCCAATTTCACAGTAATATTACGGCTAAACAGATCACCAAAAGGAAATGCGTTATAATTTGCGCCATATACACCAGTTACTTGTATAGTGCCTCCTTTGCGCACAAGTTTAGTCGCCATCCTGAATGCTCCTAAACCTCCACCTTGTAGCTTAAGCAATGTTTCTACCTTTTCGACAAAAGTTTTCTCCGAATCCAGTCCTACCGCATCAATAACCACATCTGCACCTCCACCCGTAAGCTCCGCAAGATGTTGTAGAAGCTCGTCCTGCTTTTTAAAATTGAAAACTTCTACACGATTTGTTTTCCGAGCATGCTCCAAACGATAATCAACATGGTCGATGGCTATAACGCGTTTTGCACCTTTCAGCCAGGCAAATTTCTGCACTAGCAAGCCTACGGGACCACACCCTAGGACAATTACGGTGTCTCCGGCTTTCACGCCGGCATTGTCCACACTCCAATAGGCTGTAGGTATAATGTCAGATAGAAAGAGGAGCTTTTCATCTTCCATTTCGGCATCCTCTGGCACTTTAAAAGGAACGAAGTTCCCATATGGAACACGGAGAAGCTCAGCTTGTCCGCCTGCATACCCGCCAAAAGTTTCGGAATACCCCAAATAACCGCCTGTATCACCATGTAAAAAATCATTCGAATGGTCACATTGGCTTTCCAATTGATGTGTACAATACCAGCAATGACCGCAGGCAACATTAAAGGGAAGAATGACACGGTCTCCCTTTTTCACTTTAGTCACATCTTTACCAACCTCTTCGATAATCCCCATTGGTTCATGTCCAATTATGAAATCCTTAGGGGTGTTAGGAATCTCTCCGTTATAAAGATGAAGGTCCGAGCCACATATCGTCGTTGTTGTGATGCGGACAAGGATATCATCCGACTTCTGTATTGTTGCGTCAGTAACTTCTTTAACTTTCACATTTTTTAACCCTTGGTAGGTTACAGCTTTCATTTAATTACTCCCTTGTTTAATTCTATGTATTCTTGTTTGCTGACTTGTCCACAGTCGTTCATTTTAATAGTCACCTTTTGCTCTTTCACCACTTTGTTATTGAAAGCAAGCATTTATGGTAATCTGTGCGGATTATTCCATTTCTTATCCCAAAAACCGAATCCAAGAGTAACGAAATCAGGGAGCAGAAGCCAAAGTAATAGGGTTCTGTTCAGTTTTTTTCTAGCTTAGCATATACCAAAAATGGAAAAACAATGTATATACGAAGAACTTTAAGGTACACGTTAATACCGAAAGCAACCATCCATTGAGAAAGTGATGTTATTATGAAGCTAATTGATTGGGTTTCAATTCTGCATGTTCTTTTAAGTATCCTGCCCGTTAGTTTAATCCCCCCATGCCTACTACCTGGATACGACTAAGGACTTCCTCCTCCCTCCATACACAAAATTAAATAGGCGTTCACCCAATAGAGTGGACACCTATTTAATTTCAAAACTTATTTTGTTACTTCAGGTCTTTATTGTCTACTTCAATACTTTAATGTTTACTTCATTACTTTAATGTCTACTTCAAAACTTATTTGTCACCCGATAACGTGATGTTGGGTGACAAATAAGTTTTGAAGTGCTAGAAACCAGTAAAAACAAGGGTTTGCTAGCTTTTCTTATAAAAACGATTTACAAATTAAGTTTTGAAGTGGTATTTCGGATTGAAAAAGCTGAATTACAAATAAGTTTTGAAGTGCTTCTGACAAATCATTGCCATAGTCTCTTTGAACAAACGTTCTTCGTTCAAAGAGACGGCCACGATGTGGTAAGGTGGTATCACAATGTAAGAAAATTTAGACATTTAGCGATGCAGCCTTACATCAAGGCTTTCAGAGTAGTAACTTATAAAGCAGATGCTCTACCAACTGAGCTAATGACTCATGAAAAGAACTGGGGATCAAGGATTTGAACCTTGGCATGACGGAGTCAAAGTAGAAGACTTACGAGATTGCCCCCTATTCAATTCTTAGGCACTTATTAATTAAGCATCGTCAACATGAATTTTTTACCCACTAACTTAAACGTAAAACTATGCGTACCGCTGTAATTGAATTTAATATTGTCAAAATCTGTCGTATATCTCTGCAAATCCGTTGGATTTAGGCCCGTATGACAGGGATACCAGGCGGAAAGCTTTCGGTCCACACCCCGTTCTCAAAACTGAGTCGAATCGTGCCAGTTGGAACATTCAGCTGCAGCGATAATGACGTCCAGGTTGCAGGAAGCTTCGGACAAAAAGCGATTTCTTGCCAACCCGGCTTCGCAGGCTTTAAGCCGATAATATCTTCGATCAGCAAAGGAACCGGCCCGCTTGCCCAAGGATGGCATAAGCTGGTGTTCCATTTCTGATCTTTCCCCCATGCTTCGAAGCAGGTGGTGGCTCCTTCTTTGAGCATATTCCCCCACGAATGCTCATCGTCGGCTGAGAGCAAATCATAGATCAACTCATACTCTGCGACCTCCGCTAGAGCTTTCATTACAAAGTAGGAGAAATACACTCCGCATGCAAAACGCTTGGTCCGGATCATGTCGACAATGGCGCTGACAGACTCCTCTGGAGCGATATGGAACAGCAGCGGAAGTACATTGGCATGCAAGGCATGATGTGTACTCTGCTCCGAATCTGTAAACAAACCGTTCTTCTTATCATAGAAAGCCTCTAAGAAACTCCTCTTTAATTGCGGCAGCCGATTTTCATAGGCAAAACCGAGCAATTCACGTATCTCGTTTACGGTACCTACGCAGCCGATATATAGCGCGTTAATGACGTTATGGCAGCCAGGACCGACTGGCCTACTCAGTTCAAAATCATAGTTGTCACGTAAGTTTTGTGGCCAATCAACCAGATTCCATTTGTCCGTGACACCCTCAAGCAATCCATCCCCACGCTCAAATTTCTCAAAATGTCGCAGCAAACCCTCCGCATACGGATACATCGCCTGAAGGAATGCCGTATCTCCACTGTACCGATAATACGTCATGACTTGCATCGGCCACTGCAAAGAGAAATCAGCGATCTCCTGCATGAAATGCCCGGGTACAACAGCCATGATCCCTCCACACACGAACGAACTGCGACCGAATTGCTCAATAGCCTTGCGATACAACCTCAAATCCCCGCTGAGCAGCATATGGGAGTGACCAATAATCGTATTGTCGCCCAAATATTGCCCTTTTTCTCGGCTGGGACAATCGACATAATTTTCTTGAGAACCATATTGGACAACTTTTTTGCAAATGTCAAAAATTTGATTCATCAGCTCATCCGAGCTATGAAGCACACAGCTTTGCTCATCAAGCGGATAATGTCTGACTACGGCGTGGAAGGATTCCGGGCGCAGCGCTGCCTCAGGTCCTTGCACTTCCACATAGCGGAACGCCTTGTAATCATACGTTTCGAAGACGTCTATGTCACCGGATAATGTCCACTGATCATGATACAGGCAATTGCAGCGCATTTCGT
Organism: Paenibacillus sp. Soil750; assembly: GCF_001428045.1. Classification (GTDB taxonomy): domain Bacteria; phylum Bacillota; class Bacilli; order Paenibacillales; family NBRC-103111; genus Paenibacillus_E; species Paenibacillus_E allorhizoplanae. The sequence goes on along the minus strand of NZ_LMSD01000011.1, from coordinate 51,239 downwards.
AGCGAACGGCTTGATCCCCGGGCAATAGTTCTTCCCCTGAAAAGATCTGCACTTGTTCTCCCGCATTTCCATGTGCATTCATGGCGAATTGACCTGTCAGCTCGCTCCCAAAGTCGATCAGGTAATGACCAGGTGCAAGCCGTTCGACACGTAAAGGCTGCTTCTTATAGACGGCGAGCAGCGGAGTTGGCTGCAGTATAAAAGTATAATCGGTATGCTCCGCTTCCTCCGCATGTGCCCAATCCGAATCGTCGTAGCCGACTTCTGTCCAGCCCCGCTCCGATTGCCTTGCATCCAAATGCTCTGTGAATTGCGTGTCATAGCCGAACTTCACACCGGGCCGATTATCATGAACCCGTTTCGCTTTCCAATCACGATCGGTCTTGACTAGCAAATTATCGCCTGCCCATAGCTCCGCTAGGAGACCTTGACGGTAGTCGGCGCTGTTATAAGCGCGATTTAACAGCCCTTGATAGTAGACATGAACTGCCATTACATTTTTCCCGACCTTTAAATACGAACGTACATCTATGCGATTAAAATAGTAATGCTTCGCATCATTCTGAGCGGGCCCCTGAGCAACGAACTCGCCATTGATATACAGCTTATAATAATCATCTGCCGTCAGATGAAGCCAGATTTTCCCCTCATCCAATGCCTTATCATCCAGATTAACTACAGTTCTTACATACCAATGGTGATGCTGTAAATCAGGATCATGTGGTTCGACTTCAGATGCTTCGAGCTCTTTATGGTAGAGATAGGATTTTGCCAAATTTATAAAAGAACAATCTGTCAACCAATTTGCCTGCCACTCATGTGTCAACCGAACCCTCTCCTCTTCATGTATATAGAACCACCTGATTTAATACTTCAATATTTACTAAGTACCGTGTTTTTTCCTAAATTCGCTCGGTGGGAATCCCGTCAGCTTCTTAAACGCTCGGTTAAACGAAAAATAGTGTTCATATCCGACCAATCCGGCAATATCCTGTATCGAAGTATCTGTGTCTTCCAATAGCCGCTTCGAATGAAAGATACGCAGCGCGGTCAAATAATCGATAAAGTTTTCACCCATTTCTTCTTTAAATAGGCTGCTCACGTAATTTTTACTGACGGAGAATTGTTCTGCAAGCAATTGCAGGGACAATTCTGAATTTGCGTAATTGGTGTCGATATAGGCTTTCAGATCATGAATTAATAGCCTCTGAGTTTTGGATTGACGCAGCTGCTTCCATAACTCAAAAACAGTGCGGAGCCGCTCCAGTACAATATTCTTCAAATCTTCCATCGTTTCGAAACGATCAATGGCTTGGGAAATAGGATTAAGCGCCTCCACTCGCCATAACTCCGTATACTCACTTGGGAATTCAGATAATTCACGCGTGAATGTAAACGTCATATAGTAAAGCAGATTTTTCAACTCGTCCCGCGTATGCAAGCCGCGATTGATGGCTTTAAAAAGGAAATCAAACTGGCCATACCATTCATCATTTCCACTTTTATATAACTGGACAATTGAGCGGATTAACTGCAAAATATCAAACAACTCGGTTTCCGTCTGTCGCGTAATGACCTCATAGTGAATAACGCGATTGTTTCCTAATGCTGAACGATATTGTACGGCCTTAACAGCCTGCTCATAGGATCCGCTAATATCCTCTGAACGTTCCGTCTTTTCCCCTACGCCGATCGTTACCGTGAATGCGAGATTTGATTCTACCCACACCCGCATACTCTCACAAATGGTACTGATATTCGCCATCGAAAGTTCGCCATCCGCTCCAAACAAAATGCTCATTTCATCAGCTGATATCCATTCACTCCAAATCCCTATGCCATACTGTTCAGCCGTTTCTTTGAACACGTTCGACAATACAAATTTCAGCAACACCTGATCTCGAGTAGAGTAATTTTCTGTAAAGTCACTCATCTTGTCAATCTCTAATTTGGCCGTGTTGAACGAGTGCCAATGACACGAAAAACCAAAGTTATGCATCTCTTCGATCAATTCGTCTTGACTTATTGGACGATCTCCTGTAAGAAGTTCTTGAAAATAAAACTTTTGGCGATATGGCAAATTTAGATTACTCTCTGACTGATAACGATCAGCGAAATCAATAATCTTATCCACCGCCGCATCGACAACCAAATTCAATTCTCCACCTGGCTGTCTGCGGTTTAAATAATCGGTTATTCGGCTCATACTCGCATCGATCGGTCTTGCATATCGTTTGGACAAATAGATGATGACGGCCGATGCAATCAGCACCATGACAACCCCGATAATGATCCAACTGTAATAGAGCTCTGAAAAAATACCATAATGGTAGGATTCCTTGATACCGCTTTTAAACGTCCAACCTGTCTCCTCAAACTTCAAATTAAGGATGTCCTTATTGGCTTTTACTGTACTTTGCCCGATTAATTGTCCTGCCTGATCGACTAGTGTAACTGAACTAATTGAGTTCGAAGAGATGTCTTGAAGCCATGAAGCCAGACTCGAAACATCAATATTCACAATGAGAATGCCCTTTGGTTCTGTTTGAAGAGGGATCTTTTTAACGAGTGATACAACTTGAACATCAATGGATTGAGAAGGAAGTACTTTATAGGTTCTTATATTCGTCCAAATATTCGGAAGTGGCTGTTTCAACTGCTCCTGTACGAATTCGCGATCACCAAACTCTGCAAGCGGCAGGTACATCTCCGTTCCGAGTACAGTCATATCGATGTTACGGTAAAAATAAATGGACTTAACGAATGGAAAACCCGCCTGGACTTGCCTGAAAAGATCCGCTACCTTGCTGCGCAGCAAATACGGATTGGCATCCAAATCGTGAAGCTGAAACATATACTGATTAAACTCCTTATTATTAACGGTTGCCGCATTCACATTCTGATCGATGTTGCCAAGAATCGAGTTAAGCTGAAGCATGCTAAATTGCGTAAATGCCTCATTTGCACTCACAGTTTGCGCTTGGGACTGCTTATTGATTGTCATGAAGAACACAAAGAACAGGACGAAAACAAGCAAATAGACAATTGGCAAGTAGGTTGTCACCAAACGGTAAAACCAAGAGTGGTTCTTTAACATGGCAGATTCTCCTTGGGCATCGAAATGAAACAGCGAAACCGTCCAATAAGGACGGTATGAATATGGCTGTCGGCAGAAATCCGCCGACAGCCTTTTCTTTACTCATTTAGTTAAAATTCATGGAAAGCAAATCTTTCTGACTGATCATCGTATCCTTGTTCTTCACGTAGTAATCTTGATACCAAGCTTCCAGCTTATCTCCATCCGATTTTTTCCAAAGATTTATCGCATCCTGCTTCGCTTGAGCCGAAGTATACGAGGCTCCGCTTACAATTGCTTTACTCCATAAATCCGTAATCGGGTTACCGGCCAAATCTAGCAAGCTCTTGGAGATGAACTGCATGTCAGCAGGCAGCGAAGGCATGAACCCAGGAAGCGTAATGCTAGCTAACGGACGTTCCTTATTAATGTTCAAGCTGAAAATTTGCTTACCGAGATCGTAAAACTCCTTTTGAAGTGGATTGTTTTGATCAAAACCCTTCAACGCCGTATCAAATTCGTTATTCACATATTGACCGCCTAACATACGGAAATCGCCTAGCCAGTCAAGCTCTTTCTTATTTTTATCCACACTAATCGGAACTTCTTTGTTATTTTCAACTTTAAAGTGTGTACCTTCAACACCGCTATAAGTTGTTTTGACCCACTCTGGTGAGCTCAAATAATCAATGACTTTGATGGCAGCTTCAGGGTCTTTCGTTTTGGCATTCAGAACGCCAGTCAACTGCACAGGTGGATTGAATTCAGGTAAAAAGGTACCATATTGGCTTGATGGAAGTGCGATTGCCACAAGCTTAGCATCCGGGACGTTTTTACGCAATGTTTCGTATTGTGTTGTAAAAGCTTTGTATGAGCCTCCAGCTGTATAGATACCTGTTTTCCCGGTAACAAAGTCCTGCTCCGCTTTCTTTCCATTCTTATCGGTCAGAAAGTCTTTATCGACGATGCCTTCATCGAACAGCTTCTTGCGGAATACGTTTGCTGCTTCGGCGCGTTCCCAATCCTTGACCCACTTGCCGTCTTGGATAATCCAGTTTACATTTTGGAACATCGGATCAATGATGTTGCCGCCTCCGACCGCAGAGACCATATTCATGCCGTATGTATCCTTCTTGCCATTACCGTCCGGATCTTGTGTTGCAAAGGCTTTTGCAACCTGAAATAATTCATCTGCCGTCTTTGGTGCCGTTAATTTCAACTTATCCAGCCAATCTTGCCTAATCACGGTATAGCTGTATGGCACATACCCAAGAACGCGGCCAAAGTCATAAACCTTTCCATCATCCCTCGTACTCAGCTTTTTGAGCAGAGGAAATTTAACCAGTAGTTGCTTATATGTTGTGCTATATTTTTCGATCAAGTCTCCAGTCGGCATAAGCTGCTTTTGTAAATACATTTGGTTGCGGAATCCCAAATCGTATTCTAATATAACATCAGGCGCTGACCCAGACGCGATAAGCGTATTCAACTTGTTAACTGACTCCGCACGTGGGACAGGTGAAATCTTTATATTCACGCCGGTTTTTTCCTGAATAAATTTTGTCCAGATATTGTTTTCTGCTGTTCCGAGTTCAGGGGCAATCGTTCCCCGATCATAAAACGACATCGAGACGTTCTTCGGCGCCGCAGATACCTTTGAGGAAGGAGAGGAAGATGTTTGAGTTTCTCCTGTCTTACTCTCGGAGCAACCGACCAGTGATGTTGCAGTAAGCGTTAACGCAACCGTGGAGATGACTAGTGTTTTTTTGTTCATGTAATAACCCTCCTGATTAATATTGTATACAAGCATTCTTCTTTTAGGAAGAGTAGACCTGTCCAGAAACCAACATGTTAGAACTATCCTTTAACAGAACCAATCATTACGCCTTTAACAAAATACTTTTGCAGGAAAGGATACAGGATTAACATTGGCACAATCATGACGAATACCCCCGCCGCCTTAATCGACTCCGGTGTAACAGATGTAAGATCCTCCGACGATGTGTTTGCAATTTCCTGCAACAGCTGCTGGCTGGAAATCATCTGCTGAATAAGCACAGCTAATGTATTCTTACTGGAATCATTGATGTAAATCATGACACTAAAAAAGGAATTCCAATAGCCAACACCATAGAAAAGCGTAAGTGCGGCGAGTACCGGCAATGAAAGCGGCAGAATAATCTGAAGCATCAGCCTGATCTCTCCACAGCCATCTATGCGAGCCGCTTCTTCAATCTCTTCTGGAAAGCCGTTAAAGAATGAACGCATAACCAACATGTTATAAACGCTTATCAGTCCAGGCAGCCATAGTGCGCCGTAGGTATTGATCAATCCGAGTGAATTAATGACAAGATAGGTTGGAATCAACCCTCCATTAAAAATCATTGTAATTACAATAAGCATGTTAAAAAATTTACGACCGTACATAAACTTCCTTGATAACGGGTATGCCCCTAAGATCGTGAACAACATGCTAAGAAACGTTCCGATCACTGTCACCTCGACGCTATTTCGAGCCGCCTGTAAAATGCGAGTTCCTGTAAACAGCTTATGGTAAGTCTCAAAATTCCATCCAATAGGCCATAAGCTAACAAATCCGGATGAGATAGCATCATTTGTACTAAGAGACAACGCAAGCATATGCAACATGGGGATTAAGCAACTGACAGCGATAAGTCCAAGAAGCACATAATTTATCCAGTAGAAGAACTTTTCAGAAGTTGAGGGTTTTATGAGAATACGCTCCTTTCTACCATAGGCTATTGCCTGTGCGTTTCGCTAGAATGTTCGCTGCAATGACGAGTATTAAAGCGACCATCGATTCGAAGAAGCCCATTGCCGTAGCTAGACTAAACTGGCCACCGTTAATACCCACCCGGAAATTCCAGGTTGAGATGACTTCTGAGACGGAAGAAACCGCTGAATTTTTCAGCACATAAATTTGATCGAAACTGACTTCCATAAAATGGCCAATCGATAGAACAAACATGATCGCGATCGTCGGTAATATGGCTGGTAAGGTAATACTTCGAATTTGCCTTAACTTTCCTGCGCCATCCATGCTGGCAGCTTCATACAGCGCTGGGTCAACCGCAGCCAAGGCTGCCAAATATATGATGGCGTTCCAGCCCGCTTCCTTCCATATCCCACTGCCCACAAATATCGCTATCCAACTGTTCTCTTTGTACAAAAAGGGATAAGCTGTTTCTGACCATTGGGTAACAAAATGATTCAGAATCCCTTTCTCCTGTGCAAACACAAGGGCAATTATGCCGCCTATAATGACCCAGTTAAGGAAATGAGGCAAATAAATGAGCGTCTGAACAAGTTTTTTAAACCATAATTTCCTCGCTTCATTTAAAAGAATGGCTACCAATATTGGGAAAGGGAAACCGACAACAATCTGTAGAAAACTCAGAAGAATCGTGTTGCGGATAATTTGCAGCATTTGAGGCTGCGAGAACAGGATCTCAAAGTTTTTGAAACCTACCCATGGACTCCCGAATACACCATCTGCAAAATTGTAGTTTTTAAAAGCAATCACAAGTCCTCCGATAGGCGCATATCGAAAGATAAGAAAAAATGCAAGTGCCGGTAAAAACATTAGCATAATGGGCACGTTTTGCCGGAAGCGTCTTCGATCAAATCCGCGTTTCCTTAAGACATTGCCGGATGCTGTTGTTTGGAGTACTTTCTCGATATATCTCATCCTCCTCAAATATTGTTTTTTTCCGATAAGCTTGAATCGCTTTACCGAACTCTGGACCTATCGTATCTTGTGCTCCCTTCCGATTCAATTCACACATTTCCGAGTAGCTCACATTTCTCACATGAACACCCACCTCACCTATTTCACTGTCCTTAACTATTTCACTGTTGCCGGATATCATGGTATGTGTGCAACAAAAAAAGCGATTATTAGGGGTTACACCCTCACAATCACTTTGCAAATGTTTATATGTATTTCAACATCTTCGCAAACGTGCGATTAGCTGCATGCTGCTAGATCACTGGCCATACCACGCAGTTTCATAAGGACCAAGCTCATGGTCATCATGGCGGAGGCGAGATCGTCCGCGTTTACTAATTTTCATCTGTCCCGTCCATTTCCCTGCTTGCTTCTGCAAGGTTAAGACCAAAAAAACAAGCCGCACGATATCCGTGCGGCTTGTTTTTACTCGCTAATAAACTTCAATTTCCGCAAACGCCATCCGATACTGATTCGCATCACTCGCATTTTGCCGCAGATTCGTTCCTTCCACTTTCACATATCTGACAGACGCAGACCCAAAACCGAAGCTTTGCACCGCGTTGCCTGGCAATGCGTATCCGGTTTGCGTAACCCTCGTCGTCCAGCTCACCCCGTCAGTTGAGGTTTGGATGGTGAAATCGATCGGGAAATTCTTCCCGACTTGCCCCGCGTCATTTCGCGGATACAGGTTGACGGTATCAACTGTTTGGTTGGAGCCTAAATCCAGGGTAACGTATTCCGTATGGTTAGTGGTTAAGCTGTTATTCGTCGTCCAGCCGTAAGACCCGCTAACGGAATTTCGCTGCCCGTCATTCAGTTTGGTATACGACCAGTTACTGCTCTCGTAGGCACTACTGAATGTAGCATACGCTCCTGAAGCATGATTGACGCCATAGATCTCCATTTCAGCAAAAGCCATCCGATACTGGTTCGCATCATTTGGGTTTTGCCGCAGATTCGTTCCCTCCACTTTCACGTACCTAACAGAAGCAGTCGGGAAATCGAAGCTTTGCACCACGTTACCCGGCAATGCATAACCGGTTCGCGTAACCTTTGTCGTCCAATTAACACCGTCTACAGAGGTTTGAATCGTAAAATCGATCGGGAAATTCTGTCCCACATCGCCCGAATCATTCCGTGGATATAGGTTGACCGTATTGACGATTTGGTTCGAACCTAAGTCAAGGGTCACATATTCGGTATGATTCGCGGTCAACGTGTTATTGCTGGTCCAACCGTACGATCCGTTAACGGAATTTCGCTGCCCGTCATTCAGATTGGCAGAAGACCAATTACTACTCTCATAGGAGCTGCTGAATGTGGACAGAGCTCCTGCCGCAAGATTTTGAACATAAGGCTTTAAAATAGGTGCCAATCGATTAGCCACTTTTTGATGACCAGCATCAGTCGGATGTGTTCCATCTACATAATCGGAGGATGCCAACCAACCCGTCGTATCTACATAATGGATACGAGTATCACCAGCACTTGAACGAATCGAAACCGCCGCCTGTGTTGGTGTTGATTTAAAGCCGCCGAATGTCCGCAACACGAAAATTTCGGCAAGGGGATATTTTACCCGAACATTTTGCAGGAACGTAATATACGAACTTTGGAAATCGCTATCCGCAACATTAAATACTTGATCATTCGTTCCTAAATTGATTACAACCGCCGCTGGCTGATAGACATTGAAATTCCAATCCGGCGAAGTCGGATTATCCACCGTCTGCAGCTTGAAAAACTGACGGCTCATTCCTATCGCATTAGGTGAATAGCAAGAAACATTATCATGAAGACAGATGCCTGTATAAGCAATTTGCATGTGATCGACGTTAAGCTGTTCTCCTGTCTTCCAAGCATATGAGGAAAGAGCGATCTTCGAAGCCTTATAGCCTACAGTGATGGAATCGCCGATAAACTCAATCTGCTGACCCCGAAGATTCGGCGCTTGGGTGCTCGCCCCCTCATCGAGAATCAACCCCTGAAACCGAATCGTATCCGTAATGTCCCGACTTGCTACAAGGAGTGTATGCGTTCCCCCACTTAGCGGCGATGGTGTCAAATTAACCGTACCGCTCGCGTTGCTGTAAAGTGTCTGAGCTCCATTGTCCAGTTGGACATATAAGTTGACCGTGTTGCTGCTGCTTACTTTCAATTTGATCGTCGTACCCGTAAAGTTGACTCTAAAATACGCCCCCGCCCAATAGCTATTGTATTGCGAGCTGATGCTCTTATCCCATCTTCCGATATATTGAATATTGGAATCACTGGGATTGCCATCGCCTGCAGCTCCAAGTGATACGCCAGATCCGATCGGATAAAAAATAAGAAATAGGCAAATCATTAACAGCAAGTTACAGATTCTCCGCCACATTGAAATCCACCTTCCGCTTCCGTTAATAGATCTCCATTTCCGCAAACGCCATTCGATACTGGTTCGCATCACTCGCGTTTTGGCGCAGATTCGTTCCTTCCACTTTCACATATCTAGCAGAGGTCGATGTGAAGCTGAAGTTTTGTACCGCGTTACCTGGCAATGCGTAACCCGTTCGTGTAACTCTCGTCGTCCAGTTCACCCCGTCTGGAGAAGTCTGGATAGTGAAATCGATCGGGAAATTCTTCCCGACTTGCCCCGAGTCATTTCGCGGATACAGGTTGACGGTATCGACCGTCTGATTTGAACCTAAATCAAGGATAACGTATTCCGTATGATTGGTAGTTAAGCTGTTATTCGTCGTCCAACCATTTGACCCGCTAACTGAATTTCGCTGCCCGTCATTCAGTTTGGTATACGACCAGTTGCTGCTCTCATAGGAACTACTGAATGTAGCAGATGCTCCTGACGCATGATTGACACCATTGATCTCCATTTCCGCAAAGGCCATCCGATATTGATTCGCATCATTTGGGTTTTGCCTCAGATTCGTTCCTTCCACTTTCACGTACCTAACAGAAGCAGTCGGGAACTCGAAGCTTTGTACCGCGTTTCCAGGTAATGCGTAACCCGTTCGCGTTACTTTTGTCGTCCAATTCACACCGTCAGATGAGGTCTGGATAGTGAAATCGATCGGAAAATTCTGCCCAACATCCCCTGAATCATTGCGTGGAAATAAGTTAACAGTATTGACCATCTGGTTTGCACCCAAGTCGAGGGTCACATATTCCGTATGATTCGCGGTCAACGTGTTATTGCTGGTCCAACCGTACGATCCGCTAACGGAATTTCGTTGCCCGTCATTCAGATTGGCAGAAGACCAATTACTACTCTCATAGGAGCTGCTGAATGTGACTGATGCTCCGGAAGCAAAATTGTTGTCTGCGCCGTACACTTCAAACTCCCACAGCGAATAGCCATAGGTTGATCCTCTCTCCGTTCCGTTCATCCTTACATATCTGGCACTCGTCGGTTCGAAGCTTATATCATCCGTTCCTCCATTCCCACTAGTGGTGCTATACACATTGGACCAATTAACGGCATTGGCCGAAACCTGGATTTGATAGCTCTTTCCATACGCTGCCTCCCATATTAGTCTAACCCCATCAATTGTTCTGTTGGAGCCAAGATCCACATACACCCACTCTGTCTCCGTACGAAGTGAACCCCAGCGTGTATTCAAATTGCCATCGACAGCCCAACCCGCCGAGCTGCCCGCATCGGATGATACGGTTACCGGTTTATTCAGTGCAAGATTAGTCCTTTTAATGGGCTCAGGCGTTTGTATAGGCAGGATGGTCAATCCACTATAAAAGCCGGTATTCAACACATTCATTCCCGCTAAATTAGTAGCCGGAGTAGCACTGCCAGGCATATAAATGTTCTCGAACGTAATCCCGTTTATCGGATGAGTGCTGTCCAAACCTTTTAACAATCCCGGATTCGCGCCCTGATCTCGCACTTTGACATTCTTGACCGTAACCGTGGAAACGGTGCCGCCTCCTTCTTCCACTGCATTTTGAATAAAGAAACCAAGCCAAGTTCGATGATTATCGTTGGAGTAGCTCAAACGTTCAATATCGATATTATCGAAGGTGATATTCTTCGCCTCCGCCGTTCCATACTTGTGGTGTATCCCTATGCCTACTGCTGCATCATAGATAACACTGTTCTTGAAAGTGATGCCATCCTGCATCTGCCTGACGCCCTGGCCTACTTTTAATCCGTAGCAATACGTCCAGGATATGACATCATCGAATGTAACGTTGCTTAAGGGTTCCGGCGCTCCAGGCCAATTCTCACTAATATCCGTGGCCTGATTCCAAGTTTTGGTCGAGAATGGATCGTCTAGCCCAATGCCAATTGCATGTTGTACTGTCACATTTTGGGATTCCATTACGTCGATTCCGTCGTTCTCCTTTACGCCACTGAAACGGTTAAATATTTTGAAATTCTGGAATGTTAAATTGTTGGAACGAATCGGCGTTATGGCCCATGAGGCTGAATCTCGAATGATTAAACCATCCAATGTGAAATTGCTAACATCGATCGGCACAAGGATATTGTTGTAGATATTGTTCGTCGCTGCATATTGACCGTTGCCATCAAGCGTTCCTCGACCGTAAATTTTCACATTGCTAGAACCATTCTGCGTATAAATCCACCAAGTGACATCTCGTTGTTCCAGTGAATCTTTATTCCAATTAACCGTATAATCGCTCGGATTCCCTGTAAATCGTAATACAGCCCCTCCCTCAATGTACAGGGCGACATCACTTTTCAATTGCAGATTGCCCACCTTGTATACGCCTGCAGGCACATAAACAATCCCTTGCCCGCCGGTGTAGGCATTGGCATCATTAATCGCGCTTTGAATTGCGTTTGTTGCCAGCACGGTTCCAGTAGGATCGGCATTGTAAGCCGTACTTCCCACATTGTAGATGCCTGTGCCAGAAGATGCTGGCTTATTCGTTTCCAACGGGTCTGCAGCAATGATTAATTCCTTGATGCCTTCTATTTTGACGATAACATATTCATCATTGCTCAAGGTAAAGGTCAGCTTATTCCCATTTGTTGTGCCGGAAAGATTAAGCTTTTTGGGGCTGATATTGTAGGATGAGATGCTCGTTTTCCCAAGCGCAGTAACCTCAATCGTAACCGGTCCTCCAGCCACTGAAAAGTGGGCATAATCATAGTTTCCGTTGTAACCAACGACGGGAATTACCGTTGAATCCGCTTTCAGAGAATAGGTTGTTGACTGTGAATAAATAGTAGGAATCCCATAGGTTGAAATTGTAGCCGCAGAGACATTTGTAGGTAAAGCTAACAGAACAAGCATCAGCATGAAACAGGCAATAAACAGACCGAACCCATGTTTAGTTTTTAACATTCATCAATTCCTCCTTCTAATAATTAACTTTCTCGTGGCTAACAATGGCGTATAATTTCAAGTTGATCCTTGATGAGAATCCGTATTGGCAACATTTCTGCAGGTCTCTTGTGCAAGCGGAATGCCGTCTCCTCATCCTTATTACCTAATTTCACGATTAATCGGTTGTCGTCATGTTCGATTAATGGAGCGGTAGGAACCTCAACACTGTCCATCACGAACGAGAACAGGAAGGCTGCTTCTTGTATCAATCGAAAATCGATACTTCATTTTTATTTAAGAGCTTGAACTAACCTTACAAGAATGCCCGCTTGTTCCACAGTAATTCGCTTGCCTTTTTGAGCATCAATCTCATGAATGAGAGCATCGTTCTGCCGCTGTTCCAATTTTTTCAGGAATGAATTCTCAATCCCTTGTTCACCCGGTCCAGTGACGAATTCACGGATCAAGTTTGCGAGACTATTCTCAGTAACCTGCACCGTGTATGAAGCAGAACCTGTTCCTATGTTGCCTGCATGATCCGTAACTTGAATCGTGACATTGTGGGACCCGAGCTCCAACTGATAAGCCGGAGAACTAACCAACGGCTCTGTGCATGGGTTATACACGATGCCGGATACAATATCCACAGCTGCGCAAGCGATCATTACCGTCTGATCGACTGTATATGCTTTTGCCCCGACAAATTGTACCGTTGGTGACGTCCGGTCTATCGAGATTTGTACCGTTCGTATTTGTTCTATATTGCCGGCGTTATCCGTAGAACGGTACAGCAATGTATGAACCCCATCGGCAGTTAAGGAGATCGGTGATACATATAAATTCCAATTTAAGCCGTTATCCGTGCTGTAATCTGTTTTCTTTACACCTGTTAGATCGTCACTTGCCGTTAGGTTCACCCGAACTTCCGATACATACCAACTGTTAGCTATGGTTCCTTCGATAGCAGATGCCGAGACAGGCGGCGTAACGTCGAGAATGTTGGTCATAATTTCCATTTCCGCAAACGCCATCCGATATTGGTTCGCATCACTCGAGTTTTGCCGCAGATTCGTTCCTTCCACCTTCACATACCTGACAGAGGCAGACGAAAAACTGAAGCTTTGTACCGCGTTGCCTGGCAATGCGTAGCCGGTTCGTGTAACCCTTGTCGTCCAGTTCACCCCGTCTGTAGAGGTCTGTATGGTAAAATCGATCGGGAAATTCCTTCCGACTTGTCCCGAATCATTTCGCGGATACAGGTTGACGGTATCGACCGTAAGGTTTGAACCTAAATCAAGGGAAACGTACTCTGTATGATTGGAGGTCAAGTTGTTATTGCTCGTCCAACCAAACGACCCGCTTACGGAATTCCGCTGCCCGTCAATCAGTTTGGTATAAGACCAGTTGCTGCTCTCATAGGAACTACTGAATGTGACTGAAGCCCCTGCTGCGTGATTTACGCCATAAATCTCCATTTCTGCAAACGCCATCCGATATCGGTTCGCATCACTTGGGTTTGGCCGCAGATTCGTTCCTTCCACTTTCACATACCTGACAGAGGCAGATGGGAAAACGAAGCTTTGAACCGCGTTACCTGGCAATGCGTAGCCCGTTCGCATAACCTTAGTCGTCCAATTCACCCCGTCTGTAGAGGTCTGGATGGTGAAATCGATCGGGAAATTCCTCCCGACTTGTCCCGAATCATTTCGCGGATACAGGTTGACGGTATTGACCATATGGTTTGAACCCAAGTCGAGGCTCACATATTCCGTATGATTGGAGCTCAAGCTGTTATTGCTCGTCCAACCGTACGATCCGCTAACAGAATTTCGCTGCCCGTCATTCAGTTTGTTATCAGACCAATTGCTGTTATCATAGGAACTGCTGAATGTGACCGTTGCTCCAGCAGCAAGGTTATTGTCTTCTCCGTACACTTCAAACTCCCATAGTGAATAGCCATAGCCTGTCCCTCTCTCTGTTGCGTTCATCCGCACATATCTGGCGCTCGTAGATGCGAAGCTTATATCATCCGTTCCTCCATTCCCACTTATGGTGCTATACACATCCGACCAATTAATCCCATTTGCTGAAACCTGAATTTGATAGCTCTTGGCATAAGCAGCTTCCCAGAATAGCCTAACCTCATCAATCTTTCTGCTTGAACCAAGATCCACATAAATCCACTCCGTGTCCGTACGAAGTGATCCCCAGCGTGTACTCATTTTGCCATCGACAGCCCAGCCCGCCGTGCTGCCTGAATCCGATGATACGGTTACCGGCTGATTCAGAGCGAGATTGGTTCTTTTAATTGGCTCCGGAGTTTGCGTAGGCAGGATCGTCAATCCACTATAATAGCCGGTATCTAAAATATTCATTCCCGCTAGATTAGATGCCGATGTCGAACTGCCAGGCATATAAATATTCTCTAGCGTAATTCCACTTATCGGATGAGAACTGTCCAATCCTTTTAACAAGCCCGGATTCGCGCCCTGATCACGCACTGTGATATTCTTTACCGCAATCGTGGAAACGGTCCCGCCTCCTTCTCCCGCACCATTTTGAATAAAGAAAGCAAGCCAAGTCCGATGATTATCGTTCGTGTAGCTTAACCGTTCAATATCGATATTGTCAAAGGTGATATTCTTCGCTTCTGCCGTTCCATACTTATGGTGTATCCCTATGCCTACAGCAGCATCATAAACAACACTGTTTTTGAAGGTGATGCCGTCCTGCATCTGCCTAACGCCCTGACCTACTTTTAATCCGTAGCAATATGTCCATGATAGGACATCATCAAATGTAACGTTGCTCAAGGTTTCCGGTGTTCCGGGCCAATTCTCACTAATATCCGTGGCTTGATCCCACGTTTTGGTCGAGAACGGATCGTCCAGTCCTGCGCCCACGGCATGCTGAACCGTCACATTTTGCGATTCCATTACATCAATTCCGTCGTTTTCCCCGGCATCGAAGCGGTTAAATACTTTGAAATTCTGAAACGTTAAATTGTTGGAACGAATCGGCGTTATGGCCCATGAGGCTGAATCTCTAATAATTAATCCATCCAAGGTGAAGTTGCTAACGTCGATCGGCACGAGAATATTGTTACCAATATTGTTCGTTACCGCATTTTGACCGTTTCCGTCGAGTGTTCCTCGCCCGTAAATTTTCACATTGCTCGAACCATTCTGCGTATAAATCCACCATGTGACATCTCGATTCTGTGAATCTTTGTGCCAATTGGCTGTATAATCACTTGGATTCCCTGTAAACCGTAAGACGGCCCCTCCCTCTAAGTATAGGGCAACATTACTTTTCAATTGCAGGTTGCCAACCTTGTACACGCCTGCCGGCACATAAACGATCCCCTGCCCGCCGGTGTAGGCATTCGCGTCATTAATAGCACTCTGAATGGCAGTTGTTGCAAGCGCGGTTCCTGTCGGATCCGCATTATACGCCGAACTTTGCACATTGTATATGCCTGTGCCGGAGGAGGCCGGCTTATTCGTCTCCGACGGGTCTGCAGCAATGATTAATTCCTTGCTGTCGTTCACTTTAACGATTACATATTCATCATTACTCAAGGTAAAGGTCAGCTTATTCCCATTGATTGAGCCAGATAGGTTTAGCTTCTTCGGGCTAATATTGTAGGATGAAATACTAGATTGTCCAAGCGCGGTTACCTCAATCGTGACAGGGCCGCCAGACATCGAAAAGTGGGCATAATCATACATTCCAGTGTAACCAACGACGGGAATTACGGTTGAATCCGCTTTCAAAGCGTAAGTTGTTGACTGTGTATAAATAGAAGGCATCGCATAAGTTGAAATCGTAGCCGCATAGACATTTGCAGGTGAAGCTAGCAGAACAAGCATCATCATGAAACAGGCAATAAACAGACCAAACCAATGTTTAGTTTGTAACATTCGTCATTTCCTCCTTCGGATAATTAACCTCTCGTCGGTAATACGGGAGTACAATTGGAAGTCGATCCTTGTTGAGAATCCGTAATGGCTACATTTCTGCATCTCACTTGTGCAAGTCGAATGCTGTCTCGTCTTGCTGCTTCTTGCACCAATTGAAAATCGATACTTCTTCGATCACACCGCCCGTTTTGTCCAAGCTCGGATAAATATCACCTCCATTGGTTATAAACTCGACACCGAATAGCACATGCTGATCCATACGTCGCTTGACCTCCGTTATCAACGGAAGCCAATAGCGGACGTTTCTGATTCCACATCAACTCCCTGCTATGGCTGCTGAGTGAATATTGCACAGTCATATTGGTTGTTAACCCCACTCTCAATTTGGAACCGCATACTACCGACGAATTTCTCTTTCGAACACATGCCCATCTTGCAGCCAAAGAAATAATTGTCTAACTTAACGGGGGCAGTTCAGACGTGTGATGACATGTTGAAACCCCCAATTTGTTTATTATCATTAGTTGGCTACATTTCCACAGGAAGCTTGTGTAAAATGAATGCAATTTCTTCATCCTTATTACCTGATCTCACGATTAACCGATTATCGCCATGTTCGATCGTTGGTGCGGTAGGAGCCCCAACACTGTCGATCACGAATGAGAACAGGAAGGCTGCTTCTTGCACCAATCGAAAATCGATACTTCTCCGTTCACCCGAATAAATAATGAGATCTACATTGAACGTCCGACCGTCCTCATGAATTTCCCATTTCAGTGGTGCTTGAGGAATGTTATCTTCCGTAAAAGCTGCATACCATGTCCGTAACAGCATCTGGAGCTTACCTATCGAAATTACGGCACTGTTGTCACTAGCATCGCCGATCACGTTGTCAAGGCAGCCGCCAATTTCCATTCGCAAGCGAAGGTCTGAAGCTTCGATCACACCGCCCGTCTTGTCCAAGCTCGGATGCGTATCACCTCCATTGGTTATAAACTCTACACCGAATAGCACATGCTGACGGTCCTGCTTACCGCTGAACACGGCCGAGCAATAATCATAGCCGTCATGCAGGCAGCGCAATTGCGCATACGTCGCTTGACCTCCGTTATCGACGTAAGCCAATAGCGGACGTTTCTGATTCCACATCACCTCCCTGCTATGGCTGCCGAGTGAATAGTGCGGAGTCATATACGTCGTGGCCCAACTCTCAATATGAGTAGTTGCGTTCACCGCATACAACTGCCGAATTTCCTTTTCCTGCGAGGAAGAGAATAACGCGATCAATGACTCGGGACAGTAAAACCCACTCTCATACCATTCCTCCTCATAAGGAAGTTCTTCCCATGGGAAGAACTTCAATTCACCCTTCGTCGCCAATTGAAGAAAGGCTTGATTCTCTACACTGAGCAATGTTTGATAACAGCGGGCGTGCGGACCCGACCACTGTTTGGAGCCACTATGAAAGTGCTCTGCAACTGAGCTCCATGCCAGATGGAGAAGCTCATCGCTCAATCTCTTCGATTCTTCTCCCGTTGTTTCGTTACGTATCTTCGATAATTCTAGAATTGCAATGTAGGTATATGGCGGACTGTTATATTCCTGGAAAGCTCCTCGCTCCATCGTAAACCGATGAAGTTTCGCCAAACGGTTCAATCCATATTCGGCATAATCACTCCGTCCGAACCTTTCCCCTGCGATGAGTGTCACGAATGCGCCCATGATGGCAATATTCGTATAGTGGGGACCTACATTCCGCTTCATAATAGCATCACATGCGTTGAATATCGCTTGGATAACTGCATCTCGCAGTTGATCTGGGAATCGATTGACATGGCGCAATAATGCGAGCACCAGCTGCTTCCCGATGAAGTCCGCCCAATTCCAATCCGGCGGAGACATTTGGTCGAGAC
Organism: Paenibacillus sp. Soil750; assembly: GCF_001428045.1. Taxonomy (GTDB): domain Bacteria; phylum Bacillota; class Bacilli; order Paenibacillales; family NBRC-103111; genus Paenibacillus_E; species Paenibacillus_E allorhizoplanae. Next base: position 33,267 of record NZ_LMSD01000011.1, on the reverse strand, counting down.
TTTCCTCGTAGAACCAAGACCAGATACCGAAGGTGCTGCGGCTGCGATCGGTATCCTGTAAGGAAACTATTTTTTCAATAATGTCGAAGGCTCTTTGCTTATTTTCTTCTAGTTCTGTATCTAACAAAGCAAGTGCGTATCTCATAGACTCACGGGTTGCATGGATAAAATCAGCTTCTTTAATCGTGGTGTGATATCCCGGGCTGCTGAACGGTGATCTTAACAAACGAAACTCCGAATTATACGCAGCATGTCTCACATTCACAATCTTAAGCAACATTTCCTTTTGATCTAGTTGTTGCATGAGGGTTCCCTTCCTTCCATGTATCCTAGTATCATCTAGTAGACTTACTCTATCAAAAGCGACTCTACGAACAATTGCATCGTTAAGCCTTGCCCATAGAGTGTCGGACATATACGAATTCGATTGTAATCTTCGATGGTCGGCTTAACCGCCGTCCCTCCGGATACGCCCGTCACTTCGCCCTTGGAAGTAATTAACCGAAGTACACTTTCCAGCGTCAATCGGCTCAATGCTAAATAAGAGGTATCCAGCATGCCTGCTCTGACTGCTTTGATAAAACCACAAGCAATTCCCGCACTCCCAGACGTTTCCTTGTAGAAATCCTGCCGATCGAGTACGGTGTGCCATAAGCCATCTTCTGCTTGGCGATCACGCAGACCCTTTGCAAGCTTCGCATAGCGTTCATTAAGCTCGTCTGGTATCTCAATGATCCCCCTAATTTCCATCACGATTTCCGGTACTGCGATCATGATCCAAGCATTGGCACGATTCCACTGGGTCGCTGACATATGATTTCCTGCTTCACAGTTCCAACCGTGAAACAACAGCCCTGTATCGGGATTCTGCAATAATCGAAGATGAAGCATCGTTTGTCGAAGAGCTTCCTCGGCAGCCTTCCGATCTTGCGTTAATCCCGCGTATCGAGCTAGGAACAGAACCGCCATATAGATGGTGTCTGCCCATACTTGCTCCTGAAACGCAACTTTTTCCGTAACGGTATGCTCGAAGGCCCCCTCGCGTGTTCGAGGTGCTTCGTCGATCATCCAACTCACTATTTCCTGCGACTTTTCCAGAAACCAGCTTTGCTGCTTCGCGCGATATAATGCAGGGAAGACAGCGAATGGTGCCATGGAATTAATCGTCTTCTTCACTTCCGACTTATCCTTGTTCATCTCCACCCATTCCAGCACATATCGGATGACACTTTCTTGCTTGAGCTTACTTCCATAGTCTGCAATCGCTATGATCCCAACACCCGGCACCCAGTCCCATTGATGGATATCCATTCCCCAGTCACCGCGATGATCCTGTATCATATAGAAATAGACCTGAGAGAGCGTGTTGTACATCTCATTGCTTTTCATAATACTTTCATTTCCTTTCAAGTTAAAATTTAATAGTATTACGACGTGGGCAACCCCTTTAGAGCTTGCCGATAGGCATAGACACCCACAGAAGGCACATTTACATTAAATGTCAAGTATTGCCCTATTGCGTTGGATTGAGAAGATGCTGCACTCCCGCCGCTTGCCGTACTTTCCGAAAACGTGCTATAACCCTGGTGTTCCATACCTTGGTCATTCCCCCGTGCTTCAAAGCAGGTGGTTGCTCCTTCTTTGAGTATATTCCCCCAAGAATGCTCATCGTCAGCCGAGAGCAAGTCATAGATCAGCTCATTCTCTGCGACCTCCGCTAGAGCTTTCATGACAAAGTAGGAGGAATAAACCCCGCATGCGAAGCTTGGTACGGATCATGTCGACAATAGCGCTGACCGATTCCTCTGGAGCGATATGGAACAGCAGGGGGAGTACATTGGCATGCAGGGCATGATGCGTACTCTCCTCCGAATCTCTGAACAAGGCTTCCTTCTCAGTGCCGGTAAAAACATCAGCATAATGGGAACGTTTTTACGGAAGCGCTTTCAATCAAATCCCCGTTTCCTCAAGACATGTCCGGATGCTGTTATTTGGAGTACTTTCTCAATATATCTCATCCTCACAAATATTGTTTTTTTCAATAAGCTTGAATTGCTTTACTGAACTCTGGATCTATCGTATCTCGTGCCCCTTTCCGATTCAATTCACACATTTCCGAGTAGCTCACATTTCTCACATGATGCCACACCTCACCTATTTCACTGTCCTTAACTATTTTACTGTTGCCGAAGTATTATGGTATGTGCGCAACAAAAAAAAGCGATTATAAGGGATTACTGCCCTCACAATCACTTTGCAAATGTCTATCCGTATTTACGTTTCAGCTTCGTTAATCGTCCATCCGAAATCCACTCGGCTACATACACGTCGCCACGGGAATCGACACAAATCCCATGCGGTGAGCTAAACTTGTTTGCACGAAAGTAGCCTTTATCTACATTTGGCCATCCTTGCTGTGATTTAGCCTGACGATCCTCACCCAAGTGAGCGACTAATCGGTCATGTTTATCAAATACCGTTACTCGGCTGTACAAGTCTGGAATATACATCTCATCCTTGTGGAAATAGAAGCTGCAAGGCATATCCATATCATGGTCGAAGCTGCGCTTAAACTCACCATTCAGCGTAAATACCTGGATTCGATGGTTGCCGCGATCCGCTACATAGATTTCCGGTTCCCCTCGGCGCACATCAATGGAAATACCATGCGGACAATTAAATTGTCCATCTTCCTTGCCTTTTTCTCCCCAGGAGCGGATATAGTTGCCAAGTGCATCATAGTGATGTATCCAGCTCTGTCCATACCCATCAGCGATATATATGTCGCCGTTTGGCGCTACAGCCACGTCCGTCGGTACAAATTTGCGCTCATCGTCATAAATATCCGGTACATCTGGTGCGCCGATCGTCAACAGATGTTCACCTGTTAATGTGGTCTTCACCATCATTCTTTTGGCTGTGTCCGTTACATACAGGAATTCGCAGCCTGCTTCTTTGTGCAGATAAAAGCCGTGCGCGCCTCCCTCGAACTCTTCGCCCCAAGCATTCAGGTACTCCCCATCGCGGTCAAAAACGACAACCGATGGTCTCCCTGTGTGGAACAAGTAGACCCGATCCGCCTCATCTACGACAATGCCGTGGGAATAACCCAGCGTCACATGATCAGGTATTTTTGCCCAATTTGGGACGACTTCATAATCATGAGACGTATTACCAACTTGCAAAGCATGTAAGGATAACGTTTCCAATTCATTCACATGGAGTCACTCCTTTATTTTGTATAAACAACAGGAAAATCTGCTCCGGTCAAAAGTTCACCTGGTTGTACAAGGATATGTTTACTCATGGGGTGATTGCCGACGGGCTCATAACGAATGTTCCCCGGCATATAATGAACCGCAATCGCGCGCCGCTTCGTCTGTGAGTGGTTAGGCAGAGAGCCGTGCCAGGTCATACAGTGATGGTAACCGACCTGACCTTTCTTGATCTCGAACGGCACTGGCTTGATTTCCACACCTGCGGGCAGCAACTCAGGACACTTATGCTGCGGCATATGGTCTGGGCCATGAAGCAAGTGCCTTTGATGATCTCCCCATGTATGACTACCAGGTACCATCCACATGCATCCGTTCTCAACAACCGCATCGTCCAACGCCACCCAAGCGCTGATCAGCTCTGAAGGTTTAATGATCGGCCATAGGGGATGATCCTGGTGCCACTTCGTAGGCCCACCTGTGACAGGCGGCTTGTATTGAATTTGATCATGCCAAATTCGCAATGTGTCAGTACCTGCGAGTTGGGCAACATCTTCGCACAACGTGCGATTAGCTGCATGCTGCATATATAGATCACTGGCCATCCAAATGTTAACAACCTGAACGATGGTCTCATTGGCTTCCATACTCATCCCATATTCGCTTTTATCTACTAAATTACGATTCAAAACCGGTTTCTTAACCGTTTTTCCTTCCAGTACTAGATCCAGCTCACGACGCAGAAGCTCAACCTCCTCGTCATTCAGCACAACCTCACCTTTAACAAAACCATCACGCTCAAACGCCTCCACTTGTTCCACAGTCAGCATGCTTAATCCCCCATCCACGATTTGTTGATAGCCACTGTTGCCGCTTACAAGATCAAGTGTAACAGCGCAGCGCTCGCAAGTCGTTGCAGGAAAGGTTAGAATCAGTTGTACTTTCCAAAGGTTTTTAAGCACAAGCAGCGAACTAGTTGAGAATAAAGATCGATAAGGGAGAACATCTAATGGAGCATTCTCGCTCGCTAGGGCCGATGGGCTTATTACTTCCTGCTGTGAACTATGCCAATATACAGAACGTTACGGTAGGTACTGTTTACGGCCCTCGAACAATTCCTGATTATCAGCTTGTTTATGTGGTTTCAGGTCGCATGGATTTGTTGATCGGCTCCGATACATACGCCATTCTTCCGGGTGAATGTGCTTATTTGGGATCTGATACGCTGCATAAGCTATCCGTCCATCCCGATAAATCAGTCACGTTTATCAGTCTCCACTTTGATTGGCATCGTCTGTCTCCAGAGCCTATTCATCCGGGCCCTAAGCTGAAAAACTTCACGGGGAGCCCCCCATCTGAGCCAGCCCTGCGCTACACGGTTGAAGTTGAGGGTTACGGTAGCGTCACCATCCCCGTTCATTTCAAATTCATGGAAAGTGAACGAATTCTTCATCAGATTGTTCAGGAATACAAAGAAGAGGAGCACGGCTACTCGTTCGTTTTAAGAGGACTTCTGATGCAAGTCTTAACTGAAATCATGCGTCGTGAGTTAGACGTTTCAACCACACGTAGCTCTAAACGAAGCATGATTAGAAATGCCCTGCAGATGATCGTGGAACGCCCTGAGCATGCGTGGAGTATAACAGAACTAGCCGAGAGTTGCGGTTATCATCACATCTACTTTTCCCAGTTATTTAAGGAGGTCATGGGTGTTTCTCCGAAGCCTTACATGATTCATAAACGAATACAATTGGCTAAGAAGCTGCTCTTGAAAGAAGAAAAAGTTGAGGTTGTTGCTAATAAGCTTGGCTATGCCTCTATCCATTACTTCAGTCGGCATTTCAAAGCCATTACCGGGATGTCACCGTCTACGTTTAGACTTTATGGTGGTGAAGATGACCAAAAGATTGAATAGTCTCTCCAAGCTCCCAGCGGTATCTCGTATTGATTTTGGCTAAAGAGATGAATGCCTTCTTTACATCGGCGCTTGATCAAACATCATTGGTTCACTTGTGCTGACTATGGACAAATGTCCTACGGATCTTGGTATTATATAATCTCACCAAACAGTCATTTTCTACATTTCAAAACTTAGTTTTGTTCTTCAGAACTTTATTTGTTACTTCAAAACTTATTTGTCAACCAATAACTACCTCTATTCATCATTCTTTCCCCCTAAAATAAAATAAGCGTTCACCCAATGGAGTGAACGCAGCTGCTAACTAAGGACAAATGTCCTAAACATCTTGGTATTATACAATCTCGCCAAATGGGTTACTTTCTATACTTCAAAACTATGTTTGTTACTTCAAAACTTTATTGTCTACTTCAAAGCTTATTTGTCACCCGATACGATATATCCTCCTCCCCCGCCCATTGACATTCCGTTCTCCACGTAATAAAATATTTGTACGTAACATATAATTTGTACACGGAGGCTATCCACTCCATGCCACAAGACAAAGAGATCCAAGACAGCTACTACATCGAGTCCCCGGAGCAGGCAACGGTGTTGCTAAATCCGCTTCGCGGAGAAATCATCGCTCAGCTCTTAGAACCGGGATCCGCCGCGGAAGTGGCCCGCACCTTAGGCGAGACGGCTCAACGCATCAACTATCACCTGAAAGCGTTGGAGAAGGCCGGCTTAGTTACGCGCGTAGGCACACGCCAAGTGCGCAATCTGGTTGAGGTACTCTACCGTTCGATCGCCAAAACCTTTGTACTGGCCGAATCTCTCAGTATGAAGCCTGAAACCTTGCAAAAGCTGAAGGATCAGAGCTCGCTCGCTCATCTCGTGACAACTTCCGAGCGAATCCGCCGAGATGCTATGCTACTCATGGAGCAGTCGGATGTCGGCGAAGTGATTCCAAGCGCGACGCTACAGCTTCAAGTGCAGCTATGCACGGAGCAACAGCGACATGCATTCATTGAAGAATACACAGCAATGGCCCAGCAGTTAGTACAACGCTACGCAGGTGTTCGCGGTGACGAACAAGACGCTTATCAGGTATTACTAGCCGTTTATCCCAAACCAAAGGAATGAGGAGGCAATTACCATGAGTCAAGAGCAAGAGCTTGGGCATGCACATGAGAAACAAACAAATCTGCCACAGCAGGATACTGCTCCATCATCCGTATCACCTATCATCGCTTGGGAGCAGCCCCTTGCCAAAACAAGCGATTCCTCCAAAAGCAAAGTCATTTCGATTGAATCTTATCGCCGACAAGATGCCGCATCTATAGATTCCGAAGCAACCGTTACTGTTCGCGAGTTTCCATCATTTCAAAATGAAGAACCTATTCGACTCATCATGGTTTCCTCTGGATTTGGACAGAAGACTACCGTGCATACCCATACGATCCAATGCAAAGCCGCTTAGTGCGCTAAACCATTTAATTACGCTAAACCTTAATCTTTTAAACAAAATAACCCATTCCCATCTTAGAAAGGATGATTTCAATGAGCTTCATACCAATGGTAGTCGAACAAACCGCGCGCGGAGAGCGCTCGTATGATATTTACTCCAGATTGCTGAAAGACCGCATCGTGTTCCTCGGTACGGAAGTTAATGATCAAGTGGCGAACGCGATTATTGCCCAGCTTCTGTTCCTTTCCGCAGAGGATCCTGAGAAAGATATTTCGCTCTACATCAACTCGCCAGGCGGATCTACCTCAGCTGGTCTCGCAATTTATGACACGATGAACTTCATCAAACCTGATGTATCCACGATCTGCGTAGGTATGGCTGCCTCCATGGGCGCTGTTCTGCTGACAGCTGGTGCTCCGGGTAAGCGTTTTGCTCTACCGAATGCTGAAGTTATGATTCACCAACCTTGGGGAGGCACACAGGGTCAAGCGAGTGATATTCAAATACGCACCCAGCATATTCTTCGCACACGCAGCATTCTGAATGGCATCCTTGCCGAAACGACCAAACAACCGATCGAGAAAATCGAACGGGATACGGATCGCGATTACTTCCTAGAAGCAGAGGATGCGCGCGTGTACGGGTTGATTGATAAGGTGATTTCGCGAATTTAACGATATCTGCAAAATGAAAAAGACTACCGAAGAGCTTACCTCTTGGTAGTCTTTCGTTTTATTTCATCGCATTAATAGTTGTGGCCTGCACTAATTAAACTGCCTGCTGAACGGAGCGATGGGGATAGTGGTAATAGTCGCCCTCGTAAACGGACATGCAACTCATCCCTCTCCCCCTGCTTCGCACAAAATAACAAAAACCCGCCATCCGTTTCCAAAGAAACAAGACAGCAGGTTTACTGTATTCCGATGCGAAATCTCGCTAGTCTTCGTTATAGACTTCGTATCCCATCACGGGATACGGTCAGTTTCTCGTATCCATCTTCGGTGATCAGATACGTATCTTCAATACCTACGACACCTCGCCCAGGGAAGGTGAACTTGGGCTCGATCGCGATGACCATGCCAGGCGCCAGCGGGTATTTGAATCCCTTGGCGAGAACGGGCAACTCATCGATTTCGAGCCCGATGCCGTGACCAAGGAATTTCACTTGGTCAGCGCCGTACCCCATGAAGTGGGCGCTGAGGCCAGCTTCCTGTACTTGATCCAGCGCGAGCAGATACAAATGCTCGGCAATCGTGCCAGGCTGCAGCCTGGCTTCCGTGGCACGGAGGACTTCCTCCGCCACGTCATAGGCTCGCTGCAGCTCAGGGTCTAGATCTCCGATCACGAGGGTGCGCGTCTGATCGATCAAGTACCCGTCGATGGTGCAACCAATATCGACGAGAATCGGATCGCCGCGCTGAATCTGCGCGCGGCCTGAGCTCTGCGGGCTGGACGGGTGAAGCCCTGTGCCCCCGGCCGGCCCGTCAAAATAGGTGGGCACCGCTGCCGATGAGCCTGACGCGACCATTCCGGTGATTAACTCGGAATTGTACGCGCGCATGCGCATCAGCCCTTGGTGCCCGCGCAGCCTGAGCTGATGCTCAATGAGCGCCATCAGCTCAAATTCCGCCATCCCCTCACGAATGTGGGGGATGACCGCCTCGAGCGCGCCGTCCGCGACGCGCGCTGCCGCCCGAATCGCCGCGACTTCGTCCGGCGATTTGATCATGCGCTGCTCTCGCACGAGCAGCGAGCCGTCCTCCCAGACCGCGCCGGGCAGCGCGGTCTGCAAGCGCACGTACAACTGGACGGGTAACACGTCCAGCTCTGTCGCTATACGCAGCGGATCTCCCGCCGCTGCGTCACCGCCAATACGAGCGCGAAGCCGCTCGCCGAGCGTCTTCCAAGAGCCGAGCGCTTCGACGGCAGCTGCCGCTTCCTCCTCCGCTCGTACTAAGCTTCGACGGACGAGATAGATCGCTTCGCCCTCCGTCGGAATGAACAAATACCCCGTCTGCATCGAGCCGCAGTAGTAATATATATCGACATTGTGTGTGACCAGGAAGCCTGACCACCCTCGCTTACGCATTTCATCTTGCAGCCACTGCTGCCTTTGCTCAAAAATTGTCATAGAAATCGACTCCTATACGCCGTAGATTAACACCTCACTTTCACATTATACATGGAAATTTCCTTTATCGCTCTAACGCTACTCCATCGGCACTCTAACATCGCTCTTACACTAGATCTGGCTCCAACCTCATCAACCAACTCCAAACAAATAAATGGATTTCCTGTATCTAATTTGCTCACTTTTGGGCTCATTTACAGTATAACTGGATTTCCTCCAGCTATTTTCCTTGAATTTTGCCTAATTGAGTGTTTACGAGGAATTTACCTGTACATTTTCCATCTATACTCAAATACTCATCATTTCCACACGAATTAGCTGTATGTTTTCCATTTAAACGGCGCTGGCTAAGCCGATCTCCTTCACTCTCACTCTCACTCTCACTCTCACTCTCGTCCTGAGGCATAAGGAAATAGGGTATGAGAGAAAGGGGCGAGTTTGATTCCGAGTGCGAGTGGGGATGAAGATAAAGCTCAATACACCATCTCCGCAGACGCCTTAATCGTCCACGTAATCGGCTGCAAAACCGTATACGTCCGCGGAAAAGCCAACCGTATAAACATAATCACCCCAGGGCGTTCCAGGGTGACAGTGTAGTCCTGCGCATCATCTCGATACGTGTAGGGAAATATTTCCCCCTCATTAACAACCTTAAATAAGTCAACCGCCACCGTGCTCTGCAAAAACGTATCCGGCAGGGGCTCGTTATCCGCATTTAATCGTAAATTGGCCTGCAAATATGCCATTGCAGCCTCTCTTGCTCTCGTTTCATCAATCGAATGAATCCCTTGTGCAAGCTTTGCTGCATCACTTTGTTGAGCAGCAGCATGCACAGCATTGTTCAGCCCATGTTTCCCCTGAAATACGGTATGCATAGCCAACTCTTCATCCGTTTGAAGCCCATAGAGCGACATAAAAACCACGCTCATTAACACCATTAATAGCAGCTTATACACGCCATTCCCTCAACTCTCATGGCACATATTCACTCATCTTCATGCCCGTCGCACCCATACGATCGGAAGCCAGCGGCACCGAAATGCCGACCAGCTGATCAATGACAAAAAGCCGCTGATACGGATACGTAATCGTTAAGCGCAAGCCCGTTCCTCGCCAGACCGGCGCATTTGCATCCATGCCACCAACACCTGAGTTGGTAGCCACCGTATAGGCAAGCTCATCAACCAAGAAACCTCTTTCCGCCATACGCTCCCTGGACTCGGCAATCATCGCTGCATTGATATACCCGTGGCTGCCGTTTGCCCCGACCTCGAGCAAATAATCGACTTCCTTTTGCAGCACAGCCTGTCGAACAATAATGATATGCTTGTACACCGGTGCGAACATGAACCAACAGAGCAAAGTCGCAAATAGTATAAACACCAAAATCTGCTTCATGGATTAATCCGCTCTATAGATCCGCTAATTCTAGCCCCGCTGTTGCTAATCTGCTTGCGAGTTCCCGTGCTTCCCCCAACAACATCCATATAAATGCCGATTACAACAATCATCAAAAGCACTGTAACAAGAATGGATCTCATACACCGCCTGCCTTTTCTAAGGTTGAAGTGCCGTAATATTCGTATTTGCGGTCGTCCCATGGGTCCCGATATTTCGTCTCATACCTGTTGATCCATCATTGATAATCGTTGTAAACAATAAAGCCACCACAATCAGCATCATCACCGTTACCAAAATATTTCTCATCTACTTACTCTCCCATCGCATGTTAGTTAATTGCATCAAATAATCGTTGCCCTTCGGCGATCCAAGGGTACATAAACACTCGGAAAGTATTCAATATCGGCAGACCCGCAAGTACAAAAAGCACATACGATACCGTTTCCTTTTTGCTGTCGCGAATCAATTCCATCTTCTCTTTATAATCCTGAATGCGCTGCTTGATCAGCTCGTAATAGCCCCCATGTTCATTCAATCTGAGTGCATTCAGCGTTTCTCCAAAGCTATGAGCTTCCTCCGTTCCTAGTCTCTTTTTAAAATGGGAAATTGCCTCCTCAGCCCCTTGATACCATTCATTGAGCAGCAGCTGAACATGAACTCGAGTCGATGTCGTCTGACCGACACATAGTGATAATTTGTCATGCAAGTTTAATTTCGAATCATTATAGTACAAGAGCTGTCGACTGATTGCATAAATATCCCGAACGATGCGCTGGGAACGCTTTTCTTTGAGCTGTGCAAGCACTTTGCCATCCCATATAAGAAAAATCGACACGACTGCCGATCCAACTAACACGTACGCAGGCTGCATATGCAAAGCAATCCAAGGATGCTCGAAAGCCGCATATCCCATCCCGCCTACTAGAAATGTCACTGCTAAAAGCAATCTTCTCGTTCCCTCATACAGGTTCGCATTCAGCCAAATCCCGCATCCCAACAATAATTGGCGCTTCGCCTCCACCGCTTTTGTGCTCATGCCCAGCATTTTGTACAACATTTGGGGAATTTCGGCCTCTTTTAGCGTGCTCTTTACCTGTAAAGATCGCCATCTTCTCTTACGTGCTGGCAAGTATCTTAACCCCTGGTAAATCAGGATCATAAAAAGTATAAATAAGAGCAAACGCGAAGCATATTGCAGCATTAACAGCTGGGTATTGACCATAACCATAGCATTCACCTCCTCACATTCTTCGCATAGACAAGTAGATCCCCATCAGAAACGATACAAAAATCAGTAAAAGTGCATCCAAAATCATATTCCGACCAGCGGGATCGATCACATAATATAAATAAGCGTTATCTGCGTTTACCTTAAAGTTAATCCACATGAATAAGGCCATAAATCCAATTGGTGTAAAATTGGCAATGCGTATTTCCAACAGTCGATTTCTTTCCATCTGATCAAAACGTTGTGCTTTACGCATGTCGGTGATCAGTTCCTTCAAGCTATCTCCGACAAAGCTTCCCTCCTTCAAGGCCACTCGCATGATTCCTGTAAAATAGTCCGCCCAAATGTGCCCAAGCGTCAGGTTGAAAATGCGCAAGCTTTCCTCGGTATCCCTTTGTGTCATGAGATGACGATATAATTGCTCGAAAACAGGCTTAATCGGGTACAAAATACGATTTTCCTCTATACAATACTTCAGCGCAATTTTCATATTTTGATTAGGGTCCATCATATAAGACTGGAAAAACACTTCAACAGCCGGAAGAAACTCTAGTCTCGTTCGCAAACGGACACTTACCAGCTTCACTCGAAGCAGCAAATACGGCAGCGAAGCGCCAATCATCGTCATAATAAGTGCGCCTTTGAAGGTTTGAAAAAACACACCCCCAACCAACAAGCCGAATAATAACCCAATTAAACTTATCGTCAACATGGCTTGCATACTTAGTCTAGATTCGACGGATTCCAGCAACTCCTTCATATGCTTATATATCCAGCCCCATGTCTCCAAATAAGTGGATATTCTCGCGCTAACTGTAGCATTTCTTACATAGTGCAACCTGAACCTAGCCTTGCGTTGTCTAATAAGCAGCTCTAACAGAACTCGAAAAACAACATAGACGAGCACAAATAACAGCAAGAGAAAGACATATTTGGCGAAAATCACGGTTCAAAACCGCCTTCTTTCCCTTCATTTTCGAGAAATCCGTGCTCTCTCAACAGCGAATACTGTCTTCGATCAGCCTTCCTTATTTTTCGCGATGCATGAAGCGACAATTTCCCGGGAAATGTCCATTCGCCTGTCGAGTTGTCATAAAGTGCTAAATCCGTGACGAAAACGCATTCATTTTCATAGCGATATTCGACGATTCGCACAATCTTTCTTTTCCTGTGTACAACCTGCATTTCAATGCCGATATGTGTCACAAATTCCGTAATCCTTTTCGTTAACCGCTTCGAATCCATTCCTCTGCCATCCAGCATACACATGTCAGTAATCGCATCCGGTACGTCTTCCAGCTCACTCACATGGACTGTCGTCAAACTACCCTCATGACCACGTGTACAAGCGCGCACGTACAAATTGGCATCTACATCCCTAATTTCTGCGTGACAGATACGCTTCGGCGACTGCCTTAATGCCAGCTTAAAAGCCTGCAAACCCGAATGCCTCGGATCTTCCTCGTCAATTTCGTATTCAACGATATTTTTATGAGAAAAATCTCGCTTTAAATTCAACTCGAATCGGGATTCAATTGTGATCAATCGTTCGTTATCGTCCATTTCGGCAATGAGCGCCTTAATTAAATTGGTTTTCCCTGAATTGGTCGGTCCAATGACGACCATATTGAAATACGTGTGGATGAAACAACGAAGTAACACTTCCATGCGGGAATCCATCGTGGCCAGATCTGGGGAAGCAAGCGAGGCTAAATCAAATCTTTTTACCGTATAAAAGCGTATCGTTAAGGTGGGTTCAGCCGTAAATCCGAAGCCAGTCATCGTTACTCGCGACCCATCCTGCAGAACAACCTCCGCCCAACGCTTTCTAGGATTGAGGGTATCGTGGTTAAATAATACTAAATTTTGTTGAATTCGCTCTAATTCTCGAATAGATGGAAGCTCGTAAGACGAAGGTGTAGCCATTCCTCCACGCACTTCAAAAATCTGCCTCCCCACAACCTGAATCTCTTCCAATCCTTCCTTCTGTTTGAGAACGAGTTCAAGGACATTTAAGCCAATAATTTCGGCAAAAATCGCTTCAGGCAGTGTCGTATACCCACTAGTCCTAGGTGGGATGTCCGAAAGTCTCCTTTTCGACACGAGATCATGAATAATGGCCAGCAGCTTTCCACGATCCTCTTCATAGCCTAGAATTGCGCGATTCAGCGTCTCGTTATACAGCTGTTTTTCAGTCTCAGATCTACCTTTCAGGGCAACCAACTCACTGCGAATCTCTTGCACCCATTGCTGGAAAAAGGCTTCCTCACCTGCGCTAGCGTGATCCTGTACGCTGCCAGTTCCACGTACTCCGTTAGTCTGTTCGACCATTCTATCGTTGGAATCATTAGCATCAGCTGCGTGTAATGTCGGGTAGCGCCCCAATCCCAACACAGCCTCTTCCGTCCTACGTTCATGCATGTAGGTAATCATCGAAAACCTTTTTCCACTCACTCCTTTACCCTCCCGATCCTGATTTAGCTGACCGCGCGTTTGCCAGCAATGAGCTTCTGGAACCATGTTTCCTGCCGCACACTCGACCTCTGGGGCAGCTTGTAAAAATCAGCAAACTTCCGAGCTACCGCTTTCACCTCATGATGCATGGGATGCGTTGGGTTCAACAGTTCCATCAACTTACCTTGGTTGCAACGCGCAAGCGCATCCCCATGTCGACTGACATGTCCAATTAAATGAAGCTGCGTTTCTTTCCGAATATCTTTGATCGTAAATTCGCTTTGCTTCGCATGCCGGTCCGTTTGTACCGCCATAAGCTCGAAAGCATCTGGCTGCAAGCCAAATACAGATCCGACCTGCCTAATCCACCTCGAGAAATCTTCCTGAAAATGTGCAATATCCCCGGTCGTGACGACAATTTTGCTATCTGCTTCCAACAGCCCGCTTACGGTCGCTGCATTATCCCAATACGCGCTAACTTCGATGATACAGATGTCAAAAGCGCCTCGCGCCACACGCAGTAAATGGATAATTTCTGATGGCGTGAAGAATTCCGCCTGTTCACGCAACATATTGCCATAAAGAACATGTAGGCCATGTGCCTCTTTCGGCTTATCACAAACGTGGAGCAACCTTTCTGGCGTTAAACTTTGAGCTTTCAGTTCCGCCCTCAATCCATCTAACGTAAAAATGTGTTCTTCACGCCCCAAATACCGATGAAGCTTTGAACTTTTCAGATTCAAACAGAGGTAACCAACCTTCTTTGAAGTCTCCATCGCTAACATACAGGCCACTCCATAAGAAGCCAGTGTCGTACCAATATTCGGTGTTGAACCGACGAACGTAATTAATTTACCAGAAAGCGCCTGATTTAATTGACCCCCGTTTGACCCATCAACCCAGGCGCGGATTTCATCCGCAATGACAGCCGTACTGCGCCCTGGGAGGATATAATCCAACTTCATCAGCTTGCACATTTTCACATATTTCTCGTTGATTGAGGCATCGTGATAGTTTGAAAGCAACACAATGATTTTCGTCGTTGGCTCTTGCCCTTGCATACCTTCAAGGAACTCCTCCAGCTCCCCATACGAGAGCTCCCGATCCGAAAGAATGACATGGGAGTAAGATTGCTCCAATGATTTAGACTGTAAATCATTCGCCTCCGTAAATATTCGCCACCCGAACGGTTTGGCATACACCACATTCGTTAGCTCATCAATTAATCGCTGATCTGTCGACACTAGCCCGATTTGCACATGGTTTCACCTCTCTTTTTGCCAAATTACATGCTACTCCTGGACTTGAATTGACGTGGAACTAAAAGCAATGACCACCTTAGCCTTCTTCGCTGAACATAATTGATCGATCTGAAGCCATTCGTTTTCCGTCAAATTCAAATTGATCTGATCTATGGCTCCATTGGCTTCCAGTCTGGAGGTATACATCTTTTGCTCGTCTCCCTGGGCCTTGGATAGCAAATTGGAGTTCTTCGGGTTGTCTACCTCCACATTGGCGGATGACTTCACAGAGGCCACCGTAATTTCCTTGTCACCAAACAATCTGCGTGAACTGCCATCGCTCCCCGACACGTACATTCGAACCCGATCTCCGGCACGAATACCATTCGAAACCGTAAGTAGATACTCTTTGGGAATTTGAAAAGTTGCCTGTTGCTCATTAGGTAGGAGATGATAACGATTCAACTTCCACTTCAGAATGGGCTCCTGTGTGCCTAAAGGAATCATGGACTCCTGTCCAACAACATCCGTAAGTTCCGTCATCCTACTCGATGTATAGCTACCTTTCTGAATCGCCTTGAACTCGACCATATCGGCATGAATAAACTGACCTGCTCGAATAAAATCCTTCGGCACCACAACCTGAACTGTCTGCTGCAGCTCAATCTGATTCACTTGCAACACATAGACCCCGTATACGAGCAATCCAGCCAGCAATGCAGCAACCACACTAATTAGCAGGCTTCTCCTGCGATTCAATCGATCACCTCCCTCCTTTCACCTACAAACACAACAAAAAAACGCAAACCCCAGAGAATTCATCTCCGAAATTTGCGTTCTTCGCAAATCAAACTATATGATTATCAGTTCGAAACAATACACTAAAAGTATCACATAAACTTCCAAATTTCAACATCTATTTACAATAAATTTGGGGTAATCAAATGAAAGCGCTCTGCTATTTGTGATACCCGAGCGCCCGCATGATGAATGCCGTCGTTTGCCCAATCAGCGTCTCCATATCAGGGCGTTCCTCTGTAAACATCGGTTCGAAGAACTCTCGCTGCTTGTAGAAAAACATTGCTCCCAACACAAACATGAGCGTACTATCCAGCCCTTCAAACTCATAGAGCCCCTCTTGTCTACCCTTGTCCAATAAATCACGAACCTTTTTCCACAGCGGGAAAACAAGCTCCCGCATTTTGTCTACACGTGGGGTAATCGTGATAATCTCCATTTGAATCAAGCTAATCAGCTGTGGATCTTCGTTTCGAATTTTGACAACTTCTCTAATCACCTGTTGGATGCCAGCAAGGGGATCTTCCACTTCATAAAACTCCGTTAATTTAATTGCAGGAAAAAACTGCTTAAATATTTCATGGAAAACGCTCTCTTTCCCACCAAAATAATAGGAAACCAGAGCCACATTGGCCCCAGCCTCCTCACATATTTGACGTACGCTAGTCGCATCATAGCCATGCTGTGCAAACAGCTTTTTCGCGGCCAACAGAATTTTCATTTTCATATCTGACTCTTGATGAACCATGTCTAGCGCCCTCCTAATTCTTAGTTAAGCGTTTGATGGAACACTTCTTACCGATGGGGCAACCTTGGTTTTTTTCGCAAATACAACCACCATATCAATGACAAGCGCCACCGCGGCAATCACAAATAAATAGCCAACTTCGCTGCCAACACCAGGTCCACCGAACAAAATATTCATCAACCCGTTGACTGCATACGTTGCCGGGAAGAAATTACTGATCGAATGATAGAAATCTGACAGAAGCTCTCTCGGTACAATCGCACCTGATGAGACCAACTGCAGAGATAGCATAGCAATGTTAAATAGCATACCTGCGTTCCCAAACAATGTCAAAAACATTTGAGCAACCAAAGCAAACGTCAATAAAAACAACGATTCAAAGCCCCAAAGAGCAACAAATCCTTTATCTACATGCCCACCCAAAGAGACAACCATGGTGGCACTGATGAGTCCAACTACAATCGCAGCAATCACCGTTATTCCGATGCGCGCTGCCATTTTTTGCGTTTTAGACAGAGAAGCACCTAGGAGATTGGTTGAAACACTGAAGTTCATTCCCATAATCATCGTACCTACAATAGAAGCTAACACAAGCATCATCGGCAGCATTTGGTTCGGCATATCCTTTACTTTATTGGTGCTTTGGATATCTGAACTCACTTTACTCGCTAACCCTTGTGCAATCTGAGTCGCTTGCTCAGCCGGCAGCTGTGGGTTCATCTGTGTCAAGACAGCTGATGCCCCTGCCGCTACCGCTTCTTTATTTACCGTTGCCGTAATGTTCCCTGCCACAGCTTGCATGACTGACTTCGTCATCGACGGATTGGACTCATTCACCGTATAGGTGATCGGTGCTGTCTGTCCTGGCGTTTGGAGTTTTTTCGAAAAATCCGGCGAAATGTGCATAACCATCTGCACTTCACGGTTGTTTAGCTTGTTCTGAGCTTCTTCATTTGACGCGATAACCTCCGTTTGAAAAGGGAGATTGCTTTGCAAGCTTTGAACAATTTTGCCACCCATGGCTTGATCTTCATTCACGATCGCAATCTTCAAATTCTTCGTATTATCCGAAACTCCCGAATACCCGGTCATCCATATGATGCTAAACAACAACTGAAACGTAATCGCTGTAATAATCCCTACCTTAGTTGTTGCAGGCTTCAAAAAAGCCGCTATTGACGATCCCATTTTGACCACTCCTTATTATTAAACAATCATTTAAAACGAATGTTTAAATGATACGGCAGGAAGGATATTTTGTCAACTTGCTATTACCAACACCCCAGATGATAGTACAACGACAAGAAAATACCTTGAATATGAAAACCCTTCTATTCAACTCTTCTGCCCGTCTAGGTGAGCAAAGGCTGCCCTCAGAAAGAATATCCGCTGGCAGCCTAGTTTTTATTATTCAACTCTTGTTTCCACTAATTTAAATAACCTACTTAAAATAGAACGCGAGCGCAATAAGTCATTATATAGTTAGAGCCTTAACTCCATTTAAGCTTGACTTCATGTCCCGTACGGGAAGATTCATAGATCGCATCCAGTACCAAGTTATTCGTAAAACCACTCAGTGCAGAGCAAATTGGCTCTTTCCCTTCCCGTATGCATGACAAGAAGTGACGGCACATCCGAATCCGATCACCTTCATCGTTATCAGGTGTATATAGGTCTAAATCGATTGGTCGGTCAAACTTCTCTGTAAACAGCTTCCCATATGGTCCTCTATAGCTTGCACCACCTTCTGTACCCATTAGATGATTGAATGGTTGGTTATCCGTATCCAAATGTGCGGCCCAACTCACATCGAGCGATAAAGTGCTGCCATCCTCCATTTTGATCAATGCTGTAGCCAAATCTTCCACATCAAAAACACCATCCCAATTAGGCTTACCCCATTTACCAATCCCTTTCTTTTGGGGTCCGAATTCCGCGTATGTTGAGCCAAATACGGTTACCGGCTTCGGATTGCCCATAAGATAGAGCGCTAGATCCAGCATGTGCACACCAATATCGATTAAAGGCCCTCCACCGGCTTGGTCCATACGTGTAAACCATGTTCCCCAACCTGGAATTCCTTTACGCCGGAACCAGCCAGCTTTTGCAGTATAAATGCGCCCCAATTCGCCTCTTTCTACATGCTCTTTAATCTGTAATGGAATTGACTGCCAGCGTCTTTGGTGGGCTACCATGAGAATGTTGTCCGACTTATTGCTCACCTCTAAAATATAACGAGCACTCTCAGGATTGAGACCCATCGGCTTTTCCAGTAAAACATGTTTTCCTGCCTCGATAGCCTGAATGGCCAATGGAGCATGAAACTGATTCGGTGTAGCGATGATAACCGCATCGACTTCCATGCTTTCGATGAGCTCTTCCGGACTTTTAGCAACATTTCCAATCCCATACTCTTGCGCTCGGGATTCTGCCAATGGTAAATACGTATCCGTAATGGTTGTAATTTCACACTCATCTGGTAGCTTCAAGAATTCGTTGATATGAACATTACCAATATTGCCTGCGCCGATGACACCGATTTTAATTTTGCTTGTACTGCCCATAATTGTTAAACTCCTCTCAACTAGTCCTACTCTTAATCAAAATTATCAATCTTCACCCAAGTTTTGGTACGATGGCTTTCCAAAACAGCATCAATAATTTTCATGATCTGATGTCCGTCTGCAATAGAAGCAAATATCAGATTTCCTTTGATATGCTGCTGTCTTCTCTTCCTTTTAACTTCATTATAGAAATCGATAAGCAGATTCTTGAATCCATCAGGCCATCCTTCTTGATGTCCGCCTGGGAAATGAGCTAACTCAGCGGCTTGAGGTAAAAGTAACGCAGGATCACGTAAAATCTCTATATTAGGCCTGTTCCTTTTGCCTTCCCATAATCGATTCGAATTCTCTTGGTCCCAATATAAACTTGATTCACACGCTGAAATTTCAAAGTGCAATTTATTTTTACGTCCGGCACTCACTTGGGACACGGTAAATACACCTGATATTCCATCTTCAAAATGGACTAAAACCGAACCGCAGTCTTCCGTGCTAACATCTATAACTTCGTACTCACCATCCTCATCCTTCGCATAGGTGGTACTACTTGTTATTGGCTTCTTCCTAGTCGGATGAATTGTCTTTAGATCAGCAAACACTTCGATTATTTGTTTTCCAAGAACAAACTGTAGGGTATCACACCAATGAGAACCAATATCTGCAATTGCTCTAGATGGTCCGCTTTTGCCAGGCTCAAGTCTCCAACTGTAATCTGTATCGTATAACAGCCAATCTTGCAAATATCCTCCAGTTACTAAATGTACTTGGCCGCAGATGGTATCTTGTACCATCTGCTTAGCCTGCATAACCATTGGAAAATGTCTGTAGTTAAAACAAACGCCATTTATGATCTCGTTTTTTTCCACCAGCGCTACTAACTCCGCGGATTCGGAGCTGTTCATTGCAAGCGGCTTCTCGGACATCAGATCCTTGCCTGCTAAAATTGCTGATTTATTAATATCAAAATGAAGAAAATTTGGGGTACAATTATGAATTACTTCGATAAGAGGATTGGACAGCATTTCTTCGTAGCTGCCATAGGCTAAAGGAATCCCGTAAATGTTAGCAACGCACTTTGCCTTTTCCTGTGTGCTCCCGGCAATAGCAACAATTTCTACGCCCGGAATACGTCTAAGTGATTCAATATGAAAATTTGCCGAAAATCCTGTACCAATTATTCCTACTTTAATCGTTTCCATGTTGTAACACTCCATTATTGAAGGATGCAAGCGGTTAATCTCTCGCTTCGTCACCAACATATTGTTCCAATAGCTTTAAGTCATTTTCCAGACTTTTATATTTATCCTTTCGCTCTCCGTCACTTTCCACGATGGTATATTTGACATGTCCAAGTTCTTGAATTTTGCTATAGACACTCTTGAAATCAAAAGATCCTTCGCCCAAGTCTACGAACATATCAGGCTTCCTGTATTTCATATGAACCTCATGATAAGGTAACTTGTAATCCACTTCAGTTAGTTCTTCAAAAATGTTTAAAGGATGCTTCAGCCATTCTGAAGATCAAATGGATACTTCATGAAAAAAAGGTAGCCCTACTGTGAAGTAAGGGCTACCCGTTCAGAATGTTTTTAAAAAAAAAACACGAAAAACAACCTATTTATTTCTTTGAACCCTTCCATTTCGCATCGTACTCTTTTTGCATGATGGAAACGTACTCTTCAATGCCTATTTGTTTCAACTCTGCCTGGAATTTATCCCAATCCTTCTCAATATTCAGGTTGCCTACGATAAAGTCAGCCGTAGCCGCATCTAACCGCTTCTTAATCTCTGTCTTCAATTCATTATGTCGTTTTGAAGTATTAGGGTCAAAGAAAAACTTTGGCACTGAAACTTTCGGTGCCATTTTATCATATAATTTTGCAGCTTTGTAAAGTTCAGACTCCAAATCATAACCTGACTTCAGCGCTTCTCTTGCATCAGAACCGAAAGGCGGCCATCCTCCGTTAGTGCCACTCCAGTGCGCTTTATCAGGCTGTCCCCATATATCTTTGCCAATCAGCTTAAACTTAGCTGGTCCGCCATTAGCTGCAATTGAGTCCTTAGGCACTTCCCAGTTAACTCCAGGCACACCGTAGCGGCCTCTCAAGAAAGCCTCATTAGAGTACATAAAGTCAATTAGCTTCACGACTGCTTCAGGATGTTTGCTCTTGGCCGGAATGATGTATCGGTATGCGCCGACCATGCCATATTCGTTGTAAAAGGCCGTTTGAAAGCCATTAGGCCCCTTCAGAGGAGGTACGATTTCATAATTGGATTTGGTGGAATCGTTAGCTGCAAATGCATGCGGCCCACCATTCCCAACTGAACCAACGGTATTCCCGTTATTTAACTCTACCAATTGTCTCAACTGACTCTCATCGTTAGTGAACGATGACGTATCAATTAGCCCTTCTTTGTACAGCTTGTTCAGGTATCTTAATCCTTCTCTCCATTCCGGAGTGGTGAAAGCAGCAACAACTTTGTCATCTTTCACATAAAGCTCATTGCTGTCATGATAAGTGAATGCATTCATAATAAATTGGTGCACATTCGAGAACCAGCTTTTCGGTGAGCCAACCAATCCAATTTCGTCCTTCTTGCCGTTACCATTTGGATCCTTTTCTTTAACGGCCTTCAAATATTGATACAGCTCGTCTGTGGTTGTCGGCACGGACATGTTCAAAGTTTTAAGAAAGCTTTTGTTCACCCAGAAGCGCATCGCACGATCGCAATTATAGCAGACACCTACATCTGGTACGCCATATATATTTCCGTCCGGTGCGGTAGTGGCCTGCTTAATAGCAGGTAACTCGGTATACATTTTTTTCAAATTTGAGCCGTTCTTTTCAAGTAAATCCTTCATATTTAATAGTAGTCCTTGGGATCCATATGTTGCCAGCATGGAGTTGTCAAGGCCGAATTCACCCATAACTAGGTCACCGAGATCGCCCCCGGAGGATAGCTCCAAATTAAGCTTTGTCTTAGCATCCGCTGCAGGAAAGAGATTCCAGTTAATATGAATATTAGTCTGATCCTCAATCCAGGTCGTAAACTCATTCTTTCCATACTCCCATGACAACACGTAGGGACTGGCTGGCACCGTAACGGTGATGTTGATCTTTTCTTTAGAAAACGGCAATTGACCAGGCGCAGACAGACTTGCCGCTTCCTTGGATTCCGTTTTTCCCCCCTTCGCTTCTTTCTCGGAACTGCAAGCACTTAAAATCATAGAACTGGACATCACTAGAACAACAGCTCTTGTTAACAATCTTTTCTTCATTTACATGCTCCCCTCAGTTTTTTGATATCTATACAATGAATCGGCACTTTACTTATGGTTTACATAAGCATACACCGATTTATTGACTTTAACCTTTGATTGACCCGATCATGACTCCTTTTACAAAGTGCTTCTGGACGAACGGGTAAACAAGCCACACAGGCAGGCTAGCCACAATTATGACAGAGTATTTCAGTAGATCGGCCAAGCCTTGTTTCCTTGTCATCGTATCCGTATCCGTAATGCTGGATGGATCGATTTCACTCTGAATAAGAATATCCCTCAGAACGATTTGCAAGGGGAACAAATCTTTATTCTTTAAATAAATGAAAGCATTAAAGTAGGCGTTCCAATGGGATACGCCGTAGAATAAGACCAATACGGCTATAATTGATTTTGAGAGCGGAAGCACGATACTCCATAGAAACCTCACATGGGAGCATCCATCCATAGCAGCGGCTTCGTAAAGCTCATGACTGATGGTGGATTGGAAAAAGGTGCGCGCGATGATCATATTCCAAACGGCAATCGCGCCTGGCAGGAGCATCGCCCATCTCGTATCAATCATCCCCAACGATTTCATCAACAGATAGTTGGGAATCAATCCGCCGTGAAACAGCATTGTAAAAGCAAATAGGTACATGATTAGATTGCGGCCAACCATCGTTTTCCGAGAAAGCGGGTATGCAACCAGGATCGTCAGCACCACATTAATCGTGGTACCGACAACAGTATAAAACACTGTATTTCCGTAGGCGGGCATGATTCTCGAATCTTTAAAAACGGCGATATAGCCTTCCAAAGAAAAGTCAACCGGCCAAAGGAATACTTTTCCCGATATAATAGCCAGCTTATCGCTGAAAGAAGCGCTGAATACATAAATAAGCGGATAAAGTACGATTATCAGTGCGAGTAACAAGATCAAATCATTAATAAAATAAAATATTTTATCCGAATTCGTAAGCCTAGCTTTATTGGATTTCATGCGGCAGCCTCCTTTGTTACCATAGACTGGTATCTCCTACTCTTTTGGCTATTTGGTTGACGGATAAAATTAAGATCATATTGATGAAGGAATTAAAAAGGCCAATCGCAGTAGCATAGGCGTAATCCGGAGCGCTAGATGCTAGGCTGACCGAATAAACATACGTAGATATAACTTCCGAAGAACCAATATTCAGTGGATTTTGCATCAAGTAAATTTTCTCAAAGCCTATCCCCATAATCGTACCAACATTCAATATCAGCAGCGTTACAATCGTCGGCATAATACCTGGAATATCAACATGCCATATTCGCTGGAACCGACTTGCGCCGTCAATCATCGCTGCTTCATGAACTTCTTGACTGATCCCCGACAGTGCAGCCAGATAGATGATGGTCCCCCATCCTGTACTCTGCCATATTCCTGACCATACATAGATGGACTTAAACCAACCGGGATCACCCATGAAATTGAACGGCTCAATTCCAACTAAACCAAGCCCTGTATTGATAACACCGACCCGTGGATTCAAAAACTGCAGAATCATGCCAACCATAACGACCGTCGAAATAAAATATGGCATATAAGTAATAAATTGAACAGCTTGCTTAAACTTCGTTCTTATTGTTGCGTTCAATGCTAATGCCAGAATGATCGGGAGAGGAAACCCTGCGATTAGCTCATATAAACTGATAATAATCGTATTTTTTAACACTTTGATAAATTGGTATGAATTAAAAAATTTGGTGAAATGATCCATGCCAACCCAAGGGCTTCCCCATATACCTTCAAGAATTCTGAAATTTTTGAATGCTAGTTGAAGGCCATACATCGGAACGTACTGGAAAAGAATTAACCATATCACTGGCAATAAAATAATCAAATATAGTTGGTAATCATGCCTCATTTGTTTGAGCACACGGAGGCGGTCTTTTTGCCTAATTTCTTTCGTGACTTCAGCAGCATTCAATGTTGTATGTGCCATTTATCATCATCAGCTCCTTTACACACAAAGTGAAAATAATCAAAATCCGCATGTCCACCAACATGTCTAGTTGCATAATTAAACAACCCTATTCGGTAGCCCATAAAATGATCCAATGTATATAACATCTTCAATGGACTTCCAATTTTCTTCCAATCTTCTCCGTTGCTAGAAAAGTAAAAATTTGCCATATCAACACTGTTTTCAAAATCGAAATGAATTTTCAAATAAATCAGACTACCCTCGAATGAATGCTTTTCGACTGTTTCTTCATCACATTCACCTCGTTTGACACACATTGCAACTTGGCGCTCACCGTTTTCTGTGATTTGCACGCCTACAGTTCCAAATTGATTCTGTAATGCAACTAAACCTGCGTGGTCACCCGGTCTCATATGGGAAACATCCAACATGGTAATCCCGATGCATGCCGGACCTTCCGTCCGTTGTGTTAATGTATTTCTTGAAAATAATACATTTTTAGAAATATTTCCCGTTTGTAGCCGCAGCCATCCCCAGCGCGCAGTTACAGACCATAACCGATTATCTGGATTATGATTCCACTGCCAATTCAGGATCAATTTATTTTCTGAATATTCAAACTCATCACTTTGCACCAAAGATATAGGATTCGTACTTGGCAATTGTGCTTTAAATGCCAATAGCGCTTTTCCGTCCATACCTATAACAGGCCAATCCTCCACCCAAGATAATGGCTGTACGATTGGAATACGTCCCACAGCATCGTGATCTTGAAATAATACCGCATACCACTCATTGGTTGGCGTATCGACAATACCGCCTTGAGCAATACCGTGATTACGATAGCCCAGGTCGTCATCGAGAATTACTTTATGTTCATAAGGCCCCAAAAGTCCTCGTGAGCGATAACAAAGTTGTCTTCGACGACGATTTCCGGTATTTGGCCATTCAATAAAAAATAAATAATAGTAGCCATTCAACTTATA
Organism: Paenibacillus sp. Soil750; assembly: GCF_001428045.1. Classification (GTDB taxonomy): domain Bacteria; phylum Bacillota; class Bacilli; order Paenibacillales; family NBRC-103111; genus Paenibacillus_E; species Paenibacillus_E allorhizoplanae. Next base: position 7,901 of record NZ_LMSD01000011.1, on the reverse strand, counting down.
GGCATGACATCCCTCGCACCTCAGCATGATCCCCTTATGCTCTGTCTCGAGAAGCAGTTGATTGACGCCGCCTAATTTAATTGCCGAAACATCAGACATCAACTCTGTAATGTAAATATTCCCATTGCCATGTAGAACATAGACACGCTCTTCGTCAAACAGCAGACTCGGATCATGATATACGCCTTGGAATACGGTGCGTTCCCATTGTCCATTCTCAATATCAGCAGTCCGGAACACATAGAACTGTTTCATATCATTGCACGAGAAACACACATAATACAGGCCATTATGATAACGTAAATTTGCAGCCCAAGATCCTTTCCCATAAATGCCGATCCCATCCAACAAATTATGAGCATCGTTATCCTCCAAGGTATCGTAGACATAGTTTACGATTGTCCAATACTGCAAATTATCTGATTTCATGATTGGGCATCCGGGCATCGAATGCATGCTTGTGCTTACCATATAGTAAGCTGTCCCCACTCTAATGACACTAATGTCCGGAACATCAGCCCAAATGATTGGATTTGTAATTATCAGACTCCCCATCGCCATTTCTCCTCAATGATGTTGAGAACACATGTTCTTAATCACGCAAAATCTCCCGATATTCAACTGGTGTCATCCCCGTTAATTTCTTGAAAAATCGAGTAAACGAATGCGGGGTTTCGTACCCCACCTGAGAACCCACTTCAGCAATCTTCAGTACATCTTGCTTGAGCAAATTTTTGGCTTTCTCTACTCTTACTTCATCAATATAATCCGACAGATTGACGCCACTTTCCTGTTTAAAAAGCCTCGATAAATAAGATGGATTGAAATGAATCACGCTGGCTAAACGTACGAGAGACAAGTCCTCGCCTATGTGCTCCTCGATATACGAACGAATCTTCTCAACCACTGCAGCCGCCCTATTGCGTTCTACGCTCAATCTGAGATCAAACAAGGATTCTGCCATCTTTTTCAAAAACTCAAAACTATCATGCCTTGAAGCATGCATATCTCTTTGCATAAGACCTGTTGTTCCAACCTTTTCATGCAGTTCCCAACGGTTTATATATGACAAAAGGAGCAGCGCTATCGTATAATAAAGCTCCAAATGAAAAGGTCCCCAACTTCCACGCTCGTCAAATACCGACTCAGTCAGTTCTCGCAACAGTTGGAGAAACCCCTCTTTATTCCCGCCTTCAAGATGAATCGCCAATGACTCCGCCTTTTCTCTCAGTGTTCGTGAATGTGCTGCAGTTTCTATCGTTTCAAAGTTAACTGTATGGACCATCTGAGCGCCGTCGCCTGCTCGCCAAAATTGCTGACTTCTAACTCGGTCATATACCTCAGATAGTTGCTTCCATTCACAGGGGTCAGCGCAACATGTAATGGCAAAAGTCAGTCCCATAGATTCAAAACAAGCTTGCTGGATAAGCTCAAATTGTCCTTCTAGAAACTTTACTGTGCGGGCATAGGATTCGTCCGATTCTGATCCATGGCCAGGCATCGGCTGAATAAGCCAGACGAGACCACCGTAACGATCAATGATTCCAAGACAGCTTGTTCGTTCCGCGAGAAATGTATCTGCCAAAAACTTTACGGCTAGAGCTGTCTCCTGACTTTCGGCAAACGAGTAATTCATATCCTTTCTCTGCGAGTCACCTATTGCCATTAGAACAGGCAGATTTGGATCGAGAACAATTCCTAATTTGCTGAAATCAGATGCTAACTCCTCCATTACCCGCGTTCCCTGCAACAAGTACTGGAAGTAATTCCCTTGAGCAAGAGTTTCAAGTGTGGTAAGTTTCTCTCTCGACTGCATGACGAGATGGTCGAATTTTAAACTTTTTTCCAGTTCATGAATAGCATCCCTGACTGCATTAATAATTACTTCATATTCTTCGCTCTTTAGGAGGTAACTGACTCCCGGTGTTTGAATCGCTTGATAGACGTAATCAAAATCATTATACCCCGTTAAAAAAATGATTTTGCAATGCGACCAATTATTCCGAATGTAGGTCATTAGCTCAAGGCCATCCATACCAGGCATACGGATATCAGACAGCACGATGTCCACTCTCGTTGTCCTCATCCAAGCTACTGCTTCTTCGCCTGAATAAGCTTTGTACAAATCAAGATCCAGATTTAATTGACTAAATATATCAAACAAACCATCCGTTATGATCTCCTCATCATCAACGATCAGCATTCTAATCACGAGCTTCACCCCCTTTTAAGGGAAAACTAATAGTTACTTTTAATCCCCCGTACTCACTCCGACTTATTCCAAGACCGTATGATTCACCAAACGTGCTCTTAATTCGTCGATGAATATTTACCAATCCTGTCGTTTCCATATGATTATCAACGTTATCCAAGTTTTCTGAAATACTTTGCAAACTCTTGTCCGTTAAGTTCTCACCGTTATCTTCCACCACGATGAGGATTTCCGTCTCTATGATCTCGAAGCGGATGACAATCAATCCATTCTGTTTCATTTGTTCCAGGCTGTGTTCGAATGCATTTTCAATGATGGGCTGAACGATCAACCGCGGCACTAACACCCGCTCGATTTCCTGCGGGAGAGCGTCGAATTGCACTCGAATACGCCGCGAGAAGCGTAGCTGTTGAATCTCCGTATACATTCTGGCATGATGGATTTCTTGTTTCAGTACAATCTCATCAGAAGCATTCCTTGTGACAAATTGAAAATATTCGCCAAGCTGAGTTGTGAACTGTCCGATTCGATCCAAGTCTCCCATTTTTGCCATCGTTCTCAAAATAAAGAAACTGTTGTATAGAAAATGTGGATTAATCTGAGATTGAAGCTGCTTTAGCTCAGCCCGCTGAGTCATTATTTTCTGTTTATAAACTTGATCGATCAGAGAACGAAGATTTCCGACCATTTGATTAAACCGTCCATACAGGTAACCGAATTCATCATTAGACTTATGCTGGATGTTTACCTCAAGATCTCCATTCTCCATACGCCGAAAACTTTTTACGAGCGTTAACAACGGCTTGTGAATAAACTGGTAAGTGTAATAGGCATATATCGCAATTACCACTACTGCTGCAAAAATAAACAACCACGCCCACATATAAAACTTATCCAGCGGTTTCTTAATCATTTGTTCAGGAATGAACCGGTATATGGACATACTTAGATAATCAGACACTGCAAAAGCAGTATAGTAACGACTTCCAGTTATGGAAATATTTCCAGTGTTATGAATATCAGATTCTTTTATTTGTTGAACGATCGAAGTCATATCCAGACGCAAGAGTTCTAGTGCCCCACTCCTGAGAATGATACTGGAGTTCTTCGGGGTCATTACAGTTCCGCTGCCGGTATAGGTGTTGAACTGGCCTAACGCTTCCTGTAGTCGAGCTTGATCAAGCTCGATTTCAATAATGAACAGCGGTTGATTCCCATTGGTTCCGCTTTTCCTAACCGCACTTAAATATAATCCTCCATTCCACTCAATAAGCTGGTTATTCCGGTTGCCTAAGGTCGCGCGAAGTCCATAATACCGCTCGATATCAATATCACGAGGACCGTTAGCGGATGAAATCGTTTTTGATACCTGATAGATGTGGGCGCTCACATTTTTAATATAGGGACTGCTGTTTTGAATGACGTAAAGTCGTTTGCGCAGTGAATTAATTTTTTCAGTGCGCGTGAATACATCCATCGTATTCCAAGTTAGTGTGAGTTCATTGAGATCTTCATCCTCTAGAATGCCATACTGAAGAATCTTCATCCGTTCTACTTCGTTCTCAAGATCGCTTAGAAAGAAGGTGATCTGAGAAACCGCAGTTTTAGAGATATCTTCACTAGCCGTCTGAACAATCCAACTATACAGGTAGACGCCAAAGAAAATAATTGGCAGCATGATACACATAAATGTGATAAGCAGTCGTAGGAAAATTGTATTTTTCAAAGAAAGCGGGTTACGGTTTATCAAGGCACAAGCCTCCAACTTTTTTCTTTAATTATAGCCTGAAACCCTGAACTCTCCTAAATTAGACATCCCTCATCCACCCGTCACCCCTTCACACTGCCAAGTACAATTCCTTTCACAAAATACTTCTGCAAAAACGGGTACGCCATAATAATGGGAAGCGAGCCNTTCATTGGGACATTTTGCGGCTGTCTCTTGAAAGCATGATTATTTTACTGCTGGTGGATGGATAACAATGGCTCCCCTCATCCACCCGTCACCCCTTCACACTGCCAAGTACAATTCCTTTCACAAAATACTTCTGCAAAAACGGGTACGCCATAATAATGGGAAGCGAGCCCAGAAAAATCTGTGATGCTTTCAAAGTTCGGTCGGAAATGAGAGCCATATTCAACGCTTCGTCGCGCGACATGTTCGTTAAATTTTGTTGTATGACAATCGTTTGAATATAACTTTGCAAGGGATARTGGCTCGGATCTCCCATTAGCAATAGTCCATCAAACCAACTGTTCCAATGCTCRACCATCGAAAATAAGGCTAGCGTTGCAAGTGCAGGTTTGGATATCGGCACATATATTCGCCATAGTGTCGTCCAGTAGCCAGCGCCGTCCATGACAGCTGCCTCCTCCAACTCTTTAGGCACCTCCCGAAAAAAGTTGAGCAGCAAGACTACACTGAATACAGGAACCGCTCCTGGTAAAACAAGTGCCCAGATGGTATCAAGGAGGTTGTACTGCTTAAGCGTTGTGTACCAAGGGATTAAGCCTCCGTGAAAAAGCATCGTCATGAAAAATATCCAAGCGTACATCGCTCGCAGGCGGAACGTCTTCGATTCCTTGGATAAAGGAAATGCAACGAGAATCGTCATGATTAAATTTAATGGCGTCCCAATCGCTATCCGCTCTATTGAAACAAGCATGGATTGCCAAAATGCCTCACGGCTAGCTGTAAACGCATATGACGCCAATGTGAAATCGACCGGCCACAGCTTCACATGCCCTGCTGCCGCTGCCGTACTTGAACTGAACGAAACGGCGACGATATGAATTAATGGAAGAACACATATCAACGATACCACTATGAGAAAGGAACTATTCAGAACGGAAAACCATTCGAACCGTCTTCGATTGTGGGGGGCCCGTTTTTGTGACTCATATTCCGATCTTGGTGATGGCTGTACCACTGTTTTCCCTCCTCCTAGAAGATTCTATATTTCGCAAAACGATACGCAACAAAGTAAGAGCCGGAAATCAATATCAGCGAAACCAGAGACTTGAATAGTCCCACCGCCGTTGCTACACCGTATTGGGCATCCAGCAAACCGATTCGATATACAAACGTATCCAGGATATCGCCGCTCTCATACACCTGTGGACTATATAAATTGAACACTTGATCGAACCCTGCGTTCAGCAACTGTCCTAAACTTAGAACCGACAACAGAACGATGACCATGCGCATGCCGGGAATCGTGATATACCACATCTTATGCCAGCGGTTAGCGCCATCTATCGTTGCAGATTCATATAAACCGGGATCAATACCTGTGATAGCTGCCAAATAAACGATTGTCCCATAACCAAAGTTTTTCCATATATCCGATGATACGAGCGTAAACGGAAACCATTGGTTGTCCCCAAGAAAAAATATTTTTTCAATCCCGAGAGTACCTAATAGTTGGTTAACAATACCGTTCGAAGGCGATAAAATATCGATGAGTATACCGCCCAGCACGACCCATGACAAAAAGTACGGTAAATAAATAGTCGTTTGTACACTTCTTTTAATCACCTCATTCTTCAATTCGTTAAGAAGAATGGCGAATACAATCGGCACAAGTAAGCCAAGAATAAGCTTAAGACTTGAAATAAATAGCGTATTCCACAGAATCTGATTAAAGCTGGGCAAGTTCATGACATAATCAAAGTTATCTAAACCAATCCAGCGCTGATCACCGAAGAGCCCCTTCGCTGGAATGAACTTCTGAAACGCGATAATAATTCCCGCCATGGGCACATAGGAAAATAAAATAACAAGTATCAGTCCTGGCAATATCATCAGATGCAGCGGAAGCTCTCTCCATATTTGTTTAGTTCCCATATCCAYCCTCCATCTTTTGAAACAAAATAAGCAGAGGAAGAAAAGTAAATCCTCCTCTGCCCGTCGCTACTTCTTCGTTGCCATATACCAGTCGTTTACTTCTTTCGTAATTTGCTCTCCGCCCAGCTTCGCCCAATCTTTGGCAAATTTATCGAATTCATCGATAGATCCACCCATAATGATCTTCATGTACGTTTCATTCATTAACTTTTCCAACGTTGATTTACGCTCAACCATGGTAGGCGTAGGTGCGCCAACGAACTTATCCATCAGGAACTGATTATTTTTGTCATACTGGTCAACGACTCCCTCGGAACCTTCGGGACCATAGATCCGCTCCCATCCCCAGAGTGCAAATCCTTCCTTCGATTTCGAATTGTAAGCCTCAAGCTTCCCTTGAATGGTTTTGGCCTCTCCCTTCAATGCTGAGAAGTTGTTGGCTTTACGCGCTGCATCAATCGCTCTAAATGCCTCTACGTTCTTCTTTACCGGTGCAGGCATGACCGGGGACAGCTGCCAGACACTCTCCGCTTCYGGCGGTGCGTAATATTTATCAAACTCCGCTGTAGCGCCGAAGTTTTTCTCCAAGTGCAGATTGAACATCTTGATGACGGCTTCGGGATGCTTGAATCCCTTTTTAACCGCAAAGAACTTGGTCGTACTGAACTTCAGAGGCACTTTAGGTGTATCGCCCGTCTCGGAAACAATCGGATAGGCCCGCCATTGCGCGTTCGGGTCGTTGTTGCGATTCAATTGAAGCGGCCAAATGGAATTCCATTGTTCGCCGTATTCCATTCCGATCTTTCCGGCAGCGATGGTCTCGGAAACCTTGCCGCCATCTTTAATACCGAATTCCTGATCCAGCTCTCCGTTCTTAAACATGCTCTGAAGAGCTTGAAGCCCTTTCTTCACTTCCGGCTGGATGCCGCCAAAAACTAGTTTTCCGGATGCGTCAGCCAGCCACATGTTTGGATAAGCCTTGTACCCGGCCATCCATCCTTCCAATCCCATGGCTCCGCCCCACAGCCCTTTGGTTAAGCCAAGGCCAAATGTATCTTTTTTCCCGTTGCCGTCAGGGTCTTTTTCCGCAAAAGCTTTTGAAATCGCCTGCACATCCGCCATCGTTTTCGGAGCCTGCATGCCTACCTTGGTTAGCCAATCTGTACGAATCCAGATGAACATCGCACGTTCGAGCGAAGAATCGACCTGCGGAATCGCCATCAGCTTGCCGTCAATCGTAGCGGCGTCGAAGGGGCTTTTCCCTTCCTGCGATAAGATTTCTTTCGTTAATGGCGAGGCATACTTCTGGTATAAGGCTGTCATATCTTCAATTTGACCGGCATCAGCCAATTGCTTTAATTGCGTCGCATTGACTTGGATCACATCAGGCAGGTCGCCAGAAGCAAGCGTTACATTCAGCTTTTGCAAGTATTGCTCTGAAGAATCGCTTCCTTTTACGACCCAATTATTTTTAATCGAGACGCCCAGCTGATCTTTGTATAAACGCGTCCAGCGATTGTCTTCAAAGGTTTCACCCTTTAGCGCGCCAAGTACGTTGTTTTCTACAACATCGCTGAGATTGCGAACAAACGATACCGTGATTGGSGGATCATATTTGCCAAGCGGCTCTGCTGCTGCACCCTTCGCATCATTAGTTCCGGCAGTGCTCACTGCTTCCTTTGCTGCTTCTTTCTTCTCGGTTGATTCATCTTGACTGCTGCATGCGGACAAGAGCGTAGACATGGCTAAGATTGAAACGGATAACGTTTTCATTTTGTGCTTCATAAGTTTCATGAACATCCCCCATTTCTAGTTTTAACGATTCTCTTACTGTGACACTGT
>NZ_LMSD01000010.1 GCF_001428045.1 Paenibacillus sp. Soil750 | reverse complement strand
GCTCATTTGAAGCTAGCGAGATTTTGCAATCTCTTTTATAGTCGATTACTCGACTGTGCTTACTCACTCGTTGTTCAGTTTTCAAAGATCAATTTCTTTCTTTTCCCAACCCGCTCTCACGAACAGGAATTATAATATATCATATTCGTCCAACCAAATGCAAGCTTTATTTCTACACAATTCGATAAAATTTGCAGCCCGTTTTGGCCGGACCAGTAATATACCACGGGCATTTGGAATATGCAACACCTTTTTAAAAAGAATATCGATTCAACTCTTGCACCACAAGTTCTTGCTCAAATTGCTCCTTTAATGAATCATTGCTCGGAGAAGTCGCAAGTCCAATTTCCTTGAACTCACGAATTAGATTCTGAATCTCATGAAGGTTACCCTGTTGCACAAAGTGCTCTGTCTGATTAATGACATGGAACGCCATGGCCTGATACGCATCCGTAAAGCTTTGATCCACACCCTCAGCGCCTCGATAATCCGCATAATACCTTTTGAACGTATCCATTAAACTTTCTTCCATTCTAGCCATCTCCTCTCCTGATATAGCATAGTTTCCCAATATCTTTCCAATTTATACAATATAACGAGCAACAAGCCCCCTGCGAATTATGCAAGGAGCTTGTTGTGTGAATCTAACCTTTTTTATCTCTTATATAACTATTAGTAAGAATGCAACTTATTAGCTTTATTTAACGTCAATTGTAGTAACGGATTGATTTTGGCCTTTAAGCTGAATCACGTGACCCGCTGAGAAGTTAGCTAGGTTTCCTGTCAAAGCGAAAGTCGAAGATACATTATATGTAGTTGATTGATCAACTCCATTGATATTTTGTGTGATCGTGATTGTCGCAATTTTACCTTGAGCGTTAATTGTTGTTGAAGTCAATGTACCCAAGATGTCGAAAGAAGTGTTTACAGGCGCATTACCTGTTACTTCTACGAATACAACAGTATTGTTGAATGTACGTACTTTAACTGTATCACCAACAGCAATTTCAGTAGGGGCAACCTTCACACCATTACGTAAAACGAAAACGTCTGGGTGCAAGTTATACACCGTAGTTGTACCGTTTTTAGTTAGGGAAAGAACATTGTTGTACACAGCTGTGTTTACAGTTCCTGAATTTGAGTTTTGATCTTGGCCAGGTAATTGCTCGTTCGTACGATCAAGAAGAGCTGCCAATTGCGCACGTGTTACGCTTTGATTAGGTTTGAAAGTATTGTCTTCAAAACCGTCGATTAAGCCTTTATCAACCGCTACTTTCACATAACCAACGGATCCAGCTGGAATTTGTTTAGCATCCTTAAATGTAAGTGTGCTCGTCATGTTTGCTTTTGCTTCTGCTTCTAATTTCAATGCTTTCACTAGAAGAGTAGTTGCCCATAGACGGTTTGCATCTTCATTAGGTTTAACACTATCATCACTCTCTGTGAACAGGTCGTTCTCAAGTGCTACTGCAACATAACCTACTGCCCATGCAGGAATTTTGTCAGCATCTTTGAAGTTCAATTTTGTTTGCTTTTCAGCATCGGATTCGGCTTGCTCACGCAATCCCATCAAACGAACAGCTGCTGTAATCGCTTCAATGCGAGTTACTGTTTTCTCTGGTTTGAAGCTACCATCTTCATATCCTTCGAAAACACGTTTGGAAGCTAAGCTTGCAATATAACGCATTGCCCATTGTGAATTTTTCATATCGTTGAAATTAATGTTAATTGTTACGTCTCCATTAATAACATTTTGTGTATAACTCGTATTATTTTTAGATCCATTGTTATTATTGCCTTTACCACGATCATCGTTTTTACTTCCATTTGCAAATGCGGCAGTTCCGCCACCAGCAACCATAGTTAGAACAAGACCTGTAGCTACGAATTTTTTCATTAGGTTTTTTTTCATTTTAAAATCTCTCCCTTAGTCATTTTATGGTTTATACATAAGATTAAGATGGAGCCTTCGCGAAGGGTTCCTGGTTATGCTACAAGGATTCGCCAATGCTTGTCAGTTTTTGGGGGTGCAGGTTGTAAATCTTTCAGAATCAATTCTCAAAGTCTATTAAATCCACCCTGAAACTGCTAAAATGAAGACCATATAGTCTATCGCTAAAGGAGCTTATGTATGCGTTTACGAAACCCGCGAGTTCAACTCGTTATTGCTCTGGCTGTACTCCTAATCGTTGTATCAGCCTTCTCATTCAGCAAGATTTGGTTCAAGCAAGGAAGCATGAACGTAACCGCAGTAGTTCCAACTGTTACCCATCAAGATACCCCTCAAGTGAGTGAAGTACCTTCAGCTGTACCCAGTCCAGATACGAAAATAGCGAGCGTTGCCACATATCCAACTGAAAACGTAGATGTTGTTGTAATTGGAAGTGAGCTTGAAGGCCTTTATTTGGCCCGAGCTGCCATAGATGAAGGTCTCAAAGTGAAAATATTAGATCCCCATCAAGCCTTCGGCGGTCAAATCCTTCAAAGTCAAATGTTATTTCTAGATGAAACACGAGATGAACAAGGACATTTACTTGTACAGGGCCGCGCTAAAGAACTATTCGATGGCTTCCGCAACGCTAAGATTCGAAAGCTTTCTGAATTCACGACATATATGGACAAGTTAAGTAAAGATATCCCCATTGAGTCAGGCATCACCATTCAAGAGGTTGAACAAATTCAAACACCTGATTTTATGCACAAAATCCCATCCATCCTATATAAAACGAATAAAAATGAAGTTAAAAAAATTACGGCCTCCTATTGGGTAGATAACAGTGATTTTGCCGCATTAATGAGCCGCTTGGATGCTAAGCGTTTACCAGGTCTCGAGAAATTCTATGGGCAAAAAGATATTGAGTACATGAGCGCAGGCATGATGATGAAGTTTAAACATGTAGATTGGAAGAAGTTCAATACGACCTTCAACGCACTAAAACCTGAGGAAAGATCGAAACAATTCGGCGGTGGAAGTGTCAGCGATAGTTTCGCCATTGGACTTAGCGGCATGACGAAGGCGTATCATCCTTCTAATGATCGTGTTTTCCTAAGAGGTTTGAATGCCGTGAATCAACGTGATGGCGAAGTCCTCATTAATGCGTTGCTAGTCTATACCGTTGATCCTGCCAAGCCGGCGTCTGTGCAAGAAGCAGTCTATTTAGGAAATAAGGAAACAGCCCAGATCTTGCAGCATTTCCGAAAAACATTACCAGGCTGGGAGAAAGCTGAGCTAGGCGAACTGCCAACTTACCCTTATATTAGAGAATATAATCACTACGAAATGGACTATACCCTTAAACCATCTGATCTCCTTGCAGGTACGATGTTCTGGGACAATGTCAGTATTGGCGGTTATCCGCTTGATCTTCAAGGTACGAGTGCCAACAAATGGGGAATTGAGATGGGACGCCCTGACAAATACGGCATGCCGCTTCGCAGCTTTTTACTGAAAAATTATGAAAATGTCATAGCAGCAGGAAAAAATGTTGGTTCCTCCGCGATCGCATTCGGCAGCACACGTATTCAGCCAAACACGAGTTTGGCCGCAGAGTCCATTGGTGTCATCTTAGGTCAGCTGCATGGCAAGCAGAAACTTCGCGAAATTAAACCCGAAGACATGCTGAAGCTCCAATCGTACTTAGCTACTCGGTATCAAATCAAGTTAACTGGCGTAACAGGGTCCAACAAAATCACTGGTTGGAATGAAGAGGAAATTCGCAAACTGGATACTGGTGAAATCACTTATCCTAGCTACGTTCAAACACGTAAAAAACCAGCCGTTAAATGAGATTTAGATCGTATCGACCGTGTCCTCGTTCATGTAACGAGTGAGCACGGTTTTTCTTTTTCAAAAAAGGATTGAAAGCTAAGCAACATGCGTATACAATAAGTATTATACTTATATTCACTTACAAATACTTAAGCGAAGGAGGCTATCATCCTTGTTTCAAGAAGAACGACTCGTTTCCATCCTGGATTACTTAAAATCAAATAAGCGTATCTCCGTAGATCTGATTTGTGAGCTCTATGAAGTTTCTCGTGATACAGCTAGACGAGATATGGTCAAATTAGAGGAACAAGGATCCATCGTTCGTACGCGAGGTGGAGCCATTCTACCCACGCTTTCTAAAGAAGTCGGCAATTATGATCAGCGCCTTCAGGAGGAATCCACTTCTAAACTGACGATTGGTAAAAGAGCAGCTACACTCGTTCAAGATGGCGATTATCTGATGATGGATGCTTCAACAACTGTTCTGCATGCAGCTACTGCCCTGGCCTCAAAAAACAACATTGTCATCACAAGTTCCATTCAAACAGCCGCTATCCTTACTCGTAAGGATGGCATTACGATTCATATGCTTGGTGGTGTACTAGATAATAAGCAACATAGTGTCTACGGGGCTAAGGCGATTGAAATGTTAAACGAGTATCACGTCGATAAGCTTTTCATTGGCACATGTGGTATTTCCGAGAATGGGCTATCCGCCCCCAATGAAGAGGATTGTTATTTAGTAAGAGCGATGATAGAGCATGCCGATCAAGTGATCGTCCTCGCGGATCATTCGAAATTCGGCAAGCGTCTGTTCCATCGTGTTGTAGGATTTGAGAGTATAGATATTCTGGTAACGGATCAAGCGCTGAGCGAGGAAATGAAAGAGCGCTTATTGGCCAGTGAGGTTGAAATCGTACTAGCAGGAGGAGAAGAACAACATGATTAAACTAATCGTTAGCGATCTGGACGGCACGCTGCTTGACCATCATAAGAAAGTCACGGAACGGGAGCTGAAAGCTCTACAGCAAGTGAGAGACGCAGGAATAATGCTTTGTCTGGCCTCTGGTAGAATGAATTCGGAGATGCAGAGAGTACTTCAAGATATAAAACATCAAGCTCATTCTGTTTCCCAAAATGGTGCTTTCATCCATTTGATGGATGGTGCGCTTCTGCAAGCGAAGCTATTTGATCCTTTCATCGCTCACCGTGTGTATCAACTCATCCAATCTTTCGATGTAGTTAAGTTTATCTGCTCTGGAAGTGCCAATTATATTGAGCGCTTGAGTCCTGCTTCCGACGAGATTCAGAAGAGAATGTTCGAACCTTTTATAGTCAAAAGTGAGATGGAACAATCCCTGAAGGATGCCTTTCCAATTTGTAAATTTTCACTATTCGGGCAGGAAGAGGATTTACTTGAGATCAAGTCGCTGTTAGAAAAAGAGCTCTGTGATCAATTGGACATCTATATGGCTGATACGGATTGCCTCGATATCATGCCTCACCAAGTTTCCAAAGGTAGCTCCCTCCTTGCACTTCTTGCACATTTGGGATTAAAGCCTGAAGAGATCGCGTGTTTTGGAGACTCCTTTAATGATGTCTCGATGTTCGGTATTACTCCGCATAGCTTCGCCATGCATACAGCCCATTCTGATGTGAAAAAGGTTGCTGCGAATACCGTGAACTCTGTTTCCGAAGCGATTGCCCATGTACTGGCTTATAATGAAAAGTTTACGACTGAACGTAAAGGAAGCGCCGCATTATGAAACGATTATTAATTATGGGCTGCCTATCCTACTTATTAACAGGCTGCACGCATGTTATTTTTGGTGCTGTGTTACCTGAACTACTAGCCCATTATGGTCGAAGCTACAGTGGCGGAGGGTTGCTGGTCTTTTTGCAGTTTGGAGGTTTCATGCTAGGTGTGCTTGCGATGCCTACACTCATTCGTCGCATCAGTCGTCGAAGTACAATAACAATGGCATTTTGCTTCTTGTTTGTGGCTATGCTTGCTATTGGCTTACTCCCACCCTGGCCGGTGGTTATCGGGTTGACCTTCCTTGCAGGTATCTCCTTCGGACTCGTGGAGTCTAGTATCAGTACCTTCGTCCTCATGGCTGCCAAAGATCAACAAGCGGTTGCCTTCAGCAAGCTTGAAGTTTTCTTCGGACTAGGCGCTTTATTCATGCCGCTTGTATCCAGTTTACTCATTGCAAATGGGTTATGGAAACTTGCCTTTATGCTGCTGGGATTAAGCGCTCTTGCAACAGGCATCATTTGGTCAAAACTATCCTTAGGTGAACATGATGAATTACTTGCCCATAAAGCGGATCGTTCGCAGAAAGCGGATCGAATTCCTGATCTTTCTAAAAAATCGTTCATTTTTTTAAGCTTACTTATGACTGTCTTCTTCTTGTATTGCGGCATGGAAAATACGATTGTAAATTTCTTACCGTCCATCTTTAAGGACCAGCTGCAGGCTTCAAGCTCTGTCTCTACACTCGGTGTCACCGCTTATTGGTTAACCATGGTTGTTGGTCGCTTATTCGCAGGTGCCTTAGCTGAGAAGATGACCTATTTCAAATACTTAGCTTTTTCGTTCGCTTTAAGCGTGATCACCGTAATCATTTGGGTGTTCAGCACGAATTTATGGAGCAGCTTTGCCGTCATTCTCTTGCTTGGGTTATTCATGTCAGGTATGTTTGCTGTTGCCCTTATTTATGCCAATCAACTGTTGCCTGGACGTACAGAGCAAACGACGAGTGCACTCATTGCCTCTGGTGGTTTAGGCGGAGCTATCCTGCCGCTTGGTGTCGGTTGGGGCATGGATCACTTCCATGTAGGTGTCTCGATCTGGTTTGTACTGATTAGTATGTGTGCTGTGTTTGGTATAATCATGTATACACGAAGATGGCAGGCTCCTGTGTTAGTAGCAAAAGTTTGATGATATGCGAGCTAGCCAAGTAAGATGAAACCAAAAGCAAAAGACCCTTCATATCCACTTAGGTGGTATGAAGGGTCTTTTGCTTTACTGAAATGGCTTTAGTTGAACGAGAATGGCATTGTCTTCGAACACCACATTTTTAATGCCAATTAATTTAGGTAAGTATGATTGCAGTGGAATTTCAATCGGAGCTAGTTGAAGCCAAGTACTCGGTAGCTGCCAATTCCGGATCTGTGTATTCACATGTTGGATGACCAAGTTAGGCGGATCCCATGCCAATGTGAATGTCGCGTGAGCACCGATCGGTATCCGATTGCGCCACCTCACGTTTACATCCGCCTCTACCATGGCGCCCTGCAGATTCAACTCTGCACCTTCCATCTGGAAATCATGCGGAAGTGTGCTGTGCGAAGCTAACTGTTTTTTCAATAATTGATTTACTTCCTCTTCCGAAAGCCGCACGTCCAGCTTTCGGGAGAGGATCATTTCTGCAATTTTGTTGCTTATAGCGATCTCTTTATATTGTAGATCCAGCGACTTCGTTGGTTTCACATACTGGATGATGATGAGTAGCATCACCGCGGCGATGACAACCAGCATCAGGAGTGTGATCGTAACTTTCTTCAGCATGCTTTTACACCCCGCAGATCATGAGTAGGCTTCGCGCGTAAGCGAGCTACTCTTCTTTATTCTGCTGCTTCTCTTTCAGCCAGCGCGGAGCGCCCTTGCTCTTGCGATCGCGCTCGCGTTGCGCTTTGCTGACGGCCTTGCCTGCGGCGGCCGTCTTCCCTTGCGCTGCCGGCTTCGCCGGAGCAGCGCCCTGCTGGCCGCGCGCGTCTGGCGCCGCGGCACTTACACGCACCGCGCCCGCAGGCGCGGCAGCCTCACGCGCGCCGGTGGAGCCGCTGCGCGAAGGTGCTGCGCTTGGGCGCGCGGCTTCACGGCGGCTGCGCATCGTAGCCGCACTGCGATCTTGGGCCGGGTCAACCAATCGGCCCTCGTACATAGCCTTCGGCTCGATCGTGATGCCGAGCTGCTTCTCGAATTTCTCGATGATGAAGAGCTCTCTCGAGGTCACGATAGAGATAGAAGTCCCCTCACGGCCCATCCTGCCTGTCCGACCTACACGGTGAAGGTAATACTCCGCATTCGTCGCCACATCCAGATGGAAGACATGCGTCACACCTTCAATATCAAGTCCTCTGGCAGCAACGTCAGTCGCCAACAATAATTGAAATTTCCCCTCACGGAAATTGCCCATGACTTTGGCTCGATCCTGCTTGCTCGCTTCTCCATATAGAGCTTCAACAGAAAGCCCTACATATTGAAGCTTACCAACGACTTGTGCAATATCATCAGTTACATTAATGAAGACAATCGCTGAAGTCGGCTTAATCATCCGAACAAGTCTTCGGAGGGTGTCAATCTTTTCACGTTCCTGACACACGACATAGTGATGCTCCAACGTTTCAGCCGTACGCTGGGAGGGGTTAATTTTGATAATAACCGGGTCCTTCAACCATCTACCTGCTGCTTGCTCCGTACTTTGAGGAATTGTCGCCGAGACAAACACCATTTGACTCGTGCGAAGCATACCTTTAAGTACCGCTTCTACATCCTGCATAGAGCCAAGTTCAAACACTTGGTCAACTTCATCGACAATGCCCATTTTCACATGATGCAGCGTAAGCTTGCGAACTTTCATTAACTCAAGCAAACGTCCTGGCGTTCCAACAACGATATGCGGATGAAGGCGCAGCTTTTCGATCTGTCTGGCAACGGCCGCTCCACCAATCAAGGATTGTGAACGAATAGGTCCTCCGCTCGTCAATTTCTCAATTTCCTGCATGATCTGCATGCCCAACTCTCGTGTAGGGACAATAACCATGACTTGCAATTGTTTCTGTGTTGGATCAATTCGCTCCAAGGCAGGCAGCAAATAAGCTAGGGTTTTGCCCGTTCCTGTCTGGGATTGAATAATGGCGTCTTTCCCTTGCAGGAGAACTGGAATACCTTCCGCTTGAATCGGGGTCGGTTCACCAATCCCTAATTCTTGTAATTTATCTAAATAAGTCTGTGCAATCTGCAGCTGTTCGAAACTCGTACTCAATACGATATACCCCTTTTCTCTTCCAACCTCATGCCCATATTATATGCTAGAGTGCTTCAGCAAACAAATATGTAGACGCCGTTCTCTATCTATCTGATCCCCATTCATCCAAAAACTTCTGTTTAATGGCATCCCGCGCACGAAAAAGCCTTTGTCGCACAACGCCTTCGGTCACACAAAGTTCACTAGCCATATCTTTATAAGATAAATTATGAATCCACTTCATGGCGATAATCTGTCTATAGGAAGGATTAAGTTGATTGATATACGCAATAACGGCTTCTCTCATGACTTTCATTTCAACCTCTACGTCTGGCGTAGCCGAATAATCCGAAGTTGGAGCTGACTCCTTTAAGGAGAACAATACCTCTGTCTCGAGTTCGTCACGGTTACGTCGATGTTTGCGCAAATGATTGAGAGTCACGTTCCGCGTAAGTCTCTTGAGCCAGCCTTCATATTTATCAATTTCCGTTAATAAAGGGGCTTTGTGAACCGCACGGAGAAAGGCTTCCTGGATAATATCCTCCACGGCAGCGTGATCTCTTAAAATAAAATTAATCATCGGATAAACGAGCAAGTAAAATTCTTTATAAATCTGTTCCTGCATGCTCGTATCTAATGTGTTAAAGTCGCTGTTAAATATTTCTCTCAGTGACTTCATCATATTCCCCCCTAGCCTACAGGTAAAAAGAACTAAAGTGTATCTACCTTATTTTAGGTTAAAAAGGGGGAGTAAACAATCGTTACCGCTAAAATAACAGGAAAAATTTCCCGATCATAAGGAAACGATTACCTGTTAGAGGGAACATGCTTCCCGATATTTTGACAGCCTCTTCTTCATCTATTAAACTAAAAGTGCTCCAACTACTCTATTTCCATCCGAAGGGATGACGTACATGCCTACCGATTTTGAAAACGATTTTAACACGTTGGTCGCCAAGACCGCAGAACTTATTACTGGTGATACTTCCCCAGAAATGATCGAGAAAATCAAAATATGGGCTTTCTTCAATCATGTTCATAAGGCACTGCCCGCGCTGGCTTCCCACTGGAATCAATCTCATCCTGAGGGCAAAGCAGAAATGCGAAAGATTTTCGAAGAAATCCGCGCACTGAATCAAGCGAAGCAAGCAGCGAAGTCTGATTCATCCGAAACGTAGAAAAAGCAGAGAAAAAGCGACCCCAATGTGACTGGGAGCCGCTTTATTTTTTATTCATGATACCTGACGCCAGTTTATTAAAAAGGCGAGGAAACAGATGAAATAATTTAATCCCAACACCCGCTACAAAAGGCAGGTTCTTTTCTGGAATGTTTTTCTCGACAGCATGAATGAGCTCTTTGACTACTTTTTCGGGCTTTAACATAAACCAAGCGATGTTCTTGACATAATTACCGCTCGGATCCGCCTTGTCGAAAAATGGTGTCGCAATCGGACCTGGATTAATCGCTGTCACAGATACACCTGATCTCGCTAGTTCCATCCGCAAGCTATTCGTAAATCCAAGCACCGCATGCTTGGTTGCCGAATAGGCTGTTGATTTGGCAGAACCAATTTTACCTGCCATTGAGGCAACATTGACAATATGGCCACTACCTGCCTTTAACATGTGCGGGAGCACTGCCTGCGTGCAGCGTACGAGCCCCAGATAATTCACATCCATCATCTCTTCAAAATGAGCAAGTGGCGCTTCCGTAAATGATTCAAATATGCCATATCCAGCGTTATTAATTAGTATGTCAATTCGCCCAAACTCGGCGATGATGCGGCTCACAACTTGATTTACCTCATCTGTATGCGTCACATCCATGGCGTAGACAGCGTGTTTCCCCGGCAAGTTTGAAGCAATTTGTTTCAACATATCCGTACGTCGTGCTGTCAACACAGGTATAGCACCTTTAGCTGCAAATTGCTGCGCCATCAATGCTCCAATTCCACTTGAAGCACCTGTAATCAAGACGACCTTGTTCTTGATTTCCAACCTATTCCACTCCCTTCGACACACAAAAAAAATGGAGCTACCATCAAACTGGTACTCCAACGTTCCTACTTATATTACGTAATTAGTACTTGAATGTCTAGTTCACCAATGCCATCCATGATTAAAGGAATGGTTAATGCTCTCTTCGGCACAAATCCTGCTGCCGTTGCAGATTGGACTAACTTCGGTGGTGTAATGTCTACCCGAACACCTTGGTTAAAGAGCATCGTGCTCGCATTACCACTAATCATATTGCCCAGTTCAGAAATGGCACTCTTACCCATTTCATCCATCTCAGTGATGACGAATCCACCCATCATGGCAGAAACCATTTTCAGAGCAACATCTTCAGCCAAGCCGAAAACGACGTCGCCTTCCATTTGTCCAGTCATACCGATTTGGATCCAGATATACTTTTCCACAAATTTGACGTCTTTAATGCCGAGCTGCCCTGTCGTTGGGCGAATGTTAGCAACTTGCTCGATGACGATTCTAGCCGACTCCAAAAAGGGATTAATGTACTCAGCCTTCATAGCTCCGCTCCGATCTCATTTGTGAATAAGTTCCACAGAAAAACGACCTTTTTCAACATTATACATAATATTTTAGGACAAGTATACTGTCAATTTAACAAAAATAGTTCCAACTACTCAGATACACGCCACAATTCTACCTTCATACTTAAATTGTCGAAACCTAGTATTGAAACGCCTCCAAATAATTAATATACAAAAAGAATGGTAAATTATACAAAATAATAGCTATTCCTGTTAAACTATGAAAGAGAATCTCAAAAAGGAGAGATGAGAGTCAATGACGATGAACCCCCCTCCTGTAAGTATCCGAAAATTCACGATTTATCTGATACCCGTCATAGCGATCTTCGGTTTTCATTTATTTTATTTGCACCATTTGCCTTTTTTTCAACATAACCGTATGGCAAGCATCGCTCTCGATAGTTGTATGTTAGTCGTATTTATGTTACTCGCTTTATTCGGAATACGGCTGCTCAAGCGACGTGAAACCAGTATTTCGGAAACAGCTGAGCGATATAAATCACTATTCGATAACCATCTTGACTCTATCATTTCCTTTAGTTTAGATGGTGAAATCCTTTCTTCGAATCATGGACTTGAAAGCTTGCTCGGGTTGGGTGAAGAATCGTCCAAATCCGCCTCATTTCTTCCAATGATCCATCCTCCTGATCTACTCAAAACACTGCACCATTTCCAAGTGGCATCAGAAGGAATGCCCCAAAATTTCGATGCTTCTTTCTTACATCAAAATGGATTCCCAATCCCTTCTAATGTAACTTTTGTTCCTACCAAAGTGGGCAACCAAATCGTTGGGGTGTATGCTATTCTGAAAGATTTGACTGAGATCAGAGAACAGAAGAAAGAAATTGATAAGCTCTATAAACAAAATCAGCTCATTCTCAATTCGGTTTCGGAAGGCATTTATGGTATTGATACAAATGGACGTACTATTTTCTGGAACAAAGCCGCGGAAGCCATCACTGGTTGGAAAGTGGATGAAATGCTAGGTAGACGCATACATAACCTGATTCGGCCGCTTCATGAGGATGGCACTTTGGTCATACCTGAGGATAACGCGACAGTAAACACGATGCTTCAACGTGAAGGCGCGATAATGAATGAAGATTTGTTTTGGAAAAAAGATGGAACCAGCTTTCCAGTAGAGTACATGTCCAGTCCTATACTAGATGGTGGTGGTCAGCTATTAGGTACCGTCATTACATTCAGTGATATCACAGAATTGAAGAAGACGCAGGAATTGCTTATTAAATCGGATAAGCTATCTGCCGTTGGACAATTGGCTGCTGGTGTTGCACATGAGATCCGCAATCCGCTGACCGCGTTAAAAGGATTCCTCAAGCTGCTCAAAACAAGCTCTGCCAAGGAGCAATATTACATTGAAATTATGCAAAAAGAGCTGCAGCGTATAGAATTCATTGTGAATGAGTTTTTATTTGTATCCAAACCTCAGGCTACTCATTTCGTTACTAGTACGTTATACACGATCATCATGAGCACTGTAGAGTTACTTCAACCACAAGCACTGCTCTCTAATATCGAAATTGAAGCAGAGGTTGACTCAGGGCTTCCGCCAGTCATGTGTGATGAAAATCAAATCAAACAGGTCTTCATTAATATTATGAAAAATGCTATAGAGTCGATGTCGCAAGGTGGCAGTCTGCACATTCATGCAGAGCTGAAAGGTTCGGGCAATCAGATTCTTGTTCGTTTCGTGGATCAGGGGTGCGGCATTTCACCTGAACGTCTTCCCAAGCTTGGAGAACCCTTCTATAGTACGAAGGAAAAAGGAACAGGACTGGGCCTAATGGTTTGTTATCGGATCATTGAAGCGCACGGTGGGTTCATGAACATTAGCAGTAAACTTACGGAGGGTACGATCGTCGAGATCACACTCCCGACAACAACTATCCTATCTAAAGGAGAAGCAACAGGATGAACGGATTTCTAATCGATCTAGATGGCACACTTTACAGAGGGCACGAGCCTATCCCTGGTGCCGCTGCTTTCTTGCAATGGCTCCAGCAGGAGCAATTGCCTTACCTCTTGGTGACGAACAATTCGTCCCGCACCCCCGATCAAGTTGCCGAGCATCTACAAGCGCTCGGCATGGCGGTACCCGCGGCAGCCGTCTATACGTCTTCGCAGGCGGCTGCGCAGTACTTGACCGAGCAGCGCGCTGGCCAGCGCGTGCATATGATCGGCGAAGACGGCCTGCGGATTGCGTTGGACGCAGCCGGCTTCACGCTGGATGAGACGACGCCGGATTACGTCGTCCAAGGCATTGATCGCAGCTTCACCTATGGGAAGCTGACGGAAGCGGTCCGCCATCTGAAGCATGGCGCGACCTATGTCTTAACCAACCCCGACCGGATGCTTCCGTCGGATGGAGGGCTTATGCCAGGGGCGGGCTCCCTGGCAGCTGCGATCACCGCCGCCTCCGGCGTGGAGCCGGTGGTGATCGGTAAGCCTTCGCCGATCATTATGGCGTATGCCATTGAGCGGCTCGGTCTGCCTGCCGCCGATGTCTGGGTCATCGGCGATAACGTGCACACCGACATCCGCGGAGGTGCGATGGCGGGTTGCCGCACTGCTCTTGTCTTGACGGGCGTCGCGACGCCAGACAATGTGCACGAGCAGCTGGCGTCGGCTGGCTTGACACCGGACTTGGTCTGCACGGATTTGCCACAGTTCATAGCGCAGCTGAATTTGTTATCGTCACCGACCAAGTAAATGATGACTGCTGTACAGTCGCATTACTCCGATTTTCCCAATTAAAAACGCGGATTTCCGTTTGGTTTTCTATTGTTGACAAAAAAAAGCACTACCTTGTTGGACAAGGAAGTGCTTTTTTCAATTTGCTTCAATCGATCCGATCCCAATCCACATCGAGCTCTGAGTTTCTTTCCTGCAGCCTGCCGTCTCGGGCATCCTGCTGCAGCTCTTCTAGCCATTTCAACTCGGTGAAAGCACGTTTATAGCTGCCGACCATCATTTGCAAGACAACGCGAGGAACAATGTTCAAATGCTCGTTGTACAAACTTTTCATCTTATTCATGATCATTTTCTGTTCCAAAATTTTATGTTCAAGAATATCTGCAATCTTGGCTTGATCACCGTGAACGGTAAATGGCAGTGCCACATAAAGCGGATGATAATGTTTGATCTCTTCATGCAATTGATGAGACAACAGTTCTTGAAATTTTTGCCTACCAGCTTCGGTGATTTGATAAATAGTTTTCTCTGGCCGATTCGTATCGCGCACGACTTCTAAGGCTTCTACATGACCATCCTTATGCAGTTGATCCATGGCATAATAGAGCGAGCCGTCTTGCAGTTTCATATAATTCGTCATACCGCGATCTTTCATCGTTTGACGAATCTCATAGGTATGCCGATTGGCTTCCATTAATAGTCCGAGAATGACCAGCTTCATCGACATTTGTGCCCAACCTCCTAGTGTCCTACTGGTACATCTCCTTTGACAGGCGCCTTACCAACTTCTAGTTTAGCATTTCCCATCAATAAAATGAACGCGAGACCTAGTATAGCTAAAACAATCGTAGTTTGGAAAACAACGGCAATCGAATCCGCCAACGCGGTTAAGAGCTTATGCAATACCTCTTGGGGTATATTCGCTCTCACTTCGGGTTGGAGCAGCATCCGCGCATCATGGAACTTCTCCGCCATAGCTGGGTCATTCAACGATTTGGTGATATTGTCTTTCAAAGCATTTACTTGAATACTCCCGAATATCGCTACCCCAATGGCAGAACCAACGGAACGGAAGAAAGCAACCAAGGATGTTACCGTACCCCGGCGACGGAAATCAACTTTATGAAGTGCAGACATCGACGTGATCGGGAAACAAGCGCCGATGCCTAGTCCGAGAATAATCATGTAGGTTGTGATAACCCATCTCTCCGAATCAATGGAGATACCGCCAAGTAGCGATGTCGCCAACAGAAGAAGAGCGACGGATACAAGAAGCACATTCCGATAGGAGAATTTACCGATGAAGCGACCACCTAGTGCACTACTTACGACGACACCAAGCATCATAGGAGTCAATGTCGATCCAGCCGATGTCGCTGAACCTTCGAATACGCCTTGGATAAATAATGGAATGTACGTCCCTGCAGAAATGAGAACCGCTCCATAAGCAAAGCTAACTCCCATACTGGACGTAAATAACCGATTTTTGAATAAATCTAGAGGTACAATAGGCTCTGCAGCGTTTTTCTCAATAAGAATAAACCCTGCTAACAGTACGACGAACCCTGCAAATAAACCAATAATTTGCATCGAACCCCAAGCGTATTCTTTCCCGCCAAACTCCAATGCGAACATGAGTGAAACGATAGCTGCCGTTAATACAACTGTACCGCCCCAATCAATCTTAGCCTTACTATGTTCCACGGACTCGTGATAAGAGAAAATAATCATAATCAAAGAAATAATACCTAGAGGTAAATTGATAAAGAAAATCCATTCCCACGTCACATGATCTGTGAAGTAAGCCCCAATAATAGGACCAAGCACACTGGATAATCCGAAAACTGCGCCGAATAAGCCCTGCATTTTGCCCCTTTTCTCAGGAGGGAAAATGTCAAAAATAATAGCAAAAGTAATCGGCATCAACGCTCCGCCGCCAATACCTTGTATCGCACGGTAGATGATCAGCTGTGTCATCGATGTTGCTGTTCCACATAACGCGGATCCAATCATAAAGACAACGATACCGATAATGAAAAATAGTTTGCGGCCATACATATCCGAAAGTTTACCGAAAATAGGCATTGCTGCCACATTGGCAATCAGATAGGCCGAGAATACCCAAACAAATTGGCTAAAGCCGCCCAGCTTAGATACAATCGTTGGCATCGCAGTTGATACGATCGTTTGATCTAGAGAAGCCAACAAGAGTCCAAGCATCAGGGCTACAACCGTCACGGTCGGATTTGATTTACGTGATAAAGACATACGTGGAGTCTCCTTAATCGTTATGTTATATATTACATAAATTATTATATTCAAATTTGAGTAATTTGAAAAGATAAATTTCAGTTATCCACTTTGCTTTCATACATCGGTAGCTTGCGCTCTGAGACCCGCAAATATCCCGCCTTGTTGCCTAGTTAGCACTTCCTATCATATAATAAAGTCAGAAAAGGTTTTTATGTCCTTTACAATTTCGATAAATTTTATTTGTACCTTTGATCTTACATCTAACTTGCAGGAGGTAATCTGATGAATATGAACCAGTTAGAAACCCTGCTCACGATTTCTAAGACGATGAGCTTTCGTAAAGCTGGTGAAATTCTAAACTTGACCCAACCTGCCGTTTCCGCGCAAATAAAAAGTCTTGAGGATGAATTCGGTACGATTCTCATTGATCGTAATCAGCCTGTTACTTTAACAGATAGTGGAAAGCTTTTCTTGGAGCATGCGGAAAAAATATTACGGATCACCAGTGACCTGAAACAGCGTCTTTCCGATCTGAGTCAAACCCCTCAAGGTCATATCCATATTGGCACAACGACTTCCATTGCCATGCAGATCTTGCCGAGGGTTCTTTCCTATTTCCAGGATCAATTTCCGCTGATTAAAACGACCATTCATTCCATGACCTCTTCTCAGATCATGACATCCGTGGAAAACGGTCATATCGATATTGGGATCACGTATTTATTTGAGAAGAATCCAGCTTTGGAGACTTCCGTGCTTTACTATGATAATTTTGAACTCATCGTCTCCACGCACCATCCGCTTAGTCGTTTCACACATTTATCTATCGAGAAGCTTAGAAATATTCCGTTTATCATGCTTTCTCCAGAAACTGCAGGTCGACGTTTCGTCGATCAAATCTTCAAATCCTATGATGTCTCGCCTCATATTGTCATGGAGTTGTCTAGCAGTGAGGAAGTGAAGCGCATGGTCGAGTTAAATCTAGGTGTTGCGATCATATCCAAAATGTCTGTTGCTGATGAACTGCGACATGGCTCATTGAAGATGGTAAAAGTGAACGAACTGGATATTACCCATCCCGTAGGCGTAGTATATAAGTCAGGAAGATACTTGAATTCTGCTATGCAACAATTTCTCCGCGATCTCAAAGGAATGCCGGAAACGCAATTTATTGGTTCAGAATAGCTTACTTTTTAGGAGGGCTTGCTGTGAAATTCGATCTACATACGCATCATGAGCGATGCGGACATGCGCAAGATACCATACGTGACTATATTGAGGCAGCCATTGCAGCTGGCCTTCAAGTAATTGGCATCTCCGATCACTCCCCATACTTTGGAAGCTCCGAAGATCGTGCACAACCTGCCATCGCCATGGCAAAAAGCGAATTTCCCCGCTATATAGAGGAAGTACTACACCTCAAACAAGCGTATGCAGGCAAAATTAATGTACTCTTAGGTGTGGAGTCTGATTATTTCCCAGAGCACGTGGAGATTTATAAGCAAGAATATGCAAAGTATCCGTTCGATTACATCATCGGCTCCGTTCATCTTTCCGGAGGTGTGAGCATCTTCAATCGCAACAGATGGAAGAAGTTGAACGAAGCTGAGCACGTTGAGCACAAGGAAGAGTATTATCGCCTGATTGCTGATTCCGCTCGATCGGGAATGTTCCAAATTCTTGGACATATCGATGCGATGAAAGGCTTCTACCCTGCCTTTTCCGATATCGTGACACCAAAGGTCGATGAGACTTTGAAAATCATAGGAGAATCCGGCGTTGCGATTGAGATTAATACGTCAGGCAAAACGAAAGATGTTGGCGGTTGGTACCCCTCCCATGAGATTCTAGAGCGTGCGCTGCATTATGGCGTTGAGGTTACTTTCGGTTCTGACGCCCATGTCCCTAGCCGCGTTGCTGATGATTGGGAAGAAGTTCAGAAAACTTTGAAGGAAATTGGCTTCCATCATTGGGTCTATTTCGAAAATAAACAAAAGCAAATTGTTGCTCTGTAGCGAACTTTTTCTTTTTCCAAATACCAAAGAGGTGCCCTAATGAAGGGCACCTCTTTGGTATTTATTATATATCATAATTATGAACAGACTTTGCTCCTAAGAATGCCAATTTTTCATGCAGCTCTTCTTTCAAAATCGCTTGCAACTGTGCGGGTTTCATCGGCTTATAAAAATAATAACCTTGGATGTGATGGCATCCATTCGCCACCAAAAAGTCCGCCTGTTCTTCCGTCTCTACTCCCTCTGCAATCATTTGCAGCTGAAAAGCATTCGCCACAGAAATGATAGCTTTGATCATAGCACGATCCTTGTCATCGGTCTGAATACCGCGAACAAATGACTGGTCCAGTTTAATCTTCGTGACCGGGAACCTTTTCAAATAGCTTAAGGATGAATAATGCGTACCGAAATCATCCACGGAAATAGAGATTCCTAATTGGCGAAGTCTATTCAGAACACCCATCTGCTTGTCCTGCATCGCTACATTTTCCGTGATTTCCATCTCCAAGTATCGCGCTTCAAGCCCGGTCTCTTCCAGAATCGCAATAACCTTATCCACAAAGCGTTCATCATGCAACTGTTTGACTGAAATATTAACGGAGATCATCAGCGGTTCATCCGTCTGACGATGCCAAGCATTCATTTGTCTACAAGCGCCGCGGAGCACCCACTCACCAATCGCATCAATAAGTCCTATTTCCTCCGCTACTGGAATAAAATCGGACGGTGAAATGTAGCCTTTCGTCGTATGATTCCAACGTAACAGTGCTTCAACACCTGTAATTGCCCCCTTCATGCAATCTACCTGGGGTTGATATACAATCTCAAGCTCTTTTCGATCCAACGACTGACGGAGATGATTTTCCATTTCCAGCTTAGAAATTGACAACATCTCCATGTGTTGAGTGAAGAAGCTATAGGAGCTGCCACTTTCTTTTTTAGCCATATACATCGCAATATCCGCATTTTTCAGCAGCGCTTCCCACGTTTCACCGCCATATGGATACTGTACAATGCCAATACTCGCATTTATAAAAAAGGACCGATTCGCCAATATACAAGGCGGTTTCAAGACGGCAATAAGTTGTTCGCAGAAAGCTTGAATTTCCTGCTCGCTAGAGCAATTCTCCAGTAAAATCGCAAATTCATCTCCACCAAATCTAGCAAACGTGTGGAAAACCAAATGAGATTGCTGGACGCGTTGAACAACTTTTTGCAGCATATAGTCTCCCATATGATGCCCATGTGAATCGTTGATCATTTTAAAATTATCAAGATCAAAGAAAAGGACGACGAGTGAGGTCCCCCTCACCTGATTGTAAGTAATTTGCTCTTTCAACATCATCTGAAAATGAGCACGGTTATGTATGCCTGTCAGTACATCGTGGTAGGCCATATAGGACAACATTTGCTCCGATTCCTGCATCCGCTTCGTAGACTCCTGTAGTTCCTGCTGCCCAGCAATCAACTCTTCATTGGCCGCTGTCAAGTCTTCATTGGCGATCTGCAGCTCTTGCGTCCGCTCGTTCACAGCTTGACTAAGCCGATCACGTTGTCGAATGATATAGATAATGAAGAATAAGCCTAGAAATAAAACGAGCAGTATAGCGCAGCGGATAATGAGCATTTGGTTATTGACCGTTTTTACCGCATTGGCGGGAGGGGTAGCCGCTAGTTCCCATTTCGTATCCTGAAGATCGATCACTGCGATCAAAGGGGACTGAAAGAATGTTGTATTTTCTCCGTAAAATGCTGGCATGCCTGGACTTCGAATGGCCATCCTCGGCTCTTCAGAAGCACCGTCTTTGATCCCCGCTTCAATAAGCAACTTATCCATGTTAATGGCAACAGAAACGAAGCCCCAGAAAACGCCATCTTGAAAAAGAGCTTTACGAGCTACCAAACCTTGCACACCTTGAAGCAACATAAAAGGACCGTCGGTCGTCATTTTTTTCGTTTGCAGCGCTTGATAGACTTGAGTCTGTACATTCTCTCGAGGATCATGCAGGAGATCCCAATTGATAATATCCTCATTCCCTTTCGGGGGATACACGAACTTCATAACCCCATGTGGTGCAATGACAACATTGAAGGCGGACGCTTGTGAACCCGCATATAACGCTTCAATATAAGCATGAACCTCTTGTACACTTTTGTCTTGCAAATAGCCGGCGCTGACAAAGGCCTCTAGACTTACCATCAAATTGAAATTACGATTAATGACAGACTGTAAGGCAACAGCTTTGGCAGATAATTGAGCAGCCTCCGTACTTTGCAGTTCATTCAAAAGCGATTTTTTATAGGTAGTGAGAACCGATTCAGTTGAGGTAAACAGAAGGACAAAAATGAGGGATAAGAAGAAATACTGCATTCTGTTCATAGGTCTCTCCTCCCAAATTTGACTTGAAGCAGGAACATTATTCGACATCTTTCTCTATTATTTCATCTCCTCTCCCTTACTGGCAATACATTTATTTGCCTCCGGGGTTGTCCGTGATGCCCCTACCAATCCCTTCCAAATCCTTTCTAGCGAATTGGCGTTCCCACACTTTCATCCTTGATATATAATTAGACATATGACCCTGAACGAATGGAGACATGAAGATGGACATACATAACATTTCTATGCATCTCATTGATGAGGACACGGACCAGCCCCGCTACCAGTTCGATGAAGAAGCACTGCAAGAATTAATGAAAAGCATTGGGGAAATTGGCTTACTCTCTCCGATCAAAGTTCGTACAACCGCCAACAACCGATATAAGATCATTTATGGCAATCGCAGATATAAAGCTACCAAAATGCTAGGGCTTCCAACCATATCATGCATCGTGTCAACGGTAACGGATGAGATGGAAATCTATCTGGAGCAGATTGCTGAAAATCTAACGCGAGAAGGCTTCTCTCCCATTGAGGAAGCTGAGGCCTTTCATAAGCTTATGCATGATGCGAAATTTAGCTCATCTATTAAATATCTTTCTGGCAAACTTGGCAAACCTGAAACGTATATTAAAAACAAATGTGAGCTGCTTAAGTTTGGGAATTCTGTAAAGAAGCTCATCGTAGGTGGCACGGAGATTCGCAAGGACAAGCTTACCGAGGATCAATTGCTGCCGTTGAAGGATCTCCCATTGGAGCATCGTGATCCACTAGCTTTAATCATGGCACGTGATGAAATGCCAGTCAGTGATGTGAAGAAAATTGCTAAGATGTTTAAGGATAAAGACATCTCTGACCGAATCAAGGGGCAGCTGCTCTATAAATCAGGGCCTGAATTAATCGAAACCTGGTCTACTTTCCAGAACAATCGAGCTGAACGAGCGAAGCCAATCGCAGCCAAGGCACCTGCTAAAGCTGAGAAGATTAAAGTTGAGGTTCAAGAAGTTGAAGTATCTGCGCAGGGGAAAGAAGTTAACAAAGTGGAGCTATCCGTTGAAGCTAAGCTTGCTGTACCGCAAGCTGCTGATACAACTAGAACTGCTGCTGCCGGATCGCTTTTACAAGCTAGACTACAGCAATTACTTCAAACGATTCCCGATCCACCTACTTCTAGCGAGTTGCAGCAGGAGCAAGATGGTATGAATGAGCAACAAAGAGAACAGTTCTCCCAAGACGTCTCGACGTTAGTGGAGCAGTTGGAGAAGCAATTGGAAGCTTGGAGAACGGTTCAAAGCCTAGCTGTCTCTCATTAAAATTAACTTACACCGCTTGTGATTCGTGTTATTCCTAGTGAGGAAAGCACGAGCTGCATGCGGTGTTTTTAGTGCTTGTTCAAATCGGTAAGCGATCCGAACTCAACGAAGGCTCGCTACTCATTTTTTTACTTCCACACTACCATACAAGTATGGTAGTATAAGTTTAGGCTTCATTTTGCAAAGGAGATCCTCATGGATTACTTCAAAAAACCTCTGATTAGTTCGACCCGAGATGCTGTTTACCACACGCTAAAGGCTCAAATACTGAGCTTAAGCCTGCTTCCAGGTGCTACCATTTCGGAGAAAGAAATGTCGGTAAGCTTCAATGTTAGTCGGACACCTGTTCGGGAAAGCTTCGTGCAATTAGCACAGGAGGGCTTGCTGGATATTTATCCGCAACGCGGTACGGTTGTCTCTCGCATTGATTTGGAACTGGTGGATGAAGCTCGCTTCATTCGCGAACATCTGGAAAGCGCCGTCATTCGCTTGGCCTGTCTCTCTTTTCCGGAAGAGTCCCTGCGCTTGCTTCAAATGAATTTAGCCTCGCAGAAAGTGTGTATGGATGAACAAGACTTCAAGAAAATGTTTGAGCTTGATGAGGAGTTTCATCGGACGATTTTTGAAGGATGCAAGAAAATGAACACCTGGGCAGTCATTGAGCAAATTAATGTGCATTTGAACCGCACCCGTATGCTCCGCTTAGCGACTGATCATCATTGGGATGAGCTCTATGCGCAGCATGGGCAGATTGTGGAGGCCATCAAAGAGCAACAGCCCGATAAGGCAGAACGATTAATTCGCGCGCATCTTCAAGTTGGCATCTCCGATCAGGCATTATTAAAAGAGAAGTTCCCTACTTATTTCAAATAGGTTGATTATATGGGAGGCGAGTGTGCAACTATGAAAATGGTATTCCGTTGGTTTGGAGAGGGCAACGATACGGTCACTCTTAAGCAAATTAAACAAATTCCTGGTGTTGAAGGTATCGTCTGGGCCCTGCATGATGTACCTGCCGGTGAAGAATGGCCGATGGCTAAGATTCAGAAAATCAAAGCCGAGGCTGATCGTGCGGGGCTGCATATGCAGGTCGTGGAGAGCGTCAACATTCATGAGGATATTAAATTAGGACTGCCAAGTCGCGATACGTACATCGCTAATTATAAGAAAACGATCGCAACGTTAGCGCAAGTTGGTGTTAAAGTCATTTGCTACAATTTCATGCCTGTGTTCGATTGGGTACGGACAGATTTACATAAGGAGCTGGAAGACGGCTCGACGGCACTATTTTATGAAAAAAGTAAAATTGCCAACCTCGACCTTTCTGAGCATGTGGGACGGATTAATGCCAACCCTGATTTCAGTATGCCAGGCTGGGAGCCCGAACGACTTGCTCATTTAACGGAGCTATTCGACGCCTATAAGGATGTCACCGAGGAGCACCTCTGGGCAAACCTCAAGTACTTCCTGGATGAAGTTATTCCCGTGGCCGCCGAGCACGGCATTCGAATGGCGATTCACCCGGATGATCCACCTTGGTCCGTCTTTGGATTGCCAAGATTGATGACGAGCCAAGCGAACATTCGCCGTTTCTTAGCCTTGCATGACAGCCCGTATAACGGGCTTACGATGTGCAGTGGCTCACTCGGTGCGAACCCGAGCAATGATATTGTCTCGATCGTGCATGAATTCGCGGATCGGATTCCTTTTGCCCATCTGCGGAATGTTCGCTTGTATGAGAATGGTGATTTCATCGAAACCTCTCATCGCACGCAGGATGGCACGGTTGATATGTCAGGCATTGTGCAGGCGCTGCATGCGAATAATTACGAAGGATTTTGCCGTCCGGATCATGGTCGACATATTTGGGATGAA
Source organism: Paenibacillus sp. Soil750 (assembly GCF_001428045.1). Classification (GTDB taxonomy): domain Bacteria; phylum Bacillota; class Bacilli; order Paenibacillales; family NBRC-103111; genus Paenibacillus_E; species Paenibacillus_E allorhizoplanae. The sequence continues at coordinate 258,635 of NZ_LMSD01000010.1, read as the reverse complement.
CGTTGCAGACCTGGATACGGGCTTTACGATCGTGCATTAGGGATCATGTATTTATGGGGACTTTGGGACATGCTGTGTCGCCAAAGCGCTACTTTACAAGAAGGAGCTGTCACTGCATATGAGCGGATTAACTAATTTCCCTTCCCTGCAAGGGAAGGTCGTTGTGATTACTGGAGGCGCTGGCGTATTATGCCGCGTGATGGCATTAGAATTAGCTAGACAAGGTGCACGCATTGCCATTCTGAATCGTACGCATGAGAAAGGGTTAGCTGTGGTTCGTGAAATTGAGGCCGCTGGTGGCGAAGCGATTGCCGTTGCCTGCGATGTCACTGTAGCTGAAAGTGTGGAGCAAGCTGCAGCATCCGTGATTGAATTGCTGGGTACCTGTGATATTCTCATTAATGGTGCGGGCGGTAACCATGCCAGCGCGAATACGACGAACGAGATTTTCAAAATGGAAGATGTGGCGAATCCGGATGTGCAATCCTTTTATGATCTAAGCATCTCTGGATTCCGCAACGTGCTGGATCTTAATTTCGTGGGCACCTTAATTCCTACGCAAGTGTTCACTAAGCATATGCATGGCAAAACGGGTGCAACAGTCATCAATATCTCATCCATGAGCGCACCTTCACCCATGACGAAAGTTCCTGCATACAGCGCAGCCAAAGCGGCTATCGATAACTTTACGAAATGGCTAGCTGTTCATTTGGCAGAAAGCGGTATTCGTGTGAATGCCATTGCACCTGGGTTCTTTTTGACGGAGCAGAATGCCAAATTGTTAATGAAAGAGGATGGCAGTCTGACGGACCGCTCTCATAAAATCATTGCTCATACCCCGATGCGCCGCTTCGGCAAGCCGGAGGATTTACTAGGAACGTTGCTGTGGCTGGCTGATTCCGATATGTCCCGCTTCGTTACGGGTACAACGATCCCTGTGGATGGCGGATTCATGGCTTATTCTGGCGTTTAGTTTTAGTCATTGTAGTAATCCGAGCCTTTTTCTTTTATACTCATTTTAATAAGGTAGACGGAGTGAAGCACACGCCGTTTCATTGCATAACGCTCAATATGAGCTATGCGGTGGAACGGTTTTTGTTTGTTTATGGACGATTAACTGGAGGCTGAGAGAATGTCATTTGAGCAAAAATATAACGAATGGATACAGGCGATGATCGAGCACGCTAGAACTAGTACTGGGACTGTAAATCATCGAAGGCTCGAATTGTTAGAGAAAGGATTGGGCCACGGAACCATTGCGTTTTTACGTTACATTTGGTTTCCTGCCATTGGTAATTTCAATCACTTATATCCCGAGTGGGAGGTACGCGATTTCAATAATGGCTACCGGTATCTGGATCTTGCCTATATGCCTGGAGGCGCAAAAGGAGGGATCGAAATACAGGGATTTGGATCGCATGCAAGAGATCTTGATGTTAGAAGATTTAAGGATTTATGTATGCGGCATAGCTTGCTAACCCCTGATGGGTGGACTTTTATGCCAATTGCTTATTTGTCCATCCAAGAAGATCCGAAGCAATGCCAACAGCTTATCCTGTCATTCGTCGGAAAATTCCTTTCAGCTGATGTGTCAGCTGGCTTGAATTGGGCAGAGTCAGAAGTAGTGCGTTTTGCTCGTCGTTTGCTTCGGCCCATTACACCGATGGAAATTGCTGAACACCTTCGACTCTCCGATCGCCATACAAGGCGGATTTTGCATCAACTCGTTGAGAAGCAAATCTTAATTGTAGAAGGAGGACGGCAGCGATATCGTACGTATCAGTTGAGGCTTTGATTGTTGGACGGCGGGACGGGTGAGCGGGACGGTGAGCGGGACGGCGGCATGCGAGCGGACGGTTAACGGACATAGGAGACGCTATTTGCTAGAATTCGATGCTCCTGATTCGCTAACGGACACAGCGTACGCAATGGAGTGGAAATCGGGCTAGAATCAGGGGTTTTGGGCGAAATAGCGGCCGCAGTGGCCGTTAGCCTAGGAAAGGGGCTGTGTTTGGTCAATTAACGGCTGTGGTGGCCGTTAGCGTTTAATGATCGTGCACGCTCCTCCCCGTAGCTCGCACTGCCTCTCCACAGCAATAATACTTAAGCCTTCCCGTATTGCCCAATACAAAAAAAACTTAAGTCTATCCTCATCCCTCCCCCCTTTTTTTATAAGAGGTTTATGATGAGTGTCTACTTAAGGTACTACTTCAGAGATCGTTCATCTCCGCTTACGCTTCATCCGGAATACAAACGATAATGCGTTCAATTTCTGCTGCGATCTCGGCAATTTGATCCTCATAATTCTCATTCAGGAGAATTGTTGATTGGAGCTTCACTGCTCCCGCATGCAGTGTTATCGCCGATAGGCTGCCTGCTACTCCGATTAGCGTATGCGCAGCTCGTTTGGCAGCGACCCAATCCCCTTCACGGTGATTGATCCGGAGCAGATCTGCGAAGTCACTGTAATTTTTCTTGAACAGCTGCAGCATGACGAGAAGAATACTCTCTTTACCCTCCACTCGGGCCAAAGCTCCCTCCCAGTCTATCGCGGCGATACCTTGGTAATACGGGATCTCTTCTCCGCTAACAGGTTGAGGTTCCTTGAAGTTTCGCTCTCGCTCCTTCTTCTTCTCGGGGTCCATCCATTTGTGAATGACTCGAAATAGCAACTTCACATCCAGCGGTTTGCTTATCACATCGTTCATGCCCACTCGGACGTACGCTTCTTGGTCTTGTTTAACCACGTTAGCTGTAAGCCCGATGACCGGTATTTCGCGAAATTTTGGGTTCAAACGCAGAAGTTTGGTCGCCTCTACACCATCCATAACTGGCATATGAATATCCATGAGGACCAAGGCAAATTCGCCTTTTTCCAGCTTGTCGAGCGCTTCTTGACCATTTGTCGTTAGCGTGACTCTGTAGCCCCGCTCCTCGAGCAGCTCCATGGCCACTTGTTGATTAATTTCATTGTCCTCAACGAGTAAAATGTGTCCCCATTCCTCCACTGTAGCAGAAGGATTGGGCATCGATCCTTGCTCAGTTACCCGCGATTCATGCATAGGATGGAACAAATATTCCAACGTCTGGTACAGCTCTAGTCGACTAATCGGTTTAACCAATACGGCATCAGGCCTTATCTCCTCAGGGAGTGTAAGCAGCTCTTCCTTCCCCATAGAGGATGTCAGACAAATTAAGCGCGTTCGATCTCTATGAATTAAAGCGAGGAGTGTATCCCATGTTTCTAGGCCATACATATCATCGCTTTCCATATCCAAGACGAGACAATGGAATTCATCTGCCCCTTCTTCTTTTCCGCCTAGCCTTTTGAACAACGAATCCCAAGAAGGAACCGTTGTTACGATGAGTGCAATTGATTCTAAAATATCCTGTAAGCTGTTTCGCATAAGGGGATGATCCTCAACAACCAACACGCCATATGGCTCATTTCCCTCTCCAATATCCCACTCATCAGGATCGTCTTGCTCAATGATTTGAAAAGGTAAAGCAAATGTGAAACGGCTCCCGCTTCCCATTATACTTTCTGCTTGGAGCACACCGCCCATTAGCGTGATCAAATGTTGGCTGATCGGCAGTCCCAGACCAGTTCCTCCATACTCACGGCTCGTTGATCCATCCGCCTGAGAGAAAGGTTCAAAAATGTAAGAAAGCCGATCAGCTGAAATACCAATCCCCGAGTCTTCGACGCTAAATCGCAGCATCATTTCCTCACTGGATGTCTGTGGCACCAGCTCAATGTGAAGCATCACATAACCTGCACGTGTAAATTTAATGGCATTGCTGCAAAGGTTCAGTAAAACTTGCTTCAACCGAAGTGGATCTCCGAGAAGTCGTCTGGGCAGCTCAGCAGGCGTACTGAAAATAAGCTCTATGGGTTGGCTCTTCGATAGTACACTGCAAATACTGGAAAGCTCCTTCAACAGCTCGTCCAGATTAAAGCTCGTCCGTTCCACCTCTAATTTACCTGCTTCAACTTTGGAAAAATCCAACACATCATTAATAATACCTAACAACGTATGCGAAGAAGAGGTAATATTGGTTAAGTAATCCTTCTGGTGCTCGGAGAGCGGCGTCTTCCCTAACAGTTGAGATAGCCCGATAATCCCATTCAAAGGCGTTCGGATTTCATGACTCATTTTGGCAATAAAATGACTCTTCGCTTGATTGGCTTGATCAGCTGCATGGCGCATAGAGGCTTCAGTAAAATCGTGAATCGTACCCACAATCCCTTTCACTTCACCAGAGGCATGATGATAGGCTGAAAGTGTTACCCGATAGTCTCTTCTTGGCCCCTCCGACGAAGGAATCGCGATTTCGAATCTCACATTATCACCACTCGTTAGCACTTCTTGAAAGTGCTGCTCCCAAAGCTCCTGCTCGGATACGGGTAAAAAAGCAGTCATTGGAAGACCCAGCATGTCCTCAGCTCTGGTTTGTGATAGATGACATGCCGCTTGATTCACTGACGTAATTTCGCCTTCCGTTGTGAAACCTAGAATGCCCTCCTGCGAGTTCTCTACGAGAATCCGATTCCGCTCTTCACTTTCCTGAATCCGACGTTCTGCCAGACTCTTCTCCGTAACATCCGTCGCCGAGCCTATGACTTCAACCACCTCTGCGCCATCGAAAACAGGCTGTAATGTCGTGAAAATGATTTTTCCACGCACATCCATTTCATAGGCGACTTGATTTCCTCGGTAGGCTTCTTCATATTTGGATTGCAAGAATTGCGCAATGTCTTCCGAGTAGGATGGAATCGCATACACATTCTTGTAGAAATAGTCATCTGGCTTAATCCCGAGCTGATGCAATAATTGACCATCAATGATCGTATATACCAAGGAATTCTGTATTTTTTTGAGCTTAAATGTAAGGCCAGGTTGAAAACGAAGAATATCAGAAAGCTCCTGCTGTATCTGCCGTACTTGCCTTTTCAGCTCCTCGGAGCGCAAGAAATAGCGAATAAGTCCTGCAACGAACATGCCCGCCCCTAAATGCAAAAGTAAATTCGGAATGACAAGCTCCATAGCAGGAAGCTTATAAATAAGAACCATATCAACGAATAACACGCTGACAGGACATAATGCGAGCAGCATCCATTTCTTCCAATAGTCTCGGATGTAATAATGAATAAGCACACAACCCACATAAATAATGAAGCCTAGCAGCGATACGCGAAATAAAACCGCTGGATCGATCATCGTCCGGCCAATAATGATGACAACCGTCGTAATAAAACCAGAAAGGCCCCCACCAATGAAGGTAGCCATCAGAATTGCAATCGCTTTCAAATCTAGAATATGCCGTTCACTCACATGGACTCCAGTATAAGCAAGCATAACTCCGAAAAGTCCGTGTGTTATGCCTGCCCATATCTGAAATTTCCATCTTGCTGCTTTTTGTAATTTGGGGGAGTAAAAAATTTGAATCGATATAAAAACAAATACGGCAACAAGCGAGAAATTGTTCAATAAGTCTCTCAACATCGTACTCACCCCATCGGATTGCAATCTCGTCCATCTACATCTATTATAGATGTCGAATTATGTAAGGTCTATACGGTTTCATAATCGACTTGTTTAATCACAGAGAAGACTAAATCAATCATCTCGGCACGAGCTTGATGAATAAAGCCTAATGACGTTTGCTGTAAGTTTTCAATGGAAACACATGATGTCAACATAATTTTACTTGAGAACACATACATGGACAATTCGTAAGCAGAAGCTACATTTTTGATAACCTCGCTAATGTTCGTTCTTTTATAAGACTCTGGAAGCTCCATGGCATACATCAAATAAAGCGGTTCCTGTCTCGTTTGTGTCATCTGAAACATTTCCTTATACGAATTACTTACTTGTGAGCGCCAAAGAAAACCAAATTTATATTGCGAATCTTCCTCCCACACTTTCTCAAACTGGGCTGTTAACTCGACAAACTGTTGACGATAATAGTGGATTAAATTCATGAATAACCCCTCGCAATTCCTTTAGAAGTTCTTACAATACTTAGATGATACCTAGTAAGTGTTGTAAAACTTCTATCTAGACTTTTAGGGAAGCATGTTTTTTACTCATACTTCCCTAATGAATCTGGGAGGGGAATTAGTGTTTCTGCAAAGCCACCCACATCGACTTATTACGGAACTCTTCCTCCGAACCAAGTTCTCTGCCGAACCAGCTCGGCGGTACAAACTGCTCCGCAGTCTGCAGATCAGGAAACTCCACTTCAACGACTAGCAGGTCAATTTGTTTATATTCGTCGATTTCATAAGTTACACCAGCCGCTTCGAGGGTCGTACGAATCTTCTCTAATGGAATTAATCCTGTACGCTCTAGCAGCTGCTTATAGATAGGCTCCGTGATGCTGTATTCGACTTCTTCTCGAACCATCCCATGTCCTGACTTGAACGTATGCGTAAAGTGTGATTCTCCTGAACTGTCCACTAGCTGGCGTACGCGAATTTCTTGATCGTCCGAGAAAGCTAAATACGTCTGATAAATATATTGTTTAGACACTTGCGTCAACTCATTATTCGCTAGTTCAGCCGCAGGAAATGCGGTTAATAAATACTTTCTTTCAATTTCGGCACCCATAATTCGGTTAGCCCCTCTCTATTTGTTCATTGTTCGAAAACGAACCGGTGAAATCTCGTTCCATACTCGAAACATTTTACCAAAATGGAACTCATCTGCAAATCCACAAGCATCGGCGATCGCCTTCATAGGCTCATCGGTTAGTAAAAGCATCGTCTTCGCCTGCTCATTCCGAATCTGATTTAAATACGCTTTGGGCGAGATGCCCACATGCTTCATAAACATTTTGCGTAATTGCGACACGGATATATGGTAGGTTTTCGCCAGCTCTTCCAGCCGAATCGGCTGATGATAGCAGGTCTCCAGCCACAGCTTCGCTTGCTGAAAAGCTTTCATGTAGGGATCACTAGACGTATCCGTATCCTTCATAAATTGGATTAATCGCGATAAAACATATTGGAATTCCGCTTGGCGTTCATGCGGGTCCGTTCCTCTCATTGACCATAAGCGAGTAAACTGTGCTTCTAGCCAATCTGACTGCTCTAACGTGTGCGGTTTATAAAAGGGAATCCGCAGTTCCTCCACAGGAACTGGCTTCAGCCAATTGAGATGCTCATATGGGATATCAAAAGCATCGAAAAGGAGCATCCTAATACATAACGGATTGTCCGTAGACGAAGTCATGTTCAGTTTAAACCCGGGCTTCAAATAAAACAAACTCCCAGCTTGTACATGCAGCGGAACTTCATTCATCTCATGGTGAAATTCCCCTTCGCCACTCCGAATCCAATACAGTGAGTGTACGTCTGTCGTATTTCGAATATCTTTCCAGCCAGGATCGGGTGGCTTCTCATACGAAAGCCGATGATGATAAATACGGTGGTTATTCATTGGTTTTGTTCACCAACCCTATAGCGATTTTGACAAATAGAGATGAGGTTTATCCATTCAAATTGACTCTTCTTCTATGATACGCTTTACGAAACATACATGAAAGGGGCTTAATGCTCGTGATACGTACTTTTCAGCAGCATAACTTACGACCTACTCGAATTTTGGATGGATTATGGGATTTCATCACGGATCCTGACAATAAAGGTGTTTCTGAAGGGTGGGCGTCAACCTTCCCTGCCGGATCAAAAAAGTCCGTCGTCCCTTCTTGTTGGAATAACGAATTAGGTACTTACGATTACATTGGTGCCGCATGGTATCGCACCTATTTTGATACGCTGCAAGATGCGAATATTCGACTGGTTTTTGAAGGCATTCTTCACCATGCCGATGTGTACGTGGATGGCCAGCATATTGGCTACCATTTTGGCGGGTTTACACAGTTCTCTATGATTCTCCCTCACCTAACAGCAGGCAAGCATGAACTCGTGATTCGTGTTGATAATACCGTTGATTGGCAAACTTTGCCGACGGATATCGCCGACTGGCACTCCTATGGGGGCATCATTCGTTCTGTTGAGCTTCAGGAGCTGCCGGATGTCTACATTGAGTCCATGAAAATTGATTATCAATTGAAGGACGATACAGCTGATGTTCAGCTGCAAATTCAAGTCAGTTCATTAAGCCAAGAAGACTGTCAGCTTGAGGTAAGTGCTAGTACGGAAGGTCTTTCCCTCTCCGCTGGCCCTGTCACGATTGCAGCAGGTCAAACTACTAGCCTCTCCTTAAGTGGAAGTCTGGCGAATATTAAGCGTTGGGATGTCGGTCAACCTGCGCTCTATACCTTTACTGTCCAAGCTGGTGAAGATGATCTTATCGATCGGACTGGCTTCCGTACGGTTGAGGTTCAGGGCAGCGACATTCTGCTTAATGGCAAAAAGCTGTACCTCCAAGGCGTGAATCGCCATGAAGAGCATCCCGAATGGGGATTTGCTTTCCCACCGAAGCTGATGCTGAAAGATTTGGACATTTTGACCGACATGGGCTGTAATATTGTTCGTGGCTCCCATTATCCGCAAAGCCAGTTCTGGATCGATCTGCTTGATGAGCACGGGATGCTGCTCTGGAGTGAGATTCCGATGTGGGGTTGTTTCATGAGTGTGGAAACGCTGGCAAGCCTGATCTTTAGAGAGCGCGGCGTTAACATGCTAGGCGAAATGATCAGCCGCGACTACCATCATCCTTCTATCATTTTCTGGGGAGCGCACAACGAAATCGATACACGCACTCAAGAAGCACTAGAGCTGACGAAAGCTTTCGTGAGCAAAATCCGCAGCATGGACGCGAGCAGACTCGTCACTTACGCAACAATGCAGCCGGAGGAAGATATCGTTTTATCGTATTTTGATGTCATCGGGATTAACAAATATTACGGCTGGTATGAAGGCAGCGTGGATGGATTTAGTACCATGCTGCAGAACTACTTCCTGAATGCGGAGAAGCACGGCGCTGCTGGCAAGCCTGTCATCATGAGTGAGTTCGGCGCGGCCGGGATTTTTGGCGATGCTGGCTGGGAGCCACGCCTATTCAGTGAAGACTACCAAGCGGATGTCGTTACACGCGCCTTGAAAATCTTCCGCGACGACCCTCGTATCGTCGGGACGCTCATTTGGCACTTCGCAGACATTCGCGTCGATGTGCGAAGTGACCGACCTTACTTCCGCGATCGCGCGCGGAGCTTCAATAATAAAGGATTGCTGAGCGAGTATCGCAAGCCGAAATTGGCCTATCGCTTAGTGAAGGAGATTTATCGCTCGGAACGGTAAGGCAGTAAAGAGAAAGGGACTCAGCCTGTGTGGCTGGGTCCCTATTTTTTGCAAATATAATGACCTCGTGTACGCATAGTCAAAGATGCAAATATACACTTATTTTCGGGGAAACAGCTCAACAGAAGGAATAAGTGCAAAAAGGCAACCTTTTGGACCGAAAGATGCCAATATGTGGAATGCCGGTGGAAATAGTTGCACTTTCGCACGTATTTCAACTAAAATGGTTAATTTGAAGAAAAAGGATGCTTTTTAGCATCTTTCACTGCTGTATTCACCATACGGACTTCTTCCAAGTCCATTAACTCGCAAAAAAGAGGATCCCCCGCCACATAAATAGCCATTGGGGAACCTCCTTTTTAACAAAACTTATTTATGTAAAATATCGTCCTTCAACGTCGATACCTTCGCCAACACTTGATAGATCTCGTCTGCCCCCACGCCAAAATGAGCAAGCGCATCATGAAGATGAGTCGCAATCGCTTTGAAATGCTCTTCCTGCAGATTCATCCCTGCATGCGCCTTGGCCATAGATGCCCCCGTATACTGATTCGGTCCCCCTAACGCAAAACTAAAAAATTTCGCCTGATGCTTCCGTTGCTTCTCCATATCCGTGTTGTTAAAAAAGTGATTGACGGTCTCATCCGCCAAAACCAGCTCATAGAAGTAGTCCACCACTGCCGTGATCGCCCCTTCTCCACCAAGCTTATCGTATAACGTTGTTTCACTCACTATATTTATCCTCCTTCAGGTCTACACCTATCTACCTGGTTATATTATCCAATTGAACAGGAAATTATCTATTGTTTCTGTTTCCGCCCTTGTCCATCAAACCGTCTATCTAGCATGCCTTCTATATAGGATTACAGTTCTATGGTTGCTTATTGGATGATATCAAAATTGTCTGTCAAAAAAGAACGACGTTTTCGCATTCAATCATAGGTAATGAAGGAGCAGCTGAAGCTGCTCTTTTTAATTTAAGTCCTGTAACAAAACCCGACTTTGTATTTAATAATTACAGTATCATATAAAGTTTCTTTAGTTAAACGTGTTTTTGATCACGCTATAATTACGTTGGAAAGGAGATGTCCACTACAAAATGTAAACGCTTAACTAACTCATTGATAACTGATTATTGGGAAGGGGAATGCCAAATATGAGAAAAAAATTTGTGAGAATCGCCTTAATCTTACTCGTTGCGGCTTTAGTTATACCATCAAGCCTGCTTACTAAAGTTACGAAAGCGGCGACTACCGAGACCATCACCCTGTATCATGAAACTTTCGCGAGCGGCCAAGGGAAAGCTACGAGAGCTGGCAGCGCTAACCTGTCACAGGTCACAGGAAAAACATTTACCGGCAATGATGATGGTAAAGCTTTATATGTAAGCAACCGAGTGAACAACTGGGATGGAGCTGATTTCAAATTCAGCGACATCGGCCTGGAAAATGGTCAAACCTATACGGTTACCGCAACCGTCTACGTAGACGCCGATGTCACGGTGCCTAGCGGTGCACAAGCTGGTTTTCAAACGGTAAATGGCTATCAGAATACAATTTACGTGAATTATGAAGCTGGCAAAGCGCTCACCCTAACTAAGGAATTTACTGTTGATACGAGTAAAGATAGCGCATTGCGCATTAATTCGAACACGGCTGGTGCAGGTGTGCCCTTCTACCTTGGCGATATCCTTGTTACCAAAAATGTAGCTGCAGGCCCAGTCGTTGAGACTCCTAGACTCCCAGCCGTGGATTTCCCCACCATTACGTTTGAAGATCAAACGAATGGCGGATTTGCAGGCAGGAAAGGCACGGAAACGCTGACGGTTATCAGTGATGCCAATCATACTGAAGGCGGCACAAGCGCGTTGAAAGTTGAGGGTAGAACAGAGACTTGGCATGGTCCTTCATTGCGTGTGGAGAAATATGTGGATAAGGGCTTCGAATATAAAATTACGGCTTGGGTCAAGCTTATCTCGCCTGGAAGCTCGCAACTTCAGCTGTCCACACAGGTGGGTAATGCAAGTGCAAGCTATAATACCGTTGACAAAAAAACGATTAGCACCGAAGACGGCTGGGTTAAATTTGAAGGAAACTACCGTTATAACACGGTACCCGATGAGTTTTTGAGCATATATGTGGAAAGTTCTAGCAGCAAGGACGCTTCCTTCTATATCGACGATATCAGCTTTGTTGAGAGTTCGGCGCCAATCTCCGTACAAACGAATTTAACTCCGATTAAAGATGCCTATCGCAACGATTTCCTGATCGGCAATGCGGTATCAGCGGCAGATTTAGATGGTGTTAGACTTCAACTTCTCAAGTTACATAACAATGTCGTCACAGCGGAAAATGCCATGAAACCAGATCAGACGTACAATGCGAATAAAGAGTTTGATTTTGCCACGGAGGATGCGCTTGTTACTAAAATTCAGGCTGCCGGACTCAAGTTGCATGGGCACGTCCTTGTATGGCATCAACAAACACCTACTTGGTTGACTACGACAACCGATTCACTCCCGCTAGGACGAGTTGAGGCTCTTGCAAACTTAAAGACCCATATCCAAACGGTCATGGAGCATTACGGTAACAAGGTGATCTCATGGGATGTCGTCAACGAGGCGATGAATGATAATCCATCTAACCCTTCAAATTGGCATGGAGCGCTGCGTCAATCCCCTTGGAAAGCTGCCATCGGAGATGACTACGTCGAGCAGGCATTTTTAGCGGCAAAAGAAGTGCTGGACGCGCATCCTACATGGGATATCAAGCTTTATTACAATGATTATAACGAAGATAACCAGAATAAAGCCCAGGCTATTTACAGCATGGTCAAAGAAATCAATGATAGGTATGCCCTGACACACCCTGGCAAACTCCTCATCGACGGTGTCGGCATGCAAGCGCACTACAATCTAAACACGAAACCGGACAATGTTAAATTGTCATTGGAGAAATTTATTTCTCTAGGCGTACAAGTGAGCATCTCCGAGCTAGACATTACAGCAGGAAGCAATTCTCGACTAACCGAGAAAGAAGCAAATGCCCAGGGCTCTTTATATGCGCAAATATTCCAGATTTTCAAGGCCCATGCTGCTCATATCGAGCGTGTTACCTTCTGGGGTCTGAATGATGCTACAAGCTGGAGAGCCAGTCAGAATCCGCAATTGTTTAATAGTGATCTGCAAGCCAAACCTGCGTACTTCGGGGTCATTGACCCTGCTGCATTCTTGGCCGCACATCCGCCTGAGTCCGTAGCCCAAGCCAATCAGTCAACCGCTAAATTCGCTACCCCTACAATCGACGGGATGGCTGATGACGCGGCTTGGAGTCAAGCACCTGACATGGCAATCAACCGGTATCAGCAAGCTTGGCAAGGAGCAAGCGGCGTAGCGAAAGCACTTTGGGATGATCAAAATCTGTATGTTCTCATCCAAGTTAGCAATGCTGAGCTTGATAAAAGCAGCGCAAATGCCTATGAACAAGATTCCGTCGAAATCTTCTTGGACGAAAACAATGCAAAGACATCATCCTATGAAGCTGATGACGGACAATATCGCATCAACTTTGGCAACGAACAATCCTTCAATCCGGCAAGTAAATCGGCTGGCGTCGAATCCAAAACCCATGTTTCTGGAACCAACTACACGGTTGAAGTGAAGATTCCGTTGAAAACAATAACGCCAGAAGACAATACGAAACTTGGTTTCGACGTACAGATCAATGATGCTAAAAACGGTGCCCGTCAAAGCGTTGCAGCATGGAACGATACGACCGGCACGGGCTTTCAGGATACGTCCGTTTACGGCGTGCTGAACCTAACCGGCAAAGTCTCCAATCCTAGTGATGGTGGTGATCCTGATCCTGGTAGTGGCACGGGTTCGGGTTCGGGTACTGTGCCTAGCACCAGCACTGACACTGGTAGTAGTGGTGGTACGATCACACCTGAATTGAAAACCGAAAACGGACGAACGATAGCTGCGATCTCAGGCGACACCTTGAAAAAGGCGCTTGAGCAAGCCGCTCCTACAGCAAACGTCCAGAAACAAATCGTAATCGAAGTGCCGAAGCAAGCAAACGCAACTTCCTATGAAGTGCAATTGCCAACACAAAGCCTGAGAGGTCAAGACAACTTTGAGCTTTCAGTGAAAACAGCAGATGCGACCATCCAGATTCCAAGCAATATGCTGTCGGGCGTAACAGAAAACGCTGAGCAAGTGTCCCTTCGTGTGGCTAAGGTCTCTAAGGACAACATGGATACAGCTACCCGTGAACAAATCGGGAATCGCCCAGTTATCGAACTGACCCTAGCCGCAGGTGACAAAGTCATTGCATGGAATAATCCAAATGCGCCTGTAACGGTAGCCATCCCTTACTTACCAACTGAGGAAGAGCTTAGCGATACTGATCATATCATTATTTGGTACATCGATGGTCAAGGAAAGGCGACACCAGTTCCAAATGGTCGTTATAACGCGGCAAGCGGAACCGTTGTTTTCCAAACAACCCATTTCAGCACCTATGCGGTAGCCTCTGTATTCAAGACCTTCGGAGACTTACAGTACGTGCCTTGGGCTAAACAAGCTATTGATACAATGGCATCTCGCGATGTCATCCATGGTACGGATGAGAATAGCTTCTCACCTGAAGCTTCTATTAAGAGAGCAGACTTCATCGCGCTCCTTGTACGATCGCTTGAATTGCATACTACTAGCAACGATGTAGCTATGTTCAGCGATGTCCCGAAAACCGCTTATTATTATAATGAGCTCGTGATTGCGAAAGCATTGGGCATCACTACTGGCTTTGAAGACAATACGTTTAAGCCAGACAGCCCTATCTCCCGTCAAGATATGATGGTGCTAACGACACGTGCGATGGCGGCAGCCGATAAGCAAGTCCAAGTTGGCGGAACTTTAGATGCTTATCCGGACGCAGCAAGTATGTCCAGCTATGCGAAAGACAGCGCTGCAGCTTTAGTGAAATCTGGCATTGTGAATGGCAAGAACGACAAGCTTGCTCCGATCGATGAGCTCACTCGTGCTGAAGGGGCAGTCATCTTGTACCGTATCTGGCAAAAGTAAACACAAAACATAACCTAGATTTGGTTCCATCAAGGTGATCTCCCTTGTCGGAACTGAACCTAGGTTTTTCATTTCTTGAGAACAAAAAAAGGGACCTAGCCAACGGGGCCAGGTCCAAAGTTTATATTAAAAAAGGGGGTCTTGTTTATTATAATACCCTTTCTATGTTAGAGGACTGTAACAGGAATGTTCCAATTGTGTTACAAATGTTTCGCGTTTTCACACCTGACAGCCGCGCTCCCTTATGCTTCTCACTTCAGCAGCTTTCGAAGCCCAACCTGCGGTGCCTCCAATGGGAAATATTCCAGCCCCATATGCCCCTCAAAACCTGTCTCATCTATGGCTTTGAAAATTTGTTCGTAATTGAGCTCACCATTGTCGAGTTCATGTCTACCAGGGTTACCTGCCGCATGGAAATGGCCAATCAATCCAATATTCTCTCGAATGTTAGCAATCACATTTCCTTCCGTGATTTGTTGATGGTAGATATCGAACAAGATCTTCACGTAAGGGCTGCCTACTTGGTTGATGATATGAAAAGCTTCTTCCGATGAAGCCAAGAAATACCCTTGATGATTAACACGCGTATTCAGCGGTTCAATCAGCAGCGTTACGCCCTCTTTTTCCAAAATAGGTACACACGCCCGCAGCCCCTCAATCAGAGATTGCGTCTGAGCTTCTCGCGGCACGCCTTCGAGTGCTTGTCCTACTTGCGAAATGAGCTTGGTGCAATTCAAGCGCTTCGCGACGGCGATCGATTCGACGAGTCCTTCGAGATAGACACTACGCTGTGTTGGATCAACCAAACTCGAGAACTTCGTGCAGAATGTTGAAATCGAAATTTCCGCTTCAGCCACAGCATCCGCGACAACGTCAATATCCTTTTGCCACCAAGACCAGAACTCAATTGTATCGTAACCGATCTCCTTCAGTTCATTCACACTTTCCCTAAAATCACGCCCTTTATAGAGCGCATCCATACAAACGGAGAGCTTCATCCCAATCCCTCTTTCCATTCTAATCTTTCTCCATTGTATGGTAAAATGAAGCAAATGCCTACGATAAAATGATATGCTAGGAGTCCTATATGATACGAACGCTTGCCGTCACAACCGATTATGCTGTGATCCACGATCTCCCTCTTGAGGAATTATCAGCCCCCTCGATTCGGTGGTACTGGGTTGATTTCTATAATCCAGATGAAAAAGAAGCCTTAAACCTGAAGGATCATTTCCACTTCCATCCCCTTACTATCGAGGACTGCTTTCATTTCATGCAACGACCGAAAGTAGATCACTATCAAGACGTTCATTTCTTCGTCATGCACGCCATTGATCCTAAGACGCTGGATGCGGAAGAAGTGGATATGTATCTCGGCAGCAACTATATCGTCACCTTCCATTTACATGAATCCCGAGAAATAGAAGATGCTTGGGCCCGAGTGTCCCAGCAAGAAAGTCTGCGAAATCAGGGGCAAATCCATGCCGCGTATTTAGTTCTAGATAATCTCGTCGATCAGTACTTCCCAAGTGTCTATCAAATTGAGGATCTGCTCGATGATATGGAAAATAAAATAAATGCCGAAGCCATTGATGCGTTGATGAACCAGGTTTTTGAAATTCGTTCTCAGCTGTTGAAATTACGTCGTACCATCGTCCCGATGCGTGACCTGCTGTATCGAATCATTAGTTCGGATCGCATTGAACAGGTGCGTGAGCACCTCGTGTTTTTCACGGATATTCACGATCATCTGCTCAAACTCTCTGAAATGGTGGACTCGAACCGTGAGATTACAGCGGATATTCGGGATAGTTATATCTCGCTCAACTCGAATCGAATGAACACGATTATGAAGACATTGACGGTCATTACGACGATTTTCATGCCACTGACGTTTATCGCTGGGCTGTATGGGATGAATTTTGCTTACATGCCTGAACTCGAATGGCATTGGGGATATTTCGACATACTCGCTATCATGCTTGGCATTGGTATAGGCATGTTCGCCTGGTTCCAGAAGAAGGGCTGGTTTAAATGAGGATGGGAAATGAACCGATTAACTTCGCTATCGATGATTATACGAATCATTTTCTGGCTGCTTATCCCGTGCACTGTGAATTTCGGACAATTCCGCTGGGGCAGGAGCAGCAGTTACTGCATTCGCATAACGGATACGAGATCTATCTGGTTTTACAAGGTACGGGCACTTATATCGTTGGTGATCGCTTGTATCCGCTTCATGCAGGCAGCCTTACGATCATTCATCCGAATGTCATTCATCGGCCATTTCATGGACATTGCAAAGAATTTCCTCGTTATGTCCTTTCTATTGATGAGTCCTATTTAGATCAACTGCACACCATTTGCAAACTGTCAGATTTATCCATTCCTCGGCTTCTAGCCGAGCGTCATCCGGATTCTAGTCACTATTTCTTGAGTACGCAGCAATTGGATCGTGTGCAGACCATCTTCACCGAGCTGACGAATTGTTTAACAGTGCGTGATCGAAGCTATGAATTGGCTGTGTTGAAGCATATAGCCGACCTTTTCCTTTTTTCTTTTGGATTACAAAATGAGAACACGACAACGCTAACTACCGGCGACCAGTATCTCGTTGGTGATGTGCTTTCCTATTTGATTGCACATTATCAGGAGCCATTACACATTGAAGATCTCGTGACACGTTTCCCGGTCTCAAGATCACAGCTTTTTACGTTGTTTAAAGAGACAACTGGAACGACGATTAAACAATTCTTGATTGAATATCGGCTGAATAAAGCGAAGCGATTGTTGATGGAGACCGATATAGCTATCTCGGAAGTCTCAGCTGCCGTTGGGTTTGGCGACATGTCGCATTTCTTCCACGTGTTCAAAAAGGAAACCAGCCTCACGCCAAAGCAGTACCGGGTTGAGGCTTTTAGACGAAACATCAAATCTAACTAGTTATAAATAACCGAACATGCAACATGCCTCCGATGAAATATTGACGCCTCCTTCAACCAGTTACGATCACCCTTCCTGCCAAATAACTGGGTTTAATGAAGCTAAATTGGCTCGATTCCGCTCGAATTAGGAAATAACTGGATTTCCTGCAGTTAAATTCGGCCAAATGCTTCAATTTCGCCCGATTCGGCTAGATTACCTACATATAATCCATCTAAATTGAAATTAGTGGCAACTCCGGCGAAATTAACAGCCTATTTTCCAGTTAAAATTGCGAACATGCAGAAAAAGAAGTGCAGGAAAGCATTCCTGCACCTCTTATACACTCCCGCTTACTGCACGCTTTCAAGCAAATTCTGCGGCAACTGTACGCGATTATTCCGATAAAAGTCCCATGTCTTCCCTGGTGCTATCGGCACAGTGATCGACATCTGCTCCTCCTGAGCACCTCTTGTAGCTGTCACAGAATTGGACTCGAGCTGAACATCAACCGCAGATAGCGTGCCTCCAACCTCGCCAAGTGATAATGCGAAGATCCATACGGCTTTTTGAATCGCATGGAAATCAAAAGCCCTCTCCTCGCCCGCATAGATGACATAATCCAAATGAAGCTCATCATCACTGCGTTCGACTGCAACCTCGAGTGCTCCGTAGTCCGACTCCTCCAGAACAGCTTCAACCCGCAGCTGCGTATCTCCTCCGAGCATCGTCGTCAGACTTTTCCCTTCCACAACAGTTGGAAGTTCAAGCTCTTCCAATTCCCCGCCGAGCAGCAACCGAATGCGCAAATCATTCGCCTGGAACTTGCCGTTAATGACATCTAGATCTTGATGCCAAGCGCCATTATCTGTCGCCAAATTGAAGCCGAATAGCACCTGTTTGCGTGACTGCACGCCCGTATAAATAGCAGAGCAGAAGTCCTTCCCATCTTTCAGAAATTGCAGCTGCACGAACACTTTCTTCCCACCAACATCCACGAAGCCCAACAAGTTGCGACGCTGATTCCACATACTGCCGATCGTATAGCTTCCAAGTGAAAGCTTCTCATTTTGATACGTCGTCGCATAATTCTGAAAGCCCGCTTCCGCTGCCATCATCGTTGGCTCCATGAAATACCTCTCCGCATTGGAGCTAAAATAAGCATGATACTTCTCTGGACATTGTATGCCCATCGATTCTTTGTTGAGCGCATTTCCCAGGAAATGCTTCTCTCGCTCTGTCATCAATGTGTAATAGGTCCGACTATATGGACCGCTCCATTCCCCAGTTGCTGGGTGGAAATGCTTCGCAATCATCTCCCACGCAATGTCTAACAATTGCTCAGCAAGAACTACGGCCGTAGTGGTGAACGATTCTTGATAGATGCTATCCAATTCCTCAATCGCAATTGGCGAATAACAAGGACTGTTATACTCGGTAAAAGTGCCGATCCCTGACGTAAACACATGAAATCGCTTCAGCCGTTGCTCACCATAGCTGCGAATCTCGTTATCGCCCAACAGCTCACCGCCAACCAGCGTGACAAAAGCCCCCATAATCGCAATGTTCGTATAATGCGGCCCCACATCTCGTCGGATGATTGCTTGGCAAGCGTGATAGATCGCTTCACGAATTTGTTCGATTAATGCCTCAGGAAGAGATTCTGCATAATTTTTCAAAATAAGAACCAATTTCTTCCCTTGAAAATCTGCCATGTTCCAGTCTGGGCGATCCATTTCATCCAGCGATTCTTCATAAAAGTAGGGCCAAATGCCATAAGTAGCTCGCGATGCATCCTTATCTTGCCGCTCCAGCACAACTTCAAGGATATCAGCCGCTCGTTGACTATTCGCCTGACCGCCATAGCGCAAAAGATCATAGGCATAACACGTTGATGGATACAGTTCGTACACCATTGGATGCGTCTCCGGCTTAAGTGCCGTATGATACGTCGACATGAGCGGGGTTCGAATTAACTTAACAGCTTGATCAAACTTTAATTCCTTCGCTCGAATAACCTCCAAAAGCTCCTCACTACTCATAACTTACTTCTCCTCTCGCAATACCTCAGCAAATAGCATCAACACTAGACCTTGTCCATATAACGTTGGATACGTTGAAATATCATCTTGGTAGGCCTGAATGGTTGGCATCACTGGCGTCCCGCCAGATACCCCCCTCACGATGCCTTCCTCCGTAATATAGGGCACAATCGAAGTAACCACTTGCTCCACAGCGGCAGCTGTTTCTTCTAGAGGAGGGATTAATCCAAGGTCCATGCCTTTCAAAAGGCCATAAGCAATTCCAGCACTGCCCGACACTTCCCGATAAAAATGAGGTTGATCCATAACCGTGCTCCAAAGTCCGTCTTCCTGCTGATACGCAAGCAGCCCCGACATTAGGCGTCCGTATCGATCCTTAAGCTCATCCGGGATGGTAACAAGCTGATCAATCTCCTTCACGATCATCGGAATACCTGCAGCAATCCAAGCATTCGCTCTCGTCCATCGCGCCGCTGACATATGATTACCTGATCCGCAGTTCCAACCGTGGAAAAGAACATTCGTCTCTTCATCCTGCAGCAATCGAAGGTGGATTAGCACCTGCTTCAATGCTTCCTCCGCATAAATCTTATTGCCTACCAACGACGCTGTGCGCGCCAGAAATAGTACGGCCATAAAAATCGTATCCGCCCACACCTGTTCAGCGAACGCCACATTTTCCGTCACCGTATGCTCAAAGGCATCTTCGCGAGTTCGTGGTGTATCCTTAATCAGCCACTCCGCTACCCGATTCGCTTCATCTCGGAACCAAGCATCATCCGTAATCCGGTATAAAGCTGGGAAAATAGCATAAGGTGCGATCGAATTGATTACCTTCGTGCCTTTCGCTTTTTCACTATTGTGCTTCACCCACTCCTGCAAATAAGCCAATACTTCAGGTTTACCAGTTGCTTCATAATACTCCAGCATGGCAATCACACCTACACCAGGCACCCAGTCCCAGTGATGAATGTCCATTCCCCATTCGCCAGAATGATCCTTTATCATTTCTTTCCATACCTTATTAGCGTGATTTGCATACGTCGAATTCATTATTTAGGCAGCTCCTTTGTATAAAAAGATTACCTAAAGAGTAGCATCATTCGCACGTGTCTTGCTTGGGCTTCCGTCCCAAAAACATGGGGAATCGTCCAGAAGAATACATGGGATTTTCACAAAACTTTTCCAACCTCTCATTAACCGTTATACTATATGGATACAATTGGAAACTGGAGGTACATGACAATGGCTTGGTCCGAAATGCATTTGGTACCCAATGAATACAATGATGAAATGAAGAAAATTGATGAATCGCTTCTGCAACTGCTAACGGAGCGCAAATCCATTGCAAAAGGCAGACGATATTACCCGCAAAAGGAAGTCCTCCAAGAATGGTCAACGCGATTCGGTATTGAAATTCCACAAATCAACTGGCTTCTTAACAGTCTGAATGAGCATTACCCTGTCATGCCGAATGAACCAGGTGATCTAGAGCACGTCGTACCCATCATGAAGAAAACCGTCGTCGGTGACTTTTCCTATACATTGACACATACCATGCAACATCAACACAGCAGTATTGTCTATGTTGAAATCAAGCTCATTCAACTGGACGGGCATTTTGGCAACTTCCGACCACAACTCCAGCTTGATGTAATAGGTCCTGAACTCTATCGTGTCATGAGAAATGGCTCAAGGGGCGGCGGCGGACAAACCCAAATAACCTACCTTGTCACACCGCGTTTACCTGACAACTTAGAGGGCTTACATTTTGCCTTAATTCCGTATGCCAGCCCGATGGAGTCTCCGCCTAAAGAGATCATTTTGGATCAGGAAGTTCAATTTGATTAATTTGAGGAAAAAAGATTCATGCGGCCAGTACTCCCCCGTATCCATAACGCTCTGATAGCAAAAAAAACCCATGCATTGGGCTTTTTTCTATTTCATCTAAGTACGCAAGGAAAATGGCTACAAGCTAGGACACTTCTTCTATGTTAGTAATCGCCACTGTAATCGTAAGTGCTGCAAGATAAAGGGCTAGAGGTGTGCGTCTGCGCTTTGCGCGTTTTTTACTCAAACTTCATCCCTCCTGATTGTAAAGTCTCTATAGGAAGATTTAACCAATCAGGAGGGATATGAATCAGCTTCTTGGTTGTTTTCCAACCAGCAAATGTAGCTCATCATCACTATTTAATACCCGAATGCATGAAGCTTTCTACAAACTGACGCTGAAAGACGAAAAATGCCGTTAATAGCGGCAGGATGACCAACACGGTAGCCGCCGTTACCGTCCCCCATTGCGCGCCTGTTTCAAACGATTGGGCAAAAATCGCAATTCCGACCGTGAGCGGCCTTGTTTCGATAGAGTTTGTGATGATGAGTGGCCACATGAAATCGTTCCAGTGCGCGCTGACGGAAATTAAGCCAAACGCGATATAGGTCGATTTAGCTGAAGGCAGATATACGTGCCAAAGCGTTTGCCACCAACGACAGCCATCCATCCTCGCAGCTTCGTCTAAATCGATTGGGATTTGCTTAAACGTTTGCCTAAGCAAGAAAACACTGAACGAGGACGCCCAATACGGCAGCATGATCGCCAGCTTCGTGTCAACCAGGCCCAATTCTTTCATAATCGTGTAATTCGGAAAAATGAGAATGTCAGGCGGTATCATGATTTGGACAAGAAAGAGCATGAACATAACGCCTCGACCTACGAAATTTAATCTGGCAAAAGCGTACGCCGCAAGCGTAGCTGTAATCAGTTGTACAGCCAGCACACCAAGTACAATGATGATCGTATTGGAATAATAGCGAAGAAAGGAGATAGTTTCCCAAGCTGTCTTGTAGTTTTGGAAGGTGGGATGCTGAACCGAAAAGGGGTTTACACGGGTAATGACTTCACTAGACGGCGTAAACGAAGTAAAGACAGCCCACACGAGCGGTACAGCAAAAGCAATCGCCAGCAGCGCGATGACCAAACGATTAGTGACCCTTACGACCATGATGCTGACTCCTTTCTAGTAATGGATGCGTTTATCCAGAAATGCATAATTAAAGATTGAAATACTGAGTAAGATCACGAGCAGCACGACGGTAAGGACCGACGCTTTTCCCATATCCCAAAAGCTGAAAGCCGTCTCATAAATATGATATAACAGCAAATTACTTGCGTTATTGGGACCGCCTTTCGTCATAATGTACAGGTGATCTACCAATTTAAACGAATTCGTCGTCGCGATTACCATCACGAAAAGTGTTGTCGGCATTAAGAGTGGAAATGTCAGCTTACGGAAAGTTTGAAAAGGGCGTGCCCCCTCCATTTCCGCAGCTTCGTACACTTCTTTCGCTAAATTTTGCAAGCCAGCCAAATAAAAAATCATAAAAAAGCCGGCCTCCTTCCAGATCACCATCAACATCATCGAAAAGAGAACCCAATGCGGATCTCCTAGCCAATGCTGGGTCGGTATGCCAAACACATTTAAAAACTTATCGAGCAACCCATAGCTTGGTGTATAGATAAACAGCCATATATTGGCGATCGCAATCATCGGAATGACCGTCGGATAGAAAAAAAGTGCACGCAGCAAGCCTGTGCCTCTAAGCTTATTATTAACCCATACGGCTACGTACATGGCTAGTAAAATACTTACCGGAACCGTGCCTATGGCAAGCAGCACATTATTTTTCAACACCTTCAAGAAAATATCGTCTTGAAAGACATGCACATATTGATCCAACCCGACAAACGTTTTGTCGGTGAAATCGGAGCTGTAAAAGCTCCAGTAGATTGATTTTAAGATGGGGTAAAACGTAAATAAGCCTAAAAATAAGAGTGAGGGTATGAGCAATGCATAGGCGAAACCATTTTCTCTCCAGTTGATCTTCCTTTTTGTTCGAAGTGACGGTTGCATCAAGGAAATTCCCTCTTTCTCATAGGTCGTGAAAGCCTGAGGAAGGGAAGCGCAGGCCACTAACTTGGAGTTAACCTCCGTTAGCCGAACGCTTCCCTGCCGTTTTACGTCATCTTGCTGCTATTTTTGAAAGCTTTTCAGAATGTCATCCGCTTGCTGCTGGGATTTATCCAATGCTTCTTTCGGCGTCATCGTTCCTAGCAAGGCTGCTTGGATATTATCGTTAAATAGCTTCGTTACTTGACCGTTTTGGTATGTTGAAAGCTCACTGTCAGCATATTGGAGCTGATCTCTAGCAACAGCCGCTTGTGGGAAATCCTTAATGTAGTTTTTCAGCTTGTCTGTCTCATAAGCGGCCTTCGTCGTGCCTACATAGCCGGTATCGATTGACCATTGCGCTACACGATCTGGCTGTGTTAAGAATTGAATGAATTTAACGGATGCAGCTTTGCGGTCATCTGGAATGTTTTTGAACACATACAGATTGCCGCCGCCTGTCGGGGAACCATACTTTTTGTTGGCAGGTAGGAACGCTACACCAAAGTTGAATTTCGCATCGGTTTTGACTTTGGTCAGATTTCCTGTTGTATGATACATCATAGCCGTTTTCCCGCTAATGAAATCGGATGGCACGGTTGCCCACTCAAGTGTACCTTCTGGCATAACTTTATCCTTGCGACCTAAATCCGTGTAAAATTGCAGAGCTTCCTGCACTTCCGGCTTATTGAAGAACACTTGCTTGCCGTCAGCTGAAACAATATTGGTGCCCGTTTGAAGGGATAGTGCTTGCGTCATCCAATACTGATAACCAGTGCTAGGGATTTCAAGGCCCCATTGCGATTTGTCACTGGTCGTGAGCTTAGCTGCATATTCCTTCAGTTCCGTCCAATTCTTAGGCGCCTTCTCCGGATCTAGACCTGCTTTTTTAAATAAATCCTTGTTGTAGTACAGCACGATTGTACTGCGTTGGAATGGTACGCTCCATACCGTATCCCCGGACTTGGTGTTCCCCATGAACGCTTCATAGAAGCCGTTAAAATACTCTTTGGAGAAGCGAGGTGTCAAATCTTCAATGGCCTTCATAGAAATTAAGCTGTACAAATCAGTTGATAGCAGCACCGCTACGTCAGGTGAATTACCACCCTGTACAGCTGTTGCAACCTTGGTCATTGTATCTTGATAGCTGCCCCCATATACGGGTTTTACCGTAATCGTTGGGTTTTCTTTGTGGAAATCGTCAGCCAGCTGGTCAATCAGCTTTGTTATAGGACCACCAACCGCTACAGGGAAGTAAAATTGTAGTTCAACTGGCTTCGTGTTCGCTGTAGCTTCAGTGCTTGCCGAAGGTGTTGTCGGTGCTGCAGCAGTCTTGGTATCTGTGTTGCTCTCACCCTTCGCGCAAGCTGTTGCTACCATAGTTACCAGTAATAATGATACGAGTGCTTTTTTCATTGTTTTTCCTCCTAAAGGTGATTAAATGTAATTTCACTCAGCTCATGCAAAATATAATCAGGTTCAATGCCTGTCCTTACGATATCGTTCTTAGTGTCAGCACCAGTCAGCACCAGTGCGGTGTACATATCGTTTGAATTCCCGAATTGAATATCGGTGGATAGCCGATCGCCAACCATTAAGCATTGTGATGGCAAAATATGCAGTTGGTCGAAGGCCTTTTGCGCATAGTACGCGGACGGCTTGCCGATCACATGGACGGTTTTCTGAAGGCTGGCTGTTTCCAGTGCTTTGACGAGCGACCATGTATCCGGGATCACACCATCATCGATCGGACAAAAGGGATCTGGATTAGCAGCGATTAGCTTAGCCCCGTTTCGCAGGGCATTCACGCCCGCTGTCAGCTTTTCAAATGTAAACTGCCTGTCCAATCCGACAAGTACATGTGTTGCAAGCAGCGGATTCTCCGTCGTCTTTACTCGATTACGCGCCAATTCTTGCTCCATAGCCGCTTCACCGATCATCAGTACAGTGGCATTCGGCTCACGTTCTTGAAAAAACTTCCCTGCCACACATAAGGCCGTAAGTACTTCATCCACCTCGCAGGGAACGCCTAATTCGCTAAGCCGCTGATGCACGCTTTCCTTAGTCCGAATCGTTGTATTCGTAACGAACATCACCGATTTGTCTTGCTCACGCAGCCAGTTCACGGTGCTCAATACACCCGGCAAAAGCTTACTGCCCGAATAAATGGTACCGTCCAAATCGAATAAATAGCCTTTGAATTCATGCAACTCCTTACTGCTTTTCCTTGAATGTGCTCGCTGAAAATGCTGGGTAGTAATCTTGTCATCGATTCCACGTTCAGGAAATCTAGATGTATCTGCCACAGTACTGCCTCACTTTCAATAAAAATAACCCTTATCCAAAAAACACGAAAACAAGCCAATTCAGAGTATGACAAGCATGCTCCTGCTTATTTTCACATTTTCCTGGACAAGGGTTTTCTCCTGGTCTCGACCCGATGTTTCAGTTCGTGTGATATTCATAGTTTTACTATAGATGATAATTGTTAGCGGAAAATTATCGTAATTTAGTCATTTTGTAAACTTAGTGTCCGTTCCACATGCTTGGATCTCCAATGGAAATGTAATCAGCACCACTATCTAGCGCTTCTACAATTTCTTTTTCGTATCGAATAAGACCTCCGACGATCAACGGTTGTTTGATGGTGCTTTTCAATTCTTTGATCACTCTCGGCATTAAGCCTGGCATGAGCTCAACTTCGTCCGGCTGTGTACTGTTGATCATTCGTACTGCTGTTTGTAGTGCAGCTGTATCAATAATAAAAATACGCTGTATGCTTTTGATGCCAGCTTGTCTAGCTGCTGCAACCGCATTGGACTTGGTCGTAACAATACCGTCCACTTTAAACTTTTCGGCCAAATACCCTACCGCATGTGCATCCCGGCCAAGGCCGCCCACCATTTCAAGATGGACATATACTTGTTTTCCTGCTTGGTGAAGCTGACCCATAATGGTTTCCAAATTACCAATATGACCTGTCATTAGATTAACTCGGGTCACATCACTTTCAAGTACTTTCGCGAGCTGATCGTCTTTGGTTACCGATGCTATAATTGGGTACTTCTTCAACATGCTCCCCCACCCCCACTTTAACCTTAACAAACTTTTGTTTGCTAAGGATTAACATCCCCTCCGCCAATCCTTTCTTGGAGGAGATGCTAACCATGCCATTAGTTAGAAAAGTTTAGAGCTTGCAGCATGCGGCTTAGCATCACTGCACTTTCTGCACGAGTGCCGGTACTCAGCGGAGAAAAGACATTTCCATCCCTGCCGTTAATAATCTTCAACGCAGACGCTGTTCGGATTGCATCCTTAGCCCACTCGGCGATATTCACTTCATCATTGAACGTGACCGAGCTACTTGGTTTCAATTCTGCGTTAAAGCCTGCGAATTGTAATGCTCGGTCAATCATAACAGTCATTTCCTGGCGCGAGATTGGTGCATCTGGTCGGAATGTGTGGTCTTCATAACCACTTACGAGTCCAGCATCTGCCGCAAGGCTGACTGCCGTTGCAAACCAATCCGTAGCCTTGACATCCTTAAAGCTTGTAACAGTCGCTTGTGAGGAAGATACGCCAAATGATCTCACCAGTAAAGCGGCAAACTCTGCTCGTGTTACTTGTCGATCAGGTACAAAGCTCGAAGCCCCTTCACCCTGAACGATCATTTTATTCGCCATGGATTCCACGATCTGTTTGGACCAATGATGTTCTAAATCACTGAAAGTCACTGGGTTAGCCAAAAGTAGATACGTGCTGTTCGTGCGGCTGTAAATGAGAGCATCATTGCCTTGAATCGAGAATGGAACTGGATGATACACGGTATTGCCTTTCGCATCTTGTTCTACACGTACAGCAGCCAATGCCTTTATGTCCGTTACAGCATCTAGCTTAATGGATCTAGCAATATACTGATGGAAGTTCGAAATTTCTTCATTCTTGCCTTCTTCAGTTCCTACTGTAAGTGTAAATTCAACAGCTTTCTTAACATCTTTTCCGTTTGCAGTAGCTTCTGCTGCAGCTTTTTCATTTAAGTTAATTTGAATAGTCAAGTTCAGCTTATCTTCTGAAATTCCCAGCTTCTTTGCCCAAGCTAGCAAATCTACAGCTGACAGATTTAGCTCGTAGGAACCAAGTTCAGTTTGAATAATTACGGTATGATTGCTTGCAGCCGACAACACGGCTTGAATGGCTGCTGGTGTCAGGATGGCAACAGCTTGATCCTTCTTCTCATTCAATGGCACGGTAACAATCAGCTTTTTGTCCGTTCCCGATTGTTGAATGGCCGCTTGAATCAATGCATCTGTCACTTTGAACGCAGAATCCTTAATTTCCGTACCTCCACCTACGCTGCCACCATTTTGCTCACTGTCATCTGGTACACTTGGCTCACTTGGTCCATTCAGCGTGATTGGCTGTGTGTACAAGTCATACTTATTGCCATCATTCATCGTGTAGGCGTATCGTAACAACGCGTGCGCTATACCTGAACCTTTACCATTCGCTGTAACCTCATTGCCGTTTACTTCAAAGGAATTTTGCCCATCCAACATAACAATCTCAGGTGCAATGCTTGTTGTATCCCCTTTGTACGTTGTCACGCTGGCCTGAATCGGAATCGTTTCATTCTTCTTAAGCGTAAACTCCGATTTCTCCGGTTTAATCGCTGCCGCCATATCTGCAGCCCAGTTGGCATAGTCGGTCGTTAAGCCCCAAGCGCCATTTATGAAGAATCGATTAAACGCTGTACGATCATTGAGTGTCCAAGGTGAAATCAAGATGCCACGATGCTTAGCAGCCTCCATAAAGTTCTGCGAGATACCGCCGTAGCCATTATTGAACGTAGCATTCAAGGGCTGGATGGAGCTAAGTACCGTGCGCAGCATGCCTTTCACGTTGTTCCCGCCGGACAAGCTTGATAACAGGCCTGAAGGCATCGTCGGCATCAAACTGTTCATACGCGAGATCTGATTAGCAACGAACGACATGTTGTCGATATCAGCTTCGGCATTTTTAGATTGGACCAACTGAACGAAAGCATCAATAGCCGATGGTGTGGACGTCTTAATCTCGTTCATGATCATTTTGCCCCGTTGCTGAACGAGATCAATTTGTTCTTCCAATGTCGGAATTTTCACATTTGGATAGTCAGTCGGATGTGGCTTATTGGCATTGAGCGCCTTGATTTCGGCCAAAGTATAATTCTCAATATTGCCCGTGCCATTCGTCGTTCCAGATAATTCGCCATCATGATGAATGACGAGGTAGCCATCCTTGGAAATATAAACGTCATTTTCAATGAAATCTGCCCCATTATCCAGCGCCAAAATATTACTCTCAATCGTATTCTCTGGTGCAGCAGTCGGCAATCCGCGATGTCCAATAATATACGGTTTGCGTATCAAAGTCGTATTATTGTTGTACAAACTTAATGCATTGAAAGCCGCACTTGGCGTGCTCGTCACAATCCCGTTAACACCCGCTGTAATCAGCGTATGCAAGGCAAGATTATCCACATTAGCTGTCGAAGCATTTTTCGCCCATACCATGATCGTTCTCATTTGCAGATAGTTCGTATTTTCTCTTGTAGCAGCCTGCTGTGGAAGCACCGCAATATGTGCGAGGCTTGTATTGGTTATCTGACGAATTTCTAGCAGTTGATCGTTGTTCTCAATCGATTTACTGGTAAAATCCACGATTCCGCGTATGATTGGATACGCTAGTCTGGCCTTTTTAACCAAATCGCCATTGCTTGATATAACAAATACATCCTCGATACTATTCGCTTTCAAATAAGGCACCAAGGCATCTACCGTCTGCTCATCCTTGACATTGAAGGCAGCCATCGTTGAAGTTCCGAGCGTTGTTAGGATCGAATCCAACTCCCCAATCACGGTTTGACTGCTAGCATCAGTCACTTTAAGATCCTTGTTGACATGCAAGATGGCGGTAGCAGGTAAGGAAGTACCTGTCAGTTTGGATAAATCGTTGGCAGTTGCAATCTCCGTCACAACGGTGGAAGCCATCGCAATTTTCGTAGTAGGCTCCGTCACACTTACATATTTCTGAGTCGCGGATAAAGGCAGCGCATCCCGTTGTAAAGTAATGCGGATATTGTCTACCCTCATTTTGCTGCCGTTGGATTGTAAACCAATTCTTCCTTTTGCATACAAACCTGCATTGTCCGTATCCACGACAACCTTGTCGTTTATGATCTCCATCACACGATTGTCAAATGCCTTGACCGTATAATGGTACAGTTTGCTAGCGTCTATGGCTTCCGTAAAAGCACCCGTATCCATGACGTTCCAGGCATTAGCTGTCGTTCTTTCAGCAAATTCCACACCATTGGCAGCTTTAGCATCTTTTCTGACCGCCATTTGATAATACGGATAATCATTGTTTTGAATGCGATACATGATGGAATGCCATCTAGCATTATCGTTCGCTTGCAAATGCGTCACATCAGCTTCGATTTTATAATTGCCAAATGCCCCTAGGAAGTCTGGCAAAAGTACTCGCGACGGATTATCCGGTGATGCTGCCGCATCCAATTCAAATCCTCCCGCTTTAACAACAGCTTTGCTCGCTGTCGTTCCTTCTTTGCGTGTCCAGCCTGCGGGAAGTGTTCCTTCCGTTAGCTGATCAAAATTTTCTTCATAAAGCACATACTCACTATCCGTTGCTTCTTTCGCTACAACAAGTATAGAAATGGAGACACCGTCTTTTTGAGCAGTTAGGGTGTACACACCTTTCTGGAGAACGCTCAGGCTGGTACTGTTCACAACAACGGACGGGCTGCTTGTTGCCCAGGTCAAATCGCTGCCTGTCACTGTACCTGACGTAAAATCACTAAAATCAGCTTTAAACACGATTGCATTTAAGGGTACCGGTTGATTCACTGTAGCTAAAAAGTAACCTTCATCGTGCTTGAAGGAATTTACTTTCGCTGGTACCGTACTCGGTGTTACGGTTACTTCTTGCAAGTACTCAGCCGTATCGTAAATCACCCTGACCGTTGCGCTCCCCGCCTTAATTGGATATAGCGCATTATTCGAAACCTTGATGATCGACTCATCCGAGGAGTAGTACTTGAATGGTTTGTTTGAAATAGTTTCACTAATACCATCCGAGTAATACACACTGCCGGTAACGCTTATCGGTCCGCTCAACGCTTCCATCGTGTTAGGTAGAACGAGATCAAGCCTATCTGCCGTTATTCGCGTTACCTTCAGGTTGTCGAACGAAACCTTACTTGAATCCGCTTGGAATCCAACTTTCCCTTTCTCCATTACCACTGTTGTAGGAAGCGTAGTGTCGGTTACCATCGTGTAGCTTGGATCTGACTTTGCTTTCATATACTCCTTGACGTTATTGCCAAAAACCCGAACCTTCATTGAATAATCAGAGTTTAATGTTAGTGCTTTCCAACTACCGGAGATTGGTGTTGTTGCAGTCCAATTTCCATCAGGTTGGCGATAAGCAAATTCATAAGTACCATTTTGACGAATGGCCATTTGATTGTAAGGATATTTCCCTGTAGAAGGTACTCTAACCATTAGTGCTGCCCATCTTAAGTTATTAGCCACTGACTCGAATTTTATATCCGCTTCCACCGTATAGTTGTCCCATTGTACTGGAGCAACCACTCGCGCTTGTTTACCCGAGGTATTTCCATTGAACGTCATTCGTCCATTGCCATATGTATCCTGCACGACTGTAAACGGCGGGCTTCCCGCATTCACATCAGAAATCCATCCGTAAGGAATTGTGCCCGTTGGGTTCGCATCGAAATTTTCCTGCAGCAGCACAGGATTCACCAGATCTGTCACTGGATTGCTGTCCACGAGGTTGATCACCCCAAAACCAGAAGTATCATTCCAAAATGAGCTCGATTGATATGCACTCCAGTAACTGTTTCTTTGCTGTGCAGCATCCGCCCCATAACGATCTGTTACCCCAATTTCCAAGCCCAGCCTCTTCGTCAGCACTGGATCCATCTTCAACATATCCCATGGTACAGCAGTTTCTAAAGACCAACCCGAAGCGGTTTTCTTTATGGCACGCAAAATCTTGTTCTGATCCTTGCTGCTTTGTCCATTTGTTGCGGCTCCGTAATGAAACTCAGGAGAAGTAGAATCTGCTTGATACACAAAACCGAGTTGTAAATCATCTGCTGCATAAGGGGCAGACTGGTGCATCGTTGGATCTAGGAAGAAATTAATGTTATCCTGTTCAAACCAATTCCCCGAACCTGCTGCCATTAGACTCTCATCATCTGCCTTAACCCCAATGTACAGGTACTTATTGTCCCAGAGCATACCGAATTTGCTATCTTTAAACGTTCCATCGCCTGTTTGTTTCGTTAACCTTTGATTAATTGTCCAAAGTGACTCATCCAAATCCCCGTCAATCACCGGAGCATTAACCGTCTTCCTCACATCGAGTGAATTTCTTACATCTCCCGCAGCCTGAGCCTCTTGGACATTCATTAGACCAATTGGTGCTAAGCTAGTAACTAATGTAGCGACTAGTAGACTATTCAAAACCTTTTTATATCGCTTCATAGAATCAACCCTTTCTTGGAAAATGGATGAATACATATACGTGTTAAAACAGCAGAATGCTACTCACAATCTTCTTGAAATCCTCCTATCTGTTTTGGAGAACACAAAAAACCCTTCACGCATACAAATGACCTCTGCTAGCTTCCACTAGCCGTTCATTTGCTGCATGAAGGGTTTTCTCCGCGTCTCTACCCTTGCCCTATTTAGTTGTCCTATAGTCATTCTAGCGAATGAGTGTTATTGAAGTGTTATATGTGGAATAAGAAATTGTAAAATATCATGCTACTTCAGGAAGCCAAGATCTTCAAAACTTTTTTTGTAAACATTACTATCGTTTCCATTTTTGTAATAATCAAGTTAGCTGGTGGAGATACTTAATAAGGTATAAGAATTTTATCTTAACAGCATTGGAAAGCGTAACTTAAGCCAAGACGAGGGGATACACAGAGCATGTCGTTATTTCAACGGCTTAGCCGAAAGCAATTTAAAAGTGGAAACACGCAACAAAACAAGGCAGCCACCCTCAATGATCAAGGTCAAACTCATGCTGACATATCCTTAATGAGCGATGTACAGCTTGAGAAGCGGCTGGACTGGATTCATCAACAGTTAACCAGCTGTTCCGATGTGGTTTATCATACATTCGTTGCAGGTCCTGATCAAAAGTGCGCATTGGTCTATTTGAGTGGCATGATTGATCTGAAAACGATTCAAGAGGAAATTCTGAATTGTATCTTATCTCTACATGCGCAGGACGCGAACCAATTCCGTATTCAAATCTTCGATCAGAAGCAGTTATCTGTTACTGAACAAAAAGAGATAACTACCATGCAACAAGGAGTAACGGCTATTCTAGATGGACATGCCCTGCTGCTTGTCGAGGGTGAACAGAGAATGATCGATTTCTCAATCACTTCTTACAAGTCAAGATCAATCGATGATGCACCGAATGAAGCCGTGTTACGAGGACCAAGAGAAGCCTTTATAGAAAACCTGGATATCAATCTGACCCTGATCCGAAGACGACTGAAAACTCCTGATTTAAAGATGGAAACGATGCTCATTGGAACCCTGACGCAAACCCGAGTGGTAATTGCATATGTTCATGGAATATGCAAACAAGAGCTGATAGAAGAAGTGAGAAGGCGACTGTCGGGTATTGAAATCGATAGCATCCTTGGAAGCAGTTATGTAGAGGATTTTATAGAGGATTGTCCATTTTCACCTTTCCCTCAGTTGCAATATTCCGAACGTCCGGATACGGTTACAGCTTCCTTAACGGAGGGACGAGTAGCCATCCTGGTGGATGGCACACCAATAGCTTTGCTTGCACCGACTACTTTATTTATGCTGATGCAGTCCGCAGAGGACTACTATCAAAGGTATGTCGCAGCGACATGGATCCGCTGGATCCGTTACATCTTTGTCATGGTTTCTTTGTTCTTGCCCTCCTTTTATATCGCAGTCACGACATTTCATCCAGAGATGATCCCAGCAAGGCTGCTTACCACGGTAACGTCATCACGGGAAGTTGTACCCTTTCCTGCACTGATAGAGGCATTAATCATGGAAGTCTCCTTTGAAGCATTAAGGGAAGCAGCGGTGCGAATCCCCAAAGCGATCGGTCAAGCGGTGTCCATTATCGGGGCGCTCATTATCGGCACTGCTGCTGTAGAAGCTGGGATTGTATCGGCATCGATGGTCATTATTGTTTCATTGACAGGTATTTCCTCCTTTATTAACCCGCACTTCGATCTAGGTTTGGCCTTGCGGTTATTACGGTTTCCAATCATGATTTTGGCTGGTTTTTTTGGCCTATTCGGAGTAACCTGCGGGATCCTTCTTATCTACATTCATCTAGTCAATTTGCGTTCTTTTGGTACGCCATATCTATATCCAATCATTCCTTTGGAGATAAGTGGTCTTAAGGACACCTTAATTAGGGTACCTTGGTGGTTGATGAAGAAACGCCCCTTAAGTACTGCAACAAATTCTTCAAGACAGCGGGTAGTATCCCGTAAATGGGCACATGGAATGGAGGAGGAAGAGGATTAAATATATTTGTGGTTTGCTGCCCCTGCTGTTGCTTACCGGGTGTTGGTCATCCGTTGAATTAAATGATCGTGCTTTTGTGCGAATGGTGGTTTTGGACAAAACCAAATCAGGTCTCGAGCTTTCCCTTGATTTTACGTTGCCCAGTCGATTGATTCCCGGATCGGCGGGAGGAGGAGGAGGGGAGCAGACTGGTAAACCATACACATACATTTCCAATACTGGAAATGATATTAGTGATGCTTTTCGTAAAATCCAATCAGATTTGTCACGGAAAATCAGCTTCGGACAAACTCGCGTGATTGTTATTGGCAGACAATTAGCCGAAGAGGGATTTGAATCAATCCTAGATTTCTTCGCCCGTGAACCGACGATGCATATGAACGCCTACCTGTTTGTAACGCCCGGAAAAGCCAGGGACATTGAATCTACTTCAGCCATAATGGAGAGATTTCCCACTGATATTTTGGTGGGGTACGCCAATTCACATGTTACGGTAGATTCCACAATCAAGGATTTCCTTACTGGTGGTGATATTATTGTAGCTATGCTTAAATTTGGAAAGACAAAAATTGAAAGCGAAAAGGAAAAGGAACAATTATGGATGGGAACCAGTGGTGCGGCTATTTTTAAGCAAGGGAAGATGGTGGATACATTAAATACTGGTGAAATGCGGGGGGGATTGTGGATTCTTGGGAAAATGAAGGATGCAGAAATTTCGGTTTCTTCCCCGACCGACGGCAAAGATGTAAGCTTCATGGTCAAAAGGGCTCAAACTCATATCATCCCAAAAGTCAGAGAAGACCAGATCGAAATACTCATTCAATGTAAAGCCGAAGCTGAAGTGCTTTCGTCCAGTTCCAATATAAACTTGTTGGAAAGTAAACAATTAGAGAAACTTGGACAAAGTCTCGATATGGAAGTAAATAAACGAATGACAAGTGCGATCGACAAGACAAAAAAAGTACAATCGGATCCCTTCCGTTTTGGAGAATACATAGATTGGAATTATCCCGTGAAGTGGAACAGTATGAAGCCACGATGGCGGGATCTATACAGCAGCATCAAAATAGAGACGGAAACGAACATCACTATCAAGCAGATAGGTACTTATCTTAATCATGTACATGTTACAACAGATTCGCTAAATGAGGTGGCGCAATGATCGTCAGTTGTTTCCTGTACGTATGCATCGTATGTTACGAATGGCGCTATTTGACATATAAAAAACGCAAAAAGCGCACTTTCCAATATGTGCTTGGTACCGCAACCTTGCTATTTCTATGCTTTGAAGTCATCTATTATTTAAGGGAACAATGGACAATAGCTGAGAGTATTCAAATGATATTCGGACCCATAGAAAATATCATTCGAATGGAAAACTGAAAGGGAGGATAACACGATGGAGCGAGTATCCCAATCGCAGATTTATATGCTGTTCTCCCTTTTTCTTTTTACAACCACTCTAGGTTTCTTTACTAATACGCTTACCAGAAATGCCCACTTTATGTCATGGCTATCCTTAATTATTGGCGCTGCCGTGGGGCTTATGATTACTTATTTATCCTATAGGCTAGCAATCAGGAGACCAACTCAATTTTTAGGGAATTATGGCAAAGATATTTTAGGTTGGCTGCACTATCCTCTGATGGGTACGATGATTATCTGTTTCATAGTATCTGCAAGTACTGTTACAAGACAATTACAAGATTACATTGTTGTAGTTTACTTGCCTGGTACACCGGAATGGGCTGTTTCTGCACTGTTCGGAATTTGTCTTGCCTATTCC
The DNA here is from genome assembly GCF_001428045.1 of Paenibacillus sp. Soil750. Taxonomy (GTDB): domain Bacteria; phylum Bacillota; class Bacilli; order Paenibacillales; family NBRC-103111; genus Paenibacillus_E; species Paenibacillus_E allorhizoplanae. The sequence continues at coordinate 222,956 of NZ_LMSD01000010.1, read as the reverse complement.
GTTCGTTCCGGAGTTGGAACAATTTTCCGCTGTTCACAAGGAATCTTTTTCTTGAGCATTATTGGGGTGCTGATTGTCCCCTTTTTTGTACATCACGAAATCATGTCTCCAATGGCGATAGCCTTAGTGAATCACTTAGATTGGAAGGGGGTATGGAACGGCGCCTATCTGATCACAGCTCTTTTTGCAGAAATGGCGTACATCCCCTTCTTGTTTCCATTTTTCACCAGTTCCAATAAAACGATGAAATCTCTGGGGTTGGCGACGGCTACATCCGTATTTATTGTGTTATCCAACCTGATTCCTATAATTCTCGTTTTCGGTCCCCATTTAGCTTCTAACTTGCCTTACCCTCAGCTTGAGCTGATACGAAATATCCAGGCCGGATCCGCACTCGAAAGTTTGGATCCTTTGCTATTCTCTGTCTGGTTAGCCAGTTTGTTTATCAAAGCTAGTTTGTTTATATATTTAGCTATTATCAGCTTAACGCAAACGCTCTCGTTAAAGGATCATAAGCCATTTTCCTTCTCCATGACGGCAATGGTGGTTGGTTGCGCCATCTATATGGTCAGGTCGAAGACCGAACTAGATGAATTGTTTGGAAACGGAGAATTCGCATTTCTCTTGATTTCGGAGCTAATTCCCGTTGTCTATTTAATCGTGGATTGGATCCGTTCTTCTAAATTGAAGCAGGAGAAAACCAGTTGAACAGTATGGATAGAAGGGCTCTAAAAAGATGTCCATAGCCTCAAAGCGACAACTAGACGCAATGTGGGAAGAAATAGTCTCGTTGATACATCATCACTTTATTTAAGGGGCTCTATTTCCTTCAATTATTTCCTCCTCTACATAAAAAAAGGAACCCAGCCAACGGGGCTGGGTTCTAAAAGTTTATATTAAAAAGGGGGTCTTGTTTATTATATTACCAAGTGAACATTATGGAACCATAACAGGAATATTTCATTTCTGTTACAAATTAGAAAACGCTTTATTTTCTAATTTGCTGTCTCCGCTCTATGCTCTCCGCACTGCACCGCTTCGCTCCTCCCTAACCTCACTTTCAAATTCTTCCCCATTTCCTGTTGCACGTTTCACCCAAGTGGCATATACTAAGTATATATTAATTAGAATAATTCTAAATAAGGAGGAACCCTATGAGCGTCGAGTATGACTATCATCATCTCCACCATGTGAAAGAACAAAGTAAGTCAAGAAAAACCCTGTGGGTCACCCTCATATTAACGGCATTTTTTACCCTGGTTGAAATTATCGGTGGGGTGCTTTCGAATTCCCTTGCTCTTTTATCCGATTCGGCTCATATGATTTCAGATGTCATTGCGCTTGGTCTGAGTATGGTTGCCATCCAATTAGCTACGCGCCAGCCCAATGCTCGCTTCACTTTTGGATTCCTGCGCTTTGAAATTGTTGCTTCTTTTCTCAACGGATTAGCGCTTTGCATCATCGCTTTGGGGATTTGTATTGAGGCCGTCCAACGTGTCCTCCACCCTCAACCCATACAATTGGGACTCATGCTAGGCATTGCCTCGATCGGGTTCGTCGTTAACCTCGTCCTTACGTTGGTTCTACATAACAGCGTCAAAGAGGAAGACAATCTGAATGTGCAAAGCGCACTCTGGCACTTTTTCGGAGATTTGCTTAGCTCGGTAGGTGTCATTATTTCAGCTATTGTTATTTATTACTCCGGTCTTCTCTGGTTCGATCCGTTGATTTCGATAGTGATTGGGGGCATTATTTTTACAGGTGGTAGCAAAATCATTCGAGAATCCTTCATGATCCTGATGGAATCCGTCCCTGAAAAGTTCGATCTAGACGAAATCCGCTCCGTGATCGCGAAGGTTGAAGGCGTAGAAGATGTCCACGAAATGCATCTCTGGGCGGTTTCGACTGACCATTATTCCCTGACAGCGCACGTGTTTATTAGTCCCAATATTCAGCCTTTTTGTGTCATCCTCGCTATTAATGAGACGTTAAAAAGCAAGTACGGCATCGAGCATGCCACGATTCAAATCGAACACGCGGACATTAATCCACACGGGGAATACGGAAAAGATTTCCTGCGGCAGCAAAAGCAGCTGAAACAACAAAACCACAACTCCTAACCTCCCGCTAACCAACTTGATGGAAGCCATCTTCCTAAAAATACAAACAAACCGTTAATCACCTCCCCCAGGTGACTAACGGTTTTATTCGTTATGCGTAGATTTACGCACAACCATCTCCATATCGATGAGCAGCTCATGGCCCTTCATCTGAGCCAGATACGAATCCAGCAGCATCGCGCTTTCCTCGTCTACTTCTTCCCCCATCTGCCGCATCAGGAAAGCCGCGACTAAACGCGTTTGCAGCTCGACTGGCATCTCGAAGCTCGTAATGGAAGGAATGCTCGCTTTCGCAAAATGCTCATTATCCATCCCTATAAGCTGTACTTCTTCAGGAACACGGATGCCTCGTGCATGGCATTCAGCAATTAGTTCCAGCGCTAACGCATCATTAAACGTGTATATGCCGATAGGTCGCAGTTCACCGCTCACACGCAGCGCCTCTTCCAAAGCTCCGGCCACACCCAACTCTCCTGCATCCAAAAGCGCATGCACGATCTTCTCCGATCGCTGTCCTAGCCCCGAGAGAAAACCCTCGATTCGCTGCTCATTCGCGCCCATTCCCTTACGTCTTCCCGCATAGAAAACAGCTCGGCAGCCATGCAACAGAAAATACTTAACTGCCTGGCTCGAGGCCTTGGCAAAATCCAAATTCACCGCTAGCTTCGTGATCTCATTCGGCCAACCCCACCCGTTAAAGATGACAAGCGGTGTTCCTTCACCCACTAATTGCTGCGTGGAATGCATGCTGATCGCCAAGCCATGTAGAACTAATCCGTCCACTCGTCGTTGCAGTAAATGCTCTATATGCCGCGTCTCAACATCAGGATCCATGCCTGCCGCTGAGAATACAGATAAATGATAGCCGTAACTGTGAAACCGCTGCTCCAGCTTCTCAGCAAATCTGCCATAATACCCGCCAAAATGCGGGAGAATTAGCCCTAACTCATTCGAGCGTCGCCGACTTAAATTCGTTGCCATGACGTTCCGGCGATAACCTAGTCGTACAACCGCTTCTTCTACTTTGCGGATAGTTTCCGGCGACATCGGAACCTTCCTACGGTTAATAACATTCGACACCGTCGCAATGGATACGCCAGCCTCAGAGGCAACATCGACGATGGTAGCTTGTTTATTTTTTTTCATCCTATGCCCTCATTCTTGAAACGCTTAAATTCATTGTAGCTAGAAGGGGATTGCTCGTCAAATCTCTGTCTTTTTTTGCAAATAATCCAAAAGCGCTTCAGCTCTTTAGCATTTCTACCAAATCTTAGACATCACTACTTACAGAAAAATAAGCATCAGAGTATGATGAACTCAATTGAAATTCCCGATTCACTTGCCATACCCATTTTGAACAAAGAGGTGACCCCCATGTTTCAAGTGCCAGCAGAGAAAATCGCATTTTATGAAGAAAATGGTTTTGTCCAGCTAGAGGATGTCTTATCGGAAAAGGAAATCAACGAGCTGAGCGCTTACCTCGATGAGGTCATGGCGATTGAAGGCGAACATACACAAAGTGTGGAGAAGGACTCCGACTACTTCAAAATTCTGAACAGCAAAATGAATACATGGCGGGATTCTGCGGGTATGGCCCTCTACGTGCTAAATCCCAAACTTGCGGATATCGCAAGGCAATTTTCTGGTTCTACCGGTGTGCGCTTGTTTCATGATCAAGCCTTCTGGAAAATGCCCGGAGATTCCAAACCTACGCCTTGGCATCAGGATGCCACCTATTTTCCCATGCATGAATCTAATGTCTTAACCTTGTGGCTGCCAATGCATGACGTGGATGAGGTTAATGGCTGCTTGTCCTTCATCCCCGGCTCTCACAAGGAAGGGAAATTAACCAATGTCGACTTCCTGCATCCCATCGATTTGCTCGAGCTCACCAAGGAAAGTGGTACAAACCTCCGCCGACCTGTCAACGTACCTCTCAAACGCGGCAGCTTCACACTTCATCACGGACTCACTTTTCATTATGCGCATGCCAACAAATCCGATAAACCGCGCCGAGTCTTGACCATCGTCTATATGCCCGAGAATGCCACGTTTAATAGCAAAAGCAATCATGAGCTGACCCGAGGCTCTGGTTTTCAGGAAGGTGATCTCCTCAAGGGGCGGCTTTTCCCTGTCCTGGCATCGGCTCCACAATCTGACTAAGTCGTATGGCATAGGATGTCAGTTACTCTTTTGGCGTTTAAAATGAATAACTGGAAAATCTCCATCTACATTCTCGATTTATTGACGAAAATCGGAATTAGATGGATTTCATGTAGCTAATTTATTCGCTTCTACGGTTCTTGAGCAAAACAGCTAAAAATAGCTGGATGTTTTCCAGTTATTTCAACATAAGCGAGACTTTCCCCCGAAATAGCTGGGTATTTTCCAGTTATATCACCCATCGCCACCCCTGCACAGCAGCGCTTGCTTATTGCCTCCCCAACAACCCAGCACAAAAGGCACCACAAGCAGATCACTCTGCTATGGTGCCCCCTATGTGCTTACTCGTCGTGATGCCCAATTAACGAAATGATCTGCTTCTTCAGCTTCACGAAAGCCTCAGAATCTTTCACATCCTCCACCTGCCGCATCCCGCGTGGTATGGCAATCTCACTGCGGATCGTGCCTGGATGCGCCTGCATCACATACACTCGCTGCGATAAGAAGATGGCTTCCTCGATATCGTGCGTGATGAACACAACAGTCGTTTTCTCCTTTTCCCAAATGCGCAATAGCAGCTCTTGCATGGCATTTTTCGTTTGCGGATCCAATGCGCCGAATGGTTCATCCATGAGCAGCACACCCGGATTATTCGCCAAAGCTCGCGCGATCGCGACCCGCTGCTTCATCCCGCCCGAAAGCTCCTTCGGCAATGATTTGGCGAACTTATGCAACCCGACTAATTCCATAAAGTGGTCGGCTATCGCTCTCTTTTCGAACAATGGAACACCCTTCAACGTCAAACCGAATTCAATATTCTCTCTCACGGATAGCCAAGGGAACAACGTATAGCTCTGGAAGACCATACCTCTGTCAGCACCAGGTCCTTCAATCTCATGTCCGTTGATACTCAGATCCCCCATTGTTAATGGCTCTAATCCAGCAATAATCCGCAATAAGGAGGACTTCCCGCAGCCTGAAGGCCCGACAAAGCTAACAAACTCATGCGCATCCACGTGAAAGGACACACGATCCAATGCTACGAATTGCGACTTCTTCGTACTGTATACCTTCGTAACATCGACTGCCTCAATTTTTCGTACACCAGTATCAGTACCTGCACCTGCAAATGTCCCCGTAGAAGGCACGTTATTGTAATCCAAGTTCAATGCTTCCATCTCAACGCCCTCCTTCCAACCATGGGAAAAACCGCTTATGACAATAAGCAAATGTGCGATCCGTTAATAAGCCTAGCAAACCAATCGCAATAATTCCCACAAAAATTTGATCCGTGTTTAAGAACCTCTGCGCCTTCATGATCGAAAATCCAAGACCACTGCTAGCCGCAACCAACTCTGCTACAACCAGATACGTCCATGCCCATCCAATAATTAAGCGCAGTGTATTCATCAAATCTGGTAGGAGTGCAGGAATGAGCACCTTCTCGATCACTTGCCAGCGTTTTGCACCAAGTGTATACGAGGTCTGCAGTAGATCATTGGACACCGACCGTGTATTATCTGCAACCATCAGCATCAATTGGAAGAAGCACCCTAGGAAGATTACGAGGACCTTTGCCCACTCGCCGATCCCCGCCCACACCATGATCAAGGGAATGAACGCCGTCGCAGGCATATACCGAATAAATTCAGTAGGTGGTACTAGAATAGCTTCAGCAAACCGATACGTACCCGCCAAAATCCCAAGTGGTATCCCGATTAGACAAGCGAGCAAGAATCCACCGCCAACTCGGAAAATACTTATCCACACATTTTGCCAGAACACAGGGTTCTGTAATTGAATCCCAAACTGCCGGAGCACCTGATCCGGCGTTGGAAGGAATGTACGATTTACTAAGTTGCCGTAGCTCATCACGCTCCAGAACAACAATAGAACCGCAATGATAAGCACGACACCAGACATATATGATTTACGGCTAATTTCACCCCGTATGGCAAACAATGTGGACTTGCGACTTTTTTTCACCAGCGTTTCCATCTGCAGCCCTCCTGTTCAGCCTTTATTTCTTACGTTCCTTCATGACTTCCTCCACAAAATGGCCATCCAAGAAGGTTTCTGCTTTCGGTATTGTACTCAGCATATCTAAGCCTTTCAAGAATTCAGCTGTCTTTCCAGAAGTAAACGCCAGTGATTCATAGGAATCCCCTTTGGTGAAAGCTTTAACGTTATCTTCCAGTTGGAAAATCTTCACGCTGTCCACGCCAGCTTTGTATTCATCGATCGGCGTCTCTGCCGCTTTAGCCATAATTTTTAAAGACTCTTCTGGGTTCGCTTTCCAGTAATCCAATGCGTCGAACCAAGCGTTAATGATTTTTTTCACATCGTCTGGACGATTTTTCGTAATTTCTTCTTTAAATACGAGCAAGTCAGGGATCAAACCTGGTGTGTCCTTGGATGAGAAGAGCAGCTTCCCTTTCCCCTCTTGAATGGCTTTGCTTAGGAATGGCTCCCAGAGTACCGCAGCATCCAGATTACCCGCTATGAACGCTGGCCCTGCATCGTTGACTGTCATATTCGTATAGGAGACATCCTTCTCTGCTAATCCTGCTTTCTCAAGCGCAGTCAGCATCAGAAGATGATCGACCGTTCCAAGTTCAGTCGCTACTTTCTTACCTTTCAAATCTTTCAGAGAGTTGATACTTGGCTTCACGACAACACCGTCGCCGCCATTGGAGTTATCATTGACCAGCACGGCTTTGAGCTTAATGCCTTTACTCGCCGGAGCCAGCGTATCACTTAGCGTTTGACTGTTTGCATCCACTTTTCCTGAAGCTAGTGCGGATAGGGAGTCACTATATACGGGGAACCAGACCAGATCCACGTTTACGCCATTTTTCTCGAAAAAGCCCTTCTCCTTCACGAGGTACCACACGAACCAGCCCGGCCATGGACTAAGCGCCAACTTGATCGGCTCCTTGCTCCCTCCTGCTTGCGTACTCGCCTCTTTACTTCCACATCCGCTGATTACTGTAAAAGTTAATAATACCGCCAACATCAGAAATATTGTTTTTTGTCTCATTCCCCGAACTCCCTCTCTGTATAAAATGGTAAAAGGAAAAGCCCGGAATGATATCATATCCTGATATCCTCCCGGGCTTTTATCCCTCCGTGTGCACGATGAAGCTCATCGTGTGTCTTCTCTTGGACCTGACCGATAGCCTTCATTCTATCGCGGAACCCTAGAAAACAAGTTTGCTATGCGGTTGTTTCTTCGTTGTCTTACTTTTGTTTATATCATACTTAGATTGGTTACTCATGTCAATATATATAACACAAATAAATTATTGATTGTCAAAACGAGTATATGCGTAATATTATATAACATATAACACATCTAAATGGAGGTGTCGCGATGCATTCTATTCATTTCCACATTCACATGTTAGATAATAAGCACAAACAACCAACCGCGGCGATGATCCTGAAAGTATCTTCACCACTCAATGCGGATCTCCTAACATCCAATCCTTCTTCCCAGCACCCTCAATTGATGTCCCCTATAAATAAGTATGATGCACCAGAATTACTCGACTACCCCGCAGCTCACTAACCTCTTCACATGATCCAGATGACCTGAGAGTCTGACTCAGGTCTTTTTGTTATTCCGCGACGCGAGTCTCGTTGGGGATTATCGACGTCACCGCCAAAAACAAAAAAGCCCGTCACTCCCACTCCGGGAGGACGGACTTCATTATCAGCGTTGCTTACACGCCTAACCATTTCTTGAACAAGTGCTTCGTCGTGTCCGCGTTCAAAGCTGCGATCGAAGTCGTAAGCGGAATACCCTTCGGACAGGAGCGTACGCAGTTCTGCGAGTTACCGCAGCCTTCGATACCGCCGTCTGTCATCAGCGTATCCAAACGCTCGTCTTTGTTCATCTCACCCGTTGGGTGAGCATTGAATAGACGAACTTGGGAAAGTGCGGAAGGTCCGATAAACGAGTTTTTGTCGTTTACGTTCGGACAAGCTTCCAAACACACGCCGCATGTCATACATTTGGACAACTCATAAGCCCATTGACGCTTCGACTCCGCCATACGTGGTCCAGGACCAAGATCGTAGGTTCCGTCAATTGGAACCCATGCTTTAACCTTTTTCAACGCGTTGAACATGCGTCCACGGTCAATAACTAGGTCACGCATAACCGGGAATGTGCTCATTGGTGCTACACGAATCGGCTGCTCCAGCTTATCTACAAGCGCGGAACAAGCTTGACGCGGCTTCCCATTGATGACCATCGAACAAGCGCCACATACTTCTTCCAGACAGTTGGATTCCCAACATACTGGTGTTGTTTTGTCGCCATTCGCATTCTTAGGGTTACGCTGAACTTCCATCAAACCGCTAATCACGTTCATGTTCGCGCGATAAGGAACTTCAAACTCCTCTGTGTACGGTTTGGAATCCGGACTCTCTTGACGAGTCACGATAAACTTCACGGTTTTCGTTGCGCTTAGTGTCTCAGCCATGATCAGGATCCCTCCTTTTTCTTCTCCGTGGAGTAGTCACGTTTACGAGGTTTAATCAACGATACATCAATTTCATCATACGAAATCTTAGGACCATCTGGCGTCCAGTCTGCGATTGTCGTTTTCATGAAGTTATCATCATCACGCTCTGGGAAATCAGGCTTGTAATGCGCACCACGACTCTCATCACGCATCAAGGCACCAACTGTCATCGCTTCTGCAAGCTCGAACATGTTCCAAAGTTGGCGTGTGAACGCAACCCCTTGGTTGTTCCAACGTGCCGTATCCGTGATGTTAATGTTATTGTAACGCTCTTTCAAGTCTTTGATCTTGCCAATCGTTTCAGTCAAACGATCGTTGTAACGAACAACCGTCATGTTAGCATTCATCATGTCGCCAAGCTCTTTATGAAGCACGTACGCATTTTCCGTACCGTTGTTCATTTTGAGCAAGCTCTCATAACGATCTTGATGGCGTTTCTTCTCACGATCATAAATGATGGAGGACGTATCATCCGCATGCTTGGATAAGCCGCGAATATACTCAACCGCTTTTGGACCAGAGACCATGCCGTCATAAATCGCGGAAACGAGGGAGTTCGCGCCCAAACGGTTTGCACCGTGATGCTGATACTCACACTCACCTGCTGCGAAGAGGCCTGGAATGTTCGTCATCATGTTATAGTCAACCCACATGCCGCCCATCGAATAATGAACCGCTGGGAAAATTTTCATTGGAATTTTACGCGGGTCATCGCCCATGAACTTCTCGTAAATTTCCATAATACCGCCGAGCTTAATATCAAGCTCTTTCGGGTCTTTATGAGAAAGATCCAAGTACACCATGTTCTCGCCATTAATACCAAGCTTCTGATCAATACACACGGAGAAAATCTCACGCGTTGCAATATCACGAGGAACAAGGTTACCGTAGGCTGGGTATTTCTCTTCAAGGAAGTACCAAGGCTTACCGTCTTTGTAAGTCCAAATACGTCCACCCTCACCACGTGCTGATTCGGACATCAAGCGCAGCTTGTCGTCTCCCGGAATCGCCGTTGGGTGAATTTGAATCATTTCACCATTCGCGTATTTCACGCCTTGTTGGTAAACCGCACTTGCTGCTGTACCTGTGTTAATGACGGAATTCGTTGTTTTCCCGAAAATGATCCCAGGACCACCTGTTGCCAAGATAACCGCGTCAGCTGGGAACGTTTGAATTTCCATGCTGCGCAAATCTTGTGCCGCGATACCACGGCATACGCCTTCGTCATCAATAACCGAACCTAGGAATTCCCAGTGTTCGAATTTCGTTACGAGACCCGCTGTTTCCCAACGACGTACTTGCTCATCCAAAGCATACAAAAGTTGTTGACCCGTTGTTGCACCAGCGAAAGCTGTACGGTGATATTTGGTACCACCGAAACGACGGAAATCAAGCAAACCTTCTGGTGTACGGTTAAACATAACGCCCATACGGTCCATTAAGTGAATGATTCCTGGAGCCGCGTCGCATAATGCTTTAACAGGAGGTTGATTCGCTAAGAAATCTCCCCCGTAAACTGTATCGTCAAAGTGCTCCCATGTGGAGTCACCTTCACCCTTCGTATTCACCGCACCGTTAATGCCGCCTTGCGCACATACGGAGTGGGAACGTTTAACAGGAACCAAGGAGAACAATTGCACATGAACTCCGGCCTCTGCCGCTTTAATTGTCGCCATGAGTCCCGCAAGGCCTCCGCCGACGACGATGATTTTTGAATTAGCCACTTCTGTTCACCCTCCCTTATTTCCCCGTATGCGCTTCTACTGGAACTGAAAATTCTGTACCTGTAAACGCAGTTAATGACATAATAAACATCACCGTCATTAGAACGAACAAGCCCATTGTAATGATCGTCGAAAAGCGTTGCGCACGCGGTCCAATTGTAATCCCCCAGCTCACAAGGAATGACCATAGGCCGTTCGTGAAATGGAATGTTGCAGAAACAATCCCAACTAGATATAACGTGAAGATAACTGGATTCGTCGCAATATCATGCATCGTATTGCCGAGAGCTTCATGCGCCACGTTGCCTAGGGCAACCTGAACGCGAGTCTCGAATAGATGCCATACGATGAACAAGAATGTAAGTACCCCTGTCACACGTTGCAACATAAACATCGTATTACGGAAATACCCGTAGCTTGATACGTTATTACGTGATTGATACGCTACATAAAGTCCATAAACGGCATGGTAAAGAAGTGGAAGCCAGATTCCCACGATTTCCAATAACAATCGTAACGGCAAATCGTTCAACCAGTTAATTTGATCCAGGAAGGCTTCAGGTCCTTTGGTCGCTTCATAATTAGTGAGCAAATGCTCAAAAAGAAAGAAGCCCACCGGAATGACACCTAGTAACGAGTGGATCTTTCGAAAGTAATACGAATTACTCATAATGTAACCAATTCCCCCCTCAACAAAATTCAATCACAACAAACATCCGACAAGTTTTGACAAAACAAGCCACATATCATTGTACTCTCGCCGCAAACGAGCGTCAACCCATAATCATCCACGCCTATTTTGCCAATTCAGTCAATGATTATACACAAAGGTCCACGAAATATAGCTAATTTGTGACATGTACATCGTACCTCTTTCGCGCTTATAATGGAAGTGCCGTTTTTTTATATCTACTTATAACTATTTCACATATAGAGATGAGGGAAACGTTTGGAGCTTTTAGATGTCTTCGCCATCGTAGTCGAACAAGTCAGTCTTAACAAAGCGTCACAATTGTTAAACATTTCACAGCCTGCCCTATCGCGAAAAATTATGAAGCTGGAAGATGAGCTTGGGGTGGAGCTTTTTATCCGGAAGGGGAAACGACTGGAGTTAACGAAAGCGGGGCAAATTTGCTACGATCACGCCTTAGAGAAGCGTCATCTTGAGCGGAAGTTCAAGCAAGCTCTTCATAGTTATAAAGCCGCGGGTAGCCCGTCATCACTTACTATCGGAGCCTCTCTGACAACACTCCAATCTACGTTGCCTGATCTCATTACGGATTATTTGCAGGACTATCCACTCACTGATATCAAGCTTCTTACCGGCAAAACGCATGAGATTGTATCCTTGGTCAAAGACAATAAAGTGGATATCGGCATCGTTGCCTCTCAAATTAATGCGACTAGCCTCCACTGTGAGCCTTTGTTCGACGACCATCTCAGCCTGGTGCTTCCATCCGGACATCCCTTAATCGATCGTACGGAGATTACGATGAAGGATCTGAATGAACTGCCGATGATCCTCTTTTCCAAAGGTACATGGTATCGCATTCTGATGGACGAGCTGTTCAATCGTTTCACGATATTCCCCAATGTTCAAATGGAGATCGATTCCTTTGAAGCGATCATACGGCTCGTCTCTACCTGCAAGACAGCAACCTTATTGCCCAAATCCTATTTACGTGAAGATTTAATTCAGAATAATGAACTAATTTTAAAAGAACTACAAGAATTAGAACAAACGAAACGAACAACCTCACTGATCTACTCCGATCACTCAGCAGATAATGCGGAATCAATGAAGTTTGTCGCCCAAGCGATCAACTATTTTGCAAAGCGCCGCTAGCCTGAACCACTTACCCTTACATGTGCACAAATTTATATCCAACACCCCAAACGGTCCGAATCCATTTCGGCTCTTTGGGGTTGTCTTCGATCTTCTTCCGAAGATTTGCAATATGTACATCAATAGCCCTGTCAGTCACGAAAGAATCAAATCCGCGCACGGTTTGTAATAGATCTTCGCGACTGTACACGCGACCTGGGTTGTTAATAAAGCATCTCATAATTTCGAATTCCGAATACGTTGTCTCAACAATCTCACCATACACACTCATGGAACGTGTGTTCGTATTCAATGTTATCTTATCCTGCTTATCCATGACAGCCGCAAGTACAGTTGATTTAGCTGGTTTTACTTCTTCCTGCTCTTGGTGTCTCGACTGCGCATCAGGAATCTGATTCATGGATGGATATCTTTGCGCACGGCGAATAAGTGCATGGGCTCTTGCAATCAATTCATGCATACTAAACGGCTTACACATGAAGTCATCCGCACCCGCTCCTAGGGCGTTGACGCGTTCAACGATTTTATTTTTCATAGAAACTATCATGATCGGCACACTTGAGGTCTCACGAACTTGGCGACAAATCGCTAGCCCGTCCATATCTGGCAGCACCCAGTCCAGCAGAATCAGATCAGGTTGAAATTGCGGTATTACGGCAATCCCACTCGTCCCATTCTCCTCTCGGATGACATGAAAACCCTCTTCTTTCAAATACATCGTGACCATATCACCGATCATCGCATCATCTTCGATCATGAGTACCTTATACATGCGTTGTCCACCTTCATAAGAAAATTCCCTTGCTGCAGGACTTGGTATGTGTGCGGATCAGCCGATAACTTGACTTTCAAATTCATTAATTTGGTTGTTGGTTCCGATGATAACCATGATATCATTTTCATTCACAACATCACCTGCTTGCGGCGCAATGATAACCCCCGTCTGCTTATTGATCGCCACAACACTGCAGCCAAATTTAGCTCGCGGGTCCAACTGCTGTATCGTATATCCACATAACCGCTTTGGCACTGAAAGCTCTACAATCGTGTAGTCTTTGGAAATTTCAATATAATCCAATAAATTAGGGGTGACCAATTGATGTGCCACGCGAATGCCCATGTCCCGTTCCGGATAAACGACACGATCAACTCCTAATTTCGTCAGCACCTTTCCATGTAGCTCGGATAATGCTTTGGCAACGACTTGACTTACACCCAAATCTTTCATGACGATAGCTGTCAAAATGCTGGATTGAATATCATCCCCAATGGCGATGACCGCACAATCAAAATTTCGAATACCTAACGATTTCAGTACATCTTCATCCGTTGCGTCCGCGACAACAGAATGTGTTAGTTCATCACTCATGTCGTTCACGACTTCCTCGTCCAGATCAATCCCCAAAACTTCATGACCAAGTTTCATAAGTTCTCTAGAAAGACTTGACCCGAATCTACCTAACCCTACCACAACGTATTGCTTCTTCTTCATCTTGTTTTACACCTATCCAATCGTAATTTTACCCTCAGGGTATCTAAATAATTCTTTCTCTTGCTTAGGTTGCAAAGCATAGGCCAGCGTGATCGTTCCTAAACGTCCGGCAAACATCGTCAAGCAGATAAGCACTTTTCCTAGTGTAGATAGTTCCGGAGTTAATCCCATCGTTAACCCTACCGTTCCAAAAGCGGATGTGACTTCAAATAATATTTTGATAAAAGACGAATCCTCTGTCGTTGATAAGATCATCGTGACGATGATCACCAAGAATAAAGCCATCATGGATAATGTAATTGCTTTAAGAATGCGATCCTTGGCTAAACGATAACGAAAAATGACGATGTCTTCTTTTCCACGAATCATGGTAATGATGGCACTAATCAGAATTGTAAATGTAGTCGTTTTGATACCTCCACCCGTAGAACCGGGAGAAGCACCGATAAACATAAGAATGACAATGAGAAACTGAGAGGCTTGGCGAAGAGCACTAATATCCACCGTGTTCGGACCTGCCGTACGCGCTGCTGTGGATTGAAAGAAGGAAGACAAAATTTTCGCCCCAAAATCTAACGAGCCTAAGGTTCTGATATTGGTAAATTCGAATATAAAAATACCAAGTGCTCCAACAACAAGAAGTAATCCACTCATACTTAGAACAACTCTTGAGTGAAGGGAGAGCTTCTTCGTACTCTTAAATTCAATCAAATCGGAAATAACTATGAATCCTATTCCCCCAAGTATGATCAGCATCATCGCTACGAAATTCACTACAAAATCGCCAACGTAGCCGGTAAGTGAAACGAAAGGAGCATCAACGGTACCGAACAGATCGAACCCCGCATTATTAAACATGGATACAGCATGCCAGATGCCATAATAGAGTCCTCTCGTAAAGCCGAAGTCAAACGAAAACCGAATGGTAAAAATGACTGCAGCCACGGCCTCAATGGACAAAGAATATATGATAACTTTGCGTATCAAACGAACGATTCCCTCCATACTGCCTTGATTCAAGGCCTCTTGCAGGACAAGTCGCTCTTTCAAAGTGATCTTTTTCCGAAACACGAAAGCAACTAACGTAGCCATTGTCATAAAACCAAGACCGCCGATTTGAATCAAAGAAACGATCACAATTTGCCCAAAAGTTGTATATGCGCTGCCCGTGTCAACAACAACCAACCCTGTCACACAAGTGGCCGATACGGAGGTAAACAGAGCATCAATAAAGGAAATAGATTGGCCTGTCGACGAAGCAATGGGCAGCATCAATAGCCCCGCTCCTATGAAAATGATAACAGCGAAACCTAAAACCAGGATCTGCGGAGGTGTTAGCTGCCAAATATTTAGTTTTTTACTCATCGCGCCTCCTGCATATGTAAGAAAATAATCTAATTACCATTTGGCTATACCGATAGAGTTCCCCGTTCATTTATAGAAATTCCGCCAGTAGCAATTCAAAAGGTATTATATAATTGTTTCGGAATGTTTACCAGTAAATTGGCTTTCTTTTTAAACTATGATAACGTAAAGAAATGATTGAGAATCGTGAATTCAGAAGGGAATTGACTATGCAAAGGCTGAAATTTAATCGTTTCCTACTCCTCTTGGCTTGTATTGGAATGTTCCTTTACCTCGGGGTTTCGATGTTGTATGGACTGCGTGATGAGGAACCTGCTGTAGCGGATATGCCCTCGATCACGAAGCAGCAAGCAGCCGAAAGTGCGGCAGCCTTCATTCGTCAGCGTTATGAGCTGCACAATCCACAAACCTATGTCGTCTATCAATCTAAAAAAGAACGAAGCGGCTACTTTCAAAAGGAACATTTATTAGAAGCTTATACGAAGCAATATGGCGAAAAGTTCCCCATTGATTATTATCAAGTCAGTGTCAAGGATGCCACTACCAAACGTCAGTTTGAAGTCGATGTCAACTACACGAATTCAAGCATCATCGGCTGGCATGAAAATCTTGCCATGACGAATACGAAGTCATCATCACCGATGAGCACGACCAAAGCAGATACACTAGCGAAACTGGAGCTTCGTCAGATGGGCTTTGAGCCAGAGGACTTCAGCCAAGTCAACAATGCACGTAATGATTCTCCCGAAGAGCAAATGACACTCCAATACGAAAAACGCACTCAACCTATCGGTGAAGCGAAGCTAAACGTACGAGTGAATTTCGATCAAACGAATCTAACAGGTTTTAATGTAAGTTTTGGACTACCTGATTCTCACTTAGATTGGCTCACCCAACAAGATGATTCCGCTTCACGCATGACCTGGATTTCCATGGGCTTTACGCTGTTAATGACGCTTGCTGCAATTGTATTTGCCATTATATATAGGAAACTAATTAAATTCAGCAGGGGCTTATTATTAACTACCATCTTCTTCGTGATTTATATCATGAACAATGTGAATATGTATCCAGCTTTTCGAGTTATGAGTGGGGATACGAACAGTAATGAGGCCGTTTGGTTTACAATTGTATTTATGAGTGTCATCACTGTTCTACTTGGGATATCGCTCTATCTTTCTTTAATCGCCGGTATTGGATTGTGGAACTCCATTGGTCTTAATAAATGGACTGCCTGGAAAGATGACAAGTTTGGCCAAGACGTGTATGACGGAATGGGTCGAGGCTATTTAATAGCACTCTTCATCTTAGGTATTCAGCAGGTATTATTTTACACAGGTGAAGTGAAATTCGATGTGTGGTCGGTCAATGATCCTGCCGATTCGGTACTCAATATGCTCAAGCCTCAATTATTCCCGCTTATGGCGTGGGTTGCGGCGATTTCGGAAGAAGCTACCTTCAGATTCCTAGGCATTATCCTTTTCAAAAAACTGTTCCGCAACAATTTCATCGCCATCCTACTTCCAAGTGTGATCTGGGCAGCAAGTCATACGCAATACCCGATCTATCCCGTCTACACGCGACTGATCGAGGTTACCATTATTGGCATCATACTCGGATATGTATTCCTGAAATATGGGTTCATCACAGCGATATTCGTACATGCGTGTATGGATAGCATTCTGATGGGGTTGTCCCTCTTCTCCTTAGGCCACATCAGCGATGTACTCGCTGGCATCCTCTATCTTGCACTCCCTGGACTGGTTGGACTTGGCTTAGCTTGGTTGCATGGAAAAAGGCGAAAGCCCCCTATTCCTGGGGAGCCGCCGCCTCGCCTTGAAGTGCTTTGATAATTTCACTCGCTAATTTTTCACCAATACCCAGAGGCTTGAAGTCCGTGACTTCGGCCTCTTTTATTTTGCGCACGGAGCCAAAATGCTTCAGCAGCGCTTTACGGCGTTTCTCACCGATGCCGGGAATGGCATCGAGCTGGGAGACGACCATCGACTTGGCCCGCGTTTCCCGATGAAACGTGATGGCAAAGCGATGGACTTCGTCTTGAATACGCTGCAGCAAATAAAACTCCTGACTGTCGCGCGGCAGAGGAACAATTTCGGCTGGATCACCGATCATCAGCTGGGCTGTTTTATGCTTGGCATCCTTCACTAGCCCACAAATCGGAATATATAAGCCTAATTCATTCTCAAGAACGTCAATCGCAGCAGAAATTTGCCCTTTCCCTCCATCGACGACGATCAAATCAGGCATTGTGAGATTGTCCTTCAGAACACGCTCATAGCGCCGTCTGATAACCTCTCGCATCGTTTCGTAATCATCCGGTCCGACAACCGTCTTTACTTTATATTTACGGTATTCCTTGCGATCCGGCTTCCCATCCACGAATACAACCATGGCCGATACAGGGTTCGTCCCTTGGATGTTCGAGTTATCGAATGCTTCGATTCGGCGAATCGTGCCAATCCCAAGCCACTCACCGAGGTTCTCGACAGCCTTCGTAGTCCGACGCTCGTCGCGTTCAACAAGCCGAAATTTCTCGTCCAAAGCGTTCACAGCGTTGTCTCTAGCCATATCGACCATTTGCTTCTTCAGCCCGCGCTGCGGCATATGCACCTTGACCTTGAGCCAACCTTCCAGAGCTTCGCGAATCTCTTTCTCTTCACTCTCCGTGCGCCTTACCCCATCTGCTAGCCCCTCTGGCTGAACTTCTGGCTCCGGCATCGTAGGCAAGAAGATCTCCTTCGGCAATGCCGGATTATCGCTGTACACCTGTGTGACATACGTCATAAAATCGTTGTACTCATCGCCGTAGTAAGGGAAGAGCGAGACATGCCGTTCGATGAGCTTGCCTTGGCGCATGTACTGGATATGCACCGCCATCCAGCCCTTGTCTACGGCGTAGCCGAAGACATCGCGGTCCAGCGCGTCGGCTGTCGTGATCTTCTGCTTCTCCATGAGCGCATCGATGCTCATGATATGATCGCGCAGCTCCTTCGCGCGCTCGAAATTCAGTTCTTCCGCTGCCGCCAACATCTTGGTCGTCAGCTCTTCTTTAATGATGTCGTGTCCTCCGCCAAGGAAACGACTGATCTCTTGCACCATCCGCTCATTCGTTTCAGCGGATACCTCTAGGGCGCAAGGCGCAAGACATTGCCCCATATGATAGTATAGGCATACTTTATCGGGCATGGTCTTGCACTTGCGCAGCGGGTACAACCGATCCAGCAGCTTCTTCGTCTGCTGGGCCGCGAAAGCATTCGGATAAGGGCCGAAATATTTCCCCTTATCCTTGTACACCCGCCGAGTGACTTCTAGACGCGGCTGCTCCTCATGTGTAATTTTGATATAAGGAAACGTCTTATCATCCTTAAGTAGTACGTTATATCGAGGATGATGCTGCTTAATCAGGTTACACTCGAGGATAAGTGCCTCCATGTTAGAGGAGGTAATGATATATTCAAAGTCGCGAATTTCGCTGACTAACTTTTGCGTTTTGGCGCTGTGACTCCCCGTGAAATAGGAGCGCACACGATTTTTCAATACTTTGGCTTTGCCTACATAAATAATCGTGCCTTGATGGTTCTTCATAATATAACAGCCCGGCTTGTCCGGGAGTAAAGATAGCTTGTGCCTGATCGTTTCCAGGCTCTGTTCGCGGACGTCTGCGTCCTCTTGCTCAAAATCAGTCATCCTCTAAATCTCCTTCCAGAAAAAATCATCGCGAATGAAAAAAAAGCTCTTTCTCAGCATAGCAGAAAAAGAGCTTTTTCTCACGAACAATTGTTTCTAGTTTGTTGCACTTGTCAATTATTGATGACGGGAAACAACGTTTTTCAACGCGTCTTTGGATTGGAAACCAACCACTTTATCAACTGGTTGACCATCTTTGAATACGATTAGAGTTGGGATACTCATAACGCCAAAGCGAGCAGCGGATTCCGGGTTGTCATCCACGTTTACTTTTGCGATTTTCAAAGATTCAACTTCTTTATCTAGCTCTTCCAATACAGGAGCGATCATTTTACAAGGTCCGCACCAAGGTGCCCAGAAGTCTACAAGTACTGTACCTTCTCCTTCAACTTCTGCTTTAAAACTGTTGTCAGAAACATTCACGATTGCCATGATAGTTCCTCCTTCTAAGAATGAATTTGATTTATAAGGTGAAAAGTAAGATTAAGTTCGTCACTTAACTTGCTTCGCATCACGTCAACATGTAAAGTATACCACACTCATATGCCTTTTCAACCAAGCCATAAGTTAGCAAACGGGGTATCCTTTGGTCTATATCGAGGGTAATCCAACAGGCAGCCCTTGGCGTCGCTGTTCCTCAATATAGGAAATACGATCTTTGAGATTCGCTTGGAGCAGTTGCAGCATCTCCATTTGTTTCTCGATTTCTTGCAGCTTCTCGGTGTACAGGGGCAGCAAATCATCACACTGTGATTCTTGATTCTTCATCACACAGTTCAGAAAGCTTTCAATCTGCTCAGTCGTAAAGCCGAGGCTCAAGTAAAACTGAATGGTCTTCACACGCTCAACAACCATTTGATTGTAGACCCGATAGCCATTCTCTTCACGTTGTGTTGCGATCAGCCCTTTGGCTTCGTAGTAGCGCAAGGACCGAATACTTGCTCCGGTAAGCTTGGATAACTCACTAATCCGCATGGACGTCACTTCTTTCTATTCCCACATATCTTGGAGGGATGTCTTTATTGTAAACCATAACACTAATGTCAGAGTCAAGAAGTATTTTACCCATTCCGCTCTTTATTGCGATTGTTTGCACAATTGTCACTTTGATTAGCTTTACAACTTTCGACGAATTTGGGTATACTAGGCTTACAAATACGAATGTCGGACGTTAGGGGGTAACCACATGAGCAATCAACACCCTGAGCATCACGTGTACGAAGAACCGCGTAATGATTTCATGGATGTAGGCATAGGTTTTGGCGTATTCTTTGGCGCATTGTTCGTCATTGCAGTCATTGCTACCGTCATCCAAGTGATGAAGTAAGCGAAACTTCAAAAGTTAAAGCCGCATTGCAGGCAACTGCGAAGCGGCTTTTTTCTTTTTCTTTTTCTTTTTCTTTTTCTTACGCTGCCTTAGTCATTAGCTGTATAAACTACAGTTAATTTTCGTGATTCAGTTGGTATTACATAAATAGCTGGAAAATATGTCGTAATTTGATGGATTTTTGAAGAATTGACTAAAATGTTGAAAAATAAATGTAGAAAATACAGCTAATCCATCAAAAGCTGCTACAAGGGCTCATTTAGCTGGAGGAAATCCAGTTATTTTCCTTATCTGTGGCGCTTGCACGCTTGCTTGCTTGCTTATAGCAAGGAACCGCAAATACACAAAAACCTAGCCACCTCCGGCTAGGTTTTTCTTTACGCTTTATCTTCCACGCTTGTTCGTACCCGTAACCTCAACCACATCAACGAATGGTCGTATCCGATCCATGATTCGTTGCCCCTTATACTCTTCGTCGCCGTCTTTGTTCGTGAAGCTGAAATGCTTCTCCAAACCAGATAGCGCATAGTTGGAAGTGAAGAACGTTGGTTTCCGATTCATCCGATGATTCACAATAGCGCCAATGACGTGATCTCTTAGCCAAGGGTTCAAATTCTCTGCCCCAATATCGTCAAATACGAGCAGATCCGTTTCCTTAAGTAGGTCAATCGTCTCCTTGAGCTTATAAGGCTCTTGGAACATCCCCTTTAAATCCTCAGCAAAGTCTGGCATATAGACGATGGCTCCTGTCATACCGACCTTCGCCAACTGATGCAGCATGTAACCCATCAAGAACGTTTTCCCTGTACCAAACGATCCAGATAAATATAACCCTCGCGTCTGAAGACCTTCTTCAATGGTTAAACTCACATAGTCGTTAATTTGCATGACCGCTTTCGCACGATCGAGATCCGTCTCCAAGATATCCCCAAAGGAGAAACTTCGCGAAATCATCCGTGGGTCCACGTGAAAAGTGCGAATTCGGCTGGAGATGGCGTCCTGCTGGCCTTTGGCAATAAACTTCTTGCAAGCTACCTTCTCCTCATGAATAAAAGGCGTTTGCCCCTCCACCGATTCGGCTGTAAGAATTGTATAATGTCCTGTCATATCATTCGGACAGTTCTCTAAGCCAGGGCAATTGGAGCAAGTTTTAAATTCCGAAACATGCTGATACAACTTGTTCATATTTATTTTAATCGCATAGTCATCCACAAAAGGATACTTCTGACGAAATTTAGCAATCAACGGGTCCGCAAGAACGCCTTGAATTTTCAATTCAGCTTTTCTTTTCCATTCTGTATCCGGCAATGATTTGAGTAAATGCGATAAGGACTCCATCATGTTCGGCACCTCCTAACAGTTCCATCGTTCAATCCATAAGTAAGCCGCTTACTAATTCTTCCGGTTAAATCGCTCATCCAGCTTCTGCGCCATTCGTCTAGCTGCCTCAAGCTCCTCTGCAGACAGCCTAGTAGACGCTGTAGTCCCCGTATCAGGTAATACAATAGGGATATGAGGCTTCTGTGTCTTGCCCTGACGTCCACGCGTTGCAGAGCCTCCGCCCGCTTTCGCAGATTCCACCTTAGAAGCAGCTTTCTGCTTGTAATTGATTTTCTCACGTACATATTCAACGGCATGCTCATACGTATTAATTTGCTTGCCAAGCATATCGGAAGCTACAGCCTCAATGGAGGATTTGGCCCAAGAGCGACGATCAATATGCAAGAAGTGAATCAACACATTAATAACTTCTTCTTTTAATTTATAGTTCAAATCGATTTTCTCGAAAATATTAAGTACGCCATCAGGTATCGAACCCTGTGTGAAAAACATTTTCAACACAGCCGTGTATGGCTCATTTCGCATGATGTAGTTGTACTGATGATCCGTGCATTCGCCGCGCAGTTGCTGAGGTACTTCTAAATAATAAGCCATCTCCACAGACTGCTCTTCCGAAGTTTCCACTTCTTCCTCAGATTTCGTAGTCGTACGCTCTCTCTCTTCATCCCGCTTCTTGCTCTGTCTGTAGAACAGATTCGCATTATATTGCATGAGATCCATGACAAGCTCACCTTCTTCAGTGAACACGCCATCCTCATCAAGCAAGCGGCACGTTTCTTGCAAGGACAGATTGTACTTCTTGGCCACAATATTAATGGCGACCATATGCTCCGGTTTGTGCTTCAGCGCTTCAACGAACACGCGGTTACTTGCTCCACGAGGGAATCTCATGATGATATCCGCATACTTGAAGCCTTTGGTCGTCACGTCCATCCGTGCATCCCCTTGCTTGCTTGCAGAGGCCTCATAGAGTGCTTGTTCCAGTTCATAATCCACAACCTGTGTGTTCAGACGGAATAACTCATAAAAAGGAACCGACAAGTTCTCCTCGACCGCCTCACGACACTCCTCTGGTTCAGGCGAGAGCAGATCTTCACGCAGCGAAAGCAGCATGAACTTCCCAACCTTGTCGCGCAGCAGCAGCGTTAAATGCTGATTTCGGAAAAACTCATTCGGCCCTAAAGGCGCGAACAATGTATAGACGAAAACATAATCTTCTTCCTCGGGTACAAACTTGCGAGTCGTCTGAAGCAGACCAATCGCCTCTAGCTTGGAGGATTGTTCAATAATATACTTTCGACCACGCTCATTCTGTTCAAGCTCTAGCAGTAGAAACAACTTACGTTGCTGCTCCATCGGCGAAAAGCCCACTTTCTCTGCACTCATCTGCTGATAGAGCGCCTGATAGAAACTTATGGCCAAACCGCCTATCATCGGTTGATACATCATCGCTAGCATTTTATAGTCTAAACTGCTCAAAGAAAACTCACGGTTCACGCAAAACCTGTGATTCTCGGTGAAATGCAGCATATTCGTCATTCTCATCCCGTTACAGCACCATCCTGCCTCAGCTCGACTGAAAGATCGCTCATAATCTAGCTATCCCATGTCTCAGTCTCTCTCTATTAGTCTACCACAAAAATCGACAATCTTGGTATCTACAAGAGAAAAGATAATTTTACCTTTTGGGCAAGAAAAAGATTCCATCGCATTTTCACTAGCAATGGAATCTTAATTTTGGCGTCATTGTTCTTGCGTATAAATGGGGGGCTCAGCATCACTCGAATACTCGTTTACATTCCTATACAATTGAGGATTAAGCTTCTGCGCGATAGCTAGATCGAGCTTCCAACGTTCCTTTTGTTCCTTCTCCTTGAGGCTGTCCACCCATAGATGAATGATGTCATTCATGCGTGCAGCGCTTTGAATCGGTACCGGATGCTTCGCATCTTTGATGAAAAAAAGAGAACTATGCGGTAACCCCCTATGGAGAATTTGAGCATAGGGATGGAAGTCAACGTCTTTTTCACCATAGATCAATAAGACGGGCTGCTTAATCTTCGAGAGACTATTTGTGCAGTTGTAGCGCAGGGATTGCTCGAAATAGGATCTCACATTGTCCGCTTTATCCTGTAAGGCATGGTCTTTTAACTCCTGGTAGGTTGTCTTTTTATCGGCATTGCCATACGTAATCGCTCTAATCAAAAAATTCATAATTCGACTAGGATTCGCCATTCGTATCGCAAGCCAAATTCTGATTCGATTGTACGTATCCGTCAATTCTGACATTCCGCTTACGACAATCCCCCCACCAAACGTTGGGGATGTGTAAGCAGTGCCTCCAAGGCCACCGTTCCTCCAGTTGAATAACCACAAAGAAAGGCTTCCTCGATCCCTAAGAAATCAAGAAGCCCTATTATGTCTTGCGAAATAAGTTGATAACTTAGTGACTGCT
The DNA here is from genome assembly GCF_001428045.1 of Paenibacillus sp. Soil750. Classification (GTDB taxonomy): domain Bacteria; phylum Bacillota; class Bacilli; order Paenibacillales; family NBRC-103111; genus Paenibacillus_E; species Paenibacillus_E allorhizoplanae. Next base: position 198,883 of record NZ_LMSD01000010.1, on the reverse strand, counting down.
TCGAACTCGCACTTCCGCCATGACCTCTAATGTCAAATGTAATGACTCGGAAATGGACGCCTAGTTGTTCTTTCTGATACCTGAACGCTTCTAACGTTAACAATGGGGGATGAATAAAAACGATTGGCATGCCCCATTCTGGTCCCGTTATCTCATAATGCAGTGATGTTCCATTCACATTCGCCCAAGGCACCGATCGTGTCTCCTCCGTAAGTGAAGTTTAAGTAACTTCTCTTAGCCTGACCCAATTGCCCCAGTAATATTAGAACATTTTGAAACCGCGAATACGCAGTGCTTTGATCGCCGAACCGCTCAAAATTGCGCCGACTAAGCCGCCGATTGCCGGAATCACGTCAACAATAGTGAAACTCTCGTCACTTGACATAAAGGAAGAATTCCCCATGTATCCATAGATGATAATCCCAATCACTAAGGCAATGAATGCGTAAAGTGGAAACCACGTTGTTTTCATTAGCATATTCAGAATAAAGCCGATCCCAAAGAATAACACCATCATTAAGACAGTGGCGATAACCATTTGCAGCACGATAGTTCCCCCTTATATATGTAGAAGCACTTCCTAACTTTGGCCTCTATAGCTCTTATTATTGTAATCTACGAAATGGTACAGGTAAAGTGTACACAAATTGAACAATTAATTGGACATTTCTTATACTTCACCCCTCCATGCATTTGCCCTTTCTCCATGAATTGGATACAATGTAGGGGATATTAGCCCTTGAATGGAGGAAAAACAATGAGTGAAGCCGTACAAACGCTGGAAGGCTGGTATGCGCTCCATGATTTCCGTCTAATGGATTGGAATGCATGGCATGCTGCAACCCCACAAGAACGTAAGCATGCAGCGGACGAGCTGCAATCCTTCTTGTCCCAGTGGCAACAAATTGAGAACGATAAACTAGGCAGCACTGCCGTTTATAGCATCGTTGGCCAGAAGGCTGATTTCGTTTTCATGCAACTGCGTGAAACATTGGAAGAGCTGAATGAGCTTGAAACTGCTTTTAACAAGTCTAGCTTTGCTGCTTTTACTATACCCGTTTATTCCTACGTCTCCATCGTAGAATTGAGCAGTTATCTGGCGAAGCCAGGTGTTGATCCTGCACAAGATCCTGAGCTTCAAGCTCGTTTGAAGCCGATTCTGCCGAAATCCAAGCACATTTGCTTCTACCCGATGAATAAGCGTCGTGAAGGCAATGACAACTGGTACATGGTTCCTGCGGAAGATCGTAAGACGATGATGCGCAGCCACGGGATGATCGGTCGTACATATGCTGGTAAAGTAAAACAAATCATTACAGGCTCCGTTGGATTGGATGATTGGGAATGGGGCGTTACACTATTCTCGGATGATCCTCTTCATTTCAAAAAGCTCGTGTACGAAATGCGTTTTGATGAAGTCAGCGCACGTTTTGGCGAGTTCGGAGATTTCTACGTTGGGAACGTTATGCTTCCTGAGAAATTCGCGTCATTCATTCAAGTATAATGACTTAAGAGCAAAGGACTTCGATCCTCTGCTCTTTTTTGTTGATGTTACATAGAAAGAAAAAAGAAGCACTGCTCCATGAAGAGCAATGCTTCTTTGGTATCTATTCTTCATCCTCGTCGTCACGCAGAGCAGCTGCTAATTCAGTTTCCATCTGAGCTTTACGTGCTAGATACGCTTCCGTATCACGGTCACGCTGACGACTCTTTTCCTTCAGACGTTCAATCGCAGGAAGAATGAGGATATCAATTTCCTTTTGGACAACAGCGACATGATCGTAACGTTTCTCAGTCTCTAAGAAGTGACCGACTTCGATCAAGGCATTGTAACGATCCAGTTCATCCCGGGTAAGAAGTCCTCTTACTTGGACACTACAGTGTCGCATGGCAATCCCCCCGTTAGCATTCCTTGACTAGAAACGGCCTTTACGTATAACTAGTGGAATTCCGCCAATAATGTAAAGGTATCTCATATCAACCACTTTTTTCATCATAGCAGCGACATTCCCTTTCAATTTACGGGAACCTACGATACCGATCGCTTGACCTTTACCAAGGGAAGCTACTGTACCTTTGTTCGAGTACTTGAAAGTTTTCATTTGCGATCCACGAATCGACGCGATCAAGTTGTGAGCCACAGCTTCACCTTGTTGCATCGCAATTTGTGCTGTTGGTGGATATGGTCTGCCTTCATCGTTCATCACGATGGAACAGTCACCCACAACATAAATATTATCAAAGCCTGGAGCATGAAGGTGCTCATTCACTTTAATTCTACCGCGCATCGTTTCGAAGCCAGCTTCATCTAACATATGGTTACCGCGGATACCGCCTGTCCATACAACTGTTGCTGCTTTGATGAACTCATCGCCAGCAATCAGAACACCTTCTGGCGTACATTCTTTAATGGCTGTACCAATTTTGAAAGTTATACCTTTGTCCGTAAGAACTTTCATCGCATACTCAACAAGCTCAGGATCGAAACCTGGCAATGCAGTTGGCGCAGCTTCAATATTATAAATCTTCACAAGGGAAGGATCCACATCGAACTCTTTGCATAGAAGAGGGATACGATCAGCAAGTTCACCAATGAATTCAATACCAGTAAATCCAGCGCCACCGATAACGAAAGTTAGGTAATCTTTGCGATCTGGTTCACGTTTAAACTTCGCGAATTGATATTCAATGTGCTCACGAATAAAGCGAACACTGTTAATACTGCGAATATTCAGCGCATTTTCTTTCAGACCAGGAATTCCGAAAGTTTCCGCTTCGCCACCAAGTCCGATTACTAGGTAGTCGTAGGAAAGTGTTCCGTCTTCCAAAATAACCTTTTTCTCATGTGGACGAATTTGCGTAACTGTCGATTTCACGAAATCAACTTTAAATTCATCAATCAATTTCAAAATGTTCACGCGTGCATTTTCAGGATTATCTGTCCCTGCAGCAGGCATGTGAAGATGTGTTGTAATGTAGTGATAGTCATGCTTGTTAACAAGCGTAACATCAGCTTCGTTGTAGTTCAATTCCTTTTGCAACCGAATTGCAGCAAGGATTCCGCCGTAACCGGCTCCTAATATAACGATTCTTGGTATTCTACTCATGTCTCTCTCACTTCCATATCCGTATTTTGTCCCATGGTCTCTCTATCTTGTGAAAAATTACACAAACAGCTTCAAAAGTAGTATTCTGCTACTAGTTTGCACGCTTTCGAAGTGAATTATGATTAAACAGGTGGAAATTCATCACAACATGGTAAACCGATTCTCATGATATGATATAATTTTCATAAGTAAATATCAAGTGTCATTTTGCATAAAAAATCTTGTATTATAGGCGTTTTAGCCCATCTAATCCATGTAAGCATTTACTTATCCTATCTATAAGCAATATATATGTTAAATTTAAACTTTTCTGTTTCCTTCAATAGAAGTGACGTTTATAATGAGTATGATTATCACTGTGTTACACTATGGGTTTGATCGGAGGTTCTATCATGAACGAGAGAGAAACCAGTCAAGACATCGTTGATATTATTGTAATTGGCGGCGGCCCTGCTGGCATGTTTGCATCCTTTTATGCAGGGATGCGTCAAGCATCTGTGAAAATCATTGAAAGCATGCCACAACTTGGTGGTCAACTTGCAGCTCTTTATCCCGAAAAATATATTTATGATGTTGCAGGCTTCCCAAAAATTACAGCTCAAGAGCTTGTAAATAACTTATCTGATCAAATGAAACACTTCCCTATTGATATTTGTTTGGAAGAAAAAGTACATAATGTCGTTAAGAAAGAAGAACGTCTTTTTGAAATTACAACAGACAAAGGTGTACATCTGAGCCATGCCGTTATTATTTCAGGTGGAGTTGGCGCATTCGAGCCGCGTCGTCTTGAGTTACCGGAAGCAGCTCAATTCGAGAAGAAAAATTTACATTACTTCGTAAGTGACTTGAATGCATTTGCCGGTCAAAAAGTACTTATTAGCGGCGGCGGTGATTCCGCAGTTGATTGGGCTTTGATGCTTGAACCTATTGCTGAGCAAGTAACCTTGATCCACCGTCGAGATAAATTCCGTGCTCATGAGCACAGTGTAGAGAACTTAATGAATTCGAAGGTTAACATCGTTACACCAACCGAAATCACTAAGCTTCACGGAACAGATCGTATCGAGCAAATTACTCTTAAAAATATTAAATCAGGCGAAGAAAGCATCCACGATGTCGACGCCATTATTATTAACTTCGGCTTCGTATCCTCTCTCGGACCGATTTCTGAATGGGGGCTCGAAATCGAAAACGGCTCCATCGTTGTTGATTCCCGTATGGAAACGACGATCCCAGGTATCTTCGCTGCCGGCGATATTACGACATACCCTGGTAAATTGAAACTGATCGCTGTTGGCTTCGGTGAAGCACCTACGGCAATTAACAATGCCAAAGTTTACATTGATCCAAGTGCCAAGCTTTCACCAGGACACAGTTCGAACTTGAAATTATAATGAATAGCAATGAAAAGGGGTATTCTAACCTAATCTACGGATTAGGAGGAATACCCCTTTGTCATCTATATGTCCAGTTTGTAACGGCATGCAAGAATTGCAAACCAACTGTCCTGTGTGCTCGCAGCGTATGTGTGACCATGGTAAGCTGAGTGACTTGCTCGGTCCTTATTCGCCTTACGAGATGAACAACATTTCCTTGACAAACCAGGAAGGCGACGAGCAAGAGCCCTGCCTTCACCTCTTGAATTGCCCCGACTGTCATTCTAGCTATACCCTGCAAATACGTGCTGAGTTCAATTATTAATTAAGTGGTGCTTCGTCCTTAATGATCACGGATAGCTTTAATTTGCGTCGCTGTATTTCCGCGAGCAATAGTTCAAGAAAATCCGATTCTAATCTTAAATCTAGTGCCTTGTAATAAGAGTCGATCAATGTCTCATCGCTAATTTGTCTCACTGAAATCACCCATATTCTATAATTTAAACTAATAGTATCATGGGGTTTTTGATAGAACAAGCGTTCCGTTATCCACAGATAAGTGTGCATATCCTGTGGGTAAATTGTTAATATGTACCATGAAGGCTGACAAAGCATAGGGGGATATTGTGCATAAACTTATACACATCCAAAACTTGTAAAATACTGATAAAAAAAAATGATCACTATTTTAGGCATTTTTAACGTTTATTTAACATAACCTTCATTTTATTCACAAAATTGAAAAGAAATTTTAATCGTCCCTTAATATTCATCGTCTACAATGATATTAGAAAGACAAAACAAAGGAGCTGAACTAGAATGATCGTTTACGATATCGTGTTGAATGGCGAAATTAAAGAAACAATTAAACCTAGAAAGAACCGCTTGAAAGAAATTTATGCTTATATGCAAGAGCAAACGAAGTTGATGCAAGCCAAATATGGTGAAAATGTAAGAATTAAAGGCCGAATGATTTACTAACCTCATCATTGCCCCTTTCGGCCCCTATATTCTTCCACATATTATATAATGCCCTTGCGATGTAACACAGTTAATAAGCGATAGAAATCATAGCTCCCTTTCTCAGGTGTGTCGATCAAACCGGCCTTTACTGCCGCATCAACGGCTGACTTCGCCCATGTTGGCACGACCATCAAAGCGGCCTGCTCTTCGAGTGAGTGTACTCTACTTGTTAATTCTGAAATCTGGGCCTGTAAGTTCTCTAACATCCGAATGACCTCCTCATCGAAGAAAGTTAACCCTTCCGTCGCTATCATCATATTCAATTTACTTGTATAGGCAGGGTCAGTCGCGTATCCACTCTTCTGTAGCGCAGCTGTTTGAGTTTGTGGAATGCTTGCTGACCGTACTGCCGAATAACGCGCAGCTTGAAACAACAAATCTTGATCTCGAAATCCGTCCTCAATGGTGCTGTATGCCCGAAAATCCCCCGGTACATTAAACATATGATCCTCATTTATGAATTCCCATGTGCTTACTGACACACGATCGCCTTGCCAATAAGGTGTTAGTACGCCATTTCCAACTTTATATCCAACCAAGTTATTCCAAGCGTTTATTTTACCCCCAGTTTCTAGTATTGCTTGTGCAATTCGAACAGATGGGAAAATTGGCGAGCCTTCTAAACGAAGCTTCAAAGCAATCGGTGCAACAAGATCGATGAAATCCTTTCTAGTTGCCATCTGGCTCCCTCCTTTCAAACAATAACTAGTACTATCTTTATAGTATATTCCACAATTTGGTAATGAGAGACGACTCCTAACTAGCTAGACATTGCTATTTTCAACTTTACTTTTCCCTTACGTTAATGTTTATTTAAGGGGAGAGAAAGGGTGAAAGCATGCAAATTAAAGATGTTGCCAATAAATTGAATATTTCTCCAAGAGCCATCCGCTTCTATGAAGATAAAGGACTTATTTCACCGTCTAAACAAGAAAATAATTTATATAGAACATTTACAGAAAAAGAAATATGGCGGCTACAAACAATTATTTCGCTTCGTGAATCAGGTATGTCCGTTGCCGATATTCAAAAAGCATTACAAGAAGTTGATGCCGATGATAAAGAGCAGCTTCAATACTATTTAGAAATTCAACGATCTGTTGTTTTTGCTCAATGGCTGGAGTTCAAGCAAATCATTGAAACGACGGATACCATGATCGACCTTTTGAAACAGAACAACTCACTTCCGATTGATGATATCTTCACACTCGCGGAAGGTTCTAAACGACTTCGGGAAATCCGCAAAAATTGGAAGGATACATGGAACTTTGATCAACAAGCATTGACTCATGATGAACGGGTTTTACATAATGACAACGAGTATAAAGGATACGAAGAAGTTCTTGATCTAACACTTCAATGGGTAAAACCAAGGGTTGGAGAGAAAGGGCTTGATCTTGGGACAGGAACTGGTAATTTGGCAAGGCGATTTCTGCATAAGGGCATTCACATGGCTGGCGTAGACCAATCCAAAGAAATGATGAAGCAATGCCAAAGTAAACATCCGCAAATGGACATGAAGCTAGGGAATTTCCTGGCCATTCCTTACATGGATAACCAATTCGATTTTGTCGTTACATCGTTTGCTTTTCACCATATTACTAACGAACAGCAAGTGCTAGCGTTAGATGAAATGCGCCGCGTACTCAAGTCTCACGGTAGAATTTGCATAGCGGATTTAATGTTCGAAAATGAATCTGCAAAAGATCTATACATGAAAGAATGTACAGCGAACGGGCGAACAGATCTCCTGACAACCCTGCAAGATCAGCATTATGCCATCTGCTCTTCCCTGCTAACCTGGTTTGACGAAAATGGTTATATTACCAAACATATGAAACTCAACGATTTGCTGTATCTCGTTTATGCAGTTCCTATTCAACCCTAATCAACAATGTCTTGACCTTCTCCTTACGTTACACATTACGATGACAATGTTTAACATAACCCTAAGGAGGAGATTACCAAATGCCTAATCATGCAAACATTTATGCCAATCAAGCAGACATGTATGAACAACTCGTTTCCAAACAAGCAAGCTTATATGAAACCATTCAAACCATCATCCCCGTTGAAGGTCTAGACATCATCGACATGGGTGCTGGTGCTGGGAGATTAACCCGTGTTCTCGCTCCACAAGCAAAGTCCATTGTAGCTTTAGATGAATCCGAATCTATGCTGCGCATTACCGCAGATCATCTTAGGAAAGCTGATTTGCACAATTGGAGAATACAAGTTGCTGACCACAGGCATTTACCTGTCGCCAATCATAGTGCAGATTTAATCGTATCCGGATGGAGTATTTGCTACCTTGGAAATTCGGATGTCGATCAATGGGAAGCCAATATTCACCAAGTTTTAAGCGAAATCAGAAGAGTTCTGCGCCCAGGCGGTACGGTCATTATTATCGAGAACTTCGGAACAGGCTCCGAAACACCCTATCCACCTGATTTTTTGATGAATTATTATAGACTTATTGAATCCGAATATGGCTTTTCTCATACGTGGATACGGACCGATTATACGTTTGAGAGCGTAGACGAAGCCGAAATGCTTACGAGATTTTTCTTTGGAGACGCGATAGCCAATAAGGTTGTCAGTGAGCAGTTGATTGTGCTGCCTGAGTGTGCTGGTGTTTGGTGGTTAACTGTGTAGACAAACACGACAAAAAACCTTCTGAACGAGTGTTAGTACAACACACTAATTCAGAAGGTTCAATATTAATTATTTATGCCTCAACCTTATCATCACAAGGTTCAGGTGTTCCTTCATAATCCGCTGGCTTGAAAGAAGACCCACAACCACACGATGCTACTGCATTCGGGTTATTGATGGTGAAACCGTAATCGCCTATTCGTTCGCTCCTACAACGAAAAAAGCTAAGCGTATCAAGGGATTGAAGAATTTTATGAGAGTTGTTAATTGCTATGTAGATTATGGATTGCATCGTCCCTAGCTTGTGGATGATGATAACCTAATTATACCCAAATATTTGTACAAAGTACATCATTCGTTTGGATAATACGTTTAAATATAATAAGGGAATTTTAAACATGTGATGCTGTAGGAAAAGAAGTGGCTACTACAGCTCACAATTTTAGGAGAATGTTTGCACAACAAATGTTGAGACAAATTGACCTATACACGTTGTCTAGGCTTCTAGGACACAGTCAATTGCAGACTACCGAGAGATAGATCGTGTCTATCGAAGATGCCGTTATAATGGAACGTGGAAGGTTACACAGTCCGTTAACTCAAAAATAATAAAGAAATATGTTTAGTAGCTTATAAACCTCAGCACAAAAAAGAACTCTCCAATGAAAGGAGAGTCCTTTGAATTTGATTCTTACGATACTTATATGCCTTAAATATTGTGAGTCTCCTAAGTAGTGATGGAGCAGATACCGAAAAAATGAACATAACACGAAGTTCGAATTTCACAAATTCTCAATAGACTATTAAACTCATTTGACCTCATGTGGTTTAATTATATTATTGTGATATATTCCAAAATACATCTTATCATCAAATGTTAAATAATCCCTGCATTCATAAAACACTTTAAATTCATCAGATGTCAATTTATCAAAGTTTCCTCCAACTATCCTTTTGAAAATTGATTTGAACTTTTTATCATTTTCCTCACCATGTATTGAGATAAATAGAGACTTGTAAAGCTTTTTAATTTCATCAAATGAACCACACACATAATTATTCTTTATATATCTATCGATGCGATCTAATATTTTTTCTTTAGATACGAAAAATTCAACATATTGTTTTTCATCCAAATACATATAGCTATTATAAACGGATTGTTCTAGGTTACCATATAGTATGTATTCATCCATAGTGTGTTTACCAAATATCCTAGTAACATTCTTATTTTTATTCTTTACCACTATTTCATTAATTTTCAAACATTCTGAAATAATAATTGATGAAACCGCATATACAAAATCCACTGGCAACTTTTCGTTTATTGGTTTATTTGAACAATCGTCATCACAAACAGATTCACATATATGCTCAACCGCCTCTAAAAAGGCAATATCATCATCATATACATTATATATTCCGCATTTTTTGCATTTTATTATAGAAGTTTTCCGATAACAATTTACACAATATCCTTTTGTTGCATTATTATTACATTCCATATTTAATGACTGAAATATAACTGATTTATTACTTTTACACACTGGGCATTTCAAAAGTATATCATCGGACCTTCTTTCACAAAGAAGACATTGACAATTTTCTATCATCCATGTTTTTTCCTCACAATATATACATTTTCCAATACCATTTTTTTCCTTAAAACTCGAAACGATCTCATATATTATTTCTTTGTATTCTTGAGTTTTACTAATTGCTGTGAACTTCTCTTCCCCAATATAAAGTTTAAAAAATTGATTAGGTGTTAAATATTCTAGTGATTCTATCGAATAACTTTCATAAAGTAAAGGATATATAATTCTCATAACAATGTAAATAAATGTTTTTTTCATCTCTTCTTTATCTTCAGAATCAAAATTATAAGAAAAATGCAATACTTTATTTCTAATTAATTGGAATTTATCCATGTATGCAATTTGTTCTCTAGAAAATTTATATTTAGCGTCACTATTTAGATATTTTTTTAAGTTTTCAAATTCAGAAATAATTAATTTATTTGTTAAAAACTTATTGTAAATTTCATCAATGGAGAGTTCCCTTAAATTTTTATGTAATATTTTGCGGATAGATATCTCACCAAAATTATACGAAACTGCATACTTGAGGGAGAGTTCTGTAGTAGTTTGTATAAGTACACATGCTTTAATTATATTATCAATATTATTAATATCTGGCGATATAAGTTCTTCTATAGAGAATCTCATGAATCGAATTGCATTCTCAAAAAGATAATTGATTAACATCTCTTCTTTATTTTTCATTCTTACTGTCCCCATATGAAACAAAACAAGAATTTGAAGTGGCTTGACATCAATTTGAGACTTTCGCTATTGTACTCGATTTCTTTAAATAACAACACTAATCAACCCCTATATTTCATATAAGTCACGTAAATGCAAAATAACAATTCTCTTTTGAAATAAATAGTACCATATACTGGAACTGTTCCATGGTCGCCCTTATCTCCACTTGCTTTGTGGTTTTCAGATAGTACTAATTACATTTGAAAAAGCAATTCTTTTAGCAATCTCAATTGCATTAGCTTCTGATATTTGAATTCCTTTTTGATTTGGTTTAGTACCATACCAATCTTTTGTAGTAAAAATAGGAGCTTTAGAATGATCTAGAACTAAGCATTCCTTATTACTAATATATTCCACTCTACATTCTCCAGCCTTTAGCTTTCTATCTCTATTCCTGCAATAATAATCACGATAATGTCTTTCCCACTGATGAACATTAACCTCATTTGGCACAAATTTTCTATGTATTGTTTTTTTATTTTCTCTGTTTTCAGATACTCCAGTGATACAACAATTAATGCTATTTGCTACAATTGGTTCTATTGTGAAGGATAAATTTGGTGGATAATCTGTTATTTCTGGCTCTGCAACATATTGTTTGGGTTCATAATGTCTAGATGCTTCCAAATGAGAAGCGTATAGCTTTGTAAAACGTAACACAGCTACTCCAAAATACATTGGAGTTCCATTAGAACTTATTTTCAAGTCCAAAATGACTTTAGGATCAATTTTAGTTACATAAATAAATAAGTCACCAACAGAGAAATTTTTGAGTCCTCTACACAGCCCACTTATTATTGGTCTTCTCTCAGTATGCTTTGTAAAGGGATCGAAAAAAGGATCAGAACATGGTGATCTGTCTACCAGAAGGTTAGGTACATAATTTCTGTTATTCATAGCATATTGATACCAGTCGTAATCACTTACCCAAGATTCAAAGGTCAATAATTTAGGTGTCTTCACCTTAATTCCCTCCGTTAATTATTTCTCATCAACATTAATTAAAAACAACTTCTCCTTAAATCCTCCACGCTCTTCCCTTTTTGCCAATCTCACTTTTTCAAATTCCTCAAAACTTACTCCCTTGCTCTCCAATATTGCATAAACAACTTCCACCAAATCAGCCAGTTCTTCAACTTTATCTTCCTCATTTGCATTAGTATATTCAAGGAATTCCTCATGAAGCTTTTTATTAAGCATTACTGCATGTTCAGCATCGCTTAGCACTTTATACACAGCTTTCTTACCATTCGCTTCTATAATTTGAGGAATCTTATCACGTACAAGTTTATTATAATTAGTCATTAAAATTCACTCCTAAGAGATCATAATTTTCCGAACCCTAGATATTGCATACTTTTATAAGTTCTTTCATTACATATTGGAACTTCCTCTTTATTTGCCCAACCGAATAATTCCTGAACACAGCTCTGACCAAATTTAATTAGCTTATAATCGGAGTTATAAATACAATTTGTTATTTTTTTAGTATAAGAATCCTCACAAAAAAGCAAATACTTAAACGACTCTTTAATTCTATCCATTCCATTTGAATTGATAAAATCATTTACAAATTTTATTCTCCCACCCTTATTATGTCTAACTTGCCCTAAAAATGCATGGATTGATAGCAGACATTCAGACAATTGATCTTCATTAATCGAATCAATATCTTCTGTAGAACCTAAATTTTTCATTATCGTTATATAGTTGACTGTAGTAGTATCTAAGTACTCATAATCGCTATTATAAAATTCCTTAATTTTTTCAATAGTAAATTCTCTTATTTCTTCTGTATTAATTGAGGGTCTTTTATAATTATCTCCATAGGCTTTTTCTTCCCTTAGCCAATTTAAAAATTGATCAATTTCAATTCGTAGTGGAAGTTGGCTTGCCTTTCTCAAACATGTAGACTCATAAATTTCTTTTAGAGTTATGAATTTCTGAACGAATGATTGATACCTTTTTAATAAGCCCTGCTCGAATTCACGTGATTTGGATTTTTTATTTTTATCAATCCGAATAATATTAGGATAAGAATGGTTTCCGAATTTAGTAAAAATAGCTTTTTCGACTTCAGTATTCTTAGTATTTAATTCTCTAACAATATCAATGTATTCTTTTATTATTTCCATAGTTAGAACGTGTGCTTCCTCCCAATAGTCCTCAAATACATCTTTAAGTTCTTCAAAAAGAATGTCTTCAGAGTCAATTGATACATTTAATTCTTGATTGGATTTGATGCCTGCATTTGTAAGGTTGGATGAACCAAGAAAAGCAATATCATTCTCAAAGATATATAACTTAGGATGAAAACTTTTTGAAGTATAGTATTTGATTTGAATTTTGTGTTTGTATTCAAAAATCCTTCTCAGACTTATCCCATCAGTCGGAAACCCTAATCTAACTAAAAGTCGAATTGAGCATCCATTGTTAATCAAATCCATTAAAAAATTCTCATTTGTAAAAAAAGCAACTGCAATAGAAACCTCACTATTTTTCGCATATTTCAACATTTCATCGCTTAAATAGTCATTTCTTTTCATAGAGTTCGAAAATATATTTTCCATATTAATCCCTCACCCTTATTAAAGTATCCTGCTATCCCTGACAAGCAATCCAAAACTTCTTCACATAGTTATTTTCTATCGCCATCGCTAACTCTGATACATGCTTGTCCTTTATACCACTCGTTTGAAGCAAGTTAAGTAGCTCACTATTTCTATCCTCTAAACGTTTAATCATATCCTCACTTGGTATCACGTTTGATTTACTACTATTGCAACTTTGATGTGCATACACCAAATTCCAAAGATCATCAGAATACAAATATGACCATGGAATAACGTGATCAATAGCAGGAGTTTCACCAACAATTGAATACCCACACAAGAAGCATGAATGCGTAGGATTCTCCGCATTCAAGTATGAAATAAACTTACTTAAAGGTTTACGTCTTACATTATCTTCATCAATGATCTTGATTTTTTTACTAATGCGTGGTGAATGATTGAAGTTCTCCAACATTTGAGTCCAGCGGTAGTTTATTGCATCGAAAACGATTAAACTATGCTCTTTAAGTTGCTTCAAATTGTCAGCCGCTATATACAAGCAATCAGCTTTTTGCTGATATTCGTAGATTCCTACTATTTCCTTACCTTCTATTCGAAGAAATCGATAACTCACATCAGCCTTTAAAGCCTTCACAATCTCTTTGATCGCCTTGTCGTACTCATGCTTACACAGATTCTCTACGTTAGCTGTAAACCATTTGATGGGCTTAAATGAGCCTGTCTTTGCTTGATAGGATGCAGTTAGCTCTTTCACAACACTAACGATCACAGGAGGTTTATTGGGATTGCCACTTTGCTTAAGATCAAAAAATAATGTCTGCTCCCAATAATAACGAATCACTTTTTGAGCAATTGAAGTTAAACTTATCTCAACAACAACTTGTCGCTCATTTTCAGAAACGTATTCAAGTGCACTTTCTGTAATAGCCTTTGCCCAAGCTACCTTATATGTATTGTCAAAAGAGCAATTACGGATGATGTGAAGCCAATTACTAAGGAATTTCATCTATTCATCAACTTTCAATTATTTAGATTGAATTGATTTCACGTACTTTTCAGCTTTATGATCTTTTTTAATTACTGGCAAAGCGTTGTTCATTTGATTCCACGATTCAAGAATAACTCTTGGCTCTGATTCAATAATATCTCTTGCATGAATATTATCATCTTGCTTGAAGGCTTCAATAATTCTAATTAGATCATTACGATCTAATAGCTTTACATGATTGATACCAGCTAAAGTTTCGCATGAATCAGTGTACTTTGTTGTAGCAACAACAATAGATTTCCTAGCTTTGTAATATCTCATTGATGTAAATACTTCTTGAACTGCACTAAGTCCAACTGGATTATCAATACCATACCTCTTTGCCTGAACTACGTTCCTAACTCCTTCACTATCTGTAAAGATTAAATCTGCCCCAAAATCCCTGCTACCTACTGTTTTGTATACGCCAGAATAACCAAGTTCTAAAAATAATCTGTACAGATACATTTCAAACTCTGATCCATCAAGCATACGATCTATATCTTCAATGTTTATTTTCTTTAAATCATAGTCATCTATTTGAAAAAACTGTTCTTGTTGCTTTTGACTGCTAGATTTTCTATACGCAAGAATGCCTACTACTATAACTAGAAGAATAAGAATAAGAATGACAATGAGAATTAAACCTAGCACTTTATTACCCCCAACTTACCTTTGATGTTCGTAGCACAAATGTCCTCCAGACGATGCTATACATTTTTGAGTACAAACCTACACTTTGGATAATTCCCGCAACCCTTGAATCTCCCATACTTACCAGTACGCTCCATCAATTTCCCATCACACTTTGGACATTTATTCTGAGCAATCTTAATCGTATTCTCAATCATGTCATTCTTTAATGCTTTAACATGTTCTCTCTTAACATTTCCATCTTTCAAACTTGCCTTTTGAATGGCATCATATATCTTTTGAACATCATTTTTACCTAAAGCAATTCCCCTGTACTTGTTGATCGTGCTTACCAAATACTTCGTATAAATTACTTCTGATACTACATTAACCTTTAAGTCAGCCCTAGCACTAAAGCATACAATAGAAATGAAAGGGACTTCCTCCATCCCACCTAATAAAGCTTTTAATGCTTGAATATGCCCATAATTTTGTCTAAGCGGATTATAGAGTCTCTCTTTGCGCTTGTAGATGACCTGAGTCCAATAGTCAGCCTTTTCATCTCCCAAAATCCAGCCTGTATAATTCTTTGTCTCAATGACGAATACTCCATTTTCAGAAACAACAACATGATCTATTTGTGTTGTCTTACCCTTAATTGATGGGATTGTAATGTCATGAAGAACTAGATATTTCTCTTTATCTAGCTTGTTGAGTTGATACGACACTGATTTCTCCCCAATAAATCCTTTGAATTTTGGAGACTTCAAGATAAAAGAAAGAACTAAAAGTAAACCAAGAACTACATATATCGACATATGTTTCTCCTTATCTGGTTGAATAGTTAAATTGTACCATGTGCGTAATTGTTTGTAGAGGAAAAATGTAATATTTTGTAGGGTTATGCTCATAGAAACCACAAAAATAGGCTTCCAGTATCCTATTTTGGGTAAGTATCCTTAGAAAGAAAGTTTAATTAAATCCAAAAAAACATCACCTTAAATCGTAATACAACGACTCTAAAGTGATGTTTTTATTATTTTCCCTTTAATTATATAAGTGTATTTCAATATATTAGATTTCTTAAGTAACCTCCGCTTTCTAAAAAGTCAACGTCTTCTAAGTTATTTTCTATTAATAAGCTAACATCGCCATCCTCCGAATCAACAAATTCAACAAAACACATATTTTGAATTAAATCAGTAATAACTGCATCCATTCTTATTTTTTGGCCTTTTATTTCACCAATTAGTAATACCTCATCCCCAACGTTTATAGTACCTTTTTGTACCTTTGCAGTTAGAGCCACTTTTGATGCGTTATACTCACTAATTTTAAATATCGTTGCCTCTAGTACTGGCTCATTTTCTGTTAAGTATCTGGATTCCCTTATTACTGTTTGTGGTAACTGGAAATCTTCTAGTTCAAAAGTAGATACTTCCTCTTGCTGTTTATTCTTATTAAGAACAATCCTATCTTTAATCTCTTGGATTTGACGAATAACTCTGTCTGCAATAATTTCATCTACAACTATTACTTCTAATTTCTCAGTAGGTACAATATCAATTACGAATTCTAAAGAAATCTCTGTCCACTTTTTAAATAAAAACTTTTTATTTGTTATTACTTTCTTTACATGCACATTTTCTATTTCACATTTAAATATCAACGAATGAATTTGAAAATTCACAACAAAAGTATGGCTATAAATGATAATACTACACACTATATCACTATTTTCTTTATCTTTTATACCACTTGTAAAACGAGATGCTAATTTTCCACCAAACGTAATAAAATACTCTGACATATCGGCGTTTGCAGATAAATTACTATTGTATTCTGAATATAATTTTGGGGCATCCACAATATCTACTGATTTATAATTATTTTCTTTTTTCTCTTTTTTTTGTCTATTTATATATTCATTTCTTCTTTTTTCCTTAGATAAAGTCTCTTGATAAGACACCCCAGTACCAGGAATGCTTGCGGTTAATTCTGTTCTTCCATCTACTCTCTTAGTGACCCTTAATCCCTTTACTCCAACACTCGCACCTAGACCACTTTTGCTAGCATTAATACGCAAGCCACCAATATTAATACTCTTTCTATATCTAAATCCCATATATCTTCTCCTCTACGTAGGTCATTAGTCCCACTTCCAATTTATCACAATCACTTGTAAATATAAACCATTTTTTCGGGTATACCAGACAGTATTGTAACTTCCTTTTCATGATAATTAATTCAAAAGGAGAAAATTCCTTGCAAATTGAATTAATTTTCGGAAAAGTTCTCAAGAGCCTACGGATTAAAAAGGGTATTACCCAAGAACAGCTAGCTACAATAAGCACTCTTGAGAGGACTTATATATCTGAACTTGAAAATGGCAAGTACCAACCAACCTTAACAAGCATATTTGATATTGCTAGGGGACTAAACATGAAACCTTCAGAGCTGGTAAGACTGGTTGAATTAGAATTTGAAAATCAATAACATATTTAATCACCAAAAAGCCGTTGGGATAACCCACGGCTTTGTTTTTGCATCACATTAAATGAAACTTCTCTTTTATTGAACTTATTTTTGGGTAAATGTGATTCCTTTAGGAAGCCTTCCTGGACTTCCTATTTTTACTGTATTCACATCTATTTCAAATTCTGTGAGTTTTTCAAGTTTAATACTTTTAACCTTTAATTCATCAAGTATTCTTTTTACTCGTTCGCTACAATACTGAAATCCTGTTGCTCCAAATTCATCAGCATTTTCCATAAAGAAATCACTACCATCCCAGTAGTTGTCTTTAAAATATCTACCTTGAAAATAAGGAAAACTGCCACCAGGAAATTCACGATACACAATTAGACTACTAGCATAGTCAATTGAAGAACATCTTCCTTTTATCGAAAGCCCAAAATACCCATTATAAATTTCGTCACTTTTACCTAAAACATCTACTTCAAACAATTCCCAACCGCTAATTCCTTCTTTGACAAATTTATCAATAAGCTTCTCGTGAAATAATAACGGTGAAGCAGGGGATGTATAAATGATTTGAGAAGGAATACGTGTACCCTCCGTATGTTTTACAACAACCATTTCCTTTGGCATTTGTTCGCCTCTTAAAATTGAAAACCAGTCATCTTGATTAACAAAGTCCCCTCTAAATGGTCTAGTAGCAGGAGTATCTCTTAATACATAAAACTTGGTATAGTCTGGAGGATAATCCATCGTATGTCTCCTTAAAACATAGAAATTTATAATTTTTTTGACTTAATGGATATGAAATCCATGTTTTATTCCAGTTACGCTTCATCAATAAGCCTAGTGTACTCCCCAGCTTGCTCTCTATTCAATCTTACAAGACAGAAATCCAATGCAATAACTTCTATGTAAACATCATGACCTGCTACTACGTAATGATTATAATCGTCATTTTTTGTCTTACTGGTGGGATAAAGCCTTTTATGCTTAGCCAACATTCCTTTGAGCAATTGGGAATCTATAACTTTTAGAATGTAGGAGTGATGTAATAGTTCATAATCATACTCTATATATTCAGCATTGGTATAGTTCGTTGACCAACAGCCATTAAATATTATCTTCGCTATATAATCAGCAGGTGTAGAATCGTCATTCCAGCATCCAAAATACACATTACATTCATTTTCTGAAACATTAAGAATTACATCCCCCTGTGGGTCTTGCCATACTTCAAGAGGTATTTGTATAGCCTTTTCAATAGCCAAAGCGTTTTACCCCCTTTTCAATGAAATTGCTCTATTATCGCCTTATTTACTCAAAAATCCATTTTTCCTTCTCAGGGGTTGGAACTTCTTTATAAAGAGCATTATCACCTTTAAACCACGCTGTTTTATTCTGATTTTGGATAGTATAAATAACTTTGAAATAATCATCCTTGGGACGTGCTATCATTCTATCCCAGTTAGTGAATGGGGTTGCACTCTTTTCAGTAGACTGGATTGAAACTACTACACCACCCATATTTTTTATTTTATTATTTATCTCTGTTGTATGTTTTTCATCTTTAGCATATAGAGTAACAAAGAAACATACAGCCATTATTAATACAAGAGTTGAACTGATAACAAATTTCGTAGATGACCTTATCTCTCTCTTTTTATAATAATTCCAAAAAAAGAGGGCAAATAATAAAGTAACACATAATATGCCAACTGAAATCTTTCCGTAAAGTGGAAACAAAAAGTCCATCCTCCTATATCCTAATTACTATTAATTTCAATTTCAATTAATAAAATCGTGCTTTCATTTAAAGATTTAACCACATTATATTTGAGGTGGTTATATAACTAACAGTGTACGAAAACAGAATGGATTACTACTCCATAGGAACAAAATGCTTCAAATCGGATTTGGTTATCACTTTTTGTTGTGATACATCCGTAATCCTATAACTAAATTGCATTATGTGATTAGGTCTATGTGCGAAATACACATACTCAACAAATGGTTCATCTTTAAATATAACTACAGCATAAAAAGGGGGCAGTTTTATTCCCCATACTCCCTTAACAGACTTTATTTCCTCTGTTTTATACCCTTTTTCTTCAATAAGGTAGTTTGTTACTCTGTAATCATAAATCATTTTATTTATTGCTACATATAAAAAGGGAGTAGCAATTAGTCCTAGTGAAATAACCCAAACGCTTATGATAATGATCTTTTTCACTAAACTCATAACCTTAACCCCCTCATTCCGTTTAATTGATATAAGGATGGTATATTACCCAATAAAATCATTCTTTCAATAAACAAATAATACCATATACTGGAATGAACGTCTTTATCGTATCGCTTCAAATTTAACTCATAGTCGAGCGGTGGAAGTGCTATACCCTTTTCACCACTCAAACAACTTCATTTTGATGAAAACCACCCCCCCACCCTCTTTTTCTAAGACAAACAAAAACCACCATTTCTGGTGGCTAATCTTTAAATATACGTTCAACTGCTCTCTGTTTATCTTCCTCACTAGGCATTGAGTAACGTAATATCATATCTGCCGAACTGTGACCACTCAGACTCTGAATTACACTAATGTCCTCTCCTGCCCTAACCAAACCTGTAATGAAGCTGTGACGAGTCTGATGAGCATTATGTCCATGTTTCTCCATAAGATGTTGAACGCTTCTAACACTAATTCGCTCTTGCCTGTTGCTAATAAATAGTGCAGGGTGACTATCTGTTCGTTCTTCAAGATATTTCTCAATGGATCTCCTTGCTTCCGAATTAAGGGGTAGAAATCGTTCCTTATTCCCCTTACCAGACCTTACTACTAGAACCCCTTTACGTTCACTAATCTCAATGTCTGACCTATCTAATGCAACTAACTCTGAAACTCTGACACCAGTATTCATCAACGTCATTAAAATTGCATAATCCCTCTTGTTTCCTGTGCGGTCAATTTCACGAATCAACTTGTTACGTTCTATCTTATCTAATGCTTTAGGTGCTTGCTTCTTCACGTCAGCAACTTTCACAACTGCAATATCTTCTATGGCTTCACGCTTCCCTGCCCATTTTGAGTAAGCCTTAATGGAGTTCCAAATCTTATTGATGGTTGATGCTGACTTCTTCTTACTGGCAAGATAATCTATATACTGCTGAACATCTGAACGTGCATAATCGTTTAGATTTGCTCCTGCTCCATCTAACCATTCCTCAAATTGCTGTAAAGCATGGTGATAGGTTTTGACTGTTAATGCTGATTTTCCTCTTAGCCCACCTTCAACAAACTGCTGTAGCATGTCACACTCTCCCAATAAATTTGCAATAAATAATTCTACGCAATATTTTATGTGTGCTATTCTATCGTTTTGACATTGAATTCAACGATTTATATACAAATAATAGCATAGAATTATAGTTCTGCGCAATAATTCTACGCAATATTGTATTCCAAAGAGATTGGAATAGCTAATTGTTTTTTCAAATAATACGTCTTTTTTTCTTTGATCGTGTGATTCTGATGCACTTCGCCATAACTATATATAGTGAAAAAATAGTTCTGAAGCGGGAGGGGGCTAGGTTTACATGTCAGAAGCTATCTTTATATCAATTCCTAAGGTGTACACTACCTCGTAGTAATTCAATTTGTCCTGTGAACGATACGAAAGCTTGAGACAATAAATGTTTGTAAAATGCTTATTCCTTGCTCAAGAGCAATGCACCCTATCGAGGACGATACATCCAAATATTTATAAAAGTACCGTCCATCCCACAACACTAACATTCAATTCTTGCCGAAAGTTTAAAATAAGTACGGTCAAAAACATTTATAGAAATGTACGGGATTAATTGAGAATTTAATAAGGTTTACTTCGACTAACTCAACTGTGAGTTAGTCTTTTTTATTGCAGAAAAATGATGTTGGTGGAGGTGATTGATTTATGAGAGCAGAGAAAGAATTTTTCTTCTGTTACAACGCTAAGATGATGGCTCATTTAAAGCGATGTGGTTTTAGCTATATCTGTTCCGCAGTGCATGAGAGAAGTGGAAATAAGTTTTGGTTATTTCCAAGAAGTGAAGTGTTACAGAAGAGTATTGATAGCTTCGAGAAATAGGTTTTGCATATGGATAAACATTCTTAGGGGATTAATAGACAGGAGAGATGGCAAATGGCGAGGAAAAGACAAACGTTTTTTAACAGTAAAGAAATAAAGAATATGCTGGATGTAAATGAAAAGCAGAATTATGTTTTTATGCCTAATGAAATCTTTGCTGATTTTACCGAAGCATTTAAAGATATGAAACAGGAAACCGATAAGGGCAAAACATCGACACACATAGCATATGCGTATTCGTATTATTTCTTGGCGAACTATATGTGGAGATATGCGCGGTATCGATATTGGGATGATAAAGTTGGAGATATTATTTTGAATGAAGGTGTGATCAAGCAGTTCTTGGGCTTCCCTGCGAAATCTGAGCAATACACATACCTTACAAAGAACCAAACTGGTTTGCTACAGAAGATTGGTTACATCCGTAAAGTGTCAGATAAGCCAAGCAGATATTTGTATGACAAGGAACGTCGTTTTAAGGAAGTTCTGTTTATATATGAAAGTGAATATCCAGAGGTCTATGGCAATACAAAAAATTGGAAGGTAGCTATGCCTGTGAAAGGAATTTGGAGAGATTTGGAATCAGAGTTGGACAATTGTGAAAATGGTACACTCTATGTAATTAATGATACTCACAAAGTAAACATTGAAACCTTTATTTACTGCATCACGAATCCAGAATTGGGCGTTGAAGGGTTCTACCTATATTGCTTCTTAAAGTTCATGACAGATAAATTCAAGCAAGGTTATGACTGTTCAAATGATCAAATGTCAGCATTGACAGGATTATCTCTTGATGAAATAAAAAGTCAGATTTATAATCTGGAAAAACGAAATATGATTACGAATGATCACAAACCATATTGTTTGAATAAGCCAAAAAATAAGGAATGTAAAACCAATACTTATACTGTTCTTGAGCACAAATACTTTGCGCAGAACTTGATGCAAATGAATGTCATTCCAAAGCAACGTAAGATTTCTGCTGAAAGATATGCTGTTGAGATTGGTTGGGCATACGAATATGTGATTGATGGAAACTTGGTCAACATCAAAACAGGCGAGATCATAAAGGAAAATGTCAAGGTAGTATCTGAAGCTAAAGATATTGATGTTATGGATAAATTACCTTGGGAGTCCAAATAAGCAAACCATTTCGACAGTATCGAGAGGTATGCTTATATTTACATTGGTGGAAAACATTCACTAATAAAGGAGTTCCAGTTCTTGTATTCTTAAAATCCGTTCTACTCCACCCTCATTTAATAATAATTAATAACCACTATATAAAATTTATTAGTTATATATATGCTGTTTTTATTATATGAGGGGGACATAGGACGGATTTTAGCTATTTGAATGTGCTTACTTTTTACCATTACTCAATAAAATCTATGTTTTATTGAGATAGCTAATTATGCTTTGGACAATGTTTATCTTAAAATCATCAGTACTTTCATTATCATTGAACTCTTTTTGTACAGTATGAAATACTCTCATAGTTTTACGAAAGTTAATACATAGCTATTATTTTATAGCTTATAGTGGAGGAATAATTTATGCGCAATTTATTAATAGAACCCAATAATGACGATTTGGGTTGTAATGTGATTAATACATACAATCAAAAATTCCACTCACTCTTTGAGGAATTTATTAAAGGTCAACGATCTAAGGGTACTGCATTGGCTTATAGAACCGACATAAATCAATTCTTGAACTTTACATTCAACAAAGAAGCACAGTTTGTGACAATGGACATGATAATCTCTTTGACAAGGCTTGAGGCAATGAAATACCATAACCATCTCAAAGAACCTGATGAGAATGGTATTAAAACGAAAAACGCCACTATCAAGCGTAAGATCAACGCTGTGAAAAGCTTCTTAAACTCATTAAAGGTTGACTACAGAGATATTAACGAAAACATCTTTGACAACTGTAAGCTTGAGAATGCATCACTCGATCAAGAAGGTTATGGAAACTTGGATTGGGACGAAGCATTTCTATTTATCGAATACGCACACATTGAACAAATGGAGGGAAATCAAATGGCTATGATTCTAAAGCTTGCTTGTATTACCTCTATCCGACTCGACACTCTTCTCTCGCTTGATTGGGAAGAAAATTTCAGAGTGAAGAATGAAAAAGGAATACTGGTCAACTACATAGATGCTGTTGATAAACATACTCGTCACCAGACCCCAATATCACTCATTTTTTACAATGAGCTTCGTGAGAAGCTTGGAACTGATGGGAAATTATTCCCAAACCTCCATGCACACAAGGTTGGAAGACTTTTAAAAGAGATTATTGCTTATTTCGAAATTGACCCTAAAAGGAATATTAAGTTTCATAGTTTTAAGAAGTGCGGTGTCAATCGTGTATTGGAGAAAACAGGAGATTTGACGAAGGCACAAGTACAGGGTAAGCATAAGTCTATTGTCACAACATTAAGAACAACACAAAGCAGTTATATTGAAATGATAGATGTTCTAACGACAACATCATCATTTACGTTAGATCAAGATGTTAATGTTATAGACAAAGCAAGCACTCTTTCCAAGGAAGAATTGCTTATAGCGTTATTGAAGATGAGTAATAGCGCACAATTCGAATTATTGAGAATCATAAACCAAGGGTAATCCGCAAAGGATTGCCCTTTCTTTTTTAAGAAATATAAGTGCATATTGCACAGATTTTTGCAGAATTGATCTTTTAAGATCAGTACTTTCTTTGGCGTTCACTTACTTTTATATATTTATTTACTTTTAATTATCCATTGATTATAATCGTTTTAAACAACCATCAAACAGTAAAACTAACAATAGAGAAGGCGGTAATGCTTATGGCGCTGTTGAATATGCCAGAAAAATTGTTAAAAGTTATTTGGAACGGCAACTTTAATATGATATTTGTTAATGAAGATGGAACGTGGCAAGTAGATCGGAAAACAAAACAAGATTTAATTACTTTGAACAAAAGCGAAATATTCGAACCGTCTAAGCTTGAAGCATTGAATCAATTGATGATACTCAACACTAAATTACTTGAAGCCACAACGGTTGAGTATGCTAAACAGGCAGAAAAGGACTATGAATTTCAATATATAATTTGGGAACACCAAGAAAAGGGTTCTAAAGATTGGGCTGAAGATCAAGGCACAGAATATCTTGAGACTCCTTTTGAATACAAACCATTTTTAACTCTACGTGCAAGAATTGAAGAGTACTATCTTGAATATCACATTGACAATTTGTCATCATTAATGGATCAACTTAAACTCGAGCATCACTATGATTTTGATTACGATTTCGGTGATTCTTATACTTTCAGCCCAGTTGATGACAGTTTATACTTCGAGATACCATTTGACGAAAAGGTCGCCATCTTCATAGTTGGCAATAAAGGTTTCCCTCAATGTTACATAGACAAGGATCATCTTCTGTATCACAAGATTAAGAATGATGTTTTAAGAGTTACAAAATTCGCCTTAACCTATGCCCGTAATTCTGTAAAGAAAGATTTATATGAATGGTTTAAAGCCCAATTCGGTTATGAAATGAAATAATTAACTAATGACTTTCTAAGGAGTGAATTGTTATTTTTAAAGAAATTGATGATCAATACGTAGAACTTATGAACACCTTCAATAGCAGGATGGATATTATCGAGAACAAGTTATTGGATATGAGTAACACGATGAAAAATAATTTTGGCGAGATTGAAAATAGGTTGGGTATTATCGAGGATAGAATAGATAGCATAGTGAGCAGGGTAAATTCAATTGAACGATTTGTGAATATGGTTGCTAAAAATGATGAAAAAATCAGAAGAGTGACAAAGAAATTCGAGGATGCACTCCCTCAAATATGGGAGAAGGCAAGAGCAAATGAAGAAGAATTGAAATCTAAATTTATGAAAAATTTACTTACGAATAATAGTTTAAAAAAAAGGAAGAAATTACTTGTGCAAAATTCATTTAAAGTTAGTAAGCCCACTCCGTTTCATTCAATGAGCAAAAAGGAGCAGAAAGAGAGCATTCGTGCTATGAAAGATGATTAAATCACTATTAGGTTGGCTATATTGCTCTTTAAGCATCTAATTCACGATTTAAAAATAAGCATTAGTATCAATTAAAAAGACGCTTCAGGAGTAGTCACCTTAAAGCGTCTGGTTATCATATGACTATATGTAGTTGTTACATAAACAAGATTTGAACATTCTTAAACTCTGCTACTTTTCCCCAATAGTTTATTCACGGGTGAAAAATCGTCATGACTCCTCCTAATATCCTCTGTATCCATCTGGATATATCGGCGTACAGTCCTAATATCAGACCATCCTCCCATCTTTTGAAGAGAAAACGGGTCTGCTCCATTTAACGTTAGGTTTTTAGCCCAAGTGTGTCTGTAAACATGCGCTGTCATCTTTTTCCCTGAAACACCTGCCTTTTCACCGTAATACTTTAAACGTTTATTAAACTGATTTTGACCTAGAGGTTCACCGAAACACGACATAAACAACCTATCCGTACTAAAGTGTTGTTTATTCTCGGAAGCTAATTGAAGCAGTAATTTCGAACAGTGAGTTGATATTGGTACTAATCTGGGCTTTCTGTTCTTGCTTCTATCAGCTGGAATTGTAATGAATCGTGTTTGAAAATCTATATCCCCTGTTCTTAAACTCAATAACTCCCCAATTCTCAGACCTGAATCTAGCATTGTTACTAGTCCTACATAGTCTCTGTACCCTACAAAGTCTTTTTGATTGGGCTGAGTAAGTATTGCTTTCACTTCATCATCAGTCAAACAATTCGTTAGATCAATATCTTGTCTAAGAAGGTTGACACTTTCTAGTGGATTTACTTCAATTAATCTATCCTTACGTAATTGGTTAAAGATTGCCTTCAACGTTCTAAGACGAATATTTACTGTTGTATCCTTCAATCCAATTCTTTGATTATCTTCGTTGATGAATTTATGACCACTATATCTTTTAGCATCATATCTCATGTAATTAATGTGATCTCTGAAGGTTGTCGAAGTCAATTCATCTACAAACTCGGCTTCAGGATACTTCTCCGTCAACCAAGAAATGAAATATCCAAAATGCTTCACATAATCTTTTAGTGTACGCTCCCGTAATCCCTCCGCCCTTTTTGCGCTCATTGCAAAATCAAGGGCTTGTTGAAATCCAATACGAGGAAACTCCTGATGATCTGGACGATTACCAACTGGCACTCTTCTTACTTTCTTTTTTAACACAACAAAAAACCTCCCAGTCAAGTGTATTAACATCAACACACAAGCATGGAAGGTTAGTTATCCGCAACCCAGAAATATTAATTCTAGGGTTGTGTACATTCATATAAATGATTGCGGATTGCCGATTTTCACTTGCAATCCTTAATCTACAGATACTCTCATTGTTCTCATAAACAAGGCGATATATGCAAGCGTAATTCCACTCTCAAACACCCGTACCCCCTATTATGCCTCTACCTTATCATCGCAAGGCTCAGGTGTTCCCTCATAATCCGCTGGTTTGAAGGATGATCCACAACCACACGATGCTACTGCATTTGGGTTATTGATGGTGAAACCGCCACCCATGCCTTTGTCTTCGAAGTCGATTTGGACGCCGTATAAAAAACCAGCAGTGGCAAGGGTTTACAGGG
This sequence comes from Paenibacillus sp. Soil750, assembly GCF_001428045.1. GTDB lineage: Bacteria > Bacillota > Bacilli > Paenibacillales > NBRC-103111 > Paenibacillus_E > Paenibacillus_E allorhizoplanae. The sequence continues at coordinate 171,877 of NZ_LMSD01000010.1, read as the reverse complement.
ATTTTCGGATTTTTATGAAGTTTGCTTTCGGTACTATGGATTGTATCAATACTTGTTAATTGCATTGTCTGGGGCTTGAGTACATCGTTGATTGTATTATACCCAAGTACTATAAGTTACGCAAGAATAATCCAATACTTAAATAGTACACTTCTGATAACAAATCTTATCGGAAAGTGAAAAATAAGTGCCGGGCTATACTCAAACAAAACGCGGGAAGGTGAAGGTCAAATGTCATGAGCACATCCATACGAAAAACCTGCCCTTTTTGAAGTCTTTTATAGCTTTTCCCCTTTGCCTATGCTAAAAATAAAAGCAGGGTCAAAAAAAAAGCCGGGACTAATTTACCGACTTTTCATTCTTACTAATTAGCTCGCTGTAATCCTTGATGATACCTCTATCTTGTAGGATTCTTGCTTGAACAAGTTTTCTTACAATGTCACTTCGAGATGTATTATGCTCCAAAGCAATCAGGGCGAGCATCTTCAATGTGTACTTATCCAAAGTCAAATTTATTCTTTCCATGTTATTTCTCCTCGCTTTACTTTGTTAATTAACTCATTGACCTTCTTGTTTTCTCCAACAGTGTCAAGTTCTGAACATTGTCCAGTGGCATACAATTTTCTAAGTAGTGCTGATATCGCATCTACATTTATCATAAAGATTCTTGTTGTTCCTTTAGAATCTTCTTCCGATGAATAGGATAATGAGTCTTTAAAATTCATATCGTATGAGCTAATAGTGTCTAATAACTCCTTTGATATGTTCCATTGCATTGCAAGGGAATCCAATGCAAAACACAGAGTGGACTGGCTACTTGTGCCCCACTCGATGAAATTCGAAGGACTCACTGCAAACAGGACAAATGACTCATGTTTATAAATCTTTTTAATTTTCACTTTTTCCATTTATTTGTTCTCTCCTTTTTTTAGATGTGCGAATGGTTGATTTTCCTGTGTTGTTGACTTGCTTTGTTTCGTATTTATTGAAGCAATGATTTGTTTTAACGCTTCTTCATCGTTATTCATTGTTGCGACAATGAATTTATCTATAAGGTTACTGCTGTTTAAATGGCTTCTATCGACTCCATAAGCGATTTTGTAAGGCATTGTTATTACCCCCCTTTCTATATGTGTGTTAGGGACTTATATAGTCCCAAATGAAGCTTAAAACTGTACTAAAGTAATAAACCGAAATATCTCTTTTGTAAATTCATGTCGTAAAGAGTTATTGACTGGACTCTTAACGTGAGTGGAGCCAGTTTTCAAGCTGACTCGTATGTAACACAAAGGAATTCGTCAAGAGTGGCAAAGCTCTTGGACGTTTGCAGGAGAAATTTCTCCCTCACCGTACATAAGCATAAGCTTCCTAAATTTTAAAATTAATGCTCTCATTCGCTGTCGACACTCTGTTTAACAAGGTGCATTCAAACTAATGAAAAGCCTAGTTAGTTTTAGAAAGTTGAGCGCTTGTACGTATCTGATATTACTGGTTATTTTGCTATCTAACCCATGTTTGTGATAACTAACCTGGTTGGCAAGCTGTTACTAATACAATCTGACGAGACAGGACTAATACACCTCTTTTTTCGAGCGGCGGCATAGTTAATAATATTTATGAAAGTTAATAAGGCTTATTAGGATTGGATTAAAGGAATACTTCAAACGCAATTAAACGCCCCTAGATGCCCCGAATTATCACATTTGTTCATTCTTAAACAAGTGTTTACTACCATATATGAAACGCCTTAAAACGGCTCTAGGCGGCTCAAACAACGCTTTGATATACATTGTCAAGTTAAAGCGTTGAAGTATATTCACATATACATATAGGGTTTCTCTATAAACAATCATCTGAACGGACATATACTTGCCAGTGCATATTCTACATAAATTACATTACGCAATTATCGGGACAATATCTCACTTCCACCCCTGCCGTGAAGTAATTACTGTTTTTTTATACAATAATTGTTATTTTCTAGATTAAAACTCCTCACTTTTCTAATAAAAAGAGATAAGTAAGAAAATGAAGAGTAGTAATTCAAAAAAAATTTCAAACCATTCAAAGTTCCCAATCTTCCTTGAGTTTGATTATTTTATTACCGACAATATCAAATAAACCAATATCCCGCCAATGCTGGACAGAGGGATGCCTTAAATTTCGAGCTAAATTCTTTTCAGACAGGTCTACAGAAGGATGCGTTCTAAATTCCTTTTTGCTTAATTGTTCCCCCTTACGCATACCAACCTTTATGTGCATTAATATCTTATCCGTCGCTGTAATCCTTTCTGACTTCTTTTTTTCATTGCCAAAGCTTAACTCAATAATTTCACCCCGCTTTATACCTTTTAGCTCGTTAGCAACAGCTTCGAATATCTCCTCTTGCTTGATAGCTACGAAAATTTCGGCGTGGGGTAAAAGATTTCTTTGGATTCGTTTCACAGCTTGATATATGTCCCCTATAAGTGTGCTTTTTCTCATTTGTTCTAAATGAGGGTCATCAAATTTCCTACTTGTGCGGTCACAGTAACTAGAATATGACATAAAATCACTTACTGCATTATTTGAGTATTGGTACCACTTCAAGGCATAGACATCCATAGGCAAGTTAAATGTGCCAATTACCCAACATTGGTTAAAATCTCGATACTTATTCACACCTATGATATTACCAAAATGGTTAATCGCAATCAGTTCATCATTATAGTCATCACCTATGCCAATGCTATTGAAACCAGACTTAAGTAATTCCTCCCTAAGCTCCGCTTCATAAGCTTCATGTACAATGATTAGCGCCTTTTTATCACTTTGGTATCGCTCACTGAATAGACCACACATCTTTTTGAAGTATTCCTTACGATTACTATAAATACTTGAGTAGCTTGAACCGCATTTCAACAGATGTATCTTAGAGTTACTATAATCTGCAAGTCGGGGGTACTCATGTATAATGAATTGATTGGAATTACGATATGAATTATCAAGATTACCGGACGCATCCAATATCACATTATTTTCAAGCCCCCACAGTTTGTGACGCGGGTTAAAAGTTCGTATTTGTCGCTCATAACCATTGCCCCCTGAAAAAATTGCTCTATTTGTCGCCAACACTTCTAATTTCTCAAAAAAACCAATAATATCTCTTTTTAAAGTACCTTCATTTACACATATTTCAACTAGTTCCTTTAGCTCAGAAAATAACTCCCAATCAATCTCAATTTCATATGTTTCGGCATATTGCATTTCTAATATTTCGAGCTGACTTAGAATAGGAACGCAAAGTTTTGACAATTTTTCGTCAAGCAAAGGAGGAAATTCATTCAAAACATTTTTATAAATACTTTGGCTAAACGAACATGTAGGGAAGTTAATTTTCTCGTCGATAATAAGCACTTCACGACCCTCACAGAAAGTAGCCCTTAAATAATCGTCTAAACAAAGGTCAATGTATCGACTATGCGTTATTACGATTATATTGTAGGGGATTATTAGTCTCGGAGATTCTCTATATGTTGCAATCCATTCTTTTGTAGTGATTGCTAAAGCAGACTTAGGACAGACTTCATTAATAACATTGGCGCAATCATTAACCTCATTGCTAAACGGCTTTACAATCAAAAAACGCTTATTTCCTTTGCCTTTAGTACTTCGAAGATATTCAATGATGACTTCATTAGTACCCAATGACTTACCTACACCCGCTTCCAAACAAAAGACGGAAAACTTCTTCTGCCCCGTGCTAGCATCTAATAATATATTTTTAAGTACCAGTTTCCATGGAACTTGCTCAGAATACTTTCGAACAAGAGGACTCGTAATTCTAATTCCACCATAAGAATAACGTTCCATTATAAATTTCATTTGTCGCTCACTTAACGCCATAATCTCCATCCTTTCAGTCTAATATTAGACTTTAACTTGTATTATAATTATATTATAATAATAGAATAAAAAATTACTTTCGTTTTACAACGATTTGAAGGCTTTCATCCACCGTTATAACTTGGACATTTCCATATTCCTTTTCAAATTCCGTCAACTTTTCCCTAAGAATTTTGTTCTCGTTTTCCAACTGGTTAACCATTGCTTCAAGCTCTTGTAAGCTTTTTTGTGGAGATGAGCCTCTATATATGTATTGAATAGCTTCCCTTCGAGATTGCCCTTTAATTACACTGATTACCCCCCGATTTGCCAATTCTTTCAAAGCCTTGTGGGCTGTAGCTAGTGCTACATTCGAGTCCTCCGCGATTTGAACAACCGTAAAAGACATTGGTATTCCATTCCCAAGTTTTTCAGATTGTAATTGAAAGAATTGTTGAACTTTACCTAAATTTTCGGCGTTAACTGTGTAATCCTTAGCCATAATATTACCTCATTGAATTTGTATTATACCTATATTATAACTTCAGTTGGTGAATCTGGCAAGGATAAACGGTTTTCATAATGCGGAATTATTGTAATACCTCGAACTTTACCAGCGAAGGGAGCAACCCTAGAGTACGGATTGCCCTTTTCTATGTAGTAACCATTCGCTATAGTTCTTATGTTAAGAACCTGTCATGGTTATCACTCCTTGTGTTTTTTTGCATCATTGAACAATTCAATTAAAATCTCTGAGTACCCTTTCTTCAAATCGCTTTGTGCATTAAGCAGTTGGTCTTCATCACCTTCTGCTACCCTTACTAAAGCATTGGCAAATCTCTCTAAGTCCTCCATTCTGTTTATGACGTATTCATGATTTCCTTCCTGCCCTTTCGTTGGCTTAATCTTCTTCGTTTTCTTTTGAAACTCAATCATTTTCTTTCTGTATATTTCGGCGGCTACTCCTAGTTCTTTTTTCGATTCCTCGCTCTTGGTATCAACATATTTTTTGAGTACAGGTGATAATGGATTAAGTGCTGGGAAAAGTTCTTCACCAATTTTCTGCATTTGAGTGTAGTAATCGTTATCTTGTTGAGCTAGTGTCTCCTCTGTTGAACACCCTAAAAGAAGAATGAATAAGAAACTAAGTACTATCGTTTGAAAAAATCTTCCATGGTTCATTTAACCAACTCCTCATATTACTTCTTTAAGTCTCCCCCATAATTCTTCCCACTTCTTATATTTTTCACTGTTTATATCATCTGGAGGGTCTACTCTCTCTGGACAAATACCATCACATCCGATAAACCAGTTGAACGTTCGACCATCAGAGATAATTCTTCGTACCGTAACATCAAACTCACTGATACACATCGTTTTACAGATTAATCCAGATACTTGATACTCAATGAAAATATCATTTTTTCGGATTTTTTCGATTTTAGCATCCTCAATGGTTAAATCTTCAGGATATTCAATTAGCCTTTCAGCAAAGTACAATTTAGTTGTTTTAAGTATGGCATCATCATATTCGTCTATTTGAACTTTTATGAATATTACCAGTATACTTACGAAAACCAGCCCTATTATCCAAGAAAATCTTTTAATTTTCGCTTTTCCCATTGGCTGTCTAGTCTTTTTATTCAATCTATATTCTTGTGGGTATCCTCGACTTTTCATCAATTCATTGTACCGCGTTTGGGCATCAAGTATTTTATCACTAAAAAATTCTGGAACTTTCTCGCCAATTTGGACACGTTGTGCAAGAATATTGTAGGCTTTTTGTGCCCTATCAATAGAAAATTCATCTCCATTTTTACGAGCATCTTCTATAAAACCAAGCAATTCAATTACCCCACTTTTCCAAGCTCTAAATTTTTCATTTTTTAAGTCTTGTTCCTGTTTAGATAGTTTTAGCTTGTTAGGTTTGTTTTCTTCTTTAAATCTAATCATCACAACATGCCCCCTGCCTTCTCCTTCTTTTAAACTCATAACTAACTAATATTGCCAATGAAATTGAAACAAAATCTGTGAGGATTTGCTCATACACACCCTAATAATTGGGAATTATTTCAATCATTATAACAACCACAACGTCTTTAGACCACAAATATTTTAATTTCCTTTCTATTGCCTTTTGTTGAGTTCTCTATGCTTGGCTACTGTGTTTAAGTAAGGAGTTGTAGCCATATGAATGATATAGGGAAAATTATTGGCGATAGATTACGAAATTATCGTAAGAAAGTAAAGTTAAGCCAAGAAGAAACGGCACATCGAGCATCTATACATACGTCATTCTTAGGCGAGGTAGAACGGAATGAAAAATCGCCTACGCTTGAGAGTCTTGTGAAAATTACATCAGCACTAAACATAACTCTTGAAGAACTTTTTCGTCAGACCCAGCCATCTCAAAATTCTAAAGAAGCAAAGACACTTTCTCATATCATCAACCAATTACATTCACTTTCTGCCAAAGAGCTTGAAGATGTTTCAAAAATGATTGACCTCATGCTAGGTTTTAGGAAGAAATAAAGGAGCCTAATGTTTAATTAGACTCCTTTTTTTGCACCGCGGAGAAATCACATTTTCTGCGACTGGAACTTATATTAAAAATTAGATTCCTTTGTTGATAATTTGGTTTCTTTCCGCTCTAAGCTTCTGTATTTCATCTACAATCGCTTGTTTGCGAGAAAGTTGGGTATTCTTATCTCCATGTTCCAAAGCCAATTTTACGTGTCTGCAAGTAATATGAAGCAGTCTCTCCGCCGCAATATCATCCTGCATAGCAACCCATAATGTTCTATTTCTCATAGCTGTACCCCCTTATGTTCCTAACAGGGCTAAAGTCGCTATGTTGCTTCAATAAATCCTCGCTGTTCATCTGAATGTATCTTCGAGTCATTCGCAAATCATAATGTCCAAGTATTCTTTGAAGCGAGAACGGGTCACCGCCATTCAAAATATATGTCTTCGCCATTGTATGTCTGAAAACATGGGCAGTACACTTTATTTTTTTACTGATTCCAGCTTTGTCCCCATAGTACTTTAGACGTTTGTTAAATTGATTTTGCCCTAGCGGTTCGCCAAAACATGATAAGAACAGTCGATTTGATGAAAAGCTCTTTCTATTTTCAGATACGAGTTGATGCAATAATTTCACGCTCAAATGTGAAATTGGCATTATCCGCGGCTTTCTATTCTTATTTTGTTGACCTGTTAATGTTATCAACCTAGACTGTAAGTCAATATCATCGCATTTTAATCCAATAAGCTCGTTAGCCCTCATTCCTGTATCCAGCAGTAAAACCATAGCTACATAGTCTCTATATCCTACAAAATCTTTTTGATTTGGCTGACTTAGTAAAGCTTTCACTTGCTCTGGTGTAAATGCTTCAACTAAGTCTTCATCCATTCGAATCAACTTTATATTTCTAGTTGGACTTACTTCGATAATATCGTCCTTTTCAAGCTGATTGAATATGGCTTTTAAAGTTCTCAAACGTATATTAATTGTTGTATCACTTAATCCAATTCCTTGGTCATCAGTAATAAATTTATGTCCCTCATACCGCTTTGCATCATGTTTCATGTAATTGACATGATTGCGAATGACATCAACATTAATTTCCCCAACATCCTTAATTTCATAGTGGTTTATTAACCAACCACAAAAATAACGCCAATGATTTGCATAATCTTTTAAAGTATTTACTCTCAAACCTTCTGCTTTTTTGGTAGATACTACATAATTAATCGCTTGTTCCAATGTGTAAGTTGGATATGCTTTACTGCTAACTGTTATTCTTCGTTCTCTCTTTTTAAGCACAAAAAAACCTCCTAAGAAATGTGTATACGTCATACACAAGTCCAGAAGGTCTAATTTATCAATCCAATATAGTCATTTTTAGGGTTGTGTTTACCTAAGAAGATGATTATGGATTGCTCATTTTACCTATACAATTAATAATCCATGACACATTCCACAGTTCATAATCCCGAAGGGCTATTCACTCACTCACAAACACCCAAACCCTTTATTAAGCCTCAACTTTATCATCACAAGGCTCAGGTGTTCCCTCATAATCAGCTGGCTTGAAAGATGAACCACAACCACACGATGCTACGGCATTCGGGTTATTGATGGTGAAACCGCCGCCCATGCCTTTGTCTTCGAAGTCGATTTGGACGCCGTATAAATACTTAGCGCTCTCTTCATCCACAACAACCTTCACGCCATGAATGGTAAATTCTTTATCGTCAGACTTTTGATCATCGTCGAAGCCCATTCCATAAGAAAAGCCGCTGCAACCACCAGCCTTCACGCCAAGGCGTAAGAAAAGATTAGGTGATTCTTCCGATGCCAAAAGCTCTTTAATTTTCTCACTAGCTGATTCACTTATATTAATCATAATGGAAATCCCTCCTTGGTTTTTCCCTGTAAATTAAGGAAAACTGGCATTGGTATACGAAGTGCTTGCTATAAGTATACTCCTAATCCATCCGATGCTCAAGGGCAGCTGTTCACTGTTTAGAACGTCTTGTGGCATAATACTGCAATAGTAACTGGTCTAGATCTCGACTGCATTTCTGCACGTCAGGATGAAGGAAACCATGCGAGGTTCCCAAACTAACCATTTGGCCTCGAAGTTGTTCTATTTTGATATGAAGTCGTTCCTGCGGTTCGGTCACGAATAATGGTAGCACGATTATTATCACCTTTAGCCCTTACGTAATCACATTGCAATAGTATACAGGAATTTGTTAATATTGGGAATAACATTTCGCCAATTTCACCGAAAAAATATAGGACATGGATAAGATTGTCGATTTATCTTCAACGTTCTGATGTTGCCCCTCCCAAGTAGGAGGTTTATAATAAGATGGATGGATAGCTTGTATCGTTATAAATCTGGTTGTGAATTCCTTAACCGAACTGGTTGACAGGTACGCGAGCAACTCACACCACCTAACGCACCTAGTTCTAACTGCTGGCTGCGTCGTTTCATTATGCGGTTTATTATATTTTCATAGGAGGCATGGAGCATGAGTATTACGACAGTAGACCCGATCAAACGGATGGCTGAGATTGCTGACAAGGTTGAGAACGGCGAACGGTTGAGCATGGAAGACGGACTGTTTTTATATGAATCTGACGATCTTTTAACCATTGGTCAATTAGCAAATAAAGTGAATACACGGTTGAATGGGAATAAGGTATATTTTGTACAAAATATGAGCTTATATTTCACGAATGTCTGTGAGGAGCATTGTTCATTTTGTCATTTCCGCCGCGACGAAGGTCAAGAAGGTGCTTACACCTTAACACCAGATCAGATGTTAGATTATATTGCCGAGAATTTTAACCCTGAAATTAAAGAATTCCATATTAGTCAGGGGCATAACCCTCATCTGCCTTTTGAGTATTACGTTGATTGCATTCGTCGCTTAAAGCAAGCTTACCCGGATGTCACGATTAAAGCTCATACTGCTGCAGAGATCGAATTCTTCTCGCGTATTAGCGGCCTCAGCTATCGAGATGTACTTAAGGCATTAATGGATGCTGGACTTTCCACGCTTCCTGGCGGAGGAGCCGAAATTCTTACGGAACGTTACCGCTCGAAAATGAAGGTCGAAAAAGCTTCCACTGAAGAATGGTTAGATGTTCATCGTCAAGCTCATCTTCTAGGGATGAAAACTCATGCGACCATGCTATATGGTTCAATTGAAACGAAAGAAGAACGGATTCGCCATATGATGTTGCTGCGCGAGCTGCAAGACGAAACGGGCGGTTTCCTCGTATTCATTCCTAATTCTGTTCAGCCAGCGAGCAAAAATGCAAGTCTTAAACGTTTCGTTCCCGCATGGGACGAACTCAAAACAATGGCGATTAGCCGCCTAATGTTGGACAATTTCCCACATATTAAAGCTTACTTCATCAATATCGGAACGAAACTTACGCAACTTTCCTTCACATTCGGTGCTTCAGATGCTCACGGCACGATCGTGAAAGAGAAAATCTCACATGCTGCTGGTGCTCTTTCACCAGAAGGTTTAACACGCGATGAGATTGTATGGCTCATTCAAGGTGCGGGCCGCGTCGCGGTTGAGCGAGACACCTTTTATAATGAAATCAAAGTGTATTAGAGATAATAGGTAATAGAGAATAGATCATCGTTCAGAAGGGATATTGGTTGGCTATGAAAAAGTTTGTCATTCTCGGAGGAGGCTATGGCGGTCTGACCGTAGCTTTAAACTTGCTCGAAAAGGATTTACCAGACGACACTGAACTTATTATGATTGATCGCAGTCCATTCCAAGGCCTCAAAACGGAATATTATGCACTAGCTTCGGGTACCATTGCTGAAACGCATATTCGAGTAGCTTATCCCGATGATTCGCGGCTTCAGCTTGTTTACGGAGAAGTATCTGATGTTAATCTCGAAACGAAGCAAATCAACTTCCACGACAAAGAACCCATCTCCTACGACTGGCTAGTCATTGGACTTGGTTGTGTTGACAGTTATCATGGAATTACTGGCGCTCAGGAGTTTTCATCCAGTATCCAGACACTGGCTCAAACGCGTGCAACGTATCAGAAAATAAACAATATCAATCCATACGGACAAGTATCCATCATTGGTGGAGGACTTAGCGGTGTAGAAATGGCTTCAGAACTTCGTGAAAGCCGCCCTGACTTAAACATCCGATTAATTGATCGTGGTCCTAGTCTGCTCTCCGCTTTCCCTACGAATCTGCAGCAATATGTGCGTGAATGGATGATCGAACATCATATTGAGCTGCGAACACAAGTATCGCTTGTTCGATTAGATGGCGGTGATTTGTACAACCAAGATGAAATTATCCGTACTGATGCTACAATTTGGACAGCAGGTATACAACCAACGCCAATTGTCGAAGCTTTGAATGTACCAAAAGATCGTCAAGGACGTATTCTATTAAACGAATACCACCAAATCCCGAACTTTGAGGAAGTTTACGTCGTAGGTGACTGCGCGTCCCTACCGTTCTCACCAAGTGCCCAAGCCGCACAAGCGCAAGGTAAACAAATAGCCGAAGCGATTCAAGCAATTTGGAAAGGCGATACACCTAAGCTTGGTAAAATCAAGCTACGTGGAACACTCGGTTCACTTGGCAAAAAGAGCGGCTTCGGCATCATGGGAAAACGTACGTTAATGACAGGGAAAATTGCTCGTATGCTGAAAAGCGGCGTGCTTTGGAAATCCAAACGCCACTTCGGTTAAGCTAGCTAGATCGGCTTATTCACTAAGCAAATCATACATGGCCTCAATCTCTTTGATCTTTTCTAAAATAAGAACATGGAGGCTCTCGGCGCTTTCTGCTGCAATGATTTCTCCATTGACTAGTGCGTAAGGCTCCATGTAGCACTGGCCACAGTTGCCCAGACAGCCGTATTCCATGACATCAAACTCCGGATTTTGTTCAAGATCTTTCATTACTTTATCTGTTCCTGTGTGCATATTGCTGGCACAAAATTCTATAATTGGTCGCATTTAAAAATTCCACCCCATACTGATAGTTTCAATCCCTAAACCATTTTCATTTAAAGCGTATTGTACTATAATAGATAAAGAAAGGAGATGAATCAAATGACAGAAAAAACCAAAGAAGCGATTTACGATGAAGTTCTTGAGGTTTTAGATAAACTTCGTCCTTTCCTACAACGTGATGGCGGTGACGTCGATCTAGTTGATGTGGAAGACGGAATCGTAAAACTTAAACTTATGGGTGCCTGCGGCAGCTGCCCGAGCTCAACAATCACTTTGAAAGCTGGTATTGAGCGCGCATTGGTTGAAGAGGTAGAAGGCATAACAGAAGTCGTACAGGTATTCTAATTACGACTATATCATAAAGAAAGAGCTTACCTCTATGGTAAGCTCTTTTTGCCATATGGCGTTCTACTCTGTTTTGCGTTGTTTGAGTACAGGTATCGGCTGAATAGGATCCAGCCCGCCAGAGATATCCATAATATTGCCTGTAATAAAATCCGAGTTAGGCGAGCAGAGGAAATCGATGACACGCGCTACATCTTCACCCGTTCCTGGTCTGCCAACAGGCGTTTCGCCATCCACTTCTAAGCGTGCCTCTTCCATGGTGCGTTCTTTGTTCTTCCCGCGAATATCGCCCGGACAAATCATATTCACCGTGATCCCATGTGCGGCTTCTTCTTCGGCTAATGTTTTGGTAAAGGAAACTAACCCTACTTTGGCAGCCGCATAAGCAGCTCTGTGCGTCCAACCCCTCGCTTCAGCCGCTTTCCCAAAGCCGAAATGGATAATACGCCCCCATCTGCGCTCTCTCATCATAGGCAGCACAAGATGATCCAACTCCATGACGCCTATCAGATTCCCTCGCATTAAATAGTCTATTTCGTCCATGCTGTAGTCAGCGAAAAAACGCCGTTCACGTACAAAAGGTCCTGCGTTATTGACAAGTATATCTATCGGCCCCAACTGCGAGACCGTTTCTTCAACCATGCGGAAGATGTCCTCGCGCTTGGCTACATCTCCCTGCACCGCGATGCTGTGAACGCCCATATCCGTCAATTGATGAACGAGTTCCGCAGCTTCCTTCTCACTTGTTACATAATTCACAGCGACCTGGCAGCCCTTCTTGGCTAAAGTCAACGCCGTCATTTTTCCCAAACCCTTGGCACTGCCTGTAACAAGCACTGTTCGACCTCTTAATGGCATGGTCCCCTACCCCTTTGTCACATATGCCGTAATATAAGTAAATGCTATTGTTAAGGTTCGGCATACCATGTCAAATCCCTGCTGCAAATCGGATAAATTCAGCTTCACATCCTCAATATGAACCCGTTCTCCGAGCATCGGCTCTTTCTGCATAAGATCGTCTAACATCTCAGCATTAATATAATGCATTTCCATATTACGCAGATTGCGTAGTCGTTCTAACGGCACTTTATAGGTCATTTTGAGAGTATAAAGTTGCAGTTCTAACGAGCCATGAAGATGCTTGTCATGCATATGGCGGAGTACCGTAAAATACGAAAATCGTGATTTCACGGTTTCGGTCTTCAAGGCGAAGAGGTCATTCATAAAAGTTCCTAGTTTATCAAAAACAGAAAATAAACGGATGAACGCATTTTTGTAGAAATAGACAAAACGTTGATAATCATCTGTTTCCTGCGGGGTCATTTCTTCCAAAAAACCTTTAACAATCCGCTCGCCATATCGCTCACAGCAGTATTTGCTCTGTTCGAGCTCATCCAAGGCATCAATAAAACCTTTACTCCATATCGCTTGCCGATGAAAGATCGAATGCGCCGTGGAGAGGTGACTCTGTTCAGTTTCGATCTGTTTCATATAGGCTCTCACTGCATCAAAAGCTTCCAGCAGGAGTCCGCTGTCGATACGTTCCGGCTCATTAAATAACACACGAAGCATAAGATCACCTCCCTTTTTATCAACATACTAAGCGATCTAGCATAGCTCTGTTACTTCGTTAACGTCGTGGCTGTTGGTGCAGGTACTGGTGCCCGTTTGATGCTGGATGTTCGATCACGCTGCACGAAAAACATCGCGGCTAACACACCTACGCCTCCAAGATACTGACTTAACGAGATCGATTCTCCTAGAAAAATGAAACCTCCAAGTGCAGCCGTAACCGGAAGTAAATACCCATAGGCCGATGCTTTGAAAGGCCCCAGTTTGGCTAGACTCCAATTGTGTAATGAGAAACCTACTGCTGTTGCCAGCAATGAGGTATAGATTAAGCTGATCCAGCCCGTCTGTGAGATCGCAGCGAAGTAAGCACCATCTGCACGCAATAGCACGAACGGTAATAAAGACAGGGCTCCAGCGGTCATTTCAAGTGAAATTAATATCGGAAGCGGATATTTCACGACTAATCGGTTCATCCCAATGAGATAAATGGCTCCCATGAAACTGCGCATAAGCAGCAGAATATCACCGCGAAATGTCTCACTTCCCAAGTGAAAGCCTTCGGCTCCCCCCGAGACAATGAGGATTACACTGCCGAGCGCCAAGGGGATTCCGATTAGGATTCGCCATGTAATTTTTACTTGCCTAGCCATGACAGCAATAAGCACTGTAATCACTGGCATAAAACCTCGCCCCAGTACGGCACCATTCGCAGCGTTGGAAAACTGTAAAGCATATTGCAGCAGAGCTTCCATCCCTACGGCATTCAGTATCCCTAACCCACAGATGAGCAGAAGATCGCGCCCCGCAATTTGGAAACGAAGTGACCGCGAACGATAATAGAAGTAAGTATAGACCCACAGGATCGGTATCATACTCGCAAAGCGCAGTCCATTAAAGACGAGACTGTCCCATTCTCTTCCACCGATTTTGAGAGAAGCCAAATTGATCCCCCAAAGTAAATAGACCAATACAAATCCCAAATGCGGATAGATCGCTCGTAATCGTCCCGAGCTCATCACGCGAAGTATTCCTTCCATCTGCGATCAACCAGTTCTACAATATCTTCCCGCGGGAACAACTCATCTGGATAGCCAGGCTTCATACGCGCGTCAATGACAATAGGAACTTCATACGCAATATGATGTCGGTTCACACTGGATTGCGCGTACATATCACTTGCAGGGTTAAACCGTGTAAACACGGTCCATAAGAATTTCGTTTGGTCATTCGCGATGTCACTGGCATCATCGACAAGGATGACCATAGGCCATTGCTTCAAACGATCAGCTGCTTTCGCAAGCAGACGTTGTGGCAGCTCTGGTTCAGCTGCATACGAGGCGCCAGAGACAAGCAGACAGCCGCCGCAATAAACAGCGATATCATGAATCTCAGGCAGTTCGCCCTCTGTGTATGCCCTTGGCAGCTCGCGTACTGGGTCACCTGTGCCAAGCAGTACGGCTTTCGAACCGTGGTTGAGCTGTCCACCGGTATAATCCAATGTATCATGTGATGTTTTATTAAATATAAACAGATCCCGAGCCGGATCGAAACGTTCTAATACGGTTTCTAACAGCTGTGAGAAGTTCGCTAAGGTCGTCGGACGATCCGTCACGATCAAGAACTTTGTGAGGGATAGCTGACCCTCACCGAGGATCCGGAACGCCGTGCCGAGCGCCTCACGGCTGTAGCTTTCGCGGACGACAGCGGCTGCGAGCGGGTGGAACCCGGTCTCGGCATACGTCCACAGGTCTTTCACCCCTGGCATCGCCATCGGGAACGCGGGCTCCAGCAATCTTTGTAAGAATTCGCCAAGGAAGTAATCCTCTTGGCGGGGCTTACCGACGATCGTCGCCGGATAGATCGCGTCTTTGCGGTGCCACACATGATTCACGTTGAACACGGGGAAATCATGTGTGAGAGAGTAATACCCGAAGTGGTCGCCGAACGGCCCTTCGGGGCGTCTGAGATGCGGCGGAACGGAGCCGCATATCGCGAACTCCGCCTCGGCTACGAGGCGGTGCCCCCCATGGGGATTCTCCACCATGGGCAGCTTCTGCCCGAGGATGAGCGAAGCGAGCATCAGCTCGGGCAGGTGCTCGGGCACCGGCGCAATCGCCGAAGCGATGAGTGCGGGAGGACCGCCCAGGAACACGGTGACGGGCAGCGCTTGGTTGCGCTTCTCGGCTTCGTGGTAGTGGAAGCCGCCGCCCTTGTGGATTTGCCAGTGCATCCCGGTCGTGAAGTCATCATACACCTGCATACGATACATGCCCAGGTTATGATGACCGCCGTCGGGATGCTCGGTGTACACGAGCGGCAGCGTGACGAACGGGCCGCCGTCTTCTTGCCAGCTCGTCAGGACAGGCAGTCCTGCGAGCGGGTTGTCCTTCTTCAAGCCGCCGAGAATCGGCGCTTGGTTCGGTTGGATCTTCTTCGTCCCGACTTTCATGAGGTCGAGAATAAGACCTCTTTCACCCCACAGTGCTTTCGGTGTAGGGGGCAACAACGAGTTCGTCGCGTTGATAACCGCTTTCATGAATTGCTCCGGCTTCGGACCGAAAGCCAGATCCACTCTTCTTGTTGTGCCGAAGAGGTTCGTCACGACAGGGAATGCGCTACCTTTTACATTCGTGAACAGTAAAGCTGGCCCTTGCTCGTCGATAACTCGACGATGGATTTCAGCAAGCTCGAGATTCGGATCCACGGGAGCCGAGATTTCAATCAATTCATTTTCGCGTCGTAACATCTCTATAAACGCTCGAAGATTAGTTGGTACCATGGGAACTTCCACCTTTGTCTATGTAATAGTTGCTCATTCTTTTGAGATAAAAAAGGAAATGGCCTTCCGTTAGAAGGCCTTGTTGTGCCTTTGCCGCATGATGCTGCTAGGCTTTGCGATCATATAGCGTAAGTACGCACAAATAACATAAGAATCCAAACATACAAGCCACAATAATGGCATGAATCATACCTGTGAATAAATAAGCAACTTCATTCCCTAAGGACCAGGTTACGACTGCGCCGCTAATCACTTGAAGCGAAACGAGAATAAGAGCCCATTTGCTCCCGAACCACAGCTTGTCCGTAGGCTGATAATAACGCCGCGCTTGCAGATACAGAAATAATATACAAACGAAGAGCAGCAAAGCGGCAATTCGATGTGTAAATACAATTCCTGTTGCACCGCTCAGTTCTGGAATGACTTCGCCATTACATAATGGCCAGCCCGAACAGCCGCCAGAAGAAACGGTATGACGCACGAATGCTCCCAAATAAACAACAATGTAGCTATAAATAGCGGTAAACCAGACGATTACTTTAAAGCTAGTATGAATCTGCGTTGTGCGTACAAATTGTCCCCACGGGGTAAACACGAGTGCAAGCAGCAGGGAGAACGCAAAGGCCAGTAAGGATAATCCGAAATGAAGTGCCAGGACAAGGGAGGATTGCGGCCAAACAACGGCCAACGCACCCATTGCTGCTTGAATCAGGGTCATGACCACTGTTGCTGTGATGAAGAATTTAGCATCTCTACGCTTCACATAGCGAAATACTAAGTAAAACGTTGCAACAAGTATCATGGTCACAATACCTACAACTAAGCGATGGCTATACTCGATAAATGAAGAAATGGTATGTGCTGGGATGAATTTACCATGGCACAACGGCCATTCGTCTCCACAGCCCCGACCTGCGTCAGCCTTGGTTACTAAGGCCCCCATAGCAAGAATAAGAAACATGCCGATGGCTGATAAATTAGCTAATCTTTGGATCCATTTTTGCATGATTGCACCTACTTTATGTCATATCTTCTGAGGATCATGTCGAATACTGTAGTTCCGCTTTCAATTATAGCTGTAATATGAAGGCATTTCCATTCGCAATTGTTACAAAGCTCCGAAACCACAGGGAATCGGTTGTTGGCATATCGCCGAGTTGCGCCCAACACTTGGAAATAACAGTATAGTGTGTGTAGTATGGAAGCATTTATTCGGAAGAGGGATTTAGAAGTGAAAAAAGGCTCGATTCCGAGCCTGACTATCCTTTTGATGATGCGTCGCACATTTTAAGTCGATTATATCGACTAACTCCACTCGCTGCGCCTTTTTTCACCCGAGTTAATAGACCTTTAGTCCGATTCCATCGAACTATTTCCCCTTTTTCCTAGAGAACAGATTGTTTGGGGCGGTTTAGTTTGGCTATTTCGGTCTAATTAAGCTTTAAAGATGCGGACAGTAGGATTAATTCGGTCATATCGGATTAAATAGGTTCTGGTCGGGGAGTATTGTGACTCTAGATAAACTAGATGAAACCACTATTTCCAGTGCGACATGGGCATTGATAGGTGCGTTAGCGAAATCAAAAAACACCGCCATCGGATTGATCCGACGACGGTGTCACGTATGCTTACTTCATCTGGTGTTCTTTACGACTTAATTCTTCTAAGGAGCTAGCGCGTTCGAAACTTCGATTGCACGGTCAAGGAATTGTTCGATTTCCTCACGGGTTTTACGCAGCTTGCTTACGAAACGAACAACTTCTTGGCCGTTACGGAAAGCAATGAAACTCGGGATGCCTAAGATGTTCAATTGTTCACACAAATCGGGGAACTCATCGCGATCCAGTTCTATGAAAGTGAGACGGCCTTCGTAAGCTTGCTCAACTGCAGGCATAAAAGGGTCAATATAATGGCAATCCTTACACCATGTCGTTTTGAAAATGGCTATGGTCACGCCGGATTGCGAAATTTGTTCTTGAAATTGTTGCTCAGTCGATACTTTACGCATGGGACACCTCTTCACTTCTTGCATTTACTCTCTTATAGCATACGAGAAAATCAGTGTCAAGCGTCGCACCGCCGCCGCAGATTTAGGAAAATAAAGTTCGTTACAAAAAAAATATCATAACCCATGGAAAAAAAATCTCCCCAGAACGTGCAATAGTTTCAAATACCATGCCTACTTGCCATAATACCAACTGCGAGAAAGATCATGATTATAAATTGAAGCGGTGTATCAGATGGGGTTATTAGTATTGAGCTTCCAACGGTGAATAGTGTGATGAGAATGGTAAATTGTCGGATGCCAATTATACTTTTTCCCATTTCTTTGTTATGCCTCCTCTCTTATTTACTCAATCTCACTGTAAAAATCCTAGAATGAAATCGCTACAAGGTTGATATACAAAGGTAATGAGATCTAAAGGATTGGGCAGCTTCATATGCATGCTTTGAGCAATGCTTAGTATTGTACCTAGCAATACTAAGCAACAAACGATAACGAATTCTTTATACAACTTTTTTTTCATAAGCGATGGAAGCTCTAGCATCGCGATAGCTGCAGAAGCCAAAAGTATCCCTGTAATTGTCCACATTTTGATCATTCCTTTGTTTTTTGTACCAGAGAATCGCTTACAGTGCCCAGACGACGAATTTTCACTTCGGTCTTCACAAGTACAGGTAAATCCGAAAATTGTTCCATCCAACTTTCTTTGTTTTTATTCCAATATTTAGGGTCCGCTCGATATATCGCTTCACCAAAGCCGAAAATATCAACGTTATATTTTTTCGCTTTTTGAATGGTGGCCTCCAAAATATTTTTCACTTCTTCTTGCGCCAACTCTTCCAGTTTCTGGATAACCCCCGGATCAAGCAGATCGATCTTGCACTGGACTTCACCCACATTCTCCTCGAGTAAAACATCAACAATGATTTGCGGTTTTCCGTTTTCTACTTTGCCTTTCATTTTCGTTTTAGTTCGCACTACATCTAATGCTAAAACACCTCCTTTTGGACAATCTATATGTCCGATCGTACTAGTAACGTTGTTTATTAAATAATTGTAGCCTTTGCTTTCTTTCTCATTAAGCCAACCGACAAGTTTGTCGTTTTTAAAAATAGCTAAACCCGCATATACCAAAAATGTAGGAGGATCTGTTCGGTTCACATTACTCTTCTCATCACCTTTACTCGGATCCCCTTTGATTAAAATACCAGTTAATACAGGATCTTTTCCCTCTGTTTCCAGATCGGAAATTAATTTGTCTAATTTTACTTTTACCGTAGGCGCCCAAACCTTTTCTGACATCTCTAACGTGGAAAACATTTTATTTGAGGGGATTTTCTCGATAGGCGTAAGTATGTTTAATACATTCTCAGCCGTCGTTCCTCTGGCTACAACGATATAGAAATCAGATCGCATTTCATGATTTCTTGAAATCCCATCCAGAATCGGCGTAATCCCTTCTCTAGCCAATTCTTCACTAATTACAAGCATCCGAAGATGGGAAGAGTACACCTTTCTTGGACTTTGTGTGGCAATTTTTCTTAAAGATTCAAAAATGGTTTTGGATGTTGCTTTAAAGGTGCTTACGGGTGTAGTTGTTCCTGCCCCGCCCCTTTTTGAAGCCACTTCACTGGGGTTAACAATTTGAATCATCACCTGCACTTGATCATCTTTTTTATCAAAACCCATACCAACCGAAATGGCGAGGTCATTCAGCTCGCGCCGGCTCCAACATCCCGTGAGTAATCCAATCGTGACGAACAAGGCAAAGAACACCAATACATATCTTCGCATTACGATGTCTCCTTTATCTATGACCTGTTTTCAGGCCTATTCGAAGAAGCATTGTTTTCTCGAATGTTGTTTTTTTGACTAATGAGCCTAGGCCTTGTAGATAATGCCCATAGCGGCAAACGAAAAATGGTATCTTTCTGATCCGCTAAGATAAAAGGTGCCATTGGAGACATGTACGGAATTCCGAAGGACCTTAGACTACTCAAATGAATAACGATAGCAATAAGCCCCACAGTTACACCAAATAACCCAAAAGAAGCCGCTACAAGCATTAATAGAAATCTCAAAATCCGAATCGTAATCCCCATATTGAAGGAAGGAATAACAAAATTGGAAATGGCAGTGATGGCCACTATGATAACCATCGCAGGAGACACCAAACCTGCTTCTACTGCGGCTTGACCGATTACTAATGCCCCTACAATGGAAACGGCTTGTCCGACAGTCTTCGGCAACCTCACACCAGCTTCTCGAAGGATTTCGAAAGTTACTTCCATGACAGCAGCTTCGATAAAAGCTGGGAAAGGAATCCCCTCTCTTTGAGCAGCTAAACTGATTAGTAAGGAGGAGGGCAGCAATTCTTGGTGAAAGGTGGTTATGGCAATATATAGGGATGGAGCCAACAAAGATATGAAAAAACATGCATAACGAAGAAATCGAAGAAGTGTTGCGAAATCCGCTCGTTGGTAATAATCTTCCGCAGATTGATAAAATTGAGTAAATAAGGCAGGTGCCATAAGCACAAAGGGAGTGCCATCGACAAGAATCGCAATACGTCCTTCCATTAACCCTGCGGCGACAACGTCGGGGCGTTCCGTATTGTACAGGGTAGGGAACGGTGAATATGTTTCGTCTTGGATCAGCTCTTCGACATTACCACTTTCAAATATCGCATCGATATCGATTCGTCCAAGTCGAATTCTTGCTTCCTGCACCAACTTGTCATTCACAATGCCATTCATATACATGATGGCTACTTCTGTTTTGCTCTTACGCCCGATTGTCATGGATTCCATCCATAGGTCGGGATCTTTTATTTTACGTCTGACGAGTGCGGCATTCGTGCTTATTTGCTCTGTAAACCCTTCCCTTGGTCCTCTTACGACAGATTGCGTGGTCGGTTCTTCAACGGAACGATGCTCCCCGCCTTGTGTATTCGCCGCTAATCCCTGCCCCCACCCATTCAGTAAAATAACCGTTAACCCTGATAAAATAGCTTGATTTAAGGTTTCAAAATCAGGGATCTCGCGAACTTGACCGAGTGTACTCATTGAATTTCTTAAAGCATTTAGCGGGAACTCACTTAAATCAACTTTTAAATTTTCGGTGAGCAGAGCTTGAATAGAACTCGGATTAACCAGACCATTTATGTAAATAAATCCAATTTGTATCGAATCCGCTCCATTCAGATTGATGGTTTGCGTAATGATATCGTTACTATTTCCAAAGGTTTGCTTGACTCTGTCCATGTTAAGTTCAAGCGACAGCTCAAGTGATTCTGTTGAGAACGTCGAGTTATTCTGATCGGGCCTTGTTTCAACTGCGCGCTTCTTATTATTCCGAAAAATTTTCTCGATGAAATCCATGATAAATCCCCCCCCTCCTACTCAGCATTCTTATTCTTTGACATCGGCTTTCGAATTGCCCCAACCCCTAGAATGAGTAGTGGATAAACTAGTCCAATAGTTATCACATAGGGGATATAAGCTTTGGTATCAAATTCTGACATATAAGCAACATTGGGATAAACGACAAGTGAATAAACAACCAGAATCATTCCTAAAGGTAAAACAAGCGGGCGATGATCTTTTATATTCAATATTTGAGCTAGCCCCATAACAAAACCATAAAAATAAAAGGTTGTCTTAAAATAAACCGTCAGAAACCAAATCCCTGCAATTAGGATTTCAACGCGTTCCAATAAATTGCCAATATTTATCTGTTTGGCTAAAACATAGCTTGGAAACATATGTCTTTCAGTTATTTTAGTCCCCAATACGGATATACATAAAAATGTGATCATTACGAATAATAGTCCGCCTAATAAGGTAGCAATCAGGAAAGCTTTTTTTGCTTTTTGATTTTGATTGACATGAACCGGGAATACCATGAACAGCACAATAAAAGGAAGTGAAGAAGTACCAGCAACGGACATGACCGCTTTTATCAGAGGTTTATATCCAACTGTGAACATGGGCTGCAACTTTTCAAATTGAATTTCCGGTACGAGACATACGACCAAAATAATAAATAATAGAATGATCCATGGAAAAAAAATCTCTGCCGCGCGGGCAATTGCTTCAAGTCCAAGACGCACACCCATGACAACGACGATACCAAAAATAAGATTGACAGCTTGAATGGGTGTATCAGGCATAACTTGTGTGGTCACAAAATTCCCCATATAAAACAAAACTGTAGTTGCACCGACAAATGCAAAAAAAATAAATATTGTGGAAAGCAGCTTACCCAGCCATTTCCCAAACAATATTTCATTATATTTAGTAAGGCTCATGTTTGGAAAATGATCTCCAACTCTGTTGTATAAGCATACGACTAACAAATTTAGAACAACTCCGATTATAGCTGCGAGCCAGGCATCCTGTTTGGCATCCGCAGCAAGCCCCGATGGAATAACCAGGATTGTAGTCCCAATCGTATATATCATAACGATTACTGCAAATTGGCTCACGGATATTTTAACGTCTTCCATACTTCCCTCACTTGTGATTCAATTTAATGATACTATTCCCATATTTCCATAAATCATCAATAAAGTATGAATTGCCCAATTGTTGCAATATTTTTTTCGCAAAAAAAACACCACCTCGAATTGAGTGCCGAGGATATTATAGAGATCTAGTATTTCCACATCGACATCCATAACCTCTACTGGAGTAAGTACCTGTTCCTCATCGTGTTGATGAGCTTTCTCGCGATCATCAACACGCCATTTTACAGGATCCTGAGTTTTATAGGAGTAAATGAAAACGAAACTAAAGAGGTTACCCCGATTGTGGGATAACCTCTTTTTAGTTCAATAAATTCTCTATTAATTGTACACTATCATTCACGAAAGTTAGTCAGCTTCACCATTTATACTTTACTTGTTGTCCACATCCTTTTGAAAATTTCTATGCGTTTATTAATGGATTTATCGTATTGAAACATGACTCTTATGAGAACAAGTATACTGGATTGAATTGCACTTACAGCGATAGCCATGTCATGATTTTTAACAGTTGAGTCTTGCTTTGCTTTTTCTATTACTTCTGGTAAAGAGGAATATACATATTCAAGTTGTCTTGATATCTCCTTCTGAAATTCATCAAATTCCTTACTCACAGTTTCACCCACCCTTGAAAATTTTTACATATATGTACGTTTTTCAAAAGTAAGAGTTTCAATCACTGTTCCGTTAATCTGCCCGTTCGTAACATATCTTTAAGCAGTCTAAAATTTTATTTTACCCCGAACACATATGTCATCAATTTATCCTTATATGGGGTTAATTATATAATTTGTACCACATTCATATTGTGAAGTGAGCAACTCTCGTCAATAAAAACACTAAAAGCGTGAGCTGGTTAGCTTCACGCTTTCTATATCTAGTTTAAAGTTTCTGATCCATGTATTGTTTGAATTAAATTCAATGCCTCGAAGTAATATAAAACTTAACTTATTACATTGCTTGGCTCTCACTAAACTTTTTTAAGTTGTAATATCTATAAAGTTCTCGTGTT
The DNA here is from genome assembly GCF_001428045.1 of Paenibacillus sp. Soil750. Lineage (GTDB taxonomy): Bacteria > Bacillota > Bacilli > Paenibacillales > NBRC-103111 > Paenibacillus_E > Paenibacillus_E allorhizoplanae. The sequence goes on along the minus strand of NZ_LMSD01000010.1, from coordinate 148,246 downwards.
TCTAAATAGAGAAAATATGGTGCCACAATTCCTGATTTGATCACTACCCCAATTAAGGCTCCAATAAACGAGCCAGTTATGAAACCAAGCCCACCATCACTTGAAGTGTATCTCCCTCTATTGAACAGATAATCCCATAAACAAACAAATAGCCAAGTGTTATATATATGACTACCTAAAGTTAATACACGAAAAATACCGTAACGATAAAACATCAACATGCCAAACATAAAAAATGCACTCCCAATCGATCCTCTTGACAAAACTAAAACAATTAAAGCGTATAAAACTACAAATAAACCGTAGGCAACTGATAAGTGAAGAAGCCCAATCTTTAACTTGGAATTAGTATTCATTATTATACTCCTTTAATTTGTCATAATAAATGTAAAATGTACAAATATATTTTAATCGAATTGTATTTATTTGGATAGTAATATTTTGTAAAATATCTTAACTCTTATACTCTCGCTCGCAACGCACTGCAGCAAATGCTCCTTATTAAATGTGCTAACGTTCTTCTTAGAGTTTAACGTTCAGGCAACGAGTCCATATGTGCTTCGACTTCAAAATTAAATCCTTCAAGATTTTCGCAGTCAAACCAATTACTTCTTTCATTGATCTCATACAACACCTGATAACCATAATAATTAATTATAAATTCCCAACCTTCTCTTGAAATCATAGCTTCCAATATCTGACAGTAATCAAATAACGTTTCAACTGCGGCTTCATTCAATAAATCGGTATACTGATACGTGGTTCCAAATGGCTCAGGATAGATTCGATATGCTAACCATTTCATTTCCATATTTGCACCTCTTAGAGTAGCAAAGCTCTTTTTCTGTCAAATAAGTTATTCGCCGATTTACAAATATTCTCCTCCACTATCTTGGACATTACTTGATTGAAAATAGGGAGCAGCTGCTGTGACAATCCGCTCCCTGTTTATTGTGCTATCGTTACTCGTTTGCTTTATTTTTCTTCGGGTATTAAGTAGAGAGTTCCATCCTCTTTATAATAATCCAGACCTGATGTATCAAATCTAATGAGTTTTTCTGCTGTCTCTGTATCTTTAGTTTCGCCTAAATTAATTCCCAAAAAATCTATTTTAGTATCTACATCAACTTCAAATCTTTCAGGATACATGTTAGAATTCTTTGCTTTCCATTTAATATATAAGTCCTCATTTTTTAAATAAAAACTTATTTGATTATCATCTAGGAATTGATGTTCAAAAGCATAAAGGCAACATAATCTTTCTCCAGGAAGCATGGTATTATTACTTAAACTAGAGCCATTTTCTATATTTATTTCTTTGTTTGTTATTTCTTCAATACAAAAAATTCCCCATTCAAATCTTTCGAGATAGATTCTTGGCGATGTATTAATACCGTCAAATTCAGCAATGTCGCAATCTAAATTTATGTACCATTCTATTAACCCATCGTGATTCATAACTCCAGATAACGTCGCGTCTAGAACTTCAATTGTTTTTGAATTTATTAAGTGCATTTTGTTTTTCCTTTTCTCAGTATAGAAGGTTATAAAAATGAAATATTCTCTCTCATAATTTAAACTCCTCCATATCCAAACAAATTAATCCGATTGTTTTAATAAATACAGGCACCTTTCACCACACTCTACTGCCCGATAGCTTAATGGGCTGCCGGCATCGATCGCGGCATCTCCATTATGTAAGTGCATTAAGCTCTTGTAGGGCTTTACACCGTATCAGGGAAGTTTATTTGTCTCAAAGAAAAAAGCCCCGAAGGGCTAAATTTTATTTCATCAGTAACCTTCGTTTTTCAAAAAGCTATATAACCCAACTGGAGATATTCCACCTTTAATTGTGGTGTTTGTTGTTAAGTAACCGCATATATTCCCATCTCCGTCTAAAATAATAGGAGGAGTTGTGGTGTAATCGTTGAATGCACTTTTTAAGGAGTACTTGCTGCCATAATCTCCATATTCATTCCAAATACTATTTAACCCATATTTACTCCCATATGTTCCATATTCGTTAAAGACTGAATCTAAACCATACTTATCTGCTGTCAGTATACCTAAATATTTCTTACCATCAGAGGAATATAGTGTTAATGGCCCTTTAACTTTCGCTTGATTTGTAGTAGGTGTATTAGTAGTAGTAGTAGTAGTAGTAGTAGTAGTAGTAGATGTGTTAGTTGATATCGGTTGTGGTGTTGATGTGTTTGAAGTCCAAATCCATGATTTAATAAAATCTTCTGTAGGCAATGAATTGTTGATAAATTTTTCTACATCCGTTTTTCTAATATCGTATACACCAAGATATACGTTGTTCTTATAAACATGAATAAAGATTTGTATTGCAGGTGATTTTGCTACAAACGAAGATGTAAGCATAATGTTTGTAGTATCCTGAGAGGTTCCATTAATATTAAGATCGGCGCTTATATAAGTACCTATGTTATTGTAAACCAACTGAATATTTGAGGCATTATATTGTTTTGCTGTTTCGTTAAATCCTTTTATTACTTGAAAGAAATCCACGTTTTGCGAGTTATCAGAAGTTGGAATCTTAACATCAACACTGTATGTATTCGGATCCCAAGTAACAGAAGCACCTAATTGTCGAAGCACGGAAATAGGGACCATAGTATTTCCATCAAGGATTTGACCTGGCACTTCGTTAGTCACCAATTGTTTTCCACTGGATTTAATCAGAACAATTGGATTCCCCTTATAATCACCATTCATACTTGACGCACTTACAACTCCAGAAAAGCAAATCATCATTATTATAAGGACAATAAGCGACTTCTTCAGAAAAATTCCTCCCTTTTGTTTAAGTAAGCTGAAGCTTGCATGACTGACTCTCTCAAAATGGAATTTACTCCACCCTAGAATCTAACTTACTTAACAATATTGTAGTATACATTTTACATATTTAATATAGTATTATTCATTTAAACGAGTAATTCTTTGAAAAACAATAACAGCGTCATTAAGAATTTTTGATTAAAAATTACTATCATTATAAAGGTCTATTTTTGAATCAGGTTCACAAATGCCCATAACAGAATTGGCGGCAAAGAAGTGCTTCCAAAGTCATAATAAAAAAACGGGATCCGCAGTCGCAGATCCCGTTTTCATTTATTGAACTATAGTTCTCCGTTAGCTTAATAACTTGTTGAAAATCACTTTTGTTTATTCAAAAGCTATTTTCTTCCTTCATCTAAATGTTTATACTGTATTCCTCTTCTTATATCCGCGTCACTAGGTCCAATCTGAATCCATTGTCCAACTCCTCTATCTGTATACGTATAGTAAACTCCTGGTTCATCTTTAAAAAGTACATATGCCCCTATTTGAGGCACCTTCCCAAAATATGCTTTAATCTCAAAAATTTCAGATGCTTCGTATTGCTTCTCATTAACTAGATAAGCTTGTAAATCCTTTTCAAGATTACTTTTCTTCGCTTCAACAAAAAAATATATTGATAATATAAACAATGCAATTATACATAAACTAGCCCATAGCCCTCTACTTTTAATCGTTGGCATCCTCCTGATAAAAAGAAAGAATTCAAGTGTAAATATTATTTATTAATTACTTCGATCATTCAATCATACCAGAATCGCAACGGCTGGCTATTTTATATTAGTGCCAGTTCCTTTAAAAGACAAAAAGGGGCGCTGCCGCAAAACAGGCACCTCAACTATCGTTTCCCGTTAGCGTAATGGTTGCTTGATCTGCTCATCAGCCATTATCCAGAAGTGGTTTGTTTCTTCATCTTCCCTCTATTCAAGCTCGTGTTGATAAAAGAATTTCGAGTTCATTTTGCAGTAATGCATCACTCATGTTTTCTATATCTAATTGGGAAATTTTGATTAGTGCCTTTGTCGCTAATTTAAAAATCATAATACTTGAACCGCTTTCTGAATATGCACCGATGTTGAAAATTAACCTTCCAGGAGAAAATCCTCCTATTTCATTAATCACTTCGATAGCACTATCCAGAACACTCTGTGCAAACTCCTCTGAAATACCTGAGAATACACCATATTTTGTTAAAGCTATCGTATCGTGAGGGTAAGTTATTTGCTCACTAGCTACGTGTACACTTACATCAGTCACTCTTCTGGACTCGTCAGGTATAAACTCGAACCCAACTAGTGCATAATTGCTCGCATTTCTTGGAAGTGATACTTCAATAGCAATCTGGGTTGTAACAACTCCTTTTTGCAAGGAGGAAGCGATGCTTTTTCCGATTACTTTCCCTACTTCCTTGCTTCCTGGAAAGTCGTAATCATTTACCCACAACCTACATTTTTTATGCTTTGTCATTTTCAAAAATGTCTTCATCTTTTTAACCCCCAAAATTGAAACAATTGATCATTAAACCATTTTGGCAATAACAGTATAACGTCTGGGGTGTAATACACCAGTGGTTTTTGATTCATTTTAACGTCCAGATGGAATTTATTAAAGAATATACGCTAAATTTACCACATTTTTGAAAACTACGGGGTTAAAAAATGGATAATATTTCTACATTAAACTACCCGTTACTTCAATGATAAAAGCAGACGGCCGCGGCTGTCTGCTTAATTTCACTATCGTTCTACGTTAGCGTAATAACAAAAGACTACTATTGGACTTGGTTAGCTAAATCTAATAATTTCGATACTTCTAATTTATTATCATCTAATTGCTCCGAGTTCCCATTGATATCATAAACAAAGCGAGCCAAAAAGCCATTCTTGCCTTCCCACCAAATTGATTGGCTGGTTTCGTCTATTTCGTAAAATGCTTGTTTCCCATTTTCAAGTTTAACTATTTGCTTGCCTTTTTCAGACACTTTCTCTGGTTGGTCAATAACTTTGCTCAAAATGTACCTTATTTCTTGAGTGGTTTGATTGTTTTTATAATGAAAAACAAACTGTTGAAGGACATCTGGATTATCAATTGCAATTTCAGTACGAACTTCATTAACTTCAAAAGGAAATCTAAATGGTTCCTTAAAATCGTAAATCATTGATTTACTTCTTTCTGTGAGTGCACTGTTACCACTGCACCCACACATTAAAAGAAATACTAACAATATCGCAAACGAAATATTCTTCATTATTTTCACCTCTTATTATTAACGAATATCGAAGCATTTTGTTTCGTTATCCTGCCCGTTAGGTGAGCGAAAGGCTGCCGATCGTGCCGGCAGCCTCCCGTTACTGTATATTGAACAAACGTTCTTACTTTAGATTAGAAGGTTAAATTATATCAAATTAATTACTGCCTAAAACCAATCCAAGAATTACTCAAGAATCCTTATAGCCAAAGTACAAGCTAATTTTTCAAATCCCAGCGATTTAGCAACAGCAACTGACGAACTATTGGACATTAAAGTTTGATAATGCATTGTGTAACCATCCTCTAACCCTTTCCTCGTTAAAGCACTTACAACTGCTTTGGCGTGCCCTTTACTTCGATAATCAGGGTGACTTAAAATACCTACGCTAAGAAAACCAGATTGCTCTTCTCTCCAAGAACCTGCTGCTACAATTTTTTCTTCAGACATCTTTGCTAGGATTGGTTGTCTATTGATTTCTATGGAACTATGCTCCCACTCTGTTTCAGAGCAAGATTTACGTAAATCATTCAGTAGAAATAATTGATTTGAAGTTACAAGTTCTACAACCTCAAGGGAAGATGCTTCGAGAAATGAAGCCCTATCAACATATCCCTGAAATGCAGGACCAATTACCTTGTACTTACTTATATCAATTGACTTTATAAGAAAATTAGCATCAAACGTTTCCGCTGGATGTCTACCACTGATAGACCTTTTTATAAATGAGATATACTTAGTAGGAGACGATATAATGCTTGCTGTTCCATTAAAAAAGCAATAAATACCATTATAACCTTTCAAAGTCTTGGAGTGTTCACGAAGTATGACGTTCGGAATAGTCATGGATGAAATATCACAATCAAATCGCTCAGCCCAATCCTTATATACTCTTAATCTGGTTTCTTCATCCAACTAACTCACCCCCATCATCAACAACACAAATTGTATTATTTATACATATGCAATGATGCATTCATGATTGTTCAATTAAACAAATCTGCCCGTTTACTTCAACAAAAACTCTAACTAGCACAAAAACTAAAAACAGACAAAATGATACTCCGATATCTCGTTGGGTCAGTTTTTGTGACGGTACATGTTTTACACCGCACCTGAGGAATCCGGTACGTCCGGACCATCGACGACATCGATCACACCGATAGCCAAAATGCTGATAGCGACCGCTTTACCCAGCTTTTTCACGCCGTCTTTCATCCGTGCTTTATCGCTATCCTTGAAGCCTGTCACGACATCTTTTCCGCTCTCAACCACATACTCGATGCCATGGCCAACTCCTCTTGCCGTCGTAATGGCCGTTTGTTCAAGCTCATGGAGTCCAGCTTTCGATTGTTGCTTATCCGCGGTAATTAAGCCTGCGCCTACATCCCATACACCGCTCGCTGCATGGCCTGCGATCTCACCCGTTTTGGCCGTTAACTGTTCTACATCATTCCCAATTTCCTTTATATAATCACTGCGAACAAGCTCCCCTGCCACACGGACAGTTCCTCCAAGTACTTTGCCTGTCACATCGCCTGCCAGTTTACCTAAATCCTTCAGAAAATCCATCTCAAGCACCTCCGAACATCAGTATATGCTATATTACGATTGTCGAAACACTTGGTTGCAATTCATGAAGAAATGGGGCTTTCTTAGTTATGCACCTTAAATTCATAAGGCCAAAGCACTTGCTCCACTGTAGTTAGAACCCGACACGGTTACCAGAGTATTATATTCGAATATGCGTTCAAAAGTTATTTATAATTAATAACTTACATACGTTATTAGTTCAAAACTTTATTAAATCAATGATATTAGAGAACAAAAAAAGCGTTCGAATTAGGATTAACTAATACGAGCACTTTGGTACCTCGGTTTATTTATTCATTTTTCATGTAATCCCCAATTGCTACAGTATTCCGCAATACTGCCTATTGCTTTTAACAAAACGAGAAAACTACCGTGGCGGTCTGAACGGAGTGGTTTCTTTAATAGGACTTCTCTTTTATATGAAGTTCATTTTTTTCAGTTTTAGGTATCAGAAACAATAACCCCTTTACAAAACAAACCATGCTTAACATCCATATTATACCTATCCAAGCTATGGTTAAAGAATTATCAATCGAACTGGCTGTGGCTCTTGTTTCCAAAATCCTTATCCAACCTAATGCACCCCAAGAAAATAGTAGTAAGTGAGCTAAAAACCAACCGAAGCCACGCTTTCTATATTTCACCATCAAAGTAATTACAATGATTACTACAATTCCCATTACAGCAATAAAACCAGTTCTAAGTAAAGGGATTACCTCTTCTTCCATCGACATATAAATCAATCTCTCCTTAACTAAAAATCGCCAATGAAATCCATGTTTTATTGACATACATTAGGAATTATTTCCCCGAGGCTAATTCTAGAATTACTTTGATATCCTCAGTCTCTATATGTCTTATATTCAAAATTGCCCCTCCAACTCGTTATCTGTTCGAAACAATTTCTTTTTTATTTGCATCATTTTTCCTAACAGGTATTCCATATTTTTCAGGGTGAGTAAAATATTCTTCATAGTTCAGAGTTCCTACGATGTTAAAAGATTTTGTATTACTATCATAATCAAAAATAACTAGTTGTTGATAGCCACTACTATGACCTGTATCAACTATGCCGATTCTATTAGGTGCAATCTGTACTACCCTACCACGATTATCTACATCTACATTGGGCATAGGAGATTGAATGTATTTATCAGTTGGTTTGAATGCAATAATTACAAGACATAATTTGCTAGTAAAAAATGATCGTACCAAATCGTGTTCGGGAATATAATTATATCCACGTTTGAAACGATTTATTGACCATCTTTACATTGTTCATTTTTGCCCAACTCTTTAAATCCGGAATACCTCTATCTTCATCCCTTGAATACCTAAATGCCATATCTAATGGGACTATCTTCCTCCTATGAAGCAATATTCCGATAACAGGCTTAAAGTACCCCTTGGTCATTATCACTTTAATATCCCCCGAAGTAATTAGAACTCCATTTAATATGATCTTGTCAATGGATAAGCATAACTCGGTTGGTTTCTTGAAGAATGTTCTGTACAATGCGAGTAACAGTACAACTAAACAAAGAAGTATCACCGTTGCCGAAGCGTAATATACTCCTATCCGATCCCATGATCTCAGTACAAGAATAGATTGACTACATATAATAGCAATCATGCCTAAAATGGTTCCAACCCCTGGAGGACTCTTAACCAGATACTTTTTTTCCATCAATATGCCCCCTCCCTTGTTTTAAATCCCTAATCCAAATATACCACATATTGGAACTATCCTGCCCGTTACTTCAACGAGGCTGCAGATTGATACCGGCAGCCTCGTACTGGTTTTATTATTGAATAATCGTTTTCCGTTAGCCCAATACGGCAAGTCCAATAGATAGGACTTGTCTTACATTTTGTTATTGGACAATAACAGCTTCAGTTTTTGTAAGCCAACTGTCAATAGCTTTCAATGGGAAATATATTGTATTCCCAATTTTCACATACGGGATTTGACTTGTAGTTGTAGCCCCCATGGATTGCGGGCCCAGTTTGTCTACCGCAGTTTCACTAATACCTAGGTATTGGGCTAATTCAGAACGGGTTAAAAGCTGATTCTGAAGATTAGAAGATGGAACCTCAACGTTATTTTTGTNCTACCGCAGTTTCACTAATACCTAGGTATTGGGCTAATTCAGAACGGGTTAAAAGCTGATTCTGAAGATTAGAAGATGGAACCTCAACGTTATTTTTGTTAAATGAATTTGATATGAGCCAGCACCCAATTATTAAACAAACACCTAAAAATACAATGGTCAATGCATTTACAGAATTTTTCATTTTTTCCTCCTGCAATATATTTATTTTTCATATTCGTCTACGTAATAATAAACTCCTTTTACAATGTAGTTATTATTTAAATATTATATTACGAATGCTACCCTTTATTAGCGTGGAAAAGGCAGCCGATCATCATGGCCGGCTGCCGAGGTGTCTTTATTCAGCTATCGTTATCCGATCATTAGGTCGGCTGCCTTCTCTTGTTGTTATTGAACTAACGTTCTGCGTTAGCTTAATAAATAATAAATAACAAAATATGAGAAACGAATCCCCCAATAGTAACGCTAATTGTGTTTAGCGACTATGGTGTAATTCTTCAAATTCTCTTCCCCCCAATCATGCATTGCCTCTATTATTGGAAAAAATTTTGATCCTAAATCTGTTAATGAATACTCTACTCTTGGCGGAACTACCTTGAATACTTCACGATAGATTAATTTATCCTGCTCTAGTTCCCTCAACTGTTTTGTCAACATGGCCTCAGTAATCTCCGGAAAACATCGACGGATCTCTCCAAAACGTCTAGGCTCCTCTGAAAGATACCATAGGAGTAAGAGTTTCCATTTCCCTCCTAACATTTGTTGAATTTTTGTTAAACCACAGTCAGGTGAACGGTACTTCGTATTTTTAGTCACATTTCTCCTCCTAAAAAAGCCAAATAAAATCTCATTACTACCAAAAAACATAGTACCTATTAAAAATAACAGTACTTGTTATTATTGCTTATAAGGAATAAGGTAATAGTACCACTTTTGCTGTGGTTTTAAAATAATTGTTTCATGAAAGATTATGAAGGAACAACTTTACGTGAGCATTTAGGAGTACCTTATCAATATGGACGTGAGATCAATCACTAGAAAGGATGTAGGCAGAACATGGTTCAACGTTTATCTATATTGGATATGGCTCCAGTCGATCATGAAACATCAGCCAAACAAGCTTTAATAAATTCGGTTAAACTAGCGAGTAAAGCGGATGAACTAGGTTACGAACGCTTTTGGGTCACGGAGCATCATAATCTTTACTCCGTAGCCAGTGCTTCGCCCGAACTGTTAATCGGTCAAATAGCTGCGAATACACAGCGCATACGGGTTGGTTCAGGTGGCGTCATGCTTCCCAATCATTCTCCGTTAAAAGTAGCTGAGAACTTCAAACTACTGTAGACGTTCTACCCAGATCGCATTGACTTGGGTGTGGGCCGTGCACCTGGAACTGACAGTAAAACTGCGCTTGCCTTACGTCGCTCTATGAATTCATTAAACGCAGATAATTTACAAGAATTGCTTCGTGAATTAAGAGGATATGACCAGCCTTCAGAGTCATTGCCTGATGATTCATTTGCTCAGATAATTGCGATGCCTCAAGACGCACCACTTCCGCCAATCTGGATTCTAGGGTCCAGTCCTTATAGTGCCCAACTTGCGGCAATTGAAGCAGCCAACTACTCTTTTGCATATCATTTTAATCCTGCAGGGGCAAAAGAAGCCATCTCATTGTATCGCAAGCTTTATCAAGCAAATCATGGCGTGTCAGCACCAGATGTTATATTAGGCGTTTCAGTAATCGGCGGAGATACGGATAAAGAAGTAGAGTATCAAAAAAGAATCCTAAGCTTAAAATATTTACAAAGCTTAGGGTACTTCAACGGTGTTGATCCACTGAAGGCACATGAGTTAGGGTTTTCTGAAGCTCATCATAAAGTTGCACAATCGTTTTTATCTACGATTGTAATAGGTACGTGGAGCGAATTGAAGCCGAAATTGGACTTTTTGGCGGATACCCTAGGTGTCCAAGAACTCATCGTGTCAACTGCCCAAGAAGGCTTTGATACGCGCTTAAAATTGTATGAGAAACTTGCTGAGCTCAATAATTTACAACCAAACTAAAAATATACCCATGAAAGGTGTTATCAAAATGAATAATCAAAAATTGATTTTAGTTACGGGCGCTACTGGATTACAAGGTGGTGCTGTTGCAAATGAAGCATTAAAACAGGGATTTAAAGTTCGTATTTTAGTTAGAGATAAAAATTCTACTAAAGCCCAGGCACTTATTCAAAAAGGTGCTGAACCTGTAGTAGGTAACTTTGATGACACATCCTCTTTGGAAAATGCTATGAAAAATGTCGATGCTGTTTTTTCAGTTCCGATTTCTGGAATAGATACCAATGAAACGGATCGAGAGAGAAAACAGGCTTTTGCATTAATTCAATGTGCAATAAAAAGTGGCGTAGAACAATTTGTGCATACTTCCGTTGCAGCCACAAGCAGATATAAGGAATTCCCAGATTGGGGAACAGGTTACTGGTACGAAAAATATTGGACAGATAAGTGGGATATAGAGGAAGCTGTTCGTTCAGCAGGTTTTCCTACATGGACTATCGTGAAACCAGCATGTATTATGGAAAATTTCACTGCTGAAAAATCTGCGTTCATGTATCCTGATTTACAAAAAGGGGAAATAAAAACGGTTACGTTTGCGGATACACCTATAGATCACATTGCAATTGAAGATCTTGCTTCTTTTGTGTGTGCAGCCTTTGCAGATCCTAAAAAATTCAATAAACATAATATTGAGTTGGCTGCCGAATCGATTTCATATAAAGAAATTGCCGAGATCATCTCGGAGGTAACAGGAAAAGAGCTTAAAATTACAACACTTAGTATTGAAGAAGCATTAGAGCAAGGAATTCATCCATTAGCTGTACGAGGTGAACAATGGAACAACGTAGTTGGTTATAATGTAGATATAGATTTATTAAAGACTTACGGTATTAAATTAACTTCGTTTAAAGAATGGGCAAAAAAATATAAAGACAAGTTTAAAATAAATTAACCGCCAGTTAGATGAAAAAAGCAGCCGCTCACAATGCGCGGCTGCTTTCATATTTGTAACGAGTTAAGGTTTTTTCTTTTTAATAAGCACTTTTTTATTATTACTTTTCAACTAGACTGCCCGTTAGCGGGGTGAAGGGCTACCATCATGCATGCATGTCGTGTGGCAACCACCACAGCTAATCAACAAAAGACCCTCCCCAGAAATAAAAAAAGTGAATGTTCACAAAAGTAAACACTCACTAACGAATTCTATTTTCCACTAACGGACTTTATTTTCCACTAACGATCTTTATTTTCCTTGATCAGCCGTACCTATTCCTCCATGGAGGTATAATTACATTTTACAATTTAAGTAAAAAGTGATATCATTTAAATATCACAATAATATACATTATAGGGGGTCTTCAACGTATGAAAGAAACGAAAGCATGGGCACTCAATGGCTTTATCGGCTTACTCTTATTTTTCGCCGCGCTCGGGCTAGGTATTTACAGTTTTACACAAGAGAGATTTTTGATTGGGGCTATTTTGATCGTAGTAAGCATAATCTCCCTGACGACAGTTAATGTCGTTCAGCCGAATCAAGCCTCAGTCATTACTTTTTTCGGGAGCTATCTAGGGACGATTCGCAAAAGTGGCATGTGGCTCGTAATCCCCTTCTCTTCACATAAGAAAATATCGCTGCGGGTTCGCAATTTTAACAGTGTTAAATTAAAAGTGAATGATATCGATGGGAATCCGATTGAAATTGCTGCTGTGATCGTGTTTAAAGTCGTAGATACGTACAAAGCTTTGTTCGATGTAGATAGTTATGAGAAATTCGTTGAAATTCAAAGTGAGACTGCACTACGTCATGTAGCTAGCAAATATCCTTATGATCGTTACGAAACAGAAGGTTATTCGTTAAGAGGGAACGCCGATGAGGTTGCTGCTGAGCTGAGCACGGAGCTTCAACATCGTCTTTCCGTTGCAGGTGTTGAGGTGATTGAGTCCCGTCTGACTCATCTGGCCTACTCCACCGAAATTGCCAGCGCCATGCTGCAGCGTCAACAAGCTTCTGCGATTTTATCAGCACGCTCCATTATTGTCGAAGGCGCCGTGGGCATGGTTCAACTGGCTGTCGAACAATTGGAAGCGAAGGGCTTGCAGCTTGACGAGGAGCGTAAAGCTGCCATGATCAACAATCTCCTAGTTGCGATTGTGTCTGATCGTTCTGCGACTCCGGTCATTAATACCGGAACGTTGTACTAACGGAGCCATGTCATGGCTCCCAAGAAGAATTTCCCGCTTCGACTGGATCCGAAGCTGCACCAAGCTCTTGAGCAGTGGGCTGAGGACGAGTTCCGAAGTGTTAACGGACACATTGAATATTTACTCCGAGAAGCGCTCCTCCGTTCGGGAAGGCTCTCCAAATCTGTAGCCGCGCAGCAAGCGAATGAAGAATTGGATAACTAACAAAAAACATCTTACATGTTGTAGCCATGTAAGATGTTTTTTATTTTCTTAAGTTATAACATCAATCGTTGGTGCAGAAATGGTCTGTGGAGTACTAATATCGGAAATTGTGTTTGAGAAATCTGCAACTTCGAGTACGACAGGTGTGCCAGCTGCTGCTAAGATCGTGGATAGCACTAATGAAGCTGTTGTTAAAGTCGACATTTTCGCTTCCGGATAGGAATCACCTCACTGACCATTCATAGATTAGGATATTCTACGCGAGAAATTTTACCTTAAATTGGATATTCACCTCAGTACGTATCCCCATTTATGACATACAAAACCCCCTGATCATTGTGATTAGGGGGTTCTCTACCTTTTATTTCTGCACTTTGATTCCGTTCGCATTGATATAGTCAATACTATGCTGATCCTTACGCTCAACTTCTCCCTGATAGAGGATGTTCCCCGTTTGCAGTTCAACGATTGCAGCGGATGTTTTGGGATGATGACCGGACATGAGTAGGAGTAGGTACAATCGATCCTTCTCTACTACGCTATAGTTGACTCTACCCCACTCTTTCTGAATAGCTTGAAGAGGTAATTGAACATCACGAATCACTTTATTCTCCGCTACATTAATTACCATGACGTGAGTGTCTTTATTTTCCGATATAGCAGCCAATGATAGCTCCTGATTGGCATACTGGATAGACATCCCCATCGAGTTATCCTCCATCAAAAAGCTATGCAGTGGCTCACTCTGCAGTGTCCGCCATTGTCCGTTCCAAATATCGTATACACGAATCTCCCGGTTTACTAACCCTTCATTTCTCTTTACGGTCTGACTTTCGACCTTATCTATGATTTTATTTTCACTGCGATCAAATATCGCATATCCACTTGGGCCAATCTGAGCATTGCCCGCTATATACCATGTGGTCGTACTTATTTCATTCGATTGTGTTTCAGCAGCAAGGATCTGCTCGCTTTTCAGCAAGCTTTTGCTTGTAAGATCAATCGTATACATATCGTATCCAACATGATAGAACTGCGGATATTTGTCGGTTCGCATACGATTAACAAGTACCTTCATAATCTGATCTTTGACCTGAACATCATGGATACTTATATATTCGTCGTTTTTCTTGTCTGTAAGAACATGAAATGATGATGTTTCTTGGTCCAATTTTCCCATTATTGAGATGGTTAACCTGTTAGATTGCACCTTCGATACATCATTGTGAGCTTCAGTAGCCACATACGCAAGTACCTGATCATCCTCATAAAATGCATTCACATCATTCTTCCCTCGCATGAAAGAACGATGCTCTTTGACAAGCCTTTTCAAATCGTCATCATAGTAGGATTCAGCATCAAGCCTATCCAAATAGGAGAGTTGCTCGACTTCCGACTCGCTCCCCTTCGTAGAAACGGTAGTCGTAATGCCATCCATATTTACCTTAATTTGCAGCCCGGCAGCATCGCTTTCTAAGCCTTTCATCGTTTTTAACACATACTCCGGCTTCTGATCACCAGTACCTGACACATAATACGTTCCCAAAGCTAATACACAAAAGGGTATCAGTGTAGCAAGCAGCCAGTATCGTTTCATGCGTGCACCTCCTTAGCATTGTCTTTGAAAGCTTTTCATAAGAATTTCGAGAATTCGAGAATTTACACCGTCACCTTTTTTCGCAGCAAATAGGAACTAAATCCTATTGAAACGGCGATCATACATAGTCCGATGAACACCTGCAACAGCACGATTTCGCTTGAAAATAAAGGAATTGTAATTCCTAATTGACTTATTTCTTGTGGCAAAACGATCACGATCAGAACCGCTGCACCGTACAGAATACCTGCAACGATGCCCCTCCAACGATAACTTCGTTCCAGCAGTATGGCCGTAAAGAGTACAAAAACACCTAGAATGCCAGCTCCATAATACAAAATAAATTGCATAACATAGCTAGGCATAAACAAATTCAGCAAAGGATCTCTTCGGATCAGTTCCCCTATAGAAACCGTTACTCTTAGTTCAGCTGGAATGATGGCACAGAAGGAGGCCAATTGAAGCGGAATTACCACAAATTGTAGGGAAACAAAACCAAATACAAACAGCACAATCGCACTTAATTTAGCGAAATAAACATTCATTCGTGATGTTGGCAACATAAGCAGTCGATACGCAAACGTATTCCGGCCGAACCATTCCTTGTACCAAATCATGAAAATATATAAGACCAGAACGATTGCACATAAACTGATGGCTCCTTCGTACCAGACAGAATGAAAAATAAAGATAAGATTCAATTTTTGAAATTTTTCCGCGTATTGCGCTTCTGTTCCACCATTTCTGTCCACCCAAGTATGTGCATCACTGAGATAGGATTGGGCTGTAAGCCAAATCCCCACAAACTGAGATACCACTAACAGGAGTGCCAAGGCACCATACAGTTTACTAAACCGTACAATTTCCCAGTTCAACAGCTTGATAAAGTATTTCAAGTCATATACACCTCTCTCATGACATCCACCACGGATTTACCTTCGTTCGACCGCATTTCCTCTGGATAAAACTGTTTCCTAACCTGACCTTGATCCAGCAAAACCACTTTATCAATTAAATGCTCGATATCATGGATTTCGTGGGTCGTGATCAGAACACCGCGGTCTTCCATCAAATGGCTGGTAAAAACGGCTGTAATTTGCTCGCGACTAAACATGTCAATCCCCGAGAATGGCTCGTCCATAAGTAAATAGTCGGCATCCAATGAAAGTCCCAGCAGCAGATTCGCCTTAGCTGAGTTTCCTTTGGACAAGCTAGAAAGTCGATCCTCAGGATTCAATTTGAAAAAAACGATCAACTCTTCCGCTCGCGCCTCATTCCAGTTCGCATAGAAATCCTTCATAAACAGACAAGCTTCCTTTATTTTCATATGAGAGGGCATCGTTATGGTGTCAGGAATGAAGACAACCTTCTCATACGTTTTCGTTGTTGGAACCTGACCATCCACTCGTATGGATCCTCCTTGAATGGGGGTCAGCCCCATGATTGCCTTCATGATCGTGGATTTGCCCACGCCGTTTATCCCAATCAAACAGGTGATTTGGCCTTTCTCTGCGGTAAAGGAAACGAGATCCAACACATTTTTTCGCCCATATCGCTTCACAAGCCCATCCACTTCAATCATTCCGAAACCTCCCTTCCACGTTCAGCCTCATACTTTTCTTTAACAACACGCAGTAATTCATCCGTTGGCAGCCCAATCTTGCTAATGGATTGAACGAACACGCCAACGGCTTCTTGAATGAGTTCTTCACGAATGGTATTCAAAATATGCTTATCCGTCGTTATCCGACTCGGGGAATTACCTGCAGTTGTGATCAACTTCTGCTCCTCCATTTCTTTATACGCCTTCTGTGCGGTATTCGGATTGATTTGAAGCAGCCCTGCTAGTTCGCGCCGCGACGGGATTTCTTGTCCGCCTTTCAGCCTGCCAGTGGCCATTTCCTCTTTAAAATACCTGACAACCTGCAGATAAACGGGATCGCGATTATTAAACGTAATGTTCATCTACCCATCTCCTATGTTCCTTTCTAGGTAAAACTGGAATTATTTAGTGTATGTACTAACTAGTTCATACACTTTAAGTGTACTATACTACCCATACACTTATTCTGTCAACATTTGGATATTGCAAGGAAGTATTTGCTCTGTTTTTACTCCCTTTGACATACCTAACTAGTTACATGCAAATAATAGAAAGAAGGATTAAGAAGGATTTTGTTTCTAGAAAGGAGGCCATGATGAGAGTCAATCTTCCACCAAAAAACAAGGATAATCAGGGGTTTTACGAGAAAATGCGAGGACTGCCAGGTGCAGTTGTACAGCTTGTTAAACAGCAGGCCGCTAAGTTCATGACTTCCTCAGAGCTTGCTGAACATGGATCATCGACTCCCAACATCGAAATCCCTCTTGCCACACAAGACAGATTAGAAAAAGCGTTGCATCAACAAATTGCTCTACAACACGGAGGCGTCATATCTCCCCCCACTACTGTTCAAGAACAACAGATTGTGGAACAAATCATCGCCCAAACTCAGATCAATAATCGCAATAACGTGACACGTACACAAGCCTACTGGGCTTGTTATCGTGATTATCCTGAGCTGCATTGGGCCTTGTTAGCCCACATGGTTTCCCGCAACGGAGGCTGGTGCATGACGGATTTACGTGGTGAACTTATGCCTCACCTGCTGAACAACGATGCCACGGAGTATATATTTTCCTTTCTTGAGCGCGCGAACGCCCTTATTTTCCAAGATGCTTACCCGCAATTACTGCTCTATGCTGAAAGCAAAAGAAGGCGGCTTAACCTATTTCATCTTCTTCCTCATTTACATATATCCGCTTGGATGCTCCCCATCTGGCAGGAATTCTGGATTTATCAAGATTCGGCACTTCTCACCATAGGTCTAATTGTCAATGAGCAGCATTATGTCGAGGAACGTGTTGTTCAGAATCCACTCTACAAACAAACGGTCTTAGATACCGCTCTGTTCAAAACACAAGGCTGGCTGCAGCTTAATCATGTCGGATTCCCTTTTCGTTCCACATCCATGGATCCACCTCAACCCCATCTTGCTGGCCTTATTCTTGAAAATTTCTCAAAGCTCTCCGAACGCATCGAATTCGGCAAAAGCCTATACGCGATTCTGTTTGGAGCTCCAGGTGTGCTTCAAGGCGCTTTAGCTTTCGCCTCTGCTACTCCACACACCGGTTCTCGTTCCGACTACTGGCCTCATCTATTCGCCCCCATACGAAAAACCCCTCCTGATCGCAAATATCAGGAGAGGCTCGATGGCCACAGCCTTAAGAAAGGAGCTGCGCCGTTCTATAGTCCCCCGCTTCACTCAGCATGGCCTGACAGGCCAATGGCTCCAGTTGAGCGAGGTGATTGGTTTAAGCTTGAACATGAACCTTTACAGCATATCAGCTCGATGAAGGTTCCACGTGCTTTCGATTTGACGCAAGATCTGTGCCTAGGATTGAGCAAAATTGAACTCGCTGTTCTAAGTGCACAAGCGATTAAGAAAATCATTCGCTAACAAGCGCGATGTGATTACGAACGTCGGAGCAAACGACTCGCTTTCCCAATGAGCTTCTGTATGGGTGATGGAAAGTTCTTCACATCATCCTTCGTCACCACACGCGTCATCATGAGCATAAGGGGATACAAAGCCACTGTTAATCCGCAGATCAGCACCGCTTGGATACCTTGATTCAAACGGTACCAAGAAAATGGCACCACATAGTTATGCGTCACCCATTCCGCTGCAAAGCCAAGAACGCCGATGACAATGATTGTTATGAGAAGTCCACCGAATCGACGCCCCAGAATCGTGAATGATACTTCCTTACGGAGAGTGCGTAAATTCAGCCATGACATCGCGATAAAGCAAAGTCCTGTTGAAATGATGATGCCGTATATGCCAAACCAATGCCCGAGCACGAAGCTGCCAAGCAGCTTAATTGCGATGCCGACACCAACATGAGCCATTAATGGCTTCATCCGTCCCATCCCCATCAGAACGGCTCCTGAGGTCTGCATAACGATCTGGAACATCGCGCCTGCCGTCAGCAAGGAAATCATCGCAGGTCCATGGGCAATGCCATAGGCGGAATCCTCATACCCAAACACGAAGAAGTCGATCGGCCTAGCCGCAATACTGATCATAAGTACGGCAGGAAGACCCGAAAGAATTGCGAGCTGCAGCACACGTGTCGTCTGCTGTCCAACCTGTTTCAAATCTTTGCGTGAATACGCTGCTGAAATAATAGGTACAACCGATTGGCTCAAGGCGATGGCCAAAATAATGGGAATCCCCGCGAGTGATTGCGCGCGTCCACCAATGATCCCGACTAAGCCTAGGGCCTCCGCGGCACCGATCTTATCTTCAAGCAACGGGATAATCATCGAGGTATCGATCGCATACACCAGCGTTACGGTGACGGAGAAAACGACGATTGGGATCGAAAGCTTTAGCAAGCTTCGATAAATATCCCGATACCTGAACAATTCAGCTGGTTGATTGCCTGTACCTGTCGCTCCAATCTGCTCTGCTGCAGCTTGTGATACTGCCCCAACCGACTGACGTGTTTGTGCATCATTTCGTTTCAGCTTCATAGCGTAATACAGCATGACGGCAAGTGCGGCAACACCTCCGACAACGCCTCCGAAGGAAGCCCCTGCCACACCCCAACCTAGTGAAATATTGAGCAACAAATAGGCAAGTAAAATGGACGTAATCAATCGGAATATTTGTTCCACCACTTGTGAAATACCATTAGGCATCATATGTTGTCTGCCTTGGAAGTAGCCGCGCATAATAGCAATAAGCGGGAAGAACAACATCGCTGGTGCAATGGCTCTAGTCGCCAGCGTAGCATCCGGTCCACCGTGCGAAATATTCTCAGCATAAATAGGTGCGAAGACGTATAACAGTACCGTCATCCCAACCCCAGCGACTACAGCAAACCATATCGCTGCCCGATAGATCCTTTGTGCTTCTTGCGGTCGACCGATGGCTCTCTTCTCGGCAACCATTTTACTTAATGCACTCGGAATACCCGCTGTTGCGATAACGAGCAGGATGGAATATAAATTAAAAGCAATAGAATAGCTGCCCATCCCTTTTTCCTCAAGCAGATGCACCAGCGGTATTCGCTGGAAAACGCCGAGAAACCGCGCTACAAGCGCGGCTACGGTGAGAATGAGCGTCCCTTTTACAAGGGAATCTTTGGTTACCTTCGTCAAGTCCGTTCCTTCTCTCTCTTACAGTTTTCTTACGTCTATCTAGGCCTCAAAAGATCCACAAGAAGAAAATAATAATCATTGCCAGCTGCAAAACGATTTTCACCACTGAGCTGGCAAAAAAACCAAGCACAGACCCAATTCCTGCGCGTACGGCGTTCTGCCAGGAGGTTCCAGCAATCAATTCACCCACTACAGCGCCAATGAATGGACCTAGGATGATCCCGAATGCTGGAATCACGAAAGGACCAATGATCAAACCAATGGTGCTTCCGACGATTGCCGGTTTCGAGCCGCCGAACTTTTTGACCCCTAATGCACTAACCGCGTAATCCGCCACGATAATAATGATGACAACCAAGGTCTGGATCAACCAGAACCAGAAGCCGAAGTGCTTCCAGGTGATTAGCCAGCCATAGATGAAAAAGGCCGCATAAATAGCCAGTACACCAGGAAGAATCGGATAAACGGCCCCCACCATTCCGATGACAAATAAAAGAATAACGACAATCCAACCCAAGGTAATCATGCGCAGTTCATTCCTCCATTATAGCGTGAATGTGGTGGATCTTGGTCCTGGGCTAGGCAAGCAAGTAAGTGCGAATGACTTGTGCGACAGCATGCTCATTGTTCGTAACTGTCGTAATATCAGCGATCCGCTTCACTTCTTCCTGGGCATTTCCCATAGCCACCCCTAGTCCTGCCTCACGAATCATCGCAATATCATTTTCGCTGTCACCCATAGCAATCACCTCGGACATCGCAATGCCCAGAAGTTGGCACACCGTTTCTACACCCGTTGCTTTGCTGATGCCGAGCGGGTTCAGTTCCAAGTTCGACGGGTGTGAATTGGTGATTTCAAGGGTCCCCCAACTCGACACCACATCGCGAATGCGTTGCAATTTCTCTGCATTATCTGTGAAATATCCAAATTTAAGCCATTCATGCTGATTCATATCCAGCCCTTCGCTCTCGCGATTGAACACACCTGCTACGGAATACGCCCACCACCAGCAGTCATTTTCCACTGCTAGCTGGTGCAAATTACGTATCGTTTCAATCGGTACTAGCGTTCGTTTCAGCAACGTATCTGGCGAAGCCCATACTTCACTGCCGTTTACCACAACAAGGGGCGTTGAAAGCCCCAGCTCCTTAATGAAAGGCAAAGCACTGATGGCACCGCGTCCCGTGGACATGATCACCACTTTACCTTGTGCAGAAGCTTCGCGAATCGCCGCTTGATTCTCCGCAGATATTTTCTTGTCCTCGTTCAATAAGGTGCCATCCATGTCAAGTGCGATTAATTTATAGGTTCCCATTCGCGCCAACTCCTGTCTCATGCTGCCTTACATTTGCCATTGTCATTCTAGTAAGCAGTGAGCACTTTCTTAGGCAGCTCTTCCATGAACGTTTTGTGCCAAAGTGCAAAAATATAGAGAGTCCACAAGCGTCGTGCGTAGTCCCCTTGACCGATGCGATGCTTATGCAGCATTTTCTCAACTGCCTCAATGTCGATGTAATCCTCTATCCCGCTGGTTTTGATTTGGTCCATCACCATATCTCCCATAGCGCCTTTCATCCAATCCCGCAGGGGTACTGGGAAGCCTAACTTCGGACGATTCAGAATCGGATCCGGAATGATGCCTTCCATCGCTTTTCGGAAAATGTACTTCGTTGTCCCATTCGCTATGCGATACTTCGCTGGAATACGGCGAGCCACTTCGAACAGTTCCTTGTCCAGAAAAGGAACGCGCAGCTCCAAGGAATGCGCCATCGTCATTTTGTCGGCTTTCATGAGAATATCGCCAGGCATCCACAAATTCATGTCGATGTACTGCATCCGGCTTACTGGATCCAAATGTTTCGTTTTGTTATAGTAATCGCCGGCGATTTGCACGGGATTCTTGTAGGCGCGCAGCATCTCACTATCGAGACGGAGCACTTCCGCTTTCATATCCTCGGAGAAGATTTTGGCATTCCCGAGGAAGCGTTCTTCTAGCGGAGTCGTTCCCCGCAACACATAGTTGCGGCCTTTCACTCCACTCGGCAGTATGCGTGCGAAGCGGTTCAGCATGCGCTTCACCGATGACGGCAGCTGATCCAGCGGCTTGAGCGACTGCGGCTCGCGATAGATGCGATAGCCGCCGAACAGCTCGTCCGCGCCTTCGCCGGACAGCACGACCGTTACGTGCTCACGCGCAAGCTGAGCGACGTGGTAGAGGGCAATGGCCGAAGGATCGGCGACAGGCTCGTCCTGGTGCCAGATCGCTTTCGGCATCGTCGCAAAGAAATCATCCTGCGTGATGATTTTATCGTAGTGCTCGGTCCCGAGCGTAGCTGCGGTCTGAGCAGCGATCGGCGTTTCGTTGTTGGCACCATCGAAGCCAACGGAGAACGTGCGGATCGGTTCGATATTCCGCATGTGCGTAGCAATCGCCGTCGAGTCAATCCCACTCGACAGGAAACATCCGCGTTCCACGTCGCTGACCATGTGAAGCTTGACGGATTCTTTCAAGCCTTCACGAATTTGTTCCACATAGTAGTCAAATGGCTTCTCTTCTGGCTCAAACATAGGATCCCAATATTTATGTAGGGTCATTTTGCCGTCAAAAGTAATTGTAACCGAGTGAGCAGGCGGCAGCTTATAGATACCTTGAAACATCGTATGCGGCTCTGGCACATATTGAAAGGTCAAGTAATTCAGCAAGCTGTCCGTATGGATCAACCGATTCATGCCTTCCGCCGCAAGCAAGCTCTTGATCTCCGAGCCGAACAGGAATTGACGGTCACTCACATGATAATAAAACGGCTTAATGCCGAAGTGGTCTCTCGCACCAAACAGCTGCTTTTTCTTGCGGTCCCAGATAACAAAACCGAACATACCACGCATATGCTTCACGCAATCCTCGCCAAACTCCTCATAAAGATGGACGATAACTTCTGTGTCACTTTGCGTGCGGAAAATATGACCGCGCTCCTTCAACATCGTGCGCAGCTCTTTGTAATTATAAATTTCACCGTTGAAAATAATCCAGACGGTTTCATCTTCATTCGCTAATGGCTGATGGCCTTCTTTGATATCAATAACGGATAATCGTCTAAATCCTAAGCCAATGCGATTCTCTGTCCAGAAGCCAACATCATTGGGCCCCCGATGTACGATCACATCTGTCATTTGCTGAAGCATCGCCTCTGTTGGTTCTCTATCTTCAAAATACATTACACCCGTAATACCACACATGGTGAGACTCACTCCTCCGTACTCTCATCATTCTTTCTCTTGGACAACCGATATATTAGTATACCATATCAGGCCGTCTTTCAGGAAATACCGTGAGCGTACGAGAATGGCTGTATCCTATAGAAAAATGATGGAAATGAGAAGTCGTTTTAGAGAAGCAGATAAACGGCTTTTTTTCATGAGATTCGACCACCTTTCCTCTGCACACAAAAGTTTACCTCGGGCAACATTTAGGGTGAACTAAGTTCCTACCCTTGGAATAGGATATGCCGTTGGGGAGTAACTGGTGCACATTGCAAAAATGGCTGAGTATTATTACTCAATTACTTGTCCCAGTAACTTAACTTAACTTAAATTAACTTAACTTAATTCAATTCAATTCAACACAACACAACACAACACAACACAACTCCACTCAACTAAAACTTAACTGTAATTTGTACAGCTATTTCTGCGGAATTCCTGTGACAAATCATAATAGATGAAAAACATGTAGCTAATTCTCCCCCAACAGCGTGTATCGGCGAAAATTTCCTGAAATTAACTGTACAAAATCCAGCTATTCTCGATTTATATCGATTTTACGAAGAATTAGCTACAGGAAATCCATCTAATCGCAAAAAAAGAGCTTGCCGCAGCAAGCTCTCTTCCTATTCATATCTCTTTCACTATCTCTCTTCCGCTTTCTTACCAAGGTCTCTTCCCGCCGCCAAGTTTCGTCAGAACGCCACCGTACGCCGCATCATAAGCCTCGAAGATTTTCGCCGCAATCGGTGATGCCCCATATCGTCCGAAACCACCTTCTGGTACTACGACCGCTACAGCCAGTTTTGGATTCTCAACTGGTGCAAAGGCGATCAATACGGCATTCTCAACCCTTCCGCCAGCCACATCCTGCGTGGATGTTCCTGTCTTACGAGCGACATTGAAGGGTAATTCGTCAATGCCTTGAGCGCCGCTTTTCATCCCATGAATAATTGTATTCCAGTCCGCTTGAGAAAACTCCTTGGATGAATCATCTAGGACCTCAGGCTCAATCGTCTTCACCAGATTGCCTTGATAATCACGTATTTCTTCTACGAACTGAGGCTTCATTCGTTTCCCACGGCTAGCAAGCGTTGCCGTATATTGCGCAAGTTGCAGCGTTGTCGTTTTCTCATTCTGTCCCCAGGATGCGTAAACCATCGCGGATTGATAACTGTCCTTCTCCGCATTTTTAATAAAGTCATTGGATCCTGCGTACTCACCAGGCAATCCACTGCCCGTTTGCACACCCATGCCGAACTTAGCTAAATACTCCGCCCATTTGGCTGTCACCTTTGCGTTTTCCCGCCCGTATTTATTCCAGAAAGGGATACCTACCATCGCCGACATATACGTATTCGAGGAAACCTCAATGGCGGACGACGCGTTTAAGCTGCCATAAGCGTGTCTATCGGAGTTTGAAATGGAGCTATTGCCATCCCTACCAAAGGTGAATGTACCTGTATCATTGTAATTTTGAACCCCCGCTGAAAAGAACTTTTCTTTCAATCCGATTAATACGGATAACGGTTTAATCGTTGAACCCATGAAAACAATGGAAGAAGGATGCTTTGCATTTTCTTTGGCGTCTGGATATTTGGCTTTGGCTGTAGTGATCGTACCATTCTGTATATAAGTCTCGATCTCCTTATAGGTGGCTGTTGCCATCCCACCTGTCCAGGCATTCGCATCATAATCCGGGTAGTTCGCCATCGTAATGACACGTCCAGTGTCCACTTCCATCGCTACTGCGAAGCCCGAGGAGGCCTTTACCCCATATTTCAAATACGCATCATTCGCATTGGAAGGAGAACGGAGATACTGGATATGATCATGGAGCATTTTCTCCGTCGCCTTCTGAACGTCCTTGTTGATCGACAGATACAGATTATTCCCCTTAATGGGAGCTGTCACTTCGGCTCTTCCAATGATTTTCATCGCGGCATTCACCGGATACTTCTTACTGCCGTTCTTGCCGCGCAGCTCATCTTGATACATCCGCTCGATTCCATCGAAACCGACATTCTCATTGCTTAAATATTCTTCACTATTCGGATTATCCTTATAGATTTTTTTCGCTGTTTCGGTTGAAAATGCATTCGTATATCCCACTAATTGCGTAGCAATTGTTGTCTTATCGTCCTCTACCTCATAGGTGCGGATGCTTTCTTCCGTTACTTCCAGCCCTTTGTATTCATCCCGGTGTTCCAGCAAAAACGCAATTTCAGCATTGGATAAATCCGCTTTAATACGGCGTGGTACGGAATAGTAGCTCGGATCTTTCACTGGCTTTTTATTAATGTCATAACCCAGGTCCATTGCAAGGACAATCTCTTCAGCTGTTGGGCTAACGGTATTCGGTTTCGCAAACTTATCAAATACTTCGCTCTTAATGCGTTTGGCTAAATCAATATTAGCATCCTTATCCTGACCTGGTTCAATACGGAAAAATAAAGACTGTACGGGAATGGTATACGCCAGTGGGGATTTCGTAGAATCATAAATATTGCCGCGAATCGGAGCGATTTTGTTGGTTTGATTCGTGTTGGTATTCTCTGCAGCCTTCAGATCCTTGGCTTGAACGAATTGAAGAATCGCTAACCGCACAATGAGTACGGAAAAAAGTAAAAAAGTAACGAAGAAAAATATATTGATCCGAAACGAAAAGTGCCGTTTTTTAGTGATTTCTTTTTTCTTCGGATCATCCATAATGGATGACTTCATGCGGGTTCATATCCTTTCTCAATTAGGCCGTACTTCACCGGCAGGCTCCTGAATCAACTCGAGTAGGGATCGGATTCCATCTCCCGTGTGATAAGGGTACCGAATAATACGAACAGCATCTATTCCAACTTGATTAGGGGCCCAAATATCATTCGTCTCATGATCCCCGACATACAGTACATCACTAGCCTCAACGTCTGCCATCTGTAAAGCAAGCCGAAAAATAGCAGGGTCAGGCTTCTCCAGACCAACTTCAGTTGATACCAGTACGGGGTCAAAATAGTGTAATACCCCTTTGTCAGCCAGAATGGCTTTCAGTGTAGGAGCAAAATTAGAGATAATACCAATACGAAAACCTTGTTTCTTCAGCTCTTCCAGAAATGGCTTCACATCATCGAATAAATCATAATACTCCGGTGCAGTGAAAATCTCGTATAATTCATGACAGCAGTTGAAAATCTCTTCCTCTGTCCAATCCTCATGAACGCCTAACTTATGCAGGACATAGTGGTATAGGTTAACCCAGAATTCACGATCTGACTCTGGACTGCACACCACGAAGTTATCTTTTTTTTCAACATAATAAAATAGACGAAAAGCTTCTGTAAAAAGTTCATTAATATGATCTTCATCCCGATCAACTGCGCGCAGCTGCAAGTACTGCTTCAAAATCGTTTGTGCCGCAGGAATCGTTACTAACGTATCACCTGCATCCAAATAAATCATTTTATAAGAATTTAACTCTCTCCGCATATTCTCTCCTCTAAACGTCCCTCACATGTGTTTGATCGAAATTCGGCGGATTGAACCAATTTGCTCCGCTTGCCACCCAAGTGGAATCCAGAGGTACCCACTTATTCGTTTCCTTGAGATACACTTCATTCCAAGCGTGCGGGCCATATCCTCCCTGACCATCATATCCTAGACCTGTGACAACCTTCACATCAAGTCCAATGGATCTGGCCATTTGTGCGTATAACCTTGAATAATCAATACAAACGCCTTCTTTGGTATTGAACGTATCCTCAGGTGTTTGCTCCTTCCAAATTCGCTGTTCTTCATATAGCTTCACTTTATTCCAATCATACTGAACTCGGGTTCCGACCCAACTGTACAGCAATTTAGCCTTCTCTTCATCCGTTGTCGCATTCGCTGTAATTTCTTTGGCCGCATCCGCAATGTTACCCGGGATTTTCGCGTCAAGAACTTCATATTTTCGTTGCAAAATATTCGTGAATTCTTGCTCTACAGCACGTGTGAAAACAGGCGCCTTCTCCGCTATAAAATCACCTGTGAACGGTGAGATTACTTCTTGAGCTCCTTTTTGATACATATGTGAGGACTCAATATACGGGGTTAGCATCGAGTGAGGGAATAAGGAGACATAAATGAACAAAATAGCGATAAGCATAAGAGCTCTAGCAAATCCAGCTATGGATCCAATGGCCCCGCCTGAAACCGAACTCAAGATCGAATGGCTCCGTTTGGGCATGGCAAATCGTTCAGCCAACCAACGCCCTAACACTAAATCAACCAAGTGATTCAGGATTTGTTTGATAATCACATAGCCAAGGATAAATAAAACCCCAAAACGAAGTAATGGAAAATCGCGTAAACTAGTAATCACGGTATAGTAAGCTTGTTTTAACGCACTTATGTCCACCGTCGGAATTTGCAAATTCTGATCTTTCAACCATGTTTGAATCCATGGTGAAATCAGTTGCACACCCTTCCAAGCCAGAAACATGGTGAGGATGGCGAGCACCGCTTCCACCAACATAGCTACGAAATGCCTGGCTGAGCCAGAGCCACCACGGAAAAATCCCTGCAGCACAGAAGCTGCAATCGTGAGAACGATCAAGATGGATATAAAATTGATTGAAATGGTTGAAAACCACGCGTTATCCGTCATGCGTACTCACCTTCCTTTGATAGGCTAGCCCAGCTAGTGACTAGGCATTTTTCCTTGCTTGCTCAATGAATGCATTCACGGCAGCATTTGCATTCATTTTGAATGTTTTTCCGAGAAAAGTAACCTGAACCTCGTCGGATCCTGGTTTCCCTTCTACTTGCAAACTTTTCGTCGTAATTAAGAAGGAACCGTCCGGGTTAGCCTTGAATTTCGCCTCTTTGGCTTCGGAAGTCAAGGCACTAACCGCCTTATCCTTGATATCATCGCTGACTTGAGAAATAACCGTTGCCCCAATATCTTTTATTTTATCCTTATAACTCGCTCCATAAACGATAAGCGCCCCAACGATGACAAGGACTACGACCCATTTCACCACGGTTTTAACAATACCAATCACAATAAATAAAACAATAATAGCCCCTACTATTAAATACCAACGATCCTGTGCAAACGAAATCCACTGATCCATCTTTAACCCCTCCTCATAATCCAAAAGTCCCTTCCTATCATACTACATGGACTCCTTAATCTTCATCTCTTTTTTTCCTTAACTGTGCTAGCTTTTGCTCAATTTCTTTGGTTTTATCTATGCTTTTTCCAGTTCTACGATAAGATTGCCTTAAACGAAAAACAAGAAAAATTCCGACTGCAGCCAAAAGTATAAAAACGATAGGGTCCATGTGTCCTCCCTGTTTCGAATTTGTGTCATTTGTCCCGAACGGTCATATCCTTGGGACGAGCGGCGTAAAACTTAAGAAGAGATGAAACTAAAGGATCGAGGTGGTAAAACCGTGCGAACAGCCATATGGTTGTACCTATTTATGTTTGTTGCATTTTTTGATTTACACGCGCAATACCCGATTTTATCCCCTTTCGCCTTATCGCTAGGAGCTGCTCCTTCATTTATAGGGCTCATTATGGGCGTATATTCACTCACACATCTTCCTGGCAATCTCATTGCAGGCTATGGTGTAGACAAATACGGCAGTAAATTTTTCATTGTCTGTAGTTTAATTGTAGCAGGGATCATCTTACTATTTCAATCCAACGTGAAAGATCCGTGGCATCTGCTTTACATCCGTTCCATCAGTGGATTTGTACTTGCCTTCCTATCACCTGCTTGTTTATCTCTACTAGCTCGCATAGCACGTGATCGCATTCATCAAAGCAAGCTCATGGCAGGCAACGGTCTGGTCCACACCCTAGCATCCGTAGTCTCACCTGCGGCAGGTGCAGTATTAGTAGCCAAAATTGGCTTTACAACCTCTTTTTCCGTATTAGGCTGGATCCTTATTATTACAGGTATTCTTGCTATTTTCGGTGTAAAAGAGAAAGAAATGCTGTCTCACAAAGCGGACAAGTTGAGCTCTAAGGCCCTCTTAGATCCACACGGTCACCATGCATCTCAGGATATCAAAGAAGGTGATGACGGTGATGGTGTCGCTATCCCCTGGCTTTTCTTCCTCATTCCCATGGCACTCTCTTGCTCACAGGGCATTTTGTTCTTCGAGCTTCCCTTAATGCAATCGGCACGGGAGTCAATCCTTACTTCTGGCGTATTTTTCACATTAGTCAGTTTAGGCGCATTGCTTAGTATCTCATTCTGGTTTTTGAATAAAATATCACCATTTCTACGAACAATCAGCGGAAGCATCGGGCTTGCCGCAGTTTTCTTCGGATTAGCCATCCAGTGGCCAATTCCATTAACCGTATCCCTTTTCTTAATCGGCATGGCCAAAGGTGTCATTTATCCCGCACTTGCGGCTTTACTTGCCAGTATTACCAGCAGCTCTAGATATGGTCGTGTGTTTTCTTTGCTATCGATTTCTTATTCGGTCGGTGCCTTTATCGGACCCATGATGGCCGGTCAGCTTCGCGATCATATTTCCTCCTACTTCATTGCATTCTTCATCCTTATGCTAGCCCTATCACTTCTACCGCTTCGCACGTTCAAATCACCTATGTTAACTTCATAATTTCTCTTCACTAAAAAGGCTTGATGTCGTCAGGCCTTTTTCCATGTGTCACATGCTGTAAATCCTTGTCATTTCCCAGGAAATATCGCAGCTTCGCATTACTTGGATCGCCGCTCCAAACGGGGTATACTACTCTAAAAAGGAGTGAAGGTATCCCATGTCCATTGCCATTATTGTTGAGGGAAAAAATGATAAGAGTCGGTTGAAGCGAGTCGTTGATGATACTGTCATCATCCATTGTACCTTCGGCACTCCTAGTTCCATTACGCTTGACACGTTGCGAAAAAAAGTAGGCGATCTGCCTGTATATATATTCACTGACAACGATGCATCCGGCAAAAAAATCCGTTATTTGCTGCGCGATACATTTCCAGATGCCGAACACATTTATACCCGTAAGGGCTACGCAGGTGTTGAAGGCACGCCAGAAGAATATCTCATTGGGCAATTAGAAAAAGCAGGACTGGACGCGTATATTATCTACCCTGCGCCCAACCCTGCTTATGAATAATCACTTTGCGTTATTTCCCTTTTGAAAGGGTTACAACATCCTTCACGATATGATCTGCATCCAACTCTGGATTACTTGCATCATAGTAATTTCTTAGCTGACCCTTTGGATCGACGAGCAAGATCGCATTGGAATGTGAGAAATTGCCGTCTTTCTCTTTGATCACCATAATACCGAAATCTTCAGCAAGCTTATGAACCTTCGCTTCTTCACCTCGGAGGAACGTCCATCCGCCTGGAATCGGCTTCGATTCGAAGCGATTTCCGAATGCTTTTAGCACCTCTGCCGTATCCCTTACTGGATCCACAGTTATCGATAATATTTCCGCTTTGGATCCCAGTAAATCCTTTTTCTTCAATTCATCCTGCACCTGTGAAATCAAGAAACTTGTCGGTAAGCATACATCCGGACAAAAAGAGTAAAAGAAATACACGAGTCGTACTTTACCGTTCATACTTTCGGAGGTAACTGTTTTACCATCTAAATCTTGCAGTGTAAAAGAAGGCGCAGCCTTCATTGCTGTTAATCTTTCATCCGGCTTACTTCCGTTCGACACTAATTTATAAGCGAAGGATGCAATCATCGCAATTAAAATCGCACCAAGCGCTAGCTTAAACCAGTTTTTCTCCAAAAACGTCCCCATCGTTTTCGTCCCCCAGACTAAATTTTCGCTGTCGTATCAATGACCATCAAGATCGATAACAGCGTTAAATATAAAAGGGAGAACAAGAACATGCGCTTTGCCCATACAATTTCCGCTTCCCCATTTGCTTTGAAGCCTTTAACACTCATGAAAACCCACGTTAATCCAAGAATTGTTGATACGATTAAGAAGATCGTCCCTACATAACCATATGCCGTTAACATGACTGTAACTGGTACTAATAGAACGACATAACGAACCATACTAATTTTCGTTACAAAAGTTCCTCTGACTACCGGCAATAACGGGAAGCCCGCTGCACGATACTCTTCCATACGGCGAATACCAAGCGCCCAGAAATGCGGTGGCTGCCATAGGAATAAGAACAAGAAAACCAAGATCGCTCCCAAATCAATATTCCCACTAACCGCGCAATAACCGATTAGAGGTGGTACTGCTCCTGAGATCGCGCCTACGAATGTGCTCCATACCGATGTTCTTTTAAACCACGCTGTATAGATCCAAACATAAAAGAACAATCCAAGTAAACCCATTAATGTAGCTAATGGTGACTGCGCCCCTAAATAGAGAACCCCTAATCCAATCGTACCCAGAATAATTCCGAACCAAAGAACAAAATTGGCGCTTAACCGTCCACTTGGCAGTGCTCTATTCTGTGTGCGTTCCATCTTCGCATCCATCTCACGGTCCAGATAATTATTCAGTACCGTACCTCCAGCCATAACAAGTGCTGTGCCTAGCATCGTCATAATTAAATGGAGCCAGTCAACATCCCACTTGGCTGCTACCCAGTATCCAGCGAATGCTGTCATCAAATTGGAATAAATAATTCCCGGTTTCACCAGTCGGTAATATTCCTTTAAGGTCACAGGCCCATTTGCACCTTTCGTCGAGCTAGCATCTATGGCATCAGTTCCAGCTTGCCCTTGGGACGAGCCGGTTGAAACATTTTCGTAAGTGACTTGATTATCCATGTGCGTTTACCTCCTCTATGTCGAATTTCCGATCCTACATCTTAATGAACATTCTCATCATACCAACCCCTACATCATTTGACAATGAAGCACGGGCAGTTGTCATCATATTGTCGATTCTCCCTTCCAGTATGCGTGGAAAATGCACTTACCATTCGATTCCATTTTGGAATATGTGAAAAAGTTGTGAGGATTAACGCGTGGAACACCTTAACGCCCGTATCTATGCGCTCATAAAGCGATCTATCGCCACTATCCCCTTCGCTCAGGTTAGCAAACGTCCGACGATTCTGAGCTAATGGGATTGTGTCCATAAGCTTTAGCGTTAAACCTATTCCCCACCCGCAGGCAGGTTATGTGGTAAATAGAAAGAGGAGGCAGGTTATAACCTGCCTCCTCTTCCTATTTATTCACTAGCAACGGCGTTAAATCCAATAAGCTGCTGCGGATTTGATGCCATGCCTTCGTCAAGACATCTTGCAGCTCCCAGGCATGCCTTCCCATGACGTTCACAACAAGTCCATATTTGTAAGTTAGACTTGCTCCTACTCGAACCGTTTGGCCTTCCAGCTGACTTAATTTGTCCACTATGACTTCAAGGTGGCGTGGACCAAGCCGGTCTGAGAAGACAAACAGATTGCCCATATGCGTCTCGCCTTCCCAGCAACCTGGTGAAGACAGCTCCATCGTCCCTGGTTCAACACGCTGATTCTGATAGAAGATCAGCTCGCCTTCATACCAGACCTTCATCCTGTTCACATACCTTGTATAGTGAAATATCTCCCCTCGCTGTGTGCGACCGGGACAAAGGACATCGGAGAAAACCAATGTCGATCCTCTCGATAGATGTACCTCCGTTTCTGCGAATAAGTCAGCATCCTTATAGAGCATTAAAGGCTCCGGCATATACTCAAGCAACGCATCAGATTCAAGTCGAAGTATCTGATGCTGCGTACTTCCTTGATTTTCAGCCGCAGGATGCACCTTCGTGAAAGACTGGTTCGTTAGAAAAACACGTGCGCCCTCTTCAAGGCGCACGCTAATTTCATAATGATCACCGGCCATCAGCCCAGGTGAGCAATCCATCATATAAACGCCCAATTGATCCTTGGGCGCGGCACCATCTAAGCACGTTTCATTTTCATAACGAAACGTTTTGGCGATTTTGAGCGGGGAGGCATGATATTTGTGTACAAGCCGCGTGAAGCCGCTGCGCACCGCAAAATGTGCGGATATCTCCCCAGTCAGCTTAGGCATGGCTGAACTCCGTCTCCACCCAAGACACGATATCATCCACCCCTGTACCACCCATCAAGTTTGAGAAGATATAGGGACGCTCGCCGCGCATTTTTTTGGTATCGGAATCCATGACTTCTAAGCTGGCGCCGACATAAGGGGCAAGATCGATTTTGTTAATGATTAGCATATCCGAACGCATGATGCCAGGTCCGCCTTTACGAGGGATTTTCTCCCCTTGAGCCACATCAATAATATAGATGAAGCGATCCACGAGCTCCGGACTGAATGCAGCTGCCAAATTATCACCGCCACTCTCAATGAAAATAATATCGAGATTCTCAAATCGTCTCTCCAGTTCTTCAATCGCTTCGAAATTCATCGACGCATCCTCACGGATCGCCGTATGCGGACATCCACCTGTTTCTACTCCAATGATACGCTCTTCTGGCAATGCCTCAGAACTAATCAAAATACGTGCATCTTCCTTCGTATAGATGTCATTCGTAATAACTGCGATACTATAGCGGTCATTCAGCTTTCTTGCCAAGCGTTCTACTAGCGCTGTTTTGCCTGAACCTACAGGACCTCCGATCCCAATTCGCATCGGGCGATTGCGATCTGCTGCTGGCTTCTCCCATTCGTGATGATGATGATGACCGTTTCCTTGACACATAGTAATTCCTCCTCAGATATATACTTAGATTTCCTTCTATGACATAAATAAACGTGAATATAACGTTTCATGCTGCATCATAGCTAAATCAGCCGCTGGTGAATTCGTGTAAGCTTCCATTGGATCCAGATGTGAAACTCGCTGCCATTCACTTCCTGTCAAAGGAACGAGCTTCGCAAGCAGCATCTGACCTTGCGTTTGTCCAATGGACATTAGCCTGAGCGCACTATTGATACAAGTCATGATACACGTATATAGATAACCTTCAGCAGCCTGATGGAGAGGAACGCCTAAATGGTAGCTCACCCAACCATGAACAACGGGATGATTCGAGCTGCATCTCCCAACACTTACCGCATTATCGAGCGGCTGCCAATTCAGCTCCGGATACAGCGAACGTGATAATTGGAGCAATCTGCGCCCCATTTTCTGAACGCCGCTCCGCGTCTCACTCCCTACCCTCTGCACATGAAGCATGTGGTCGAGATCCCAAAGCTGCCCCAACTCCGCTCGAGGGATGTACAGATAAGCCGCTTTAATGACCATGGCATCCGAAGATGCCCAGCTTCCCGCAAGCATCGACCGAATATAGGCTTCCAGTTCGGAGATTGTCGTCAATCTCCCTTGCTGGACAAGTGTTTCCAGTCCAAAGGAGTGGGAAAACCCACCAATCGGAAGCGCCGAATCCAACAGTTGCTGATAGGCTAACCAATGGAACGGCGGATGTTCTAACGCAGTCATTGTTGTCACCTCGGTCGGGACTTTCTTCCATTCTATTTAAAATAAGAAATATAACTGTGCCATCGGCAGCTCTGTCGCAGGCTCACAGGTCACGGCTTCGCCATCAACCTTCACCTCGTAGGTTTCCGGATTCACTTCTATAGAAGGAGTTCCGTCGTTATGAATCATATCTTTCTTCGAAATGCTGCGGCAGCCTTTCACCGGCTCAATCCGCTTCTGCAATCCGAATCGCTCCCTGATTCCGCTGTCATACGCTGCCTGAGAAACGAAGGTAATCGAGCTTTGCGTCAACGCTTTCCCAAATGCAGCGAACATCGGTCTACCGAATACAGGCTGCGGTGTTGGGATGGATGCGTTCGGATCTCCCATTTGGGCATAAGCAATGCTGCCGCCTTTAAGGACGAGATCCGGCTTCACACCGAAAAACATCGGACTCCAAACGACCAAATCTGCGAATTTACCTGGTTCAATCGACCCTACCAGATGCGAGATACCGTGGGTAATCGCTGGATTTATTGTATATTTCGCCATGTAGCGTTTGATTCGAAAATTATCATTGTCTTCGGTATCGGGAGCTAGCGGTCCGCGCTGTTTTTTCATTTTATCCGCCGTTTGCCACGTTCGAATAATGACCTCACCCACTCGCCCCATCGCCTGTGAATCGGAGCTCAGCATACTGAACACGCCTAGGTCATGCAGAATATCCTCCGCTGCAATCGTCTCAGGGCGAATCCGAGAATCGGCGAAAGCGACATCTTCCGGAATTCGACTATCCAAGTGATGGCATACCATCAACATATCCAAATGTTCTTCGATTGTATTGATCGTGTACGGGCGTGTCGGATTTGTCGAGGAGGGCAGAACATTCAGCTCAGCGGCCGCTCGGATAATATCCGGTGCATGACCGCCACCCGCTCCCTCGGTATGATACGTATGAATGGTACGTCCTTTGATCGCTGCAAGCGTATCCTCAAGAAATCCCGCTTCATTTAATGTATCCGTATGAATCGCTACTTGCACATCATAACGATCTGCCGCTTCCAAGCACATGTCGATTGCTGCAGGCGTTGTTCCCCAATCCTCATGAAGCTTCAAACCAATTGCGCCAGCTTCAATTTGTTCCGTCAGAGGCTCCAAGAAGGAAGAGTTCCCTTTGCCGGTAAAGCCCAGATTCATCGGAAATGCTTCGGCTGCCTCCAACATCCGCTGCATGTGCCATGCACCAGGTGTGCAGGTTGTTGCATTCGTGCCTGTTGCTGGCCCTGTACCACCGCCGATCATCGTCGTCACACCTGAGGAAAGCGCAGTTTCAATTTGCTGCGGACAAATGAAATGGATATGCGCGTCGATGCCGCCAGCCGTTATAATTTTACCCTCACCTGCAATAACCTCGGTACTCGCACCTACGATCATATTCGGATGCACGCCATCCATAATATCCGGGTTGCCTGCTTTGCCAATAGCAACAATATGACCATCCCGAATACCGATATCACCTTTGACAATGCCCCAATGATCAATAATGACAGCATTCGTTATTAAGGTATCTAGAACACCCTGTGCACGGGTCGCACCGCTAGATTGTCCCATGCCGTCACGGATGACTTTCCCACCGCCAAATTTACATTCATCCCCGTATACGGTGTAATCATGTTCGATTTGCGCCCAGAGCTCTGTGTCTGCCAATCGAATGGCATCGCCTGTTGTAGGGCCAAACATCAGTGCATAGTTCTTACGATCTATTCGACTCACCGAGCATCCCCTCCCAAGTCTGCCATCTAGCTTTTGTTTCGGCCGGCATTTTGTCTTTTACCGCTAATCCTTGACTCAAATTGTTAAGTCCGTAGCTCAATTTGGCTCCGCCTAATTCGACAAGTTGAACCGGTTTCTGCTCACCAGGTTCGAAACGAACTGCCGTTCCTGCTGGAATGTCTAGGCGCATGCCAAAGGCTAGCTCTCTTGAAAAATCCAACCCTCGATTAACTTCAAAAAAATGAAAATGCGACCCCACTTGAACCGGTCGATCTCCTGTATTCGTAACGATGATTTCTATTGTCTGTCTGAGGGCATTCATTTCTATATAACCTTTGGCTGTTCGATATTCACCGGGAACCATGTGCTCGCCCCTTTCATGAAAATATAAGAATTAATATGTTTCACACAATAAGTTGGCTTAATTTCTAGATAAACGCATCCGTCCTAAGAGGACGGTGTAGCCGTTTATTTCGGTAATTAAGTAATAGGTTCATGTACGGTAACTAATTTGGTTCCATCGGGGAACGTGGCTTCCACTTGCACTTCGTGAATCATTTGAGGCACACCTTCCATTACTTGATCTGCCTTCAATATAGTCGTACCGAATGCCATGAGCTGTGCGACCGTCAAGCCATCCCTTGCACCTTCCATAATCTCGGAAGTCAACAGAGCAATACTTTCTGGATAATTCAGCTTTAAGCCTCTGGCAAGCCTTCGTCTAGCTAAGTCAGCAGCTACGGTAATGAGTAACTTCTCTTTCTCTCTTTCCGTTAAATGCACGTTTCTCACCTCATCTAAATCCGAATAATGGCAATCCTTTACACTCATTATATTCGTGTATTTCACGATTGTAAATCTTTAATGTTATGTATATTGACATAAAAATCGTATTAAATGAACAAATATTTCGTCTTCATGTGATTTTTACAAGAATTTCACGTGGTTTTGTGCATTTTCACCAAATAATATTTAATTAGTGTCATGTATGTTGACATTGACTTGTATCGCCATTTATCATAAGCCATGTAATCCAAATCTTGTAAGGCAAGGGAGTGGGACGTGAATGAGAGAGATAAGAAACAAAGGTAAGCTTACAGTTGCACTAAGTATGGCTTTGATGTTAGTAGCGGCCGGCTGTGCGAAGACAGAATCTACCACCTCTACGACGACTGCACCTGTGGCTTCAACATCTGGCGATACCGTACCAGTGGGTATTCTTCACTCACTAACAGGTACAATGTCCATCAGTGAGGTATCTGTTCGAGATGCTGAGCTCATGGCGATTGATGAAATTAATGCAGCTGGGGGACTATTGGGCAAGAAGATTAAACCCGTGATCGAAGATGGGGCATCGGATTGGCCAACTTTTGCAGAGAAGACAAAGAAGCTCCTGCAAAAAGACAGCGTAGTAACAATTTTCGGTTGTTGGACATCGGCTAGCCGTAAAGCAGTACTACCGGTTGTCGAGCAAAACAAAGGATTACTGTGGTACCCGGTACAGTATGAAGGTGTAGAATCCTCACCTAACATCTTCTACATCGGTGCAACAACGAACCAACAAATCATCCCCGCAGTAACATGGCTTCTACAAAACAAAGGCAAGAAATTCTTCCTCCTTGGTTCCGACTACGTCTTCCCTAGAACAGCCAACAAAATTATTAAAGAGCAGTTGAAAGCGGATGGCGGAACATTGGTTGCTGAAGAATATACACCGCTTGGACACACGGACTACAATACAATCATTAGTAAGATTAAAAAGGAAAAACCAGACGTTGTCTTCAACACATTGAACGGTGATAGTAACGTTGCTTTCTTCAAGCAGCTGAAAGATGCTGGAATTTCGGCTAAAGATTTAACAACTATGTCCGTGAGTATTGCCGAAGAAGAAGTCCGTGGTATCGGTGCTTCCGTTCTCGATGGTCACTACACAGCATGGAATTACTATCAAACAACAGATACACCTGAAAACAAGAAGTTCGTTGAGGCTTACAAAGCCAAATACGGTAAGGACCGCGTAACGGATGATCCAATTGAAGCTGGGTACACTGCTGTGTATCTGTGGGCTGAAGCTGTGAAAAAAGC
Organism: Paenibacillus sp. Soil750; assembly: GCF_001428045.1. Classification (GTDB taxonomy): domain Bacteria; phylum Bacillota; class Bacilli; order Paenibacillales; family NBRC-103111; genus Paenibacillus_E; species Paenibacillus_E allorhizoplanae. The sequence continues at coordinate 109,637 of NZ_LMSD01000010.1, read as the reverse complement.
AGGTTCCTTTGATGTAGAGAAAGTAAAAGCAGCAGCCAAAGGAATCGAGTGGAATTCACCTGAAGGTAAAGTCACCATTGATGGTGAGAATCAACATATTTACAAAACAGCACGTATCGGCCAAATTACAGCAGATGGCCAAATCAAAGAAATTTGGAATTCTGGTAAAGCACTCAAACCAGATCCATTCCTCAAAACATACCCTTGGGGCACAGAAGTAACGAAATAATCCTTACAAGTTGGTACTCAGAAACCAGGACTGCTTAACCGCAGTCCTGGATTTCATCATTTTACTCCCACTTCAGAAAGGAGATGTTGCCATGAGTTTGCTGCTGCTCCAAATATTTAACGGACTCAGCTTAAGTTCCATTCTGCTTTTGATCGCAATCGGTCTCGCCATTACCTTCGGTCTCATGAACGTCATGAATATGGCGCACGGCGAATTTATTATGATCGGTGCTTATATGGCCTACCTCGTACAGAAATGGTTTCAATCGTATATGCCCGCTTCTGCATTCGGCTGGTATTTCGTCGTTTCACTCGGCGTCGCCTTTGTCGTTGCTTTCGCCATAGGCTGGCTACTCGAAGTTGTACTCATTCGCTTCATGTACGGCAGACCGTTGGATAGCCTACTCGCTACCTGGGGCGTTTCCCTTGCCTTACAGCAAATTGCGCGATCCATCTTCGGCGCTCCTAACGTCGCTGTGAAAGCACCACAATGGCTAGAAGGCGGATGGCATGTAACGGCAGACTTAATTCTTCCATATAAGAGACTCTTTATCATTGGGCTTGTGGCATTATGCATCTTGATTATCTATCTGTATCTCTATCACTCTGCTGGCGGAAGACGCATGAGAGCGGTTATGCAAAATCGCCAAATGGCTTCATGTTTAGGAATATCTACCCGTAGAGTTGATGCCCAATCCTTCGCTTTCGGATCCGCTATGGCAGGTATCGCCGGTTGTGCCCTATCTTTACTTGGACCGATCGGGCCCACAATTGGGACCTATTATATTGTAGATGCCTTCATGGTCGTCGTACTTGGCGGAATCGGCAAGCTAATCGGCACTGTAGCTGGTGCGTTAGGAATCGGCGTATTCAATACAGCATTGGAATATACAACCAGCGCTACACTCGGTAAGGTACTTGTATTTACACTGATCATCGCCTTCCTACAATGGAAACCAATGGGACTTGTAACGATGCGTTCGAGATCCTTAGATTGAAGAAAGGATGTGACTACCATCTATGCTTTTTGCCAAACAATCTAAGCTCAAACTAACCATCTATGGGATCTGCCTACTACTCATCGCGCTTGCCCCCCTATTCTTGTCTGACTTTCGTTTATCCTTACTCGGCAAATTCCTGGCTTATGCCATTATCGCGATCGGAATTGATTTAATCTGGGGATATACCGGCATTTTGAGCCTTGGTCATGGCGTTTATTTCGGTCTCGGCGCTTATTGTATGGCCATGCACTTGAAGCTGGCCTCCACGCCAAATCAATTGCCTGATTTCATGTCCTGGAGTGGTGTCAAAAGCTTGCCGTGGTTCTGGGTGCCGTTCCACAGTGCCGCGGCCGCGTTCCTATTAGCGCTCATTGTACCGATGATCGTCGCCTTCATCCTTGGATATTTCACGTTCCGCAATCGGATCAAAGGCGCATTCTTCTCCATTTTATCCCAAGCCTTAGTCATCATTACGGTGACGCTCTTCGTTGGGCAGCAAGGTTATACAGGCGGGACGAATGGTTTGACGAATTTTACGACCTTTCTCGGTCTGAATCTACAGTCACAATCAACAAAGCTGCTGTTTTTCTATCTCACTTTAGCTGTCGTACTCGTCGTGTTGATCCTTAGCACGATGCTAGTGACTAGCAGACTTGGCAACATTCTCACAGCCATTCGTGATGGTGAGAATCGGGTGCGTTTCATTGGCTATAATCCCGTTACGTATAAGGTATTTATCTACTGCCTCTCCGCAGGGTTAGCTGGGCTTGCCGGCGTGCTCTTCGTACTTCAAGAAGGGATTATCTCCCCTGCACAAATGGGTATTGTACCATCTATTGAAATGGTGCTATGGGTAGCCATTGGCGGTCGTTCAACAATTGGCGGAGCTGTTCTTGGAGCATTAGTTACGAATGCAGCTAAAACAACCTTTAGCGAAGCCTATCCGGCTTGGTGGCCCATCATGCTTGGCGCCATGTTCATCGTCGTTGTTCTTTTACTACCGAAGGGAATCGTTGGCACATTGACCCACTATTTCTCTAATTGGAAAAGAGACAGAAAACAGCATCCGAAGCAGATCTCTACATCGCAAGAAGTCATAGAAACTTAACCGAGCTTATGCAAACCGGAAAGGGGAACATTTCAATGCTAGGACAATTAGCGAAACAACAACCGACAACTGACGAGACAATCCTGAGCGTCAAGGGACTTGAGGTGAACTTCGACGGTTTCAAAGCCTTACGAAATCTTGATTTCTCGTTAAAACAAGGAGAACTCCGCTTCCTTATCGGTCCGAATGGTGCAGGCAAAACAACGCTGCTTGATGTCATTTGCGGCAAAGTAAAGCCTTCCCAAGGCCACGTCATATTCAAGGATTCGATTGATCTCACCAAGCATCAAGAGCACCAAATTGCTCAGCTTGGGATTGGACGCAAATTCCAGGCGCCTACCGTTTTCTCGACTTTGACAGTGTTTGAAAATTTGGCGCTATCCATGAAGCAGCAGCGCGGCCTTCTCAGCGCGCTTTGGGCCAAAACCACAAGTGAACAAAGAGAACGACTTCACCTCAGACTTGATATGATCGGTCTGCAAACTAAAGCCAAAGAACGTGCAGGCTCCCTCTCCCATGGGGAGAAGCAGTGGCTTGAAATCGGCATGCTGCTCATGCAAGAGCCTGATCTCTTGCTGCTCGATGAGCCCGCTGCTGGCATGACGGATAGTGAAACAGAGAAGACAGGGGAGCTGCTCCATGAAATTGCAGCGAATCAAACGATTATCGTCGTTGAGCACGACATGGCTTTCGTACGCCAATTCGCTAGAATGGTAACAGTTCTCCATGAAGGAACTGTCCTGCGCGAAGGCACCATGCAAGAGATTCAGAATGACGATAAAGTGGCGGAAGTCTACCTCGGAAGGAGAGTTGAACGCGGTGCTTAAACTACAAGGTATAGAGTCCGGCTATGGCGAAAGTATGGTCATCCGTAACGTCAACCTCGAAGTAAGACCTGGTCAGATCGTTTGTCTAATGGGGCGCAATGGGGTTGGAAAATCAACATTAATGAAAAGCATTATGGGACTCATTAAGCCCCGATCGGGTTCCATTCAGTACTCAGATGCTGACATCACTTCATCTTCACCAGATCGCCGTGCCAAGTCAGGCATTGGCTATGTACCACAGGGCAGGGAAATATTTCCCCAGCTATCTGTCGAAGAGAATCTTTTATTAGGCTTAGAAGCCTCATCCGATCGTCGCAAGAAATTACCGGATACGATCTTCGATACGTTTCCCGTCCTTCGACAAATGCTCCATCGCAAAGGAGGGGACCTCAGTGGCGGTCAACAGCAGCAATTAGCTATCGCACGGGCATTAGCTCCAGGACCTAAACTATTGCTCCTGGATGAACCTATGGAGGGGATACAGCCATCTATCGTCATGGAGATTGAGGCGATCATTGAAACGATTAAGCGCAATCGCGAAATTGCCGTTCTCTTAGTAGAGCAAAGCTTAGAATTCGCTACAAGCATCGCTGATTACTACTATGTACTTGACCGCGGCACCATTGCTGCCGAAGGGAAAGCAGAGCATCTGAGCGAAGATCTCGTCCGGAAGCATTTGACGGTATGATCGTTCTCATCCTTACTCCCCCAAACCGAATGAAGCTGACTAACTTGACCTAAAGATTGAAGGTTCAAGTAAAGATCAGCTTCTTTTCTCTGTTTAAAAATAAGTTAAAACTGGACGTCACAAAATGGATAGGATAACATGTCATATAGATAGGATCGATTTTTGCGGGAAGGCATATCGAGCACCTAGCCTTTTAAAGGAAAAGGAGGGGAACCTGTATGTCCAAAATTTTAATCATCGAAGACGATTTAAGTATCGGTGAAATGATGTCCATTTACTTATACGAAGATGGCTATGAAGTGAAACGAGCAGAGAACGGCCGACAAGGCGAGGTCTTATTCCGGGATTTTCAACCTGATATGATTATTCTTGATCTTATGCTGCCTGATATGGATGGGATTCAGCTGTGTACAACAATTCGTCAGACTTCAAACATACCGATCTTGATGGTATCCGCCAAGAACGAAGTTTCGGATCGTGTGAAGGGCCTTCAAACAGGTGCTGATGACTATTTATGCAAACCATTTTCGATGAGAGAGCTATCAGCCAGAATACAAGCCTTATTTCGACGTTCCAACGCCTACCCTTCACAGGCACAATCGCCATCTGACGTGCTTGATCCCCTAGGGATCCACTTGGATTTAGAAAAGCGCTGCCTATATGTTAACGGCAGGAATATCGAGACAACCTTCTCCGAATACGAAATTATGAAGCTTTTCTGGCAAAATCAAGGCAGGGTTTACAGTCGAGAAGAATTGTTAAATCGTGTTCGCGGCTTTGATTCCCAGGTAACTGAGCGTGCAATCGATGTACATATCGCCAACCTTCGCAAAAAAATCGAGGATGATCCTAAAGAACCCAAGCACGTCAAGACGGTGTGGGGTGTCGGTTATAAATTTCTACTTTGATAAAGCTCCTTCGGGAGCTTTTTTGTTTTATAAAATGCCCACAAATTCGTCACCAATTAGGCAGAAGCACAATATGATGATTATGGAAAATGACCTTTTCGATCGCTCAAACACATTTATGAAGAAAGCTTTCGTATGGAAAGCTCAAGGAGGAAATTATCATCATGTTGAATAACCCCTACAAAATAGGTAATCAAGCAATGCCGCAAATGCAATATGGTAATCCGTATCCAGCTTACCCCGTTCCAACTGCAATTACGAATAAAGTTGTTCCCCAAACACCAGCCGGATCTGTCCTCACACCATCAGGAAGCGGTTTACAAACAGGCGTGAATGTACCGGGACTTCCAGCATTTGAAGAATCGTATATCGAAAATATTCTTCGTTTGAACCTTGGTAAAATGGCAACCATCTATATGACATATGAAAACAACTCCGAGTGGAACGCCAAAATTTTCAAAGGAAGATTAGAAGCCGCAGGAAGAGATCATATCATTATCAGTGATCCTGTTACTGGCATGCGTTTCCTATTACTTATGGTGAATTTGGATTACATTACATTTGATGAAGAACTCAATTACACCTACCCCTTCCGGGGCGGAGCACTCTCCAGATAATAACTGAATCGCATAAGAAAGCCGTTGCTCGTATAGAGAGCAGCGGTTTTTTTGTTTTAAGAATACGTAGCTGGTGAGAAATGCCACATGTGCAATTTTGGGATGCCGCCTTTGATCCATTGCTCCCAATCGCCATGCTGCCCATCACGCAATCGTTCAACGTTCAATCGTTCCTCCTTCATGCTCAGGTAGTCTTCATACGTTACATCATGCCAAATTTCTACATAAAGTCCTTCTTGATCGGTCCCCTCCAATAGCTCCAAACGCCCTTCCCGCAGCTGTTGTCCTTGCATATAGATGAGAAAAGAAGCTCGAAATTCCGGTTTTATGGCATACTCTACAAAAACTTTAGACATTTTTAGATCTCCTTCTGATTTATTTTTTGCTCTAAAATGGTAAACTAAGAGCAAGATGTAAATTTGACCCCTCAGCTCAGATACAGAAGAAACCATGTGTACAGAACACTTAGGAGGATAACCAGTTGGATACAGGCACTCATCTCGTCATTGGTTTAGGATTAGCAGGGCTCTCGCAAATCGATCCTAGTATTTCCGCAAATACGGCAGCAACAACTGCTGTTTTCATTGGAACTGTCGTCGGCTCTCAGATTCCCGATATTGATGGACTGCTACGATTCAAGGGCAATGCCCTCTATATTCGCAATCATCGTGGTCGCTCACATTCATTGCCCGCCCTTCCCTTGTGGACGTTGTTGATTACTGGTGCTCTTGCGCCATTTTTCCACGGCATATCCTTCCTGCATCTCGCTATGTGGATCGGTATCGCGGTTTGCGTTCATGTGTTCACCGACTGTTTCAATACTTATGGTACGCAAGCTATTCGACCTTTTTCGGAAAAATGGGTGTCATGGAACATCATTCACATCTTTGATCCTTTCATATTCACAAGTCACATTGCCGCGATCTTCATGTGGTCCTTCCATCTAGCGAAGCCGCAGCTGATTTTCCCTACCTTATACGGCTTACTTGCGTTGTACTACATTTGGCGAACTCTGGACCATGCTATTATTGAAAAAGGTCTCTATCGCAAAGATGCTACTTATCAGCCCGGCGATAAATATACCCTTATTGTAACATTCAACCTCTATGTCTGGAATGTTGTGAAAGAGTGCATAGACGGAACCTACCAATTAGGCGAACTCAAAAATGGCAAGCTAAAATGGCTGGACACCATCACCTGCTCTGACCACCCCGCCGTCGAGGTTTCCAAGCAGCACGAGGACATCCAAGCGCTGCTCTATTTCTCCTCTTTCACCTGTGCTGAGGTCAAAGAACATCGGTGGGGCTATGAAGTCCGATGGGCGGACGTACGCTACCGTCATCGCAAGCAATTCCCGTTCGTCGGCGTGATTCGGATGGACCGCAATTTCCAAACGCTTGATTCTTATGTAGGCTGGGTGAACGATACGAAACTTGAGAAGAAGTTGAAAGTTGATCTTTATTAAAATGAGGCCCTTGCATGGTTGCAGGGGCCTTCTTTTTCGTAGCTTCGCTTACCACACGCACCAAAAGCCCAGGAGCTATTTAGGCTCCTGGGCTTTATTATTACTTAATTCGGGTATGCTAGTACGGATACAAGTATCTAATTAACGGAAATTAGAACCAGATTGCCCCGCTAGCGTTTGCTCGGCGATTTGTACCAACCGGCGAGTAATCGCACCACCAATGGAACCAGTGTCACGGGTTGCCATGTTTCCATAGTAACCGTCTTGAGGAATTTGAATGCCCAGCTCTTGAGCTACCTCATATTTCAATTGGTCTAGAGCTTGATTGGCTTGCGGAACTACCAGTGTGTTGCTACGAGATTGTGCCATCAGGATCGTACTCCTTTCAGTCAGCTATAATCTTTGATGTATTTGCAAGCTTGCAAAGATAGTATGTGGAGGAAATGAATTTATATGCACAGCGCTAAAAAAAGTTTAATATAAGAAGATGTCATGAACTTCAAGAAAGTAGGTCGCCTATTTTGAGTAAACCACTTGCTCTCCTATTCGCAGTTGTTGGGACGCTGCTGCTCGCTTGCATTTCCCTATTCATCGCTCTACGCGAGCCGTGGATGGTGCTTCTCTTCTCCCTCATTTCGTTAGGGTTTATCGGTTACGGCTTTGTAACAAAAGCCAAAATGCGTCGTCGGAAAAACACACCTTCTGAATGAACAAAAAGCTCAAATCCTCTGTTAGTGGGATTTGAGCTTTTTGTATGTGTAGAGATGCGCTTAGCGAACAATAAAGCCCATCCGTTTCTTTACTTCAAGCAGCGTTTGATTCGCCACTTCGGCAGCTTCGTCCGCACCTTTTTTCAAAATGTCAAAAATAGCTCCCGAACTGCGAATCTCACGATAGCGCTGTTGGATCGGCTCCAGAACAGAAACGATGTGTTCGGCCAGTTCCTTTTTGAAAGGACCATAACCCTGCCCGTCATACCTGACCTCAATCTCCGCTAAACTCATCTCCGCAAAGTGAGAATAAATCGACATTAAGTTACTAACCTCAGGTTTATTCTGAGGATCATACTTCACTTCACGCCCAGAATCCGTAACAGCACGACTAAGCTTCTTACGAATGACATCTGGCTCGTCGAGCATCGCAATGTAACTGCCGGCATTCGGACTGCTCTTGCTCATCTTCTTGGAAGCATCATCTAGTGACATAATACGGGCGCCTACCTCAGGCATATAGGGCTGTGGCATTGTAAACATATCGCCGAAACGGTTATTAAATCGGTTAGCCAGATCACGCGTCAGTTCCAGATGTTGTTTCTGATCGTCTCCAACTGGAATAAGATCTGCGTTATATAACAAGATGTCAGCCGCCATCAGAGATGGATACGTGAATAGTCCTGCACCGACTGATTCTTTCCCTTCGGACTTATCTTTAAATTGTGTCATGCGCTCAAGCTCGCCCATATGCGTCAGTGTCGTCATAATCCAGCCTAACTCCGCATGTGCGTGAACATGGGACTGTAGGAAGACAGAAGCCTTATTCGGATCTAGTCCCGAAGCAATGTATAAAGAAGCGATGGACTCCGTTTGTTCCCGCAGCGCGGCTGGATCTTGCGGTACTGTGATCGCATGCATATCGACCACCATGAAATAACAGCGATGAAGTTCTTGCAGCTTCACAAAGTTGCGAAGCGCACCAATATAATTGCCAATCGTCAGCTGACCGCTGGATTGCATGCCAGATAATACACGTTTCATTCCAAATACCTCCAATGATTTTTCACTATTTCTCATTCGTATCGCTAAAAAAGACAACAAAAAAGCCTCCCTCCGCAAGGGACGAGAGACCGTGGTACCACCCTAATTTGTCTACCTACATAACCGTAGTTATGTGCATGTAAACCTTCAGGCTCTGATAACGGAGAGCTACCGTTAAGCATAATTAACTGTGGTTTTAATCCGGCCTAGGTTCCGGTGATTCTACACAGTGTTCAGCTTCAAGCTCAAGGATCCATTCGGTCTGCTTGTTTCACCGGTTCGCACCTACCACCGGCTCTCTGAGAAACGGGAGACAAACGTACTTGTTCCTATCATCGCAATTGATTTCCTATTATTATACACGCTTAAGTATCAATGTCAATCAAGGACATTGTCCTAGATAGCCCAGCATGTACATAGGATAGTTACATACCAATTCCTTCGGCAAAGGGGTGTCACTGTATTGTCCTCAACTCTATACCGCTGGAGCCTTCCCGTCTCCTCGGTGATTTGCGTGTTTCTCTTGTTTCTGATTGTAACAACAAGACAACTCCCCCCAATGGGGATGGTCATGGAACCGATCAGCCATGTCTTTATGGCTTTTATGGACATCTTCTTAGATGCCCTTCCGTTCATGATTCTCGGCGTTCTTCTCTCTACCATCGTAGAAAACTTCATTCCCGAAGGTGTAATTCAGCGAATGACCCCCAAACACCCCCTCGGTGGTGTGTTATTCGCCTGCGTGCTGGGAATTATGTTTCCCCTCTGTGAGTGCGGCATGATCCCTTTCGTGCGCAGGTTGATGCGCAAAGGCATGCCGGTCTATATCGCTGTTATTTTCATTCTAGTGGGACCTATCCTTAACCCCATCGTCTTTGCTTCCACTTGGATGGCTTTTCGCGATAACCCTGCTATGGCCTATTCACGTATGGGGCTTACTTTTGGCGTCGCGCTGGTTATTGGCTTCCTGCTCACGCGATTCCTCAAAAGCAACCCTTTGCGGCATCCGATTGAGCCTGCAGCAGCAAGCCTGCCTCGCCATAACCATACGCATGGAAGCCAACACATCGATCAGCATGATCATCATCACGGCCACGCTCACGATCACAAGCACGATCACAGTCATGCTCATGATCATAGTCACAATCATAAGCATGATGATCATGGACATGACCACCATGGCCACAACCATGCCCACGGAGACAGCCGGCTCATGACCATGGTCAGCCACGGCTCCTCCGAGCTTTTCGAGATGAGCAAGTACTTGATGCTAGGCGCCTTGCTAACAGCTCTGATACAGACATTCGTGGCACAGGACAGTCTGAGCGCTATCGGCCAGGGCGCTTTCATCTCTCATGTGTTCATGATGGGATTCGCCTACCTGCTCTCCTTATGCTCAACCACAGACGCCTTCGTCGCAGTCTCCTTCGCCAAGTCATTTTCACCTGGCTCCCTGCTTGCTTTCTTAGTATTCGGGCCCATGATCGACGTGAAGAGTACTTTAATGATGCTATCGATTTTCAAGGCACGATTTGTATTAACACTTTCGATTGTCGTGGCGATTACGGTTCTGACAGGTTCGTTGTTGTTTATGCACTTTTTTCTTGCTTAGCAACTGGCTATTCGTTTTTGAAGAACATGAAAAGCCCTCCTCACACCAACGTTTCCGTTGCATAAGAGGAGGGCTTTCTTATTTCAAATTAGATTTTCAAAATTGCGCCAGCGCTTGCGTTCGTTACCATTTTCGTATAACGAGCTAGATAACCAGAAGTAATCTTCTGTTGGAATCCTGCCCATGACTCACGACGTTTGGCAAACTCTTCATCGCTGATTTGCAATTCGATTTTACGTCCGTCCATATCAACATCGATGATGTCGCCGTCATGTACGAAAGCAAGAGGTCCACCCTCAGCGGCTTCAGGAGACATATGACCAAGCGAGATCCCGCGGGATGCGCCGGAGAAACGTCCGTCTGTAATCAAGGCTACTTTCGCGCCAAGACCCATACCTACGATTTGGGATGTTGGTGCCAACATTTCCGGCATACCAGGTCCACCCTTCGGTCCTTCGTAACGAATGACAACAACGTGTCCTTCTTTTACTTTCCCATTTGCGATACCGTACAAAGCTTCGTCTTGAGAGTCGAAGCAGATCGCTGGGCCCACGTGACGTCCGCCAACGGACTTATCAACAGCACCAACTTTTACGATACTGCCTTCCGGAGCCAAGTTACCGAATAGAACAGCCAAACCACCGCGCTCACTGTGCGGGTTCGTCAGTGGACGGATAACGTCAAAGTTCTGAATTTCACGTCCAGCCACGTTCTCGCGAAGTGTTTGTGCCGTAACGGATAGACAATCACCGTTGAAAGCACCTGGTTTTTTGAGCAACTCATTAATTACTGCACTCACACCGCCTGCCAAATGCACATCTTCAATGTGGTAATCGGAAGCTGGAGCGATTTTCGCAAGGTGAGGAACGCGCTCAGCCACTTCGTTAATACGAGCGATCGGGTAATCAATTCCTGCTTCTGCCGCGATAGCCAATGTGTGAAGAACTGTGTTTGTAGATCCACCCATCGCCATATCCAAAGCAAATGCATTATCAATCGCATCAATCGTTACGATATCACGCGGCTTGATGTCTTTCTCGATCAAAACCATCAACTGTTTCGCGCAATCTTTAACGAATTGCTTACGCTCTTCAGCAACTGCAAGAATTGTACCGTTACCTGGCATTGCAAGTCCAAGACCTTCAGCCAAACAGTTCATTGAGTTCGCTGTGAACATACCGGAACATGATCCACAAGTTGGACAACCATATTGTTCAAGTTCTTCCAGACCCGCTTCATCCAATTTACCAGCTTGGAATGCACCAACACCTTCGAATACGGAAGATAGGGAGATGGATTTACCGTTTTTATCTTTACCAGCTTTCATTGGTCCACCGCTGACTAACATTGTTGGAATGTTAACGCGAAGGGCACCCATGATCATACCCGGTGTAATTTTGTCACAGTTAGGAATACAAACCATGCCATCAAACCAGTGAGCATTAACAACAGTTTCCAAGGAATCCGCAATAATCTCACGGCTTGGCAAGGAATAACGCATACCGATATGACCCATAGCAATACCATCGTCAACTCCGATTGTATTGAACTCAAATGGAACGCCGCCTGCTTCACGGATAGCTTCTTTAACGATTTTACCAAACTCTTGCAAGTGAACATGTCCGGGAATAATGTCTATATAGGAGTTACAAACCGCGATGAACGGCTTGCCGAAATCTTCTTCTTTAACGCCGGCTGCACGCAGCAAGCTGCGATGTGGAGCGCGGTCGAAACCTTTTTTGATCATGTCGCTGCGCTGTTTTTGTTGTGCCATTCTATAATTCCTCCTAAATTTCATTTCAGAAATAAAAATAATGAATCTATCATACCACACTTCTCACAATATTTCTTCCTTTAGTGTGATGACGCATCAACGTACGAGAAACACCGCGCACAACATCCTTTAAGCTTTTCGACGATTCAAATGAACGAATGTAATTGCTAGCGCCAAAACAAGCACGCCGCCCTTAACAATATCGAACCCGAAATAGGGAACATTGAGCATCGTGAGTCCATTCAAAAGTACCCCGATTAGTACAGCTCCAAAGAACGTACCAATTACATTAGGTTTCCCTGCTCCTAGAACAGAATACCCTACGAATACAGCGGCTACTGCTTCCATCAAGAGCGGTGAACCGGCATCAATTTGCCCGGACCCTACACGAGATGCATACAGGATACCGCCAATTGCTGCAAAAATACCAGAAAGCACATAAGCCGCAAAGCGGATTTTGTTAACAGAAATACCGGATAAACGAGCCGCTTCGCGGTTCCCTCCTGTAATATACAGCTGGCGACCCCAACGTGTGTAAGTAAGGAACACATGCACCGCAATAACCGCAACAAGCATGATAACAACCGGAACAGGAACACCTACTAGCTTGCCTTGTCCAATCCATAGAAATTCGGAAGTAAATTTCCCTGGTGCCACCGTGCCATCTTGGAATCTCATATTGTTGTAAATCGAGAAACCTTTGGTATACGTTTTTTGGATTCCACCAATGATATACATCATGGCTAGCGTGGCTAGTAGATCGGGAATACGCACTTTCACGATCAACACAGCGTTTAAGAATCCGATGATCGCACCGATAAGTAACGGCACTAGAATAACAAGATAGAACGGTTGGTCGTACCAAACCATCATGGCTGCCGCTGATACGGTAGCTAATGACACAGTTGACCCAGCGGATAAATCGAAACCATCGACAATCTGAGATAAAGTCACACCGATGGCGACAAACATCACAATCGAGATCGAACGTAAAATATCCGCAATATTGTCATACGTCATAAAGTTTTCATTGATAATAGAAAATACAATAAGAACAAGTGCAATAATAAACAAAGCACCGTATTTAAATGAAAAATCCAAACTTTTTTCCTTCAACCTATTCAGCCTCCCCCGCGCTCGCATACGTTAAAATGAGATCCTGCGTCGCTTCCGCGCGGGACAGCTCCTTCACCACAGACCCATAGCTCATCACGATGATGCGATCGGCAATTCCTATAATTTCATTCAGTTCACATGATAAATAAATAATGCCTTTACCTTCCGAAGCCAACTGACCGATTAAGCGATAGATATCGCTTTTGGCGCCGACATCGACCCCTTTGGTCGGCTCATCAAACATGTACACTTCAGCGTTTGTCGGCAGCCATTTGCCTACCGCCACCTTTTGCTGATTCCCGCCGCTCAGGTGCTTCACCGTGCGATTGGGATCGCCTGGCTGTACGCCTAGCTGACTGACCATTTTCGCAGCGTGCGCATTTTCCTCGCTGCGCTTCACGAAGCCAAGCGTGCTCAGCTTGCGCAAAATCGGCAGCGACAGATTGCGCTTCACGGTCTCTTCCACGAGGACGCCCTGTTTGCGGCGCTCCTCAGGCACGAGCGCAATTCCGGCGCGCACGGCATCCTCAGGCTGGCGCAGCGCGAGCTTGCGCCCGTTCAGCCACACCTCGCCGCCGTCCGCGGCGTCGGCGCCAAAGATCAGCCGGCTTAACTCCGTTTTGCCGGCTCCGACTAGACCGACAACGCCGAGGATTTCCCCTCGGCGGAGGTCAAAGGAGACGCCGCGCACCTTGGTGCCGCGGCGCAAGCCCTTCACCTCGAGGAGGGTACTGCCAATGGGCACATTGGCTTTGGGGAACTCCTCGGTGAAGGTTTTACCCAACATCGCCTCAATGACGGAGGCGATGTCCATGCTTGTGGCCAGCTGCGTGAGCACATGACGGCCGTCACGCATGATCGTGATCCGGTCAGCAATACGGAACACTTCTTGCAAGCGGTGGGAGATGAAAATAATTCCCACGCCCTCTTGCTTCAAGCTGTCCATGATGCGGAACAGCCGCTCAGACTCTTCTAAGCTCAGCGGTGCCGTCGGCTCATCGAAGATAATAATCTTCGCTTTATGCGCCATAGCTCTTGCAATCAACACTAGCTGCTTCTGCGAAATGCTCAACTCATCAATTTTACTCCGCACGGAGAATGTCGCACCAATTTTCGCCAGAATGGCCTCAGCTTCCTTATGCAGCTTACGCCAACTCACCCAAGCTTCTCCTTGGACGAGTTTATCGATCATGACATTTTCCGTAACCGTTAATTCCGATACTAAAGCTGTATCCACCTCTTGATAGACACAATAAACACCGTGATCCATAGCATCCTTTGGTGTACGAATGACCAACGGTTGATTATGAATAGAAAGAAGCCCCGTATCGTGCGTATAAGCACCGGATAATATTTTCATCAAGGTACTCTTACCTGCACCATTAGCCCCGAGCAAGGCATGAATTTCTCCCGCTTGCAGGTCGAAATCCACCTCCTGTAGTGCCTTCACACCTGGGAAGGATTTTGTAATCTCCTTCATTTGCAATAATGAAGATAAGTCTGCCTGATCCTTCAGCATCTATTTACACCTCACTTCTTAATCTGAAAGTCCCACCGCAAAGTAGCGATGGGACTGCATAGAAAACCTTATTTTTTTTCTGCTGCTTTCATCCAGTCCGTATAGCCTTGTTGGCTTCCGCCCCATCCTTTTACGTACTCGCTAAGTTGTGTAGTGTTGATTTGTTTGTCTTTAGGCAGTTGGTCTCTGGATACATATACAGGCTCCAAAACCACTTTCTCAGGCGTTTGATCGCCATGTAGCTTTTGATACAAATAACGAACTTGTACACGACCGATATCTTTTGGATCTACGGCTGAAGAAGCTACCCAAGGGCTTTTCGGATCTTGCAAAAGCTGTAGATCTTCGTCACTTAAGTCGATACCGTAAACTTTAATTTCGGTACGTCCTGCTTGTTGAATGGCTCGGGAAGCGCCTTTTGCGAACTCATCCCATGCCGCCCAAACTGCCGTAATATCACCTTTGTTCGGGTACTTTTTCAAAATCGCTTCCATTTGTGTTTGTGTATCTAATGCCGGATCTTTCGCTGTTCCGAAAGCGGCTACTTCTTTGATATCCGGATATTTCTTTTGGAAAGCTTGGTAAGCCAGTTGTCTGCGCTCCATTGGTGCGAAGCCAGCTACCCATACTTTAACGATATTCCCTTTTCCTCCAGCATCTTTAGCAAGTTGCTCCAGCGTGGCATCCGCCATTTTTTGATCGCCTTGCTCCAGGGATGTTACATTAGGGACTGTTAGGATCGAGTCAAAGCTAACAACAGGAATTTTCTTCTCTACCGCTTTCTTCACACCAGCTTCAAGTGCTTCCGCTGTACCATGATCGATAAGGATTCCATCGAATTTCTGGTTAATCGCAGCATCTAAATTAGAAGCCATTTTCGCCAAATCTGTATCTGCTACGAAAACCGTAACCTTGCCGCCAAGTTTTTCAACTTGCTCTTTCACACCTTCAACATACTGTGAAGAAAACGTTCCTGTATTGAATTGCATAACAAGGGCAATTTTCTTACCTGATAAGTTCGATGCACTTGCACTTGCAGCAGGTGCTGCTGTTTCACTTGCACTATCTTTTTGTCCGCAAGCTGAAAGCACACTCCCTACTAAAGCTAAACTAATGAAAACGTTAAGTAATTTGGTTCTTTTCATGAATTTCCCTCCCGATCATACTCTCTCTATTTCCCACTGAATCTATCGGATTATTATGCCGAGTCATCTACTAGGAATTTAGATTATAGTAGCATTAGAGGGAACTTCCGTCAATATAATTCTGTACTTTTTCGACAGTATTCTACAAGAGGATGTGTTTACTTACTTCCTCCCGAAATCCGCCTTGATCTCGCCCCATTTTTTCGTGTCCCACTTGACGATCTTATTGGTATACGTATTCGTATGCAGCCATTTCAACGCGCGATCCACCAAGGTCCATATTTCCGCGGTAGATGCATCTCGTACCAAATTAGTAGATACTTCCTTCTTCCGAATCCAACTTAGTGCAGTAACCGAATCGGTATATATGGTTTGTTTACTTCCTTTTTTCTGCAGGTAAGCCAGTCCATGGACAATGGCTAGAAACTCCCCTAGATTATTCGTACCCTTCGAAATCGGTCCTTGATAGAATATGATTTCACCAGTCCGCGTATCCACACCCTTGTACTCCACGATTCCTGGATTTCCGGAACAGCCAACGTCCACAGAAATACTATCATAATCTACCTCAGGCGCTGACTCTGGCGTTGCCGACTTTTTAGCAGCTCCTCCAGTCCCTTTTGCTGCAAAATTCAGTGACTTCTGCCACCCCTTCTCAAGTGCTTGACGGGCTTCACCTTCAGATTCATAAGACTTGAACTTCGCTTGTGGATAGCCATTCGTTTGCGCTTGGCATTCAGCCCATGAACGATACACACCTGGCTTGTGCCCAACCCAAACCACATAAAATTTCGATGCAGCCATATTATTCACTCCGTAATGTTAGTTGTAATTGCTCTACCAGCTCTTCGACGACCTTCACCGTATTCTGAAAATAAGGACGGTAATCCAAATCGGCGATAAATTGCAGATACGTTTCAGCTATGTCTACAATCTGTTCGCGATATTCGCGAATCGGGATGACATGCGTCTCCAGCTCGCGATATGTACCGTTTGTTCGCTCTTCCACAGAAGAGAGTTCAAGCTGCTCCCCGGGCAAATGCCGAACAACAAATGAGAAACCTCTGCACTCTGGGTCACCGCATCCGCATACGAAAAACGGCATCCGCTCCCACTGATCGGCAGGGGCGAAGCGGTTCGGTGCTGTATCATGCATCGCACTATATAACAAAGCAGGAAGACCAACATCAATGCACAGAGGTTCTTCAATAATTAGACTATCGTCCACAGACATATGAACATCCGCTTGAATAATTTGTAAATCTTTATCTAAGGACCAACCTTTAATCACAAGTTCAAACATGCTTTCTCCCCGCTTTCCCGATGTCCCATTTTCCATTATAACAAAGTCGAAACATTCCTGCTTTTACGCTTTTATAAAAAGGATTAAATTTCCAAAAAAAGTATGAGTAATATTTACAAAACTGTTCATACTACCTATTACTGGAGGTGATATCAGATGGCTACAGGACAATCTCGCAGCAGTAACTCCTTAGTAGTTCCTCAAGCTTCATCAGCCCTAGACCAATTGAAGTATGAAGTTGCTCAAGAATTGGGCATCCAAATTCCTCAAGATGGCTACTACGGTTATATGACGTCTTATGACACAGGTTCTATCGGAGGCAGCATCACTCGTCGTCTCGTTCAAATTGCTGAGCAACAACTTGCTGGTACTAGCAATAAATTCAGCAGATAATTTCGCTCCAAAATACTTAAGCAACAAAAGGGCCTTCTTCCGGGTAGATACTCGGAGAAAGCCCTTTTTTTCAACCTATTTAATGTCGTAGATTTTGTACAAATCATCCAACATGATGTTTGCTGATCGAACGCCGCCGCCTGTATTCCAAGTAGCATCGTTAACTTTGATGACTTTGTTATCTTTCACCACTTTAAGGTTTTTCCAAAGCGGATCATTCATCCACTCTTGCTCTTGTTTATTCCCTTTGCCATCACCGATTTCATACGTAAAGTAGAAAACGCGATCCGCAGCATCCAGTTCAGTTAAACGTTCTTTCGTAATATCTTCGAACGACTTCTCATCACTTTTGGCATCGGAACGAGCGAAACCAAGTTGTTTGAAGATAACGCCTGAGAACATGTCACCGTAGTAATATCTCGATTTACCACCCATAAACCGGACAACAGCCACTTTTTCTTTCAGCTTGTCGCCTGCTTTGGATTTGAAATCTTCAATACGTTTATCGTAATCCCCGATCACTTTGGCGCCTTCGGCTTTCTTATTCAATGCATCTGCGTACAGACTGAAGTTATTTTTCCATTCGCCACGCAGTGTTTCTGCGAAAACAGTTGGGGCAATAGCTTTCAATTGCTCGTATACTTTCTCTTGGCGAAGTTTATTACCAATAATTAGATCAGGTTTTAGTGATGCTATGACTTCCAAGTTCGGCTGTCCTTCTACTCCTACTGTTGTAACACCTTGCATATCCGCTTTGAAATGGTCAAACCAAGGGTTACCATAGAAGGATTCAACAGCTCCAACCGGCTTAATTCCTAGAGCAAGTAAAGCTTCAGTTCCTTCATTCGTTAAAATGACAACACGTTTAGGGTTAGCAGGTACTGCTGTTTCTCCCATAGCGTGCTTAATTGTACGAGGAGCATCCGATTTCGCTGATTCTTGCGGAGCTGCAGAGGCAGACGACTTCGTTTCTGCTTTCTCTCCACATGCCGTTACGATCATACTAAAAACAAAGAGACATGCAACAAGAGCCCACGCTCTTCCAAACGTGTGGCGTTTTTGACTAAACATAATAATTTTGTTCCCCCTAGTTGTACTAATTGTGATAACGGTTCTCACTACTTTGCACATAATACTAGAATTAGACCTAATTTGTCAACAAATTTGATAATGATTCTCATATTCATTGACTTCAAATACCGTTGACTTTAAAATATATGAAGCAAGAAAGGTAGGAAGGAAGAGGGTAACCACCGTGCATTCACCAACAACAGAACGTCTCTCTCATATTTATAAAAGTATCGGGTTACTAGCAGCCGTTTGTGTTCTACTTGTACTCATACTTAGCAGTGTCAGATTTGGCCTCAAAACGTATTCCTGGGATCAAATCATGACTTCTTTTGATCCTTCTGACAAACCAACGAATGAATCGATTATTATTCAAACTGTGCGAATTCCTAGAGCTTTAATTGCCGCACTCGTTGGTGGCAGTTTGGCCGTTGCTGGTGCACTTATGCAAGCAATGACTCGAAATCCACTCGCTTCGCCGAGTATATTCGGAATTAATTCTGGGGCTGCTTTTGCTATTGTTGTAGCTGTTAGCTTTTTCAACATATCCAGCCTAACGCAATTTACATGGGTTGCTTTTTTTGGTGCTGCCGTGAGTGCTACATTGGTCTATGGGCTTGGGTCGCTAGGACGCGACGGCTTGACACCCATGAAGATCACGCTTGCAGGCGCTGCGATGACGGCTTTTTTCGCTTCACTCACACAGGGAATATTGCTAGGCAATGGCAAAGCCTTCGAACAAGTACTCTACTGGCTTGTAGGTTCTGTAGAAGGGCGTACAATGGCTATGCTGCAATCCGTGTATCCATATATGTTGCTCGCTTGGATCGGGGCTATTCTGCTATCCCCCCACATCAATGTCTTATCCATGGGTGATGATATTGCCAAAGGATTAGGGCAACAAACGGTGTACATAAAACTAATTACTGCACTCCTTATTATTATTCTTGCTGGCGGATCTGTGGCTGTTGCAGGCCCAATTGTGTTCGTCGGCCTCATGATACCTCATATCGTCCGCTTTCTTATCGGGATTGACTACCGATGGGTCATTCCTTATTGCGCTGTGCTAGGCGGTATTCTGTTGGTAAGCGCGGATATCGGAGCTCGCTTTATTATTATGCCGAAGGAAGTCCATGTCGGTGTGATGACCGCTATCCTTGGCGTTCCTTTCTTTATCTACATCGCGCGTAAAGGAGGACTCCTGAAATGAGTACTTCTAAGCGAGATATTACGATTCGAAGCAAAAGTTACTCTTTTTTAATAAGCAAAAAAGCCGTCATCGTCACGCTGTCTCTATTCCTGGCGGTCATCCTTATGATGATTATAAGCACAGGCGTCGGCAGTATTACGATTAAACCTTTGAATGTCGTAAAGGCCGTTTTCGGTTATGGAACAGACTCTAGTACGATGATCGTTCGCTCATTACGTTTGCCTCGTGTTATTGTAGCCGTTCTAATCGGCGCATCTTTAGGGGTAGCTGGGGCAATTCTACAAGGGATCGTGCGCAACCCGCTCACTTCACCAGATACGATTGGAACAACAGGCGGTGCAACGCTAGGCGCTGTTTCTTTCTTCTTCTTTTTCTCAGATAAACTCAGCATTCATTGGCTGCCCGTCGCAGCGATTCTAGGCGCATTCCTTGCAACCTTGCTTGTTTACCTGTTTTCTTGGAAAAATGGCATTACACCGCTGCGACTTGTCCTCATTGGGACAGGGCTCACAGCTGCAATGAGCGCAGTATCCTATCTCATGATGCTAACGGGACCTATCGTACTCGCCCAACAATCACTAACTTTTATGACGGGTAGTATCTATGGCGTATCTTGGGCCAAGGCGGTTTACCCTTTGCTTCCTTGGGTGGCTGTGCTGATACCCGTCATCTTCTTCTACGCGCGGCACATTACCATCCAGTCCCTAGGAGAAGATATTGCACAGAGTGTTGGAAGCCATGTACAGCGTCAACGGTTTCTGTTAATTATGCTTAGTGTTGCTTTGGCTGGAGCTGCTGTGGCCTTTGGCGGTGCGATAAGCTTCATTGGGCTCATGGCTCCACACATTTCACGTAAACTTGTTGGTCCTAGCTTCGGCTCCTTGATTCCTGTTTCTGCGCTCACAGGCTCTCTACTGTTGCTTATGGCAGACTTATGTGGTCGTTCCCTGTTCAAGCCACTCGATATCCCAGCAGGTGTATTCACAGCAGCCATTGGCGCACCTATTTTCATCTACGTCCTATATCGCAGTAGGAATCGGGGATAACCCCATGTCTACGAAAAAGGAGAACAAGCTTATGACAACCTCAGACCAAGCACTCGAAGCCCAATCGCTTCAATTGACATATGGTGATACAACGATTTTCCAAAGTTTAAATGTGCAAATCCCTAAGGGCAAAATCACGGTATTTATCGGCAGTAACGGTTGTGGAAAATCCACACTTTTACGCTCACTTGCTCGACTTATGAAACCAACCTCAGGCAGCATTCTATTGGATGGACATGAGATTGCGAAGCTCTCGACCAAAGAGATCGCACGACGAATGGCGATCTTGCCCCAAGGGCCAACGGCTCCAGAAGGCCTCACCGTCAGACAACTTGTTAAACAAGGGCGCTACCCTTATCAAAGTTGGCTGCAGCAATGGAGTCAAGAGGATGAAAACAAGGTAATGAAGGCACTCGATCTTACGGATATGCTAGACGTTGCCGATCGAACTGTCGATTCACTCTCTGGCGGACAACGCCAGCGCGCATGGATCGCGATGACTTTAGCGCAAGACACACCTACATTACTCCTTGATGAACCGACCACATATCTCGATCTCACCCATCAGATTGAAGTGTTGGACTTATTATTCGAACTAAATGAGAGAGAACAGCGCACAATTGTCATGGTTTTACATGATATTAATCTAGCTTGCCGCTACGCACACCACATTGTCAGCATCAAGAAAGGCTCCATTTATGCGGAAGGCAAGCCAGAGAACATCGTCAATGCACCTTTGTTGCGTGAAGTGTTTGGGATGGATTGTCAGGTGACAACTGACCCGATCTTCGGGACACCGATGTGCATTCCATATGGCAAAGGTCGCATATTGTTAACGAAAGAACCCCTATCACAATTGTGATCGGGGTTCTTCTTTCACGACATAGATAAGAGTATAAGTGCTAAATCGTACGTGCGAATGTGGCCATATTGTAATTGCTCTCAAACTAATGTTGGGGTTTTTTAGATACAATGAGTGTTTACTATTCCTTATATTTAGGGCTTTTGGTATTTAGGGTTCGATGAATTCCCTTTGTCAATTTTAAGTGCGTGGTCAAATATGTGGTCAAGCTGTGATCAAATTTTCAAATGCTCCCCGCGGCATTTAGTGGACAAAAAGAAATGCCAACATCGAGTATGATTCGATGTTGGCATTCACTCTTATTAAAAATTAACTTATTAGTTTCATCATGTTCTGGATTTTAATTTCGTTATTGGATTCTGAACGTAATCTTGCGGTATCCCGGAAAAGTTTGTGCACTTGTTTCCGCGCATTTACCCGTTCAAGGGTTGTGAAAAACGTTCCGACAAATGCAGCTTGACTTGGAATTGCAGCAAGTAGCTCTGACATAATAAATGTCTTTCCAAGCAGACTGCTATTCCATTCTCCTCGTAACTCTTCAATAACTCTGCTTACAACTTCTTGTTGCTCATAGCCTTTTTTAACATATCTATTTATTAAAAGTCTTGTCATTTCCCCAAGTTCCATAAATCTCTCTAACATAATTAATTAACTCCTTTCACGCGAGTTGTACCTTTGTCGTAGTATACTTCTAACTCGGCGTTGGGATGATAGTGCATGAATTGATCAATAACTTTCTCACAACTAATGCAAGGCTCCCTTTCAGTATACAAGAAAACTTCAATTTTTGTTACTGGTTCAGGATAATTTAAAATACGTTTGTGGAGCTCTTCAAATATCTTAGATTCAGAATCCACATCACGATTATGACCTTGCCCAATAATTCCCCTAGAATCGACTCTCATTGTTTTAAATACGGGTCTTTGTTGCTTATGTATAAATATTCCCATGTTCCCTAAGGGATCACTAGCATCATCTATTTGGCTATGTGCTAATAAATACTCGTTATGATCATCGTTAATTACGTAAAAGCAAGCACCTATATTACCTTGTTCTGTTAATAATTTAACTTCGAGTGGGCTTAAACCAAACGCTGCTTGAGAAATTACCTTCTTTCGTAATTCATCAACCCTTGCTTTTAAAGAATGACCCCAGCCATTTTTTGTGTATTTTTTAAATGTCGTCATTTACTTTTGGAGACCACCCCGTACAGGAAAATATAACCATGTATATACTTTATAACTTAGTTCCAAATTCTTCAAGACTTTTTTTCACCAAAAGTCCGAGGCA
The DNA here is from genome assembly GCF_001428045.1 of Paenibacillus sp. Soil750. Lineage (GTDB taxonomy): Bacteria > Bacillota > Bacilli > Paenibacillales > NBRC-103111 > Paenibacillus_E > Paenibacillus_E allorhizoplanae. Next base: position 86,703 of record NZ_LMSD01000010.1, on the reverse strand, counting down.
CTTACAGAGGAGTCAACCTTCTGGAGTGCCTTTATTATTTTCGATCTAGTAGAACTGCGCGGCCGATTAACAGTACCATCGCATAAATCTGAAATTGAACTTCGATTTAACCCAGTTTCTTTCATTAACCATTCTTGCGTTAAATTTTTGCGGTCTATCCACTTTCCTAACCTTGATCGCTCTTTCATCCATGATGGAAACATTGGAAATCACTCTCCCTTAGTTTCCATCGTGGACAACTCTATTAAAATTTATTCCTAGTTTGTAAACAAAACCCGTAATAATGGACAACCGCTCTGGATTAAGTATAGGTATCGGAGGCGGAAGGTTCCGCAACAAGTTCCCGAGTTGGTTCCAAAACTTAGTACCGTCGAGCATGCCAGCGAGGTAATGGAAACGGTACGTTCCGAATCAAGTAATTTAGCTATATTAGCCTTGTACGAAAGGATTCCGCACCGCAGGAACTATCCTATTGGATACTCATAGAAAGGGGTGGCGCCTATGCTACTGGAATTTATCGGCGGAACATTCATGAGTGGTATTCTAATTTACACACATTTAGACGGACGCGGGACTAGTGAACCGAGCAAGATTCAACGTGTCGCAAACACTTGCGGGCTAACTGTGTTGGAGAATGGAAAACGGCGTACCATGCAGCTCCTTAGGCGAACGTGTTATGAGTGGGGTAGAGAGTACATTTATCGGATCCCACTTGGTTTATCATTTGAGGACTTTCAAAAGAAGAAGCAGCACATTGAGGATGGACTGAATAATAAGCGCGGCTTCCTCGATATCTCACTAGAAGACATTAAGACGCTACGATTGCGTTCCGATCTCTTTCAGCAGATTAAGGAAATGTTTAACAGTACCAAAGGACGAAAGGAAATACTCCTAAACTATGACGGTACCCTTAAGATTCGGGTTTATAAAGCGGTGCTAACCGAGATAATTCCGTTCGATGATGACACGCTTGCCCATTGTACTGGTTGGAAGGTATGTGTGGGAATTTCACGCGAGGAAACGATGTATCACGACTTCGAAACGATTCCGCACCTGATCGTGGCCGGGACAACGCGTTATGGTAAGTCTGTATTCTTAAAGAATGTTATCACAACGCTAGTTCACACGCAGCCCAATGCAGTTTTATTTACCCTATTGGATCTTAAAGGTGGGCTGGCCTTTAACCGATACAAAAATGTTAAACAGGTCGAGACTGTCGCCAAAGACGTAGATGAGAGTCTAGAGGCGTTACGAGCGCTCCACACGCAAATGAAGCAAAGACAAGTAGAATTCCTAGCCAAAGGATATGAGGACGTCAAAGAGGCTCACAGGAAGCAGAGGAACTTTATTGTTATCGATGAGGCTGCGGAGCTTGCCAGCCAAGGTGAGCACGACACAGCCATTAAGAAAAAGAAAATCGAATGTGAACACATCATTGCTGAAATTGCTCGGATTGGTGGCGGGCTAGGTTTTCGGCTAATCTTCGCAACCCAATATCCGACCGCCGACACTCTGCCACGCCAGGTTAAACAAAACTGTGATGCTAAACTTTGCTTCCGCCTTCAAACAGATACCGCTAGTCATGTCGTATTAGATGAATCAGGGGCCGAGGATCTGCCACTCATTAAAGGCCGCGCTATTTATCGCACAGACCGTAAATTCATCGTGCAAACACCGTTAATTGAAAATGATTTTATCGACAAGACAATAAAGCCCCACATCGTAATAAAACCTCGAAAGGAGCCGTTCGCCTATGCTGGAATCACAAATAAAGAAGATGCTCCGGGAAGAAGCTATTCTCTTATCATTGAAGAAGCTTGACTACCTAAGCCGTAGCCAGCTTCAGAGGTTACACGACCTCTCAGGCGACCGTAACGCGCGGAAGGTGTTAGACAATATGAAACAATATATCTCTTCTTTTCGTGGCGAGAACCGTGAAAATATCTATCATCTTAATAAACTGGGACGCGAGCGCGTTGGCAGTGAAGTTATAAGGCAAAAGATGAATCAAGCCGGGCATTACTTAATGCGAGCTGGGGCTTATATTCACTACGACGGCAACGAGGATTGGAGGAACGAATTAAAGTTCTCAGTACCCGAGGTGGTTACAGTCATACCAGATTCATATTTCCGCTATAACCAAAAGCGCCATTTCCTCGAAGTCGATCACCTACAGCACATGAATAAGAACCGCGAGAAGATTGAGCGTTATAAGAAATTACATGCAACGGGTGTGTTGCAAAAGAAAATCGGTTACTTTCCTCGCTTGGTATGGGTAACGCTTACCGAAAGCAGGAAGCAGCAGCTTACAGAATGGGCCATCGGCCTTGATACAGTGATTCATATTTGGAATGAAATTAATTAGGGAGGCGTTCTCTTATGCAAATTACAATTGGAGCAAAATGCTGGGATGGTACGCGGAATAAGACGTTGTCTAACGAGGTATGCGTTGAGGTATTGAAAATAAAGGAGTGCATTACTCTTGCCGATAGACTAAGACGTTTTAACGATCCTAAGCTACGTGCGTTGCTCGGTTATGCCGTACCCATCGCATTCTTATTAAATGGCCTGCCCCCATTCGGAATAACACGCGCTTTTGCTCAAACAGTTACACTAGCAGCCCCTGTAGTTAACGACGCAGTCCCGGCCATGGCTGGTTTGTCTGATGCATTTAAAGGCACAGTTCTCCATGCATTCGATCCATTGATAAACCTAATTCAAAATCTATCCTATCCCATAGCAGGTGTCATGATTGCTGGAGGCTGCTTGTTTATTATGGTCGGCAACCGTGAGAAAGGAATGCAGATGCTTCAGAATGCAGCAATCGGATATATTTTAGTGCAGCTTTCTCCAATGATTTTGCAGCTACTCGTTGGAATTGGAGGAAGTGTTTAACCTTGATTTACTGACAATAAAAAAGCACTCGCGGAGAGTGCTTTTGCTTTTTTAAATCTTATCAGTATACCAAACATAGGCGTAATGTTGACTGTCACTGTTAAAAAAATTAACAGAATGAATATCTTTTTCCATTCCCGTCCCATGCAACCATACGTTTACTTTTTGTCTTAACGTATGGATATTTTTATCGTCAAAAACTTCAACGCTGTTCTTTACTTTGATCATATTCTTCACCCCCCAACCTACATTCTCCAACATAAGGTCAAGGCTTGTCTAATCAAGTTTTGATAAAGAAAGTGATTAGAACACGAACTTACTCCAAAATATAAGTTGGTATAAATCTATCAATTATGTAAAATGGATCTTAATAGACACTAGAAGGGAAGTTACTACAATGCAAGGAAAATATTACCCTCCCACTCATAGAGTAAAGGCTTTCAATTGCCCTCATTGTAATGTTTTTTCTGATCAAAGATGGGGCATGGTAGGTACAACTGTTTACAATAGCTCGTATCATAGGGATGAAGAATTATCCGCGTGCGTGTGTCATCATTGCCACAAACTATCTTACTGGTATAAGGGAGTAATGATTCTTCCTGATTCTTCAAATGCACCACTCCCACATGAGGATCTGCCTGAAGCAATTGTAGAAGATTACCTAGAAGCACGTTCAATTGTAACCCGCTCACCGCGAGGTGCGGCAGCTCTCCTTCGTCTTTGTCTTCAGAAATTGACGAAAGAAGTAGGTGAACCTGGCAAAGACATTAATACTGATATCGCTTCTTTAGTTCGGAAAGGGTTGCCTGTTGAGGTTCAACAAGCACTGGATATTCTTCGTGTTATTGGCAACGAGTCAGTGCATCCTGGAGAATTAAATCTTAAAGATGATCAAGATACAGCAATCAAGCTCTTTGAATTAGTTAATTTTATCGTTGAAGAGCTTATTACACGTAAGAATAAAATTAGTTTTATGTTCGCAGCTCTTCCAGCTGGTAAACGCGAAGCGATCTCCAGGAGAGACACACCTTAACCACTAGTCCCCGCTGGTGGTTTCACTATTTTTTTGTAAGGAGAAATCACGTTGAAAGATTTTACAAGCTGTGTAGAAGCAAAAGAATATGCAATCAATACCTGTAAATTCAAAAAGAATAGTGTTTATACTGTGTATCTTGACCCGGTGCAAAATGTTTATTGGGTAGTATCAGAATCAGAAGATAATTACATACTCACAGCCAAAATGCTCGAATGGAAACTTGAATATTTTGTTCAAAACGAATAACAACAATATAATCTCAATCTCAATCACCTCATACAAGCTCCTCACCGCCATTCTCACCTTTTACAGTTAAAGAACACACATTCTTGAGCGTTAACCATCTTGTAGACATTTATATTGATCAATAAAAAAAGCACCCCCGTTGGAGTGCTTAAAACCTTATCTCTTGTTTATCATTATCTTTTGCACATCACCATTCTCACTAGAAGAGACAATTTCAGCATGTTTGTTATTTACCACCAAGATGAAATCCTCAGAGAGATTTAAATGCTTCTGTAAGTCGTGGATGCGAAGGGTATTACCTTCAGTATCCATATTTACGTTATACAAAGTTCTAACTTGAAGTGGTCCGTCTTGATTCGTTGTTTGAATACTGGTGGTAATAACAAGGTCCAAGATGCTGTCATCAGTTTTTTTGAGTAAACTTTTTACTAGATCTACTTTTGTCATGATTACACACCTCCCATTCCTATATTTTCCAACATAGGCCAAGGAATGTCCACCAAGATTTAATAAAGAACTTAAACATGCCTGGGCCTTCTGACTTACTCGTATACCGATTCATTTACTGAGCGAGGTTCCCTAACTTTTAATGGCCCTGTTTTAACGGATTCAAATGCTAATATTTTTGAAACATCATCATCCTTTTGCTTAATAAATTGGAACTTAGGTGTTATCTCTTTTGATGCTACGTCTACAGGTGCAATAATCATACTATCCATATATGTCCCAATGAGTACTTTTTGTTGGCCATCTAAAGTTGCAATTAAGTATGTATCTTCCCTTTCGGCTTCACGCTTACCTAAATCACTAAACAACGGAAGAAAAGATAATGTTGAAATTGCAACAACAATCATCAAAGCTGTCCTTTTACCGTAATCATTAATAATTCTCAAAAAAAAAGGAGGCACAGTTAAATTAGGCTTATAATTCTCTACCTTATTCCAATAGCCAGTAGTACTCTTCTCTTTAAACAGGGGGATAATAAAAGTAAATATAATTAAAAATATCTCAAATATTAACATTACGATAGTAGTGACCCAATTAAATCCCGAAAAGAACAGCATACCTAAATAAAGAATGCAAATAAAAGACGTAATAAAAGCAAAACCCTTAACAGTATTTGTTTTGAAACTGAATGCGTCCTCTAGACTAATCACCAGATAAAATAAAGGTATTAAATTTGGCCATATAACCGAAACAACATTTAGTACTGATATTAATTCAACCTCTACAAAGTTGTCTGGAATATTGTAGTAAGCTAAATTCCCTACTTCAAATTTATAAGCACAAAAGTAACCAATCAATGTTAATACACCTAGCATAACACCTTCACTAATTCTTGCAGATAACTGTTTGTTCTGTTTTTCATCTTCGAGTTCCGACACTTGTCCAACACCCTTTTTTGTATTCATTTTCCAACATAGGACGAGAATTGTCTACTCAAGTTTTGTTTATCCATAATGAAAAACGCCTCCCCTAACTCTTGGGAGGCGTTTTCTTGAAATTCGGTTGTTTAATTAATTCCGCTACTAATACGTGCAGTTTATGAACTGCTTCCGGCGAAGGTTGGTTTATTTCGACCGTCAAATTCTCAGCTCCGATAGTCTTTCACGAAGTTCGTCTAAGTCGATATTGAGCATTAATGCAACTTTGTTTAAATCTACAATATCGAGTCTTAGTGATTCCTCATTACTAACTAAAATTTCTTTCTCCATGAATATACCCCTTCCCCATTTCATTTATTCTTTTAGTAGACTGGGAATGATCAACTTTTCAAATTCGATTTCTGACTTTACGTGAACAACAACATTCATCATTAGTTCGTATGCGGTCATGTTGTGAAGCTTATTGCTCAGTTGTTTGACTAGATCCTCGGCGTCATGAAGTTCATCCAGTTTTCCTAAGTAACATGGAGCAAGGGAAGTCTCCAAGTAAACATTTGCTTTGTCTGTAGATCTGACTTTAGCAAAGAGAAGATGCGGCGTTGGTGTAGTGTTTTCAACATACATCGCATGTTCGAGTCCTGTTAGAAATCCGTGATAACTTATTTCTTGCTCTCCTTGTTCGTCTTCGTAGCGAACCAAAATAGTTACAGGATCACCCATTGCATTCACGCTTCGCTAATGTGGCCAATCGGTACCAGGAGCCTCGAACCTTAACGTAGGCTTGTCCTCGAAATATCATGCCTGATTTGAACATACACACCGCACCTTCCGCTTTCGTATTTTTCGACTTACCGAATATTTTGTTCGACTTTTTAGGGGCTCTCTTTTCTCTGTTTATGAATGCCCTTTTAGGCTGAAAGCCCCGTACAGACATTTTTTCGTTTATGTGGCTGTAACTATGCGAAAAGACCTTACAATGCCATATAGTCGGCTATATGGGCGTATACTGATGCCCAGGGGGGCAAGCAAACGTGGCTCCCGTGGAATTTTTGGGGAGGGGACTCTCGCGGAAGCCATTTGTATTTTTTGAATGTGGACACGCGGTCTTAGCCCAAATCTATCTCAAAATTTGACCCGGGGGGTATTGGGCTAAAATCGAATTGTTTCAATTTTTTGCACAATTAAAACAATAGTGTTACTAGGCCCCCTCACGTTCGTTCGATGTGAAGGGAGCCATTTTTCTTTGACTTATAAATTTAATGCTGTTTTGTAATCATTTTTAATAATCCGTACTTTCCAGTGAGCCGAGTACACGGTCGATTCCGCATCATATTTCATATTAAGAGTTAACACAACGGGAACTACCTTCACTTCTGTCGGAGCGATATAGTGGATTTTCTTTTGTATGTTTTCAATCAAGTAGATATATACTTCTCCTTCTGGTGTATATCTCGCCATCTCCCCTACTCCACTCTGCTTTTGAACACTGGCATAATTGCTGCGTTGTTCTTCCCTAGTCGTATCAAGGAAGTCACGAAATCCATCATAATCATTCATGTTGCTACTTCGGATATATTCATACTCCGTGTATAAGGCCATCTGGTCAACATCCGCGAGCATATCCCAAAACTCATCGATCGTTCCTTTATAAAGAGCAAAGATAAAATTTTGCACTGTCTGTTTGTGCTGAGGTGTTGCTTTAACCTGAAGAAAATCCAGTTCCATTTTCCTTACTCCTTTTACGCAAAAAAGTTTGAAGCTGCAGTAATCATTGATCCACCAATACGGCTATTTTCTTTATTCAGATAAGGCACAATAACGCGAGCAATAGCAGTGCCATCAATACTCAGATTAATGTCACCTGAGTTGCTTTTACTGTTGCCACCGCCCATCTGCATGGCTGTGAGGACAGCTGTTCCAATTGCAGAAGCCATTCTGTCTATCATATCAGTGTCCGCGCCGCCAGCAGCAGGGTTGTACTTCTTAGGAACGACCGCTTCGCCTTCGTGGATCATTGCAAGGCCGCTTGATTGCACGTAGTTTGTGCCTACGTCGAGGCTTGGAAGTTGTGCCATTTTCGGGAGGCTAAGACCAAATTTACCTCCGCCCATCCATGCGGGTAGATCAAATTTTATACCGTTAAGTCCATCAATAACGGCATTGATTGCATTTACTATTAAATCCAACGGGGTTTTCACGATAGCGTAAAGCGACTTGAACACTCCTTCGAAGATGTCCTTAACGCCGTTCCACGCCTTTTCCCAATCGCTAGTAAACACGCCAGTAATGAATGTCATAACTCCAATAAATGCGGTTTTCAGTCCGTCTATAATCTTACCAATGCTTTCAAAAACGGTAATTAATGTTGTTTTTAAACCTCCGCCAACGAACTTAACCAAGGGTTCCAGGACGTTTTGCCAAAGGTAAACAATCACGTCTGTTAAATCAGAGAATACTTGCTTTAATGTTTTGCCCAGATATTCACCTAACGGCTGTAAGACATTTTTCCAAAGCCATTCAAAAACCGCTGACAATGCTTCGACAGTCGGGCCTAAAACATCCTTAAAAAAGTTACCTAATGGAATCATTACGTTTTGCCAAAATGACTTTGCTACCTCAGAAAGACCACTGAAAGCTTTACCTAGTAAATCTCCTAGAACGCCACTCACAGGAACAATGACGTCGCTCCAAAACCACAATAGGAAGTCGCCCAAAGGAATCATAACCTTCTTCCAAAACCATTCAGCAGCCACCTTCAGACCTTCCCAGGCGGCGACGAATACCGTTCCTAGCCATTTTCCAAGCGGAACTAGTACATCGTTCCATAGCCACACTGCCGTATCAGCAATCGCTTTTAAAATTCCGTCAACGACACCTTTAAATTTTTCATTTGTTCGGTAAAAGTAGATGAATGCGCCAATCAATGCAGCTACGCCAATTGCTATCAAAGTAATAGGCCAACTTATGGCAGCCCACGTAGTGACGATAGAAACTTTTAAGATGTTGAATGCCGTTGCTATTCCACCAATAATTGCACTCCAATTTGTAGCTAGAAGAAACGTAGCGAAACCAAATGCAATGCTGCCCAGCGCCGAAACGATAACGTCTTTGTGTTCTTTGATGAAAGAACTAAGACCGCTAAAAATTTCCCTTATTTTGTTTGCTGCCGCTTGTACTCCCGTCGAAATGGTGTCTAATACAGATCCTTCACCAGCGCCAGTTGGCATATTTGCTCCTGCTCCCGCTGATGCTGCATCTTCGCCGCTGCCTGAATCTGATATATTGTTAATCTCATCAAATCCCGCAAGCGCCCCTTTAGCCGCTTTCCCGGCATCTTTGTAGGCATCACCAAGGCTACCTACAGCACCCGCCTGAGAATCAATAGCCGCCGTTTGTGCTTCGCCAGCTTTGATGTTGGATTTAGGAAATAGCGTCCGCATAAATCCTGCTACACTCTTAAATGCGGTCTCCGCTGCCCTGGCTAATTGTGTTAGCAGAGGTAACACAATGTTAAGGATTGGAAGGAATGCTTGACCTAGTGCAAGTTTTGCGTCACTCAGGGCAGACACAAACCCTCCTTTTAGTAACGCAGTATTATTTGCTATCTCAGTACCAAAGTTAGATGTCGTTGAATCTAAAATATGATGATAGAGGATTGTTTTTTTCATCTGCTCGCTCAGTTGTTCCCACGGTGCATTATTTGCCAGTTCTTTATAGGCTTTAGACTGTTGAATTGCTGCCACACGAACGTTTACGCCGAGCTCATCTGCACCGTCAGCTTCTTGGTTCATCGCAGAACGCATACGGTCGGAAATTTCAATTGAGGACATTCCCGTTTTGCTTCTGATTACTGCTGCCGCTTTTATTAAAGCAGTTGTTTTGTCAAATAGGTCTTTTTCGTCTTTAGCGATGGATTTCAATCGCAATGAGTAGTTGTTTCCCATCTCTGCAACTTGTAATTTTGAAAACCCTAAAGCATCACCGACAGTGTTTTGCCACTTCACGAAGTCGTCAGCACTTTTGCCGAGTGTCTTGCTAAGTGTACCCATCAACGCCTCGAACTTGATAGCATCCTCGATCCCAGACTTCAGGCTCATTCCAACAGCAATTCCGCCTAAGGCTGCTGTAATTCCTGCGACAGCGCTTCTCATATGGTTTTTGAACTTCTTCATATCATCGTTCGCCCGTTGCATTTCTCGGCGCATTTGAGAAAAATCGGCCCCGGCCCTAATAACTAAATTTCTGATTACACTCATCTCGCATTTACCTCCCTTTTTATAAAAACGGGGTAGGCTCGTCCCACATTAAGAGCCCGATTCTACCCCGTTATTTACCCTTCTTCTAGACCTGTCCCCACTTGCCTTTATTGCCCAAAACCCGCGCAACGGTTTCTGATGAAAATCTCCAGGCGGTTGAACTCATACTGTGTTAACACGGATTTCAGAAGTCCGAGTGCCAAGTCGGCCATCTCTTGATCAAGTGGGTTTCGCCCCGTGATCATATTCTGAAAGGTTGGGATGCCACCAGTTGGAATACCTAACGCTTCCTGATCCGCTACGTTCAAATCATTCTTGTAAGAGTTGATGCGGAGCTTGTGTTCAATAATTTCCTCGCGGAAAGCTTTGATTTTTTCGAATCCATCCAGAGTGGTCTTTTTCTGTCTATGCAAATCATTCATAATGGCGGCTGCCTTGCTTTCCAAGTCCTTAATTTCGTTCTTGCGTTCCTTGATAACGTTAATTTTTAAACTCTGGACTTTGCTACCGTTGCCAGTGGATAAGAGGTTCAAAACTTCCTCGTTTTGGCGAATGCGTTTGAAAGTTTCATCACGCTGCGCATAGAGTTTTTCGAAATGGGAATCCGAGGCCCCGTCTTGGACTGCTTGTACAAACCGTTCGGCGAAAGTGTTCGATACGTTCTGATCCTCCGCAATGGCTGCACGAATCTTATCAATGCGCGGCTGCAACATGCCGTTTTCCTCAGTAATGGATTTCTCTAGTTTCTCAATTATTTTTGTCATGTTCATTACATCTCCTCGATTCGTTTTATTAATTCATCTACCTTTTTACCAAAATCCATGCGCGCAATCAGTTGCTGTCGGCGCTTCTCCTCTGGTGTCATTATCATCGGTACGCCAATGGACGTATCCTTGTACGCGGGCCTTGACGTAATGGTAACGTCGTAAATTTTCTTGAACTTGTGAATAGTACGTGTATGAGTGCTGTGGTCATTCGAATCTTTCTCGACTGCAAACATGAAACTCATACCTGACATAAATCCATCTCGGATTCTCAAATACAAATTCCTATTGTCTGGTGTCGGCTCAAGTCGCGCACGAACAAATAATCCTTTGTTATCCACTTTTAGTTCCAATGTGTTGTTAACGGTACTTGCCAGCGCTTCCCCTTCGTGATTCTGGTTCAGAACAACATCGGACATGTCAGCACCATTGAATGCGTGGGAATCGATAACCTCTTTATGGTCAACGCCGCTGCGTGTGTAAATTACGGTCGGAGAGTTAAACACGGCTGCATATCCCTCGATCCATAACTCATCTGAGTTGTTACCGCTGCGCGTGCTTACCTTCGTGTACGCCCTTAGTTCGCTTATTCTATGCCGCCCGTTTTTAGCGGTGAGTCGGCCGCCATTTCGTATGTCGAGTGCATTTTTACTCAACTTTTTTCATCTCCTCTCTGATTAATGTAAACCCCGTTATCGTTGCTTAAAATCGCCTATATTTGCATAGGGTGGCCCTTAGGAAATGACCCCTGGGAAAATTTTAGTACCATTTGACAGGAGGGGCTCGGCTCGTTGGTGGGGCCCGCATCACTTGAATAGAGATGCTCAATAATTAGGTGGTATATAGCGATTTGTTTCAACCGAGTCGGATAGCACGATCTTTAGCCTTTTGATAATCGATGCCGATCCGTCCAACTTTTCCAACTCGATTAGTGCATCTTTACAGACTGCCAATAGTGTTGATTGTGCTAATGCTGCTGTACGTACATTCATCTTTCTATCACCTCCATAAGTTTCTTTTTAGTTGGTTTAACCAAACCTTTTCTAGGAGCCCTATAACCTCGGCTTTGTTTTAAGGCGTCAACATGACCGCTGCAATACTTTCTCACGGTGGTTTTATCGCAGTTCGGATAACTGCATGAGACTCTGATGTTACGTGTCATCGATCTGATCAACCCCCAGATGAAGATGTTCAGCAAGCTTCTCAAAAGCTTTAAGCCTTATCTTGTAGTAGCTCGCAGCGCTAATTCCCATAGCCCTGTAAACCTCAGGGTCAGTCGTATCCATCGCTTCATTGTTGAAATAACGCGAGTTTATAAGTGTCTGCTCCTGACTAGTGAGCTGACAAACGGCAAGTTCTACTGATTCAGCAATACTCCTAAACTCTTGTATCCGTTGATCATCATCAGGAGAACGCTCATCGAAGGCGATTTTTAAAATAGCAGCATCCATTAGAGTCTTTTTGACTTGCTTAAACCGTGCATTTTCCATATTGAGCAGTTACCCATCACCCTGTTTTCTTTATGAGGCCGCTTTGAGCAAGGTCACGCAGTATCAGACTAATGTCGCGGAATTGAAATCTTTTGTAGAGAATGACCACGGTAAACCTCCCTATAAATGCGGTACCTAGTATGGCTATATATAAAGGACACGTACTTTTACAGTACAAAAGCGTTTTTTATAAAACCCATCAAAATCGTCCCCCAACCCCTTGATACTACTGAGTTTTTTGCATTTTCCGTTGTACTGTATAAATACAGTAGTAAAATCTTTAACAGAGCCTAAAACTGTCGTTTTGTACTGTAAAAGTACATGTTATTCTGCTGTATAAATACAGTAGCCTTACAGTTCTTCTTTGGTTGAAGGAACACGTTTTTTTCGCACTTGGACATCAAGTTTGCTTGTTCCAAAGAACTTCCACTGCTCACTAAACCCGTAGATATTTGGCTCACGCTTTGTCCAATTTTGTTGGAGCAGTTTAATAAAGCCATACTCAATTAACTGATCGATGCACTTAGTAAATGTGCGGTCATTCATTATTTTCAGTGCTTCTTTGTAAGTGAAGGAAATATCATTTTGATTGCTTCCCGTATACTTCGCCTTCATCTCCATGTAAAGCATGCGAGAATGTGCTGTTAGCTCCTTCCACGCTTTCGAATCCATCATATCCAGAGTTATTCGAATATGTCGGTTGTCTGCTGATGTAGATTTCTCAAACAGCTTAAACCCGTAATCTTTCTTTTTACGTGCCATCTCACCTCACCAACCCGCCGCAATTGCGCTGCTTACTATCCAACCATGCGAAAAAGCTGTCACGGTAAACTAACTTTCGTCCGTTAATCTCTAGCAAAGGGAATCCTGTTTCCCTAAATAGTTCATATGTAGTTGATTTGGCAACTCCTAGTATTTGGGTCACATGTTTTGCCTGAAGCACAACAGGATAATCGTTTATTTCCATCGGTTTCTCACCTCCTGTTATTGGTATAAGGAGTCAAACTACCTTCAAAGGTTGTCCGACTTCATTTCACCGTACAGCTGCGACAATATTAGAAAATAATGATGAATTAGTTCGACTGTTGGAATGACCTTCGCGCTTGTTCTCGCTTTGCTACACGCTGTTCATCTGTAAGCTTTGTTTCCATTACAAATCGGATCTGATTTCCATTCAGTCTCCATTTAGCTGCTGAAACTCGATCACCATCTTTCTCTTCCCAAAACGGCTGCGCAATCTTTCGAAGCTTTGTCATGTGCTTAGGGACACAACTGTAAACGATCCAATTATTATCGATATAGTCATACACGCATGTTGTTTCTTTTTCTTCCGCTGAATACTGCATTCAATTCGCTCACCTTCCGCATTCCGCCGTTGTATTGCGGTGCATTTTAAATATTCTTTAAATGTTAATTACTCCGGCGTTTACTTTGCTGTTTGAAGAGATTTGACGATTTCAAAAACTTCTTCCCATTTACAATCCAGAGCATCACAAATGCGCTTTGCAGTTTTTGGCGATGGTGACCTATCCCCATTGACGACTTGAATGGTCATTGGCTGAGAAAGTTGAATTTCCTTGCTAAACTCGGTTTTGTTAAACCCCTTCATAACGATGAGCTGATTCAGATAATCCATGTCTTTAACCTTAATCTTCATGTCCTCACACCTCTCATAAAATTGCTGTTAGCAATATTGCTTATGGCTATATTACAACAATATATTCCTTTAAGCAATACACTAGAAATAAAAATATTTCTTTTAGCTATATTACATTGTATAATCGTCCATATAAGGGGGTTAACATAATGGATGCACATAACTTTGGGAAATATTTAAAGGAGCAAAGAAAGATCAGAGGATTAACTTTAGTTGCTTTAGGAAAAGCAACAGATTTATCACAACCATATTTATCTCAGATAGAAAATGGAAAAAAAGGTACCCCATCACCTGAGATACTTAAAAAACTAGAGGGTCCCTTAGGAATTAGTTATGAAGAGTTAATGTTTAAAGCAGGCTATTGGAGAGATAGTTATTCTAAAGAAGATAAGGATCTATTTGAGGAAATTCACAATGAAGAATGGGACTTGAATAACAAAATCAGCAAATTACTTAAATCAATAGCAGATGATGACGGTCATTTCCCTGACTATCTCCATAAAGATATTTTCAAAATATTTGTAGGTTGGCTAATTCTTAATGATGGTAATAGACCCTCCCATGATTACGACAGGTGGTACTTTGCGAATTACATAAATAATGAACCTGAGGACGATATTTCAAAAGAAGAATTAGAGTTAGTCAAGGACGCTGATTTTGATAGAATTTACAACTACACCACCTTAAAAAACGCGATAATTGCCTATGAAGGTTACAAAAAAACTCGTGAGGATTTTCTAAATGAACTAATAGAACTGATGAATAATCATGGATTAACTGTCAGTTATAAAGAGCAGGAAAAAACAATAGGTCATCCGCTTTATATAGATCTTTCTGAGATACTTGACTCAACAAGCCTTACCTCGATTCACTATAAAGGGAGAGCACTAACAAAGAATGAACGATATCAAATCATTGGAATGTTAGACGTGTTGTTCCCGGACCGAAAAGAGTGATAAATACTATAATCGAGTTTTTAATGCAATATGAAAAACGGATAAGGGAGTTGTAAATAAAACATGAAAGGCTCATTTCGTAAGCGCGGCTGTAAATGTGAAGATAAATGTAAATGTGGCGCTACTTGGTCATTCTCGTTAGATGTTGGTACTGATCCGAAAACAGGCAAAAGAAAACAGAGGACAGTCAGTGGATTTAAGACTAAGAAGGAAGCCGAGAGAGCGTGCGCGGAGCTTGCTACCCAAGTAAACAAGGGAGAATATATTAAGCCCCATAAAGAGACAGTCGGAGCGTTTATTATAGATTTTGTTGAACAGACGCTTAAAAGCCAAGTTGCGCCTAATACTTACGCAGCTCGGCTCTCTTTTGTTCACAATCACATCATTCCTAACATTGGACATATCCCACTAATGAAAGTCACGCCTATGGATATCCAGAAGTTCTATAACGATCTTGCAAAAACATGCTCAGTTGGACATATCAATAATATCGCTAACCTTGTGACAAAATCATTTAGACAAGCCTATGAATGGGGAATAATTCCGAAGAATGTAGCAGCACTTGTTAAAAAGCCAACTATGCAGCGTAAGAATACAACAATGAAAGTATGGACAGTAGAACAACAGAAGCAATTCTTGGATTATACAAAGCTCGAGTCCCCGTTTTATTATTGTATGTTTCTTCTATCAATGACTTCTGGTATGAGGATCGGGGAGGTTCTTGCCCTCAACTGGAATGATGTTGATTTGAAAAACAATATGATTTCAGTGCGGCGTACTATGGTATTCGCTAATAAGAAAATCTACATTAAGGATTCGCCAAAGACAGAAGGTTCGGTTCGTAGCATTACAATTGCGGAGAATACCATTAAGGTATTGAGACAGTTTAAGATTAAACAATTGCCAAATGAATTAAACTTAGTCTTTCCAAGTCCAAAGACGAATCACATACTTTACCACAATTCCGTTTCAAAAGGATTCAACAAGATGATCACGGGTTCTGGTGTACCAAAAATAACGCTTCACGGGTTGAGACATACATTCGCGACTACATTACTTGAGCTTGATGTCAATGCTAAAGTTGTACAAGAAATGCTCGGACACTCCACAATTAAAACTACAATGGACACCTATTCCCACGTACTTCCTAATATGCAAAAAAGCGCTGCTGACCACATCAACGCGGCCTTGTTCTAGGTACCAACGTGGTCAATCCGTGGTCAAACACCCCAACAAACACAAATAAACCCTTATAAATAAAGGGATTGTACAGATAGCATATAGTTGCTCTCAAACATGATGCTAATTGAAATGACATTCTTTCTTACCGTAAAGTCAAACATAATTTCCCCATGCGTCCAGCTCTTCTTACGCTTAAGTGACTCGATTGCCATTTGACGAAACGTTTGGAATTGTATTTCTGTTAACCCTACGTTAGACGGAGCAGGCAATACACCCTCTGAGCTTTCAAACGGCAAATGTTTAATACCAAATTTGCCAATCTCATTGTTGCGAATATGAACAAACACTGTGCCTGAGTTCACATGAGAAAGCTCATCTTTAATCTTACGAAATACCACATCGATTTGTCTCGCGAGTGTAAACTGTTCCAATTTTATAATACTCCTCCTTAAATTACGTTTATTTACTAATTATGTTAATTATGCGACTGTAGACCTATTATACCCAGACAATTTACATAATTCAACAGTTTATTTCCAATATTTGAAAATTCACTATATTTTTTGTATTCACTTAAGGTAATTCCCAAATTTCTTGTAAATACCGAACGATTGGTGTCGAAAAACTGTAGAATGTTTCCAAGTTCGGTGATATAATTTTCAAATATACCTTTTATTTTTCTCCATAAGTATACAAATTTTGCAGAGGAGTCGATCGGATTGGAACAAATCTCATCCTTATCGTTTAGAAAGAAACTACAACTTGGTTGTTTTGCACTAATTGGTTTGAATTCGATCTTCATGTTAATTGTAACTTTCGCCTCAGACTGGAACCGCTTACTTGGCATTATTTTCCTAGTCATTATCCTAGCCGGAAGCCTTCCCTTCATCCGTTGGTTTGAAGCACAACTTACAGAGCCAATCGCCGATATCTCTCGCATTGCTCTTAATATTTCCAAAGGTGACTTTTCTCAAAAGGTAGCAATCACGACTGACGATTCACTTGGTCAACTCGGCCAATCTTTTAACAAAATGATTGACAAGCTCCGCGATATTTTACGCGATACAGGATCTATTTCGAAGCAGGTTTTCCAGACAAGCCGTGATATCTATGTGAAGAATGAAAGCTTTCGTACTGTTCTTGAGCAAGTGAGTATTTCGGCCCATGAGCTGGCTGCTGGTGCGGGACAAATCTCCGAGGAGATTTCTGGCGTATCCATCACTTCCAAAGATATTGAAGTGAAAATCGTCAATTATGCTGGATCTGCCCAAGAAATGAAGCACCGTTCGGATCTAATGATGACCCTCGTAGAAAAAGGACGCACATCGGTTGAAAGCCAAGGCGTCGGCATGAAACGAAATGTAGAAGTAACTAGACAGGTTTCAGATACGATTGATATGCTTGCTCGCCAAGCCGCTGGTATTACGAGTGTTACGCGCTCCATTTCCGAGATTGCTGAGCAAACGAACCTATTGTCCCTCAACGCATCCATTGAAGCTGCTAGAGCTGGTGAACATGGCCGAGGCTTCGCTGTCGTAGCACAAGAAGTACGTAAGCTTGCTGAAGAATCCACTTCCCTCACACGTGAAGTATTCGGCTTCGTTAAGAGCATTGAGCAAGGCATTCAAGATGCGATTCGCAGCATCCAAGTCAATGAAGATGTCGTTAAGAAACAAACGGTCTTAATCGATCAAACCGAAATTGTATTCGCTGAGATTGTTGGCAGCGTCGGCTTCATTTCAGAGGAAATTACACGCTTCGCAGAAGAAAGTGAAAGCATGCTTCAAAGCTCTGGACAAATCGCAGCAGCGATGGAAAATATTTCAGCCATCACAGAAGAGTCCGCGGCGGGGACGCAAGAAGTGTCTGCTTCCATGAATGAGCAAATTTCAACTGTACAGGGCATCGTAACGCAAGCGGAAGAAATGACGCGGGTTGTGACCCAGTTGCAGCAAACCATTCAAATCTTTAAGCTTTAATACATAAAAGAACAGCCCCTCAGAGACCTTCTCCGAGGGGCTGTTTATTTGTTAAAACCTACACACGTACCTTCGATTCAGTTAGCTCCATGAACTGCTTCACATCTTGTGCTGCCATGTCAACAGCACTTTGCCAGAAATCTGGCTCAGTGAGATCCACGCCTAAGTGCTTCTGCGCTAGTTCCTCTACGTTCATGCTTCCGGTATCTCGAAGCAAGGAAATGTACTTGTCTTCGAAAGTTGCGCCTTCCTGCACAGCTCTTGCATAAATACCAGCACTGAACATGTACCCGAACGTATATGGGAAATTGTAGAATGGAACGTCTGTCGCATAGAAGTGCAGCTTAGCTGCCCAGAAATGCGGATGGTAGCTGCTCAAGGCATCCTTGTAAGCAAGCTTCTGCGCATCGACCATGAGCTCATTAAGGCGCTCTACACTTACTAAGCCTTGACTACGTTCAGCATAGAAGTTCGTTTCAAAAATAAACCGTGCATGAATGTTCATGAAGAAAGCGATAGCCCGCTGGATTTTATCCTCGAGCAACACAATACGCTCCTCATCAGTCGATGCACTCTTCACGACCGCATCTGCTACGATCATTTCAGCGAAAGTAGAAGCTGTTTCAGCTACATTCATCGCATATTCCTGCGCGAGCGCCGGCATATCCGTCATCACATGCTGGTGGTAACCATGCCCTAGCTCATGAGCGAGCGTAGAGACGTTATTCAGGGTTCCTCCGTACGTCATGAAGATACGTGTCTCACCTGCTAGCGGGAATGAAGTACAGAAGCCGCCAGGGCGTTTGCCAGGGCGATCCTCCGCTTCGATCCAGCGCTTCTCGAAAGCTTCCTCAGAGAAGGCAGCAAGCTTCGGACTAAAGCGTTTGAATTGATCAATAATCAGACTCGCACCCTCGTCGTAGGAAATCTTCTTGGATGAATCGCCAAGCGGCGCATCCACATCAACCCACGCCAACTTGTCAACGCCTAGGAGCTTCGCTTTTCGATTCAGATACTCCACGAAAAGTCCCTTATTGCGGTCAATAACGTCCCACATCACGTTCAAGGTCTTTTCTTCCATGCGGTTAATTGCAAGTGGTTCTTTATGTATGCTTTTCCAGCCTCTTGCCTTATAAACCTGAAGACGGAAGCCAGCCAAGTGATTTAATGCTTCTGCACAGTATTCTTCTTTATCCGTCCATGCTTGTTCCCATTTATCAAATAAGTCTAAACGTTCTTCACGATTCTCGGTATGCAGCTTATTAAAAGCTTGACCTGCGGATAGTTCTACCTGCTTCCCGTCAACTTCTACAGCCATGCTGAATTGACCTACGGTCGAATTGTACAAATCGCTCCACCCATGATAGCCGTCAACAGCCAAATCATTAATTAAAGCTTCTTGCTCTGGCGGGAGCTTCTCCTTCGCCAGTGCGCGACGTTCATCGAGCGAAAAGGCGATGGCTTGAAAAGGCTCTTGTTCTAACACGGCTGCCCATACCTGATCTGGCACCCCTGTCAGAATCTGATCAAAATGAGTAAGGGAAGATAAATGCTCAGCATATAAGCTTTTGACTTGTCCGCTTAACACAGGTGCTTTCTTATCCTTCTGATTGTCGGCTTGTAAACAGCCTACGAAAGAATCTGCCTCGTGAATATGCATCACATTATGCTGAAGCAATTCAATCAATTGTGCCAGCGACGAGGTATCCTCTACACTTTGCGGAGAAGCTGTACGACGTACTTGCTCTTGAAAAGATGCAATGGACTCCTGAAGTTTCTTCAGGTGTGCAGCGAATGCAGGAGAATCACTTCCTCCAGGGAAAAATGTTTCAAGATTCCATGTTTGATTAAGAGGTAATGTTAACAATGCGATCACCTTTCCTTTCCACTTTTAATTAAATCATATCCACCAGGCATTCGCCAACTATCCGCATCTTCCTCATTGCTTCTCTTCAAAAAGTATGATTCAATTATGTATAGTTCCTTCGGACTAAATCGGAACAGGATGGGTGATTTCTATAATATGAAACCGTTACAAATTTCTCCTGAAACAGCTGTTAAGTTAGCGGAGCAGCTTAAAGTACCTTTAGAACATCTCATGCATATGCCACAACATATTCTTCTTCAGAAATTAGCAGAGCTCGCGAAAAGCACATCGTCAGACACGAGCGAATCGGAATCGAAGTAGCCCTTGATACCTTTTGCTAACACCTGGCCTTACGACATCATCATGAAGGACATTTACGTGGCCCAATGTCCGTTCTGTCTAAGCTCAAATGTCTTGCTGCCGCTCAAAATTCATGAGCTCGAGTCCATACACGAGGGTAAAAAGAAACTGCTTGTCTTCCCTTGTTGTCATAACAAGTTGACGCTTGTGGATACAGATCGCGATTATTTACTAGCGGACACCGCGGTACGAAATAAACATAATTCGTAGTTCATCGCAAGGAGCAAACGAACCTTTATGAATGAGTACCTCATTCCTTTGACAAGCGCATGTACATTAGTGACTTTAAATTATTTAGCCTTGAAAGTTCATAGCAAGATGTTAATTGATTCACACGAACATCTATTCGCCTCCTTGCTAACAGGGTTAGCCAGCATCATCATGATGCTGGTTCCACTTCCTGAGACATTCGGCTTAATCGATCTACGCTCGTTACCCATCTTCATGGCCGGATTGCGATACGGATTACCTGTTGCCCTCTTCTCGACCATATTGCCTGCTGGTACTAGTATAATCTCACAAGAAAATCAAGCCTGGTTCATCATCGCACAAGACCTCATTGCCCCAGCCTTCATTAGCTCCTTTTTCCATAACAAAGAATACCGAAATGGCTTCTTGGACATACCTATTCGACTCGCTCTACAAATATGTGGTTTCGTTTTCATTATGCGTATACTTACCCACAGCTTTCTGGAACGCAGCTTATCTTGGTCATATACCCTTGATCAATTGTTCATGTTTGCCATTACGTCCGCCACCCTCTTCATGATCATCATTATGGTGAATGACGAGAACAACAATTGGCGACTGCAACGCAAGCTTGAAATGCAAGCGAATCAAGATGGTTTAACCAAGCTGCCCAACTTAAGAAGTTTTATGCCTATCGCTCAGAGTACATTACATAAGCGTAAAGTATCTATCATGATGATTGATCTCGATAATTTCAAGCTGTATAACGATCGATTCGGACATTTAGAAGGCGATCAATTACTCCAAGAAGTAAGTTCTGTTCTTCGTCATTTGATACATGAGCAAGATTACCTGGCAAGGTATGGGGGAGAAGAATTTATTCTGCTCTGTACGGAAACAGATCCTGCTCGAGTCCTTAACTACGGCCAAACCTTATGTACCTCCATTGCGGAATTATTTCTCTACAAAAAAAACGGCTTGGAAGCGGCTCCCATCTCTATTTCTATCGGAATCTCAACAGCTGAATCTCCACACATGGATCTTAAAACACTGATCTCGGAAGCCGATCACGCCCTCTATCAATCCAAGCATACTGGCAAAAACCGTCCCACACTATTCAAGCAGCCACAGGGAATCACACAAAAAATGAACGCTTAACCATCCGGTTAGATACCGTGTCATGGCTAGGCGTTCATTTTATTTTCTTGCCGATTTATTGTGCATTTACGTAGCTTGTTTCATCTCATCCGGCAGTTCTAAACGCATAGCAAGCATATCTTCTCGCGTTGTCACCCATTGTTCGCGACTAGCCCTAATCATCCCGGCATCCATAATCTTACGATCATTAATAATCCGTGAAAACCATTTAACCGCATCGGGAAAACGTTTTAATCGCCGGTTCAACTCGCCCATTAGATACATGAGCTTCGCGTTATTCAAATCCATACCTTCGGTTTCGAAGACATTCACGTACGCATCTAGTGCAAATGAGAGGAAACGTTCTTCTTGCTCCCAGTCGCCTTTAACCCGGTAAAGCCAAGCCAAATGATGCAATAATCCAGCAATCACGCGTGACTTCTCGTTTTTGATTTGCGCACTTAGAAGTGCTAGCTTAAAACACTGAAGGGAATCTTCCCACGTTCTCTCCCTGCAATAATCGCGCATCGACCAGTTCTGAGCTACTTTTTCATGAAATACAGCTCGTTCTCCCGGAGTCCATTTATCCGAGAAGTTCTCTGTATGTGCGTACCCGCAGAAAGGACAGATACGTACAACGTAGTAATCAGGATTAACATCCTTATAGTGAAGGCAGAAATCTGAATCAGATTTACTTGCTTTCTTAAAGCTAGGTCGAACCTTCTTCGACTTAAACGTATTAGTACAGTAGGTGCATGTCACTGATATCTCATATAAGGGTTCGACCACTTGAACTCCCGCCTTTTTCCCTAATTAATATTGTTTAGGAAGAATGGACTAGTCTTCCTCAGGTGTGTTGATGAAATGATAGGCAGAACCTCTAAGCCGTTCTATGAGAAAATCCTGTAAATCATCCGGCATGCCTATGTCAGCCATCGCTTCCGTCATACAAGCTAACCATGCATCCGCACGCTCTCTTGTAATCGGAAAAGGCATATGCCTAGCTCGCATCATCGGATGACCGTGGCGATCGGAGTACAAGGTTGGGCCACCGAAAAATTGGGTTAGAAACAACGTCTGTTTCTCTATAACTGGGTCTATGTTAGCAGGAAAAAGCGGCGAAAGTAACGGGTGCTGCTGTACTTTCGGATAGAAGGCCTCTACCAAACGACTTACCGTCTCCGCCCCCCCCATTAACTCAAATATGGTTCTGTTTTTGCTCTCTGACATACCAAGAAACCTCGCAATTCGTATTCAATAGTTCTCTAAATCCTCGTCCCCTGCGCGCATGAGCGTTTCTCGAATGACAAACACGAACATGCAGACTACCAATCCGGCAATGACACCTGTCATTTGAATCACTCCCGCTGTATAGGATTTAAGTTTTACTAGTTCTATTTTACCATAAAAACAAGGACTGAACAGTCCCATGAACCAAAATAAACGACCATACAGTCCTACTTGGACATAGGTGCTCATCTACCTACTATTTCATGAAATTCGGGACGGCATGTATGTCCAAGCTTATTCATATAGTTGAATAAGAGGAGGTATCTACCGTCTATGCCGAAACAAAACTTCACCCCAGCCTTGCTTATGTCATTCGTTATTATAGGCATCATTGTATGCTTGGTTCTATTCCCGCATGACGGTTTTCAAGCCGCTTTACGCGGCGTTTCCATTTGGTGGGACGTGCTCTTCCCAGCCCTGTTCCCCTTCTTCGTTATTTCCGAAATTATGCTTGGCTTCGGGATCGTTCATTTCTTCGGTACACTGCTTGATCCGATGATGCGTCCCGTCTTCCGTATCCCTGGGATTGGCGGATTCGTAATGGCAATGGGTTTTGCCGCTGGATATCCCGTAGCGGCTAAGTTAACTGCTCAGCTCTGGGAACAAAAGCTGGTTAACCGGGAAGAAGGCGAACGGCTTGTTGCCTTTACAACGAGCTCGGATCCAATATTTCTAATCGGAGCTGTGTCGATTGGCTTTTTCCATGACGCCACATTAGCTTTTATTTTGGCCATTGCCCACTATGGAGGCTCGTTCATGATTGGCCTCATCATGCGTTTTCACGGCCGGAAAGCCTTACCTACTCCTGGGCAGCCTAGGGAGAGTGGCCCTATATGGAAACAAGCCTTCGAGACCATGCATAACGCGAGAATACGAGATGGAAGATCTTTAGGTATTTTGTTAAGCGAATCCATTCTCCACTCTCTCCGATTAATGTTCGTTGTAGGTGGACTTGTTGTCTTCTTCTCTGTCGTTCTAGAGGTGCTTACCTCTGCCCAGGTTATGAATGTGTTCTATTGGTTGATTACATCCCTCTTATCCATTACAGGATTACCTCACGAGCTCTCACAAGCCGTCATGAATGGGTTATTCGAAGTCACACTCGGCGCAAAAGCTGCAGGAAGTGCCCCCGCTTCGATGGCCCTTTCCAGTAAAGTCGCGATTGGCGCCTTCATCCTCTCCTGGGCCGGCATGTCCGTGCATGCTCAAATTGTCAGCTTATTAAGTCATACCAACATGCGCTATCTTCCGTTCCTTTTCGCCCGCCTCCTTCATGGCATTCTCTCTGCTGCTATTGTTCTCCTGATTTGGGAGCCTATGCAGCGATTTCGAAGTCCCCAGGCTGTATTCTTGCCGCACTATGAGGCGAATTCACCCGTTTTGAGCTATCTAAAGCTTATTTTCCCGATAAGTGCGATGGTCTTTGTTGGTGCTTTTGCTGTCATCATGAGTCTCTTCCTCGCATATTCCTTACTTAGACTGGTGTATGAAAAGGTTGGTGGAACAAGATAATATGGGTAACTATGATGATGTTTATAAAGGGAGAGAATATTCAGATATGATAGCAGCCGACCCCCAAGAGGCGAGAGGTTTACCGCAGGCAATTGAGCGACTTCGCGAGCTAGCTTTTAATTTATGGTTCAGTTGGAATCATGATGCGCTGCAGCTTTTTGAAAGCATGGACTCTGGCCGTTGGAAAGCCCTCGGTCACAATCCCGTTCGATTACTTCACGAGCTTGAAGCTCCCCAGCTTGAAGCATTAAGCCAGAACACTGATTTTGTCGAGCGTTATCGCCAAGTCATGCTAAGATTTGATACGTATATGAATGAACCCGGTTGGTATTCAAATAACTATGCCGCTGAAGCTGGTGTGCAAATTGCTTATTTCTCTGCTGAGTTTGGTTTTCATGAATCGCTTCCGATTTATTCAGGCGGGCTCGGCATTCTTGCCGGTGATCATATCAAATCTTCCAGTGACCTTGGATTACCGCTTGCAGGCGTGGGCTTACTCTATAAAAAAGGATATTTCACGCAGAAGATTGATGCTAGCGGCAGTCAGCAGAGTGAATTATTTCCCTATGATTTTGAGCGATTACCGATTCGTCCGGTACTTCAGAATGGCCAGCAGCTCACGGTCTCACTTGATATCTCTGGTCGCACGATCACCGTCTTGGTTTGGGCTGCTAAAGTAGGACGCAACTTGGTCTTTTTGCTGGATACTGACCACGAAGCCAATAATGACACAGATAAAGAGTTGACCGCGCAGCTGTATGGCGGCAATCAAGATATGCGGATCGCCCAGGAAATGGTGCTGGGAATCGGTGGTGTCAAAGTACTCCGTGCACTCGGTATTTACCCGAATGTGTACCACATTAATGAAGGTCACGCGGCTTTCCTGACGTTAGAACGGTTGAAGGAACTGCTTCACTTGGGCCTCCCTTTTCATGTTGCGGTAGAGACCGTGCGCTCTGCCACCGTGTTCACGACCCATACGCCTGTTCCTGCAGGTCATGATACGTTCTCCGTCGGGATGGTGGAACACTATCTCAGTCACCTTTTCAGCGAGCTGCCTAAGCATAAACAAAGCATTATTTCATTAGGGCTTGATCATAAGTCCGGTCAATTCAATATGACACACCTGGCGATGAATACAGCGGGACTGCGCAATGGCGTCAGCAAGCTGCATGGGCAGGTTTCACGCGAAATGTTCAAGGAATTCCATGGTCATATCGATGCCAGTGAGGTGCCGATCAGTTCTATCACGAACGGTGTTCACTTAGATACGTGGACCGCCCCTGCTTGGAAGGAACTCTTCGATCGATTCCTCCCTGGCACATGGCGAGCAGAGCAGTCTAACGAGCATCAATGGGCACAAATCGAGGTTATTCCCGATGAATCCATTTGGAAGGTCCATCAGCATTTGAAAGAAGATTTAGTACGTTATGCTCGCAATAGTCTGATGGAGCAACGTAAACGTAACGGGGAATCCGAAGAACGGATTGAAGAGGTTCGACACTATTTAAATCCTAAAGCCCTTACAATTGGGTTCGCCAGACGCTTCGCTACCTACAAACGGGCCAATCTAATTTTCAATGATTTGTATCGCCTCAAGAAATTAATCAATAATCCTGAGAGACCCGTGCAATTTATATTTGCGGGTAAAGCCCACCCTGCTGATTACCCTGGCCAAGATCTCATCCGAGAAATTTACCGCATCTCTCAGTTAAAAGAGTTTCTCGGTAAAGTCGTTATTCTTGAGAATTATGATATCAACATGGCTCGCTATCTCGTTCAAGGTGTCGACGTATGGCTAAACAACCCTCGCAGACCCCTAGAGGCTAGCGGAACCAGCGGCCAGAAAGCTGCCATGAACGGCGTTCTGAATTTCAGCGTGCTGGACGGCTGGTGGGAGGAAGGCTACAACGGTATGAATGGTTGGGCTATCGGATCCGCGGGAGCCGCGGACTGGGCTGCACAGGAGAAAGAAAATACGAAAGCAATTTATCACCTTTTGGAGAATGAGATTATCCCTCTTTACTACAATCAGGGTGAGATTCCTCATCAATGGATTGGACGTATGAAGCGGTCCGTTCAATCGCTCAGTCCCGTCTATAACACGCACCGAATGGTGCAGGACTACACGAATCTTTCGTATGTACCAACAGCCAAACGTGCTCGTCTTTTTGTCGCAGACAATTATGATGTGGCTACCAAAGTTGCCGATTACAAGCAGTTCATTCGCAGCAATTGGCATCAAGTAAGAATCATGAATATTGATGATCATGCCGACAAATCGACTTCTGACGTCCCTTTAGATGAGATTCCCCCATCAACGAAAGAGATCACGGCGCAAATCCATTTCGGCCCTATTTGGCCGCAGGATACGGCAGTAGAAGTCATTTATTATGCAGAAAATGGCGAAACGTGGGAGCAGAGAATCATCCTCATGGCTCCTATTGGGGAACTTATTGAGCAATCTCAGCGCTTCCAAGCTACCATTCCATCCCATCTTGTTCATGGGCCTCACTTCTCGATTCGTGTGCGTCCGATCTCATCCAACTTTGCGCATTCGTTTGAACTCTCCCTCGTTACGAGCACCTTGTCTTAATAATGAGAAAACTTCTATCGAAGCCATTCAATGATGAGCGACCGCGTTTAGAGGTAAGTTTTATCGCCAATAGGAAAGCGGTTTTCGGTATCGAAAACTTAACTTCCTATGTGGTAAAATCGGTTAACCTAAGCTAAAGCCCCGTTTGGGGCTTTTCTTATTGACTTAGATAAATTATGATGAGAAGAGAATTTACAGGATGTACAGGCAGATGTGAATGTAAATCTAACGACTTGGTGATGCTATGGATTGGAATAAGGTACTAGAATTGGCTTCCTTTTCGCCAAATCAGGATTGTCATATTATCATTGTTGGTGAAAGTAAAGATGGACAACCTTTCTGCTTTGAAGATAACTTTACTATCGACAAAATAAGTGAAGATTCGATAACCGTATGTCTTGAACAATTGGGTGTTTACCCCTTCGACAAGCTCGACCATGTTTCTTTCGTTGAATTTTCCTTCAAAGATGGTGCCATTTTATATTACGCTTATGTCGATTTGATTGGGCTTGATCTCAAAAAAACGATCTGTTCTCTGACCTTATCTCTTCCTGAGGAAGTTTTTCAACATCAAAACCGCAGACATCCTCGTGCAAAGCTTACACTACGCACACCGATAACACTGCGTGTCGCTGGCATACGAAGCTTATCTGCTCAAAAGGGTGTCGCTTTTACCGGACAACTCCTCGATATCAGTGTTGGCGGGTTATCCTTTGTCACATCCAATCGTCTTTTCTTTCCTTTGATTCTGGAGTTCAGCTTCATTCTCCCTAATGTCTCTCAGCCTATGACTGTCTATGGTGAAATTGTAAGAGTTACGCATTTCAGCAACGACAGCTATCGGGTTGCCGCAGAATTTCGGCATACGCCTGACTCCATTCTCCAAGAGATTGATGCCTTCTGCTCCAATTATTAAGTCAATAATTCTACGAAACGAAAACTCTTAGGAGGAACAAGATTGAAATATAACGTCATTGAACGAGGCGATGACATCTCCAAGGGGCTGACCGAACGCTTCCACGCTCTCGCCGCTAAGCAAGGCATGCCAAGGGATGAAGATCATCCCGATATCGTCCTGTCCATTGGCGGAGATGGCACGATGCTCCAAGCCTTTCATAAATATGTGGACAAGTTAGATCATATCGCATTCGTTGGGATCCATACGGGGCATCTTGGCTTTTTTGCAGATTGGAAGCCTGACGAATTAGATCATCTAGCTTCTTTAATGTTTAGTGTCACAACACCAGCGGAGTTGCAAATCGTGCGCTACCCCGTTGTCGAAATCGAAATTACGACGGACAAAGGTGTTGAAACACATCTCGCACTTAACGAGTTTACGATTCGCGGGATCGAAGTTTCACTAGTCGCAAGACTACACGTAAACGATGAAATGTTTGAAATGTTTCGTGGTGACGGTATCTGTATATCTTCTCCTGCAGGCAGCACTGCTTACAACAAGAGCTTGGGTGGCGCCATGGTCCATCCATCACTTGAAGCTATTCAAATTGCCGAGATCGCATCGATTAACAATCGCGTGTATCGAACACTGGGTTCATCGATGATTTTACCGAAGCATCACCACTGTGACATATATCCAAAAGCACAACAGAATATGCTCTTGTCGCTGGACCACTTATATATGCAGCGCGCCGATGTCGTTTCCATTCGTTGCCGAGTTGCTTCCAATGTGAAAGTAAAGTTCGCACGTTTCCGTCCGTTTCCTTTCTGGAATCGTGTCCGCGAGGCCTTCGTTGGGCTTGAAGTAAAATAAGCTTTAAACGTATGTATGAGAAAAACGCCATCTGCTCTCCACACTTGTTGGAGTTCAGATGGCGTTATTTGGTTCATGGCTGATTTAAACCGTTGTTGAACTAATAACTTCAGACGGTATTTGTTGTTTAGGTGCATTTACTTTCTCGATAATAAAGTAAGCACAGCCGAAGTTGCAGTACTCATTCAAGTAATCTTGAAGAGCTGCGATGGAGGATTCTTTGGTCGCTTTTGGGTGGATTTCTTTAAAAAAACCTCTCAGTCGTAATTGACTATATCCCCAATCGCCCACAATATAATCGTACCGCTCCAACACTTCGCTGAAGCGTTCCTTGAACACTTCGAAATTCCAACCATTTTTGTGGTCGGTAACAAGCTCGTATGTTTTATTGGCAATATGAATCATGGTGGTAGGAAGCTCTCCTTTCTATGATCCGTTCATTGAATACGAATTCTAAACGCTTGATGCTGCTTTCACCTGTTCATGTGCATGATAGGAACTGCGAACCAGCGGGCCCGACTCCACGTGCTTAAAGCCACGTTTCATGCCCTCTTCCTTCAACATAGCAAACTGTTCAGGTGTGTAATACTTAGAAACAGATAAGTGCGTCGTAGACGGCTGCAGATATTGACCGATCGTCATAATATCACAATCCACTTCACGCAGATCTTCCATCGTTTGTAGCAGCTCGTCCCACTCTTCCCCTACACCAATCATGACACTGGATTTCGTTGGAATGTTCGGGGCTATCCGTTTAGAACGTTGCAACAACTCAAGTGAACGACGGTATTTCGCTTTGGAACGGACGCGGTCTGACATCCGCTCAACCGTTTCCATATTGTGATTCAGAATATCTGGCTTTGCCTCAAGCACGGTAGCTAGTGATTCTTCTCGACCTAGGAAGTCAGGAATCAACACCTCAACTGTGCACATTGGCAGTTTACGACGGATCGCTTTGATCGTCTCTGCGAAAATCATGGCACCGCCATCTGTTAAATCATCGCGTGCCACCGAAGTAACAACACAATGACGAAGCCCCATTTGTAGCGCTGCATCTGCAACACGTTCCGGTTCTTCCAAATCAAGCTCAGTTGGGAGACCTGTTTTAACTGCACAAAAGCGACAAGCACGCGTACAAATATCACCTAATATCATAAAAGTCGCTGTCCGATTCGCCCAGCATTCATGAATGTTCGGACATTTGGCTTCTTCACAAACTGTATGCAACGTCTTGGAACGCATCATGGATTTAATTTCTTTGAAATTCTCATCGGTCTTAAGATTGATCTTTAACCAGTCTGGTTTTCTCTCTAATACTTTTCTAGGCATTGTAATTCCCGCCTTTTTATTTGGTTTCTCAATGATGTTATTATAACATGAATGACTGACAAAACAATCCACTTTGGGGTTCACTTGTGATACACTTGTTTAGATGGACCAAAACAGCTCAGCTTACTACATAAAGGCTGTATGGGAGGAAAGAAACATGAGCATAACTGAAGTGACTCGCGAGAAAGATCGCAAGCTTGGTGAAATTTTAAGAAACATGGGTCGTGTCATCGTCGCCTTCTCCGGAGGGGTTGACAGTACATTCGTCCTCAAACGTGCTCAGCAAGAGCTTGGTGACCAAGTCCTTGCCGTAACCGCAGCATCTGAAACGTTTCCCACGAGGGAGTTCGATGCCGCTGCACAACTAGCTGAACAATTTGGCGTTCGCTTGCACAAAACAGAGGTAAAGGAATTGGAGAACGCGAATTTCGTTGCCAATAATCCTGATCGTTGTTACCACTGCAAGACGGGGCTTTATTCCCATTTACAAGACATCGCGAAGGAACTGGGCTATCCGTTTCTCTTGGATGGTTCCAATGTCGACGACCTAGGTGACTATAGACCAGGACTACAGGCGAAGAATGAGCAAGGCGTCCGCAGTACGCTGCAAGAAGCCGGCTTAACCAAAGACGAGATCCGAGCGCTTTCCAAAGAGCTTGGGCTGAGCACATGGAACAAACCTTCCTTTGCCTGCTTATCCTCTCGTATACCTTATGGTACGCAAATCGAGAAGTGGAAGATTGACCAATTGGATGAAGGCGAGTATTTCCTTTCCCAACTGGGTCTCTATCAGGTACGCGTGCGTCATCACGAGAAGATTGCTCGAATCGAAGTCATGCCAGATGAGATTCACAAAGTCGTTGAACATCGCGATGCGATCTATGAGAAATTCAGCAAACTTGGCTTTACGTATGTCACATTAGATTTGCAAGGCTACCGCACAGGCAGTATGAATGAAGTGCTATCTCAAGAAACGAAAGATAAGGTGAAAGAAGCTTCCTTATGATGGACTTAGAGAAGATCCTAAAACTCGTCCAGGCCGGCGATCTGGACATCGACGAAGCCAAGAAGCAAATCATCAAGGAAGGCGGGTCAGGTCCCGCCAATCTTGATCTTGGATTTGCGCAGCTCGACATCGATCGCGAGAAGCGTACAGGCTTCCCCGAGGTCATTTTCGGGGAAGGCAAGACGCCCGAGCAGATCGAGGCCATTTTCCGGCGGCTGATGGAGCATACCGACCGCGTGCTCGCCACACGCGTCGACGCGGCCAAAGCCGCCTATGTGGTAGCCAACGTGGAAGGTGTCACCTACCACGAAACCGCACGGGCGCTCACTTGGTTTAAGCGCCCGCTGCTCAAAGTCCACGATGGCTATATCGCCGTCGTGTGCGCAGGCACCTCCGACCTCCCTGTGGCGGAGGAGGCAGCTCTTACAGCAGAATGCCTAGGCAGCCACGTTGAACGTATATACGACGTGGGTGTCGCTGGCATTCACCGGCTCTTCCGCCGGCTCGAGCTCATTCGCGGTGCGAACGCGATTGTGGTAGTTGCCGGCATGGAGGGCGCACTCGCCAGCGTCATGGGCGGGCTTGTGTCTAAACCCATCGTCGCTGTGCCGACGAGTATTGGGTACGGTGCGAACCTTGCCGGGATCGCACCGCTGCTATCCATGCTCAATAGCTGCTCGCCGGGGATCTCTGTCGTTAACATCGACAATGGTTTTGGCGGTGGTTATTATGCGGGACTCATTAACAAAAATATGTCGAAACGAGCGTGAATTACAACCATGCGCATTTTATATTTGGACTGCTTCTCTGGAATTAGCGGCGATATGACCCTTGGCGCTTTGGTTGATGCGGGAGCAGATCGTGCTTACATTGAGGATGAGCTTTCCAAAATCAAACTAGAGCCCTACACCTTGGAATGGAAGCGCGTAGTGAAACGCGGCATTTCTGCCCTTAAGCTGGATGTCATACTCGATCCGGAACATCCTCCAAAGAAACACAGACATTATTCAGAAATCGTCGGTGCCATTCAAAAAGCAGAATTCAATGAGCGTGTTACCGCACTAAGCTTGGCAATTTTCGAAAAAATCGCAATTTCCGAAGCTAAGATTCACGGGACCCCTATTGAAAAAGTACATTTTCATGAAGTCGGTGCCATTGATTCTATTGTCGACATCGTAGGTGTTGCATTAGCCATCGACTCGTTGCAAATCGAGCGTATTTTCTCGTCTCCAGTGCCACTAGGATCCGGTACCATACATATCGATCACGGTATTTATCCAGTACCCGCTCCTGCCACATTGGAAATGATGAGAGGCTTACCTATCGCTTCAACTCCTTATAGTTTAGAAATGACAACCCCAACTGGAGCCGGTATAATTTCAGGAATTGTTGATGAGTTCTCCAAAAGCTTCCCGCCCATGGTAGTTGATCATATTGGCTATGGTGCAGGCACTAGAGACTTGCCAAAGCAACCCAATGTACTGCGTGTTGTAGTTGGTAGAATTGATCCGTTTATTGGTAAATGGCAAGTTAGTCATGAGCATCTAGCGCATGATCATAGTCATGAACATACACACACGCATGACGACCATCACCACCATCATGAACATACGCATACACACGATGATCATCACCACCAACATGATCATGCGCATAAACATGATAATCATTCACACAGCCATGATCATAAACACGATCACGATCACGATCACGATCACGATCACGATCACGATCACGATCACGATCACGATCACGATCACGATCACGATCATCATCATCATGATCACTCTCATACTCACACGCATCATGGCGATGCCACACCTGGCACCCCACAATAGCGTAGACATGACAAACGCCCTTCCATCACAATGGAAGAGCGTTTTTTTGTCTCTGTTGTTGCAAGAATAATAACCTAACTTCTTCATAAACCATCTTCAGCGGTACTTCATGCATCCTTGCTACATGTTCACATTCCTTAAATTCAGGTGCAAATTGCACTAATTTCCCTGCGTGATAACCAACTTTTACCGTTAAGGGTCCCCAAGGTGTTTCTACATGCTCAAATTCTCTGGCTAATCGATGACAAGATGCATGCAGATATCGAATGCCCAGAGTGGTCGTTTCACTAAAAATAATCTCCTCAATCAGAGACAAACGCCCCTCATCCACTAATACATTCAGCATGATTCCAGGACGTCCTCGTTTCATAATGATGGGTACCATGTATACATCATTAGCACCTGCATCAAAAAGCTTATCCATCACATAAGTCATCCACTCAGGATTCATATCGTCCAAATTGGCTTGAACTAATAACATATGATCGTCAATATGCTCTTCTCTATGGTTAAAAGTCACTTTTCCCACCTCTTATTGGCATCATAGCAAATATCCCGCGGTAACGAAAGATCGAAGGATAAACAACAAGACATCCGTACATCCTAAGAACTAACATTTCAGGAAGGATGATAGAGATGCAAAGCAGAGCATTTTGGTCAAAGGTTCTCGTCCTTAGCCTCCTCCTATCAACAATCACATTACCGCCTTTTTCAAATATGGATGTATCATCAGCTATGACAAATGATCAGATAGCACCAATACCTAGCTCCCAACCGACCAAACCTTCACAATCGGAGCGAAAAGAGCTTTTTGAAAAAATAAGCTTACTTACAGGTATCCCTTGGACATACCTAGCTGCTGTAGATCAGTATGAGAAAACCATGAACACTGCAAAAAAAAGAACAGTTCAACAAAGCATTACGAATATTTATTTTTCAGAACTTGTTTGGGTGGGTATGCTCAATCCAGATCCACAAGATTCCAATTTGAAAAGTATTACCTTTTTCCATGGTTTAGGGCGGGATGGATCGGGAGATGGCATCGCTGACCGGGCCAACGATTTAGATGTACTAGCCGCTATGGCAGCGATCTTAGGCAATAATGGAACAAAAGTTGATAACTTACAAATGAACCTTTGGAATTATTACCACAACGCACGTAGCGTAGAACGCATCCGTCAATTCGCTGCGATCTATGAGTCTTTAGGCACATTAGAGGCAAATGCTCATGCATTCCCACTGCCTGTTACATCCGACTATTCTTATCGCAGCACGTGGGGAGATAGTCGCGGCTGGGGTGGGCACCGTACTCATGAAGGCACTGATCTGTTCGCTGGCTACGGTGTTCCTGTTAGAAGCACTTGCTATGGCATCGTTGAAATTAAAGGATGGAACCCCTACGGTGGCTGGCGGGTAGGCATTCGTGATCTAAACAACATTTATCACTACTACGCCCACCTTTCCGGCTTTCAAAAAACGCTCAAAATAAACGATATCGTCAAGCCCGGACAAACCATCGGTTGGGTCGGCAGCTCCGGTTATGGAAAACCAGGTACATCTGGTAAATTTCCTCCTCATCTTCATTTCGGACTATACCGTGATAACGGCTCAACAGAGTGGAGCTACGATCCTTATCCATCCCTACGAAGATGGGAGCGCGAAGATCGTGGTAGAAAGAAATAAACCCACTTTTCACGGTGGGTTTATTTTTTGGGGCTTATGGCTTGATAGCGCCCTCCTTTGGCGTTGAATTCGTTGCCCCTGAGAGCGGAATAGTTGGTAACGTTATGCTCGGCGGGCTGCCATCCTTCGAACTTCCCACTGGATTACCTTTATTGTCATAGTAGTAAGTAGGTACATCCCCCACAACAAGCGAATAGGAAATAGGAATTTCGGTTTCTACAATTTCAGTTTCTGAATCAAATGGGATAATAACTGAAACCTCAGCAACAATGTGTACATATACTTCAAACATCACCATATTAATACCAGCATTTTGAGTTCGTGTGTTTAAATCCACCTTCACACTACCAACAGGAAGTAATCTGATCGGGATGTCTGGGCCAAAAGAAGCGAGAATAGCACTATTCATAGCCTGCCCAAGGGGAATATGATCTGCAATACTTTCCAGATTATTCAACTCCCCTTGGACCGTTTTAATTGCCTCCGAAGTAATCCTCATATGCTCATTATAATTCAACATAAAACCTGTAATTTTATTGTTTTTATCCATTTTCCAATCAATTAATTGCTCAGCATTCGTTCCCCCTGCCACATGATCGGCGATTGCACTATTTATCGCTTGCGTTGCAATCTGCTTAACCCTAACCTTCGCCAGATTCATCAAAGGCGGTCTTAGATTCCGTTCTATAAAAATAAAAAACTGAATGCAAAACAAGACTAAGATGAGCAAACCAATCCACAGTACTTTTTTACGGCTTGTTTTCACAGTTGGCCTGCTCCTCCATCGTCGTCTCTGCAGCATGCGTCTCCCCCTTTCTCCGTGACCAATTCCTACTTATTCGCCATAATTCATTAGTACTACCTTATGCGGACATGTTTTGAAAAAGACGATCCAATCCTCAACCATCCCTCATTCCTAACTAACATACGCCCCCCTAATCAACCCCCCACTTAACCCAACTACACTAACCTTTTCCACGCACTAACTTACCAATTCCACTCCCCTATTTCTTATGAACTACTTTTCCTCATTGCACTCCCCTTCCTTACTCACTACGTTCCCAATTTGCTCTTCCCTACCTGCCCTTCTCCCCACTAATACAAGCTGCTCGTCCATGCCCCGAAACGGGATACAGATGCGCTGCTCCAACAGCTAGAAAAAGAGGGAGAGCAAGATCTGCTCTCCCCTCAGCCAGGTGCTCGAATCGTGTTGTAACGATGCGAGCACCTGTTCACTTTTTTAACCCTTCATAAGCTCATCAAGCTCGTCCCAAGACGTAATCCGAGGCAATTCCAGATGTTGATTATAGGATCTGTCCTTCACACAAATGCGGACAGGCAGGTGCGCTAATGTCTCCAGAACGGTCGGTTTATCATCAAAATAATAATCCAACTCTAGTGCCTCTATGATATGTACTTTCTCGGAATCACTCATCCCACAGAAGAAATGCCCCTCTGCGACAGGAAATCCATGGTCGATCAACCATTGTCGTGTGCGCTCCGTATGCTCTTTGGCTCGAGCCGTAATGTAATACACCTCATGACCTTGCTCCACCAGCCTGTTCAAAACCTCACGCGCGTGGGGGAATAACGCACAGTCTGAATAATAAATCTCATCACGTAAGCTGTACCACAACTTCCCGCCTTCTTCCTTGGTTAGTCCAAAAGCACTGTGAATTTCCATCGTAGGCAAAGCATGAAATACATCTAGCCCAATGTCCTGCTGCAGCTTCTGATTATAAATATGAAACGCATGCTCTCTTAGATTAATGAGGGTATCATCAATATCAAATCCAAGTTTCACCGTCTAACCCTCCATTCACCTTGCCTCTATTCCTTTAGTTTGATCCCAAAAAGACTTACAAATACCGAAGCCTGTTCTCTAGAAATGATGCATCCTCGCAGATCCTCAATACTTACACCTAAGCTTGTGAATTCACATGTGCTGAGATCGATTCCATCCAGTTTCGTACCCGTAAATTGTGCTTGTTCCAATTGACAAACCTCAAATTGTAGCTTTTGCAAAGTCGCTTCATAAAAATCTGAGTTGTTTAAAGAACACGTATGAAACGTGATTTGTTTGAGATTTGCCATTCGGAAGGTTGCAAAATCCCCTAAGCAATCTTGAAAAAGGATGTTTCGTAATGTAGATCCAGTAAGATCCATGCCGATAATTTTGCAATTCCGAAATTCCGTTCTATGTATCGTTGCTTCTGTAAAGTCGACATTCGATAAATCACATCGATCAAAAATAACATCTGTAAATTCAATTTCTTTCATCGCTATTCGTGTGAATGTCACATTGCGAAAAATAACTTTATCAAAGGCGACCTTATAGGCTGACTGATTATCAATGACACAATCACTAATGATGCCAGTATGAAAACTATCCTCAGGTTCAAATTTTCCTTCTTGCAAGGTTATGACGGGCAATTCTTTAGGCATTTTGGGTGCATCTAATTTAGGATT
Source organism: Paenibacillus sp. Soil750 (assembly GCF_001428045.1). Classification (GTDB taxonomy): domain Bacteria; phylum Bacillota; class Bacilli; order Paenibacillales; family NBRC-103111; genus Paenibacillus_E; species Paenibacillus_E allorhizoplanae. The sequence goes on along the minus strand of NZ_LMSD01000010.1, from coordinate 49,810 downwards.
ACTCATGAATAACTCCTTTAACATCAGGTAATGGGCAAAAAAATAAGCCTTACCGGCTTACCTTTATAAAATGATCATCGTGGATAAGCTATGCAGCATGAAGAATAAGGATCCCCATTTTCTTTTGATATAATTCCGGCCACGGAAAAGCCTCGTTTTAATCGTAGAAACAGGTAAATTCACTTCTCGGCTGATGTCTTCTAAGGACATATCCAAATAATATTTGTAAACAATAAGGTCTTTATATTTGTCTGGCAGATCTTGAATCATTTGTTCTACCTGGCTATATGTTTCTTGTTCAATAAGCTGAAGCTCAGGCGTCTTCTCATGACTCACCAACTTCTCAATCAGGGGACGTTCATCATGGGATGGAAACCCACTTGTATCCATGGAGAGTTCTTTTTTCTTCTTCCGCATCAGATCAATCGTGACATTTTTGCCTATGCTAAAGATCCAGCTCGAGAAGTTTTTGGTAGCGTCAAATCGGTGTGAATTCAAATGTGCACGCAAAAAAGTCTCCTGAACAACATCTTCGGAATCTGATTTATTTCTAAGCATACGAAAAGCTAATCGATAAATTCTGTCCTTATACAGCTCCAGAAGTCGATTAAACGCTTTCGCATCTCCTTGACTCCACATTGTTGCAAGTTGACTATCGCTTAATTGCAGCATGTTAAATCTCCTTCACATAGTAAACTACCTATCTTCTATTCTACCAAATCGAAGCAAAAAAAAGAAACCTTTTCAGGCTTCAAAGATGACTATTTATCGATAAAATTGGACACATATTCCGCTTTCTCTGCACTTGCTATGACGATTAACGTGACAATAATTCCGAATAAGATAATTCCGCCTACGATCATACCGCGCACCCTCTTTGCTGATTGATACGAAATGATCATCTCTTATCAAAGATATGATGCGCGGCAGTGATTATTCACCGAGATTCATAATAACATATTGCTCAATATGGCTTGCCAATAGGCCGAAGGTTGGCTTTTGGACTTCAACATGATCGCCAAGCAGCGATTTTACAGCTAAATAAGGGAAGTTAATGCCTGATAAACAAGTGACATGTAACCCGCCTGACATCCGCGGATTAATCTCCAACAGCTTCGGTACACCCTGATTGTATTTAACTTGAATATTATAATTAAATGGAATGCGGTAGGTAGCAGCTACCCGGTTAGCAAGTTCAATCAGCTCTGGTACTTCCTCCAACAACCTCAATCGTCCATCCGCCTTACGACGCGGGACAGCAGCAAGAAGCTCACCAGACGCGGAAGCTAAGCAATCGATGCTGTATTCATGGCCACCCAGTACTTCCATAACCATGACGTCATCAAAACGTTCCACAGTCGATAAGTTCTGATAGGCTTGCTCTTTCGTGAGATACGGCATTACCGGTCCAAACATATCAGTGAGCGCATTCCGCTTATTGCTGATAATCCGAAATCCATTGCCGCCCTCACCATTCGTTGGCTTCATACAGACGTCATGACCAGCCGCTGTAAGCGCATCGTTCGCCCTAAGAAATTCCTCCGCCGTATTCACCACATGATAATCAGGAATCGCTACGATTCCCTTAGGCCGGATGGATTCGTAGAATTTCTGCTTTTCCATGAGATTTTCTAAGAGCTCCAGATCACGACAAACCGTTACACGTGTACCGATTTTCTCAAATTCATCGATATGCTTGGCAATCGCGTACATATGCAGCCTAGGAATAAACACATCAATCCCATGTTGTTTACAAAAATTCAGTGCAAATTCTACATAGTCGTCATCGCCAAGAACAGGCTCTGTATCTGCAAAGTCCGCTGCTTGCAGCGCCATGTGGGTTCGATCGGGATGTGTTGCATACATCTTAAACTGAGCCCCATCCTCATTGTTACGGATGCTGTTCATGTAATGATAAGCAACAGAGAACCAGCGGTTAAACCATACTTTTTTCATGAGGGCTCCTTTATGAGCAACATTCGGTGCTCGCTATGTGTGGAATGAACAAATGTGGTGATGTCATCAGCTGCAAAAATGCCGGATTCCTCCGTAAATCTGTATATCCCGGATGGGGTTATTTGTTCTTGGCGAAATAACTCTCCATGACCTGGAGCAATCGCGTAATCAGCGATGTCTAACAAGCTCTGATCCAGTAGGGAATCACCGGAAGCAATGACTTTCCGACCATCAAGTATTTGCTTCAGATGTGCGACTGCTGCACCCTTGCTCACGGCCTCAGGGACGATGTAGACCTTCCTTCCTTGAACAGAAGTGCGCCAGCCCATATCCTTCAACTGGTTGCTCAAATCGGCTATTTCCTGCACAGGCATGCGGTCGCGCTCGACGATATGGGAGTAGAAGAGATCATCGCACCAACTTGAGCTGATCACCCAGTCCTGGCTTAGAACGCTATGCATAACTTGGCGAACATCCTCGACAGGAGCACTCGTCTCGCTGACACGCGTCCTGACAAGATCTCGCCACTCCATATCCACCTTGCCGTCGATCAACATATTCCCCCCGTTGCTTGTAACCGCATATTGGGGTTTCAGAATTTGACTGATGAGATGTATTCGCTCATATTGGGCAATCGTTCGCGTTGTCACTGGGATGAAAATGAGTTCATTCATCAGCTCTTGCAATCGTTGATATGTGCTGGAGGACATATAGGATCTCACTTTGCCATCGATCAGCTCGGCAACCATGATACGATCTCCCAAGTGCTCCGCACGTTCTGGTGGCTGGGAATAGATTAAGGTCTGATCTAAATCACTGGCATAAATCATTCGGCATCCCCTTTCACAGATTGTATGAGGCCGCAACATGAATACGTGAGGCCTGGATACACCTCAACAGGTACACCGCGTGCCTCAGCTAGCAGCAAGATATGCCGAATATGCGGATTATCCATGCGATCTACCAAGATCCGCCACGGTACTCTCCTAAGCAGAACACGAGTCGTTTCTCCCACACCAGGCTTAATCAAGTTGATATCTGCCATCTGATAGGTCGTCTGAATCGCTTGGATATCCCGAAGGCCATGCCAGGAAATTTCAGGTGGATGGGTCACAAAAGATTGAGCCATCTCCTGAGCTTCCTTAGTCACCTTGTTGAAAAAAGGAACAATCGATCCGATGAAATGATTAGACTGATCGTGATCCAACCATTCTTTGTAATATTTCGAGCCATGAAAATCATGGGGCCCAATTAAATCGTCGCGCAGCACGGTACGACTCATTAAACCGGAGACCGTCGAGTTTAGGCATGCACTCGGAATGAGAAAGTCCTCACGGGTTCCGAACATGTCTGTACAATGCCCAGGATCGGCGAGTACCGCTAGATCATCGTCTAGGATGATCCCGTAATCCCTTGCCATTTTGCCACAAGCTTGGGTAAGCACTTTACGAATGGCCCCCTTGCCTGTCCACCCATCAATGAATTGCAGCCTTGCACCCGGATGTTTCTGCAACATGTACAAGAGAGCGTTCTCATCAATCCCCTTGCCTCGAATAATCGAGATACTATAATGCGGCAGGTTCATCTGGTGGATCTCTTGCAAGTATCGCTTGATCAGAATGCCTACAGGTGTGCCCGCTCTAGCCAAGGAAACGAGGACCGTGTTCGGCCCTTTGTTTGTTCGGATAAGCTCAGCTACCACACCTACGGATACGGCTACTTTCTCTGCAGACAGCTCGAGTGTTTCTTGATATAGGTTCAAATAATCAGAGGAAGGCAGATGTTCCTGAGGAAGCATTTCCGAATAGTGCGTTCCAGATTGGATAGCTCGCTCTCTGGCATCTAAGGCGACTTCCAGCTTGATGTTGCTGATATCCTTCAGTAGAAATGTCACATCACCAGGTGGATAACTCCCCATTGGTTGGGGGTCATCTATGCGTCTGGATTGCCAAGCTTCCATACCGTAGCCTCCTTCCAATCGACCGATTGAGGCGAGAAGAAGACGATATGCAGGGTATGCAGTCCCTTTGCTTGGAGAATTCGCAGAATCGGCTCCATAGATGAAGGGGAAGCTTCTCTTTCCATAAAAAGAAAGAGCTCCTGATACGTGCCGTACGGGATATTGTAGAAGAAGTGCACGACTTGTTCATCTTCTGGAGAAGGGAAGGCATGACCATATTTCACCGCATAGTCTCGGTGCTCCATGACATGAATAGGGCTGCGTGTCGTCGATTGATAAGACACCCCTGACCCCATCTCAGCAGCAATACGCATCGGGATATACATAAACTCCCCCGTGCCCACACAGAGTGTCTTGTTCCCTGTACGTTTACGTTTGAGCAGCTCGGCCGTCTGCGTGATGGAACGATCCAGTTGTGCGGTATTGGAGGGGGTAAGTCCGAACCTTCCGCTATGTTGCAAATAGGGCCTGTTACCTGCATAAGGAGCGTGGGAGAATAGTTGATTCACATAAGAAATTTGCAGAAGTTCTGTGCGCTCCTCAGGTAAAGGGCTAGGTGCTTGCAATGGCAAGCTTTCGCTAGAGCCAACTACCTTCGTATTCCCGCGAATTAATGAGATGACGTGAATCGTAATATGCAATTCCTGCTCCAACTGGGCAAATTGTAGGATGTCTTCCTCTGTCCGCCAATCCAGCAGTGCTAACACGTAGTACATTTTCTTAGGGTATTTCCCTTGCAGGTCGCGAATGATATTAAGCGACGTTCGGCCTGTCGTAATTTCATCATCGACGAGAACGAGAATATCAGGCTGCGCAAGAATGGCAGGATTATCCGAATATCCATAGTGATCTGTAGCATGCGAGTGTTCTTCTTGGAATTGCAGAATGGACGGTGATTCTTCGATCACTTCACGTGTCGTGTGCAAATAATGGCTTCCTTGCCCAAAAGCTTCATAGACCGCATGCCCAATGGCCGTCGCTGTTTCCGCAAATCCAATGAAAGCAATAGGCTGCTTTAATGGTAAACGTTCAGACATAATCGCTTTATAGGCCGTTTCCGCTTTATCCGAGTATACTAGCCCCTCAACAGCCAGCTGTACCTTCTCTTCTAACTTCGTTCCTTGTAACGCTTCCTGCAATAATATCGCTAAAGTAGTTCCACTTAACAATGACGTGTACGGATTCACCGGGATATGTTTGCCTAACACTTTGCTTACAAACAAAAAAGATCGTTTCTTATTAATTCTCGCCGCCATCGCGAATAAGGCGTCGAGCGGTATGTTGTGGGGATTGGAAGTCACGGTGACGTGCAGCTCCAAATCGCCTGCTATTTTATACGTACGCTCGGTTAGGCCTAGTGAGTAATCCATCAAAGGTTTGTTGTTCATGCAGCACCCCATAAACTTGTGATCGTAAAAGAATACGTTTCGCCCAATTGAAATGGGGTTTGAATTCATTCATTTTATTGCCGTAGACACTCTTCATAACTCCAAGGTCGCCATGATTGTTCTTCAGAATGCTTATAGCATCCGTATATTCTTCATGTGTGACCGCGTAGAGAGCTTGCACTGGCTTAATGTGCGTAGGATGAATAATTGTTTTACCGATCAAGCCATTCTCTTTATCCAGCATCACTTCATGTAGGAGTCCCTTCACACCGAAATATTCCCAAACAGGTCCAGAAATCACGTTGTTGGCTTCCATACGACCAAAAATATTAATAATATCAGCGACACAATCCCGTATCGGGGCGATGTCATAAATCGTTCTGTCCGGACTTCGTCTCAGCCCAAATAAGCTTGAAAAGTCAGTTGCGCCAATCCGGATGTTCAAGACCAAATCCTTAAAATTCGTTATAATTTCGTTAATCGCCAATAAGGTAAAAGTGCGGCTTTCTTTATAAATAATCGAGGCAGATTCCAGAATCGGTAATCCATATAAAATTGGTGCAGATGCCGATTTCTCATCATTGTAATTTTCTAGAATTTGAAAATAATCCTCGCCATTTTCCACAGTAAATTTCGGGAACACAATACCCGTTAGAAGGGCTACATGCTCTTCCAGTCTCTCTAGCACATAGTTTAATTGATTCACGCTTCTTACACGAATGAATATCAGCGGCAGATTCTCTGCACTTACAATACCAACTTCCATCCAATGGGCGATCTGATTCATTTGTCCAATAAGCGATTCTTCTGCAGCATGCACTTCGTTATCACCTACAGCATCCTCCAGATCAAGAACAACGGACACTAAGCCTTCGATTTTACCAAAAGCAATATCTTCTGCGAACGTACGTCGGGTCGCTGGCATGTACAGAGCAGCACCGACAGAATGAGCTAAAATGTCTTTGTGCGAATGATTATGGAAGGAATTCGGCGGTAAATAAAATAAAGCTTTCTCTTCATCCGCGGTTAAATAATTGAAATATCGCATGCCGATTCCTCCCTCTTTATTTCAATAAACAATCCCTCCATAGAGGAGGGATTGTCCATTGTCTACAATTATAAATAAGATTAAGATTCTTTTACGGATCCAGACTTGTTCTTTTTACGAAGCATGCTTAGAATGATCGTTCCTCCGAACAAGGCAATAATGACGGAGAAGAAGATCACATGTGAGATGTGGAAGCCGAATGCTCCAGCAATCATTTTAAGACCGATGACGATAATTAAGATAAACGCTGTTCTCTCCAGTTCCGGAATCTTGTCAATGAGCTTCAAGAAGACTTGTGCCACGCCTCTCATCATGAGGACGCCTAAGATACCACCTAAGAACAATACCCATACCTTGTCGCTCACACCAAATGCGGCAAGAACGCTATCGACACTGAATGCGATATCCATGATTTCTACGGCAAGAACGGTACGCCAGAAGGAAAGACCTTTATTCTTGACTTCCCCGTCTTCGTCGCTATGCTTCTTCATGAAGAGATTACTATAAGCAATCCAAAGGAGATACGCCCCACCGGCTACCTTAATCCAGGTAATCTGTACTAAGAACGTACCCACACCAATGGCGATAAACCTAAATATGTAGGCTCCTAATAGACCATAAAATAAAGCTCGTTTCTGTTGTTGCTTCGGCAAATGCTTAACCATTACAGCAAGTACTAGCGCATTATCTGCGGATAGCAATCCTTCGAGAAGGACGAGTGTACCGATAATCCCCCAGTTTACGGGATCAGTTAGTGTTGCTGAGAGCACATCCCAGCTAAAGAAATTCATGAAATTATCTACAAAACTTTGGAAAAAGTCTGACATTAAGATGGACCCCCTGTTTTAATTGCTAATCATCCTGACGCGATCTTCCTCATCTATCTCATTCACCGATTACACGATTCGTCTACTCGGATCATTGAATTCCAATCCATAACGCAACAAAGCTGGTCAAATGAAACCATTTCTCGAGTTGAATTGATTAAGAAGAGTAGGGAGGGTGATGCTCCGGAAAGCACCACCCTATTACATTAGACTTCCTATTAGGAAGTTTGTAAACCATAATCACGTGCCAAGCCTGCTAATCCGTCTTTATAACCGCTGCCGATTGCGCTAAATTTCCACTCGCCGTTATTGCGGTAAAGTTCACCGATAACAACGCCTGTTTCAATGGAGAAATCCTCACCAAGATCAAAACGAATTAATTCCGCGCCAGATCCCTCATTTAGCACACGCACATACGCATTGGAAACTTGTCCAAAGTTTTGAGCTCTTGCTTCCGCATCATGAATCGTAATGCAGAATGCGATTTTCTCTGTTTCAGCAGGTACTGCGCTAAGATCAATGGAGATAACTTCATCATCACCATCGCCTGCTCCTGTACGATTGTCACCTTTGTGCTCGATAGAACCATTCGCATTTTTAGTGTTGTTGTAGAAAATAAAATCGGATTCGTTGCCAACTTTACCAGCAGCATTCGCTGCAAAAATGGAAGCATCCAAATCGAAATCCTTACCGCCATCATATTTGTTCGTGTCCCATCCTAAGCCAACAAGAACTTTCGTCAAACCTGGGTTTGTTTTCGTTAAATCGACTTTCTGACCTTTAGATAATGAAATAGACATGTGAAATACCTCTCTTTATATAGGATTTGGCTGTGCCATTATTGATATCTTTTGACCAATTGTCCAATGGTAGTATCTGTACTTCCTTCACCAATTGCACTGAATTTCCATTCGCCGCCATGTCGGTAGATTTCACCAACAATAAGGGATGATTTACCTGAGTAGTCATCAGTTAAGTTAAACTTAACCAACTCTTGTTGATTAGCACCATTCAATACACGGATATAAGCTGATTGAATGAGACCGAAATCCTGCTTTCTATTCACGCAGTCGTAGATATTCACGACGAATGCGATTTTACTCACATCTGCAGGAACTTGTCCTAAATTAATAGAAATTGTCTCATCGTCACCATCGCCATCTCCGGTACGGTTGTCACCAGAGTGAACGACTGAACCATCAGGGCTTTGTAGATTAGCAAAATAAATCACATGTTTCTGGTTGGTTATTCTTCCCTTTTCATCCAATAAAATCACGGAAGCGTCACAATCGATCTCAACTGCCGATTTCTTAGAGCCGAAGAACCCCTTCTTCTCAACAACTGCAGGATCCCAACCCAATCCAACCACAACTTTAGAAAGACCTGCGTTACCTTTTGTTAAATCAATCTTTTGACCTTTGACTAAACTGATTGTCAACGAGGTCACCTCCCTTCGCTTACCTGTTTTAGTGAACTCCCTTATCTGATACGCATGAAATTCAATCACGTTTCACTTTCCTGGGTAAATTATTTGTGAATTCGACTTCAGTAGTCAAAATCCCCCAGAATTCAAAAGAAAAACAGCCACAGGACGATCCTAGGCTGCGTTTTATCTTATTATAACATTTTACAACTTATGGTATTCAAAAAATTTCCATTGAGACGTCTCCGACACCTCCTTCTGGTCCGCGTGTGGGCTGTTGACTTGGCTACCACTGACCGCCGTAACGCATTGGACCTCGCCAGGCGAATGGATTCGTCGCTTTCAAGTGCTCTTCAGTTAGATTGGGCTGTGTGTGGAAGAGCATCCTTTTTTCAACTGTATCGTTAGCGAGTAATTCAGGAAACTTCGTCGTTAACAACGTTCTCAACGTCTCCAGCATATCGCAACTCCTAGTATTTGAATCCTGACTAAGATCATTTCTTTCTTCTGGATCCTGCACGAGGTCGAACAACTGCTCACTCCCCCCGCAGACATAATAGAGATATTTCCACTCGCCGTTCGTTACCATATACAATCCATCCAGATCATTCATATAGCCATAAATCCACGGGCGCTCCTCTGATAATGAGGTCAAATTCAGTAAGCTGCATCCGTCTCTTTTCTGATCATCCTCCTGCAGGCATCCAGCAAATTCAAGCACAGTCGGGTAAATATCAGCCAATATGATAGGTGTTGCGCTAACAGTCGAGGTGGTTAGGGCTCCCTGCCAATCTTTCGGCGGCTTCAAAAGGAAGGGAACTTTGGATGAAGCTTCGTAGAAGCAGGTTTTGTGAAATAACCCGTGGTCCCCCAGCATCTCTCCATGGTCTGAAGTAAAGATAACAACTGTGTTATCCCACAGCTGCTTGCTTTTTAATTCACCAAATAATCGTCCTAGTTCATAATCAATATGAGTCAGTTGCGCGTAATAATGCTTCCTTGCCATACTTACGATGTGTGGAGGTAAAACATCTATTTTATGACTCTTCTTCCTCGTACGAACCCATTCAGGAACCTCCTCCGATGTATTCCAAGCTGCAGCTACCGGCGACGAAATGTCCACACCGTCATAGAGTCTGACAAAGGATTCTGGCGGGTCATAGGGTGGATGTGGCGCTTCGAAGCTGGTCCATAGGAAGAAAGGCATCTCAGAATCACGCTGACGCAAAAAGTCGATCGACTCATTCACTGTCCAATGTGTTGCTGAATATGGAATGGGAACTGAATTATAAACGGGATATACTTCGTTTCCACCCATACCATGACCACGATATAATCCTCGATATTCCGTGGTTTCAAGGTAGTTCACATAATCTTCTGGAACGAGTCTCATCCGTTCAAAGCCATTTCGATTCCTTGGTGGAATGAACTGCATCTTGCCAGCAGCATGCGTTTGATAGCCAGCGGTGCTCAACCTGCCAGGCAAGGTCATTTTCGAATCCTCAGGAATACGAAACTCCCCATTCTTGGCTACACCATGATGATAGGCAGCTTGGCCAGTCATCATCGACGTCCGGGATGGGATGCAAAGCGGACAATCGGAATATGCACTTGTGAAACGGATCCCTTCGCACGCTAGTTGATCCAAGTGTGGTGTCATAACGGGATGCATGGAATCAGCTATCCCAAGGCAATCGTATCGTTGTTGGTCTGTCGTGACGAATAGAATGTTCGGGCGTCGGCTCAAAAGTAAATCCCCCTTTTCGGATAAAACGCTTACACTAAGTATAGGGGAAAGTGCCTATCCCTTCCTATGCGCTAATCTACAGAAAAGGTTTGAAATATCCAGTATTTCCTGGGGCAGACTGAAAAAGAAATGTTTAAAGAGATAAGCCTTATTCAAAATGAAAAACCGAGGAGGATCGTAGATCCTTCTCGGTTAATATGTGTTGAGTTGCCTGACCGCTCAACCAATGATTAGCTTTTCTTCTGGAAAGCGGATGAGAGGTTTCTTCTTACCGTTGGTAAATAAGGAATAGAATAGAAACAATCCGATCCTTCCGATAAACATGAGCACGATAAGCGAGATTTTGCTAAAGGTACCAAGATCTGCGGTGATTCCCGTGGATAAACCGCACGTACCGAACGCAGACGCCACCTCGAATAGGATCGCAGACACTCCCCACCGGTTCGGTTCAGCTATCAGGAGAATGAAGATCCCACCGAGAAGCAGTGCTATACCCGTTAGGAAAAACACAAAGCTTTTGAGTGAATCCTCTTGGCTTATCATCCGACCGAATACCTTTGGTTCTTTCTCCCCGCGCGCATACGCAATAAGGGCCAGTACAATAACGGCTACGGTCGTTGTTCGAACACCGCCCCCCATGCTGGATGGGCTTGCCCCAATAAACATTAAGATAGAAACAAGCAACAAGCTTGCCTCTGTAATAGTAGACATATCAATGGTTGTAAGTCCAGCGCTGCGCGATGTGACGGATGTGAAGAGTGCCGTAAGTATTTTCCCATGCCAGCTCATCCCTGCCAACGCATGCGTTCGCTCCATCAACCAGAAGCCAATCGTCCCAAACAATAACAATACCGATGTCGTAACGAGTGTCAGCTTGGTAAAAAGGGAGAAACGGAAATTCTTATGCCCACCCCAAAAATATTCTCGCAGCTCAGCCAGTACTGGAAACCCAATCCCGCCTAATACAATCAAGAACATCGTAAGTGCTTGAACGAAATAATCACTCGAATAATTAAGCAAAGAATTACCGAACAGATCAAATCCAGCATTCGTAAACGCCGAAATGGTATGAAACATCCCATAGTACAATGCACTCCAAATCGACCCGTACTCTCCTGTAAAATAGAAATACAAGCCAAATGCCAATGTACTAATCGCCTCTAGAATCAGCGTAAAGCCCAGCACTAGCTTCATTAACTGAACCAATCCAGATAAATTATTACGATTCTGGTCAATCATAATCATCTTCCGCTGCAGTAAGCCGATTTCCTGCCCAAACAATAGCCAATAGAAGCTCCCCAACGTCATGACGCCGATCCCACCGAATTGAAAAGCGACGATAAGTACACCAACGCCGAAACTACTGAGCGTTTCATTGATACCAACCGTTGTCAGACCGGTTACACTGACAGCACTAGCTGATGTAAAGAGGGCGTCCACAAAGGAGATTGTGGCGCCCGCTTTTAAACTGATAGGTAATTTAAGAAGGATGGCGATAAGAAATATGCCAATTAGATAAGCGATAACAATAAGTCTTGACGCAGGCATTTTCTGTAGTTTTTTAAGCATGATTATACCTTCAACTGAGAGTAATAGGATTAGATACTCTTATAGTGTCCTTTGAAATGTTTTCCCATCCAAAGGCAAACGTCCCATAAATCTGCAACAGGTTGGTTCGTAAACGGTAAGGTGTGTAAATAACCTGGAGGACCGAACTCTGGTGTAAAGGTGACTGTTGTTAGTCCAGCATCCTTCTTCGCTTGTACGATGCTATCCCACCAACTCATGTGCCGCTGCAATTCATGCGCATACTCCGGTGCTCGCGGGTCTGGTACTTGCGGTCCCTGTGCGTAACCTACGCGACCGTGAATATGCTGTACGCGTGAGAAGGACTTGCGCAAATTCTCCTCTTGATTCTCTAAGGTGGTCTCGGTTACACAGCACCAGTGGCTGTAATCAGCTGTTAGATTGATCTCAGGCACGGCATCTAGCAGTCTGCCCGTTTCCCATGGATTATACAAGGCTCTGCCGCGATGAGTCTCATGCCCAATCGCAATCCCATTTTGCTTCTCAATGGCAGCCGCTTTACGAAAGAATTCGACTTGCTCTTCCAAGGGCATCGAATCTTTGGCACTATGTGAAGTAATGCTAATAGGTTGAAATGATACAGCACGTGCCACTTGCTCGGCAAAAGAAGTTACATGATCAGGACCCTGGGTAAATACCATCGCAATATAGTCCAATTGATGCTTCTCCAGAAGCTTTCGGAATTGTTCTTCTTCCGCAAGTGTCGGCATTGGTGCCTCAATTCCCATATAACCCGCTTCTGCAATTCGTTCAAATTGGGATTCTAGCGAGCCTTCCATGCCCCACAGTGCTTTAAATAATTTGATTTCCATCCTTCATAACCCTCCTCATCACAATCAATGAGTCAAGCTTAAATCATCTTACATTATTTTACTAGTGCAAATTTTTAACCTAATCCTATGCTAGAAACTCGAAAAAAGAAACCCAAGGACATCCTTCATCCCTGGGCTTCCTATGGTCTATTTCATATTTGATTTCCCGCTTCTTTAATCATAACTTCCTCCATTTTCAAGATTTTTTATAAGCCAGACAATTGGTCTATATTCAAATAGTTCGTATTACCTTTCGAACTAGCAAATCCAAGTCTGATCGTATTAGACCCCGCTGCTAACGAAACCGTTAAGGAGACGGTGTTCCAGGTACTCCAGTTCGAGGTTCCATTGAAGGTGAGATTCGCAGCCACATCAACACCATTCACATTCACGTAACGGCTCGCATTTCCAGTCGCTGCCGCGTAACGGAATGTAATGGTTTTGGTACCGGCCGTATTCTGATTCACATAGAAATCGATGGTCGTGCCGTTCGTATTCCAACCTGACACATAGCCCCGGCCATTAAAGCCAGTCTGTGTGCTTTCATTGATCATGCCGCTGCCGCTTGCTAAGGTACGTCTTGCATTCTCGGCTTCATACACCCCGTTGCCAGCAATGTTTCCTGTGTAATTATCTGCGGGCGCAAGTTGTAGAATGGAAGCTCCTGCTGCGGCTGCTAAGCTTTGAATGTAGGAAGAGCCCGTTGGCGCTGTCCAATCACTGCCGATGATCCCATCGGATGTACGTCTATGGTTCCACGCTTGTGTGGCATTTTGCTGCAGAAAGTTGAGATATTGAGACTGACTCGCCTGTACGCGAAGCTGGTTCAGGTTGCGTGCAAAAACCATTTTGAAACCAGGGGCGTCATTTTCCCCTTCATATAATAGTGTGGTAGCCGAGGTCATTTTGTTGATGACGTAATTAGCAGCATTATTCGCATCCGTCAAATAACTAGCTGTACCCGTAGCCATGTATAACGCTGTAGCTGCACCTAGATAAGTACCGTAATTGTACGTAAAGTCCCAATCCTTCACGATCCCGGCTCCTGTACCTTCCATGTGATCATTTACCTTGCTGCCATTGACTAGTTTCGTTTGAATCCAACTGTAGATTTGCTGCGCTTTCGTTAAATAACTGGCGTTATTGTAAGCATTTTTCAGCTTAATGGCGGTCATGACCATAGGCGCGTTGGTAGCCATATTTTTCTGAGCGTTGGTGCTGGTTGCCGGATTCTGCGCATCCGATCTCCACCAAATTCCGCCGCCATAATAAGAGGTATCCCAGCTGGCATAGACGTGATCGAAGAGAAAGGAGCCGCGGTTCAAATATTCTTGTGTTCCCGTAATCTCATAGGCACGCAGACAGGCAAGCGCCCACCAGCCGAGGTCATCATTAAACTGGTTCGCTACCATGTTCGTGTATTTCGCATTGAAGCCCGTGTAAATATCATCGATCATAGTACGATATGTGCTGTTTCCTGTACGTTGATAAGCATCCATCACCGTTTCCCACAGCTGAGCCTCCCACCAGAAATCCGTGTAGAGTCCTCCGTTCGGACCATAAGCATGGGCAGCTTGAATCTGATGATCGCTGTTCGTGTAGAAGTATTTAGCCGATGCATCATAAAACGTGTTTACGAAAGACGTCATCGCTGTATCCGCATTGGCTGTCGTGAAAGCAGAAGCGCGATTGGCGCCTCCCAAAACCGTAAGAAATAAGACCATGACCAAACACATGCTTACCCATTTGGCTGCTGTTCTTTGTACTAGACTCATGTCCAACAACTCCGTTTCTATTAAAAGATGAGTGCAAAGATCGACTGAACTCGCGAATGAATGCGCTTACAAATATATCAAATTCACCTCCTCTCGAATGAATTTCCTCCATCCTGCGTATCTGTAGCTCCTTTCTTGCAAATTGCCTAGGTCCACTGATATTCTAACGGACATCACGACCGTTATTTCTAGCAAATTAGCTTGTTTCAGAATTTAACGGACATGATGGACGTTATTATGGTAATAATCCCCCACTTGTTGATGGATTCCATGAAATAACGTCATCTGTGTCCGTTAGATTGTCAAAACCTCATATTATAGGCAAATAGCGGCTCTCATGTCCGTTAGCTAGTATTGAGCAAGGGAGCGTGGGTTCTGCGGTCTGCGGTTTGCGGTTTGCGGTCAGCAGTCAGCTCTCAGCTCTCAGCTCTCAGTTCTCAGCTCTCAGCTCTCAGCATTCAGCATTCAGCTCTCAGCTCTCAGCTCTCAGCTCTCAGCTCTCAGCACTCAGCTCTCAGCTCTCAGCTCTCAGCTCTCAGCTCTCAGCTCTCAGTTCTCAGCTCTCAGCTCTCAGCACTCAGCACTCAGCACTCAGCACTCAGCGTTCAGCGTTCAACGCTCTTTCAGCAAACCCTTCTCCTCCAAAACAGCCATTCTTTCCAACAACATGACGCCGCTTAAATTAACGCTTAAATCCTCCGCTGGTTCCGGCGAAGTGGCCCACGACTTACTGAACATCTGGCGCTGCTCATCTCTCCCGTAAGACCAGAGGCTATTCGCATTGGTTACTAATAGGTCCAGCGACTCTTTCTGGCTCGGGTCCACTAGCACAAGTTCAGCCAAATAGCGGACAAATATACCCTTGAACAGGCCTCCATCGCCATTGCTTTCACTAGGCAGCATGCCCGTGATCGGAGAGGTCAATCTAGCTTTGGATGCTTGAGCGGTTCGCGATGCGTCCGCCACATAGCTCCTGTCTCCCGTTGCTCGAAATAGCTCAACGCCCGCTCCTATGTAAACACCTTGGCAGTAAGAGAACTCCCAGCTCTTATCGATCTTGCCGTCACCCTCACGGTTTTTCCCGTCCCAGACAAAGCCTGATTCGGGATCCACGAGGTTCGCCTTCTGCCAGTCGTAGATCTTCTTGGCCCATGCCAAGTCCTCCGCATCGCCAAACTGCTGATACAATCTCGCTGCTAGAATGACTGCTGGGGCATTCGCCGGTGTATTCTTATAATCCATCTGCGGCTTACGCCAAGCAATACCTCCGCCTTGCTCCTCATTCCATCCTGTCTTAATATCTTCCCATAGCAGCAGTGCCGCTTGTTTATACTTGTCTTCCCTTGTCGCCTCATAAGCTCGAAGCCATGCTATTGCTAACCACTCCATATCATCATAGAAATCATTCGGCCAAGCACCGCCATTGCGATCTAACATACCTTGGTACATATTGGCCAAATAGCCTTTAACCTCGCTACCTCCCGTTCTTAGATAAGCATCCACCAACGCATCTACGCCATGGGCTTGCCACCAATAGTGAAACTTCTCATTGCACAAATCGTTGCACGGCGATAAATTATCGAATAAGTTCCGCTTACTGTTCCAATATTGCTTCATCAATCCTGCTTGCGCTAATGCTGCTCGCTTCTCCCAGGTTTCAGTCTTAGCTTCTTCATTCACCTGTCCATCCGTCACGATATGCTCATTCCCCATGTTCATCACTCCCCAGATTGCCACTATGATTAACCCAATTCCGAAAGCCGCTATGGCTATTCGCATGTTCCATCGCTTGTTCCATCGCTTGTTCAATTCCATTCACCTTCGAGTCTGACTTGTGTTTTATCCCTTGGTCCCTGTAAAAGCAATCCCCTGCACGAAATACTTCTGTAATAACAGGAAGAGGATTAGAATGGGAACCACTGCAATTAAAGCACCTGCCATCAAAGGTCCGAAATCAACCTGCTTGTTATACGTAAATGCAGCTAAGCCTAACTGAATTGTTTTCTTAGCGGGATCGTTCAGCATAATAAGAGGACCTAGGAAGCTATTCCAGCCTGCCTGGAAAGTGAAAATGCCTAATGTGGCTAAAGCCGGCTTCGCCAGCGGCATATAAATGTTCCAATAAATGCGCAGCTCCCCGCTCCCCTCGATGCGTGACACCTCTTGCAGATCACTCGGTAAGGATACGAAGAACTGCCGCATAAAGAAGACAGCGAATGATCCCGAAGCTCCTGGCAAAATAACAGCCCAGAACGTATTCAACAGGCCATTCCCGCCTCCGCCAAGCCAGTCATTCCCGCCCACGAAGGGAATATGCTTGAGCACAAAAAATTGCGGGATCAAGGTTACGACTCCAGGAATCATCATGGCGGCGAGCAATATTTTGAACATCGTGTCACGGCCTCTAAACCGAAGCTTAGCGAACGCGTACCCGCTCAATGAACCTAACAATAGATTGAACAGGACACCCATAAAGGCTAAGTAAAACGAATTTTTGAAATACAGTCCAAACGGGACTAGGTCGAAAGCTTTCGTGTAATGTGACATCGTCAAGCTGGAAGGAATCCACCTGATCGGAAGCATGAAAATCTCTTCATCCTGCCTAACTGAAGTGATTAAACTCCAAACAAAAGGGATCACCATGACTAGACAGACTGCGATGGAAATGAGGTACAGAATCGTCGTATACAAATACTTTGGTTTCATAATCCACCCTCCTAGATCATGGCGTCTTCTTCTTTGTTAAGCTTCATATTCATGAGTGAGAATATTAAGATCAGAAGCGATAAGGCGAAGGCCATAGCGTCTGCGTATCCCATTTGTAACTGCCCAAAGCCTTGCTGATAAATATAGTACACGGTCGTCTTGGTCGAGTTCGCAGGACCGCCCTTGGTCAAGACATAGGCTTGATCGAAGAGTTGAAGTGCGCCAATAATCGCCATAGTACTGACAAAAAAAGTCGTCGGCCTTAGAACGGGCCAAGTAATGTAGCGGAACGATTGCCAAGCATTCGCGCCGTCCAGCTTTGCCGATTCGTACAGATGCTCGGGAACACCGTTCAATCCGGCCAAATAAATGATCATGTTCGCACCAACGGATTGCCATAAGGTCACGAATACGATGGAGATCATCGCATAGGGCATTTCCCCCAGCCACGAGGGTCCTGTAATGCCAATTTTGCTCAGCAGCTCATTCACGAGTCCAAATTCAGGATTCAGCAGCCAAATCCAGACCGTTGCAGCTGCAACGCCTGATGTTAACGTCGGTAAATAACCTGCTGTGCGGAATAATTTCACTCCGATTCGTTTACGCATAAAGAGCACAGCCATGGACAACGAAATTGCGATATTCAAGGGAATATACAGCACCGAATAGAATAAGACATTTTTCAATGTCGTCCAAAATGTCGGATCATCCACGAGTCGTTTATAGTTGACCAAGCCTACAAAATCATTTTTGCTTACGATGTCATAATTCGTGAAGCTTAAGTACAGCGCCATAATCACGGGAATTACCGTAAATATGACAAACAGGAATATTGTCGGCGTAATGAAAAAGTATCCCATTCTAGCTTGATGTCGGCTAAGCTTGCTGACGGATGCCATAGGTTTCCTCCTTACAAGAAAGGGGAAGATCAGGTTCACCTTCCCCGTGTGCCTCTATTTACTTGCCTGCCGCGTTCTGATCCAGCAGCTTATCTCCTTGCTCTTGCCCCTTCTTCAGGGTCGTTGCCGCGTCTTGCTTGCCTTGAACGAATAGATCCAGGTTCGGCATCAATCCATCCACTTCCATGACGGAGTAACCGGGGTGCTGCGGACGAATCTTCGCGAATTCCAGCGTATCCATGAATGGCTTCCAGTTCGGGTCATCCTTGAAGAATGGATCCTGCATCGCTGGCTTGAAGCCAGGCAGGTTCATACTGGTTTTAGCCCATAAGAGCGCATTGTCTTTATTCGCTAACCACCATTTCTCGAATTCCCATGCCTCTTCTTTGTGTTTAGAGCCCGCAGGAATTACGAGACCGAAGCCGCCCATGACGCTTCCTTTACCGCCGCCAGGTCCTGCTGGTGGAGGCACAACGCCGAAATCAAGCTCTTTGCCATATTTTTTATACGTAGACAACATCCAAGGACCTGTGTAGGTCATCGCTACTTTACCTGTGACGAAGGCATCGGTGCCTTCACCTAACCCTTTTTCAAAACCAACTTTATATACCTTATCTTTGTTGATCAGTTTATCCCAGAAATCCAGCACCTGCTTACCTTGGTCGTTATTGAAGTTTGTTTTCTTCATATCACTAGTTATCATGGAGCCGCCTGCTTGCTGCAACCACATATTGAACAGGCCATTATCATTCATTGACATCCCGGAGCGAACCAGTTTATCGCCTTCCCATACGGTCAACTGCTTAGCCGCATTCTCCAGCTCTTCCCACGTTTTGGGCGGTTGAAGTCCTTTCTCAGCGAATAATTTCTTATTATAAAAGAGTGCTCTAGCATCCACTGTTAAAGGAAGACCGTACAGTTTATCACCGGCAGATAGTTCTTTGAGCGCTTCATCGTAGTAATCAGTACGCTTAATGTTGTCTCTCTTCATATATTCGTCGATGGGGTGAAGGACATTCTTGGAAGCATATAGAGATGTCCGCCATCTATCCCAGAACATCACATCCGGAGAGCCGCCTGAGGTCGCAGCAGTCAG
Source organism: Paenibacillus sp. Soil750 (assembly GCF_001428045.1). Lineage (GTDB taxonomy): Bacteria > Bacillota > Bacilli > Paenibacillales > NBRC-103111 > Paenibacillus_E > Paenibacillus_E allorhizoplanae. Next base: position 30,586 of record NZ_LMSD01000010.1, on the reverse strand, counting down.
AAACTTCGTAATCATGTCTTCCTGCAGCACGTATTTCACTTTAATTTTGTCCTGCGATTTATTGAAGGCATCCGCCATCATGACGAACTGCTTTTCACCTTCTCCACCCCAGTCACCCCAGAAGGTAATTTCTACTGGCGCTTTGGCCGCTGGTGCGGTTGATGCCGTAGCTGCAGGAGCCGTTGTCCCCTCAGGCTTCGTACTTGCTGTCGTTTGATTCGTGTCGGTTTTGGACGTACAAGCTGCTAAGCTAAGCGTTAGTGTCATAGCGGTAATCACAGTCATCCATTTTTTCATTATTCTTCCTCCCTTTTATATGAAACAAGCTACTTTTCACTGCCTATGTTAAAAAGGGTTACCCCCACATAACCTAGCATGATGACCGAACTATTTTCATAATCGAAAGACCGCATACATCCAATACCAGCTCACTAAACATCGCGTTTGCCCAGGAAAACCAAGGTCGCGTAAACTTCGCAGGATCGTCCACATGAAAGCCTTCATGCATGAACCCTGTTCCAGCATCTGTAGCAGCCAGTAGATCTAATAGTCGAAGCTTTTCTTCTTGGCTGGAAGCCGTGAGTCCCTGAATAGCAAGTGAAATGGGCCAAATGTAACGCTCGGGTGTGTGCGGACTACCAATGCCTTGCGCAACTTCCCCTTGATAAAAGTAAGGATTCTCTTCACTTAGAATGAAGCTCCGCGTGCGCTGATACGTCGGATCCGACATTTCTGTGTAGCCTAAGTACGGGATGGAGAGCAAGCTGGGAACATTGGCATCATCCATCAGATGATAGCCTCCAAGGCCGTCAGTCTCGTAAGCATACATGACACCTAGCGTAGGATGCGGGATGGTTCCGTATGCCTCGATCCCATCTCTAATTTCAGCAGCTAATTGAAGGGCTTCGTCACTTATAGTACGGTCCATCCAAACTTTATCCGCGATCTCTCCAAGGTAGCCAAGCACCACGACGGCGAACATGTTAGCTGGCACCAAATAGCCATATGTACAAGCGTCGTCACTAGGGCGAAAACCAGACCAAGTCATGCCGGTATAGCCAACTGCGCTGCCGAGTCCTTCTCTTGTTAAGGTATCTGTAGGTGGACAGTTCAACCGTTGGAAGCGATAAGGGGAATGGGTTTCATGGGATTGCTCTACTCGCCAAAGCTGAAGGATGGAAAGAACGGCTGCTCGAAATTCGTCCGTAAAATGTGAGATGCGGCCCGTTACCTTCCATAAGAAGTAACTGAGCTGAATGGGGTAGCAGAGAGAATCAATTTCATATTTACGTTCCCAAATCCATGGGCTCATGGCTGTGATGTCCTGCTGGTGGCCTGCGCCATGTGGTTCTTTATTGAAAGCATTCGCGTACGGATCAAGCCCAATATACTGAACTTGCCTTCTCACGACACCTTCAATCATATCGGCGATGAGGGGATCTTCTTGTGCTAGCAGCAGATACGTCCGAACTTGGGCAGAAGAATCGCGCAGCCACATGGCTGGTATATCACCTGTTATAACGAACGTTGAACCGTCTTCCAGCTGCCCAATCGTGGTTTGAAATGTATTCGCGAAGCATTCGCCAAACATGGCAGCCAGCTTCGGCCGCTCTAGATGATGCAGCTCTTTACTTACATGATCAATGAGATTGTACATAGATGTCGGCAGCATAGCAGATTTCCTCATCGGGTGAATCATCTCCCTTAACTTGGAAATAAAACGCTTACATTTATGATTATAGGCGACCAATTAAGGTTATGTCAATATGTATTTATTATACTATTTGCATATCATTTAATTAAGTTAATATACTAACCTCGAAAAGAAAGAGATTGCTAGTTTAGCAATCTCTGGTGTAGGCCTTACTATTTGGCTGTAGGTGGTTCCGATATTTCAGTCATCTAGCTGGACCTGTAGACTCTCCGATGATTAGCTTGGCGTCCAAAGTCGTTCTATTCGACACTTTCTCACCGCGCTTGAGCTTCAGCACGTTCTCAACAGCCAGCTTGCCGATTTCATCCTCATTCTGAATCATGTGTGTAAACCGATAGCCGCTGCCCAGCGTAGTTGGTGGACTATCGAAACATAGGATAGAAATGTCCCCTGGTATCTGAAGTTCCATCTGCTCCACCGCTGCCTTGGCTAGTAAGGCTATATTATATTCCATCGCGAATAAAGCTGTAATGTGCGGATTGCTCCGCAAAAGCGTCTTGATCATCTCGATATCTTGATTAATGTTGGGTTGATGGAACGAATTCGGAAGCGTAGACGTAATTTCGTCCAACCACAGGGATCGGTCCACGAGAACCCCGCGTTCCGCGTGAGCGCGTACGAAGCCCTCAATCCGATCTTCGATCGCCGTTGTATCCATAGGCGGCGGCGTGAGTAAGCAGATTTGCTTATGGCCCAAATCAAGCAAGTAATCCGTACCTGTGCGTGCAGCACTGATGTTATCTGTACTGATCGAAGCTGCCGCTACCCCCTTAAGGTGACGGTCCACCAACACTAAAGGGAATTGCTGAATGACTAACTTCAGGATTTCCGCATTGTAGAACTCCCCTTGCGCAGGAAATACAATGATGCCATCCACGCCTAATTCGAGAAACGAACGAATCGCTTTCTCTTCATTCTCAGGCAAGCCGAAAGAACGGCGCAGCACAAGGAAACTGTCGTTGTCGGCCGAGGCACGCTCCATGCCGTAAATCATTTCCGTCCCAAACGTATTGCCGAAATCCGTGATGACAAGGCCGATCAAGTTATGTTTGGCCCGATCCTCGGAAGACAACGCTTCCGCTGATGGCTCGCTTTCATCCGCGACAAAAGAGCCCTTCCCCGGCTTACGGACGATCAGTCCAACTTCCGCCAGCATCTCCAGCGCTTTCTTACTTGTGATCCGGCTCACGTTATAGTCATCGGCCAATTCCTTCTCGGAAGGAACGCGGTCTCCAATGTTATATTTGCGTTGTAGAATCTCTTCCCGCAGCGTTTCATAAATTCGCTCATAAATGGGTCTTGAATCTATCGACATTGCTCCCCACTCCCTACTCCCAACCAAATGTTATATCATATGTTGATATTAATATATCATGTTATACATTTTTTGAAAAGATGGGAGTTGGGAGGGGGGTTACTAGAAATTCCTTCCCTAGCGTCTATTGCCCCCTCTGGTTGCTCTTCCGACTCATAAACCATAGCGTCAACCAGATAAGTATAAACCCAAGCAACTGACCTATCGTCAGCTTTTGACCAAATACGAGCCAGTTCATACAGACCCCCACTGCAGGGAAGGCAAGTTCAGCTAGCGTCGCAAAGAACGCTTTGGTGGAGGACAAACCTTTATAATATAGCAGCATGCTAAGCAGGCCTGGGAAAAAGGCTTGGAACAGCAAATTTACCGCAATAATCGTCAGTTCACCGCTCGAACTGTTCAGCGCCCAATGGTCACCACTTGCTAACAGAACAATCGATAGAAGTGGAAGTGCCAGCAAGAAGCGAAGTGAAGTCACGACAGGGAAATCCAACTTTTTCTGAAGCAGATATTTCCCCATTACCGTTGAACCCCCCCACAAAACAGCTGCCAATATGGAGAATAAGCAGCTTATTGTACCTAAATCCTTCAAACCCATGCCAGGCAAGTCGAGGCCGAACGTAAGCAGATAGGTCCCTAACAAGGCCACCCCGATATAGGCAAAAAACTTCGACGGCAACGTCTCTTTGAGCAGCACACGAGCTAAGATAATTGCGAATAAGGGCTGTAATTTCTGCAGAAGCAAGATCGCATTGGCGCTGCCATGAGAGAAAGCCGCGGTGAATAGAATGGTGGCAATCGCCGATCCCCCCCAAGAAATGAACAGCAGTGCGCCAATAACAGTAAGAGAGAGCTTACCTGTTAACGTACGGCGATATTTCATTAATACGGGCACAGCGTAAATAGCCAATAGAACATGTTCGATGAACACGATTTGCGCCGAGGTAAAACTTTTCAATAATAAGATGCGAAATAGTGGATCTAGTCCCCACAGGGTTGCGCCAAGTGCGACATACCAGATCCCGCTCATCCCACTCGTACGCGTGGATGGAGAAAGCGCACCTTTACTACCAAACTTAACTACATTTTCCAATTCAAAAACCTCCTAAAGAACGTTTTGAATTGAACCTTCTCGAAGAACAATACCCCCGCTCATGTTGATAGCGGGGGCATTGACAAACAGACCTGTTAAATAATGAAATTTAACAAGTTTGTTCTTCACCTTCTCTCATCCGGACTATACCGTCGGCCTTGGAATTACACCAAGTCAGTCCCAGCCATTACTGGCCAGGAGTCGCGGGCTGGAGATACATGCATACATGTATCCTCACCGCCGGTAGGGAATTGCACCCAACCCCGAAGGTTCATATTCGATTAAGTGTATACTATCAGGTTACAGTTTAATTGGCAACTCTTTTTATCTCTTATTGTATCTGTCCCAGCCGCACGATTTTCATGTCTACATGAACATCATAGGATGCAGATTTATACATCTCATGCCATGTTTCACTCGTCAGATTCGAGTGGTAAACTCGGCTCCGAAAAATTTCGCCAAATCCGATCGGATCCGAATTTAAGGAAGTTAATTTCTTTAGTAAACCATTTATTTGCTTTTCTGATTCTTCATTCATTCCTTTTTGCAGGGCTTGAATGACACTGGCTTTACCGAGATCGAGCTGCGCAGAGCTTTCCGTAAGCATTCCCTTCAATTTGATATTGACCTGAAACTTAAGTGGGTTCTGGCTGATCAACTTTTTACTGCTATCGCTAGATATATTCTCCACCACAACACGTACGGTCTTATCTTGTACTTTCTTCGCGATATCACCTAATTGATCCGAGTCTAAGGACAGTTCGATACTCCCCGCTTTAAAACGATCCCGTATTGTCTTGAGGAAGAAAGCTTCCCTTGGGGCTACTGTACCTACCAGTTTGTCACCACTGAAAACAGCCACATCTTTCAACTCTATGGAATCGCCTTTTCGTTGTAGCAGCGGTACCATGGGATCTGCTGTAGAATATAAGGTAGAGAGGAATTCATGAAGTGTGCCTGAAACCATCTGTTCATCCATAATATTCTGGTGAATGTCGTCTACAATAAAGGTTCCGACATCCGGGAACTGAGTATATTTATGCATTAATAGATCTTCTGCTCTGTCTTTACTGATAGCCATATAAACCGTACTAGCAATGGAGGCGTCTCGAAATAAGGTGTCTACCAATGGCAAGAGTCCAGCCTGGGCAAGTTTATAATCATAAATGGCGACCCGAAGCTGACCTGAAACGACCTTCTTATTCGACTTACGGTTCGCAGCAACGCGAGCTCCTTTACTTGTCAGCCCCTCAGAGGTGATCGTCATGACAGATGATTTGGAACTAGGATCGATCTGATGAATCACATAGGTAGCATTAATTTTTTCCCCTTCACCTCGGTCATACCCTGCTGCTATCGTCATTCCTAATTTCTCCAACACATTTGTCTCTAAATGTAAGCTGCTAACTAAAATGCATACCAGCAACATAAAGAAAATGATATTGAATCTTTTCATTCGTTCACCTCTGTCTGACTCTTTTTCTTCTGCCTCCAGAAATATATATGGACAATTCCAAAGAGAAACACCGGATACACATATACAATATAAACAGCCCACTTAGCAAAAAAATCATTAATTTGATTAATCTGTATCCGGGAGTCAATGAACGAACAAGCGATACAAGCAACTCCCATAAATAGATACAGCCAGTATTTTTGTTTCCATAAAAACGTACGTTTGAGCCCTTTGGTCGCCGCCCAGCTGTACATGAGCAGATTAGGAACTATCACTAAGAGCCACAAACTAACGCCTATATACTCAAACCGTTCTAAGAAAGGAAATTTGATAATTTTCAACATGGTAAACGTAGCCCAATCTGTCTTCAAAAGTTCACCCCCACTGAAGAATACAATAGAAACAAACATGACAGTTGTGTACACCAAAGTGACACTCATTAAACCAATTTGGGAATACCGTTGGACTTTGGACTTATCTCTGGCATACGGATAAATAAAATAGAGAATTTCAAATCCCGTCATAGTGAACGACATCGAAAGAACTCCTTTACTCAGATGCTTTAGATCTGTTTCAAGTAGGGGTAATACCCCTGTCCAATCCGCATATCTCAAAGGGAAGTAAAGTAGAAAGATGAGCCAAACCGTGAGCGTCACAAAAGCGAAGCATGCCCCTACAATCGTTCGTATGCCTCCATTTACACCATAAAAAACGATACTTGTAATCAATAACGAAAGTACCCACTGCGGAGCGTTAGGAAATAACCAGACCTGAATCATTTCAATATAATTGCGCATCACAATAATCGTAGCGAATAAGAAATAAACGATATAGATGAGATTCAAGACATTGCCGAGCGATTTTCCGTAGACTAGTAAATGAATTTCATAGAGGTCCTTATTTGGGAATTTCGCCAATGTTCTAATCATCAGCCAGACAACGAGCTGAGTTACGATACCTGCAATCAAGACAGCAATCCACGCATCATGGCCTACTATTCCAAACACTATTCTTTGATAACCAGGGAGACCAACCCCCACCAGAGCATCATGGATAATAAACATGAGTAAAAAACTGCTATACATGTAGGTTTGTTGTGTTTTACTCATCGATATCCGTGTTTCCCTTCAGGTTGTTGTTCTCCCCATTATTGGCGAATACGGAGCGTTTCGGGGCCAATTTGTATGGAATCCTTATGAGACCATCTCGTTTGTTTTTATTTTCAATTGAATAAGGAGGGTAGAAATAAGGTTGTCCCAGACTAGATTGCCGCAGTAAATGTAGAACTAAAAAAGCAATGCTAACAGCAATACCTAGACCACCCATTATGCCTGCGGATAGGATAACTGGAAACCGAATAATACGGATCGTATTTGCCATGGCAAACACTGGCGTAGTGAACGAGGATAAGGCACTCAACGCAACAATGATGATTAAAATATTGCTAGTGAATCCAGCTTGTACCGCCGCCTGTCCAATGACAATACCACCAACAATGCCCATCGTCTGACCTACTTTGGATGGTAGTCTTGCACCAGCTTCGCTTAATAGCTGAATAATCATTTCCAGCATTAGCGCTTCTACAAGTGGAGGAAAAGGTACTCTAGCGCGAGACTGAGCAAGAGGGACCAGAAGTGCCTCCGGAATTACTTCGTAATGGTAGGTAAGTGCAGCTACATACGTGGCTGTAGCGAAGAGGGATATCGCAATACCCACAACAGGCCCGTAAGCCATCTATAGTAATAATCTTCAATTGATTTAAAAAAATCAAAAAAAGTGTTGGGGCAAATGATGATCTGCGGACTGCCGCTAACGGCGATAACAGCCTTTCCCTCTAGAAGTGGAAATATCGCTCTATCTACCCTCTCAGTCGTGATCATTTGCGGAAAAGCAGAGCTAGGATTATCTTCCAGCCACTGAGCTAAAATCGTTGCATCTAATAGCGCTTCCAGATCTAACGCCTGAATGCGGTTATAGATATGAGTCACCATTTCTAAATCAGCGCGGTTGCTTAAGTAGACGAGGTGAACGCTCGTTTTCGTATTTTCACCCATATTTATTGCGATTTCGCATAAATCCGGGTTAGGCAAATATTGATGGATCAGCGCCAAATTGGTTTCCAAATTTTCCGTAAAAGCAATTTGTGGCCCTAGAATTTGACTCTCATTTTCAGGCTTAGTCAACGCTCGTTCTCTTCGTTTTATCGTGTTGGCCAGAAGGCCATACTTATACCCGCTAATGTGGATATACGTCCAACCTTGCAAGATATGTTGCTGCATGTGGTACCAATTATCGTCCAATAACAGCTGACCTATTGGCAGCAAATTCACTAACTTCTCAGGGGAAGTCAGCTCTTCTATTTCAATTAATCGATCGAGGATTTCTTGGAAAAGAAGCTCCGAATCCACCAAATTACTTAGATAGTAAACACCATATGTCATGTTATGGGTTAATTCTCTACTAACAAAATCAGGAAACATACGAAACGTTTCTTGAAATTGTGTGTTCATTTGAGGCAATTCTGCTACGAAATTAAAGGATGTAGTCGCCGTCACATAGGGCTCGTTAATCTTAGGTTTGGGTTTAAATAAGAAATTTTTTATGGAAAACATGGTCGCAATCACCAAAATCCTGACGTGTCGATAGTAGGAATATCATGCGCGGAATTGATGCTGATTATGTAAATGAATGGGTATATGTATACAGAAAAAGACTGAACTCACCTTATCTTCCCTAGTGAATTCAGCCTTTTTACGATTTAGATAACAAATTCCATAAATTCCGGTGAACGCAGTCTCCCGCTTAGGGTCCAGCTTCTAGTTTTAACCCTCGCCATAATCCGTGGCTCCATATAGGCGAAATTCTTGTCTTCCTTGAAAACTAAGCGTTTCTGCACACTTTCTATCACTTTTTGGTGGATAGGTGATACGCCTGATTCAACTATGCCTACAGGAAACTTAGATCCATCTGCTGCATCAATTGAGACCAGTAAGGCAAAATTATTTTTTCTATAACCAGAAATGTACACATCTGCATACGTCCAATTGATTACTTTTTGCCAGCGGATAGAGCGTTTGTTTATTTCATAAATGGAATTTTCTTTTTTGGATTTTATAATAATACCCTCAAGCCCGCGGCCGCGAACTTGTTCATAATACTCGATGGCATTTCCTTCAAACATTTCAACTTTTTTATAATTTTCATTTTCTTTAAAAGCCTGATTCAATAGTTCTTTACGCTTAAGCAAACTTAAACCCGTGACGTCAATACCTTTGTATCGCAAAATGTCAAAAGCACAAAAAACCACAGGTTTCTTATTTTTTCTAGATAAAAACCTTGCGGACATCGCTTCAAAATCAGGTTTCCCTTGATCATCCAGCACGACTAATTCACCATCCAGTATGGTGCCTTCCGGTACAGGACATCTTAATAGCTCAGGGAATTTATGCGTTATTAAGTCATTGTGTCTCGTATACACATACAGTTTATCCATATGGGAAAGAATACATCGTAAACCATCTAATTTTAATTCCGCAATATGATTCTTACTGTCAAATGGCTGGTTATTTTTGGCATTGTACAACATCATAGGAGAAATGAACATGTTATTATCACCCTGACTTAAATGATACTTCACAATGAACCTCCTGCCTATTGGTAACTGTTTCCCGAGCTTTTTTTAAATAATAAAAGAATCCTCCAAGTCTATCTTCCCTTTTGTGAAGAAACCTAGTATATTAAACGTACAGTTTAATAAAAGCGTTTTCATGGCCAGGAGATAATGAGAGGCCCTAACACCAAACGATGTATACCATCGTGGTTGTTAGGGCTTTTTGTTGTTCATTCGCAGAAAGGAGTAGACATGTAGCATAAAATGCATCGTTTTTTCCTGAGATTTCCGGATTTATCGTTCTCACTGTCACAAACGAAATGGAGGAATAACATTGTACAAAAAAAGTTTTTCGAAAATGTTCGCGAAGTGCTTAGTAGCCGCGTTGTTGGCATTGCAAGTCGCGGGATGGGGAACCGTCCCGGCAGCCCATGCTGCTACAGTAAGTCCCTCTGACTTGGTGATCTCCGAGATCGTTCCAGCTTCAAGTGGTTCAGGACAACCCTATGAATATATAGAGATCTTCAACCGTACATCAGAGACGATCGATCTCGATAACTTCAAATTACAGTACTATACTGCGTCACCTTACACAACAGCAGGTAATACTTGGAAAATATCCAACAAAACTATCGGACCGAAAAGCTATTTGGTCCTCTGGTTAAAAAAATTCGATTATCCTAATGTACCGTTAACCGACTTCAACCTCAATTATGGTGTTAATCTGACCACAACTAATGTATTCGAGATTGCTTTAACGACGAGCGCTCAAGGGCTACATGACTCGTCGAAGCGTCGTGTCGCCCTTGCCGATGGCAGCGGAAATGTGATTAGCGGAGCTTTTATTAACGATGGCGTCGCTGATGGTACCGCTGGTAACATCAATAAAAGTGTCACTTACACATACACAGGAAATCTGGATACAACCAAAGTTGCAAACGGACAAATAGCTTCTCCCGGAATAAAACCAGCAATCCCAGCGGACCTGACGGCAACGCCATCTATAGACAGCGTAGCGTTACGTTGGAGCGCGAATACGGAAGAGAATTTGGCAAGTTACAACGTTTATGTGCCAGAGACGCAGCAATCTTACACCGTTACGGGTACGACATATTCGATTGTGGGCCTAACAAGCGGAACCGCCTATAATTTCCAAGTCACGGCAAAGAATACGAGCGGAATCGAGTCACCGCGTGCGTTAGTCAGGACAACCACGCTAACGAATGGTGATCTTCCTCCCTCAACGCCTACAGGATTGATGGCGGTTGCCGGCCCAGCGTCGGCAACTATTACCTGGAATACCAACACGGAATCCGATGTATCTGGTTATAAGATTTATATGAACGGTAATGACATTTCCGGTACAGTGACTGGTACAACGTACCAGGTAACCGGATTGACAAACGATATCACGTATCATTTTACGATTACGGCTGTGGATAACGTCGGCCAGGAATCAGCTCTTTCGGGTGCAGTCGCCACTATACCACGACTCTATCCTACCCTAATGATTACGGAAGTAGTACCCGATAGCCTGAAGATTGATATGACCAGCGGCACACCTGATGCCTATGAGTTTGTTGAAATCTATAATACGAGCAGCGATCCGATTCATTTAAAAGACTATAAAGTTATTTATTCGACGCCGACCGTTTATAAATGGCCGATTACGTCCGATATCGTAATTCAGCCCAAAGGAACTGTCGTGTTATGGGCCAAAAATACAAGTAACTCCACAACGAATACTGCTACATTAGCAGGCTTTAATACGAGCTACGGCACGAACCTAACCACGGATCAGCTTAGTGAAGTCGATGCTTTAGGAGGAATGGCCAACGCCTCTCCTCGAACGTTATCCATTGCAGCTCCAAACGATGTACCGATCAGTACGGTTTCCTATGACGCGGTTGATGTCGGGGAAAATCGGGGGGCTAATTTCACCTATCCGACGGATGGAACGATCATATTGCAAAAGCTAAGATATACCGAAGCCGCAACACCGGGCTCCGTGTTTGCCGCTCAGCAGCCACCATCGCCATCAGATCATAGTGCACCCGCCGCGCCTACTGGACTAACGGCTACAGCGAGAACAAACAGCAGCGAATTGAGCTGGAACGCGAATCTTGAGGCAGATGTCGCCTATTACAATGTGTATTTGGATGGAACTCTAAGTCAAACGCTGCTAGGAAATCATACAACCGCTACTATCATTAATTTGCAAAATAATCGCCCTTATACGTTCGCGATTACAGCAATAGATACAGCTGGCAACGAATCGTTGAACTCCGAGACCGTAACAGTAACACCTTCAGGAGCTATGACGCCTAAGCTTCTAATCACAGAGCTTACCCCGGACACAGGCAACTACTTACCCTCTGGGGCACCTACCAGTTATGATGCCTATGAATTCGTGGAGATTTTCAATTCAAGCAATACTTCGATAGATCTCGAGGGTTACAAGCTGCAATTTACGAGTGCTGATGTGACGAAAAGCTGGGAGAAAACGATCGACCAATCGTTCGTGATCGCTCCGCGCGAAATTAAGCTCATTTGGACTCGAAATGTCGGACTCGATTTCTATTCAGATGAGCATTTTAATCACTACTATTTCGATACATATTCAGAAAAGTACATGCCACAAGGGAACATTTTCAAAATAAATGACGTCAACGGTCTTATCAATGCTGGTCAGCAAACGCTTGCGATTTCCGACCCGAATGGAACGGAGATTATCCGTGCAACATATAACGATAACGGTGCGACCGATTTTGCAGAGAAAAAGACAATCACCTATGCTTATCCGTTTGACGGATCGACAACCATGAGGAAGGTCGGCACAATGCAATCCACATCACCTGGTGTATTACAGGATGGACAGGTGCCTCCAAAAACGAAAACAGACGATCTTGCCCCCGCCGCTCCGACTGGCGTCACTGTTGTTGCTGGTGAAGGTAAAGTTTCACTTAGTTGGAATGCCAATATAGAATCGGATCTCAACGCTTACAAAGTTTACAAAGATGGACTCTTAGACATCATCTTACCTATAGGGCAAACAACGTTAAATGTGCCACTGCTTCAAGGAGGAATCTCGTATTCCTTCGAGATATCCGCACTCGATTCCTCTGACAACGAATCGCTGAGATCTGCGGTAGTCGTGGCAACGCCAACGCACCAACGTATCACACAAACGGAAAGAGCCATAAATCCATTTAATTCGACTTACCAAATGCTATGGAACGTAAGCAGCGAAAGAGCCATTATTCCTGGACTTGCTGAAGATTTCGTTCCGCAAGGAATGGCATACGACAAAGATGAAGATTGGATTATCATCACAAGTTATATGGAAGACAAACGTCCGAGCACCCTGTCGATCATCGATGCACAAACCGATCAATTGATCAAATATGTAAACCTATATGATGGCAGTGTACCTTATAACGGCCATGCCGGCGACGTAGCCGTCAGTAAAGATCATGTCTGGATTGCCTCTGGGTCAACTATTTATCAATTGAGCAAGGCAGACCTAATCAATGCCCCGGATAAAGGCGGTGTGTCCTTCGAAAGCAAGTTTGCAACGGTCACCAACGCATCCTTTACCAATTATGCAGACGGTGTTCTATGGGTAGGAGAATACTACTACCCACCTACCTACACGACGGCTGCCAGCCATAAGTTGTTAACCCGCGACAATACGTACCAATACGCGTGGGTAGCTGGTTACCGTTTAGACAGCCAGACCGACGTGTTGCCAACCGGTAGAAATGACGGAACGAATACGGTTGTTCCCGATTTGATTTTGTCCATACCGGATAAAATACAAGGAATGGCGATGCTGCATGACAGCATCATGCTTAGTCAGTCCTATTCGCGGAGCAGGGACAGCAATCTTTTGAAATACAATAAACCTGATTTTAACGGAACCGCCGATACGACCGTGAAGGTAAATGCTGTCGATATACCCGTATGGTATATGGATAGTCATGCGAAATCGGCTGGTAATAACGATATGCTCGTTCCACCTATGTTGGAGAATATGATCGAACGGGATGAAAAGTTATATCTATTGTTCGAGTCCGGTGCTAACGAATACCGAGATACAGCTAACTATACGCTTGATCGACTCCAGATGGTTGATTTGTCACAGTGGACGAATTACGGAAACCCTTCCATTCACGGCTTAGCCGCATCAATGATAGCAGGAACTCAAGGTCAGGCGAGTGTGCTAGAGGAAATGGGAAATAAGCCACAAGTGGACGCTACACATGGATATCACTTTGCGAGCAGCAACCCGAGTGTTGCGGAAATCTCAGCAACTGGATATCTTCATGCAAAAACGTATGGAGAAACCGTTATCCGTGCATCCAACGGCATCCGGACAGCAACATTTTCCTTAACGGTAACGAATTCGACTGATGAGCACAATCAGGAGCCTGTCTATTCACAAGAACCTATTTCACAACCTGCAGCACCACAGTTAGAAACAACCTCGCTCATTGTAAAACCAGAAGATTTAACTTCGACGAACGGGAAAGTTATACTCAAGTTATCGAGTGAAAAAAACCAAGTTATACTACCGGCCAATACGATAGAATTGCTCAAAACCGGCTCTTTAGAAATCGTCAGAGAGGATCTTAAGGTAACACTTTCAAAGGATTCACTACAAGCAATTGCCGCACAAGCGACTGAGGGAGAACGTAAAGACGGATTAGTTTCTTTTAAAATAAACAAAGTGCCAGATGACAACATAACCGCTCAGCTGAATCATGCCCACGGTTTGGAAAATGCAATTGTACGAAGCGCCAGCGATGCCGTGGACTTCCATCTGAGCATTGTGAACAGTGATGGCGAGGAAAAAGAAATCAGAACATTTGATACTCCCATTACTGTTACCTTTAAGATCAACCCCCAGATGGATAAAAATCTGTTGGGCATTTATTATATCGACAATAACGGAGTTGTGGAGTACGTCGGTGGGGAATTAATAGGGGATGTCTTGGAGGCTCAGCTGCACCACTTCAGTACTTACATCATGTTGGAGTACAACAAGCTTTACGCTGATGTTCCTGAAGGACACTGGGCGAAGCCAGCCATCGCCGTATTAAGTGCTAAGCATATCGTTCAAGGTGTAACCGATATGACATTCGAACCTGCCAGAGCCGTAACGCGAGCAGAATTTGCGGCGTTACTCACAAGAACTATGCATCTGAAAGCAGCACATCGATCTTCATTTACTGACGTCCCCGAACATGCATGGTACGCCGAAGCCGTCACAGCACTAGCTGAAGCCGGTATCGTGAACGGAACCGAAAGTAACAACTTTGCCCCGGATCGTACGATATCCCGCGAACAGATGGCGGTCATGCTGCTACGGGCTGCGGAGGTCGGCGGGACTCACGCTGAAACCGTAAGCATGAAACCGACATTTACGGATGAAGACACGATCAGTGATTGGGCAAGAGAAGCTATAGCGAAAGCAGTTCGCATTGGCTTAATCGAAGGTAAAGATAACCATCGTCTGGATCCACAAGGCCCGACATCCCGTGCGGAGAGTGCCAAGTCGATCTACAATTTATTGAAGAGAATGAAGTCATCATTGCAATAATAATACCAATACAAAAAAGATCTGGATGCGCGAAGCACCAGATCTTTTTGTATTGTCATGCCCCAGCTACAGTCTAATGGGGCAGTTATTAGCTAAGGCCAGCTTTGGTCAATCCGAATGCTGTATCAGCCGAGCCTGGTACATTCTTGAAAGCGACGTTGATGCGATTCCAAGCATTGATAGCCATTACGGAGAAAGTCAGATCTGAGATTTCTTTCTCAGAGAACTGCCCTCGTACCCGATCATACAATTCGTCCGGTACACCATGCTCAGGAAGCTTAGTCAGAATTTCTGTCCAAGCCAGTGCAGCCCGCTCGCGGGGCGTAAACAGTGTCGATTCTCTCCATATTGCAATGTGGTAGAGACGAAGCTCGCCTTCCCCATGGATCTTGGCTTGTTTGACGTGCATGTCTAGACAGAATCCGCAACCATTCATTTGTGAAGCTCTGATGTGAACAAGATCAAGAATCTTCTCTTCAACAGCACTCCCCTGTTCTGCGTTGCTGAATTCCAGCATTTTTTTGAAAAGCTCCGGTGATTGCTGCATATAATTTAAACGTTGTGTCATAAGTGATTACCTCCTATTTTTTCTGACACTATGAAGACAACTGGCGACTTCAATGTGTGACAAAAATCTTCACTCCCTCCCCCTTCTCATACATGCCAATTTCTGCATAAGCACTTTCCGCTCTGTTCATACTATCTCAGAGATTGAAGGCACTGGAGGGGATCATCTTTGGAGGCAATCAGCACGCGTATAGAAACGAATGAAGACTATCTCACCGAACAGTTCAAGGATTGCTCCGATATTGTCATTCGATCCTTTAAGTTAATGGATGAAACCCAACTTCTACTCGTGTATTTGGATGGCATGACTCGCCTACAAAGCATTGAAGATAACATTCTGAAGCCGTTAATTTTCAGCGGCTTGCCGCAAGGCATTGATCGTATACAATCGCTTGCTGAGATGTTCAGACGTGAATGGTTGCCATTAACAGATATCAAGACCGACAAATCCATAGCGGATTTGGTTAACCATATCCTGCACGGCTGCTTAGCTATTTTGGTGGACGGTGAAGCTTCTGCACTCATTGCTCAAGTCCAAGGATACGAGACAAGAGGTATTCAAGAGCCAATGAAGGAAGCAACCTTGCGAGGCTCCAAGGAAGGCTTCGTGGAACATATCCGCACGAATACGACGTTAATTAGACGCAGGATCATTCACCCGCTTCTGAAAATGGAGTCTTACACAATTGGCAAATATACACAAACTGATGTGATTCTTGCCTATATGAAGGGACTTGCTGATGAGAAAGTTTTAACAGAAGTAAGAGAAAAACTCGATAAAATCGAAATGGACGGCATCATTGATTCCGCGTATCTCGAAGAATGGCTGGAGAATAGTTCCTTCTCCATCTTCTCGCAAATCCAGAATACCGAGAGGCCTGATATCGTAGCTGCAAGTTTAATAGAGGGAAAGGTCGCTCTGCTCACGAATGGAACCCCCTTTGCTCTTATTCTACCTGTTACCCTCTGGTCAGGTCTTCAATCCGCAGACGACTATTTCGAGCGATTTATATTTGTCATCATCACTCGGCTGATCCGATACATTATGACGTTCATTTCATTCGCCTTACCTGCTATCTACGTCGCACTGTCAACCTTCCATCCCGAAATGGTCCCGAGTTACCTCATGATTGGTATCGCAACAGCACGGGAAAATACGCCATTCCCCACCGTCATTGAGGTATTCCTCATGATGTTTATTTTCGATGGCTTACAGGAGGCTGGCGTTCATCTCCCCAATCAACTCGGGCCTGTCGTCAGCATCATTGGTGCCCTGGTCATCGGACAAGCCGCTGTAGAAGCCGGCATCATTTCCACGCCGATCATCATCGTCATTTCGTTAACAGGTGTCGCCGCTTATACAATTCCCAGATACAGCGCCACGCTCCCCTTTCGCTTAATCCGTTATCTGATGTTGTTTATCTCAGGGTTCTTAGGGTTTGTCGGCTTTGCCTTTGGCATTATTTTCTTGTTGATCCATTTGGTATCACTGGAATCCTTTGGAACACCGTACTTAAGCCCAGTAGCCCCCTTCGATGGCAAACGGATTAGAGATCTGCTTATTCGTTACCCCTTCTGGATCAAGAACGGTCGCAACAAGAAAGGACGTTCAACATGATCCGAGTTGTCCTCCACACATGCGTGTCCATGTATCTCGTATTGCTTTTAACCAGCTGCACGGATTTTGTGGAACCGAATCAATTAGCTTTCGTTATGGGGACAGCCATTGATCATGCTGAGAACGGGAATATTGAAGTTAGCCACCAAATCGCAATCCCCTCTAAGATGAATTCTTTTAAAAGTGGATCTGGCGATTCCGATAGCTTCCTCGTCATGTCGGCCAAAGGTAAGGACGTTTTTGAAGCAACACAGAAAATTCAAAGAGAAATGTCCCGTAGATTGATGACGAGCCATCGCATTTTGATCGCGATCAGTGAAGAGTTTTTCAATAAGAATGACGTTACCAAATTATTTGATAAGCTGGGCAGGGACCCTGCCAACAATCAAAGAGATGTTACACTCATGATTAAAGGAAGCAGTGCCAAGGAGTTTCTTATGATTAAACATCCTTTGGAAAATATCTCGAGCATCGCTGCCGGAAAAGAATTGCATATTAACGGAATGAAGAGCTTCTCTACCAGACAATTTATTATTGATAGTGCAACACAGGAAAGCAGCTCTCTTGTACCGATTCTCCAAGTCAAAAATCTAAAGGTGAACACCAAAAAAGCGGAACCGTTAGCTGTATTATCCGGATACGCTGTTTTAAACAAAAAACTGAAAGTTGGTGGCATACTGGACGATTTCGAAGGGTTAGATGTCTCTTGGTTGTCGGGGAAAGGAAGCTCACAAGGCGTAACGTTTCCATGGAAAGAAGGCAATGGCTTCCTATCGTTTCGATTAACGCATCTTAGCCGTCATATTCAATCTGTTCGCGGCCAAGATCCGCGTCAGGTTGTTATCAAGGTCAAGGCCCAAGCTTATCTTCTTGAAAACACGACCTCCCTAGACATGTCCGAAGTCACTAACATGATCGAAGTCGAGAAGTACCTCAATCAGCAAATCCAATCCAAATTACAACTTGCACTGGGGAAAGTTCAACAATGGGGACCTGATGTTTTCGGTATAGGCGCCTATCTTCATCGCAAGTATCCTTACTGGTGGAAGTCTCAAAAGGACGATTGGGGAGAAAATTTCAAGAAAGTCGAAGCCTCCGTCCAAGCGGATATCCACATTAGATCCGTCGGTGTGATTGGCGGTCAACTAAAATAAGAAAGGGAAGGAGTGACAACGAGGGAAATGAAAATAAGCGGTTATCAAATGTTTTGGCTGGTTAGTATTTCTTCCATCATCGTGGTTTCCTACCTCCCCATCCAATTAGCCGCGGAACAGTCTCGTCAGGACTGCTGGATTTCCATTCTACTCGGTGGCCTAATTATGATGGCTATCACATGGATGATGCTCCGAATTTGCTTACAGAACAAGGATAAAACACTGGTTAATTTCATGAAAGACCTATTTGGCACTTGGCTTGGTAAACTAATCATCACTGGGTATTTCCTACTATGGTTTATGCAAATGTCTACGATCCTCAGAGGTATGGCCGAATTCGTAAATTTAGTTCTCGTTCATAACACACCGATGATCGTCATTGTTCTGTTTATGATATTTCTACTTATTTATGCGATTTATAAAGGTGGCATTACGACGATTAGCCGCTGCGCTGAAGTGATTGGACCTTTCTTCGTCCTCATGTTATTCGTGCAGCTATTCTTGAATCCTCAGGATATGGAGGTAAATCGGATTCTGCCCATCTATGCAGATTCAGGTTGGACGCTTATTCTGGAGGGCACGTTTCGTTCTTACAATTATATGATGGATCCATCGATCATTCTTATGTTATTCTTTTTCGCTGAGAACAAGCGAACCGCTGCAAGAGCAATCCTATGGGGGACAGCCGTAGCGATGATATGGGGTGTTCTGACCACGCTGATTCTTCTCTTTGTGACTGGACCTAACGTGGCTGCTAAATTAATAGCTCCTGTCTACTCATTAACCAAATTCGTATCTATTCTCAATTTCATTCAGAATATCGATGCTTTTTTCATACCACTTTGGCTGCTTGGTGCTTTCATCAAATTAGCCGTATGCTTGTTTATCCTTAGTTATGGTATATCGGAGTGGACAGGAATTAAAAATTGGAAGTTTATTTCATACATCATGGCTTTCATCTTGTTGTTATACGTAATCTTTAGCACGCACAGTCTCCTGCTTTCGTTTACACTTAAGAACATGTTTCTGATTAGCTTCTTTTACCCTGCCGTCTATATTATCATTCCTTTGATTTTATGGGCAATTGGCGGTATACGACTTCGCCGCAAAGCCTCAAGTAGCTAAATGTTGTAGTTTATCTGGATTGACAATAATGTAAATACGTTGAATGGTCATGGTTGGTTCATCCCATTCAAAACAAATGACACCAGTTGGAACACCATCTTGTGATAATAATACTCCTGGTTGCTCATTGACCTCGACAAGCTGCGCTTTCGATGCTGGAAAGCGACTTTGAGAGAGAGCACTCAACAATTTGAGCACGCGTTCTTTCCTATATATAGGCTGGATAGCTGCTGACACTTTCCCTCCACCATCCGCAATCAGGATGACATCCTCTGTTAACATATCCACCAAGGATTGAATGTTACCATTCGAAATTCCCGAAATGAATCGTGTCACCAGTTCCTTTTCTTCAACCAGACGGATGGATGTGCTTGCCTGCTTTGCTGAGGACACATCTACTTTCTTCTTGACACGACTGAATATTTTCCGGCAATTCACTTCCGTTTTATTAAACATTTCGCCGATTTCACTATGTTCATACGCAAAAACTTCGCGAAGAATAAACACCGCTCTCTCCAATGGGGTCAGTTTATCCATCAGAATAAGAAAAGCATAAGAAATCGTATCATGGCGCTCTACGCTTTCCAACGGACTATCCTCGTTGATCTGCACCGTTGGTTCTGGCAGCCAATGTCCCACATAGCTAATTCTTTTTCGCCGTGCTGACTTTAATTCATTCAAACATCGGTTAATCATCATTTTGCTTAAGTATGACTTGATATTATGAATATTCTCATGGATATGGCCATGAATGCTTATGAATAAATCCTGCACCATATCCTCTGCATCTGATCTAGAACCAAGCATCCGGTACGCAATGGAAAACAAATGAAGTTTGTAGGATGTATACAAATCCTCCATGTTCGTTGCGGGGTGATCCATCGTGAAACTTTGCATAATAACACTCCTTCTTTCCTAAGAGAAACCTCAGCCATTCTGACAGAAACATGCGTTCTTTGATAAGACAACTGGCGTTGTCCATCTGTGACATAAAACTTAAAATAAAAAAAACAGCCATCATTGGCTGCTTTTCTTTATTTCGCATTTTTCACTATTTCAGCGAGGCAACTCCACCGATACCTCACGACGGGCCGCAGCGGAGCGCAGCACGCCGTCAATAATCGCTTGCTGGATTAGAATCTGCTCACCAGGGATTGGTGCTGGTCGACCATCCCGAACTGCTTCGGCAAAATCGTGTACTTTCTGATCGAACAGATTCAATTTATGCTCGACAAGCGGAACTGGCGTCGCTGTATGTCCGCCGAATTCATCATGGAATAGCGTGATGGAACCTACGGAGCCATCCCACACCCCTGACCACGGCCCAGCACCAGCCGGAGTCACTTTAAGACCCGCATCCGTACCGAGAAACATCGTTGCTCCAAGGGTATCCATGTGCATCGCCCACGATATTTTGAATTGCAGCACAAGATCATTCTCGAAGCGCACCATCGCAACCCCGAAATCTTCGACTTCGAACTTGCTCGCTTCCGGATGGTACAGAGAGTTAGTACCGAAATGGTTAGACGTAAATGCGGACACCGTTAGCGGACGAGGATATCCGAGCGTATTCAGCGCCATGTCTAGCGAGTAACAACCAATATCCGCCATCGCACCTGCTCCGGCGAGCTGTTTGCTGATGAATGTCCCGCCTGGCATACCCCGACGACGCCCGCCTCCCGTCTCTACATAATAGACATTGCCAAGTCGTCCTGATTGAACAATCGTTTGCAGCAGTTTCATATTCGGATCATAGCGAGGCTGGAAACCGAGTGTTAGCATCTTCCCGCTCTCACTTGCCGCTTGTGTCATTTCGATACCTTCTTGAAGTGTCACCGACATCGGTTTCTCAAGTAACACATTCTTTCCTGCGCGCAGAGAATCCACAGTCGTTACGTGATGGGAAACGTTCGGCGTACAAATACTGACCCCATCCAAATCTAAGCGCAATAAATCCGTATGGCTATCAAATGAAGCAGCTTCCGTTAATCCTTCCTTCTGTGCGAATGCTAACGCCTTGCTTGGGATTACATCGGCCACACCTACAATCTCTACATAGTCAAGTTTTTTATACGCGGATATATGGGCTTTGGCAATGCCCCCAGTTCCGATTATCCCAATACGCAGCTTTTTGCTCATCCTTGTCAATCCTTCTCTCTATGAAAGTGTATGAAGTCCGAACTTCCCTTCATTTCAATATAGATTGACAATAGCATATAGAAGAACGATTTTTTAGTTCATATTGATGCCATCGGAAGTGTAAGATTGCGACATTCGCCAAATCACCGCTCTATCGACCCCTGTACAATACCAAGAGCCGAAGCCGCTCGAGGCCATCCTGCATAGAAGGCCATATGCGTAATTGCTTCTACTAATTCTTCTGTGCTTAGGCCATTCTCTATAGCCAACCGCAAATGATACGGTAGTTGTTCTGTCATACCTCCTGCGACCAGCACCGCAATCGTGACTAAGCTTCGATCCCGAAGAGAAAGCAGCTCCCTTCGCCACAAATCTCCGAAAAGCACGTCCTCCGAGTATGCAACGAATGCTGGTGCGATTTCCCCGTAGGCTTCCCTTGCGGTAGACACTATTTTCCGATGAGTCATAGGACACCACCTATCCTAGACATTTTTAACATCTGTGCTTCTCCGTTACCGAATGACCAATCCTCGAATTCATTATCCACCAGTACAACAAATACATCTTCATTCCGCATAGGAAGTTCATTGGATAATTGTTCAGCTAGCGCGCTATAAAAACCTTTCTTCTGCGAAGTCGTTCTCCCTGATTTCAGTGTTATTTGAATGTATAGCAGTCCATCGCTTCGTTCGACACCTAGATAGCTAGGACTATAATAGAACTCACCTTCCTTATGAGAATGAAATACTTGAAAAACATCGTCTTCCGGAACGTTGAAGTACTCCACCAACTCGCTTCCGATAATTCGGCTGATCTGTCCTAACTTCTTATGATCATATTGGTTCTCGTAGTAGCTGACTCTTATGAATGGCATACCATGCATCACTCCCTTGATGAGATAGCTACATTGTACTCCGCACATCTTAATCTATATAATGGAATAAAATGATAATCTCAATCAATTTTATCGATGGAGGCTTGAGGGATTTGGATTTAAAAGAATTAATCACTTTTCAAACCATTCTTAAAGAGGGGACGTTCTCTCGTGCAGCGGAGAAATTGAATTATGCACAATCTACGATATCGAACCAAATGCAACGATTAGAGAAGGAAATTGGCGTACAACTTTTCAACAGGGGATGGGACGTCGAACTGACGAGTGCTGGGAAGCGATTCGCGTTGGAGATTGATAAACTCATTCAACATTGGAACGATGTTAGCAATCTGACCAAAGCCTTACAGCATGATGAGATCGGCAACTTGCACGTAGGCGGAATCGAATCTGCCATGCAGAAGCTACTCCCAAGCACCATGCGGCTATTTCTCGAACAGAAGCCACGAATCTCCTGTCAATTCACGATGGGGAATACAGATACATTATCACAATCGATTATCAAAAAAGAGCTAGATTTCGCAATTTGCGGTGAACCGTCCGATTCGTCGCCATTCTTTTTCGAACCTCTTTATCATGAGAAAATAGCTATTGTTGTTGACCGAAGTCATCCACTGCTGGAACGAAATCGCGTTACTTTCCGTGAGCTTCTTCATTACCCCCTCATCTCAGGGGGACCCACATGTCTCTATTACTCACAAATAACCAAATTACTATCTCATTACGAAGTAACGCTTCCCAATCTTCATACCCTAAACCAAATTTCAGCCATTCCCCATTTTGCAAAAGGAACGCTGGCAGTGGGTCTCGTTCTGGATTCGACTCCTTTGATCCCAGAAGTGGTGAGAATTGATATTGCATGGGATGAACCAGTGATCCCCATCGGGATCTTACTGCTTCGCGGACAGCACGTAACTCCCTTCTCTCATAAGCAATTGTTCTTACAACTTTTGAAAAAGGTATTGAACGACTCCTGAGCGTCTTTCTACTTTTACACAGCCTTCCCAGTTAATATGCGTACGGCCTCTTTAAGTATCGTCATATCTCTCAAAAGCATAAATTTGGATGAATAATCGGTACAAGTTAACAGAGAATCATTCATCACGTCCAGTGCTTGATCTAATGACATCCATTGAACGGCCATCCCTAGCTGGATCTCGTTTTCAGTAAGCTTGGTATCGCCGAATCTAGCTTTCGCATTTGCTATATAACAGTAGGAGAATTGCAAATACTTATTTCTGTTTTTATGCTCTTCGATATACCCCAATTCATGAATGATTTCAGCTTCATAACCCGTCTCTTCCTGGATTTCACGTAGAAAGGCATCCCTTGCATCTTCTCCTTCATCTACCCCACCGCCAGGTAGTTTGTACATGTTCGTTTTGGACATATACATCATGGCAACGTTTAACGGCTTATCGACTACAACTCCTCTTGATCCGAATCGAGAGATGGTATTTAGGAATTCAGTTGGTCCACTGCCTAGGATATCGTTATCTGTAATTTTTCTGATTAGTTGCACAAAATCAGCCCCCATTCAAGTCCTTATTCGACTTCATTATAAGCGAAATGTCAGAAGAGCTGGTATACCCTTTGATTAGGTGCCAGCATTTTTAATAGAAACCATTATTGAGACTGGACTATGCGTTACAGCTCCGCATGAAATGCAAAAAGAAGGTCCCATGAGCCATCCAGGTAGCGTGGGCCTTCTTTTGTCTCCAAATCACTTTCTGCGTGTCGTGAAAAGTTCAAAATTGCAAAAGTGCAACCTTTTTCTCGATTGAACCTCTCGATTAGAAATACGTGCGAAAGTGCAACAATTTCGGCCGACACGCCTCTATTTGGCCCTTTCGGTGCAAAAAGGATGCTCTTTTGCACGTATTTATCGATATGCAGCCGTTTCCCCCGAAAAAAGTGTACTTTCGCAGCTTTGCCCCTATTCGCATACAGGAAACGAACGCGAAATGATTCCGGAGCGCTTCCTTCTGAATCTGGAGATCTACTGTTCGGATCTTGGCGAGCTTGGCATTGCTCACGGTGGCGTCTCGATGGTACTGCGGCATCTATCCGGAATGATTATTGAGCATTCGTTGCTGGAGCAACCGAAAGTGTAGGAAGCATGTATCTAGCAAGTGCTGGTTATGTACTTCGATAACCGGCCGCAAAAAAGGAACACCTGTTAAGATAACAGGTGTTCCTGGTTTAATCGTTCACTTATCGCATTGTTCACCTGGATTTCAACTAAACTCGCGTCGGCGAGGCAAACTAAACCAAAGTCCATCGAGCCAAGCTAGCTCCTGTTCCGTTAACTTATCCATGTGAGCACCACGCAGACTAGCGTCCAACTGTTCCGGACGACTCGCACCAATGATGGCTGAGGTGATTCCCGGTTGCTGTGTAACCCATCTCACGGCCGTTGTAGTTGGATCAAAGTTACGTTCTTGGCACCAGTCCTGGTACTTCTCAACCGCGACAAACTGTGCCTCTTGCCAATAACGTTCCTGATACAAAGATCCCGCATTGTTTCCGAGTCCAAAACGAGTCCCCTCTTCCACACTTGCATTATTCCTGTATCGGCCTGTCAACATCCCTCCCGCAAGTGGGTTGTAACTGATAATGCCAAGCCCCTCATCAAGGGCCATTGGAACCAAGTCGTCCTCAATCATGCGAAACAAGAGATTGTAGCGAGGCTGAACGCTCACAAGACGGATGTAATTTTTTCTGTCAGCAATTCCGTTTGCTTTCGCCACTTGCCACGCACGCCAATTGGATACACCTATGTAGCGAACTTTGCCTTGTGTGGCGAGATCATCGAGCGCACGTAAAGTTTCATCCATAGGTACGCTTGGGTCAAATTGATGAGCTTGATAGAGGTCAAGATAGTCCGTTTTTAGGCGGCGGAGGCTATCCTCGACGGATGTTATGATATGCTTCCTACTCAACCCACGATCATTTGCTCCTGGCCCCATCGCACCGAAGCACTTCGTTGCTAACACCACTTTGTCTCGTTTACTTCCTAGCCATTCCCCGATAATCGACTCGGTTGCACCCGCGACGGCTTGTGAAGCCCTCCCAATGGGATACACATCTGCCGTATCAATAAAATTCACTCCAGCATCGAATGCCTTGTTAAGTATTTCGAATGAGGTTTTTTGGTCTGCCTGATTACCAAATGTCATCGTACCCAGACACAGATTCGTTACTTTTAATCCCGATTGTCCTAAAGATCGAATTTCCACAATAAGCACCTCTTTCCCCACGTTATTGTTATTTTTCGGTCGAGAATACCTCTTTTGCAACCGTCAGGGCTGACATTGCCTTCGGCCAACCTGCATAGAAAGCAAGATGAGTCATGACTTCGATTAGTTCTTCTTCCGTAAGTCCGTTTTGTTTCGCTAAGTTTAAATGATTTTTCAGTTGTTGCGTATTTCCGCCAGTAATTAAACTAGATATCGTAATTAAACTGCGGTCTCGCGGCGAAAGCTCTTCACGCTTCCAGATATCTCCGAATAAAACATCATCGGTTAATTCAACAATCTTTGGAGCAAAATCTCCGAAGTTTTTCTGTGCAATAGTTAATTCTTTTGAAGAATCGGACATTCATATCCCTGCTTCCACGTTTGATCTACTTATCAAGCCTTAGCCTTTGTATGTTTCTGGATATATTTCAACATATAATGAGTTCCGCAAATATCCTCCGATACATGCTTAATTTAATTATGCAATGAATCAAAAAGAAAGCGATATCCTGATCATCTTAAATGTTTGCCTATTTCTCTCGCGGAGAGAGATTCTATTTGGTCTTTTAGATGTAGATGGAACGAATTGCTTGAACCTCACACATTGGATACTTGCTCAGGTCCCTGCTCCTTCAATCGTTTCATGTCAGCTTTGGGCGGATAACCATACATCCGAGAATATTCACGGCTAAACTGAGACGCACTCTCGTAGCCTACCCGGTAGGCAACTTCAGAAGCATCCACCGATTCTGTTAGCAATAGGCGCCGAGCTTCCTGCAACCGGATTTGTTTTTGAAATTGAAGAGGGCTCATCGCAGTGATTTCTTTAAAATGTCTATGTAACGAAGAAATACTCATATTCGCTATTTCGGCAAGTTCTTCAATTCGTAAGGGGCTGGCATAGTTGTTCATGACTTGTTCAATAGCAAGGGTGATTTGATGGGTTGAGCTTCCTTCCATAACAAGTTGCTCCAAAATAATCCCATTCTGACCTTGCAGCACCCGATAAAGAATTTCCTTTGTAAATAGTGGAGCAAGCACAGGAATATCTTTCGGACTATCAAGTAAACGAGCTAATCTAATAACCGAATCTAACAAAGATAATTCGATCTGGCTGACAAACATAGCTCGCTTCGGATTTTGTTTGGGGTCCATACGAAATTCTGTATCATGTAGAAGCTCTAAGATTTGACTCGATGTAAATTCAAGTTTGAAACCCAAATAGGGAACTTCGGGAGTGGCTTCAGTGACTTGGGAGGTAACGGGTAAATGAACAGATGCAACAAGGTAATCGGCAGGACTGTACCTAAAGTGTTCCTGTGCCAGCCAAACTTCCTTCGCCCCTTGAACTACCATACAAAAAGAAGGCTTGTACACGCCATGGCTTTGTCCGGCTGATTTCGAGACACGTATGAAAAATAAGGATGGAATAGCAGTTGGGTGAACACCGTCCTTTTGTGCATAGCGCTCTATGATTTCGCAGAGCTCCTTCTGCTGTTTAACGATTAATTCAGACATTGGATTCTCCTTGTTTCTATTTTTACATAGTTCGATTATAAGCCATATTTTTCTGTTACATAAGTGGTAGTGAGAGGATTAGGCAAACATTTGGTACGAATGGGATAACTGTCTCTTTGTCATCTGGTGCATAATAAGTGAGAGAAAATGGGAGATACGACATCACTTTAATGGAGGAATATATATGCATAAAGTAATTTTGAACAATGGCGTTGAGATGCCTATACTCGGTTTTGGTGTATTTCAGATGACAGATCAAAGTGAATGTGAACAAAGTGTTTATGACGCTATTATGGCAGGCTATCGGCTGATTGATACAGCTGCCTCTTATCTTAATGAAGCAGCAGTTGGCAATGCAATCAAACGGAGTGGTATTGCAAGAAAGGAGTTATTTATTACTACGAAACTTTGGGTGCAGGATACTGGATATGAGCGCACCAAAAAAGCATTTGAAAACTCACTGAAAAGATTGCAGTTGGATTATTTGGATTTGTATCTCATTCATCAGCCATTCGGCGATGTGCATGGTTCTTGGCGTGCTATGGAAGAATTGTATCGTGAAGGAAAGGTTCGCGCCATTGGCGTTAGTAACTTCCATGAGGATCGTCTCATCGATTTGATTATCCAAAATGAAGTCGTTCCCGCGCTAAATCAAGTCGAAACTCACCCTTTCAACCAACAAATCGAAAATGCAAAATTCATGAATGAGAACAATGTTCAGATCGAATCATGGGCGCCTTTTGCTGAAGGGAAAAATGATTTATTCCAGAATGAACTTTTGGTATCCATTGCTGAAAAGGTTAATAAATCCGTTGCTCAGGTAGTTTTACGTTGGTTGACACAAAGAGACGTCGTTGTGATTCCAAAGTCTGTACGTAAAGAAAGAATAATCGAAAACTTCAGTATCTTTGATTTTGAATTAAGCCAAGAGGATATGGCGTTGATAACTACGTTAGATACGAAACAAAGCCTGTTCTTTTCACATCGCGATCCTGAAATGGTGAAATGGATCAGTAACCGTAAACTGGATATTTAACACATTAACTTTTCGAATTTGCAACAAAATAGCGGCAGTCATGGACTTTATTTTCTGGTCCGTGGCTGCCGCTTTTTTCATTTCTGACTGAACAAAGTATTTTATTTAAAATAGTACCTTGACARTCATAGTACTATGCCKTATTATAATAAATGTGAGGTGATGATATGAGCGAGAACAAAATTACATCCGACCTGCTCCGCGGACATACCGATACGATGATACTACGGCTCTTATCCGAAGCTGACCGTTACGGCTGGCGGCGAATATGAATTAAAGGAAGCCACCATGTACTCCAGCGTCAAGCGGCTTGAGACAGACGGCGATATCGAGTGGTATTGGGGCGATGAGTCTCARGGAGGAAGACGCAAGTATTTCAGGATTACCGAAAAGGGCAAGAGTGCTTACGTCCGCAACAAAAACAAYTGGGAGTATTCGAAGCGCGTAYTAGAAAATTTATTATAAGGGAGAGATTGCTATGATGAATCAGAAATTAACGAACTATTTGAACGGTGTTTTCACACCCTATGATGGGGTAAAAAGCGTCANTAGAAAATTTATTATAAGGGAGAGATTGCTATGATGAATCAGAAATTAACGAACTATTTGAACGGTGTTTTCACACCCTATGATGGGGTAAAAAGCGTCACTGAATTAAAGACAGACCTGCACTCCGATTTGCAGGAGCGCTACCGTGAACTCAAAGCTGAGGGCAAAGACGATGAAACCGCGTTTACGATGACCATTGAGAGCATCGGCGACATCGAACAAACGATCTTAGAAGTCGCCAACCTCTCCCGCTCGCTGGAACGGCAAYTAGTGACTAACTTTAGCGCAAGCAACCTGGCAATGAGCGACTTTGCAGGCGTTAAAGCTCATAAAGGTCAATTTAATGCTAGCGCGTTACGCGGTGCCGACTTTGCARGCGCTGACTTAACCGGAAGTTCATTTAAGACCAGTGATCTACGTGATGCTAATTTTGACCGCGCCAATCTGACGGACTGTGTCCTAACTGCAACTGACCTTACWAATGTAAGCTTCAATGAATCGACTCTTGTACGTACCAACTTCAGCGTTTCGGGGATGGATGGTGCCAAATTCACAGGTGTAAAACTAACCGATGTCACACTAAGCAAGATCGACCTTAGGAAAACAGTCTTTGAAAATTGTATKTTTGACGGCGTGAACTTTGAATTATCCGACTTGAGCGGKCTGAATTTTGACGGGCAAACCTTTATCGGCGTTAAGTTTGATAAATCAGCAGTAAACGAAGTTTCATTTAAAGGCGCTATATTCAAGAATGTGTCTTTCCAAGCGTTCTTTTCATTGACCAATAAGTATTACCGTGCCTTCAAAACCATCTGCTTTGACGGCGCAGTCATGGATAAACTGACTTATGCATCTCTTAAAGGTATGGGAGCCGATTTGTCTAAAGTAACGGTTCGATAAGGAGGGAAAACTTATGCCAACTAATTCGATTCAAGTCGTTGGATTGCACAAGTCCTAYAAGCAGCATCAAGTCCTTAAGGGCGTTGATTTCGAGGTGGAAAAGGGCAGTATTTTCGCCCTTCTCGGCTCCAACGGGGCTGGGAAAACAACGGTTGTCAAAATCCTCACCACGCTGCTCAAACAAGACAGCGGAACTGCCACTGTAAACGGATACGATGTTGCGTCAAAACCCGATCATGTTCGGCAGGCCATCTCTCTGACTGGGCAATTTGCCGCGGTGGACGAAATTTTGACCGGACGGGAAAATCTGATCATGATCGCGAAGCTGCGATATCTCAAGGATCCGCGTCAGGTTGCGGACGACTTGCTTAAACGCTTCGACTTGATAGATGCCGCCGACCGCAGGGCGTCTACGTATTCGGGTGGTATGCGCCGCAGGCTCGACATCGCCTTGAGYCTTGTGGGTAATCCGCAGATTATTTTCCTCGACGAGCCGACAACCGGGCTTGACCCSGAGGCACGCCTCGAGGTTTGGAAGATTGTCAAGGAGCTTGCYGGYGGCGGCACSACRGTACTCCTAACCACGCAGTATTTGGAGGAGGCTGAGCAGCTTGCAGACCGAATTGCTATTCTGCATGAAGGTAAGATTATCGCCAGCGGCACCCTCKCGGATCTAAAAAAACTGTTCCCATCTGCAAAAGTGGAATATATTGAAAAACAGCCATCATTAGAGGACATCTTCCTCTCTATCGTCRGCAAAAAGGAGGCGAAGTAAATGGAAACGGCAAAAAATCATTTCTTCACCGATATTAGCGTTATGCTTGGACGTTCCATGCGCCATATTTTSCGCAGTATRGACACCATCATCACGGTCTGCATCACACCAATTGCGATGATGCTGCTGTTCGTCTATGTGTTAGGCGGTGCCATTCAAACYGGAACGGATAACTATGTGAATTAYCTGTTGCCAGGCATCCTGCTTATGGCGATCGCAAGCGGCATAGCCTATACGTCTTACCGCCTGTTTATGGATAAACAGCGAGGTATCTTCGAGCGGTT
>NZ_LMSD01000009.1 GCF_001428045.1 Paenibacillus sp. Soil750 | reverse complement strand
TTTCTTCCTCCGCTCCATTCTCATAGTCTGATTAAAACACAAATGACCCGTAAGAGGGCACTTTTTTCAAAGTGTCCATCTTACGGGTCACAGTTCAATTTACGAGGTGCAGCCGCTGTTTATCGTTTAATTCAACTTTCTTCCTCAATAATGCTTTGGTAAATCTCGAGATATTTATCGGTCATCCCACTTGTTGTAAAATGCTCGAGTACATATTCGCGAAGCTCATAAGGGTCGGGAAGCGTCTCATGGATCAATTTATTCGTCATCACTTCGACTGAGCGGCATATCAATTGAGGAAATCCGCTCATTACTTCAGGAACAGATCCATTTGGCAAGGCCAAGACAGGAGTTCCACATGCCATAGCTTCCGTCATGACAAGCCCAAATGGCTCCTCAACCAGTGTCGGAAATAACATGCATCTGGCATGCTTCAATAAATCTTGTCGAGCTTGCCCTCCGACTTCTCCGACATATTGAATAGATGGATTCGATAGGGTCTTGGAGAGAATCTCTTTATGGAAATAGTCATGATCATAGACAGGTCCAGCTATTATTAACTTTTGTCCCGCCCGCTCTGCCGCTTCAATCGCATGATGGACGCCTTTATAAGGAATAATTGCACCAATGAAAAGCAAATAATCACTTTTTTGATCAGAGAATTGAAATTCATCCGGGTTTAATCCGTTATAAACGACGTGATCATGAGGGTTGCCGAACAAGTCCCGATGTCTTTTACTCAAATAGACGGCATGTTTAACCGGATTGGTTAATGGATTATGAATCGTACAAACCGTAGGTACTGCCAGTTTCTTTTGGCCGACAACGGAAAGCTGTGTATGGTCATGAATGATATCAACACCTGGTGGCAAAGTTAGCTTGACAAAACCAGGAATTCGCCACATATCGTGCCCCACATGTAAATAAGGCATTAGCTTTCCTCGAATCTGACTTCCAAAGGGCGCATATAGAATGACTTCATGCCCCCGTTCAACAAGCTCCTCTGCCAGCGTATAAACAACTCGCTCTATGCCGCCGTATTTTACGGGTGGGACAGGAAGATAATCGGGACTTATCAGTGCAATCCTCATTCCTTTTCCTCCTACAAGATTCCCAATGAGATACTACTTCTTATTAATAGGTATATAATGTCGTTCTATTCGGAAAGGCTTCTCTCTCTCTACAAGCTCTGAGGGATTGTATCCGAACTGATCCAGCTCTAAACCCGTTATGCCTAACGACCACTTTTTGGAAAATCGTTCAGCATTCGAGTAGGCGCTTGCTGAATAATTCGTTTTATTCGTTTGAAACGTACTTCCTCCATAGTGATGAACGTAAACGTCATTCGCAACCCACAGAATTTGACCGCTGACGCGGGCTCGCAAACAGAAATCATCATCTTCATAATTCCCTGGGAAAAACCTTTCGTCCAGCCCACCTATTTTGGTAATAAGATCTTTATGAAAAAGCATGCAATGCCCGATTAATTTATGCGGAAAAAAGCCTTGATCTTTATGCTGCAGCGACCAATGGGAGGCAAAAACCTCCATCTCCGCTGAGGACTTATAGGGGACATTGTAGACGAGCTGCGACCAAGCGACATTATTAGAACGTGGCCCAACGATGGCGATATTTGGATTCTTTTGAAGGCATCCCAGTAAACGAATCAACCAACCTTCGGTAACAACGGTATCGTTATTCAGCAAACAAATGTATTCACCGTCAGCTTCCGCGATCCCTTGGTTGTTTCCAGCTGCGAACCCTTTATTATCCTGATTACATATGAGCTTAGAGGAAGGAATTGTTTGTAAGTACTCCACAGTACCATCTGTCGATCCATTGTCTACAAACACGAATTGAATCTCTATGTTGTCATCGGCATGTCGCAAAATACTTTCAACGCATTCTTTCGTAAATTTCAATCCATTCCATGTCAGCATGACTATTGAAATAAGTGAAGGCATCCCATTTCCCCCTTTCAACTCGCCATTTATAAAATGACCATAATATAAGTATTCATTTGATTTTCATATGGTGCAGGCACGTTGGAACATGAAAAAAAGCCCCCTTTCCATCTATCGGAAAGAGGACTCACTTATCCTAGCATTCTGCACCGCTCATCTCATTTGTAAAAAATCGTTTATACTCTTTTGGCGTAAGTTTAATAGCTGATTCGCCTACATAATGGAACTGCAAAGCGCGACGTTTCTTCGTAGAGAGATTATAAGGAGTACCGTGCTTGAGTAACCCGTGGAACAATAGGATACCTCCAGGTAATAGAGGCACAGCAACATCTCTTTCTACCTGTACATGGGCATCACATAACTGCCAATCTCGAATGGCATAATGTGGTGTTGCCCCATCGGCATGCGAACCAGGTATGACATGCATACAGCCATTATCAAGCGCTGCTTCATCTAGTGCGATCCACACACCAACCACGGGTTTCTCATACGCCAAATTCCCATAGGCCATATCTTGATGCCACGGCTTCTCCCCTCCACCATGCGGAGGTTTAAGCAATGCCATATCCTGAACAAGCCGCGGCGTTTCACCCAGAATATCTTGCACGATGGCAAGAATCGCAGGATGCTCTGCAATCCCTCGCAAGCGTTCGTCCACCTTAACGAATTCGTGTACCTTCCTTACCGCTAGTTCCTTTTCTTCGTCCGTTTTCAATTCACTTTTCGGCTTCGAGAATTGGATGATTGCCCCTTTATTATCTTTAAAAATAAGCTCATACAAAGCTTCTTTCGAATTCTGAATATCTTTTTCATCTAATACATGTTCGATCGCCGCGAAGCCATTTCTCAAATAATCGGCGAGAGATGACTCGTTCCAATTTTCCCCACCGTCAATTTTATCTGCAATACGGTCGTAACGGTAAAGCTTTGCCGAAATTTCTTCAGGCGATTGCTCGGTTGGTTCAGTTTTAGGCATAACGGTAACCCCTCCGTTTAAATAATTTAGCCATTTACATCTTTATTATATGAATAGAACATAGTAAAATAAATGCATTCAGACACTATATAATTTGCACTATTTTACATAAAGGAGCTGTGAGCCTTCATGTCCGTTTTCACATCCCAAGCCATTCAGCTTAATCCTTATTTCGGCAAAACGATCTGTGAAGTGAATTGGAAATGGAGCCGCCGCGAGGATGATCCTTTCCAAGACTTCGATTTCTGGTATGTATGGGATGGTGAAGGAGAGGTCACCTTAAATAGCAAACGTTACCATGTAAGTGCTGGCGATTGTTTCTTGTTTAAGCCAGGGGACCTGTCCAGTGCGAAGCATAATCCAGAACGTCCGCTTACCGTTACGTATATCCATTTCTCTGCAGAAGGGGATCATTCGTATCCGATGTCACTGCCTTCTTTCGTACATTTCGATCCCGCTGAGTTCCACGAGAGCTATCTAGATCGTTTCGTTCAAGTACGACACACAGAAACGTATGGACATGAAGAAGAAGCGAAAACGTTGCTAAAGCTCATACTTTTGCTTTTTGAACGTCAAGCACCTGACCATCAACCTCAGGGTGATCCGGCACGGCGCTCGATGAATCGAGTGATGATGGATATCGCGGCTCACATTCGGCAAGATCCTGGGCGGCAGCATAGCATTCAAGATTTAGCCAAAGAGGCGCATCTATCTCCACGTTATTTCTCTCTAAAATTCAAAGAAATCATGGGCCAGACGATTGAATCGTATCTCATTCAGTCCAGAATTGAACGTGCCTCCTATTTGCTCAAACTAGGGATGAATGTCAGTGAAGTCGCTGAAGCGCTGGGTTATCGAAGCATTTATTTCTTTAGCCGCCAATTCAAAAAAGTAACAGGAACGAACCCCTCTCAGCTTCGCTCTTGATAAATTTTTTTTGCAACTTTGGCTGAGCGTGATAAAATGTACATTCATGACAGCATCGCGCTAGTACATCAAGGAAGGTTAGGTCATCATGCATTCATCCAATTTATTACGCTCGTTTAACTTTTTGTATTTCGCATTACTTGCCCTCTTCGTCTCTTTTCTACCCGTCTATTTGGACGCACAGGGACTTTCTACATCACGAATTGGTCTCATCATCGGGACTGGTGGTTTCATCGCCATCTTTTCGCAGCCATTATGGGGCATGATCAGTGATCGTACGAAAACGATCAAAAAAATCATGTTACTTCTTCTCTTCTGTTCCACCATCATCGGGTACTTGCTGTACGATTCCAAGAGTTTTGTTGTACTGCTTCTATTTACTATGCTGCTTTACTTTTTCTTAATGCCGCTGGATCCATTGACAGAAAGCCTTAACTTCCAAACCGCGGAACGCCTTGGCACGAGCTATGGTTCCATCCGTACATTCGGAGCTGTCGGCTACGCAGTGATGTCGTTAATTGTTGGCTATGCGGCGCAGTACTTCGGCATTCATAGCTTGGCCTACCTGTTTGGCGGCATTGGTATATTGAGTTTGATCATATGCTTCGCGTTGCCGGATGCTCCTGTGATTGGGAAACCAATCTCCCTGCGCAGTCTGCGAAATTTTCTAAGTAATAAAGAAACCATTTGGTTCATGGTCTTAATCTTCATTTGTGCAGTCCCGCAGCGGATTAACGATACGTTTCTTGGTGTCTATATCCGTGAATTAGGCGGCAGCAATCATTTGGTCGGGATTGCCTTCTTCTTAGCAGCTGGGAGTGAAATTCTAGTATTCGCGTTAAGCTTCTGGTGGCTTCGAAAAGGTAGAGAATTAGCGCTTATTTCATTCGCTGCCTTCTTCTATTTCTTGCGCTTCTTAGTCAGCGCTTGGGTAACGGATCCGCATGTACTTGTTGCGATTCAGCTCCTCCAGACGTTCACATTCCCTATTTTTTACTCAGCTGCGATTCAGTACTTGTATCAGATCGTTCCTGAAGAATGGCGTGCAACTGGACAGACCGTCCTAGCTATCATCTTCTTCGGGGTCTCGGGTATCGTCGCTTCTTATCTAGGTGGATGGTTCTATCAAGCCTTTGGTGTACACACGTTATTCATCTGGGTGTCGGTCATGTCATTCACTGGATTCATGTTAAGTCTGGTGCTGCGTGCGGTCTATCGTAAACAGAAGCTGGCAACCTAAGCTTTTTCTGCTAAAATGATAGGATAGGATGAAACGGGGGCACATCATGGATTACATTATATTAGATATCGAATTTAACGGCCGCAAGTTTGCCAGTGATTTACCTATGGAAGTGATTGAGATCGGCGCTGTTCGTTTAGATGCTTCTCTGAATCAAGTTGATGAATTCTCAGCCTTGATTAAGCCTGTATATTTCTCTAAATTGAATGCCTTTATTAAGAAAAAAACAGGGATTCCCCAAGAAGATATTGATGAAGCGGCTGGTTTCCGCAAAGTGATTGCCGATTTCTTGACTTGGCTTGGACGGAGTAAAGAATTGTTGCTTGTTACTTGGGGTGGCGAAGATCTCAAGCGGATCGTGTTTGATACGCGGATGCACAAATTAGATGATGCGTATTGGATGGCTGCTCACTATTTCGACTTATTGAAAGGGTTCACCCGCTTCAAAAAAGTAACGAATGACGTCAGTGTCGAAGCCGCGCTTATGGATTTGAACATCGTTGCTGAGGGTACGGCACACAGAGCGTTGGACGATGCGAAGATGACTGCGGAGGTATTCCGCTCGATCTTCAACGATCTTGACTTTGAACGCAAGCAGCAATACGTGGACATGTACACCAATGCCAAGGAACGCAGGCTGATCAAAACAGCTGTAAAAACCATCCATACGCAAAAAGTCGTCCCCACCTGGGAGCTATTTGTTGAAAAGTATTTCGCGGATAAAATAGAGGCAGCTGACGCTAAGAAAGTCTCTGAAATGCAGACCTTATTCGCTGCGGAAGTCGCGAAAGGCGTGCCCGTCGCGAAGCCCGCGGCGAAAACGGCAGCTAAGGAGAACACAGCTTCTCAATAGTGGCGCTATGCTGTCTCAGATCCCTTTCGGAGGGAACGAGGGTTCACGATGTCATACCCCCCACTCCAGCACTGGCAATAACGAAAAAGCCAATCCGACCGATTAACCTTGCTAAGCAAGTTATCGATTAGATTGGCTTTTTATTATTTCAACCATTACAGTTGATCCACACCTAGACGGTTCGCATAGAAACCGGAGAACTCTTTCTCTTTGGTCGTCTTGGATC
The DNA here is from genome assembly GCF_001428045.1 of Paenibacillus sp. Soil750. Classification (GTDB taxonomy): domain Bacteria; phylum Bacillota; class Bacilli; order Paenibacillales; family NBRC-103111; genus Paenibacillus_E; species Paenibacillus_E allorhizoplanae. Next base: position 197,702 of record NZ_LMSD01000009.1, on the reverse strand, counting down.
CGTTAGACTGTAAGGCGAATAAAGTATCGGTTAGCTCCATAAACCACATCTCATCCTTGATGCCAAGAGCAATGTCGATCATACTGCGCACGCCATCTTCTGAATCAAGTCCGCTTATTGGCAGTGCCTTCACACTGGAGAGTTTCACTTCAATTTGATGACCAATAATTTCATCTTGATCGGAAGCAATGACATGAACGAAGGCGATACCATGCTGCCAAGCGATCGCTTCCACATACCCATGAACCATTTCATCTTCACTTGTTGTTGCGACTACCCAATCACCAATTGCAACGTTCAACATACGCCTCGCCACCTTCACTCGAATTGTTACTGCATACTGTAATTATAATGATTACAGTATATAATGTCAAGTGAAGGTTACATAAACAAAAGGCATCCACATTACATGGATACCTCCCTTATTTACAACTTATTTCAAGCCAGTCGTTGCAATCCCATCAATAAATTTCTTCTGTGCGAAGAAGAATACGAGTAAGAGTGGAACGGTAGCCATTACAGATGCTGCCATGAGTAAGTGCCAGTCCGTCCCTGCTGTATCCGTGAATAATTTCATCGCAATCGGTAGTGTGAACAATTTCGACGAGGAGATGTAAATTAACGGATCGAGGAAATCTTCCCAACTGTGTAAAAAGGTGAAAATCGATAGCGTAGCGAATGCTGGTGTTGCCATCGGCACCATGATGCGCCAGAATGTTTGCCAAGGTGTACTCCCATCAATTTCAGCGGCTTCATCCAGATCCTTCGGAATCGTAATGTAAAACTGACGCAGCAAGAACACACCGAAGATTCCGCCTGCCCCTAGCATAGGTGGGATGATTAACGGGAAGTGATTATTTACGAGCCCTAACTTAGAGAACCAGATAAAGTTTGGAATAATTGTAACCTCATTGGGGATCATCATCCCGCTTAAGAGAATAAGGAAGCAAACATTTTTGAATGGAAAATGAATCTTAGCAAAAGCAAATCCAGCTAATGCTCCAAAAATACACGTTCCAACCGTTACGACAATCGCGATGTACAGACTATTCGCATAATGCGTTATAAATAAGGGCTGTGTCGTAAACACTTGCGAATAATTGGACCATACAATCGGACTCGGAATCCACTGGGGAGGAAACGAAAATATTTTCGTTTGATCCTTGAGTGATGTGGTTAACATCCAGACAAACGGCATTAAGATAACAGCGGAGACTATCGTTAGAAACACATACGTTAACACATTACCCAACATTCGGATGGATTTATTGCTCATGATGCACCCACCTTTTTCTGAAGCTCCACTGCACCATGGTAAGTACGAGTACTAAGAAGAAGAGGATAAAGGCAACAGCAGATGCGTAACCAAGATCATAGGTTTTAAAGGCTAGCTTATAGATGTAGTATACGAGTACACTTGTACTATTCCCAGGACCACCATCGGTCATAACACTAATCTGAGAGAACACTTTCAGTGAACCGATTAAGGTTATGATTAATGTTAGAAATAGTGAGGGCGAAATCATCGGTAATGTAATTTTCGTGAACTGTTTCCATTTCGATGCACCATCAATTGTAGCGGCTTCATAATACATTTTGGGTACATCCTGAAGTGCCGCGAGGAAGATGACCATATTCATTCCCACTTTTTTCAAAACACTAACTAGAATAACGACTGGCATCACTAACGTCGTATTGTACATCCAAGCAGGTCCAGTTATGCCGAAGAAATGCAATATTTGATTCACCAGCCCGGCATCCGTTGCGAATACATATTTCCAGACGATCGCCCAAACGATGATAGATGTGACGACCGGAGTAAAGATCGCGGTACGAAAAATGCCAACACCCGGAAGTTTAGTCGACAATAATAAAGCAAGTCCTAAAGCTAGCATGAGATTGAGCGGGATCAGTCCTGCTGAGAAATACAATGTATTCTTTACAGATGACCAGAACAGTTCATCCTTCGTTAATACTTGCACATAGTTATCTGCACCAACAATTTTCGTTGCATGTAGAAGCGAATAATCGGTAAAACTAAGTCCAAACGCACTAATAATCGGTCCTGCCATAAAAATTAAGAACCCAAGCATCATCGGTGCAATAAACAGATACCCATAGATCGCATTTCTGCGTTTAATTTGACTGAAGGCGTTTCGTTTCTTCGTAACTACCGTTGATGTTGACACCTCGATGGGGACCGTTCTATACGTATCCATGGTGTTCGCTTCACTCCTTTGTGAGACAATGGCCAAGCTAATCAGCTTGGCCACAGTTCTAGTCCAATCCGATTATTGCGCTAGAATCGCATTGACATCCGTTTCCAACTTTTTAAAGATATCTGGAACTGTCCCTGCTTGCGTATAGATAGCATCAAAGTGCAGCTTCATTTTGTCATCGATTTTTTGGAAGTTAACGAAACCTTGACGTACACGAGCAGCTGCCATTTGATCCAGTACCGCTGTTTTCATGCTCTCAGGAGATGGACCTTGCTTCAAGAAACCGTTGGAATTAAGAACAGATTTACGGCTTGGCACGAAGAATTGGGACGTGATCGCCATGTTTTCTTTGTTGCTTAAGTACTTAACAAGCTCAATTGCTTCAGCTGTGTTGGCGTTGCCTTTGGGAACCATGTAAGCGGCATAACCAAGCGTTGTTCCTTGACCGCCTGCTGCTTTCGGCATAGGAGCGATATCCCATTCGAAATCTTTGATTGCTTTGGCTTTGCCCATATAGCTAAGCAAATCTTGTTGCATACCGATTTTGCCTGATTCAAACGCTGTTTGGTCTCCTGGCTTCGGATGAACCTTCGTTTTGAACATAGCATCACTGAAGAATTGAAGTGCTTGCTGACCTTGTGGTGTGTTCAAGGCTACTTTCTTACCATCTTTGGTGAAGAAATCAGAACCATATGCCCAAACCAATGTTTGTAGCGACTCGATCCAGCTCCGTCCCCATCCGCCTGGACGAATCAAGTTCATTCCGTAGATCCCTTTATCCGGTTGAGAAATTGCGATAGCCGCTTTATTCATTTCATCATAAGTCCAGTTGCCTTCTTTATAGAGTTCTGTAGGCGTTTTCAAGTTTTTCTCTTTGAATAAATTTTTATTGTAATACATCATATTAGGAGGAGTTGAGAAAGCCACACCGTAAAGTTTATCTGCCTTTGTCACTAAGTCTAATGTAGATGGAATGAGATCGCTTGCATCGTATGCCGTATCAGTTTTGATGGCTGAAATGTCTTCCATTTGCCCTGCTTCAAGAAATTGTGGAATGCCTCTTTCGAGCATCCAGATCACATCTGGTGCTGTTTTGGAAGCAAGCATTACGGACATCTTCTGTAAGTAATCTGCGGATGGAATAATCATGATTTCGACACTGACGTTTGGCTTTGCCTTCCTATAATTCGCGATCATGTCCTCATACATTTTTTTGTGCTCGTCAGTTCCCCAAATGCTGAATGAAAGCTTAACGTCCTTCGCTGGTGCTTTCGTAGCATCTGCTGCTTTGGAGCTGGCTGGTGATGTTGTTGTAGAAGCTGTTTCTTTCGTTGAGCTGCAGCCTGCAATGAAACTACTAACTAACAAAACAGATGTCGTTAAGAGTAGTGCTTTCTTCATCGTATTTAGTCCCCTTTTTTCTTCAAGTGGTGTGAAGCGCTTACATACTCTATTATAAACCGTGCTCATTTATAGAATAACGCCAAAAAATCTATAAAAGGTTCAAAATAGCAAGGTCTTTTGTCTCTAGAACAAACCAACTACTGATCTCGGAACTCGGACGGTGTACATCCCGTATGCTGCTTAAACAGGGAAGCAAAATATTTATGATTGGCTATACCACACATCATCGCGACCTCAGAGACCTTCAGTGTCGTTTCTTTCAACAATTTTCTCGCCTTCTCCATGCGGCGCTCTGTCACGAAGTCAGACAAATTCTGTCCCGTTTCCCGTTTGAACATATTAGACAAATATTTCGGGTTGAGATAGACGCGCTCCGCAAGAAACTGTAATGAAATATCCTGATTTAGATATTCATTGACGAGCTCTCTTACTCTCCGAATTAATAAACGATCCGATTCATCAGGCACGTCGGTCTCTGTAGCTTTGGAGTTAGGCTGCTTGGTCAAATTAAGCTGCACACTAATTTTCTGAAGCACTTGTGCTAACTCCACACGTTCAATGGGTTTCAATAAGTAATCACTTACCCCATAACGCAAGGCATCTCTCGCGTAAGTAAACTCATCATACCCACTGATGACAACGAAAAGGAGATTGGGATGCGACTCCTTCGCTCTTTTGATCAAATCGATCCCGTTCATTTCACTCATGCGAATATCCGTTATGATCAGATCAACCTGATCATGTGTTTTCAGCCAATCCAACGCCTCACGGCCGTTACTTGCTTCCGTAATTCGCAGTTTCGAGGTAATGACATCTTCAATGATTTTCTTAAGTCCTTGCCTGATTTTCAACTCATCTTCGACTAATAAAATATGCATGTAAACTATTCCTCCCACTGAAATGGTATACGAATGCAGAAGGATGTACCTTCAGGACCCGTGTGTGCAATAGACAACCCGTACGACTCGCCATATAAAATCACAAGACGCTGATGAATGTTACGCAGGGCAAAACCTTTTGATTTCTTATCTGAAAGGAAGCCTGATTGTTGACGTTCTGGTTCAATTAAGCGTTGCTCAACGAGTTTCCGGCGCTCTGGATTAATGCCTTTACCGTTATCTGTGACATATACATAGAGATCCTGCCCCTCGGCTTTGGAGGTAATCTGTATCGTAATCGGCTCCTTGCCAAGACCGTGTTCGATCGCATTCTCCACTAAAGGCTGAAGAATAAGCTTCGGTAACATCGCATACTCGTGTGAGAAATCCACAAGGATTTCTGTGCTCAGTTGATCTTCTAGTCGGAAGCTTTGGATATTCAAATAGTTTTGGACAAACGCCAACTCATCCTTCAAATATACGAATCTTTCCTGTTTATCCACTGTATACCTCAGCAGCTTTCCTAAACTCGTGATAACTTGAGATAATTCGTTATTCCGTTCTTTCACCGCGACCATATTGATGGATTCCAATGTATTATAAAGAAAATGAGGATTGATCTGACTTTGCAGCGCACTCAATTCCGAATCCTTCTCCCGTAACCTGAGCTCATACATCTCTTTAATCATGATATCTAGCTGAGAAACCATGCTGTTAAAACCTTCCGTCAAGGAACCAATCTCATCATTTGAATAAACAATAGCTCGTTCTTGAAAATCGCCACCTTGAACACGCCGCATTTTGCGTTGTAAATGATGGACTGGCTTAACCAATCTGTCCGATGTAAACAGTGCGGCAGCAAAAGCAAATACGAGCGAAACGACTGAAATCCATAAGGTGAAGCTCGTCAGCTTGCGCGCATCCGTCAGGAGATCCTCCTTAGGAATCGTACCGATAATCTGCAGGCCACCGTACCCCGTGGTACGCAAGGATGTGATGATATCCGAAGAACTTGTCCCTACAATTTCATCGTAGGAAGGAAGAGGAGCTTCTTTGGTAAAAGGGTAGATCGGTTGCAAACTTTCATTGAAGACGTACAATTTACTGTTTTTTGAAACTTTCACAGAGGATAAAATTTTCTCAAAACCTTTACTCGTCAAATCGACCTTCACATAACCGAGCTCGCGATTCGTAAGTGGATCCTTAATCAATCGCGAAAAAGACAATGCTTCCTTCGGTTTATTCAAATAATAATTCCACGCCACAGGAGGAAGAATAACCAATCCACCGTCCTTCTGCTTGACTTGCTCCATCCAAGCCGAGGTATTAGGCTCCCAGTTTCCCTTGATCGTTTCCATCAGATTGCTGAACAACGTCCCGTCCAAAGCAAAAATGAATACACCTTCTAACTCCGTCCGATCAATTATGATGGAAGCAATGAGCTGACTCATTTTGATCTGCTCTTCAATACTTTTGTAGTTGCCGCTAACTGTAGCGATTTTATGTTTTTCTAAAATTTGCAATAAATTCGCATCATAGTACATCGCAATTGTAATTCGCTCGATATCCTTCACATAACGTTCTAGGTTAATCGACAACTGCTCCACAATTTGATCGGAGTATGTTTTAGCCTCTCGCTCGACATTGGCCGAATACTTCTGATAGGTTAAATAACCACTAAATAAGAATGGTAGCGTTATCATAAAACAAAATAAGACCAGAAATTTCGTCCGTAAGGACACGAACGGCGATTTATTTATCCTCACAAGCTTCCCCCGCTTCAAATGAGTGCTAGTATTGTAGGAAAGTATAAATTGTCCCTGTTAAATTTACAAGTGAGTTCTGACATTTTATAATAGAGACATGTGTTCTTATCGTTGGTATCTAAAGGAGTTTACTAATGTCTTCTACACCCGTTTTAAATGATGCCCAATGGTCGAAATTGCTCGAATATATTGCCGAAACGTATAACGAAGTTACGCTAAGTCGAGGCTTTCATTTTTATAAACAGCAAATGGTAACATCTATGAATATTGCTACAGAGCTTAGGAAGGTTAACGCCGTCGTGGAAGAGTTTGGCGAGAAATGTCAGGTTGCGATTGACCTGAATCAATTGAAAGCCAGCTCTTGTACCTGCCCTGTTAAGACTTCCTGCAAACATGTGGCGGCAACCTTAATGGAAATGGCAGATCGCCAAGGCTATCCAGCCTCGCAAATCATGAATGCCAAGATGGCGTTGAAGCGCGTAGCTGCGCAATCTTCCAACGTGTCCAATTTGGAGCAACTTCCTGGGATGACTGTGGATGGTTGGCACAAGTTCATGGAGCACTACACCTTTCATCTCAAACCCTCTTATGATCAATGGAACTACGTTGAATTACTGCGTGGGCAATTCGCGAATCTCAAGCGAACACCAATTCCGTTCTCTGAAACGGACCTGTTTTACTTCGAATTCCATCAGCGATTGTTTATTTTACGCAAAATCGTGGAACAGAACGCCCAAGCTGGTGTTACCTTTTTCACGGCTGCAACCGTCTATCATTTGAGTGATGAGCTGGATGAGTGGTTAAAAGAAACAGCCAAGACGTTGAATGATGGGCAGCATGAAGGGAGATTAACTCAGACTTCCGCTTATCTTCGCGCGCAAATGGCGATCGAATCGCCAAAGAAGCTGCATCACTTCAGGGTGTTTACGACGTTCTGGGCTTACCATGTCCCAATTGTAGCAAGCCTTATCGCTTCAGAGATAACGGCTTTCGAAGAGATGGAAGCGGCAGATCTCTCCTTTTCCCTATGTGCAGGACGAGCGTATCTGTATCTTCGTCAAGGGAACTCACGTCAGGCCTGGGATACATTAGTATCACACGCAACATTCAAGGAAGCGCCTACTCTTCTGTTCGTACCTTTCCTTGACTACATGAAGCACGCTCATGATTGGCAAGAAATGGTTCAATGGTTGCGAAGATTGAGTTCTTTCTATCAAGGAAAACGACATCTCGAAGTTGACGTCTACGTCTCCTATTGGAAGCTGGTCGTCGCTGAACTGCCTGAAGCCGAAGCTGACATGTGGCAATCGTTAGGAGAGCTTTTGCCAACCACGTACCGTATCATTGAAAACCTCTATTATGAGAAGCGCCAATGGAAGCCGTGGATTGAAATGCAAATTGCGCAGGGCTACGACCCTTTTACACATCGCGTAAATGTATTGCAGCCCATTGAGAAGGAGTCGCCTGAGCTACTACTACCTTATTATCATCAAGCGGTGGAGCACTATATCCGACTCAAAAATCGTCATGACTACAAATCGGCAGTACGGCTCCTGAAACGATTAGAAAAGGTATATAAAAAAATGAAGCAACCCGAACGATGGGAAGCGTTCTTCACCCGATTCGTCAGTCGGTTCAGCAGGCTGCGCGCTTTGCAAGAAGAATTGAAGAAAGGGAAGCTGCTAGAATGAGCACCAAACTGCACGAAATGTCGTTATGCATGTCCCTAACTGATAGCGGAGATGCCTTGCTCTGGGGCTTCAAAGATGGCCGGGATGTCTCTGGCGACCACTTCCGTAAGCTCTTATTCACATGGCATGAGCCTTCGCTCTATGGCACTTTATTAGAAACGCAGCAAGCTGGCGAGCTTGTCGTGACGATTCTCCCTGCTGAGCAGGTACTTGCTTTCTTTGCCGAACCGAATTTCATGGATATTGTAAGCTGGGAAATGGGTACAGAATCTTCAAAGACGATGCTGCGTCTTGCTCCACTTCTCTATGAAGCCGCTCAGAAAGGGCACTATATACCGAGCTATGAGGATTTCCGCAATGGTCAGTTAGTATGGACTTGGGATCGGAATGCGGATAAGCTGGCGGACGTAGATTCACGAATGCTCGAGACCATTGATGACCTTGGCGAGACTGGATTACGTGCTGCCTTTTCGGCTGCAGTGGTAGAGGCTCATTATGCGGATGCTACCGCAATGTCTGATTTACGTCGCGATTATCCGGCTTTATTTGCAACGAATCGGAAGACGAACACAGCGGACGATTCTCCCGCAGCTTTTACGGAAAATGAATGGCTCTCTACCATGGGGTGGCGACCAGACTTAGCACCATTCCGCCCTGCTCTGCAGCTGCTTGAGCCTGATGAGCTTGAAGAAGACTGGCGATTGCGACTCGTCTTGCAAGACAAGCACGACAGCACCCTGCTCACACCGATTCGACTGCATGTGGATGGTACAGCTTCAGGCCAATGGGCGTCGGAATGGACGCCACATGTGGTGGAGCGTGCCCCCGGCTGGGTAACACGCTTATTGGAAGCACTGCCACGTATGGCCGATGACGGGGAACTTCTCGCTCATCCGATGAGCGATGACTCAGCATGGACGTTCCTGACTAAGGATAGCCGCATTTTGCTGGAGGACGGCTGGAACGTTATGCTGCCGGCATGGTGGGAAGCCGCAGCGAAGCGGAAGCCTCGCCTGAGTGCCAAAGTCGCTGCAGAAGCAGGCAGCGGTGCCGGAGGTGGTGGCAAAAGCGAGTCCTTATTCGGCATGAACTCGCTCGTCAATTTCGATTGGCGAATCGCCATCGGGGACTCCGAATTAAGCGAAGCGGAATTCAACAGCCTGCTTACCCGCAACGAACGGCTAGTTCGTTTCCGAGGGCAATGGATCTATCTGGATCCAGCTTTCTTAGAACAAATCCACCGACTCATGGACAGTATCGACCCGGCTGAGGGATTGTCGCTGCAAGATATTTTCCAGCTGCACCTCTTGAGTGAGTTAGAGCGAGATAAGGTGAAATCCTCCTCATGGGACGGGGATCATCTGGATGAGGTTGATCCTGAAGAAGAAGCTCGCTTACAACTTGAGGTTGAACTGAACGGACATCTGCTTAAGTTGGTTCGGCAGCTAGGACAGCCTTCTGATCTTGAGCTCATTCCCGTGCCCCAAGGGCTTCGCGCCGAGTTGCGCGGATATCAGCACCAAGGGTTTACTTGGTTAACCTATCTGCGAAAGTTCGGCCTCGGTGCCTGCTTGGCAGATGATATGGGACTTGGTAAAACTGTCCAATTTATCACGTATCTCCTGCATCACAAGCCGGTTTCTGAGCAGCCAGCGCTGCTCATTTGTCCTACTTCTGTACTAGGTAACTGGCAGAAAGAGCTTGCGCGCTTCGCACCTGAACTGAATGTTATGCTGCACTACGGCAAAGGTCGTTTAGGCGGAGCCGCACTGGATGATGCATTGCAAGGAGTCGATATTGTCCTGACTTCCTACACGACAGCACTAATGGATCAAGAAACACTTCAGCCATACATGTGGAGCTCCCTCTGCTTGGATGAAGCTCAAAATATTAAAAATGCCCAAAACAAGCAGTCTGCCGCCATCCGCTCATTAAACGCTGTTCATCGTATAGCTCTCACGGGTACGCCGATTGAGAATCGTTTATCAGAGCTGTGGTCCATCTATGATTTCCTGAATCCAGGTTATCTCGGGAACCAGCGCGGTTTCCAAGTTCGCTTCGCGAATCCGATCGAGAAACATCAGGATACCGAACGGACTGCGCAGCTTCAACAGTTGGTGAAACCTTTCATGCTGCGCCGCAAAAAGAAAGATCCAGCCATCCAGCTCGATTTGCCGGATAAGCTGGAAATGAAGGTCTACATTAACTTGACGGCCGAGCAAGGCGCGATGTATGAGCAGACCGTCAAGGATTTGATGGAGCGCATGAAGAAGCTCGAGGGCATGGAGCGCAAAGGTGCGATCCTTGGCGCTTTGACACAGCTGAAGCAGCTGTGTGATCATCCTATGCTGCTTACGAAGGAAGCGGAGCTGGCTGAGGAAATGGCTGCCAGCGAGGAAAGCCGCGCTGAGTTGGTGTTGCGCTCGGCGAAGCTAGAGCGGCTTGTAGCGATGGTCGATGAGCTCCGCGATGAGGGCGATTCGTGCTTGATCTTCACGCAGTATGTGGGCATGGGCCGCATGCTGGCAAGTGTGCTCTCCGCGCAGCGCGGAGAGCCGGTGTTCTACCTCAACGGGAGCACGCCTAAGCAGGAGCGCGACCGCATGATTGAGCGGTTCCAAGCCGCTGACGGCGAGGGACCGAGTATTTTCGTGCTGTCGCTGAAAGCCGGCGGCGTCGGGTTGAACTTGACCGCTGCGAACCATGTGTTCCACTTCGACCGCTGGTGGAATCCCGCGGTCGAGAACCAAGCGACCGACCGCGCGTATCGCATGGGCCAAACACGGAACGTGCAGGTCCACAAGTTCATTTCGCTCGGCACACTGGAAGAGCGGATCGACGAGATGCTCGAGAGCAAAATGAGCCTCAGCGACAATGTCATCTCCTCCTCTGAAGGCTGGATTACCGAGCTTTCGAATGATGAGCTGCAGGATTTGTTTACGCTGCGCAAATCTTGGTAATTGGAAGCTGCCGCAAAGCAGTGAAGCACGTCTTAAGGCCGAAATAGGCCTTAACGGCACTTGCTCTAGCACGCGAACGGACAATAGCGCCCCAAAAGGGCGCTATTTCCTTTAGTTCGCTGCCTTTGCGGCGGCAGCCCCCTCTCGCGACTTAGTTCCACCTGCGTCTAAAACACTACAACTCATCCGAATGTTATAATCGACAGTATATATTCCATCAAATTTCGACATTAGCTTTTACTAAAGGAGACCCTACCTTATGTTTCATTTGAAACTTGTTATACCTGCCACTGCTCTGCTCCTAACGGCAGCGCTTCTCTCGGGCGGTGCGTCAGCATCCGCTGCTTACTCCCCATCCGTTAACGCGTCAACGAAACTCGTGTATGCTTCCGGCAAAAACTTCACAGTTAAAACCGTCACGGTTGACCTCACCGATCCAACGCTTGAACTCGTCCCTGCCTTATCCGATGGTGGTATCGGACACGACGACGCCATGCAATCTATTGTGGAGCGAGAGAACGGTGTTGCAGCGATTAACGGGACATTTTTCAACGCCTACGAGTCTGACCCTTATATTCGCTACCCCAACGGGACGCTGCTGAAGTCTGGTGAGCCGATGCATTCTGGGGAAAATCAGACGCTTTTTCTAAACAAAGATAAGGTGCCTGACATACAGTTCGTCAATCTCGACATTGCCATTCGCACTAGCGAGGGCGGCGGTACCTACACCATTAATCCATGGGGTATTAACAAATATTACGGAGACACGAGCACCGACCAGATCGTCTGGTACACGTCGGATTTTGGCCGATGGATCGGCTTCCCCAATGGCACCAAAGTGGTGATCAGCGATGGACTGGTCACACGGATTACGCAGGATTCCGTTTCGGTTCCTGAAGGTGGTTATGTTTTATTCGTCGGCAACAGCGTCAACAATAAGCAGAATGTACTGACCAAGCTGGACGTAGGTGACAGAATCACGAAGGATATTCTTGCAAAAGGTGAAGGCGGGAGCAATCTCGACGCTAAAACCTGGCTGTCCGCGATCGGTGTAGGTCCGAAGCTCGTAACGAACGGCTCCTCGGATATCAACGTGAGTAGAGATGGCTTTACGGATCCGAAAGTCACACAATCCTCCGCGGCTAGAAGTTTTGTTGGGATCGACGGCTCTAATCGTCTAGTCATGGGCACCGTACCAAGTGCTACCTTATCAGAGCTTGCTGCGATTTCAATTGCACTTGGATTAAAAGAAGCGATGAATATGGATGGCGGTTCCAGCTCCGGCCTTTATGCAAATGGTACTATGATGACTTATCCTGGACGGAAACTTAGTAATGTACTTGTCGTCCGCAAGCTGGATAAACCTAAAGTACAAATTGATATTAACGGACAATATATCTCGGAGTTCACCGGTTTCATCGATAAAGAAACAACTGTTGTACCTATTCGTCCTTTTATCACAGCCATGAATGCCAAATTTACCTGGGATGCGTCAACACGAACAGCCACAATTACGAATGCTGGTGTTACGTTGAAGCTGCAGGATGGAAGTTCTGTCGCTACCGTGAACGGCAAATCCGTTTCTGTCCCTGTTCCCTTGCAAATCATGGGCGACAGCCGGATGTATGTCCCGCTTCGCCTCGTTGCCGAGTCGCTCAAAAGCACAGTCGACTGGAATAGCAAGCTATATCGCGCATCGGTGCGTTTGCCTTAATTCCATACTATAGTTACAAAAAAGCTGGTAGTTCAAACATGAGAAAATGTTTGAACTACCAGCTTTTTATTAGGAGATGATCTGGCTCTAATCAGCATTAGAACTCTTCACAAATCGGAGATGATGGCTTCGATCTTTTTCTGTTGTTCGTTGATTTTCGGAACATATTCCGAAAAAGACGGTAACATTTTATCTTCAGCTAGCCTATTCAGTTGTAACTCAAGCGCAGCCTTGTACCGGTCCGAGTCCTGTAAGAAACCTGCCTCTCTTGCAGCTATCGTCAATTCACTCCAATCTGCAAATGAAGATACGCCGAGAGTGCTTTGATTTTGTCCGAAATGAATGCGGAAATAACTGAGGGGCTCAGGTAAATAGACGGCGTTGCCCCGAACAAGAAGCGAGAGCCATGTCGCCAAATCATTGAGGGTCGTAAACTGTCTGCCGGAAAGAATGCCGAACGGTTCTTTTAAATCTTTTTTTCGAAAAAGGACTGTAGTCGGCTCTCCGATCACATTATGTCCGTCACTCAAAATGTCATTGCCAAAATCAATTCCGTTCAACACCGTCGTCTCATTGTACAATCTTCGTGTTGCATATACAGCAGATCTTTCGTTCCCGGATCCATCGATCAATTGGCGGTAAGAAGTAACTAGCGCAACATCCGGTTTCTCTAGATAGCATGCCATCATTCGTTCAATTTTCTCAGGGTGAAACAAATCATCATCCATTAAATAATTCACATATTCACCAGAGGATAGTTCATAACACTTGTTCCAATTTTTCACAAATAGCACCGTGTCGTTTTTAACATACTTGATATGCGGGTATTGTGCCAGATAAGGCTGCATCATAACCCATACGCCCATGTCCGTGCTATCATCACAAATGATAATTTCAATATTCGGATAGGTTTGATGAATGGCACTTTCTAGCGCTAACCTCAAATAATGAGGCCTGTTATATGCAGGGATCAGAATACTGACAAGCGGCTTACTTTCCATATCATTCCTCCATCACTGATTAAATCTGTATTTATGATCCATTTGTTTCGATAACATGCTCATAAATGTAAATGATTCTCCTTTAATTGGATGAATCCAATAATAATGAGGAGCTATTTTTGCCGCCTTCATTTCATCGAAAGTAATAGGTTTTACAGTACGCACGTATTGCAGGCTTTCATCATAATTCCAAGGATACTCCCGGCACTTTCCTCCATATTTCATAGCGAGTGTGGCATAGAGCATTTCTTCCATTGCAAAGGTATCCGTTGCCGCCAACAATTGCTCGAGTTGATGAATATCGGTTTCATCCAGTATTTTCCTAACTATGGAACGGCGATAAACTTGTGCGGGATTAAAAAAGCGTACAAAGTAGTCTGTCTGGAAGAACGGTTGCCAGCGATGCCATTCGTTCCACAGCGTAACCCCCGGATAAAATTGCGGATTATCATGTACGGAATGTTGTATTTGCATATGAGCTCCCATACAGTCAAAGCCTTCCATTACCTCTTCGATGAACGACTCAAAACCGTGCTTGATAAAAAGCACGTCAGAGTCCAGGTTAATGAAGTAGTCGTATTCAATGTTCGTTTCTTCCAGCCAATTCATAACATCATATAGAAATCTACCTAATTTTCCGTATTGTAAGGGCCTGCTGTACGGACAAATTGGAATGCCTTGGCAACTGCCGAAGTCCTTATTTGTCCCTCCGTTGTATAAGACAATCCTGGCATTTGGAATGTAATGTCGAATATTTTTTATTTGCTCCGTTAGTACTCTTTCGTCCTCATGTGCCAATATTGTAAAACAAATCATATAGGATCACATCTTTCAAGATAGATTGAACCAGCTAGATGGTTTGGTAAGATCGCAATCATAATGGTATAAAACAGCTGGAATTCTTATTTGTTTCACAATATCCTCCGATACTCTTCCGCCCCATTCATCATCTTCGCCGCCACTTATATCCTTAAATTTATGACTAGATGCAATTCTTTTGGCATAACACATAAGGTGATTAGGCCTTCTATAGTAGAAAAATTGATCTTGGCCGTTTGAATACTCATTGCCATACTTGCACAGCTTGATAAACTGTCCGTTGAAATACACGGCTACGTCAAAAACGATGCAATCCGCGTCTGGCGTCGATTCGATTTGCGTCAACAAAGTGCTCACATAATCGGGTACCAGACGATCGTCATCATCTACAAAAACGATATATTCGCCCTTTGCTTGTTCGAGCAGCAAATTTCGTTTTGCACCTATGGTGCTTTTTTTATTGTCCATTAATACGAGGATTTCTACAGGTCTACCTTGCGTTTGTTGAGATAACTCTTGGATCATTCGCGATAAAAAATCCATACGTTCGGGTACGGATGGAATCAGGACGGATAAGGTAATATTCATTTCACTTGTCACACCCTTTTTCAATCTTATTAGCGGATTGTCGCTACCATTTGTTTTAAGTAAAATTACGGTGAATGTAGCTGCCGTGTTTATACGTTATTCTTAAATATTGATGGTTCCTCATCCATGAGTCCACCCGTTTCTCGAACAATTCACCACCGTATGCTGGGTACCTTTGCGATGCCGGATGTTTTTCATTGTAGATGCGCGCTCTGAAATCCTCGGTACGAATCAGATAGCATTGATCAGAAAATCCATACCCCAGATAAAAACCATCATTCTCTTCTACAGATTCCTGCTTTGCATACTCGTAGCTAAAGTTCCAGGTCGGATTTGCAACCTTGATTCTGGGGTCATCTTCCATATTCTGAAGCGCTGGCCCCACCCATTCGAGCGGCCCCGCTAGGATCGAGTCACTGGAGAAATGGAGCAAATAATCTGTTCGGCACAAGTAAATAGCGACGAGCTCGGAAATGGAATAATAATAGCCTCCATTAAAGCTGTCCTTATCGATTGAAAAGAAGTCCAGCGCCTCACTTGCATAACGATCAACGAGGGTATAGGAAGTGAGCACGCCGCTTTGAACCAGCTTGTCGGCATAAAAGCTAACCTCTTCTGGATCGTTCACGTTATTGATGTATAAAACTGCTTCCTTGAACTGAAACCGATTGTAGCGAAGATTTGTTTCCAGTCTCGGTGTTTGAAGAAGGTGACGCCAGTCCTTTTCATAGCATTTCGTCTCAAAGGTCACGTTCCACTGTTTCATATAACGCCTCCTTTCTCAGACACCCTATCCCTTTGAAGGACTTCACGTTCTTGGAGCCTAAATCGAATACGAAAACCTTGCTCATAAGATATGCCCTGGCAGGTCCGCCTGCAACGGCTAGAACCCCATAGTTCATCCAATAACTCCCAAGAAGGGGCTTGTCTATACTTACCTGTGCTCCTCGACATAAAAAAGACAGCCTGTAGAGGAATCTACATACAGGCTGTCTTTTGGTATCTAACATATATGGCCTACCCAATCAATCTAGCTTAGTGCAAACCTTCTAAGGCAACGTCTGCTCGTGCTTCTTGATGCGCTTCTGTCTTACCGCGGCGTAGGAAGAGTCCAAGAACAACTCCGCACATCGCGATAATCATCATACATGTGAAAGTATACCCGAATGCATCAGGAGCTACGGATAACATCGACTTTTGCATATCTGCAGGTGAACTCATAGGAAGCTTCTGCTCGGTAATCAACGTTGTCACACGTGAAGTCAGAATGGTCACGACGATCGCAACCCCGAAGGAGCTAATTACTTGCTGCATCGCACTTGTCAACGAAGTAACGCGGCTGACGAGGTCTTGCGGAGCTTTTTTGATCAAATGGGAGTTGATTGGCATCATCATGAGCCCCATACCGGCCCCAGCCATCGCTAGCGGTAGAATGAGATCTGTTCTTTGTGTGGTCAGATCCAAATGAGAATATTGGAAAATCGCCCCTGACACCAGGGTAAGACCGATGACAACTAACCAACGAATACCGATTCTATCAAATAAATAACCGCCAATTGGCATCATAAGTCCAGACGCGATCGCCTGTGGGAACAGGGTCAAACCTGTATCAAATGCACCGTAACCACGGGCTTGCTGCAGGAATTGCGGGAGAAGGAAAATCGCGCCAAACATACAGAATTGGATCACCCATTGAATGAATATACTAAAGGAAAAATCGAATGATTTGAAAACGCGAAGCTCAAGCAATGGAATTTTCGTTCTGAGCTCAACGATGACGAAAGCAATCAATGCAACGGCACCAACGATGATACCGCCAAGCGCTTTATCTGACGTCCACCCTGAAGCACCTTGTGAAATACCATAAGATAACGAAGCGAATGCAATCGGACCCAGAATCATCCCTGGCAGGTCGAATCCGGCAACTTTTTTACGCGCCACAACAGGTAATTTCCATAATCCGAAAATTAAGCTGAAAATACCGACAGGCAAATTAATGAGGAAAATCCAGTGCCACGAATGGTATTCAACTAACCAACCTGATAAGATTGGCCCAATAGCTGGTGCTAATAAAATAGGTACGCCAAGCATACCCATAACTTGCCCAATCTTGTTAGGCGGACTAAGTCTGTATACATACGCCATAGCGACTGGCATCACAAAGCCTCCGCCTAAGCCTTGCAGAATGCGGAAAAAGATCAACATTTCAGCTGTATTTGGCGTCGCACATAAAAGAGATGCAATCGTAAATAAAAATACGGATGTAAGGAAAACATTTTTCGCTCCAAAACGGTCAGATAACCACCCCGCTAATGGAATTACTGCAGCGGATGCCAGCATATAGCCTGTTACCGCCCATTGAATTGTAGGTAGATCAGTTTTGAAGTCAACCACTAACTTCGACAATGCAACGTTCATTGCTGTCGTGTCGAGGATAACCATGAATATGCCTGTGATAATAGCGATTAACGGCACCAGAATGCTCGTAATCTTAAATTCCGGCTCATTTCCACCGGATACAGCCGTTTGACTCATCCTAACTCCTCCTTAGACAATCTCTCTCTTCACGTGTTACAATATAGGGGACAATTGTCCGCTACCTCATATTACGGACAATTGTCCGCAAAGTCAAATAAATTTTTTATGGACGATCTTTCTACCAGGAGGAACGAAAATATGAAACATCCAGATGAACATCAAGGAATCTGTGAACTTATACAAGAAGCCATTCCAGCAAGCAATCGCCGTGGAGAACGCGATACGGAGTATCGTCGTCGCATCCTTTCTGCTGCTCGCATGCTTTTAGAAACGAATGATATAGAATCCGTCACGATGCATCAAATTGCGAAGGAATCCGGAGTTGGCCAAGGAACCTTATACCGCCGCTATACGCATATTGGTGATGTGTGCAGCGATTTGATCAAATCTACGACTAATCGGTTTATTGATATGATGGAGGAGAAGTACCGCATTGCTGGACCTGTAGAATCAGGACTAGCGCAGCTATCCGCTTGTATCCATGATGTCATTGATTTCGTTGACGAGAATGTCAGCCTGTTGTCTGTCATCTCTTCCATGCATGCAGACAAGCGCAACTACAGCATTCACAAAAAGCCTTTTTTTGTCAGACTCCACAATATCCTAGCTCCACTCATCCAATATGCCATTCAAACTGGCGAGATCGAGGACATTGACATCACATTGACGATCAATACGTTGCTCATTTCCCTTTTTCCAGAACAGTACACGTACCATAGAGACGTACTTGGCTATACGAAACAGCAGTTTACTGAAGGCATATGTCGACTCTTTGTAAAAGGAATATAAATCGATGAAATCAGATATGAATGCGAGCCAGCGTACCTTTTGGAAGAAATACATGGCGAAAGCCAGAATCGATGTCGAGTATGCGGCTTATACGAAAGTACCGCGAAGCTGGAACGATGAGATCCCCTCGTGTCCTGTCAATCGGCTGTATTTTATTATGGAAGGCGAAGGTTTTGTTAAAATAGGCAATCAAACCTACAATCCGCGCCCTGGCGAGCTCTACCTTCTTCCTGCGGGCAGTGACCAAGCCTATGGCACAATTAGTGAGGATACCTTCGGCAAGTATTGGTGCCATTTTACCGCGAAAATCGGTGATTTGGATCTCTTTCAGATTTTGCACACGAGCCCGTCAATTGTGGTCAAGGACTCTTTAGCGCTTGGGCAAACGTTCGAGAAGTTGATTGCACATCGTCGAAGTGATGCTTTATCTGCAGAATTCCGGGTAACAGGCATCCTCCATGAACTCATCGCGGATTTCATAGATGGCAATGCTTCCGTGAAGCTGAATTTAGCTACAACCCCAACCCACGAGAAAATGAATGTTGTGCTGCGCTATATGGAACAGCATATGGCGGATCAGGTTTCGATTGAAACGCTTGCCCAGCTCGCTCATTATCATCCGAATTATTTCATCAATGCGTTCAAACAATTCACGGGGTACTCCCCGATCCAATATATGAACCATCTGCGCTCGGAAAAAGCCAAAGATTTGCTCCTGACGACGGAGCTGAATGTCTCTCAAATTGCCGATTCGTTCGGCATGGAATTATCGTATTTCTCCCGAATGTTCAAGGAACAAACGGGATTTAAACCAACGGCGTTCCGCGATTTGCGGCCGCGGTGAGTTGTGGATGTGATTGTAGAGTATAAGCAAGAATAAGAATAAGCGCAAGCCAACACCCGCTCACACCTACTCCTGTTCCTGTTCCTGTTCCTGTTCCTGTTCCTGTTCCTGTTCCTGTTCCTGTTCCAAACCACCGCCCCGACAAATTTAACTGTATATTAGGTAGTTAATTTCTTGTAAAACAAGTTAAGAAGCGAAATAGATGGACAACCTCCATCTATTTTCGAGAGATTTCCCCTTTTCAGATGAAAATGCCTGGATTAGCTGTACTTTTTCCATTTATTTCATTTAAAATGATAATTTCGAGTAAATCAGATGTATGTTTTCCATCTATTGGTGGTGGGAGGCGCACCGCTCCTCCCCATAAAAGAAAGCAGCCCCCATCACATCGATGGGGGCTGCTTCTCGTTAATACCTTACGGATAAAAAGCATTTTTCGCCGTCGTAGTTGGACACCAACGCGCGTTAAGCAGGAACTTAATGAGTGTATCTTTCGCACGCTCCGTGCCAACATAGCGCAAGGATTCCGCCGCATGCGCACGCACGTAGCGGTTCTCATCGTCCAGAGCGCTTTCCAATTGTGGAATCGCTGCTTCTGCGCTTGCCCCTAGTCGGGACAGCGCCAAGCTAGACATGAACCGCACCTGTGCGCTTTCATCCCGCAGCGCATCCCCTAAGCACGCCACTACTTGATCGTGGCCAGCTTCCATAAGACCAAGTGCATCAACAACAGCGCAGCGGATCGTCTCCGACGGATGCTGCATCAAGTTAACAAGTGCAGGTACCGCCTCACTTGCAAGTCCTCTTAATTCACCAAGCGCGAACACAGCATTCGCGATGATTTCCTCGGCATTGGCTTCTGCAGCTTCATTCTCCACTGCCGCCAATGCTGCAACCAACCCGCTAACAGCATCGCTTCCCGCTACGGATAAGCCATATGCAGCAAGTCGCGATACATTTTTATCCTCGCTATGAATGGCTTGAAGCAAAGCGTCTACACCACTTTCACCACTTGCCGCAAGCTCGTAAGCCGCATTTATCGCATCGGGCTCAAAACGGCTCAACCCCGCGCTCAATTCCGCGATCCGTTGCGAATCAGAACTAACCGTGTTCGCGATGCTGCCAACTTGTCCCGACAGCCAATTCCACGTCTCTTCCCACATCAGATCGTGCTGCGCAATAGGCAGTTGTAATGCCTCCGGTTTACGCCATTCGCTCTCTTGGTTGTTCCAGCTTGGCGATAGTGGCAGCTCAGTACGCATAAATTCAAACTTCAACATATAACGGGGCTGACCCAACACATTCGGAGTGGAGCGGTGCCAAATATCATAATGAATCAGCGCAAAAGTTCCCGCTTCCCCACTCGCCAGAACCTCACCCTCTGGTTCATTCCCTTCAAAAGTTCGAGATTCATAGTTTTGCGTACCTGGAAGTACGCCTGTCGGCCCTAATTCCACAGGTGTATCCTGTGGGAAATACATAATCATAGCCCATTGCGGGTGATGATTACGCATCCTTTTATAACCCCAATAGCTATCTTTATGCCAACCACCAGCTACGCTTGAAGCATTGAAATGCCCATGGCGATGCGCATGCATCATATAATTAGGTCCTAACACACTCGTCAACGCACCTGTTACAACCGGATGATCGAAAACTTTGCGCAACTCTCGAATTCGAGGTAATAGATTGTTCCCAGGATTGCCTTCTTCGGTGTAAACCGTGTTCAATTGCTCTACTAAACTTTCATGGAATTCACGTGGAAAATCAGTTTTGAGAATCAGGCAGCCATTCGTAATAAACGATCTCATTTGCTCATCAGTCAATAATAAAGGTGTGTTGCTCTGCATTGTCTCTGCCTCCTTGGCATGTAGGAATGAGTGAACCATGCTTTTATTATATGAATGATGATTCGGACATTAAATAAACAATCTTAATCCGTGCTAGCACAAAATTAAGGTATTATTATCCGCCTTACACTTCGCTGCAATAATCTTAAACTTGGTTAGTTTATAATAACGCTGGCATCACATAGCTATAAACGGCAATAAAGTGGCAGGTACTACCCGCCAGAACGAACAGGTGCCAGATCATATGATGATAGCGCAATTTGTGCCATAGGAAAAAAGGTACACCGCCAAGGTAGCTCACCAATCCGAGCCCCAGCCATGTAAATGCCATATGTGGAAGCCGCACATAAAGTGGCATAATGAAGAGCATCATGAAGGCTCCCATGCCCAGATACATGAGCAGTCCCCAGGGCATAAAACGTTGAATAATAACATGCACATACCTTACGCCGCCGAAGGCTAGCGCCCAAATGACGATGAGCAGCTCAATCGCAACTTGGCTATGCCAGGTAATGAGCAGGAAAGGCGTATAGGAACCCGCCATGGCGATAAAAATTGCTGCGTGATCCAACTTTTCAAAGCGCTTCCCCCACTTGGGTGAGCGTACAGCATGCAGAAGCGTCGAGGACACATAGAGTAGGCAAAAGGAAACTCCGAACACAGCGTTGCTCGCGGTGTACAGCCAATCTTCAAAAAGCACAGACCGCTGTAAGAGCAGAATAAGCCCATAGACGCTTAAACACACGCCAATCCCATGGCTAACCGTGTTTAAACGTTCTACTTTGCGTGCAAGTTGTTCCTCCATGGCTAAGACACTCCTTTCGTGTGTTTGTCCTAGTTTTTCCCATGGAGGTGGCGCGTATGTATGGAATGTGGGGCGGCCAACCGTCTCCCACAAAAATAAAACGCCGCCAACTCCAACATTCAGGAGCTAGCGGCGTGTGCTTCACGCTTTATATATTTGCTTCTTCACAACCAAACTCTAGAACACTTCGCAAAACAGACTTAATTCCCCTCCTGAATAACCCTGTTTTATAACGTATATTTCAAAGCGGAGATCCTTCTTTTTCCTTCTTCTTTTTTAGCAGCAAAGCAGCTAACTCTTTATGATGTTTGAACATAATGAGAAGCGTATTCCCCACCCAGATCCACAGCAGCATCGCCGCCGCATCCCTCACATACAGATAAACGCCTAACAGAAGCATCCCGATCACAACTTGCTGACCATCTGCCTCTGACGATATCGGCTTCCATTTGTGAATCACCTTCATCCCACCAAGCATGACTGCCAAAATAACTGCCAACGCAAGTGACACTTCAAATTGTGTCAATCCACTCCAGACGCCGAAGGTGACAGCAATGGCTTTACCTCCTTTTCCACGCAAAAATGGCGAAAACGCATGCCCAAATATCGGTGCTAATGCGATTGGAATCAATCCATACCCTGACATCCCTCCAACTTCCACCGCCAGTAGAATAATGAGATACCCCTTGATAAAATCGAGTAAAACCCCGGCAACCCCTAGCCGATATCCCGCCGCTTTCCACAAATTAAGGGCACCTGGGTTGCCGTCCCCGACGGTTTTTAGGTTTTTTCGAGCTAACCGACCTAACCAGTAACTAAACATGAGCGCACCGGATACAAAAGCACAAATCGTCCAAACGATGATCATTGCTCTCGCCTGCTTCCTACTTTGACGTGCCGACCTTTCCAGGCCACATGCCCTAGAAATACGACCTGATACATCGAGTACAGCATGACCATAATGAAAAACAACGTCGACACGATGTGTAGCACAGGCGTAACAATGCCGAAAATACCAACGTATTTTACAAAATAAAAGAGCTGTGCCATATACAAGAGATAGCCAATTAAAAGCGGAATGCCCCATGATGTCGTTAGGAAAAATGGAAATGCTGTTGAGAGGATCAGCCCAATCGCCCAAATCGCGGTAAGCGTAAGGGTACCTGCTTTGAGTTTAGACGTGCCTAGGACAGCGCCTTTGCCGAAGCCTTGGATCTGGCTTTTTAACCCCTGTGGATACATTCGAAAAGAAACCTGTCCATAGCCGATAAAATTGTTCACTGGAATGCCTGCTCTTGCATACGTAGCACCGAGATTCAGGTCGTCCAGCATTTCCGATTTGATGCCTTCGTGGCCTTTGATCGATTCGTAATCTTCCCTAGTCGTTAAAATACAAGACCCATAGAGGCCTTTCTGCTTATTATTTTTCTCAAAAGGAGACGTAAACGCAAATACACCGAGCACATTGAAGATGAGCGCTAGTCTCTCTCTTAAATTCTCCGTGTAATGGTAGGGTACGATCGACAGTACTCCACCTAATTTATTCCGTGTTTTTACCAAACATTCTAATGCTCGAGGTGCAAATCGAATATCAGCATCCAGGAAAGCAATCAGATCGCCGGTGGCGTGGGAATAGCCGTTCCATACGGCCCAGTTTTTGCCCGTCCACCCGTCAGGCAGCTTAGGATTGGAAATCACAGTAACGCCGTAATATTCAGCGATTTCCTTCGTGTGATCCTCCGAAAAATCATCCACCACAATGACTTCATAGGGTTCCAAGGTTTGGATTCGCAGGGCATGAAGAAGATGAGGGAGATTGTCCGCTTCATTCCTAGCCGGAATAATAATAGACAACTTAACTGCATTCAGAGCTTGATCGGTGCTGCGCGGTAGTACTTGTCTTCTGAAGATCAAGAAACCAGACAGACACCCTAGGATACATATGACTAGTAACGCCATCCTTGGAACTCCTCCTTCATATCCCACTGTTAACGGATCCTAAGCGAGACATTATTTTGATCCGGGAATACAGGCTATATAGATGTATATGAAAGATCAATCGCTTCTCATGCGAACAATTCACTCGGTATGTTATAATATTGCTTATCACCTTATTGGAGGCATCCTTAATTATGAAAATTTATGTCATCCTCTCTTTTGATGGGGAAACACTTGAGAATGTTTATGTCGGTCCCGACGAGGAAAAAGCGCTTGCTTTTAAACCGGCTGATTTTGAAAATTGCGATGCACTCTTTGTGGAAATTTGGGAAGACGGGGAAAAGACCGATGATTTCCGATTAGAAGAAGAGGAAGAATTTGAAGACGATGATGTAGAAGCTGCGGAAGTGGATCTACTTAACGAAGAAGACAATGAGGAAGAAGTGAAATAAGTTTTCCCTCTATATAGCATAGAAAGGTTGATTACATATGGATTATGCGTTCGCCATTGAACCATCTGCGTTTACTCGTTTTGATGATGAGTCCGAGTTGATCGAGCAATGTAAAGAATGGGGTTTAGTTTCTGAAAAAGCGGTAAAAGCGAAAGCCTTTTTCTACAAAGGGAATAGTCTTAATGTGGCATGCACTATCGTCGGTCTCGTGGATCCTATGACGGCTGTCATTGAATTGGATACGAAGCAGCTGCACTGCATTCATCCCTCCTATTTGAAGGAAATGCAAGCTGCGAACTATAGCCAGCGAGGTGCAGCTCTAGCTGAAGATGCAGCTGTTGCCGACGAATTAGAGACGGCTGAGCCGGAAGAAAAGCCAGCTAAAGCATCAAAATCCGCGAAAGCCGAAGCTATTTCAGAAGATGGACAAGCGGCACCTGCCGAGAAAGCGCCTGCTAAGGAAAAAACGAAAAAAGAGAAAGCTCCTAAACTGGAGCTTCCTGAAGAAAAAGTGAAAATGAAGGCCACGGTTACCGAATTTACAACCGTACCGAACAACTTCTCAGACACCGATGATGAAGTCATCATCTATGAAGCTGTATCCATTCTGGATCCAGCCCTAGACATCGGAACTGCGTGGTCGAGCCACAGCGCAACGCTCAAGAAGTTGGAACTCGCCGTCGGCGACACCGTCACCTTCGAGTGCAAAATCGTTGCGAAGAAGCTGAGCAAACATCCAGTGCCGTATAAGATCAACAATCCGGGGAAGATGCAGAAGGTAACGGAATAAGATTGGTATTGTAGCGCTTCAGCCCATCAGGGCTGAAGTTTTTTTGTTTGGCGGGGCGGCATGCGCGGCTAGCAATCGAGCACCGCGGGTGATTCGGGCGAAATAGGGCCCAGAAAGGGATATAGCTTTTCCCTAAATCATTACTGCCTGATATATTTCCAATGACATTGGATGATCCCGAGTAACCACTCGATGGAGCTGTGTAACTTAGTGTTGATGGATTCATATTAGGTGCCGAGCTAGTGTAATTGTAACTTGGTGCAGGAGTTGCGTAGACAGGGGCGCTACTATAACTTGACCCTTGGGATCTTGCTGAGGCGTCGAAGGTGTATATGAAGGTGTTGGAGCAGCAGGTTTATCTACTAGCCCCACTAAGCTGTGACTTTGCCCACTCACCATTGCCGCCTCCTGCTTGTACTAGACTGTTCAGGAAATCGTATTGATTCTGACTAATTGAGGCCATGTCATTTACTCCTCTCGTAAAATCTTTTCACGTCCGCTGCTTTAATCGCGAACCCAACATACTCCACGTCTTTGGCGCCCTTTGAAACTACCCCGATCACTTCACCATTCAGATTAGCTAATACACCACCCGATGATCCGAACGTAACCTTTGCATCAAACTGGATCATGTTCCAACTAAGAGAGCTAACAATTCCCTTGGACAGCGTAAATGGGTACACTTGCGGACTGCCGAAGGCTAATACTGTCTGACCTTCTGTGACGTCTATATTAAGCGTCAATACGGTATCACTGGTGCATGATGAGTGGATGATAGCGAGGTCTAACTTTTCCTCTCGATAACCAACTGTCCCGGTGCACGTGTAACCTGACTTTTTACGGAGAGTAAGCGTGTCCGTGGGCATGTTACGGACTACATGTTCATTGGTGATTACAGTATCAGGGGATATGTAGAAACCTGATCCACCTGTGACTAAACCGGTTTCTACACTAACAGATGCCTTAATCAGCTTCTGTGCAGATGTTATTGCCTTTTCCTCGTCCGTCTGCGTTTCCGCATTTGTAGTAGATTGGCTTAATAATATTAAGATAAATAATATGAATACTAGCTTGTTTTTCATATAACTACCCCCTAGATACTTGTACATTATCTTATGCAGGTACATGAAATAAAAAGCACTACGAGGAATAATCCTGCATAGTGCTTCATTTTATGGTGATGATATTCGAATTTTCGCGTTTGCCAGTTACCTTTTCGACGATGGAGAAAACGCATGAATCGGTGGTAATAGTAGAGTATTTTCATAGTTCACCTCTGTTACGTAAAATGGTACTTAAACATCGATAGCTTCTTCGAATACCACTCCATCTCCTGTTGCCAAAGGCACTCTGCAAAGTCAAACCTACATGCTATAATTAGCACTGAGAAAGGTGCTGATCAGATGGCTCCCAACCTGACAACCATGCAGCCGGCCGAAACGATCGGTATGCTTGCGGATTATCATTTCCCGCCGTACATTACGTTAGCCCATATGTTCCATGCTCCGCAGGGATGGGCGATACGCAACCGAGAGATGACACAGTTCATCCTACAGTATGTCGTCGATGGTTTTGCTCACTATCCTGTTGAAGACATCCCCTACGAGACGCGCCGCGGTGATCTCTTATTTCATCGTCCGAATGAACGTCACTCGATCATAAAAGAAGACCACAGTCCTTATGTATGTATTTCACTTGTCTTTCATTTTGGTACGTCTGCTTTCCCTTACGAGGAACTCTTCAAACATAAGCATCTGCTCGGTAATTTCGCGGATCATCCGGTAGAAACGATGCTATCCCAGCTTGTTTCGCATTATCGTCAGCCAGGACTGGTGCATCAAATGCACTGTCAAAGCTTACTCATGCGCATTCTTGCTGAAGCTGCGCAAGCTTTCGAATCGGGTTCAACCCGCGCCAAAACGGACTCACTCACGATGCCCAAACTCGTCTTAATCAAAAACTATCTCACCGAGCACTACAGCCGCGAAATTCAAATTAGAGAACTGGAAGACGTTTCTGGTCTCAGCAAAAATTACATTTTGACCTTATTCCGCCAACATGTCGGCATGTCCCCTATGCAGTATTTAACGTGGATCCGCATCAACAAGGCCAAAGAGTTGGCCATACACAGCAGCTTATCCTTCAGTGAAATCGCGGATCGTGTCGGCTATTCGGATGTCCACACATTCGGGCGTATGTTCAAGAAAAAAACGGGGCAGAGTTTAACCCAGTTTTGTTCAAATTTGATCTATTCTTAGTTCGTCGGGACGGATGGTTGGGACTGAGTTGGTGGGATGAGGTGACTGGTTGGGAGGTGAACTGGAAAATCTACAGCTATTCCCGTGAAATTCACGTTCCAAATGGATTTAACTGGAATTTATGTAGCTAATTTCGACCCTTCTGTCCATTTCTGCCAAAATGTCACTACTTAACTGTAGATTATCCATCTAATCTGCTTTTGAATGGATTTACCTAGGATTTAACTGTATTAAATCCCGTTATTAACTTAAGCACGCCAATAATCAGAATGCGCATATCGGTACGTCTTCGGCACCTGCTTCGTACCTATCGCGAATGCGCCTTTCGGTTGATAGTCATACGGTGTTTCACCCGACGTATAGGGCGCTTCTTTGCGCTTTTCGATACAATCGATGAGCATATGCTGCTTCAACGATAGATACTCTAGCGTATGCGGCCCAAATTCCGCTTCGATTTCGCCTGGGCGGAACTCGTAGTACACAGTACGGCGAAGTGCGTTGCCATCCCCCTCCGGTGAGCCATGCAGCAGCTGAATATTATGGAAAATGACATCCCCAGGATTCATTGGCACGGGTACAGCATCGCTGACATCGAAGCCTGGCAGTGCACAGCGTTCCTCGGCAGCGTCAGCTGTCCAATGGTTCGACCCAGGAATAACCCACAAGCATGACTTCAGATCCGCCTCATCCAAATAAAAATCAACATTGAAGATTGGCCGTGGATCTGTACAGCCCTTAGGCACTAACGCATCTCGGTGCCAAGGCACGCTGGCCGCCTGATTCGGGATTTTCACAACTAAGGAATCCCAGGTAGGAATGAAGTTAATCCCTTGAATCTTCGCCACAGATCGCAGGATAAATGGATGGGCAAGCAACGCCTTATTCGCCTCTTGCTTGTCGATAATATACTCCGTACGCCAATATTTGCGTTCACCATTTTTCCTCACACGGTACATATAATCCTCATCACCGCTTCCAGCCATGCCAATTTCTACGGCCTTCATCGTTTGTTCCTGTAGGAGTCGAAGCTCTTCTCCAACTATCACATTACGAATAACCAGGAAACCATTTTCTAAGAAAAACTGTGCTTGTTCACTCGTAATTTCATCTTGCAGTAAAGCATCGGCTTCAGGTATATGAATCTTTTGTTGGCTCATGCGAACAACCTCCTCAAATAACTTTCATACCTTTACTTTACTGCAACGGTTCGCGAAAATCTTTAGTCTAAACAGGCATTATGGTTGCCAAAAGCACACTGTCCGCTTTGATATTCTTTTGGTGTCATACCGACAGACTTTTTGAACAGTTTTGTAAAATAAACCGGATCTGAATAACCCACAAGCGATCCTACTTCGTACATTTTCACATCCGGATAATCCTCCAAGATATGCTTGGCTTTCACGATTCTTAGATCGGTCACGTAATCTGTGATCGTCTTCTTCGTCTCTCTTTTGAACAACTTGCACAAATAACTAGGATTCAAACCAACTTTAGCGGAGAGCTCATTTAACTCAAATGCTTGATTAAGATCCGACTCCAGCATGCGAATCACATCTGCAATGATTTGCTTCTTGTGGACCTTTGGCTCAACTAATTGTTGATCCACCATTTCCTTTTCAGATGAATCCTCCACCGCAAAACGCTCCCCAACTCGCTTCAAAACTTGAAATAAATCCTTCTTGTTCACTGGCTTCGACAAATATTCTTCTACACCGAATCGAATGGCTTGTCGCGCATACTCGAATTCATTAAATCCACTTAAAAGAATAATATGAGCATCTGGATAATCCGCCCTTGTTCGTTCGATCAGCTTCATCCCATCCATCATGGGCATTTTGATATCGGTCAGGAGTATCTTGCAATCTGCAGCTTCCCAGCCACTCATTTTATCCATCGCTTGAATCCCATTTGCACATAACCCTATAATTTCAATAGGTAAATCCATCGCCTCAACCATGGCTTGAAGTCCTAATCGAATGCGTTGTTCATCATCGACTATCAACATTTTCATCGTCATCTTAAGCGCTCTCCTTCCATGCTTCCAGAACGGGTAGAACAATTGTTACGGTCGTGCCGACCTCGATTTCACTGCTCACTTGCAAACCATATGAAGCACCATATTGCAAAATAATTCGTTCATTCACGTTAGCAATCCCGATGTTATTGCGATTTTCTTGCCTCAAGCCTTGCATCGCATTCCGAATAATTTTGAGCTGCGAATCGTCCATGCCGCACCCATTATCCCGAACGGTAAAATAGATCGCTTGCTTATCCATGTGAGAACTAATCGTAATTAAACAATTCTCTTCTTTCATTTCAAAACCATGCAGAATGGCATTTTCCACGATGGGTTGAAATAACAGTTTAATAACCGGGTAGCTCAGATGAGCTTCGCTGATGTTCAACTCCAGCTGAATATCTTTGGAGAATCGAAAGTTTTGCAGTGCCAAATATTTCTCCAAATGATCCAATTCCTTATGAATCGTCACCTGATCCGTACCGCGCAAGATGCCATACCGCAGCAACTCCCCTAAATTGTAGGTCATTTCCGAAATCTCATAATCTCGCTTAACTTCAGCCGTCATACGGATCACTTCCAGCGTGTTATAGATGAAATGAGGGTTAATTTGATGCTGCAGCGACCTTAGTTCAGCCTCCCTTTTGCGATTTTGCGTCTGATAGACTTCTTCCACCAGCTCATTAATTCGTCTAATCATATTATTAAAATGCTTCGCCAGTATGCCAAACTCGTCCGAATACTTCACCGGAATTTGAACGTCCAGATTCTCCTTGTTAACCTGTTTCATGGTCCTCATTAACGTACGTAACGGCCGCGTCAACGCGATGGCGATGATCGCAGAAGTCACTAGAGCCACAGTAATCGAAAGCAGAACGAGAATCATCGTGAAATCCCGCGTTACCCGCGTCTCCTCTGTCAGATGATCCACTGGAATGAAAACAATTTGCTTCCACCCCGTTACTGCAGAAGTTGTATAAGAGGTTAGATACGACTTCCCTTCGATCGTCACCTTGAAGCTGCCTTGTGCGCCTACGGCTTTTTGCACGAGTTCATTACTTGCCACATTGGTAGAAATCCATTTCTGCTCGCTATCATAGATCACCGTATTCTGATCATCAAGTACCATCGTTCGGCCTTTGGTCACCTCATCCAACTCACGGACGGCATCCCCGATGACTTGAATTCTCGAGTCAAAGATGATCATGCCAATGCCTTCTAATGAGTTCGTATTCTTTAATTCGCGGGCAATGGAGAAGTAATATTTATCCGTATGACCAACGGTTATTTTCTGTGTCGATATCACAATGGAAGACCCTTGTGCATTCCGCACTTGTTGTCGTAAATCGACGGCCTGCTGCCGGATGTCGGCCCGAATCGTATCATTTTTGGTACTGTCGTACATGTTGCCATAATTATCGAAAATGTACACGGACTCCGTATCATTCTTCAGGCTGTTCAAGCCTTTCACAAAGTTCTGGAGGCGGTTATTTTCTTCCACCGTTTTATTACGATTGGCTAACGACTCCTGAATATCCTGCATATAAATCTGGCTGCCCGTCACACGCTTAATATCCGAGACGTACTGGTCGACCCGCTCCAAAATTTTCTGTGAAATCTGGTTTACATAGAGAGCCGTATTCTTTTCAATCGACTTTGAATAACTCGAATAGGAGATCATAGAGATCGTAACAATCGGCACTGTGATCAAAATGACAAACACCGTAATCAGCTTTTGAGTAAGTGATAGCCTCACAATCCAATGCCATATTTCGCTTCGCACAACAAGTTCCCCCCAGCTCTCCTACAGGAATGTAAGCCCTTTCTCTTAAAAATCCAAGAAAACCCATGGCTCTTAAATAAGGGCCTTGGGTTACTATTTCGACTCACCAGCAGCGGTGTCCTGCTAGCTTTTTACTTCACTGCTCCATTCGTAATCCCAGAGAAAATGTATCGTTGCAGGAACAAATATAATAAAACTGTCGGAAGTAGGATGATAAGAATGGCCGCACAGATCAATTGCCACTCGGCACTATTCGTACCTGTAAATTTCATCAATGTCGTCGAAACAACACCTAGCTTCTGTGATGGCATATACAGATATGGCGTGTACATATCGTTATAAATTGAAATTGTTTTTAAAATAATGACCGTTGAAATGGCTGGTGTTAATAGCGGGATGATAATGCGGTAGAAGATACCATACAGAGATAAACCTTCGATCATCGCATTCTCATCGAGTTCATACGGGATATTGCGAATGAACTGAAGCAAGATGTAAATTTGGACAACGTCCGCTCCAATGTACAAGAGCACTGGTGCGAAATGGGTGTTGAATAATCCTAACCATTTGATAATGGAGAAAATCGCTACTTGAGTTGTAATGGCCGGAATAATCGCTGCTCCGGTATAGAGTCCAAGAATGAGGAAGCGGCCTGGGAATTTGAAGCGCCCGAGCACGTACGCCACCATTGTCCCCATGACGATATTCCCGATCAAGGATAAGCCAATCACAATCGTCGTATTCAGAAACGCCTGCCCGAGATTCCCTCGTTCAAACACGATCTGGAAATTCTCAAAATTTAGAAAGGAGTTTGGCAGTGAAAACGCGCTGGACATGCCATATTCCTTGCTCCCCTTAAACGCATTTATACACAGAATATATAAGGGGAAAAAGATAATGAGACTTGCCACGGATAAAAGCGCGTATTTCACTGTCGATGTGAACGGTCTTGATTTCATGGTGTCACTCCTCCTTTCCTCCAACAATTCTCCGTTGTGCGGATACTACGACAATCACGACAATCATCAGTAGTACACTCATCGCTGAAGCGAGTCCAAAGTTGTTATATTGAAACGCGGTCTCCACTGTTTGCTGAACATACGTTTTACTTGCCGCCAAAGGACCACCTTTGGTTAGGACGAAGGGAAGGTCAAATACCTCCAAAGCCCCAATCACAGTCAGAAACAGATTAAGCTCGATAATTTTCCTCATACCAGGTATTGTGATGTAGCGAAGCACTTGGAATCTTCGTGCACCGTCTATTTTTGCTGCTTCATAGAGATCTTCAGGGAGCGACTGGAGCGCCCCTAAGTACACAACCATATTGAAACCCATAAATTTCCACACACCGATAGAAGCCAGAGATACGTTGACAAGACCTGGCTTACCTAACCAGGAAATCGGATCCATGCCTAGCAAACTCAAGAAATAATTCAATGAACCTGTGTTTGTATCGAAAACATAACCGAACATAAACGCTACGGCGACCCCATTCATAATGTAGGGCAGAAATAACACCGTCCGAAACACGTTACGTCCTTTGAGCTTACTGTTCAACAGAACCGCGAAGAAAAAGGCTACAACATTTTGCAGGATACCACCTACGAAGTAAGCAACATTATGGAGGAAGATATAGAAGACTTCCCTATTTCCCATAATTTCTTTGTAATTTGAAAATCCAACCCACGTTTTAACCGGTGTTAATCCATCCCATGATGTAAAGCTTAAGTATATGAGCCTCAGGGCTGGATAGTAGGTAAATGTCAAAAGCAGCGTGAGTGGCACGATTAGGAAGGATAATATTAAGGTAATTTTTTGTTGTTGGTAGCTCATCTCCATACCTCATTGCTCTTTAATTTGAAAAAGAGGACTGAATGCTTGCAAACTATCATTCAGTCCTCTTACGTTTAACGCTTACTTACCGAGCGCTTTTTTCGCTTCTACCCATTTTTTGTTGTATTTATCAAATACCTTAGCCACGTCCGTTACCGCTACTTCTTGTGCGATATCGTTGAGGTCGATTTGTGCTTTGTTTTGGATCGCCATAGCGTCACTATTATCCGCAGCGATTTCAACGAAATTCAAATCTTTCGTAGCTAGGAAATCAGACAATTGCGTAACAGAGGACTTCTTATCCTTCAAGGATGGAATGAAGCCAGCAAAATCATCATAACCGGAATCTTCAATTAACCATTTCACGAATGCTTTGGCTGTCTTGAGGTTTTTACTGTTTTTGCTAACGGCATAGAAATAATCAGGTGTCATTAGTGTAGTCAACTTACCAGAGTTATCGAAAGGCATTGGGAAGAAGCCAACGTTAGCACTTTCCGTACCATTTTCAATAACTTGTGGGATAACCCAGTTCGGCAAGAGGTACATCGCCATTTTACCAGAGGCTACATCCTTCTTGGATTGCTCCCAGTTAGAAGAGTTGATATCCTTCTCTACGTAGCCCTTGCTGATCATCGTTTTGAGGATGCCTAAGGACTTGGCGAAAGCGCCATTCGGGTCAAAAGCATTCTCCTGCTTAATGCGATCATTCCAGAAGTTCGGATTGCCAGACATCGCTACAGCTACATGCTGCCATGTATAAAGCGGCCATTTGTCTTTGTAGTTAGTTGCAAGAGGGACAATCCCCTTCGCTTTTAGCTTCTCGGATGCGGCATAGAATTCATCGAGTGTCTTCGGAAGCGCAGTAATACCGGCATCAGCGAATGCTTTTTTGTTGTAAACGATTCCTGTCGTGGAACCGCCTGTTACTAGACCATAGGTGCCGCCGTTCGCTGTTTTGTAGTCTTTAAAGCGGATTTTATCATTCAGACCGAGATCATCCAGTGGGGCAAAATAATCAGGAAGCTGTGTATTCGGAATGTTCGGAATCAGAACAACGTCCGGTACTTCAGCCGTGGCCAAGCGTAATTTGATAGCGGCTTCATAATCCTTCAGCGCTTCGAATTCCACGTCGGCATTCGGGTATTTCTTCTTGAACGCTTCCTTGTATTCTTTCAGCTTCGTATCAATTAAGTCTGTGCGGTTCGTTGCGAACACGATCTTACCTTTAATATCATCATTCGGATTCGCTGCTTTGGGAGCTTCTGTCGCTGGAGCTGGCGTAGCCGCTGCCGTCGTTGCTTTCGCTGCCGGTGTTGGGCTAGCTGTCGTTGTTGTTGATTCCGATCCGCATGCTGCGAGTAAAGTTGTAAGTAAACAAATCGATGTTGTGGCTACTAATGTCTTCTTCATCCTATTTCCCCCAATGAACTAGTTTGTGTAGCGCTTACATTTTTATTATAAAACGTCCATGTCTCGAGTAAAATGGCACGCATTTGTTTTTCCTTGTACTGTATTTCCACTTTTCGGTGGAATTTGGGGGCCGAAGCCCCCGTTTTCTTATTTAATAATACCCAGCTTATGCAGCAAGTTATAGAAGACCATGGCAGCTTCCGCACGCGTTGCAACAGCTTGAGGTCGGTAGGATCCGTCCGGGTTGCCGCTCAATAAGCCGGCGGCTGTCGCAAGACGAATCGATGCCTCTGCCCAAGATGACATGGAAGCAGCGTCTGTAAATGAAAGTGTTGCAGCAGGCTTCACCACGTGAGACAGCTTCGTTAATGCCATCGCTCTGCTGAGCATGACAGCCATCTGCTCACGCGTGATGGTCGCATTCGGCTTGAATCTGTGGTCTTCGAAGCCATCGACCAGACCTAATTCACTTGCTGCAAGGACTGCTGAGGCATACCAATCTTGTGCGGCTACATCCGTGAATTTGGCTTGCGTACTCTTCGACGGTACAATTCCCATCGCTTTCACGAGCATCGTGGTAAACTCTGCTCGTGTGACTGCACGGTCTGGCGCGAACGTGGTGTCCGTCATGCCATTCAGCAGCAGCTTGGAAGCTAAGGCTCCAATTGCAGACTGAGCCCAATGTGTTAGCGGAACATCAGTGAAATGAGCTTGATGGGAGACAATGGCATACACGCTATTCCCATTTCTGCTAATTATCGCTTCTACCCCATTTGCTTGGGGCTGGAAGGCTGCAGGAACGAACGTCATGGCGCCTGTTTGTTCGTCAATAACGACAACTGTAGCAGATGATAGGTCGCTAAGGCTGTTCGCGAAGATGCTCCGAGTGACGAATAACGACCCAAAATTATCAATCTCGGTTTGTTTGCCATCACTTGAAACCATTAGACGGAAAGACACCGGCGTACCGATCAATGTGACGCCTTGCTTTTCAGCGGCTTTGCGAACTTGGTCAGCTTGCTCCGCAGATACAGGCGTGATAGCTACATGCAAGCTAGCATCCCCAGTATCTGTACCAATTGCTTTCAGAATGGCTGGGTTTGATAGCATTTGGAGTGGGATCTCGTAAGAACCCGCTTCGTTTTGCAGTGTAACCACTGTCTTGGCTAGTGCAACAGGATTAGCTGCAAGTGCTTTGGACAGTAGAGAACTTGGAATCACAATTTCATCCGTTTCCTTCGTGCTGTATGCCAAAACAAGTGGCGTCCCTTGCTCTTTCGTCAACAGAAGCTCCAAAGCCTTCTTCATATCCGCTTCTTGAATGACGGCTTGACGCACCTCTTTCCCGTTGCTATCAGTGACCGTTAAGCGTTTGAAAGCCTCATTCGTCAATTCGATTTGATTGGCTTTATCCAAAACGGTTGGTGCAGGTATAGCAGCTCCAGGTGAGGATGAGCTAGTATCTCCTTGATCTACAGGGGCAACAGGGTCAACAGGGTCGACAGGGTCGACAGGATCTACAGGATCTACTGGATCTACTGGATCTACAGGATCTACAGGATCGACAGGGTCCAACGGATCTGGTTCCTCCCCAGTCTTATAAACCTTAATCGTATCAAAATACAGCGTCCCTTGGCCGATTGCGCCTCCCGCTCCTTGATTCACATAAATCGAGAATTCTTTAATCGCATCCAAATTGATGACATTGTCACCGCTTGAGCTCCATGGCGCTTTAGTAAACTTACTAAATGGCAGTTTAATAACGCCTGCCTTATCATTATTCAACTCGATATAAGACTCCCAAGCTGAGCCATCTGATTCTAGGAATTGTATCGTCAACTTACGATTGGACGCGTCCTTTTTCAACCAGAAACGTATCCCTTCATACGATCTCCAGTCTAAAGCATCGAGCTTTTTATTCACGCCGGCGAAATTCTTCGATGCCGTTGGCAGCTCATACACATATTTGCCTCCGAAAGATCCAGCTTCTTTCAGATCTGCGACCGGTGTTAATGTAACTGTCCCACCGTCTTTGTTCGTGGAATAGGAACCGCCTGCCACGAGTTCACCGCCGCCATAATAGTCGAAATTATCAATCGTCGGCACTTGATCAATCGCGATTGAATCGATATAGATGGCATTGGATCCCAATTGCCCTGCACCCTTGTTTACAAAAATCGCGTAGGAAGCAATTTCAGTACGATTGAGCTTGCCATCCCCTTTCGACCATGTTTGATTGCGAGCAAAACCACCAAACGGAATTTGAATAACACTTGCTTCCGTTGAAGTCATTATCGTCTGCGCTTCCCAAATATCCCCGTCACTTTCTGTTAATTGGAACGTAAGTCCATGCCCCACTGAATCTGACTTCAGCCAGAAAGATAGCGCGTTGCCACCACCCGCAATATTGTGCTTACCAAGCGTCCGTTTAACACCGGCATAGCCTTTGGCAGCTGTCAATGTGTAGCTGAGTTTAAGCGCATGCCCACCATCTTGTTTAACGCTATTTTCTAGGAAAGCTGTGATCTCAGCGCCGCCTTCATCTTTCACATAGTCCGCTCGGACACCAGCATCGGTTGAATAGAAGTCGAAGTTATCAATCTCACGAAGCGAAGCCGCTTGTATATCGTCCAGATACAGCGTTCCAGCACCATTTCCAATTGAGCCTCTATCCACGTATATCGAAAATTCAGAAACAGAAGCTAAATCGAGTTTCCCATCTACCGCTACCGACTGCCATCCTGCCAGATGGAAGGAACCAAAAGGTATCTTCATCAGGGTGCCATTCGTATGGTTGACATACACCTTGGCTTCCCAATACTCACCGGTTGCGTCCTTTAATTGATACGTAACACCACGTCCAGCTTCTCCTGCTTTCATCCATAGCTGGATCCCATTGTTGGCCGACCAATCCGCTCCTCCAATGGATTTGGTTACCCCCGCGTATCCTTTGGCAGCAGTCAGATCAAAGCTCAGCTTAAGACCAAATCCACCCGATTGTTTGGTATCAGTATCGAGTGTTGCCGTAATGGGATCCCCATCCGAGTTGCGTTTATATTGGGCTTGCAGCTTTGTACTGTCCCCACCATAGTCTTCGTACGAATCAACAACCGGTGACTTATACAGGCGGAAATCATCGAGGTAGACAGAACGTGTAACGTTGGCTGCTCCATCAATGTTGATACTAAATGTCGTAATGGACGAAAGATCCACGACATTGTTCCCGACACCTTGATGCGAGTTTTTCCACCAGTCAGGTACATAAAATTGGTTAAAAGGCAACTTGATTAGCTGCGGTTTACTGCCGGATACGCCAATATCTTTTTTCCAAACCTCACCTTTCGTTGCACTTCCTTCATTAAACTGAATGGAAATACCCGTGTAGGCTTCTGCAGGTTGTACCCAGAAAGAAATCCCACTGTTGCCAGACCAAACCGTATTCGTAATTTGCTTTTCCATGCCACCCCAGCCCTTGCTCAGGGAAGAGGTCAATTTCAAGCTGTAAGTCCCTTCGGATTTATGAACATTATCCAAGTTTAATTGGAGTGGTGAACCCGAGTTATTCACTGTATAGGCGTTTTGTAACATCGCATCTGAGCCTGTGTAGCTCTCAAAGTTTTCAATGACATCACTTTTCACATTGGTAGGCGGCTCTAACTTCTCTGAACCCACGCCAATTTGGATGCGTCCCACTTGTGGACTCCAGTACTCCGAAGCGAAATTCGCTGGGATAACTGGGAACACAATTTTCAAATATTTGGTTCCCGCTGGCAAGGTGTAGGCGGTGTATACCATTCGGCTCCACCAACCCTCGCCTGGCACCTCATCTACACGAACTTGAGTAACAGTCGAGTAATGTTCACCATCCGGCGATGTTAAAAAGGTAAAATTAGGAAGCCGGTATTTACTTGGTTCTTGTCTGGCATAACTCGTCATCACGAAATAGTTCATATCTCCCGCTGTTTTGTACACGAACGATTCCGCATTGTTAGCTGTACGTACTAATCGCTTCAGATCGTTGCCAAAATACGCACCACCCGACTCGAATCCTAGGTTAGGTGAATGGTCGGCTATTTTCAGCATATTATTCATTTCGTCTGTCAACACACCATTGGTGATTGCAACGCTTGAAATCGCATCTTTATAAATAAGCTCTTCACCACTTGTATGGTTGTATACAATTTCAATATCGCCTAACTGAGACTCGCCATCCCCTTCTGGAAAGGTTACTTTGAAATACTTCGCATTCAGAGGCAGCGAATTCGTGCTATACACAATTTTGTGCCAATCGCCTC
Source organism: Paenibacillus sp. Soil750 (assembly GCF_001428045.1). Classification (GTDB taxonomy): domain Bacteria; phylum Bacillota; class Bacilli; order Paenibacillales; family NBRC-103111; genus Paenibacillus_E; species Paenibacillus_E allorhizoplanae. The sequence continues at coordinate 159,060 of NZ_LMSD01000009.1, read as the reverse complement.
CGCCAGCATCGGATTTATCTACCTGAAGCTCCGTGTAATTGGTTCCATCCGCAGAAATCCAGAACTTGAATTCATTATTCGGATGATCCGACTTGCGGAAAGCGGTAGTTTTTAATGATAATGCCCGCAGCGCACTCGAGTTCGTAGGTGTCGAAGGAAGCGCATAAGCTACGAACTGATCAACCGCATTCGGCTGCAATTTAAGTCGATAGTGATCTCCTCCGAACAAAGCTGGATCTAGATCATCTGTGGTAAATTTCAAATCCGTTGAGAATTGATACATTTTACTATAATCAATGAGTTCATCCTGAATGGCATGCTTCGCAATGACTGGACCTACTACTGGAGAATATGTGGATTCACCAACGGTATTTCGTGCCTTCGTTCGATAGAAGTACGTAGCACCTGTCACAGTGGTCATATCATCAAATAAATCTGTTTTGTAAGCGTCGTAGACCTGAGCTCCAACAATATCCCAAGGCCCATTCGCATACACGGAACGTTCTACAGTATAGGCCGTTGCACCAGTTGACCCCTTCCATCCGATACGGGAGACCGTATCAATCGGAAGCATAATCGGTGCTTCAGGTAGTGGTAGAGCTGGCTTTGAAGTAATCCCGCGAATCTCATAAGCTTTATCCCGTAACAGCCCCAATACGGATGATTCCTCGAAGCCTTGCTCGCCTGCCGGGAAGCCTGGCCATTTATACGCTTCATAGAAAGTCCCGCCATAGGTGCCTTCCGTATGTCGGAAGAAGCCGCCATCCTCACTGTGATACCGCAGACTCCAGATTAAGGCACCACTGGTACCGTTTTCAATCACATTGGCTAAGAAAGGTGTTAAATCACTTTTAGGAATGAAACCGAATTCCCCAACGTAGAAGGGCTTTTTCCCTTTGGCCATATTCTTATCGATATTTGCTTGAGAAGCAAAGCTAGCGTAATGGTTAGGATAATAATGGTTACTTACGATGTCGATAGGTGAGCTTTCCTCTAGTGAGCTGGCATCAATGCCATATTTACCATCAATCAGCAAGTGATTAGTATCCATATTTTTAATAAAAGCACCTATTTCAGTCGTCCATGCAGAGGATGGAGGTGTTAATTCATTCCCTGTCTCCCAAGCGAGAATGGCAGGATCGTCTTTATAAAGCTTGTTCGTTATGGTATTCCGACGATTCAATACATACGAGATCGTATCTTTAAAATCCTTCTTGATGTCTGGATCCGTCCAGAACGCATCCTTGCTCTTCCCGCGAAACTTGGCATACTCAGCAATTCCTCCCCACCACTCATACTGATCAACGAATGGAATGATAAGACGAATGCCGTACTCGTTGGCAAGTGCAAGCGCACGGTCTAGGGCGACAAACGCTTCTTCATTAAACTGATTAGGTCCAACAACATGGCGAATCATGCCAGGGTAATCGGTATCCTTTTTGACAGAAAGGACATATGTTCTCGTTGCTGTCGCTCCCATTTGCTGCAAAGCTTTAAATGCATCTCGCTGCTCCCATTCTGTGGGAACCTGCCAATACCCATCCTCAACCATCGTTAGCGTAGGCACATTCGCCCCAATAAAACGAAATTCGCTGGCACCATCCATCAATTTATCCCCTGATCGTGTAATAAATTGGGAGATCCCTGGATTTGATTCCGCTTTCATTTTCGGCGTGCCTACAAAACCGCTCATCAGCATAGATACCACTAACATGGCTACTACAAGCTTTGCACACATGCTTTTCAAACGCATACGTTCGCCCCCTCGTATCCTACATTTTGTATCATTTTTAATTATAGGAGGGATGATCGGCGGTTGAAATGTACTGGCTTGGCATTTTATTGGACTCTATTGTCCTTTGATCGATTTCCGTTAATTGGGCATTTGAGAGATCTGTGTTTGTTCCCTGTACATGCGAGGTGTGGTACCGACGACCTGTGTACATCACTATCACCCCAGTCATCTTATTTCGAGGCACTAAGCACCTACAAATTAAGTATACGCTGTTCAAACTGAGATTGAATTGGACTCAGCATCAAAAACTTGACCTTAAACTGGAATCTACGTGTTTGTAGATGCGTAATCTTCGCAGCACTGCAGAGGCAGGCGTCTAAGGCGCAGGTTGGATTGGGGGTACTCAATCTAATTAACTGGAAAACCTACAGCTAATCTGGCGGATTTATTAGAAAATTTGATTTAGATGGAAAAGATGTAGTTAATTCTCCCTGAATTGATCAATTGGGTCGGATATACTGAATTTAACTGTATGAAATCCATTTAATGTCCGTTTAGACGGAATTTCATGGAAATTATCTGGAGGAAATCCATTTATTCGCAGCGAGAATGGCAAATGAGCAATACAAAATTCCACTCTACTCTTAAACCACGACTAGCTGCCCATCACTTCCCATCCCCCACCAACACAAAAAAACACCAGACCATGTCGGGTGCCTCACACTGGGTAGCCCCAGTCATTACTATGTGATTCTACTCGCCTAATGCTTCAATCTTCTTCTCGATTCGAGCTCCTGCTTCAAAGCTTTTTCCACTAGTTCGGCCATCATGTCGAATTTCTCAGCAACCGTGTAGGGTGACAAAGCCCCGCAGTGCGAACAACGCTGCGTATGGATTTCTGTTGGTTTCGAGCACGATTTGCAAGTAATCATGAGAAGTTGTCCCCTTTGTGTAAATTAGATACATCTATTATACACATCTGGAGAGCAACACACACCTTTAGTTCGAGCGGAACGTTCGCGGTGAGCTTCCGTATTTCTGCTTGAACGCTCTCTCGAAATGCGTTAATGTATTGAATCCTGAGGCGAAGCAAATTTCAGTAATTGGAATGTCCGAGGCTTGCAGAAGTGATTTGGCAAATTGCAACCGTAGCCCTTGCAAGTAGATTTGGAACGAAATGCCGGTCATTTTGTGAAAAACGAGACTAAAATAATTCGGCGCCAATCCAGCTTGCTTAGCAGCATCCTCCAACCGAAGTTCTTCCCGAAAATGATGATGCATATAAACAAGCGCTCGTTGAAGCGTTGAGGACTGAGACGGCATGGCCTGCAATTCAGGCTGATCATTACGTTCATGATAAGTTCGAAATAAATACAAAAGGATTCGCTCGAAAGCTCCTTTGATCAGAATAGAATGTCCTGGCTTCTTCATTTGAACCTCATCGCGAATCAGTTGAAACTCAGACTCTATAATCTCATGATGCGTTTCGTTCAGATCTACCATATATTCCGCAACTTGCCCAAACATGAATTCTCGCAGTTCTTGATCCAGCAAATCCTCATCGAACACTAGATTATACAGCTCCATGGGCTCATTCGGATACGAATAGATTTCGTGGAAATCAGCAGGAGTTAACAGAAACAAGCTGCCATTCCGCAGCTCATGCTCTGTTCCATTCACTATATTCATACCTCTGCCTCGAACTACAAAGCAAAGCTCATAGAATTCATGCCAATGAAGTTCATGACGCTCATTGATATACTGGAAGTAAATTTGAAAGGAGGAGGCAGGTTGAATAAATTGTTCATTCGTAAGTCTCACAGGTTGCTTTTTCATCCAAGTCCTCCTCATTCCACATTTCGTTTATCATAAGATTTCCATGAATGAAGTCTAAATCCCTTCTACTTTACGTTCGCATAAATATTTCCTGCTAGATCTTTGCCACGAGCGAGCCAAACTTTGAAGTTTGGATTTTTATCCGCGTAGACCTTCGTATCCGTAGAGAAATAGCGCATCGTGTAGCCACAGCGACGGAATTCGCTCTTGTTCGGATCCGCACCATGAATAATTCGTGAATCATGCAAGGAGCATTGACCTCTTTGCAGTTCAAAATGAACAGCAGTCGATGTGTCCATATTTTTAATCTGCGTACTAAAGAGATTCTTCTCACCGTCTACTTTCTCATATTCGGAGAACCCATTGTTGTGTGTGCCTGGAATAACTTGCATACACCCATTTTCCTTCGTGCTATTATCGATGGCTAACCAAATCGTAATGATATTATCGAAGTTACTAACGCGGCCCTTCCAATAAGCAGAATCCTCATGCCATGGCGTCGCTCGTCCAACGAACGGATCCTTGCATATAAAATGGGAAGACCACAAACCAATGTTAGGTCCGATAATAGGTTCAACGAGATCCAATACTTCATCTGCTAAAAGAAATTGTAATAGACGCTCTTCACGGAAATGCGGTGTGTCTAACTCGTCTGAGAGTTTACTGCCTTTTTGCTTCAGTTGATCTTCAAATAGCTCCGTTAACTCGGCTAATTTCTCTGGGGAGAATACTTGTTTCTCATAAAGAAAATACCCATTCTTTTTATAAAATGCAACTTCTTCTTGTGTTAATTTACTTGTTAATTTACTCATTGTAACCCCTCCTGAAAGTGTGATCTTATCTACACACTAACTATATCCTGAAATAGGATGCGGAGGCTTATCGTAAGCTTAGAAGAAGTTAGCGTATCTTCAGGTTCTTAACATTCTTATACCCAGAACCAGAATACAAGCAACAACATCGTAAAGCGAACGATCTCATAAGAAGTGTCTACAGCCACGACTAGCCAACTTTTGAACTGCCAAACCTTTTTACCCACTGTAAACGGAAGCGTGTAACCTGCTGCTAATAGCATAGTGAACCAAAAAGCATTCATTAGACTATCGCCATCATAACCAAATGCTTGTCCACCTGTTTTCCATAGCTCTAAACAACCTGCGAATGCAATCGAAGTTATGAAAGATACAAGAATATAAATCACAAAAGACTGGATTTTATCCGCTTTACTTACGTTAAGATTGGTTTGTTCTCCCTTGCCGTACATGTGCTTCTGATAAGGTTTGGCCCATATAACAGCCATCCAAAGAAAACCTAACACTAAAGATAAAATCCCCGTAACAAATACGGCCCAATAATTAATTTCTTGAAATAACATTTTCAATCTCCTCTTTACCCATATGTAGTTATACGAAACCTTTTGGTTTCGTTTTTCATTATATACAACCATTTGGTTTCATGTCAATTCCTATTTTTGTAAAAAAGTATGCAGATGTCTAATCGTTTTTCATGAAGTTCCACTCTTGTACATATCAACCATTCACCTAATGACATATGCATAGAATTAGATAAACCTAAACTGGTTTATGTGAGGTGAACTTTCGTATTCACAGTAGTTCGAAGAGGTACAAAAGTGGATCATTTTAGCAATTTCGCAACATTTGTAAGGGCTTAGAACGTACAATTCACTTTAAAATACGTGATGGAGTGATGGTGGTGGAAAATTATCAAGTCGTACCCTGGATAAATGATGTCTTGGATCCAGGTGTCGTTGCTAACATGTATGTTCCTCCTGGTTTAGAGATGCTGGCACGAGAGGTCTTGGGACATTATGACTTTCAAGTCAATGATATGCTCTTGATTACCTCCAAGCCAGATAAAGGCGGAGCTATTTGGAAAATCGGCACAAGTAAGGGCAATCTTAGTATTAAATGTTTGCACAGACGACCTAGAAGAAGTCTTTTCAGCGTTGGTGCTCAAGCCTACATGTCTGGTTTAGGTCACAGGGTTCCATCTTTTATCCCTACGAAAGAAGGCCATTACTACGTTGAAGCAGGTGGTAAACTCTGGATCGTGACAGACTGGATTGAACCCCTGGTGCCCGTATCAAAAATCGACCTAGATGGAGCTTCTCAGCTGTGCTTTGGCTTAGGTGAATTCCACAAAAACTCAAGGGGTTATGTCCCTCCTAGCGGTTCGGAGAAATCCTCACGCATCTACGGCTGGGGCAAATATTACGAAAAAATAATCGCCAAAATCGGATGGTTTCAAGATATCGCTCAGGCTTACTCTGAAACCGCTGCAAGCGCAAGCTTACTTGCCGTCATTGAGGAATTCAAGCGGCAGGCTAACGACATGTACCTTCGTTTCCAAAACTCCCCATACAACGCGATGTTAGCCAAAGGTGAACCCCACTGGGGACTTGCCCATCAAGATTTCGGATGGTCGAACGGTCAAATGGGACCTGGCGGCATCTGGGTTATCGACTTAGACGGCGTTTCCTACGATTTGCCTATACGTGATTTACGTAAATTGATCACAAGTACCATGGATGATATGGGCGTGTGGGATTTAACATGGATTCGTGGCATGATTGACGCTTATCATCGTGCTAATCCTCTTGATCAAGAAACCTTCGAAATCTTGTGGATCGATATGGCTTTTCCTAATGAATTTTATAAGCATGTCAAAGAAATCGTGTTTGATCCGCAAGTATTCCTTGACACTGAGCTTGCTTCGATTCTTCAAAGAGTCATGACTACTGAAGCAAGTAAATGGCAAGCGTTAACGGAGCTTGAAAAAGATAAGGCGAATTACCCTGCTGGAGACTACTCAGCGGATTATGTCAAACCGACCTTACAAAATCCTGCAGTTATTCTTCCTGGCGATGTGTTGACACCTATTTATTCCGATACGCCTACAACACCTGTTACACCAGTTACACCAGTTACACCGGTTACACCTATAACACCTGCTACGCCTGCTGTTGAAGAGATCATGCCAACTCCACTTATGCCAGAACCCGTTTATGCTGAGTTACCTGAAGCAGCAGAACCCGTTTATGCTGAGTTACCTGAAGCAGCAGAACCTGTTTATGCTGAGTTACCTAAAGCAGCAGAGCCTGTTTATGCTGAGTTACCTGAAGTAGCAGAGCCTGTTTATGCTGAGTTACCTAAAGTAGCAGAGCCTGTTTATGCTGAGTTACCTAAAGTAGCAGAGCCTGTTTATGCTGAGTTACCTAAAGTAGCAGAGCCTGTTTATGCTGAGTTACCTAAAGTAGCAGAGCCTGTTTATGACAAGAAACCAGTCGATAAGAAAGTCCTCCCCGTACCTTATATCCAAGAGCCTGTTGCAGTCACCATTCCTTCTACAAGTAAGCCAAAAAGTGACTACGCCAAAACGCCAGCTGTATCTGAACCTGTCTCGATGCCATTTACACCAGAAACTGTATCTGCAGGAGATCCTGCTACTGTTACTGTGCCTCCAATATCATTACCTGCCCCAGCCCTCATCCCTGCTGGTGGACGGAAGCGATTTAAACTCCGTGTTCCAAGAAAGCGGCGCGTATTGAAGAAAACCAGAATCATCAAGAAAACCCGATATCTAAGACGCAGAAAACTAAAGAGACTCACCCAATGGAAGCGCGTCACAGGTATAAAGATTATCTGGGGTTACAAAACATGGCGTGCTAAGAAAAAAGTAAAGTCAATACGACGACCTCTTAAGAAACAAATGAAACGTAAACTGGGACTTAAGAAGCCAGTTAAACGTGCAGTGAAGCCAACTATGAATAAAACACAACAACCACGATCGAACATGAATGTACCGCCGCCGTGGAAAAAAAGGCAGATTCCACCTAGAAAAAGGACTGCTTGAGAAAGGAAGCTGTTAACTTGTGAACATTCTGATGATTTGTACAGAAAAGCTGCCTGTCCCCAACATTCGTGGGGGAGCAATCCAAACCTATATTGACGGTGTGGCTTCGCTACTAAGTAAACATCACAGAATTACCATTTTAGGTAGAACGGACCCTGCTTTACCAAACGATGAAGTCACGAATGGTATCCACTATGTTCGTGTGGAATCACATGGTCTACTTGAAGCTTACGCTACAGGAGTTGTCCAATTTCTACAAAATACGTCGGAACATTATGATATTATTCAAATTTTCAACCGCCCTTTACTAGTCCTTCCTGTGAGGGAAGTTGCACCTACATCACGGATTATTCTAAGTATGCATAACGATATGTTCAATCCCTTTAAGATCGACTTTGCCGAAGGGAATAAAGTTATCGAGCAAACTGAGCGTATAATCACCATTAGTCAGTATATTGGAACAGCTATCTGTGATTACTATCCCCATGCAGCTGGTAAAATTAAACCGATATATTCCGGCGTTGACTTGAATCGATTTGCTCCTTGGATGGAGTCAGAAAGTGCACGAAGTGCACGGGAGAGCCTTAGAGCAGAACACAACCTATCCAATAAGAAAGTCATTTTGTTTGTGGGGAGGCTTACACGCAATAAAGGCCCCCATGTGCTGGTACGTGCAATGTCTCAAATCAATCATCCTGATGCTGTACTCGTTGTTGTCGGTGGTGCCTGGTTCAGCGATAACTCCGTTAGTGACTATGTCGCTTACGTCAGAGCACTTGCCGTGCGCTCACCTCTGCCAGTCATCACAACCGGCTATGTTCAAGCGCAAGATGTTCACCGCTGGTTCTGCGCAGGAGATGTCTTTGTTTGTACATCTATTTGGCAGGAACCGTTAGCACGTGTGCATTATGAAGCGATGGCCGCTGGATTACCCTTCCTTACAACAGCTAGAGGTGGCAATCCAGAGATAGTAAAGAATAATAACGGAATACTCATCAATAACCCTGAAGATCCGAGCGAATATGCACAAAAACTAAATTCGTTGTTGTCTGATATGAACCATGCACGACATATGGGACTTAACGGACGAAGATTGGCAGAACAAAACTTCCCATGGGAACGTGTTGCTCAGGAAATTCTTGCCGTTTGGGAACAACGATAAGTACAAACATGGAGATTGTTAGTTAACTTAACTGGCTGTCCCAAAAGTAGATACTTCTACTTAGGGACAGCCCATTTGTTTGCCTGGCGTCTTAGAGCAAGGCGAATTAGCTACTTAACCTATTTTACAGGAAAAACCCCTTCTACGAGAATGGATCCTCTGCAAAACTAACAGAAGCCATAACAAGAGTAAGAGGTTTTCCATGAATGATTCAAGCAAATAACAAGCAGTCTACTTACTTGACCAAATCTCTTTGATATAAGTTAAATTCTACGATTTATGCTTCCTCTTCATCTTCATCTTCGTCGTCGTCATCGTCGTCATCATCATCATCATCATCATCATCGTCGTCTTCGTCTTCATCTTCTTCGTCTGACTCTTCTTCGCTAATAGCTGACACCGTTACTTCTTCATCTTCTTCATCTTCTTCATCTTCATCGTCATCTTCGTCATTTGATTCTTCATCTTCTTCATCTTCTTCATCTTCTTCGTCATCTTCTGCACCAAACGCCAATTTGGAACCGTCAGCTAATTCAATCTCAGCTTCATCAACTTCTGCCCAATTAATTCCAGTTCTTAAATCAGCGATTTCGGACAAATCAACTTTGTCTTTGTCACCGTTCTCAAACTCCAATGAGAGCTCTGTTACTTCAGGATGCGCTTGTAAATAACTCAATAATTGTTCTAAACTTTCCAAAAAAATCATTCCCCTCGTCATAAATTAGAAACTTTAATGTCTCCATGTATACTATGATATTTCCAACCTCATGCTTAGGCTCTTGATAGAGTAGATTGGCGGATTATGTTTGTCCCCTAGAAGATTTCCCATAAAACGTATACATATCAGCTTATTTTCCCTGTGAATAGCCCTAACATTTCATATTTCTTCATCATAAATTAATAATGTCTTCATATAGACAAGGAGGTAAAAGCTTATGAAAGGATTAATTCTCTGTGCAGGCAAAGGTACTAGACTCCAACCTTTTACCAATATAAAACCTAAAGGTCTGCTTCCAGTGGCGAATAAACCCTTAATTCATTATGGTATTGAAAAGCTAGTGGAATTAGGCATCGACGAGATCGGAATTGTAATACGGCCCAACCTTCATCCCATGTTTATGGATGAAGTAGGTGCTGGCGAAAGGTGGAATGTAAACATCACATATATTTTTCAAATTAATCCTTTGGGTATCTCAGACGCTGTAAAACACGCCGAGCCATTCATGAATAACGAACCCTTCATACTGCTTCTTGGGGATAATTTGATTACCCAAGATCTTCATGGCTTATGCCACGCCATTACACATGATAACCATGATGCAGCCATTCTTCTAAGAAAAGTGATGAATCCAAAGCAATTCGGAATTGCCCAAGTGAATAAAGATCGCATTATTGGTCTGGAAGAAAAGCCTTCAGAACCCAAGTCTGATCTTGCGGTTCTGGGGAGTTATGCGTTTAAACCAAGTATATTTAAAGCTGTAAATGCGATCAGTCCCTCCGCCAGAGGTGAATACGAAATTACAGATGCCATTCAGTGGCTGATTCATCAACAATATTCGGTATCCTATCAAACGACAGATAAAAACTTCTCCGATGTTGGAACTATGGAAGGCTGGCTGGAAGCGAATAGGTGGATGTTAAAGCAGCTAGAGGAGGAAGGTTTGTTAAAGACTCCATCAGAATCAGAATACCCAGGAACTACTATAATCCCACCTGTATGCATCGACCCAAGTGCAGAATTGATTAATTGTGTGATCGGGCCTTACGTGACGATCGGCCCCAATGTCAGACTTGAAAGTTGTATCTTAGAAAACAGCATTTTGCTAGAGTACGCCATTCTTAATCCTAACCACTATCCAATGACGAACTCGATTATCAGTCCACAGTCGGTGTTTGTGCAAAAAGACGGAGGGTCAGGAAAATGAACATATTAATTATGGGAATGGGATATGTAGGCGTTACAACTGGATTGGTATTTGCAGAACTCGGCTGGCAAGTTACGGGGTTAGATACGGATACAATAAAAATTCAAGCATTGTCAGAAGGTAAATTATCCTTTTATGAACCAGAACTGGATCAGTTATTAAAAAAACATATTGCAACTGGTAAAATCAATTTTATATCCTCTTCAGAAAAGGGGATTCGTGAAAATAACATTATTTTCATATGTGTCGGTACTCCTTCCGATAAAGATGGAAGCGCTGATCTCCAGGCTGTTCGTGGAGCCGCCCAAAGTATTGGCACTTACATGAATGACTATAAAATTATTACTGTGAAAAGCACAGTTCCTATAGACACAAATCGTAAATTAGTCGAGTGGGTCAAAGAATCTCAAATCCATCCCCACCCCTTCGATGTTGTTTCTAACCCCGAGTTCCTTCGGGAAGGCAGTGCCTTGTTTGATTCCCTGAATCCGGATCGCATTATTATTGGAAGCGATAATGAGCAAGCTGCTAGTGTCATTCAATCCTTATATGACAGCATAAAAGCCCCCATTTTTGTGACCAAACCTCGAACAGCGGAATTGATCAAATATGCATCGAATGCTTTCTTGGCAACTAAAATTTCCTATGTCAATGAATTAGCAAGACTCTGCGAATCGTTAGAGGTCAATGTTACCGATGTCACCAAAGGAATGGGAATGGATCAACGAATAGGTCCCCATTTTCTAAAAGCTGGGATCGGTTATGGCGGCTCTTGCTTCCCAAAAGACAGTATGGCTCTCTTATATACAGCGAAAGAGCAACAAGTTGAGCTGAGCATCCTTGAACAAGTTGTTGCTGTCAACAACTCACAGTCTTCATACTTTTTGAACATATGGGAACAAAAGCTAGGTGGATTCAGAGGCAAAACCATTGCCATTCTCGGCATTTCCTTTAAACCGAATACGGATGATTTAAGGGAAGCACCCGCACTATCCATTATTCAACAATTACAGCATAAGAAAGTGAACCTCAGAGTTCACGATCCTATTGCCAAGCTGCCTGAAGCTCTTCGCTCGGATACGACACAACAATTCGAAACACTTGCAATCACATTGCAGCAGTGCGACGCAGTCATCCTTTGCTCGGAATGGAAAGCGTATCGGGAGGCAGATTGGCAGCAGTTAAGAGCACTTATGAAAGATTATTATATTTTTGATGGAAGAAATACACTGGTCGGCAAAGAAATGACCAAGCTAGGCTATGCTTACTACGGCATTGGAAATAGATAATCGCTCTAAGATGGGAGGTTTACTGGTATGAAAATACTCGTCACTGGCGCAGCTGGGTTTATCGGATCTCATCTTTGTGAAAAACTTCTCCAGGATCCTAGCAACGAAGTCATTGGATTGGATGCTTTTGTTCAGAAATCACCAACCCCTGTTCTGGTAAGGGAATATAACCTTCGTTATTTACTGCCACATGCTCGATTCACTTTCATTAATCAGGATCTGTTGCATGTTCCGTGGTCGGAGATTCTTCCTGGTGTAGATGTTGTCTACCACTTGGCTGGAATGCCTGGCGTGCGTTCTAGCTGGGGAGAGGATTTCAAAACCTACGTCACCAATAACATCGAAGCGACTGGGCGGCTGCTAGAAGGCTGTCGTACGTATCCTATCAGTAAAATCGTGTATGCATCGACATCCTCCGTGTATGGCGAAAAAACGAATCAAGTGAATGAGGCCGCTACGACGGTGCCGCTCTCGCCATACGGGGTCACCAAACTCACTGGAGAACAGCTCTGTAAGGTTTATGCTACGAAAGATGATCTCCCTATCGTTATTTTGCGATTCTTCACTGTGTACGGTCCTAGACAGCGTCCTGACATGGCGTTTCATCGGTTTATCCAGCATATTCGGCAAAACAAACCCATCCCTATCCACGGGGATGGTCTCCAAACTCGCGACTTTACATTTGTTGGCGACTGTGTAGAAGCCATCGCAGCAACGGCCCAAGCAGAGAATATCATTGGCGAAACCATCAATATCGGAGGCAAAGAACGTGCCTCTGTCCTTGATTGCATCGCAATTCTTGAAGAGCTTTTTAATCGAAAAATAGACAGGCAATTTCTTGGCAAGGCCTCCGGAGAACCTCGTCATACCTGGGCAGATATCAGTAAGGCACAATCCCTTCTCGGTTATCAACCGAAAACCGATTTACGGACTGGATTACAAGCCGAAATCATGGATTTATCTCAGACTCCGTATTTATAAGGAGACGCACACTAACATAAAACTGGATGTTTCTACAATTAAGCGTTTGTAGAAACATCCAGTTTTTCTGTTGAAAACATCGACTATCTCCAGACTGCGTTCTACATAAATTCGAAATTTGGACAAAAAGTTGACTCATTTAACGCCGCGAAATCCATTTATTTGTAAATATAGGTAGAAATCATTCATTTTAGACATATCACATCCAGTTATTTGAAAATATCAAATCTAATCCCCCTTCAAATCGTCACAATTACAAGCGTTTCCATCACTTTTATTAACGTAAATCAGCATTTCCCTGCACATTCACGCTCTCTCACGGTTGCATTTCCCACTCTTATCGTTTATATTTTTATCTTGCTGGCTATCCTATTAGCATAGAATTCGGTTTTTTTAACAATATAAGCCAGTACATAAATTATAATGAGGTGTACCCAATGACATTGAAAAAAACAGCTGCAGGGCTTCTTATACTAACGATGGCAGTTACAGGCGCTGCTTGTACTTCCAAAGATTCTACAACTTCTCCTACACCTGCTGCGACAGCAACAGTAGCTCCGCAAGCAACAGCGGCTGTAACCCAAGATGCAACAAACATGAAAGGCTATATCGCTGCTAGAATTGCACGTGAAAAAGTAGATTACTTATTCGCTGAAGCCAAATCAGCAGACGGGGCTTTCGTCGTTAATCCGATTGCTGCAACAGATAAAGAGACAGCTAAGAAGTTTCTTGCTAGCTACGTCGATGCCGCAATGCTTGATACGTTAGTGAATCATTATGTAACAGATACGAAGGCTGGTGCGACGTACCTTACGAACACGAAGTCGTACTTCACTGACAATATTTTGACGACAAAAAAAGAAGAAATCACGTTTGATAAAGCCAACACACCTGAGCTCGTGAAATTCACGACAAAAGATGGCGTTACGTATACAGCGAAAAAAGTAAACGACAAATACCTTCTTTCCGAAGTGAAATAATACTTTCACTTCAACAATAGCCCAGCCCTAAAGAATGAGGGCTGGGCTTTCTTTTTTAACTAACTAATCTTCCCAAGTCTCCTCTACTTAAATGGGGATATTCTATTCCTCTTTGCAGCTAATATCGAGGATTTTCATCGATAATGGTATATCCATGAAAATTAACTACATCTTTTCCATTTAATTTAAATTTTCAGCCTAAACGAAACAATTTAGATGTACATTTTACAGTTAATCAATTGCCTCCCCCACGCCACTCACACAATAAAGAGCTAAGCATCCGCTTAGCTCTCTTACTTTATCTATTCCTTAAAATAATTGCTCTCGTGCATCCAATCCGCGATTTGGAACGATCGCAGAATATGATTTTTCTCCGCATCCTGCGCCTCGCCAACCAGCGTACCGTTGTTAAGAATAGTGAAATTCCGATTCGTATTCACGAGAATTTTGCCCATCGCGGTTGACTCGAATTTCGCTTTATCTACGCCCATCAGATAAGCAAGTGTAGGTAAGGTGTCGATTTGCCCCCCGATGGTGGGAATCTTCTCCCCTTGCATTCCTTTGCTGTAAATAATGAACGGGAGCTGCAGCGAATGCGTTCTCCAGGCTTCATTTTCTAAGGAAGGAATCGCGTCAACTTGGTCTTGATAGTACTTATGCACACCGGTATGATCGCCATATATGGCAACTACGGATTGATCTAACACCCCTAATTGATCCAACTTGTCTAGGAATGCCCCAATCTGCTTATCTGTATAGTTGATCGCTTGGAAGTAGGCACCCATGATCGTCTTATCCAAGCTTGGATCGAGATGAAGCGATCTTGTTTTCGCCGGTAAATCGAAGGGGCCATGGCTAGACAATGTAATGACATGCAGCATGAATGGGGATTGGACATTTGCCATTTTGTCCCCAAGCTGTCGGAGATAAGACTCATCAGACAAACCAAGACCGACGGTATCGTCTTCCTTATATTTCCGCAGATCCCAACTCGTTTGGTACCCGATATTATGATGGGCCTCAACCCAGTTCCAGCTCCCCGCTGGTTCCGAATGCGTGGAAATCGTCTGATAACCCCTACCTTCCATTAACTTTGGCAACGAATTATACGTGTTGGTTGGATACCGGAAGAAATTCGCACCCGATCGAATGGGGAACACCGATGTCGTCGTCAGCAAATCGCTATCTGAGCTCGTCCCATTGTTAACCTGCTCATAGAATTGGTTGAAATATAAACTATTACCTAGTAAACGGTTTAGGTTCGGCGTAATTTCCTGTCCATTCACCTTTTCACCAAGAACGAAGTTTTCAAGTGATTCTACCTGAATGACAATCAGATTCTTCCCTTGAAACATCCCTTTGTAGCTATTATCTGGAAGGCTTTCTGCGTTCCCTTTAAGCCACTCCTGCACTTCTGTGCGTTCTTGATCTGCAAGCTTGATACTGTTCGATGCACCGAACAGCCGTATCCCATCATACAGATGATAGCCAATCGGTGACATATCTGACATCGATTGAAAAGGAGCCCAGCTCAGATTAAAGAACATCATCTCGCCCTTCGATGTATTCTTAACATCAATACGATAGTGTTCGTAGGAAACAACGCCCACAGCAAGGATAATCAGCAGAGCCGCCAGAATCGGCTGCCTTTTGTTTTCACGTCGGCGCGATAGAATCGGTGTGTTTCTAAAGCGAAAAAGTGCGACCGCAGCAATCACCACAAGATCCACAAAGAACCATAAATCAAACGCGCGTATAAATGTCCACAGATTATAATCGAGAGGATTAAATCCATTGGGATGAGCAAGAAAACGAAGGGATAGAAACGCTGAATAGGCTCTGTAATACACTAAATCGCAAAACAATACTAAACTAAACAGCACCTGTACACAGAGCAAATAGTTGCGACGCCCTCTTTTTTTGAAGAAGAGTCCAAAGGCGACGACAAATACGATGAACATCAGATGTGACATGACAGATGGGATGGTAAAATACATTTTGCCAATATTAATCCCTGCCATATCTGGTGCATGAAGAGCTGCCAACAAGAGCTGGGACTTCCATAGAATTGCAAAGAACGTATACACGGTCAGCTTTTCGCTGCTCAGGACTAACCGAAGAACATGCACAATCGTGTTACGGACGGTCTTTCTTTTATAGGATGATAATTGCAGCAAAAACGGTTCACCTCATACCTCTTGATTTTAAGCCGATTTCCCCATTTTACCACAAGTTATTCGCGTATGTTGCTTACAAATATTGCAATCTAGCGACAAGCCAAGGGCAATAAACCGTTCTCCACATAAAAAAGAACCTGAGACGAGTGCCCCAAGGTTCTTTCAACTGGTACGTTCTCCCATAACAACTAATCGTCACTTGATATAAGTTAACAAATTATAGATCAGTACTGCAGCTTGAGCACGATTCGTCGTCTCCTTTGGAAACACCTGATTGTCATAGCCATGGACCAGCCCTATTTTAACCAACGTAGCAACACTTGTGAACGCATAATCAGATAATAGCGAGACGTCTTCAAATATGGTTAGATCAGATTGATCTCCTGTATGGGTGAGATGATTAGATATGCGTAATGCACGATCTGTGAGCACCATCATATCCTCTCTCGTAATCGAAGCTTTAGGATGAAACTGATTCACTTCGTCTCCTTGCACAATGCCCAACTCTCTTGCAATAGCTACGGGCTGTGCATAATAAACATCAGTTTCAATATCATCAAATGGTTGGCCGACAGTCCCCTTCAAGCCAAGCGCTCTCATCAAAAGCACAAGGAAGTCCGCACGCGTCACCGCCGAAGCAGGACTGAACTGTCTCTCACCAGTGCCATTCACGATGCCTTGGGATGCCAAATCTTCAATCGCCGCCACGGCCCAATCGAAGGAATCAAGATCATCGAAAGCATATGGATGATGTATCGTAAGTGTGGATCTCGTATTGATTTGCTTGGTAAAATTACCAAGATTAGAATCTACAATCTTCACACTGCTTAGTGTAAGTTCATTGTTCCCATTCTGGATCGCTTGAAAATGCAACTTGAATAAAGGTTGCTCACCTTCTAATCCTTTCCCTTTTCCAACCTTTGTATGCGCAAGCTGAATATGTGCGTCCTTCACAATCGGCGGAACAGAGAACCCAGGTGCATCGGATTTGGCATCTATTAATTTTAACCTTGTAGGATCATACTCCAAATTAATTTCGAAAGCATAGACGTCGATTAATTGATGTCCCGCAATGAGCACTTCAATGGTATCGCCATAATTCGGCATTTGTGAGGAAACCTTCATCGTAAATGTGCCTGACTCATCGGCCTCAGAGGCCGAACTGGTTGTAGGAAGAATCCAACTTAAGAAGAGTACAAGTACGAAGCTTACTTTCATCCATTTTCGCAAAACCATGTTCGATTTCCTCCCTCAGCAATCAGCACTCGGTATTCAGAACTCAGAACAATTATCCTTGCAATGTAAGATCGCCCGCCATGAAACTATACGAAATGTATCATAGCGGGCGATGTGGATCCTGCTTAACCTTGCTTACATCTTATTGAAAGATTCACCCTTACTGTTGCAAAATACGTTGTGCTACCGCAGCCAAATCAACCAGATCCACTTTGCCATCCCTGTTGAAGTCAGCTTTCTTGAACTGTGCCCAATCTGAATCTGTGGATGATTTGCCGTAAGCCGCTGCTACGTTTGCCAAATCTACGACGGAGAGGACCCCATCATTATTCAGATCGCCTGGATCGCCAACGTATTTCAACGATTCAAAGACATCTATAGCTTGTTGCAGATTCGCTATCGCTTGCGTCACTTGCGGTTTCGTCACAGCTGGATTCGCAGCAACACTTCTTGCAGCGTCGATCGCAACCTTCAGGGCAGCTTTCGCACCTGGTGCGTATTGACCACTGCTGTAGCCTTCTGTTGCGGCATCATACAAGGATTGCGCCGCTCCAATCTTCCCATTCAAGATCGATAGATCGACAATCGCTTTCACCAGAATCACGTCGGAAGCTGAGCCGAGGTTCGTTGCCGTCTGCAAATCAGCTAAAGCTAGACTGTCTAGTGTGATCGTTGTGGACACATCGTCACTTGGCGTTAACGCTTTCCAGTGAAGTGTCATCAACGGTCCATTGACATCTCCAGCAACCAAATTCGCTGTCAGAATGCGGATATGTCCCGCTCCAATCTTTTGACCAATGATCGTAATGGCAGGATTCAAAGATTCCACCGAGTCAAATTCAAGCAATCCTGTGTCATAAGACAATTGAATATCTTGCGCATACACACTGGAAACGACATCAGACAAACTTATTGTAGTGTCAAAAGATTGCCCGCTTGTGACTGTTGTAGGTCCCACTATGGCGGCTGATGGCGGTACGGAACCGTACACTCTCACCTCATGAACAGACCACCAACTGGAGTTCGTTCCGGTTTGAATCACCTTGAAAAACCTTGCCACCTGTGGAGCAAAATCAATGGAGATAAGCCTGTTGCTACCCACTCCCGTCGCGATCGGACTACCCCAAGTCACACCATCATTGGATACGTATAACGCATATCCACGTGCATAATCATTATTGCTGCCTGTGGAATCCATCTCGATGTTATTGATACTCGTGGGTACCTTCATATCAATGGTGAACGATTGCTCTGGCGTAGGCGCCATTGGCTTGCCCGCACTCCAGCGCGTACCCATATCGCCATCAATGAGATGTGCCGCTGGATCCGCTGATGTCGAGGTCGCTGTCCAGGCGGAGCGATCTAAGGCTCTCTTCGGCGTTGTTACACTTAGGGCTGCACTTAACGCGGAAACGTTATTTCCGCCATCCTTAGCTTTCACCGTGTAGCTGTAAGTTGTCAGTGGTTTTACTGTTGTATCCAAATACTCAGCCGTTGTTGTTTGGCCAATTAACGTCCCATCACGATAAACTTCATAACCTGTGACATTAAGGTTATCTGTTGATGCCGTCCACCCTATTTTGACACGATCGTGTGCAGCCGTCTCTTTGAGGACCAAATTCGTAGGCACACTTGGGGCTTCCGTATCCCCTGCATCTGTTCCATAGAAGTTAATAGTCTGCCTTTGAGCGCTGCCGGATGTCCCATACACACGACCACCGATCCCATTAATGATGTGTGTGATTTCACTGCCAGCTGTCCCATTTAACCAAATGGTTGTTGCATGATGGATTTTGACGCCCGCCGCATTCGGTACTTCAATGGCATTTTCCAGCTTCACCGCTGCATCTCGGAAATAGGAGTACACGCCAAGTCCCCAAGCTTCATGTGTCGTAACGGTATCAGCTACTTTATAAGAGGCATATCCATTCTTGCTTCCGTCCATCCATGCCGCTTGATTCGGAACATCATAAGGAATCTCGGACTGATAGAAGTAAACGCGACCGCCGTTCCCATTCCATAGGGTCTGATACTCATTGTGATGCTCATTAAATAAACCGTATAAGGTCACATCATCACCATTCACGATGAGGCCATTGGTCGAAACATTCTCTGTCCAACCGGCACCAGCACCGTGGTCTGCCCGCCACATCCAGAAGTGATCGCCGATAATGTCATCGCTGTTAATGGTCATTTGCGCTTTATTTTGACCAACAACAGCGCCTCCAGTACGGAAGAATAAGTCATGCAGCGATGTTGGGTTAGCTGCGTGATCTAATGAACTGCCCGTTGGTCCAACTTCCAAAAGTGAAGAAGTAGCATTAGGCCCTGCCTCATACAGCAATCCTGCCAGCTTTACGCCATCCACATCAGCAATCGTCATCGCTGGTTTATCTGTCGTTGGAATTAGCGTTGGCATCCCGATGCCGAGCACAACTGTATTCGCATTATTGATACGAATTGTATCATCAATGTGATAAATTCCCGGCGTAAATAGCAAATTCTTGCCATTCGCCAATGCAGCATTGATATTCGTAGCACTCGTTGTTGCCGGTACATCCGCGCGAACAATGTAGAATTGATCGATACTAATGGAATCTCCTGGTGTTGCGCCATTCGCCCAGCTTGCCCCTTTCGTATTCTGAGAAAGTGATGGGACGAATACTTGATATTCATTAGCATTGTTGATATAGAGATACGGCTTCTCTCTTATGACTGGCGTGTTCTCGACCACTGTATAAGGCGGATCCGGGAAGTTCCCTGTTGGCGTATTCTTGTCACCGACGAACACCATGTTCCAAACCCCATTGGACCAACTCGACCACTGACTGTTCCGCGAGAACCATTGTTGCTGTGAAGCTGGTGTTACTTGACCATCTACGATGGAGTCCGCAAGAAAGCCGCCACTTGCCCATCCAGCGCCCCACCCTGAATCAAAATCGAACAAATTTAATTTTCCTTTAATATGTAAACGCCTTAGTGGTGCTGCTTGTGAAACCGCGATTTGTGTTGTACCTGCTGAAAAATGAGCTGGCGCTGGCGGTGTATAATTGAAAGTCGGATTAATGCTCAGATTCTCAATCCCCCGCCAAAAATTACGTGTCGCATTCCCATTATCCCAATCCGCATTCACATTCAGTCCACCATTGATCAATACATCATCTGGATTGAGACCAAGTCCTGAAGCTTGTGTGTTAAACCCAATAAAGTAATTGCCATTGTATGTTCCTGGTTTAAAAAGAAAGGCATCTCTTTCCGTACCAAATTCATTGGACTCCTGTCTAGTGAATACCGCATTCACAGCACTCTGAATGTCAGCTGCAGGCATATCAGGATCGAATACATACACATTTGGACCAAAAATCGATGAATTGGCATCACCGATTGGTGTTGCTGCACTTGAAACACCAGGACTCCACAAACTAAGAACGATTGCCATCATCGATACAGATGAAACCATTTTTTTCAAACTACGCATTGTATACCTCCCTTAGATTAGAAACGATCTATCCTGCTCCACATTCTATTGGTAAGCGATTACATAATTGCCCCGATCACCCTCTCGTCTTACAAAGTAGGATGCTGACTCGTAGTTGGTATCTCCATCATAGAAAAATACGGATCGTAATGAAAGCGGTAAACTTAAGAAGATTAGGAGAGTTACTTAAGGTTTTGGGATATTTTAACTATAACGGCGACCTTGCCTTATTCTACCTTACTTATGGATATGCTGAAGAATAGCAGGTCGATATCCGATCATTTTCTACCCTGGTCCTTATCCTGTTCACCTTACGAAACATCCGAAAATCCTTAGAATGAAGTAGAGTCAATCAATCAGGAGGTCGAACATGAAAAAACTAACACTTATCTCTACAGCTTTACTTGCTACAACAGTTCTTGTATCCGCATGTGGAAACGGCGAAGAAGCTGCTCCCGCAGATAAAGGTACTTCCGGTGAGAAAGTAAAGCTTACCATTTGGCACAACTGGTCTGGTCAAGATGCGAAAGCTGTTGCTATGCGCAAAATTCTAGATGATTTCCAAGCTCAAAATAAAGACATCACGTTGGAAATTGAAGGTCTTCCAACTGACGGTTTGAAAACGCGACTGAAGACCGTTGCAGCAGCCAATGAAATGCCTGACTTATTCGTGATGTGGCCGGATGCGATGACGAAGGAATTCGTTAGCGGTAACTTGCTTCAACCGATCAATGAGTTCTTGGACAGCAAGCCAGAATGGAAAAACAATTTCATTCCAGGTGCTTTAGACGGATATACGGTAGACAACAAAATCTATTCTGTACCGATGAACCTATCTCCAACTTCCTTTATCTATTACAATAAAGCGCTTCTTGATCAATACAAAGTTGCTGTTCCTAAGACATGGGATGAGCTAATGGCTGTGGTGAAAACGTTCAACGACAACAAAATCATCCCAATCGCGCTGGGTAACAAAGCCAACTGGGCTGCCCAATCCACGATTTTCAGCGGACTAGCTGATCGGATGACGGGTTCCGATTGGTTCCTTAAAGCTGCTAAGCAAGAGGGCGTGAAGTTTACAGATCCTGAATTTATTCAAGCCTTGAAAAAGCTGCAAGAGCTAAGCAATGCCAAAGCGTTCCAAGACGGCTTTAACAGTATTGATCAAAACCAAATGAGACAATTGTTCTATCAAGGTAAAGCTGCGATGTTCATCGATGGTGGTTGGGCAATGGCTGATGTCGTTCAAAATGCACCAAAAGATTTGCTTGCCAACACGCATATTGCTTTAATGCCATCCATCGCAGGTGGTAAAGGTGATCCTCAATCCACTTCTGGTGTTGTTGGAACTGGACTTGGCGTTAGCAAGAAACTTACTGGGGCGAAGAAAGAAGCCGCTCAAAAATTGTTCTACGCACTATCCGGTCCTGATGGTCAACAAGCAACGTTGAACAGTTCCACATTGGTTAGCTACAAAATTGAACTTGATCCTTCAAAAGCAAACCCGTTATTCGTTGAACTTAATGACCTTATGAAAACAACGAAAATCACACCGGTTTATGATGCTAAACTAAGCTCCGCTGCAGTTGAAGTTATCAATAACGGTCTACAAGAGCTTCTAATGGGTGGAAGTGCTGAAGCGATTGCTAAGAAAATTCAAGACTCACAAGCTGCTTCACTAGGTAAATAATCTTGTACTACAACCAGCCCTCCACATCTGTGGCAGGGCTGGCTAATTTCATACATGAAGGAAGTGAGATTGATGAATGCTGCTTACGTCCGCAGGTTTGTTTTTATGAGCCTTGCCCCTGCGATACTTGTTTATGCCTTATTTGTGTTTGTCCCCGTTCTTTGGTCAGGCTACTATAGCTTCTTCGACTGGAAAGGAATTGGTACGGCGAAATTTATCGGTTTGAAAAACTATGTAGAAATTATTCATGATCCTATATTTTGGACATCCTTAAAGAATAACCTTATTTTTCTTGTTGTTGCTGTGCTCGGCCAGCTGCCGGTTGCGCTCATCCTTGCCATTCTGTTGCATAAAAGCAATGCACTGCAACGGTTCATCCGTTCTGCTGTTTTCGTTCCGATGGTCATGTCCTCAGTCGTTATCGGAATGATCTGGCAATATATTTATCATCCGCAAATCGGTATTCTAAACCTTCTTCTAGAGAAGCTAGGGTTAGAATCCTGGAAGCTGCAATGGTTATCAGATCCTAAGATTGCCATCTTCGCATTAGCTCCTCCTCTGATTTGGAGTTTTGTCGGTTTATATCTCATTATTTTCATCTCTGCTTTTCAAAATATTCCTGGTGAAATTCATGATGCTACGCAAATCGATGGCGCTGAAGGAGCACGCAAGTTATTCTCCGTTACCTTGCCTATGATGTGGAGTACGGTACAAATTGCCATTATCCTATGTATTTCTGGAAGCTTGAAATCCTTCGATCTCGTGTATGTCATGACGAAGGGCGGACCTGCTCACGCAACTGAGCTGCTTGCTACGTATATGTATAATTCGACTTTTTCCTCATATCGATATGGATTTGGTAGCGCCATTTCGACAACTATCGTCTTGATCAGCCTTATTTTCATTGGGATTAGCCAATGGGCAACAAGTCGTAAATCCAAAGTATAACGAAAGGAGGAAGCTGACTATGTCTTCTATACCCATTCAAGTAAAATCAACCGCGACAACTCGCAAGTTCTCACTTCAAGGATGGAAACAAGGCGCACTATGGACGTTCTTAACCCTGTATGCGATTCTCACGCTATATCCGTTGTTTTGGCTCGTTATTTCCTCATTTAAAACGAATAGTGAATTCTTTAATCATCCGTTCGGGCTGCCTCAAGTTTGGAAATTCTCCAATTACGCAACTGCATGGAAAGCATCCAAAATGGGTACCGCTTTTCTCAACTCGGTTATCGTTTCGCTGGTCTCACTCGCACTTACGCTATTTCTGAGTTCCTTAGCAGCTTATGTATTAGCGAGAATCAAATTCCGCTTCAAGGGCATTATTCTTGCATTTTTCGTCATTGGGATGTTGATCCCAATTCATAGTACGTTGGTTCCTTTGTTTATACTTATGAAACAAATCGGACTATTGAATACGTACTGGGCACTCATCTTGCCTTACACGGCTTTCGCATTACCGACTGCCATCTTCGTTCTTACCGCTTATTTGTCTTCGGTACCCAAAGAAATCGAAGAAGCTGCCTATATTGATGGAACGAGACTTTGGGGAGTATTCTGGCGCATCATGCTGCCAATCTCATTACCGGCCCTATCGACAGTCGTCATTCTAAGCTTCTTGCATTTCTGGAATGACTTCTCGTTCGCCCTTGTTTTTATTAGCAAAAGCAGTTTAAAAACGTTACCGTTAAGCATTGCTAATTTCGCTGATGGCTATCAAACGGATTACGGTTTAACACTAGCCGCTATGACGATCGCTGTTATTCCAACAATCGCCGTATACTTGGCCTTCCAAGAACAAGTTATGAAAGGTATGACCGCGGGAGCTGTAAAAGGCTAATTAACTTCAACGATCCAGACAACGAGTTAGGAGATGACACGTGTTGCGCGAGTGGTTCGGCTATTCTTTACAGCGTAAGCTATCCTTCATTATGCTTGTCACAACATTAATCCCCCTCTTGTTTCTGGGTACCTTCGCTTTTACAACATCATCGGATATTACCAAAGATAAGGCTCAGCAAGCAGGCTTGAATTCACTCGCTCAAATGGAAGCCAAATTTCAATTCATCCTGAAAGATGTTGAGAATATCTCCATTTTCCTCATCGGGCAACGGGACATTCAATCATATTTGAAGAGAACCGATGAGAACTTGGATGCACAGGCACAAATCCTTGGGTTAATGACGAATCTGGTATACACCAAGGATTACATTTCAAATATCACTATTTATCCCAGCAATAACACGACGCCTCTGTCTACCTCTACGATCTACAACTCGAGTTTGGATAAGGAGATCACGATTAACCAAATTACGGACAAGATATGGACGGGCTTATATCACATTGAGAATTATTTGGGGCAACGTGACGTGTTCTCCTTTATACGACCCATACGCGCTATGAATACCTTCCAAACACTTGGTTGGCTATCGATCAGTGTGGATGAGCAAGTGCTATCTCGCATTTGGTCCGTTCCACAATTAGCCGATGGCTATGGTCAAGTCGCTTTGTTGAATGATCGGAATGAAATCATGTCCTCAACCTCCAAGAGTTGGCTGTCACAAAAAGCCGATAGCTTGTTCCCTGGCATAATGGATCGCGTACGTGGCCATTCTTCCGGTGTATGGACGTCAGGTACCGGGAACACACAACAGAACATTCTATTTTATCGAGAACCGATGATCAACTGGACGATCGTTGGCATTATTCCATCGAAGCTATACAGTGCGCAGAATCGGTACATTTTGCAATTAACAGCTGTTGCTGTGGCGCTTTCCGTTCTTACGAATGTGTTTCTCACCATATTCGTTATTCGCAAGGTCACCACGCCTCTCGGATCATTAACCCGGTTGTTAACTAAAATCAATCCGGATGAACCTTTACCCCACTATCCGGTCTACACATCAGATGAAATTGGGCGATTAGCAGGCAGCTACAATTTGTTAAGCACACATATCGAAGCCTTGAAAAAGCAGCTCATACACAATGAAACGCGTAAAAAAGAAGCAGATATGCGCGCATTGCAAGCCCAAATCAATCCGCATTTCCTATATAACACGCTGTCTTCGATTCATTGGATCGCTTTGCTCAATGAAGAAAATCGCATTGCAGAGATGGTCGGTGCTTTAAGTGACTTCTTGCGTTTCAGCTTGAATAAGGGCAAAGAATATTGCAAGGTCTCTCAGGAGCTAGCCCATATTCGTAATTATGTGCAGGTGCAATCCATCCGTTTCCCAGATGAATTCACCGTGGACTACGTGGTTGACGCCCGACTAAGTGATTCGTTCATGCTGAAATTGTTGCTTCAACCCTTGGTTGAAAATGCGATGATTCATGGCATTCAAATGAAAGAGGAACCAGGTGTCATTTCCATTTATGTCGAGCTTAAGGGCAATTCGATGTATGTCAAGGTGATGGATGATGGCATTGGAATGACCGAGGAACGGTTAAGAGAGGTCACTGAAAGTTTATACCCTGCTGAGGAAACGATAGCAAACGATGCAAGTTATGGGCTGCGTAATGTGCATGAGCGCTTGCAATTGCATTACGGGCTTGATTCGGGGATTAAGATCGAGAGCCGATTAAATGAGGGTACGTGTGTGTCATTTTCGATCCCAGTTTTGGAGGATAACCATGAAAATCTTGATCGTTGATGACGAGGTCATCATCCGAACAGGCTTGGCCAAAGTTATTAATTGGAAAGAGATCGGACTCGAGCTGCTTAAACCAGCTGTTTCAGGTGAAGAGGCGCTGCGCCGCATGCCTGAGGAACGTCCGAATATTTTATTAACGGATATCCGAATGAAGCACATGAATGGTTTAGAACTTGCCCTTAAAGCGAAAGAAATCATTCCCGATATCGAGACGATTATCTTATCTGGGTACGATGATTTCATGTATACACAGCAAGCGATTCGGCAAGGTGTCAGTGACTATCTCTTGAAATCAAGTCGGCCTGAAGAGATTATGAAAACCGTCCTCCAAGTCAAACAGCGCATTGAAGATAAATGGAAGCATCTCAATCAGGATCAATATAAAAACAAAGAAGTTCGCAATCGTTTGTTTGAACGCTGGATCATTGAAGGGGAAACCGCCGCAGTCGATTCACATATGCTGCCGGACTACCTTCCTCGCTTATTTCTCTCACATGAGCATGAGCAACCCAAATTTCAGACCTACGTTGTCACCGCTGAAGGATGGGGAGAAACAGCATCGGAGATTTCACTGCTGCTTTTCGCAGTAGACAATATGCTGCACGAAATATTGCAATGTGAAACGTTGATTTACAGGCAGCGAATTGTCGTGGCGCTTCCGAAAACAAGTGCATCTGACTTCTTCGATCATCCTGATTCTGCGAAGCAAAAGATCGAGCGGCTGCTCAAATGTAAAGTCAGTATATCCGTCGGCGAGGCCGTTCAGCAACAGTCCGATTTATATAAGTCGTATGTCACAGCGGACTATGCTTTTAGTTATAAACATCATCTCGATGAATCTATTCTGATTTATACAGACATTGTTAGGCGTAAAGGTGGCAAAACGGTCTGTACGCACGAGGAGGAGCTAGAGCTCTCTTCGATCTTGTTGGAGGACGACTCCGTCGCATTGAAGAACTGGGTTCAGCGCTATTTGCACTCCGAACTCAGCGACCCTCACATGACGATCGAATCCCTTGAATCGTTGGTTCGTTCAGCTGCCCTGTCCGCACATCGTTGGCTGGAACGTGTATTAACAGCAACAGGACGACAAGGAGCACTGGATGATCAAAATATCGTCTTCGTCGTTAAACGAGATATTGTACTGAAGGATGCGTTATTTCAATATTTATTGACCCTTATGGAGTTGTATCATCATCGATTAGGTAACGGACAAGCTACACATACACAGAAAGCAATGGCCTACATCCATGAGAATTTGGGGAAAGATGTTGGGTTACAGCAGGTCGCTAAATATGTGCATCTGCATCCGAATCATTTGAGCGAAGTTTTTAAAAAGGAAGCAGGTATTACGTTTGGTGATTATGTGACACGACAAAAAATTAATCGTGCCATGGAGATTCTTACCGTTTCCCCTGCCAAAATAGCCGATGTCGCAAGCTCCGTCGGATTTGAAGATATTAAATATTTCAGCCAAGTGTTTAAGAAATTCACCGGCAAAACGCCGAGTGAGTTCCGGGAGGAAGCAGTCCTTCATCCTACTGCTCCCCCTCCAAAATTGTAACAACATCATGGTGTACGAGGAGAAATCACAGATGGAATTATCAGGATTATGGCGATTGCAGCAGTTCGAAGTAGGACAAGCTCGACCACTTGAAGTCGCGGCAGCATGGCTAGATGATCGTTTCTGGATTACAGCGAAAGTTCCCGGGGATGTCCATTCCGCCCTCATTGAACGAGATTTGATTGAGAATCCGTATTTCGGTCATAATGACGCGAAAAGCCGCTGGATCGAACAGAAAGAATGGTGGTACCGCCACTCCTTCAATTATTCATTAGGAAATGTGAACGATGAGAAAGAGAAGCATGAACTTACGTTCGAAGGTCTTGATACATTTGCAACGATCTATGTGAACGGCAAAGAAATCGGAACAACAAACAACATGCTGATGGCACATACCTTCGATGTTACCCGTGTCATTCAAGATGGTAAAAACTCCATTGCCGTGAAGTTTGATCCTTTGCATTTGCATAATAAGGATAAAGAATTATTCCAATGGTCCTCCTATACGAAAGAGCGCCCTTGGCTCCGCAAAGCTGCGATGAACTTCGGCTGGGATTGGGGTCCACGCATGGTCACAGTTGGTATCTGGGGCAAAGTCTTTATTGAGCGTTACCGCCGCGCGAAGCTGGACAGTGTTTTTGCAAGAACACGCACGATCCGTGATACTGGGGCTGAAGTCCAAGTTGATGTCGACGTAACCACACTTCGCAAAGGTGTACAGAAGTCGTGTGACATTCGTTTAGTGGACGCAACTGGTCAAATTGTTGCTTCTGCACAAGGAAATGTGCAAGCTTCTGAATCGTTTACCTTACAAGTTGCTGATCCACAACTTTGGTGGACACATGACCTCGGCAAGCCTTACTTGTACGAGCTGGAAGTTGTCTTATATGCTGACGGTGAGCAAGTGGATGCGTATCGCAAACCGTTTGGTATCCGTACGATTGAGCTGCAAGTGAAAGAT
Source organism: Paenibacillus sp. Soil750 (assembly GCF_001428045.1). Lineage (GTDB taxonomy): Bacteria > Bacillota > Bacilli > Paenibacillales > NBRC-103111 > Paenibacillus_E > Paenibacillus_E allorhizoplanae. The sequence continues at coordinate 130,517 of NZ_LMSD01000009.1, read as the reverse complement.
GCGGAAGGTCAGAACGCCTTTGCTTTTGTACTCAATGGCGTCAAACTATTTGCCAAAGGCACGAACTGGATCCCTGCGGATCACTTCATCGGTAGCATTCCCGATCAACGCTATAGAGATCTCATTGATCTTTCCGTTACATCGAATCAGAATATGCTGCGCGTATGGGCAGGCGGCATCTATGAGAAGGATGTCTTCTATGAGGAGTGCGACAAGCGGGGCGTTCTAGTTTGGCAGGATTTTGCCTTCGCGAATGCGTTGTTCCCTGATTTCAACCGTGACTTCATGGAGAATGTCCGCAGTGAGGTTATCTACAACATCAAGCGCTTGCGTAATTATACCTCCCTTGCCCTCTGGTGCGGGAACAATGAAATTGACTGGCTGTACGATATGAAATCCGCTGGCGGCGACATCAATTGTCCGTTCTACGGAGAAATCATTTACCACGAGCTGATTCCTGATGCGCTTGAGGAGCTCGATGACAGTCGTGCTTACTGGCCATCTTCCCCATTTGGGGGCAATGATGCCAACGATCCTGATGTCGGCGACCGCCATAACTGGCAGGTGTGGCATGGTTCCGTTTACCCGCGTCAATTCGGTGATGTGCCTTTGCTTGATTACAGTATTCAAGGCGTCACGTTCAAAAACTACAAAAAAGACTTCACCCTGTTTAGCAGCGAATTCGGTATGCATGCCTCAGCTAATCGTTACACGCTAGAGAAAAACATTCCAAATGGCCAATTCTACTGGAACAGTGTTGAAATGGCTTATCGCAACAAAGATACCAATCACCAAAAGGGTATTCTGCTCATGGAAGGATATACCGGTATTCCGACCAACATTGAGGAATATATGAACTTCTCCATGCTGACACAAGCCGAAGGATTGAAGTATGGTATCGAGCATTATCGTCGGAACAAACACCGTACAAGTGGCTCCCTCATATGGCAATTGAACGATAGCTGGCCAGGCACGAGCTGGTCGCTCATTGATTATGAATTGCTGCCGAAGGCTTCCTTCTACTATGCGACGAAGTTCTATCACCCGCTTCTGCTCTCCATCGATCATGAGCCTGGGCAGGACTTGAACGTGTGGGCTGTCAACGATACGTTAGCCACTTTACAAGGTCAAGTTCACGTAACTGTTTATAACTTCGCTGGGGAGATCGTGTTTACGCATACGTTCGATGCTGCTGTAGAGGCGAACACAGCGATCCAGCTGGGAAGTCTGCCAGAAGCTTCCGTATTAAATGGAGCATCGGCGGAAGAAGTTGTTGTCCGCGTTCATACGACAGATTGGGCTGCGCCTGATAACCTTCATTATCTGCGTGATCAGAAGGATCTTCAGTTCCCTGCCACTTCGCTTAGCGTTAACGTCGATGCAGAGTCGCAAGCTGTGCAGATTACAGCCAATGGCGCTCATGCTCGGATGGTGAAATTGGATCTGCCACAAGGTAACATTCGCTTCAGTGACAACTTCTTTGATTTGCGAGCTGGTGAGCAAGTAACTGTGCAGATTAGTGATCCAACTGGTGCCAAAGTAGATTTGAGTCGTTTGAGTGTAAGTGCAATGAATTTATAAAAACAAATAGAGACTAATCATACTTAAAATCTGCTATTATGCTTCTCTTTCTCAAAATATATATCAGCGTATAAAGACAAAACCACTCCGTCCAATGGAGTGGTTTCTTTCGATTGAACATCTCTTTTATTGTTTGCGAGCCACTTGTTCATTGTTCCAACCAATAGCATCCATTTCAGGGAAATTGTATAAACTCCAATAAAGTGCGGCATACTACAGGAACAAATTACTAATAAACATCGGAGGTTTTAATGAAAAATGGTTCCATAACGTTTTTGCAAACATCCATGATGTTTATGCTTTCTGTTGGGCTACTGAACCATGTCATTATCATTCCGTTGGTGTTAGATAAAGCACAACGCGACAGTTGGATCTCCGTTCTGCTTGCAGGCGCTTTTTGTATGATTTGGGTCGTTCTGCTTTATTCGGCTATTTCTAAAAATCGAGAGATACGTTTTTTTCAATGGCTAAAGCTTACCTACGGTGCAACGGTATCCTACCTAATGGCAGGGATTGCTTGTTTGTACCTTCTTACTTTATCAACGATTACGTTAAAAGATACCGTTACTTGGATCCATCTATCATTCGCAACTAGCACGCCAAAAATTGTTTTAGCATCTGCTTTGTTAATTGTTTGCGTTTACAATGCTTATAAAGGGATCGAATCTATAGCAAATACAGCAGTAATCTTTTTACCCTTAGTTGTAATTTTGGGATTTTATGTAAGCACCGCTAATCATCCTAACAAGGATTACTCCTTACTTAAGCCATATTTGGAGCATGGCATGATGCCAGTCTGGCATGGTGTTATTTATGTTGGAGCAGGTCTAATCGAGTTATCATTATTATTATTTATGCAGCATCACATTCGTACTCGCATTTCATTCATGTCGCTTGTGTATCTGGCCTTGATACTATTAGGGCTTACAATTGGTCCTCTTATTGGGTCTATCATCGAATTCGGTCCTAAGCAAGCTTCACATTTGAGGTTCCCCGCCTATGAAGAGTGGAGGCTCGTGACAATTGGCCATTTTATTGAACACATGGACTTTTTAAGTATTTATCAATGGTTTAGCGGGGCATTCCTGAGAATTTCTCTGACTCTTTTTTTGATAACCGACATTCTAAATATTGAAAAAAAAGGGAAAAAGTTGTTATTTCTTTTCCTCATATGCACTATCCAGTTAATAGCGATTAGTTTGCCCTTTAGCGATCCTAAATTTATCAATCTGTTAACAGAAATCTTGTTACCCCTTATATTTTGGGTGATGTCGTGCTATTTCCTAATTGTCATTGGGCTAATTCATTTCGGAGACAGATGGAGAAGAATAAAATCATGACCAATACGTTAGATCAGTTGGATTCTATGAATGATGAAACATTTCAAACCTTTCGGCAACTGTTCAAAGACTGTAGCGATGTTCTCACGAATAAGCTGACTGTTTCGCAAAAGAATGGAACTTCATCCACTTTACTCCTGATATATTGTGAGGGGTTGTGCGATGTTAATCGGATTAATGAGTTTTTTATTCCCCACCTGATTGAAATGTTTAAAAACCATGTCATATCCGATGACGCTGAACTCAGGCAGCACCTGCCATTCCATCTTAACTCCATCCCGCAAGATCTAGATGTGAATTTTATCATAAATAAAGTATTTAATGGTGAATTATTAGCTTATTTTTATGACACAGCCTCCTTATATGCTTGGAATCTGGCCAATGCGCCACAGAGGAAAACGGAGGAAACAAATGCGGAGATTTCGGTAAAAGGTCCTCGAGATGGTTTTATTGAAGAAGCGAAGACCAATGTCGCATTAATTAGAAAAAGATTAAAGACGAATGCTCTGGCAGTTGAAGAATATACAATCGGTACGCAGACGCAGACGAAATCAATGCTACTATATCTGAAAGATAGTATTAATCCAGTCGTAGTAGAGGAGATTCAATCCAAGCTGGCCAAGGTCAAGGTTAAAGGCCTGATTAGCACTACACAACTGGAGGAGCTGCTAGTCGGTAATACGTTATTCTCGAAGTTTGCGTATACGGGCAGACCCGATTTTGCGGTGAACTCACTCATGCATGGCAGGTTTGTCATTGTGGTCGAAGGTTCTCCAACGGCGATCATTGGGCCTATTAACCTGACCTTTTTGTTTAATACTTCGGAAGATGCCTATACACTTAATTTATTTGTCATGTTTACACGGACTTTAAGGCTATTTGGTATCTTTCTTTCTGTATTTCTTCCCGGATTTTGGATTGCATTGCTTACCTATCATCAGGATCAGCTTCCTTTCACTTTGCTAGGAACACTTGTAATGTCAAGGCAAGGTGTTCCGTTGCCGGCGACTCTCGAAGCCGTTGTCATGGTTTTACTGTTTGAATTATTTCGTGAAGCAGGCATGCGCTTGCCATCCACTATCGGACAGACAATATCCGTTGTGGGCGGATTGATAGTCGGACAAGCGGCGATTAGTGCGGGAATGACGGCACCAGGCATTCTTGTGGTGGTAGCCATCTCGGTATTAGCATCGTTTACCATGGTAAATCAAAACATGGTTGGCCTAGTTAGTCTGCTGCGATTAGTCATATTGCTGATTTGCGGTCTGCTAGGATTATTCGGATTATTGATATGTATCTTAGCTATAGCCATATATATGGTCAATCTGCAATCCTTTGGCGTGAAATATTTAAGTCCGATTGTTCCGATCAGCTTCCGAGACCTTTACAAAATTGTATTCCGAATGCCTTGGGGGAAGAAGGAGGAAGTACCAGACTTTACCCGAAATAACGGAGATGAGCAACCGTGAAGATAATACGGCAATCACTGGTTTTTGGACTAGTCTCTCTAATGCTTACCGGATGTTGGGGAGCCAAAGAAATTGAACATCTCGCTTATGTCAATTCGATCGGAATTGATTATGTGAATGGCAATGTCGTATTTTACACCAAAATGATTAGTTTTTCTAATATTGCCAAGAAAGAATCCGGGGCAGTATCTAACAAGGAGCTTGTTTCCATTGGCAAGGGTAAAGGAAAGACAGTGGATGAGGCTATCTTTGATCTCTACAAAACGGCGCAGCAAAGACTATCCTGGAGCCACGTGAAAACTTTGGTGTTTACAGAAGCAGCGCTGCGACAGGATGTCATTCATAGCATTTTAGATCAAATGGACAGATATTTCGAGTTTCGGTACACCATTTGGACGATGGCAACCCGCGGCTCGATCGAGGATATGTTTAACGTATACCCTACCCAAAACATGTCTACCCTTTATTCACAATTAAATAACCCGATTGACCGATATTCTCAAAGCTCGTTGGTTGCTCCTCTATATTTGTACAAATTTATTTGGAAATGGGAAGAAGACGGACAGATATTGCTCCTTCCCGTCTTAAGCGTCAATGAAGATAGCTGGATAGAGAATAAGAAGTCGTCACCACAGCTTCAACAAGATGGTATATGCGCCATTCAAAATAAAAAATTGACTGGGTGTTTTAAACTTGACGATATTAAAGGTCTACGTTGGATGGAGAAAAAAACGGTACGTACCCCTTTAATGCTTCAGGTCGATCAAGAGCCGATAGCGATGATGATTATGTCAAAAATCAAACCTTCCATCGAACCCAAACTATCAGACGGAAAACTAACGTTTCAAATTAACGTCAAAGTGCAAGGTTCGATAACGGAACAGGAAAAGCCTGCTACAGAGAAAGAACTGGTAGATCTCGCAAGTAAGGAAATAAGAAGGCAGATTCAGAAAACGTATCTGATCGGACTTAAATCAGGTACTGATCTTCTTGGTCTTTCCAATATGGTCTACCGATCCAACCCAAAGGAATGGCATCGCTTGAAGGAAGATGGCAAACTACCATTAAACCCTGAATCTTTAGGAGAGATTGATGTGAATGTAGATTTAGTCGATGTGGGGATTGCTAAAATAATTAAAAAATAAGCAGCGTTCAAAAGAACACGTTACAATGAATCAATCTATCTATCAATTAACAAAATCCTTCACTTCCACTTGGGTGGCGGTGAAGGATTCTTTCACATTGCTACAGCTTATTTAGTTCTTTCGCAACAGCTCGTCCCGCTACTCGTCCAGTAAATAAGCATCCTCCGAGGAACGTCCCCTCCAGCGCACGATTCCCGTGAAGACCCCCACCTCCGAAACCGCTTGCCTCACCAGCAGCATAAAGTCCTGGAATCGCCTCTCCCGCCTGATTCAGCACACGACCAGATAAGTCCGTTTGTAATCCGCCTAACGTTTTACGACTAACGATATTCAATCGCACAGCGATAAGCGGTCCATTAGCTGGGTCTAGTAGACGATGCGGCTTCGCAACACGAATTAATTTATCCCCGATATAATTACGCGCACCTCGAATGGCTGTTATTTGTAAATCTTTGGTAAATGGATGCGCAATCTCCCGATCTCTCGCCTTGATTTGCCGTTCAATATGATCAAAATCAAGCAATTTCTCCTCCGTCAACGCATTCATCCCAGCGACCAGCTCAGCCAATGTCGGAGAAACGACGAAATCCTCTCCCTTATCCATAAAAGATTGCACCGGAGCCATCGCTCCTGGCAATGCTCTAGACAACACTTTACGGATGCTTTTCCCTGTTAAATCGGGATTCTGTTCGGAGCCTGACAAAGCGAATTCTTTTTCAATGATTTTCTGGGTCAAAATAAACCATGAATAGTCGTAGCCAGACTTTTGGATCGTCTCTAACGTGCCTAATGTATCAAACCCCGGGAAGTTAGGGGCTGGAAAACGCTGACCACGCGCATCTAACCAGAGTGAGGATGGCCCCGGAAGAATACGAATACCATGATTATGCCACACGGGATTCCAATTCTTGATCCCTTCCGTGTAGTGCCACATCCGGTCGCGATTCACAATTCGACCTCCGGATTGCTCCGTAATGGCTAGCATGCGGCCATCGACATGTGCAGGCACACCAGAGAGCATCCGCTTGGGTGCTTCACCAAGCCGACTCGGCCAATATTGGCGGACTAATTCGTGATTAGCGCCAATTCCGCCGCTGCTGACAATCACCGCTTGCGCATGGTATTCGAATTCACTAATCACCTCACGCGAGCTTGCTTCACCGCGAGCCGCCGTGCTAGCCACAAGCACGGAACCCCTGACCCCCGTGATGGCACCGCCGCTCTGAATAAGCTCGTTTACGCGATGACGCGGTTGGTACACAACGAGTCCATTAGCCATGTGCGCCCTGACTCTCTTCTCAAATGGCTCAACGATGCCTGGTCCTGTTCCCCAAACGATGTGAAAACGAGGTACAGAGTTGCCATGCCCCTCAGCCAAATAACCTCCGCGTTCGGCCCAGCCGACAACTGGGAAGAAGCGGATCCCCAAGGCATGCAGCCATTCCCTTTTTTCACCTGAAGCGAACTCGACATAAGCCTCCGCCCACTTGCGGCCCCAGTAATCCTCGTCGTCTTCACGATCAAAACCAGCTGATCCCTGCCAGTCCTGCCAAGCTAGTTCTTGTGAATCTTTAATTCCTACCCTACGCTGCTCAGGGGAATTAACCAGAAATAAGCCGCCGAATGACCACCAGGCTTGTCCACCAAAGGATGCCTCTGGTTCTTGGTCCAAGAGCAGCACCCTTTTGCCAGAATCCGCAATCTCTACCGTTGCCACTAAACCTGCGAGTCCTGCTCCAACCACAATAGCGTCATAGTTCATGATCGAGTTCTCCTTTGATTCTGTCTCTTCTCTTGCTAGTCTTAATCGATCTTTTGCCAAAAAAATGGCCTCCTTCTGACCACTATAGCCAAAAAGGAGGCAATCCAACGAATGGAATGTCCATCCGATTATGAATCCTTGAGATCTTCTTCCATATCGTCAATGACGATAAGTGATTTTTCAAGCGTAAGCTTTTGCAGAGGCTTCACCTCAATTGCCCTAGGACGCGAGTCGCCATACAGCTCAGTAAAGATCTCTTCAATTTCATCACCTGTCAAATCTTCACGTTTCAGCAGCTCTTCCGCAATCTTGTGGACGAATTCCGTATATTCGTTTACAAGCTTCTTGACCTCGAGCATTTGCTCTTTGAGCAGCTCATTAATTTGTGGTCGAAGTGCTTTAAGTCCATCCGCGCGCGAACCGACCGCTAAGAAGCTGAATAGTTCATCGCCCATCCCCAGCATCCCGAGATACGCACCTGCAATTTGGGTCGCATGCTGTAAATCTGACGTTACGCCGTTTAATTTCTTGTGCAAGAATTCATCTTCAACCGCACGGGCAGCCAGACAAACCTGAATCTCTGCCAACATCTCAGAGTCGCTACGGTTATATCGCTCATGTGTCTCTTTGGTAGCCGAAAGTCCAAGAGCACCGCCACGCCTAACAATCGTCACTTTCCATACACGTTCATGAGGCTTTAAAAGAAATTGTGCTACCGCATGCCCCGCTTCGTGATAAGCAACATTCCGCTTCTCATCATCGCGCATTGAGCGCAGCGGTTGTTTGAGCCCCCACTCATAGGTTTCCATAGCTGCTCGGAAGTCTTCATAGCTCGCCGCCTGTGCACCACGTTGATGTGCGATAACAACAGCTTCATTGACGATATGCTTAATTTGAGCTGGGCTGTAACCAATGGAATCTAGACCTGCTTTTTCCGCGGTTAGTGTTTCGTCCAGCTTGACCTTTTTCAGATAGTATTGGAAAATATCAACCCGACCGTCATAATCCGGGACATCCACCCAGAGTTGTCGATCGAAACGACCCGGCCTGAGCAAGGCTGAATCAAGCACATCAGGCAAGTTGGTAGCAGCTACCGTAAGCACGGGCGGACGTTCTGCCTTTTTACGGCGTAGTCCTAGAGAGCGCAGCATCTTTACAATTTTGGAGGTATCAATATTCGGTGGGTCCATTTGCAGGAGCAACTCGTTCAGAAGACCTGAACCGCCGCCCATCCCCATCATGCCCATCATCCCACCGCCAGCACCGCCGCCTTGTCGGCTCATCCCGATCGCATCAATCTCATCAATAAAGATGATACAAGCACCGTAGACGCGTGCAAGCTTGCGAGCTTTTTTGTAAATCCCCATCACCTTGAGGTTACCTACACCGAAGAACATATTCTGAAAACTTGGTGCAGACGCATAGGCAAAAGGAACTTGTGCTTCATTTGCAATAACCTGTGCTAAGTATGACTTCCCAGTACCTGGCGGTCCACAAAGCAATAATCCGCGAATCGCTTCGCCGCCCATTTCCTTGAACTCTTTGACACCTTTAAGTAGGGTCACAATCCGTTTCGCATTTTCCACAATTTCAGGGTTTCCACGATAATCATCCCATGTCGATCCGGTCTCTCCAGGCAGAATCCAGTACGTTCGTCCTCGAGCCAGGAACCAGAACAGCGCAACAAATTGAATGATCATAAAGGCCATAGCGAAAACGAGTTGCATCAATAAAGTCGCAATACTTATCGCTATTCCCCAAGCGGTCGGCCCACCTGCCCATAACAGCCCGCCAAACAACACGATGGCTGCTAGCCAGAGGATGAACTTTCGCCATCTAATCCATTGATATCTCCTCATGGCTACACTTCCTTCATATGATTAAGTTTGAATATCCCTATGAAAAAAACAAAATTCTTGGCCCCGCAAGAAGCAGGGCCACAGCAACGATTATCGGAATTTTTTAATGATATCGATCACGTACTTGGCCATCACAGCAAGACCGCAAATGAAATAAAAAATCACCACAATCCACCCGGTTGGATCGAAAGAAATCATAGATAATAGAACCGTCAGTGGCAGCACATAGTATAGGACATCTTTCAAATAACCTAGCACGACTGTAGGTCCAAAGGAGCCAACCCAGAAGGATTTGAAGAACGCAATAAGAAAATCAATCAACATAAAGCCAAAAATGCCCCAAATCGTGTAAATTATCCAGCCCTCAATTGTATTTGTCACTTTTCATCACCACCTTCCTACATACTATGCTAGGATTACTGACGGGTGAGAGATCAGTGGGCAACAAGCAATTAGCCTGAAATATTTACCTTCTATTACTTACTTCATTCAGCTTTATTTTCCTTCTCAATTCGGATTGTTTTAAGAAAAATATATTACTTTTTTTTGAAAATAAGACCGAAGAATGCAGCGGAATCTTTGAAAATCCACCAAGAAATAGCCTCTAAATCGCGAAAGCGCAACCAAGCTAATGATATTCAGTGATAGAAACTGGTTGAGCTTCGTGGTGGAGCTATGGTGGCAAGCTCTCCTACAAGTTCGATAAGAGTGGATAAGCATAGCATCCCGATATCAAACTCCCCTTTTCCCCAAACACGCGAGTCGATGCTTTTTTCCTTTTTTTACAAATCAACACCCAGAAAAACCCATCTATTCCCGAATACTGTGAAGTAAGATTGATCAACTCAGACACGCTCCGCACAATCGCAATTTCTACTCATTTATTTTATTAAGGAGAGAAGAAAAAGATGAAGCATTCGCGAATGAAAAAACTGCTTATCCCCACTCTAGCCCTCACACTTGTAATGACGACTGGCACAACTGCTTTCGCTCAGAATGGTCGGGACCACAAGGATGATGATCGTAACAACAACGCGCGCCAAATTTTTGATAAACGCCCACAAGCAGCCATCAAATTTGACTTCAAAGACATCAAGGGCAAAGAATTCGAATGGGCTTTAAGCTACATTATGAGTCTAGTCTCTAGACGTATTTTCGATGGGTATCCCGATGGTACCTTTAAACCACAAGAAACGGTCACACGGATCGAGGCCATTACGGCAGCTGTTCGGTTAATGGGACTCCGAGATCAAGCTGAATCCGATGCAGAAAAAGCCACCAAATTGAATTTCAATGATGCAGCGAGTGTGCCTTCGTGGGCCGTCGGTTATGTAGCAGTCGCATTGGAGAACGATCTTTTCGCCGAATCAGATACGAACGTCAACCCGAATCAACCAGCTGATCGCCTCTGGGCCACCACGCTCCTCGTGAAAGCTTTGAAGCTTCAAGACGAAGCTGAAGCCAACATGAATGCAAGACTCCCTTTCTCCGACTCATCTAGTGTACCTGCAGGTTCGGTGGGTTACGTTAAGGTCGCCGTAGACAAAGGTCTCGTGAACGGATTTGAGGATAATACATTCCGCCCTAAACAACTCGTAACTCGTGCACAAATTGCAGCCTTATTGGATCGCGCAGGCAATCAATTGCCGGGCAGCATTGACGGACTCGTGACAGGAACTGTCGTGGCGCCAGTCAGTGGTAATGTACTAACCGTCCGAACGAACGGCCAGAACATCAATTTGACATTAAATCCCGATGTGTTTATTTATCGAAATGGTGCCAAAGTCAGTCCTTCCGCCTTGCAAATAGGGGACGTCCTGAAGATTCGTTCCAATGACAATTCCATCATTTATATCGAAGTCTCTCAGCCAAACGGAGGCAACCCGACAACACCTACTCAAGCCGTTGGTGTCAAGACGGGGATGGTCACTTCCGCGATAACTGGCAATACACTCACCCTTTTAAGTAATGGGCAAACGATTTCCCTTCCTTTGAATAGTAATGTTCTTTACTTCCGTAATGGCGCTCAAACGACGGCCGCAGGCTTGCAAGTAGGTGATATTGTAAGCACGCGCTCCTACAACTATGGCATCAGTTATGTAGAAGTAACGCAATCTGTGGGCACCGTCGGGACGCCAACGAATTTCGCTTCTACGATTACTGGCACAATGACTTATCCGATCAGCGATAACACGTTACTTCTAACCACGTCTACTGAGCTTCAAGGCGTTTCACTGAACAGTAATACCATCGTTTACAAAAATGGTGCATTTACAACTCTTTCAGCGCTTCAGGTTGGCGATATCCTAACAACGTACGCCTATAATCATACGGCTGCTGTTATTGAAGTAACCAAAAGTGTGTCCCCGGTAACGACGACAGGTGAGATGACGGGAACTATTTCTGGCCAGATCAACAACAACTTAATCACGCTCACGAGTGGCGGACAATCTTACAGCCTGCAGCTGCACGCAAACACCTCTATCTACTCCGATGGTGTTCAAACGACGAGCGGCGTATTGCTGCCAGGTCAAGTCATTAAAGTGCATTACTATAACGGCGTTGTACTGCATGCCGAAATCCTTCAGCGTGCTGATGGCACCTCGGTTACACAGCCAACTATTGCCCAACTCACTGGTACGATCATTTCAGCTACGAACAATCTTATCGTTCTTGTAAGTGGCAATCAGGCACAAGCGATTAATCTGAACGACAAAGCTTTCATCTATCGCAGCGGTACTCAGGTCAGCGGTTCAGCGTTGCAACCAGGTGATATTGTCAAAATCCGCTCCTACAATAATTCAGCCATCTATGCGGAAGTCACACAGCTCACTAACGGTAACACTCAGAACTTTAGTGTGTCTGGAACTTTTAACAGTGTAACCTTTACGAATCAAGGTAAAATCGCTACAATCACTATCAACCAAACAGGATCCAATGGAAGCAACGTAACAACGACTTACAACGTGTCCTCATCCGTAAGTATTACTGGCAACATGTCAAATTTGGTGTCAAATCACGCCATAACGCTGCAAGGCACAGGTGCGTTGATTACGAGCATCAACATTCAGTAGTCAAAGAAAAGAGGGTCTCCCAAAAGCCATGGAAGTGGCGGGCGGGGGCCTTTTTTTTTTTGAAGAGCTACAAGAAATCGTAGCAACTACGTACGATTCACCTGGAAGATACACCTCCAACGTTGCTTGTTTAGGTTGTGGAGTCAGCTGTGGAGCTTCAAAAATGCAAAAGAGCATCCTTTTGACTCGAAGTAACTTAGCTAGCTGAAAATGCTTGCGAATAGGCAACAATTTCTGGAGGTTTGGCTCATTTTGGAGCTTTTTGGTCCAAAAGGTTGTATTTTTGCACTAATTCATCTTAATTCAGGCTACTTGCTTAAAATGTTTTTCACCGTTACAGCGCGGGGAACCGCGATTCGTGCGCTTATCGCCGCTGTAGCGTGTTTTTCACCGCTACAGTGCGGGAGGATGGTGGTTTGCAGCTTCTCGCCGCAGCCACAAATTCGCACAAAAAAAGGAGCTAAGCGCAAAACACGCTTAGCTCCTTTTCCACGCAACAGTGCCCACCTGCATTACCGCAAATACAAGCTAAGCGGCTGTAGCTTTAAATCCTTCAAGCCGGCATGAACCAGCTTCGCAACTTCAATCCCGCCCAACTGCTGGAAATGCGTGTTGTCTTCCACGCCATCCGGGAAATTCATGAACTCACCTGGCGCAAGCCACATGAATAATCGCTTCGTCCCCTCAGTCCCTAACGCTTCAAACAACGCCTTGCTGCTTGCCGCAAGATCGATTAAGGGCACTTCTTCCGCCGCAGCTAACTCGCGCATCGCAACCAGATAGTCGCCGTGCGTATCACGCAGCGTACCGTCTTCCTCGAAAAAACGTCGTTGCACAGACGTGATCAGAATCGGATATGCGCCTCGCTGCCGAGCGCCGTCGATATAGATTTTCAGCGTTTCCTTGTAGGTGGAAAATGGCTCCGTAAACCGCGCTTCATCCGGTTTCTGGTCATTATGACCGAATTGGATGAGCAAGTAATCGTGGGGCTTGATTTTGCTCCAAATGGTATCCAATACCCCTTCGCCTATAAAACTCAAGGAGCTCCGACCCGACAAAGCATAATTGGCTACTGCCGCATCTGCTTTGACGAATAGTGGAAGCATTTGTCCCCAGCCCGAGTACGGATACCCGTCTGTCGGCTGATCGGTCACGGTGGAGTCTCCTGCGAGAAACAGTGTACAAGCTGCAGGCACAGGCTCGATTTCCAACGCATTAATGCGCGGTGCTCTGCCCGTGAACGTAAGCTTTAGCTGTGAACCTGTCACCCATACGGAGAAGCTCGAACGGACAAAATGCCCCGCAGAAGTGCGTTGCTTATGAAGCACAAGTCTTCCTTCACCTGTAGTGATCGTCGTTTCCGTTTCAGCGATTTCATCACCTAACAGGATCGAAACGCGATAGGTCCCGTCAGGAACATCCACCAGAAACGAAGTATCCAACGGAATGCAGAAATCTCTGCGTAATGCGCTAGGCTCGTCTCGATCCTTGGCATGAACATTTTTCACATTACTAAATCCATATCCAACTGATTTCTCATACTCGGCTGCCGGAGTAATCTTGGTGTAACCTGACTCCGGGTTCCCGACCCCGAAATCAAACTTCAACACGTGTGTCATGGTAGATTTCCTTTCTCTTTACAACGGAATTTCGCCGCCAGGATATAAGGTTGAGCTGGACAAGCGTTTGGGTTGCGGTAACTGTACACCGGATAGTCCTTCTCGCAATGCAAGCGGCCTACTTGCATAAATGGCGGCTGTATCGTCATTATAAATGATTACTTGCTCTGTCCCACTACCACATACATCAGCATGTACAGCATATCCGTTTAGTGGAAATTCAACAACAACGTTCATTTCCCCATCATACAAAGATGGCCACACGCCACCGCCTCTGCGGTAAGCAAGGATTAAATCCGCGGAATTGAGCTCCCATCCGCGAAGTGGCTCGATAATCGTCAACCAACCATCCGTTTGGCGATCTTCCTTCCAGATCTCTTGACCTTCGCTGTCCAGCAAAAACAAGCCGTCCTTCCCTTTCAATCCCTTCCCATCATCCTCACGAACGAGTCGATCCAATCCTGCTATTTGCAACCCTGGCTTTTCGCTGCAGAACCTGCCCAAAGCGATATGCTGCGATTCAATCGAGCCTTCATAGCGCCATAATTCTTTCCCGAAGCGGTCATACATCACCGTAACACTTCCGCCAATCACAAGCTCGGGCTGTCCATCGCCATTCACATCTCCGACCCAGATACAGTCGGCATGATCCTCGAGATTCTTACAGCTCCACAGCTTCTGACCATCATGATCCAAGAGATCATAACCAGCCATGACCTCGTCTTTCCCATCGCCATCCAAATCATAGACCCATGGGAAATGTCCAGGATTGCCTTCATGTGTCCATAGTAGATTAAAATGACGATCGAGCGCCCACATCCTGTGGTAGCGATCTTTCAGGATAATGTCGCTGGCGTATTCCCCGCCAGTCAAATTCGCCACGATGATGCAATCATGGGCATGCTCATGCGGCAGCTCGTACGAAGATTTCACCTCGCCAGTCCCCCCGTTCAGGATGAGAAACCGCCCATCCATCACGCACAGCACTTCTAACTGACCATCGCCGTCGATGTCAGCGATTTGGGCAGGATAGTCGGACCCTGCACTTCCTGCTCCCGAATCTGGCTTGCCAGTCTGCCACAGCAGATTGCCCTCCAGATCATAGGCCGTCAGGCATTGCACCTGATGGGGAATATATCGAACATCCTGCCGGTTGTCAGGATGCACCAATAGCATCTCCATACGACCATCACCGTTCAGGTCGCCTAGGAGCATTTTACAGCGCGGACCAGCCGCACGAATGTCTATTTTGCCTGCCAGATAAGGCTCCTTACTCGTGTGTCCCACTGTTATTTCCTCCTCTAATTCGTCTATTGGGGTAGCCAATCTGATATTAGCTCAAGTGCGATAATCGTATTTAATGACCATTGTGCGGCCTCATTCGTATTCATCCAATCGACTTCTTGCAAAGTATCCACATGCGTGACGATGGAAGCTTCCTGCTGAAGATCAACCTTAGCGAATGCGCTTCCGAGCAAAATAGCCCAGCACTTCTCAGCTGTCTCATCGTCCCGCTTATAAAATGCACCATAAGCAGTGATCGCTGCACTCAGCACAGGATGCTCGAAATTTTTCGTGGATATCTGACCGTTGGTCAGCTTATCCTTCTGCTCTTGTGTTTGGTTGTAATACACGCCAAGCTCCGCCATCATGTCTTCCCATTCGGGGTCCTTCAACATACCAGCAAGCTCGAACCACACTTGCGGTCCTCCCATACATATGGCCAAATGCCTGCCCCAGTTATCGTCACCAAGTGGCGAGAGCACGCCTGTTTTCGGATCATATCCATAGGTAGGTCCAGAGATCAGCCCATAATTGGCATCCTTAATACAGTTAATACCTACCAAGATTTTGTCCCGATACGACGTATCTTCATAGCGCTCCCATCGTGTCATCCAATTCGAGCTGAAAGCCGCCCAATCCGGACCCACACGGATATGCGTTGGATGCTCATCCTTCGGAAAGTAAGCACGCATCGGATCCAAATTCACCGTGGTGAAATCCGAATCACGGACTTCATCCATGATATCCCCAATTCGCTCATCAGCGGTCAAATAATAGAAGTATCGATGTAAGCCCGCCATCCCAATGCGAGCTTCCTTGCAGCCGCAGCCCCAATGGACCACATTATGCCTAGAGCCAAGTCCCGCATATTCACCGAAATGGTACAGGTCCACTTCACTTGTGTGCCGAGTCATCGCTTCAGCCATCCGGAAGATATCCACTCGTCCCGTACGCAGAAACATCACCCATAGCCACATGTTGGGCGCAAGCTCTGTATTTTGCCAAGCACAGCCGCCTAAATCATAGTTCCATACATGCCGAACAGGATCATAACTATGCATGTAATCGCCGTAATCCCAGAATCCATACCACTTTCGTTGCTCAACTTCATCTTGATAAAAGGTAATAATACCATCCAGCCGATTCTCCAGCTGCGCTTTCACTTTATGACTGCGGTCTGGTAGGCTCCAATATCCAAAAGCACCTGACTTGTGATAATACGTAGGCTCACAAATAAGAAGGGAGGGATCTTGCGTCTCTTCCTGCATGTGCTGCAGAAACTCCATATCCGGCGTCTCACTCGTACACCACAGCATCAATTCACTCGTATTCGCTATGCCATAGGGCGTAGCACGCAATTCCTCGGCCCCTTCATAGGAGGATTCCACGTGTGTTTCTGTATCATAATGGCGAAGATCCATCGGTGTCCCGTCAGGAGACCATAACCAGATCGTAAACGAAGCCGCAGGTGTTGCTGTACCGTGTACCTCCAAGCTAGATGGATGCTTCTCCCAGAAATGACGCAACCCCACTGCTAAGCCGCCGCCTTCACCGCCGACATAGCCCAGACCGCCAGCGCGAGCGCCGTCTGTCACCTTGACCCAGCTGCAGCCAGCTTTCGTCCGCTTCCAAATGCGATAATGTTCGGATGAATCTTGTACGAGTTTGAAGCTATCCCATGTTGCCGAATCATCCAGCAGCCCAAGGAAATACGCATCCTCTGTCGGGTCAAATGTAGTCATCTCACCTGCCGTTTGTCGCTCAAATAACGCTCTATACTTCCCTTTTGTTCGACGGGTATGTAAGGTTTTGGGCGATTCGCTGAAATAGCCACGATCCCCTGCCAAACGGATATGCCGATTGTATTGGGCCCCTCTCATTGGCACCGTGAAACGAATGCCTAGGCCTTTAATGAAATCCTCATGAGGATTTCCATCATAATGAAACGTGTGCACGAGTTTAATCGTTTCCTGCCCCGCATACACATACATACGCAGTGTAAAAGGCAGCCACTCTCGCGTTCCCGTCGTCGAGCGAAGTCTGCCGTCAAGTTTAACGACAGCCCGAATCGGTCCATCTTGTTCAACAACAGCGCGTAAGACACGGCTCTCGAAAGTCTCTTCGCGACTTATCCGTACACCGGACGCCTCACTCAGTCCTTCTTTCAAACCGATCAACTCGCCACCGTTGCATATCTCGTTGCCCTCACGAACGATGCTGCGAAGCCATTGTTTCCCTTGCTTGCCTATCGTGCAAATCATGACGCCTGTGTCCAGCGAAATGACATCGTCGGTTTCGGTTACGATCATTCGGTGATCGGAATCGGGACCAATCCCTTTACGAATGGCAAACCCTTCTGTTGCTCCAGGTTGAACTGCCGCCGCATGCGCGGACCACTTCACGCTCCCATCCGGCCAGTAAGCCGTCGGCCAGCTTTGGACGGGTACGGCGTCTTGGCCGTCACTGGTTTCCAACCGTAATGACTCATCGCGTCCAAGCTCTCCCTCACGCCATGGAATTCCCCACGTTATCCCTACAGGTTTTGATGCCCCTTTGTTTAACCAACGCAGCTTAATTGCCGAATTCGAAGCCAAGCGATCATCTCCTTTTCACATGTAGCCCTATTGTAGAAAGCGGAGCTCTTGCGAACAAGGGGACATTATTGCTAAGCAGTGATTCAGCGGATTGCACTTTTTTGGCGAACTCATACATTATTGCTAGGATGTTCGACTGAGCTCACGATAGCGCGTTGGCGTCATGCCCTCCAGCTTTTTGAAAATCCGATTGAAATACGTATGTTGGTATCCGACCTGATCGGCGACATCGTTGATTCGCATTTCCGAATCTCTTAGCAGTTCTTTGGCTTTGTCCATGCGCAGTTCCGTCAAGTAATCGATAAAGTTTTTGCCGGTCACTTGCTTAAAGGATCTGCTAAGGAAAAATGGATTCGTCCCCGTATGCTCCGCACAATTATCAAGCGAAATATCCTGTCTGTAATTATTTTGCAAATAAATCATCGCTTGTTCGATAATCCGTTTCACTTGAGCGTCCGAACGACCTGACATCTCCCTCATGAAAGGACTTAGCACTTTATCCTGAAACCACGCAAGAATTCTCGTAGACTCTCGAATCTGGGAAAGCTGTTCATATAAGTTCGCGCCCTTGAAGAGGCGATTCGGATTAATCCCGGACACCATGATGGCGTGCTGAACATTGCCAAGCAAATGCAACATCCCTTGCTGAACCTCAATTTCTTTGGCACCTTTACAGGTTAAAACCTCCAGGAAAGACACCAACAGTTCACTTGCTTCCCCTTCTTTTCCTGTCCGTAAGGCTTGAATGAGCTCCCGCTCCTGTGTAAATGGATATTGCAACTCCATGTCTTCATCTCCTGCAAAATTGTCATGCTCCATATCGATAATCTGATTCACATTCTCGAAGTAACGATAGCTAACTGCTTGCTTCGCTCGTTCAAATGCGATTGGCACATCTGAAATCAGTGATATCGGTCGGCTGATCGCCAAGGTCATGCGCATTTTCAAAATACGGTTAATCGACTGCTTCAAATCATCACTAAAAGCTTGGGTGGCTTCCGTATAAGATTGATCCTCAGGCAGGATGAGAAGAATACCCGCTGTTAAATCGTGAAAGTTAAGGGTATGACGCTGTTCAAAATACTGAGCCGCCAGCTCATCAATCATATTCACGGCTGCAAAAGTAACAAGTCCCTCTTCACCTAGCCGGAAGTTCCCCTCCATGCTCGTCATCCCAATCAACTGGACATAGAGGACAACGAATTGCTTATCCTTCACGTCCCATTTAAAACGTTCCATCCGATGGCGTAAATCGTCCTCTGAATACGCATTCAAATATCCTTGCAGCAGTTGGTGCAGAAAGCTGTCCTTGAGGTGGGGAAGCTGTTCTGTCAACTTCGTGTTCAGCTCTAGACTCTCGTTATGCAAATTCATCCACTTCGACTCCAGCAATGTGAATTCATCCGCATGCTCATGGTGAGTCGCGCTTCCCCCCAGCATTGCAACAAGCCTTTTGACAGGTAAATAAATGCGACGTGAAGCCAGCCATGCAAGAATAGCCGCGAGCAGCAATACCGCAAGACTTACCGTGATAATCAACTTGGAAATAAAGACTACCGGTGATGTAATACTCGAAATCGGCGAGGCGGATACATAGGTCCAATCTTCTGCAATTCTGGCCAAGCTACCGTACGATACCGTGTATGTAGAGCCTTTCCAATCCATAAAAAAGGAACCTTTATTGCCTTTTAGTGAGTCAATTTTGTCACGAAGAGCGCTTACAAATGGAGATGACGACGTGTTCCCGTTTGCTGAAACGAACAGTTCTCCAGCGTTCTGAATCAGAAATGTCTCCCCGCCATCATAAGGCGTCAGCGTATTGAGCATATTGGCCACCTTCTGACTATCAAAACGGAAAACTAAGACCCCGAACGGTTTCAAACTTCCACCGGGAACTTGATGAACGAGCGTTAAATCTTTGTTATCAGGACGATTCGCATCAAATGACCATTGCGTCCAGTAGGTCGTATTTTGACCCTGGATGAGAGGTTCATACCTAGAAGCTGTCGCTGCTGTACGATTATCGATCTTCATATATTCAGGGTTGAATAGAACAGAGCTTGTTCCACCCACATAAAGTTCTGCATGTTTCACCATCGCATTAGATCCCTGCATCGCGACCAGCGTTCTGGTAATATCCTGAGTCCGTTCGAAATTTCTTACAAAATCAAACCCATTTAAACTATAGTCAAATTTATTATCAAACGCCCAGTGGGATAGCAACAGCTCCAGATTGCCTAACTGGTCATCGATATTTTGCGACCTTTGTTCGATTTGCCGATAATGTAGTTGAAGCAGCTCACTTTCCACGCGCCCACCTGCCATCCAATATACGAGGACTCCCATCACTAGCCCAGGAATACCCGAGACGATGAAGATCGTAATCAGACTCTTTTTGTAAAAGCGACCTTGTCCACCAATCGTTTTGCTTAAACTACTTGCCAGACCTTGTTTCAATGCTCGGAACATGCTCTCACCAACCGTTCGAAAGTTTAGTTTGGAGCGAAGACTTCAACTTAGAGCGTATACCGGATGGCAGTCGGATGGAAGTTAATTTCCAGAGGAAATACATTACTTTTCCGACTTTTTGTGTTTAAAATGCAGTGGTGAAGGAGATCAAGTTTCTCCACGCTTATGTGGTAAAAAAAGACAGCTCCCCAACTGTCAGGGAGCTGCTGCATATCGTTGCGGAACGATAGTCCGCTATTCATCACTTATATCGAGAAATTTTTCATCAATGGCATTATAAATGAAATAACACCCATGCCCATTTTCATGAAACTGCCGATGTTGCCAAATATGCCGCCTGCCCCACCTGTACTTCCAGCTGCCCCTTGACCAAGTCCGCCGAGCAAGCCCCCAAGTCCGCCTGACGAACCTCCTCCTCCAAGCAAGCCACCGAGCCCCCCGCCACCTAACATCCCAAGCATGCTGCCTAATCCACCTAAACTGCCTAGACTAGAGATTTGTGCTTTGGATTTGCTTTTCTTGCGGGTAAGTTTTTTATTTGCCTTGAAGCCTTGAAGAATGACTTGATTGGCCTCAATGTCTTCCAAAATACCGTAGTAGACAGATCCATCTTTAAGCCCTATACAAACCGGTGTTCCTAAATGAGCTCTCGCTTGTGCAGCCATTGTGGACGAAGCTCTGGCAACTGATTTTTGTAAGACATGACCGCGTTTTTGTTTACTTTTGGACTGATATTGAGGTTTCATGCAGCTCACGCATCCTTTAAAAGTAGTTATTCTTGTCATCTTATGTTCAGCAGACAAGTTTGGACTAAGCTTTTAAGTACTTATTTAATAAAGACCAGCCTTTCACACTATTCCTAGTGGTAGACTGGTCTTTGTTTTTTAGAAAAGGAAAGAGCACCCTGTCGGGTGCCCTCGCTCATTGCTTTCACAAATACTAATTTACTTCTTCGCAGCAGCATACAAGTCGTTCATTTCTTTCACCAAATCATCTCCGCCTGATTTCTTCCAAGTTTCAAAAGCAGCCTTCAGAGCCGCTTCGTCACTTTGGCCGACGATAAATTTAATACGCGCGTCGTTGATGATGTTATCCAGCTGTTGACCTTTTTGTGAGTACACTGTGGAGATGAATGGCTCAACTGGATTGGCCACGATGTTCGCTTCTGCTTCTTTTTGAATCTTCGTCGTTTGCAAGCGAAGCGGTGTTTGCTTCACTTTCAAGCCGCGATCTTCCGGTATAAATGGCAGCATTTGGTTCAAACCTTCGACTTCGGACTCGAGAAGAGCTGTATCCTTACTCACAACAAGCGCGTCGCCATCCTTCGTATAATGCTTGCCTTCAATACCATAGCCAGCTAACGTTTGAAGATCCGGCTCATTCATTTGATCTAAGAATTTCAGCACACGTTTCAGTTCATCTTCCGTCTTCACGGTGGATTTCGAAACAGCTAGAATACCAGCAAATCCGGAGGTAGGTAGTGCTTTCAAACCATTTTTGCCTGTGACGCCAATCATATTATCTACATAATGAATGTTAGGATTGTCTTTGCCATCCTTGGCAAGCGCAGCATGAATTTTATCATCCATACGCGCGGCATTATCGGTTACGTCTACGATGACCCCTGCTTGATTGTTGGCAATTGGATCGTTCCACTTCGCTGAATCAAACACAGCAAAATCCTGATTAATTAACTTCTCATCATATAGTTTCTTCATAAATTTAAGGGCTTCCAGATATTCGGCGGTTTGATGCTCAGGTACGAGCTTCCCGTCTACAACGCCCCATTTGTTCGGTGCTCCGAACCAGAGTTTCATAATATCAAAGCCGCTTGCCCATTGCCCCGTCCATTTGACCAATACCATGCCGTATGTGTCGTCTTTGCCGTTTTTGTCAGGATCTTTTTCTTTAAACGCCTTGAGCATATTGTAGAAATCATCAATGGTTTTCGGCGGTTGCATACCAACAGCTTCCAACCAATCTTTGCGATAGTTAATCCCATTTCGACCCAAAGCACGACCACGGTAAATACCGTAGTTTTTACCATCGACCGACGAGTTGTTCATAATGACTTGGTTCGCTTTACTGAGGTTCGGATAATCCTTTAAATATTTTCCGATATCCCAGAAAGCACCTGATTTGGCCGCGTTTACAAAGCTTGGATTCTTCACATCACCAACATAAATGATCTGAGGCAGCTTGCCTGAAGCCAATGTAATATTAAATTTATCTGTGTAGGAAGCGTTCGGGACCCACTCCAGATGAATATTGGTGTTCGTTTTCTTCTCAATTTCAGTCGTAACAGGACCATCATCCTTTGGGAAATTCGTTTTGAAGATCGGAAGCATGATGCTTAGGTCCAGTGGAGCTAGATTCTCTGGCGCTTTGGTCTGTGTAGCTGCTTGTGTGGTTGAGGCGGATGCTGCAGGTGTAGCTGTTCCCTTTTTGTCACTGCTGCAACCAACAATTGTTGTCATGACAGCTGTTCCTACAGTTGCTACGGTAACCCATTTCTTCGCATTTTTCTTCATCTAAACATGCCTCCTCTAAGTTATGGACTTGCCTCTATCGTAATCCGTTACCCCTTGACCGAGCCGATCAAGACCCCTTTGGCAAAATGTTTTTGCAGGAACGGATAGACAAGTAAAATTGGAATGGTGCCTACGACGATAACAGCCATCTTGATGGATTGCTCAGGCGGTTTCACGAAATTCGGATCCATGGCATTGATATCACCAGCTGCAGCCTGAGACAGTAAAACAATCTGTCTGAGCATAACTTGCAGCGGCCATTTGGCGGGATCGTTGATGTAAAGTAAAGCTGAGAAGAAGTTGTTCCAATGACCTACCGCATAAAATAAGGTGAATGTGGCCAATACGGGCATTGATAGGGGCAGCACGATCCGCCACAAAAGGCCAAGCTCTGTGCAGCCATCAATCTTCGCGGCTTCCTCCAATTCGGGAGGGATCTCTTGGAAGAAATTTTTGACAATAATCAAGTTAAAAGCACTAATCGCTCCTGGAATCATTAAGGCCCAGTAGGTGTCCAACATGTGCAATTCACGTACAACCAAGAAGGTCGGAATTAAGCCTCCACCAAACAGCATGGAGAAAATAATCAGATTCAGCACGGTATTTCGTCCCATTAGCCCACGCTTCGATAAGGCATACGCCATCGTAACGGTGAAGAACAAGTTCACAAAGGTACCAAGAACCATCACGTACAGCGATACCCCAATACTTTTCAAAATCGTATCCGTTGAGAAAATAAAGCGATAAGCTGCTAAGGTAAACGTCTCTGGTATGAGGAACACGGAACGTTGTGTCAGTTCTGCATCCGAAGCGAACGACCCTGCTATGACATATAGAAATGGTAGAATGGCAACGATCCCTATAACGCCAAGTACAACATAATTCGTTACATCGAAGATGGTTCCGGGAACGCTCTTATATTGCTTTGCCAAAACCCCTCTCCTCCTTTACCTATCATATTCGTATTAATAAATGCCGGATTGTCCGAACCTCTTCGCTGTCCAGTTCGCACCGAGTACCAAGATAACGCCAATAACCGCTTTAAACAATCCAACAGCTGTACTATAACTAAATGCCCCTTGCGTAATCCCCATCATATAGACGTAGGTATCAAATACTTCAGCTACTTCCCTGTTCAATGGATTCAGCATGAGGAAAATTTGTTCAAATCCATTGTCCAACACATCCCCCATACGCAAAATGAGGAGAATGACGATCGTACTACGAATCGACGGTAGTGTAATATGCCACAGCTGTCTCCAGCGGTTAGCGCCATCCACGATGGATGCTTCGTATTGTTCCACATCGACTCCCGCAAGCGCTGCAAGGAAGATAATCGTGCCAAACCCGCATTCCTTCCAAATCGTTTGCATAATAATCATCGGCCGGAACCATTCTGGACTAGCTAAAAAGTCAATTTTGTGCCCCACATATTTCTGCAATAGCTCATTAACCAATCCGTCTTGTGTCGTCAGGAAAACATAAGTTAAGCTGGCCACGATGACTAATGATATGAAATGCGGCACATAAATTAATGTCTGAATAGTTCGTTTGTACATATTGACTTTGATTTCATTTAATAGGAGTGCAAGCACAATCGGTGCCGGAAAGTAAAACACCAAATTATATAACGAAAGCAACAGCGTATTGCGGAGGAGCATAACAAACTCTGGATTTTGAAAAAACACACGAAAATGCTCCAAACCAACCCAGTCACTTTTCCAAAAGCCTAGAAAAGGCTGATAATTCTTAAAGGCAAGCAGCACACCCCACATGGGTACATATTTAAAAATAATGAAATACAATAAGCCTGGTGTTAGCAATGCGTAGATCCATTTATCCTTGCGCAACCTTGCCCAGACCTGTGATCTGCGAAGCCCTTTCGCCTCGCTCACCTGAACCAGCTTTCTGTTGCTAGGAGCAGCTGCCTGCTTCATCCTTTTCACCTCCATGTCATGATCGCCTTGTGAGCGTTTGTAGCCCTATTATGCATCTCCTGTGATTTACCGCCTATCAGACATTCTTGTAAGCCCTTCCAAATGATTAAATTCGTGTTGTATCAAGAAAGTGCAAACCCGTCAAAACAGTTGAAACTTCCTAATTTACCCAGCAAGAATGTGTTATTGCCCCTGAGTAAAATAGCACTTATAGTAGAAACTAACTTTCTGATGAAAAGGATGGATGATGGTAATGGGTAAAAAGCTATATCATGGTGCTGCCTGGTATCCTGAACTTTGGGATCAATCGGTCATTGAACAAGATATCGTTCTTATGAAGCAAGCAGGTATGAATGTCGTGCGAATCGGCGAATTCGCCTGGTCTAATATGGAGCCAACGGAGGGGCATATTGACCTTGGATTTTTTGTGCAAATGGTTAACCTCCTCCATCAAAATGGGATAGATACTGTGATGTGTACACCGACTCCGACTCCGCCAATTTGGTTCACGCACGGTCATCCGGAACGGATGTATGTGAATGAGCAGCTGCAAGTTATGGGACATGGGTCGCGTCAGCATGCTTGTACGAATCATCCTTATTTTCGTGAAAAAGCCGCCATTATCACCGAGCATATTGCAAGGGCTATTGGACGCTTGCCAGGTCTGATCGGTTGGCAGATTGATAATGAATTCAAAGCGCATGTATCCGAATGTATGTGTGGAACCTGTCTTGTACAATGGCATGAATGGCTTGAAGCACGTTACGAAACTGTTGAGAAATTGAATGAAGCGTGGGGCACACAAATTTGGAGCGAATACTATCATAGCTTCGAGCAAGTACCGCAACCTGGTCCTGTGCCGTTCTTGCATAACTCTTCTCTCAGTACGATGTACCAGCTATTTTCAATGGAGAAGATTGCGGAGTTCTCAGATGAACAAGCGGCGATGATCCGCCAATTCTCGGACGCGCCGATCACGCATAATAGCAGCGTCGCTTTCAGTGTAGATAATGAGCGTTTATTCCGCGAATTGGATTTTGCGTCGTTCGATACGTATGCAACCTACGATCATCCAGCGAACTACTTATTAAATAACGACTTGTGGCGGAACTTTAAGCGCGGTCGAGATTACTGGATCATGGAAACGAGTCCCTCCCATGCGGCCTCCCTTGCAAGCTACGCAAAGCCGCATCCTAACGGCTATCTCAAAGCTGAAGCTGTTGCTGCTTATGCACTTGGAGCAGAAGCCTTCTGTTATTGGCTCTGGAGACAGCAGCGAGCAGGCTGCGAGCAGCCACACGGCTCTGTTATCAGCACTTGGGGCAAACCTACGGTTGGCTTCCCTAACGTATTAGAAGTCGAGCAGGCTAGAAAAGAAATTGAAGCCACAATCGTAGCGACTCGACCTACTCAAGCTGAAGTTGCGATGACGTATTCGGATCGCTCCAAAGCGTTTCTGAAAACAGAACCGCATCAAAAACTGAATCATCGCGGACTTGTAACCAGTTTCTACGAACGGATACTCCATCTTGGACTTCACAGGGATATCGTGCCAGAAGGTGCCGAGCTGACCGGGTACAAGCTGCTGTTTACGCCATTCCTCCCTTATATCTCATCAGATCTGATGAAGCGTGCTTCTGCATTCGTTGCGGAAGGCGGTGTATGGGTAGTCGGCCCTCTCTCCGGCGGACGCACCGAAGAACACACGATGCACACAAATGCTGCCCTCGGTGAATTGGAGCACCTAGCAGGTGTGGAAACAGTCTACACCTTCCCTATGGACGGCAGCGGATCCATCGGCAGCGCCTTTGGTGTCGCTGCCCCGCTATCACTTTGGAGCTCCGTCTTTGAACCGAAGGAAGCTGTCGCCGTTGGAACCGTCGAATCGGGGCTGACACCGGGGCTGGCCTTCATTACCGAGCGCACCTATGGCAAAGGTAAGATCGTCATGCTTGGCTCTATGCCGACCGGCGAGGAAGGTGAGCAATTGTTGAACAAGCTCATCCTGCGGTATGCGGATGATGCTGGTGTAACACTACGTACCGATGTAACAGCAGGTACGATTGTTGCTCCGCGACATGGCGATGGTCGCGAAGTCTGGGTCGTGGTTAACATGGACGGTGCAGGCGGCAGCGTGACTCTCCCACGTGATGGCGTCGACCCGATCACGGGAACCGTCTACCGCAAGGGGCAGCTAACACTTGGCCGGTATGAACACAAACTAATTCAATTCACAGCTAGGTAACAAAGGCACTTCAGAGGTTATGTTTATGCAAATTTGATGGGTCCATGGGTATAAGCACTGACAAGCAGCGTGCACCTCACATACGCTGTCTAAAAGAGGTGTACTCCCTATGCCCACGTATAAAAGCAGTTCAATCAAGAGCAAATGGCGTAAAACCAAATGGTTGCTTCAACAACCTCAATTACGTCACTATGTCCCTCGAACGTTGCTTTTTACGAAAAATAATTTGAATAGGATGTTGGATGATTATAAAACAGTCTTTTTCAAACCTACAGATGGTTCCGGTGGTTCCAATATTATCCGTATCAAACGGAAGACAACAGGCTTCCAAACTCAATTGAATCGTACAAAAAACTTCTATACCACGCTGAATGAATTGCATAGCAAATTGTCCAAACATGCGGGTAAGCGTTCCTATTTACTCCAGAAAGGGATTAAGCTCGCCCATACGAAAGGCCGACCTTTCGATATTCGCGTCATGGTGCAGAAAACGAATCAAGGTGAATGGGTGAGCACTGGCCTCTTCGCCAAAATCGGCAGACAAGGAAAAGTAGCTACGAATTATAATCAAGGCGGATCTATCGGTTATTTCAAACCCACCATGCTCGGAGCAGGCTATTCCACACCTGATACTCAAGAACGGGAAGCGCAATTGAAGCAGTTAGGCGTGTCGGTCGGGAATACTTTTGATGATCATAATCGAGGATTCCGAGAACTGGGTCTCGATGTCGCGATTGATTCCAAAGGAAGACCGTGGATTCTAGAAGTGAATACGCGACCTCAGTTCTATCCATTGAAGAACATGTCTAATCGTAAGCTGTATCGGCGCATGGTGGACATTGGAAAACAGTATGGGCGTAAGAAGTAGATGATTGGTTTCATCATACAAACTAACTGATATATGAGAAATAGATGGAAATCCTCCATCTATTTCTTCGTCTTTTCGCCATTTCATGGAAATAACAGGAAAACCTCCAGTTAATCTTGGCGTTTCTGTGCGTTTCGCAGAGAATGACCGAAATTAACTGGAGGTTTTCCATTTAAACTTAATTTTTACTCTCTAACAACCGTTCCCAAAACTATTTTTCTTCGAATTCAGTACCTCAGCCAGGAACGTCAAGGTTAACCCTTGCCCCCAACCTTGAATGCGTTTGTCTGGCACGCCTTTGTATCCTTCTGCATTTTTCATGACAGCCGTTCCCGCGGAAACACCAGTTACTGTGCCTTCCTCGGTAATTCGCGCTAAAATGCCGTCGATCGACTTCTGTGTATATTTGTTATACAGTCTGCCTCGCGTAAGTAAAGCAGTGGCAATACCGGCTGATCCGGAAGTTTCCAGCGGAGCTGTTGGATCATCAAGAATAGTGTGCCACAGACCTGACTCATCTTGCAATCGAACAAGTGCGCTTAGTTGATCACGCAATGAACCATCAATAATCATGAACGAAGGATGCGTAACTTCTACGAGATGAAGTGCGCGCGCCATCGTGAGAGCAGCCCAGGAGTTCCCGCGTGCCCAGAACATAGCGGACATATTATTTTGAGCGATATTGTCCCATCCATGGTAGTACAGGTTGGTTTTCGCATCTTGCAGGACGTTCTCATGTCCATGATATTGCTTCAAGCCAAGCTCGAAATAGTCATCATTATTCAGCAATGTTCCAACACGAAGTAGGAAGTAACCAGCCATAAACATCGTATCAACCCAAGCTTGTTCTGGAAAGTTATACGTTTCGGAATTAACCGTATGCTGGAGAATGTCGTCCCCAAACCGCTCCGCTTGTGTCGCTAGGAATTCCGCCATTTCCTTCACAGTGTCTAAATATTTTTCTTCCTTTGTCACGTCATATAGGGTAAGAAGGGAATGCCCGATGGACACCGCATTGACCGAAAGCTTCGGCAAGCCATCCTCCATATTTTCATCCACCCAAGCCTTCAGCCTAGTTAGATACGATTCATTCCCTGTTGCCGCATAGGCTTCACAAACCCCATAAAATGCGACACCACCTGGCCAATCCCATCCGAAGTCCATTCGAAACGTGCGATCTACCACACGATCGATGGCTGAAATGATATCATTTTCCTCAAATACTAATTTCGGCATGTCTATAAGTTCTCCTCTCATCCTCTATCCTTTCAAGCCGCTTGTGCTAATTCCTTCAACAATGTACCGTTGGAAAATGAAGAACACGACAACAATCGGTACCAGTGATGCGGATGCCATTGCGAACATGCCCCCCCAGTTATTCACTGACTCTCCATCTAAGAAAAGTTTCAAGGCCAGAGACACAGGGTACATACTCGGCTTATTTAAGTAAAGCAGCGGGTTTATGAAATCTTCCCAGCGCCAGTAGAAGGAGAAGATCGTTGATGTAATGAGCGCCGGAACGATAAGTGGAACCAAAATCCGGAAAAAGATGCTGTATTTGCTGCAACCGTCCATTTTAGCCGCTTCATCAAGCTCAATGGGAATTGTCCGAATGAACTGCATAATCAGGAAGATAAAGAATGGAATTGCGAAGAACTGCGGCATGATGATCGGCTTAAAGGATCCAATCCATTCTAACTTCGCAAACAATACGTATTGCGGAATAATTGTAACATCGTGCGGCAGCATCATAGTAAGCATCATACAACCGAACCAGAAGTTTCTTCCGAAAAATGGGATACGGCCAAACGCATAAGCAACGAGGGCTGAACTGACCACCGCGCCGATCGTAGACAGGATCACGATATAGAACGAGTTCATGAAAAAGCGACCGAATGAATTACCTGCGAAGCCTCTCCAGCCTGTTTGAAAGTTCTCCCAAGCAATCTTGCTCGGAATCAAGCTGTATGCAGTTGAGAAAATTTCACTGTTTGGCTTCAGCGAGCTAGCAAGCAACCAAATGATAGGGTACATCATCACAAGCGAGCATAGGACTAAAAGGAGATGATAGCCAACGCGTTTGTAGTTATTCGAATGTGCCATGTTATTTCTCTCCTTTGTTTTCGTAGTAAACCCAGTATTTCGAAGTTTGGAAAATAACGAGTGCTATGATACCGACAAGTATGAGCATGACCCACGCCATTGCGGAAGCATAACCCATTTCGTAGAATTGGAATGCTCTGCGATACAAATACAAAGAATAAAGTAATGTATTGTCTAGCGGTCCACCTTCGCCGCGTGAGATGATATAGGCTGGCGTAAAGGTCATGAACGCAGAGATGGTTTGCATAATTAGATTAAACAGGATAATTGGGCTAAGCAACGGAAGTGTAATCTTGAAGAACTGGCGAATTTTATTCGCGCCGTCTACACTCGCCGCTTCATAATAAGAAGCTGGAATGTTTTTGAGACCGGCAAGGAAGATGAGCATGGAAGAACCGAACTGCCAGACGGACAAAGCAATCAGTGTCCATAGCGCCGTCGACGGGTTCCCGATCCAGGACGTATCTGTGTGGATCCCAATAACACCTAGTGCGGAATTGACCAAGCCTTTATCTCCGAACACTTGCGTCCACATGATGGAAACAGCCACGCTGCCCCCGATTAAGGAAGGCAAGTAAAACGAGGAGCGGTATACGCCGATACCTGAGACAGCTTTATTAAGTAGTACCGCTACCATCAAAGCGAATGCGAGTCGAAGTGGTACACTGGCGAACACGTACGTAAAAGTTACACTGACGGATTTCCAATACTTATCGTCCGCGGTAAACATTTTTTCATAGTTGTCAAAACCGATAAAATTCGGTGCATCAAACAAGTTGTAATCCGTAAACGAATAAAAAAGTGATGAAATGATCGGATACAGTGTGAAGATGAGAAACCCCAGAATGAAAGGGGAAGCAAATATGTACCCCACCAGGTTATCGTTATAACGCAGCTTGTTCATTGGTGATCAACCCCTAACCTTGATTTATGAAGCGGAAGCCTCGCTTCCTCTCTTCTCTACCTTTATTATAAAAGAGTTGATTCGCTGCCAGAAGGCAAAAAACCGTTCTGTTTGTATAAATAACAGAGTGATAATAGCGGTTTCATGGTCCTATTGGAAGGTCATTTCTATCGTGGGGCGCGGCAGGCTCGGGTGTTACGTAGGCTTCTACTTTCGATTGATCACTAAAGCTGACGATCTCGACTGAACGATGAAAAAGCCTCCGCACGATAATCATGCGGAGGCTTCAGTCCAAGCTTATTTTTTGTTTTTAGCCAAGATTGCGTTCGCGTCCTTACGGAATTTCGCTGCGCCTTCTTCAACTGTTAACTTTTTGTACATGATTTGTTCAGCCGTATCTTTAAGCAATTTTTCTACTTCAACGGAGCCAATTGGGCTTGGCGGATCCATTGGAGAAGCGTTTTTCTCTGCCCAAGCTACGTACTCAAATACTTTCTTTTGTTCCGGCGTCAATAGCGGCATCAAAGCTTCTTTAACTTTGGAGGAAACCGGTACACCACGCTCGCCCATGATGATTTTGTTCGCATCGATATCATTGATCAAGAAGTCAACGAATTTGGCTGCTTCTTCTTTATTCTTAGAGCTTTTGGACACAGACCAGAACATACTTGGTTTCAAGAATAATGCTTTGTTTTGACCCCAGCTTGGTGTTTTCATGATATCCAGCGAACGCTTCGCAGCTGTATTGAAGCCAATAAACTGGTTAGACCAAGCGAATGTTGCAGCCGCATTGCCTAGTACCATTTCATCGTCTTCCGCCGTTCCTTTTTTCTGCGCTAACTTATCTAGCGGCAGCAAGTAACCGGAGTCATACCATTTTTTGTACATCGTGTAGTAGTCAACAAAAGCTTTATCATCGGAATAGCCAAGACTTGCGCCATCTGCCGCGTATAGCTTTTGACCAACGCTTCTCAGATAGAACGGGAAGTACACATCATGACGAAGATCACCGGCGAGCAGCTTACCTTTGGCTTTCAGCGTCGCGCCGATTGCATCCAAGTCACCAAATGTCAAATCTTCCTTAATCGTAATCCCATTGTCTTTCAACATTTGCGGATCGAACGTACCGCCTAGGGCATTGGATCCTGCGTTCATAGCAACCAGTTTACCGTCAATTTTACCACCGGAAATACTGTTTTCTGCAATGTCTTTCACATTCAGCACACCGCTTGTTGTAAATGGTGTCAAATCTTCCAATTGCCCTCTAGTGCCATATTGTGTAAGGTAGGAAACGTCCATTTGAAAGACATCTGGCAATCCGTTAGCTGCAGCTTGTGGTGCAAGCTTCTTCCAATAGTCGTCGAATGCGGCATACTCCGATTCGATTTTCACATTCGGATGCTTTTGCTGATACAATTCAATTACTTTCAATGTATAGTCATGGCGTGCTTGTCCGCCCCACCAAGAAACGCGCAAAGTAACTGGATCTGCTTTGGCACCCGTCGTTGGTGCTGAACTTGCTGCTGGGCTTGTGCCTGTGCTCGGTGTACTTGTTGATCCGCTAGAACCACTTGTTCCGCAACCTGCAAGTAGTAGTGCGGCTGAGATTACTGTAAACATGACTTTTTTCATCTGTCATTTCCTCCCCAAAGTTGTAATCGTTTTCTTTCTACTCGTATTATGCCGCTGGAAGGAGCAAACGTTAATCCAAAATACAGACCTATTTGTTTAAAATGCAGAGGTGTCTGTCGATTTCATGTATTCCGATGGGGTTGAACCTCGATATTTTTTGAATACTTGACTAAAGTATTGTGGATTGTCTCCGAAACCAAGACGTTCAGCGAGTTCGAAAATTTTGATATCCGCATCCTCGGCGATCAACTCGGTGGCGCGATTTATTCTAGCTTTCATGACATAATTGGAAAATTTCTCGCCAGTTTCCTTCTTGAATAGTTTCCCGAGATAGTCTGCATTCATATACAGCATTTCATGCGCTACCCAGTTCAAACTGAGCTCTGAGTTTCCTAGCTGAGAAGTGATTACATCAATAACCTTTTGAACAATTGCACTGTGCTTCACTTTGTTAAGTCCATAAAATCGTTCCGTCATGGTAATAACAACATTCTCCATAAACGTTTGAATCGTTTGCAGTGTGTTCATTTCAACAATTAAGGGAATTTGGGTGAAATAATGATTCATTTCTTCTGGTGCGCACTGTCGAACTAGTGATACAAATTGCTGAATGACATATGATTTTGTTACATCAATATCAAGCTGAGCTTCTTTTAAGCCCCCAATAAAAGAACGTAAAGCTGCTTCCGCTTCCTCACGATGACCGGATCTCACCGACATATTGAGACGTTCCTCATCCCAACCCAGCTCCTTCGGCGAAGCTTCTTGGGAGCCTTCGGTATCCTTGCGGGTAATGAGACTGCCCTCTCCCAAATAAAAGCGATAATTCAACAAATGAAGACATTGCCTATACAGCGTTCTAGCTTGTGTTATGTGGCTAGGTTCACTTAGTGCGATCGTGACATCCCTTTTATAATAACTTTGAAAAGTATCTCGAATATGATAGATCCGCTCATGAAGCTGATCGATGTGATCTGATTCTTCCAGTAGAATTAAGACATGATTCCCAATGGTCGTACTAAGGAGAGGACTAACTAGAATTTCCTGAGCAATATTCTTGATGGCGAACAATAGTTCAAACTCAAATCCCTCTTCCAGCTGAAACAAGAGAAGTCGAATTTGGTAATCAAAGTCAAGCTTAAATAAGCTTCGGAAATAGTCCCAATCCACTTTACCATACGTCTTATTCGTCACAAACTCCTTGAGGAATTGTTCTTTCACATGCGGCATCACTTTCTCAAGCTCCGCCTTCATATTCCGAACGAACGACTCTTTACTTGTCTCCTGTTCTAGCTCTGCTACGATTTCCTTCAGCGCTTCCCCGATCTTCCCTTCATTCGTTGGCTTGAGTAAATAATGCTTAACGCCATACTGCATCGCTCTGCTCGCATAGTCAAATTCACCAAAACCCGATAGCAGCACGAAGCGAATATGCGGATACGCCTCATGCACACGCGCCACCAGCTCAAGCCCATCCATCCCAGGCATACGAATATCACTTATGATAATATCAGGCGCCTGTCTCTGTATAATTTCAAAAGCTTCTACACCATTACGCGCAGTCCCCATAAGTTCCGTTTGTAAGGAAGACCAATCCACCATACGTGAGATGCCATCCAGGATAATACGCTCATCATCAACTAACAATACGTTATACATTCCTTATTCCTCCTGTCCTTTAGGTAAACTTAAAATGATAGAAGCTCCCTGTTTGGCTGACTCATCCACTCGAATTCCGTACGCTTCGCCAAAAGCAAGCTTAATCCGATCATCAATATTCAGGAGTCCGATACCTTTCCCCTTCGTCGTCACTTCACCACTACGCAGTCTTTCAATAAGTCCATTGGGGATTCCTGGTCCCGTATCATCAACAGCAAGGAAGATGCCATCTTCTGTACTCCAGCCTCGAATTGTAATCTCACAAGGTTCAATGATTGACTCTAGCGCATAATGAATAGCATTCTCCATTAGCGGCTGGAGGGTCAGCTTGGGAATAGCCCGACTCATTAATTCTTCAGGCACATCCAACCTAAACACCAATCGTTCTTCGAATCGAATTTTCTGAATCGTCACATAGCTGCGAACGATATCTATTTCCTCACCGAGTGTAATGATGGGTTCCTTTAAATCGACAGAGTGGCGAAGTAAATAAGCCAGCGCTTCCACCATCTCGGAGATTTTGGATTGTCGATTTACTTTGGCCATCCAATTAATCGATTCTAACGTGTTGTACAGAAAATGCGGGTTTATTTGGGACTGCAGTGCTTTAAATTCCGTTTCTTTAATCAGAAGTCGATTCGCATAATTCTCCTGAATTAACGTATTGATCCGTTCAATCATGAATCGGAAGCTTCGCTGTAAGAGCCCAATTTCATTCATGGCTACCTGCCCGCCTGGCGGAAATAAATTCGCCTCTTCGAAGTTCCCTTTCTCCGCCAGCTTCATC
This sequence comes from Paenibacillus sp. Soil750, assembly GCF_001428045.1. Taxonomy (GTDB): domain Bacteria; phylum Bacillota; class Bacilli; order Paenibacillales; family NBRC-103111; genus Paenibacillus_E; species Paenibacillus_E allorhizoplanae. The sequence goes on along the minus strand of NZ_LMSD01000009.1, from coordinate 95,655 downwards.
CGCACCATCAGTTCGTCGATCGGCCTAGTTAAACTGTACGAGAATCGTATGCCTAACAAGATCACGACTACGAATATCGCAATAAAGACGAAAACAACCATTTCCTTGATGAAGATGATACGATCAAAGATTTGATTAAATGGCGTGATGTTCAAGTAAGTCCAACTTGTATTCAGTGACTGGATTTGGGCAATGAAATATTCTTCGCCGTTAATCTTCTGAATTTCATAACCTTTACTAGCATTCACAGGCTTCGTAATTCGACCCAAATCAAAGGAAGGTTCACTAGGAAAGATCACATGCTCATCGGAAACAATCATAACATCGCCATCTTCAGGCGCGATATCACGTACAAGCTTCTCAATATTGATTCGAATGACAAGCGTCCCTAAATAGTCCAAATCAAAGTTCGTTTTGTGAAAGGAGCGAATTTCCCGCGTTGCAATCAAGGCAGAATCATTGCTGTCCGGGTATATCCAACGATTTTCCCCATTGCCTTCCGCAGCCACATTCAAGATGTGCCTTTTCCGTTCAGCGTCCATTCTTAGAATGTTGCCGCCCTCATGCTCATTTCCTTTGGCATCCATAATTTGAATGGAATATAAATAGGGTTCTTCTCCGGAATAGCTGATAAGTCGATCTACCAAGTATTGACTAATGATGAGTCGATCATAATCGGAAGGATTTTTTTTGAGTGAAGTCAACCATTCTTGAACTTGCTCTTCGGCCAGAATCCGATAAGAGAGCTGTTGCAATCGCTTAAGCTCCGTTTCGATCGCGGTAGACGATAAATTGAGCACGCGTGAAGATTTATCATAAATTTGCCCATCGTAGATCGAAAACACATATTGCTGGATCAAAATTGTAAATGCCAAAGATACCGCGATAATCATCGTGATCAAAATCGACAACTTATTTTTGATCTTCATATGCCGATACATATCAAGGACTGAACGTAATCCCATAATTGGCCGACTCCCTATTTCGTTTTATCATCGATTATGGCATTCTGAAAGATAATGGTCAACGTTCAACTGTCAAAAATCAATAGTGAAATAGACCGCATCCCTTGGATACCAAGGAAACACGGTCTTATTATTAATTGTGGAGCATTACCCCCGATAACTGCGTGGTGAGACCCCCATATACGTCGTAAATGCCCGTGTGAAGGCATATAATTCGGAATACCCCAACGAATAGGCGATTTCTGTTACCGATAACGACGTGGTTTTGAGCAGTTCGGCGCCCTTCTCCAAACGCTTGGTGGCTAAGTAACGCTGTGGTGAAGTGCCATACTTCTTCAGGAATGCAGCATACACATGTGACCGATGGTAGCCAAAATGGTGGGCGGCATCCTCGACACGTATATGCTCTGTATAGTGCAAATCGAAGAAATCCTTCACCTGTGCGAGCCAATTTTCTTTCGCATTGGAGGCTGAACGGTTCGCTTGCAGGTTCATTTTATAAAAAAGATCACTGAGTGTCCGCTGCTCGAGAAACATATTTTTCTTCGCCCCCGAAATGACACCTATCACGCTTCGCAGTGCTTCTCCAACTTCGTTATTCACCATGTCATGTAACCAATACTTATGTGGCGTTAGGCCAAACTCCGCTGTTAATAACGGCAATTGATTGCCTTCCATAGCTAACCAAATCATTTTCAACGGCGGAGTACTGTCTTCCGTTTGCATCGTTTCGTACACATAAGGACGTCCGGGAAATAAGCAAAATAAATCCCCTTCGCTTAATTCAACTGTATGGTCAAGTGAAGTCACCCTTACTTTGCCTTGCATTATCCAATGAAAGCTCGTCTGCTCAATCACTTTGGGTCCTATGTGATACGTGGACTTGGCGATATTCTGCCCCGCCCGTACAATCCAACAGCCGCTTGTTGTTTGAAAGGGGTGGGAAATAGCGAACCAAACATCGGCGAATTCCATCTCATATTCTTGCATCTCTTGCCTCCTATACGCCCATGTTACTCAATACCTAATTTTACAAAGAAGTAGACATAATGACAACTTCCTAACATTCTATCATGTTATTTTCTCCCTCGTATTTCTATACTAAACCTAGTATGTAAGAAGAAAAAGAAAGGCGGAAGATCCCCTTGAAGAAACCGAATATTCTACTCATCACAAGTGATCAGCAGCATTGGAACACGATTGGCGCTTTTAATCCAGAGCTATCTACGCCTAACTTAGATCGACTCGTTCATGAAGGAACGACTTTTACAAGGGCTTATTGCCCCAATCCGACATGTACACCGACTAGATCTTCCATTATAACTGGACAATATCCTAGCCAACATGGTGCATGGACGCTCGGCACGAAGCTTTTGGAAGATCGACATACCGTAGGTGAAGATTTCAAGAAAGCGGATTATCGCACAGCATTGATCGGTAAAGCACATTTCCAACCGCTCAAAAGTACAGAGGAATATCCCTCACTAGAAGCTTATCCAATCCTGCAGGACCTGGATTATTGGAAAGCATTTGACCAACCTTTCTATGGCTTTGACCATGTTGAATTAGCACGTAATCATACGAATGAAGCTCATGTGGGACAACATTATGCGCTATGGATGGAGGAGAAAGGGCTCACGAACTGGCGTGATTATTTCTTAGCTCCAACTGGAACCATGGACCCTAATCAGCTGCATCATTGGGCTATTCCGGAGGAGTTCCACTATAATACGTGGATTGCAGAAAGAACGAATGCGCTGCTTGAACAATACAAGGAGTCCGATGATGGCTTCTTCCTGTGGTCGAGCTTCTTCGATCCGCATCCCGACTATTTAGTCCCTTCGCCATGGGACACGATGTATGATCCAGAGAAGTTGACCATCCCAACCGTCACACCTGGCGAGCACGAGAAGAATCCACCACATTTTCAGCTGACACAAGAAGAGAATCCCGACTTCTCTTATCTGAAAGAAAGCGGCTATGGCATTCATGGCTATTCCTCCCATTCCCACCTGCCGGAGAGTGAACGCAAGCAACTCGTGGCCACCTATTACGGGATGATCAGCTGCATGGATGCACACATTGGCCGTATCTTGGATCGGTTGGACGAGCTTGGGCTTGCCGAGAATACGATCGTTGTATTTACCACGGATCATGGTCATTTCTTCGGGCAGCATGGTCTACAATACAAAGGTGGCTTCCATTATGAAGATTTGATTAAGCTCCCTTTCATCGTCCGCTATCCAGGTCAAGTTCCAGCGGGTAAAACGTCGACTGCAATCCAATCTCTCGTCGATCTCGCACCTACTTTTCTATCCATGGCTGGCCTCCCGGTCCCATGCTTCATGACGGGTGTCGACCAAAGCAGCGTGTGGACAGGTCAATCAGAACGCGCGCGCGACCATGCAATTTGCGAATTCCGTCACGAGAAGACAACCATTCATCAGAAAACGTATGTAGATGATCGATATAAGCTAACCGTCTACTATAATCAAACCTATGGTGAACTCTTTGACCTCCAAGAGGATCCAGGTGAGATTCGTAATTTATGGGATGAGTCCGATTATAAAGATTTGAAAGCTCGCCTGTTACTGTCCTATATTTGGGCGGAACTGGGGAAAGAACCGATAGCCATGCCAAGGATTTGGCATGCTTAGTTAGGCTTTACAGCACGATCTCCTCTTTAGTCCCTTCTCCTCTCTTACAACCAATTGAAAAAAGCTCCCGCGAATAAATCGCTGGGAGCTTCTATGTCTTACAAAACCGTTTGAAAACCCGTCTTATCGGCATGTTTATATTTAATACCTGAATCACGCGTCGATATGACCATCATATCACGCCAAATCAGTAGATCCGTCACCTCGGCTTGCGCATTTAACGCGTGCAGTATAATGTTGCCTCTGATCTCGCTCAGCTTATACAGCCCCGTATTGGCACATACGTAGACTTCCCCCCGATGCGTGACTAAGCGATTCAAGAACATCTCACCGAATCGATGTTGATTGAATCCGCCATTCTTATTGCCCACGATCAAACCCCCACGTTCTGTCGTCCCGACCAGCATCGTGTTGAATACGGCTAAACTAGTCACCGCTTGATGGAGTGGCATACTGCACCATTCGCCAGTAAATAAATCGTAAAAGGCAACGCCATCCTCGTAGCCCAGGAATATAAAATGAGGTGTAACTAGCAAATCATAGGTTTTCTTCCCACGGTAGGCCAGCGGCAGCCATTCATTATCACTTCCACAGAGCAAGCCGTTCTCCGTGAGAACAAATCGATCACCCCAGCCAATCGCCGCATAACAGGGATCGGTGACACTCGTTTGGAGCCATATCTCATCCTCTAAATGATACAATCCGTGGCTCGTAGAAGCGAATAGCTGCGACTCCACCCAGTCTAAACGGTAGACATGAACCTGCGCTGGCAACCCTTCCGATGCGCTTTCCCAGGAACGTAACGGTGAGAACTGAACCACACCATGTCCTTCCGTTCCCGCATACAATACCCCGTCTCGGGATGCGGTCAACGTAGTAAACTTTAGGGACAGCAAGTCATTGGTGGATTGCCAAGTCGAATTTATTTCCATGAAGTCCGTCCTCTCTGCAGCAGGTACACCTGCGACTTTCCAAATACACATCTTTCACAAGTCGGAGATAATCGAGCGATTGATCCATTGTGAAATGGTTCGTCTCGATGCGGTGCTGCTTGCCGCTCATCAGATTGACGACTTGCAGCTGCACAGGTTTCTCTCCAAAAGCCTTATTGCAAAAAACAACCGACATATGTGTAAACAGGGCAAGCGAAGCCGCACTGTCTTCCATGACAAATTTATGAATCACAATGGATTCTTCTGAAGATTCCATCACTTGAACGATCATGGATAATCCCAAATCCAGCTCATCAATCCATACATCCATGCTTTCGAATAAAAGGAGCGGCCACTCGATCCGACTTTTATTCGTCAGAATGTGATACAACTGATCCCTGACGCGATGTTTAACCTCACTATAAAATATATCCGTCCCGAATTTTTGCGTTTTATTCGTCCACTTTTTCTCGAATTCATTCTTTAACATATGTTGTGTCCGAACAGCAGGTGGTAATGAATACCATGCGTTGATCGCGTGATACGCTGCGAATTGAGTAAGCTGCTGCCAATTCAACTCCTGCGAATCTGTCTCACTGTCTTCATGAGTAAGGGTATGCAGCCATCGCTCTAATTGAAAATCCGCAATAACCTGCAAGTTCCCGACGCCAATACCATTCTCGCTATGTTCCATATCGACTAGCCCCCTCATGATGCCGTTCACTCTCGTCACCAATTGATAATCATTTTCATTTAGTCCTCTACAACGAATGATAATGGTTCTCACTGATAATGTCAAGATAATGGAATACATTTAGGAGCCTTTTGAAGCCTTTTGACAATATGTCAGAAAACGACACCGACTTTCGAGCGACATCGCATTTGAAATGCGTTAATCTATGAAAAATGATTCATAGGAGGCGTACTAGGATGCAAAACTTACAAATCTGCGGATTGGGTTTTATCGTGCTATGTATTATGTACTATCTCGTCATTGATGTCTTCGAGAAGAGTAAGCGCCTCAGACAGACGGCTTCCAACTTACAAGAGCCTCTAACCGCAGTGATACCTCCTGTTACCATTAAGGTCGCTCCTCCCATACAGGAAGGTGTGTATCCCATGTATATCGACTGCAGTCGCAACGAACCATTTATCCCGCAACACTCGAATAACGCCTTAACCCCTGTGACCATATAAAAATAAGACCCCATTACGACCACCATCGTTACGGCTGGAACGCCCCAAGCGGCCCAGCCGTATTGCTCTGGTCGCAATAAATACGCCGCTGGATAGAAGCTGGCCAATGAGTACGGGATGACGTAAGTTAACAATCCACGTAGAATGGGATGAAAGATTTGCATAGGATACCTTGTGAAATCATATAGCCACGTTATTGGATAAATGAGAGATCGTATCTCCTGAAACCAGAACGTTAATACACTAATCGTTAGTAGAATCGAGAATTGAATAAGAGCGCTGCACAATAAAGCAATGACTACATATAGTACGCTCAAGAACGTCCAACTCATCTCCAAATGAGACGCCGCATAGCCCATAATTGCCATGCCAGTAATTAATTGGCCGACGCCATTCAACTCTTGGGAGTAGCCAATGGTTTGAAAAAGTACGCCTACAGGCCGCACCATCATCATATCCATCCGTCCATTCCGAATGTTGCCTGTTAGCATGAAAGGCGCATTGAAAAATGTTTGATTCAGTGCTCGACCCGTGGCGGCCAGTCCGAACATGAAGACCAACTCATTGTAGTCCCAACCTGCCAACATCGGAATGCGTTTGAAAATGACCGTTAAGAAAATCAGCATACTTCCCTGCGCAACGATCCCCGCAATGACCGCAATGATCGTATCCGCGCGATATTCTACCAACGTTTTGACATACACTTTTAGAAAATGACCATACATCCCTATCAGATACGCTACCTGCTGCATGAAGCTTCTCTTTGGTGCCAACATCCTCTCACCCCCCGTTAATCGCTAGTCGCTTCTCTGCTTTCATCCACAACAATCGACTAATAACAATCATAACAAGCGCCCACGCAAGCTGCTCCAATAGCGCGACACCCATATCTACACCCGTCAACTTACCTGTATATATCGATAGTGGAATATAGGCCATTGCTTGAAAAGGTAAATAGGTCAGTACGATTTGTAAGCTGCTTGGGAAGAAATCGAATGGGATCAACGTTCCTGCGAAAATATCCATCATCGCTCGCTTTGCCAACTGTACCCCGAACGTATTCGTCGTCATGAACGAAATCATCATAATAATCGAGTTAATACTGAACGCTACCAAGAAACCGATAATAAGACTTAAAAGAAAGGCCGCTCCAGCAGCCAAGTTTGGTGGTGATTGAATGCCGAGCCCGAAGATCAGCAGCAGAAGCGCGGGAATATTCACCCACAACATTTCCACGGCAAAAAAGCCTGCGGCTTCTACAAATCGTTGTACTTGGAAGTCCACCGGTCGGATCAAATCCAGCGCTATGTCCCCGGAACGAACACGTAACGCCATGGCATAGGTGGGAGCACGTTCTGCTGGTGACCAGCGAGCAAAGTTAATCGTTTGACCTACCATGACATAGGTTATTAATTGCTCCCAAGGCAACACCTGCCCGCTGCCATACATATAAATCGCTTTCCAGAGCATGTAGTAAAGCACACAGAACATGAGCGTTGACACGAGTGTCATCATAAAATCAAATCGAAACTGCATGCGTTGGCGAACCGCAATGCGAGACATTCCGCCTAGTCGTTGAAGGGTATTCATGAGCTAACTACCACACCTTCCAACTCATGCTGTGGCTCCTGCGGCGAGCCTGAAATACCTTCCCGATAAATCCGAGAAATTAAGGCGTCGATGTTTTCATCCTGCATGGTCAGATCACGCGGCTGTGTGTGCTCTAACAGATGCTTAAGTAATGTGGACGTATCAATGTGATGCTGATCATAGGAAATTTTAAGCATCCGCTCTTCAACCAACGTGTGCACATTGAAGCCAATGAATAGTGAAGCAGCCGCTTCGGCGAGCTTTGTATCCTCGAAGGTCGCTTTAATTTGACGCTCAGTCGCATAATGATCGCGAATATGCTGCAAACTGCCATCATAAATGAGGCGCCCCTTATCAATAATCATCGTCCGGTGACACAACCGTTCGATATCATGCATGTCATGTGTTGTCAGCAGCAGCGTCACGCCTTTTTCCCGATTGATCTTCTCGATAAATGCACGGATTCGCTCCTTCGCCACAACATCTAGCCCAATGGTAGGCTCATCCAGAAAGAGGATATCCGGCTCGTGGAGCAAGGAAGCCAGGATTTCACAACGCATCCGCTGACCAAGAGAAAGCGTTCTCACCGGACGATTGAGTAAATGCTCAACTTCCAGAACCTCTGCAAATTCACGTAAATTTCTATGATATTGCTCCCAAGAGATGCTATACATATACCGTAATAAATCATACGAATCCTTCACAGGCAAATCAAACAGCAGCTGACTTCGTTGTCCGAATACGACACCAATCTGATAGGAACTCATCTTCCTGCTTTTATGCGGGATCAAGCCTGCCACCTCAATACTTCCGCCGCTCGGCTCCAGGATTCCTGTCAGCATTTTGATCGTTGTCGATTTGCCTGCACCATTAGGTCCCAAATAGGCAACACTCTCCCCTTTTTCAATGGAAAAAGAAATATCCTCCACCGCGACCATCTCTCGCTTCTCGGGCTTGATCAAGCTCCGAATTGTGGCAAATCGCCCCGTTCGTCTCACATCGGTCTCAAATGTTTTCCTTAAATGCTTAACCTCAATTAACGACAAAGCGCTCTCCCCTTTGGTTGCGATAGTCCGATCTGAATCTCATTCATTATACCAGTGTTCCAAATGATGGTAACTACTTTTTCGCAGCATAAAAAAACATAGCCCCTCATCCTGAGATGACGAGCTATGTTACAACGCCTAGTATAACGGATATTTCACTCGTAGATCTTCCCGGAACAAGACCGTGGAATCATTCCGAATATAATGACACACATACGAACGGCGCCAGCGATCCTTGCTGCGATTTTTGTAGGAGGAATGAATGAGCAGCTCATGGAAAAATAAAATGTCCCCTTTTTCCATAATAACTGGAATCTCTCGACTCAAATCTACACCTTCAGTTTCATCCGTCCAGCTTTCATGCTCTTCGAGATTCGTTACTTTCCCATGCGGGAGCAACCCTAATTTATGTGTACCTGGGATTACCCATAAACAGCCATTCTCTTCATCAACGACTTCCTCCAAAGCAATCCAAGCAGCAATCATGGACTTCGGGTCATCCTTAATGTAGTAGTAGTCCTGATGTGGCGCTTGCCCTGGCGAGCCTGGCTCTTTATAGAAGTACATACTTTGCACACAAACGGCTTCGTCGCCCATCATTTGAGCAAGCGCACCTCGCACGACAGGGAGCTTCATGAGTTGTCGTGAGAAGCCGTCATGCTTATGCGGATTAAATAATCGCACCGAGAACCGGTCCTTATCTGTTACTTGCTGATTGCCCTTTTTGGGGAGCGCCCATTCGGCTATCTCATCTGCTGAACGTATACTGTGAATGTGTCCATTAAAGGCATCTACAAGATCTGCACTGCACCCTTTTTTCAATAAGTAGTACCCATGCTCATGAAAAAATGCCAACTCTTTTTCCCCTAACGGTGCTAAACGATCCTTAACTTGACTTTGCATATCCCTTTCCCCTTTCAAAATATAAGCTCGAGCTATATACTTAGCATACAGTCGCACTCCCATTCCGAACATGGCTGTGATTGACGATTATATATCTGTAATTGATATTCAAATGGCAGTGAACAATATTAATCTCTTTCATTAAACCATTGAAAAGGATCTCGCTCATGACATCAGAATCCATTATTAACATCCCCAAAGTACGAGCTGCCGTTGGCGGAACTGTTGTCTACCCAGCGGGCAGTCGATTCGGCCCCCGTATTCAAGCGGATCTGCAGCTAGTCTTGCTGCATACTGGCGCAATGACCGTGTATATTGATGAGGTCCCCCATGCGATACAGCCTGGGCAAGTGATTCTCCTGAAACCAGGACATCAAGAACAGTTCTTGTTCGCGAGAGAGCAAGAAACTTGGCATCGCTGGATAGCCGTTCATGTTGGTGAACTTACGGAGCAGCAACGCAACCAATTGGAGCAATTGCCTCATACACAAGTCATAAGTGAAGAGATGAATCGCTTAACGGACATCCTGATTTCCTTAAGATTACGCTACGATGCGGCCTCGGAAACCCTCTGCAGTCTGGGACTAGCGGCTATTCAGTTATTTATTGCGGAATCGACTAGCAATCATATGCAGCATACGCACCCTTCGGTTCTACACGCAAAGCAATATATCGAGCAACAATTCCATGATCATCTCTCGCTGGAAGGCATTGCTGATGAAGTCGGGTTGTCTCCTGAGCATCTGGTTCGCTTGTTTCGTAAACACGAGGGCATCACGCCGATCAAATTCGTATGGAATTATCGCATTTTGCGGGCAAACGAGTTACTAACGCAAACTGGCTTAGCCATTGGCGAAATCGCCATGCGCTGCGGGTTCAAGAACTCGTTTCATTTTGCTCGCGTGTTCAAAAGCACAACAGGCACTACACCTTCCGATTACCGGCATGGGAACTGGCGAGGGAAATGACAAAGAAGCTGATCTATGATCAGCTTCTTTGTCTAGCCGCAACGGTCACGGTGCCGCCGAGAACCTCCAGGCACACATCTAACTGTAAAAACTACAGCTAATTCTCCCCGTTTTTGCAAATCCGATCAATTAGATGGATTTTGTGCAGCTAATATTGCCTGATTTGGCTGAAACAGCCGATCGTGGGTATTTTAGCTGTACTTTTTCCATCCTTTCAGCAATATCAGGCTTTTCGAGTGAAAATAGATGGAGGTTTTCCAGTTAAACACCGAGTGACGTGCCCAACATCATTTATGGCAAATTCATGGTTGGCGTATTATCGAAGAAATTCCACGGCTTCAACATCGCGTGTACCCATTCCGTTGGCATAATCGGCCATTCTTCCGCACGAGCCACATGGGTAGCGCCTGTCGTGATCCAAACCACGTCATCTGTGTTCTCGATTGAAGCATTGTCTGCTGTAAATTCACCTAAACCTGTATCCTTCGCGGTGCGATTCGGGTACTTGCCTTCTGGATAACGCTCATCCGGATTGTAAGTCGTCACCCAAATTTGCTTATCCATAAAGCCTGCACGTTTGAATAGCCAGTCGTCAGCACTGAATAGCGCTCCCTTCGCAATTGGATGTGTTCCACCAGCAAAAGGAATAATTTGATAAGAGACCGGGTTACCTACTTTGTTTTCCTTATTCGGATTACTTAGAATTCGAATCGTAGATGGATCGAATTTCTGCGTAGCTTCTTGTTCGGTTTTAACGGTTTTGTGCTCGGTGATCATGACACTTTTACGAGGTCCACCATCCATATTCTCAGCGACTTTCGGATCAATTTCCGTTAAAGAGTTATTTTCCCCATCCACATCCATATCGAGTCTAAAATTATAAATATGCTGATGTGTTGTGCCTACGATATTTTTATCAAGCAATGTGCCATATTTCGTATCCTCAGTCGCCGACGCATCGTGCATATTGGTGGTTACGACACCTTTGACCGCTTCAATTCCGGAAGCACCCACATCGATTTTGATCGTACCGTTCGGTTGCAGCACCCAATCGAAAATATAATCATAATTCCCCACCGTCGAAATCCAACGAACGACTAATTCTCTACGCTCTTTGCTATCAGTTCCTTGCGCCGACATCGTATCATGGCGATACTCGGGACCTGCATATTGTTCGAACACAGCCATTGCATTCGGGATCGTACGCGGATTCCCTTGCGTGTCTGCAGTAACCGCATCTAGCAACACCGCATTGTTAGGTACGTCCTTTCCTTTTACAAGAGAAGACGTCAGCGTCCCCATGCCATACTCCCCGGAATCAAAATACGTCTTGAAATACCAGCCGATATCCGGATCGCCATAAGGTACGACCATGCCACCGAGTGAGCCTTCGTACATGATTTTACGCTTTTCTCCTTGATCGTTATACGTCATTGTCGAAAGAATTGGCCCCACACGACTATCCAATCTCAAATGGAAATCCCAATTCCCCCAGGAGATCATATTGCCCGTTAAATTGTAATTTTTACCCGCTGATTCATCAATCGTAAGAGGCTTCTGGGCTAGCTTGTCAGCAAAATTACGACCATCATAAGGGTTCGCTTGCATCGGAACTGGGATGACCCCGTTATCTTCAATTTTAATAATTTGTTTCTTTTCCAAATCGACAACAGCTACTAGGTCTTCAATGGGGTGTGCCCAGAAGTTTCCATCCCCTGTATCCAAATAGGAAACAACCTTCAAGAGACGCGCATCCTCAACCAGATCATCCTCACCGCCAAAATAACCAACCGTCAAAGGAGTGGTCACCACTTTCTTAATATCCGAAATACCTCGCTTCGCAATTGCTTCAGCATAGGCAGCATCCACTTCAATGACGCTCTGTACCGTAATCATATCGTCCAGTGTAACCATACCTTGTGCGCCTTCCTTGGTTTCCCATTTGGTCAGCTTTCCATCCGCAAGATTCACTTCCCCTTCGATGACATATTTACCGTCCAGCGCTACGAATTCAGCTACTCGAGGTAGAAGCTTATTTCTTTCACCTGCTAAGACATAGCTCCACACATCGCTTTTCGCCGGCGGCTTCAACGAGATTTCCGTAAAGAGAATCGTCTCTTTGTAACCTTCAGATCCTTTTACAATGCTGACAGCTTTCTCTATCTCTTGAGCGGTTAGCGGATTAAGTGGGTTCGAATCCTTTGAAATTTGAACACTTGGCACTACGTCAGATTGGAAAATAGCATTAATAAAATCATGATACACGTATGTGATCCCATTCTTCATCACCACAGGCCCAGCAAGTGTCCTCAGCGTCCCATTCACTTTTGCATCGGCACTATTCAACTGAAGCTGAGCCACTTTGCCATCCTTCACGACTTGAATCGTCTTCGACGTTTCATCCCAATACACCGCAGCACCAAATTCCTCAAGCGTTGGTCGTAAGGCCATGTATTCATCTTCAAAGCTGCCACCATGTGCATAAGCTTGTTGCGAACCAAATGGCAGGAATGGCGTGATCGCCATTGTTAGCACCGTGCCAACTATTATGCTTTTTTTCAAAGAATTCCTCATTTTCATTCGTGTATTCCCCTTCTGTTGTGGAGTGAAGTTCATCTCGATGTGGTTAGTATACTAGAAGAGTGTACAGAAATATTGGAAAAATCGGCCATTGTGTTAGGTTAGTTAACATTAAGCGGGAAATATTTACTGGGAGCAGTTGACGTGATGGAGAGTCTGGGATTTCAGAGGAGTTGGGAATTGTTTTAGTACGGTGATGGAGAATTGATGTGCGTTGGGTTCGGTGAGTAGTTGGATGTTGCTGGATTATTTACTACAAATGGAGACAAAAAAGGACCAACGATATGGCCCTCGCTCCTTTACTCCTGCAAACAACGCTTCATCCAGGCATGCGGTGTTTCTTGATAAAACTTCTTGAACTCATTAATGAAATGAGCTTGATCATAGTAATAAGCGTGCTCTGAAATGCTGTCCCAAATCGCAGAGGCTTGTGGAGCGGTAATCAATCCGTTCAGCGCATGCTGGAATCTCGTAATTTGGCTAAATACTTTGGGAGATAAGCCAACAAAATGCTCAAATTGCTTACGAAGATACCGCTCCGAATAAGCAGTTTCAGCCGCCAAATCCTTTACACTCATATTCCCTTTTGCCATAATCATCCGATTGAGGGCAAAGCGCACCAACCGTGAATCCTGCTGAGTAGTTAAGACTTCACCGAGTATTTCCTGGAACAAGCGTATCTTTTCTGTGAATGTTGCAGCTGTAAGAATAGGCTCAACACTCTTCGTATTCAACTTGATAAAATCCGATAAAGGGCAAGATTGACTAATTAAATCCTTCATATCAATCTTCGAGCTGCCTGTTACATGAAGGGAGAGAAATCGAACACCAAAATAGTTCGTATCGCTTTTTAGCGTGATCGTGCGTTTGGAAAGGACAGAACCGTATACTTGAATATTAGGCTGGCTAGCATCACAGGTAAATAACATATCTACATGACCGTCTGGAATAGCGACGAAATCAGGTGACCCAACACCTTTGGACCGAAATTGATAATATAAAGCTGGGATATGATGCGCATCACCACGCGCTTTATATTCTTGATAAGCAGCAGTTTGCCAGGCCATCTCAGGCTGCAAAGGGATATAAGCATTGGTTGTATCCGTCACGAACTCATTCATCGCCTGCTCACCTCTTCAATTTGTGATGCTTATTAAAGCATTATATTAAGGAGTCCATTCTCATTTGTCAATATATATAACATTAAAAGTGATGTTAAGTTACATACAAAAACAGAAAGGGAGCCCCGCATGACATGCAAGGCTCCCTATAATAAGCTTATGGCGCTTCAATCCACGCTTTACTCATGCGCGCTAACGCGATTTTGCTGCCCGCAGGCTTCTCGTACAAGACGAATATGGTTTTATCCGGTGCAACACCAATATCCGAGTAACCATTCGTTCCAGCATAAATTTCTTTGGATTTATACCAAGTGGACGCATCGTCATTGCTCATCCGAATCGTCATATTGGTACGTGTACTCGTGTTCGCTGGGTTTGTAAACAAAATCGTAGAAGCATCATACCGCTGTATACCTCCTGCTACGATGGGGTCAATCAAGGTGGTATAGCTCTATCATAGAGCGACTTTTCTTCCTTGATAATCCCTCGAACTTGACTTTCAGGGGCTCTTTTTTGACCATCCTTCACGATATTCATCCTAAAATACGTAAAAACCTCCGCTCTATCGCGTTATACGATAAAACAGAGGCTGACTTCTCATCTATACTCGTTCTTCCATGACGTTCATTCCCACCATTGCAGTGCTGCGCCAATCATACCGCTCCAATTCCCTCGATACGCTGGCTCAATGCGAACACCTTCCAGCATCGAAGGCATCGTCCTGCGTGCTACTTCTTTCCTTAGCTCCGCAAACAAGAGATCGCCTGCTTCAGCTACCCCGCCACCGATCACGATTAACGAGGGATTACACATATGAATTAAGGAAGCAATGGCCGTTCCTAGCGCAGCCACGGTTTCCTGCATAAGCTCATTCGCCGCCAGATCCCCCGCATGCCATCTAGCAAACACCTCCCGTGTATCCACGGTTTCCTCAACTATACCCATGTGGTCAAGCTTCTCGCGCATACGCCTCGCAATCGAAGTCCCTGAGGCATATTGCTCCAAACATCCAATCCCACCGCATACACAAGGGATACCACCGAAATCAACCGATATGTGGCCTAGTTCACCGCCACCGCCCCATGCGCCGTGGACCAGACGGCCATCCACAACGAGTGCACCGCCAACACCAGTCCCTAGTGCAAGGCATAGAAAATGTTCCACACCTTGTCCTGCTCCCAAGTGTTTCTCTGTCAGAGCCAGCACATTTACATCGTTATCGATGATGACAGGCAGCTGAAAGCGTTCCTGAAGAATGTCTTTAAGTGCCGTTCCCGCATAACCGGGAATCAGCTCAGATGCTGAGCGAATCGAGCCGTTCGCCCAATCGATTTGCCCTGCACTTCCAACACCAATCCCTTTTAAGCATAGGCTCGGCATTACTCCTTCACACTCCGCGATTAACTCGCGAATGACTTGCTCAATGCGTTCCACTGTCCTTGCTTCGCCCGCCATCGTCGGCAAACTAACCATAAACAAAACTTCACCTTGTGCATTTACGAGACCAGCGTTGATCTTGGTACCTCCAACATCAACACCAATTACGTAATTTGCTAAGGGGTCATACGTATACACGACCACCCGTCTCCCCCCTATGCACGCTGAGTGAATAATGCCTTCACATAACGCTCCGTAATGAGCTGCGGTCGCGTGATCGCACTCCCAACCACGACATAAGCGGCGCCGCAAGCCATCGCTTTCGCCGCTTCCTCCGGTGTCCAGATCCGGCCTTCTGCTACAACAGGTACGCTAACTTTCGCACATAGCTGTTCAAGCAATTCGAAATCCGGCCCTTCTTGCTGTGTACTGTACGGTGTGTATCCGGCAAGTGTCGTCCCGATGAAATCAACACCAAGGGATTCTGCTGCTAACCCTTCTTCCAAGGTTGAAATATCAGCCATAACAGCGGCTCCCATTTCGTGAGCCCAAGCGATTAGGGGCTTTACGGCTTCCAATCGGCCTTCCCGATTCGTAACATCAAGCGCAACGATGTCCGCACCAGCCATTACGATGGCTTTTACTTCGTCCAAAGTTGGAGTAATAAACACACTGGACCCAGGCATATCTCTTTTGATAAGCCCAATCACAGGTACGTCTACTTCTTTTTTTATCATCAAAATATCGTGAACCCCGTTCGTGCGAATGCCAATGGCACCCGACTGGACAGCTGCTCTCGCCATTTTCGCCATCGTATCGCCACCATGAAGAGGCTCATGTTCCAATGCCTGACAGGAGACGATCAAACCACTCACTGGAAATATTTCTCTACGTTCCATCCGTGACACTCCCCCCAATTATGCCTTTGCTAACTCAACCAGTGTCATAATTCGTGCATTCAACTCTTCGATTCGCCCTCGATCCCCCGAAGTGCAAGGTAATAACGGCATTCTCGGCTCTCCAATATCGTAACCACGCAGCTTTAGAATCGCTTTGCAAGCCCCATACAAAGATGGGAATGAGAGTAATTGGGTAATGAGTTCGTTCACCTTGAACTGCCACTCCTGTGCTTCGCGCATCTTCCCTGCCACATAGCATTGTTCAATTTTGAGGAACAGCTCCGGCATTACCCCATAAGTTCCTCCAATTCCTCCGTCTGCGCCAATACTGCGTCCCGCTAAATACTGCTCATCAGGTCCGTTGAATACGAGGAACTCACTGCCTCCTGCCGCTTTGAATTGCTGCAGCTCAAAGGTACTTTCAGCCGAGATTTTCACTCCGATAACCTTGTCCTGTGCAGCCATTTTCATTAATAGACTTTTTGATAAATGAAAGCCTGTAGTCTGAGGAATGTGATAAATGATGAAAGGCAGTGATGTCGCATCGATAATTGCCTGCCAATGCCCCTCTACACTATCTGGTGATAGGCGATAATAAATCGCAGGAACCGCTGATACCGCATGCGCCCCAACTTCCGCCGCATGCTTGGCAAGCTCGACACTATCTCGCGTGGCAGCTGCTCCTACATGGGCAATGATCGTCAGCTCGTTGCCGACTTCTTCCATCACGGCCGCAAGGATCAGTTTACGTTCTTCAACGGTTTGCAGCATACCCTCACCTGAACTGCCGCCAACATAAAGTCCTTTCACACCTGACGTAGCGTAATAGCGAGCTAAGCGACGCACAGCGTCAGTATTCATTTCTCCCTGCTCATCGTAACTTGCATATAAAGCGATAATAATACCGCGAAATGGTTCCAAATCATAAGGTTTCATGTATGTTTTCCTCCGATTGTTTGACTGTTTATATTGTGTACATGATTATTAGCTGTTATCTTCCATCCCACTACTGCAACTTTATCCCTTGACCGCACCCATCGTAATGCCTTGTGTAAAGGCTTTTTGGAATACGAGAAAGATCGTAATCATAGGTACAGACGCTAGTGCCGCTCCTGCCATCATGATTCCGTAGTTGGTCGTAAATTCGCCTTGCATCGTTGCTACCCCTAGCGGCAGTGTCATCATCGAGGTAGACCTCGTCATAATGAGTTGGCTGAAATAGTCGTTCCACGATGCAATGAAAGTAAAGATCGCTAGTGCTCCTAGCGCTGGTTTGAGTAATGGCAAGATAATCGTGGAGAATAGTCGGATTTCGGAGCAGCCATCGATCTTCGCCGCTTCAATTAACTCTCCTGGTACCGTTTGAGCGAATTGTTTCATCAAGAACACACCAAATGGCCATCCAATCGCTGGTAAAATAAGTCCATGATACGTATTGACCCATCCAAAGTCGGCCAACATCGTAAAGAGCGGAACAAGAATGACTTGTTTCGGTAAAGCCATTGCAGCAATAAACATTGTAAAAATGATTTTCCGGCCAGGGAACAGCTTCTTCGCCAGCACATAGCCGGCAGAAGCGGAAACCAGACAGACAGCGAACATTTCAACCAAAGCAATGATGAAACTATTTAACGTCCAGCGCCATACCGGATTCTTGAACAAATCCACCCAGTTCTGTAAGGTCGGTTTGAGCGGGAACCATTCTGGCGGAATTTGTGTTGCCACGGTTTGGAATTTAAAAGCCCCCGTCACAATCCAATAAAACGGAAATATAAAAAACAACGTAGAAAGAATCAATAATAGCGTAGAAAATCCGTTAAATACCCTTTGCCCAGCGTTTACTTTCATGATGTCCCCTCCTAGTACTCAACATCGCTGCCAAAGAATTTAAATTGAATCAACGAGATAACCCCGATAATAATCGCAAGGAATACACCCATAGCCGAGGCGCTGCCGAAATGACCCAGCACGAAGGCTTGCTCGTACACACCATACATGACGGTCGAGGTACTATAAACAGGCCCGCCAGAAGTAAGCAATTGAATTAAGGCGAAGCACTGAAACGTATTGATCGTTGTGATGACGATAATATAGAGATTGGTTGGCATGAGCATGGGCCAAATAATTTTCAAAAAGATTTGCCAAGGTGTCGCTCGGTCGATTTCAGCCGCTTCGATATACGAAGTTGGGATATTCCCTAGGGAAGCCACGTAAAGAATGATAGGCTGACCTACTGAGGTTGTGATCAAAACCGCGATAATTGCTAGCAAAGCTGTCCGCTGGTCGCCCAACCACGAAATCGGCTCAAGCCCAATTAATCCCCCTAAATAGTTGAGAATGCCGTAATTCGGATGGTAGATCCATCCCCATACAACTGTAATACTGACGACAGAAGAAACGGCTGGCAAATAGAATACGCCTCGAAAGAATGATCGAGCAAACTCTTTTTTCTTATAAATAGAAACGGCTACGAATAAAGAGAAAACGATTACTATAGGGACCGTAATAACGACTAGCAACAGTGTATTTCGCATCGATTTCAGAAACGTTTCGTTTTGAATTAAATCGACATAATTATCAAATCCAATAAAGTTAAACGTTCGCAAGGAGTAATCGAAGAAGCTAATATAGATCCCTTTTACCATGGGATAGGCAACAAAAAGCAGAAAGAATCCGAGTGCAGGCAGTAAAAAGACATAGCTCATAAGCCAATCTCGACGTATGTAACCTTTGGTTTTACGAACCGTTACCTCCATATTTCTTCCCTCCCTTTCTTTTTTGAGATGAAAAGAGTAGAGTACAATCGCACTCTACTCCCAGTGGACATTCCTCGTACTTATTTGGCAGCTGCTTGATCTTTCTTCGCTTTCGCAATGGCTTCGTTCGCTTTGGTCGCAAAGCTATCCAACGCTTCCTTACCTGTTGCTGCACCTGTTAACACACGTTGTAATTCTGGGAACCAGAATGTACGAATTTCCGCGTAACCATCAGCAATTGTCGGTGCATCCGTGATGAATTGACGAGCTGTTTCTGCGTACTTATATTCGGCATCACTATAAAGGCCTGTAATCGACGTACGTGCAGATAGTCCGCCTGTTTGAATCAAATTCTTCTTCGCATATTCGGGATCATTCGCGATAAAATCAACTAGCTTCTTAGCAGCCGTAATTTTGTCTGCGTTTCCATTGTTAAACACGGCCATACCGCCCAAATACGGCTCAAGCTTAGGCTTAGATCCATCTAGTGTTGGGAATGGCAGCAGAATATCTTCGAATTGCACCTTTTTAAGCGGAACGTTCTGCGCTTTAAGTACCGCTGAATAATTCAAAGTAAAAGCTAATTTACCTTGCAAGAACAAATCGTTGACATCCGCAGCTGCTAAGGAAGCAGAACCAGATACACTGATTTTATCCTTCGTCGCCTTAGCTACCCAGTCCAATGCTTTCGCAGCATTGTCGGTATTAATGGCTACTTTGGAGTTATCTTCACTCAAGAATCTCGACACACCTAAGTTAGCAATATATGCGCGAGTCCCTTGATCACCTGCTGTACTTTTTGCAAAGAAGCCCGTTGGAATAATCTCAGGTGCTTTCTCCTTCACGGCTTGTAGCGCTTTCTCATATTCAGCTACTGTCCACGTCCGATCAGGACGACTTAGTGGTAGTAAATCCAGGGCACCGATTTTCTCAAATACGGTCTTATTGACGGCCATCATGAATGGCGCTGTATTGATCGGGTACATATAAATCTGATCGCCAACCATGGATTGCTTCCATAGCGCTGGCGTAATATCTTTCTTCACCTCGTCGGTGACAATGTCATTCAGTGGAGCTAGTAACTTCTTCTTTCCCCAGTCAATAATGCGCCCCGGAGCATCGTAAATCACATCTGGTGCCGAGTTCGAAGCGATGGCCACGTTCAGCTTTTGCGGACCACCTTCAAAGGTAATCATTTCTAGATTGACTTTAATTTCTGGATACTTCTTGTTAAAAGCGGCAATAATCTGCTTCTCGTATTTCCCAACTTCCCCATCCAGTGGTTGAAAGTTCGGGAAGTTCCACCACGTAATCTCAACTGGCTTCGCAGCCACTGGACTTGGTGTTACTGTTTTGCTTTCGGCAGTACTCGTGGCTGTGTTCGCTGGAGTATTCGTAGATGAATTCGTACATGCAACTAACTGCGACCCGACAAGAGCAACGCCGATCAATGTCATTAATCCTTTTTTCATAGCCCTCATTTGAGCACCCCCGTTATTGTTTGTGGAATAAACATGCTTCGTTTCATTCCGTGCCCTAAGCATACGTGATATTGAAATGGAGGAGAATCCCCGTATCTTTACATTCATAGTCGTATTCTGACCTGTTCGTTTTCCAGCAAATGAGAGCCTCATTTCCGATAATTTTAGTGTTATACTTAAGTTACCGCAAGGTTTCAAGTCCTAACAAGCTGGGGGAACTTCATGTATAAACTACTAATTGTCGAGGATGAACCTCTAATCAGAGCTGGCTTGCAGCACTATTTTGACTGGACAGAGCTTGGTGTGACTTCTATTGTTGAAGCTGAGAATGGAAAGGAAGGCTGGCTCACAGCTCTGCATGAGCAACCTGATCTGATCATCACCGACATTCGCATGCCCGAGATGGACGGACTTCAGATGATTGAACACATTCGAGCGACACTCCCGGATACCCTCTTTATTATTTTGACTGGTTTCAATGATTTTGAATATGCCCAAAAGGCAATTCGTCTTGGCGGCGTGCATGCCTTTCTATTAAAGCCGCTTGAATATGAAGAAAGCTTTTCGACCATTCAAAGCTGTATGGCTACACTTAAGCAAAAGCGAAATGAACGGGCCCAACGTACGGAGTTGGAAGCGCAAGCCAGCGAAAACAAAAGCTTTAAAAGCAAAGAGCTGGTCAAATTTTTACTGGAAGACGAGCATGCAGCTTGGGAGGAAAGTGTGCGCCAACAACTCAACGACTTCGGGCATTTTGCGATTAGGTATCAACCTTTTGTGGTAACATGGATACCTTCAAATCCCTCTCAGACTTACGAAAGAAGAGAGTTCCAACAACACGCTGAACGCATCATTCGAGCCGCTTTAGAAATAATGTCTAGTTCCAGTATTCCCCCACAACTATTTATATATATAGATAAGACCAAATGCTATGCTGTAGCGATATTGGATGATCAACCAAGTTCATACGAGTCCGATCACTTCTCACTTCCAGCTTGTGATGCCAACTTTTTCATGGCTATTGGTAAAATGACGGCTGAAAGCTCGCAATTAACACAATTGCTTCGTCAAACGGATCAAGCGCTATATCAACGCTACTATCAGGACAAGCGACAGATCTTCTTTCCGATCGCAGCCAATGAGTCACCGACACGTGCCAAAGATTCACGTTTACTTCTTGAAGAAGCGGATAAGAACCGTATCATTGTCGGTCTTGAAAGTGGTAATCCTACGGAAATCGAACAGCTGATGCAGCGACTCGCGCATGACTTGAGCATACATCTGCCCCGCACTTCAATGGATCGTGGATTCGCCTTTATCCAAGAAATCATCTCCACCACCGTTCGCTTCGCCCACCGGAATGGCATTCCTGTCGAAGGCGTCTACAGTGAAAAACTGCTAAAGCTTACGTGTGTCGATGATTTCCCAACGCTAGATGCCCTTTTCAGCTGGCTAGCAGCTTGGATGGTGCAAGTCAGCGACGTGTATCGCGATGAGCTCTCTTCAACGAACCACCAGGATGTGCTTATTTTTGAACATATTGAAGCTTATATTAAAGAGCATATCGACCAAGATATTACGCTGCAAATGGTAGCCGATCGTTTCTTCTATAATCCATCGTATTTAAGTCGTATTTTCAAAAGAAAACTAGATAAGAACTACATGCGGTTTGTGACCGAAATTCGCATCCATTATGCCCAAGAATGCTTGAAGAAACCAGAGTATTTGGTGACGGATGTGTGCACGATGTGCGGGTATAAGAGCTACAAGCATTTCGTCAAAACTTTCCGAAGCATTACGAATATGACGCCAACCGACTATCGGAAGAAATGGGGGTGGTAGACGTTTGAACGCATGGCAGCGGCTTTCGCAGCAATACCGGATGAAGCATGTTAACCATCAAATATTCGTACTTATGATCCTAATTATCACTGTTCCCTTATTGATTATCTCCGTCATTATTTATTTTTTTTCCATCCAAGCCGTCAAAAATGAGTACCAGAGCTCCTCGAACCTGATTCTCACAAATCTATCCTTCAATATTGACCAATATTTGCAGAGTATCGAAAAAGGAACGCTCAACGCGCAAATGGATGGGCAACTGCAGAATGCCTTGGAGCACTGGGTTGCTGATGGTGACGAGAACAGTAATGATCAACGTATCCAATATGGGAACACCATTGAACACTTTGTCAGTTCCATCGAAATGACGATTAAAAATGTGGACAGCGTGCAAATTTATGCAGGCTCTCGTGTCTTTTACTCGGCTAATTTCAATCGCTCGGATTACGATGTCGAGGATTTCACCCATGAGGATTGGTACTTGCAGACACAGCAAAGTAAAGGTGGCATCGTCCTGTTCGGAACACACCTCCCCTTCCATCGCGTGAATGCCAAGGATCCCGTTATTTCCATCGCTAGGGTCATTAATAAGGTAGGAAGTAAGCAGCCACTCGGGGTTATGCTCATCGATATTCGATTGGATTCTTTGCGAGAAATATTGAAATTGTCCGAGACAAGTAAACGCAACTTCACGATTATAGATAGTCAGGGAGCTAGTATTTATAATTCCGAAAGCACGACTACGAATGCCAATGTACCAATCACGTTAGAGAGTCAGAAGCTTCAGACCGTTTTGAATGCTGAAAATGGGAGCTTTTACGCTTATTTTGCCGGGTCCAATTCGTACATTAACTTTGTGACCTCGCCTTATTCGGGCTGGAAGGTCATTCAATCCATTGATGAGAAAGAAATGACGAAGCAAGCCGAAATTTTGATTAAAATCATATTAGCATTAGCCTTCTTGTCCCTAGGAACTGCGGTTTTATTCATGTTCATTCTATCCGCGCGCGTAACGAAGCCAATCATTCTACTAAGCCGCAAGGTGAAAATGGTTGGTTTAGGCAATTTCGATGTCGATCTTAGCTCGAATCGGCAAGATGAGTTCGGCGTGCTTTATCAAGGTATCCGCAAAATGCTAGAAGACTTGCAGAACTATATTGAACGTTCCTCCATGGCCAAAGCACAGCAAAAAGTCGCGCAATATGGCGCTTTGAAAAGTCAGATCAATCCGCATTTTCTGGCTAATGTGCTGGAAACGATTCAAATGAAGGCGATCATCAGCGGACAACGAGATGTCGGTGAAATGGTCGGTATCTTAGGTCGCCTGTTCCGCATTCATATCCAAACGGGTAAAGAAACAGTTACCTTGCAGGAGGAATTGATCCACATTCGGCTGTACGTAAAAATCCAACAGCTGCGCTTCGGGGATAAAATTCAGTATCGCGAGGAACTCTCGGTGAATAGTGAGACTTTGCAGGTTCTGCATTTTTCATTGCAGCCGCTGATCGAGAATGCCTTTGTTCATGGACTGGAACGGAGCAGTCAAGCAGGACTGTTGGAAGTATCTTCCGAGATATCGGGGGATGACTTGCTGATCCAGATCAAGGATAATGGAGTTGGCATGGATGAAATCAAGCTTGGGCAGCTGCGAAATCGGCTAGCCCAGCCTTCAGACACACTCGATGAAACACATATTGGCATCAAAAATGTGCATGATCGAATCGTTTTCTACTTCGGAGATCCGTATGGGATTGACATAGCAAGTCATCCGGGTGAAGGGACGATCGTGCGGATACGCATTCCTGCGCGGTAGAGCATTCCCCTTCAGCAACCACTTCAAGACAACAGACGAAGATGACTGACAGGACAACAGACCAAGACGACAGACAGGAGGACCTTATGCTAGGACTCGCGATTTTACTTGCTTTTAACCTCATTGGCATTTGGCTTCAAACGAGCTTTCACATCCCTCTTCCTGGCAATGTGATTGGACTAATTCTTTTTACCATCGCGCTATTCGCCAAGCTCATCAAGTTAGAATGGGTGGAAACGACAGCGAATTGGTTCACAGGCCATATGATGCTATTTTTTCTACCCTTTGTTGTGGGAACCATGGCATTCTTCCCTCTGATTGGGCGGAATTGGCTTTCTATCGGGGTTGGCGTCATGGGGAGCTCTGTGGCTGTCCTACTCGTAACTGGATTTATCACCTCGCAAATGCAACGTAGTCAGGTTAAAGGGCATCGGATGCCTACAGGTGCAAATGGGCAAAAGACGGCTGAAGGTGGGATGAAATGAACACCTCTGATTGGTTAATGAACCCGATGTTTGGCATCGCGCTTAGTGTTGTAGCCTATACGGCTGCACAACATATTCACAAGCGTTGGCGGTGGCTTCATCCGCTTTTTGTATGTTCAGGCTTGATCATTTGCATTCTGCTCAGCTTTCGTATCCCATATGCCGCCTACAAAGTAGGCGCTGATCTGATTACCTTGTTGCTTGGGCCAGCAACCGTAGCGCTAGGTGTACCGCTGTATAAACATGCCGGTCTGATTAAAAAGCATATCACCGGCATCTTAATCGCCGTTACGCTGGGATCGTTGACCGGCATTGTTAGCGCCGCTGCCCTAGTTGGACTTCTCGGCGGAAGCCGCGAGATTCTTCTCAGCATGCTGCCGAAATCCGTCAGCTCGCCGATCGCCTTAGAGATATCACGCCATCTCGGCGGATTGCCAGAGCTAACGGCCGTGCTGACGGTGCTCACCGGGCTTTTCGGGAGCATGATCGGCCGGAAGCTGCTGACCTGGATCGGATGGCGTGATTCGGTATCCATCGGTATCGCCGTTGGCACCGCTGCGCATGGGATAGGCACGGCACGCCTCCTCAAGGATTCCGAGGAGGAAGGCAGCATGAGCGGCTTCGCCATGGGCGCCGCTGGGATAATAACGTCGATTTTGTTTATTCCGGTGTATTGGTGGTTTAGCTAGAATAAAGCCCCTAACTCGAAGCAACTGCTTCAGGTTGGGGGCTTTATAGGTTCCGGAAGTGGCAGGTTCTGGTGTAACAAATTACCTGTAAAAACTACAGCTATTCTACTACTTTTGAACCAAATATAAGCACTAGATGGATAACCTACAGCTAATTTTAAGTAATTTGGCAATTTCGAGTGAATTAGGTGTAACTAGCTGTACATTTTCCAGTTAATCCTTCTCGATCGCTGAATTGGACAAAATTAGATGGATGTTTCCCAGTTATTTGGAAATGCAGTCCTAACTAGGTGCCATTTTCTTGCTCAAAGTAAAGCCGCCAATGCCATTGCGTATAGCGAGTGCCCGTATTCATTCGGATGATTGAGGTTATTCATCAACAAACTCGCGGTTGATTTGCCTGCCGCTAATTCAGCTACCCGTAGCTTCTGAACATCCGCGAGTGCAACCTCATACCATCGCTCATCTCCCCCTTTTTACACTTACCAAAGTAGATCTATTCGACCTGTAATTCCCTCTAGATAAATACGATCCTCTTGGCAAGCGCAGCGCCTCTGTGCAAACTTCGTCTATCGCAGAAGGATCGAGGTTTTTGAAAGGTTTGAGACTCATTTCCAAGGAGGCTCGTTGAAGTGTATTTTTAGTAACATGTTCTACCGCCATCTCTGTTATCTCCTTACAATCGATTTATTCAATTACCAGCTCTCTCTATATTCGCTATTCCTTTACACTGCCAAGTATAATCCCCTTTGTGAAATACCGTTGTAGAAACGGGTAGATGACGAGAATCGGCAACGCTCCTAGAAAGATTTGTGCAGCACGTGCAGTACGATCCGATATAAGCGCCAGCACCTCGAGATCCGTGTTGCTTTTGATCAGCGTATCCAGACCTACAACCACCGTATATAAATAGCTTTGGAGTGGATAATGGGATGGCGTGTTCATGAATAGAATGCCGTCAAACCACGAATTCCAATGGGAAACTGTCGCGAAAAGCGTAAGTGTTGCCAAAGATGGCGTAGATAATGGGATGTAAATATTCCACAGGATTCGCCACTGCCCTGCGCCGTCCATGAGGGCGGCTTCTTCTAATTCTTTGGGCAATGCCCGGAAAAAGTTCAGTAAAATAACGACATTATACACTGGCACCGCATGCGTTAAAATTAAGGCCCAAATCGTGTCTAACAACCCGAGCGACCGCATTGTCATATAGAGTGGGATAATCCCCCCACTGAACAGCATGGTGAACACGAATATCCATACATACACCGTTCTGCCCTTGAAACTCGCTGCTTCCTTGGACAGCGGATAAGCGACTAGAATGGTCAACACCATATTCACAATGACGCCTAACACGACTCTTTTGATCGAAATGATGAACGAGGTCATAAACTCTGGTTTTTCCAGGATGAATTCATACGATTTCCAAGTGAACTCGATGGGCCAGAAAGTGACAGAACCTGTGGCTACGGCATTATTGGAGCTGAGCGACATCGCCAGCAAATGAATTAATGGCAGAATACACAAGACAGATAAACTAATAAGAAACACATAGTTCGCAATTGTGAACCCTCGATATGCCCAAGACGCTGTCTTGATCATGCTGAATTTCCTCCTTCCCCTCAGAAAATGCGGTAATTGGCGAACCGATACGCCATCGTATACGAAAGTGCGATAAGGATAAGTGAAACGAGTGACTTAAAGAGTCCGACGGCTGTCGCCACCCCGTACTGCGCATCGATCATCCCAATCCGATACACGAAGGTGTCGATGATATCTCCACTTTCATACACGATAGGGCTGTACAAATTGAATACCTGCTCGAATCCGGCGTTCAGCACATTTCCAATACTAAGTGTCGCCAGCAGTACGATGATCGGAGCCATCCCAGGCAAGGTAATATGCAGTGTTTGCTTCCACCGATTCGCGCCATCCATCGTCGCCGCCTCATACAACGCTGGGTTAATGCCGAGGATCGCTGCCAAATACACGATTGTGCTGAAACCGAATTCCTTCCACTCATTCGTCAATACCAATGTGAATGGGAACCAATGATTGTCTCCCAAGAAGAAAATCGACTGCATCCCCAAGGCACGAAGCCCCGCATTGACGATCCCTTCTTTTGGCGAGAGAACATCCAATAAGATCCCGCTTAGAATAACCCACGAAAGGAAATGCGGCAGATACACCAGCGTCTGAACAATACGTTTCACCGCATTCTTTCGAACTTCATTCAGCAAAATGGCAATGACAATCGGCACGATCAGACCTACAATAATTTTCATGAGTGCAATATAGATCGTATTCCAAAGCACACGATAGAAATCTGGCAATTCCATCACATATCGAAAGTTATCCAGCCCGATCCATTTGGAATGAAAAAGCCCCTGTGTTGGCATGTATTTCTGGAACGCAATAACAATGCCGGCCATCGGATAATACTGAAAAATAAGGATGGCAATCAATCCGGGAATGAGCATCAAATGCAGGGGCATTTGCGCTTTCCATTTCATTCTGTTCACATATTCTCCCCCTTACCGGATGAAAAAAAAGAAGCTGGATTATCGCCAACCTCTTCCATGTCTTTATTATAAAATTAACGAACATGCCACCGATACGGGACATTATTGCGGCTCTTGCCTTATATTAACCAGTTAATCGAGAGTCGCGATACACCTGTGGCGTAAGACCCGTGATCTTCTTAAATAGTCTTGTGAAATAAGGCGCAGACTCCAATCCAACCATCGCTGCGATCTCATGGATTTTGTGTTCCGTCGTCATTAATAGGGTCTTTGCCCGCTGAATGCGCACATCCGTAATATAATCAAGCAGACCTTGCCCTGTTGTTTGTTTATACATGCGAGAGAGGTATGGCGGGCTCAAATATACCAGTTCCGCTAGGCGCGTTAACGAGAGCTCCTCTTGTAGAAAAGCATGCACATAATGATGAATCTGACCGATCATATCCGTCGTTCTCTCCGCCTTTTTCAACCCGTTATAGTCCGCCAGCGACAGCGCGATACCCGCCAGAAATTGAACGGCTCCTACCGTACTGTTATGCTGAAAAGGATTCAGAATCTCTTCGATCCGGAACGATTCACCCAGCTGCGCGATCAAATGACGCTTATTGATATACGTTAAAAGAAAAGCTGCAAGATGCGAGAACGCCTCATAGGCGAGCGCCTCGCCCGCATCGTTGTGCGATAACAACTTGATTGCCTTAACAACCTCACCAAATAGGTGCTCACACCCTTCTTTTTCACCGTTATCCAAATAGGTCTCCAACAGATCCATTTTGTGCAAATGAATACGCAAATCCTGCTCTTCATAGAATTGCTTACTAGAGCGCAGCTCTTCCTTGTCTTCCCTGCGTTGTTCGGTTAGCAGCATCTCAGGTCCTTTCCCGATGCCATAGGCCAACTGCAGCTTCATGGCCTCAATCCGCTGCATCATCGCTTCCCATGTGCAGAAGCTAGAAGCCAGCAGGAAGGAAACCGGCACCTTCAGATGCCGCCGACAGGCAGACTGAACAAGCTCTACTCCGCCGGAAAGCGTACGAATCACTTGTTCTTCTTGCCCGTCATCGGTTGGCTCAGTTGGTTGAACGAGCCAAATAAACCGATTGCGATCATACGGAAGCGCTATCATGTTTAGTGAGCCGTTCAAATATTCCTCCGCTATGTTATGTACGGAATAGAACAGAAGCGATTGATCCGATGGTGCGGCGAAGGACCCCCATTCATCCAATCGTCCGATGACGAGGAGCACAGGACTCCCTGCGTGCAGGCCGATGCCCAGCTCCTCGAACCTGCGAGCCCTAATGGCGAGCGATTCGGACTCGCCTTGCACGAGCTGCCGCAGGTAATCGCGGCGAATCGTTGGTAATGCGGCATGCAGCTGCTCTCGAGAACGCTTCAATATTTCTTCACGGTTGATTTCGAGCGCGATATCCTGCGTCGCCTTCTGCACCGCTTGAATGATGGCCTCATCGCCCTCTGTTTTGAGGACGAAATCGATGCCCCCATTGCGAATTGCTGTCTGGGCATAGGCAAAATCATCAAAGCCAGTCAAGAAAATGATGCGGCAGCGCGGCCATCTTTTACGGGTATAATCGGCAAGCTCCATCCCACTCATCCCCGGCATCCGAATATCCGTGAGCAGAATGTCCACTTTCCCCGCTTCCATCTTCTCTATCGCTTCCTTGCCGGAGTGAGCTTTCACCATTTCGAAATCCATGTCTTCCAGCTCAAGCAAAGTTTCTGTCAAATAGTGAACGGCCAGCGGCTCATCATCCACGATCATCATTGTCAGCATGACATCACGTCCTCTTTTTGCAAATTGAAATCCCCTATCCGACGAATGGAATGACGACTGAAACGATCAAACCGCCTTCCTCTCGTTGGAGAATCCGTACACCGGCCTTCTCACCAAACCTTAATTGTAAGCGTCGATGCACATTCAACACCCCCGTTACTTCCTCCGTCGCTTGTCCCTCTTGCGTTTTGGCCTGAAAATCTCGGAGTTCCTCGTCGGTCATCCCTTTGCCATTGTCCTCGACTTGGATGATAACAAGTCTCTCTCCGTCATCGCTCTCCAGGCATACGGTCGAAATCCGCAGATGACGCTCATGATGGTCCTGATCAAACCCATGATGATACGCATTCTCCACGATTGGCTGTAAGATCAGCCGTGGAACAACAATTTGTTTACATACCTCTGGCAATGGCTCCATTTCAAACGAAATACGGTTCATATACCGGATAGTTTGAATCTCAGCAAAAGCACGAACATGGCTCAACTCCCGCTCCAACGGGACTTCCTCACTGCCATTTCGGGTCATGTACTGGAAATAATCGCCGAGATATTTGGTGAATCGGGTTGAGTTTTCGAAATCTTGCGCTTTCGTCATACGATACAGTAAGTAGAAGCTGTTGTATAAAAAGTGCGGATTGATCTGCGACTGCAGCTGCTTCAGTTCGGATTGCTGCGTACGAATTTTCTGCTCGTAAATTTCGAAAATTAGTTTTTTCAAATGCGCGACCATGTTATTGAATTGGGCATACAAATAATGAAATTCATCACTGCTTTTATACGCTAGCTCGACTTGTAGATCACCGGATTCCACCTTGCGGAAAGCTCGGACAAGCCTGCTGAGCGGGCGATGTATGATGCGGTACACATAGATAGAGAACAAGATAATGACAATAAGTGCACATAAGGAGATGAGATATAAATAAACTTGATAATGATCCAGCGGCCCCATCACAGCCTTTTCCGGAACAAAAGCAACCAACATCAGATCTAGTGCTGATGAATAGGTGGAAACCGTGAGAAGACGCTGATTCCCGATCTTGATAAGCTCATTAGCTGCTTGAACGATTTGTGAAGACTTAATCTGGAGCATGGACATTTGCTCCCGAACCGTTTGACGAATGAGGGTGTAGGCCTCTTTATTTTGCGTATGGACGATATCCCAATCTGCTTTCACGATCGCTGCGCCGCCCTGGTCATAATTAGAAATCTGCGCTAAATACGATTGCATAGCGGGCATGGAAAGCTCCAGTTCCAGAACGAACATCGGGTCGCGCCCTTCCACCAACTGGTTGTTGGGATAATATTCACGTAAGTAAAGATGATCGCCATCGCGATAAAATAATCCTTTATGCGAAAACGAATCTTGTTTTAATCGATCCAGACGCTCTCGAGGCAAGATGTCGGCTAACTCCGTAGATGAAATAATTTTATTAATAGGCGGAATATACACACTTGCCCGCTCGATATACATACTCGATTCCTTTAATAGGACGAGGCGTTGCTGAAACCTTTTCAAAATAACAAGCTTCTGATATTCGGTTAAACTATCGGCCGTCACACTCAGCGCTTCCAAATCTTCGTCATTCATAAATTGCCGTTGAATACGTCCCATTCTGTCGATTTCATTCTCAAGTGATGAGCGATAGAACTGAATTTGCGACTCGAGTGATTTGGAAATTTCCTTGCGGACAAGCCCCGCACCCCATTCATTAATCTGTGTCCCGATCACATACATAGGTGAAAGCACGATGAGAAAAGTCACTATTAATTTGCCAAGTATTGAGAACCGTCGCTGTCTCCCTGCCATTCACATAACTCCTCATCATACGTCCTTTTTCTCACTATACAAAAGATTGAGCGGATTGGATATATGACCGGCACCATAAGATAATAAAAAGCAAGTATGATAAAATTGTCCCATCCTACAAAAAAACTACCCCGCCCGTAGATTTCTCTACATGCAGGGTAGTCGTCATCGGCCTATTTGTTCTTCGCGTACCAATCGTTCACTTCTTGCTCGATTTTATCGCCGCCAAGCTTTTGGAACTCTTCAGCGAACTTGTCGAACTCATCGACGGATGAATCACCCATGATGATCTTAGTGAACGTTTCAGCGACTTTCTTCTTCAACGTCGGCAGCTTCTCGGACATCGTCGGCGTTGCTGGAGCTAGGAACAAATTATATTGTCCGATCTTCGCTTTGTTATATTGATCAATAACACTATAACTGCCGCCATCGCCCATTACGATATTGCTAAACCACATCGTGTCATCACCAGCTTTGAACTTCGTCATGCGATCAAAATGAACACTGGCTGGGAATCCAAGTTTACTGCCATCGCCGGTCTTTAAGGATTCTTGCACTTGGTGATAGGCATCTAGATTCGTATTTAGCGAATCCATCGTAACTGGCGCATATTTCGCTGCCATAATCCCCGTTTTCGAATCGGTAATGAATGGGTTCGGATCCGGTGCATACGATTTCTCGTAAAAACGATTGATATAGATATTCGCTAACTTAATAGCCGCTTCCGGATGCTTCGATCCTTTTTTCACCACATAAAACGTACCGGCTGTGTCGTAAAGCTGCGGTACAGCTGGCTGACTATCTGCAGAAACAATTGGGAACACTTTCCATTGCGCTTTCGGATCCTTCGTGTGATTCTCCTTCTGGATATAGCCGCCATCTGACACTAATCCGTAGGCAAGCCCGACACGTCCTGCTGCTACATCTTCTTGGATTTTAGCTGGCGGTTTAACGCCAAATTCCTTATCAAGCACGCCATCCTTATAGAGCTCTTGGAGCTTCTTCAAAGGCGCTTTTAGTTCTTTTTGAACAAAACCATATACCAATTTACCTGATGGATTCTTAATGAAAATATCGGTATAACCATGATAGCCGTTAAAGAAGCCACGCAATGAACCGTGCCCATAATCCCAGAAATCTTTATTTACCGCAAGCCCAATCGTATCATCTTTCCCGTTTCCGTCTGGATCTTGTTTGGCAAATGCAGTTGCTATTTTAATCACATCATCCATCGTTTTGGGTTCAGGCAATTTCAGCTTCTGCAACCAATCCGTTCGTACGTAGATCATTTCAGCTGTGCTGATACCGCCGTTACTGAACGTGTGAGGAATGCCAAGCATTTTGCCGTCAATTGTAGCTGCCTTAATCCCAATTCCACCATCTTGGTTCAACATATCTTTCAAATACGGCGAGCTGTATTGTGCCCATACTTTCGTTAAGTCCTCTAACTGACCCGCATCCGCCAAACGCTTCATTTCCTCTTTATTCACCTCAAGGAAATCCGGAATATCGCCCGATGCGATAGACACATTCAGCTTCTGATGGTACTGCGTTGAATCAACCGACCACGCATTTTTCACTTTAATCCCGTAGTCTTGCTCGAAAATTTTGGTCCAGATATTGCTGTCGATCGAATCGCCAGCTGCATATTTGAAAGTTGCGTCCACCGATCGCACCGTCGTCACTTCAATTGGCGGAACATATTTCGCCAACGGGTCTACTTTCACTGCTGCCGTTTGAGCAGCCACCGGACTAGCCGATGCCGCAGCAGTTGCGGATTTGGACGCCTCTGGTTGAGCCGTCGAATTACTACATGCACTTGCGACAACTGATAATAACATCATGGAGCCTATTGAAACCGCCCCGTATTTTCTCCCTTGCTTCATGGCCATTTCCCCCTCGTTCGCCTATTAATTCAACTGGATACGTTTTCATTATAG
This sequence comes from Paenibacillus sp. Soil750, assembly GCF_001428045.1. GTDB lineage: Bacteria > Bacillota > Bacilli > Paenibacillales > NBRC-103111 > Paenibacillus_E > Paenibacillus_E allorhizoplanae. The sequence continues at coordinate 62,293 of NZ_LMSD01000009.1, read as the reverse complement.
AATCACTCGAGCATGGCTCGAAACGGGACATTCTTGCGAACCTTGCTTTTTATTACGCTCTTTGTATCTCTTTAGGATAAATGATGGCCCAGGGGGATGGCAATGGGAGGGATCGTCTTAACCATCAAAGTTAACAACGAGAAAGAAAATGCACTATGAAATCTCCTTATTATAGAAATTTATACCAATTAATCGAATGTGCCTCTACACCTATTTTAATGTACAATGAGATCGTAATCACTTTCGACGAAACTTGGGGGAATTTAGTATGTATGAAGGGAAAATTATTAAATTCTATCGAGAGAAATCCCAATTAACGCAGGAGCAACTGGGGCGAGGTATTTGCTCTGACACACATATTAGTAAAATTGAACGTGGATCTACTGAATATTCACCTGAGATTATCACCTTTCTGTCCAAACGAATGCAAATCGATATTTCATTAGAAGCCATTCGGCTTAAAAATATAAGAACACGTCTTCATCATTGGCATGACGTTATTATTGAGCAGCTATTTGAGGAAATGGCTGTGTTGTATAAAGAACTGGAACAGGAACCGCTTATCCAACTCTCAGACTACCAACCACTTTACAACTTGCTGAAGGCCCGCTACTATTTGATGCACAACCAAGCCGATAAAGCCTACAAGGTAATTAAAATCTTCCATAAGGATGTTCAGCAACTTCCCCTGTATGAAAGTAATTTATACAAACATGTCATGGGGATGTACTATATGTCGAAACAAGAATACTTAAAAGCTATTGATACGTTAACGGCGATTGTTCATGAGGATTACAATAATCCCGAGTACTATTATCATTTAGCCTCAGCCTATCACGCCATTCAGTCACCCGTCATGGCTTACTTCTATGCTGAGAAATCACTTGCTTTTTTCAAAGGTATCAATAGCTTCTTAAGAATTATCGATGCCGAAATGCTGATGCTGATTCAAGTCAAAGATGAGAAGAGCCGCGACTTCAAAGAAACCATTCGACGGTTTGAGAAGCTGATTCAAAGTTGCGATATCTGCCAAGCACCTGTTCGTAAAGCAAGAGTTCTACATAATTTGGCTTATGAGTACATGAGAAGAGAAAATTATAAGCTTGCCAGCAAGTACTACCAGCAATCCATGAATTTAAAAGAAAAGAAAACAGGTGGATACCTGCTTTCTTTGGAGGGATATATTCGAAGTTGTTTACATGGGAATCTACTGCCAAGTGAAGAATTAATGCAAATCGCCAAAGATGGGCTAGCCCTAGCCAAGAAGCTGAAGGAAATCTTCTATATGCATCTGCTTCAGCTCCTCCTTCTCTTGATACAGAATAGGGAACACGAGTATCATGTCTATTTAAGTGATATAGCTCTACCTAAGTTTAGAGAATCGGGCAATACATATCTAATCCAAAATTCGGAGAAAGAATTATTTGCCTTTTACATGAAGACGAATCAACCCGATAAGGCTTTGGATATCGCAACCAAAGTGATGAATAAAGTGAATTGATTTTCTTGTAATCTAGTTAATTGGCTTAAGACCGAGTTCAATCAAGTAATAAGCCAAATCCTTTTTCCCGTCTTTTTCTTTCGGTTTACTCTTACCTTTCACATCAGGATCCATCTTCAGGAAGTTCTTTTCAATGTAACGAACTTCTTTCTCGTCCACGGTTCCATCTTGATTTATGTCCTCTTTCTTGGAGGATTTTCCGAAAGCGTTGGCGACTTTCTTGAGATCTTCAATGTCGATCATCCCATCACCATTCACATCTCCGGCGTAGCTAATCGGTTGTAATTGTCCAAGCAATTGATTTGTCCCGATCAGCTCGCCACCTTCTGTTTTACTCAATTGGACCGATAATTTACTTCTCAAATGCCCTGGGACCTCTACAATGACTTCATAAGCTTGTTTCGTGACAGGGAGATTATCAATGTAAAATACGCCGCTTGGATCAACAGTTCCCTCATACGTTTTGCCATCCGCCGATTTCGCAAACACTTTAGAGCCGATTTCACTTAAATCCTTCGTCCAATCCAAGTAACCATTCTCATCTAGAAAGGCCTCCACCCAAGTTACAGATGAAATTGTTGAGTGTTTTGGAATAATATCAAATCCATTGATTTGATTAAACACAGGTGCTATTGTTTGTACAGTTTCACCATATTTCTTGTAGAAAAACTCTTCGATATTTTGCTCGATATTCATCGTATCTTTGATTACCCCAAACCACTTATCATCTACTAATTTAAACGTGACATCTAGGAAGGCACTGTCTCCATCAATCCCATGGAAATTGTTTCCTGAAATGGTTGCTCCAACTTTCACCATTTGTTTCGCTTCGTACACATCGTGGTCCGTTACAACTGGCTTATCCACGTTCACCTTCAGGCCTTTTTGGGCAGCTACTTTTTGAAAAGCAGGATTTACCTTGACATCTACAAATTTAAAATGCTTATAGTAATCTACTGTATATTGACCTGAGATTAGCTTTTCAACATTATTTAAGTTTAAGGTCATGGTAATCTCATCACCAAGATACACTTTTTTCTTGTTATACTGCGGTACAACATATGCCGAGCCTGCTTTGATAAATCCGTAGTGACGGAAATCTCGAATCAGACGAGCATTTGTAGCCATATCAATAGGGAATACATTCATCGTTAACGGATGATCTTGTAAATCCTCTGGCGTCACACCGAACTTCACATTCCCGTTCGCTTGAATTGGGAATTCTCCGTCAGGGAAAACATTTTGATTTTCATAATAGTACAAATGATTAGCGGATTGCGTGATTTTTGATGTGGCCAATGATTCAATCGCTGTATCATGTACGTTGGCATGCACCCAGAGCGCACGATGGCTTTTTCCATCTATCTCTTCAACTGTATACATATCATCACTAACTTCATAAACTCCTGGCGCATAATCAAGGAATTTGAGTTCAGGTAATGTATTATCAACAACAAATGCTTGTTCTTTTGTAAATGTGTGACCATTCGCTTCCGTCGCAATCATCTTGATTGTGTAAGCACCTTCAGGTAAGTTGACAGCATCAGCACTAATGGTTGGATCAGTAGGATCTCCTATTAAAGGATACACCCATCCGCCAACGGGGTAGATATATATCTCTTGGTCTAACGGCACATCAACCGCATTAAGCGTACCACCATTAGCACTTCCCAACACTTTTCCGTTTTTATCTGAAATGAGCACATCGATGGTTTGAATAGCACTATTTAATTTAAAGAACAATATTTTAATTGGGTCTTCTTGAAATGGATGCATGATTTCAGGAATATCCGTCATAATGGCCTGATTACTTAATTGTATATACTCAATTCCAGGCTCAACTACACGAACAGCGAAAGGAATTCGATATTTCTCTACTGTTTGTGTAGCATCTGCACTCACAATGTTAATATATCCTTCATATCTGCCTAATGCTGCATGGGCCGGCACCTGAATGCTCGCTGTCAGATCGAACAACTGATTGGCTGCCACATTCACCGTGTTTGGAACCGTAACTGTAACACCATTTGCCGCAGCATTCGGTACACCAGGCTTAGCCGGCAGATACTCAACGGAGAACGTAAATTGTTTATTTTCAACGCTTCTGTTTTGAATGCTCAGACGTCTGCTCTCTTCTACGGCTTTATTAACAACTTTCGCGTGGTTCCCAAAAAATATGGAGCCAGTTGGATCTTCGATTTCGACTAGTTCGCCCTCATTGTTTACGTTTAGCGTCTTATCTATTACTTTAATAGAAGTAGTCGCATAAACCGCTTCGACAACATCAACTAATCCCGCACCCACTTCATAAACAGAATATGTACCATTCAGCGCATCTGCGGTATTCATCAATGCAGCCTTTACATCAAAAGGCGTGTACGTAGGATTTTTTTGCAAAATCAGTGCGGCAATACCTGCCATGTGCGGTGTAGCCATCGATGTGCCAGATATACGAGCATAGGCAGACGAATAATCAATCCCATCTTCTGGACTATTGATATACTCTGGGTAGCTGGAGTAAACAGCCACACCCGGCCCAATTACATCCGGTTTAATGTCGTAATTCGTATTGACCGGTCCTCTTCCACTAAAATCTGCTAGTTGATTACCTTCTGTTTCCAAACTGCTAACATGACCAAACGTAATTGTAGGCAAACTATCTAATCCTAATAAGAACTCCCCTTCCGCTTTGGTTAACCGGAAAGAAGGGATAAATTTAGGACCTTGCCCTGTATAATGCGGAATTTCGCCTTCGACATTATTGAACATGAGAACCGCTTCCGCTCCAGCCGCTCTCGCATTAACGACTTTCTCATCTAAAGCATTTTCCCCACGCTGAATTAGAGCAACCTTCCCCGTAAAGTCCTTGCCTTCAAAGTCATTAGTCATACCTAGTCCCGCGAATTCGATAGGGAATGCCTGTCCTGTTAAATCTTCAAGGTTATCCGTAAAATTTTTGGCTAGCAGTTTCATATCCGGAAGTTGTGTAGCAACGGTCGAATAGACAGTCGCAGATACCGTTGGAATGGACATGGAGAAATTGCTTGCTCCAACTGTAATCCCAAGCGCTGTTACGCCAGGTACAGTTACGGTTCTCTCATTTGGTCCTGAATTACCAGCAGCCACAAGACAAACTACGCCAGAGAGCGTTGCATTGTTAATCGCTGTAGATTCAGGTGCTAGTGGATCATTGTATGTGGCTCCCAAGGATAAATTAATGACTTGCATCCCATCTTTAATAGATTTATCAATGGCTGCAATTATGCCACTCTCAGCTCCACTGCCATAGGGACCTAATACACGATAAGCATAAAGATCAACTTCCGGCGCTACACCTAAAGCGGGAGAACCAACGTTATTGCTTCCTTGGCCAGCGATCGTTCCCGATACGTGAGTTCCATGAGAAGTGAAATAAGTAGCTCCTTCTGGTTTTCCAGCCTCTTCCCAATCCTTGTATGTCGTTTCCATAGGATCCGCATCGTTATCGATGAAGTCCCATCCTTTAACTGTTGTTGGATCGATTGACTTCGGATCAACATTCCGTTGAGCCTTATACCCTTTATACACATCCTTTAAATCAGGATGATTATAGTCGATCCCGGTATCAAGGACACCAACTTTGATCCCTGTCCCTTTAATACCTTTATCGTGAAGAACGTCAATACCATCTAAAGGAATACGATTCTCATCGGTTTGTTGCTTGGTCAGTGCTTCAATTTGAGCAGATGACAAGGCCGCTTCCTTCGGATCAAGCTTAACGACGTTATCTTTCCAAATTCGATTTACGACGCCTGATTGCAATAACGATTCAATATCAGAACCTGGCAGGGTCATGGCTACGCCGTTAATTGCATGGTGATACTCTCTTGTAATTTGTATGTTCTTTTCACCTATAACTAATGGATTAATTTCAGGAATAGATGGCGTCTTGCCTTGCTTTTTTTGCACAAACTTTTTAAATATGTCATGATTTTCTTCTGCATGAGATTGCGCGGCTGTAGGTGAGATGTGAATGCCCTCTGCCGCTTGCTTAATCACTTCTACCTTAGCAGGAGCCTGCTTAAATTCAATGATGACATTTGTCAATGTAGCACTCTTCAGATTGATTTCTGGCGAAATGACAGGTCGTCCAACTTGAATTTCGGTTAGCGCTTTCTTTTGCTCAATCGATAGATTTTTTAATAGACTCTCTGGTTGTGGAGAAGGACTATTAGCAAATGCTTGATAGGGAAGAAATGATGATACGACTAACAAACCAGCTAAAGCTTTTAAGGTCATTTGGCTACATTTACTTATACGCATAATTTCTCTCCTCACTGTTATTTACTCTCTATTATCAAATAGGTATAACGCTAATAGAGTTAGTCTACATGCACATCAAAAAGACGTAAATGGGGGGAATTTGGGCCGTTTTTCAGCAATTTGGGATTAAAAAAGTGATGTACGCATGGGGAAATTACCATATAATACAAAAAAAATGCGCCCCTACATGCTAGAGGCACAAGCGTTTAATTCATTATTACTTGGAATATTTATCCTATTAGTGAAGTCGGAAACTTTATGCTTTTCTTTCACTATTGAATCTCGTATATGATAAATTGCTCTCTACCAACAATTACCACTGCAACTGCCAACCTATCCTGATGACCGAATAAATGACATAATAAAAAGCAGTGCGAGGGCTAAATCTCGCACTGCTTTTTCCAACTATAACCTATTCCACGTTGTGATACACTTGTTGAACATCCTCTAAATCTTCCAAAGCGTCAATCATTTTATCAAATTGCACTTGTGCGTCATCGGATAACGTAACGTTGTTTTGAGCAATCATCGTCAACTCAGCAACTGCGAAATCCGTGATGCCCGCCTTTTTGAGCGCCTCTTGAACGGCGTGGAACTCCTCGGGCTCTGCATACACCATAACCATGTCTTCTTCTTCAAGAAGATCACGAACATTCACGTCCGCTTCCATCAGAATTTCCATGATCTCATCAATGCTTTTATCTTCAATACCGATCGCCGCTGTCGCATCAAACATGTAAGCAACAGAACCCGTTACCCCCATGTTACCACCATTTTTACTAAATGCGGCACGAACGCTTGACGCGGTACGGTTTACATTATTCGTTAGCGTGTCCACAATAACCATGGAACCATTCGGTCCAAAGCCTTCATAACGAAGCTCTTCATAGATTTCATCGGAGCTGCCTTTGGCTTTATTGATGGCACGATCAATGATCGCTTTCGGTACATTGTACGTTTTGGCGCGTTCAAGAACAACTTTCAACGCACGGTTTGATTCCGGGTCTGGTTCACCTTTACGTGCTGCTACATAAATTTCGAGGCCGAACTTCGCGTACACGCGACTCGTACTTGCATCATTCGAAGCTTTCTTCTCTTTTATATTATTCCATTTACGTCCCACTATGGATCCCACTTTCTATTATGATGTCATTCCCTATCATAACCTATTTTCATGCGAAATTAAAATATTTCCATAGGTCCTGATGATTTTGTCATTATAGATAATACCAAACTTCGAGCGGTGTAGGGAAGATTTCAAACGATTTTTAATTGAAGTGACCCTTCGGCTTTCCTTTTTTACCGCAGATGAATTGTTATCGAGCCATCTTGATCCCATAGATAAGTTTCCTGCTTTTCGGATGTCACACATGTTATTAATACCCCTTCGTCACCACGGGTAACGACTAGATCGAAACAAGAATCGAACGCTCGGATTGAACGAAGCGCCATCGTGTCCCAGTGTTCAGGCATTCGAGGCGAACAGGAAAAGGTACGAAGACCCGTGGGCACGATGCCGAATAAGCCCTCGACAATGACTCGTGCGTAAAGCGCGCTTTCCGCAGAGAGATGCCGCCCATTACCTTCGGGAAATGCTTCAACCGCATAGGGAACATGTTCGCCAAGCAATCTATTTCGCGAATATTCGAGCAGATGTGTGATCCCCAGCTCTATTTCGCCCGCATAGAGAATGCCCCGAAGTGCATACAATGTGGAGCGATCCCAGTAAGTAGTTTCCCCCGCCTGCGTGACAAGTCCGCCGTTTACCCACAATCGCGAAGAGAATAAGGCTGCAATCGTCTGTTCCTTGCGATCTAAGATATTCATTGTCAGAGGTACACAAATCCACGAACGCAGAATGTCGTTTCCTTCATAATAGCGATAGGTCTCGTATCCCTCAATAGTTGCGCCAAAATGGGATTCAATCGCTTCTCGCAGTTCAGCCGCCTCTTCCTCTAAGCGTGGAGCTTGATCCGCTTTTCCGACTGCTCGCGCAAGGTGAGCGGACGAAAGAAGAGCACCGTATGCAAGTGAAGATGTGAACAGATTGGCGTCACCGCTAGGAAAGCGATTCTCCAGTTCATCCGAATCTGATGCGACAACGCCAGCTTGGGTTCGCTTCCGCCGGCAATATGCCAAACACCATTCGATAGCTGGCCATAGCTCCTCGGCCAATCTTTGGTTGCCGCTCGCCAGTGCAAACCGCGCCGCACCATAGGCGTACATCGCCGCATCCCCTCGATCTCCCGCCCCCTCCCAAATATCTACGCCTTCGGCGATGATTGAGGATGGTATGGGGTGGAAGTCAGGTCCCATGAACGGCATATAAAGTCGATAGGCATTCAAGGATGCCTCCATTGCATCTTGCTCGCCTAAAAAAGGGAAAAATGGACCCGCATATTCCGCCTGATCGTTCGTCCATACGGCCGCGTAGTAGGATCCGCCACCGGGACAGTGCATGAAACCGCACTTGGTGCGAAAAATACTCTCCGCCGCACGGATTTTGGCCAAATCAAACATCCGGTTCAAATGAGGCTCTGGCGTTTCAAGCTGCAATGACGAACTGATCTCCTTCAAGAATTCCCGCCGCTTCCTTTCCTCGTATAACACGTCGAGACTTTCATAGGATCCCTGCAATGTCGAAGCACAGATCCAACTCTTGAATTCCAGCGTCTCACCTGCTCTCAGCTCCACGATTGATGGCGCATCATGTCCCGCTTCCACCTTATAGACCCCTTTGGTACCTCTTCGATAGTATACACGTGCTATCCGCCCAATTTCGAGCTGCACAGAGTCCTCCGTCATGTTCTGAACTTGAACGCGTTCAAACGCATACGGTTTATCTCTCGCCGGAAATACAGTTCTACGAACCAGAACGCCTTGATCGGAAACAGAAGCCATATGCAGAATCCCGTCGAATGTAATTTTGAACAGTTTTTCTTGGACAGGTTGACCCCCAACACGCATACTCGGCATAAGCTCCTGTCCAAATGCCTCCATTAAACTAGCATGCGTATCATTCGGAATCGTGCGCAAGCCTGGCCATACGACTTTGCGCTTTAAAATAATGCCACCTTCCGAATCTATACCGTACATCACGATGAGGGAAATCTCTTTCCCACTCATTTCGACATGATCCTGGTGCGCTAGATGTCCAAGATGAATGTCCCAGACGATTCCTGCTCCTTCACCTAAATGCCAGCGTATATTTGCCTCTGAGGAGGACTCGTTTGAATCCATTGTACGCATCGTTTCTCGCCCCTTTCTGGTTTATTTATCCTTACTTCACACAGATAACTTCTATGACAACTTGACTGCCAAGAGGTGATGATCATTGGTCTAAAAATTTAAAAAACCGTTCCCTGGTAGAATACCAAGGAACGGTCGTTACATTACTTCAATGGATCCGGGTACACATCAACCGAAATGCTTTTCCCGTTGGCCGTAATCATTGTTGCTGTGAAGGAAGCCACCTCGACAGGTGTTCCATCAATCGCTGATATTGCTGGTTTGTAGATATACTTCGCATCTCCGCGATATAATCTGATCTTACTATTAATTGTGGAGAATACCCAGTCGGTAAGATCGACTTTACCGCCTGCGGTTGCACCAATATCCGCGTCTGTGGATGGATAGGTATAGCCAGCGGTTTCATCTCCTGCTAAAGGATAAGGCTGGTTAGACAATCCATTCACATTGTTAACACCTGTAATATTGGATTCAACTGCAAGATATCCTGAATCTGGTACAATGTTATCATTCGTCCATTTGACATTGCTAATAAAGATTTGAATACCGAAAATGGGTGCTACACGGATCACCGAACTGTTTCTAAAGGCATTGTTGCCATATTGATCCATTAGCGTAATATTGCTAAACGTTTGTTTCAGCAGCAATTTCTTGGCCACCGTATCGATGGTATTACCTGTAAAAATGTTAACGCCTGCTTTCAACTGCGACAGTCCCATAATTCTTGCTTTCCCATTATAAGTTGCTGTTAGTGAGCTAACGACTAATGGATCATCTTTAATGGCGATGTTATCGAGGAAAGCCACTTTATTACCCGTGTAGTTAGATGGCTTGAATAGAACGGATATGCTAGTTGTTCCAACATCCTTACCACGAATCCCATACCCGTCAGGAGCGTTTGCAACAGCACCATCAGCTCTTGGCTTATTCACTATGGAAGAAGCTCTCGTATTGGAAGTCGTGACCGATTTCAACTGTTGAATCGTGTTGTTCGGGAGCTGAACAATATTGCCGTTAGCATCCTTCGCCGTGAGTACAACTTTGCCCGAAAACATATTCTCTAAAGACACACCTTCTGTTGAATAAACGTTATTAATGACGTTCGTAAGTGAGCCTTGCAGCGTATCCTTAACCTTATCGACAGCATAAATGCCATTAGCAAATGGTGTCAGTGTATAAACCAAATTATTGGCTTCTCGACCTTTCAGAAGCTGCGTCGTACCAATGGCTGTTGACATTAAGGATGCTGATCCTGCGGCAACCGCAGCCTCATCCCCTTTATACAACTGAGCTGTAACCTGGTACGTACCTTCATTGTTATCGCCAACCTTGGCAATAAAGAAGAAATCGCGATCTCGATAATAACCGAAATCAGTTGACACTTTACCTGAGTCATAACCTTCTACCGTGCCATCTACACCCCTTACGATAAATGATGTTTTAGTTGTGTCCAAGAAGGCAGTTGTACTTCCTCTGAGTACATAAACTGCATCTGTAACCGTACCAGACGTTTTGGCAAAAGATAATTTCATCGAATAGCCTCGGTAATCGCGATCAAAATCCTCATTATACTGATCTTTGAATTTCAAACGGAACGCATTCTCCGTTCTTCCATTCACCATTTCGAGCGAAGGAAGCATCTTAGGTTTCGGTACAACGGAGAAGTATACGGTTTTCGGAAAACGCTTGGCAACAATATTCGTGCTATTCACAGCCGTTTTCTCACTTGTTAGGAGCGCAGCTTTAATCGTTAACGGACCTTTATTAACGTCTGATAAGGTTTTTAAATCGGAGACGCGAATTGTACCTCTATTTGCACCACTCTTCTCGATTCCGCCAATTAGTCTGCCAAGTGAATCCTTGGCGCCAACTGATATACTGCCGTTTGATAATCCAAATACACTTATCTTATCGGCATTTTCTACAACTTCATCTGTCGTAAGGATCGTCCCGCCTTGGTCTTTGACAACGATTGGCAAATAGAAATCCTCGTCACCCACCGCTACCGTATTCGGGAAGTTACCTATGCTAATCTCATAAGGCGCTTTGGAAGCAGCCACTTTCATCACCTTGGAAACGGATTGACCTGATCCAAGTCCCGTCAACGTAAGCGTGACATCCTGGATGCTGAAGTTAGTAAAGTTAGAAGCAGCTTTGACCTTCAACTCGGGAATGCCATCTCCGGTTTCGTCAGCAATAAAGTCAAATCCTTTTGCAGGACTTGTTGCAGACATATCGATTACACCTGTTGCAGTGGAGCTTGTTAACGTGCTGTTTGTTAAAATATCCAAATCCGTAACGGGATAACCATATTGGTCATAAGCCTTGTAAGGAACCGAAACCAGATCACCAGCCTCGAATTTCGTCTTCCCACTCACATAAACAACCTCGCTCAGTTCAACTTTACTAACCGATTGCAATTCACCAACCGTAAATGTCTTATTGGCGGTCACGGAGTAATCCGGAGCCATGATGGTGACGATCACTTGCGAGTCTTGACGCAGCTTGTTGCTGTAGACGGCATGGGTAACATCGAGCATAACTGACTGTGAATCACCCGCAGGTATCGCATCTCCATCTAGGCTTGTATTGATGGTAAATACGGCTGCACTCAGATCGGACACTTCCTTGTACTGATTCACAGCTTTAAAAGTCAGTTTGACTTTCCCCTGAGCAATCTTATCCGACGGTGTCGTGAAATCAATTTGCGTGATTTTCTCGTTGCCAACAGACACTTCTGCCGTTCCTTTATCCACGGTTAATCCGCCATCTTTGACAGCCTCAACCTTAACTGTATAAAGGCCTTCTGTCATTTTCGTATCCAACGTGATCGTCACTTCGTTCTTGTTGGTATTCCACTTCTGAGCACCTGTAACGACTGATCCTGTAATGGAGCCACGAAGAATGGAAACCGTCAACTTACTCGTGTCAGCAAGTGAGCCATTCAATTTGACCACGAGTGTTTTAGCTCCCGTAGCTTTAAAGTCAGCCACAGAAACTTTGGACACAACGGGACCTCCGGCTTGAATCAGCTGATAAGCTGCGTAAGCGGCATTGACAAGCAGCTCGCGATTCACTGTTTTGGTGAAATCAGCCATGTCAGCTAAGAGTCCCACTTTGATCGCAGAAGCCACATTCCCTTTCGCCCAATCGGACACGATGCCCTTCACTTTGGCCGTATCGGTTTCATCTGCCTCCAGCTTGAAAACACGTGCAAGTACAGAAGCTGCTTGTTCAATTGTGACTAAGCCGGCTGGATCAAAACGATCTTTCTCCACACCTTGCATATAGCCCGCTTTGGTTGCTGCACCGATATAACCTGCTGCCCAGCTTGCTTCACCTAGGTCTGTATATGTGGCGCTTGAAGGAACATCTTCCTTTAGACCATTCAACAAAACGGAGATTTTGGCAAGCTGAGCCCGTGTCACCTCTTTATCGAGTTCAGCTGACCCTGATTCGTCGGAACCATCGAAAATACCTTTGTCTTTGAGAGCTTTAAACTTGGATGCCGAGTCCATCGTTGTTGCCGCTGGGGTCGTTGCCGTTGTAGTTGAAGTAGTTGGTGTAGTGGCGTCTGCGTAAGCAAAATCGACGGAAGCAAACAGTGAGAACATCATGACGGATACCATGACTGCGGATAACTTTTTCTTCATAACGTTTGTTTTCATTTTTCCTCCATCATTCCTTAGTCGAATTCGAAAATCAATGCATACTGCTTCCAATCAACCCGCTTTTTCAAATGCAAGCGCTTACCAAATTGGCGGTCCCTCCTTCCATTTCTAAGACAAATTATAGTTTATCGGAGAAATCGTAACATACTAGTTATTTACGTCTATATTGAACTAACTTATGGTACAGGAACCATCTCGCATATAAACTCTAATTTTTCCTCCTCCGGAACTCCGTTGGTGAAACACCATGAAATTGTGTGAATTGTTTGGTAAAATGATGGACTGATGAATACCCGAAATCCTCCGCAATGGCCGTTATGGAACGGTTGCTTTCCCACAGGGCTGCTTCCACTTGCCTCATAATGGCTTTGGTCCAGTATGCTTTGGGCGATATTCCTGTTGCTTGCTTGAATAGCTCATGGAATTGCGTTTTCCGAAGCCCACATTGGCTCATCCATTCATCATAACCTCGACTTGCGTTCGCTTCCTTGTCCATTCGCTCGATAATCGGAATCATTCGGTAATCGATGAAGTGTGGCGTTGAAGCAATTTGTACAAGTGATAGAAGAAATGCTTTGAGGAGATTGCTTACGATTAATTCGGAATAGTGGTCACTTTTCCTCGACTGGGTCACGGCATGTATGAATAATTGCCCTAGCGAAGCATCATGCTGGATAGGCGTAACGACAGGTAGCATGTCCAGCTCTGAACACGGAACAATGTGCGTTAGCAAGTCACGATTAAAGTCAGACTCGTCCCAAACGAGATGTTGACTGCTTCTCAATTGATAATTCCATAAATCACAATATAAGTTATATGTGGCTAACGGTTGATCTGGATGGGCGTAAAAGGAGTGACCCACTTCAGGTGGAAAATAGATCAGATCACCTTTCTTCACCGGATATGTTTTCCCCTTGGCGCTGACCGCCCCTTTGCCTCCGGCAACGAAATGAAAGGCATAGCAATACCCGATTCTGCCCACCTCAGCTTGGTTGCGTTCGACTGGAAATTGATAATAATGTCCCACTCTTACATAGGGACTAACGGCAGTTAAGGAAGTCATAGTAACCCTCGCATTCGAAAGTAATTTAATGATATGAATGACCGGAAGAATTGATCAATATACGAACACAGAAGCAAATACAATAACCATATGACATGTTATATTTTCTATATTACAACACTTGTTGGAGGGTGAGTAGGTTGATTAAGCAAAATGGAAGCGGAAGTTTAACTAAGGAGCAATCGCAGTTTTATGAGGAACAGGGCTATCTCATCATCCCCCAGTTATTATCGGAAGAAGATTTGGCCTCTGCACGTGAAGCGATGACTCAGAAGGTGTCGATGATTGCGGACGAACTGTTCGCTGATGGAGTTATTACGGATAAGCTTGAAGATCGGCCATTTCCAAATCGGTTAGCTGAGCTATTTCAGGATCTGTCCGCCGAAAACTTTCTGAAATACGGCAGAAGCTGGCGCGACCGCATCCCTGGATACTTCACCTTGATGAGCAATCCGAAAATTTTGGACGCGGTAGAATCGTTAATTGGCGGAGAGCTATTCGCTAATCCGGTATATAACGTGCGGCCGAAGGTCCCGAAAGTAGCAGCTGGCGCAGTTCCTTGGCATCAAGATAAATCGTATTGGCCGGATGCGAATGCGAATCCCGTTATTACCGTCTGGATCCCACTTGTCGATGCCAATGAAGTGAATGGATGCCTCCATATCAAGCCGCAGACACATCGCAAACGTGTGCTCAAGTGGCATCGTGAAACGCACACTGGAACAGGGTATACGGCGCTCAAAGATAGTCAACTTGGCAAAACGGAAACCGTCGCCCTGCCTGTACCCGCAGGAAGCGCAATTCTATTCAATGATCGTTGCCTCCATATGTCCACTCCGAACATGTCCGATACGGTTCGCTGGAGTGTTGATCTGCGCTATCAACCTACAGATCAAGATCCTATGGTTCAGCATGGGGTCGGCTTCCTAGCCAGAAGCTACAAATTTCCATCACGTGTGGCTACGCTGGAGGATTGGCTTGCTGAAAGACCTGAGCATGAGGAATAAGTGGCAGATGCGGTTGGGTTATGCTGGTAATGGTCTGGAATAGCTGGAAAACCTCCAGTTAAATCCTCCATTTTTCACAAGAAAATGATTTTAACTGGAAAATATACAGCTAAAATCCTGGAAATACGCTCATCTGGCCGAAAGTCATGAAATTAGCTGTAGGAAATACAGGTAATCCCTCTCAACCTCGAATTTCCGAGAAAATAACTACCTTTTTTCCATCTATTTACCGTATCGGTCAAAACCTCCAGCACCAGATCCGCGTGGTTCCCGCGCTAGCGCAGTAAAAAGTCCTTCGGATTCATCTCCGAAGGACTTACAATCATTCACAAAGTTTTACACGCCGCCTTTGCGTATCCAAACTGCCATCTCGCCTACTCCTCGATTGCCCCAGAGATAATACGGCACCGCCTTGAGCTTCACTCGCTCTGAAACATCCTGCTGTGTGAATGGACGGTACGGCGTATCCTCCGACCAAGAAGCAGACTCATTGGCACAGCCTTCTGCTTCAATCACCACGGCTCCGCCTAACATACCTGCATCGTAATTCATTTGCAGCTTTTGCATGGCATCAATCGATACGGTGGCTAGAGGCGTTCGATTGTCCACTTCTTCCAAACAATAAACGAGAGGTCCGCGTTCAATCGCAACTTTACCAGCATTAGCTCGAATCGCGGGGTGAGCGATAGTCAACTGCGCCTCGACTGCAAGCTCCCACTCCACGATATCCCCTTGTACCCATTGCCGCTCAACGGATGCATAACCATTCACAGTCTCATAAGCAGTCCGTACACCGTTGATTTTCATAACTGCTCCACCCTGGCTCCAGGATGGGATGCGCAGCGCAAGTGTAAACGGATCTTGCGGAGCCAACGTTAGCTCTATGCTGACATAACCTTCCCATGGAAGCTTTGACTGCTGGGTACATGCAACTTCGCCAACGGCAAGCTCGAAGCGAGCCTCGCTGCCGATAAATAGATGCGTGTAGACCGTATTTAACGCTGGTGAAGTCGTGTAGATATAACTGTTCAATGAACTAAGCAAGCGTGCCACATTCGGAGGACAGCATGAGCAGCCGAACCACTTCTGCCGTTCTGCTTTGACATGATGTCGACCTGGATTTAACTCCGATGCTTTCGGCCAAACTTCCAGCGGATTCACATAGAAATAATGCTTGCCATCCTGTGACATGCTGCCAATAACATTGTTGTACAACGCGCGCTCCATGACATCCGCATATTCACTCTTCGCTTCTAGCTGCAGCATACGCTGAGCAAAGAAGATGAGGCCAATTGAGGCACATGTTTCAGCGTAAACCGTGTCGTTGGGCATATCATAATCGAAAGTGAAAGCTTCACCGTGATGTGTTGAGCCTATGCCACCTGTGATGTACATCTGCTTCTTGGTTGTGTTATCCCATAAGCGGCGGCAAGCTGTGAGCAACTCTTGATCTCCCGTCAATCTGGCAAGATCAGCCATAGCTGTATACATATAAACAGCACGTACCGAATGACCGACGGCCACTTCCTGCTCGCGAACCGGCTTATGTGCTTGATTGTACGCCATTTGCGCTACTGTCGGAATCGGTTGCTTCTTTTGCGTCCAATAGCTAAATCCTTCTCTTACCTTACACTCTTCAACTAGAAAGTTCGGTTCCGTACCGCGCTCATCAATGAAAAATTGCGCCAGCTTCACATAGCGTTCTTCTCCTGTTACTTGAGCAAGCTTAACGAGTGCAAGTTCGATTTCTTGATGGCCGTCATAGCCTCTGATCTGACCAGGTTCACGACCGAAAATCGTTTCAATATAGTCAGCAAATTTGCACATGACATCTAACAATTTTCTTTTTCCCGTTGCATTGTAATAAGCAACAGCCGCCTCCATCATGTGACCCGCACAATATAATTCATGTGCTTCATACAAATTCGTCCATGCCTGACCTGGCTCTTTGATCGTAAAATACGTGTTTAAATAACCGTTCTCATGCTGAGCTTTGGCAATCAAATCAATGACCTCATCCGCCGTTTGTTCCAACGTAGGATCCGGCGTGTTCGCCAGTGAATACCCCACCGCTTCAAGCCACTTGGCAAGGTCGCTATCCTGAAAAATGAAACCGCCAAACTCTCCTTCTTCAAGCCCTGCTGCAATACGGAAATTACGAATGGCATAACTAGGCTCTGCTTCAGCAATCGCATCATTCAAAGCATCCCATTGATAAGGGATAACCGTCCCCCGCACAAGCTCCATAAATGGACCCCAAAACGAATCATGTATGCGCACCTTGTTGTTGACAGCCTGTGTACTCGTGGAATTCACCATATGTAGAATCTCCTCTTGTTATCCAATTTTATATAACATTTGATTATCGACTTCTTACAGTTTATCCTTATAAATAAAGAGCAACTATGAATAATTCCAACTTATTTTATATAAAATTTAACACTCTATAAGGGAGCGAAACCGATGAGTGAACTTGGTCATATCTGGATGGAACTACCACCACTGCCCTATTACCTGATGATTGGCTTGTCCACCTACCGCCCAGGCGAAATGCACCCGAGCCGACGTAATTTAGGTGTTTTTGATCTTCTCTGGGTGACCAAAGGAACTCTATATATGGGTGAAGATGATAAAGAGTGGGAGGTTGCGGAGGGTCAAACCTTATTACTGCTGCCTGATCGTTACCATTACCCCGTCAAAGGCTGTTACACAGAGACTGTTTTCTATTGGATTCATTTCGACTTTCAAGGGGCCTGGCAGCAAACGACAGATCAGGATATAGGAACTCTTCATCTACAGCAAGTACGCAAGTCTTGGGAAAATTCGTATCGTATCCGCATCCCGCAATATAGCGCTCCACCCGAATTCGCGCTTGCCGAGCGACATCTCCGCAAGTTGTTGACCGACTCGGTCCATCATCGTTCAGAGACATATTGGAGTGAGCAGCAGCTTTTCATGGAACTGCTTCGTCTCCTTGATGTTGGACAATCACGTAACGATGCGTCACCTGCCCTGATACTCGCCGACAAGGTTGAAGCGTACTTACGCCAACATTATCAATCCGACGTGACGAATAGCTCACTCGCTGAAGAATTTCATTTTCATCCGAATTATATCGTCAGATGTATGAAAGAAATCTATGACTGCACGCCAATGGCCTATCTGCACGACTACCGAATCGAGCAGGCGAAGCTGCTACTCATTAAAACAGAGTGGTCCATTGCGCGAATCGCTGAGCATATTGGGTTCCTCAACGCACCTTATTTCTCCAATTGCTTCAAAGCAGCAGCAGGTATCTCGCCACTGCGGTTTCGGAAGCAGTATTCACTGTAAACAGGGATAACTTGAATGAATGACAAAAAAGCCAATGGATGTAGATATCCATTGGCTTTGCTAAGGTCTTCTTAAAGCACCTTATTAGCTACTAAAAGATTGAATAGAACTTGTGCAGCTTCGGCACGCGTTGCAATGCCTTTCGGATCGAATTGGTTCGCTCCGCGTCCTTGAATCAAATGCAGCGTTGCTGCCGATCTCACAAATCCAGCAGCCCATGAAGAGACTTGGTCTTCATCTGCGAATGCTTGAGTAGCAGTGTTTGCGACTTTCCCATTCTTGAATTCGTAGGCTCGAAGAAGTAAAGTAATCATTTCTTCACGGCTAATCTGTGCGTTCGCATCGAATTGCGTTGCACTTCTGCCTTGTACAATACCAGCCTTCACAGCGATGGAAACACTATCCGCGAACCAGTCGCTGGCTTTCACATCGGCAAATGCCAGTTCACCTTTTTCCGTAAGTTTCAAAGCTCTCACTAGAAGCGTTGTGAACTCGGCACGTGTGACACTGCGTTCAGGTTCAAAGGTTGTTGCACTCGTACCCTCAACGATCTGCTTCGCAGCAAGCTCCTTGATCACATTGGAAGCCCAATGGCTAGAAGGCACGTCGGCGTATGTCTTGGATACTTCAAACACAGCGTATTTACTAAAGTGATTAATCTCAGCTGTGATAACATCTTTATCTAATTTGCCACCTACATACGTCAGTGTTCCATTATTGGCAATATAATAGATGCCTGCCAATGTCGGGTTCACGCTTGCTGGAACCTTCAACTCAATCGTAATCGGCTGATTGAACGTGGAAAACTCATCTTTATTCCCATCTGCTGTCTGAATGAACAAATGGAATTCGTACACATCGCCAACTAGTTTATTTTCCATATTAGCACTATTGCTATTAACGAGATTTTTCGCTTCCCCTTGCGCGACGATGTCAAGCTTGAGCGTTATTGTACTGCCCTTTATTTGATCCGTTGTGAGCTTATCCGTTAGTTGGTTAAGCACTTTGGACGGGAACGAAAGGGTCAATGCGTCTGACTTGATCTCTAAATTGTTCTGAGCAATTAGGTCTGTGACATTCCCAGGAAGTTTGATCTCAGAAATGTCAGTCGGGATCGTAACAGTGGTTATGCCGTTGTGACTGTTGGTTAGTTGATCTTGTTTGATAGTGATGACATGATCCATTGTTGACTGAACGCCAGGACTATAAGTTGACTCTGCAAATACAGTAACCGAAGCTGTCGCTGTGAAACTGCCATCCACGGTCGTTACTGTAATGTCTGCTGTACCGGCTGAGATTGCCGTAACATTTCCAGTGGCATCTACCCTTGCAATATTGGCATTACTTGAACTCCAAATCACTTCTTGATTAAAAGCATTCGCAGGAAGTACAGTTGCTATTAATGTCGTTGTGTTACCTGCTGTCAAATTAACAACCGAATTGTTAAGCGATATGCCAGTTACAGCAAACTGTGGCGTCGCACTAACTTCATTCGAAGCCTCACTGACTTTCGCTGGATAATTCGCTTTAACAATAAAATAATACGTCTTGCCGTTTTCCAAGCCTATTAGGTTGTAGCTGTACACATTTCCATTCACAGTAGACACAGCATTTCCAAAGGCAGTGTCACCTGATCTCTGATAGACCGAGTAGGTAACCGAGCCATCCATTGGTGTCCAACCGATCCAAGCTTGGCCATCTCCAGAAATAACGTATTCTACAGTAGGTGGAGTAAGTATTTGGCCTGAAATGTCGATTAGTGTGCTAGCTGCTGCACCTGAACCATCATAAGCGTTCGCTACTACTTTCACTTGTCCGTTTTTAACTGCGGTTAATAAGCCGGTTGTGCTGATCCTTGCCTTATCTGTCGTACTTCCGTCTGCGTTATAGACAGACCAAGTGACGGAATTCGAGCTCGCATTCACAGGCAACACTTGTGCAGACATTTGCAACGTGCCGTTATCTGATGTAATTGCACTTAATCCACTTGCAGCTGAAATCTGAACAGACGTGGTAGGAATCCAGTAAGGTATGATTGAGTTCCCCACTTTAAAATTTGTAAATTCTGCCGGTTTAGCAGCAATACTCGTGTTTAGCTTTCTGACAAATACCCCCACCTTAGGAGTTGTCAAAGTGATTGTAAAGGTGTCTGTCACCTGTGTCCAAGTAACGCCATCAGAGCTGTAGTACCCTTTGTAGGTCGTTCCTGTTTTATCAATTTTCAAATAAATATCCCCAGGAGCCACAGGATCTGAATAATTTTTATCCGTTTGTGTGCCGGTTTTCACTTGTGAAAAGCGGATTTGTTTAGCAGCAGGACTTCCATTAGCTTGACGTCCTAATGATATTAAATTCCCGTCATCTTGATAAACAATTAAGCCTGCCCATTCAAAGCTTTTATCCGCATCAAATTTTAATTTTGTGGAAATTGAGAAGTCAGCTGTTCCAGGGTCTCTCAGAAGTATGTTACTTGGCTTAGTGCCTCCCCAGCTTCCTTCAATTGTCGTTAATCGTATGAAATTCGGATTCGCAGGATTGATAGCCCAGTTATCCCTATTTTCTCTCACCCACGTCCAGCCACTACCTAGAACTAATGATTGTCCGCTTATGCTGATTATTTGTTTACCTGTTATGCCGGAGCCATCTTTGGCAGTTGCAGTGACAGTAACTGTTCCGTCGCTTAGCGCCTTTAATACACCTGTTGCCGTATCAATCGTCGCTGTGCCCGTACCGTTTGCAACGGACCACGTATACGAGTTATCACTTACGTTTTCGGGTAGTACATTGGCAAGCATTTGAAGGGTAGCACCTTTATAAGTTACTGACGTTACGCTATTCTGGCCAGTCACGGTAATGCTTTTTACCTTTATGATCTGCCCGCTAATCGAAATAACCTGACTTGCCGTTACACCTGAACCATCGTTAGCCGTCGCAATGACTTTGACAGAACCGTCCTTCTTTGCAGTCAATAAACCATCGCTGTTAATCGTAGCAATTGTCGTTGCCGTTCCATTCGCACTTACAACAGACCAAGTAACACTTGTATTATCAGCATTCATCGGTGCTACCACTGCAGACATTTGCAGCGTGCCGTCTTTGGTATCGATAGACTTTGCGTTATCAGCCGAAGTAATGACGATATTCGTCACAGCTTCGTTCGGAGCCACAGTTACCGCAACATTCGCTACCGCCTGGATTGCACTGCCATCGATCGTTCCATTCACCGTAAAGCTTCCTACGGACGCATACTTCGATGAATCGATACTGTCCCACGTTACAGGTACCTGTTTCGTAGTTGCATCAGTGAACACCTGAGTAACAACTGCCGGTAATTGAGGAGCTTTTCCTGCAATTGTCGCAGCATTTACCCCTTTTACACTTGCAACTGTTCGATAAGCGTAATCGCCTAGCGTCGCTCGCATCAATCCTGTATTGACTGCGCTTCCCATCGCATTAACGATGTGCGAAATCTCACCTCTTTTATTTAAAGAAACCGTGGTTGCATGGCGAATTTTAACCCCTGGCTTATCTGGAACTTCAATACCACTCTCCATAGACACGATACCACCCGTAAAATTGGAGTATATCCCTAAGCCATAAGCTTCATGTGAATTTACAGAATCGGCTACCTTATAAGAAGCGAAACCATTCACGGTACCGTTGTTGCTCATCCAACCTTCTTGAGTCGGAACATCATAGGGAATTTCAGTTTGATAGAAGTAAGTCCGTCCCCTTTCTCCATTCCATACCGTCTGGTATTCATGAAAATGTTCCACAAAAAGGCCATACATAGTTACGTCATTTCCATTAACAATCATTCCGTTGATAGTCGTATTGGAATCCCATCCAGCACCTGTACCATGATCGGCACGCCATACCCAGAAATGATCGCCAATGACATTGTTGCTGTTGATTTCGATACTGACGTCTGCTTTGGCAAGCGCATCGCCGCCGACTCTGAAATATAGATCATGCAAAGAAGTCGGATTTGCTGAATGATCGTTTGAACTGCCTTTAGGACCAACCTCCATAAGGACAGGTGAGTTCACACTTCCTGCTTCAAATAGGAGACCGGCAATTTTCACACCATCTACATCCGCTACGGAAAGGGCCACAATTCCGTTGTCTGAATGTAAGGTTGCAAGTCCAAGACCAAGTACAACCGTATTAGGCTTCGTTACTTTAACCGTATCCGTGAAATGATAAACACCTGGCGTGAACAACAAGTGCTTACCTTGATCAAGCGCAGAATTAATGGTAGTAACCGATGTTGACGGATCAGCAATCAAGAAATCTTCAATCGCAATTGAAGTTCCCGCCGTCGTCCCCGTTGACCAACTTGTTCCAATTTTATTAGTGACCGCATTTGGAACAAACACTTTGTACTTTTTAGTCACCGAATCGAAGGTTAGAAATGGCTTTTCACGAATAACCGGTACTTTGTCTACAACTGTGAAAGCTTTCGTAGGCCAATCTTCTGCAGGTGCATTCTCGGAACCAACAATGGTTGTATTCCATAATGATCCATTCCATGTGCCCCATTTACTGTTTCTCGTGAACCATTGCTGCTGAGATCCTGAGTTTACAGTGCCATCAACTAACGAGTCTGCCAAATATCCGCCGCTTGCCCATCCTCCTTGGTCGTGAAGCGACAAATTACCTTTCACATGCAACCGTCGAATAGGTGCTGCTTGTGAGACCGCAAACTTCATATCTCCGTTAGAAGGTGCTACAGCCAAGTTTTCGACGGAACGCCAAAAGTTTTGAGTCGCGTTGTTTTTTTCCATCCAATTGGCATCTACCGTTACGCCGCCATTGATGGTGACATCGTCGGGAACTTGGCCCAAACCGGACACTTGCGTATAGAAACCAACTTTAATACTAGCCTTATAGGCGCCTGGCTTGAAAAGCATGGCATACCTTTGCGTACCGAATTGATTGGTTTCTTGCTTTGCGAATAATTCGGCACTTTTCGTTTCAACGTCGACAGCTGTTTGCGTCGGGTCCGCGAGCGGATCAAATACAAAGACATTAGGTCCGAAATTAGGCTCAGTCAGTGCTGATGTTAACACAGAAAGTGCGGATTCTGCGCCAGCGCTTACCGATGAAACCTTGTAGTAATAGCGCGTATTCGCAGCTAGACCTGCATCCGTATAACTGGTTAATGAAATAGCCGAGGAATTAACCTTGGCGAATGTACCATTGCTGCTTGGCGAACGGTACACGTTATAACTATTAGCACCCTGAACAGTTGTCCACGTTAAACTGGCCGAATTAGTTGTTGTCGTAACCACAGGCTGATCAGGTCCAGCCGCAAGGGTTACACCAGATCCTAAAGTAAATAAACTAAATAAAATCGTAATTGCTAACACGACAGATAAACTTCTTTTTAACATATACCTACCTCCATATTAATTACGTTGTCGCCTGTCTCTGATGGCACATTATTAAGCGCTTTCACAAAACTGACTAGCCCCTTTCTTTAAACTTAACCTTGTCTCACAGCAGCTTGTCCGTTGTGTGATTCTCCTCTCATTTTAACTATTAAAAGAAAGCAGGATAAGAAAACAAATTGACCATTATGGCTAATTTTTTAACCTTTACCTACATATTCAGTTTATTAACATATGTATAATTAAAAAAGAACCTCACGACGTATCGTAAGGCTCTTCAACAATTACTTATTTCGTACAAGCTCCCACTGCTTCTCATGGATTGCTTGCTTCGTGAGTTCCGAGAAATCGAGGTGTCCATTCTCATCGTTAATTTCGATCTCATATAATTTTTGTTCCACTGGGTGAAAGAATGTACTTTGGATGTGCCCCCGATCACCTACTGAACCATACACCTTAAAAACTGAATGATCCCAGTGAAGTTGACTTGTCGTTAGTGCCGCAGACCTCAAGTGTAAGATAGCTGTTCCTTCTCGTACTAGTAGAATAATCGGAATGACGTCGACTTCCATATAATGCCATGCAGCACCTTCGAGTTTGGATTCTTGATCAACATGGAGGCTTAATCTCGATTAGAAGCAATCTGATGATAATAGAGAGCCGTTTGCTCCTCGTCTTCATTTTTCTGATAGGGATATAGTATATTGCCACTGCCATCGTATACGAATACTTTATTTTTCCCATTCCCATTCTTGATTAACTCATTGATCCCTTTGAAAATAGTATCGCTATCTTGCTGGGCTTCCACTACGCCAAGTGGTAAATCAACGAGCATATTAATTACTTGATTGGTCTGGCTGAGGTTCTCCGAGTATTGGTTAGCCGATCCGGTATCTCCACTATTTTTGCTCAAACAACGATTATTGTTTAAGAGATCTTACGCCGATGTTAGCCTACAATAGGCACAGCAAAAAGAGCTAAACGTAAAGCACGCTTAACTCTTTCTAATAATTTGAGCTGACTTAACTTAACCCCCGTAAAAATTCGCCTGTGGGCCTTTCACATCTAGCTTTATTCGAAACAAACCACCTGCATGGGGTTGATTCACGCGATCCTCATCACCCACACCTACACTAGCCGTCGTGATATACAATTCATTCATTTGCTCTCCGCCAAATGCACAAGAGCTTGTTCTCTCCACAGGAACAGCAATCGAGCCTATTTTCTCACCCGTCAACGGGTTATAACGCCCTACCTGCCAGCCCCCCCATTGCGCAATCCATAACATGCCATGGTTATCCACAGCCATCCCATCTGGAAAACCTTCACCCTCGGCTATGATGACCACTGTCCGCGGATTGGAGATTCGCCCTGATTCGCTATCATAGTCATAGGCTACAACTTTCTTCGTCGGAGAATCGATGTAATACATGATGGTGTTATCAGGGCTCCAGCCTAGTCCATTGGATACTGTGATGCAGCCATCTTCGATGGTACGAACGGTTCCGTCGATATCAAGACAATACAGTGAACCTGTTGTGACTGACTCACTTTGTGCCATCGTGCCTGCCCAGAACCGGCCAGCTCGATCACATTTGCCATCATTAAACCGATTGTTTGGCAAATGACTCTCTGGATCCTCAAGGAGTGTTAACGTCTCGGTTTCCAAATCCAGCAGATGAAAGCCTCGCTCCATAGCAAGAACCATGCCACCTTGCTGTCTTGGCACGGCGGCTCCGACCTTTTGATCCAATGCAATTGTCCGGTTACTTCCATCAGCGGGTTTATACAGATGTATGGCTTGTCCATTAATATCAACCCAGATTAATTGCCCTGTCGTGTGGTCCCAGACGGGACCTTCGCCAAGATTAGCTTGTATATTCCCAATGCGCTCAATTCCAGTATATTCGTGTGCCATTACCATGCCTCCTTAGATATTCGTTCGTAATTGTCGTCATGCAATTATAACGCTGAAACGGGTCAAAAGTTGTGCCCTGATACGCTAACTTCAGTCTACCAGTTCCCTACTAACGTGGTCATGAATATGATTGAAGTACCACATGTCTTGGGGAAGGGGAGCCTTTATGATTATCCGTAAAGATGTGAGCGTTACAATGCCAAGAATCTCATCGACCAAGCCACGCCTTATTGCATCTATACCCGTCAGCAGTCCGGCTGTACAATTTGCCATCAACCCCTTAACGAATCGGTTATATGTTATACAAGGAGACAACCACCTTGGTGTTCTAGATACCAAAACCAACAAAATCATTACCACAATTAAAATTGGTAAAATGCCTTCTTATATGGCTATCAATACGCGTACGAATCGTATTTATGTATCCAACTTTTATGATGGTACCGTTTCCGTTATCAGCGGCCTTACGAACCGTGTTATTTCTACAATCAAGGTTGGTGAACGCAGCGATCATATCGCGCTCAACACACATACGAATCTGGTTTACGTTTCAACGATCTCCTTACGTTCGCGGAACGCCCATCTCGTCGTTCTGAATGGAGCTACGAATAAAGTACACAGAAAAATTCCATTCAAAGGACGCCCTTCGCAAATACTGGTCAATGCTTTGACAAATCGAATCTACGTAACCAATACAACTACTGATACATTAGCCGTAATCCGAGGAGATACCAATAACATCATAGCTACACGGAAAGTCGGAAGAAACCCTGTCATCACACCCGTTCTTGATAGGAAAACTAACCAACTATATGTCGCTAATAATTTAAGTAGATACAGCTCGGTCGTGAACTTGCGTACCCTCAATGTACGAAAGATTCAGCTCGGAAGACGACAAAGAGAAATTACGTTGAACCCACTTACGTGTCGGATTTATATTTCCAGTGCACAAATTTCCGTGAAGGGGCGGCTTTTTGTTGTAAATAGCAGAACCAACAAGGTCATCGGTTCGTTAACCGTACCAGCCTTTACGGATGTGCTGATTAATCCGAGAACAAACCACTTATTCGTTTCAGAATCAACAGAAACAGGTGCAGTTCCACTAATCGTTTATCATGGCAGCAGACTAAAGCCACTTGCAAAGCTCAAAGTTAGCGCTGGGTCTGGATCTTTACTGCTTAATCCGCGCACGAATCGCATATATGTTGGCGGAGAAAAGACGATATCTGTCATTCAAGATTAGGATTCGAAGAGTCTGATTCTGACTCTCTAGCTCCCTCAGGCGCCGTTTTCTCTCGAGATAGTCGATTATTTCGACTATCTCACTCCCTCAGGCGCCTTTTCCACTCGAGATAGTCGATTATTTCGACTATCTCACTCTCTCAGGCACCGTTTCCACTCGAGATAGTTGATTATTTCGACTATCTCACTTCCTCAGGCGCCGTTTTCTCTCGAGATAGACTCTCTCTCTCCCTCAGGCGTGTTTTCTCTCGAGATAGTCGATTATTTCGACTATCTCACTTCCTCAGGCGCCGTTTTCTCTCGAGGTTCACAATTCAAACTTTGCTTAGCCCTTGACCAAAAACATATAATTTCTGGCGTGTAGTAAACACAAAAACAACACCTCGTCAGGAAATGACCCGAACGAGGTGTTTGTTCAATGATAAACAAAGCAGCATCCAATTGAGCCGGAAGACCTGCTCCCATTTGCGACAAATCCGGTAACCACTTCGCCGGAGCGCTTGTCCTACTTTATTATTCTGTGCGACTCCTTGTAGAAATCCATCTTCCATTAGAGACGGTGTGAGTGCAGTTCTTACACTTTTGCTCGCAGCTAATGAGGAATCTCCAAGAAAAGAGTGGTGAGCTGCCTTGGGTTAATTGTAGCTCTATACCTACCTGATGTCCCTCTCACCCACAAATGTGCCAGTCATCGCTGAATGAACCTCGATACGTACTTCCTCACGAACATCAAGTGCCACAATCATTCTCAGCCAAGCTGGCTGCCCCGTAACCACATTGTTCCATAAAAATTGTACACTTTCTGCAGATGTTTCACCTATCGCAACTGCCGTTCACCCCATGGGAATCCGCTTACCTCTGGCACCTTACTGCCTCCTGCTTTAACTTGAGTAAGCTCACTACCTCTGCACTTATTTAGATGAGCACATAGATCTCGTTCCCCTCAACCTCTACCTCATAACCTCGTAGCTGCACGCCGCCTTCAACCAAATGCTTGCCATCCGTTAGACCGAACTCCCAACCATGCCATGGGCAGCGCAGTATTTCCTTATCGCGACCATACTCATATTCATAAACTAAGGAGGGCAGCCGCGTCCCGCACACGACACCCTCACAGACAGGAGCAGCCGCATGAGGACACATATTACGCCATGCATAGTAACTCCCATTTACAAGGAATACACCAATTTCGATGCCTTTTACTTCTACAATCTTTCGTCCTTTTTCTGCAAGTTCTTGGACGCTGGCTGCTGCATATCTGGATTTCACTTTGCTCATTGTGAGGAATCCCCCTCACGAACAGAAGTAGTTACAGCTATCGATGCTGGAAAAGTCTCATGTCCATATAACTCCAAGGCATTATCAACCAGAATACGTTGTCTTAAGTCTTTGCGAATCGGTTGCAGCGCCATTTTGGGATTATCGAAATCCCAGTGCGGATAATCCGATGAGAACATAACCATATTATCCGCGCCTAGCATATCTAGTATTTGATTAATATGCTCTGGCTTGCTTGGCTCTTCAATGGGTTGCGTCGTTAATCGAATATGCTCTTTAATGTATTCGGATGGTAATCTTTTGAGCCAAGGCACTAAATCTCGAAGTCCTTTGAAATTCTTATCCATTCGCCACATGAGATGCGGAAGCCAAGCTAATCCACCTTCAATGGCAACAAATTTAAGTTTAGGAAACTTCTCGAATACCCCTTCACAAACTAAGCTATTCACATGGGACATGTAATTGATTGGTAAAATATTGTGCCATTCCAAATACGATGTGGGATAACCCGATGGCGTCGGAGCTCCTGCAATCCCTCTTCCCTCTGTACCTGGATGAACGGCGACAGGCAGTCCATTACGCTCAGCCGCTTCATAAATGGGATGATAGAAACGCTGACCGAACAGCATTCGAGAGCCGCTGCACATAATAACCTGAATCATGTCTGGGTGCTTGGCCATACGATCAATTTCCTTCGCAGACGCAATCGGATCCGCATGATTGATCAGGATGGAACCTTTATATACTGGACTCGCCTTCAACCATGTTTCGACTAGCCAGTCATTGTATGCACTTGCGAGAACATTGCCATAGTCTGGATTCGGATTCAAGGAAATCCCCAATATCCCAGAACCGGTCAATATCCCATAATCAATACTATATTTATTAAAATGATGCTTTAACATATGCTGCGGATCACTGCCAGGGATTCCACCGCCATCAGGCACAGCGTCTTTGCGCATCACACCTACTGGAGAATGCCAGCCACCACCATAGCCTGGTCCGGCAGAAAGCCAATAATCGTGCCAGACCTTAGGCAAATAAGGCAGCAGATCTCTCGAATGAGCTATCGCATTATGGACATCTGTGTCAATGATATTCGGTTTATTCATCTTCAACATCTCCTCAGGTATGAGCTTGTAATCGCTTATATATACAACTATAAGCATCAGACCCGCTGACGTACATGAAGATATGTTGCAGAAAACTGGATTTTTGTTATGTCATGTTTCAAGGCGAAATGTACGGGTCATACTTGATAGTATCTACGAAGTAAGGAGTGGGCCGTATATTCGTTAATATCCTAATCGGCTTTGTTGTTCCCTGGTTATTCGGAATAGCCTGGTTTAAAAAAGCTCCAACTATAGCCATTCTCATATTTCCCGTTTCTGCCATCATCTCATCACTTATTAATGCGATTGGCTATCACGTAGATTTTTGGGATTTCACACCAAAAATTGAAGATGATGAAACGATTTCTGCACTCCCTTTTGACATTGGACTCTATCCTTTGACAGGGTGTGTAGGCATTTACTTGATTGATTTTAAGAAGAAGCACCCTTTGGTTGTCCTGATTTCACTTGCGATCATCTTAACTTGCCTTGAATCAATTGCTTATGTAGTTGGTAAAGTTGAGTATAGACATGGTTGGACGATTGGATGGACTTTTGTCTCTTATCTTATTGCTGTTGCAGCTGTGTATGGATTCTATGCGCTTGCTAGAAAGCACGGGGTAAACTTTAGTAATACAAAGTAATGCTTGATTCAAATTCTTGCTTCTCAATGATCACAGGAATCCCTAGCTCCGCTGAATGATATGCTGTTTAAATAATTGAAAGCGGCTTGCACCCTCCTCACCAGAAACGCAAGGTTCTCGAGCAATTTAGTGATGTTTTTCATCACTATGGCATGCTAGGCATGGGATTTGTAAAAAAAGGAGCTAACGCAACATGCGCTTAGCTCCTTTTTCATTTTTTAGAATATCCGTTGCTTCCAACCCACCAGTTTAGCTAGCGCTTCGACGTAATAATAATCGCCGTAGATGAGCGAAACGTTCACATTCGAATTAGCAGGTTTATTTCCAGTTCCCTCGCGTAGAATAGCTTGGTGTTCGAGCTTATCCCACGTACCGTAGTTCACAGTAAGTGACAGCAGCATCTCTTCTGCTGCACGGAGATACATCGCACCTTCGTTTGGCGGCAGGAAGGCTGCAAGGTCAATCAACCCAGAAGCTGCGCAGGAAGCGGCCGACGTATCTCGCGGCTCGTTATCCAACGACGCATCCGCACGGAAATCCCAATGTGCCACGTGATCTTCAGGCAGGCACGCCAAGAAGTAATTCGCCACGCGTTGAGCTGCTTTTAAGTACTGTGTGTCTCCTGTGAATCGATACACATTGGCCAAACCATGCAATGCCCACGCTGCGCCTCTGCTCCAAGCCGATTGCGGGCCGGCACCCTGACCACCAAGCGATTCAATCAGCTCGCCTGTCTTCGGATCGAAACTCAAGATATGGTTCACGGAGCCATCTTCGCGGATGAACTTCTGAACAACGGTATCGGCATGTGCTCTTCCGATATGTTCAAAGCGTGGATCCCCTGTCGTCTCGGCTGCCCAGAATAAAATAGACAGATTCATCGTGGAATCGACGATCGACCAACCTATCTTATCTTGGTTCCACGCGCGAAGGAAGTTACCAGCGATGTTGAATCGGCCTGCCAAGAAATTGGCTGCTTGCAGACCACGACGCAAACCATCTTTATCACCTGTCAGCTTATGTTTAATAACCGCAGTCGGCAAGTATTGGAAGCCAACGTCATGATGGAAATTATTATCTATAATACTTTTTTGCTCAAACTTGCCGTCCCACTCCCAGGCTGCTTCCTTGTAGTGTTCTTTTCCCGTCATCTCATGCATAATCCAAAGAATGCCTGGCCAGAAGCCTGACGTCCACCAATCGACCCGCATATCATCATAAACGCCGTCTTCTTTGGCAACATGAGGCGATTTATCCCCAATTTGCTCGATCATCCGATCAACCTTCACTTGCAGTTCTTTCCATACTTCTGGCAAAATCTCCTCTAGCTTCTGTGCGTTTTCCCACTTTGCTACATTCATAAGTTCACCCATCTTTAAACGCCTCCTCGAAGTGGTTTTACTTCATAACTTCTATGACTGCTGTTACCGTAGACATACCTTCACAGGCAGCGCTGACAACGGACGTAAATTTCCGCTGAACATCTCTATTCCCTTGTGATAAAGATGCAAGTGATGATGCTGGTCCACCTGCACTTACGAAATCCGTCACCGTCATACCAGCTGGCAAGCCACCTGTAGGATCTACGTAAATTCCTGCACGACCACTTGCAAGCTGGACCTGTCTCGATCCACGAATCGTGCCGAGATTATCAAGCAGCTTCCCATCCCCAGCTAACCCAAAGCGAACAAACCTAGCTGCATCGGGACAAAAAACACCTTTCGCATCATACGCACCAACTTCAACGTAAACTCGTCCATCCTCTAACGTTTCAGTCGTTACTCGAATTTCTGCAGGTTCATCCCACGTGTCCGATTGATACGTGAATTGTAGCTCGTCGCTTACAACCTCACCATTGCAGATCGCTTCCGCACGCAGCTGATACTCACCCGCAGTCAACTCCGTTTCCCAGCGAAGACCCGCACATGGGAAATCTTGCGAATCGCGCTGCTTCACGCCTAAGCTCTCTCCATTCAGAAAAAGCTCAACTTGTTCGGCGTTCGAGTACACCTTGATCAACTTCCGCTCTCCTTCAGCTCCCCAGCGAATTGGCATCGTATGACCATAAATACGAACCATCGGCTTGTCTGACCAGTAGGATTGGAAGACGTAAAAGGCTTCTTTCGGCGTGAGATCACGCTCAACGATCCCCTTCATATTCAAATATGGAATCGGTGAATCCGGCCGGACCGGTGTCGCAAAATCTTTGAAAGACCACTGCGCTGCACCCGTCAGCCAATCCATCTTCTCCTGCGATTTCAAGTACCAATCGATCATCTCGCAGAAATACGTTTCCGACCAATCGCCATCACGCGATACGCGCGGTTCACCACCCGTCAATAAATAATCCCCATCACGCTCGTCGGTAACGCCATCATCAGTATTCTTCATAAATGCAAAACCCGTGAACGGTTTCTCCACATGCCGAGTTGGTAAATTGTCCGCTCCCCACTCCATATGGAAGAACGAATCCACATTCTCAAATGCTGTCTGACAACTGGATTCATAGTCGGTATACACACCACGATACCAGCCTGCCCAAATGGAAGGCGAATACACATCGATAATATCCTTACAAAATTCACATCGGCGAATCGCAGTTAAGCGGCTTGGATCCAGCTCATGCGACAGATCATGCAATTTTTTCATGAAAGTGCGGATTTCTTGCTGATCGAAATGATCGAAATCGCACTCCCAATCGTTCTCATTGCCCAATCCCCATAAAATAACGGATGGATGATTATAATGTTGAGCGATCATCGCTGTAAGCATATCGATGCATTGTTGACGATACTCGGGACCACCAAGTCCACCGCGGCACCAAGGAATTTCCTCCCAGACGAGAATGCCCAGCTCATCACATAAATCCAGCACGATGCGAGACTGCTGATAATGCCCTAGGCGGATGAAATTCGCGCCCATCTCCTTAATGAGCTGCATTTCTTCACGGATCATGTCTTCCGTCATCGCCGCCCCAACTGCTGCGTGATCCTCATGTCGATGCGTACCACGCAGCAAGAGACGTTCGCCGTTCAGCTTAAACGGACCTTGCTTCACAAATTCGAACGTTCGGAAGCCGAACCGTTCTTGACTTGTCGTTTCGCCATCTGAACAGACGAGGGCAACGGAGCAGTTGAATAAATATGGGTCTGCGACGGACCATAGATGTGGATTCTCAACCTCGAAGTCCGCAATCTCCTTCTCACCCTGCCAGGCTGGTAAGGAAATCTCCTTTTGACCGACTATGGTTCCATCTTGCTGCTTCAGCACAATTGTGAGCTTGATATTCTCCGCCAGCTGGTCCGGGTTGTACAACTTAGCTCGTACTTTTACTTTCCCGCTTCCAGCTATTGGTGCAGACAAATTATCCACAATCGTCTCCACATGCACCTGAGCCAAGGAAATCTGTGGCACATAGACAAGGTTCACATAGCGATACACACCGCCATACAGATTGAAATCACTCGCATCCGAAGGAATCGTCTCCAGTTCTCGGCTGTTATCACAAGCAATCGCGACCGGCACCCGTCCCGCATATCGTTCGATCTCCTTCGAACGCGCCATCGCTTCCGAAATATCCACCGTGAACTCGTCATATCCGCCAAGGTGGGAATCTACCTTTTCGGTATACACATACACATCCGTGCGTTGCCCTGCCCCTTCGAAATGCAGCAGCGTTCTCCCCTTCGGATAAGGGTTATGCACCTCCAATTTGTTCCGATACCAGCCTTGTCCTTGATAATATTTATGATCGGGATCCATCACATCCGACCCATTGTACGTGTGTGGAAGCGTGACCGTTTCCCACGGGACATTATAATGATTTTGCAGCTTATCTGAACGCCACACCTCCCAAACACCGCCTAAGGAACCGCGATAATGCTCCCATTGCTCTGTTAAACGTTGTTTCAACATGTTACTTGTCTCCTCCTAGTTGCACATTCACTTAACTCCATCCTATCAAAAAAAAGACCAAAAAAGTTTATGCCTCTTATGATAAAATGTTGTTAGAATACGATGAGGTGATCTCCTATGAAGCTGATGAATTACATGAACTTAAACGTGCACCCAGTGCAATTATCGTTTTTCAAAGATCGAACACACGCCTTCGAAGAAGTATTTCATGCTCATCAGGGAATGGAGCTGCTTGTCGTGCATGAAGGCACTGGGATCGTCGTAATAGAACAACAAATTGTCGAGCTGGCACCGGGCTCTATTTTTTGCTTTAGACCTTTTCAACTACATCGCATTCGGATTCACAATCTGCCAGAAGACAACTACATCCGCTCGCTTTTCGTTCTTGAGCCCGCTATCCTAGAGGCAGCGCTCTCTGCTTTTCCATCGCTACGTGAGTTCCTCATGAAGCTATGGAAGGATCCGCTTATGCCGCAGGCATTCCGGAGTGAAAGTCTTGCAGAGCTTGAGGTCTTTTTGCGCAGCTATGTGCCTAGACTGGATGCTGCCAAAGAAAGAGGACCCGAGCGACTGCTGGAAGAGCAGACACTCTTCCTCACGGCGTTCTTGCACCAGCTCCGTACAGATTCCGAGAAGCATTCAGATTCTGTGCCTCATCTTTCGGTTAAAAGCACATCAACAGCCGAGCGAATGCTCGCTTGGATTGAAGCGCATTACATGGAGCCCTTTAAGCTTGATGAGCTCGCCGCGTCTGTTCACCTAACGCCCAATCATGTATCTGCGACCTTTCATCAATCCATTGGCAGCACCATTACCGAATATTTAACCGCACGTCGGATCCGACAAGCCTGTTGGCTTCTGCGAACGACAGATATGTCCGTGCAAGATATTGGTGAGGCTGTTGGATTGGGGAACTTTTCCTACTTCTGCCAACTATTTAAGAAGCATGTAGGGTTCACGCCCTATAAATTCAAAGGAATGAGTGCTTACACCAATTTCATCGAATGACATAAAGGCATTTGTTCAAATGTAGTGACAAAATGCTGCTTTTCTTCTATAGTGGATATTACATATCGACGCGCGTGAAGCACACCGCCCCCTCCCTATTCAGGGAAGGCGCGGTGTTTTTTGTTCTTAGCTGAGGGGGGAATGTTCTTGGACATATACGAGTCATGGTTGGAAAAACAGAGGAAAAATCTTGGAGGTGAAGCTCTCCGTCGGTTGAATGAAGGACATGCTCACAATGAGAAGTTATTTGTACATAACCTATGGTTACCTGCCGTCGGCAACTTAGATTTTTTGCATGCAGAGTACGAAGTCACCAATTTTCGGGACGGTTTCTTCTATTTGGACTTCGCTTATATCAGACCACCTTACTTGATTAATTGGGAAGTCGATGATTTCAGTTCGCATGCCAAACTTGTGACCCGTCGAAGCTTTGAGTATGAGCGCGAAAGACAAAACCAATTGATACTAAACGGTTGGCAAATTTATCGTTTCCCTCTGGACGCCATCAAAGAGAAACCGCGACGTTGTCAGCAACTCATCCAGCAAGTGTTAGGAAAACTATACGGTGGTGGTGTGACTACCGATGTGAAACTTTCATTAAAGCAGCGGGAAATTCTCCGTTTCGCCACACAGATACAGAGACCTTTCATGCCTCAGGAGATTTGTGAGTTGCTTGCTATTAAAGGACAGCATGCTTGGAAATTGCTTCACGAATTAGTCCAATTCGAGCTGTTGCTTCCTACATCAGGCTCCAGTCGCATTCGCACCTACCGTTTAGGCGACATGGCCATACAGCGGCATATAAGGTTATAGTATAACGCTAATCGGCTCCATTAGACTCCCTAGTTAAAATTAACGTTACGCGATAACGCTATTACCTCCATAAGCTGACCTTTTCTCAGAGTTTAACACTTTAGCGTTACCTCATCACTTTATTTGCCCAGAGGATAGCAAAAAGCCCAAGATAAGATGATGCCATCATCTTATCTTGGGCTTGGGCGAGCCGCCACTATGCGTATGTGTGTTTATTCAGGCTCCACACGATCTGGGAGTTGGGATACATAGCTATCGGATAATTGCAAAAGCCTTAACGCATGATTAAATTCATCTTCGGTTGCTGATTGATGTTCATTGGCATTGCCGGCAAGCGTAAAATAATTGCCATCCTCGAAACCTTTTCCTGACATGTAAAGTTCTTCATTATTTACAAATGAGCCTGTTGGCAAGTAGTACCGTTGTGGCAATAAGTTATAGGCCGTTTGGTTAAGTAAATCTTGACCAAAGTGTATATAGTCTGTCAACGACACACCAAGAAGGTTGGCAACTGTAGGTAAAATATCAATTTGACCTCCGAGCTGACTTTGCACTTTCGGTGTGGTGACGCCTTCCGATGCAATAATAAGAGGAATATTAATGAGTTCTTTTTCGCTGTATTCATGACCTAGTATTTCCGTCATCAAGTGTTTGTCATCCGCTTTTAAAGAAAATAAGGGAAGTCCGCGGTGATCACCGTAGACAACAACGACACTGTTTTCCCAAATCCCTCGTTTTTTCAAATCCTCAATAAACAAACCAAGTGCATAGTCCGCATAATTCTCTGCACGAATGTAGTCACCAACGAAGGTGCCTTCGTACCGCTCAGGCAAGGTCATTTTATATTTTTCCTCGGGAATCGTGAACGGGTTATGTGAGCTCATCGATATCACGTGTGCGTAAAAAGGTGTGCCTTGATTTTGATACGATGCTAATTCCTCCGCTGTTTTCTTATACAATACTTCATCGGACGAGCCATAGAAGAAAGCATCCTCATCTTTGAAATACTGTTTGTCATAATAGCGATCATAGCCAATGGCTTGATATAAATCATCCCGATTCCAGAAGCCAACTTCATTCGTATGGAAATTCATCGTCGTGTAGCCTTGTTTCTGGAGAAGCTTCGGGAGGCTCGGTAAATCTTTCTTCCCATAGACTTGTGTAGCCGCGCCATCCGGTGGTACGTAATACGAAGTGTTCACAATAAACTCGGCGTCCGATGTATTTCCTTGACCAATTTGCTGATAAAATTTCGGGAAATAATAGCTGTATCCAGCCAACCGATTCAGGTTGGGGGTAATTTCAGTCCCATCAATGTTCAAACCGATGAGGAAGTTCTGGAAGGACTCCATTTGAATGATAATCAAATTCTTACCACGCGCTGCGCCATGTAACGTTGGTTCTACGACAGTAACTTTATTCTTCAAATCGTCAATAGCTGACTGTGTAATTTGATCCGGACTAATGATTTCTTCTTTCTTAGGAGAAAGCAGGTTATACATCTCATAATTTAATATGCCCATTTTAGATGCTTTCACATTTTCATTGAAGGAACTACGGTTAGGAATCACACTAAGTGCACAAAGTAATACGGAGAAGCAAGCAACACTAGCCACGATTTTCATGCTAAGAGGCTTCCATTCTCTCGTTTTCGGCTTGAAAAATGCAAAGAACGCAACAATCACGATGTCCAAGAAGAACAACAGATACTGGGGCTCAATCACAGAAAATATACTTTTCTTGACTGCACCGACTTGCTTGGCTTGGGTTAAAACGTGATACGTAGCAATAACTCCAAAATGCTTATAATAAATAACAAGGGCAAAAAACAAAATGGTCATAATCAGGTCAACCGCGAGATACCAAGCAAGTTTATGCTTTTTCACCACATATTCAACCACGCAATACGTAATTAAGATCGCGGGTATTTCTGTCAAAAGAATCCTGGCCGACGGACCTGTTTCAAATAAAATCATCCAAGCTACATAAATTTTAATCACGATAAACAATGGAAATAAAAATAATCTATGCCTGAGCCGTTCCAACATACAGATAGCTCCTTTCATTTACAAATCATAAAATAGAATGGAAGGAATGCCGAATCACATCTCCCCTGCTAATAATGCCTACCAACACGCCTCTTCTTAGAACGGGGAGTTTTTTTATTCGCTTTTTCCCCAAAATCGCTGCGATTTGTTCAATGTCTTCTTCTGCATCTACAGCAATCACCTTCTTCTGTGCTATTTTCATCACATTCAAAGGAAGCAAATTGCGCACGCGATCTTGAAACTCATCATTATCGCCTTTGATCACAGCTGTATAGAGATATGAACCAAATATATAATCATCATGCTTGCCGATATATCGCATAATATCCCCATCACTGATGTAGGCCACAACTTCATTCCGATCATTAACAACAGGAAGTCCGCTAATTCGGTGCGTGAGGAACTTCTCAATAACCGCGCGAACTGTATCCCCTTCTTTTACTTTATACACCTGACTTACCATAATTTCCTTAGCCTTCAAATTGTGTCCTCTCCCGTCTACAGTTGCCTTCTATTCAAACAAGAAGTATGATGACACTATATACTTGCATTATACAACTATGTCGGATGAAGTCAATCCTTAAGAGACTGTCGATCACCCTACTTTGGAAGATATTCAAATAATCCGGTGTATGTTACGATACAACCATAAATGTTTGCAAACACCTAACAAAGAGGTCTATTATGATGACAAAAAATCCCATTGAAACCATTGAAGTTGAATTAGGCATATTCATTCGCCGCTTTATCGCTGCAACTACAAATAAAAAAGTCGGCAATTTGGATCGTGCTGCTTATCTATTGCTCCATCAAATTTCGACACATGGATCTGCTGGCGTGAAAGCTTTAGCAGAGGAATTCCAACTCGACATGTCGACAATCAGTAGACAAACAGCAGCTTTGGAACAAAAAGGGTATCTCTATCGCATCCCGGACCCGCAAGATGGCCGCGCCTACTCCATGCAACTCACGGATACCGGCACAGCGGAATTAGCTCTGAACAAGCAAGCACGCTTGGAGTATTTAACAAAGCATCTTCAAGATTGGACTGAAGAAGATCAACAAAGGTTCGGTGAGCTGCTAAATAAGTTCAATTGTACGTTTTAATACTCTCAGAGATACTATCCTCTTACGAGAATCCCATCACTTGGTTTCCATCTTTTTTCTAACGATAAAAAACTTCCAGTTAATTGAACTGGAAGTTTTTTCATTTAATTATCTCGTAACTAAAACATCATCGAAATAGGCCTTCGTATTCGCATACGTGCGAGCCCCGATTTTCCCGCTCGTAAAGGTTGTATCCACGGCACTAAATTGGAGTGCACCATCTTTGTACACCGAGATATTGCTGCCATTTAAGACAATTTTATACGTGTAGAACGTATCGGCAGCTATACTTGGGCTTGTGTAGCCTAATGTCGTTTTGACTCCAGCAACTGATTTCACCAGTTCCATTTTCCGACTACTGGCATGATCATTATTTTTCAAGTAGAGCATGTAGTAGTTATTGGCATCGGTATAGCGAACTAATAATCCCGCGTCTTTGTTCCCACTCGTGTTGTTCGTTACGTTGACTTTCGCTTCCAGTGTGTAGTCGGTCCAAGTAGACTCACCAGCAATGGAGTAGCTGTTTGAACCTCCTGCTTGCCCGCTGTATTGCGAGGATTGCACTGACCAGGTTCCGCTCGTAGGTGTCCAACCTGTCGCAAGACCATTATTGAAATCACTGAGAAGCAACTGTTGCGTTACACTTGGACCCGACTGTACGGCGCTGCTTAACGCATTCGAGGTCGTATCTGTCGTGTGGAAATAATAGGAATGGTTGCCTACAGGCAATTTGGTTGTATATTTATAA
The DNA here is from genome assembly GCF_001428045.1 of Paenibacillus sp. Soil750. Taxonomy (GTDB): domain Bacteria; phylum Bacillota; class Bacilli; order Paenibacillales; family NBRC-103111; genus Paenibacillus_E; species Paenibacillus_E allorhizoplanae. The sequence continues at coordinate 22,941 of NZ_LMSD01000009.1, read as the reverse complement.
GCTTTGCCATCGCTGTAGGTGACATCTGCTGGATCAACAGCTTCCATTTGGTGAACAATGCCATCTAGAATAAGTTCCATGGAGAATGGTTTCTCATTTTGCGCATCGGTGTACGTTGTATTGAACGTGAAGTCTGTTGCTGCATCACCAGTTGCATGATCTACGCTGATTGCACTCAGTGTCGGAGCCGTTCCACTCGCTACGTTCGTTGCTTTGATCTCATCCATAAACATTTCTCCATAACCAACACTCGTTTGGTTCAACCAGATGGATAATGTCGCTTTCTTTTTGTTCACGGCAGGCGTTAAAGTATCTAGATTATAGACTAAGTCCGTCCATGTGGTCGGAACTGCAATATAGCCGCCAGTCAGGTTATAAGTTCGCGAGCCATCATTTAATTCGATTTTCATCTTCAAATTGGCATAGCTCGGATTCTTAACCTTGAAATTTAAATAACGATACCCAGACAAATCAACGATGTCGTGCCAAGGCTGGAATTTCGCATAGGAATTAACGGCCGTCGGTGTTTGTGAGAATTTACCAACTGTTAACCCATCCAACGTTGTCTTCACGAATGCCGCTGTTCCGCCATTTTGCGTATACCAGTTCACCCATTCGCCATTACCACCCACAAACCCCCAGATGCCGCCGCCACCAAAATCATCATAGATCAGTGGTGTAGAAGGATCTGGCAAAGGTGCTGCCACCGTGTAATGCGTCGAGCTATAGCTTTGTCTGCCTGTTGCATCTGTCCCACGAATGTCCACGCGTTTATTCGCGTAGGCGACAGACGCACTTTCATCAACCGTAGCTGCATACACACTGCCAGAAACGGACATCGGCAGGAATGTACCTGAAGTACCTGTTGACGAATATTCAAGATTACTCAATCCTGTAGTAGGACCGCTAAATACGGTTACATTGCCTCGTACATAATCGCCGATTGTTGGTGATGTAATAGGAAGCGTCGCTGGTGTTGAACCGCCTGCAGAGCTTGCGGATGCATTCGCGCTTAATCCCATTATCGTGTACAAGAGGCCAGCTTGAATACTGATACTGAATTCGTTATAGCGCCATTGGTTCGTATCATCTTGATACAGTGAACGATCTTCATACCATGGGCTGACGCTTGTTTTATCCTTCGTATCCTTCATATTCGGTCCACTGACCATTGCACCTGGGAACACTACACCAGAACCTTGTTTGGAATTGGCGCCTTCATCGAATCGTGTATGTGGGTAGGTGACATAATCCGAACCGATCCCAGATACCCAGCTCATATTCCAAGGATTTTCCCCGAAAATCCAGTACATCCCTTTCTCGACCGCGCGCAGCGCAGCAGGATCTTGGAATAACTCGTAATAACGCATCATGTCGCCAAGATAAGACGCATGCGGTTCGTTCACACCGAAGTTCTTAAATTGGTTCAGCACGCTGTACGGCGTGTCATCCGTTGAAGATAGGAAATAATCAACTTGCTGTTTCAATAACGCCTGAATATGCGTTTTCGTCGTGGCATCAGCGACAGGATAGAACTCCACTAAAGACATCGGTCTCATATCCCAATAGTTCGTAGAAGCCAAATCGGTAAAGACAAGTGTGTTGATATTATCCGTTGCAGCATTTTTGTAGGCTACGTTGTTTGTCAACAGATACAGCTCTACATCCGCTAGAAGCTTGGAATTCGGAATACCGCCACGAGTGGAGTAGGAACCAACTGGCCCGTTCGGATTCGCAACGACATAATTGTAAAAAGTAACCGCAGCCGCTTCACAATTGTTTGCGAAGGTTGTGAGCGCTGTGACCTTCGCTGTAGCGATGTCACCTTTGGCGATTGCTGTGCGGATAGCCCTTGCTGTAGCCGCAAGTGTTCCCGCTGCTTTGGCGGAACCTCCAACACCTAAGCCGGAGAGTTTGCGATCGTCGGCTGTGCCGTTTATGTTATCCGTCGTTTTACTCGGATGAACGAAGCTTGCGTTGTTCTTAAGATCATACATTTCTCCTCCGAGTTGATTCGCGAATTTGACCAAATACTCACTGCCAAATACCGCTTCATCAACAAGATCAGGAATACCATTGCTGTCATTATCGAACTTCGAGCTGGCTGCGTCGGCATGCCGTATGTAGGCTAAAGCAATTTCGCTGCCTACCCATTGGTTGCCGCCATATTTGCCGTAATCACCCGCATCATACCAACTACCTGTCAAATCGTAGTGAGTTAAACCATCAGCCGATTGCGCATCATCCAAATGACCCGCTGCATGATATATATTAGCAGATGGTGCTACCGTGCTATAGCCAGCAGGATAGGCATCGGAAGTTGCCACGCTCGCGCGTAAGATGCGATAGAAGGCAGTCATTTCATCCTTGTAATTCGACCAAATGTTCGGTTGAATAGCGAAAGGGAAGGAGGAAATGCTATTGCTGACAACGGTATAATTCGTACCGCTAGCTGTGATGGATGAGAAATCAATCGAATATACGTGTTTATTCCAAAAGAAACCATCGTACGTCATATTGCCAGTAGCAACAACCGTTGCACCATTCTTCACGACATATGACGTATCCGTTAGAGCAAGCTGCGCTGTCACTTTAGCGTTTTTGAAAGCACCCGCATTATATCCGGCTTGGCTGACCGTGACGTCGATGACTTGAGTGGTACTCGTAACGACAGCATTCTGGACCGTCGTTGATACTTGATTCGACGTCAAATCCGTCGTTCGGAAATAATACGTATGGGAGCCCACGGGCAGCTTCGTGATGTAGTAATAATTTTTGCCATTGGAATAGGTGGTATCTGCATTATCCTCTTCCCTCATATCGTAAAGGGTATCGTCGACAACAAGCTGCATAGCGAAAGGCTTCTCATTATCTGCATCCGTATATGACGCTTTGAAAGTAAAGGATGTGTTCTGATTATAGCCACTCGCCGAGTTAGCCGTCATGCTGCCTGTTAATGTTGGTGCAGTGCCACTGTTGTCCGTAGATGCGAAAATATCATCAATCAGTGTCTCACCATATGTTCCTCCGGATTGACGGAGCCAAATTTCAAGCCTAGCTGTTTTTTTGTTCAGCGCTGGTGTCAAGGCGTTCAAATCAAATTGACTCGTCGTCCATGTTGTCGGAATGGCAACCCATCCATTGGTCAAATTGTAGTTGGTTGTTCCGTCTCCAACTACAACTCGAATGAGCGAATTCGCATACCCAGGATTTTTCATGGTAACGTTCAAATAGCGATAGCCCGTCAAATCGACTGTCTCATTCATGGGCTGGAATTTCGCCCAGGACGAGCTCGACGTTGGCGTTTGGGTGAATAACCCGACTTGACGCGAGTCGACAGTTGTCTTTGAATATGTGCCCGTTCCACCTGCTTGGTTGAACCAATTCATCCAGTTCTGTTTGTAGAGACCACCCCCATTAAAGTCGTCATAAAGCAGCGGATTGTTTGGTCCTGGCAGCGGTGTTACAGCTGCTGTGGTTGTACTTGGTGAAATCAACAGGGTGTTTAACGCGAGGATCAAGCCTAAACATATGCACCAAAATCTCCTTGACCTTCCTTTCATACGAGTGGTGCTTGACATTAACCATTCCTCCTGTGCTTAAATATTTTAGAAATCGCTTACATTTCAATTATACAAAATCTTCGATATTCGAACGATGATGTAATCTCTACATCTTGTGATCAATTCTGGGAGTTGGGCAGAAGCGGCTTTTTCTATTTCGACTACTTCAACTGATTCTACTACTTCTGCTACTTCTGCAACTTCTGTGGTTCATGCCCCCCTTTGGGGGCGCAAAACAGATTAACTGGAAATAGTACAGGCTAATATTGAGCTATTTCCTCGAAAATTCGATTTAGATGTAAAATATGTAGCTAATCCTCCCCCGTAAGCACATTTCGATGATATTTACAGATTTTAACTGTAGAATTTCCATCTAGTCTGCAAATGAACGGAAAAACCGAAGAATTAACTGCAGGAAACCCATATATTCGTACCTAGCAATGATGACATGCCACTAATTGTCACACACCATCAAACAGAAAAGTAAAGAAAAGAAAAAAAGAACCTCGCAAACGCGAGGCCCTCTTCTTTTCTTCTGCTACCCTACATCTTTCTCCGGAAGACTAGCCGTATCGTTCTTTTCTCTCCAGTCAGATTGAAGCGCAGAAAAGCTAATTCATCTTTAATCACTTTCAATTCCACATCGCTTGAGCAACTTTCGATTTCATAGTCACTTAGCTCATCATCCCAATACGTTAGACCGAACGGCATCGGCTTCCAGTTCCCGATCTCGTAAACGAGCTCGATACGTTCACTCGTCTTCTCGTACGTCGTTATGAATAACGGTGGAATCTTCTCCTCGAATTCGTCTTGCATATCCCATTGACCGACATAATTGCGGACAAGCCGCGGTTTACATTCCCCATTGACGAAAACCATCTGACACTGACTATCATAGTAGAAGAACGTATCTGGCCAAGGTCCTGCGGCCACACCGCCTAATGTCATCGTGTAGTCGTTCACTTCAGGACGAATCGGTTTATCCTTTGTCAACATATAGGACGGTGCAGTGATTTGATTTTGCTCATGATACGTAGCCATCGCCTTCGGCAAGGTTGTCAGTGTGACGCCACACTGCGCCACGTAGGCAAAGAATCGGTCGAGCATCCCTTCACATGCCTCAACATGGGAAGCCGGAAACACTTGAAAGCGTTCACTGAACTCCATTTCATGTGCCTCCTGCTGTTGCAGAAAGAACACCTGCTCATTGTGATCCGTATTGGCCAAATATTCGTCAAACAGCATTTTCCAATACGTAATCTCTTCCCCCGTACACAAACCTGCACGCAGCACATCATTAGGGTCGGTCGAGTAAATAACAGGACTTCCTGTATGGTAGGACAAATGCAGATCCCGTGCTGTCCATTCACATGCGACAACTTTCCCTTTGCCTGCATGTGGAATCTTATAGCGATGACTATCCACATACCAGGATCCCCATGGGATCCCTTTATGTGTTATACCATCCCACCACACTTGCTCCCAGCAATAGCCCCACATGCCCTGAAAGTCCAACTCCTCGAGCACTTCAATCACTTCATTGTAAATCTTTCCTCTGCCTGCAATCTTCGTTGTTGCCCAAGGAAAGGCTTCCTTCACAAAATTCCAATCGGCTTCCAGACGCGCTTTCAATGCATCCTTCGACATCCCCATATCTTCCATAAAGAAAGGGCATTGCAGAATGATATCGTCGCCATAATCCTCATGCCACTGCCGAATTTGCTCACCCAATACGGGTATTGAGCCTCGGTTGACGATCCATGTCACGGGTATCCCATGGGCATGGGCTAATCTTGCTGTTCGCTCCACACCTTCGACAGCAGTTCCATGTCCCCAAGGTGTATCATAGTGGGAGGCATAGCTAACGAAAGTGTATATGAGGTTCTGGGGTTTCAACGGTAATCACCTCTTGCTCTTCCTATTTTTTGTTCTCTTTCCACCAAGCATCGATTTGCTTCTGAAGCTCAGCGCTTACTTTCTCAAGTCCTGCTGTTTTCAACTTCGCATTACGCTCATCAAGCAATTTCGAAGGATTCGGCACTGCACCCGTACTAGTCACTTTATATTCGTTCACAATTGTCGTTAACTGAGCAATCTCATTCTTCACATTCGTGTCATCGAAAACAAATCCAATTAACGGGAAGCGTTTCGCATCATTGTTGAATTTCTTCCAGCTGTCATACAGATCGTCTGGTTGACCAGGTTTCATGTAGTTCAAGAATTGGTTACCAAGCACCCAGAATACTTGGCTATCATAACCGGAATCTTTAATCGGTTCGATACGGTTTGGACCTACTTTTTTGTAGTGTTTGCCTTCAATACCATTAACAAGAAGGTTGATTACGTAAGGATCCGTATGAAGGTAGTTAAGCACCATCATCGCTCTTTCTGGGTTCTTCGAAGTTCTCGAAATGGAAAGCATGGAACCTGTTGCCAAATCCGTTGTTACGATTGGTTCTTCAATAACGCGGGAAACCCAGTCATACGCGCCGTTGTCGGCAATCTTCAACTCGATATCTGAACCAGGTTTCCATACTGTGGATTGTACCCAAATTTTACCTTGCTTGCGGATCTCCCCAATATTGGTCGTTACCGTAGCTGCATCAGCATTGGTGTACCCTTTTTCATAAAATTTACGGTACGTTTCTGCATCTGCTTTATTCAAATCAACAATATCTTGATCCAACACAGTTTTGACCTTCATATCCGTTGACTTGTAATCCAAGAAGAACATCGGCATTTTAGCAGGAGTTGGCCCGATCGGACGATAATTCGATTTGGATTCATACATCATGAAGCTCGCACCGTTAGAAGTTCCACCAGCCACATAGTTATTGATGATGTCCGGATTATCTTTTTTAATTTTTTCAAAATACGGTTCCAAGTCTTCTACCTTATTGATCTTATCAATCGGAATTTGATACTTGTCAATGATATCCTTACGGAATGTCCAAGCTTTCCCTTGTGTGATTTCTTTATCCGTTGGAACCGCATACAATTTCCCTTTATAACGTGGTGCTTCTAGATATAGCGGGTGAAGCATTTTTTTCGTTTCTGGTGCAAATTTATCGAGAAGTGTATCGAGTTCCAAGAAAGCACCCTTTGTCACATTCGCTGAGAAATCCAGCCAAGAAGCTGTGAATACGAGATCCATTTTCTCACCCGTGTTCATCATCAACTCTGTTTTCTTCTTATAATCGGCTGAAGCAATCGGCTGCAGGGAAACTGTTGTGTTAATTTTTTCTTTCAAATATTTATTCAGTTCTTCCTGTACGAGCGCATCGTCCTTCATCGGTTTAGCTTGATAGATGAGTGACACATCATAAGGCTCCAAGGCTGCTTTCGGATTAGCTGGAACAGCCGAACTGGCTGCAGTTGCAGCTGGACTTGCAGATGTAGCTACTTTGTTATCACTGGAACACGCAGGCAGTACTGCGGTCAATCCAAGCGCTAGCGCCATAGGGGCTAGCATTACTGATTTTCTACGTTTCATTGTGGACCCTCCTGTATAGAATGTTATAGGAAACGACTGACGAATGCGAGTAGCAATTCGCAGCCGGTGTTACTGTGATCAGCCTTTAACGGCACCGACCGTTAAACCTTTGACGAAATATTTTTGAAAGAACGGGTAGACAATCAGTATGGGTCCCATAGCAATAAAAGCTAAAGCCATTTGCAGTGACTCATTGGGCAAATTCTTAAGCAACTCTGGATTCTGAGCGGCTATCGTCAGATTCTCGCGGATATACTGAACATCCTTCAGCACACGCAACATGAGGAACTGTATGGGATACATATGCTCCTTATTGATGAAGAGCAAGGCATTGAACCAATCGTTCCAATAATTAATCGTTGAGAATAAGGCCATCGTCGCGAGCACTGGAAGTGATAAGGGAAGAACAATGCGTAAGAAGATACGCAGTTCACCTGCTCCATCAATGCGCGCAGATTCGATTAATGCGGGATGAATCGTTGACTGGAAAAATGTGCGCATTATAATCACATTGAACGGAACGATTAAGAGCGGTAGGATCAAGGCCATATAAGAGTCTTTCAGATGAAGCGTCTGGGTGTAAATCATATAACGACTCACTATTCCACCATTAAATAACATCGTGAAGAATAGAAAGAAAGTAAACACGTTACGATATGGATAATCCTTGCGAGATAAGGGATACGCGTATAAAGCCATCAGTAAGACACTTAATAGGGTGCCTACGACGGTAATCCCAATAGAAACTTTGTAAGCATTTGCCATCGTCGTAAAATCTTTGAATACAGTCTTATAAGCAATCAACGACCATTTCGAAGGGAAAAAGCTGTATCCTTCATTGATCAAAGAATCATTATGTGTGGCAGATACAATGATGACAAGAACGACAGGTAGTAGGCAGGCTAGCGATAATAAGACGAAAATGACATTCAGTATCGTCTCAGCCAATGGGGAAATTCGGTTTTCCCTTCGATACGATTTGGAGACCATCAGGTTCACTTCCTATCCAATCAATTAGAATAAAGCTTGATCCGAATTTATTCGACGGACCGCTCCATTCGTCAGAAATACCATAATGAAACCTAGAACCGACTGTACCATAGCTGCTGCCGAGGACATGCCGATATCATTCAGTTGCGTCAAAACACGGTACACATACGTATCTACGGTATCGGTGGCTGGATATAAGACACCAGAATCCAACGGTACTTGGTAAAATAATCCAAAGTCTGAATTGAATATATGTCCCATATTAAGAATTGTAATGATAATGATAATTGGCATAATCGAAGGTAAGGTGATATGCATCATCTGCTTCCACTTCGAGGCCCCGTCAATAACTGCTGCTTCATAATACTCAGGATCAATACCCGCGATCGCTGCGATGTAGATAACGGCACCGATACCTACGCCTTTCCAAGCGCTGACTACTGTAAGTATGAATGGCCAATATTCCTTTACCATGTACCAGGACACTGGTTCTTTACCCAGCCATTCCATTACTGTGGAGTTAATGAAACCATGCGTCGGGTGCAGGAATGCGTAAACAAGATAACTAATAACGATCATAGATAAAAAATGGGGCATAATCAGTAAACTCTGATAACTCTTAACCGCTATGCGGCTCCGAAGCTCATTGAGTGCCAAGGCAATAGCCACGGATAAAATCAAATTCACAATCATAAACGTCATGCTGTAGCCTACTGTATTTCGTACAATTCGCCACAAAGATCCATTGTTGAATAGAAATGTGAAATTTTCGAAACCAATCCAAGGACTCCCCCAAATACCATCGACATAATTGATTTTCTTGAAGGCAATGAATAGCCCGAACATCGGTAAATAATTATTAAGCAATAGCACGAGGGCTGCAGGCACTAACATCAATGTCAGCGTTCTGAATTGCCAGAAGTTCCGCCAAAACTTAACTCCCTTGGTGCGATATCGTGTCTGCCCTGCCTGTCGTGCAGGTGCGGCTGTCTCTCTCACTGCGTCCACTCCTTTCTCTGTTAAATCAAGTATAGAATAAGGGATCCCTTATTTCGATGATGTATCCACATAAGAACGTGATGAATACTCAGCAAGTACATTCATGGAAAAATCACTACTGTTGCGTGTAAAATGCGGCTGCGCCGCGATTCCTGACACGCTGCCCAAAACTGAGAATAGGCGGCATGCACCGCCTTTTTGATATTTGTGCGCTAGCGTGCCATGGTCGACCGGGTACTTCCCTTGCGCACAATATTTGTGCGCTAGCGTGCGATTGGCGCAAAATCTGCAAAATCGCCACACTGATGACAAAAAAGATCCGGCCAAAGGCCGGATCTTTTCCTCACGTTATTCACTTGGATGAATCGGAATCGTAATGGTAGCAATGAGCCCGCCACCGTCCCGCAGACGGTAGCCTAACCCATACGAATCCCCATAATGCAACTGTATGCGTTGGTGAACATTGCGAATGCCATAGCCTTTGTCGTCTATTTCCCCACTGACAATCATGATAAGCTTCTCGAGATTCACCGGAATAAATCCATTGTCCTCAACAAGGATATGAATCTCATCTTCGACGCGTTTCAATCGAACCCACAGATGGCCTTCCCCATCCATACTTTGAATACCATGGAATATCGCGTTCTCCACAAGCGGTTGGATGATGACCTTGGGCATTTTGAACACTTCGAGGTCTTGATCAATGTCCCAGAACACTTCGAAGTTCCCTGGATAACGCTTCATTTGAAGGCGAATATAGGCACGAACATGCTCCAGTTCTTCGCTGATCGGAATCATACTCTTCCCTTTGCTTAACCCGATGCGCAGCAGTTTCGATAAGTCTTTGACCATACCGCCAACATCGTGATTGCCGCTTTCTAGGGCATACCAGTAGATCGAATCTAGCGTATTGTAAAGCAGATGCGGCGTAATTTGAGAATGGAGTGTGTTCAACTCCTGTTCCTTCTGTTTGATTTTCATCCCATAATTTTCTTCAATCGATTCATTCAGCCTGCCCGTCATACGAATAAACGCTGTGTACAAAACGCCGAACTCATCCGATCGTGAACGTGATGACGGATCTCCAAAGTCAAAAGGTCTGCCCAGCTCATACACTCGTGTGAATGTGACTAACCGAGCCAAAGGTTTAATGATATTTCGCAGCAAATACAAGACGAACAGCAAAACTAAAACTAAATAGATGGCAAGCATCACCATAATTAACTGTTGAAAGCTCGTTTGTTTGCCCATTATTGATTCCAACGGAATCTTATAGATTAATCGTGTATTGAAGTTAAACTCATAGGAGACGGCGTAGAGATATTTATGATTATTGGACTCCGAATAATAGTAACCATTCGATTTATTGTGAAGGGCTTCTGGTAATTCGGATAACTCCATGTCTGCCGAACCCGACTTCAAGAGCAGTTCATCCCGGTTATCGAATAAAAAGACTCCTGCTTGATCCGGCAGTTGTACCGAAACAAGATTCTTGGTCAATAAAACCTCCACTTTGGAAACAGCAAGAAAACCAATCAATTCGTCATATTTTTCTGGATTCAAAATACTTCGTGTAAACGTTACTGTCGGCTGTCCTGAACTCGACTTGGCTAGTCGAAGACTTCCAGCCCCTTTCTCTTCTTGGGTCTGTAAAGCCCATTCCGGGTAAGTACTGCTGCTATCCAGATAAATAAGCCCCTGTTTTTTATAAAGTGCATTGATTGGAAATGGCTGATTTCCTCTATTCGCCATATAGATGGCATATTCGGTGCCATCCGATGACCAGCGATCCAGAATCGTATCTGCTTCGCTTAATGCATTTATCGTCTCAATATGAGTCCAGAAAGCAAATTGCTTGGGGTTGCTGAAAAAATGATTATCCAGAAATGTTACTGTCTTATCTCTGACCGAAGACAACGAATTCTCCACCGTGGCGTGATTCTGCTTCACTAACTGAAGCATCGTCTTCCCAACCTCATCCTTAATCGTAGCGGAGGTTCGAGAGAAGGAGATCCAGCCGACTATCAGAAACGGCCCGATGATGAATAAACAGAATGCCACAATGACTTTATATTGGAGCTTCAGTTTAATTCCCCCTGATCTCTTTGCGATAATCAGCCGGAGAGATTCCGATGAAACGTTTGAACATTCGGCTGAAATGCTCCGGCGACTGATATCCCACTTGATATGAAATTTCATACCGCTTCAATTCGGTTACGGCAAGCAAACGCTTCGCTTCCTCAATCCGCACTTCGGAGACGAAGTCCCAGACGTTTTTGTTCGTTTCCCTTTTGAACAAATAACTCACATAGGCCGCACTGAAATGCACTTCACCCGCAATATCCTGAATCTTCAGCTCATGATTGCCATAATGATTGTAAATGTAAGCCGTTATGCGTGATACAACCGTCTGATCCCTCTCGCTAATACAGGCACGGATTACATCAGCGAGCCCTTGAACATACTCGTGTAGACAGGCTACTTTCCGGCTGATTTCCATACCTCTGAAGTAAACATCCGGATCATACTGACGGAAGGAACTGCTTGATTCTTGTCCATTATCAAAGAGTAATCCATACAAACGATACACCAATAATCCGAAACAGCTATGAAATAAGCCTTCTGAATGCGTCAAGTTTGCTAGTATTTTCACCGCGGATTGCAGCTCCTGAGCAAGCCTTACTTCATCCACCGTTTTCATGTGGATCACGATCTCTTCCACCATGGCTGCCCATTCCATCATCCTCATATTGCCTAGAGCCGACATATCCTCATAATACAGCACGTTATTATCAGGGTGCAGCTTGCGCCATTCGATGGCCGCATTCGCCTCTTCCATCAGCTTCGGCAGCATCGACAAATCCGGGCTAAGTGTACTCATCCCGACGGTGACGTCTACGTTCAAATATTGTTTCAGATTAATAATGATCGTTTGACCGATCAGATTCAGTTGCGAATTCATCGGCAACCGCGTGTCCACGTTATCGGAAGCTTCCAATTGGATCACACAAACAAGCTGATTACCAAATCCATAAAAGGCTACGCCGCACCAATCCGACAGACTTTCTTCCAATATATTCACCGATGCATATTTCAAAAGCTTTCGGTCCATTAATGTAATGTCTTGATTACTAAAACCACCTTTACTTAGGTTCAAATGAACGGCGGCGATACCATACCAATAGCCTTGCTCTTTGAGCGAGCTGCCGATTTCACGAAGAAGATCTTCATAATCTTTCTCCTGCAGATCGGTTTCCGTTACCAATTCGATGAGCGCTTCGTGCCTCTTTTTGAGCAAATGACCATCTTGACTACGATCCGCCTCTGGACGTTGCAGCGTCAGTCTCCCCATTTCCTTCTTCTCCTGGAGGGCTTTGCCGACAACGCGCATTAGTTCATCCAACTCTACGGGCTTGATTAAATAATCCTTGGCACCTAATCGGAGCGCTCTCTTGGCAAAGTCAAACTTCTCATGGGCGGAAATAACAATGACTGGAAGATGAGGCTGTTCCAAAAGAATCGCTTCCATCAGTTCGATCCCGTTCATCATCCCCATCTGTATGTCCGTCAATACGAGATCATAAGTGTCCATGCGTAAGCAATCTAATGCCTCAAACCCATTCGAAGCGGTTTCCACATGATCGATTCCCAGCTCTGATCTCATCAAATAACTTTTAATCCCCGCACTAACTGTCGGTTCATCATCCACGACCAGAATTTTATACATCGCCGGTTCCCCCCTGTAAGACAACCTACTGCCAAATATCCTCTATGATACCATGTTAGCCTTCGGCTTTTGCACTGTCTATGATAATTTCAGGGAAGAACGTGATCAATTCTAGGACGCTGACACTCGTATGCATCAGAAATGAAAAGAGGAAGGGAATATGTTCCCCTCCTCTTATGACTAATCCATTTAATTAATCGTCCACTGCTGATTATTGCCGCCATTCCACGTATATTGTATGTTCTGTCCACCATCCGCTGTCGAGCTGCCACTGATATCCATAAATTTACGGCTATTGCGATTCTCAATGGCATAATAGCCATTTCCTAGATCCACCAGCAGCCATTCTTGATTCTTACCGCCATTGCTTGGATATTGAATGTTCGTTGCGCCATCCGCTGTGGATTGACCGTTAATATCCATGTATTTGCCGCTTTGTTTGTTAATAATACTGTAGTAACCATTCGCTTTCTTCACGAATTGCCATCTCTGGAAGAGCGACGTCGTATCCGTAAACTGCTGGATTGGTGCTGCACTGAGTGTTTTATCCGTGCCGCTAACGGCCAATGACTTATTGCTATTTCGATTGAGTATCTTGTAATTCGTAGTTGAATTAATGCTGTAATTCGATCCCGAAATCGTGCCAGTCGCCGTATCAATTGTTAATTTGTCATAATACGTAAGGCTCATAGAAGTATTCGATGGGAAGGATATCGGCAGGAATACGTACCTTGAGTCATTCACAATGCCTCCCCATGCACCAGCCCATCTATCCCCAATATAGAGGTAGGATGTTGTGGAAGTGCCTTGAACAGGGACAATGTAAGCTGGCTGTGAATCAAATGAAGTACCGTCACCGACGTTGCTAAGCGCACTCCATGTCCCTGCGATGCTAGTTGCTGTCCCATATTTCATTTGATTCGGCGCCCAGCCGGTTGCTCCCGAGGTCACGAGGAAGTAGACACCATTCCTTTTGAACATAGCTGCTGCTTCACGTTGAGAACCTACCCAAACCTTCTGAACTAAAGAGGCGATGGATCGGTAATCGGAAGAAAGCTTATAGATATGCGTATCTAAATTTTCCCTGGCAGAAGAAATGAAATAGGCGGATCCATCGTCATCCACGAACAAAGTATCGTCACGAGACATGTACTGACCTTCTGGTTGGAAGCTGCCCTGCCAGGTGTAGTTGCCATCGATGGTAGAAGAGTACGCAACTGCCGCTCTTGCTTCGCTGTAATCTACGCCATTTTCTTTATGCATCCACATGACAAATTGACCGGTAGAGGCATTGTAAATGACTTTAGGCCGCTCAATATTCGCAGTCGCGAGTTCAGGTGCTGACGAATGTTTGAGAACATTATTGCGGAATTCCCAGGTTTTGAGATCCGTGGAGCGGTAACAAGCGACTAAGTTATCCCCGCTTCTATTTTCGCCGAACCAGTAATAATACGATCCTACTTTAATAATACCTCCGCCATGCGCTTGCAAAAGATTACCTGCACTATCCTTTATTTGAACGCCATTACTTGGAATGGTAACGCTTGCAGCTTCAGCCTTGTGTGTGGTCAAAAACAATGATAGGAAAAGTGCAACAATTAATCCTGCAATGAACAACTTACTTACGTATTTTTCTTTTGAATGAACGTACACGGCTCTCATCCTTTCGTTCTAAACTGAGACAAGCGGTACTTCAATCCTACTGAGACATCCATCATACAGCTTTATGTTCACCCCCATTCCATATCCAGCTGAGGCTAATGTTAGAGGATTCATGGGCTATTTCATAGTGAATTATCACAAGTTCTATGAACAATTCGAACAATGGGAATCCCCACTTTGATCACATTCCTGAACATTTTGCATGTCCATCCGGTGAAAGTTACCTACAACGAACAAAAGAGCCTCGCTGATTAGCGGGCTCTCCGAACATTTTAATGCGCACTCTCAACATCATCGACATGTTTCAAATGTTGGCGGTTCAGCCAAAGATAAATGACAGCCACAACAACACACGCGCCGCCGACGATAAACGGCATATGTGGATTAAACCATTCAGCTAGCTTGCCTGCCAGAAATGGGGCGATGGCCCCTCCGATGAAACGCAAGAAACTGTATGCCGCCGACGCTGTTGGACGTTCGACTGGTGCCGCGTTCATAACCGCGGTTGTGATTAAGGTATTATTATTTCCTAAGAAAGCGCCTGCGATGATGACAGCGACGATAATGACGGTTTTATCTGTCGTCCAATTCGCCATGACAAACAAAGTAACAGCGAACAGAAGTAATTGAACACACATAGACGGTACTGTACCAAAGCGTTTCTGCAGCTTCGGCGCTGTAAAAACAGAAGTAAAGGCAAGCATAAGTCCCCAGCCTAAGAAAACGTAACCGAGTTGATGCTCATCCAGTCCTAATTTCCCCAATACTAGTGCAGCGTATACAAGCAAGGTGAAGAATCCGAAGTTATATAGAAAAGCTGCGATTCCGAATGTACGAAGTGCTTTGAATTTCAAGGCGCGGAACGGATCAGCCAATGAAGCTTTCTTGGGACGAATTTGAGTTTGTGGTTTAGGCATAATAAAAAGAATCATAAAGAAGGCAATGACCATAAGACCGGCTACGCCGAAGAATGGACCTCTCCAGGAGATAGCACCCAGCTCTCCACCTAACAGAGGGCCTACAGAGATCCCCAGACCAACGGCTACTTCGAACAAAATAATGGAACGTGCAACACCTGTTTTGGACAAAGATACGATAGCTGACAACGCTGTAGCGACGAATAGCGCGTTACCGAGGCCCCATCCCCCACGTAACCATACAAGACTCCAAATACTATTTGACATACCACCTAATGCAGAGAAAAGAGCAATGATGATGATGCCAGCGAGCAACGTTTTTTTGATGCCCAGACGGGACGAGACGACGCCTGTAATTAACATCGCTACCGCCATGACGGCATTGTAGCTTGTAAACAACAAAGTAACGTCACTATGAGAAGCATGAAGCTTCTTAGCAATAGCTGGCAATATTGGGTCAACGAGACCGAGGCCCATGAAAGCGATAATACTGGCGAAAACAACAGCCCATACCGCTTTCGGTTGACTGAACATACTGACTTTTGGTGCATTCTGATGAGGCTGTACGACCGGATTGGCCTTACTCGTAGCTGTAGGTTGCATGTGCCCGAAGACTCCTTTTATGTTGACATTTTAGTAATACCATCATTGATACGTTTCTGCATATATTCAATTTCTTTACGAAACTCAGCCATCTTGGAGAGTTTCTGGTCAACCATATCCATTTGTTTGTCGACCATGACCTTCATCTCCCGCAATTGCGAAAGCTTCTCTTCTGCAGCCTCGGTTTTCCAATAGACTTGCTTTTGTTCGTCCATTTTTTCTCGAATCGCAACGAAATCTTGAATTTCCATAAGTGAAAATCCAAGAACATCCCGGGCATTCACGATTTGACTCAATCTTTCGATATGTTTGCGTGTATATAGGCGCATGCCTCCCTCACTACGTTCTGGGGGAAACAGTACTCCGATTTCCTCATAGTAACGAATCGTTCGCTTCGTCAATCCGCTCTCTTTGGCCACATCGTCAATTTTGAATTTATCCATTTGAACACTCCCTTCCAACCAATTTTCTTCTCGATGTCATTATCATAATCTTTTTAAACGTTAACGTCAACGTTAACTTTTGAAGAGCCACGCACGCCAAGATTTTACAAGACTTATTCTGCGCAGTTGCTCGTTTTCTATTCCTTTTCCATCTCCATATTCCTGAAATAGGTGATAACGAATTGACGGAACCTCTCTGCCGCGAGAGATAAATAATGCTTCTTTGACCTTAGAAGGAAAGCGGATTGGCAATATCGTCACGCCATTCGTATTTGCCGATGTGAAGCCTGATTTGGTTTAGAACAAAATAAGCATGTTCAATCAATGTTAGCTCATTGATTGAACATGCTTTTTTCCATGCCTATTTTCATAATTGATACACTTCATTCACTGACAATGTACCTACAGTACGTTTTCCTACCTTATGCCCCATGCTTCCTTCTTCGTTCTGTCCGTCAGCCAACGCCTCTTCCGTTATCCTTTTGATGTCAACAAGTGAAGCCATCTCATCATTTACCATATCGGGAAGAATGTTAGTTAAAAAATATTCCACACAAAATAAATCAATGTTTTTGATTTTAATTAAAGCATTTCGATACATCGTAACGAATTCTTTTTCTGTATTTCCCTTCTGAATCTCAGCAAATGCCTCATACACTTGATCCATTTTATCCGCAACTTCCAAAATCAGTCCTTCTATTGAACCGTCTTTACCCTCTTGCAGTTGTTTATGGAAAGTCTCTTTAAACTCTGCGGGGATATGTTCTTCAATAAAGTTATAGACCATCCCTTCTTCTACTTGTTGTATCAATAGTCGGAGTTCATGTGACGCATGTTTGACAGGCGTTTTAATATCTCCAATGAAGATTTCACCATAATCATGACTGCTGGTAATTTCATAGAGCTTTTTCCAGTTAATTATTGCGCCATTTTTCTCTTCGATGTCCGCAAGTGTTTTGGCATATTGAACTACTTTCCATGAATGAGCCGCCACACTATGTTCTTCAAATTTGAACTTCCCTGGACATCGTATGATTCTTTCTAGCTCATTTAAAGACCTAAAATAAGTATGAATGCCCATAGTTGTAATCTCCCTATTGTATATTCGGGTCCCTATATGTAGTATACAAGCTGCCTGTTAATGGGAGATTAAAACTAACTCGTACAATTGTTAACGTACGCAACAAAAAGACGCTCACTTAGAAAGTCAACGTTTTAATCAGTTCTCTAGCTATATCTTGATAGAAGCACACGATCCACAGCCTCCACAATTCTTTCATTGTTAAAAGGCTTCACCAGAAAATCTTTGGCACCAGCACGTATGGAATCGAGTACCATTTGCTGCTGCCCCATGGCCGAACACATGATGACATTTGCCCGGGGATCGAACTTCATAATTTCCTTCAACGCCGAAATCCCATCCATCTCGGGCATCGTAATATCCATCGTCACTAAGTCTGGTTTATATCGCTTATACAATTGTATGGCTTCCCGCCCATTGCTGCCTTCTGCGACAATCTCGTGACCGAGGGAGCTCAAGTAATCTTTTAACAGTGCTCTCATAAAAGCAGCATCATCGATAATCATGATTCTTTTCATGGGACGTACTCCCCTTTCAACTTTCACTCAACATATCCTATCTATTCATCCATTGTAGCAATGGCTTCTCTCAAAATTCTCACAAAAAGGAAATTCATGTCGAAAACAAGCAAAAAGACGGAAAGCAATTGAACGCTCTCCGTCTTTTATATACATTTAATTTAAATAGGCAGCTACGCTATTACTCATTTCCTTCGAAGGCTCTATCCCGAGTTCTCTCAAGTACAACGCTTTGAAGCTGGTATAGTGCATAGCAATTCGTTCCTTTTTCCCGCTTTTTGCATAGAGATCTATCAGCATTTGGTGCATCTCTTCATTCAAAGGATACAACGTCAAGTACGTATCTAACCTCAACTCCGCTTTGCTCCAGGCTTCTTCACGCAAGTCCCGTTGAACCATTAAACATACAAGTGACGTATATTGCTTCCTATAATTCTCCTCCAATTGGGTTTTCCACAGATAATCCTTGCGGTCTAACAACGAGCCCCGATAAAGGGAAAATATCCGCTCCGCTCGCGTCATATCTAGAATCTCTTCTAAGGTGGTTATCTCACTTAACTGGAACTCCAATACATCATACATACTCCCTAACGTATCTATCATATAGCCATCATTCGTTTTGAGAATATCCATTCCGATTTCTTGTTCTTTCAACAGCTTCTTCAAGCGATAAATCGTATTATGTAAATTATGCGAAGCGCGGTCTTCCAACATATCGGGCCATAACATATCGGCCAAATACCATTTGTTAATGTCCTGTCCTGGATTGCAGAGGAAATAGGCGAACAGCTCCTCCGTCTTTTTCGTTGGCCATCGGACAAGTGCACCTTCCGGATTGCGTACCTCCAAGCTTCCGAAACAACGGATTACAGACTGCCGCGTTTTGATTACGTTGGGCTCAGTCACTTGTTCCAGCTTCAAGAGGCGACTCGTAATGCGTTCAATTGCAGCAGGTGTGACTGGCTTAAGGATATAGTCAAACGCATAGACCTTGAAGGCATCTAACGCATACTCCTTATAGGCTGTTGTAAAGATAATTCTCGTCTGCTCCATCATGTCATTGATTCTCTGAGCAAGTTCAAGCCCATTCATTTTCGGCATCTCTACATCCAGAAAAGCTAGGTCAGGCTTCAGTTCTGATATAGCTGTTAGCGCTTCCTGCGGATTATGAAAAGCCCCAATGATGCTATAATGCGGATTCCTTCCGATCAGAACCTTCATTAATTCGAGAATTGGTTTTTCATCTTCAACAATTACCACCCTAATCAAGTTCATCCCACCTTTCTACAAAGACTTCCTTATCTTTACCGGTTAAAGGCAGATACATGGTAACCTTCGTTCCACGCCCCATCTCTGAATTGATCGACAGCGAAGCTCCTGGGATCCTATCTACCCTTTTACGAATATTCGCAATCGCAATGCCTCCACTTCCATGTTCTCCGTTCGCCATCTGGTAGAGCAAATCATCTGGGATTCCGATCCCATTATCCTGTATCGTCACATGTAAATAACCGTCTCCTTCTTGAATCGTTAGTGTGACGGTTCCGTACTCATCTTTCTCAAACAAGCCGTGTCGAATCGCATTCTCCACAAACGGTTGGATGCAAAGCGAGGGAATAGAGAAATGTTTCAGGCTTTCATCTACGTAACAAATAAATTCAAATCGATCTCCATATCGCGCCTTCTCAATCTCCACATAGGCATCAATCAAATCGAGCTCCCGATGAAGATTGACGAATAAGTCATTTCGGTCCATATCCAGAATATAACGCAAGAATTGGCTCAGCTTCGACAATAAATAAGCAGCTTTCTCGCCATCCGTATAACAAAATGAAATTACACTGCTAAGCGCATTATAAAGGAAGTGAGGCTTAATCTGTGCTTGATGGAAGGCAAGCTCATTACGAATCGCTTCTTGGATCGAGGTTTTCATCGCAATCAAGGTCTGAATTCTCGCGATTAGTGTCTCTGCTTCGAATGGTTTCGTGACGTAGTCATTCGCTCCCACACTGAATCCAAGTGCGATATCTTGTGAAGTGTCCTTGGCCGTCGCGAATAAAATAGGCAAATCCAGAATGGAATGCTGTGTACGCAACACTCGGCAGAGCTCAATCCCAGAAACGCCTGGCATCATCACATCTAAGATAATCAGATCAATTTGCGGGTGTTCACTCATTTTGCTCATCGCTTCTTTAGCAGAAAAAGCCGTAAGCACATTATAGCTATGTCTTTTCAGAATATTCAGCAGTGTATACATATTGGAAGCCTCATCATCCACGACGAGAATCGTATGAGCATGCTCCTCTAGACTATCCAAAGATTCAGGGTCATTTCCATGTCTTTGCTGATAGCTATCTCTCATCGATCGTTCTTGGCTCACAGGCATGTAATTAATGGCCATCGGTAGTTTAAAAGCCATTCGCGTACCCTGTCCAACTTCTGTCCATTCAATCCGAATGTCCCCACCCATTCGCTCTACGAGCTTGCGACTAATATACAAGCCAACCCCCATGCCTGTGTAGCCATCCTCTGGTAGAGCATGCTCTTGTTGTTCGAAATACTCGAACACTTTGGCGTATTTATCAGGTGAAATCCCCGTCCCTGTATCCTCAACGACAATGTGAATGTCCTCTTCCAATATGCTTGCACTTACGCTGATCATACCTTGTTCGGTATGCTTCATTGCATTGTGCACTAAATTGTACATGATTTGACGTAACCTATTCTCGTCCGCTTGGACCCACATATCCGGAGGCACTTGGTTATCCAAGCGTAACGCTTTGCCTGCAAGCTCGAACTGCAAGACATCAAATACGATTTGAGTCACGGCCCGCACATCGACAACGGTCATAAGCAACCGCAATTCACCGTGCTTCAACCGCGTCACATCAATGAGATCCTGCATAAGCATCGATAATTTAACGGATGTATCCTTGACTAGCCATAGATTTTGCTTCTGTCTCACGGATAAATTGTGCTCATCATCATCCAGTAGAGATGAGGTAATGTTCATGATTCCGTGCAGCGGCGTCTTAATTTCATGGGAGGTGTGCATTAGAAACTCGTCCTTCAACTGATTGGAGACGGTAAGTCGATGTGTCAGAAGCTCTGTTTTCTCATACGCATTGGTTAAGCGTACCGCTAACAGCAGATTCATTATCGTAATGAAACCAATAACCCCAACTTTATGCCATAAATCCGAGTTTATCGCACTTTCCGAATATAAAACACCATCTACTAACGAGACCATTAACGAGACGATAGCTACTATAAACAAGCCAAGTTCTTTCCGTTCATAGGTACCTCTCTTACTATCGAAGAACAGATAAACCATTCTACCGAGAAGTAGCACGGGCACGAAACCAATGTATAGAAAGAATAAACTTCTCACTTCATTATAGAGAGCGTAAGGGAAGATAATGATAACGACTACAATCAGAACGATTGGAGCAATGAGCAACCTGATCTTGTTGCGTGAAATCAACTTCTGGTGGATGGAACAAAAAAACAATAAACAAAGAATGGAACTAACAAACTCAAAACTATCGAGCATTTTATACGTGATATCAAAAGGAATCTGAGGCAACAGTCGTTGAAACAGCTTCTCACCGTACAGAAACTGGACGCCAGCCGTGGAGAAGAGATATAACCCGCTCAGTAAATACGTTTTCTCACGACTACGAAGGAAATAAAGACTGAGATGATAAGCTCCGAACATGACAAGCACCAAAATGAGGGATAAATCACCTCCGATTAATAAGCTATTTAGTTTAGAAATGTCTGCATGCAAGCCAAATTGAATGGCATTTACAATCCCCCCAGACATATATTCATAATTCGCCACTTGCAATAAAATCTCAAATTCCTGCGAATTTACATGAAAAAATGTGCTGTAAGGTGTATTCCCTGGCATGTTGGTTTCTTTATTAATAGCTGGAAGTCCGCTTCCCCCCTCCAATTTGCCATCGACATACAGCCGATGGGACATCCGGATGCTGCGCAGCTTCATACCATAGATGTCATCGGTATTATCCACTCGAACTAAGAGACGGTAAGTTCCGTAACCTTTGTTGCTTACACCACCTTCTATCGTCTTCCCTTTCCATAAACCGGGCACGTCTATATAAGAGACATCTCTGCGCGTTCCTGATTGAAAATCGGCAGGTGTTAACAGCTGCCCTTGATAAAATTCCCACTCCCCATCTAAAGAAACAACGCCTAGCTTGTGGAAATCCTCCTTAGATAAATCCAAAACACCCTGTTTGGCAGTCTGCTTGTTTTGACTAGGAATCATCTGCGAATAAATACCAATAAATAATAAAATAGAAAACGAGAACACCAAGCTGATTCCTATGATTTGACGAAAATTCCTCACTATGGGTCCCCTTTCTCCGATTGTCAGATACAAGTGATTCTATCATTTCATACTCACAAAAATCTCACAAGCCCTTCTATCACTTATACTAGGAGTGAACAAACATGATCAATCACTTAAATCACTACAAAAGTCACTAGATACCTCTCAATCACAGAAAACACCAAAAGCTAAGAAAAATGATCACTCTTAATTAAAGAGGTTATCACTATTCAACGAAGCCAGGAGACAATGGTAAATGAATGTTGGCGAGGCACCGCTGCTTGGAAATAAGGTTAACTGGAAAAACTCCATTTATTTCAGCGCTTATTCCTTGAAAATTCAGTTTAAATGGAAAATGTACAGTTATTTCCTAAAGAAACGGCTGTACAGCTACTTTCCACTGAAATTAGCTACATAAAATCCATTTATTTCAATTTCCGTGTCTATATTAGCCAAATTTAGATGTACTTTTTGCACTTAGAATAAAAAGTGGACGTCTCTTAGTGTAGAAGTAATAATAATCTTAACAACTAACTAAGAGGTGTCTGTCCATGAGCGAATCAAGACAACGATATAATGAAACTTTTA
>NZ_LMSD01000008.1 GCF_001428045.1 Paenibacillus sp. Soil750 | reverse complement strand
TTGTTCAGTTTTCAAAGATCAATTTCTTTCGCTCACTGCCGTGTTACCGAAGCAGCGAGAAGTAATATACCATGTTTACTTTTAATGTGCAACTACTTTTTTTCGAGTTAATTTCAGTTACTCTCGCCTGCCTGTCTTGCGGCCGGAGTGATAATATAGCATGGTTTCGACAAAGAATGCAATGCTTTATTTTTCCATTTCACAATTAGTTTCATCTGCTCTTCGCCTAGCTCCTCTCACTCAACGACTGATTCAACTTCGCTTTCATATCCTCATAGCGATCCAATAACGGCAGCAGCTGGTTACGTGTTAACGACAACAAGGTGCATTCCGTTAGCGCTGTGATGTTGGCATTACGGGGGGTATCCTTCAGCAACGCGATTTCGCCGAAATGGTCTCCATCTTGAAGAACTGCTACTCGTATGTTCTCGCCTTGTGCATTCCTTTTAGACACTTCCACTTTGCCACGTACAATGATATACAATTTATGTCCCGCTTCACCTTGCCGAAACACATCTTGGCCGCTCGTAATTTTTTCCGTCATCAGTAAATCTTTGATCTCATGTAGCAGGTCCTCATTCATATAGGCAAAGAAAGGCATCTGCCTTAAGCGCTCGACTTCAATAACAACTTCTCCCGTTTGGGATAGTTGGAAGCCTTGCTGCTTTTGCCATAGTCGGTGATAAGCTCCTTGACGTTCTAACAGTTCCTGATGCGTACCGAATTCGATGACTTTCCCCTCATGGATGAAATAGATCAGATCCGCATGTGAAACGGTCTTCAAACGATGCGATACAGCAACTACCGTTCGACCATGATTAGCTCGAGAGATGGTCTCATTCAGCGCTATTTCTGACTCCGGATCTAGCGATGCCGCTACTTCGTCCATGAAAGTCAGCTCGTTCGATCGCAGTAACGCGCGCGCGATCGAGATCCGGTGCCGTTGGCTGACGGACAGATTGGCCCCCTCATTTTCGATCCAGGTATCGTAACCATTCGACATTTGCATAATCGCCTCATGAACACCGACCGCAAGTGTCGCTTCGAGAAGCTCTTCCTCGGTGGCATCCGGATGACCAATCAGTAGATTTTCACGTATCGTCGTATTGAATAGATAAGGTTCTTGAAAAATAACACCAGCTTGCGTAAGCAGTGAAGACAGTTGAATTTTACGGAGATCAAGGTCATCCACTTGAATGGAGCCTTTTTGCGGATCATAGAAACGCATGAGCAGTTGGAGCAACGTGCTTTTGCCTGAACCACTGGGCCCCACCAAAGCTACATAACTACCCACAGGAATGGATAAGGTTAAATCATGTATAACAGGGTGCGCCTCCGTATAGCCAAAAGTAACATTATCGAATTTGATTTCATTGTTCAAAGAAGGATTCTGAGCAGCCTGCTCGTCATCCTCTAGATCGGGTTGAATCTCAAGTACTTCATTGATGCGTCGAATGCCCACTTCACCTTCAATCAGATCGGGCACGACCTCCATGAATTGGATCACCGATACGCCAACCGTATCAAAAACCGAGTAAAATGCTATCAAATCCCCGATGGTCATCGATCCTTGAAACGTAAAATAGCCCCCTAAACCAAGGATAATCACGTTAACAACGGATAACACCATGATCGGAAGTCTCTCCAGATTGGAGTTAATGAAGCTCCTCTTCACACCTAATCGAAACCAGACTTGTAGTTGCTTTGTGAACCTATTTTTCATAGATTCTTGCAGTTGAAAGCCTCGAATGACCTTAAATGCCTTCATTTCCTCATCCATATTATTAGAAAATGACTCTACAATGTTAACGTACTCCTCGTTGTAACGCTGCGCGCGTTTATTCAGTAGTTTCTGCGGGACGAACATGAAGACAATGCCAACGAATGCAACAAGCGCCAATTTCCACTCTAGAACAAATAATATCGCTGTCCCCACCACCATGCTGAGGCTAGCCAGAATAAGCGTCGAAAACGTCTGCATCATCGCATGCTCTACCGCTGGAATATCCATTGTGAACCGTGCAACAATATCCCCGATTCGATAACGTGAGAAGAAATGCGCAGAAAGCTTCTGCGTCTGTTCGTAGAGATCTTTGCGCAGCCCAATGAGAATCGTCTCGTTTAATTTGGACATCGCATAATCGCCGCCGACACCAATTAATAAGTTCAAGACACCGCCAATGAGAAGCGCTAAGAGCAGACCAAAGAATATGGTCATATTCCGAGGCGTAATGGCATCGTCAATTAAATATTTGATACTTAATGACGTAAAGTACTCGAAGCTGAGTTCAAATAATAACGCAATGATGAACACGGTGAATACTTTTTTGCTACTCGCTAGATATCGTAGGACGGATCGGTATAAATAAAGCATCGAGGGTTTCAGCGCCTTTTCGTAGAGTCAGTCGGTAGGATGTGAGGAAATAGTTCATTTTACCTATAGTTTACCATATATGATTTATGCTCGGGAACGATTTAATTAACCTTGATGTCTGAATGACGTTCCGAAACGACAGGAGAATCTCCTAGCTGATATAATAAATAAAGATAGGAGTGTGAATGGGATGAACAAAATGATTGATCAATATATTCGGAATGAGAAAGAGCGCGCTTTAGCTAGAAAAGCAGAAGGGTTGGCATCCCTTTTTGCGATGAGAGCCGCGTTACATGACCAAGAGGGATCTTTTCCATTTGAAAATTTCACAGATTTGCGAGAGGCTGGGTACTTAAAGCTAACTGTCCCACAAGAATTCGGCGGGGATGGCATCTCGCTTTATGAGCTCGTTATGCTGCAAGAGCGGCTTGCTTATGGGGATGGTTCGACCGCATTAGCCGTAGGCTGGCACATTGGTCAGGTCTTACATCTTGGAACAACTCGAAAATGGCCAGAGGCTATTTTCGCTGATTTGTGCTACTCCGTCGTGAGTGATGGGACTATGATTAATACCTTTGCTAGTGAAGCTGCATCTGGTAGTCCCAGCCGAGGCGGAAAACCCGAAACTACAGCGCTCCCGACAGCCGACGGATGGCTAATTACGGGGCGTAAAACGTTTAGTACCCTTTCACCGATCCTAGATCGTTTTGTGGTATCAGCTTTTATCCCGGATGAAGACGGAACAGCGGACTTCCTCGTTCATCGAACAGATCAGGTAACTATCGTGGAAACTTGGGATACACTCGGGATGCGAGCGACAGGCAGTCATGATGTGGTTTTGGATGGGGTTTTCGTGGATAAAACCATGAGGCTTTCTGGAAAAGGCGTGGATGATGGCGGCGGCTGGCTTTTACATATTCCGGCTTGTTACTTGGGCATTGCCATGGCGGCACGTGATTATGCCCTTGAATTCGTTCATACCTATCAACCGAACCATATGAACGAACCGATCTCTTCACTCCCCTCTGTCCAGCATGCCATCGGCGAGATGGAAATCGAACTACGAACTGCACGTGCACTCCTTTATGCAACGGCGGATCGTTGGGATCAAGAGAAGTTCAACCGACCAGCATTAAAACCAGAGCTAGGCTTGGCCAAGTATGTTGCTACCAACAATGCGATCAAAGTCGTGGACCTCGCGATGAGAATCGTCGGTGCCGCTAGTTTGTCCCGCAAGCAGCCTTTGGAAAGGTACTATCGGGATGTTCGCGCAGGCCTGCATAATCCACCAATGGATAGTACAGTGCTTCATAACTTAGCCAGTGCTGCCCTAATCGAGAAGTCCTTGTGATCTAAGGGAAATACTAGAACAAATTATCGTAAGTTTTGGACGGAGATTCAATGTCCGCTTTCAAAAAGTATTCATATCGGCCGAATTTCTTTAACGCCTCATGGTCTGGCAGCCATACCCACTCATCTATTTCCGTCTGGCAGCGGTGAGCCCGGAACGCTGCCAGTTTAGCTTTCAAATGAGCTGCTACATCAATTTTCATGACATCCTTATGGGAATACCCAAACCGTTCCGGACGCTCCATCGCATCACCGAACGTTATGAAATATAACGAGTCCAGATGTCCTGTTCGTTGACATGCAGCCGTCGTAGCCTTCCCAATAGCACAATGATCGGGGTGTCCACCTAACGTTTCGTGAAACGTGAGCACGACATCTGGATTCACATCACGGATTAGAGCCTCAACTCTTGAGGTCAGGCTTTCCTCATCAATAAACTCAACTGTCTTGTCGCGGATATCGAAAAAAAGGAGCTGCTGGATGCCCAAGCATTTGCAGGCATCTCGTAGTTCAATTTCACGAGCAGCCGCCATCGTTTCCCGATTGAGATACGGTGGATTGCCCATTCGGCGTCCCATATCTCCGCGCGTGGCACTCACCAGCGTAATGTTGACCCCTTCACTAGCGTATTTGGCAAGTGTCCCTCCACAAATAAATGACTCGTCGTCAGGATGCGCAAATACGGCGAGCAGCTTGTTCGCTGCGCCTCTTTGGGTAGTATTCATTCTGGAAACGGCTCCCTTCCAATGTGTAGCGCAACGTTCATCCGACCTCGATCATCATATCCGGCCAGTAAAAGACAGCCGTTTTCATCAATTTCATAATGCGTGATCGCCTCCATTCGCAGCCAACCATGCCCATCGAATCGGAGTGCCGTACGAAATGGTCCTTCCCCTGCTATAAAGGCATGGGTAACCTTGATCTTAAAATTACGTACGAAGACAAACGAAGTCGCTTCGCTATGGATATAGGCTTCAATCCCGATGAAGGACTGAAGCTTGGTTTCAACTTTTGACTTAACTATTGGGATCATCTTGTTTGTCTCTCTTTTCTGAAAGGGATGAATGACTACATAATCGTATCACAGCTTTTTATGAGGTCGATCTTTATACCACTATTACTTAGCCGCTTGCTCTCCAATTCGCTCCCAATCCGATGCCGTATAGTTGCCCATATACCATAAGGAAACAGCTTGCAGGTCATAGAACTTGGCGAGCCAAATCTTCTTGGCTATGCTCTGCGAATCTTCGTAGTACAATACATGGCTGCCCCGCTCGTCCGCGAACGTAGCTTTCTTCAAGAAATAGGGCATGTCCCACGTGGTATTCACACCTGGCATCGCCAGCCTTTTCTCAACATCAGCAATGGCTGGTTTAAGGGCGGGCCCGGTTACGCCAGCTTGGGTGACCCACTGGTTCGCCTGTTTGGAAATGCCAAGAACAAGCTTCTCCTTGGGTATCGATTGCAGCGCGGTTAGCACGGTATCGTTCACTAATGGCAGGGGTGCCGATGGTAATACACTTTCATTATGTGTGAAGTCATAAGCCATAAGGATCACCGTATCGGCTAGCTTTCCGATCTCTTTTAAATCATAACCCTTGTAATAATAAATCGGCGGAACGGCTACCGACAATGTAAGCGAACCTAACTGACCTTTCAACTCCTGAAGAAACTCGGTATAGTCGACTGCACTTCCTGCTTCCTTCAATCCTTCAAAATCAATGCTTACCCCCGTAAACGAGTAGGCTGGATCTTTTAATGTACTGAGCAACGATGCAATAAAGGTCTTTTTGGCAGATTCATCTTGAAGGAAGTCTTTTAAATTAGCACCATCATAGAAAACCATCAATTCCTTCGTAACTTGGGCAGCATCCGCAGTGGCAATGACCTCTTCATAACCAAGTGGAACCCGATAATCCGGAGATTTGATGTTCAATGAAGCCGTTCCAGCACCGCTATATACCAAGCTAGACCAACCAAGAATCACATGAGAAAGCTTATTCATCTGCTTAATCGCGGGGTAGGAGGTAAGGGCATAATAACCTGTGAAATCGATCTTATGTTCAGCAATCCGCTTATCAATCAAACGATAGATAACAGCTGCTGCCTGCTTACGAATCAAAGACTCTTTCGGGCTAAATCCTGTCTGATCTCCCTCCATAATACCTCGATGCGCTGCGTAATATACATAAGGTTGCATTGCCTCATTTATAGTTGAATTATCCTTAAAACCTCTAACAACCTGCTCTTTCTTCCAATCCATGGTTAACCATTGTTGACGAGCCTTTTCACTTTCAGACTCCAGCAACGATTTCCCTACGAGCATCGCAACTTCTTCTCTCGTGATCGTCTGCGCTGGATGAAGCAAGCCCTCCTGATCTAGTAAACTATCAAGCCATTTCCGTTCGTAGACAGCAGCAATATAAGGTGCCGACCAACGGTCCTTCGCTACATCAACGGGAGTACTCCCCAGTGGAGCTTTACTCTCTATTTTACCTGCCATAACGAGCAACTTAATGAAAGCCTCTCTAGACAAGTCATCATTGGGACGATAGGTTTGGTCCTCATAGCCGTTAATAATACCTAATGCGGATAAGGTGTAAATCGGATCCTTGGCATAGTCTTGTTCCTCATCCTTGAAGGGCTGTAGTTGTACATCGTAGGCAAAAGCGGTATTTGCAAACAATAGAACAAACAGCGTGCCGAATAAGATTGTTTTTTTCAACATAAACGTCTTCTTCCCTCTCCCTCTATATCTGCTACTGCTAGAATTAGTTTCATAGCAACATAGTAATAGACGCATTGGGCTAGTGATTAGTTACGATAAAATGAAAAAACCGTCCCATCACCTGTTGTGATTATGGACGGTTTGTTATTTGGATCACGATAATAATGACATCCCTACTTTTCCTCGGACAATCGGTTACTTTCACGAAAGTAAAGCACATGATTAAATAACAGCGAAAGTAATTTCCGCATCGATTTGATGCCAGCTTTGTTCATTATATTAGCAAGATGAATCTTGACCGTTTTTTCGCTGATCCTACAACGTTCGGCAATTTCGTGATTGGAAAAACCATAGATAGCGACCATCAGGAAAATTTCCGACTCGCGCTTCGTAATTTGATACCTATTCGAAAATACATCCATAGAGTTACCTGTTTCCTGAATTAGAAACTCATTCATACGCTCGTAATCCGTGCTACATGAGGCATGCATGCCCCCATTTTTCCTATCAAGCAAGTCTTCTTTCAAGTCGTACTCCCTCCTACTCAGGGTTACGTTCCAATAATTGTTTCAACGGCAAATATAAACTCAAGATTAGAAGAATGCCACCTAGTAAGTTCCATAAAATCATCAACATTTGGACATGCCTCCTTGGAAATTCCATAATTCCTCTATCTATATTATAGATGCTACTAAAGACCTATCCAAGATGAAGAAGTTCACTAGATATGCAACCTTTTCGACACTTTATGCGTTCTATGTATGACTTAAGTCATGTTTATGGTAAAATAAGTAGTAAATAAAGCTTTGTAATTTGAGGGTAAAGATATGGATGTACATTTAAATAAAAACATGACTCTCACCTTGCATATCATCGTGATGGGTGCAACACTCTCACTATTGTTTCATACGAGTAAATTTTCAGTAGGACTTCTGCTGCTAGCTTGTAGCTATGTGGCTGCCGTCCTTATGCGGGATTATATCCTAAAGATTGCTCTGCATAGTAGGAGTGGCTTCCGGTTTTTATACGCTCAACTAGCTTTGGCTCTCGTTATCTGTGTATGGTCGGAAAGTTATTTTTCTCAAATTTACCTCTTAATTCTCATTGGTGAGTTCACCTTTCACCACGGTAGAAAGCATGCCATTATCTTTACGATTGTCAATTATGTTTGTATTCTACTAGGCGTCATGATCTATCGTCAGTTTCCGCCTTTTGAGGACATCTATTTAATTATTCCTAGAGTGATTGATTTCTTTGCGATCTACGGGATGAGCTTGCTTGCTAGGATTGCGTTTCAACAAAAGAATCAATTAGCTATCGACAACGAGCAACTGCGAATAGCCTCAATTGCATTGGAGCAGAAGGCCAAATTACAAGAACGGACGCGAATTTCCCGCGATATTCATGATTCGGTTGGACATACGCTGACATCAGCGTTAACCGGATTACAGACGGCAGCGCATGCTTTGGAGAAAAGCCATTATCCAATCGCCAAAGAGATGATCGATCGAACGAAAGAAAGTATTCTCAGAGGTCTAAATGATGTACGAAGCTCTGTCCATGTGTTGCGCGAGAACTTCCCAGATCACTGCTTCATACCTGAGCTTATTCGGTTGATCGATGATACGAAAAAGCAAACTACCGTGGATATTGCCTACACCATTGATACCACGACGCCTGATCTAACACCTATTATCGAGCTTACGATTTATCGGGCACTACAAGAAGGTTTGACGAATGGCATTCGCCATGGCCTAAGTACTTATTTCCACTTCTCATTGTCGTATCATGAGGAAGTTCTTCGCTTCGTTTTGTCCGATAATGGTCATCCACCACTCGAAATTGTGTATGGTTACGGACTTACTGCGATGAAAGAACGCGTGGAAGATGTTGGGGGAACGTTTTCAATACGTAACAATGGTGCATCTGGCGGAGTAACGCTGGATATAGCCATACCCTTCAGTCGAAAATGATCGGAAGGAGTGATCGAATTGTCTCAAACAACCATTCTTATCGCAGACGACCAACCCCTCATCCGCGATGGATTAGCAGCTATTCTAGGTATGGAAGAAGGATATAAAGTCGTAGCGACAACGGGGGATGGTATAGCCACCATAGAACAAGTACAATTGCATCGTCCTCAACTCGTTATGATGGATATCCATATGCCCAAGCTTGACGGCTTAGAGGCTACCAAACAAATCAAAGCCGAATTCCCGGAGATTAAGGTACTTATTTTGACCTCATTTGAGGATGAAGCCTACATATGGGAAGCGATACGTCACGGTGCCAGCGGGTATCTAGTGAAAGGCGTCGAGACGAAAAAAATACTCTCAACCATTCAGGTCTGCTTAGATGGTGGCATTACATACCCGCTAAGTATTCAGCCGCGCCTTGTCCAAGCACTACGTTCCTCAGAGGAACAGGAAGAAAAGGCACTGGAGGAAAATCTACAATCGATTGAGACACAACCACAAGAAAACAAGCTGTCTGGTCTTTCTGTTCAGGAACGGAACATTCTGAAGAATTTGAAACAAGGAAAGTCGAATCAAGCTATCGCTTCTGACATGTTTCTGACCACGGGGACTGTGAAGAATTATTTGAGTGCTATTTATAAGAAGCTAAATGTCTCTGGACGGTCGGAGACGATAGCTTATTTGCATGAGAATGATCTGTAGGAGCGGCTAGATGATACGTAAAAAGGAGGAGCCCACAACATCGTCGTGAGCTCCTCCTTTTCCATATTAAAATACGGTAATCCATCTCTCAAGCTCATTCGTGCATGCCCAAATGTGAGGATATTGCGACCGCAAATTCCGCATATCTTGTTCATCATCGATCGTCCAAGCAATCAACTGTATACCCGCTTCATCGCAGCGATGAACAAATTCATCTGTTAAATAAATATGTTTCACAGATACATACTTCGCATTAATTTCCTTAGCAAGTGGGAATACCGCCGGTGTTGCGCCGTAAAGGACGAGTCCCAGATTAATATCACGGGATAGTTCCCTTGTTCGAACGATGGCGTAATGATCGAAGGAAGTTACGAATACTTGATCCTGAACCCCTGCAACTTGAATCGTCTCCAACACTTGCTCCTCTAAACCTGGATACAACAACCCGCTTTGTTTCAGCTCAATATCTACCTGAGCTTTCCCCTTCGCCAGCAAAAGAACTTCCTTCAGTGTTGGAATTTGCTGACCTCCGCCTGCGTCCAATTTCCGAATTTGCTCAAATGTGTAGTCTGCAACACGGCCAGTACCATTTGTTGTTCGATTCACGGTTGTATCGTGAATGACGACAGGCACTCCGTCTTTCGTAAGTTGAACATCCAACTCCAAATGACTGTAAGACAAATCTAAAGCTGCCTGAAAAGAGGATATCGTGTTTTCCGGGTACTTTTTTGGGTAGCCCCTGTGAGCTAAGCCAGTGATCATGTCGTGTTGTCCACCTCCGGTTATCATGTATACCTTATAATCATAACGCAAATATAGACAACCGACCACTGTACCTCACTCACTCCAGGGCAGCATATAAATTCGCTCTAACGCATAAGTCGTGGAGGTTTTGTATTTGGTTGCAC
Organism: Paenibacillus sp. Soil750; assembly: GCF_001428045.1. GTDB lineage: Bacteria > Bacillota > Bacilli > Paenibacillales > NBRC-103111 > Paenibacillus_E > Paenibacillus_E allorhizoplanae. Next base: position 149,812 of record NZ_LMSD01000008.1, on the reverse strand, counting down.
CCGATTCAAATAAGATGTACATGTGGCCCTTCCATTTAAATATGCCTTCAGCCATCGGTGCAATTTCCATTTTCTCCATCTTGTTCTTATTGTCTAGAAACCAGACAGGTACTTCAGATTGTCCGAGCTTAACCGTCGTATGCGGTTTATCCAATAAATTGTTCTTATATCGCGTTAAGTCGCTGATACTGTTTCTTCCGTACGACTGACTGAGCCATAAGCCGCCCTTGTCGAGATACATCCCTTGAACACTGTCAGGCAGCGAAATAATCATATCAGGTACAACCGGTCCCGACGCTTGCAATTTAGAAGCACTCGGCAAGTCTGTCGAAGGGTCAAGCTTATAGCCGACAGCCCAAGCTTTATGCTCCTTCTCATCTCGGTTCGTCATATAGTGTGAGGCGTCCGTAGGGTAGCTGGCACCTTGTGCAAATTCACCAACCCATAAGATGCCATCAGCAAAAGCATTAAATGAAGCGCGCGTATCCGTTTGAACGGCTCCTTTAAAGACGATTTTACCCGCCTTATCCGCTTTCAAGAGATCTTCCTTGGGGAAATAGTAGGCGTTGCCCTCGGATGATATCCAGATGTATTTGTTACTAACAGCAACACCGCCTGCATGACCTGTATAAGGTGTAGTCTCGTTCTTAAAGATCTCAAGAGCTTTGAGCATCTCTCCGCTCTTCTCATCAATAACCGAGATAATGCTAGGCTTGCCGTCCTCGCGGTAATGAGTGACCAATAGCCAATTCTTCTCTTCCAAGTACGCCATACCTTGCGGAATCGCATTCTGCTTCAATGCCGGGATGACAGGTCCCTGCTTGCTCTTTTCAAGAAATGTTCGGATTTCAGGCATATCAACACGAATCTTAATGCCCGCTTCTTCTTGGGTTATCCCCGTCATTGTGTTCATCACCTGCTTAGGAGTAGCAACTGCCTCGATCGGTGTAGCTGATGGAATCACACTAGCATTGGCAATCGCTATTGGCTTCTGACAGCCTACCGTTGTTAACGCGATCAATCCCGCCACAACCACAACATAAGCGAAGTGAATCCTAGTCATCCTTGCCCCCTAAGGGCTGACTCCACGCTGTCAAAATCTTGCGTAATTTACCAGGGAAATCAGTAATTATACCAGAAGCTCCTTTTTCGATGGCTTGTTTCATCTTCTTTTCGTCATTAATCGTCCAAGGATACACCTGGATTCCTTTACTTAAGGCATCCCTGATATCCTCTCGGTTAATCCTTTTAAAATTAGGATGCAGGGAATACACCGGAACCCCAAATCCTGTCGCCAAACCAGCGTGACTTCCTGGATTGATTTCATATAGAAGCCCGATTTTCGCTTCAGGCAGCAAAAGTTTTAGGAAGAGAAGGCTTTTGTGATCGAAGGAGGAGACAACCACATTATGCACGCGATCTTTCCTTTTCATGAGCTCGGCCAGTGCTGGTTCGAGCTTACGGTCGTAAGAATCTTTGATCTCTACATTAATCATCACTTCCGGCGGAACAAGGTCGAACACTTCTTCTAATGTAGGAATTCGTTCACCTTCATATTGTGAGCTGAACCAGCGGCCCGCATCAGCCTGTTTTAATTCAGAAAGTGTCATCTCATGTACGACACCCTTCCTATCTGTTGTTCGATCAATAGTGAAATCATGAATGACTATGATTTCACCGTCTTTGGATAAATGAACGTCCAATTCGATGGCATCGCAGCCCTGTTCAATCCCGAGACGGAAAGCGCCGAGTGTATTCTCCGGGGCCTCCCCTTTGGCACCACGATGAGCGATGACTAATACTGATGGTTGCGTCATATTCATACATTCCTCCTATGCATTAAACACGTTATTTAAAAGTGGAATTAGCCATTGCAGCCACAATATATTTTTGCGCAAAAATAAACAATACGACGATCGGCAAGATTATCAGCACACTCGCCGACATGATGATATGCATATTTAATGCTTCATCCCCAGCGATCGAATCCCGCATCATGGAAATACCAACAGTTAACACGCGCATTTTGTTCGAATTCGTCATGATGAGCGGCCAGAAATAGGCATTCCAGCTACTAATAAAGCTGATAACAGCTAAAGTAGAGACGGTAGGCATGGCCATCGGCGTTAGTATTTTGTACAGCACCTGAACCCGATTGGCACCATCCACTTTCGCCGCCTCGATCACATCATTATTAATCGAGCGAAACATTTGACGGAGGAGGAATATGCCGTAAGCAGATGCAGCATGCGGAATGATAAGCGCGTAATACGTATTAATCCAATTCAACTTCGACATCAGTACATATACCGGTACGAATACAACCTGTTCTGGTACGATAAGCGCAGCGAGTACGAGTGCGAATAACTTATCTCTGCCAGGGAATGTTCCCTTCGCAAAAGCGTAAGCCGCCATAAGACCAATATTAATCTGCAGAAAAACAATCCCCACAGTTTGAATAACCGTATTCAGCGTAAACCGATAAAATGGAATGGCTTTAAATGCGGTAGCAAAGTTCTCCCACATCACCTTATCCGGCCAAAATGTCGGAGATGACATCCGGAGCTCGGCCGGCGTTTTTAAAGCGGTAATCAGCATCCAATAAATCGGGAAAAACATCAATAGCGTAATGATAACGGCAATACCGATACGGGTAGTATGGAGCAACGGTTTTGTCATGTTCTTGTACCTACCCTTCGTAATGAACTTTCTTCTTAGACACATACATCTGAACCATGGTTAACAAGATAATAATTATGAAGAAGATCACAACTAAGGCTGATGCGCGGCCTGTTTTGAAATCCGTAAATGCCATTTCATAGATCCAGTACACCATGGCTTTGGTTGACTCTAGCGGCCCACCGTTCGTGATAACGTCAACGGACTGGAACACTTGCATCGAAGAGATGAAATGGGTAATGACAAGGAACAATGTAGTTGGAGAAAGAAGAGGTACCGTAATTCTCCAGAATTGCGTCCACTTCGATGCCCCATCGATACCGGAAGCTTCGTAGTATTCAAGCGGTATACTTCTTAGACCGGAGATGAAAATAATCATCGTAAAGCCGACGCCTTTCCATACCCCAACGGCAACCAGCACCCACAGTGCTGTTTTCGTATTCGTAAGCCATTGAATAGGCTCGAGTCCTATCCATTTCATGATGTTATTCATCAGACCGTAATGACCGTTGAAAATCCACAAGAAGATCATTGAGACGATAACCATTGATACATAGTGCGGCATGAAAATAATAGCTCGCATGAAATTGAACGTACGCGAGGTGTGATTAAATAACAAGGCGAGCAGTAATCCAATGCCAAGTGTTAACAAAACATCCGCTACCGTATAGGTGAATGTAACCTGAAGCACCTTATAGAAGGTCTTACTGGTTAACAAATATTCATAGTTATCGAATCCGATGAACTTCTTCGTCGGCTTCGTCATATTCCAGTTCGTAAAGCTTATATACAACGAGTTAGCTAGTGGATAATAGATGAATACCATCAGGATGACCAATGCAGGTATGGCAAACGAGAAGTCTTTCAAATATTCCAGTAGGCGGGAACGAGAACGTGTTCTCACGATACCGCCAACTTCTGGATGAATCTGGCTCGGCTTGTTGTCCGTATTCATGGCGTATCCCCCTCTCAACTTACTTAAATGAACTGTCGTGTAGAAAACCTCAGCTTTCTACACGACGAGACAGCTAATTATTTCGAATTATTTCGGATTAACTTTCGCTTAAAATGGTATTGATTTCTTTCACAGCTTCTTTCATCGTCGGTTCTGGATCTGCATTCTCCAAAATCATCTTACCTACGACTTCCATATACTTTTTGCTGAACTCCGGATAAGCTGGGTGCTGTGGACGTCCTACAACGTTATCAAAGTTATCAAATACAGCTTTGTATTGTGGTAGCTTAGCAAAATATTGCTTGCCTTCATCGGTATTCAGTACCGATTTGTGCGTTGGTAAGTAGCCTGTTCCTTCAGCCCACTTGATGTTGCGCTCAGCATCTGTCATAAACTTGATGAACTTCCAAGCAGCTTCCTTCTGTTTAGCTTGCGCACCTTCCATCATGACAATTCCTGCTCCGCCAATATGTGATTTGCGCTCTTTATCACCAGGAATGAAGGATACACCAACTTCAAACTTCGCATTCTGCAAGTATGTTTTCAATACCGCTGATGTATGCTGTACCATAGCTACCTTCTCATCCAAGAACATCTGTCTCATCGTATCCGATGCACCTTTACCGTACCCCATATGAAGGGAACCATCTTTCAACCATTTGTTGAAGTTTTGGATCCATCTCATGCTATCTGGCTGATCTAGCAACGTTTTGGTATGCTCAGGGTTAAGAATCGAGCCTCCGCCATTTGAAATCCACGGGTCCATATACCAAGTATCCCAACCAGGAACTGAGAATGCGTAACGAGTCGTTTTCCCATTTTCTTTAACGGCTACTTTCTTGTTAAACTCTTCAATTTCAGACCACTTTTGAGGAGGTTGCACGCCGAGCTTATCCAGCATGGTTTTGTTGTAAATCATAACGCTCGTGCTGACAATTAGCGGGAAGCCGAATTGCTTTTTATCATATGAATACGCTTGCACCATACCTTGTGAGAAGTCGTTCATGTCTACTTTATCCCGTTTGATATACCCGGATAAATCTGCGAAAGCACCGCTGTCTGCAAAGCTCGGAAGCGCAGATACTTCTACGTTAGTCACAGCTGGTACATCTTTCGCTGCAATGGCTGCCTGAAGTTTCTTTTGCAAATCAGCGTAAGCTCCCTGGAACACAGCTTCTACCGTAATGTTCGGATATTTCTTCTGGAATGCCGCGATCATGTCATTCACAGCGGGCATTTGAACTTCTGCGTGGGAATGCCAATATTGAATCGTAACAGGCGTGTTATCTTCAACTGCTGGCGGAACCTCAGCCGTTGTCTCCCCCGTCGTCTCTGTACCGCCGCTGCCGCAGGCCGTCAATGCTGTCAATAACAAAGATGATGTCGCTAGTGTGGTTAACCATTTTTTACTTTTCATATACAAATCCCCTCTCTGGATTAAAGCGAATTTTCATTGATCGGTATCATTCGTGGACGAGATAAGCATAAAAAAGGAGAACATTAAGCAGACAAGAAACAGAAGGGCCGCACACTTATGCACGGTCCGTTCGTCTCTTGGGCTGTCTCAATGATCTCCGCACCCAATCGTTTTGAACGAAATAAAGCGTTTTCTTTAGTGAGAGTATGGCATATCTCTAGGGTTAATGTCAACAAGTTTATTATCATTTAGAAGCAACTTGTGTATTCCTAACCGTTTACAAAGCGTAGGTTTGATTCACACGGGAAGCTCCCCCGCTTAGTTGTACCCCCTTGGATTCCAATGAAATAATATGGCTGGATTTCAAAATACGATCAATCGCTTGCAACAGCGCCTCCGTATAGCCGCTTTTCAAATGAAAACGAAGCTCCATCACCCCTTCCGATACTCCTGATATCTCAATTTGGCCATCAGGCTTCATCTGCACGTTAACAACCTGGATCCCTTGCTCGCCAAATTGCGATGCAATCGTACCCAGAACCCCAGGTTTATCGACGATTTTAATGACCACCTCCTGCGTTCGCCTGTTCCGCATCATAAACTTTTCCCATTTATTCAGAACAAATAAGCTCAGCAAAACCATAACAGTCGCCAGCACCGCACAGTAATAGAAACCTGCTCCTACACATAGACCAATGGCTGCAACGACCCAAACCGAAGCCGCCGTAGTAAGACCGGATACCGTAGAACCAGTTCTCATAATCGTGCCAGCTCCAAGGAAGCCTATCCCGCTAATGACCTGCGCAGCCAGACGGGCTGGGTCCATGCGTACGTTCGCTTCCGTAACGAACTGGGAGAAGCCATAGATGGATAACAGCATAATAGCTGTGGATCCGATACAAACCAAAATATGCGTTCGTAAGCCAGCTGCGTGGTTGCTCCACTCCCTCTCCAGCCCAACAAGTCCACCCAAACTTACTGCCATCAAAATGCGAATCGTTAAATCCAAATGAGTAATATGCCACACGCTAGCGGCCATACTTTTCACCTCCTTTCAAGGTGTTAAATCGCATGATCATTCGCCGGCAATTCGTAAATCGATTGGAATAACGACTCGACCATAGCGATCTGCTTCTGCTTCTGATCCGCATTGTAAGATAAGCTGGTGCTTAACATTTGAAGGACAATATCAGCATATTTCTCCGCCTTCTCCAATTGAAAGTACGACCAGCCTGTATGCAGTCTCAGGAAATCAACCGCCGTAACTGTCATTTCGGCTTCCATTGCATACAGTAACTGAGCATGGACAAACTGCAGCTCTAGATTGGGGGTTACTTGCTTAGCGACAGGGAGATACTCCAGTATTTGCAGCGCATTCGTCCCATAGGTATCGATCCATTCCTGCATCGTTGACCTGTCCACGCCCTGCGTCTTTCCAATGCGAAGCATCTCCTTCTTCCATTCTTGGTAATTGGACGCACCGCTGTTCTCACCGCCGCTAATGGTAATAGCGTCCGTACTGCAAGCGGGAATTTTCCTGCCCTCTGCACGTTCCAAGTGCTGCGCCACCAGATCGGTAACCTTTTCCGCCATTTTACGGAATCCGGTCAATTTGCCTCCTGCGATCGTGATCAAGCCACTGTCCGAAACGAAGATCTCATCTTTTCTGGACAATTCGGAAGGTCCTTTGCCTTCTTCGTAGATGAGTGGTCTTAGACCGGCCCAATGAGAACGAATATCGTCGATTGTGAGTTGTATGCTCGGGAACATCGCATTTACAGCCCGAATGATATAGTCGCGATCCTCTTTCGTCGCTCTCGGGTTATCTATTGACTTCTCAAATGCCGTGTCCGTCGTTCCGATATACGTCGACTTCCCCCTAGGAATAACGAACACCATCCGACCATCTGGCGTATCGAAGTAAGCCGCTTGTTTGACGGGCAGCTTCGTGTAATCAACAACAAGATGGACACCTTTGGTCAGAAACAAACGTTTCCCCTTCAAAGAACCGTCGATTTGACGCATCTTATCTACCCATGGCCCAGCAGCGTTCACAATGTGCTTCGCATAGATTTGAAAAGTTTGCCCGTTTATGCGATCAGTAACCTCGACACCAACCACCTTGCCATCCCGATAAATGAACTCAGTTCCCTCGGCATAATTTACAATTTGGGCTCCACGTGCATATGCTGTTTTCATAATATCGATCGTTAAGCGCGCATCGTCAGTTCGGTATTCGAAATACAGCCCACCACCTTTGAGCCCATCTTGTTTTAGTAAAGGCTCTTGAAGAGCAGTCTGACTGCGCCCCAACATTTTTCTGCGTTCTTTGCGAGCTACACCTGCCAGCCAATCATAAATGTACAGTCCGATAGAAGAGGCTAGGTAGCCATAAGTCCCCCCCTTATACACGGGAAGAAGCATCGGAGCCGGAATAACGAGATGCGGAGCATTTTTATATAAAATAGCCCGTTCTTTGCCCACCTCCTGCACCAGCTTCACGTCGCCTTGCTTCAAATAACGAAGTCCGCCATGGATCAACTTCGTTGAGCGACTGCTAGTTCCAGAACCGAAGTCGTTCTTCTCAATAAGGCCGATTCGCATACCTCGAGTGACCGCATCTAGTGCGATCCCTCCTCCAGTAATCCCTCCTCCGATGACTAATACGTCCAATTCCTGCTGTGCCATGCTTCTTAAAATCTCGATACGGCTCTGTGCCGAAAACGTCGGTCTCATCGTCCTACCTGCTCCCCCCTGAATATAAAAAAACCTCCATAGAAAAGAATGCGAACGGAAATCTCGCATCTTTTCCAAAGAGGTTTCTCCTGGTCTCTCCCACTTGGAATTAGCTATTTTATCCTATTGCCACAATCCGGATGAACCTGCAGATACAGCAAGTGCACCGGCTTCCAGCGCTTCTTCAATTTCTTTGATATTACCAACCAAACCACCTGCAATAATAGGAAGTGACGTCATATCTGTCATTTCGCGAATAATGCGAGGCATGATGCCGGGCATCACTTCAATTGCATCGGGACCGCTCTGCTCCGCTGCCTTAATACCTCGGAGGACCGCGCTTCGATCAATCAGAAAGATACGCTGAATGGCCATGAGCCCAGCTTCCTTCGCACCGCGGATCAAGTGGCTCTTCGTTGAAATAACACCTGTCGGCTTGATGACCTGCGCGGCATATGCGACACCGCTCTTGTCCGATGCGATGCCTTCAATGAAGTCCATGTGAATAAACACATGCTTGCCTGCATCCTTGAGTCGGTCTACCATTTCTTTCAAAGTAAAGATGGATCCGAAAAGCAAAAACACAATGTTCGCCGGACTTTGAATTGCCAGCTCAATATCTTCGACCTTTTGTACAGCTGCGATAGTTTGATGTTCAACTAAATCAACAATCGGATACACGCTTGATTCCACCCTTCGTCGATGTCAGAACATTATACCATGAATTATCATAAATGAATGACCTCTTTGATACTTGGAATAATATGCAGCGGGCGATTCGGCGAGCTATCCGCCATTTCCTTCGTTGCAACCCCCGTCAGCACCAACACGGATTTCATGCCAGCGTCATTGGCCATTTTGATATCGGTTTCCAGCCGATCTCCGATCATAAAGCAGTCTTCGAAAGGCAATCCCAGATGAGCTGCTGCTGCCTCGGCGGCAATTAAGGACGGTTTGCCTACGACCAGATCAATCGCCTTGCCCGTCGCCACCTCCAAGGCGGCAATAAATGTACCCGTGTCCGGAATCTGACCCCCGTCTAGTGGACAGGTCGCATCTGGATTAGATGCTATAATGATCGAACCTCTAATCGCTGCCTGATACACATTATTCAATTTGTCATAAGTGAATTGGCGGTCCCATGAAAGCACCACATAGTGGGCTTGCTCGCTATCCTGTGTAAGTGGGATGCCGTTTTCCAACAGTTCCTCTACAATCGGTTCCTCACCAATAACGAAAACTAACTCACCTGGCTGGAGACGCTGATTCAAGTATTTAGCAACGATTTGCGATGAATTCAACACCTCTTCGATCGTTACGGGAATTCCCATTTTAGATAACTTTTCCACATAAGATTGACGCGTTGCAATTGGTTTATTCGACAAAAATACGACCTTGTCTCCTCGTGAACGCAATGCTTGTATCGCATCAGCCGCCCCTTCAATGGCTCGATCCCCAAGGTATACTGTACCATCCAAATCAAACACGTAGCCTTTTGCCATATCTGTCCCACCTTCTAGTAAGAAATCATCAATATCCAATTAGGAACGCAAAAAAGACCTTATCCATGTAAACATATTCCACCAATTGTATGGCAGAATATGATTACGGATAAGGTCTTCTCCTAGACTCGCGCCCAACCGTATATTCATACTTTGTACGTTAACTATAAAGCGTTTTCACACTTATTGTCAATCATCTTTTTCTGAACACAAATCAAAACGAATTTGGAAATCCGCTAACCTCACAATTTCCTCGATAGTTTGGCATACGATGAAGGTGTCATTCCGGTAATCCGCTTGAACACCCGACTAAAGTAAAACTCGTCATCGTACCCGACTAACTCGGAAATGTAAGTCATCGTCAATCCGGAACATGCCAGCAAATCCTTCGCTTTCGTCACTCGCAATCGAATGATGTAATCTTTCGGTGAGAGGCCAGTCAGTCGCTTGAACTGTCGGGAGTAATAACCCTCGCTAAGCCCGGCCATCTTAGCCAACTGCTCCACCGTCAGAGGAGACTGGTAATGATCCGCGATATATTGGCAGGTAAACCCAATAGCAGAGTCTGCATCACTGCTGTATTGCTGATCGTAGATTTGATGAATCAAAGAGAGCCACAGTTCACGAAATGCCAAATTACAGCGATACTGTGAAATTGGATCATAGCCCTTCCATTGTTGAAACACCATATCAAAACATCTTCGGATTTCGGCCGGCCGAACCGTCGTCAGTCTACCGCGCAGAGGGGCAAGCCAGCTCGTTGCGGGTGCGATGACCCACTCTTGCTTCTCTTTGTAACACAGGTGGTAATCGAATCTAATATGGTAAATTTCAACATCTTCTTCATCCGAGATCCACCATTCGAACGTCGTCTCTGGAACGAACAGCATCACGGAGCCCGCTTCCAATTCATACTTGACCTTATTCATCACATAGTAACCCGTACCTCTCACAATGTAATGGATCGAATGAATGTTATGAATGTAAGGAGCCTGATACGTACCAGCAGGGAGTATCGTATTGCCGGCAAAAGCGATCGAAAACATCGATTTATGAAAATGATCCGCTAGTTGGGTCGCGTTTAACACAGCATACTCACTCCTTGCAAATAAGGAACCGTACCTAGCTCACAGGTCGTAGAACAATGTGCTGTTTCCCTCGCCCGACTGGCACCGTTGCCTCCTGATACGATACAATGAACGCCCGTCTCACTTGGTCCGTTTCATTCCCTTTCGAAGAATGCCAGGTGAGTGCGTTGAAAAGCAAGATAGAGCCAGCCTTCATTGGCACTGGTTCAGCTTTGGATAAGTCTACCTGATCTTCATCCAGTGCCTTCCGGCACGTGCCATTATTCTGAACTTTATATGGTTGCAGCCCTTGCTTATGACTGCCAGGAACGATCCATAGGCACCCGTTCTTCTCATCCGTATCCTGCAGCGGTACCCAAATCGACATCCGAGTGTCGCTGTTCACAACCTCCGTGTAGTAGGCATCATCCTGATGCCAGTGGCATACCGATGGACTGTGTGGCAGCTTGATCAACAACTTGGAAGAGAAGATCGCGATGCCGGGTTTCACAATATCTTCGATTAAGGTCAGAATGCGTTCGTCATGGGCAAAATGTTTCGTCTTATCCGTCAGCATCGCTAGCTGATACGTAAATCCTTCGTGCTCCCCCGAAGATTGAGGTGGTGCTTCGCACCCATCGAGTTCTTCGTTCATCCCACTTAATTCTTCCTTCTGAAAAAGATCTGGAACTACCACATAACCAAACTCATCATAGTGATTTTTCTCTTCTATCGTCAATTTCCTCACAGGTATCACTCCCTTAGTAAGTGCTTGGTAGTATTGTAGCACTTGGCTTTTCTAGCCTACCATGGAGAAAACCGATAAGAGATCTGGACAAATCTGATGTTCGTTTAGCGTGACAAAAGGTCCCCCTTGGGTGAGACCTTGCTTACAGCGTCATCGCTTGGCCGTACCGAGCTAGGAAGGCTTCCTTTTCTTTGAAATCCGGCATTATACTGCCTACACGTCGCCAGAAAGAGCGATCATGATTCATATGCATGAGATGGCATAGCTCGTGAACGATGACGTAGTCGATCACATCGACCGGTGCCATGGCTAGACGGTAATTAAAGGTTAGCTTTTTGTCCGAGCTGCAGCTCCCCCACTTCGTTCTCGACTCATCGATCTCGATCGTCTTGGGTTTGACCTTTAGCTGGGTTTGATAGGTTTTGATGCGCTCTGCTATGACCTTCTTGCAGCTCGTGAAATAGAACTTCTTTAGGTTGATTTTCAACTCTTCCTGCGAGAGACCATTCGTTTCAATTAACTCGTGGAGGAAATAATATTTCCCGAGATGCAGGAACTTGCCTTCGTTTTCATATTCTCTGACTTTGGGGATGGGTTGCCGTGCTTTGGTGATGGCATCTAGCTTGTCTAAGATAGACTTGCTGTGTTGTTGCACAGCGTGAATGATTTGCTCCTGACTGGTGTCGTTGGGAACTTTGACCGTGATGAAACCCGTGTCATCGATGTGGATGTAGAGCTTCTTACGGATGGCATATTGGACGTTTACGTCTATGGTTGTGTTATCGAGTTCGATTTTCATCACGATTTATCTTTCATCTTCATAAATTCAACTATGTGATTAACGGTTTCCTTCTGCTGTTGTTCACTTGAGATCGTCGCAGTTCCATCGCCTTTTTGAGCGCCGTAATTTCCAAATTGCGCATGATTGCCACCTTCGATAACGAACACATTCTCTTTGTAGGTTATCTTCGATTTGTCCAAAACACCATCAAGCGAGCCATACAAGGTTAGCGCATTTTCCGGCGGAATGTCACCATAAATATAGGCGCCAAGTAAAATAAGCCCCTTGATTTGCTCTTGATGTTTAGAAGCATAATTACTTGCCATTGCTCCGCCTAGTGAATGTCCACCGATATACCAGTTTTTGATTTTGGGAAGTTTTCCAAACACGTTATCTGCGGCATTACTATTCAAAACCGCAAGGTTAAAAGGCATCTCAACAAGCACACAGGTGATGCCATTTTGACGTAATTTCTCCAACATGGGTAGATAAGCAATATGCTCAACCTTCCCGCCAGGATAAAAAATGAAACCAGTCTCGCTCGGCGTTGACGGCGAAAGAATGGTGAGCTTTCCATCTGTCGTGATTGTCTTTTCATTTACCAAGGCGTCCTTGGAAACGTCAACGGCATGATAATAATTAGATGCATAAATTAGAAATGCTACTGCGAGTATAAGTATAAGGGAAAGAAGTGAAATAAGCGTGGTTCTGAGCCACTTTTGCATGTGTCGACCTCCGTAGGTTGTTTGTGAGTGATATTTTATAATGATCTACGAAATAAAGACAGAATGCAAACAAAACACACTTGGATATCAAGTGTGTTTGTTTAAAGCTTTACTAATTTGCTGGCCAAGCCGCATTCTGTAGTAGCTTATTAAGCAATACTGCCGTTTGTCCACGGGTTGTTGCCGCATCTTTTCCAAAAGAAAATCCAATCGATACATTCAAAATATTCAATTTTAAAGCCAATGCTGTCGCATCACTTGCCCACTCATCTACTTGCAAAGATAATTCCTTCATACGCTGCACGTACTTTGTACGCTCAGATTCATTAAGCTTCGTAGTAGCATTAATAAATTTCAACGCATTACTGATCATCGTAACCGCTTCTTGATGCGTAATGCTTTGCGTTGGACGGAAAGTGCCATCTTCATAACCATGGATAAGGCCTGCACCTACAGCTGTATAGACAGCCTGACTAAACCAATCCTTATCGTTCACATCCGTAAAATCTTTAAGTGCGCTGTTGGTTGTTTTCAATCCAAGGCCTCTTACAAGAAGTGTTGCAAACTCTGCACGGGTAACACTCGCCTCCGCCCGGAAAGAGCCATCTTCGAACCCTTGGATAACACCACTAGCTGCTAAGGACTCAATATCTGCTTTGGCAAAATAGTCATTTTGCACATCTGCAAACTGTTTTTTTGCTTTATACACGGTATAAATCGAGTTACCTTTACGCCATAGCGTTGCGATGGCGGGTTTGCCCTCTTTGTCCAAAGTAATGCTCATTGGGACAGATATTAGCGTGTTACTACTAGGATCCCAAACAGCTCCATTAAGCTTTTCGCCAGGATTCAGTTTCAAATCTTTCGGCAATAGAATCACATGCCCCACAAACTCGGAAAACGTATCAATGTTCGCAACTGTTTTATTACTATCCATCAGCGTGAGTTCATAGGATAATGCTTTACCTACACTTGATCCGCCGTTAGTAGCGATCGTTTTCTCCAACGCTTGTTGCTCTGCAACCCGCAGACCATCCACACTGATCTTAAGGCTCATAGCATCGGTTCCACCATTCGCATCGACTGCTTCTTGAAGTAGAGCAAAAGGAATCCGGGCTGTTCCTACAGTTGTATTGAAAACTAATACAGCGTCTTTCTGCTTACTTGTAACTTCTTCTAATAAACCTGCCGTGATTTGGAAGTCATATCCATCTGCGTTGGTCTTGACGTCAATAGTAATCTCCCGATTCCCAGACTTAGCTTGTTCTTCTGCAAGTTTTTTCAATTGAACAGCATCTACGCTAGACGTAATACGGATGTTACCATTTTGATTGACGATGTCCCATTTGAATGATTCAGCCGGGCCACCGCCTCCACCTCCACCGCCTCCGCCGCCAGCGGGTGCAGGTTCCTTATCGTAGTCTTTTTTCACTTTGAGGCTTCTAGTGCCATTATTGCGCTGAAGCGCAACATACAAACTCCCTGCTTCTGTCCCTAGCTGAGGAACTATGAATGTAATGGAAGAAGCGTTCTGCCCCAAAACTGAACCTGTCAAAAATGGATTTATCGAATTCGCTTCACGGTACACACTCACAACATCATACTCTTGCAGCCCCGTTATAGTAATCGAATCTTCCTTGTCTGATTTATTATTTGTAATGTTAATCTGTGTAAGCAAGAGAGAATGACTGTAGATCCGATCTTCTAAATTCATGATTGTCGGCAGACTCTCTCCCGTTGGCGTAACGCCATAGATCGCAAGCTTCGTTGCACCGTCTGGTATTTGGGTGTTCATAGGAATACTGGTGTGGTACTCACCTACATTATTTCTAGGCAGGCTCAGGATAGGTTTGATTTTCTTCAATTGATCATTCGTAAAATAAACATCATAGCGTGAAATAGGTGTATTCACTGTAGAAAAATCAGCAAAGAAATATACGTCTCCTCCAATTTCTCCCGCTTCACCATCAAGATCGGTATTCCGGGTTTGAATCATTCCAGGAAGCTGCTCAACAAATGTGGAGCTAGGCACTTCTCCCAGCACATTATCGGCAATCGTATATCGGCCCACAAGCAATTCTTGTCCGTCTGCATTTCGCGCTCGCAGTTCAATTAGCTTGGCGTTCGCTGGAATTTGATCTCCTTGCATAGAAACACTATATTGTTGCTGACCTTTATTCAATTTTGCAAAGGGAGTGCCAAGAGGTTCAAATAATGTGCCAAGGAATTGCACCACATAGCTTACGATATTGGCTTCATTCAGCATCGGCGCCCAACGTAACGTACCATTGATATGACCAGCACGATTATCAGCATCTTCAAAATAATCATTTCCTAATGTTCCTGCTGTTATATCCCAAAATCCGAAATAAGTTCCTTGCGAACTCTCGCCCTGCTCATTCTTGCCATAAATACCGATTCTTTGCGCTCCGCTTGGCATCGGATAGCCACTAGGGAATATGACTTCGTAACTCGGCAGGTCTACACCTTGAAAGATTCGTCTCAAATTCGTTTTCGGTATTTCTGCAATAGGTTTCAACTTTGCATTATTGGCGTCGACAAAATAAAGGCTGTAGGACGTGGCAGGTGAAGGTTCCGTGGATGCGTCATACCACAGGATTGTTCCCGCTAGGGTTCCTATTTTGGTATCTTGATCTTTAAAAGACACATCCCGTAACACAGGCGCTGGTATTGTTGAATTGCCACCAGGTAGGATTGGGCTATTGGATGTATTGTCATAGATTTGCGTAGTATATACTTCTGATCCTATTTGACCCGATAAATCCTTCGGGAACAAGTTCACAAATACAGCACCTGACGGTAAAGTATTAGTTGGTATATCCACTTTATATTGATTATTTATGGCTTCTTGCTTTGTCACACTTCTTGATTGCCCGATTGCCGCTTTATTTATGTCAGAAAAGGTTAGTTCATAGCCGGAATAGTTTGGTTCCGAAGAAGTCGCCCAAGATATCTTTGGATGGATTTGGCCACGTGTTAGATCTTGATCTTCAAATGAGAATTGGAAGTAACCTCCCCCTCCTGTTCCTGGGACTAGAACTGGTCCTCCTCCGCCGCCGCCTACATTTAAAGCAGAAACCGTAACCGTAAAGGCATAAGTAGCACCATTATATTTCAAAGCAAAGGTTGCTGCCCCCTGATTAAGGGCTGTAATTTTCTTGGTCGTACTATCAAAAGAAATAGCCTTCTGTGCTGGATTAGAGTAAACTAATGCGAAAATTTCATAGTTCGTTGCTTCCTCCGAAGAGCCATCAGCAAACTTATTAAATAGTTTAAAATCAATTTCTTGACCAACAGCCATATATTCAGCGTTCGACTTTAACTGCGGACCACTTCTGAGCTGGACATTATCAAAATAAGTAGCATTGTGACCTTCGAAGAAGTATTCGTTGCCCTTTTCAACGGTGTATTGCCCTTTTACATATCCCAGAGTAAGATCAAACGAATATATTCCTTCGACAGGCAGTTTTAACTCATTCCCACTACTTGAAGAAGATAAACTCAACGTATAGCTATGATCCTTTATCATAAACTCCGAAGTTTCTAGGGTGACGATGCTATTTAAATATATATTTGGATGTTGCACAAGTTGCTCATATCCTGAAATTCTATTGATATTGGTTATGGTCAGACTATTACCTGTCGTGTCATCACGCAGTTTAAAATCTGAAACCGCAAGTTTTGTAAAATCAATAACGGATTGATTATCAACCTTTGGTAAATCTAGTTGAATAGCATTGGAGTCAGTACTAGCAGGCGTAAAACTAACAAGATCGCTATATGGTGCTATCGCATGATTTGCATCTAAAGCCGATAGGTACTGCTTACCTGTAATACGGTAATACCCAAGTCTAGTATTATCGCCAAAATAACGGACATCCCCGTTTACATCTACAACTTTGGTAAATTCCTGCGAGGTTAGACCATCCGACGCAACAATCTTCGTAGGAGCCGTGCTGGATATATAGCCAAAGGGCGTTATATTCACATTTTTCAACTTTTGATTCAGGTCATCATACCAGTAGTAAGGATTGTAAAAATTGGATTCCTTCACCTTATCTCCATCATAAGTAATGGAAGTTACGGATCCATTCTGCATTACATCCACCTTTACCTTAGTAGGATCCTTCACATAGACGTATCCTCGTAATTTCCCGTCCTGCGCCGAATAACCAAAAAAACCTGAAAACGCATACGAAACCGTCGGCAAACTAATTTGGAGAATAAATATTACAAATAATGCAAGGCTAATCTTTTGGAAAATAGGTTTCCAAGACGTCATAACGAGTGAGCCACCTCTTTAATAGTAATAGGGTAATATAACAAAAATGATTATACCATAAAAGATATAATCATCTAGGCCAACCATTTTATTCCTTCATTAATTTTTGATAAAGTTCATCATTTAACTGCTTATACACTACCTCATCGGGTACGCGATGCATGGCCTGTTCAATTTGAGACTTGGCTGATAGATAGTCATTGCGATCTCCTGTCTGGTTACCACTTATTACATATACCTTCGCTGCGTCGTAATAGGCAGATGCTGACCATGGCAGCATTTTTTGTACAAGCGAATATGCTAGAATCGCCGATTCTATATCTCCCGCAGCAACGCTGTTCTGGCCCCTTGTCTGGATGTATTTCCCTACCGCAACCCAGGTCGTACCGAATAACATCGCCACCAAGACAATCGATAGCATCACTTTTCCAATCGTCGATGTCCCCCAACTTACATGAGCGAAATCGGGGCTTTGCACCATCATGAACGCAATAAACACGAGAAAGATCGCAAAGATAAGAAGGAAACTAAAGTCAAAATCAAATCCAGCATGAAGCAGCAGTACCGTGCTTATTAGCATAATCCCCTTCACCCATAGACCGGAAGAGTCTGCATCTGAAGCCTTCATCGTTTTTAACAGAATAGAACTTCTATAATAGAAGATCAGAACACCGACAATGAACAGTAAGGCTCCCACAACACCGATGTCGAGCGCTAACTGGAGATAGTGATTATGAACAAAACGAACAAAATAAGCCTCAGATTGATACTGATTCTGCAGCACACCCCATCCACCTCCACCGGTCCCTATCCAAAAATGATCACGAATTATCGGAAGGCTGTCTCTCCAATAAACGAGTCTCAATCGGAACTCAGAGGTTTCGGGCTGAATCGATTTAACCCTTGACCAAAAAAACAAAATATCCCTTTTTAATAGCGCCGTCACTATAAAACTCGTCAGGTGGACAGCCACTATTTTTAGCCAAATGTCTCGCTTTCGGAACTCTTGAAATAAGGCAAGTGAGGCTAATGACACTAACCAAAGCACCCAGACCGATCTGGAAAAGGTGAGCAGCAGCCCACATGCTTGAAACACCATCAGAATAAGATCACTCTTACGAGCATTTTGGATATAAAAAAAGAGAGTTATTAATAAAGAAATGAGCAATATAATCGCTAGCGTATTGGCATAGCCGATCGTCGATTCTAATCGATTCTGCCTTTCGAGCTGAAAGACGATCCCTACAACTACGAGAAATGCCCCCATGTATGGCATCCATCTGAACAGCTTCATCAGTTGTTCTTGGGTCAGGTTGGCAAGGAGAAATGAAAAGGGCAGCATGGCCGTAATCTTGATCGCCTCTAAAATAGCCTGCTCCCTATCTGTCGCGATAAACACACTAGCCCAGTAAAATAAAACGAGAACAACGACAAACAAATGCATGAGATGCAGGCGCAGCTGCTTCAGGGTAAAGCAGACGATCAGCCATGCAGCTAGCAAAAAGGTAGTGGCGACTAAGTAATTTAATTCGTAGAGATAGCCTTCGTTTAAGACTCCAAACCCAAAAAAGAGGACAATGACAATATAAATAAAATTGTGGATGTTTAGTCCCCCGATCGTTGTAGCGTGCTTCACAGTAAAATAAATCTTAACATATTCGATCAATGATGAGGAGAACTCTTCTCTAAATTGAACGGTGGAATAACTAAAAAAAGCCTCAGAGCATTATCTCTGAGGCTAATCTTTTCCGTTTGCTATTGCTATTGGCGCATTCCTTTGCCGCCACCTGCCCCGCCTCGACCTCCACCACCCCCGCGTGATTGGGTAATTTGAGTGATTTTTTCTCCATTGACCGTAACATTACCGCCATTTAATTGAGCTGTACCATCCGAGTCAAAAGCGGAGGCTGCTTTTACGTTAATGGTTCCTCCATTGATATAGAGATCACCATTTGAATCAAATGCATCCGTATCACCGCTAGCCATACTAACATCAATGGTACCGCCATTGACTTCAATCGACACATCAGAATTAACTTTGGATGAGGCATTTATGCCATCATTATTCGCATACAAAGTAATCTGACCATCATTTATCTTGATATTATTGGCCTCGATGCCTTCTTCACTGGTCTTTATGTTAATGATGCCGCCATCGATTTGAACAAAGCTATTGCCACGGATGGCATCATCGGCAGCGTTGATCGTTAATGTGCCACCTTCAATATAGATATATCCTTTGGAAGGATCCTCATCGTTTTCACTGTGCAGGGCATCCTTATCAGAATCTATTGTAATCGTTCCATCATTGATCAGAATGGCATCATTAGCCTCTATCGCATCCGCCGATGACTGAATGGTATACACGCCTCCAGTAATTTTGAGGTCATCTTTTGAAGAAATACCATTACCTTTTTGGGATACAATGTCTAAGGTTCCGGTTCCATTCAGGGTCATATCCGCTTTAGAGAAAATGACGGCATCCACATTGGTATCTCCATCCGCCACATAACTTCCGGAAACCTCCATATGGTTCTTGCTGCCAGTAGATGTAACGAATACTTTATCCGCTGCCTTCACATAAATGGCAGGTGAATCTTCATTCGTTATGCTGACACCGTCAAGAACGATTTGAACTTTTGCATCTTCGGCAGCATCGACTACTACCGTCACATTTTCTACTTCACCGCTTAAAACATAAATGCCTTCTGTATTCAGTGTCACATCTTGATTGCTTTCCAATTTCATTGGTGTGGCAGTTGCTAGATCTGCCGACTGTTCTAAATCCCGATCACTGAATAAATCCGATTTATCTTGAACGGAAGCTTTGGATGTTGAGGTTGCTGTTGATGAAGTTGTTGACGATACGGTCGAAGTTGCTGTTTGTGTAGTTGCAGTAGCAGTAGCGTTCTCGCTACCGACTTGTGCGTTAGAGCAGCCCACCGCTGCTACGCTAAGTAATGCGGCCACAGTAATGATGCTTAGACTTTTCAGGTTCTTGTTTTTCATAAATTAACACCCCTCGTATATTTAAGTAGTAATCATCTGATTATTATCCAAAAAGCATTACCGCTTCTGACATATGTAAATCATAATGCAGATAACTTAAATCAAACTTAAATAACGAGTCCTAACGTTCTCTTTCACGATTAGAGTCAGCCGCGGACACAAAAAATCCCTACATCACGATTCACGGTGATGTAGGGATTTTGTTCGAATTAGAAATTAAGAAATTGTCCAACACTACTCTCATTGATTAAATATTTAATAATGCGTTTCACGACATGATTTGCAGCTTCTTCGGTTGAAAGCTCACTTAGATCAATTACAATTTCCTGATTCCCAGGTATATCATTGCTCGAGCTGCCTGCAACATAAACCTCAAAATACTCTTTGCCAATGATATCTCGCACGGTTTCTAGGCCGTTAACGTTCGGGGAATCATTCGATACTAATGCAATAAGTCCAGCATCGTTCATCAATTTCGCAACTTCTGCTAATCGCTGCAACGATTCTCCGTGGCCATTCCCCAGTAACATAGTATGGTGGCCTGTCGATACCAAACGTTTTTCGACTTCCTTCGCAAGGGCCGATTGGTCTGAAACCGAACCCGTGAACCAAAGGGTCAAAGGATTCTGACCTTTTTGCTGAGCACGAACTTCTCTGGTGATTTCCGTATCTAACTGTGCAGCAATGTCGGAGCTTTGAAGGATTTGCTCAATCACTCCGCAAGCCGATGTCATATTGGTGACACGATCGATCAGAATAAATCCGCCGATGCTTTTATTTTGTTCAAAAGAATCAATAACGATAGCGTCAGATAAAGAAAACTCACATTTGGCCAATTCATTTTTGACAATATGATCGGTTGGCACCGTTTTTCCCGTATTAACATCAATTTTATGCGTAATAGACGTTACGGTACCTGGCAGGATTTTCGTTCCTACTTTGACCAGATAGTTCTTGCCTGGCGTCAGTACAGAATCATCCATCCAAAGAATCGTAGCACTAAAACGGTCCGCCTCTTGAAGCTGACTATCCTTCGTGAATACGCAACCCCGCGAAACGTCGACTTCCCGATCCAATTGAATAGTTACGGGCTGTCCAGCATAGGCATAATCACGATCTTGGTCTCCCACGAGGATCCGTTTGACTTTCGCCTTCTCATGACTAGGCAACGTTGTCAGCTCATCGCCAACTGCGATACGCCCAGCCTCAATTTGGCCTTGGAAACCGCGGAAAGTATGATCCGGACGGCATACACGCTGAATCGGCATCATAAATTGCTTTGCATTGTCGTTCTGATGAACGTCCACATTTTCCAAATATGGCAGCAAGGCAAGGCCTTCGTACCAAGGAGTATTTGACGATTTTTTCGTAATGTTATCCCCTTCTGTGGCAGAAACAGGGATCACCTGAATGCTTTCAAAGTTGAACTCAGCAGTCAACTGCAAGAATTCTTGTTTGATTGCATCGAATATTTTAGGATCAAAACCCACTAAATCCATTTTATTCACAGCTAAAACAAGATGTTTAATGCCCATAAGTGCACAAATCCGAGTGTGGCGCTTGGTTTGGGTAATAACCCCTTTCTTGGCGTCCACAAGAATGATAGCCAGATCAGCAAAAGATGCTCCTACGGCCATGTTACGGGTGTATTCTTCGTGCCCAGGTGTGTCCGCTACAATGAACGAACGGTGGTCTGTCGTAAAATACCGATAAGCCACATCAATCGTAATCCCTTGTTCGCGCTCTGCAAGTAACCCATCTAGAAGCAAGGAATAGTCAATTTTGCCGCCGCGGCTGCCTAATCTGCTATCCAGCTCTAACGCTCTTTCCTGGTCGGCGAATAATAGCTTGGCTTCATATAGCATATGTCCGATTAAGGTGGATTTTCCATCGTCTACACTTCCGCAAGTAATAAATTTAAGCAGACTTTTCATGTTAGAAATAACCCTCCCGTTTACGTCTTTCCATACTTCCCGCCGCTTCTTGGTCAATTACCCGCGTTGTCCGTTCGGATGAAACCGCGCCAAGCGTTTCTTCAATAATGGCATCTATTGTATTCGCCTCCGACTCGGCTCCGCCAGTAAGAGGATAGCAGCCTAATGTACGAAAGCGCATCTTCTTCATTTCAATTTTCTCATGGGGTTCGAGTTTCATGCGATCATCGTCAACCATGATGAGATGTCCGTCGCGTTCGAGTACAGGTCTTTCTTTGGCAAAATAAAGTGGCACAATATCAATGTTTTCTCTGCGAATGTATTGCCAGATGTCTTTTTCCGTCCAGTTAGATATTGGGAATACACGAGTGCTTTCGCCCTTATTGATTCTTGTATTAAAAAGCTTCCACATTTCTGGTCGTTGGTTCTTCGGATCCCAGGCATGGTTCTTATTACGGAAAGAGAAAATCCGCTCCTTCGCTCGCGACTTCTCCTCGTCACGTCTTCCGCCGCCGAACGCAGCTGTAAATCCGTATTTGTCCAATCCTTCTTTCAAGGCTTGGGTTTTCATAATATCCGTATACGCGGAACCATGATCGAACGGGTTGATCCCTTGATCAATCCCTTCCTGATTGGAGTGAACAATCATCTTAATTCCGAATTCTTTGGCTTTGCGATCGCGGAATTCAATCATTTCTTTAAACTTCCACGTGGTATCGATATGCATGAAAGGAAACGGCGGCTTCTCCGGATAAAATGCTTTCAGCGCCAAATGCAGCATCACGGAACTATCCTTCCCGATCGAATACAGCATTACGGGATTTTCACATTCCGCCGCTACTTCTCGAATAATATAAATCGCTTCAGCCTCGAGTTGATCCAGATGCGTCATTTCATCTATAGAATCAAGCATCAATTTTTCCATGAAAAGGTGCCTCCTTTTAATCCTTACTAAATCTATCGTCTTTCTTTATATACTAACAGATTGTGGCTTTCATGCAAAGTGGAAGAAAGTGAAAAAGTTAAGATTTCTGTGATTTTAGTCGAATATTGGCGCACTTTTCGGAGTGTATTACTTTCTTTAGCACAATACTAACTGTATGCAAGTAAAGTCCACTTTGTCACGCCTAGAAGGAAAGGGTTCATAAAAGCGTTGAAGTCGAGCATTTGTTCGTTTTATCCCTACGAACATTAAATATTCTGCTCATAATGAATTAAAGTTGTTACTCAATCGCCCAATAAATCAATAGGAGTTGATATGCAATGCGGTCGTATCTCCTTCCATAATGCCACGATTCGCTGCGTAGTAAACATAAGGTTGCATGGCCTCATTTATGGCTGAATTATCCTTAAAACCTCGAGGTCACGCTTTTACCGTCAACAAAATCAACCTATTTTAACAATAAATTCCACTGTAAAACCCAAGGAAATCGCTTAGAATAAAACCGCAAACGTTTGCAAAACTCTGCGCTTTACCATCTCCAACACACTTACACGATGACCGGCATACGCCCTCCTTTTTATGTGGCTCCAACTCTTTCATGTACTACTCGAAGCCCTTTTATCCACCAGCCCAACAAATCGCTACAAAAAAGGAGAATGGTAAAATTGAGTTTATCTACGATCGCTTGGAGGAAAGCTCGCATACTTGTATTAGGATTTTTCTTGGTTTTCAGCACAATTCTCGGCTTGTTCAGCAACTCGAATACGGCTTCCGCTGATGTAGCCAACGATTTCAAAGCATCGGTTATGGCTCCTTTAACGAAAATCACCGATTGGAATGCCTTTAAGAATCAATTAATTACGTTAAAAAATAATGGCGTTTACGCATTGACCACTGATGTGTGGTGGGGCGATGTTGAGGCCGCAGGTGATAATCAATTTGACTGGAGCTACTACACGACGTATGCCAATGTTGTTAGTCAGTCTGGACTCAAGTGGGTACCGATCTTATCCACACATACTTGCGGAGGGAATCCCGGCGATGATTGCAATATTCCTATCCCCTCCTGGCTGTGGAGCAAGGGTACCGCTGATGAAATGAAGTACAAAAGTGAAACTGGTTATGTAAACAATGAGGCCATTTCACCTTTTTGGAGTGGTATCGGACAGCAGTATAATGAATTATTTGCCTCTTTTGCTGCCAACTTCACAAGCTATAAGTCCATAATCCCCAAAATTTATTTAAGCGCTGGGCCTTCCGGTGAACTCCGCTATCCTTCCTACTACAATTCGGCCGGCTGGAGCTACCCTACAAGAGGGAAGTTTCAAGTATATACAGATACGGCTAAGAATGCTTTTCGAAATGCCATGATTACGAAATACGGCTCATTGAACGGTGTCAACCAAGCTTGGAACTTATCCTTAACCAACACAAGCCAAATCAACCCTCCAAGTGATGGAGATACCTTCTACTCCACAGGTGGATACAATTCAACGTACGGCAAAGATTTCCTCACCTGGTACCAAAGTGTGCTTGAAAACCATCTTGGTGTCATTGCAGCTGCAGCGCATACCAACTTCGATCCCGTATTCGGTGTCCGTATAGGAGCTAAAATATCCGGTCTCCACTGGCAGTACAACAATCCATCTGCTCCCCACAGCGCTGAAAATACCGCAGGTTATTACAATTACACGACACTGATACAGAAATTTAAAGACAACAATTTGGATCTGACATTTACCGCTTTGGAAATGAATGATGATGGCAGTGCTCCAGCCTACTCGAAACCTTCTACGTTGGTAGATAACGTCTCTTTCATTGCCAACAACCTTGGTGTTCGACTAAACGGTGAGAATGCTTTGCCAACTGGCAATTTTCAAAAAATCGAAGAAAAAATCATGTCATGGGGATACAACGGCTTCACGCTGTTGAGACTTGCTAATCTCGTTAATAGTGATGGTTCGGCAAATGGCAATATGGCTGGCTTCAAGCAGTATGTCATTAATCACACGAAAAATAGCAACGATAACACAGAAGGAAATAAGGTGACTCTTTATTATAAAAAAGGGTTCACAAGCCCTTACGTCCACTACCGTCCAGCAGGGGGTACATGGACAACAGCACCTGGGAAAGCCATTCCAGACTCTGAGTTGAGCGGCTACGCCAAAACCACGATCGACATCGGTACAGCAACTCAATTGGAAGCCGCATTTAACAATGGCAGCGGCACTTGGGATAATAATAACAGCCAAAACTACCTATTTAATGTCGGCACTTGGACTTTCACCCCTAGCTCTACAGGCGGAGTTGGGAATATTACAGCAGGTCTACCACAAGGAGTTGACACCACAGCCCCGAGCATTCCGACAAATCTGGCATCCACGAGTAAAACGGATACAAGCATCTCCCTGAGCTGGTCAGCTTCCACTGATACAGTTGGTGTGACAGGCTATGAGATCTGGCGCAATGGCGTGAAAATTGCTACAACGGCTACCACCAGCTATACAAATTCTGGTTTAACAGCTAACACGGCTTATAGTTATACCGTTAAAGCTTATGATGCGGCGGGTAATCTGTCCGCTGACAGCGCAGCTATTAGTGTAACGACCAATCCTACACCTGTGGGCAACTCCGTTACCGTTTACTACAAAAAAGGCTTCACGACACCGTTCATCCACTACCGCCCCGCAGGCGGTACTTGGACAGCTGTACCCGGAATCGCCATGCCTAACTCGGAATTAAGCGGTTATGCCAAAATAACCGTTAATATTGGAACGGCTTCCCAATTAGAAGCTGTTTTCAATAATGGCAGCGGTACTTGGGATAACAACAATGGGCAAAATTATTTATTTAATGTTGGTACTTGGACTTTTACTCCTAGTTCAAGCGGGGGTGTCGGGAGCATTACTGTTGGTCCGTGATTTTGGAAAAGAGCAGCGCTGAAGTAATAAAGCCAGAGAAGGAAGTCTTCTCTGGCTTTTTATATTGGGAGATTATCATCATGCTTTTCTAAAGGAAAAACGCTGAAGGATGCAGGCGAAGCTGCGAAAGTAGCTTTTTTCTTTTAGCTAATATAAAAGCAGGAATCTACAAGTTAATCAGTAATATATTAATAAACGACAAATACTGTCGATTTTCAATTGGGAGTGTAAGAATATGATGCATCCGCATACGGAACTACGTTACATTGATGACAAGATTGGCTTTGGCGTATTCGCTACCCGACTCATTCCCAAAGGAACGATAACTTGGGCACTCGATGATTTGGATCAAATTCTGGAAACAGAAACGGTACAAGCGCTCGAGGAAGACCGAAAGAAGCTCGTTCTGAAATACTCCTACCGCAATCAGGAGGGGAAGTACATCCTTTGCTGGGATAATGGCCGTTATGTAAACCATAGCTTTCATGCCAATTGTATTGGAACCGCATACGAAATTGAAATTGCGGTCCGTGACATTCACCCTGGGGAGCAGCTTACCGACGATTACGGCTCACTGAATGTGGATGAACCTTTTGAATGCTTCCCGGAGGAAGGCACCGATCGAACGCGAGTGATGCCCGGCGATTTGCTGCTATACGCTGATGCATGGGATGCTCAGGCATTAGACGCTTTCCGGCACTACGATGAGGTCGAACAGCCGCTGGCGCATCTCATCCGCCCGGAATTTAAAGATAAAGTAGCAATCGCTGCTAAAGAGCAGCAATTGCTGGATTCTATTCGAGCCATTTATTTTGACCGTGCTTCCAAGAATGATGTCAAATGAGGAGCACGTTTCATTAAGTCTTGGAAAAATTCACGCTGCAGCGTGATAAAGACGACCGGTGATAGCGTGTGAATCGTAGCGGTTCGGGGAATGTTGCGAAGTAAAGCCACTTCCCCAAAGAAATCACCGTCTGACAACACGGCAACCCGATCATTGTTTCCCGCGCTGTTTCGTTTCAATACTTCGACCTTGCCCCTCACAATAATGTAAAACTTATCCCCCAGATCACCTTCGTGGATGATCGTCCGTTCTTTGGCATACGATTCCGTGACGAAAAAGTGGGATATATCCCGTAATAACGATTCATCCATTTCTGAAAAAATCGGAAATAGCTTCAGCCTTCCCGAGCTAATCTCTACGTGATAGCCGTCCTCGCTAATATCGAAGCCATTCTGCTTCGTCCACGATTGTTTATAACGTCCTTCCGGCAACTTTAGTAATTCCTGATGACTGCCTTGCTCAGCAACTTCGCCTTGATGCATCACATAGATACAATCGGCATGCTCGGCTGACGCAAGACGGTGTGTCACGGATATGACTGTCCTGGTGGCAGTTATTTGTTGTAACGTCTTGTTGATTGCCGCCTCTGTCGCCGGGTCAAGCGCCGAGGTCGCTTCATCCAGGATAAGAATGGCCGGGTTGCGAATGATCGCCCTGGCGATCGCGACACGTTGTCGCTGACCGCCGGACAGACGTCCGCCACGCTCGCCGACATCCGTATCGTACCCTTCGGGAAGGCTCATGATGAATTCGTGGATTTCGGCTAAACGCGCTGCCTCCATCACTTCCTCGTCGCTAGCCTCCGGCTTGCCAAGGCGAATATTTTCACGAATGGAGGATCGAAAGAGGAAGCTTTCCTGAAACACGATGCCGATTTGAGATCGGAGTGATTGCAACGCAATTTGACGGATATCGGTTCCATCGTAGCGCACCGAGCCCATCTGCGGATCATAGAAGCGCATCAGCAAGTTAATGATCGTGCTTTTACCTGAGCCGCTGGCTCCAACAAATGCAGCAAAGGTGCCTTTGGGAATCGTCAGGCTGATGCCGTTCAAACTGCGCTGCTCGGGGCTATAAGCGAATGTGACACTACGAAATTCAATGTCATGTTCAAAATGAGGCAGATGCTCTCCTTGATCATTGCTGGGAACGCTTGGCTGCTCATCGAGCAGCTCACGGACCCGCTGCATACCGGATGTCGCTTCAATAAATTGAGGCGCAAGCCAGGTTATAGCCGCAACCAAGTAGCTCAGGCTGAGCAGAATCGCGCTGAAGGCGAGCAGCGAACCGATAGAGAGGATGCCGAAGTAAGCGAGCATTGATCCCACGCAAATCGTCATCAAGTTCAAAATCATCGTACCCATATTGGTCGTACGGTCGATCAGGAAATTCAGGAAACTGGATCGGGTCGATAACTTCCCGTATTGAAACATACGATCGGCAAAACGCTGAATCATTAACGGCTGAAGCCCAAACGCTTTAATGACCGGCTGAGCGCTTACATTTTCCTGTACGGCAGTGGCGATTCTAGCCTGTTCTTCTTTCAACTGATAACTGGCGTCATAAGCCTTGTGACCGAATAATTTCGGTCCGATCAGACAGAGCGGCAATCCGATCACCGCAAGCAGTGCAAGCTGCCATTGCAGCACGAAAAGCACCCCTACATTCAAGACAAGCCCTAGTATGGATAAAAGCGCGTAGGGGATCAGCTTGATAAATGTATCGATGGAAATGAGATCATTATTGAATCTGGAAACGATGTCTCCCCCGTTGATTCGATGGAAAAAGTCCGTAGAAAGGCTCTGCAGCTTCTCAAAGAGCTGCTTATAGTAATTCGTCACAATGCGGGAGCCGAGACCTGCGAACATGCGATCACGGTACATGCCCACCACGACGGATGCGAGAGCGCCGGAAACCATGAAGGTAAGTATCAGCAGCAGCAAGTTATACTGCTGCGGAACGATAGCCAAATCAATAATGAATTTGTAGCTGAGCGGCATGAACGTTTCGAAGGCCAGCTCAACAAGGAGAGCGGCCAACAGAAGCGCAGTCTGCAGCTTGTACTGAAGGAAAGAAGAACAGAGCAGACGGACAAAGGAAAACATGAATAACCTCCCAATACTAAAGATAACCATTTCCTTCATTTTAACATTGCCGTTGGGTTCTACATAGCACTTCACAAAATCTAAAGCGTGCCTGTCCTATATAAAAAAAACACCCTATAATCGGGTGCTTTTGGCGCCTTCTAACTATTTAGTCCACTTCAAATACAACATAAAGCAGAAAACCGCAGAAAAGGAACCCTCCTTTCTGCGGCTTTCTATTAATAGATGGATACGAGCTATCCAACACCAGCTAAATTTGCCAACGGCTGCACATACGGACGGCTGTCATAAAGCGGAATTCTGACCTCAAAGGCGCTTCCGATCCCCAGATCGCTTTGCACGCGAATGCTTCCATTGTGAAGCTCGACAAGCTCTCGCACAATGGCAAGCCCCAGACCCGATGAGCCTTTATGCTTCACGGGTCTACCTCGCTCCACTTTGAAGAAGCGCTCCCAGATGAGCCCTTGATCCTCCGGTGTTATACCGATTCCCGTATCGGTTACCGTGATGAGGACACACCCTTCAGATGGAACGGCCATCGCCTTCAATTCGATTGTTCCGTTCTCGGTGAACTTCACGGCATTTTTGATCAAATTATTCAAAATTTGTTCCAATCGATCCGGATCGGCATGAGCCTGTGGTGAATTTTCATCCATGAGGCAGTGAATCACCGTCCCACGAAGTTCTGCTTCCGGTTGGAATTTAAAGGCCAGCTTGGACATCATCGCCTGAACATCGACCGGCAACCACACAAGATCGATTTCCTTATTTTCCAACTTCATTAAGTCCGTAATATCATCGACTAGTCGGTTCATATGTAGGGTTTCGTTGTACATGATATCGTAATATTTATCCCTCGCTCCTTCTTCGATTAAACCATCCTGAAGTGCCTCCAAAAAACCCCGCATCGCCGTAAGCGGAGTTCGCAGCTCATGGGAAACATTAGCCAAAAAGTCATGCCGCAGCTGATTCAGCTGTCTCTTTTCCAGATCAACGCGTGCAAGCTGCTCCACCATGTGATTAATGGTTGTCGCAAGCTCACCAATCTCATCCTTGGAATCGATTTGAATTCTCTCACTGTAATCACCGATGGCAATTTTGGCTGCCGCCTTGTCGATCTGTTGGATAGGTCGGCTAATGGACCAGGACAAATAGAATGATACACCAAATGAAAAGAAGATACCGAGCAGGGTCACCCAAAGGATGGTTTCTCTCAGCTGAGTGATCGTCTCATTCATCCCTTTAAGAGGCGAATGCAGAACGATACCACCGTATACGTCGTTGTCTTTTCCCCATGGGACAGCAATCGAAAGCATGCCTTCCTTAAAACTTTCAGATTGATTCCATATGGTGGGTTCACCATTCAGGACTTGGTTTACCACTTCCGTGCTGATGACCTTGCCTACGTTCACCTCATCCTTTGAGGAGGTAGTAACGATGTTTCCATTCAAATCAAATATCCAAATACGCGAATCAAAGGCTTCATCGAAAAAGCGCAGCTGCTCCTTAAATCTATCACTCGGTTCCGTCTGATTTTGAATGGCGAGATTCACCTGCTTGGCTTGCCGGATCATCTCATTACTTTTGGAGTCGACGATATAATCCTTGGCAAATATCGAAATAACGAGCCCCACCGCACATAGCCCCAGAAGCACCGTAACGATGGAGCTGGTTAGCATTTTGCGGAGAATGCTTTTATTTGCATTTAGGAACATGCAGCTACCTCAAATTTATAGCCCACTCCCCAAACCGTATGAATGCAAACATGATGACACGGGCTTAATCTTTCACGAAGTTTTTTTATATGAACGTCCACTGTTCTCATATCGCCTAGAAAATCATATCCCCACACCTGCTCCAGCAGCTGTTCCCTTGTAAACACGTCGCCCGGAGATTTCGCAAAAAAGGCGAGCAGTTCAAACTCCTTGGGCCGCATGTCAATCTTCACACTCCCCGCGAGCACCTCTCGGCGAGCCACATGAATGACCAAATCATCAAACTCATATTGGACGGGGGCATCTACCTCAATAACCCGCTGTCCCTTCTGCATTCTACGAAAGATCGCTTTAATCCGCGCCACTAGCTCCCTCGGACTGAAGGGCTTGGTCATATAATCATCGGCGCCTAATTCAAGGCCTAGCACCCGATCAAACTCATCGTTCTTCGCGGTCAGCATAATGACCGGCACATCATCATAACGCTTGGTAATCTCACGGCACGTTTCATAACCGTCGAGCCCCGGCATCATCACATCTAGAATCACAATATCAGGCTTTACTTCTGCTAAAATGGTCAGGGCCGCGACACCATCAGGGGCTTCGATTAATTCGATGAGCTGCTGACGGAAATATAACCGGATGATTTCTCTCACATTCGGATCATCATCCGCAATCAACACTTTCCAAGTCACAAACGGTTCACACCTTTCTATGATCCTCTCATAGATTTCTACAATCTTTTCCATTTTAAGGGGGTATACGAACTTGTGTTTCTTATATTACACACTAGGAATTGCATGACACCGCTTACAAAAAGTGACAAAAAGCCGCAAAGTAAGCGCACTTCATTCCGCCAGATCCCGCGTCGCACAAAGCGTTCCCCGCTTATGCCTCAAAAAAAAGCCCTCTATGAAATAGAGGACTTAAAGAAATTATTTTTACCACGAAGATAGTGCTGTTCTCTTCCATGTATTAGGTGCCACACACACATAAACAAACCCGTCATCCCACGCCATCTCCCCTACTTCTCCGGGGGCAGTAGACGAAGCCGGCGTCATCGATTTCCTGATGCGGAGGCTGTCATCACTAACATCAAGCTTCGTCTTGGCATCCGAGTTTCCAATGCCGATATTGCCGCTGCTGCGATTGATGGTTAACGGATTGTCCAGTGCTTTACCATCATCCGAATAACGGATAATTTGCAGATTGGAGCCGGCATTTCCTCCGGTTTCTTCGGAGTTATCTGCACGCATTGCCCAGCGTGGCGTCGTCACGTTCCCATCATCCGCTTTGGCCCAAGTCAGATCACGATTGACCCCACCGGTTCCGGCAACTCTTAAAATCCCGTCCATCACATTAAAATTAGAGGAATGCGTCCGAATTTCAGCCACATCCTGGTCGAACGGAATTTCCAGACGCGTGAACAGCTCATTCGGATTTTTGCCATCAGGTGCCATTGTTGTTTCAAACGACATATGATTATGATCGTGCTGCTCCGGGTTATTCGCTTTGGCATGAGCGATAATAGCCGCCTTGTCCTTACCATTCTCATCCAGCCAAGCGATGGCCGGCTTCGCTCGGTCTTTCGTCCACTGTAGTCGAATCAGATCCGACAAGTGACCTTCCGAAGAGATCCACTGCTTATCGGTAGAAAGATGAATCCGATCATTATGAGGAACCTCAAGGCCTCCACCCGGTAAAGACGATTCCTGAAAGGTGCCAGCCGTCTCATGGCCGCCTGTGAAAGCGAAAGCCATTCCTGAGACACCGATCGCCGCACCAGCCAACAGAGAGATCATCAAGCCTATTTTTTTCATTTTGCATCCTCCTCCTTCTAGTTCATCGAACCCGCTCAGCGATTAGCGTTCAATAGGTCGATCCACCTCACGTAATCATGGATAGCGATGCCGATATAGCTCGGATAAGGGGAGAGGCCTTCCTTGACCTGTTTCAATTCCGACTCCATAAGTGAAGAATTCGACTTATAAAAGGTCGTATAATCGGCTTCCTTACTGGACAGCGTATCCACGGCAATAACCGCCTGTTTCTTCAGTGTAGCTGCTTCTAAAATGATGGATTTGGCTACGGCAATGATGCCGTTGCTGCCGAGCGCCTTATTCCGATAAGCCATAATGACGACACTATCCGCCTTCTCCAGCAGCCACGCGCTAAAAGAGTAGCTGGATCCCGGAACGGTAAGCGTGTTTATCCAAAAGGGAATATCGAAGGCCATCGTCATGCTGCGATCCGTGTTGTTCACTTCCGATTCAATGAATCTGATCGTAGCCATCCACCGTTCAAGCACCCAGGTTTGATTAGTCTTCCACATACCCAATGTATAGGGCTCAATATCAAAATGGAAGCCTTGGAAGCGTTCGAGAGCACCTACCGAAGCGTTATATTGCGTAACCGCTGCAATCCATTGCTTGATATAGATATGCTTATCTTCATAGATCCAATCCGATTGGCCAGCCAGCGCCTCAACCTTGATGCCCTGCTCATTCGCTCTGCGGATGAAATTCCGGTAAACATC
The DNA here is from genome assembly GCF_001428045.1 of Paenibacillus sp. Soil750. Lineage (GTDB taxonomy): Bacteria > Bacillota > Bacilli > Paenibacillales > NBRC-103111 > Paenibacillus_E > Paenibacillus_E allorhizoplanae. The sequence goes on along the minus strand of NZ_LMSD01000008.1, from coordinate 116,892 downwards.
CTGAGCCGGGTATGTTTTTTCATAGCGCAGATAGATGGCAGTCAGTTTTTGGTTCGCCGCAAACGCGAGGATGCTGTCACCATCCGTCTCAATCAGTTTGCTGTCCCAGATCCAAGTGGACCTTTGCGCTTTGTCCGCCGAAGTAATCAGTACCAAATTTCGTTCTCCAACCCAATCGACATCGGCCCCGAGGCTCTCACTAACAGCTCTCAGCGGAACCATGGTTCGGTCATTTTTCAGGACAGCCGGAGCGTCTACTTCCACCTGCTTGCCGTCAACCGAAATAATCTTTTGACCAATAGTTAATAAGGATGTAGCGTACTTACTGCGAAAGGTCACCTGTTCCAAGGAACGATCCCATGTCACTTCAGCACCTAGTTTTTCAGCAATTTCCCTTACCGGCACCATCGTACTACTCGTCTGTTCATCGATGTAGGGCTGGGCATTTGTAAAGACGATCTTCTCCCCGTTGACCGCCACCCCAAGCTCCGTGTTAAGCGAGTATACCGGGAAAAACAAAGGAATGCTTGTTAACATTTGAATAAGAACCAAGCATACAATCGTCTTTCTCATAGGGACGAACGGATTAAACCACGCTATATTCAAGCTCTTCCTTGACCACCTCTACAATGCCTTCCACATAACCGGACAACTCCCTTTCATCCGGTCCCTCCGCCATCACACGCACGAGTGATTCCGTGCCCGAAGGCCGCACCAAAACACGGCCACGGCCGGCCATCTCACTTTCCACCTGACGGATGACGGTATCAATGCGACGATTGCCTTCTAGCTTGGATTTATGGTTCACACGCACATTAACCACCAGCTGAGGGTATTTGACAACGGGGGACACCAGTTCGGATAAAGGCTTCCCTTCTTGCAGCATGACCTGCAGCAGCTGAACGGCCGATAACAGGCCATCCCCTGTCGTGGAATGATCCAGTAAAATGATATGTCCGGAAGACTCACCGCCCAAGTTGTAGCCGCCACCCTGCATCGCTTCCATAACATGCCGGTCTCCGACCTTACTTTTTAACGAATCGAGACCGATGCTTTGCAGCGCTTGATGAAAGCCAAGGTTGCTCATGATGGTAGAAACGACCATGTTTTGACTCAGACGTCCCTGCTTGGCTAGACTAGCGGCAAGGATATAGAGGATGTGATCCCCGTCCAGAATTTCGCCTCGTTCATCAACCGCAATCAGCCGGTCCGCATCACCGTCGAATGCAAGTCCCGCATGAGCCCCCTGTTCCAGCACTGCCTTACGCAAATGCTCTGGGTGCGTTGAGCCGCAATCCTGATTAATATTTAAACCGTCTGGCTGATGATGCAATAGAATAGTCTCCGCTCCCAGTTCCGCGAATAGCTGCGGAGCTAGGAAGGAAGCCGCTCCGTTCGCACAATCGAGCACGATTTTGCATCCTGACAGCGGTGTCGCAGCCGTCGACTTCACGTAGCTCACATAGTCCTGAGCGCCCTTCGGATCATCACGCAGGGTGCCTATACCCGCTCCCGTAGGGCGGGAATTCCGATGCTCGTTACCCTGTAAGCGGCTCTCGACTTCCGCTTCCCACGCATCCGGCATTTTGAAGCCGTCCCTGCCAAAAAATTTAATCCCGTTATCCTCCACCGGATTATGAGATGCGGAGATCATCACCCCTGCATCCATGCCTGATTGCCGTGTGACATAAGCCACACCTGGCGTCGGCAATACGCCTAGCCTTACGGCATCCGCCCCGGCGGATAACAACCCGGCAGCCAAAGCTGCTTCTAGCATGTGCCCGGAGATACGGGTATCCCGTCCTATGACGACGGTGGGCCGTTTACCTTCACAGCTGCGCGTCAGCATGTAGCCAACAATAAGCCCTAATTCAAAAGCCAACTCTGGCGTTAACTCGCGATTGGCAACCCCTCTGACTCCATCTGTACCGAAAATAGCTCCCATATCAGCTCTCCTCCCTATCACTTGTTAGGCAAAAATCCCCATGTGTTCATAAAAGGCTCGATTCGCCTCCTCCAATTGTTCAGGGGTGTTAATCCCCATCACTTCTGTCGGATCGTCGAGGATCATCGCCTCGAATTTCTTCTGGCCACCGGCAATACCGGTCTGTCGCATGACCTTCACGATATCGGTCAAGTAGTACTCCTGCTGTGCATTGTCATTGGAAATGCCAGGGAGCGCTTGAAACAAGCTTTCATTATCGAAACAGAAAATCCCTGTGTTAATTTCGTTAATCCGTTTCTGCTCAGCCGTTGCGTCTTTCTCTTCAATGATATCGACAACTTCGCCGCTTGTAGGATTTCGGATAATTCTTCCATATCCGGTTGGATCGGGAACGATCGCGGTCAACACCACACCAGCACTTGTGTGTGCCCGCTGGGCCGCCAGCAGCATTTCGATGGTAGATTGCCTGATGAGCGGCGTATCGCCCGTAAGTACCAAAGTCGAGCCACTGCGGTTACGGAGCAGAGGCTCAGTCTGATGAACGGCATGTGCCGTTCCAAGCTGATCCTCCTGCTGGACGTAAGTAACCCGCGCTCCCAAGCACTTCTTCACCAGCTCTCCCCGATGACCGATCACTGCCAAAATCTTAGTGATCGGCATCGCTTCTAGCTTGCCCACCAAACGGGCGATCATCGGTACGCCTCCGACGGGATGAAGCACTTTGGGCAGCTCCGACTTCATCCGTGTGCCCTTCCCTGCAGCTAACAGAATAGCGAATGCTTCCATGTGGTTCAGCTCCTCTCTGGATGGTTTATTCAACCGTCACACTTTTGGCTAAGTTGCGCGGTTTATCAATATCGTTCTCCAGAGCCAGGGAGGCATAATAGGAGATTAACTGAAGCGGCACGACGGCCAATATTGGTGCCAGAAGATGGTGGGACGGTGGGATAAAGCAAATTTCATCCACGCTATTCAGCAGCCCCACATTGCCTTCCACCGTAATCCCCATGACATGTGCGCCACGAGCCTTAACTTCTTTAATATTGCTAACTGTTTTCTCGTACAAGTCCATATGTGTAGCCAGGGCAATCACTGGCGTATCCTTCTCGATCAGCGCCAATGTGCCGTGCTTGAGCTCTCCGGCTGCATAAGCCTCCGAGTGGATATAAGAGATTTCCTTTAATTTGAGAGAGCCCTCCAACGCAACGGCGTAGTCCAAACCTCTTCCGATAAAGAATAGGCTGTCCGCATCCTTGATCGATTCCGCATACAGCTTCACTTCGTTGGCGTTTTCCAGCACCTTCTCCACCTGAACGGGAATTGCCTTCAAGCCTTGGACCAGCTTCGTATGAAGCTCGGTAGACAGCGTCTGTCTTTCCTGGGCCAAGTAGATGCTGAACAAATAGAAGGCTAGCAGCTGAGCGGTATATGCTTTGGTCGATGCCACGGCAATTTCCGGGCCGGCCTTCGTTGCGATGACATAGTCCGCATCTCGCGCAACCGAACTGGTTGACACATTCGTAATAGCCAATACTTTAGCGCCTTGCCTTCTGCTCTCTTGCAGAGCAGCAAGCGTATCCGCTGTCTCCCCAGATTGGCTCACAACGATGACGAGCGTACGCTCCGTGATGATCGGGTCACGATATCTGAATTCCGATGCGATATCGCACTGAACCGGGATTCGTGTTAGCTTCTCAAGGACCGTGCTGCCGACTAGTCCGGCATGGTAGGCGGTACCACAAGCTACGATAAAGATTTTATCCACATGTTGAAACGCGCCTGATGCGTGCGCTAATTCCGGGAAAATCACTTCGTTCTGGTCGTTAATACGCCCCAGCATCGTATTGCGCAGCGTTAACGGCTGTTCGTGAATTTCCTTCAGCATAAAGTGCTCAAACGGCCCCTTCTCGACCTGATCTGCGCTCCAATCAATATGCAGCAGCTTACACGTCGCTGGCTCTCCTGTCTCAACCTTCGTGATGGAGACACCCTCCTGTGTAAGGATGGCCAAATCGCCATCCTCCAAGATATAGACCTCACGGGTATGCTCAATAAGCGCAGAGATGTCCGAAGCCATGAAGTATTCTCCCTGACCCACACCAATAACAAGTGGACTTGATTGTCTGACCGCGACAAGCTTATCTGGCTCATACTCTGTCATGACACCAAGGGAATAAGACCCCTGCAGTCTCTGAATGACCGCAAGCATGGCGGTGAAGAGGTCGCCTTCGTAATGCTCGGCCAGCAAGTGAGCAATCACCTCGGTGTCGGTCTCGGAAGTAAAAGTGATGCCTTTTTGCTCCATCTCTATTTTCAGCTCCATATAGTTTTCCACGATGCCGTTATGCACGACAGTGAATTTACCCGACATATCGGTATGTGGATGGGAGTTGACATCCGACGGTCTACCGTGAGTAGCCCATCGCGTATGCCCGATGCCCATCGATCCTTTCAACGGCTGTTTATCCAGCTGATCCGATAAGTTCTCCAACCGTCCTTCTGCCTTGCTAATCTTGACTTGATCCTGCTCTAGTACCGCGATCCCAGCGGAATCATACCCTCTGTACTCCAGCTTGCTTAATCCGTTCAGCAGAATCGGCTGTACGTCTCGCTTTCCAATATATCCTACAATGCCACACATCGTTGTTTTCTCCTCTCTCTTCTATGCTGAGTTTAAACGCCTACGGCGATCTTCACTTCTCGCTTGCGAATACCCGTACCTAATCGATAAATATTGTCCCCTTGAATATCGACAAAAGCGTTGCGCGTATCGATGATCGGCACGCCAAGCTCCGCAAGTTCACGGTTGTTGAAACAGCGGTGATTCGTGATGAGCACCATGCCGTCATATTCAGCAAAAGCGGACAGATCGTACTTCACAGAATGTACCGTCTCACCATCTTTATCGAGGAAGGAGACAGCATGTGGATCGTAATAGTCCACTTTAGCTCCGCTCTCCCGAAGAAGCTCGTACAGCTCCAGCCCCGGCGATTCACGGAGATCATCCACATCCGGCTTATACGCCATACCTAGAATAAGAATCTTCGAATTGCGGATAGATTTCGCATACATATTGAGAATCTGCGAAGCTTTATAGCGGACATACTCCGGCATATTATCATTGATGGATTGCGCCAGCTCGATAAACTTACTGTAGAAGCGGAATTCCTTCGCTTTCCACGATAAATACATCGGATCCAGCGGGATGCAGTGACCGCCGATGCCAGGTCCCGGATGGAACGGCATAAAGCCAAACGGCTTCGTCGACGCAGCTTTGATGACTTCCCAGACGTCAATGTCCATTTTGTCGCACATCATGGCCATTTCGTTAATGAACGCAATGTTAATACTACGGAACGTATTTTCCAGCAGCTTGGACATCTCCGCCACTTTCGGCGAGGAGACAGGTACAACGTCCTTTACGACATGGCTGTATAACGTTACGCCGAGGTCGATACACGCTTCCGTCGTACCGCCAATAACCTTTGGCGTATTGAAAGTGTTGAACTTAGGATTACCGGGATCGACCCGCTCCGGCGAGAAGCAGAGGAAGAAATCCTTGCCCACCTTGAGTCCTTGCGCTTCCAACTCAAACTGGATGAGCTCCTCCGTCGTTCCCGGATAGGTGGTACTCTCCAAGATAATCAAAGCTCCGCGCTTAAGATTTTTCTTAATTTCCCGGACGACACTCTGAATATAAGAGGTATCTGGATCTTGGTTTTCACTAAGCGGAGTCGGTACGCAGATGGAGATGGCATCCAGCCTTTGAACCGTATGGTAGTCGTCCGTCGGAATAAATCGACCGGACTCGATGGCTTTCACCACTTCTTCGCTCGGAACGTCTTGAATATACGATTGGCCGCTTTGAAGCGACTCTACCTTCCGGAAATCGAGATCGATGCCGTATACGGTAAACCCGCCCTTCGTCATCTCCATGCATAAAGGCAGCCCTACATAGCCGAGACCGATGACCCCGATTTCGGCCGTTTTTGTCTGAAATTTATATTTTAATTGGTTATATGCGTTCATTATGATTCCACCCTCTCGTGTTTCTCGTTTATTAGCTCAGACGGGAACTTAGTTTTTTGATTCTCCACTCCAGCTCCGAAATGGAGAAGGGCTTCGTCACATAATCGGATGCACCTAATTCAAAGGCACGATCCATACTTTTCGGCAGCTGCTTATCCGTAAGAACGATGACTTGTCCTTCGCCGTCATAATCCCTCTTGATTTTGTCGATCAACTGGTATCCATCAAGAATCGGCAGGTTCAGCTCCGTGATTACCAAGTTCGGCATTGTTTTCTCAAATTTCTCGAGCGCTTCACTGCCATCCTTGGCCTCTTCTACCTTGTAACCGTTGATCTCCAGCCGCAACTTGACGAACTCTCTGCTTACCTCGTCCGGATCGGCGATGAGAATCGATGTAATTCCCTGCTGAACCCCATGATTCATGAACAGGTGAATATCTTTGCTCTCCCCTTTCCCTAACAGCGTCGTCTGGAGCATCTGTGACATCGATTGTTCCGTCAGCTCCCCACTCTCCGGGAAACTGGCGACGACCGTCTGACCTTCGAGCAAATCTTGCTGGTCTAGGAACTCTTTGAGCACGAGCGATGCATAGTGGGTATTAATAAGCTTTTGCCCAGACAGAACGATTCCGAGAAGTCCGCTTGGATCCAAGTAGAAACAATGAAGAGATGCCTCCGGCTCAAAGCCACTCACATAGGACTGCATTTGTTCCAGCACCTTCTGGCCCACCGCTGCGCACGGCGCAAGAATCATCCCGCAGGGAGCACCCTTTTCATAGGAAACCTGAACTTTTTCTGCTAATTGGAACATTGCTTCTTGAATCGGATCATGAACTAGTACCGCCATCTTCTCCACTCCTCTTATCTATTTATTAAAATTAGTACGGACCATCGTTCCCCACGAGTTGTTATTTCGCAGGAATTGGACATGTCCGCTTAATCTCCACCAAACACCAATTTGCCGATAACCCGCAAACATTAAGAGTGAATACAAGATCATTTTGTTCAGGTCACGCAGCTTGGGATATCGGCTGAAGGCCGTCTCTTCAATAAACAAGGCCCCCAAGCTTAAGGCAAAACAGGAGAATAAATTGACTAACGAAAAGATAACAACGGTGTACCAATCCGTCATATTCAGCATCCAGTAGCCCAATATAGCCAATAGGCCGCTGAGGCGGAAATACGGATTCAGTGTTTCAAACACAATGTTATAGGGAAGTGTCAGCAGCCCGAATATTTTGTATTTCGGGCGCAGCACCATGTGAATACCTTCTTCAATCATATTTTTAAGATTTCCCCGCCCCCAGCGCTTGCGCTGACTGCTCAAGATCCGGTACGAATCCGGGGCTTGTGTCCAGCAAACAGCATCTGGGCAAAACGCTACCCGGTAGGGAATTTTATTGTCCAAGCAGTAACGGTGAAGCTTAATGACAATGTTCATATCCTCACCGGGATAGCCCCCACGGTAACCGCCGACGGCGATGATCTTTTCCTTTTGAAACACACCAAAGGCACCCGAGATAATAATGAGACCATTGACCGCGCTCCAGCCGATCCTGCCGCCGAGGAAAGCTTTCGTATATTCGACGTTTTGCAATGCCGGCAGCGGCTTACGAGGAAATTGAACATCTTTCACAATGCCGTCTTCCACCGTGCAGCTGTTCACGATTCGAACATTTCCCCCAACGGCGACCGTCTCCTCGGGGTTCTCCATGTAGACCCGGGCAATCCGCGTTAAAGCATCCTTTTCAAGCAAAGAGTCCGCATCAATCGTCGAGATCAACGCATAATGGGAAAGGTTGATACCTGCATTTAACGAATCTGCCTTCCCACCATTCACTTTATCTACCAAATATAGATTGGGATACTCGGAATTATGATACACCCCTCTGACTTTTCCAGTCTTAATGGAGCTGGACAGTACCGGATGAAGGAGCTCTAGCTTGAATTCTTCAATCATGCACTTTAAGGTCCCATCCTGTGAACCGTCATTGACGACGATCACCTCATATTCCGCATAATTGAGCGCCAGCAGTGACCTGACGTTCTCAATAATGGTTAACTCCTCGTTATAGGCCGGTACTAACAGGGAAACCGGCGGGAGCTGACTGGAACTGGATAGCTTATTGATCCGATTGTACTGGATTCCCCGCTTGATGGAGAAAATATGCCGAATCGAAAATCCGAAGATGAAATAATAGAGCAGTGTGACGAGAACAACGTAAAAGAGCGCGACATAGCTGTAATAGAGCAAAAACTCCCTTAATCCGCTCAGAAATGAATCTAACACCACTTGATATCCGAAAACCCACATGTTTACACTACCCTCCTATACGACACGATAGATACGTTTAGACCTGTGAAATACTTTGTCATAGGTGTACATCAGTGTGTTATATTGCATGAGCTTATCCCAATTATGCAGCTGCATAGACAGATGCTTGAGCTCATCATCAATCAGCTGCTGCATGAACTGCCCGCGTTCCATCCCTTGAACCGCTGCTGCACTTTCACAAAGCGCCACCATACCTGCTTCTCCCAAATGGAGCAACCCTTTGGCCGACGAGTAGACGATTCGCTGATCGGCGTCGCTTAGACTGGTTTTCATCAGCTCGACGTAAGCCGTATTCTTGATGTTTGCCAATGCCTCTATCGTCAATCGGCGAATGCCCAGATTGGGATGACTCAGCAGCTTGCTAACAACGTTTCTAGGCAGCAGACGGGAACTTTTCAGATACAACTCCACAGCTTTGATTTGAATGTCTTCGTGCTTGGAATCCATAAGACGATAAACCGCAGAAGCTGCTGCCGGATCGGTGTAGACATTGAGCCCAATTAGCCCAATCCGAACGTAAGCTGGATCCTGACGACTCACATAGCCCGTGTACAAGGAACCGGCATCCACGTCCGAATCGGCGATCATATCCACAATCAGTTCGTAGCATTTCTTGTTGTGCTGAAGCAGCGTCTGAACCATGGCTCCGAGCTCCTGCTGGCTGCGGGCACACTTGGCGACAGCTCGGGCTACCACAAACAGCGACGAATCCAGAGGATGCTCCTTTAACATATCCAGTAAAGCCGGTACCGCCTCCTTCACCCGCATGCATCCCAAATGATACGCGGCATCCAACTTCACCCGATATGTCCGGCTATTAAAGCGTTCCATATGGTGCTGCACGAGCCCCATATCTACGCAAAGCTGAGCCAGCTTGTGACGCTGTTCGCCTGAGAAGATTTCCATCATATCATTCAGCTTCTCTTGCATGGCCTCCCTTTCCACCGGATTCATCGTCCAGGGAGGGACTCTTAACGGCTCTACCCCATCCAGATTCGCTTGAACATAAGTTAGGTAATCCTTAAACTTTGTTTGGAATCGGTCGTTCAGTTTTCTCCTTCTTATACTTCTCATCTTGATGGCATAAATGATGACCACACAAACTAGATTAAAAGCCAAAATGATATATAACGCTTGTATGGCTGCATTAAGATTGGTGTACACACCTGCACTCTCCTCTTCTTTAACTGCTCGATGGAACGGTACTGGTAACGGGTCCGTTGATCTTATGCAACGCCTCTTTCATCATGTAGTAACTTTGTTTCGGTCGTTCCACGTAATTCACCTTATCTTCCCAGCCCTGCCATGTGTATAGCGGCATCGTGGACACCGGAACAGGTTGCGCCGCAGCCGAATTATCCCGACCAACGACCCCATCATTCTTCACAATCCATGGAACAAAGCGAACACCTTTCACGTGCGTCATTTCAAATTTATTGTTACTCGGCTGTTTGTAGTTGATAACGCTCAGAGAGCTTGGATCGTTGAATCCCAGCAGCATCCACGGTATACGCATTTCTAGCACCTGCCCTTGCACTTGCCACATCGCCTTCGAATTGTATTCGGCACGCGACGGATCACTGTAGCCTCTCTCTAAAAGGCCAACCTCTACATCCCCGAAGGGGTGGTCCACCCGGGAGTCGGGATGTTCCAGCAGATAATTGACAGCCAGCTTCCAAGGCTTGAAAATCCCCGAGTCATCTTGCTTCTCCTTCGGATCGATATCCGGCAGCCCGGAACGCTCATACATTCTAGCGTGGATATCGTAATTGGAAGCGATCGTCATGCGGCTTTTATTTTCATCCGACAGCTCGATTAACGTTTCCAATCCTTCATCAAGAGTCATGCCGTGAAGCTCGGGTCCATGGCGATTACCGCCGGGCAGCGTATCCGCCCCGAAATAGATGCTTTCCTTTGACGGATCAAATGGCTCAGATAGCTTGGCCTGTAAGTACAGGTAGCCTTCGTCATGCGTGGCCCAAATCTCCTCAAAGCCAGGAGCCTGCACATCGAGCTTCGTCTTATCCTTTAGCTTGTTCCAATCCGAGGCGTCCCCATCGATGTGAATCGCTTCGTCTTTGCCCGGGAACATCCCGAGTACCCCGAAGAAAGACTCATTCGTCAGCGTGTTATACCAATACGCCCGGCGATCCGCTTCATCGTAGCGTTGCGTGTTCCACGTCTTCTTAAACCATTCGTCCTGCCACGTGAACAAAATCGCCCCTGCATAGCCAGACTCGTGAATCTGCCCCAGTAATTCCGCATCAATATCTCCTTGCTGCTTCTCGCTATGACCGCCTTGATTGCGGCCAAGGGTGCCCAAGTGGGCTACGCCCAAGGAAGCCGGCACGCCATACTCGGTGACCATCACCGGCATATTGGGATGCGCTGCTTTTAACTTATTGAGGTAGGTGAGGTAACTATCTGGCTCCCCCTTGTTGTTGGTCATTTCTTGGAAAGACTTATCAAATGCAAAGAAATCCGGATAATACGGATACACATGATACGAGGCAAAATAGCCCGCCTCCCAATTCACTGCCTCAATATGCGTTGGATCGACACTAACCAGATCCTCTTCGATGAGCGGCTCGCCCGGATGTGCAAGCGGATCCGTCGTCACCCAATTGGCGAAAGCCATCGGATGCTGCCAGCCATACTGAATTTCCGTTTGCGCCGCCGTGTCGACCATCAAGGCCAGCCACTTTTCAAAAGCGTTCGCCCCCGGTTTATTCCGGAAATATTTCCCGGCATAGTCTGGGGTATCCGCGTGCAGATCATTGGTTCCCTTCACCATCTTCGGATCCCATTCCGTCCCGATAATCCAGCCCATGAGATAAGGACCTGCATTATAGGTATAGGCACCTCCGGCTTTTCCCGAATGCGGCTCGGGCGTGAGTGTCGTCTTGCCATAGACCGCCGCAACCGCGTCTTTAATCTCTTGCTCGAACTTCGACTTGATCTTGGGATCGAAGGCATCCTGCCCTTCAATCAGCTGTTCCTCGGGGCTCCATACGCCCTGAAGAAAGAAAAGCGGATTTTTCTGATGTTTCATGTTGTATTTGGAAAGCGCCTCGTAAAACTCAGGCATCATAATCGTATACACCCGAATCACATTCGCTCCCATGTCCTGAATCATGCCAAACCATCTCTCATATTCGTCCTCCGAAATGACCAGCTCACCAGGAAAATGTCCTGGGATCGTCGCCCCCATATTAATTCCCTTAGCAAAATAGGGCTGCCAGGCTTCATTCGTGTATTCTTCTACATTCGTTCCTTCAGTCTTAAACTTCACATGTATGCCGCTAGCCAGCGTCGTGCTTTCAATTCTGACCAAAAGCGGACGCAGCCAATAATAAATCGCACCGGCCACAATCACAAGGACAAGACCTATCTTTATCAACAATTTGAGCCACTTGCGCATCCTATTCACCTTCGATTATTTGCTGAGTTCATCTGTCTATTGCCATGGTACGACAGGAAAGTACAAATGTCTGTTTTCAAAGTGTTAAACATTATGATCATTTCAACATGATTGTGTTCGTTGTTGGAACTTTGTTATTAAAGAGTTAAAAGATTGTGAGAGGATTGTTAAAAGGGGATAATTTTATGTAAATGGGGGGGTTTTAGGGAATATAAGGGGCATAAGTCTTAACAGGCAAAGACCCATGCGTCTTCGTCGCATGGGTCTTTGCCTTAATTCGAGTCGATGACAGTTCACAACTTCCTTAACTCAACCAAAATATCCTCTGGCTCCAAACGCTTCATAAAATCTGGGTTGACGTACGCGGAACGGATAATGCCGGACTCGTCGATCATGAATGTGGAAGGAATGGGGAGTATCCATCGCTCAGTTGCGTTATATTCTGCAAGATTCAGCTTGAACAGGTTCGTCATGGTCTCCTGAATGTAAGGCGGTACGTCGTACAAAATATTGTAAAAGGCGGCCACTAGACCGTTCGTGTCGCTCAGTACTTGGAACTGCAGTTCTTCCTTCTCCTGATGGGAAAGCGTGTTGTCTGGGCTTTGTGGGCTAACGGCGATGAGTCTGGCACCTAGCGCTTCAATCTCCGGCAGCACTCTCTGATATGCCCGGAGCTGCGAGTTGCAGTAAGGGCACCAGCCGCCACGGTAGAAGGTGAGAACGACAGGACCTTTGGCCAGTTCATCGTACAAGTGAATGGGGACGCCCATCGAGTTTTTCAGCGTAAAGTCCTTCGCCTTCTGCCCTTCCTGCAGGCCATACTGTACTCCCGACTCCTGTTGCTCCCGAATCGAACGGAACATCTCAGCCTGTATTTGTGCAGGCGAATGGGCGATAAACTGTTGTTTCATTTCTTCTAGCTCTTGATTTAATGACATGAATAACTCTCCTCCTATTAGATGTAACAATAAATTCTTCTGTATTCTTACTCATTCTTAGTTTTCCAATGTGGACACCTGTCTTGTTCCAAGTGTATCAGGACACGAAGCAGTTTTCCAAGGCAATTATTTAATAAACCCGATAACCAAAAAAACAATACCCATTACGATTGAGAGGTAGCCGGCAATTTTTTTTACAGGACCGCCCCATTTTGCCAATTTGCGTAGAATAGTAATGGAAAAGACTGCAACAGCTGCGAGTACCGCGCCCTTCCCTAACGTATAGGTAGTCATGAGCAACGCTCCGTGAAGCGGACTTCCCTGAAGTGCAATATAGCTAATCAGAGCAAAAAAGATTGGGATGGCACAGGGCGAAATGACAAGTCCATAAGGAATGCCTAGTCTGAAAGCGCCCACTGTGCTTTGTGTTCCTTCTTGCCGGCTGGGCGGCTTATGGAAAGTAGGCATAGCGAATGAAATGACACCAAGCAACTGCAGACCAGCCAATATGTCAAAGAGGGGCGGAACCCAGCTTAGTAAACGATATTTCCCAACAAAGGGTAGGAACTGTTGGCCGAGCAGCGCGAAGATCAAACCAGTTATCAGTGAAGTGACCACCATGCCCAAGATAAAGTTGATGGATATCCGAATGGCTTTTCTTTTATCACCTGCTGCTCCTCTCTGGACATAATTCGCAAACATAGCAAGCACAGGCAAATAGCATGCCAAAACCGCGCTCACGATTCCGACGACGAACACAAGGATATAGGTAGAGCCGGAAATTCCGCCTGTGATCGTAAACTGATATAAACCTTCCATTAGTTTCTCCTTTGATCTAGTAGATTTTCTTCCTAATTGAGCAATTGGTATACACGATCACGAAGCTTAGGCAATGAAGGTAAAGAGCCAAATTCAGCTTTCCCATTGATGAGAATCGCTCCAGCGCTGAAAATGTTCAATTCTTGGAGACGTTCAAACTGTTCGACCACATGTAACTCACGAGTCTCAACTTGCGGAAATTCCACCGCTACTTGCTTAACTAGCTTTAGCGCTTTTTGACAAATCGAACACCCCGGTCCAGCTGATACAACCTCAATTAACAAAGGAACTCCTCCTTCTTATCATTCTGTCAAACACCCTCCATGCAAAAGGAAGATATGCTTTGATTATAAGGGCCGAGCTGTTAAATCCTTGTTAAGTAAGCTCCGAAAGATGCGATTATTTTCCTCGCATCGCAAAAATGTGAGTGGTATGCTATTGTCATAAAAAGAAGGGAGTGGTATTATGCGAATCCTCATTGTTGAAGATGAGGAGGATCTTTCACGTGCATTAGCCAAGGGCTTAAAGCGGGAAGGTTATGCTGTGGACAGCGCTGTGGACGGGCTAACGGGATGGGAGTTGGCAGATACCAATGAATATGATGTGATTCTCCTCGACATCAACCTTCCGGAGCTGGATGGCATTTCACTTTGTCAACGAATTCGCCAGTCATCACACCATAACGATGTTTTTATCCTCATGTTGACAGCGCGCAGCCATCCGGACGAGGTGGAAGAAGGGCTCGATTCAGGTGCAGATGACTACCTCCGCAAACCCTTTGTGTTCAATGAATTGCTTGCCCGCATACGGGCGCTCCTTCGCCGAAGTTCTTCCGTGAAAAGCCCAGTCTTGCAGTTCGAGCAGCTTACCCTTGATTCGAAAACGAAGCAGGTCTGGTTCGAGAATGCGCTTATTTCATTGACGAAAAAAGAATTCGGTTTGCTCGAATATCTGATGTTGCATCCCGGCGAGGTCATTTCATCCGAAAAGCTTCTTGAGCACGTATGGGATATCCATGCGGACCCACTTACCTCAACGGTTCGGGTTCACATCAATTCCCTGCGCAAAAAGCTCTCGCACCATGATCCAGAGGCAGGAGAAAGGTATATTCAGACCGTTCAAGGTTATGGGTATAAATGGGCTCTGCGCACAGCTGAAAAGAAAGAGGAAACGAAATGAGACGATGGAACCGTCTTTCGCTGCGTTCAAGATTGACGCTGTTTGCTATTCTTTTTTTGGCGATAATGATTATTCTATATGCGGCCATAGAGTCTTTTTTCTCCGCTTACAGGATTGTATCAGAGATACAAGGGCGAATCATAAGCTTGCTTGTAGCTTTAGCAGGCATGGTTCTCAGCGCGCAATGGCTCGCAGTGATTATCCTGAAGCCTGTGAGACAGATGAGTGAAACAGCTGCTGGTATAACGGCAACCACCCTGCACAATCGGTTAGAGATTGACCAACTACATGATGAATTGAAGAAGCTCGGGATCGCATTTAATACGATGCTGGATGGGCTGGAGCACTCATTTAAACAGCAGGCTCGGTTTGTTTCCGCCGCCGCGCATGAATTAAGAACACCGCTTTCCATCCTACGCACGAATCTTGAAGTGGCCGGAGACAACTATGGTATTGATCCAAGCGAATGGAGAGATTACAGGGAGACAACGGAGCGGACGCTTTCGCGACTAGAGTCATTAACGGAGGATTTGCTGCTGCTGGCTGACGGAACGTACGATCGTACACATGATGAGCACAATGTTGTTGAGCTTGCAACCATTCTCGCAGATGCAACTTCATTTATGGAACCGATGGCAGTCAAATACGGAGTGACGCTTCATCTGACGGAGCCCTTCTCTGGTTTGGTTAAGGGGGAAGAAAGCTTCTTATTCCTGGTCTTTCGAAACCTGCTGGACAACGCCATCCGGTATAATCGGCCAAATGGGAGCGTTACGCTGCAGGTTTTGCATGAAGATGAACGGGTTGTGGTTCGGGTTTCGGATACGGGGAAGGGAATATCTCCTACATCCAGGGAACTGGTTTTTGAGCGGTTTTATCGAATCGACTCATCACGGGCACGCAGCAATGGCGGAGCTGGTCTTGGCCTGTCGATAGTCCGCCATTTGCTTGCATTTTTCCAGGGGACCCTTGAACTGGAGACAAGTTCCGAGTCAGGAAGTGTGTTTAAGGTAACGTTGATTCGGGGTTAAGAAACTCGACTTCTAGTTATTGATTATACATATATAGGGATACATAATTAGGGCTTGTTGTACAAGTCCTTTTTCTGTTAGGGACCTTTTACGCACTGCTTAAACTGTTCCAACCTTGCAGTCATGTTTTCAGCAAATGGCAAATGAAGCAGGGATTCACTAGCAGATATGGCTACAGCCTACCTATGAAGTACTTACATTTTATAAAAGTATACAAGAAAAAGATGCAGTTCCTCACATTTTTCGCGAGAATACTACACCTTTGTTGAATTTTACTTTTTCAGTGGCCTGATTGGGTTCAGGTGTTCTCGAGGGCTGAGGAGCTATAAACGGATCACATACGTTTCCCCTTGAAAAGTTACAGAGGTTTGAAGCTTACTTCTGTCCACTTCAATAACGGGCGACTGCGTGTACAATTGCTGCAGCTCCGATTCCACAAGCTCCTTGTCATGCACATGAAAGCATGTAGCAAACGTATAAACGCCGGCCTGCAGCGGTTCCGCCGTCCGCCAGACTGGATACTTCGCAAGTGGATACATCAGATGCATTGAGGGATGAATTTGTTCCGCCTCTAGTTTAAGCTCGTTCCTATTGTCATAGAGGCGGAACCAAGAATATCCCGCTTCCGTGCCGTAGCCGATCCAATCGTCTCTTTGGCTGATGCACTCATAGTCGCTTGACTTCCCTATCGAAAACCCGCCTTCAAGCACCACATAAGGCTGCGATAGTGTCACTTGATGCACGCGAACATGATAACCGTCCTTCAGTGGCAGCAGCGCCGTCTGAATAACCGTATTCCCATCATTGGAGAATGGCACTTGTCTGCTATACAACACGCCATCATGCTTGCCTAAATCCTCAAAACGGTAGCGATGGGAAGTCAACTGTCCGTCTGGCGTCTCCAAACCAATCATACTGTCGAGGGATACATTCTCACGTGTGGACATTCCGAAGCCCGCTCGTGAATTGTAGGCGAACTTACTATATAGTGCAGCTGTATCATTAAACTTGATGCCGTAGTTATACATCATGCAATTGTTATAAAGCGTAACCCCGCTACCCGAAGCCTCACCGTGGATCAGCAGATTAACGCCTGGTACTTCGATCTCATGCAGGAAGTCACCTTCCTCAATGGGCAGCTTTCGCGCAGGCGCTGTCCAGAATGGATGGTCCTCTGCGAACAGCAGTGCGAGGAACGCTTTGGATGACCAGTACGGTGCGCCGTCCGACATATAGCGCTCGACCATATTGACATTCGGGTACGTGTAGCCCGGTACAATCCGCTTGCCATCTTCGGCTCCTGCCTGCCGGAAAAAGTCGATATTGCGAAGCGTCACCGAACGCGCAAGGCCAGGGTCAATCTCACAACCCTGATAGACAGCCAGCGGCAGCAGGCTCGTAACGGCGTAGCGATACGCCAGCGATCGTCCGAACGGCACGTGCGCCCCCGTGCTGTCGAAGAAATACAAATAGTACTTCAGGAACGCATTCGTCCGCTCCACATATTTGCGCTTGCGCTCCGCATAACCAGGCTCCTCTTCATCCTCCAACAGCATCCACAGCAGTGGGTAAAAATGATGCGCCCACGGAATATAGTAGTCGTATCTCCCCTCATCGCCGTCCTTGTACCAGCCGTTATCCATGTACATGCCATCCAGCCTCGCGATGCCCTCGTTAACAATGCTCCGGCTGTACGGCAATCCAAGCTTACGCAGCGCCAGCATGTTTAGCACGATGAACCAGACATGGTTGTTCGGCCAGCAAACCTGGTATGCCTTCTGCGAAATCTCTAACACCCAATCGCCAATCTGTTGCTGCTCATTCTCCGACAGCGTATCCCACAGCTGCTCCTTCGCTGTGACGAACGCAATCATCAGCCCGCATAGCTCTGTCTTCATCTGATTGTAGAAATTGCTGCCCATATCCTCTGGAAGCCCTTTGCCCCAATAATGCGGTGATTGAACATCGCTCCCCGCTGTAATCGCTTTCTGAAACCAGCAAACGACATCAATGTCTCGATGCAAAAGCTGCCCTTTGGGATGCGACAAAATGGGACCCAATCCCCAAAGCGGGCGAATGATCTGCTCTGTATGTGAAAATTGATAGCCAGCATTATCGTGCAGCCCTTTATAGCGAACTTTGTCCCAAACCTGATCAGCCTCATCTAGCACC
The DNA here is from genome assembly GCF_001428045.1 of Paenibacillus sp. Soil750. Taxonomy (GTDB): domain Bacteria; phylum Bacillota; class Bacilli; order Paenibacillales; family NBRC-103111; genus Paenibacillus_E; species Paenibacillus_E allorhizoplanae. The sequence continues at coordinate 99,023 of NZ_LMSD01000008.1, read as the reverse complement.
GGCAACGTTACGGAAAGCGCATAAGCCTCCAAATCAGCTCTGCTTGTCAACGGCTTGAAATTAGTCATTATTACACGCTCCTTTGTGAGTCATCTACTTCAGTATAGATGAGATCATAAAGTTAGACCTGCACGATTTTATGGAGTTAGTGCACTTTTTAAAGGATTCAAGTTGAAAAATAGCCCTGCAGTTTTGAAATGGATAGGGAGCTCAACTGGATTGCACAGTGGCAGTGGATAGATCGGCTTGCAGCTGTAACCCGTGGAGCTTGTTCTCGAGGATCCCCTTCTCCAATCTGACGTGGAGCAGTTCTGTGTCGAGATCCTGTGTCATCGTGTGGATCGACGTGACGATATCCTCAGCGGTGAGGATGTGAATAGAATCGGCGTGACGGGAGATATATTCAAGTAGGATATCGATGGAGACCTTACATAGGGAGATTCTTTGCATTAGCGTGGCTTCTTCTTGGATGATGGATTGGTATTGGGATTGGATGGGGTGCATGGGATCGCCTCCGAGAGTAAATGATACGCACAAGCGTACCAGTTTTAAAAATATTATATGGTACGTTAACGCGTATAGTCAACCTCCAAACATTTGAAAGGTGATCCCCTATGGCAAAAAAAGTCGTCGTTAAAATCGCGGAACTTACTCAGAAACACAATATCTCCTTGCGTGAGCTGTCGAGACTATCGGATGTGAGACACGCCGCGCTTAGCGAGTTGGCGAATGGAAAGCGTGAGAATATTAATTTTAGTCATATTGTAAAGATTGCAGAGGCGTTGGGGATCGAGGATATAAGGGAGATTGTAGATTTAATCGAGGAATAAAAAAAACAATAAACCCTAGATTTTTGTCTAGGGTTTCGTTAATTTCGAATCTAAATTCTTTCTATTTTTCATTTTCAATCTGACCTCGTCTGCCTACACTTTGGTAATGTGGAACAACCTAAGAATGCCTTCCCCCTCTTTTAATCCCCCAACCTAACCCCCTTGATCCACATGCAACCGATTCAATATTATACTCTTTGTTGCCTCTTGGCTTAGTTGTCCGATCGTATGCTTTTTCTGGACTATCCATGATGAATTGATCCAAGAACTTCTCCGCTAAGCCTTGGCCAGATCTCTTGGTGATAAGCATCTATCTTGCTTTGAAGCTTGGAATAGGTTGAGAGCTAAATTGATTCCAACTGTTTGAAACAATAAAGTATCTGGTTATAAGTTCACAAGGAATATTTTTTAGGATCAAAAAATATATCTTTAAGAGGTATATCTCTTTATCCAACAGGAAATACAGTTAGCTACAGGGGGAAGCTATTATGAAAAGTACTATCTCAGCGAAATGCCCAAAATGTAGCAATTATAATTGCTTCAATATTCCTCTTCATAGCCAGCTGTTTGACGTTAAAGTAGAATGGTTTATGTGCTCTTTTTGTTTTAGGAAAAGTAACAAGAAATATTGGTTATAGTTTCAAGCCTTGTACCTTTAGATGAATCTCTTCTAAATTGCTTCTGTGATTACTAATATCTTTTCTTATTTTTTTACATGAATCGTCATCAAAAAATATTTCAACTTGATTTACAGTACTTTTAACACCCTTTCGTCCATCGACAAAAAATTCTTTTGCATGAGCTAAAGCGTTTCTTATATTCAGTATCTCTTCTACATATTTACTTAATGTTTCTTTATTATTATTAAAATGTTTTTCACTTAACTTATTATCAGTATGGTTAATTAACCTAACAATAGCATTGAGTCTATCTGCTGCATCAAGTCGTTCACAAAATTGATTAATATCAGTAGGCTGAGTCTTTTTTAATTTTTCAAGTCTATCATGTCTATTATTCACAGTGGAATTGATCAACTCTTGCTTTTTCAGTTCACTGTCACTAAAAGTATCAAAAAAGTCCGTTAAAAGCTCAGTCATCTTCAAATCTAAATCACTTGTCTCAGCCATAACCAATCCTCTTACAGTATTTACTTCTTGTAACTTCTTTATGGTTAGGGACACTAATTGCTTGATCTTGTTTTGTACTTGACCAGCTCCAACTGCAAAAGAGACCCTCTCGACCCATTCATGTCTCTGTATTATATTGTTTATCTCTTTAACATTGCTAGAATAAAAAAGCACTTCAGTTAAGATACTATGATCCCGAATCCTTGCAATAATTTTATCCCCAGTGTCTTCATCATTTAAATTCAAGTCAGTCAATATTAGATCGAATCCTTCATCGATGTAACTTTCCAAATCCATTCCATTATCCTTATGAAGAATCTCTAACTTTAAACCATAGTCAGCTAGCAATTCTACTAATTCTTTTTTATTTTCTTCGACTATTTCAACGTCATCTTCAAACCACAAAATCTTATAGTTAAGCCCCATGATGTACCTCCAGAATAAACTGAACACCTTTTTCCACTTTGTTATTCACTGTTATTTTTCCACCCATACTCTCGATCATTTGCTTAACATGATATAGACCTAGACCTGAACCATCAGTTGTTGTAAATCCAAATTCAAAAATCTTACCTATAATACTCTCAGGTATTCCTTTACCATCATCTTGATAATAGAGTAGTAGCTTCGAATCAGAATTTTTCTTCCACGAGATAGAAATTTCTTTAGAATTTGCTTTATATGAATTACTTAGTAGATTATCAATTATTATTATAATTTCCAGCGGTTTAAATCTACACACAAACGAAAGATTCTCTGGTGTAGAAATATCTACACTTAATAATTGGTTATTAATTCGTAAATCTTCATAGTCTTTATAAACATTCTCAATATACTCATTAACAAATTGCACTAAGTCACGCGTTAAACTTTTTGATGTAGTATTAAAATTTGCTTTAGTAACAAATCTTGCTATGGTGGAAATTTTATTATTTTCTAGACTTATTCTCTCAACATAGCTCATCAATTCAGATTTTGGTGCATCATTTTCAATTGCAATAGCAAGCTTTGTTAGATTACGAGTAATCTTCACAGTTCCATGATCTATATGATGTTGTAAGCTTGCTATTTCCTTAATATCAGCTGAAGCAATTGATTTTAAGAAAAGATTTTGATTATTAATTTGCTCCAATTCTTTAGTAGTTTTCTTTAACTCTACAGTTTTTTCCTCAGTCTCTATTTCAAATTGATTTCTTTCATCTATTAACTTATTTACTTTTCTACCTAGCTTTTCCAGACCTAAATGTAATGCAGGGTCATCAGAAGAGACTACAGCTTTTGCCGTTAGTTCAGTTAGTGTTCTAGTAACACTATTTTCTTGCCTTTCTTCAATAATGGCTAAAAAATCATCATCGAATTCAATCGAAAGTATCTCATCGGATGCCGATAAATTTTTTATAATCCCCTGAATATCGTTTTTCACATCTTCAGGGTTTAATGCTGGTTGCTTTTCTTCATCATCTTTATTGAGTCTGTAGGGCTCACCCCATCTTATAATATTAACTACATATCTCTCTAATTTTTTCAAAGCCTTATCATAAAAAAATTGTACAAGATCTTCATAATTGTGATTCTTTATTAAACCGCCATCTCTACTTGTTGTTTCAATAAATGAATCTTTATGGTCTACTATTTCAATTCGTCCTATTAGTTCACGATTACCCAAATATCTACTATGACCTTGTGTTTTTCTAGCATCAAGTTTCAGAGGATCTTCTCCCACTTCACCGAAAGGATAGATTCTAAAACCGTTTTTATACATAAAAATGGATCCATATCTAACTGGGCGAATCCCCATTAACTTAGTGAAATTGATCTTCGCTGTTTGATTTAAATAGAAGAGTTCAATCTCAACACCTGAAATAGAAAAAGGGTTGTTTTCAACTGTTTTATAGATTAATTTCCCACGATCTTCTAAAGTGGTAGTTATTTTACTTCCATCTTCAGATACTATTGTATTTATTCGAGTTGTTTTTACTTTTAGAACTTCAAAGATAGTATTATTTACGAAGCCATTAATTTTCTTGCGTGGATCTTTTATACTAGCATCTTTTTCTAATTCTTCATTAACTATTAGTTCAATTGAGAATTCATCACTTTGTTGATTAGGATTAATTAATTTTTCAAGAGATTGTTTTAATTTCAGAAGTTTGGTTCTATCCCATGTATCTCGCAAATCTAATATTTCTAAAATAGTTCCGTGATGTATCTCATAGCTATGTGATTGAAGTACGTTATGCTCAAGTTCGATTTCAAAGAATTCTTCTTTAGAATCTTTTTCGAAGTCTTCCCAGTTAATCTTAATATTTTCTATAAGAGATTCTGGTTTATCTTTTATTGTTATTAAATTTAATTTACTTCCTAGTCGATCACAAGAAAACCGGCCTACTCCTTTTGCTCCTGCGTAACCTCGATGTCCCTTTAACGTATTCCTATAATCATCCAATTCGTTATTATCTTCGGAGCCATCTTTTTTGGCTGAATAAGCTACAAACAACCATTTTTCTTCTATATCAGTAATATCCATGCCTTTTCCTGTATCGACAATTATTATTCGAGCATCCCTATTAGAATATATGTTCTCAAAAAAAATTTTCACACTCTTCGCATGTGCATCAAATGAATTTTTAACTAACTCAAATATTGCAATAAGCTCATCAGTAATTAACTCTTTACCAATCAGGTTTTTTAATCCAGAACTTATTTTAAAGTTAACCGTATCTTTTTCCATTTTCATCACTCTCTTAGACAGAGATTTTTTAAATATCATTTAGACAATCCTTAACTTGAAACTGCTTCTAAATAATTACTGCCTCTCTGGTAGTCTCTATTTGTTGTAAAGCACACATTACTTCCACCGCAATAGCTCTAGCAAATAAAGGAGGTACTGCATTCCCGACCTGAGTATATTGAGGAGTCTCAAATTTTCTTCTTTCTCCACCCGTTGTTCTTTTCCCACAAAATTCAAAACTGTCGTCGAAAGATTGTAGTCTAGCAAACTCCCTCACTGTTAAAATCCGTGGATTCGTTTCATCATAATGAATAATATCATCTGGAAGAGTGAGAACGGTGGGGGAAACTTGATCTCTATCTAACTTAGAACATCTATATTTCTTAGTAAAATAATAAGCATGATCTATCTCATCTAGTCTGCCTAATAGTTCGGCAATAGTCTCGCCTGGGTTTAATTTGTTAAATCTATCTACCGTTTTTTCTAAATGTTTTGATGCTTTATGATTCAACAACTCTTCGCATCTTATAGTTCTATTATTAGCCCCTGGAGTAAGACCATTTCTTAACATTGATTGATAGGCAGTTTGCTCATATTCTTCATTATAATTGGTTGAACTCTCTCCATTTTTCAAGAAGCTTAAATCAGAAATTGCCTCTTGAACAGTAACTATTTTCTCTCTTTTTTTGGGGAGGCTTGGCCTAGGAACTACATCAATATATTCTTTACCTTTTTTTTCAACCTTATTTGCAATAAAAATTACCCGCGGCCTATTCTGTGGAACACCATAGTCTTTTGCATTTAATTGAAGACATTGGACTCTATAGCCTAGTTTAAGTGCTTCTTCCTCAATAATTTTTGACGCAAGCTCGTTTATATAGACCTTACCAGAAACTCCTCTAATCTTTGTAAACCTATACGATAAAATACCCTCAACATTTTCCATAACAAAATATTTTGGCTGCACACTCTTAACAATTTTTAAATATTCAAGAAACATTTTATTTCTGGGGTCATTTTCATCCCTTTTCCCTGAAAGACTAAATCCTTGGCACGGAGGCCCTCCTACAATTACATCAATTGAAGCCCCATTTAAGAATTCGGCAAGATTAGGCTTTCTTGAGAGACTTCTAATATCTCCTTGAAAGAAAGTAAGCTCATGGCCTAACTGCGCGTGTCGATTTTTATACGTTTCCGCTGCTTCTTTACTATAATCGCTAGCAAATGGAATGTAGAATCCCGCTTGCATGAATCCCTCTGACATTCCGCCTGCACCGCAAAAGAGATCTAGAACAGTATATTTTTTTTCTTTGCTCATTGTCATCACTATCCACCTGTCAATGGTTTATCTAGAACCAGGATAGCATATTATTAATTTATTTCATAGATTGAAAGACAAATGCGTTATTATATCATTTTTTTCAATTACAAAGTTTGAATAGGTTCATTTAAACTATCCCCTATATTATTTCCCAAAATTAATCTTGAAAGTTACGATTATGGTATTCTATGGCTTTTTCACTAGGGAATAGAGACTTTTTTTCAGGTAAATTCAGTTTTTGATTATGTAGGTACCAGTAGATAGATGTATTTAATTGACTAGATACTCTAACTGTTAAGGTTCCTGAATTTATTGTAATCAATCCAAGATCAAACAAGGTATGAATATCCCCTCTTAATAACAGTCCATTAGTACTATTGTTTGTTTCCTCGCCGTGGTACGGAACAATATGTGCTGCTTCTAGGGTTTCAAGAACGTCACAGCCAGTTACTGCGCATCTACCATTATATGCCGCAAGAAGCTTTTCTCTAAATTTCTTTTGACCTCTTCTATATGAGATGTACCTCGCTATTTTCTCTTTTGCGTTATTAATGTTTTCAGGATTAAAAGGAAGATCGGAATTAGCTTGGACTAATGTCGAAATTTTAAGATCTGATTCTTTATCTTGAATTAGTTTCAAATGATAAAGACATAGCTCTAACGATTCCTTCAAATGTTCTTCTATTTCCTCTATAGTGGACCTTTCAAAATAAAACTCTTTAGGATTCTCAAAAACATCATTATATTTTGTTGTTGGTCTTCTTCCATCTACATCTATTCGTAAATCTTTATTTTTTGAACGTAGAATTCTATTCAATCCTTGGGGATTTGTTTTAGATTCTGCGCAACCAATTAATGCGCCTCTTCCTTTTATATCAAAACAAATTACAACATATATCCCTTTAGAGACCTGTTGACCCGGGGGTAAAAGCGAGACATGGAATATACTAGGAAACCTTGCTATCCCTTTTGATTGTTCAAAAGTATAGGTTACACCCTTATAACCCTGAAACCTATCTTTGAGCCAATCTACTACGGACGATAGATCTTTTTTTACACCCTCTAGTACGGGGTCGTTACTGAGCATTGCACTTCCCTTAGTACCTGGATTTAGTCTCCTAAACTCGCAAAGGGAGTTAAATGATTCTAACATAAGCTTCACCCCTTAAAACTATATATGTATTAATTTACATTATTCGACACCCAACATTATCCATCCTTCCTCAATTCAAAACTATTGAACTATTTTTATAGTCACGCCGGCCTAAGAGTTACTTTTCGCCTCATCCACTTCTTCCACTATGAGTTTACAATAATGTTAAGATTTTCGAACTACTCATTAGGCAATACCGCCATCGCAACTTAAGTTGTTAGTACTAATTACAAAAAAACAATATTTTTCTCCAATCCTCATTCGTACATGTTGAAAAGAACATTTGGCTTATTCCCTTCCCAAAAGTTTTATCAGTTTAGACATAGTGATTTTGAAAAGGGATGGATCTTTTTTTGTACCTCTTATATGGTCCAAAAGGAGGGTCCAGAAGACTTATTCCAATCCAAAACTACCTTTTTCGCACATTAATCCCATCTATTATTAACAACATTAAAGTCACAGTTTTTTCAGTATGTATATGTTAAAAAACCTCCACCGCATTGGTGAAGGTCAAATTCTTAGGATTTCTTTCACTTATTTATACTGTTCATTGTCAATATTCATTCTTTTTTTGTAAATACTATATGGAGTAGAGAACTTCGCCTCTATATAGTTTAGTGGATCACTAGTTACAATATGTCCATCTCTGAGTAACTGCATTAAGACATCATTGTACATAACCGCTACCCTACACAGGTTGTCAATCATATGATATAACATATGCTCGTCACTTCTTTGCATTGTTGCCCATAGTTGGATTTCCTTTAACTTCTTATCCAGTTCTTTTAGACTAATCTCATCAAATTTATCTTCTAACACTTTGCTCACCCCCCCTTTCTCTAAAGAGAATATTGAGAGTAAGCCAGTTTTAGAACATATTACATCAACTACACTTGATCCCTTAAATAAATCCTCTGTTCAGAAAACTCCTTCTAATTGTTAAACTTTATTCACCTATAAGCCTTAGATATAAAATCAGGAGTAGGTCTTTCTCTTTAGTATACACTCCCCATCTCAATAGGTCTTTAATTTTTAAACCATTCACTCAACAGCCAGCGGAATTATTAACATAAAACTATTTAGAATACATACTCTGTCGCCGTCATACTTTCCGCCTATCATATTGAGTCCGGTTCGAAAATCGATCCTCTTTGGTTGAACTGAACATAACACAGCGGAATAATTTGATGGACTGCCTAGAATCAAAGGGAGTTCACACTCTAGTTTTGCATTTGCTGTCGAGTTATGTTGTATTTTCCGATCTTCTTATACCCGAAATGACAAATTTTGATATACTATTTAAATACAGAATTATCGGTAAAATGGACGAAATTACCATTAAGGAGCGATTCACATTGGCATCACAATGGTTAACAGAGATTAAAAATACGATTAACTATTTTAAAAACGAAGTACCTGAAGGGCGTACGTTATTAACAAACATTGATTCCATGGACATAGAACAACTCTTATCCATACTCAGCGATGCATTTGTTCTGGAAGAAGATGCTATTGAAGCAGAGAATCGCAAGAACTTCGTGACAGATACTTACGAGAATAATGTAAGATTTTTCGCCAAGCAGCTTATCTCTTCCATGATTACAAGCCATAACGAGCTTAAAGAGTATGAAGAGTATCAAACTTTACTGACCCAGCGACATATTGCTTATGGCTTCTACAGTGCTCTTGGAAACAATTCAGCAGAGGGTATTCCCATTTTAAAAGATTCGTATATTGAAAAGCTGCTTTACTCCGGCCTGGTGAAATTCTACAACAAGTTTTATGGAAGTTTTTCCGACAATCAGGAAGCCATTAAGTTGCTCTGCAAGTTTTACCCCGCTAATGATAGCCTATTAGAAAACAAAGATGATATCGTATCTGCCTTATTCAGACATGTCTCCAATGCGGGGACATCGAGCGATACCGGTTTTGCGTTCAGAGGCATTGAATTAATTAAGGAGAACATCGGTCGTCTGCCGATAGACGTTATTGATCAATTACTTCAGAAATATGAGTTATACAGGATCATCAATGAGAAAGTCTATCGTCATCAGGTTTTTACGATCATTGACAACGCTTCTATGACAGAAGAAGAGAAACAGACATATAAATTCAGTTACTTAGACAGTCTGATACTAGCTAATGTCATGAACAGTGACCTTTACAGCAAATACGGAAATCAAGAGCACCTTAGTAGAAATTATCTCTCTTCCACACAAACGCTGAAGGCAGGTAACATAGGACTTATTTTTAACGATTATCTAGAGAGTACTTACGCCTACTGGACGCATCAATGCTCAATAGACCGACAATTCGTTGTTGATGGAAAAGAAATTATTCACATCCGTCTGCATATTGCCCAAAAACAGGTTTCGGTAGCTTATTTGGATATGCCACGTACCGAAATTCGTTTTGAGTTTCTTTACAACGATTGGATGCTAGATCAATATCGTGCCATGGATGCTAATCAGAAATTGTTAGAATTTATTAACGGAGACCACGACGAGCAAGCTGACCCTCAGCATCATCGTCTGACATTTTCGCTCCTTTTCCTTCATCGATATAGAGGATTGCACAAACAATTGGTCGATTTCGATCACCGATTCACCTATAACACAAATACAAATGAGCTTAATTCAGTGCTAGAATCACCTGATATCTCGCATTTTTATGGAGAGAAGATTTATTCTCTCTCCTGTATAGTTGGTAAAAATGGGACAGGGAAAACAAGCACGGTGGATTTTTTAAGAGGTACATTTTTCAAACTCCTCCACTTGATAGATGAGCAACAAATTACTTGTAATCAGGGGTATGTCAAGGAAATCGATTATGAAGCCTATGGTATACTGGACAGCGGTAGTGAGTTTTTTGTCGTATTTCACTTAGGCGATCAGCCTTATTATTTGACCAATATTATAGATGCAACTGCTTCGGCAGCAAAACCATTTGATAGCAAAACTTATACGACCGTCAATAAATTGGGCAAAGTCGTCTATTTCTCGAATATGCTTAGCGTTCATCAAGATAACCTCTTTTCGGATGGAGCCATAGCACATAGGGACAAAAGCGACAAAGAAAAACTAGCCCTATCTCTTAACCATTTTGGACAAGCCGATTATTCAGAAGCTTCAAGTTTTATACAAAAGCGCAAAGACATGGAATCAGCAGAGTGGGATAACCCTTTAAGATCGATCAATCGAGACTTGTGCTATCAACTGACATTTTTGGCCTGTTTACCACAGGGAGAGCTGCAAAAGTATTTCGATATGCCGGAAGATAAGGTATTTACGATAAAAAGCGAATTACTCGGTCTGGAAGAGGTCGGGCTTACGGCAACGAATGTAGATAAGAAGCTCGCATCTCTTCAACCATTCTTTACAGCGCCAGATACCAAACTGAAACACTTCTCATCGGGACAATACGCCAAGTTTTCTTTCTTGGCAAAGCTTTACTGGTTTCTGGAAGGTCATCGGAAATATGCCGAACGTTTGGGGCCTTACATCGGAACGAACATCTTTAGCCAGGATGAGGTGCTGCAAGAGTGGGAGACAGCGCTTCTATTCATCGATGAAGGAGAGCTCTATTACCATCCTGAGTGGCAGCGAAAGTTTGTTACTATGCTCATAAACTTCATACACAGCACTAGTATAGAATCCCAAATTCAAATCGTGATCACGACGAATTCGCCATTTATGATTTCAGATATTCTCAGCGAGGATATCACTTATCTTTCAAAAGAACAGCAGGAGTTTGACCAAACCTTTGGGCAAAATATTCATAAACTGCTCAAACACAACTTTTTTATGTCTTACACTATCGGCGAGTATAGTCGAGAACTGATTGAACGGATTATTGACTGGCTTTGTCTTAAAGAAGACGAGGTAAGCCTTATCGGTAAGGAGTTAAGCCGATATTTTGAAGGGCCTATAGCGCCAGTGGACTATTCGAAAAAGATACGCCTTTTGATAAATAAAATCGGCGAGCCTGTCTATAGGGAAAAATTGTTGGACACACTCAGTACATCCAAGTTAGAAGAACCTTCTGAATTAGAACTATTGTTACGACAACGGGCTGATCTTGATCGCGAGATTAGACGGTTAAGCGAGGGCGAGAGAAAATGATTCAACTGGAAACTTATTCGGATACGTTTAAAAATGAATATTGGAAAGCTGTTGGAGATAGAATAGATACTTCCGTTCGAAGGAAGATCGTGGACAGTTGTAAAAAATACATGCCATCCGACTTTTTCACGGGTAGTCAGGACGAATTCCAGTCCTTAATTCTTGCTCCATTAGAAAATTTGATAGCCGCGCAAGCATATATCGCCAGCAAGACAATCAATATCATGAATCAGGAATGTTTTAGAAATTCAAATGGAAACAAACCTCCGATGAGAGCGATGTATAAAACAATTCATGACTCTTACACGAGTCTTGCAGATTCCGTCGTAGGTGGGACATCGTTGCGTGTAAGAATAGTTCGGAAAGCAGGTCTTACTGTCTGCCCTTATTGCAACAGAGATTACATTAACTGTAGAGCGGAAAAGGTTTCGGGGGCACAACTGGATCATTTTTTCAACAGATCCACCTTCCCTTTGTTCTCCATCTGCCTCTACAACCTTATTCCCGTTTGTGGCAATTGTAATAGAGTTAAGAGTAGCAAGGCATTGACCTTTGCTTCCCCATACGACAGCTCTATTAACTGGGCTGAAGACTTAACTTTCTCCTATCATAGGAGCGCTCTAAACGAAATGGAGATCATTATCGAAGCCAAAGGGAATCTAGAAAACAATATGCAAGGAATGAGAATTCGCGAAGCTTATCAAATACATGGCGATGAAGTGCTTGAATTAATCGAAAAGCAACAGATGTATAACAGAACGCAGAAGGATGAGCTTCAAGCGATGCTGGGTCGAGTCGGTTTGACAGATTTGGAAATCAAGAAAATGGTCTTTGGTCCCAAGATCACTAAAGAAACGATGAGAACAAAGCCGCTTGGAAAGATGATGCATGATCTGCACAAGGAGCTGAAAATCTACAATTAAACTTAATCCTCTTACGGAAAGGAAATTGATATGTAAGCATAGGCACTTCTATTATTGTTCAATATTAGATATATCCCTGCTAAAAACAGCTCTCAAAACACGCTTTCTACCGCAAGGTCGTTGTTGGAAAACAATTGAGGAAAACCAATTGGATCATGATCGAGCTGAATAATTTATTGAATTCATAATTGAAAATAAGCCTTCAATAATCAGGGATTATTTTGCCTCGGCGATAAAATAGCCTGCTTTCTTGCATTGTCTAATTACCTTTACCCTGACAAAAAGAAAAACCGAGTGATTTCAGGTTAGGACCTGATTTTCACTCGGTTGTTTTGGCTTTCTATTTTAACCTCTACCCACACCTATTACCGCATTAGCAGGACTTTATTTGATTTTTGTCACTGGTTTATTTTGAATGTCAGGTCTTTATTTGTTGGCTACAACATCCCTCACCAACAATGCCACCGATTCCACATGCACCGTATGCGGAAACATATCCACCGGCGTCACCTCCGCGACGCCGTACCCGCCATCGACCAGCACGCGCAGGTCGCGCGCCAGTGTCGATGCGCTGCACGACACGTACACCACGCGCCGCGGCCGCAGCTCGAGGATGGTCGCCAGCAGTGCCGGGTCGCAACCCTTGCGCGGCGGGTCGACCACGATCACGTCAGGCCGAACGCCCTGACGTGTCCACTCCGGCAGGACGACCTCGGCGGGTCCTGCCTCAAAGTGCACGTTCGTCATGCCGTTTAACTCGGCATTCTTACGTGCATCGGAGATCGCCTCTTCGACGATCTCGACGCCGTACACCTGTCCCGCGCGCTGCGCCAGGAACAGGGAGATCGTGCCGATGCCGCAATAGGCATCGACAACCGTTTCGCCGCCTGTCAACGCGGCGTACTCCAGTGCTTTCCCGTACAAGACTTCCGTCTGGACGGGGTTCACTTGAAAGAAGGATCGCGCGGAAATAGCAAATTTCACTTCGCCGATATAGTCATAGATGACCTCGCTGCCCCACAGGACGCGCGTCTCATCCCCAAAAATAACATTGGTCTGTCTCACATTAATGTTATGACAAATGCTCTTCACCGCAGGCAGAGCCTCGCGAATGCCAGCAATCCACTCATCCACACGCGGAATCTCTGAGCCATTGGTGACCAAAACAACCATGACCTCGCCCGTGCGGAAGCCGACTTTGACGACGACATGGCGCAGCAGTCCAGTCCCTGTCTCTTCACTGTAAGCGCGAATCCCTAAGCGCGAGCCGATCTCTTTCACACGTGCAACGACTTCGTCGTTAGCCTCGTGTTGAATGAGACAAGCCTCCATATCAATGATGCGATGGCTGCCCTGCGCATAGAATCCGCCGATGAGGCCGCCCCGCTCTTCCCCAAAAGGAACTTGAGCCTTGTTCCGATATCTCCACGGATCGCTCATCCCAAGCGTAGGATGAACAATGATTCCTTCTGTACCCTCATCAGATTGTACCGCCAACTTCCCAATCCGCACCAAATTATCCACGACCTGCTGCCGCTTCACCCGCAGCTGCGCCTCATAGCTCAAATGCTGCAACTGACAGCCGCCGCACTCATCATAAATCACACAGTCGGGAGCTACGCGATCCGGACTCACTGCCAGCAGCTCCACCAAATCAGCATATCCATACTGTTTCTTCAAATGTTCCACGCGTACAAGCGCCCGCTCACCTGGCAGCGCCCCCGCGACAAAAAGGGTAAAGCCGTTCACACGGCCCACCCCTTCGCCATCATGGCTGATCCCGATGATCTCAGCCTCGTATTGCTGTCCGATTTGCACAGGCAAGCCTGCCATCCAAGATGGCACTTCTTTCTTCCCTTTGCTGTTTCCATTCCCTCTGTTACCAGCTGCCGAACTCCCCGCTCTTCCAGCAGTTCCCGACCTGCCACTACCTCTATGTTTACCTGGCGCGGAGCCAGATGTACCTTTTGTTTTCATAATTACCTCACTTAATTCTAGCTAAAATTAATCATTTATCTCTTCATCGAAGCAGTGGGATGAGGATGAAAAGGTGGGAGAAATCTTTTTCCCTACTCATGCTCATCATGCCCATTTCCATGCCCCTTCAAATGAAACGGCGTGGTCAAAGCATCAAGAAACTTCTTTTTATAAATCGACTGGCCCGACTCATCCACAATCACCCGCAAATGGCTCTGCAAATTGGTCATCACGCAAGGCAATGTCCCGCCAAACTCTCCATCTAGGTTCAACTGAACGTAGTCCGGGGAGTTAATTTCGATATGATTGGTCTGAAAATAGATCAGATTCGGATCACTCAAATGCTCGCCGCGCAGCGCCAATGATACGATACGGATGAATTCTGCCAGGTTGCATTTCTTCAAAATAATAACATCGAACATGCCATCATTAATGTTGGCTTCCGGTGCCAGTTTCTCGAACCCACCTACAGAGTTGGTGTTGCCTACGAGGAAGAGCATGACTTCTTCATGCATCTCGCGATCGCCGGCTTTGATATAGAGCTCGATTGGCTTGAGCCTAGGCAGCTTCTCGAGTCCCTTCATATAATAGGCCAACTGGCCGATCATGGTTTTGAGTTTGCTTGGGACTTCATACGTCAGCTCGGTCATCGAGCCGCCACCAGCGATGTTGATGAAGTAGCGGTTGTTGATTTTGCCAACATCAATAGCGGTTGAATACTGCTGAATGATGAGGTCGCAGGCATACTCCAAGTTCTTGGGGATACCGAGCGCACGCGCAAAATCATTCGTCGTCCCGAGCGGCAAAATTCCGAGCGGCGGTCTGCCTTCTCTTTCGGCCATACCGTTGACGACTTCGCAAATCGTGCCATCGCCTCCAGCCGCGATGATTAAGTCGAACCCGCGACTCACGGCCTCTGCCGCTGCGAGTGTGGCATCTCCTTCACCGATAGTCGCGTGAGCGGAGGTCTCAAACCCTCCGCGCTCTAAGCGCTGGAGAATTTCGGGCAATCTTTTCTTCATTTCTTCCCGGCCTGAAGTCGGATTGTAGATCAATCGTGCTCGTTTGACCACTCTATGTCATCCCCTGTTCATCGTTTGGGAATACGGAGGCAATCTGCCCCTCCATCCATTTGGAAATTTGCGGACTCGGCAACAAGGCCCGTCCATGATACTTATATGCGAACCCTTCCAAACGGGAAGGAATCACTTTATGTGTAAAATACCCTTCACTTAGAAACAGCGGTGCTACTATCACCTTATACGCTGGCTTCTCGCGGGCCCACCAGGCCATCTTCTCTACTAGTTGATCTGGCAAAAGCATAGCAATATCCGCTTCGGCGAAGCCGCCCAGCGTTCTAACCCGCTCCGCGAGCTGCGTAAGTCCTTGGCGCCACTTCTGGTGGAAGCCATCTTCCTTACTCCCATGTCCCACCAATAGCAGAATCTCTTCCTGGGGCGACTCGGAAAGCTCTGCGATTTTGCCATAAAGAATGGCTGCAATATCGGGATGATCATCAATCGGCGACGTGAAGTGAATTCGCGCGCGTATGTCTAAGAGCTCCATGTCGGTTTCGAGCACAGGCTCAGCAATGACCCCTAACGCGTAGCTGATCTCATCAATATGTGTACTCCCAGAGGACACGAATAGCGGAACGACGATGATATCGGTCACACCTTGCGCCTCTAAACTATAAATGCCATCTTGTATCAATTTACCCTCGACGAGCTCCAAATATGATGCATAAATGGGCATGGCATCAGGTACTTGAACCGCATTCACGGCATCCTCGACCAGCTGAACCCAACCCTCATCACGGGATCCATGGCTAATGACCAGCACACCATACAACTTCATTCTAACTTCCCCCACCCGTACGAACTAAGCCTATCTTCCTATGCTAACGAAAGTGGTCACCTATGTCAATTTGAAGCCTGCTTAAACAGAGAAAAACCCCGCATTACACGAGGTAATACAGGATTCTGCAAATTATTATTTAACGATTCAAACGATCCAATGTCAGTACATAACCGTCGTTCCCGTAATTCAGACACCTTTTGACCCGCGAAATGGTTGCTGTTGATGCCCCTGTTTCTGCTTCGATCTGGTTATACGTACACCCTTTGCGCAGCATACGAGCCACTTCAAGGCGCTGGGACAGCGACTGAATCTCATTCACCGTACACAAGTCATCAAAAAAGACGTAACACTCTTCAATATCCTTCAACGTTAGTACAGCTTCAAAAAGCTGGTCTATGGCTTTATCATTTAATTTTTTTAATTGCATCTGCTGTCAACTCCCGGTCAAAAAGCATGTTGGCTTCATGGTTCTCTAAGCTCCTGTGTATCATTCGACACGTGCTGGGTAATTCCTTCCTTTAGGATTGCAGAACGTTAAAATTTCTATGCGTTAATTGGCTAAATAGCAACAAATCCCCAAGACCCGTGACATTCGTCCATACCAAAGGTAGGCAAGTGACATATCCTGTAGGAGACAAATCTGATAAAAAGGATCGTGAATCCTAGTGACCAACCCAAGACAACAAATTATTGGTAATGGCGGAAATCGTCCTGAAGTGGAAACAAGGAGCTTAACCCTTCCAGGTGAAGGCTTCGGTCAATACCCAGGCTTAGGCGGTGGCAATCCCTTCGGTGGTGGCGGCGGCTTTGAAGGCGGAGGCGGCTTCTTCGGCGGCCCTCCAGCAGGTGGCAATGCTGGTGGTGGCTTCTTTGGCGGCGGTGGTGGCAACGCAGGCGGTGGTTTATTTGGCGGTGGCGGCGGAAATACCGGTGGTGGTGGTGGCGGTAACTTCCTAAGCAATCTCCTTGGCGGTGGTGGTGGTGCCGCTGGAGGTTCTTCGAACCCGCTGAGCGGCTTAAATATGAAGCAAATCTCCGGCTTCGTCGAGCGGATGGGTGGTATTGACGGCATCATCGGCACGATGGGCAAGGTTCAGAAGTTCATGTCGACGTTTCAGCAAATGGCACCGATGGTGAAGACCCTCTTTGGCTCTATCGGCAAAGGAAAGGTTGCTTCTGGCGACGTAGAGGAAGTCTTCCGTCCGAAGCGCAAACGCCGTAAGAAATCCGGCACAGGTAAAAGACGCAAAGGCCGCTCCACATCTGGCACGGCTAAGCGCAAGCGCAGATAGTTGTCTTCTCTTCTTTTCTCATCTCATCTAAGCCAACTCATTCGTAAAAGGCTCCCCGTCTTCATAGACGGAGGAGCCTCTTTACATGTTGCTATTTTTTCAATGATCTTAAAATGATTGCTGAAGCTTCTGCACGCGTTGATATCCCTTGCGGTTTCAAGGTGCCGTCTTGGTAACCATTCAATAACCCCTTCGAAGTCAAGACAGCTACTGCCGCCTGTGCCCACTCCGATATAGCTGAAATATCGGTGAATCCCATGCCTTCTGTGCCTTTATCATTCATATGTGCTGCACGTACAATTATTACAGCCATTTGCTCTCGGGTAATCGTATCATCCGGACCAAACGTCGTATCTGTGTACCCTGAGATGATCCCATTAGCTGCCGCTGTGGCAATGGCTTTATTAGCCCAATGATTTGTGGTATCGCTGAATGTTTTATCGCCCTGATCACCGAGCTTTAAGAATTTAACAACGATGGAGACGAATTCAGCTCTTGTAATGCGGCCTTCCGGTTTAAAGGTGCCATCTGGATAGCCATTGATCGCTCCCTGCCCAATCAATTCACGAATGTTAGCCTCTGCCCAATGTCCTTTAATATCAGTCAAATTGGTTCCATCTGTTCCAGGATTGTCGGTTATTGGCTTACCATCTTCTTTCGGTGTAGCCATGACCGCATATTTTGTGAAGTGATTAACGTCTACAGTAATGTGATTACCATTGACTTTACCACCCTTGACTTCCACCCATTTCTGATTGACTTCATCGAAATAGAAGACGGATGCTCGTTGATCGGCTTTGACACTTGTAGGATCGAAAGCGAACGTCAATGTGACTGGTTTACTGAAGTTCTCTGTAAAGTTTTTGAGAATCTCATAAACTGGACTTGCTAGAACTTCATGATTCGTTAATAGGTTATCTGTTCCTGACAATTTTTCGATGGTTAACTTTAATTCTTTCATAGAAGCATTCGCTGGAATCAAGACCGAAACCTCGTCCTTATAACTCACTTCGCCCGTTTTTCCAATTGGAAGTGTTAAAGTACCATCTGTCGAGGTCACTTTATCGTCAATCGGTGTCGTTGGTGGTGTTGGATAATAGGGTTCCGATGAAGAATCTTCAGCACGGTATACCGTCAGGTTATACGGCTTCTTCGTACCATCTTGCGCTTCGACCATAATTTCAATCGGGTTGGCCCCGACCTTTAGATTAGCCGCTTTGTAGGCATAAACATTGTCTGTGACAGCTGTATACTCGGCACCTGTTACGGTAAGCTTTTGATAGAGTTCCTCTTTAGTTATGGATAGATTTACCTCTGAGACGGAGTTAGATACTCCTACCGCATAATCGCGTTGGGACGCAGAGAATGCCGGATTCAAGCTACCTTGATTGACAGCGATGTTGGAAAGCAAGACATTGTTGCTCATCCTTGTAACATGGACTGTATACGTTCTGGTCGAACTGTCCGCCGCTGTATGGACAATCGTAATCGTATTGTCTCCTAGGCTTAACGGAATCTCTTCACTCGCTTGACCACTTCGTACCGTTTTTCCGTTCACCGTTACGCTTGCTATTTCGTTGGTAAGCGTTGGTGTGACTGTCAAGCTATCAACACTGTTAACCACACTTTGCGTATAGTTTGTTCTTGAGAAGTAGAAGGGCTCGTTCAGATCTCCGCTGCTGAGACTTAGACCGGTCATATATTCAGTCGATGTTGTCCCCGTAGTCAATTTCCAAATATCTGACTTCTTCACCCCGCCATACATATCTGTGGCTGCAGCATACCATTGGTAGCTAGTCAGTGGCGCTAGATTTTTCCAGATGACTCCAGCAACCTCACCGCTCTTCACATGATTCATGCTGCCGATCACATTATCCGTATAGACGTTCACTCCGAAATAGTCCGTAGCAACGCGTTTCGTAACAGGCTGCAAATTCAAATCGATGGAAAACTCATCTTTGCCAGGATACTCGGCTGGATCATAGTAATTGTAATCATCCAAATGCGGTGAATAAGTCTTCATGTTGATTTTGCCATGTGCCATGTCAAACTGCATGAGTCTGATATATCCAAGTCCACCTTCTGGTGCACCTTGGTAGTCAGCAAGCATTTGATACACGTTACGATCGGCTACTCCGTCATTGTTATCATCAATCGCGTCGACTTTCAGCTCCGCATCGTGATAATGGCCAGAAAGCGCCGCAATAACGTTCTTATTCGGTTTGATAACACGTTCGAATACTTTTTCCGCCATCGGCGCGCGGTTATTGGAAACTAACATGAACTCATGGAAGTTCAAGATCGCTTTCCGATTCGGGTACTTTTTCAAAACCTCGTTAATCCAGTCAATCTCTTTGTCACCATAGCCCCAACCCATGTAAACGATGATAAAATCATTACCGTTGGAGGATACAAGGTCATAATGTCCCTTGTTATTTTCGTAGGATTCGCCGTACGTTGGCTGATCCTTGAAGCGATCTTCCCCGAACCATTTGGAATAGTAACTGTAATCATTGTTTTGATGGCCCACGTCATGATTACCCGCCAGTACCCCATAAGGAATGTTGGCCTTTTCCAAAACCTTCATATCTTTATCTGCTTCTATCCATTGATATTCTTGGTCTGCGATATCTACGATATCACCGGTATGAATCACATATTTAATTTTATTATCTACTTTATGATCAGCAATCCATTTCACGATCTCTTGATAGATATACGGATAGGTTCTGGAGTAATACTGTGTATCCGACATCCATACAAAGGAGAAATCATAATCGGCTGTCGCATCGGCATTCGCTTGAGCTGGCGCTGCTGCAATTTCATCCTGAACCATCACTTGAATCTTCTTATTGTTGGCATACGTACCCGCAGCTACGGTAGCTTGCAGCTCGAAATCAGCTGTACCAGCTATAACAGTCTTTAGTAGGTTCCATTTTTGACCGCTAGGACTCCAAGCATATAAAGTAACTTTTCGGCCTTCTAGCGACTTGCCTTTCCAGTTAATTTCCACTTTATCTGTGCTCTTGATCGCATCGTCCAACGAGATTTCAAATCGCTGATACGGGAATTTCTCGTCAGAATCATCGACCAGATACTGCCCGTCCAAGGCACTAATTTTAGTATAATCCTCTTGTGAAAATGCGGTTTCACCATCCGGCTTTTCCTGTCTAGGAGGCTCCGTGTCTACTGCGTTGCGGAACCCGGCAAATTGCCCCTGCACGCTGGCATCGTATTTAAAACCTTGGTTAAAGCTTACGTTCATTTCATCATTCATGGGATCCGATACTTTAACACTCAAAGGAGCATTACGATCTACGTCAACAGCGCCTTGCCCTGGTGTCAATTGTTCCGGCAAATTCGGGATTTCATTCGGTACCTCGAAATTGATCGTCACATTTTGTACGTTACCTACTTTATCCACAGCCTTGATGCTGAATACATGCATCCCACCTGGAAGCTTTGCAGATGATGTGGCATATGGCAATGTGATTGGTAGTGTGTCGAGCGTAGTCTCTACCTTGTCAACACCAGCTAGTGCGTCAGATATGACCGCATCCAGGTTAAAGTCGCCACGGTACATAACGCCTTCTTCAACTGAAGGTTTGATGACTGGAGCTGTATTATCGACTGTCACTGTTGATGTAGCAGCCTTGTCATTGCCATGGCTCACCGTAATCTGATGTTGACCATCATTCGTAGATGTGGTGTCCCAAACATAAGCCTTGGATGCCAATTTCTCTGCTGGAATGACGAAATCGAAATCGACAACTGGCGGTTTCCCTGAAGAATCTCCCATTTTAATAACCTTGGCCGGATCATTGTTCTTCGCATCATAAATCACCGTACCATCAGCCAGTACTAAACGTACGTTCTTCACGTCAAAATTATCTTTATTCTCCGCTGGTCGATCATCGAAAGGTGAAGCTTTCGAACCCGCTCGGATGGAAAATAAGTTGCTGCCTTCCTTCAATCTGTCCGCTTGAATCGTCGTAGACAGTGTTGTGTAGCTATTCACAGTGTCTTGGAACGTAAAGAGAATGTCCTTATCTTGCGTGATGGCGTTTTTAAAATAGTAATTTACACCCGTTACTTCGAATGCAATATACGCGTCATGTTCAACAGCATGATAGGTAGATTGCGTTAATTCTTTGCCATCAATGGCAAGCTTCAGGTCATCCGCACCTAACCCTTCGCCTGTTCCTTTAATCACTTTGGGTTTGGCAATCACATCGCCGTCTTTCACATTAAGACGCAGAGCTGAGTGATCCGAGCCTCCCGTAATGGCAACGCGCTTCGTACTCGTCGTGGTTTCATTCACGCCATCCGAAGTAACAAAGTAATACTCCATGTAAGCATTACCGATAAGCTCAGGTGAGAAAACCGTATAATGATATAACGTATCTGCGAAGCTTTCTTTCAAATATTTCTTCGAATAATTCGGCTGTTTCTCCGTTTTATAATAAAGCGCAACTGTCTTTAACGATGTTTCATCTTTGGCATCCGCGATGATTTCAAGATCCTTGGATTGCTCAATTTCGGTCTCTTTGGTCAAATCAGAGATTACAGGCTTGGTTGTATCGGGCTTCACAATCACACTTTGGATCGGCGCTTGAGTCGGGTCAAGCTTTCCTGGTGTCGCAGCCACTAACCCTGCGCTATATTTCGTCATCGTTGTTTTGCCGTCAACTGGATATTTATACAAGATTCCTTTATTCGCCTTCGCATCTCCAGTTACGTAATAAGCTGATGAGACTTCAACGCCTGTATTCGTCGCAATGAGAATGCCACGATTGGACCCATTTGCCATACCGTCGTTGTGTATGCGTACAAGATTGGTGCCTTCAACCAAATTCGTGCCGTAGGTGGTATTGAAGTCTGCTGCAGGCGTATTCGCATTCTGCGCGTTGATCACCCAGAAGACTAGCGTACCTTTCGAAGGAATGATCATGTCTTCTTTGTCTGCTGGCCAAATGACATCTGCATCAGGTCCAGTATCCGTGTAGCGGTAGATCAATTGATAATCTTTGAAATTAATGGCTTTATCCGTATTGTTGTACACTTCAATAAACTCATAGCCATCTGCTGTGCCCACATTCGTAGAATCGGGTACAACTTCTGTAACCAGAAGCGATGGGATCTTGGTGAAATCCGTTTTATCAATAGCCACGGTCGCACTATACACGTTCGATCGTATCGTACTAAAACCGTCATCGGCCTGAACGTAGTACTTCAATGGCGTATCGGTCAGCTTTTCCTTAGGTATCGTAGCTTGATACTGGGTGCTGCCTAGTACCGTCATAGGTACCGAATCATACGCAGCTTGAGAACCTGTTTTAAAATAAACAGCCGCGGATACGGATTCACTCTGCTCAGGATTGGAGATTTGAGCTTGCAGCGTTACATCCAACTTTTGATCCGCTTGCGTAACCGGCGTATGGTTAATTAACGGAGGCTCTGAATAAGTCCGTGGGATCGTTGGAACTTGAGTGGGATCCACAACGCCTGGCGTTGCATTAGCTGGAGTTGTATCTTCACCTGAACCGTACATCACCATATTTTTTGAGCCATCTACAGGAGACTTATAGAAAATACCTTTATTTGGTTTCGTTTGATTATCATTTTGATAACTAGCAATGGAAATATCGCTGCCGGTTTTCTCTTGGATAACCAAGCTCCTAGGACTGCTGTTATGCATGCCTCCCCCGCCTTCCACGCGGAAAAGGTTCACACCTTCTTGGAGGTTGGAAGTAAAGGTACTATTAAACTTTGCTGGTGTTTCTTCCACATTATCTGCATTCGTTACCCAAAATACGATGGAGGATTGTGATGGAATCGGCATACTCCCGTATGGTACTTGTTTATAGGAAGCCGGCCAGATTGTGTCTGCTCCTGCATTACGATAAACCAAGTTGTAATCTTTGAAGTCCAGTGTTCTGTCTGAATTGTTGTACACTTCAATAAACTCATAGCCATCTGAAGGGCCCACATTTGTTGTATCTGGCACTAACTCCGTAATCAGCAACTTAGGCACCTTCGAATAGTCTACGTCATTCACTTGTATATCGTTGTCCACCGCATTCGCCATGGGGGCCAGCATGCTGAACATCATTCCGAATACGGTCATCCCGGAAACCAATCGTTTTAAACCTTTTTTATACACGTATTAACGCCCTCTCATTATCAAATGATCGTTATTAACAATCTCTATCTATTGGGAAATAATTCGCTCAATAAGCCAGTACAGCCCGAATACACCAATGATTCCTGAAGCATATAAATTCCAATTGATTTTCAGCGGCACGCGGCGCAGCAACAGCAGAACTGGTATCACAATCGCTACAACGACAAGTTGTCCAATTTCAACGCCTAGATTGAATGAGAATAATGGCAGCACCATTTGCCCAGACAGTGTGCCTCGCAGCACTTCAGCGAATCCAAAGCCGTGTATTAACCCAAACAGCATGGTGACCGTTACACGTGCGCTCTCTTTTTTCTTCCATATGTTCTCAAAGGCAATATACAAAATGCTAAGCGCAATTAGAGGCTCGACAATCTTGGGTGACAGATAAGCGATCTCCAGCGAGGATAGGACCAGCGTGATACAATGACCTACCGTAAAAGCCGTAATCAACTTTACAATTTTGGACACTTTTTGTTCAGAAGCCAGCAGCAACCCGAATAGAAACAGCATGTGATCAAGCCCTGACCAGATGTGCTTCATCCCCATAAGGACGTAGGTCTTTAGCGTATTCTGCCAGGAATGACTGGCTGTAATATCGACCGCAGGCTTGCTAGCAGGCGCTGACGCCATGGTCGGGTTTCCTGAACCAGCCCCAGGACCTTGGATCTGCACAATATAATTCTGACTGCCAAGTACTTGCTGAATCGTCTGGCCTCCCACCTGAATCGTGGCATAGTTGCTATGGGCTGGATCGACCCCGCTGTACCAGAAGAAGTTATATTGCACGAGATACTGCTTCACTGGAGCGGCGAATTTATATCGGATATCAATGCCAATCATATCCATGCTGGCGCGTTTCTCATGCTTAGCGCTAACAACGACCGCCGTTCCAACCTTGCCATCCCCCGTCACAATAATGCCGTCATCAACTAGCTTGGTTAATGCTTCCAAAGAGGTTGATAATTGTTTATCACTTATCTTGTCTCCGCCATCTGCTTTATCAGGAAAGATTTGTAGAAGGTCGTGTTCGACTAAAGATAGATGATACTGCATCGTATCTGAGCCTACTTGTATATCAGAGTAACCGCTCGAAGAAGCATGCGCTCCTACCGTACTAGCTACACTTATGCTAACGATGACCGCCAAAAGGAACACGAAGAAGCTCTTCCTAATGTTCAACTCTGTTCTACTGCGCATGTGTTCTTCCCCTTATTGATTCATTTGCACTTACTTTTTACCGCCATACCTGGCTCTCCTTCCCATGAGCTTCCGTTGATACATGCCCATCATATCCAGCCCCTCACGGCTTGCCTATACACATGATTTGCGTTCCTGCGCGATTGTTACGATTCTTCTTTTAAGCTTTTATAAAGCGAAAAATACATAAAAGTGCCCAGCTTCCAATAAAAAGCCCATACCCTTCACGCCAGATTTCATCTACAATTGAGGTATATAACTCGCCGGAAGCATGGCAGCGGAACAATCAGAAGGAGCCTGCGACTTATGAAACTTTTCTCGATACAGAGATCCCTTTTTCGAAACATCCTAGCCAGCTTTATGATCTTGATTCTCATCTTCTGCTCGTTTAATCTCTTGATTTTTTGGCTCGTCAAAAACCACCTCCGCAGCGAGATGATGGCACAGAATCGTCTTACCCTGCAGAAAGTGGCTGAGCGCTATCAATTTCAATTGGATAAAGTGCGAGAAGCTTTATATAAGCAATTTACTGAAAAGACGGTCATTACACTTAACAATCAAGTGATTTTAAAGAAGGATCCCGAGTCTCTTTCTACCCGTCCTATTGTGTTGGACATGCAGAGCATCGCAAGCGATTCGGAGCTTTATGTCGATAATTTGATCCTTATGTTCCGATCCACAAGTCTTGCTCTGAGCAAGCTCGGTCCTGGCACAACAGTCGATTTATTCAGCAGCATCTACCAAAGCTCCCTATATCCGCTCTCTTACTGGCAATCGCAGTTTGATCGCAGTGACAATTATGTCCTTCATCCGGGGGCTATATTTGGGAGCCCATCATCATCAGGTGAATCAACAGGAAGAATGTTAATTCCTTATTCCATTAAGCCTGCACTAGCTGACAATATGATGATTGCGATGATCGACGGCAATCGTTTGCGTGACGCGATTCTGAAGGAAACGCCCGATCTGGACATCACGATATTAGGACCGAACCAAACAGTTATTTATTCGACAAATGAGACAAATAAGTCAGATAAGACAGATAAGACAGATAAAGAGTCCAGCCAGCTCCATGAGCCGGTAAATATTGAGTATCAAGATGAAGACGGTTTACGTTACGTCATGAAAATGACGAGTCCCGAATTCACATCCAGAATTCTTCGTTTGGACAATCTCATGATGATTCTGTTGGGCGCTTCTATTGCCATCGCCTTCGTCGTCTCTGTCTTTTTTAGTAAACGAATCCATAGACCCGTCCGCCAATTGATCCAAGAAAAAGGTGAAATTCAGCAGGAACTGCAGGAACAACAATCGGAGTTAATCAACTATCATTTCATGAATAAGCTGAAGAATATCCATCCTGACCCTGATGAATGGCAGCATATTCAAGGCACCGAGGGAACTTACACTATCGCGCTGTACGAGCTGCGCTTCCGTTCGCCTGCTTTCATAGAAGTCCCGATGAGCAGAGAACACATCTCGCAAACGATCGGCGAGCAGATCAAACGTGTAACAGAGGAACGGTTTCCTGATTCCCATACGTTGCAGATGGAACATCATCAGTTTCTAACGGTGTTCCCTGGCAATGAGCGTGAACGCATCCTTGGAATGCTCGAAGAGTTGAAGCGCGTTCTAGACGAAGACCGGCAATACTGTTTAGTGACTGCCGCCATCAGTTCGGCGTTCGAGCATTCTCTGCAGTTCGGTCATGCCTACCGACAAGTGAATGAATTAGCTGCGCAAGCCCGTTTACTGGAAGAAACGCAAATTGTCGTTGAGTATCGTTCAGATCGCGCTACGTACTTCCTTACTCTCACACAGGAGCAAGAATTGACCACAGCGCTGAAATCCGGCAAGGAGCAGGAAACGCTCGACCTCTTTCTTCCGTGGTTAGATGAGCTTGACCAGAAAGAAGCATCTGTGGATATGTTTAAGCATATGGTGCTTGCTGTAACCGATAAGGCCAAAATGGTGCTAGACCATTACAAAGTTCAACCTGACGATACGTTGCAGCTGAGGTCCATCCTGCTTCAATTAGAGGAATGCTGTACGTTGGACGAGTATAAGAGAACATTTGAAACTTATTTCCGTATCGTATCTCAGCTCATCCGTGAGAAGAAAGAGACGAATGATCCCATCATTGATCATGTGCTTAACGTCATTAAGGATCAGTATGCGGAGGATCTTTCACTCGATGTTCTCGCAGATCAACTAACGCTAAGCAGTTCCTACCTTTCTACTTATATCAAAGAGAAAACCGGAGCCAATTTCATGGAACATTTGCATGATCGACGCGTAGGTTACGCGCAAGAGCTCCTGGTCCATACCGACTCGAACATTCAAGACATTGGCATTCAAGTCGGCTACCGAAACATCTCCTCGTTTAATCGCATGTTCAAGAACCGCACAGGCTCTTCGCCTGGCGAGTACCGTAGGACACATTTGCTTGATAAAAGAGCATGAGAAAACCCTGAGGCTCTGCCTCAGGGTTTTTGGTGTGTAGCGTATGCTGTTGGACGAGAGGGAGGAGTCCAATGGAGACGGATTCGGTGCTGTAAGTCGATTTTTTCGACTTAGGGGACTCCAACGAGCGAGATTCGATGCTGTAAGTCGATTTTTTCGACTTACAGAGCTCCATGGAGCGAGATTCGGTGCTGTAAGTCGATTTTTTCGACTTAGAGAGCTCCATGGAGCGAGATTCGGCGCTGTAAGTCGATTTTTTCGACTTAGGGAGCCCCATGGAGCGAGATTCGGCGCTGTAAGTCGATTTTTTCGACTTACAGTACTCCCAATGGAGCCGGTTCGCGCGGCTTCCATTACTTCATTTCAACGTCTTATTATACGCATCAATTTTGGCGTTAATTGCTACGGTTGCTGCGTCGAGAGCTTCCTGCGGTGTTTTCTCTCCGCTTAGCGCCTGCCCGATGGCATTCTCCGTCAGCTTTCTCGCTTCTGGATAAACCCCCAGAACACCACCTTGTGTCGCTAGATTCTGCTTGGCAGCACTATGCTGATCAATGGCGGTCTTGAACTGTGGGAACTGTTTCATATTGTCTTGCACGATCGGCAGCTCATATGCCTTCTCTGTAATGGGGAAATAGCCTGTGTTGACATGGAAGAACGCCTGCTGCTCAGGCTCGGACAAATACTTCATGAATGCCCATGCCGCCTGCTGCTCCGCATCCGACTTGTTGTTCAGGATCCAGTTGCTTGCCCCGCTTACCACCACACCGCCAACGCCTTCGGCTGGCTTGGGGAAGAAGCCTGTTCCAACTTCGAACTTGCCATCTACGGAATCGAGGATATCTCGCAGCCCTGCCGTTGTATCGAAGATCATAGCGACCTTCCCTTCGGCGAACATTCTCTTAGATTCATCACTCTTACCGGCTGAGTGAATGGCCGCCTTGCTGTCAATTAACCCCTTCCACCAAGTAAGCGCCTTAACACCCGCTTCATCATTCAACTGCCACTCCGTTGCTATGCCATCGCGCCCGTTACCCAAGTTCACCAGCTCAGCGCCCTGATTGGCAATAAGCTGTTCCATGTACCAACTGTGCGTGCCGAAGTAGGCGCCGGCTACACCGTCTCTTGTTACCTTTTTCGCCACTTGGGCAAGGTCTGTATAGAGAACTGGTGGTTTATCTGGGTTTAATCCCGCAGCTTTGAACAGATCTTTGTTGTAATACAGAATCGGGTTAGATGTGTTAAAAGGCATCGAATACAACGTATTCGCCACCCGATAATAATTGAGTATGGCTTCGTCCATTTGGGACACATCATACTTGTCTTGATCTACGAAGTTCTGAATCGGCGTGATCGCCTTAGAATCGATCATGTAACGCGTTCCGATATCATACACCTGCATCATGGTTGGTCCCAGATTGGAACCAATGGACGCTTTCAACTTGGTCAAACTATCGAAGTAGGAGCCCTGAAACACAGCCTCCACCTTAATATCCTTATGTGCAGCATTGAAACTTGTTACGAGCCTGTCCACCACTTGACCGTTCTCGCCGCTCATGGAGTGCCACCAGACTACTTTCTTAACGCCATTAACCAATGGTTCAACGTCACCAACTTCAGCAGCCTCAGCGGCATTCCCTGCCACCGTGCCCTTCACCACATCTTGTTGCCCCCACACCGAATAAACGCCCAATAGGCCGAACACCAGCACAATGATGATGAAATAAGCGGGTATCGAAATTTTACGTTGAAATAGCTTCATCTTATCCCTCCTATGACTTGTAATCATAGGTTCTCAGTGTTTGCCTGTGATTAAGGGAATGTAAAGGGATTGTTAAACATCATGAAACATAACTACTCCACCTTCAACTTCGTCCCCTCTGGCACGATCTGCACCCACGTGTTGCCCGGCAGCAGCGGCACTTCCTTGCCATCGCTGGCGTAGGCGCGGAGCATGCCGTTTTTGCGTTCCCATGTGATCGCTTGGGAGAAGCCCTCTTGGAAGATCACGCCCTTGTTCGGCCCGAACACATCGACAATTCGGCGCCCTTCTTTGTCGATGATCTGATGCTTGCTCTCTAGGACAAGCAGATTCTTGGTCAGCAGCTGCTTGCCAGTTTCCTTGTCGAGATGTGGTTTCCCTTCCATCGAACGCATATAGACACCCTTGGCAGCATCATAATCATACGAAGCGAAATACCCCATGAGATAAGGAATTTGAATATAATGAACGGCTGCGCCCGTGAGTTTGCCCTGTCCTGCCTTGGCGAATGTGAGCAAAGGCCCGTTCCACTCGGTGCGGAACTTGCGCGCCTCGGCACCTTTTTTCATTTTATCCACAGAGGTATATAGATTGTGCGGTGGCTTCCGATCCGTGGAGCGCCAATAGTAGGCGCCATCGCCATAGACCTCATCGAGATGGGCCAGATTGCGGCCTGCCATCATATCCATCGCATCCTGGCTCCATCCAGCATGTACAATAATGGCATCCAGCGCATCGCCGATCTCTACAAAATAAGGCCGAATGCTGCGCACGGGACCGATCGCTTCAGCAGCTTGGCTCTGGAACACCGAGACGAATCTAGTGATTTCGCCCTCGGCAAGGATTTCATAGACGATGTCGGCCTGATCGAGGCCGGTTTGGGGCCGGGCTTGCGGCGCATTTTCGACCATGACCATATAGGGACGGGTCTTCACTTCGTGATCGGCTGGCAAGCCGGTTAACGGGAATTTGTAAGGGAGCTGCGTTTCCACCGTTGTAGTATGCTGCGTCGCAGGCGTTGGGCTGACCGTAGTCGTCACAGGGACGGTTTCCGGAGTGACCGTTGATATAACGGAAGTCGCATCACTACAACCAGCAAGGGTTAGGACAGAGCATCCAAGTATGAGCCATGTGCTCAGAGTTCTTTTACGGATTAACGGCAGTGTTATCAAAAGGGCTGCACCTCTTCTTCTCGTGGACTATCGATCTCTGAGAAGTATATGCTAGATAGTTAGGGAATAGAAGCTAGCAGAGTCACTCGAGTTCGTCTATATCTAGAATTAACCACCCAAAATAAACGACTGCGCCGTCCTTCAAGGACGGGAGCGTTTGTGGAGAAATATAGCCATATTATGATGTGAAACTTATACATTCTTATATTTAAGCAAAAAACTGAACCTACGCTTTCGCGTGGTCCAGTTTTCCTTTGTCACATTTGGAAATTCACTGCCAAGTTGGATGAGGTGTTCGCTACTGTTTCCTTATACACGCCACCATAGGACAGGCCGAACGTATAGACGCCAGGCAGTAATTCCTTATGAATCTCGCCGCCAACCGTACTACCGAAGGTCCGCCAACTCCCTGCATAATAACTGACGGTACCGCCATCCAGCGGATTACCCAGACTATCTTTTAACTGTACATTCACGTTCACCGTCTGGAAGATGACCACGGGGTCGGCTCCGATATTTTGCACCTTTTCCTTGATCGTTCCCTCATAAATTATGGAAAGGGTATAAGAACCCGGCAGTAATTCCTTATGAATCTCACCGCCAACCGTACTACCGAAGGTCCGCCAACTCCCTGCATAATAACTAACGGAACCGCCATTAAGTGGATTACTCAGACTATCCTTCAACTGAACATTCACGTTGACTGTCTGGAAGATGACCACGGGATCAGCTCCGATATTTTGCACCTTTTCCTTGATTGTTCCCTCATAATTCATGGAAAAGGTATACGAGCCCGGCAGCAACTCCTTGCGAATTTCCCCGCCAGCTATATCCCCGAAGGTCCGCCAACTCCCTGCATAATAGCTCGCCGCACCACTGGGAAGCGGATTGCCGAGACTATCTTTCAACTGCAGCTTCACACTAACGGTCTGGAAGGCGACCACAGGGTCCGTTCCTGTATTTTGGACTTTCTCTGTATACGTGCCTTCGTAGGTCATGGCAAACGTGTACGCTTTATCCGGCAAAGACTTACTTACAGTTCCAGAAGCATTCGTGACGCCGAAATCTTTCCATCCGCCGTCATAATAGGATACGACACCACCACTGATGGCGTTTCCGCTGCTATCTTTAAACTGAACGCTTACCTCATCAGCCACTGGGGTCGGATTCTGCAACAAGATTTTACCGTACTGACTTACGTTCTTCGCTCCGCCAATACCACTTGCCCATTCCAAATATCCGAGCCGACCGTTGCCATTGTTATTATTAACAAGCAGCGATACAAAGATAGGTTTCGTCGTATCCGGCATGTAGGGATATAGTTCTGACCAAGCAATGTGAATCTTATATATTTTCTTTCCGCTTTGGGAACTGTCGACGAGCATGCTTCCGTTCTGAACGAACTGACCGGCAGGCGTCCAGTTGGATGGCAAATCTCCTCCAATATACGGCGTAGTCCCCTTGTAAAGTACAGGACCGCTCGCGGTCAGTGCGGCTTGGAATTCCACTTGTGCCCCAACCATGCCGATTCCTGATGTATCCAGGCCAAATTGAATGCTGTCACCAATATAATAATTACCTTTGGTCTCATTTTGCACGAAGCTAGCGTCCGATACTTCTATGACGAGATCGAATCCATCATTGGCCGCCCCCACGGCAGCTCGAGCGGTAAACCCTGAAGGTTGTTCGGAAGACAAGCTTTTGAACTCCCAATTGTCGTTAATCCAATGGATATCCGTGCTCAACGCGCCTGTGGAACGGTCAAACAAATTGCTCTTACTCCCTGCTGCGATGGGAATATTCGTATTTTGTACGGCTTTTTCATAGTCAGACAATAAGACATCCTGAGTGGATGTTAGTCCGGCTAAATAAGCGGCATTCACGTTGCTGATGTAATACATTTTGTTCGGTTTCACTTGCAGCGTCGAAGCTGCTGCCTCAGTACCGCCGGTCCAATCCCGAACTACAGTGTTACTTGTAAAAGCATTGGCAAGTGCTGGAGCGATTGTACCCGCATTTGCATCCTCGGACCATACGACGAGAATCGGTGATCCGTCACTTTCGAAATAGACAGCTTTCTGATTTCCGCTTAGCGCATACTCACCTTTGTAAACAATATCATTCCCCAGTGTCTCGATAAATCGATGCATGACCACAGAACCGAGTCTTGGCTCAAGCTGTGGTTTTTTACGAAACAAGCCTGAAGATTCCGTAAACCAACCTTCGGCATGGGCGAATGGGATAGCTTCCGCTTCCGTATTATTGACCATGTCAAAATAAGCGATTTGTTCGACCCCATTCTTCATCTGGTACATATAATCGTACAGCATCTTTCTCGCAATCACGGGCTCCGTTTGGATACTTGATGATTCTGAAGCATTCACAAGACCCGCATGACTCTCCGAAGACACCCACGGCTTTGATGGTACATTATACATTTGATCATAGGCTTGATACTCTTTGGGATCGGGTAACTTCCCATGAAGCGCCAACTTATCATAATAGTTTGCTCCGCCTAGACGCAGCAGCTCATTATAAAAAGGCAAATATCGATGACCGCCCATACCTCCGATCCAAATTTCGGAATTCGGCTGAACACTTTTAATCGTCTCATATCCGGTACGTAGCAATTCTACGAACTTCTCCGGTGTATCATTCCAGAAAATACTTCCGCCCTTCAAATGAGGTTCATTCCATATTTCCCATTTGGTAATCCGATCTCCATACCGCGCCACAAGCGCCCTCAGGAAATTAGCAAAATCATTCATGTCGGTTGGGGCATAGGCAGCATAACCAGGAACACCGATATAAATAGTTGTATCTTCCGGGTGCGAAGACGCCCATAGCGGTGTAAACATAATGTTGCCGATGATGTCCATGCCATAGCTTTGCAATTTATTGACATGTTCATCAAGTCCTGCCCAATTAAACACACCACGACTCGTTTCAATTGCCATGTTCGTATCGGTGAATTGTCCTCCCCATGGGATCGTATGAATTCTCGCAAAATCAAAGCCAACCAAATCTGCGAGTTCTATCGCTCTTAAATCACTAAAACCATTACTAAATCCAAACAGCGGATTACGATCCGCTTTGCTTATGGATTGACTTTCTACAACAGCTACAGATGTTCGATTGCGTACAAATTCTGCTGCCGTTCTCTTAGGATTGGACAAGATCCTGTACGATTGTTGGAGCGGTAGTGTTCCCGAAACCCCTTGTTTCGTATAGTCAAAAGCGATTTCATAGTAACCTTCGTGACTAGGTGTCCAACTCCAACCCGTTGATAGTAACGTTGAGCGATCTACGGTTACTTGCCCAACAACCTGACTATCCGTATCATAAACCGTCCCCGTCAACGTTTGCACGGAAATGGGCAGCTGATCTTGGATAGCCTTGAACACCACGTTTTGGCCGATTTTCCACCAGTTTGCGAAGGCGTCCGCCTTCAGCGGGAAATATTCAACGGACTGCATACTGGCGTCGTCGTAATAAATTGTTCCAGTATTCGTAACACTAGGTAACTTGGTTGTTGCTACATTCAACTGAACTTGATTCGTTCCTGCCGGAAACTGACTATTATCTATCGTAAATGAAATATCCGTCCACACCGTGCTGCTCAAAGTTGGCGTGTTAGCCGCATCCGTGCCGAGGAAGGCACCATCCTTGAAGTAGCTGATGAACACCCATGCGCCATTCCCTGCGTAATCAGCCGATTTCTTGGCTTTTACCGAAATCTTAATGGTTTGCATACCGCTGTCGATCGGGATGATTTTGGATGAAAACCCTGCGGCTCCGGTACTTGTCGAGTTGATATATACCGCGTTCGTGCCGCTATTGACCGTTGCCATCGTACTGCCCATATCGACTCCGCTTGCCCCGCTCCATAAGGAAGAGCTCCAACTAACAGGAACAAGTTTCGTTCCGCTTGTCTTCGTTTCTTCGAAACCAGGATTCGCTACGTCATAATAGCTCGTGGTAAGCACATGGACAGGATTGCTCGCAGGCGATAAATTACCCGAACCATCTCTCGCTTTTACAGTAAACGTATATCCGCTATATGCTTCAAGACCTGTTACCGTATACGTCACCCCGGTGACTGTTGCTACTAACTTCGTTCCATCGTTGATCTCGTAGCCAGTTACGCCCCCATTGTCGGTTGACGGGTCCCAGGTGAGCGTGACACTTTTCATCTTAATGTCGGATGCGGCTAAGTTAGTTGGTGCTGTCGGTGCCTGTGTGTCGTTGGTCACATAAGCCTGGCTTGCTGGGGATACATTCCCCGCCGCATCGACGGCTTTCACCGTAAACGTATAACTATTGGCTGCGATTAGGCCACTTGCTGTAAAGGTTAAGCCTGTCACAGTCCCTACCAGCACCGTGTCTTTATAAACATTGTATCCGGTCACCCCGATATTATCGGTCGAGGCATTCCAAGCCAAATCAACACTTCCTGCCGTCTGACCTACGGCGTGGAGATTCGTTGGCGCGCTTGGCGCCACAGTATCCGGAATCAATTCGATCGTAGCGTCATCATAAAACAGCGTTCCTTGCTGGCTAACACTGCCCCCACGGAGGGACGCCAGATTCAACTGCAAGTTATTCGTGCCTGCCGGCAGGTTAGCGGTATTCACAGTGACCGAAAACTCTCTCCATTCACTGCTGCTCAGCGCAACACTTGGCGCAACCACAGTGCCGAGAAAGGAACCATTCTTCGCATAACTGAAGAAAACCCACGCATCATTACCGACATAATCAGCGGACTTCTTGACCTTCACAGTCGCTTTGATTTGCATGTTATTGTCAATCGTCATCGTCTTGGAAACCCAACCTGCGGCTCCTGCATCCACTGCGCTAATATATAGGGCATTGGTTCCGCTATTGGCCTCAATCGTCGTTACCCCCGTATCAACCGGTGTCGTTCGCGACCATAAGGCAGAATTCCAATTGACCGGAACAAGCTTGCTTCCACTGGATGTCGTGATCTCAAACCCAGGATTGGCGATGCTCAATACATTTGGCGTAGTCAGACTTACAGCATGACTGGCCACAGACAGATTGCCCGCCATATCCTTCGCTTTTACAGTAAACGTATAATTGGTACCCACATTGAGAGCGCTTACGGAATAAGTTAACCCTGTCGTGGACCCAATCAACGTTGTACCGTTGTAGACATCGTACCCTTGGACGCCAACGTTATCCGTTGATGCCTGCCAGGTAAGGGTAACACCCGTCGCCGTTTGGCTAGACATGGCAAGATTAGTCGGAGCTGTTGGCGCCTCTGTATCCAGCAGTTCCATCGTTACATCGTCATAATAGAGTGTCCCGGCGTTGCTTCCGCTGCCTGCTTTCGATGTCGCTAAGTTCAACCAAAGCATATTCGTTCCCGCTGGAAACTGACTGCCGTTGACCGTTAACGTGATCTCTGTCCATTCTGTGCTGCTTACGGTGGTCATATTGGATGAGCTTATCCCGAGGAAACTACCACTATTTCCATAGCTGATGAAAACCCAAGGATTATTGCCGGCATAATCAGCCGACTTCTTCACTTTCACCGTGGTCTTGATGGTTTGAGCACTGCCGTCAACCGGAATTGCTTTGGAAACCCAACCTGCTGCTCCCGCATCTGTTGCACTAATATAAAGTGATTTCGTCCCGCTGCTGTACACAGCTGTCGTTACGCTAGTATCCACGGGAGTCGTTCTACTCCATAAGGATGTGGTCCAATTCGTCGGTATCAGTTTCGTTTGACTCACCGTTGTTTCTTCGAACCCGGGATTAAGCACATTAAGTAAACTTGCTGCCTGAACGCGCGTTGACATCGTTGGAAACAGTGCAACCAACATGGTGCAAAGTAACAACCATATAACGGTTTTCCTCATAAATAAATCCTCCTCGATTTCATTTCGCCTAACAACTGCGCTTCTCGTTACTCACTTCCCTTTGTGGATGGATTACATGGATAAATATAGGACGAATCCGGTAGTCAAAGATACGAGACGATTTATACATCGTTATCCGATTTTATCTATTTTGACAAAAAAAAGCCG
The DNA here is from genome assembly GCF_001428045.1 of Paenibacillus sp. Soil750. Taxonomy (GTDB): domain Bacteria; phylum Bacillota; class Bacilli; order Paenibacillales; family NBRC-103111; genus Paenibacillus_E; species Paenibacillus_E allorhizoplanae. Next base: position 62,860 of record NZ_LMSD01000008.1, on the reverse strand, counting down.
ACAACGAGATAATCGCTGCCAGCTTTACCAACTGTACCCTTTTAAAGCCCCACCGCTGCTTAGCTACATCAGACTACTAGCTTATATACTCCTATCCAGACAGTTGATAAGACGTTTTTCCACATCTTGAGCAATCTCCAACAGCTGGTCATAAGCATCCATTTCAACCATCCCGATCAAGTTCGTTGGCCGAGGCATTCCGATTTTAGTTGTACCCTTTTCCACATATACAGCAATTTTACAAGGCAAAAAGTAACCCGCTACTGCATGTTCGCTTAATACGCGTTTTGCTTCGAAAGGATTGCAAACCTCCAAAATAATATATGGCTCTTCAAACTCGAGGCCTTTCTCTTGGAGCTTTTCTTGGATGTTAAATTTCCACAGTATACCGAAATGCTCTTTATATAAATTGGTTGTCAACGCCTCGATCACTTCATCCACGGACTTATCCGTTTCAATGGTATAATGGAACATCTCCTTCATTCTCCTTCTTTAGCCTAGTATTCTAACCCATAAGTACTAGGGTATCCAAAGAGTAGAAAAAAAACAGGGGTCTCTATTTGCTTAAAATATCCATCCATATTTTAACCGTTGTTGCCACAATGAGTGCAGCCAAAATCCATTGAAGCAGCTTGGCGTTCAATTTCTTGCTGATTTTAGCTCCAATTGGAGCTGCGATGATACTTGCAATAACCATAACAACCGACGGAACAAGAAGTATATGTCCTCCCGCTACTTTTCCGGCAGTTGAGCCTATCGAAGAGATAAATGTAATGGCTAGGGAAGAAGCAATAGCTACACGTGTCGGAATTTTCAGAATGACCAGCATGACAGGTACGGTAATAAACGCGCCAGCCGCTCCAACAATACCCGAAACAACTCCGATAATAGCCGCGAAGACCGCCGCAACCGGTTTATTAAACTTCACCTTGTCAAAGTCCATGTCTTCCTGTCCTTTTTTGGGAAGAAACATCATAATCGCTGCGATCAGAGCCAGAACTGCATAGGTGATGTTAATGAAGGAGTCGGATAGAAACTTGGAACCATACCCCCCGATAAAGCTGCCAATAACGATGGTTCCCCCCATGATGAATACAAGGGATTTATTGATATACCCTCCTTTTCGAAAGGCTAACATGCCTGAAAGTGTCGCGAAAAAGACTTGGACCGCACTAATTGCCGATACTTCATGGGCCGTAAATGCTGCAAAACCCATGGCTGGCGGAATATACAAGAGCATCGGATACTTGATGATGGAACCTCCAATTCCAACCATACCAGAGATTAGGGATCCAATAAAACCAATACCGAACAATAGAATAATCCACCCATAATCCATAGCTTTCTCCTCCTATCTGTGATCTCCATCCTGCATGAGATCATGAATCATTTTTGTAAGTTCATTTTTGGGCTGCAATCCAATCATCATGGCTGCCATCTTGCCATCTTTAAAAAGCTTCATTGTCGGAATACTCATGATATGCTGCTCGCTTGCGGTCATTGGATTATCATCCACATTTACTTTTACAATCACCGCACGATCATGTAATTCCTCGCTCAATTCCTGCAGCATGGGGGCGACTAGTCGGCAGGGTCCACACCAATCTGCGTAAAAATCGACAAGTACAGGAACTTTAGACTTCATAACGATCTCTTCAAAATCACGATCCGAGACTTGAATTAATGCCATCTACAAGACCTCCTTGTGTCTTCTATGCTCCAATTGCCATTACGTTTACGTGTATGGGTATTTAATGATCAAAAAATTATTTGGTTAATTTCCCTCTCCAAGACATGATGCCACCTTGCAAGTGTGCTAGATCTCGGAAACCATGCTTGTGTAGAATTCGAGCCCCTTGTTTGCTTCGCATTCCGCTGCGACAATACAAAAACACACTTTTATCTATGGGGATCTCCCCGAGTCGTTGTTTCATTTGAGATAAGGGAATATTTTTCGCTCCCGCAATATATCCTTGTTTTACTTCACTAGGTTCACGGACATCAATTAATACTCTGTTAAGGTTTAGCTTCAATTCATCTTGAAATTGAACGGACGTTAAATTCCTAAGTCCCTTGATTCCAGCGAGTCGGGTATACACAAACCAGACGAGAAGAATCCCTATCACGATATTAATGATGGCATTAGTAGACATATTTAAAACCTCATTTCTAAGTTCTTATCTTTTACTCTTAAATAAATAAATTCACTTTGGCATCTGCCGCGTCACCTAAATAAGCTGCTACCCCTGCATACTCAATACCATCAAGAAGTTCTTCCTTTTGCAAGCCAAGCAGATCCATTGTCATTGTACAAGCCACTAGCTTAACACCTTGCTCTTGTGCTAATTCAATGAGCTGCGGCAATGTCAGCGCATTATGCTTTTTCATCACATGCTTAATCATCTTGGGACCTAGCCCTCCGAAATTCATTTTGGATAACCCTAACTTGTTCGCACCACGCGGCATCATTTTTCCGAACATGGATTCCAGCCATCCTTTTTTGATCAGAACGGATTCATCCTTACGCAGCGCATTAAGTCCCCAAAAGGTAAAGAACATCGTAACTTCGTGGTCATAAGCAGCTGCACCGTTGGCAATAATAAATGCAGCAATAGCCTTGTCCAATTCACCGCTAAAAAGTACAATCGTTGATTTTTCCTTATTTTCTATCATTAAAATCATCCCCCTTTTATTCATGCATACCCATACGGGTATTTAATAAGGCAAAAAAATTCTGCTTTCTCCTATTAAGGACTTTAAGAGGGCTACCACTGCATGAAGTGATAGCCCTCTTCAACTTTCCTTACCCCTTCTTAACAATAAAGGTGAATACACCGTTGTCTTCTTTGGATTCAAGGAGTTCATGCTTCGTTTGGTTTACCCACGCTTGAAAGTCCTTCATAGAACCTTTATCAGTTGTTTGAAGCTCCATAATCTGTCCAGATTCCAGAGAATCCATCCCTTTTTTCGCCTTAACAATCGGCATTGGACAAGCAAGTCCTTTTGCATCTACAACTAAGTTTGTCATTATGATAATCTCTCCTTATTATTTAAAATGTAAGTGCTAATTTCTCTTAGAAGTTCAAGCTCACTTGTGCATCAAAAGCAAAGTCTAGGAATGTCGCGGCGCCCCCAAGTTCAATGCCTTCGATGAAATGTTCTTTATCCAGACCCATGACGTCGATTGTCATCTGACAACCGATCAGACGTACCCCAGATTCTTTGGCGATATCCATAAGCTCTTTCACGGATGGCACATTTGCTTTCTTAAAGCCTTCTACCATTCCTTCATTACCTGGCTTCAGCTGCAGCATGTGTTCCGACTCCTTATGAATAATGGACAAGCCTTCGAAAGTAAAGAAAATGGCTACCTCCGCATCCAATGCTGCCGCCGCTGTTGCGATGTTCAATACTTTATAGGCTGTCTCCAGACCACCTGATGATGCAATAAGAGCTACTTTTTTAGTTGTCATGTTAATTCGTCTCCTTTTTATAATTAATCTTGTTCTTGATCAAAGATCCATTGCGTCATGCCAGGCGTTACATTCTTAACATGATGAAACCCCTTGTCGGATAGGATTTGGCAAGCCATATCACTTCGAGTTCCAGTACGGCATACTATATAATAGGCTTGGCTAGGATCAAGCTCCGTTATTTTTTCTTCCAATTGACCTAGAGGGATTGAGATGGCACCCGGAATGTGCCCAAATGCATATTCAGCGGGTTCCCTAACATCGATAATATGGGCCGCTTCCCCTGAAGAAATCTTAGTTTGAACTTCTTCATTTGTAGCGATGTGCGGGTATTTTTTTTCTATTTTCGTATCCGCCGACTCGGCTTTGCGAATAAAGTGGTGAAACACGCCGTTTTCTTCTTTTAAGCCTAGGTACTGATGTCCTGTACGGCTGGACCAACTCTTCAGGTCGGCTACCGAGCCTTTATCTGTTGCACGTATTTCCAAGACTTCACCTGCATTCATTTCATCCATCGCCTTTTTGGTGCGAACGACTGGCAGCGGACACGCAAGACCTTCACATTCGATTACTCGATTCACTTGCAGTGTTGACATGAACATTACCTCCATATATTTAAAATACTTATTTACCGTAAGTTATTTCCCCAGTCCATTTCGACATGCCGCCTGGCATATTAAGCACGTTATAACCCACCGAAGAGAGGAAATCACATGCTTGCCCGCTGCGGTTACCGCTGCGACAGACGACGATCGTTTCTTGCTTGGGATCCATTTCGTTGAGCGCTCTTGCAATTTGCCCTAACGGAATATGTTTGGCACCTGGAATGTGACCAGACTCCCACTCATCCTGTTCCCGCACATCCAGAATAACTATATTTTCTTTTCTGTTGATTCTTCCCATAACTTCTTCCGGCATTTGCTCTTTATACATCGTTGTTGCCTCCTGTCTATGAAGTAAGTAGTGATTTAAGCATCATGAACTGCGCAACGATTAGGTCCAATCTCCATTTCTCGCTGTTCCTCGTCTGTTGGCGTTATCTTCCCCATATTCGTCTGACGTATTTCTTGGTAAGCATTCGGCTGCGGTGGTAAATTCTCAGTAACAGTAAGACGGAAGGCTGTTTCCTCTCCAATATTCAACCCTGGATTTTCCTTATATAAATCTCCAAGGCGGGCAGAGACTTGACCTCCTTCTCCCAGCTCCGTAAACTTGCCAAAATGGGCAGGAAGCACGATTAAGTCATGGGACAATTGCTTATAACGCTCATACAACGTTGTTCTAAGGTCTGTTACCCAATCCTCTGCTTTACCCGCGAGATCAGGACGACCAATTGATTTAACGAATAAAATGTCTCCAGAAAGCAAGAATTGATTGTCAACGATTAACGAGGTGCTTCCGATCGTATGTCCAGGCGAATAAATAGGTTGTATCTGAATTTCGGTATCCCCAACTACAATACGGTTTCCTTCCTCAAGCTTCGCGTAGTTAAACACGACTTCTTCTGCATCTTTTGGCGGCAACCAATACGTGCCTCCTGTTTTTTCAGCTAATTGCCGTCCACCGGAGATGTGATCAGCGTGAAGATGCGTATCAATCGTATGTTTAATGGTTACATTTTTATCTTGGGCAAAGTTCTCAAAAACTTCTGTCATTCGGACGCCATCAATGATGGCCGCTTCACCGTTCGAGATCACCATGTATGACAAGCAGCCTTTACCTATGCGGATAAATTGAAATATTTCTCCACCATCTTGCAAATCACCAACTTTTACGGGCTCTAGATGCTCACTCCAGGATTTCATGCCTCCTACTAAGTAAGAAACATGTTGTTTCCCTTGTTCGATCAATTGTTCCCCAACAAATTTCGAAGAGCCTTCTTTGGCACACACGACCAAAATTTTTTTATCATCTGGAAGTTGATCTACAACAGTTTCTACCCCATCGATCAAATCAAAATAGGGTGTGTTTAGGATATGAACATGATGACCTTCGATTTTCCAATCCTTAAAGTCGCTTTCGTTACGTACGTCTAAGATGAAAATCGGTTCGTTATTTAATACCTTTTTCGCTAATACAGCGGCGCTCATTCCTTGCAATTGAACTCCATTTACCATTGTTTATTCCTCCCTAGAATAAGATTGAAATCCAAAGATCACTTCCATATACCCCATGGGGTATTATTTCGAGCAAAAAAAATGACTATTACTCATGTATTAGAATATTACTTCATGATACTTATCTAAGATATATACGTATACCCGTTGGGGTATGTGTATACTATAATAAAACTTTTGCTTTTCGTCAACCCCTTCTATACCAATCCTCAAACTATTGAACTCCTTTAGGCTTTCACACATATGCTGAGCTAAAAGCTTAGTCATGGAGGAGCATTTATGTATTGGACATATCCGTATGATTATCGCAACACCTTTCAACCTGTGTGGAACGTAGGATATCAGCAAGCCCTAGAATTAATCAAAGCCGCGGTGCAAGATGAGCGGAACGATGAATTATTCTATGATCAACTGATCAAGCTCGCACCTACCCCTGAACAAGCCGCAATCATTACATCCATACGTGATGATGAACGCAGTCATAACGCCATGTTTCGCAGCATGTATCGAGAGTTGACCGGTCATGATGTCTATGGGGTTAGCGATGAGCAGTACCAGCCTGTACGCACGTATTCAGAAGGCATTCAAAAGGCCCTTCAAGGCGAACTATCAGCGGTAGAGAAATATCGTAAAATCTGGTTCGGGCTCCCTTATGGCATCTATAAGGATACAGTCTTTGGTATTATCCTTGATGAGCTCAAGCATGCAAGTAAATATAATTATTTGTTTACTTTGAATCGCTAGAACAAGCATAGTTCAAGTATGCAGAAGCCATATTAAGATCAGTACTGCATACCTTGAATGAAAGAAGGCGAGACCATGTTGGCCATGTTAGGGAAGTTGCTCTTAAAACTTTTGATAAATGGCATCATCATAGTTCCCATCTTGATGTACCTTACAGATGCTACATTTATGGGGGCACTTTCTGCTACGTATACGTTTTCCCTCCTTACCTACATCGTTGTTGATCAACTGTTTTTAAGACTTACGAATAACATGGCTGCTGTACTGGCCGATATGTTATTAACTTATGCCTACTTCTGGCTCGTGGAAAGGCACTTCTACGATTGGTCCCTAACTTTTACGGATATGACGATCGTAGCTCTTGCTTATGGTGTGATGGAGTTCTTCTTCCATGCTTATTTTCAAAAGGACAAAGGTCGAATCGGTCGGCATAGCTTCCATGAATAATCATGGCGCGCAAAAAAAGTCATTGGCCAGAGGGCTAATGACTTTTTTACTTATTGCGTTTGCTTACCATTCCAGGACATGATACCGCCCTTCAGATGAGACAACTCGTTAAAACCATGCTTCCGTAGAAGCTTCGCGGCTTGCTTGCTTCTCATGCCACTTCGGCAGTAAAGATAGACTGGTCGATCCTTAGGAATCTCGGCCAATCTTCTCCCCATAGTCGACAAAGGGATATTAACCGCTCCCGGGATATATCCTTGCTTCACTTCACCAGGCTCACGCACATCGATCAGTACATGCTTATGGTTGTCCTTTGTTAAAGCCTCTTGAAATTGTTCGGACGACAGATTGTGCAGCCCTTTGACCCCTGCAAAACGTGAGTAGAAGAACCAAACAATAAAACCTAGCGCAACGAGATTGAAAATCATATTACTATCCATGACCTGCCTCTTTTCTTAAACACATTAACGGCTTTTAACTAACAATTCTACAGCCTGCTTGACCAGCTTACTTGTGTCTCTACCCGCTTCTTTTTCCTCCATAATGCAATTCTCCAAATTGACAGCAACAACGGTGGCAATCGTTTTATCAGCAGCACTGCGAACAGCAGAGATCTGGCTTACGACATCTTTACAATCCTGTTCTTCTTCCATCATCCGTAAAATCCCACGAATCTGGCCTTCCATACGCTTTAAACGCTTCTTCACATCATCATCGTATTTCATAGACACCCTTCCTTCCCTATACCTGTATAGGTATATTATTGTCCATGTTACGTATAAAAACAATATGAAATCTTTGAGAAAGAGCCAGTGTTGCTATATAGTGACACCAACGTATAATAGAGATGGTTACATTCAAAATGTGCAGCCAAAAGGAGGCACCATGTCGAATCTCACTCCTCATTCATCTATCATTTTGTTCGACGGGGTATGCCTGCTCTGCAGTAGCGCGGTCCAGTTCATCTTGCGCAACGACCCGAAGGGTGTGTTTCACTTCGCTTCTCTTCAGTCGGAGACGGGACAACGACTGCTCGCCGAGCACAAGCTGCCGCTAGATCGACTCAGCACCATTGTGCTGATCGAAGGCAATCGCGCTTATACGCGCAGCTCAGCCGCATTGCGTATAGCTCGGCGCTTGCGAGGCGCTTGGCCGCTCGCCTACTCGGCGATCGTGATCCCAGCTCCGATCCGGAATCTCGGATACAACTTCGTCGCACGCAACCGCTATCGCTGGTTCGGCAAGACTGAGCATTGCATGCTGCCGAAGCCAGAGCATAAGGGGCGGTTTCTGGATTGAGTCGGCCTCATGCCAGCAACCCTAACGACAAAAAAACCTGCAACATTCGCAGGTCTTCGAACAACAACCCAACAACGAGCCTAAGTCTCTTGCTTGCGCAAACGTAGACTGCCGAACATCCAACAGCTTAGGCTCAGGCTGCCCATCTGAAAGCTATGATGCAGCAGCTTCGCGTTCCGTGTAGCATCTCCTACTCCCATCGCGACTAGCAATGGCGCAAAATGCTCCGGCGTCGGCACCGCCTCCCGCGCATGAGGCGCGCGTTCGTCGTAGCGAATCAGCGCCTCCAAATTCCACGTTTCTAGCTGCTCCGCTAGCCACTCGTCAAACTCCACGGCCCATAGCTGCGGCACTGGATTGTTATAATCCAGCTTTTGCAGATTGTGAACCGTTCCGCCACTGCCAATGATCAGCACTTGCTCCTCCCGCAGGGAGCCTAGCGCAGCACCAATTCGGTAATGCTCCTCAGGTGTTAACCGTGGGTTAACGGAAAGTGTCACAACAGGGATCTGTGCATGGGGGTACATAATGGAGAGCGGCGCCCATGCTCCGTGGTCCAAGCCTCGCCTGTCATTCAGCTCACAGCGTATACCCTCTTGCTGAAACAACTGCTGGATATGGAGGCTTAAGGTAAGATCCCCTTTGGCCGGATAGTTAATGTCATAAAGTTCTTCCGAGAACCCTGAGAAATCGTACATCATCTCCGGCTCAACGGCCGAGCTGATCTTCTGCACAGCGCTTTCCCAATGCGCACTGAAAACAACGATAGCTTTAGGTTTTGGAAGCGACATCGCAAGTCTTTGCAAAAACTCCGTATACGCATGCTGCTCAATCGCCAAATTCGGTGAGCCATGCGCAATAAAAAATGCAGGCAACACAGCAGCACCCCCTCCCACAAACTAATCAGTGCCAGTTATCTACATTATTCTCGAATCTGTGAAAATAAAACCACGCTACGCTCCGTCTTCCTCACTTACCGTTCACAAACTGCTCAATTCCATCCGCGATGCCTACGGCAAGCTTCTGTTGATACGCTGCTTCCGACATGAGCTCGTCCTCTTCGGGATTCGTCATGAACCCGATCTCCACGAGGGCGACGGGTACCTTCGACCAGTTGAAGCCGCTCAGATCGTCTCGCGCCGATAGGCCACGTCCCTTCTGACCAGTTGCTTGCTGCAAGCCAGTTAGGAGAAAACCTGCAGCCTGCTTACTGTCAGCGGCGATAGGCTTAACAGCTGGTTGCGCAGCTGACGGGTACAGAACGGAAAATCCCTTCGTACTTGCCGAGGCGTCACCATCTGCATGAATCCTTACAACCAGCGCTGCTCCCACCTCATTTGCCATATCCGCACGCTGCTTGTTGCTGATATCCACATCATGCGTTTCGCGTGTCATCGCAACGTTGATCCCCCGGCGGGCTAGCTCCGCCTTAAGCAGCAGGGATACCTCCAGGTTGAGCACATACTCTGGTTTCTTCGTGCGTACCCCAACAGTGCCGGAACTGACCTTGGCCTTCGTTTCCCGCGTATCTGGCCCCACTTGCTCAGGCGCGTTATTACCAACCCGTTGATGTCCGGGGTCAATCATGACAAGCTTATTGCTCTTAGGCACACTCGGCAATGTGATTGGTGCAGCCGTCTTTGTTGGTGTTGGCTTCGTTTCTGGCGTTGCGACAGGTGTTGGAGCCGATGTTGGCGAGGGCGAAGGCGTAGGTGCCGCCTGCACCTCGGAGGGTGCAGCCGTTGCCTGCGCTGCTGTGGCCTGCGGCGAAGCACTTTGCACAGCCTCCGTTGTAGGCAACGTCACAGGTACTGGCTGTTTATCTCCACAACCAGCCAACACACCAACCAGCGATATGACCGCAGAGAGTAGTAGCATTCTTTTATAAACCATCAGCAATTCCCCTTCTTCTCTATGCTCTGTATAAAAACAGCCGCCATTCGCGAAACTAACACGACCATGCTTCTCCACATTTGGGAGGTTCCGCTATGCAGGCACTTTGGCATTATTTCACTGATCACTGGCTGTCAATTTCATTAATTGTTCTTGCCTTATTGGCGTGCTTTTTCGTCTACAAGAACAGGAGTAAATATATTCGTGGCTGGGATAAAAAGTAGATGGATAACCTACAGTTAATTCTCCGCCATCCCCCTTATTATCGGACTTAGATGGAAAATCTACAGCTATTTCTGATCATTTTCCCCATAGTTGGCTGAAAGCCTCCAATTAGCTGGAGGAAATCCATCTAATCGCCTAGATTGCAAGAATCGCACCAAATTAGCTGTATGAAATCCAGTTATTCCGCCGCCCACCACAACCTCACACATACAACAAAACACAGCCCCCACGCGCACGCCCCCTATTGGGTACTCGCTTCTAAGAGGACTGTGTTTTGTTGTTCCGCTCTTGCCGCCGTTCCTACAACCTATCTCAATGCCTTCATCGCAATATCCGTCCGGTAATGCTTACCTTCAAAATGGATCCGATCCGCATCCGCATAAGCCTTCTGACGAGCTTCTACGATGTCCTTGCCAAGTCCCGTGATACCAAGAACACGTCCGCCATTCGTGACGATTTGTCCGTTCTCATCAACTGCCGTACCCGCGTGGAACACAAGGGCATCCTGCACTTGATCTAATCCAGAAATCGGTAATCCTTTTGGATACGGTCCAGGGTATCCTGGCGAAGCCACGATCACGCATACTGCCGCTTGTTCGCTCCACTCGATTGGTTGCTCAGCCAACGTGCCGTTGTTAATCGCGAGGAAAATATCCAGCAAATCCGTTTTCAATCGTGGCAAAATCACCTGCGTCTCCGGATCACCGAAGCGTGCGTTGAACTCAATTGTTTTCACACCGTTAGGCGTCAAAATCAGACCCGCATACAGCACGCCTTTGAACGGACGGCCTTCTGCCACCATCGCATCAGCCGTAGGCTGAACGATGTTCACAAGTGCTTCTTGCACGATGGACTCAGGAATATGTGGAAGTGGGGAGTATGTTCCCATTCCGCCTGTGTTCGGTCCTTTATCGTTATCAAAAACCGGCTTATGATCCTGTGAAGGTACCATCAAACGCACAGTCGAACCATCAACGAATGCCAGTAAGGACATTTCTTGTCCTGTCAGGAACTCCTCGATCACGACGCTTGCGCCTGCCGATGCCCCAAAAACCTGCCCAACCATGATGTCTTTCAGCGCAGCTTCCGCTTCTTCCATCGTTTGGGCAACTGTAACACCTTTACCAGCTGCTAAGCCGTCTGCTTTAATAACGATTGGCGCTGTTTGCGAGCGCAAGTACGCAAGTGCCGGCTCATACGCGTCAAAAGACTCGTATGCCGCCGTCGGAATGCTGTATTTTTTGAGTAGCTGCTTCATAAACACTTTGCTGCCTTCAATGATCGCAGCGTTGGCGCGAGGACCGAATGCTTCGATCCCTTTTGACTCCAAATGATCAACCAATCCTGCCGCTAACGGATCATCAGGCGCGACCATAACCAAGTCAATCGCTTGCTCCTTGGCAAATGTGCTGATCTCGTCGAACTGAAGCTCCGTAATCGGAACGCATTCCGCTAAACCGGCAATCCCGCCGTTTCCTGGTGCGCAGAACAGTTTGCTGATTTTTGGGCTTTTGCTTAGTGCCCATACAATCGCATGCTCACGTCCGCCACGTCCAATAACTAATACACGCATCTTTGGAAACCCCTCTCATGGGGAATGCCCACGGTCCACTTACGAATCGTGAGCATTCTCAATTGTTTTAGTGTTTAAAGTGACGAACGCCTGTCATAACCATCGCAATACCGTTTTCGTTAGCAACGCGAATGGATTCTTCGTCTTTGATGGAGCCGCCTGGCTGAATCACCGCAGTGATGCCTGCTTTTGCTGCCATTTCGAGCGTATCGCCCATCGGGAAGAAGGCATCGGACGAAAGGACGGAACCTTTGGACTTGTCGCCAGCTTGCTCGATCGCGATTTTGGCTGCGCCGACACGGTTCATTTGACCCGCGCCTACACCAACTGTCATATCGTCAGCCACAAGTACGATGGCATTGGATTTAACGTGCTTAACGACTTTCCATGCGAAAAGCAATTGCTTCATCTCTTCCGCTGTCGGTTGACGCTCGGAAACGACTTTCAGATCTGCTTCTGTCAGTTGGTAAGCGTCACTAGCTTGTACCAGCATGCCGCCTTCAACTGTTGTGATGACTGGCTGGGACTCGCGTCCAGCAATTGTATCCAAACCGGCTACTTTCAGTAGGCGGATGTTTTTCTTTTTAGCCAGAATCTCAAGTGCTTCTGGTGTAAAATCTGGCGCGATGACGATTTCCAAGAAAATCTCATGCAGTAATTGTGCAGTCGCTTCGTCGATCGCACGGTTCGCAGCTACGATACCACCGAAGATGGACGTTGGATCTGCATTGTACGCTTTCGTGTAGGCTTCTAGTACATTCGTACCGATACCCACGCCGCAAGGGTTCATGTGCTTAACGGCAACAACCGCTGGCTCGGTGAACTCTTTGACAATTTGAAGAGCCGTGTTCGCATCATTAATATTGTTGTACGATAATTCCTTACCGTGTAATTGTTCAGCCGTTGTGATGTTGCCAGCAGCCGCATTCGGCGTGCGGTAAAACGCTGCGCTTTGGTGCGGGTTCTCGCCGTAGCGAAGCTCTTGCATTTTTTCATACGTTACTGTGTAACGCTCTGGGTAAGGCTCGCCTTGGAGGCCAGTCAAATAGTCGCCAATCAAAGCATCGTAAGCGCCAGTGTGACGGAACACTTTTGCTGCAAGACGTTTACGCGTCGCCAGCGTAGTGTCACCAGTCTCTTGCACTTCTTCCAACACTTTCGCATAGTCCGTCGTGTCGACGATAACGGAAACGAAAGCATGGTTTTTCGCTGCGGAACGAAGCATGGTAGGTCCACCGATATCGATGTTCTCGATCGCATCTTCGTAAGTCACATCAGGCTTAGCAATCGTCTCTGCAAAAGGATATAAATTCACGACAACCAGATCAATGTACTCCAAGCCTAGCTCTTTCATGCTTGCTTGGTGCTCTGCGTTGTCACGAACAGCCAGAAGTCCGCCATGTACGTTCGGGTGAAGTGTCTTCACACGGCCATCCATAATTTCCGGGAACCCTGTAACTTCGGAAATACCGATAACCGGTACCCCTTTATCCTTTAACAAACTAAGCGTACCACCTGTAGAAATGATCTCAACGCCCAGCTTTGACAGCTCGCTCGCGAATTCAACGATGCCCGTTTTATCGAAAACGGAGATCAGTGCTCTTTTGATTGCCACTATGCTTCCTCCTTAGGGAATGGGATTGTATGTGAATGAGTACTTAGTGATGTTAAACATCACTACTGCGGATATATTTTGCGGGAAGCCATGCGTTAGTGATGAAAATCATCACTAACACACCCGTAACGCCAACTTTCGGGGCATAATTGGCTCCGTAACGTTATAAAACATCACTAAAGCAGCTTTTTCTCGCGCTACGCCTCATATCGTGATGAAAAACATCACTACAGTGCGCCGCCAAGCCCAATTCTAAATAAAATATATAAGTGCCACACACGCACGTAAGCGCGTGTTAATCTCAAAACCTACTTCCGCACGCTAACCCTGCGGCCGTCCAAGCTCACGCGGCCCTCGCGCAGCCACCGCACAACCTGCGGCAGCAGCACGTGCTCAGCCGCATGGATTCGCTCCGTAAGCGAATCGGCTGTCTCGTGCTCGTGGATCTCTACGGCACGCTGCGCAATGATCGGGCCGGAGTCCAGCCCGCCATCGACAAAATGCACCGTGACGCCTGTCTGCTTCACGCCATACTCAACCGCCTGTTCCACAGCGCGGACGCCGGGGAACGAAGGCAACAAAGAAGGATGAATGTTAATCATCCGCCCAAAGTAAGGCTCAACCAGCACATTCGTAATAATCCGCATGTAACCTGCCATCACGACCAGATCAACCTGGCGTTCCTGCAGCTCTTTTAAGATCAGCGACTCATACGCCTCGCGGCTTTCGTATTCCTTCGGATTGAAGGCAAACACAGGTACCTTCGCTTCCTTGGCACGCTCAATAACGAATGCCTTTGGGCGATCACAGACAAGAAGCTCGATGCTGACATCAAGCTTCCCCTTCTGTACCTGATCCACAATAGCCTGAAAATTCGAGCCGCTGCCTGAAGCCATAACCGCAATGCGATAAGGCTGCATTAGACGTCAGCTCCTTGGAACGTAACTACACGCTCGCCTTCAGTTACAACGCCTAAACGGTATGCTTTTTCGCCTTGCGCTTCCGCTGCAGCAATGGCTTTCTCTGCATCGTCAGCTGCTACAATGACAACCATCCCAATTCCCATGTTGAACGTGCGGAACATATCATTGTTCGTGATGTTGCCTACACGCTGCATCAAGGAGAAAATCGGAAGGATCGGCCATGATCCGTATTGGATATCCACGTTCACGCCATCTGGCAGAACGCGCGGGATATTTTCGATGAAACCGCCGCCTGTGATATGCGCCATACCTTTGATCGCTACGTCTTCCAACATAGCTAGAACTGGCTTCACATACAGCTTCGTTGGCTCAAGCAACACGTTACCAAGCTTGTCGCCAAGCTCTTCTACATGCCCTTGAAGGGTATATCCGTTATCTTCTAGCAAAAGCTTACGCACAAGCGAGAACCCGTTACTGTGCACACCGCTTGAAGCTAGTCCTAGCACGACATCTCCAGGACGGATCGTTGTTCCGTCGATGATCTTTTTCTTGTCGACGATTCCAACCGTAAAGCCGGCAATGTCATACTCCCCTTGTGCATACATGCCCGGCATTTCCGCCGTTTCGCCACCGATTAGTGAGCAACCAGATTGCGCACAACCGTCGGCGATCCCTTTAATAATCGCTTCAATTTTCTCTGGAATGACTTTGTCACAAGCGAGATAGTCAAGGAAGAACAATGGCTCTGCGCCTTGAACAATAATATCATTCACACACATCGCAACTGCATCAATCCCAATCGTATCATGCTTATCCATGGCAAAAGCGATCTTCAGCTTCGTGCCCACGCCGTCCGTACCCGATACGAGTACAGGCTCCTCATACTTGTCTTTGTTCAAGCTGAACAGCCCGCCGAAGCCACCGAGATCTGTTAACACTTCAGGACGGAATGTCCGTTTAACGTGCTTTTTCATCCGTTCTACTGCTTCGTTCCCCGCCGCGATATCGACGCCAGCCTTTTTATAAGCATCCGACACTGACCAACACTCCTTAGTTTGTCTATATATGGGGGAGGTCGTTAGACCCCCGTTTTCTCTCTTTTTCTGACCATGGCCCAACGCTGCCACGAAATCAGCTTTTAATCACAAGCACAACCAACCTTCGTCACATCAACGATTTCCGTTGGATAGCTGTTGTCGAAGCAAGCTGTACAATATCCGCTTTCTTTCCCTGCGGAACCTTGACCGATTGAATCTAACAATCCATCCTTCGTTAGAAAATGAAGTGAATCCGCGTTGATCGCCTTGCGAATCTCTTCGATCGAATTCATCGCCGCGATAAGCTCTTTGCGGTCTGGCGTATCGATCCCGTAGTAACAAGGGTTCATAAATGGCGGCGAAGAAATCCGCACATGAACCTCCGTTGCTCCTGCTTCACGAAGCAGGTTAACGATACGTAAGGACGTTGTCCCACGAACGATGGAGTCATCGATCATCACGACACGCTTGCCTTCGACCACTTTGCGAACGGCGCTCAGCTTCATTTTGACACCTTGCTCACGAAGCTCTTGGCTTGGAATGATGAACGTCCGGCCAGTGTAGCGGTTCTTGATCAGACCCAACTCATAAGGAATCCCCGTTTGTTCCGCAAAGCCAATCGCAGCTGAAATACTGGAATCCGGCACGCCTGTTACAATGTCCGCATCCACGAAAGCTTCCATTGCTAGTCGTTTACCCATCCGTTTACGAGCGGAGTGAATATTGACCGTGTCAATGTCGCTGTCTGGACGAGCAAAGTAGATGTATTCCATTGCACAGATCGCACGCTTGCTGCCTTCTGTAAACTGCTCGGAACGGAAGCCGTCACGATCAATTACAATGATCTCGCCAGGCTGTACATCACGGAAATAGGTTGCCCCAACCGCATCAAATGCACATGTCTCGGACGCGAATAAGTAAGCATCTCCGAGTCGGCCGATCATGAACGGACGTAAGCCGTTCGGATCAAGCGCAGCAATCAATTTATCTTTCGTAATAATAAGGAATGCAAAGCCGCCGATGACTTGATTCATCGCATCTTTCACAGCGTCAACGATATCATCATGCTCGGAACGAGCAATCAGATGCGCCATAACCTCAGTATCACTTGTTGTTTGGAAAATGGAACCCTTCCGCTCCAGCTCACGCTTGATAATGTTGGCATTATCAAGGTTCCCGTTCGTCGCAATCGCTAGATCGCCCTCACGGTATTTGAACACGAGCGGTTGTGCATTCGCCAGCTTGCTTTCGCCTGCTGTTGAATAACGAACATGCGCGATAGCTGTTGAGCCTGTAAGTGGATGTAAATTATCATTTGTAAAAACTTCCTTCGCAAGTCCCATCCCACGGTAATAGTTGAATTTGCCTTCATCGACTGTACAGATGCCGGCACTTTCCTGTCCGCGATGCTGCAGGGCATGCAGCCCGTAATAGCACAGGGAGGAAGCCTCGGGATGACCATACACCCCGAACACCCCGCACTCTTCATTCAGCTTGTCGAACAATCCACCTTGGCCGCCAATACCTTCGTTGTAATAGTCGCCTGTCCAAAGCTCATGCTGCCCATTCTCAAGTTGTTCAAATGGAGCCACAGGAAGCTTTAGGGCCTTGGATTGTTTCACGCCATTAGACATGGAATCGCATCCTTCCAGACTTTCGCCAGCTCGTTTACAGGAGACTGGAGACGCTGTTCGTCATTGATTTTCACAGTGAGGTAAGAACCTGTTACTTTTCCGATTTCTTGATAAGGTACACCTTGGGAAGCGATCCAATGCTTAAGGGCATCTGCTTTTTCTGGTGTAGCGCTAAGTACGATACGTGATTGCGATTCACTGAACAATGCGAAATCTGGACGAAGATCGGACGCTACATTAACTTCTGCGCCGATGTTTCCGCTAATACAGCTTTCTGCAAGTGCTACAGCCAATCCGCCTTCAGACAAGTCATGCGCAGATGCAACAAGACCTTCTTGAATCGCTTTGAGTACTGCGTTTTGCAGGCGTTTCTCCGTAGCCAAGTCCAACTCAGGAGGACGGCCTTCGGTTACACCGTGAATCACATATTGGAATTCGCTGCCGCCGAGCTCAGCTTTCGTCTCGCCTAGCAGGATGATGATGTCGCCTTCGTTTTTGAAGTTCTGTGTCGTGATGTGGTCGATGTCATGAACAAGTCCAACCATCCCGATAACTGGTGTAGGGTAGATCGCGCCTTTGGAGTTCTCGTTGTAAAGAGAAACGTTACCGCCGATAACCGGCGTATCCAAGAAGCGGCAAGCTTCTGCCATACCGTCCGTGGATTTCTCCAACTGCCAGAAGATTTCTGGCTTGTCCGGGGAACCGAAGTTCAGGTTGTCCGTCACAGCAAGCGGCTCAGCACCGGAACAAACAACGTTACGTGCTGCTTCGGATACTGCGATACGTCCGCCCACTTCTGGATCCAAGTATACGTAGCGTCCGTTACAATCCGTCGTCATCGCAAGACCTTTGCGCGTGCCGCGGATCGTGACAACTGCTGCGTCTGAACCTGGACGCACAGCTGTTTCTGTACGAACCATGTAGTCATATTGGTTGTAAACCCACTCTTTGCTCGCTACCGTTGGGGACGCGAGTACGGATTTCAACGCTTCCGTCAACTTCGTTACCTCAGGGTAACGTGTTGTATCGATCGCTGCGCTTGCTTCATAATAAGCCGGCACTTTGCTTGGCTTATTGTAAACCGGGCACTCGTCAACGAGTGCGCCTACAGGCATGTTCGCCACGACTTCACCGTGGTGGATTAATTTCAAGAAACCGTCGTCAGTAACTTTACCGACTTTTGCACAGTGCAAGCCCCAACGCTCAAAGATGCCCTTAGCTTGCGCCTCATCCTTCGGCTCAACTACGAATAGCATACGCTCTTGGGACTCGGACAACATCATTTCATACGCTGTCATGCCTTCTTCGCGTTGTGGAACTTCATCCAGGTACAGCTCCATGCCGTTACCTGCTTTACTAGCCATCTCAGCGCTGGAACATGTAAGTCCTGCTGCGCCCATATCTTGAATTCCAAGCACGATGCCGGAATCGATTAACTCTAAGCAAGCTTCTAGAACTAGCTTCTCCATAAACGGATCGCCAACTTGTACCGCTGGACGCTTCGCTTCGGATTCAGCTGTCAATTCCTCGGATGCGAATGTCGCACCGTGGATACCATCGCGGCCTGTTGCTGGGCCGACGTAGAAGACTGGGTTGCCAACACCTTTGGCAACACCGCGTTGGATCATGTCGTGGTCGATAAGACCCACGCACATTGCGTTAACTAGCGGGTTCCCCTCGTAGCTCTCGTCGAACATCACTTCGCCGCCAACTGTCGGAATCCCAATACAGTTACCGTATCCAGCAATACCGGAGACAACGTGCTCAAACAAGTACTTCACGCGATCGTTTTCCAATTTACCGAAACGTAAGGAGTTAAGTAGAGCAACTGGGCGAGCGCCCATGGAGAAAATATCACGAATAATACCGCCCACACCTGTCGCCGCGCCTTGGTAAGGCTCGATTGCGGAAGGGTGGTTATGACTTTCAATTTTGAAAACAACCGCTTGGTTGTCCCCGATATCTACAATCCCTGCACCTTCACCAGGTCCCATAAGAACGCGAGGTCCTGTTACTGGGAATTTACGAAGAACAGGTTTGGAATTCTTGTAAGAACAATGCTCGGACCACATTACGCTGAATACGCCGATTTCTACATAGTTCGGAGTACGTCCAAGGAAACCACAAATCTTAGCAAACTCCTCGTCGGTTACACCCATTTGCTTGTAAATCTTCTGTTCCGCGATTTGTTCCGGAGATGGTTCCTTAGCGGATAGCTGCTGCGTCATGTTTTTCCCTCCAAGCACTTAGAATTGATGTGAACATTTTCTTACCGTCTGCGGAGCCTAGAATCTCATGAATGGCGCGCTCTGGATGGGGCATCATACCCACTACGTTCCCTGCTTTGTTGCTGATTCCAGCGATATCATCAAGTGATCCGTTCGGATTGTTGCCCGCTTCATAACGGAACACGATTTGGTTGTTTTCTTGCAATTCTTTTAGTGTAGCATCGTCACAGTAGTAGTTGCCTTCACCGTGAGCGATCGGAATGTTGATCAATTCACCTTCGGCATAATCACGTGTGAACGCCGTTGTGTTGTTTTCAACTTTCAGAACCGCTTGGTGACAGCGGAATTTCATGCCGTTATTGCGCAGCAATGCGCCTGGCAATAAGCGAGCTTCCGTCAACACTTGGAATCCGTTACAAATACCTAGAATGTATTTGCCTTCTTCCGCAGCCTTCACGACAGCTTTCATCACGTTCGTAAACTGAGCAATCGCTCCACAACGCAGGTAATCCCCGTAAGAGAATCCTCCTGGTACTAGGATGCAATCGTATTTGGACAAGTCGCCGTCCGTATGCCACACATAGTCAACTGGTTGACCAATTGTATCTTCAATCGCTTTGTACAAGTCGATATCGCAATTCGATCCCGGGAACACAAGAACCGCAAAATTCATGGTTTTTCCTCCTAAAGGTTTTGCTTTAATGGTTGATTACACCAATTCGTAACGGTAGTCTTCGATAACTGTGTTTGCAAGCAACTTCTCGCACATTGCTTTCACGCGTGCTTCTGCTTCTGCTCTGTCTGTTGTACCAAGTTCAAGCTCCAAGTATTTACCAATGCGCACTTTGCCAACTTCTTCGAAGCCCATGGAGTGAAGTGCTCCTTGTACTGCCGTTCCTTGCACGTCCAATACGTTCTGTTTAATCGTTACATAGACTGTTGCTTTCATTGTGAAATCGCTCCTCAGTATTAATTTTAGTCAACCAATCGGTGCAAAATTTCTTTATATCGGTTCGAAGTCTCTTCCACAACAGAGGCTGGAAGCTCATCCGGTTCACTATTTTTATCCCAACCAGATCCCGCTAAATACGTACGAACAGGCTCTTTGTCCATGGAATCGATCTCGACATCCAAGGCGTATTTATCTTGTGACCAGTAACGGGAAGAATCCGGCGTAAAGATCTCATCAATAATAATAAGTTCACCCGCATAAAAACCGAATTCAAACTTCGTATCGGCCAAAATGATTCCTTTTTGCTCACAGATGCTATGTGCCAGCGTGTACAGCATGATGCTGCGCTCCTGCAAGGCATACGTTAGATCTTCGCCAACAAGCTCGATCATTTGTTCAATGGAAATGTCCTCATCGTGACCCACATCATTTTTCGCTGCAGGTGTGAAAATCGGATCGTTCAAACGCTCGTTCTTGCGTAATCCTTCAGGCAACTTGCGGCCATTGATTTCACCAGTACTTGCGTACTGTCTCCAACCATTCCCCGTAATGTAGCCGCGTACCACGCACTCGATGGAGATGCGCTCTGCCTTTTTCGCCACGATGATACGCTCTTTCAAAAGCTCTCGATCCTCAGCACTTGGAATAATCGCTTGAAGCTTCTCGACATCCGTGTGGATAATGTGATTCTTCATATACCCGCTAGTAATGCCGAACCAGTACTTGCTCAAAGCATTGAGCACATACCCTTTATCTGGAACGCCAGGCTTCAAGATGTAATCAAAAGCCGAAATCCGATCCGTTACCACGATCAAAAAGCTATCGCCAAGATCATACAACTCACGTACTTTGCCTTTGTGCACCAGAGGTGCATTAATCATTTCCTCAGCTGTATCTACGATCACGCTTGCGTTTGCCACGAATTCCACACCCTTCCCCTTCAAATCTATCTGTTCGTTCACTATCTTCTAGTTCAAACCAAGACGATCAAAGATCGTGCTTACATGTTTCAAATGCCAGCTTGGATCGAAGCAATCTGCGATTTCTTCTGGGCTTAATACTTCTGTAATTACCGATGCATTCTCAACGATTTCGCGGAAGGAGCGTTGCTCTTCCCATGCTTGCATCGCTCTCGGCTGCACCGTATCGTACGCTTGCTCACGAGCAAAGCCTTTGTCGATCAACTTCGTCATGACGCGGCCTGAGAATGGAACATCGTACGTGCTGCGCATGTTGCGTTTCATGTTCTCTGGGAACACCGTTAGGTTCTTGATGATGTTGCCAAGACGGTTCAACATGTAGTTCAACAATTGCGTCGCATCTGGCAAAATAATACGTTCAACAGAGGAATGCGAAATGTCGCGCTCATGCCAAAGCGTTACGTTCTCGTAAGCCGACACCATGTGTCCACGAATTACGCGGGATAGACCGGAAATGCTTTCGCAACCAATTGGGTTACGTTTGTGCGGCATTGCGGAGGAGCCTTTTTGACCTTTTGCAAACGGCTCTTCAACTTCGCGGAACTCACTCTTTTGAAGTGCGCGAATTTCCGTAGCAAATTTATCAAGGGATGTTGCTACTAGTGCCAATGTAGCCATGTATTCAGCGTGACGGTCACGTTGCAATGTTTGTGTGGAGATTGGCGCTGCTTTTGTTCCAAGCTTGCCACATACATACTCTTCAACGAACGGATCGATGTTTGCATATGTTCCTACTGCTCCAGAGATTTTACCGAATTGCACGCCATCAGCGGCAAAGCGGAAACGCTCCAGGTTACGCTTCATTTCCTCGTACCATAGCGCCATTTTCAAACCAAACGTCGTTGGCTCTGCATGAACACCATGCGTTCTACCCATCATCGCTGTATCTCTATGCTCAATCGCTTTATTGCGAAGGATTTCGATGAAGTTTTGAATGTCTTTGTCCAAAATTTCGTTCGCTTGACGCAGCAAGTAACCAAGTGCTGTATCAACAACGTCTGTGGATGTTAGGCCGTAGTGAACCCATTTGCGCTCAGGCCCTAGTGTTTCGGAAACTGCTCTTGTGAAGGCGATCACGTCATGGCGCGTCTCTTGCTCGATTTCATAAATACGATCGATGTTGAAGCTTGCTTTTTCGCGCAATACTTTTACATCTTCTTTCGGAATTACACCTAGTTCAGACCATGCTTCGCAAGAAAGAATTTCAACTTCCAGCCAAGCGTTAAATTTATTTTCTTCTGTCCAAATGCGTGCCATTTCGGGGCGTGTATAACGTTCAATCATGTTTCCGTTCCTCCAATGAGTTTCATTTACTTACTTTCCCAAATGCCTGTCTGTTCTATCCAAGTCAATGCTTTCTCAACATCGTCTGTTAAAAGGTTGATATGACCCATCTTGCGTTTCTCTTTCGCTTCCTTCTTGCCGTACAGATGAAGCTTCGCGCTGACACCTAACGCTTCATTTTCTAGGAAACCAGGTTCCGCTAGTCTATCGTGCAGCGGTGCAATGTGCTCACCTAGCAAGTTGACCATGACCACAGGTGTAATCAGTTCTGTTGAACCCAGAGGCAAGTTGCAAATCGCGCGTACGTGCTGCTCGAACTGTGAGGTCCGGCAAGCTTCCATCGTGTAATGCCCCGAATTATGCGGGCGTGGCGCGAGCTCATTCACATATAGTTGACCATCCTTGGTTAGGAATAGCTCAACCGCAATGAGCCCGATCACGCCGAGTGACTCAGCGATGCGAATCGCCAGTTCTTCGGCTGCCTTCTGCACGGGCACAGGAATACGTGCCGGCACGATGGATTCGTGCAGAATATTATGTACATGTATATTTTCAGCAGCAGGAAATGCTTTTACCTCGCCGCGTGGACTTCTAGCTGCAATAACGGATAATTCTTTGTCAAAAAGAATGAATTGTTCGAGAACCAGCTCGGTTTTGGCGCGGCTTAACGTTTCATAAGCTTCAGTGACTTCATCTAAAGAGCGAAGCACCCACTGCCCTTTGCCGTCATAACCGCCTGTAGCGGTTTTGAGTACGCATGGTGTACCGAAGCGTTCGGCTGCTTCCCGCAGCTCCGCTTCGCTTGTGATCTCTGCATAAGGCGCTACGGGAACGCCTGCCGCTTCAATCGCTCTTTTCTCGCGAAGACGGTGCTGGGTCGTGTATAAAAGATGACTGCCTTGTGGAACATAGGACTCTTCCATCAAGATGTTGGTGACGTGTGCGTCGACGTTTTCGAATTCGTACGTGATTACGTCCGAACGTGCGGCAAGCTTTCTAGCTGCCTCCACGTCGTCGAAATTCGCTTGAATCTGATCCGCGACTTGGCCGCAAGGCGCGTCCTCTGTCGGATCGAGCGTTACGAAGCGATACCCCATGTTGCGTCCGGCTAGCGTAAGCATGCGCCCTAATTGCCCGCCGCCAAGGATGCCGATTGTGCCTCCTGGCTGGATCACCTTACCGCTGGATGCCTCGCTCATAGCTGGTCACTGCTTTCCAGCACCGTTTGTGTGATACGCGCGCGGCGTGCTTTCACTTTCGCTTGGATCTCCGGGTCAAAAGCGCCCAGGATCTGCGCAGCAAGCAAGCCTGCGTTCGTTGCACCCGCATGGCCGATAGCCACTGTAGCAACCGGAATGCCGCCTGGCATTTGCACAATAGAGAGCAAAGAGTCCATACCATTCAACGTGGACGTTTTGACTGGAACACCAATAACCGGAAGCTCAGTTTTGGCTGCTACCATTCCTGGTAAATGCGCCGCACCGCCTGCTCCGGCAATAATGACTTGTAGCCCGCGTTCGATAGCCGATGCTGCATAGTCAAACATCAGATCCGGCGTTCTATGCGCGGAGACAACCTTCTTCTCATACGCTATACCCAGTTCGTCCAACATATCACAAGCATGCTTCATCGTTTCCCAATCCGACTGGCTTCCCATAATTACACCAACACGTACCGTCATCTCAAACCTCTTTCTGAAAGCCGACTTTTAAAATCTTCATCTAATAATAAAAAATGCCCAGTGCTAGAATTCACGATTCTATACGCTGGACAGCAAAAGAACCGAATGCAAAAAGACCATCATTTCCTATGGTTCCCCTCATTCGCTTCCTCGTAGTCCAAAAATTCATGGTTTTTGGGTAGATACTTCCAGGCCTTATTCCTGATTTTATACGAGTTGATTCGACATTTTCAATTAGTGCGGCTTCATTTCCCGCTTTCCTAGTTTACTACCAACTAACGTGCCATGTCAATTTGAAAAAACGAACGATTTTCTCTTATTTCTTTTAAATAGTTCGCTTTTTAGGCACATTTTCTAGCTTTTACCTGTTAATGAGGAAAGATGCGTTTATCAACCCTTTCTCAACATCTCTATATGAGATCATCCCTTGTTCTTTAATTTGTATGACGAGCATTCATATTTTTCGACATGACTTCATTCTTATGGAAAAACAACAAACACACTGACATACAGCTGTCAGTGCGTTTGGTTATAATAATAATCAGAGGTGACTAGAAACTTATGATCATAGATAAAATTGTGAACGTACACACACGGCAAGATTGGCGAAATTGGCTAAGTGAGAATCACAGTACGGAAGAATATTGTTGGTTAGTTCCTACAGGTCGACATTCCGAAAGTTACTTAGATTCTGTAGAAGAAGCCTTATGTTTCGGCTGGATTGATAGCACCATTAAAAAATTAGATGACACGCAAACAGCGCATCGATACTCGCCAAGGAAAAAGAAGAGTAACTGGACAGAGCTCAATAAAGAGCGCGTCAGAAGGTTAGATAAATTAGGCCTCATGACAGAAGCAGGATATAAGGTATTACCCGATATGAACCCTGAATCTTTCATTATACTTGAAGATATCTTAACGCAATTACGGCAGGACGAAGTACTATATCACCATTTTCAATCCTTGCCAGAGCTCTATGTTAGAGTCAAAATCGACAATATTCAGTCTGTACGCCACGATGCAACGTTGTATCAGAATCGATTAACCAAGTTTATTGAACAGACCCGTTTGAATAACTTATATGGACAATGGCATGATGACGGCCGACTGATTGCATACTAAATCCATACGGGGATTCACTTACGAGCATATAGCCGCTTCATATCGTAAAGAAGTTCCGCCAACTGTCAACTCATTCACTAATCCCAGCTGTTTAAAAACGTGCAGAGAGCTGTTGACTGTCATCGCGTTCAGATGCGGATATTCACCGACCATCGCCTCGCAAATGTCTTTCACCGCCACGTAACTTTCCTGCGCATAAAGATACGTTAGCAACGCTTGCCGCTGCGGGGTTAACGTGATATTCCTTGCTCGCATCCGTTGTAATGCTTGCTTCAGATCATGTTTGACCATTAGGGTAACCTCCTCTTTTATTGGTGGGGACTTTATTTTACTTTTTCACATGATGCAAATAACTACAAATATTCACATTTCTTTAATTATAATTATTTTAATATAATATTAATTATAATTTTGTTGATAACGATTGTCAACAAGCTTATGCTCAACATTCTACACCCCCATTGTTCGAAGCAGAAGTACAGCTGTGGAGCTTAAAAATGCAAAAGTGCAACCTTTTTTGGCGAAGTCCTCTGTCCAAATGAAATAAGTGCGAAAGTGCAACTATTTCGACCTCCACTCCTCACTTCGGTCTATATTCGGCCCAAAAGGTTGCACTTTCGCATCAATTTACCACTTGATAGGCTGATTCCCCGAAAATGAGTGCTCTTTTGCATCTTTGAGCATCTATTTCAGCGTTAAAGTCGGAGGGAGCCGGTGGAACGGGCGATTTCGAACGCTGTAAGCGTGTTTTCCGTCACTTCAGCGCGATAAGGTCGACAAGGCGAACTCTTTTACACGCTGTAAGCGTGTTTTTCATCGATACTTCGTGCCTCTGCACGCTACAAAGAAAAGCCGCCAAGAGCTATCCTCCTGACGGCCATAAGCAAGCTAAACTTGCTTATTTATTCAACTATTCGTGTTGGATCCCATCCATCGTCACCTGCCAGAACTCGCCGAGCTGTCAGCTCCCCTGCCTCGCTTGCAGTCAACTCCCGTGCCCACTCCGCACGTCCGCTGGCTAGAGCCCCAGGACCCACGCTCCCAAACTCCATGTACACGACCTCATCTATCGGTTCCTGTTCATTCCATCGATCCCAACCCGCAGTCTTAATATGCGGTCCTACCCAGCAATCTACGAACGCCGTCTTCGCATAATTCCGCCACGGTCTTCCTAGACCAACGGACTGCTCAGGCGCATCACCGGTTAGTTTACACCTCAGAAATACGTAACCATATGGAACCTCCTCTGGGGTAGAGGCAGCTGTGATCCAGCCGCGTCCCAAGGAGACAATCTCACAATCCTGAAACACAGCTGTCGCCGAGCCAAAAATAAAATCAACATCGCCCTCCACATAGCAGCGTTCGTAATACTGCCTCACCGGACGTCTCGGCGCATCTTCCCTTGGACCGCCAAAGCTGCCGCGATCTCGCGGTTTCGGTGGCAACGGCCCTGTGAACAGTGTGTCCTGATGCCCGAGGAATCGGCAATCGCGAAAGCTAACGCAATCCCCATCAACATATGCAGCTAAGGCTTGCCCCACGATGTCCCCGCTCCCTGCTGTATTTTCGAAGGTGATCCCCTTCACCTCAATATGATCCCCACCTATGTAAGCCGTGTAGGAATGAAAAGTATGGTACGGTTCTCCGCTCGGATACAACTTTTTCGCATAATCGTCATAGGAGATTACAGTCGTTTCCGCCCCCTCGCCAACCAACGTTATCCATGGTTTATCGATATATAACTTCTCTTTATACACGCCGCTTTTGATGTGAATAATCGTCGGCTCCGTCTGTCCCTCTGGGATATGATCAACAGCCTCTTGTATGCTAATGAAGTCGCCGCTCCCATCTGCTGCAACGGTAATCATGGCTTTTCACCCTTTCTACTAGCTCGGTAAGTATCAAATTGACGTTGAATTTCAGAAATAACATGATTCATGCCAGCATCTTTTAATTTGGCTCTGAAGCTAGCCATCGTAGCGTTCCAATCCACTTTCGCATCATACAGTATCGGCAAATACTCCGTAATGATGACATTGAGCTGGGCAATCTCCGATTTAATGGGAGCCAGATCAGGTACAAAGCCGAGCGTTGGCGACACGATCGCTTCCTTATCCCAGTCCCGCAGTTCTTTGCTATAGGCAGGTGAGATATAGGTACTAAACCGAGCAAACCGAATATCATTCCAGGTCCAGCTGATCGGGTTATATTGATGCTCGGGCGCAATACCGTCATAAACGATGGCTTCGTCCTTCAGCTTGTAATTCACATCTTTGATTCCATATGTGAAGAGATCGTAGTTCTCCTGACTGCTTCTCAGCCAATTCAGGAAAGCAACAGACTCATTCACATGCTGGCTTGTCGAAAATACCGAAAGAATATTATCAGCACCCGTATATAAATACTTCGGCTTCTCTGGATGCAAATACACATTTTCTAGTTCTCCCTCTGGGAGCATCGCTTTGAACGCATCAATTCGCTCCGTTTGCTTCATGACAACACTCCATGTTGCGGCCACTTTACCTGAGATAAAAGCAAGCTCTGGATCTGGATACTTCGAGGTGTCCGATGGGCCATATGGGATATAGCCCTTCTTCTGCCATTCATGCATCTTCTCCATGATATGAACGAAAAAATCAGACTCATAGGTATCCCTGACTTTCAGCTGAGGATCCGCTGGATCAATATACACAGGAGCATTCAGGTAACCCCCCGCAAAAAAAGCGACATCCCCATATTCTCGAAGCAAGAAACGGCCTGTGTCGTAAAAATAGGGTGTAATCGTCGGTTCATTCTGATGAATCGTCTCCAAATAGTTATCCATATCGGCCACCGTCTTAATTTCCGGCAAACCGTATTTCTTTCGCAGATCGCCTCTAATCTGCACGAAACTCTGAAACTCAGCAATCGGCATCACGCGAGGAATTCCATAGATATGCCCGTTTATCGTTGCGCCTTGAAAGGCGTAATCCGGCGTGCTGTTTACTATCGCATGACCATAATCGCGAAGCGCATCATCCAAGGGTGCTAGTACTTTCTTCGAAACTAAATCTGCGATATTCGAAAATGCCGATAAAGCAATATCATAAGGCTCCCCGCTCGCCGCATTCAGCCACAGCTTATTCCAGTACTGATCATACGGAATATACGTAAATTCCAGCTTGATCGGCAAGCCGTCCTTGGCAAGCTTGTTCTCAACTGCTTGGATAACTTCATCTTGAGCAGCTGGCTTCTCCAAAGGAAACAAGAGATGTAAAGTGGTTGGCGCTAGGCCTTGCCCCGCTTTGTTCGTGTGTGACGATGCCGGTGTCCGCCCTGGATCTCCTCCCTTGCCGACTATCATGAGCACAACAACAGAAGTACAAATCACGATGAACAGCAGCACATAGGTGGATCTTTTCATCCTGAAACCGTCCTTTTTGTGATTCGTCGCCGCAAATGGATAAACACAGCAGCCATTTCCGCGGCTGCTGTGCTAGTTATACAAACGACAATCGTTGTTTATTTCTTACTGGCTGTGAGGTAACGGTCATATTGCGCTTGTCTACCTTTAATGACATCCTCAACGCCCATACTTTTCAACGACTTGATATAGCTATCGAATTTATCTAGGCTTTCCTTACCCGTGATGAACTTAATATTCATTTCATTAACGTACGTCGTAATATCTGGCATCACCGTATTCTCTTTGTCAGCCTCAGCTTTCAGCGCGTATACGAATGGGAACGGTGCTTTGATATATTTCTCCATCTCTTTATCAATCTTAGCATGCCATGGCGCTACCAGTACATCCGTTGCTTCGACGGATTGCTCAATTGGCAAATTAGTTGGATTGATACCGAATTTCTGGATAAAATCATTATCCTTGCCTTTCTCCGTAAATTGTTTCTTGCCATCAACCACATCAAAGGTTTGTCCTTTCAGTCCCCACACATACATCTCCTTGGATTCTTCACTGCTCGCATAATCCAAGAATTTGAATGCCAGTTCCGGATCCTTAGCATTCTTCGTAACACCAAATATACCTGTGATCGGGTTCCGTCCTATATAGAATTGATCGCCGTGCGGCCCCTTGAATGGAGCAATCCCTTTAATCAATGGTTTCGTTGGATCATAATCCTTGAACAGCTTGCTGTACACCATCGAGGTATACCAACTAAAGTTAAATGTAGCACCTGTTATATTTTGCGAAAATTTCGAGGTAATCTGATCTGCGGTGACGCTGGCGAAATCCGCTTCTAACAATCCCTCTTTGTACAAACTATTTAAGTAGGTTAAATATTCCTTATAGTTCGGCTCATAGTACGAATAATGCACCTTCCCGTCCTTGTCTGCATAGAAGTTATTGGCTAAATCCAATCCGAATACCGGTCCAAACGCATTCGCTAGTTGATTAGGCGCAACCGAGAATGGGATTTCATCCTGCTTGCCATTGCCATTCGGGTCATTCGCTTTGAACTTACGAAGCATATCCGTGAATTCATCGAGCGTTGTTGGATCCTGTAAGCCCAGCTTATCTAACCATCTCTGGTTCACCATAAACGTAGGCATATAGTTCTTGGTCACGGCCAGCTGCGGCAGATAGTAAATCTTCCCGTCTGGTGTCGTTAAGCTTGCTTTCAAAGCAGGGTATTTCTCGAACAGCTTCTTGATGTTGACCCCATACTTATCGATATAATCGTTCAGCGGTTTGAACAATCCACCTTGAATATTTTTCATCGTCTGATCCTGATCCAACTGATAGATCACATCGGGGAGATCAGCTCCTGCGGCAAGTCGCGGGCTAATCGCATCCTGATAGGTCGATGGTGGAAGTAGCTCCCAATTGACCGTAATGCCTGCTCGCTTACTCAACTCTTGGACGATCGGAGCTTGGTTTAGATCAACATTGTTCGTCCATGCATTCGTTGCTAGAATTTTGAGCGATCCCGCTTTATCGGTGATTGGCCCTGTACCTGTGTACGTGAAGCCCGCTGGTGTTGCAGCAGAACTCGCATCTGGTTTCAGCGTTGCTGCCGCGGAGCTGGCCGTAGGCGTAGAGCTCCCCTCACTTGTACAAGCTGCGGCTACCATTGCAAATAATGCTGTAATCAGAGACAAACTTGCCGTTGTTTTGAGTGTTTTTTTCATATACGAAACCCTCCCTCAATGTATAAAGCCCACTTATCTATCCAGCAAGAGCATTGCTACCCTTTGACTGCACCTAGCGTGATACCACGTACAAAATACTTTTGAATGAACGGATAGATCGTAATAATCGGTAAAATGCTGACAACAATCGAAACGTAGCGGACTTGCAATGTCGAAACAGCCAGAGCTTTAGCCGCTGTCTCGCCCCCCATTTTCTGCATAATTTCAGGTGAGGCCATAATGAGCACCCTTCGGAGAAAAATTTGCAACGGTTGCAACTCCGCCTTCCCTAGGTACAGAAGGGCATTGAAGAAGTCATTCCAGTGCGCGACCGCATAATACAGCGTAAGAACAGCAAGCGTCGGTTTTGTAAGCGGTATCGCAATACGGAACAGTAAGGTGAAATCCTTAGCTCCATCCATATTCGCACTCTCAAATATTTCGTTCGGAATATTCTCGAAGGCTGAGCGCAAGATCATGACGTTAAAGGTGCTTACAAGCACAGGCAGAATCATCGCCCACCTCGTGTTGTAGAGCCCTAATTCCGTGATCACCATGTAAATGGGAATCAACCCGCCAGAGAAGTACATCGTGAATGCAATGTAGAAATTGAGCTTTCTTCGAAGGAAGAATGCCTTCCTCGAAAGCGGATAGGCCGCTAAACATGTGGCCACCAGATTAAAGACCGTCCCCACGACGGTATACCAAATGGTGTTGTAATAAGACTTCCATAATTCGGAATAACCGAGCACCATTTTGTACCCATCGAAATTCAGATCAACCGGTAAGAACGTGACTAACTTATTGTCTATGGCTTCTACCGAGCTCATTGAGATGCTCACCACATAAATAAATGGATATAAGGTCACAACAATCGCAAGTGCGACGAGACTGTAAACGATTACATAAAAACTCCGGTCCGTCCATGATTTAACCATGAAGGCCTCCTTTCTTGAGGCGCTGCTACCACAAAGACATGTCGTTCACTCGACGACTCGCTTGGTTGGCCGCATATACTAAGATGAAACTGATAATTGAATTGAATAGCCCCACCGCTGTAGCAAAACCAAAGTTCTGTGACTCAATCCCTTGCCTGTATACATAAGTCGAGATCACATCGGCCGTTTCGTACGTGGCACCGTTGTAGAGCAGATACACCTTCTCAAAATTCACACTCATAATGCCGCCGATGGAGAGTAGAAACAGAATCACAATCGTTGGCTTCAAGCTTGGCAGTGTAAGATGCCACACCTCTTGAAATTTGTTAACGCCATCAATCTTTCCAGAGTCGTACATTTCCTGATCGATCCCCATAATAGCCGCGATGTAGATAATGGAGCTAAAACCGAAACTTTGCCAGATACCTGACGCCGTGAAGATGGATCGGAACCATTCGGGCGCCATCATGAAATTAATTTTGGCCATGCCCATCGAAGCCAAGAACGTATTCACAATACCGTCTGTCGGAGACAGGAAATTAATGATCATCCCCGCGATAACAACCGTTGAGATAAAGTGCGGCAGGTAGGTCACCGTTTGGGCAAAACGCTTGAAGAGGCCATTCTTAATCTCAACTACGCATATGGCAAAGAGGATCGGGATCGAGAATCCGATGACTAGCGGATAGAACGCAAGCAGGAATGTGTTCCTCAGTAAGCGCCAGAAATAACGAGAATGGACGAACTGGTCCAGCCACTTAAGCCCTACCCAATCGCCTCCAAATACACCATGTCCCGGTGTAAAGTTTTTGAATGCAATAAGGATCCCCGGCATCGGCAAGTAACAAAATATGAAATAATACAAAAACACCGGTAAAAACATCAGCAGCAGCAGTTTATCTCTGCGTATCAGTTTGATGAGCAGCGGTTTCTTATCCCCCAATAACTCCAACTCCTTTCAATCAATCATCCAATAAGGTAATTTTAGCGCATGACTGACTTTGCAAATATCCAACATTTTTGCGATATGTAACACTTTTTTACGTAAAAAAACACCCATTCAGCCCGGACGTCTTCACGCCGACTTCATAGGTGTTTCCTCATCTAGTACTATCATCTTCCTTGGAATACCTCTCCGCCGTATAGGCGGGAAAGTTCAGAAATACGCTGGTGCCGTGCCCAAGTTCACTATCAATTCGCAAGCCATAGCCTTGACCAAAGCGAATCTGGATGCGATCGTGTACATTTTTCAACCCATACCCGACTGAACTTAGTTGAATAACTTCTTCCGCCAACTCCTTACTCATCCCTGGCCCGTTGTCTGCGATACAGAACTCCAGATCTTCTCCCGACCTGTAACCTCGCAAGGTGATACAGCCGCGCCCATCCCCCTTACGGAGCTTATCAATACCGTGTTCTAGCGCATTTTCCAAAATCGGCTGAAAAATAAGATTAATCATGTCATATCGCAGTAATGCTTCATCTACTTCGCAAATGAAATCAAAGCGATAATTGTGCATGATACTTTGGATATGCATATAATCCTTGGCATTCTCCAATTCATTTCGGACAGGGATGAAATCTCTCCCCTTATTAAGAACCGTTCGATAGAATCGTGAAACCGTATTCGTGATCTGACTAATTTCCATCGCGTCAATCTCTAATGCCTTCCAATTAATAATCGACAAGGTGTTATATAGAAAATGGGGATTTATCTGCGTCTGCAGCGCCTTGAGCTCCGCTTCTTTCTGCGTGATCTTACTTTGATACACTTCTTCGATCAAGGTGTTAATATTCACAAGCATATTGCCGAACCGATTCGTCAATTGGCCAATTTCATCCCTAGACTGACTGGATACGTCAATCTTCAAATTCCCATTTTCGACGATCATCATCTTCTTATTGAGCTTAATAATACGTTTGACGAAGGTGTTGGAGAATATCCAGATGATGAGCAGCAGTCCCGCCAAACACACCAAGACAATCAAGGCTGTCGCACTGACAATGCTCCTTGCATCCACCGAAATCCCATTTTTAGGTGTAAAATAAACAAGTTTCCAGCCCGGCTCCGCCATATCCGCTGTAATGTACATGTAATCCGTTGCCTGCATCGAAAATGAACCGATTCGCTCCATTAACTGGGAGGATGGCAGCGAAGCGATGGGAAGCGATGGGCTCATCTGTATATTTTTAGATAGAATTTGATTGCCCTCTTTATCTAAAATCAAAATCCCATAGGCATTCGTTTTGATATCATCCAATCCCTGAAACAAACTATCGGCATCGATGCTCAGGAACAACACGGCGGGCGCCTTCCCTAACGGCACTCCCTCTTCACTCACGAAAGGCCTTGTAGCGAAGAGCTTGCCATTCTTAATGTTCCACTGCGTTTCTTTCGAATGCGTCTGCTGATTCGCCCACTTCAGATCGGATGTCAAATCGAGTGGCAGAATATATTCGCCTCGCAGAATAGACTGATTCTCGGTAAATACTGATATTTGTAAGATATCCTGATTAAAATCAAGAATGTTACTGAAAAACGGATCCACATAATCCCGATACAAGACGGGAAAATCACCGTCATTACTAATAAAGATGCGCTTAAATATAACATTCTGTGTGATCGAATTAATGATCGCTTCATGTTGCTTCGCGCGATAGTTAATCGTCTCTGCAATTTGACTAATCGCTCCATCCAAATTCTGTTTCGCCTGTTGAAGCAGGAAAGAGCTAGCTTGATGATAGGAAAACATCCCCAATACGACAACAGGAATAATGGAGACGACCATATAGGAGATAAACAGCTTTTGCTTAAATCTTAAGTTTTGAAAATAAGCGAGGAAAGTTCTCATATCAGCTCGTTCTCTCTCGGAATTTGGCTGGACTTTGCCCATGAACCTGTTTAAATGTTTTGCAGAAATACGACGTATTCATATAGCCGACCTGCTGACTGATATCCGCAATCGTGAGATGCGTTTCCCGCAGCAGCGCCTCCGCCTTATGCATCCGAATGGTTGTAAGATATTTAACAAACGTTAGTCCTACTTCCCTTTTAAACAGGTAGCTCACATAGGTCTGTGTAAGAAACACCTTATCCGCAATCCATTGCAAGCTGATATCCGATGTGTAGTTATCTTCAATCAGTTTTCGGATATCCTTAATCACTTTCTTACTGAATTCCGGATTATGTACATCCGTATCGCCGTCTAGCATACCAAGAACAGTCTGAATCTGCGCTTTCAGCTCAGCTAGGGACTTACACCCGAATATAGCCTCCACAATCGACTTAAACGCGTGGACGTCTGTTTTCCCTGCCGTTTCCCCTATTTTCTTAGCCAGCTCTGTACACATGTACTTCACGTAAATCGCGGAATGCTGCCCGCTCCCGTCAATCGTCTTAAAGAATAGCTCAACACCTTGGCGTAGGCCGAACTCATCCTTGACTTCTAAGTGCCAATAAAGAGTTTCCATCAGCTTAGGGATGGTGCTCGCTATTTCTTCTTGCCCTTGGCTTTCATCTGTATAGAGCACTGTGCTTTCATGGAAGAAAAATTTATAGTCCAGCACATTCTCCATGAGCTTAAACTCGGGAGCCAACTCATCTCCTGTGTGGATTAACCTAGAAATGACCATCGTAAAGGTTTCGTTGTAGGCATCCGCAATGCTTGCTTTTAACTTGCTGCCTAACGACTCCAGATCTTCCTTACGCACTGTGTGATCCCATCGTACACAAACTAAGCTCTGACTTTCATTCAAATTCACATAATCGAACGGTGCACGAATGACGGTCTGGAGTCTCTCTGGCAGCAAGTCGTGCTCTACATCAAAGACCGATGAACTGTAGTCTATTAGAATTAATTGAACGGACATCTGACCAAAATGAAGCCCGAGGAGCTCTAACTTACGAGAGTGCGATGAAGAAGCTTGCGCAGCATGAAGGATCTCTAAGAACAGTTCTTCCTTCTCTTGTTCTTGATCTTTATGACAGAGCGCAATGACTTCATCAAAGACTCTCTGGAAATCACTCACATCGATGGGCTTGAGCAAATACGCGGAGATCTGATAATGAATCGCCCTCTGTGCATACTCAAACTCCCCATAGGCGCTGAAAATAATAATTTTCAACTCAGGGAACTGCGCTCGTGCCCGCTCACACAAAGTAAGGCCATCCATAAATGGCATCTTGATGTCGGTTAATACAATATCGATTGGATGCGAAGCTAACATCTCTAAGGCTTCTTCGCCATTCTCAGCTTCCAACACAGCCAAGGGCAGTTTATATTTGTGGATTAATCGCTTAATCCCTTCTCTTTCAATATGCTCGTCATCCACGATGAGGATCTGAAACAAAGCGCTTCCTCCCTTCCAAACCAACTCCATCTAAATTCTATCAGAAGACCGCTTCTGATTAA
Organism: Paenibacillus sp. Soil750; assembly: GCF_001428045.1. Classification (GTDB taxonomy): domain Bacteria; phylum Bacillota; class Bacilli; order Paenibacillales; family NBRC-103111; genus Paenibacillus_E; species Paenibacillus_E allorhizoplanae. The sequence continues at coordinate 27,153 of NZ_LMSD01000008.1, read as the reverse complement.
AATTCAACATTTTTGCGATCCATAACATATTTTTATGGTGTACGCGAGATCTCGGCGCTCGGGCTTCGTTGGGCGAGTTTGTTGGTTTTGAGAGGTTAGTACGCCAGAGATTTTCATTAACTGGAAAATGTACAGCTATTTATGAGAAATTTCATCGAAAACTCGATTTAACTGTAAAATATGTAGTTAAAATCACTCATTTAGTTTATATAGGTAAAAATGTATATAATTAACTGTATATTTTCCATCTAATCTGCTTTTGACTGATAAACCCAAATATTTAACTACATAAAATACATTTATTCTCCTGGGGCTCAGGAGATATTGAGAAAAGAGCAGGCACTAGGCCTGCTCCACTTCTACACCCTGCTTTACGAAATCGCCCCATGTGAGCGTCCGGAACTCTTCCTTCCATGGCGACAACGCTGGCAGCTCTGCCCATATCTCCTCTGCTTTCTGCATGCATACGGATTGAACGATGCGTGCATATTCCAAGCATCCGGAATCCTGAATCAACTGCTTCACTTCGTCTTCCTTTTCTGCAAAAAGTTCAGCCGTAATCTCCCCCCTGTAGTAAGCCTTCACGGGTGAGAACTCTTCATCTTCAATAGAGAGTAGATATAGGATGGGCAGCGTCCGCTTCTTCGCCATGAGGTCACTTTTCTCATCATAGCGAACAAGATCTCGCACATCGTTCTGAATCTGGTGGAGAAGTCCCACACAATCGGCGATCTGATGCAGCTGCTCTACCGTTCCTTCTGTACAGGCTGTATCGAAATAACCTAGGAAGCAAGCAAGACGGAATAACGAACCCGATTTCTCTTGCGTTATCCATAAGTAGTCATCAACAGTGGAAACCGCATTAATCACATCTTTATGCTGACCATTAATCGACCTAGCAATAATTTTGCTAATTTCGACCAACATCGTTCCGCTGGCATTCATTCTACCCAATTCACCTACTACACCGATCATTAGCGCTAATACAGCATTCAACGCACTCGCCGTGTCCACTCGCATCCAAGGCTTACTATCGCTATCCTGATCCTGCAGATCATCAACGATATCCAGGATAAGAACAACTAACTCCGTCAATGCCGCTCGGCGATAGATGTCAGGGGAACCCCCACCTAGCATAGCGTGTGTGCACAGCGTGACTTTGGCCCAAGATAGACTCGAGGTCTCGTTATCTGACATACATGATCTCAGCAGCGTTTTCAAATCCTCATCAAACATATAATCATCCATCATCCGTGCCATGTGCTGCTGAATGTCCTGCATGCGAAGCGCCTACTTTCAGGTGTAATATTTACTTTTGATAAACTTTTCCAAAGCCTCTGTCCTTGATTTCGCGCCCCATTTGTCATAAATTTTACGCAAATAATTATCAACTGTACGCTTGCTCATGAAAATTCGTTCAGCAATTTGTTCGTGTGTAGCCCCTTTAACCAGCATGTTCATCATGAGCACTTCTTCCTCTTGCAGTTCACATTCTTCGCCTGCATCGGCTTCATTTAATTGCATCTGGTTAAAAACAGACAGCGGAATCATCGTATACCCATCCAAAATACAATACACCATATTCTTGATCGTCCGCTCCGTTGACTCTTTCGACAGTACACCGCTTACTTTCATTTCAATCAATTTATTGTAAATACCTGCCAACTCAATGCCGGTGAAGATGACAATATGGATGTGCGGGTATAGTTGTTTGAGCTGTGCAGCAACTTCTGTGCCCGTCTGATCGGGAAGCTGATAGTCTAGAAATATGAGCCCAGGCTGATGCAACTTCACATATTCCAAACATTCCCTCGCATTACTAACAACTCCGACCACCTCGATACGATCTATCTCATCAAGCAACGTCTTCGTCGCTCTTGCAAATAAGGGATGATCATCGACCACTAATGTTTTGACGATTTCACTCATGCTGACATCACTTCCTCAGTTGGTATTGTGATTAAAATATGGGTCCCTTCCCCCTCAGCGGTCTCCAGTTCAAAGCTCCCGCCTACATGCAGAACACGGCTTCTCATATAAGCAAGCCCCATACCGGATGCGGCGATTTCAACGGCGACCTCTTCCTTCACATGAAACCCTACGCCATCATCCCGATAACTTAGATAAAAGAAATGATCTTCTTCCCACAGATGAAAGCTGACATTAGCCGCCTGCGAATGTTTTTTAGCGTTGTTAAGTAATTCTTGCACAATCCGGAAGATATGCCGTTTGGCCGATAAATCCTTGCCTTCGATTTCAGAAATTTGCTCGGCTCGGAAGGAAATCTCGAACGGCGTCGTATACGATTCCTTCTCGACGAACGTCTTCAAGGTTTGCTTCAACCCTACCTCTTTCAACAGATGAGGATTCAATTCGAAGCAGCTCTGACGCAAGCTGGCATTGATCATTTCCACAAAGTTGTTCATGCTGTTCAGCTGTTCGCGATCCTCTTGACGCATCGATGGTTTCTCAGCCAATGAGGTTAATCTTCGCTTAAGGAAGAACAAATCCTGCATCGTCGTATCATGAAGATCCGTGGCAATCCGAACACGTTCCTCCTCCTGCAGTTCGAACATCACCTTCCGTAACCAGAGATGTTCTTCCTGCGGTAGATGGGAAACCATTTGCTGAAGTCTGCCCGTTAACTTACGAATCAGATACACATTTTCCATACTTACTTCCAAGTAGGAGGTGATTAGCTGCAGCCAATGCAACTCTTCCTTCGCGATTCGCGTGTTCGTCTTCTTCCGAGTTACGATGAGATAGCTCGTATATTCCTCATGGCAGTTCATTTCCAAGAATGTATAGTAAGGATGATTGGGCATCGCAGATGAATTCACCAAACGTTGAATTTCTGCCGTATCAACTTCACCTTCACAGAAAATTTCAATATCATTTTTATGCCGAAAAACAATCGCGCCACCTGTCACTTGCAGCGTGCCCACAATATCCACTAGGATGATATCCTTCAAATCACGGAAGCTGGAGATGGTTCCTAAATTTTTTGAAATCTTTTTTAGCGCTGATTTCAGTACGTACTTTCTCGGGAACAAATAGGGCTCTAATCTCGTCGTCCAATATTCGGCTGCATACAACATAGCAGAAAGAAGGAAGATTGAGCCTAGGAATACGAATAAAATTTGCTTTCCGTTGGTTTCCCCATGAAAAATAATAGCAAAAGCGCCAGTAAACAAGCTGACGGGTACTACTGCCATCAAACAAGCAAATAAAACACGCCGCACGACAAGGCCAATATCATATAACTGATCGGAAGCTATTAAATAAGAGAACGTGATTGGAAATATTAATAATAGCCAACTTGTATAAATAGGGTCGAATATCCAATCTCCGATAATGAGCTGGGGGAGGAACGAGAGACAGATAATAGGTAGAAACGAAATGAGCAAGGAGTAGAACACACTTTTGATAATACCAGCGAGCGGCGTCTGTGCTTTCCTAACCTTTACAAACAACGTTGCCAATAGAGAAATATTTAAGGAAATAACAATGATGAAGAATCCCATCGTGACCGATCCGTCATACCGATATACGAAAGCCATCGAAGGAAAGAAGTATAAACCTCTCAATACAAAAGCTAGGAAGGCAATCCCGTACAAATATTTAAAATGGCCCTTGGGCAACTCCATGTCTCCCTTTTCTTTGAAGAACACCACAAGGAAATGTAGAAAGACAATGGGCAGCACCATCATCGAACTAGCAATCATCAACTTGCCTATTAAATCTCCCCGCATGGATGCACCTAAGCTCATAAAGATTAAGGCAGCGCTAAGAAACGAGAAAGCGAGCAATCGTGCGGAAGGCGAACGATTTTCCCTCACCAATAATAATACGCACATGAATAGACAGACGAATTCCTCCGCGAGCGAAATGATATCGAACAGGGCCGGTCGGCTTGTCCTCAAATCGATAGATTCTACGACGCCATCTCTCCAAATCACAACTGTGTTCGCCTTCTCAACCACATTCCACCGCTTGACGGTTGACCATTCACCTGGTGGTTTACCATCAATCGCAATGACTTTATCGCCGATATGAATCTTATCATTCGTGCTATTTGCCTCAAGTTTGCTGACGATCCACTCGTCTGTACGAGCCGTGTCCAAGTAGATACCATTATAGGGAAAATGGAAGGTTACAAATGAACACCAGATTTGCAAAGCAATGAAGAGCACCATATACATACCCACAGAAATTTTCACTACTATTTTCAATTAACTCTCCCCTAAATTCCAATATTTTGCTATAATCACTCTTGTAAACTATTATTTAAAAAGAGGGAGCTAAAACAATGGCGATTATTCAATTGAACCCAGAATTGCAACGTTCCGTACAAGCAGTGAAACGCGCAGAACTGCGCAAGCAAGCAGATTCCTTTATGGTGGCTCAACCTCTATCTGCTGAAGAAACAGCTGCACTTATCAAAACATTTACAACTCCTTCAGACACAAGAAAACAAAATGCCAATGAGCCTTCTAACTATTGGTGGTAATCTAGTAGTCTTATTTTACCAAATAAAAAAAAGGATTGCATATTAGCACATGCTAATTATACAATCCTTTTTTTAATTCGTATGCATGTCATTCGCACTACTCTTACCAGATCCGACAATTCTCGCTAAGCCGTCCCGAAGGTGACCCCTAACTCGCGCAGGCGTTTGCGGTAAGCGATGCTCAAACGATCGCACTTCAAATGCAGCTCAGCTTGCAAATCTAGCGGCAGCAACTCCGGCTTCTGGTTCTCTACCATGATCCGATCCTGCTCAATAAGCCTGTCTTGAAATTGGATGAACACCTCATCGCGCTCGTCATACGCATAGTTTCTTTGTTTCAGCATATAAGCCACGCTAGTCTGCTCCGTAACCGGCAGCACCATCAGAAACAGCCGAAAGATATGATCGGATACGTCATCTCTCTTCGTAAAAGCTACACATAAAGGACCGAACACCTCATATACATAACGGCTATTTACCCCGCGCCCTGTCCCATCCGCATCCGGCTGATATACGATGATTTCTTCGGAACGCAGAACGCCATCCTCTTCCAACACGTGATAATCATTGATTTCAGCGAAATCACTATCGCCAAGCAGTCCCTCATGTACGAACATAAGGTGGGACACATCGAGGAAATTTTCAATAATGCGAGGACCTGCGGCTTGCAAAGTGTAAGGCCCCATGAATACTTCCTTGAAGCCCTCTGGCACAAAGGCACTCACTTTAGGCAGAGGCCCCGCAGGTGTCCCTAGGCACACCCAGATTAGTCCATGTGCTTCTACGCAGGCATAAACGAAGGCCTTGGCCTTCGAAGGAATGGCCTGTTCCTTGGGTAAGGAAGGAATCTTGGTACACGTACCACAGCCATTGTAAGACCAACCATGGTACGCACAAACCAACTCATCGCCGCTTACTTTCCCCAGTGAGAGCGGAACACCGCGATGAATGCATAGATCCTTAAATGCGTGGACACCTTGCGAGGTACGGAATACCGCTACTTTCTCCCCTAGTACAACAACAGCCTCTGGCTTATCCGTGAGTGCTGACGACAACAACACCGGGTGCCACTCGTGAATTAATGCGATATCTTGTATTGTCATCGCCAGTCACATCCTTCGTCCTTTATTTAGGTATAACACCTTTAATGCCCTTAACAAACCAAGTCGTGCCAAGAATTTCTTCGTCCGTCATCTTCTTCCCAGATTCGAAGCGCGTTTTACCATCTTGATCTACGATAGGGCCTTGGAATACATCGAACGTACCGTTCAGAATTTCCGCTTTTTTCTTCTCTACTAGCGCTTTAACATCCGCTGGCACATTTTTGCCAAGCGGCGCAATGTCTGTGATGCCCTCTTTCATACTGCCGAAGTAGCTATCTGCCTTCCACGTACCATCCATGACACTTTTCACTGTTTTCACGTAGTAAGGGCCCCAGTTCCACTTCGGGTTCGATATGTACGTATCCGGTGCGAATCTGCCCATATCGGAATCGTTCCCGATGCCCCATACTTTGCGTTCAGCAGCAGCTTGAATACTTGCGGGTGAATCTTGGTAAGCCGCCAAAACGTCTACACCTTTATCCAACAAGGAGATAGCCGCTTGCTTCTCTGTTGCAGGATCAAACCATGTGTTACTCCACACCACAGAGACATCGATATCGGGATTCACGCTTTGCGCACCTAGCGTGAACGCATTGATGGTATAAATAACCTCTGGAATTGGGAAAGCTCCGACATAGCCCAAATGGTTGTTTTTCGTCATTTTCCCTGCTGCCATACCGACGAGGTAAGCACTTTGATATTCACGTCCCATGTACGTGCCTAGGTTTGGTGCTGTTTTGTAGCCAGTGGCGTGCAGGAATTTCACATTCGGATGCTTCGCCGCTACCGCAACCATGGGGTCCATGTACCCGAAGGAGGTTCCGAAAATAATGTCATTTTTCTGAGCCAATTCTTCAAATACACGCTCAGCGTCAGGGCCTTCTGGAATATTTTCAACCGTCGTCGCTTTAATTCCTAATTCTTTCTCCATCATCAGACGGCCTTGATCATGCTCGAACGTCCATCCGCCATCCCCCGGCACACCGATATAGACAAAAGCAACTCTTGGCAGCTTCTTCTCTGTTGTTGCTGCCGTAGAAGCAGCTGTGGTGGAAGCTGGTGCTGTTGTAGAACTTGTTGTCGTACTTGTGGAGCAGGCACTTAAAATCACTAACATAATAGCAGTAATAGACAGCATGGTTTTTCTCATATCGCTTCTACCCCTCTCTTTTTATGGACAATCCGCATTTCTCTACCGCTCTGAAAATCCCCTCATACCCTGTGCACCGGCATATGTTCCCGCACAGTGCTTTCTCAGCCTCAGCCCTCGTTGGAGCAGGGTTCGATTCCCACAACGCGGTTAAGGTTACAACCATGCCGGCGGTACAGTAACCGCACTGCAATCCCCCCTCCTCTAACATGGCTTGTTGAATCGGATGCAGCTCTTCGCCTGCCGATATCCCCTCAATGGTCGTAATCTCCTTGCCCGATGCTTGATAAGCCATCAGTAAACAGGAATTCACAGGTTGACCGTCGAGCAGAACCATGCAAGCGCCGCAGCGCCCAATCTCACAAGAAACCTTGGTGCCGGTCATCAACAGGTCATCCCGAAGAATGGCAGACATCCTTTTGGATGCAGGCACTGGGATCGAAACTGCCTTCCCGTTAATGGAGCAATCTAGCACAAACGATGTATTAATCACTGGCCTCCACCCCTTCTAACCAATCGATGGACTGCACGATGTCTTCTGGTGATATGGGCAACTTATTTACCCAAATGCCTGTCGCTTGCCGCACTGCCGCCGTAATGGCAGGAGCCAAGCCGACAGATCCGATTTCTCCAACGCCACGAGGGCCAAATGCATCTCCCTCTGGCAACTCTTCAATGGCCTCGACTTGAATGCAATGCGGGCTGTCGCTGAAAGTAGGAACAAGATAAGTGTCGAGATTATGCCTGACATAGCGACCTTCTATCATCACAGCATCCTCGGTCAGTGTATAGCCCAGTGCCATCACACTGCCGCCCTCAATTTGTCCAAGAAAGCCCATCGGATTAATCACAGGACCTGCGGCGATGACGTGATCCGTCTGCAGCACCTTGACCCGTCCGGTCAGCATATTGACTTCCACCTCTACGATAGCGGCCGCGTAAGAGTACAGGTAGTGCGCACCGACCCGCCCTTCGGGCGTCGTCGGGTAGTCGAACTCCGTATGCGCAAGGATCGGCGTAGCCGCTGCCGCTGCCGCCTCCGCATACGTGACAACCGGCTCCCCCGACTCATCACCCTTGTGATGAATCCCGCCTGCGCCGGTTGCGAGCTCTGCGGCCGGAATGCCGCAGAGCTGCGAAGCCTGCTCCAGCAGCGCCAGCACGAATGCTGGCTTCAGCCGCTGGAGCGCGCGCCACATCATCGTGGTGGCGCGGGAGGCCGTGCTCGAACCGCTGCTCGGCACGCGGTCGGTATCGCCGATGACGATGCTGATGTCATCGGCGGCGCAGCCGAAGCAATCCTGCAGCATCAACGTGAGTGCTGCATAGAGCCCTTGGCCGAACTCCTCGAAGCCGAAGGAGGCCTGGATCTTGCCCTCCGGCGTGAGCTCGATGCGGCCGCCGGAATGATCGGGGATGCCGAGGCCGAGCCCGGCACCGTGCATCACCAGCGCAGCGCCGACGCCTCGGCGCAGCCACGGCTCTTGCTCTGGTTGGCGCGCGCTGCTGGCGCGCTTCGCCCAGAGCGGTGACTCCTGCGCCTTCGCCCACACCTGGGCGGCGCCTTCGGTTGCCACGATCTGCTGGCCCATCGGGCCCGGATCGGTTGGCTGGCGCAAGTTGAGCTTGCGCAGCTCCCACGCGTCCATGCCGAGCTTCTCGGCTAGACGTTCGATTTGGCTCTCCACGGCGAAAATCACCTGATTGCCGCCAAAGCCCCGAAACTCACCGGACACACCGTTATTCGTGTAGACGCTCTTGCCTTCTACGTCGACATGCGAGATCGTGTAAGGTCCAATCGCATGCTCGGTGGCAAAATTCAACACTTCACACCCCAGTGTCGCGTACGCTCCTGTATCGGCAAGGATGCGAACTTGGTGCGCGATCAGCTTTCCGTGTGCATCTGTGCCTGTTTTCATCGTGATCCGCATCGGATGACGTTTAATACCGGAGATGACAGATTCACGGCGGGAATTGTGCATTTTGATCGGTTTGCCTGTCTTTCGTGCCATTAATGCTCCGAAAGGCTGCACATTGAGCTCATCCTTCCCACCAAACGAACCGCCAATCGGACTGGAAACGACTCTGATTTGCTCTTCTGGGATGCCAAGGATTCGCGCTAACTGGAAGCGATCCTTGTAACCATGCTGGGTCGGCGAGTAAACGGTCAGTCTCCCATCAGCCTCAGGAATAAAGAGACCACCTTCGGTTTCCATATACGTATGCATTTGCCGAGGTGTCAGATAGGTCTCTTCAACGACGTGTACACATGTATCGAAAACATCCTCAATGTTCGAGTCCCCATGCTGTAAGGAGGTTTGATGAAGCAGATTCCCTTCGGGATGCAGCATAATCGTCCCCGCTTCCAGCGCGGTTTCTGGGTTATCTACAAGTGGAAGCGGCTCATACACGACTTCAATAAGGCTTAGCGCATATTCCGCTAGTTCCTCTGTATCTGCCGCAACAGATGCCAGCGCATCCCCAATATAACGAACGCGATCCTGACAAAACACCGGCTGATGAGGAAAAGCAATTCCGAATAGGTTCAACCCTGGTACGTCGTCAGCTGTTAAGACCACGCGCACGCCGGGTAATTGTTTGGCTTTACTTGTATCGATGGAAAGAATCCAAGCATGCGGGTATTGACTTCGCAGTACTTTGCCGTGCAGCATGCCTGGCGCTGTTAAATCGGTGAGATAACGGAGCTCCCCTGTCACTTTCTCCTTGCCATCAGGTCTAATGATCCATTTCTTCGCATTCCGATTAAGGAGCATAAGCTCCGCCCCCTTTGCGCATTGCTTTGAAACACTCCGAAATGATTAGATTCGCTGCCGTTTGTTTGCGGTAAGCTACCCCGGCATAATCATCCGCCACCGCGTTGAAGTCAGCTATTACCCCTTTGTGGAGCATCTGCAAAGCTGCCTTATTTAACGGTTTCCCGATCATGCCCGCTTCCAGATCTGTAAACCTCGCAGGAACCGCGTTGCCTCCGCCAGCCGCTAAAGCGATGTTGCGAACCGTCCCATCCGCTTGAAGGGATAGCCTACCCGCGACGGTAACGACCGATGGCGTAAACGCCTCTCTACGTCCAACCTTGAGGTAGAACTCATGGGTGCTCTCCTGCTCTGCTGCAGCAGATAGCTGTCCATTCGTCGACTTGGTATCTTCAGAGTTCTTGGCGGCATTCTCCGTGCCGTCCCTGCTTTCCAATCCCCCTGTCGGCACCATAATCCCCGTCATGATCTCATCAGGAGCCACTTGCGGAGCAGCCAGCCAATCCTTCAACGCAATCATCCGCTCGTTCTGTCCATCTGTACACGTTATCTGTGCATCCATCACAAGCAGTGCGGGGATTAGATCTCCTGTACGTGTCATCACATTGCCTCCGATCGAGGCTAAGTTCCGAATCGACGGAGCTGCAATCTCCGAACAAGCTTGCACGAGTAGTCCGCATTTCTGCTGAACAAGCTCATTTTTCATCAAATCTGCAATGCTTAGGGCAGGGCCTATATGAACTTGACCTTGGGAATTAACCGTTAATCCCGAGAGAACAAGAATTCGTCCAAGACTAATGAAATGCTGCGGCATCGGGGCGAGCCCATTTTCCCAGCGCGTGCGAAGCCAAGTGCCTCCAGCAACAAGAACAGCATCGTTGCCCCATTTATGCTTCAATTGAATCGCTTCCTCCACACTTGTTGGCTGCCATACGGAAGGCTGCTGCTCAGGCAGCTGATGCATCGGAACTGACATATTCAACCCTCCTCAGAGATTCAGAATGACCACGTGCTCGTTATGTGTTCTGAGTTTGCCGCGAGAAGCCGGCTTGCTGCGTGATTAGCATATTCGTTGCGTTGCGCGCCATCTAACGGAACCAGGTTCCGCTATTTTGGCGAAATCCGCCATTTCCACAAAGTTGCGGAACGTCGTTCCGGTAAATTAGATCTACTATAAACAATATTCGAAATTAACGTCAACTAACATAACATCATTTTGTTTTTTTATATAAAAAAATAGCGCATCATTCGTATCAATGCACTCACTCGCTAATTTTATGTCACTTAATCTAACGTTTATTACGGTCTGTAGATCGTTTTTGCCTCTTCATATTGCTTGGCGGTATCAATATCCATAAATGCCAGATCCGCCGCCTCGATGATCTGCCCGCGAAATGCAGGTAAATGAAACAGTGCTCGCGCGCCAGCATCACCTTCCAACGAAGCGATAGCTGACCACATTCTGCTCCCTAGAATGACTGGCGGCTTCGGGATCCCTTTATCGCCACTAGCAACATAATCGTACTCCACTCCCGCCTCGTACGCATCAATCAACCCATCTAACATAGCTTCCTCGATGAATGGCTGATCAGCCAGCATAACCATCGCACCGTCAGCCTTCAGCCCATCTGCCGCTTGAATGCCCGTGCGAAGCGAGTGTGCCATGCCCAGACTAGCCTCTGGACACACCACGATTCGGCATCTCCCACTCTCGAGCTCTTGACGAGCCTCTTCCGGCAACCACGTCAGCGTATCGCCTTCGCGTACAACGACAACCACCTGCTCGAACGCAGCGCAGCCTAGCGCTTTCAGCAAGGCAATACCTCCGAGACGAATACCTTCCGCCAACTCGAGGGACTGCTTCGCTGTCCCCATACGCCGACTGCTTCCAGCTGCCAAGTAGACGCCAACGATTTTTTTCTTTTCTGATCTCACTATCTTCTCCGGCTTCACCTTCTCCACCGCTTTCACCATGAGCAAAAGCTCCCTACGTCCCGCCCATGAGCTAAGGACGCTGACCACACACCCGCTCCATGTTTGCCACGCTTGATCGCAATCAGCTCAGATACAATGCTAACCGCATTCTCGAACGCGCCTTCCGAGCCGATGTTTAAACCGATTGGCGCATGCAGCCAGTCGGGGCGCTCGAAACCTTCCAGCATTCTCGCCGTACGCTCCTTCGAGCCCATAATGCCGAGATAGTGTAAGTGATAAGCCATAATGCCTCGGAAGAAGGCGGTGTCCTTCTCGAACTGATGGCTCATGATCACGACGTAGTCTCGCTCATTCAGCGCAAGCTTTTCGACTAACGACTCTGGAAAAGCAACCATCGTTTCTACCCCTGGAAACCGCTCTGCGTTGCAGAACGATTCACGCCAATCCGCGACCACCACACGAAAACCACTGCTTGCTGCCATTTGTACGAGCGGGATCGCATCCGGATTCGCACCGAACACAATGACTCTTGGCTTTGGCATAAACAGCGTACTGGTTACTAAGCGAAACGGCTCTCTCACAACTGAAGTTGCGGAAAACCCTTCCTCTTCTATACCTGATCCCTGCAGCGCATATCTAATATCTGAATACCCATCGGCATAGGTGCGGATGAGCTCCACAACTTCACCATGATCCAATCTGTCTTTCACGACCAGCAGGTTAACCAGCAGCTCTCCAGCAAGTGGCTCAAGCAAAATACGGATCAACCCGCCGCACCCAATCGTCTCCCCCCAACCAAAATCATCGGCAGGCCTCATGTCGTATTCGACCATTTGCGGTTTCTGCGATTCCCACACGCCTGGTACGTAAGCAGCAAGATCACCTTCCAAACACCCCGGAGAAATGGTCCCTACCGTGCTTCCATCTGCCATTAACAGCATGACAGTTCCTTGCTTGCGATAAGCGTGACCTTCCACATGAATCACTGTCGCTAATACACGAGCTCCCGTATTATTTTCCACAGCTTGCAAAATGTCATAGGCCTCCATCGCTCATCGCTCCTTCTATTTATAAATGCTACCTGACACTTATCCCTTTCCTTTCACACCTTGTGATCTCCCAGTTCTATCCCTTGCTACCAGCCAATCGCCAACCCATCACCACGCGGATCAGCCGCCCCACTCATGAACCCCTGCTCATCAATGAGAATGCCCTGCGCTTGCCCCATAATGCCATCCCACGAATTCACGGGCTCCACGCGATGTCCCCATTGCTTGAGTTTTGTATATACCTCGGGTTCAAGCCGATGCTCCAGCTTCAGCGCATCCCCATCTTCTCCCCAAGTACGTCCATATACCCAACGTGGTAGTGAAATGGCTTCCTGAATCGATAAACCGTAATCCAATACCCCCGTAAGTATCGAAAGCTGCGTCTGTGGCTGCCCTTCTCCACCTTGCGTGCCGAATAGCATATAAGGCTTTCCGGCCTTACTTACCATGGCGGGCATCAATGTATGGAACGATCTTTTACGTGGTTCCAACACATTCGCACAGGCAGGATCAAGTGAGAAGAATGAGCCGCGATTTTGCATAATAATGCCTGTATCCCCAGGTACGTAAGCTGCCCCGAAATCGAAATAGAGACTTTGGATAAAAGAAACCGAATTCCCCTCTTCATCTACAACAGCCGCATAGGCAGTATCCTGACCAATCGCTGGTGAAAGATGCTCACTAACCTTCAATGGATTCGCCTGAATCTCACTCCAAAGCTCCTGCGCATACGATTTCGACAACAATCTTTGGAGCGGTATCTCTCTAAAATGTGGATCCGTTAAAAAACGATCGCGGTCCTTGAACGCCTTCTTGATCACTTCCGACATCAGATGGTAAAAGTTCGCCGATGCTCTAGGCACAGCTGCCATATCGATATGTTCTAACATATTCATCATCATGAGCGCTGTGAACCCTTGCGAGTTCGGCGGCATTTGATAAATGTCGTATCCACGATATGTCGTTGATAGGGGCTCAACCCATTCACCAGCGAAGCTGCGGAAATCTTCTTCCGTAAGCAGCCCACCATCCAGCTTCACGTTATCCACAATGGTCTGCATGAGCGAGCCCGAGTAGAACACATCTCTACCTTCTTGCTGGATGGAACGCAGCGTTCTTGCCATGTCAGGCTGAATCAGCCGATCGCCTTCCTTCAGAAGCTCACCATCTCGCATATACAAATCACTTAGCTGCACAGAAGCCCGAATGAACGGCTCATCTTTACGCATCCAGAACAGTAAGTTACGGGAGATCGGGAACCCTTTTTCCGCATAGCCAATAGCTGCATCCAATAAGTTCGCCCAAGGAAGCTTGCCGTGTTTTTCCCACACCTGCCACCAAGCATCCACCATACCCGGCACTGTTATTGCGCTTAAAATGCCGCGCTGTGGAATCTGATCCATCCCTTGCTCTCTATAAAAATCAGGTGTCGCCCTCGCAGCGGACTTCCCGCTCCCATTAAATCCGGTATAAGTGCCAGTTGCCGCCTCATGCATGAGGAAAAAAGCATCTCCCCCAAGCCCCGTCATATGCGGGTAAACGACACCTAGGGTCGCGCTAATGGCAATTGCTGCATCAAAGGCATTGCCGCCTTGCTGTAAAATCGCACTCCCCACGGAACTAGCCAAATAATGTGGCGTAGCAATCATGGCTCGCTCTGCTCGTGGCATGATGTTTAGCATGATTATTCCTCCCGTTTATGAGCATATACGGCTAGTGCAGCTTGCAGCGCCTTCCCGACAGATACATCCACACCATACCAATGAAGTGTTGCTTCTAGCGCCCCAAGGACATGGAGCACATTTTTCTGGTTACAGCTAAAACCCATCGTACCGATGCGCCAAATCTGTCCCTTCAATGGACCGAAGGAAGAGGCAATTTCAATGCCGAAGCTGTTCAGCAGCATGGATCGAACGGCTTCTCCATCAACCCCGCTGGGAATACGTATACAAGTTACTACTGGCAGCTTACACAGTGGATCGCCGTACAACGTCAATCCCATCGCCTGCAAACCAGCAACCAAAGCTGCTTCATGACGCTTATGGCGGGAGAATCGCTCTTCCAGTCCCTCCTGCAGCACAATGCGTAAACCTTCACGTAGTGCATATAACATCGTCGTAGCCTCTGTATGGTGATTTAACCGCTTTGGACTCCAGTAATCCTGCAGCATGCCGAGATCGAAATAGTTACTCGCCACAGCTTTAACCGAGGAAATAGGAGCACCCTTCTCCCGCAATCCCCGTTCGATCGTTTTACGGCGCATGACCTTCGCTTCGATACGATCGTTGTACGTAATCGGTGACATGCCTGATGGAACGGATAAACATTTTTGCGTGCCGCCTATCACCGCATCCAGCAGCCATTCGTCGGTTTTCACGGGAACACCACCAATGGTCGCTACAGCATCCACGACGAGAAGGGCGTCCATTTCTCGGCAAGCTGCCCCTATCCCATCGAACTTTTGGATACAGCCTGTCGACGTTTCACCGTGAACCATGGCCACGATGGTGGGCTTCTCCCGCTCGATGGCTGTAATGATGTCAATAGGATCGAACACGGCTCCCCATTCCTGCTCAATAATTGCCACTTCAGCCCCACAGCGCTCGGCAATTTCTACCAGTAAATTTCCAAATCGTCCGTAGATCGGAACGAGTACTTTATCTCTTGGCTCGATGATGCTTACCAGCACAGCCTCTATACCTGAACGGGAAGTCCCATCGATCGGGAACGCCCATTGATTATTCGTTTGGAATACGTCCCGAAGCATCTCCATCGTTTCATTCATAAGCTCGGTAAATTCAGGATCGAACTGCCCCAGAATGGGGTACGACATCGCACGCAGCACCCTAGGGTCAACCTCGACTGGACCTGGGGTCATAATCGTTCGAAGGGATGGTGATAAATCTTTATAAGTTCTCATCTGCTTTTCCCCCGTAGCCGTATTGATATAACACATGAACGAGTGTCTGAAAGCCGACAATAAGATCATCCGGCTTCGTGAACTCTTTGGGATTATGACTAATGCCTGCCCGACTTGGTACGAAAATCATGGCCGACGGACAGATCGGTCCGAATAGTTGAGCATCATGTCCCGCCCCGCTTGGCATGTGGATATGCTCGTAGCCATAGAAATCGCAGGCAGCCTCAATTTCTGCCGATATCCCGCTATCCATGGCCACTGGTAAGGCATTTAGATGTTCCACTGTATCTATATAAAGTTCTCTTCGCACGGCGATTTCCACAAACCGCGATATCAGCTCCGCACGAAAATCCTCAATCTTTCGCTTGTCAGTATGCCTAATATCCAACGTAAATTCGACCTCACCAGGCACCACATTCGATGTTCCACGCTTCACTTCTAAGCGCCCTACAGTGGCTACCAAAGGTTCACCCTCCGCAAGTGCCATCTTCTCTGTTAGCGCGACCATTTCGGCAGCCGCAGCCAGCGCATCTTTGCGCATTGTCATTGGGGTCGTTCCCGCATGATTGGGTATCCCCGTAACGACGACAGTCATTCGAATTTGGCCAACAATGGCTGTTACAACACCAATCTGCTTCTCTTTAAACTCAAGGACTGCGCCTTGCTCAATATGAATTTCAATATATCCGCCTATGTCATCACGTTTCGCTGGTTGGAGCTGGCCCTGATCTATGTCAAAGCCCGCGCGCTCCATCGCCTCGAGTAACGTCACACCCTCTGGATCAGCAAGGCCTGCGCCTTCAGCTAAGGAAAGTACTCCTGTCACATGACCGGAGCCCCAATAAGCCAATGGAAACCGACTCCCCTCTTCCTCGCAAAAGGAGACCATCTCCAAGGTCCGTTTCGGTGCCCCGTATACGGCCTTCAAATAACCAAGCGCCATCATCGATGCGATGACACCATAGGCTCCATCGTATTTCCCACCGTTTTTGACAGTATCGATATGTGAACCTGTAAGCATCGGCTTTAACGATGGGTCCGATCCTTGCAATTTACCGTACACATTGCCGATTTCATCAAAATCTGCCTTAAGCCCCATGCTTTGCATGTTGTCTATCAGTGCTAATTGCGCCTTAAGCCAAGGCTCTGCATACAAAAGTCGGGTCACACCGCCTTCCGGATCGGCGCCGAAGGTCGCCAACCACTCCAAAGCTAGCAGCATACGCTCCCCGTATTGAGCTAGCATTTCTTCCTGTGGGTGCCCTTTCATTTTAGCCATCTAACCCGCCTCCGATCGATGCACTGTGACGCAACCAAGCTCCCTCTAACGCTGCTCCAACTCCCACGCCTCTTTCGTACACGTTAACGCCCCGCAGGAAAGTTGCCTTCACGCTGCAGCCGAACGTTTTGCCTACATAAGGACTTTGCTTATGGCGATAAAGCAGGTCACTCTCTTGCAGCGTATAGCTCCCTGCCAAATCCACCAAAGCTAGATCCGCGTCAGCGCCTATGGCGATTTCCCCCTTGCGAGGATATAGCCCGAAGCGCTTAGCTGGCTCTAGCGCTAGCAAACGAGCGAGCTCTGGCAGAGGAATTCCTCTGCGGAGATGGCCTTCGTGCAACATGAGCTCAAGCGAGCTTTGCGCTCCCGAAATGCCGCCCCATGCTGCGAAGAAATCCCCCTGCTTCATATGCTTAGGTGAAGGAGAGTGATCCGATGCGATGATGTCGAGCCGACCTGCCTTCACCTCTGCCCACAGACGAGCCTGATCTTCCACTGTGCGGATCGGTGGCGCACATTTTGCAACAGGTCCTAGGCGTTCGACCTCCACGTCCGTTAGCGTCAAATAGTGCGGGCACGTTTCCACCGTAACGTCCATGCCCTCTGCCTTCGCCTCCGTAATGACCTGCACCGCTTCTGCGGAAGAGATATGTACGAAATGCAGCTTACAGCCTGTCTGCTTCGCATAGCCCAATGCACGGTTTACAGCTTCTACTTCAGCAGCAATCGGCCTTGTCGCGATGAAATCCAATGCGCTGCGCTTGCCTGCTTGGGCAGCCTCCTCTGCGAGCTTGGAGACGATTTCCTCGCTCTCAGCATGAAGAGCGAGCACTAGACCTAAGCGCGCAATTTCTTTCATGCCGTTAACTAACGTCTCATCGTCTACCTCCGTGAAAATATCATCTCCCTCTCCGCCTGGGCAGGACATGAAGGCTTTGAAACCAATCACCCCCGCTTGAGCCAGTGCCTCTAGCTCGCCTATATTGCCAGGAACGAGCCCGCCCCACAGGGCATAATCAACATGGGATTGCCCCTCGGCTGCGTCCAATTTCAGCTCTAAGGCACTAAGCCGAACGGTTGGCGGAACACCATTGAGCGGCATATCGATGTAGGTTGTGCATCCGCCAGCAGCTAGCGAGGCTGAGCCTGTGACGAAACCCTCCCAATGACCAAGAGCAGGTTCATTGAAATGAACATGAGCATCAATCATGCCCGGCAGGATCGTTAAGCCTTCTGCGTCATAAACAGGTGTTTGCTCCGAGACAACGAGGTTTTCGCCTAATGCTGCAATTTTGCCGTTCTGTATGCCAATATCCAGCTGTCGACACTCATCTTGCAGGACCACAGTCCCTTTGCGAATGATAAGATCCAATCGATTCATCCTACGAAACCCTCCCTCGAAGCTCTCTCTATTCAATTAACGCTGACTTCTTTGCATTAACTCCCGCGATACGTGTTATACCCCCACGGTGCAATTAATAAGGGAACGTGATAGTGGCAAGTGTTATCCGCAATACCGAAACGAATCGGTACTTGATCTAGAAATGCCGGCTCAGGGAGCTCCACACCCCTCCCTCTGAAGTAGTCACCTACATGGAAGAGAAGCTCATACGTCCCTTTTGTAAAATCATCCCCACTCAGCATCGGCCCTGGCAATCTGCCATCTGTGTTCGTAACATCGGAGCGGAGCATCGCTGCTACGCCTCCTTCAAGCCGGAACAAGTCGATTCTCACGCCAACCGCTGGTTGGCCGCTGCTTACATCCAGAACGTGCGAAGTAATCCCTACCCTCATAGGCCCTCCAGATCACGTTTTGTCATCGAAAAACCTTGGAAACCATACGGCGGTCTAGGCTCAGTAAACACTTTGCCTTCCCCAGCAGAAACTTCCTCTAGAATCGTTTCCCACGTCCGATTATTGGACTCGAAGCGAATTTCTTTCAACTGCGGGAAGCGCAGTAACGAACGTTGCCCGATGCGATAAATGAGGTTTTGGATCGATGGCGAATGCTGCTCATGGAATACGGTATGCGCAATATCACGAATTTGCTCAGCGGCTACGTACCGCCCTAGATCAGCATCGAAAGCATCTTCAGCTGATTCATAGCTCCATGCGATGTCTAGGAATATAAACAGAGGGCGATCCGACGATTCTGGTAGTGTCGTGTACTCATCACGAACGAAACCAGCGAACGAACTTCCTTTGACTTTGATCAGTTTAAGATCGGCTATGCCAGCAGAGTGATCGGCGAGGACGATATCGTCTGCAACCCGAACGAGCTCCACGAATGCGGTTGGATGTTCATTTTGAGAATAGCGATACACCAAGTCTCCTGCTTCGAAGCCATTTGAGCCTGGTACCGGCAACGTTTCAAATGCCACCTGATCCGCACTCATTTTGATCCCCGTCATCCATGGATACTTCTCAAGGAAGAGCCGGCTCGCGAAAGCCAGAAATCCTTCTGCTGTAGATCCTTCATACTCACCTGCTTTGCGTAAAATGAAGTTCTTCATCGAATCCGTAGCTACAACATTGGTGTTATCTCCCTCGCTAAATGATGTGAACAGCTTCTCTCCGCTCACTGCTACTTTAATATTCATGCCGAACAGCACATTATCTCGCCCTGTGAAACCCGATTCCGGAATCAGCGTGATATTCGTGAGCGGCTTGGCATAGGAACGATAGACCCAAACATCACCTTTCCCGTAGTACATGATTCTCTCTGCGCCTTTTGCTTGTTCCATCGCTTTCTCCTCCTTTTCATTCATCACGATATCTGCCAGGCGGAATCGCCCAATCTTACAAACCTCTTGTAGTGCGGTAAGCAGCTCCACTTCCAGAGTTCCTTGTATACGATGACCTAACGCCTCGCGTATTGTATCCTTGGTCTGACCCTTCACCGCCATGATAAAAGGGAACTCGAATCGGTCTGTGTACTGTTTATTTAAAGAAAGAAACTGTTCGTATTCTTCTGGGGTTAACTGGTTGAGACCGGCACCTGACTGCTCCTGAACCGAGTGATCGGTCATCCGGACGCGTGTACCTAGATCAGGATGAGCCCGAAGCAGCGCCAGCTGCTCTTCACGACTCGCTCGCTCTACCTCTTGTTCAAGGACACTCATCATATCCATGATTCCAGCAAACGGCCGAGATCCTTCAGCCCGTCCTGCCACCCAAGGCGAGTGTTCAAACAGCGGACCAAACGCTGCAATGAACGCTTCTTGACTCATGTCATTGACTTGCTTCCGTGTGATCTTCATAACCCCGACACCTCGATTTCTGCCTTAAATGTCATGCATTCTTTTCCAAGATTTGTTTCATTGTAATTGCGCCATCCCTATGGGTCAATTTATATGAAAGAAGTTTGTAATCTTTCATAACATCGTTAACTTTTTTTGTATTTTTGCTAAAATCGGCGGGAGGCGGGGCTCCCATCCCTTGTCCATACACACATTAAGCCAACCGCTTGTCTACTCCACAATCAACCTCCGGCACATCTAGTTTTCTTTCCTCAGCTCTACTCCCTACTTCCACTCCTCATCTTCCACTCCAACCTTCTACTCCTCACCTCCTACTCCCCATCCCACTCCTCACCTTCTACTCCAACCTCCTACTCCTCACCTCCTACTCCAACCTCCCACTCCTCACCTCCTACTCCAGCCTCCCACTCCTCACCTCCTACTCCAACCTCCCACTCCCCACCTCCTACTCCAACCTCCCACTCCTCACCTTCTACTCCAGCCTCCCACTCCTCACCTCCACTCCTCACCTCCTACTCCCTACTTCCACTCCTCATCTTCCACTCCAACCTCCTACTCCTCACCTTCTACTCCAGCCTCCCACTCCTCACCTCCGCTCCTCTCCCAACCTTCTCCGAATGTTGTAATTCATACAACATTCGATCCCTTAAACAAGCTAAATCACTTTGCGAGTTGTATAACGTACAACATTATTCTTCAATTCGGTTCATTTCAGGTCAATTTCGCCGAAAATGTTGTACAGAATACAACCTCACCCCCTTTTCAGGGCAATAACATTCAATCATGTTGTACAAAATACAGCATTGAAGCTATGGACCATCCACCCAGCCCTCCAAAAGGCCATCTCCCAGCACCAACCCACGCAAAAAAAGCCACCAGGACAACAAACATCCTGATGGCTTCCCTTATTAATCCCAATATCCGTCATGCGCAGCGACGGCTGCCTCCACAACCTCAGGAACAGGACCGATCACTTGGATCGGCTTGTTCCCTCTGGCAAAAACCTCCCGACAAGGCAGCATCAACGTCGGATTTTGCTCATTATCTCCTGTCAGCCCTGCAAGCATGGCTTCCGACATGCCGAAGACAACGCGCCCGACGTTGCCCCAATAAATCGCGCCCGCGCACATGGCGCACGGCTCTGTAGAGGTGTACAGCGTACATGCCCACAACTCTTCCTTGCTATATCGCTTGGAGGCTACCTCCATGAGCATTGTTTCCGCGTGCCCCGTGCAATTCGATTCGGTAATCTCAACATTACCGTGTTCCAGCAGAATCTCCCCAGTAGGCCCCACAAGCAACGAACCAAACGGTGTATTGCCAGCTTCTCTAGCCTGCACAGAAAGCTCTACACATCTTTTTAAATAAGGAATATGAACCTCAAATTCACCCATCTTTTGCCCTCCTAGTTTTTCCCCTGTTTTCCTAGTCGTCTCCCAATAAACTAAAATCTCTGCTCCCGTATATAAGGCACACCCAGCGCCTCAGGCGCACCAGATGGCT
The DNA here is from genome assembly GCF_001428045.1 of Paenibacillus sp. Soil750. Classification (GTDB taxonomy): domain Bacteria; phylum Bacillota; class Bacilli; order Paenibacillales; family NBRC-103111; genus Paenibacillus_E; species Paenibacillus_E allorhizoplanae. The sequence continues at coordinate 5,667 of NZ_LMSD01000008.1, read as the reverse complement.
TATTTTTATTCCGCCAACCGAGGAACATCAGTACCAGAATGGTGACGACGTACGGAATCATTTTCAGAAAGTAAGAAGGAATATGGCTGCCGATCAGCTGCACACGGAACCCCAGACTATCTAGCACACCGAAGAAGTACGCGCAAACGAGGGCACGAATTGGATTCCACCTCGCAAAAATAATGAGCGCCACCGCGATCCAACCACGCCCGGAGGTCATCCCCTCGTTCCAAGTCGGTGTATACACAAGCAGCAAATCCGCGCCGCCAATCCCAATCAGCATCGAGCCAACAACAATGCACCCGTAGCGAATCGCGATCACAGGAATCCCCATCACATCCGCCGTAGCCGGATTATCCCCCACTGCACGAAGATGAAGCCCCCATGATGTGCGGTGGATGAACAAGTGCATAGCCAGTACGAGCACGAAACTTAACCACGTAAACAAATCCATATGGGCAAAAATTTTACCGATCACCGGAACGGGCTCCAACCACGGCATATCGAGCTTCGGCACCGCACCTACAAGTGGCTGACCACTCACAGGCTTACCTAAATATGCACTTAGCCCCGCGCCGAATATCGTCATCGCCAAACCGCAAACAACTTGATTCGCATGCAGTGTTACGCATAAGAAACCATGAAGTACTCCGAGTACCCCACCTACCGCGAGCACACATAGAATAGCCAGTACTAAACTTCCTGTATGTATGAAAACGAGGCACGAAGTCACCGCACCCATTAACATCAAACCCTCAGCGCCTAGCTGCATGATACCGGATCTTTCGATCAAGATGCCGCCCAATACGGCCAAAAGCAATGGTGTACCCGAAGAGATCGCCGAAACAATGATTTGTGTGATCGTATCCATCTCTTACACCCCCTTATCTCCCCGTCAATTAACACCATTAACTAAAATTACTTTCCCCCGACTCCCCAACACTTCTCATGTCGATCCGCATCCTCCTCAGAGCCCTTAGCTGTTCCGACGAATACGGAATTTCCCCGCCATCCCTCCAGCAATGAGAAAGAACAGAATAGCTCCTTGAATCATAGAGGAAATGGAAGACGGAAGCCCGATCGTTTGCACACTATACCCGCCAACAATGAGCCCACCGAAGAGCACCGAAGCAACCACAAGCCCAATCGGATTCAGTTTCGCCAGCCAAGCCACAATAATAGCCGTGTACCCATACCCGGGAGAGATCCCATACATGAGACGGTGCGCTACGCCAGAGACTTCCCCCATGCCAGCAAGCCCCGCCAATCCTCCGCTAATCACCATTACCAGCAGCACGTGTCTAGAAATACGAATGCCAGCATTTTTAGCCGCCTCACTATTAGCACCAATCAGTCTCAGCTCATAGCCCCAGCGTGTATAACGGACGACGAAGGCGTAAATCAGCACAGCGATGATGGCAAAAACCAACCCCAAATGCAGCCGCGATGTACCAAAGGTAGGCAAGGACTGCGCAACCGTAAACATCGGGGATCCTGGGAAGTTAAAGCCTTTAGGATCTTTCCACGGTCCGAAAACCACATAGTTCAGCGCCAGTAGTGCCACATAATTTAGCATCAACGAGGTAATGAGTTCGTTTACCTGAAAATAGTTCCGTGGTATCGCCGTCAGCAATCCCCAGAAGCCGCCCGCCACGATGCCCGCGACCATCATAGCTGGAATTGAGAGGTACATAGGTAGATGCGGAAAATAAACTGTAATCGCCGTCGCCGCCATCGCCCCTGCCACAAACTGACCTTCCGCCCCGATGTTCCACACAGAGATGCGGTAGGCAATCGACACCCCTAGCCCGCAAAGGAGCAAAGGTATCGCCTTCACTAATGTTTCCGTCAATCCAAAGGTGGAGCCGAAGGCCCCCTTCACCATTTTGCTGTAGACCATGAAGGGGTTCATCCCATTCAACGCGATAAAAATCCCACAAGCCACCAACGCCAAAGCGATGGCAATGATCGTCACCCACCAAGGGCTATTCGCACCTGCGGGATCGATTTCCAAACGATATGGCACACGAAAGCCGATTCCGCGCTTACTCACTTTATTTTCGATGGGAATGCTGCCTGCTGTTCGTTGTTCACTCATCCTGCATCCTCCTCCGATCCGGCCATCAGCATACCGATGTGTTCGCGGCTCGCCGCTTCCCTCGATATATTCCCAACAATGCGCCCATCGTACATCACCAGAATACGGTCAGCCAGCTGCAGTACCTCATCCAAATCCTCTGAAATGAGCAGCACAGAGCGCCCCTTACTTCGCAAATCCTCCAGCAGTTGATACACACCCTCCGACGCACCTACATCGAGTCCCTGTGTTGGATGTACTGCAATCATAAGCTTAGGACCTTGATCAATCTCCCTAGCAAAAAGCAGCTTCTGCTGATTCCCACCCGACATGAATTGAACGGGCGAATCAATCCCCGACGTTTTCACATCGAACATCTCAACCAACCGCTGAGACCAAGTCCGATTGCTCCCTGTCCGCAGCAAACCAAATCGTGACCGTTCCGAGGAGCGGTATGTTTTGAACAACAGATTATCCACCGAGTCCAAACTTCCCGCAAGGCCGCTGCGCATCCGGTTCTCCGGTACGTGCCCGATTCCAAGCTCAATCGCTCCCCGAACCGAACCATTCCGCAACGCCTTTCCGTCAAAATGGACCTCCCCCTGCTTCCAAACGCGCAGCCCCGTCAACACTTCTGCCAGCTCCTTCTGGCCGTTCCCAGAGACGCCTGCAACACCGACAATCTCCCCTTCATTTACCTCAAAATGAAGCCCATCCAGCACTTTGCGTCCGTGGTCCGCATACACGTCAAGCCCCTTGACCGTGAGCATCGGCTTCTCCTTCGCTCGCGTTCTTTGTTGTGCCCGGCTCGCTAAGTTCATCTCGCCCACCATCAACTGCGCAAGCTCACGCTCGCTCGTTTCCGATTTCGCCATTGTCGCAATCATCTTGCCCTTGCGCATGACCGAGATATGATCCGCCGCGAACATCACCTCTTTGAGCTTATGCGTCGTCATAATGACCGTTTTGCCTTCCTTTTTCATCCGGTTCAGCGTCTCAAAAAGCTGATCAACCTCTCCCGGTGTCAACACCGACGTTGGCTCATCTAGAATAATAAAATCCGCTCCCCGATAGAGCGTCTTTACAATTTCCACTCGCTGCTGCTCGCCAACAGATAGCTGCCAGATGGGCCGATCTACGGGAAACAGCAGCCCAAAATGCTTCGAAATCGCCTCGATCTCCTCCGATTTCTTCGACAACCAACCAGGTCCGCGCCAGACAGAGCCAGCTTCCCCAAGCACAATATTCTCCGCAGCCGTCAGGGTCTGCACGAGGCGGAAGTTCTGAAACACCATACCGATCCCCAGCTTCATCGCATCCTTCGGTGAGCGAATACGCACCTGCTCGCCATGTATGTAAATCTCTCCGCTCGTCGGACGATACACGCCGGACAGCATGCACATCATCGTACTCTTGCCCGCACCATTTTCGCCTAGCAGCGCATGTATTTCCCCAGATCTCGCTCTGAAATCCACCTCATCATTCGCCAGCACAGAACCGAACTGCTTAACGATTTGGACCATCTCGACAGCATCCTTCTCTTGTGTACGCACAGGCCCCCGACCTCCTTATTCCGTTAGACAATATCTACTCACCTTGATATGACAAAACAGCATCTCCCACTAGGGATTTGCTGTTTCCAGATTCCGAGATCATCGATCAGTTTACTTCTTATCCCTCTCACATCACTATACGGCCCGCCTATCTTGGGCGTCAATAAACGTGACATCAAGTTTGGTGTCGTAACGAAAAGAGGCGCAAGCTTTGTGCTTAGCGCCAAAAATGTGTGAGATTAGATTACGTGGACAGAAAAATCCCACCATATACGAACCCTGCAAGAATCACAAAGGCTGGATGTATCTTCCGAATTTGAATTAAATAAAAGGCCACCGCGGCGATTCCGATAAACTGTAGATACCCAATCGCTTTCGTAGACTCCACTAAGCTGCTCCAGGTGACCAGCACCATCATAATCGCAATCACGGGCTGAACCAGCAGTGTCATGCCTTTAATGACAGGGGATTGCTTGTATTTCTGCAGCATATTTAGCAAAATAATAAGTGCAATAATCGACGGAACTACCGTTGCCGCCACCGCAATCAGCACGCCAATCCATCCGCCGATTTGGTAGCCTACGTACGCGGCGATTTTCGTCGCAATCGGCCCCGGCAGCGCATTCCCCAGCGCCAACATGTTGGAGAACTCACTGCTGTTCATCCAATTGTGATTCGTCACGATCTCTTGAAACATCAGCGGGATCGACGAAGGACCGCCGCCATAGCCAAATACATTGGCAAGAAAGAAACTAACGAGCAAATGCCACCAATCCATCATACGCCATCACCTTTGCCAAGCGTCTTCTTACTCTTCGTCCACTTGTCCTTTAGCTTGTGATGGAAGGCCCCATATAGGAGGAACATGAATATCACGATAGCGGGGTGCACCGATAAAGGTTGTAGCAGCAGGAAGGCAATGATGAAAAAGGTAACCCCCGCTGGCCAGCCTAACCCTTTGATCGCTTTCTCACCAAACTCATACGCCATCACGCCTAGCATGACCGCGACAATCGGCACTACGGCAGCAATCATCCCCTTAATCACATGCGACGTACTGAAAAACGTAATAAATGAATACAACCCCACCATCGCGACGCAAGTAGGCAAAATATGAGCTAGCAGACCAATTACCGCTCCCCAGCTCCCTTTGAGCCGATACCCCAAATAACCTGCCAGCTTCGTCGCAATCGGCCCCGGCAGCGTATTCGCTATCGCGAGCACCTCCATGAACTCCTCATCCTTCATCCACTTAAAACGCGTCACCGCTTCATACCGAATTAATGGCACGATCGACGGCCCGCCGCCATATCCCAAAATCCCTGTCCGAAACATCGCCGTACCTATCTGAACATAGGCGTTCTCCACTATGTATCACTCCCCTAAAAGTCAACTAAGCTTTATTGTATTATAAAATGAAGCCATTATTAGGATTCTTCATATATTTTTGTGAAAATGACAAAGTTATTTTGAAATCTTGGGACTTGGCTTGACGTATCGCCCTGACCCTTGACCACCTCTCAGCTACTCTACTCTCCCACCAGCATTCCATTAGTTTCCATACTCACTCGACCACTACTCTTCCTCTCCACTCCCCGCCTCACTCCGTCCCCCCAAAGGTCTCTCTCCACCCCTCACACTTAAATGGATTTTATCCAGTTAATTTCGCTCCATTTGCCACAATCATCGAAATAGATGGATTTTATGTAGTTAATTTCAGTTAAACTAACTGAATATGGGGAATTCCCATGTTATTAGATGTAGGTTTTCCATCTAAATCAATTTTTCGGAGTAATTCCATGAACTTAGCTGTAGGAAATACAGTTGATGGTTAAGTAAATGGGTGAAACATAGGCTAATGCAAAAAAAGCCTTACCTGGATATCTCCAAGTAAAGCTCTTTTAGTCGCTTGGCAACGTTCTACTCTCCCAGAACCCTACGGTTCAAGTACCATCGACGCTGGAGGGCTTAACGGTCGTGTTCGAGATGGGAACGCGTGGGTCCCCTCCGCCATCATCACCAAACAGTCAAAGCGTT
>NZ_LMSD01000007.1 GCF_001428045.1 Paenibacillus sp. Soil750 | reverse complement strand
TGTCTTGATTCGCTCATGGAAAGACACCTCTTAGTTAATAGTTAAGATTATTATCACTTCTACACTAAGAGACGTCCACTATTAATTCTAAGTGCAAAGGGATAATTAACTACATGAAATACATCTAAATCAATATTTCAATGATATTCATCTAAAATAACTGTACTTTTTCCAGCTAACTCCTAAAAGTCCCCGGCATCATACACCCCAGCAAGCCCAGCAATGTCACCCCAATTACTAAAACATTCAACTGTCTCGAAAATCTTTATCTCTTTTATTGCAATCCACGTTGTTTCCATGCAACTTTCGAGTTGAACATTCCGTTTGAAGGGTGTATAACCTATAAATGGAAATTGGGGGCGTGTTGCAATGAGGATAAAGATAAGAGGAGCAAGCTTAGCCATTATGATTGTTACGTGTTTATTGGCATTGGGGGTGCTGGCGGGATGCGGTTCCACATCTGAGAGCAAACAAGATGCGTCCAGCGTAGCTTCCAAAGGCGAATTGAACAGCGTGCAAACGTCAGGTGCGACAGCAGATCAGTTTACCGACGCTAAACAAGTGAATGCAAGCAACGCAGCTCCAGCAGCTATGGCAAAGGAATCCACAACGAAAGCTCCTACAACGGAAGGGAAGGCAGCTGCGCCAAATGTTGTGATGCCTGCTAGCGGGAACGACCAGGAGGCTGGTTTTAACCGCAAACTAATTTATCGGGCTAATCTCGTGATGCCAGTTGAAGACTATAGTAATGCTCAAACCCGGCTGCGGGATCTCGTTGCATTAAGCGGAGCTTACATTTTGCAGTTTTCCGAGAGTGCGAATACCGGTGAAAAGGGTGGTACTTATACGATTAAAGTCGCAGCGAATGGTTTTGTATCCATGCTGGACGGACTAGAAAAGATAAGCCCAGCGCTCCAAAGGAATGTACAAGGGCAGGACGTGACGGAAGAGTACGTAGATCTTAGCTCTCGTTTGACGGCCAAACAGCTTGTTGAAACTAGATTGCTTAGCTTTATGGAGAAAGCAACGAAGACAGATGATTTGCTAGCATTTTCTAATGAACTTGCCAAGGTACAAGAGGCGATTGAGCAAATCAAAGGCAGAATGCGTTACTTGGATCAAAATGTTTCGTACTCCACCATCGAGCTGCGCATGTATCAACAAACAGGAAAAAAACCGTTGCTTTCTGACCCGAATGAACTAACTCTAGCAGAACGTGTTGAAAAAGCATGGGGCTCTAGCCTGAATGTTCTGGTCGCTGTGATGCAAGGTGTCCTCGTTTTCCTGGCTGCCGCGGTGCCCGTTTTGGTGATATTACTTCTTATTTCATTCCCAATCTGGGTATACAGACGCAAGCGGAACCAGCAATTGAAGGAATTGCGCTTAAAACTGAAGGAGCAACAAGTATCTGAAAATACACTTGAAGATACGGAACAAGGAACAAAAGGCACAGAATAGACCTAAAAAACGAAATAAATTTAATTAATCCTGCTAACTAAGCAGGATTTCTTTTATTTTTAGCGAATATTGATTCAAATGTGGTGAAAAGTGGTACAAAGTGGAGGGAAAGGGGGACTTGATGCTATGTTTATGGGTGAATATCAACATAGCATTGACGAGAAAGGCCGAATGATTATTCCGGCTAAATTTCGTGAAGCCCTTGGCGAAGCTTTTGTCATCACACGTGGTTTAGATCAGTGCTTATTTGTATACCCGCAATCCGAATGGTTAATTCTCGAACAGAAGCTGAAAGCATTGCCATTAATGAAATCAGATGCACGTGCTTTTACCCGGTTTTTCTTCTCTGGTGCAACAGAGTGTGAGCTTGATAAGCAAGGGAGAGCTAACATTCCAAGCAATCTCGTCGACCATGCCAAGTTAGAAAAAGATTGTGTCGTTATCGGAGTTTCTAATCGTGTGGAGATTTGGAGTAAGCAAGTTTGGGAAAGCTATGCCAATGAGTCTGAACAGTCATTCAATGAAATAGCAGAGAAGCTGGTCGATTTTAATTTTGATTTATAGAAATTTAGTGTTTAAGAATATGCTTACGAAGTCAGTTTTGCCAAGGCAAAACTTTTAGGAGGACAACGAGTGTTTCATCATGTGACTGTACTTAAAGAAGAATCTGTAGAAGGTTTACATATAAAACCAGATGGCGTTTACGTGGATTGTACGATGGGAGGCGCGGGACATAGCTCTCTTATCGCTTCCAAACTAGGACCAGAAGGGTTACTCATTGCCCTTGATCAAGATGATGTTGCTCTAGCCAATGCGCAAACGGTGCTTGCACCCTATCTAGATCGTGTAGCCATTATCAAAAGCAATTTTCGAGAAATCGAGCATGTATTGCGCGGAGTACCCAAAGCTATGAAAGATGGCAGACCCCAGGTTGACGGCATTTTGTTCGATCTAGGTGTATCTTCTCCACAGTTGGATGATGGTGATCGTGGTTTCAGCTACAACCATGATGCTGAGCTTGATATGAGAATGGATCGAGATACGCTCCTCACGGCCAAAACGATCGTGAATGAATGGCCAGCTGACAAAATTGCTAAAGTTTTGTTCGAATATGGGGAAGAAAAGTTCTCGAGACGAATTGCTGGAGTCATTGTGGAGGCAAGAGAGAAGAAAACGATTGAAACAACGGGGGAACTCGTTGAATTGATCAAAGAGGGGATCCCAGCTGCCGCAAGACGGACGGGTGGACATCCAGCGAAACGCAGTTTCCAAGCATTACGAATCGCAGTAAACGACGAACTAGGCGCGTTTGAAGAAGCGCTTCAACAATCACTTAACTGTTTGGCACCTCAAGGGCGGATTGCAGTCATTACGTTTCACTCTTTGGAGGATCGCATCTGTAAACAATTTTTCGTGAAAAATGTGGAGAAATGTACGTGCCCGCCAGCTTTTCCAATGTGTGTTTGTGAGAAGGCTGGGGATTTGAAGCTCGTTACACGTAAACCAATTCTACCTAGTGAACATGAATTAGAAGTCAATCAAAGAGCCAGATCGGCAAAATTAAGAATAGCAGAAAAGCTTTGACCAAGGGAGGAATAAGCGATGTCATCATATATTCAAGGCAATTTGGCACTTGATCCGAAACGTAAACCGAATCAACAACAACGTGTTAAGATAAAAGAAACAACCAAGGTTGTTTACCGCAATTCCTCATTGCCAGCGCAAGAGAAAATGCTCTACTTATTCACAGTTGTACTCTGTGTTATTGTTGCTGGCGTGATCATTTGGCGGTTTGCTGCGATTTATCAGATGAATGCGAATATTTTGAAAATGCAAGGTGAAATCCGTGAAATTCAAGCACAGAACAGCGCGCTTAAGCAAGAAGTTGAGAAACTGCAAAGTCCAGATCGTTTAAAAGAGGAAGCCGTACGCCTCGGGTTTAATTTACAAGATGTGAAGCAAGGTGAAATCGTTGCTCAATCTACGAAAACGAAATCTAGTACAACGACAGCTACAACGAGTGGCAAAAGTACGAAAGCTGCTTCTAAACCGTAACAGGCAGGTACTCATATGACAAAAAAAATTAAGTTACGTTCTTTGCTACTTGGAGGGTTTTTCACCCTTCTTTTTGTTGTCCTCATGGTTAAAGTCTATTGGATTCAAGTGGTAGAAGCATCCTGGTTGCTAGAGAAAGCTGAGAAAAGATGGGAAACAGATAAAGTGCTGGCTCCCGTACGCGGTTCGATTTTGGATCGTAATGATAAGGTGCTCGCCGTAGAAGCAACAGCTTATACAATTGCGCTAAATCCGAAAGTGATAGATGCTTTGCACATTGCTGAGGATGTGACTCAGGGGTTAGCGGATATTTTGAAAGAATCCGAAGCGTCTCGTGCAGAACTCGTAAATAAGATTCGCGAGAGGGCAACGAAAAAAAAACTCGATGGTACAGACTTCGCTGCCAATGTTGAAGTGCGTAACGAAGGTTGGAAGATTGAGAAAGAGAAAGCGGATAAAGTTCGCGTGCTCATTGCCAACCTACAAACGAAACTCAAATTAGGCACCAGAGCGAGCGTAGGGATTTCAATTCTTGAAGATGAGAAGAGATACTATCCGGGTGAAACGTTGGCGTCCCATATTCTAGGGTATACGAACAAAGAAGGTGAAGCATCACTTGGCCTAGAGTTGAAATTAAACGACACACTTAAGGGTATTCCAGGGATGCTAAGTTATGAAAAGGATGGTAAAGGTGTAGAACTTCCCGATGCCAAAGTCAACTTTAAACCTGCGGAAGACGGAAACAATGTAAGACTCACGATCGACAAAAACATACAGTTTTATTTAGAGAGCGCCTTGACGAAAGTCAATGACAAGTGGCATCCCAAAAGCCTGACAGCTATCGCGGTTGATCCGAAAACGATGGAAATTCTAGGGATGGCAAACACGCCGAACTTTAATCCGAATACGTACTGGAACTATGATCCACAGAAAGATTTTAGAAATGGCGCCGTTTCTTCCAGATATGAACCTGGATCTACATTTAAGTTAGTTACCCTAGCAGGAGCGGTGGAAGAGGGATTGTTTAATCCGACAGAAACCTATCAATCGGGTTCGATTAAAGTATCAGACCGTATTCTCCATGACCATAATCTCGTCGGGTGGGGCAAAATCACCTTCTTAGAAGGTTTGAAGAGGTCTAGTAACGTTGCTTTTGTAAAGCTAGGAATTGAGAAGTTAACACAAAATAAACTACGCGATTATATTAATAAGTTTGGTTTCGATCAAAAAACGAACATCGATATGCCAGGAGAAGTATCAGGTCTAATTGACATGAAATATCCGTCTGAGTACGCAACAGCGACATACGGGCAAGGAAAAGTCGTAGTTACAGCCATCCAACAAACCGCAGCGTATGCAGCCATTGCGAATGGTGGTAAATTGATGTGGCCGCACATTGTGAAGGACATTCTTGATCCTAAAACAGGCAAAGTAATCACGGCGTATGAACCTCAAGTAATCAGACAAGTCGTGAGTCCGCAAACGGCAACGCAAGTGAGTGGCTACTTGGAACAAGTCGTCTCGGATCAAGAAGTCGGAACAGGTAAACTTGCCTATATGGAGGATTATCGGATAGCAGCAAAAACAGGGACGGCGAATATCGTACTTCCTGGTGAAAAAACCTACTCTTCCGATACATGGGTAATCTCGTTTATTGGCTATGCGCCAGTAGAAGATCCACGGATTTTAATTACACTTATCGCTGATCAGCCTGATTTGGGTGGGAATTATCATTTGGGCGGTCAAGTCCTAGCGCCTGCGTTCAAAGAAATCGTGGGTGAGTCTTTGCAGTACATGGGCGTTGCCTCAAGTAAAAAGCCGAAAACGATCACCAAAGAAGCGAATCGTCTGAATGTACCGAATTTGTTAGATGTTTCATCGACAAGCGCTAAAGAGACTGCCAAAGATATTGGTCTATCACTTGAGGTGTTCGGTAAAGGTGAGAAGGTTGTTGATCAATTCCCGAAGGCTGGCACTCAAATTCTATCAACGCAGCATATTTACGTTGCCATGCAACCTGTCGAGGAAATGCCGCTTCCGAATCTTGTTGGCAGATCCCTGAGAGACGCTGTTGAGACATGTTCTTTCTTCAAAATTGATTGTCAAACCTCTGGGGAAGGGTATGTATCTGAGCAATCCGCTGCAGGTGAAGGTCGTGGCGTAACGCTGCAACTTAAACCGTTAAGTGATAAATCGGATACGGCAAGCGGATCAAACCCAGTTGCAACGCCTACAGGTTCACCGACGCCGTCACCAACGCCTAACGCCAAAACGGAATCACAACGAACGACAACGACAGCAAATAAACAACGTTAGTGAACAGCTTGTTCTAACCCCTGTTTGTCCCGAATAGTCATGTTAGGAATGAACATGACAATAGTGGGAAGGGAGACTGAACGTTCATGCGGGCTTCTAACGTTACCGTTCGTCGCAGATTGTTTACGGCGTTAATCATTGGAACTGTCATCTTTACAGCACTTATTATCCGTCTAGCCTATGTTCAACTTTGGATCGGACAAGACCTCGCGAAGCTGGCCGAGAACAGTTGGCGAAGAGAAATTGGTTTTGCACCCAAACGAGGCGAAATTCAAGACCGTAATGGCTTGACACTTACGTATAGTATGAGTACTCCTACTCTTGTGGCGATTCCTATTCAAATTAAAGATGCTCACGCCACAGCCGCTAAGCTGGCAGAAGTGTTGGATGGAAATGAAGAGGACATATACAAACAAATTACCAAGAAAGAAATGCAAAACTATATAAAGCCTTCGGGCCGTAAAATTACAATAGAAAAGGCGCAGGAAGTGCGTAATTTGCAACTGCCTGGCATCATCGTAGCGGAAGATAATAAGCGCTACTATCCTTATGGTTCACTTGCAGCGCATATCCTAGGCTTCGCAGGGATAGATAAAGGGTTAACGGGGATTGAGTCGAAATATAACTCACAACTGACAGGTATCGCAGGCAATATTGCTTATATGACAGATGCAGCTGGACGGAAATTGGCTGGTACAACGGATACCTACACAGCCCCTAAAGATGGGCTAAATGTGAAGTTGACCATCGACAGCCATCTGCAATCGGTGATGGAACGTTCGTTAGATCAAGCGATGGTGCAGTATCAAGCACAGAATGTCATTGCCATCATGATGGATCCGAATACTGGTGAGATCCTGTCAATGGGCAGCCGACCGACATATGATCCAGGCAAATATATGGCGTCGCCGGCTGAAACGTATAATCGGAATTTACCGATTTGGAAAACGTATGAGCCTGGTTCTACCTTTAAGATAATTACCCTTGCCGCAGCACTAGAAGAAAAGAAAGTAGATCTAAAGAATGAACAGTTCTACGATCCAGGTTCGATTGAAGTTGGGGGCGCTCGGTTACGTTGTTGGAAACGTGGTGGACATGGCAGTGAAACGATGCTGCAGGTTGTTCAAAATTCCTGTAACCCGGGGTTCGTTGTGATGGGGCAGCGATTAGGCAAAGAGAAATTATTTGACTATATTTCCCGATTTGGTTTTGGTAAGAAGACAGGAATTGATCTCGGCGGTGAAGAGAATGGGATCATGTTCAAACCATCGCAAGTAGGTCCTGTGGAGTTGGCAACAACCGCTTTCGGTCAAGGGGTTTCTGTGACACCGATCCAGCAAATTACTGCGGTCTCAGCGGCGATCAATGGCGGTAAACTATTTAAGCCTTATGTTGCAAAATCCTTTTCCAATCCAGATACTGGTGAAGTTGTCGATGTTGTAGAGCCAGAGTTAGTTCGGAATGTTATCTCAGAGGATACGTCCAGACAAGTTCGTGAAGCGCTCGAGAGCGTCGTCGCGAAGGGGACAGGTCGCAATGCATTTATTGACGGCTACCGTGTTGGCGGAAAAACAGGAACAGCCCAGAAGGTTATTAATGGACGTTATTCACCTGATGAGCATATCGTGTCATTCATTGGCTTTGCGCCAGCGGATAATCCGAAGATCGTTGTCTATGCGGCTGTGGATGATCCGAAAGGCATTCAATTCGGAGGCCTGATTGCAGCGCCATTAGTTAGAGATATTATGGCAGATGCCCTGCGTTACATGAAGGTTGAACCAGACAAAAATCAACTTGATAAAGAATATCGCTATGGTGAAATTCCAATTGTTGAAGTGCCGGACTTGGTTGGAGCGTCAGTTGATGATATATTAGAAGACCTGAACATGAATTTTAAGTTAGCCAAATCTGGGAATGGGAAGTATGTCATCTCTCAAGCACCTAAAGCAGGCTCACGTGTGGATCAGGGTTCTACGATTCGTATCTTCTTATCCAATGTGGATCCAGAGAAATAGAGATCTGGCACATCACTCAAAAAAAGATTTACAAAGAAGACATGTTTAGCTTTTCTACTTGCATAAAATTGTCCATAATAGATAGATAAATCTAGGAAGAGAGGGTTGCTTATGAAACTGCAGGAGCTTGCTTCCGCACTGCTCATTACCCACATACATGGCGATAAAGACACGGAGATCACGGGAATTGAGGCAGACTCTCGTAAAATAAATCAGGGAGATTTGTTTCTTTGCATCCCTGGATTGACAGCTGATGGCCACGACTATGCCCCCAAAGCGATTGCGCTTGGGGCTTCTGCGCTTGTTACGGAGAGAGTGCTCGACGTACCAGTCCCTCAACTCGTTGTAAAAGATGCCAGATATGCGATGGCGGCTCTTTCCGCCCATTTCTTCGGATATCCAAGCAAAGAGCTCAAGGTTATCGGAATTACAGGGACGAACGGTAAAACAACTTCAACGTATATTTTGGAGAAAATTATCGCGGATCAAGGCTATGTAACAGGGTTAATGGGCAATATCCATATCAAAATTGGTGATGAATACATAGAAAATAAAGCCACGAATACACAGGAAGCTTTGGAACTACAACGTATTCTAAGGAAAATGGCGGATACGGGGACTGATTATTGTATCATGGAAGTCTCTTCTCATGGTCTTGATATGGGAAGAGTGAAGGGGATTCAATTCCGTTCAGGCATATTTACGAATTTGACACAGGATCATTTGGATTATCACAAAACGATGGATGGCTATGCGGCAGCGAAAGGATTGCTATTCTCTCGACTTGGTAATGGTTTCTCAGCGGATCCGAATGCTCGCCAATATGCCATCCTTAATGTTGATGATGAGGCTTCACAGACGTTCCATCGCTTGACAGCTGCACAAGTGATTACGTACGGCATTGAAAACGATTGTGATGTGCGGGCTTCCGATATTCGGATGACTTCACAGGGGACTGAGTTTCAGCTGCATTCTTTTGCAGGAGAAGCTTTCATTCGCATGCAATTGGTAGGAAAATTCAACGTGTACAATGTGCTTGGGGCGATCGCTGCTGCCTTAGCGGAAGGGATTCCCTTGGAGGCCATTTGTACTAGTTTAGGACGTATCGCAGTAGTAGAAGGTAGAATGGAAGTTGTCAACGAGGGCCAGGATTTCCTAGTGTTGGTCGACTATGCGCATACGCCGGATGGTTTAGAGAATGCCCTCTCCACGGTAAGTGAGTTTGCCGAAGGGAAAATAATCACCGTTTTCGGCTGTGGCGGTGATCGTGACAGAACGAAGCGCCCAATCATGGGGAAAGTTGCAGCACACTATAGCGACTTTGTATTTGTGACATCTGATAATCCTCGTACGGAAGATCCAGATGCGATTTTGGCAGATATTGAACCGGGGCTCAAAGAAGTTAATTACCCAGAAAATCAGTATATCTTACTGGCTGATCGTAAAAAAGCGATACAAAAGGCTATTGAAGAGGCAGGCCCTAAAGATGTAATATTGATAGCGGGAAAAGGCCACGAAACGTATCAGGATATCATGGGTGTCAAGCATGATTTCGACGATCGTTTGGTGGCTAAGGCTGCGATAAAGGGGAGAACACAGTGATTCAGCGTACATTAGGTCAAATAGCAACGATGCTCCGCAGCGAGGTGTCCGATGTTCATGGCGACATTTTGATTAAAGGAGTCTCTACGGATACACGTTCGATTCAGGCTGGCAGTCTGTTTATCCCGCTTATCGGAGAAAATTTTGATGGTCACCAGTATGCGGAAGATGCTTATCAGAAAGGGGCTGCGGCTATTCTCTGGCAAGTTGACCATGGTCCTGCGCCAAGCAGTATCCCTAACATTCAAGTCGAGGATACACTTGCAGCACTTCAGAGTTTGGCCAAAGCTTACCGCCAAGAGCTCTCTGTACGAATCATCGGCATAACAGGAAGTAATGGGAAGACGACAACCAAAGATTTGGTTGCAGCTGTTCTAGGCAGTACTTATGAAGTTCATAAAACAAAGGGAAACCTGAATAACCATATTGGTTTACCACTTACACTCCTGCTTCTTGAAGAAACGACGCAATTTGCAGTCGTCGAAATGGGCATGAGCGGACGCGGCGAAATTGCTTTATTGTCTGAAATCGCAGAGCCTGAAGCTGCTATTATCACCATGATTGGTGAGTCACACATGCTTCAGCTAGGTTCTAGAGATGAAATCGCCCGTGCGAAAGCGGAGATTGTTACCGGCATGCGAATTGACAGTTTGATCATTTATAACGGGGATGAGCCGTTAATTGAACAAGCACTTGGCGAACTGGATCTGCCAGAGGGCTTGCGGCGCATTCGTTTCGGCCAAAGCCACGATAACGATCGCTACCCAACCGATATCCGCATGGATGCGGATGGCGCTTACTTCACCATCAATTCCCCCGGATACGAGGAATTATTTATTCCCTTGCTTGGCACGCATAACGTCGTGAACACGCTCGCAGCCATTGCCGTCGGCGAGGCCTTCGGCGTCACGCCAAGTGCTGTTGCAGCTGGGCTTCGCGCGCTGCAGATGACAAGCATGCGCATCGAGAAGCTCACGGCAGCCTCTGGGCTGACCGTACTTAACGATGCGTACAACGCCAGCCCCGCCTCGATGCGGGCGGCTATTGCCCTGACCGAGCAGCTGAGCGGCTTCGGTCGGAAGTTCCTCGTGCTCGGCGACATGCTGGAGCTTGGCGAGCACGAAGAGCAGTTCCATCGCGGCATTGGCGCGATGTTGTCTCCGGAACGTGTAGACTACGTCTTCACGTTCGGGCGTCTCGGCCGCTTCATTGCGGAGGAAGCGGCGAAGCAGTTCCCGCAGGCGCAAGTACGCGCCTACGACGACAAGGCGCAGCTCGCGGAGGAGCTCGCAGCACTCGCAAAGCCCGAGGATCTCGTGCTCGTGAAGGGCTCGCGTGGGATGCGGCTCGAGCAGGTTGTCCATAGCTTATTAGCCTAATTAACGAAATCGAATTGCATGTATGAAATAGAGTGACGGAAATGAGCAGGGGGAACCAACGTGGAAAACGCAGTATTATTAACAATGGGTGTGGCATTTGTGCTTGCGCTAATCATGGGGCCATTATGTATACCTATTTTAAGACGAATGAAATTTGGTCAGCAAATTCGTGAGGATGGCCCGCAGGGACATCTCAAAAAACAAGGTACACCAACGATGGGCGGCGTCATTATTTTACTCGCGCTCTCCTTGGCTACACTTCGTTTTGCTGATAAAAATACAGATTTACTCATTTTATTATTAGCTTCATTAGGTTATGGACTTGTTGGCTTCCTTGATGACTATATCAAAATTATTTTTAAGCGTTCATTGGGACTTACAGCAAAGCAAAAGCTTTTTGGTCAATTATTGATTTCAGCCATTGTCTGTTATTTACTCGTTATGCAAGGACACAGCACAGATATTTATGTGCCATTCGTTTCGTATCATATGAATGCGGGTTGGTTGTATTTCCCGTTAATGGCTATTTTGATGCTAGGCGCTTCGAATGCCGTTAACTTTACAGATGGCTTGGACGGCTTGTTAGCGGGGACAAGTGCAATTGCATTTGGGGCATACACGATTATTGCCATGAATAATACACAGCCTGAAGCAGCAATCTTCTCAGCAGCAATGGTTGGTGCCGTACTCGGGTTCCTAGTATTCAATGCGCATCCTGCCAAAGTATTCATGGGTGACACCGGCTCTTTGGGAATCGGTGGTGGACTTGTTGCCGTTGCCATCTTAACGAAAGCAGAACTTCTTCTAGCTATTATTGGCGGAGTTTTCTTAATTGAAATTTTATCTGTTGTCATTCAAGTTGTTTCATTTAAAACTAGGAAAAAACGCGTGTTCAAAATGAGTCCGATTCATCATCATTTTGAGTTGGTTGGATGGTCTGAGTGGCGAGTTGTAATTACTTTCTGGGTCGTAGGTTTAGTGCTTGCCGTGCTCGGATTATATATGAATGAGGTGTTGTAGAACATGAAGCATCCGCGGGATTATCGTGGACTTGAAGTGATCGTACTTGGCTTGGCTCGCAGCGGTGTCGCTGCAGCTAAGCTTTTTCATCAAAAAGGAGCTCTCGTCACTGTCAACGACAAAAAGGAACGAAGCGCGTGCCCTGAAGCCGACGAACTGGAGGCTCTGGGTATTTCTGTTGTATGTGGGTTTCATCCGGAGTCCCTCGTGCATCAAGGGGTTGCGCTAGTTGTCAAAAATCCAGGGATTCCGTATTCGGTAGACCCGATTCGAAAAGCAGAAGAACTCGGTATTGAGGTTGTGACTGAGGTTGAGGTAGCTTATCAATTTTGTGAAGCGCCAATTATTGGTATCACAGGCTCCAACGGAAAGACAACGACAACAACACTGATCGGCTTGATGCTGGAAACGGCGGGCTTAAAGCCAGTTGTTGCAGGCAACATTGGCCGTGCGTTAACCGAAGCTACACCTGAGGTGACAGCTGAGAATTGGATGGTAGTTGAATTAAGCTCTTTCCAGCTAAAAGGCACAACAGCGTTCCGTCCAAACATTGGCTTATTGTTAAATGTATACGAAACACATCTAGATTATCATGGCTCCATGGACGATTATATCGCCTCTAAAGCCAAAATTTTTGAAAATCAAACAGAGGAAGACACAGCTATTTTGAATTGGGATAACGAAGTGTGTCGACGTCTTATGCCAAGTTTGAAGGCGAAACAATTTCATTTCTCACTGGAAGAAAAACTTGCATATGGTGTCTATTTAGACGCGGAGACGGACTGTCTTGTGTATGCGAACGGTCAGGGATCTGTTCAAACCATTATGCCGGCTTCTGACATGGGCATGCCGGGCAGCTTTAACGTTGGCAATGCGTTGGCAGCCGCTGCAGCGGCCATTACAGCTGGCGTAGCACTACCTGTGATTGCAGGTGAGTTAAGAAAGTTCCAAGGCGTAGAACACCGCCTAGAGCTTGTGAGAGAACTTGATGGCGTAAGCTTTTATAATAACTCTAAAGCAACGAATGCTGCCGCTTCCATTGTGACCATTGAGGCTTTTAATCAACCAGTGATCTTGATAGCTGGCGGCTTGGATCGCGGTTCGGATTATATGGAACTGCTGCCAACTTTTCGTAATCGTATCAAAGGAATTGTCACTTTAGGGCAAACCAAAGAGAAAATCAAGCATATTGCCGAATTGGCAGGGATTAGTAAGGTGCAAACCGTCGATACTGCTAAGGATGCAGCGGACGCGGTTTCACAAGCCGTGCAGCTTGCCTGGCAAATGAGTGAGCAAGGAGACATCGTGCTTCTATCACCAGCTTGTGCAAGTTGGGATATGTTTCCATCCTATGAGGACAGGGGACGCATGTTTAAGGAGTCCGTGCATAACCTTTAAGTAGGGCTTATCCACATTTTAAAGGGAGCCCACAACTGACAAAGAGGTGTCTGTAATGGGTAAAGCACGCTCCGCTCCTGACATTTGGATTATTATTCCGACCTTGCTGCTTTTGACAATCGGCGTTATTATGGTCTACAGCGCTAGTAGTGTACTTGCGTTTCGTGAGTTTGGCGATTCTTTTTATTATTTAAAAAGACAACTGATCTTCGCCGTACTAGGAATTGTAGCGATGTTCTTCACGATGAATGTGGATTATTTGGTGTGGAAACGATTTGCAAAGTTAGCCTTGTTTGTTTGCTTTGGTATGCTGGTCATTGTTTTGATTCCTGGTATCGGCGTTATTCGTGGCGGTGCCAGAAGTTGGCTTGGAATCGGAGCTTTCGGGATTCAACCTTCTGAATTTATGAAAATAGGGATGATTCTATTTCTTTCTAAGATGCTATCCGAAAATCAGTCCAAGATTACACTGCTTACCAAAGGGTTGATGCCGCCTCTAGGTATTATGGGAATTGCATTCGGTTTGATCATGCTGCAGCCGGACTTAGGAACTGGAGTTGTATTAGTTGGTGCCTCGCTCTTAATTATTTACACGGCTGGCGCGAGATTGCTTCATCTTTCCTATCTAGGTATGATAGGAGTTGCGGGTTTTATTGGGCTCGTTATTGCCGCTCCATATCGCCTTAAGCGGATAACAGCCTTTCTCGACCCATGGCAAGATCCACTTGGTGCTGGTTATCAATCTATACAATCCTTATATGCGATTGGACCAGGCGGACTAGTAGGACTTGGACTCGGAATGAGCCGGCAAAAGTATAGTTACTTACCAGAGCCGCAAACTGATTTTATTTTTTCTATTATCGCTGAAGAACTTGGTTTTATAGGGGGTACATTGGTTCTGCTGCTCTTCACCATCTTAGTATGGCGGGGAATGCGTGCGGCCATTACGGCACCAGATACATTTGCCAGTTTAATTGCAGTAGGCATTATCGGCATGATCGCCGTTCAAGTTATTATTAACATCGGCGTCGTTATTGGAATGTTTCCGGTAACTGGTATTACGCTGCCATTTATAAGTGCAGGGGGATCTTCACTGACACTCATGCTGACATCTGTCGGCATCCTGCTTAATATATCCCGCTATTCGAGGTGACAGGGGAATGAAGACAATTGTATTTACCGGAGGAGGCTCCGCAGGCCATGTAACCCCTAATTTAGCGCTGATGCATAAGCTGAAGCAGCAAGGTTGGGATGTCAAATACATAGGCTCGGCTACAGGTATTGAAAAAGAGATCATTGATCGAGAAGGGGTTCCCTTTTATCCGATTTCTTCAGGGAAATTGCGCCGATATTTTGATCTCAAAAATATAAAAGATCCATTTAAAGTGATGAAAGGTGTTTATGAATCGTATCGGTTGCTTAAACGTTTGAAACCCGCCATTGTCTTTTCGAAAGGCGGGTTCGTTTCCGTTCCTGTCGTTCTTGGGAGCCGTATGAACAATATTCCTGTTATTATCCATGAATCCGATATGACGCCAGGACTGGCGAATAAAATTTCGATCCCATTTGCAACGAAGGTATGTGTGACATTTCCTGAATCCCTTTCGCATATTAAGGGCGGAAAGTCTGTTCTTACGGGCTTGCCGATCCGTGAACATATTAGCAGTGGTAAAGCAACGCGCGCGCTTCAGCTATGTGATTTCCATTCTCAGAAGCCTGTGATATTAGTTATGGGTGGAAGCTTAGGTTCGCAGGTGCTGAATCAAGCTGTACGCGCTAACTTAGGTCGCTTACTCCAACAATTTCAAATTGTGCATCTGTGCGGCAAAGGAAATGTGTCTGTTGAGCATCTTCATACCCGTGGATATAAGCAATTTGAGTACTTGAACGAAGAGCTTCCTGATGTGCTGGCGATGACGGATCTCGTCATTTCTCGTGCAGGTGCAACGTCTATCTTTGAGTTTCTAGGTTTAGAGAAACCCATGCTGTTAATCCCGCTATCCCGTCAAGCTAGTCGAGGGGATCAAATTCTGAATGCAGCATCTTTTCAGAAGGCAGGTTATGCCGATGTGATACAGGAAGAAGATTTAACCACTGAGGGACTTGGTGATCATGTCGAAGCGCTTTACAAGAACCGTGAGACGTATAAAGCAGCAATGCAATCACGTAATGAAAGTGATGCCGTAGCTGCTATCGTGAAATTGATTGAATCGCATAGCAATTCGTTGTGAATTTGTTAAAGCGTATAGGCGATTGTCACACTCTAACCGATTTTACATAAACTACACTATAACCGTGACAGACACCTAAGGCTTCATAAGTGAACAAGGAACGAAGAACGGCCGACTTCGCTCAGCTCCTTATGATTGAAATGTCAGAACTTGTATGTCTTACATCTTACATTTCTACATTTCGCCCTACGTTCTGTGAAGGAGGTTTTCCCATGCAGAAGTTAATAGCCGACTTAAAGGCATCAAATATTGGCGAGATAAGAACGAATGAACGACTAGCTCCATACACCACTTGGAAAATCGGCGGTCCGGCTGATTGCTTGATTATTCCGCACTCCAAAGAGCAGGTAGCTGCATCCATCAAGTTTCTTCATGAGCGTGGAGTACCTTGGACTGTAATCGGTAGGGGCTCCAACTTGCTTGTGGGAGACAAAGGGATTCGAGGCGTCGTGATTAAGCTGGGCCAGGCGCTTGAAACCCTTCGTTTTGAAGGCGCGATGGTTTATGCAGGAGGTTCCTATTCGTTCATTAAATTGTCCGTACTCGCAGCCAGAGAAGGTTTGACCGGACTGGAGTTTGCTTCAGGAATCCCCGGTACTGTGGGAGGCGCCGTCTACATGAATGCAGGGGCTCATGGGTCCGATGTGTCACGCATACTCAAGCAGGCTGAAGTCATCCTGGATACAGGGGAATTGGTCGTCATGCAGGCAGAAGATTTACAATATGCTTATCGACATTCTATTTTGCACACATTGCCTGGCATTGTAACAGAGGCTGTCTTTGAATTACAGGTTGGAGACCGCAACGAAATCGCAGGGGCTATGGCCGCTTATCGAGATCGGCGATTGCGTACCCAACCTTTGCAATTAGCTTGCGCAGGAAGTGTATTCCGCAACCCCGAAGGGGGCTTCGCAGCGAAGCTCATCGAAGAAGCAGGCCTGAAAGGCAAACGTGTCGGTGGAGCAGAGATCTCTATGCTTCACGCCAATTTCATTGTTAACACAGGAGAAGCTACAGCCGAGGACGTTCTTACCCTTATCAACGAAGTACAGCAGATCGTAGAGCAATCGTACGGTATTAAGCTAGTACCTGAGGTTTTGGTAATGGGTGAGAGGTAAATCGGAGGTGGAATTTTGGAGAAGCTCGTTATCGAAGGTGGAAGACCCCTTACGGGAGCCATCCAGATACACGGCGCTAAAAACGCCGCATTACCCATATTAGCTGCATGCTTACTTGCAAGTGGTACGCATACTTTACAGAATGTTCCTAATCTGCTCGACATCGACACCATGCTTCGTATTCTTCGTTCACTTGGTTGTCGAGCCGAGCAGCAAGGAGATACAGTAACCATTACAACATCCACAGTTCATTCCTCCCACATCCCCGAAGAATTGATGGGTCAGATGCGTTCTTCCATCTTTCTCATGGGTCCGCTACTCGCTAGATTCGGCAGTGTCACCGTATATCAACCTGGTGGCTGTGCGATCGGTGAACGTAAAATTGATTTGCACCTCAAAGGTTTGCAGGCTCTTGGAGCCGAGATTGAAGAATTTTCCAATAAAATTGTCTGTACGGCCGAAACATTACAAGGTAATGAGATTTTCTTGGACTTTCCAAGCGTCGGGGCGACCGAGAATATCATGATGGCCGCGGTGAGAGCGGAAGGAACGACAACGATTTATAATGCTGCACGCGAGCCAGAGATACAGGATTTGCAAAATTTCTTGAATGCGATGGGCGCAGATATTATTGGGGCAGGAACGGATACAATCACGATTCGTGGCGTTACTACGTTGTCTCCTTGCACATATCGGATTATTCCAGATCGTATTGTTGCAGGTACCTTTCTAGTTGCTGCAGCGGCTACTAGAGGTAATATTACTTTGGAAAGAGTAAACCCTGCTCATTTAACCTCGGTTATCCATGTGCTTAAGCGTGCAGGTGTTCAAATCATCGCAGACGGTGATATAATACATGTAAGCTGCAAGGCAAGACCCAAAGCAGTTGAACGTATCGTGACGTCGCCTCATCCTTCTTTCCCAACGGATTTACAATCTCAAGTCATGGTACTTTTATCTCTAGCAGATGGACTAAGTGTGATGAAAGAGACGATATTTGAAGGTAGATTTAAGCACGTGGATGAATTGTCTCGGATGGGGGCAGATATTCGCGTAGATATGAGTTCAGCCTTTATCCGTGGCGTGCCAAGGTTGTATGGAGCCACTGTTGAAGCAACTGATTTGCGGGCTGGTGCTGCTCTTGTAATCGCCGGTCTAGCTGCGCATGGCACAACGATCGTTGAGCAAATTCATCACATCGATAGAGGATATGATAGGATCGAACATATGCTAGTCAGACTTGGGGCTTCTGTGCGTCGACAAGCTCCGGTTCCCAGTGAGTAATAGCTTGTGTGGCTATCGCGTATCCCTTCCTGCAAACAGGAGGGGATTCACGATATTCACTTTCATTGTAATAAATATAATTAGGTGGTGCCCCTCTTGTCCGAAGATAACAAAGTACCAACGCTGCCTGTACCTAAGCCGCGTACACGTACGAATCGGAAGCTGCTCTCTTTTTTGATCATTTTTTTCCTAACTGTTCTAGTCATTTTGTTCTTTCAATCTTCACTAAGTCGGATCAGTCGGATTGATGTTGAGGGAAATGTGCTATTAGCCTCGGATTCAATTGGACAAGCTAGTCAAGTTGCAGTAGGAGATCGTTTTTTTGCAGTGAGCTCTAAGACGATTGGACAGCGGATCTCGAAGATGCCTATGATCAAGAGCGCTGCCGTGAAGAAGATGTTCCCAGGAGTTATTCACATTCAAGTCGAAGAATTCCCTAAAGTAGCATTCCAAATTGATCCTAACGGTAAAAAGCAAGCTGTGCTCGCAGATGGCAACGTTATTGAACTGCCAGCTGGTAGCGTTATCCCGCTCGACATGCCAATCTTAACGGGTTGGACCGATACGGATCCGAATAAAGCGGCGCTTTGTAAAATACTAGGGGAAATCCCTCAGAGTGCTTTGTCAGACGTGTCAGAGATTAAGCCGGATCCTTCGGAATCGTACCCTGACAAAATAAAGATTTATACACGCTCACAATTCGAAATCCATACAACCATTTCCTATCTGCCTGATAGAATAGATAACCTGCCTGGTTATATTGCCGGTTTAGCAGAGGATCACATTTCGAATGGCGTCATCACAATGCTCGAAGTCGAATATCACACACCATTTGCAACAAGCGGGGATTCCAAGACAGATAACAAAACAGATTCCAAAACGGAACCTAAGACCACCCCGAAACCTACGCCGAAAACAACACCAAAGCCTTAACAACCGTCATAGTGCGGAGAAACTAACAAAAATTCGTAGCAGAGACTACTCAATCTCTGAAAAAAATGTTAAAATTAGTTTTATGGTTAAATAGGCTCTATCTGCATACTCTATTTTTTCTTGTATTTACTAGACGAAATTGTTTGCATTTTACAACATTGAAAAGAGAAATTGAAGTTGGTTTTCAAATGCAAAAAAAATGTAGAAAAAAGAGGGAATATGGCGGTTGTGTGGAATACGTATAAAAGCATTTGTGAAGATTTTGCAATTTTACCTAAGTTACAGGAGGTGCCAGGGGCTTGAGCAACAATGATATCATTGTTAGTTTAGACATCGGTACATCCAAAGTTCGAGCTATTATTGGGGAAGTTGTTAACGGAACCATTAATATAATAGGAGTGGGATCTGCCGAGTCAGAGGGTATTCGTAAAGGCGCAATCGTTGACATTGATCAAACTGTACATTCAATTCGAAGTGCCATTGATCATGCTGAACGAATGGTCGGTATACAAATTTCCGAGGTTTACGTTGGAATTTCAGGAAATCATATTTCTCTTCAATCAAGTCACGGCGTAGTTGCTGTTTCAAATGAGGACCGAGAAATCGGAGAAGAAGATATTGATCGCGTCATTCAAGCGGCAAGGGTCATCGCATTACCTCCCGAACGTGAAATAGTTGGAGTTGTACCTAAGCAATATTTGGTTGATGGACAAGAAGGTATTAATGATCCACGCGGTATGATCGGTGTTCGTTTAGAAGTAGAAGCGACGATTATTACTGGAGCGAAAACGGGCATACATAATTTAATGCGTGTTGTGGAAAAATCCGAATTGAAGGTTGCAGGACTTATTTTAATGTCGCTCGCATCCGGTAATTTGGCACTTTCCAAAGATGAGAAGGCTGTAGGGACCGTATTAGTTGATATCGGAGCTGGCGCAACGACAATTGCTGTCTTCGACGAGGGTAATTTAGTTGCAACGTCAACGATTCAGATTGGCGGAGAATTTATCAGCAATGATATTTCTATTGGCTTACATACGCAGCTGGAAATTGCTGAGAAGATCAAATTGAAATATGGCTGTGCATCCGTAGAAGATTCCGCGCCTGATCAAGTGTTTAAAGTGACGAGAATGGGCAGCAATGTTGAAAAAGAGTTCTCTCAGGTTGATCTTGCAAATATCATTGAGCCTCGTGTCGAAGAGATTTTTCAATTAATTCGTGCCGAAGTTCATCGTTTGGGATTTGGAAATCTTGCAGGTGGTTATGTACTAACTGGTGGAACAGTTTGTATCCCAGGTATTCTGGCGATTGCACAATCCGAACTGGCTACATCTGTACGTATTGCAGTGCCTGATTTCATTGGGGTACGTGATCCTTCCTACACAAGTGGTGTTGGTATTATTCAATTCGTCTCCAAATACATGAAGAATCGTAATTCAGGCATCACCAAAAAACTGGCTGTTAAGACTACCAAAAAATCCTCCGATAGTCAAAAGCCAGGATGGGTTGATCGAGTTAAAAATTTCTTCAGTGAATTTATTTAGTGAACGTTAAGTTAGGGGGATATGGCTCATATGTTTGAATTTGATATGGATTTAGACCAATTGGCTCAAATTAAAGTCATTGGTGTTGGTGGCGGCGGTAGCAATGCAGTTAATCGCATGATTGAAAACGGTGTTAAAGGTGTAGAATTTATTACCGTAAACACGGATGCACAGGCGCTTCATTTGGCCAAGTCCGTTCATAAATTGCAAATTGGCGATAAATTGACCCGCGGTCTTGGTGCAGGTGCAAATCCTGAAGTCGGGAAGAAAGCAGCAGAAGAGTCAAGGGAGACGATTCTGAATACGCTTCGCGGCGCAGATATGGTGTTCGTAACGGCAGGTATGGGCGGCGGTACAGGTACAGGAGCTGCTCCAGTCATTGCGGAAATCGCAAAAGAAGTTGGTGCACTTACAGTTGGTGTAGTGACGCGACCGTTTACTTTTGAAGGACGTAAGCGTTCCTTACAAGCAGAGCAAGGGATTGCTGCATTGAAAGAGAAAGTAGATACACTTATTATTATCCCGAACGATCGTCTACTTGAGATTGTTGACAAAAAGACTCCGATGCTTGAAGCATTCCGCGAAGCGGATAATGTTCTTCGCCAAGGTGTTCAAGGGATCTCTGATTTGATCGCAGTACCTGGACTTATCAATTTGGACTTTGCAGATGTCAAAACGATTATGACTGAACGCGGTTCCGCCCTTATGGGGATCGGGGTAGCTACAGGTGAGAATCGTGCGGCAGAAGCGGCGAAAAAAGCGATCTCTAGTCCTTTGTTGGAAACATCCATCGAAGGCGCACGTGGTGTTTTGATGAATATCACAGGCGGTATGAACCTTAGCTTGTACGAAGTGAATGAAGCTGCTGATATAGTGGCATCCGCTTCTGACATTGAGGTAAATATGATTTTCGGTGCTGTTATCGATGAAAAGTTAAAAGATGAGATCTTAGTTACCGTTATTGCAACTGGTTTCGAGCATAAAGCGGCTCCGATTCATCAGTCTATCAAACGTCCGGTTTCACCAGGACAACCAGAGACGGCAGCACCTGACAACCGCTTAAATAATCTTAAACCATTTGGCGCACAGCCTTCTAATGATCAATTAGATATTCCGACTTTCTTACGAAATCGCGGACGCAATACTGACAAATAATTACATAATAATTGTCTAGAGACCGAAGCCCTACTTGATGTAGAAGCTTCGGTTTTTTGTTGTTCTGTAAGCTTTTCTCCTGTGGACGAGACCGCGCTAACTGACAAAAAAAGTAGCTTCCTACTAGCATGTTTAGACAGACTTTGAACTTGGAATCCAATATACTGATTTAGAACCTTAAAGTTTCGTCACGAAATTGCTAGATAGTGCCCTTCTTGGAGGTGAGGCATGGCATGGTCGTCTATGCGGATCTCATTTTCCTGTTGAACTTTCTGGTGGATGCAGCCTTACTATTGGTCACTGCAAAAACGCGGAAAATAGCGTTCAAATGGTGGAGAATTGCACTTTCTGCAGCATTAGGGGCTTCGTATGTCGTTATGATGTTTTTACCAGTTCCAACCTTGCTTTTTACATTTTCTGTGAAATGTATGTTTTGTACAGGTATGATTATAACCGCTTTTGGTTACGGTTCCTTACAAAATTTATTACGGAATATGGGAACTTTTTTACTCATCAATTTTGCTGTTGCTGGTGGGATGTTCGGCATCCATTATGTGCTTGCCTCTTCCTCGGATGTTATGAAGGGTATCGTATTTACACAATCTGGTGTCGCAGTATTCCAATTTCAAATCGGCAGTATCTTGTTTGTGGTCCTATTGCTGCTTCCTCTCCTCTGGTGGTTTAGAACCGTGTTTCAAAGTAGTAAGCAGCGTGAGGTTATGACGACCTATTTGGCAGAGGTCACGATTCACGTTGGGGATTTTAGTGCTACCTGTAAAGGTTTGATCGATACGGGTAACCAACTATATGATCCTTTGACGCGAACACCAGTTATGGTAATGGAAGTATCGGAATGGGGAGATGTTCTACCCGAGCTATGGCTGCAAAGGATACGCTCATCCGATGTGGATCAAATCATCAGCGGCTTAGGGGTAGAGGAGGAGTTTATTTGGCAGGACCGTTTGCGACTCGTACCTTACCGTGGGGTCAACCGGAATACGCAATTCATGCTAGCGATTAAACCCGATAAGGTGGTGATTATTCATAATGAATCGCAATTGGAGGCAACGAAGGTGCTTATAGGCCTCGACGGAGGAAAGCTGTGCAGCGATGGTTCCTACCAAGCCATTATCCATCCTGCATTGATTCAGGCTGGTTAATGTTTCGAGAAGAGTGGCTAGTCCATTTTCATGAGAGGTTCAACGGGAGTTCACGGTTCATTCTTACAAAGTCAGTTTTCCATTGGAAAACGCAGCTTAGCTTACGATGAAAGTTTTGCTATGGCAAAACTCTTAGGAGGAAACTAACATGTTCTTGAAGTGGAAACTGCTTGTTCAACTAACCTATTATCGCATTTTGATGCTGCTAGGACTTAAAGGTGAGGAAATCTATTACATAGGTGGTAGTGAAGCATTGCCACCACCGCTAACTCGTGAAGAAGAAGAATACTTATTGGAAAAATTACCATCCGGGGATGCAGCTATTCGAGCTATGTTGATTGAACGCAACCTGAGATTGGTTGTCTATATAGCGAGAAAATTCGAAAATACGGGCATTAACATTGAGGATTTAGTTTCGATTGGAGCGATTGGTCTTATCAAAGCCGTAAATACATTTGACCCCGAGAAGAAAATTAAACTGGCAACCTACGCATCACGCTGTATCGAGAATGAAATTCTGATGTATTTGCGCAGAAATAGTAAAATTCGAACAGAAGTATCGTTTGATGAACCCTTGAATATTGATTGGGATGGTAATGAGCTTCTATTGTCCGATGTACTAGGCACAGAGAATGATACCATTTACCGCAATATCGAAGAACAAGTTGATCGGAAGCTTTTGCATAAGGCGCTTGATAAGCTTAGTGAACGTGAGCGTATTATTATGGAGCTGCGGTTCGGGTTGCAGGATGGGGAAGAAAAGACGCAGAAAGACGTTGCAGATCTGTTAGGCATTTCGCAATCTTATATCTCCAGATTGGAAAAACGGATTATTAAGCGGCTTCGCAAAGAGTTTAACAAGATGGTCTGAAATTTTTTTTTGGCAGTAAATGTCGAAATTGTTCAGGTGTCACGGGAGGGAGCGAGTCAGTACCCTTTTGTCAAGTGGCTGAGTAAGGGATAGGGCAGGAATAAATCGACCGCTCACGGGGATAATTAACAGTAATGTTTCTCCTTGGGAGGTAATCACGGTGACCCGAAATAAAGTTGAGATATGTGGAGTTGACACCGCTAAACTGCCTGTGCTAACCAATGCAGAGATGCGTGAGTTGTTCACTGACCTGCAAACAAAACAAGAACGAACTGCAAGAGAGAAATTGGTCAATGGCAATTTAAGGTTGGTACTGAGTGTGATTCAACGGTTCAACAATCGTGGAGAGTATGTGGACGATCTCTTCCAAGTTGGCTGTATTGGTTTGATGAAAGCCATTGATAACTTTGATTTAAGTCAAAATGTCAAATTCTCGACCTATGCTGTACCGATGATTATAGGTGAGATACGCCGCTACTTACGAGATAATAACCCGATTCGCGTTTCTCGTTCCTTGAGAGATATTGCTTACAAAGCATTGCAAGTTAGAGACAGTCTAACGAATCAAAACTCACGCGAGCCATCTATTTATGAAATTTCTGAAGCCTTGAATGTACCCAAAGAAGATGTCGTGTTCGCGCTTGATGCTATTCAAGATCCAGTATCCTTATTTGAGCCCATTTATCATGATGGAGGCGATCCGATCTATGTGATGGATCAAATAAGCGATGAGCGCAATAAAGACATGTCATGGATCGAGGGTATCGCATTGCGCGAAGCGATGCATAAGTTGAATGCTAGAGAGAAGATGATCCTATCTATGCGCTTCTTTGAAGGGAAGACCCAAATGGAAGTGGCAGATGAGATTGGCATTTCTCAAGCACAAGTTTCAAGGCTAGAGAAATCGGCTATTTGTCAGATGCAGAAACATGTGAAATCCTAAGTGCAATTAACAAAGACTGGAACGGCCTTGGTAGACAAGCCGTGAAGGTCTTTTTTTGTTTGACAGGACATTTTGCCCATAAGACACATATACTAATAAAAAATCAGTACAAATTCTAATGAGATATGTGGTGATAGGCCTCATGAAAATATCTGATTTCCAGACGAAGGACGTAATTAATATTGTGGACGGCAAAAAGCTTGGTCAAATCAGTGATTTGGAGCTTGACCTGCGCCAAGGACGAATCGAATCCATTGTTGTTCCGAATCAGAGTCGTTTTTTTGGATTGTTTGGAACAGGAACCGATGTTATCATTCCTTGGAAGCATATCGTAAAAATTGGTGCTGACGTTGTGCTCGTGAAGCTAGAAGACGTACGGCCATATCGACAAACGGACGACACTGAAGTGGTATATGAGTTTAATCGTCAATTTAAAAATTGACGTTGGACACACGGGGACGCTGTATCAGCACTATAGCAGCTGATCAGACATCGTGTGTCTTTTTATTTTGTGCTAAAGTAGAGATAAACAAAAAGGGTTGGAGGGATTTACATTGGAACCATTTGTCATACAACCATCCTTACATTCAAAAGAGGATCATCCGGTCCTTTTACCTATAGCTCCGTGGATGTCATTATTCCCTGAGATTACTGCTGGCTTTAGCTCTCGTTTAGGTGGAGTGAGTCAAGCCCCCTTTTCAACATTAAATCTTGGTTTACACGTGAATGATAACAAGGACGATGTTGTGCGTAATCGAGAGCGCGTTGCAGACGCAATAGGGCAGCCATTTACATCTTATACATACGCGGAGCAGGTACATGGGAAAGACATTGCTATCGTTAGTCTGAACGAGCAGGGAATGGGGCGTGATAGCAGAGAAACAGCTCTTCAAGCGAAGGATGGATTTATATCAAAGGAGAAAGGTATCGTACTCTGTGCGCAATTTGCGGATTGTGTACCGCTTTTTTTCTATGATCCCGTTCAGCGTGTAGTAGGTCTTGCCCATGCAGGTTGGAAAGGTACTGTGTTAAACATTTCCATGGCTACAATATCCTTAATGACACATACTTTTGGTAGTCAGCCATCTGATATCCGAGCAGCAATAGGACCCTCAATTGGTGCGTGTTGCTATGAGGTTGATCAGATGGTAGCATCACGCGTTAGATTGGTTTTTGAGGAAGTACAGATATTGCCTAAGGAACAAGAAGCTATTATCACCGATAAAGGCAACGGGAAGTACATGTTGAATTTGCAATTATTAAATCAAAAATTGATCGAGCAAGCAGGAATTTTGTCGTCCCATATCGAAGTAACTCAGTTATGTACGAGTTGTCGAACTGATCTCTTCTTTTCGCATCGAAAGGAAGGGGGTTCCACAGGGCGAATGATCGCTTGGATCGGTCTTCGTTGAAAGGAACGGGCAACGTGTTTGAATTGAGGTGTAGAGAGAATGAGCGTATTGGAACGCAAACAAGAGGTTGAAGCTCGGATAGCAACTGTATGTCGGGAGTCAGGTCGTCAAGAAAATGACATTAAGATCATCGCAGTAACCAAATATGTATCTTTAGAAACGACAGAACAAGTATTGAACATCGGTCTACAACATATTGGAGAGAATCGTTGGCAAGATGTAAAACCGAAGTGGGAAGCTCTGCATGAGCGTGGTACATGGCATTTTCTAGGGCATTTGCAGACGAATAAGGTGAAGGATGTCATTGGCAAATTTGCTTATATTCATTCGCTTGATCGGATGTCGCTTGCGAAAGAGTTGGACAAGCAAGCAGCTAGTTTGGGAATAGAAGTCAATTGTTTCTTGCAAGTGAACATTTCAGGTGAAGAAACGAAATATGGCGTATCGCCTCAAGAATTCTTCCAATTTGCTGAGGAAGTAAGCAAGCTTGCTCATATTCGCGTATGCGGATTGATGACGATGGCTCCTTATGAGTTAGAGTCTGAAGAAACGAGACCTGTTTTTCGAGGATTACGTGAACTTCGGGATCAATTGAATGAACGTAGGTTGTTCCCTTATGAAGTGAAAGAGCTCTCTATGGGGATGTCAAGTGACTTCGACGTGGCCATTCAAGAAGGTGCAACTTGGGTTCGTTTGGGTACTGTATTAGTAGGCAAAGAGGGCTAAAGGGCATAGGAATTTGATTCCGATTGGTATGATTTCGATAGGAGGGAAGCGCTATGGGTGTATATAACCGATTTATGAACTTTCTGGGACTTCAGGAAGAGGAAGAAATTGTAGAGCGTGAACGGATTGTAGAAGCAACAGAAGAACCTGAAACCAATCCATACGAATTACGTAATAAAAATAAGGCGAATGTCGTCAGTATTCATTCACAGAAGAATTCACGCGTTGTCCTTAGTGAACCCCGCACTTATGAGGAAACACAGGACATTGCAGACCATCTACGTGCTCGTAGAGCGGTTGTCGTTAATTTGCAACGAGTTCGCGGCGATCAAGCGATCCGAATTGTAGATTTCTTGAGTGGTACGGTTTACGCATTGAATGGGTCTATCTCTAAGCTAGGACCGAATATTTTTCTCTGTACACCAGACTCAGTAGATATTCATGGTCATATCTCTGAGATGATGGGCGAGGAATAGACGCATATCCCCAAACACATAGACAGAGGTGGGAAACAACGTGGATAACGTTTACTCTTTTTTAAGCGTTTTGACAGAAATTTATTATTTCATGATTATTGGTTACTTGATCTTATCTTGGTTTCCAAACGCACGTGGCAGTTTTGTCGGTGGACTGCTCTCGAAGTTGGTTGAACCGTATCTGGCTCCATTCCGCAAAATCATACCAAGCATCGGTTTCATTGACCTCTCGCCAATCGTGGCGTTGATTGCATTGAAATTCGTCGTCATGGGTATCTTTGCTGTTCTTGATTTCATCGTGGGGATTTTCTAGTCTTGACGAAGGATATTTATGGGCATTTTCACCAAGACGAGCATCATTTTGTTGATAAAGCCTGGGATTGGGTTGAGCGAGCTGCCGAGCAGCATGCTGTGAAGTTAACCGATTTCCTCGATCCCAGACAGGCTTTCATTCTGAATTCACTCGTGAATCGACACCCGGATGTACATTGCCGACTTGATGGCGGCTATGAAACAGCAGAGCGTAAGCGTGCTATTATTGCTCCTGACTACCGCAGTTTGGATAGTGAAGACATGGCGATGGCTGTGTTAGCTGTCTCCTCAGGCGATGGTAAATTTCTTACGTTAGAACACGGAGATTACATGGGCGCCATTCTTGGACTCGGCATGAAGCGGGACAAGGTTGGGGATATTCATGTTATAGAGGGGGGCTGCCATTGCTTGGTAACGCAGGATGCAGCCGACTATTTGCATTTGAATTTGTCACAAGTACATAGAGTGCATGTCCAAACGGAATTGCTCTCTTTAGATAAGCTGGAAGTAGCGCAAGTGCAATTGGATGAGCTCCATCTATCTGTTGCCTCTATGCGAATGGACGGAATTGTAAGCGATGTATTCCGACTTAGCCGAGCCAAAGTTTTAATACCGATCCAAGCTGGTCGTTGTCGCGTGAACTGGAAGTTGGAAGAAGATCCAAGCAAGCCACTGAAAGAAGGCGATATGATCTCCTTGCAGGGTTTTGGTAGATTTAAAGTGCTTGAAGTGGAAGGCGTATCGAAAAAAGGTCGAATACGTGTGAAGATTGGCAAGTTTGCATGATCGTGGATAATTTATCCACGAACTTTGCAGGAATTGCTAATTTTCTGTCGAACTGAACTGTATAGACATGGGTGTAGGCTAGCTTTCAGACAAGCTCAGCTTATGCTTACGAAGTCAGTTTTGCTGCGCAAAACGCTAAGGAGGGGCACTGATGCCATTAACACCGTTAGATATACATAATAAGGAGTTTTCACGTTCGTTTCGTGGTTATGATGAGGATCAAGTGAATGAATTCCTAGATCAAGTCATCAAGGATTATGAAGCGCTTATTCGTGAGAATAAGGATTTGCAGAATCAATCGATGGCCTTGCAGGAGCGTTTGGATCATTTCACGCATATTGAAGAATCGTTGAGTAAAACGATCATTGTAGCGCAAGAGGCTGCGGATGAAGTCAGAAGCAATTCGAAGAAAGAAGCTCAGTTAATACTGAAAGAAGCGGAGAAAAATGCGGATCGAATTATTAATGAATCGTTGACGCGTTCACGCAAAGTAGCTCTTGAGATCGAAGAGCTCAAGAAACAAGCTTCGATTTATCGTACGCGCTTTCGGACTTTACTTGAAGCACAACTTGAATTATTAAACACAGAAGGCTGGCAAAGTATGCAGTTTGAAACTGCTGAAGAGAAGTAATAGGGCAAAGGGCAGTTCTCTCTTATTGACTATGCTTGCCAGATTGGGTATACTCCTGTTAAATGTATCGCAATAAAGCTATGACTGGAACGAGTAGGGCGTTTAAGAGCAGTGTCAGCGAATTAGGGTTTTGGTGTGAGCCTAATCTCTGCAGCGTACCGAATATCCCCCAGGAGCGTCTCTTGAAATGAGTAGGGAGAAACGGGTCATGCCGTTACACATGATCGAGTGAAGAAGCTCTGTTCGACTCGCCTTTAGGCGCGTGTTCATGATGCTTTTTAACGAGGGTGGTACCGCGAGTTGAGTTTCTCGTCCCTTTTGGGATGAGAGGCTTTTTTTGTTTTTTAGACTAGGATAGATTGAACCAGGAGTGGAGTGGTAAAAATGGATTATGGAAAAACATTAAACCTATTACAAACAGAATTCCCGATGAGAGGTAATTTGCCGCAGGCAGAGCCGAAAATGCAAGAGCATTGGGAAGCAGAAGACATTTATGCGAAGGTACAAGAAAGTCGTAAGGGTAGAACAAAGTTCATTTTACATGATGGGCCTCCCTATGCGAATGGAGATATTCACATCGGTCACGCACTGAACAAAGTGTTGAAGGATATTATCGTTCGTTTCAAAACACTGCAAGGCTTCGACGCGCCTTACGTACCAGGCTGGGATACACATGGCTTACCAATCGAGCAAGTGATTACAAATAGCGGGAAAGTCGATCGTAAGAAAATGACGGTTCCGGAGTTTCGTGAATATTGCAAAGAATACGCCTTGCAATCTGTTGAGAAGCAGAAGAGTCAATTCCAACGTCTAGGTATTCGTGGAGATTGGAAAAACCCGTATATCACACTGCAACCGGGCTACGAAGCACAACAAATTCGTGTGTTCGGTACGATGGTACAGAAGGGCTTTGTTTACAAAGGGTTGAAGCCTGTCTACTGGTCCCCATCCTCTGAGAGCGCCTTAGCTGAAGCAGAAATCGAGTACAAAGAGAAAACTTCAACATCCATTTACGTGGCGTTCCCAGTAAAGGACGGCAAAGGCAAGCTGCCTGAAGATGCAGCCATCGTCATCTGGACAACAACAGCATGGACATTACCTGCGAACTTAGGGATTTCAGTACACCCTGAATTCGAGTACGCAGTCGTTCAAGCGAATGGGAAGAAATATGTGCTGGCACAAGGACTTCTTGCAGCAGCGGCTAAGGAAATTGGCTGGAGCGAATACGAAGTATTATCGACGGTAAAAGGCAGTGAGTTGGAGTTTGTTACCTGCCAACATCCTTTTTACGATCGTGAATCCCTTGTTATGGTGGGCGAGCACGTGACGTTAGAAGCGGGTACAGGTTGTGTTCACACAGCTCCTGGACACGGGGAAGACGACTTTGCAATCGGTCAACGTTATAACATCGGCGTACTTTGTCCAGTGGACGATCAAGGACATTTTACGGCTGAAGCACCAGGTTATGAAGGTTTGTTCTATGAAAAAGGCGGAAAGCTGATCATTGAGCAGCTGAAGGAGTCAGGTTTATTGCTAAAAGCTGCTGACATTCAGCATCAATACGCACATGACTGGCGTACGAAGAAACCTGTTATTTATCGTGCAACAGAGCAATGGTTTGCGTCGATCGATAAGTTCAGACAAGAGATGCTGGATGAAATCAAGCAAGTGCAATGGACGCCAGAGTGGGGCGAAGTACGCCTTCACAACATGATTGCTGATCGTGGGGACTGGTGTATTTCAAGACAGCGGGCATGGGGCGTTCCGATTCCAATTTTCTATTGCCGCAGCTGTAATGAGCCACTTGTCAACGAGCAAACGATTGAACATGTTGCTCAGTTATTTGAGCAAGAAGGTTCGAATGCTTGGTTCATCAAGGATGAGAAGGATCTTCTTCCACACGGTACTAGCTGTACGAAATGTAGTCACGGTGAATTCCGCAAAGAAACGGACATTATGGACGTTTGGTTTGATTCCGGTTCCAGTCATGTTGCGGTTCTCGAGTCGCGTCCTGAACTTCAATGGCCTGCTGATCTGTATCTGGAAGGTTCAGACCAGTATCGCGGTTGGTTCAACTCTTCCCTGATCACTGGTGTGGCAACGAGAGAGAAGTCGCCTTATAAAGGTATTCTGAGTCATGGCTTTACACTAGATGGCGAAGGGCGCAAAATGTCCAAATCCATCGGTAACACGATTGATCCGAATGTGGTTTGCGGCAAATTAGGCGCTGATATTCTTCGTCTATGGGTTTCCTCCGTGGATTATCAGTCCGATCACCGGATTTCGGACAATATTTTGAACCAAACAACTGAGGTTTATCGTAAAATCCGTAACACCATGCGCTTCCTACTTGGGAATTTGAGTCAGTTCAATCCGGCTACAGACCGTGTTGTTTATACAAGTTTATCCGAACTTGATCGCTACGCGTTGATTCGTTTGAATCGAATGATCGAGAAAGTTATCAAAGCCTATGAAGCATATGAATTCCATGTTGTGTATCAAACGATTCATCACTTCTGTGCGGTCGAAATGAGTTCCTTCTATTTGGATATCATTAAGGATCGTCTGTATGCGAATGCGGCTGAGGATCCAGCGCGTAAAGCGTCTCAAACTGTGCTGTATGCGGCATTAACTGCGATTACGAAACTTATTGCACCGAT
This sequence comes from Paenibacillus sp. Soil750, assembly GCF_001428045.1. Classification (GTDB taxonomy): domain Bacteria; phylum Bacillota; class Bacilli; order Paenibacillales; family NBRC-103111; genus Paenibacillus_E; species Paenibacillus_E allorhizoplanae. The sequence continues at coordinate 152,322 of NZ_LMSD01000007.1, read as the reverse complement.
TCTTCCTCATACTGCGGATGAAGTTTGGAAGTACATTCCAGGTGTGGATTTAAGCTCCGTACAACTTGCTGAATTACCGGAAGTTGATACGAGTGTATACAACGAACAATTGGAAAATAAATGGAATTCCTTCTTGGAAGTGCGTGATGATGTGCTGAAGGCGCTAGAAGAAGCGCGTAAGGAGAAAGTCATTGGCAATTCCTTAGGGGCAGCAGTGAATTTATATCCAAATGAAGCGATGTTTGCTTTGTTGACACAATTCGAGCAATTGGATCAGTTGTTTATCGTTTCCGCTGTTAACCTATACCCAGTTGGTACTCCTGTACCAGAAGGTGCACTTCAGTCCAAAGATGTTGCTATTGCCATCGCTGTTGCAGACGGTGAGAAATGTGAGCGTTGTTGGATAGTGACGCCAGAGGTTGGGCACAGTAAAGAGCATCCAACACTCTGTGTCAGATGTAATGATGTTGTGACTGCTCATTATCACGAGTAGAGGAACCAAACGAGCTTGCGCGAAATGCGAAGCTCGTTTGTCCTGTTTTTAATCAGGGTCAATTATTGTATTTATTCATCATCTAAATCGGCAGTTCTTTCAGGTTCAAGAAAAGGGTCGCCTTCATCGCTGTGCATATACTCGTTGTAAGCTTTACTTCGTACAATGGTAACATGTTCACCGTAGAGATCAGTGGCTACAAAGCTTTCGAATGACTCTACATAGCCTTCCAACTCGTCGGCTTCAATGTACATGTCATTGTAGCTTTCGACTTGGTTGCTTTCTGCGAAAGCGGGGGTATTTGAAGTTCCCCAGCTTTCAACGATTTGCCAGGCATCTTCGCCGTCAAATTCGGTTTCGTTGTTTTTCTCATCGAAGCTAGTTCGCCCGAATGGCGGGTAAAGAACCTGCTCTTCAACAGGGCGCCGGAACGATTGGTCGGGATCAGGGACATGTTCTATGCTGTATAAAGTTGTTGGAATGGCTTCTAGGCGTTCATACGGTATGGGTTGATGGCTAAAAACACAAATGCCATAATCGCCACTTTCCATACGTGCTAAAGCTTCATTGACTTGTTGTAAGTGCATCTCTGCGTGTTCATTAAGCGAAATATCTTTGGCTCGTTCAAAAACTTCGGACCCGATATCCCCGGGATGATTATCATACATGGAGAGCTCGCCTATGGAATCTGAGAATGAATTTGCGAGTCCAAATTGATCATTCGAAGCGAAGTGCTTTTCAAGTGCAACCTTTTCCTCCAACAGTTGTACATATAAGGATTGTAATTGCTCATCGGTTAAATGGCTCATAGGTCATACAGCTCCCTTCTAACAGCTCATTCATACCGTTTATGATGCCGATAGACCGCTTTTTTTAGTGAGGTAATTCCTTGAAAAAAAGGAATGTACAAGCTTTTCACAATGTAGGAGGTACTCTTAGATGAAATATTTGAAATATTACCTGTATGCACTTCTTGCATTCATTCTTGATCAAGTTACGAAATGGATCATTGTGAAAAAAGTTCCGCTTGGGGAAGAACGTCCTGTCATTGGTGATTTTTTTATGATTACATCCCATCGTAACCGTGGTGCGGCTTTCGGTATTTTACAAAATCAACGATGGTTTTTCATCATTGTAACTATTCTCGTGCTGTGCGGTATTATTTGGTACATGCAACGGACCATTCGTGAAGGCAAGGTGTTACTACCGTTCGCATTGTGTTTACTTTTTGGAGGAGCATTCGGCAATTTCGTTGACCGGGCCTTATTTGCAGAAGTAGTGGATTTCTTCCAGTTTACATTTGATTTTAACTTTTTCGGCAAAGAAGTCGATTATATCTTCCCTATTTTCAATGTAGCGGATTCTTGCATCGTTGTCGGGGTTATCCTGATCTTTATTGAGTCGATTCTAGCTTCACGAAAAGAGAAAAAAGGAGCAACACATGAACACAAACCAGACCTCACCTGAGTCCGTGACGCAAGAGACAATTGAATGGACAGTAGAAAATCAATATGCCAACGAACGGATTGATAAGTTTATTACAGAAGCGTTGGAAGAAGATATTTCTCGCACACTTGTCCAACAATGGGTCAAAGATGGTCACGTTAAGGTGAATGGGAAACAAGTAAAGCCCAATTATAAATTGTCCTTACAAGATGTGATTGCGCTAGTGATTCCAGAGCCTCAAGGTGTGGAGCTGCTGGCCGAAAACATTCCTCTAAATGTTGTGTACGAAGACAGCGATGTGATCGTCATTAATAAACAGCGTGGACTCGTAGTTCATCCTGCGCCGGGACATTACTCGGGTACCTTAGTAAATGCGTTAATGTACCACTGCAAGGACTTATCCGGCATTAATGGTGAGCTTCGGCCAGGTATTGTGCATCGAATTGACAAGGACACATCAGGCTTAATTATGTCTGCCAAAAATGATAAGGCTCACGCTAGCCTTGCAGAGCAATTGAAGGCACATACCGTCAACCGCAAGTACATTGCTTTGGTACACGGATATATTCAACATGATCAAGGGACGATCGATGCGCCGATTGGACGCGATTCTCATGATCGTAAGATGTATACCGTTACGGAGAAAAATAGTAAAACCGCGGTAACGCATTTCGTTGTTCTCGAACGATTTGGTGACTTTACTTTAGTAGAGTTAAAGCTGGAAACAGGTCGTACCCACCAAATCCGTGTACACATGAAATTCATTGGCCATCCGTTAGTTGGGGATCCGATGTATGGTAAGAGCAAAGGCATGTTGATGGACGGTCAAGCCTTACATGCGGCGATTCTGGGCTTTAAACATCCGCGAACAGGGGAATGGATGCAGTTTGAAGCGCCAATTCCACCTGATATGGAGAACCTAATATCAACGATACGGACAACATAGTTCTTGTTCAAGGGAGAGAGGAGAGCTAATAGTGTTGGAGCATTTGATTAACCCGCAAGTAAAAGATATTCAAATATCAGGTATTCGTAAAATTTCGAACCTAGTCAGTACGATTCCGGGAGCTTTGACCTTAACGATTGGGCAGCCTGATTTCCCTACGCCGCGGCATATCATCGAAGCGGGACAAAGAGCATTGGACCAAAATAAAACGGTCTATACGCAAAACCCTGGTTTAATCGAACTTAGAGAAGCTGTTTCTAACTTTGTGAAGGTTAAGTATGGCCAGGATTATCGCGCGGCTGATGAGATTATCGTCACAGCGGGTGCTAGTCAAGCGGTTGATATCACGTTGCGAACAATTTTGACACCAGGTGCTGAAGTTATCATTCCGGCTCCGATTTATCCTGGTTATGAGCCTTTAATTCACTTAGCTGGTGGCGTTCCTGTCTATGTGGATACAAGAGAGAATGGCTTAAAATTAACAGCTGAGCTATTGGAACCCTATCTAACAGAGAAAACACGCTGTGTCATTCTTTGTTATCCGTCTAACCCGACAGGTCAGGTGCTAACGGAGAAGGAAATTTCTGATTTGGCCGAATTATTGGCAGATCGGGAGCTATTTATTTTATCCGACGAAATCTATAGCGAGTTGGTATATGGCGTGCAACATCGTTCCATTGCGACAGTCGGTAAGTTGCGCGAAAAGACAATCGTCATTAATGGCTTGTCCAAATCTCATGCCATGACAGGCTGGCGTGTAGGGTTTACATTGGCTCCTGCGTACCTCACAGCGCACATGGTGAAGGTTCACCAGTATAACGTGACCTGCGCTAGCTCAGTAAGCCAGTATGCCGCCTTGGAGGCGTTGACGGTAGGGATTGACGATGCACTTCCGATGCGTGAAGCTTATGTAGCCCGACGGGATTATGTCTACGATCGTTTGAACGCAATGGGGATTGTGCTAGAAAAGCCGGATGGCGCGTTCTACTTGTTCCCGTCTATTGCAAATTTCGGCTTAGCCTCGCAAGAGTTTGCGATGAGGCTGCTGCATGAAGAGCATGTTGCAGTCGTACCGGGAGATGCCTTCACTTCTTATGGAGAAGGTTATATCCGGATTTCATATGCCTATGCACAGGATGTGCTGGAGCAATCGTTGGATCGACTTGAACGATTTGTAAGCAAGTTGTAGAAAGGAGCCATCGCTGGTACCAGCGGTGGTTTTATAATTATTTGAGGACCATTAGCTGCTGCCGTCTCCTAAGTGCAAACGGCACCAAACGGCACACACCCAGTGCCCCAACCCCCAAACCCAGACTGCCAACAAAATACAACGGATATACCTATGGCTATCCAATTACCCATCAATAAATGGAAAATATACAGTTAAATTCCTTGATTTAGACCAGGAATAAAGAGTAGATGGAAAACCTGCAGTTAATTTCAATGGTTGGGCTAGTTTAAAGTAAAATGAGCACAATTAGCTACATGAAATCCAGTTATTTGTGTTTTGGAAGATGTTTTGCCCAAATTAGCTGCATCAAATCCAGTTAATTACTCTAACTGCTACCAGTGGAGGAAAGTTGGAAGGTTGGGTTAGTTAGTATAATCATACATACACTACACAAAAAGCCTCCCAATCAACCCAGTGGTTGATCGAGAGGCTTTTTCATATTAGCTAGACTTATATCGCAGGTATGCCGTAATCGTATCGATAGCTACATCAATGGCACGCTCATCAGGATCAAGTTTGGCATTATGCAGGCCATGCGGTGTATCCACACCTAACCAGAACATAAAGCCAGGGATTTTCTCCAAAAAGTAACCAAAGTCTTCACCGGTCATGGCTTCTGTACACTCGAACAACGTAACGTTATCACGTCCACGAAGCCAATCCATGAATTCTACGGTTAATGCTGGATCGTTGTATACTTGGCGATAATTCGAGCCCCAGTCGATGTTGACTTGGCATTCAAAAGAAGCTTCAATGCCCGCGGCAACCGCTTCGATGCGCCCTTTGATCTTGTTCATGGAAGCAGCAGACAATGTGCGAATCGTACCCTCTAAGCGAGCCTTCTCCGCGATAATATTCTGCTTCGTTCCAGCTTCCATCTTGCCAATTGTGATCACGGCGGAATCCAGCGGATTTACGTTTCGGGATACGATGGTTTGAAGCTGCCCAACCATCTGCGTTGCCGCGATGATCATATCATTCGCTTGATGCGGGTAGGCCGCATGGCCGCCTTTTCCAAGCAAATCAATGAACAGCTCTGATGTATTGGCGAACAAGATTTCAGGTCTGACAGCAATTGTACCGACAGGGTACTCTGGCGCAATATGGAGCGCAACCATCTGATCTGGCATCCAATCTTGCAATTCCTCTGCAGCTAGCATCGGTAACGCGCCGCCGGGACCTTCTTCGGCTGGCTGGAACAACACGACAAGATCATCCTGCATAGGATTCTCTGTGAAGTGTGTCACAACGCCAATCCCGATAGACATGTGAAAATCATGCCCACACGCATGCATATAGCCTGGATGCTGAGAGGGGAAGGGGAGAGTGGTCTCTTCCGTAATAGGAAGCCCGTCCATATCGGCGCGATAGCCAAAGCGCTTGCTAGGGTTTAAGCCTTTGATATAAACTAGAATGCCCGTACGCCATGTACGGATCGTCAGACGATCCTGCGGCAGCTTGGCCAATTGCTCAAGAAGAAGTTGCTGTGTTTTGAACTCTTGAAATCCCGGCTCCGGGATTTGATGAAGCTGACGTCGCAGCTCTACAAAAGGGCTAAGCATAACGATTTCCTCCAGATCTAGTTCACCTTATAGGGTACGTAGGTCTGCTAGAATTTCGGTTTTGGATTTAGTTTTGTCGTCTACTTTCTTGATAACGCGAGCAGGTGCACCTGCAACCACTGTGTACTCTTCAACATCTTGTGTTACGATAGCGCCTGCTGCTACAACAGAACCTTTACCGATGCGTACGCCTTCTAGGATAACCGCGTTAGCGCCAACAAGAACGTCATCTTCGATCACACAAGGTTGAGCAGAAGGTGGCTCGATAACACCAGCTACAACAGCGCCAGCGCCAATGTGACACATTTTACCTACTTGTGCACGTCCGCCAAGAACAGCGTTCATGTCGATCATTGTGCCATCACCAACGGAAGCACCGATGTTGATAAGCGCGCCCATCATAATAATCGCGTTATCGCCGATATGTACTTTATCGCGAATAACTGCGCCTGGCTCGATGCGAGCATTGATGTGTTTCAAATCTAGCATAGGAATAGCAGAGTTACGACGATCGTTTTCAACTACGAAATCTACAACTTTATCTTTGTTAGCTTCTAGAATAGGTTGAAGCACGCTCCACTCGCCGAAAACGACTCCGCTCCCGCCAGTGATAAAGGATTGGCTGCCTTCGCCGAATTCAAGACCATCAAGGTTTCCTTTTACATATACTTTCACCGGAGTTTTCTTTTTGCTTTCTTTAATAAACTGGATAATTTCTAGGGTATTCATTTCAGACATGGTGACATCTCCTTCAAATTTATGATTGACTCTCCTATATTAGCAGAAAGGAGGCGTTTGAGCCAATCTGTTTCACACAGCTTTTTGCGCAAATTGACTCTGATAGAGTTCAGCATAGAAACCTTGCTGTTCGAGCAACTCGCCATGAGTACCTTGTTCAATGACGGTTCCTTGATTCATCACTAGAATTAGATCAGCTTCTCGGATCGTGGATAACCGATGAGCAATGACGAAACTAGTGCGATTTGCCATCAAATTGTTCATAGCTCGTTGAATAGACACTTCCGTTCGTGTATCAACACTGCTCGTTGCTTCATCAAGTATCAATATCGGAGGATCAGCGAGAACCGCACGAGCAATGGTGAGTAATTGCTTTTGACCATGGGATAGATTGGATGCTTCCTCATTCAAAATCGTATCATACCCATCCGGCAGTGTTCGTATGAAATGATCTGCATAAGCCGCGCGTGCAGCCTCAATAATCTCCTCCTCGGTAGCGCCATGACGACCATAAGCAATATTGTCGCGGATGGTACCGTTAAAGAGCCAAGTATCCTGCAGTACCATACCGAATAGTCCACGAAGATGACTGCGAGACATATTCCGTGAGTCGACACCATCGATGGAAATTCGGCCACTCTGTAATTCATAGAAACGCATGAGCAGGTTGACTATCGTTGTTTTGCCTGCGCCAGTGGGTCCAACGATCGCAACGGTTTGCCCTGGCTTCACATCGATGTTCATGTTGGCGATAAGCGGTGTATCTGTTTTGTAGGCGAAGGAAACATCTTCGAACTGGACATGCCCCTTCACGTGAGTAACGGAATCCGTCACTTTGTTCTCTAAAACTTCTTCTGTCTCATCTAATAATTCGAAAATACGCTCTGCAGCTGCGATCGTAGACTGAATCACGTTCGCGATATTTGCGACTTGTGTGATCGGCATGCCAAATTGACCCGAATACTGAATGAAGGCGAGAACGTCGCCTATTTTAATGGCGTTATGAGTAACCATGATGCCACCGATGACACTAACGAGTACATAACCAATATTCCCGATAAAGGACATCAAAGGAAAGATAAGACCTGAAATAAACTGTGCTTTCCATCCAGAATGATACAGCCGATCATTAATTTCATTGAATTTATCAACGGATTGCTTTTCTCTTCCAAAAGCTTTAACGATCGTATGTCCTGTATACATTTCTTCGACATGCCCATTGAGCTCGCCAATCGTTCGTTGCTGCCCTTTGAAATATTTCTGAGAGCGGGTAGCAATCATTTTGGTTCCTAATATGCTGAGCGGCAGGGTAACAATAGTAGCTAATGTGAGCAGAGGACTTATTGTCAGCATCATGATAATGATCCCTATTAACGTGACAACGGACGTAATCAACTGCGTCAAGCTTTGCTGCATTGTGGAACTGATCGTGTCCACATCATTCGTAGCGCGGCTCATGGTGTCGCCATGGCTTCTTGCATCAAAGAAGGAGAGTGGAACACGCGTTAGCTTCTCACTAATATCTCTGCGTAGATTGAAGACAATGCGCTGCGTAACTTTTACCATGATTTGTTGTTGGATATACAATAAAATGGAGCTAAAAATATAGAGGGCAGCAAGGATGAGTACGATTTGTAGGATCGCATCAAAATCTATCTTGGCACCTGCGATGCCTTTCATCTTGCCGATAGCACCTTCAGATAACTTCGTAACTGCGTTACCCATTAATTTTGGGCTAATAATACTAAATAATGTGCTTAATATAGCTGCAAGGAGTACAAAGGATATGGACACACGAAAAGGCTGCATATAAGTCATGAGTCTCTTCAGAGTACCTTTAAAATTCTTCGCCTTCTGGACAGGCATCCCCATGCCAGCCATTCCGCCACGACCAATGAAACCTGGATTCATGCCAGCTGCGGGTCGCTGTGGTTCTTTGGGTTTCTCACTCATGCACTTTCCTCCTCTGATAGCTGAGAAGCAACAATTTCTTGATAAACCTCACAGGTTCTCATAAGCTCACTATGTGTACCTATACCTGCGATTCTTCCTTCATCTAAAACGATAATTTGATTCGCATCCATAATAGTGCTCACACGTTGAGCGACAATAATCATGGTAGCTCGTGCAGTTTCTGATTTAAGCGCAGCGCGAAGCTTAGCATCAGTTTTAAAATCAAGGGCAGAGAAGCTGTCATCGAAAATATAAATGTTCGGTTTACGTGCAAGTGCTCGTCCAATGGCAAGGCGTTGCTTCTGACCACCTGATAGATTAGTACCACCTTGTGCGAGCGTAGCTTGGAAGTTATCTTTCATACCTTGGATGAAGTCAGCAGCTTGTGCTGTAGAAGCTGCAGCGGAAAGCTCTTCATCTGTGGCGTCATCATTGCCGAATCGGAGGTTATCCGCAATTGTACCTGAGAATAGCACAGCCTTCTGTGGCACATAGCCGATTTGATTCCGAACACTCTCCAAGGAAAGGGAAGGTAGCGGTTGGCCATTCAACGTTATTGCACCGGACTCCACATCATAGAATCGCAGTAATAAATTGATGAGCGTCGTTTTACCGGAACCGGTTCCTCCAATTATTGCTGTTACCTCACCAGGTTTAGCACGGAATGAAATATCATGAATAGCGGGCTGCTCGGCACCAGGATAACTGAAAGTCACATGATTGAATTCAACCACGGTTTGGTCCTCATGGAGTGTTTGTGCGTTGTCTGCATTATGTATGTTGGACTGAATGGCAAGGACTTCATTAATACGTACAGCGGAAGCGGAAGCTCGTGGAATCATCATGAATATCATGGTCATCATAAACATGCTGAACATAATTTGCATCGCATATTGGATGAAAGCCATCAAATCTCCAATTTGCATTTGATTGTTATCAATACGAATGCCGCCATACCAAAGGATGACAACAATGCCGAGATTAAAAACAAGCATCATGATCGGCATCATCGTAGCCATGATCGTGTTGACTTTGATGGCAGTCTGCGTGAAGTCTTGATTGGCTCGTTCGAATTTCGTTTTCTCATGACCCGAGCGGTTAAAAGCACGGATGACACGTATACCCGTTAAATGTTCGCGCAGAACAAGATTGATGCCATCGATTTTAATTTGCAAGGTTTTAAATAAAGGTAAACTCTTACGCATGATAACTGCAATAACAAGAACAAGGATGGGGATTACAGCGTATAGGACAATTGCGAGATTCGTATCTTTGTACGATGCCATAATGACACCACCAATGAGCATGGTAGGTACACCAATGAACATTCGCATCATGACAACTAATTGTTGTACCTGTGCGATATCATTGGTTGTTCTAGTAATCAAGGAAGACGTTCCAAGCTTATCGAATTCATGCAAGGAGAAGCTCTCGACATGAGAGAAGAGCTTACGGCGTAGATCTCTACCAAAGCCGGTTGCCGTCTTAGCGAGCAAATAGCTGGCCACCATGACACAGACCATGCCTCCCATGGCAACTAGCAGCATATAAGCACCAAATCGTAGAATGTAGCTTACATCACCTTTCACTACACCGACATCTACAATGTCTGCAAGTAAAGTTGGTAAGTACAGTTGAGCAAGCGATTGCAATAACATTAATGTAATGATTGCAACCACGGAAACCCGGTAAGGCTTCAAATACCTAAACAATTTGAACATAGTTTCCTCCTTATTTTTGTAACCTCGATGAATTGGAATTTCCTAGGTGGAAAAGCGAGTTTATATGTAAATTATAACACATGGCCTTGATTTTGCTCAAAAAAAGAAGATCAAAAAACATTGACTTATCCTGTCGAAAGTGGCATAATTCTTTTAATTACATATGTGCCTTTAAAAACAGTCCAGAGAGGCTGGCAAGGTAAAACGATAAGAAAAGTCGGGTAATGCTGAATCGAGAATTCAGTAAGCTTACGGATGTGCGCATCCTACAGCCCCGCTCTATCTCTTTATGCACTCGTAAACTCCTTGCCAAGAATTGGGCAAGGAGTTTTTTGGTTTTACCACCAGAAAACGTATGTGAATGCTGACGAAGATAGTTTAGCCAGGAGGCGAAAACGATGAATGAGACCACCGAACACACCATTATTGATGAAATGGGAATTCGCAGAGCACTTACGCGGATTGCACACGAGATACTGGAAAAGAATAAAGGTGTAGAGAATTGTACCTTGATTGGTATTCGGACCCGAGGCATTTACTTAGCGAAGCGAGTAGCAGAACGGATTCTAGAAATTGAAGGCGTACCGATTCCAGTGGGAGAGATTGACATCACGTCGTATCGCGATGATCGCGTGAAAGTCAGATCGGTGGAGAACGTGCAAGAAGGTGGCAAAATGCAAATCCAAGATCGCAAAATCATCCTTTTCGATGATGTGCTGTATACCGGCAGAACGGTAAGAGCCGCGATGGATGCGCTAATTGACTTAGGCAGACCGCAAATGATTCAACTGGCTGTCCTTGTAGACAGAGGGCATCGGGAACTTCCAATCCGGCCGGATTATGTGGGTAAGAATGTACCGACGTCCAAGAGTGAGAGCATTGAAGTGATGTTAACGGAAATTGATGATAAAGATGAAGTTATTATCCAAAGGGGGAAACAGGAGTGAGTAGCGTGAGCACATATACAACTAGACATTTCTTGGGACTGAAAGGCGTTAGTGCAGAGGAGATCACAAGCATTCTGGATCGTGCAGCCTATTGGGAACAAAGCCCTAACAAAGTGAATAACCAATTCCAAGGCAAATTCGTATCCAACTTATTTTTTGAAAATAGTACAAGAACTCGCTTCTCCTTTGAACTTGCAGAAAAGCGTCTTGGTGCAGATGTCCTGAATTTCTCCGCGGCAGAATCCAGTGTACAAAAAGGCGAGTCCATCTACGACACAGTTCGCACGCTTGAATCCATGGGGATTGATGCTGGTGTGATTCGACTAAAGCCTAATGGTGTACTGCAAGAGCTAGCTGAGACAATCAAAATCCCGCTCATCAACGCAGGGGACGGCAATAATGAGCATCCAACGCAAGCGTTGCTTGATTTCTATACAATGCGCAAGCAATTCGGCGCTATCAAAGGTTTGACGGTCTCCATCATCGGAGACATTCTTCACAGCCGCGTTGCTCGCTCGAACCTCTGGGGCTTAATCGCCTTGGGAGCGAAAGTTCAGTTCTGTGCTCCTGCAAGTATGCAGGCTCCTGAACTGGCACAGTTTGCACCGTATGTTTCCTTCGAGGAGGCTTTGAAAGCTGATGTCGTTATGATGCTTCGAGTGCAATTAGAACGTCATGACACAGGGTTGCTGAACTCAGCTGAGGAATATCGCGCACAATATGGCTTAACAGTAGAACGTGCAAGCCGCATGGCTCCTCATGCGATCATCATGCATCCAGCTCCAGTGAATCGCAATGTGGAACTAGATGATGAACTCGTGGAACATGAGAAGTCCAAGATCTTTACACAAATTGCTCATGGTGTGCCGATTCGTATGGCTGTCATTGAACGAGCTTTATCATAAATTTGAGGAGGATTTCACAAGATGGGAATTTGGATTCTAAACGGACTAACCGTTGATGCGAATAATGTACAAACGAAGAAACATGTTTTAGTCGAAAATGATAAAATTGCACAGGTTGTTGATGCTTCTAATGGTGAAATTCCGCAAACAGCGGGTCATGAAGTCATTGACGCTGCTGGCAAGCTTGTATCACCTGGTTTCATTGATATGCACGTGCATTTGAGAGAACCTGGCTTCGAACATAAAGAGAACATTGCAACTGGAACACGTTCTGCGGCAAGAGGCGGTTTTACTACGATTGCTTGCATGCCAAATACAAGACCGGTTATTGATACCGTAGATACGGTAAATTACATATTAGATAAAGCAGCAACAGAAGGCGTTGTACGCGTCATTCCTTACGGAACGATCACGAAGAACGAGCTTGGCCGTGAACTAACGGACTTCGCAGCGTTGAAAGAAGCGGGCGTTATCGGGTACACGGACGATGGCGTTGGCGTTCAAAGCGCGCAAATGATGAAGGATGCCATGGCTCTTGCCGCATCACTCGGTATGCCAATCATCGCACACTGCGAAGATGACACATTGGTTGTAGGAGCGCCAGTAAACGAAGGTACTTTCGCGACAAAGCATGGCTTGAAAGGTATCCCGAATGAATCCGAAGCGATTCATGTTGGCCGCGACGTATTGCTAGCGGAAGCAACTGGGGTACACTACCATGTATGTCACGTCAGCACAGAGCAGTCGGTCCGTTTGATCCGTCATGCCAAACAGTTCGGCATCAAGGTAACTGCTGAGGTTTGCCCGCATCATCTGCTTCTTTCTGAAGAAGACATCCCAGGGATGGACGCGAACTGGAAGATGAACCCGCCGCTTCGCACACCTCGTGATGTACAGGCTGTTATCGAAGCGTTGGAAGATGGCACGATCGACATTATCGTGACAGACCATGCGCCGCATACAGAAGAAGAGAAAGCCAAAGGCATGTTGCTAGCACCATTCGGAATCCTTGGATTCGAAACAGCTTTCTCCTTGCTGTATACGAAATTTGTACTTACAGGTAAATGGACTCTTGGATTCCTAGTGGATCGCATGACCAAAAAGCCTGCTGACGTATTCGGTCTTCCATACGGTACTTTAGAAGTGGGCAGCGCGGCAGACATTACAATCGTTGATCTGGATACAACGAAAGCAGTTGTGAAAGAAGAGATTGTTTCACGCAGCAAGAACACCCCATTCATCGGTTGGGAGCTGCAGGGCTGGCCGATTGTTACGATTGCTTCGGGTAAAGTTGTATACTCCTAAGTTCAATAAATAGCCTTAATTTTAAAGCCCAAATCACGAGAAGCATATATACGATTGCGTTAAAATCGTGTATATTTATACAGAAAGATTAATCTTTATGCAAGCCCTTGAATCATTACATGGTAAGCATGACATCTGCGGTTCGTGAGAACCGCCTGACAATAGCGAAGGAGTTGAAAGAACATGCAGGCAAGATTGTTGCTGGAAGACGGCACTCTTTTTACAGGAAAATCGTTCGGTAGTGAAGGTGAATCCGTCGGCGAGGTTGTATTCAATACAGGAATGACAGGTTATCAAGAGGTGCTTTCGGACCCTTCATATTGTGGACAAATCGTAACAATGACATATCCATTGGTAGGGAACTACGGTGTGATTCGTGATGATTTCGAGTCCGTACGTCCTTTTATCCATGGTTTCGTTGTGCGTGAGCATGAAGAAATTCCAAGTAACTGGAGAGCACAATACACGCTAGGCAGCCTGTTGAAAGAATACGGCATCGTAGGGATCAGCGGCATCGATACACGTATGTTGACTCGCAAACTTCGTCATTATGGCGTTATGAAAAGTATCATCACAACGTCGAATAAATCCGTAGAAGAATTGATGGCAACTCTTAAAAACACACCGCTTATGACGGATCAAGTTTCCCGTGTGTCCACGAAAAGTGTATTCGGTGCTCCTGGGCACAAAGAACGTATAGTTCTTGTGGATTTCGGCGCAAAAAGCGGCATCATCCGCGATCTTAGCAAACGCGATTGCGATGTTGTTGTTGTGCCTCAAAACGCAACAGCTGAACAAATTCGCCGCTTAGCACCAGATGGCGTATTGCTTTCCAATGGCCCTGGGGATCCGAAGGATGTTCCACACGCAGTTGAAATGATTAAAGGTTTGCTTGGTGACATTCCATTATTCGGAATTTGCTTGGGTCACCAATTGTTCGCACTTGCGTGCGGCGCCGATACAGATAAATTGAAATTCGGTCATCGCGGCGGTAACCACCCGGTTAAAGATTTGATCTCAGGACGTTGCTACATTACATCGCAAAACCATGGCTACACGGTTAAGGAAGATTCCGTCCAAGGAACGAACCTTGAAGTGACGCACATTAACAATAACGATCGCACGATCGAAGGTTTACGCCATAAGCAATATCCTGCATTCTCGGTTCAATATCACCCAGAGGCAGCACCTGGACCATTTGATTCCAGCTACCTATTCGATGATTTCATCTCGATGATTCGTCAGCACAAACTAGATAACCCACAGCAGCCGCGCCAAGCGCAAATGCTTGCTCAGTGGAATGCTTCCACGGCATCGACATCTGTGAAGGAGGAACTGCAATATGCCAAAAAATAATACACTCAAAAAGATTCTCGTTATCGGTTCCGGACCGATCGTTATTGGTCAAGCGGCGGAGTTCGACTACGCTGGTACGCAAGCTTGCCAAGCATTGAAAGAAGAAGGCATGGAAGTTATCCTGATCAACAGCAACCCAGCTACGATCATGACGGATACGAACATGGCTGACAAAGTATACATCGAGCCAATTACACTTGAGTTCGTGACACAAATCATTCGTCAAGAACGTCCAGACGGTTTGCTGCCAACACTTGGCGGACAAACGGGTCTGAACATGGCGGTTGAACTTGCTCGTGCAGGCGTTCTAGAGAGCGAGAACGTTAAGCTTCTAGGAACACAACTTACGGCGATTGAAAAAGCAGAAGATCGTGACCTTTTCAGAGACTTGATGAGAGAACTAGAACAGCCAGTACCAGATAGCGTTATCGTAACGACAGTAGCGCAAGCAGTTGATTTTGCTAATGAAATCGGCTTTCCAATCATCATTCGTCCTGCGTACACACTAGGTGGAACAGGCGGCGGTATTTGTAACACGATGGAAGAACTAGTGGAAATCGTTGCTTCCGGTATTCGTTACAGCCCAATCGGTCAGTGTCTCGTAGAGCGCAGTATCGCGGGTATGAAAGAAGTCGAGTATGAAGTAATGCGTGATGCGAACGACAACTGTATAGTTGTGTGTAACATGGAGAACTTTGATCCAGTTGGTGTACATACAGGCGACAGTATCGTAGTAGCACCAAGCCAAACATTGTCGGACCGTGAGTACCAAATGCTTCGTTCCGCTTCCTTGAAAATCATTCGTGCTCTAAACATCGAAGGCGGATGTAACGTTCAATATGCACTAGATCCACATAGCTTCCAATATTATGTTATCGAAGTTAACCCGCGTGTAAGTCGCTCTTCGGCGCTTGCTTCCAAAGCAACTGGCTATCCAATTGCGAAAATGGCAGCGAAAATTGCGATTGGATACACGCTTGATGAACTCGTTAACCCAGTTACAGGACAAACCTATGCTTGCTTCGAGCCAGCACTTGATTACATCGTATCCAAGATTCCACGTTGGCCGTTCGATAAATTTACAGCTGCTAACCGTAAGCTAGGCACACAAATGAAAGCGACTGGCGAAGTTATGGCGATTGGCCGTACGTTCGAAGAGTCCATTCAAAAGGCGATTCGTTCCCTAGAAATCGGTGTTCACCGCTTGTTCTTGAAAGAAACGGATTTACTAGATAAAGAAACATTAGAACTGCGTTTGGTAAAACCAGACGACGAGCGTATCTTCTTACTAGCAGAAGCGTTCCGCAGAGGGTATACCGTGGAAACACTGCAAAATTTGACGAAAATTGACTGGTGGTTCTTGAACAAATTAAGTGCACTTATCGCGTATGAAAAGGAAATTGCAGCGAAGGATTTGACAGCTGAGCTTATTTTTGAAATTAAGCGTAAAGGCTTCACAGACCGTGCTGTAGCGGAAATTCGTACATTGGCAGGTTGCTCAACTTTCACGAAAGAAGCGGATGTAAGAACTTTCCGTTTGCAAAATAACATCAAGCCCGTATACAAAATGGTAGATACCTGTGCGGCTGAGTTTGAAGCTTCAACGCCATACTACTACTCCACCTATGAGCAAGAAGATGAAGTAACAGAAACGACCAAAGAAAAAGTTGTTGTTCTAGGATCGGGTCCAATTCGTATCGGTCAAGGGATTGAGTTCGATTACTCCACCGTTCATGCGGTATGGGCGATTCAAGCGGCTGGTTACGAAGCGGTTATTATCAACAACAACCCAGAAACAGTTTCAACAGATTTTAACACATCGGATCGTTTGTACTTCGAACCATTGTTCTTCGAAGATGTTATGAACGTAATTGAGCGTGAGCAACCAATCGGTGTTATCGTTCAATTCGGTGGACAAACGGCAATCAACTTGGCAGCACCATTACACAAAGCTGGTGTACGTATCCTAGGTTCTGACCTAGAAAGTATCGATACAGCAGAAGATCGTAAGAAATTCGAAGCTTTGCTTAGCAAAATTTCAGTAGCTCAACCTCCAGGCGGCACAGTAACTTCAGTCGATCAAGCGGTTGGTACAGCTGCGAAATTCGGATATCCGGTTATCGTTCGTCCTTCCTACGTACTTGGTGGACGCGCAATGGAAATCGTCTACTCCGATGAAGAGCTTCTGAGCTACATGGAATATGCGGTGAAAATCAACCCTGAGCATCCGGTTCTAATCGATCGATACATGCTTGGTAAAGAGGTAGAGGTTGACGCAATCTGCGATAGAGAAACAGTTCTGATCCCAGGGATCATGGAACACGTGGAACGCGCAGGGGTTCACTCTGGTGACTCCATTGCGGTCTATCCGCCACAATCCATCTCCGATGAGATCAAGCAGCAAATCATCGAGATTACGACGAAAATCGGTTTGGAGCTTAACGTTGTTGGTCTAGTGAACATCCAGTTCGTTATTCATAACGATCAAGTGTATGTGATCGAGGTTAACCCGCGTTCTTCCAGAACTGTGCCTTTCTTAAGTAAAGTGACGAACATTCCGATGGCGAACGTGGCAACACGCGTAATCATGGGTCAATCACTAGCAGATATGGGTTATCAAAGTGGTCTATGGCCAGAAGATAAATACGTATCTGTCAAAGTACCAGTGTTCTCCTTCGCGAAGCTTCGCCGTGTAGATACAACACTCGGACCTGAAATGAAGTCCACGGGTGAGGTTATGGGTCGTGATGTGAATTTTGCAAAAGCCCTGTACAAAGGTCTCATCGGTGCTGGTATGAAGATCCCTGCTGCAGGTTCCGTCGTGGTAACCGTAGCTGATAAAGATAAAGAAGAAGCGATTGAAATCTTGAAAGGCTTCTATCGCCTAGGTTACAAAATCATTGCAACAGGTGGAACTGCCGAAGCGATTACTCAAGCAGGACTTCCGGTTACAACCGTCAACAAGCTTAGTGAAGGTTCACCAAACATTCTTGATCTCATCCGCAGTGGTGATGCGCAGTTCGTCGTGAACACATTGACTAAGGGCAAAACGCCTGAGCGTGACGGCTTCCGTATTCGTCGTGAAGCAGTAGAGAACGGTGTTGTATGTATGACATCGCTCGATACTGTAAGAGCGCTAGTGAATATGCTTGAAGCTATCAACTTCTCCTCACGTGCAATGCCAATACATGTCTAAAGGATGGTGCCAAACATGAGTACGTTAACTCGCAACGATGTTACCGGACGCATCATGGTCGCCTTGGACTACGCGAATGCGGAAAGTGCTGAAGGGCTGCTTAAGCAGCTCGAAGGCATTCCGTGTTATGTAAAGGTAGGAATGCAGCTGTTTTATGCTGCAGGTCCTACCTTTGTCGCGAGTCTGAAGGATCGCGGCTATAAGGTGTTCCTCGACGTGAAGATGCATGACATTCCGAACACGGTCAAGGGCGGCGCGGAAAGCGTGACGCGCCTAGGGGTTGATGTGTTCAATGTACATGCGGCCGGAGGCAAGTACATGATGGAAGCCGCCTTGGAGGGTGTCGACAAGGGGCTAGCTTTAGGAGCTGCACGTCCGATTGTCATCGGCGTGACGCAATTGACCAGCACCTCGCAGCAGGTGCTGAATGACGAGATCGGCCTTGCCGGTACAACCGAGCAGGCCGTCATTCGGTATGCCCGCTTGGCGCATGCCGCGGGGCTTAACGGGGTCGTCGCGTCACCGCTTGAGGTGACAGCGATTAAGGCGGCGTGCGGTGACGGCTTCGTCACCGTGACGCCAGGCATCCGCCCGGCGGGGGCCGACATCGGCGACCAGTCGCGGATTATGACGCCGGCTGAGGCGTTCGCGCAGGGGACGGACTACGTCGTGATCGGGCGTCCGATCACAGGCGCAGCGGACCCAAGAGCAGCGATTGAAGCGATTATCGATTCAATCGTCTAGGCACTTTATTTTAACATTGAAAGGAACGGTGAGCGTATGAGTAAGCTCGAAACAATCGCACAGCATATTGCAGCGTCGTTATTAGATATTGAAGCCGTGGCTCTTCGTCCACAGCAACCTTTTACATGGACATCGGGGCTGAAGTCTCCGATTTATTGTGATAATCGTTTGACCATGTCTCACCCTGCGATCCGTGATGCGATTGCCGATGGCTTCGTTGCCCTGATCAAGGAAAAATTCCCTGAAGCTGAGGTTGTGGCAGGAACAGCAACAGCTGGAATCCCTCATGCAGCTTGGGTAGCTCAGAAGCTAGGTCTTCCGATGATCTACATTCGCGATAAAGCGAAAGGTCATGGTAAAGAGAACTTGATTGAAGGTTCCGTGAAACCAGGACAAAAAGTCATCGTTATTGAAGACTTGATTTCCACAGGAGGAAGCTCGCTGAAAGCAGCTGTTGCAGTGAAAGATGCGGGAGCTGAAGCACTTGGTGTACTAGCCATTTTCTCTTATCAGCTGGATAAAGCAACAGACGCATTCGCGGCGGCAGAAATGCCACTTCACACACTTTCTAACTACTCAACCTTACTTGAGGTAGCTTTGGAAAAAGGGAAGATCCAGCCAGATGATATGGAGCTCTTGCGTTCTTGGAGAGTTAATCCATCCGCTTACGGGGTATAATTGTTGCTTCTGTGACGAGATTTGACGAACGGTGTAGAATTCCTCTATACTAAAGTGGTCTTGTAACAGACCACAAGATTTTGCGAATCTGGGCAGGTTACCGTACAATCGGCGCCGCACTAGGGTGCAAATCTTGAAATTGACTTACAATTAGAAGAAGCTCTACCTTTTCGCAAAGGTGAGCTTCTTTTTTCATTCCGTGGATTGTTTCGTCAACAATTGAATGAACGCTTGTAAGGGTTGTGACAACCATTTTTTCGGATGAAGCACTAGCTGTAAGTCCATGGAAAGTTGGTTATGCGTAAAAGGAAGCTGTGCAAGCTTTCCGACGGCCAGCTCATTTGATACTGTGATCCGAGGTAACAAAGCGATGCCTAAGCCGCTCATGACACACTGTTTGATGGCTTCAACATTGCCTAACTCGAAACCGATTTGTAAGGCGACGGCATTGTCTTTAAGTAATCTTTCAAACTTCCCACGGTAGATACAGCCTTCTTCGGTGACGATAAATTCCGTGTTACCCAGGTCAGCAAGTTGAATATCCGATTGTTTAGTTAAAGGATGATCTAAGGGTGCAACGAAGACGAGTTGTTCTTCACGGACACTTGTACAAGTGAGAGAGGGATCTGCCGGATATTGATCTAATAGAAGCCCAATATCATAATCCCCTTCTTTGACCTTGGTGAGGATAGAAGCTTCACTATCCGGAAAAAGCTGAATATTTAACCCAGGATACAGCTGTTTGAGCTTGTGTAAAAAAGGTGGCAGATAATAGGCTGCTAATGAGTTGATGGTCCCGATGGTCAACGTTCCGCTAACTTGATTGGCTATCATTTCCTTCGATTGATCATAGAGTTCCAACAATTGTTGCGTTATCACAAGTAAGCTTTCTCCAGGTGGCGTCAGGCGTAGCTGTCGGCCGTACCTTTCAAATAAAGGGACACCATATTCACGTTCCAACTTTTGAATTTGCATCGTAATGCTTGATTGGGCATAGCCTAATTCCTCTGCAGCACGCGTGAAGCTTTTCCTACGGGCAACTTCCCGAAAGGTGCGGAAATACGTCAGATCCATATATAGCCTCGCTTCATTATCAATATTTTTGATGAGTTCTATCATTTATTATAGCTAACTGTGATGAAGAGTTCCATGCTAAAGTAAATGTACAAACAAATGAGGCAGGGAGATGGTTATTTTGCTAAAAGAACAAGACCTACAGGGGTTATACGTACCCATTGTCACACCTTTTGATGATGAGTTTGAAGTGGATGCTGCATCCTTTTATAATCAGGCTTATAACTTATTTCAAGATGAAATAGATGGATTGGTTGTCAATGGGACAACGGGAGAATCACCAACGATCACGAAAGACGAGCTTGGCGTGTTGTTTGCTACAGCTCAAGCAGCTCGCGACGCTGCTCACGTTGATGTGCCTTTAATCGTTGGAACAGGTACGAACGATACGCGTTCAACCGTTCGCAAAACAGCAGAAGCAGGCAAACTTGGTGCAGAAGCTGCATTAGTTGTAGTACCCTATTATAACAAGCCAAGTCAGCAAGGGATCATTGAACATTTTCGCCAGGTGGCGGGGGTTGGTGTACCGGTGATCTTGTATGATGTGCCGCATCGTACAGGGGTAACGCTTGAGTTGGATACGGTTCGAGCCATTCTTGATATTGATGGGGTTATCGGGATGAAGGACAGTACGCCTAACATTGGGTTGGTCACAGAATTGACTAGACTAGGATCTAAACCAGTTTTGTGTGGCGAGGACACTTTGCTGTATGCAGCTCTGCAGTCTGGCGCTAAAGGGGTTATGAGTGCTTCTGCGAATGTGGAGACGGAGAGGTTTGTTTCTTTTATCCGCAGCTTCGTAAACGGGGCACAGGAGGACAGTCAACGAGAGTTCGAGGAGTTGCTTCCGCTTATTCGTCTTCTATTCCAAGAGCCAAATCCCGCTCCGATCAAATGGCTGCTTCACCAACAAGGCGTCATCGGTTCAGGCGCGTTACGATTGCCACTATTACCGGTGACAGAGGGATTGCAAGCGAGACTAGCAACTTATCTGTAAAAAAGTAAGGAGCGATGGAGTAATGAATCGAACGA
Source organism: Paenibacillus sp. Soil750 (assembly GCF_001428045.1). Lineage (GTDB taxonomy): Bacteria > Bacillota > Bacilli > Paenibacillales > NBRC-103111 > Paenibacillus_E > Paenibacillus_E allorhizoplanae. Next base: position 130,995 of record NZ_LMSD01000007.1, on the reverse strand, counting down.
GAGTATTTACGGGCTCACCATGGGAGCCCGTGGTCGGCTATTGTCGAGCTATTCGCATAGGTGACAGAATCGAGGTGGCTGGGACGACAGCGATGAAGGATGGCGAGGTTGTTGGCGTAGGCAACGCTTACGAGCAAGCTCGATTCATCCTTCAAACGATTGAACAGGCGCTGCAAGAGCTCGGAGCACAGCTATCTGATGTGGTGCGAACGCGGATGTTCGTGACGGATATAACGTTATGGGAAGAGTACGGCAAGGCGCATGGCGAGTATTTCCGTGATGTGCAGCCCGTTGCGACGATGGTCGAAGTGAAAGCGCTGATTGACCCCCGATTGCTGATTGAGATAGAGGTAGAAGCGATTGTGGCGAAGGGCGAGTAGAGAATGGTGTGACGTAGAGTAAATGGAAGAAGGACCACAATTGGTTCAGGTTTACCCAACCGATCATGAATAAAGCGCTACAACTCACTGCATCGCGAACTTAATTTCGCGAGTAGGGAGGCGTAGCGCTTTTTATTTTACGAGTGTCGACTAACCAACACGTTTGCCCAAAATGATCAGATCCCGCTCAACACCATCTAACTCAGCGACACCAGGCAAATGCGCCCAATTCGTGAATCCGAATTTGCGGAAAAGCCGCAGGCTCGGCTCATTGTGCCCGAATATAAAACCTAACAAAGACTTGATCCCTAGCTTGGGACTAGCTTCAAGGGCTTGTTCCATCAAATATCGACCGATCCCTTGGCCACGATACGTTTCATCTACGTAAATACTGACTTCCGCTGTTGCGTTATAGGCGGGTCGTCCGTAGAAGGACTGAAAACTCAGCCAGCCACAAATGCCGTTTTCATTTTCAAGCACCCAAAGTGGACGGAAATCAGCAGAGTGTTCGTGAAACCAACGCTCCCTTGAAGCTGTTGTAACGGGTTCTGTGTCGGCAGTAACCATACGTCCAGCAATCGTGGAATTGTAGATACGTACGATTTCTGGTAAATCTTCCAATTGTGCATCACGCATGTGTAATGAATTCCCCATAGAAGTTACTCCTTTTACTCTACCTTAGTTAGATTCTGTTGTAGTTGCAGCCAATGCAGCTAGCTTCAACCAGTAACGGCTAATCGTCTCAGTCCCATTGTCCCAATTCATCAAATGGAAATGCTCATTCGGTGCATGAAGATTCTCCCCTGGCAGACCAAAGCCCATAAGTACCACAGGTGCGTCTAAGACGCGACCTAACACTTCGACAATCGGAATTGATCCTCCGCTGCGCGTATAGACCGGCCATTCACTGAATGTTTCTTCATATGCTTCTGCTGCCGCTACCATAACGGGTTCATCAATAGGTGTAATGAAGGGATTCCCTCGTAATTGGCGATCTAACGTAACTGACACGCCGGGAAGAGACTGTGCATGTATATGGGCTTCGACCAGATCCATGATTTCCTCAGGAACCTGCGCAGCGACGAGGCGACATGCAATTTTGGCAGTAGCCTTATTCGGAATGATTGGTTTAATTCCCTCACCTTGAAAGCCGCCGCTAACTGACGTGATTTCAAGTGTAGGTCGGGATGTCGTTTGTTCGTAAAAGGAGAATCCTTTCTCCCCATAAAGCTCTGTGACATTCAAATTCTTGCGAACCTTGTTTTCATCCGGCTCCACTTTCTTGAAAGCTTCACGTTCTTTGTCCGAAAGTTCGATAACACGGTCGTAGAACCCTTGTACAGCTACTCGGCCATTCTCGTCATGAAAAGAGCTTAACAGCTTAGTCATAGCGTGAATTGGGTTCTGTACAGCACCGCCGAATAGACCAGAATGCAGATCACTATTCGCGCCATCGATTGTGATTTCGAATCCCGCTAAGCCACGAAGTCCATACATGAGTGCTGGTTTACCAGGACCGTGCATTTGCGTGTCGGAAAGTACAATGGAATCAGCTTGCAATTTGGCTGCATGCTCTTCAACAAAGGCAGGGAGATTCTTACTAGCAATTTCCTCTTCACCCTCGATGCAGAATTTCACGTTAACTGGAAGTGAACCCTTCGTTTGTAGAAAAGCTTCAACAACCTTCACATAAAGCAACAGTTGCCCTTTGTCATCGGTACTTCCGCGACCGAACAGCTTATTATCACGGATTACGGGGTCAAAAGGAGGCGTTTCCCACAACTCTAATGGCTCAGCGGGTTGCACATCATAATGACCATAAATCAGGACCGTCGGTTTGCCGGGGGCATGTAACCAATCGGCATAAACGACAGGGTGGCCTTTCGTAGGCATAATTTCAATGTTTTCAAGTCCAGCCTTTTGTAAAGATTGAGCCGTCCACTCCGCGCATTTCTGCATATCCGGTTGATGCTGGGCAACTGCACTTATACTTGGGATCCGCAAAAAAGCCATGAGTTCCTCTATGTGTTTTTCCCTATGCGTTTGTAAGTAATTTTTGATTGATTCGATCATGGATGTTTTCTCCTTTTTCTCACTGCCAAATTGTCTACATCACTTAACTTCCCCAAAAACAGGGAAAATCCTGCTATGCTTGTAAACCGTCACATTTTATTTGTCATATGGTCAAATAGAACGACTTTTCCCATATTTGAGATCGTCTTTGGACAATACTGCTAATAAGAGATCCTTTATATGGATAAGCTAAATGTAACGATCTGACTACAATGGAGGGATACGCATGAACTGGATATATTGGGCGAAATTATACGATTCGAAGTTTCAAGCAGGTGTTTTAGCGAAACGTATGGAAGAAGATTGGTGGATCTATGGGTATGAGTGCCCGCAGGAAGTTGAGGTTTATAAGTCGAAGAAAGGACGCTTTGGCGTCAGATACAATACTTAAACGAATTAATTATGCATAAAATTAACGCTTGACTAAGCCATCTCCGTTGGTGTATATTTATTTTTGTCGCTGTTGAGCGGCATACATGACGCGGGGTGGAGCAGCTCGGTAGCTCGTCGGGCTCATAACCCGAAGGCCGCAGGTTCAAATCCTGCCCCCGCAACCAAATTTCATTAGGGCCTATAGCTCAGTTGGTTAGAGCGGTCGGCTCATAACCGATTGGTCGGGGGTTCGAGTCCCTCTGGGCCCATAGTACGGAAACCCTTGGTATATAAGGGTTTTTATTTATTTTAGAGACAGAACAAGCCGCTCGTTCTCATCAATGCTGATGGGAATGAGGGGCTTGTTCTTTGTTTGTGCAGGTTTGTGCACAATGCTTTGATTAGTATTAGTATTGTTTCAGCTGTTTCAGCATGGTCACCCAGATTCTCAAGCCCGTTACCCAGAGCGTCACAGCTGAGCCAAATCCGATAAACGTAGACATCGGAATGAGAGATACATCGCCGATCGTGGCGTTGAGAGGTAGAAATAGTGAAATGATGCCTAGCATACACATTACAATACCCGTACCATAATAAAATTTTTCTCGAAATAATGTAGCTAAAGGAAAGAAGTGAATACCAACAATCATCGCCATGACAGGGAAAAAGACTTCAAAATGATCGAGTGTATTGCAAATGACACTTGCAAGAAAGATCGCAACACCTTCCAAGCCAAAAATCAAACCGAATTTTTGGTTTAATCGCTTCGTTTCTTCCTTTTCTTTCGGAGTAACAGATTGATTCCTACTGCGAGCTTTAACAAAGAGTGAAATGGCTCCGCTCAGTAAAATCAATGTTATTAGTACTGAAAGAACAAGTGGCCATGGAGCTCCAAGTCGATGTGAACCTACAATGCCAATGGATGACCAGAGCGCACCAAAGAAAGTCATGAACATGACGCCATTGGCAGCTCCTAAGACAGTGGATTTAGACAATTTTACAATTTCGCTCATCATTCATCATACTCCTAGCATTTAAAATTTAATTTCTACGCAGTTACGATAAGAGTTAATACTTTGTTAATAATCCATTTAGATGGATTCAATAAGCGTATACTAAAATAACTAGTAAGGAAACGTTTCCCGCAAATTGTTTTAAAAAAGGAGAAGAGAAATGAAACTTAGCAAAAAATCAATTACAGTACTTTCTTTTACGGTTGGAGCTTGTCTGTTTGTATCTACGGCATTCGCTGATGCGCTGCTTGGATCCGGATACGACCGGTTGAAGGATTCAGTGAAAAATACAGCGTCTGTGATGGAAAAGGGTCTTAACAACTATACGGTTGAGACGATGTATACACTGAAAGATAATGATAAAATTTTGATTCAATCGTCTAATTTCATGAAAATGGATACGGTAAATCAAGTGAAAGAGAATAACGAGGTAACGAAAAACGCCAAAGGTGAAACGACCTCCAGATATTCGTATGCCGACAAGAAGCAAACGATTGACAAAAACGAATTGGACAATACATATTATGTATTTGATCATTCGGCGGAAGTGAACCAAAACCGTAAAGGTCCAGCCGATTTTGATAACCCTTTTAAAGAAAAGGGAGCAACGGAGGTTGAGAAAATCGTTGACGCTGTTGTTGGCTCTTTGAAAGATTATGTACAAGTTGAAGAAAGCGCAAATGGAGGTAAAGTGTTCTCGGGCAGTTTGTCAGAGACACAAGTGCCGGCCATTGTGAATGCAGTTTCCTCCTTCGGTATCAAACAAATGCTGGATAGTGAAAGAGATTTACCAGCTATAGAGAGCGATATTTTCGTGAAAAAGGTAGTAGGTACGGCAAATGAAAGTAAAGATGGTTATCTAGAAAATCTGACGGGTGAGATCACGCTGTCAGGAAAAGATAAAAATGGGGTTCAGCATGACTTAAACCTCAATGTTATGTTAAAGCTGTCTGAGATTGGCAGTACAAAGATTACTATGCCTGATCTAACTACAGCCAAGGTTGAGAAGGTTAGTCGTTCTGGTGGATTCAGCTCTAAATATGTGGGAACCTATCAAAATGATATTATTTTGGACAAAGACGGTAAGTTCGTGAAGATCGGTGAGAGAACAGTTAAAATCACAAGTGTAGATGGCGACAAAGTAACAGGTACGTATTCCGAAACCGTAAATCCTGGATTTGAGAACGAGTATCCAAACAAGGATGTATTTAATTTCGAATACAATTTGTCGACGTCTCCAGCATTTACTTACACAGACTCGAAGGGTGAACAGAAGCAAGGGATGATTCATCCAAGTATGGCAGGTAAGATTTATTTTGAAATGAATCTAGAAATGGATAAAAATGGTTACAAACAAAGTAACATGAAGCCTTTCTATGATGGAGAATTTAATCGCGTATTTGAATAGAAATGATTCTCAGGAGGCTGCGGATAGCGGCTTCCTGAGATTTTTTAGGGAGATGATGAATTGACAGTCAAGGCGATTGAAATAACGGGCTTAACCAAGTCATTTACGAATGGTCGAGGAATCAGCGATTTGAATTTAGAGGTAGATCAAGGTGATATATTCGGTTTCCTTGGACCTAATGGTGCGGGCAAAACGACAGCTATGAAGATGATTACAGGACTCATGAAGCCTGATCGAGGCGATGTGAAGATTTTCGGAGCGAGCGTGGCTGAAGACTATGTCAACGCAATGAAATATGTAGGCTGTATTATTGAAACAGCGGAATCGTATCCTTATTTGACGGCAAATGAGAATTTGAGACTGTTTGCAAGATTTTATCCTGAAATCGATCAGCGTAGAATTGATGAATGTCTTGAAATTACAGGGATGCTGAAATATAAAAATGAGAAATCACAAAAATTTTCGCTTGGGATGAAACAAAGACTAGGGATAGCGGCGGCGATTCTATCGAAGCCGAAACTGTTAATTTTGGACGAGCCTTTAAATGGACTGGATGTGGAAGGGATGCTGGAGATGAGGAAGTTGATCAAACAGCTTTCCCAGGAGGGTACGACGTTCTTTATATCCAGCCACTTGATTCACGATGTGGAATTAACGTGTTCGAGAATCGGGATTATTTATGGAGGCAAGCTGGTTAATGTAGAATATACCCAACATATTCTGTCATTTTATTCGTCGCTTGAGAATTATTTTGTTAGTGAGGTGGACAGGAATGGTAGGGTTTAAAGCTGCATTTATGAATGAATCCGTGAAGCTGCTTAAAAAGAAAAAAATCATGGCAGCCGCGATATTATCCATTCTTGCCGTCATGATCGGTCAAATTGCTGTAACGACGATTAAACATGGTCTTGGATTAAGAGTTGTAGGGAGCGTTGAATTTCCCATAGCCGTACTATCGTTTGTATCGTATACGCTGTTACCTTTATTTGCAGTATTTGTAGCCATTGATATGTTTAATGGTGAGTCCTCATCGAATACAATGAAAATCACTCTTTTAAGACCAGTATCTAGATTCGGCGTGTTTACTGCTAAGGTTTTGAATTTAGCACTATTTATTGCTGGTAATCTTTTATTTATTATGGTTCTATCGCTGTTAGCTGGTTTTATATTCAATCCTTCGTCCGCCAGTTTCATTGGTATCGTAAAGGTGCTGGTGTCATATGGCTTAACTTTTTTTCCTGTATTTGTGTTTGCGCTTATCGTTGTGCTGCTATCCAATCTCATTCAGGGAGGACTAGCCGTATTTTTCCTGTCCATTCTTGTATTTATTGGATTTAATTTTCTGGGGATTGTCTTTTCATCCTATTCCAGTTTTTTTATCACGTCGATGTTTGACTGGTATACCCTATGGATATCTGAATCCATCAATGTCTTCAAAATAAGCCGCCAGATTCTAATTATATTCGGTTGTGGTATCATGTTATTTACGATGGGGTATTACTTGTTTGACAGAAAGGATATATAGAAAGGAATCTACATGCACTTAACGAAACGTTTTTTCACGATGAATACGCTGGCTGTGCTGCTTTCCATTGGTTTGACGATCTTGGCTGTCATTATTTTTATTGCTACGTATACGAAAGTTTTGGGCCGCGAAGCCGGTATAGAGCAGTTTCAACGAGCGTTTGAAGTTCGTGCAGCCATCAGTGAGATTAAAAGAGAAGCGCTGACCCTGGGGTTCGAGGGACTCCTGGATACGAAGTATCAACAAGAGCTCGCTGATCGCGTGAACGTTTTGAATGCCAGTGCGATCCTTATCGCGGGCAGAGAGGTAATGTTCGCTACGCAACATTTTAATAAGATTGATATCGAGAAAAGCATAATGCTCTCCAGTGACTCTAATCGCAGCGAGATCGAGCTTGATGGCAAAACTTATATGTTTAACAGAGCAGATTTCAAACTCTTGTCAGGCGATTCGGGTATTCTACTGCTGCTTGCCCCAATCAAGGTGAATACAAAGGTATATTGGATGCTTGGCATCTTTACGATTAGTTTTTTCACAGTTGTTTTTTTGCTGATGAATATATGGATTTCCTATAAGTTCTCACGTCGTATTATTATTCCAATCGCCAGATTAAAGGATGCCGCTGTAAAAATTAGGGAAGGCGATCTTAATGGAGAGATTTCCGAGGATGGCGAGGGCGAAATTCGGGAATTAGGGATAACCTTGGAGTTAATGAGGATCAAATTGAAGGAATCTGTTTATTTACAGCAAAAATATGATGATAATCGAAAGTTTCTAATTTCAAGTATTTCACATGACTTAAAGACACCTGTGACTTCCATTAAAGGGTATATTGAAGGCATTATAGATGGAGTAGCTAAGACGCCTGAGAAGATGGAGGAATATCTGGAAACAGCCCGATCCAAGGCTATTTTGGTCAATGCGATGATTGATGATCTTCTATTATATTCGAAACTCGATTTGAATCAGCTTCCTTACCATTTTGAGAAGAGTGATTTGGCCAGTTATTTCGAGGATTGTGTGGCAGATCATAAATATGAATGTGAAAAGGCGAATGTAGCCATCACATTAATTAATGAGTTAAAAGAGCCTGTCAAAGTATTAATAGATGGCGAAAGATTAAAGCGGGTTGTGCAAAACATCATTGATAATGCTATGACGTATGCTGGAAAAGCGAATGGTAAGATTGACATTATACTCAGGGAAACTAGAACATCTGCGATTATTGAAATTAAAGACAATGGAAATGGCATACCCGAGGATAAGCTTCCTTTTATATTTGAACGATTTTATCAAGTAGATCCTTCAAGAAAGAATGGAAGTGGACTGGGTCTAGCTATAGCTAAGCAAATTATTGAAGGGCACGACGGGAAAATATGGGCTAAAAGCGCTGTAGGTGAGGGAACCGGGATTATGATATCTCTAAAAAAGTTCTAAATAGGTTTGGAGGTTATGATGAAAAGAATTTTGATTGTTGAAGATGACCAGAGTATTGCCAATTTACAAAGAGATTATCTGGAGTTAAGCGGTTATTCCGTTAAGATGGTAAATAACGGCACGGAAGGTCTGAGAGCGCTCAAGGAAGAAGCGTTTGAGCTTGTTATCTTAGATATCATGCTGCCCGATATAGATGGATTTGAAGTGTTAAAAACCATACGAGAGCATGATGATATTCCCGTGCTTCTGGTATCGGCGAGAGCAGAAGAAATTTATAAAGTCAATGGACTTGGCCTCGGTGCGGATGATTATATAACAAAGCCCTTCAGCTCAGGGGAGCTTGTGGCACGGGTAAGTGCTCATCTTAAGAAGTTCGAGCGGATGAAAGAGCGGTTTGGTAAAGGGAATGAGGGGAGCTCGATCCAGATTAGGGGTCTTGAGCTTCAGAAGGATGCCAGACGCGTGTTTGTGAACGGAAATGAAGTTGTCCTGGCTCAAAAGGAATTTGACCTACTTCTGTTTCTTGTCCAATATCCTAATCGGGTATTTGGCAAGGAAGAACTATTTGAGCGGATATGGGGAATGGATGCGATGAGTGACGCATCTACGGTAACGGTTCATATTGCCAGGATTAGAGAGAAAATCGAGGAAACCCCCTCTAAACCTCAGTATATAGGAACCGTTTGGGGATCTGGATATAGATTTATGGTATAGACCTATTGATGGCCAGAGCCTAGGTGTATGCGATCTTGAAAAAACAATGGGCATCTATTATATTGAGAACAGAGTATGTAAATGGTAATTGGTAATGGGATGCCTAGCCTGGAGGAGTACGATATGTGCCGAAATATTAAACCACTTTTCAACTATGAACCGGTCGTGACAGAAGATGAAGTTCGGGCAGCGTCCCTGCAATTTGTGCGCAAGATCTCAGGATTTACAGAGCCGTCTAAAGTGAATGAAGCAGCGTTCCAGTTGGCTGTACAAGAGGTAGCGTTGGCAGCACAGAAGCTAATGGATTCTTTGGTTACGAATGCGGAACCTCGGAATCGAGAAGTAGAAGCGCAGCGAGCTAAAGAGCGAAATGCAATCCGCTTTGGTACGAAAGAAGTTTAAATTGAATGAAGGATCGGGCTTTTCTCTAGGGAGAAAAGCCTTTTTTCATGCCTGAGAACGGGACTTTAGATGCCTTGTGGTGTCGGGTCTCGTTCTTTTGGCATATGATGTGAATACCAATTGGAAAGTAGGTGATGGCAAGTGGCGAAAGGGTTTGATTGTTCAACACCGCTTACGGCACAAAAAGCGGCTGCTTTCGTCGGACAGGGTTATACATTTGTTGCCAGATATTTGGTGCCAAGTGGTGCAAAGGCATTAACGAAATCAGAATCTGACGCAATTAGTGCAGCTGGCTTACAGTTGGTTTCTGTTTATGAAACAACGGCAAGTCGTGCTCTTGGTGGTAGAAGTGCTGGTTTGGCGGACGGTGCAACAGCTTTGCAGGTTGCCGCGCAAGTAGGTCAGCCGGAGGGCAGCTGCATCTATTTTGCTGTTGATTTTGACGTATCATCTGCCCAGATGGAGGCGGTTATCGCATATATTAAGGCTGCGAGTGAAGCTACGCCTGCTTACACGACAGGTGTCTATGGTTCATACGCTGTCATGGAGGCTGTATATGCTGCAGGTGCGTGCTCACGGTTCTGGCAAACCTATGCTTGGAGCGGAGGTAAGAAATCGACGTTTATTCAAATTTATCAATACCTCAACGATGTCATGGCGAATGGTATTGCGGTTGACTATGATGAATCCTATGGGAATGAAGGTTGGTGGAATAAACGAATTACACCAGAACCACCTAGCTATCCTCTTACTGTGAAAGATGCCAATGCGATCATTCCCTTCCTATCAGCGGGATATGGAGCAACCACATCCGTGCCTGCGCAGAATGAGTTTCATCGACTCGCCAATGAATTACGTAAGGTTTCGGGTCAGACCGTGCAATAGAATCGGTGAAAAAAAATAAGTAAGGCCCGACTGCTTTGGGACTTCCAAAGTGGCCGGGCTTTACTCATTGGATAACCGCGCTGCGTATGTACCACCGATCTTGTACCGAGGCACGTTCAAGATGGAAGAGCACGCGGCGACTCGAAACCGCGGAAGCTTTAGCCCCTGTCATCGTCACATCGACAGCTGTGTCGAACTGCAGGAGCTGGGATGTATCCAGCTCCTTGAACTTGGACAGGCGGCGCATGCTTCGCACATGCATCGCCTGTTCTTGCCCTGTGGTGACCTGCAACAGCTGCAGGTCACCTTGGTGTGCGGCGCTGATCCATACGTCGATCAGCGCCCAGGGCGAGAGCTTGCTGACGTAGTCCAGCAGCAAGCCTGCAGCTCGGTGCACCATGACCTGGTGCGCCGGGTCAGCGGAGCGGGAGCCATGGGTCACGCTCCCGAGGAAGTGAATACAGAAATGACCATTGAAGTCATTTCCCGGTATACCATCACCGCCATGCGGCATGCCATGCATGGAAGCGGCGAGCGTGCGGCCATTTAGCTTCACTAGGACCGCGCGGCGGTCCCAGCTCCATTGGCCGCCATAAATGCTTTTGAGCGTCGCGGAGTCGGTTTTCGTTAGCGGCTGTACATCCGCATGGTGGGAGCCCGCGCGACGCTGGCCTTCAAAGCTAAGTCCGCTCATCACATCAACGACGGTAAATGAACTGTATTTTGGGAGAACGAGACTTGCTTCTTCCCAAGGCAGCATCTCGCCATAATGCTTTGTGCGAAGGGATTGCACTTGCGCTTGCAGCGTTTCCTGAGCTGATTTGGGGAGATTGATCTGTTGCTTCGAAGTCCAATCAACGACGTCTCCGCTTGGGGTGACCCCAAGATGAAGTGGTTGCCCCTTTTTGTAATACATAAGTGTGGTGTCTGGGGGAATCGGTTCTAAAGATGCATCGCCTGCCGTGCTTTCTTCCAATGCGCGTTGTAATGTTTTATTGACGAAGGAAAGTTCTGTTTGATAAAGAGCACCGGGTGATGCTTTGACTTGAAGTTGAATGGTTCCCGCCTCGGCGGCCGTCTCTTTGTGTAACGGTTCCATATGTTGTGCTTGTGAGCGGCTGTTAATTCCTTGACTCAAAAGTTGAGTTAGAAGGAAGGTGAGAAATAGTAGTCGCAGCTTACTGCGTTTTCGGCTTGATAACAGGGAAGCTTCCTCCTTATCGTAGGGCATTTTTGTCAAAGATGCGAGTTGGTTGTTTTACAAGAAATTTACAGGCTCGGTTGGCTAAAGTTGTCTTGTCTGAGTTAGATTGTGATAAAATGACAAAAGTATACGATTGATTATTGATTTGGTAACGAAAGGAAGGAGAAACAGATGGAGGACTATAAAGGAATACCTTTTGAACTACATATGTCAGAGCAGCGTATCGTACGAGGCGATATTTATAAAGCAAAGCAAGAACCGAGTAAGGGCACCTTATTACTATTACATGGTTATAAAGGCTTCAAAAACTGGGGAATGTTCCCCTATGTCGCAAGCGAATTAGCGGAAGTTGTTGATGTTGTTGCCTTGAATTTTTCCCATAATGGGGTGGGTGAAAATTTGATGGATTTTACAGAACTTGAGAAATTCGCAGGTGATACGTATACCAAAGATCTAGAGGATATACAAGTTATTATTTCAGATATTCATAAACACGCAGGCACGGATAAGCCAATCCTTTTACTGGGTCATAGCAGAGGCGCTGGTGTAAGTTTGATCTATGCGTTGGATCATCCTGAGGAAATTGCAGGCGTCATTAGCTGGAATGGGATTGCTCATGTCGATTTGCTCACACTTGAGAATAAAGCGGAGATGAGAGCCACGGGCCGCTCCTATACCTTGAATGGACGAACGAAGCAGATGATGCCGCTCGATCTTGAAATCTTAGAAGATATGGAACGCAACGAAGAGAGATTTGATATTGTAGGAAGAATTCGTGAAGCGACCTTCCCCATTACACTTATTCAAGGCACGGAAGATGGAGAACGGTTGCTCAAAGGTTCTGAAAAGCTAGTCGCGAACAACGCAGCGATTCAATGGGTTAAGATTCCAGGGGGCAACCATACCTTTGGGAGTGTACACCCGTATCAAGGAGAGACGCAGCCTCTGAGAATGGCGATCGAGGAGACAAAAGGTGCAATACGTAGCATGCTGAATCTGTAAAAAGGTGTTAAAGGGCTTTCTGGGAGTAGATCTTTTCTACTTCTGGAGAGCTTTTTTAGTGCTATCGACCTACAAAATCGAAAGATTCCGTCGAATAATAGGTCTTTTAGCAGGAATATGTTGGTAAATGACGAAGTGGAATATTTAGAATTATTGAAACTACAAAAAAAGGGAGAACGAGATGGCTATCAAATCAATCAAGTACAAAATCATTTGGCCTTTAATGGTCGTATTGTTTGCAGTGTCCGTAGGGACAGCAACACTAACGTATCAGCAGACGGCTGAAAGTCTTCATGAAAAAGGTTTCACGACACTAGAAACAGCTCGGATAGGAATTGAAAACGCAATAATTGCGAGAAAGACAACGGAGAGTGTGATGGAGAAGGAGATGGTCGGACAAGCAGCCCTTCTGTCGTATATGTTCGATAAAATCCCGATGAACTATAAGCAAGCTGTGGAAATAGCCGAGCGCTCCGGTATAGATGAGTTTTGGATCACCAATGCACAGGGTCAGTTGGTACTGACAAATGCGGGAGAAAAGATAGATTTTAATTTCGGTGCTGATCCTAAGAATCAAGCTTATGAGTTTATGGATTTAATTTCTGGTAAGCAAAAAGTTGTCACACAACCGGCTCAACAACGAAGTGTCGATCCTAAAGTGTATAAATATGTGGGAGTGTCGGGTTGGTCATCGCCACGGATTGTACAAACAGGAAGAGATGGAGCCACACTAACAGAACTCGATAGTAAAATAGGAGCGAAGCCGGTACTGACGCAATTAAAGTCAGAGCTGGGCGGAGATGTGCTTTTCGCGGGAGTTGTTGATGCCACTGGCAAACTCGTTGCTTCATCCGATGATGCGGTTACGCAGTTAGACACGAAGCTGCTAGACTCCCTTAGTGTAAGTTTAACTGGGGAACATAAAGCGTTTGAGACGATGTCGTACAATGGAACCAAAGCCAAGTATTATTTTAGAGCGTTGTCGACGGGGCAAGTGCTTGTATTGACGTTGTCGGAGCAAGTCTTGAGAAACTTCTTCTACACGACATGTATTGCCACATTGGCAGGCTTACTAATCGCGGGGGCGGTATTATTTTATATTGTTAGCCGTCAGTTCAAAAGGCTGGAGAAACTGCAATCCGCTATGGTTGCGATCGCTGAGGGAGATGGAGATTTGACGAGAAGGCTTCCCGATACCTCGATGGACGAAATCGGCAGACTGTCGACGGCGACCAATCAATTTATTGAGAAAATTCATGTGATCGTCAAGGATGTTAAGCAATCTGCACATCTGAGTAAAGGCAATGCCGATCATATTCAAGATTCGATGAAGCAAACCAATACGATCTCATATGAAATTAATACGACCATTCATGAATTGGCAACGGCTGCTGGAACTCAAGCAGAGGTTGTAGAGGATGGATTGAAGGGTGTTCACGAATTGGCGGAATTGATTGACGACACGAAGGGACATGTTCAACTTCTACAGAATAATAGTGCGATTATTCGCGAGAAGGAAGAACGTGGCGCTGAAGCGATGCACGCGATGATCGAGTTGATCCGCAATAACGTTACCGTGACCAAAGAAGTAGCGGCTAGCGTAAGCAAACTTATGCAGGATATTGACGCGATTAAAGAGATGGTCAGCACGATTCACGGCATCTCGAGACAAACGAATTTACTTGCGCTTAACGCTTCGATTGAGGCAGCACGAGCTGGAGAAAACGGCCGAGGATTTGCTGTAGTCGCTGCTGAGGTGAGAACACTGTCCGTTCAAGCAGGTGAGGCATCTGAGCATATTCAGACGTTGATTGAGAATGTTATGCATTCTGCTCAGCTAACATCCGCAGCGATGGAGCAGTCGCTTCACATCGTGGGCTCGCAAGAAGAGAATGCAGGACAGACATCAGATACATTTGATTTCATTCATTCCTCTTTGCAACAAATCCATGAATCCATTGAAAGTATCTCGGCTGATATGGCGCATGTTGATAACCGTAAAAACATCATTGTTGGCTTTATCGAGCTCTCCTCCGCGAGTTCCGAGGAAACGGCAGCCAGCTCCGAGGAAGTTTTGGCCAATGTGGAGACGCTGGGACAAATGTTCGAGCGTGTACATAAAGAGTCGATCGAGCTGCATGATCAGATGACAGGTTTGCAAGAAGTGGTTGATAGATTTAAGGTGTAGAAGTCTTATGCTGAAGAACCCTGGGAGGGGTTCTTTTTGTGTAGCGGGAGATGTGAAGGGAAGAGGTTGCGGTAGTAAGTTGGACCATCGTGATTGAAAAAGAAAACCCGCGAAGCACTAGGCTTCGCGGGTTTTCTTTTGTGTATGACCTGTAGTGGGCTCGAACCACTGACCCCTACCCTGTCAAGATAGTGCTCTCCCAGCTGAGCTAACAAGTCGTTTATTTATACATGTAGTAATATACCAAATACTCGAGAGATTGTCAATTGTTGGGGTGTGTTACTTCTGCTCCAAAAGATCAACTTATGCAGGATAGAATAAGGTTTTCGTCTCTTTTTGGACCGCGGAATATTGGAGATGGTCAATATAGTGAAGTAATGTTCCCTATTTGAACGCTGTTTCTTCATATAGCTTTCATCTTGCGTGAATTTATGGTAACTTGAGAACATTAGAGTTTGGGAGGATTAGCTATGACGAAACAACAACATCGTTGGAATTTACGTTTGAAGAGCAGTAATATGTATTTAGGTACGGTGTACCTAGGCGATCCGCTACCTGAAGTGGAAGATGTGATCATGATCGGTGAGAAGAAATATACGATTCTTGAGCTCGGGAGCACACGTGACGCAAGTGACGTTTTTGTAGAAGAAGTGAAGAAGAAGTAATGTAATAACCGAAGGAGCAGATCGAAGTGATCTACTCCTTCTTTTTTATGCAATGTGGTATAAGGACGCAAGGCAATCAACGAACATTTTATTATACTCTTCACGTGTGAGGTCTTTACTGCAAGCGATGTCTCTTCCTAAAAATTGAAACCAAGTGATTTCTGTAAGATTTTTCTTGTACACAAACTTCTCATGCTGAATAAGAAAGGTATCATTTTCGAAAAAAGGTACTTTGTCAAATTGCAGTGCTGGTTCGTTTTGTTTTTCACTCACTAATGTGGCCAGTAAAATTAACATGCGGAAAGGATCGCGGAAAATTTCGTATTGCGTGGTCATGGTTTCAACACTCCTTTTTCGGGTATCCGAGCAAGGTAATCATACTAGAACCAGGGGATTAATTATAGATGTTAGGGTAAACTGGTGAGGAAATTCAAGGGAAATCGGAGGAATTTGAAGGAAATAGAAAAAAGACTGAAGGTCACTCTAAGGAGGATCGAGTGATTCAGTCTTTTTTGAGCTTGCTCCTACATCAAAGGATTAGCGTTTGTAGCCGCCTAAAGATTGTTCAGCCATTTGCACTAATCTTTTTGTGATGTTGCCACCGATTGAGCCAGCATCACGTGTTGCCAAATTACCGTTGTAACCAGATGGGGAGAGAGGGACACCAATTTCCTGAGCGACTTCATACTTCATTTGATCAAGTGCTGCCTTTGCTTCTTGTACGACTAAAGTGTTTGATCTGTTAGCCATTCAAAATCATCTCCTTTTTATTGGTACACCAGTATTATTTGAATGTTCAGAATATTTATTCGCTGAATTCAAAAAAATTTTTTATTAGTATGTAAAATCAATAAACCCCCAACTGTGAAGTTGAGGGGGATATTTGATCATGTATGATAACGGTTACATTATTCTTCGGATTGTTCTGCTTCTTCCTCTGCAGCAGCTGCTTCTTCAATCGCTTCAGCGATTTCTTCTTCAGCCTCTTGACTCACCACTTCTTCAGTGGATTCAGCAGAGATTTCTTCTTGCTCATTTTGTTGAACTACTTCTTCTTCTTGGCTCATGTTTGTCACCTCCTCTGATACGTATAGTAACATTGTAGCACTTCTAATAGGTTATACAAGTAGGTTGGAAGTGAATCTATCAGATTTAATGTAGACTTAATAGTTTTGTCATTCTATAGCGGAATTGTCTTGCGAAATAAGTCGAACACGAGGATAAAAGCCGCTATTTTTGCGGATTTCAGCTTGTGTGCATGTTTTGTTTTACTATGAATATAAATGAGGCTAAGCAACAATATTTGATGTTTTACTATGCTGAGTTTCTATGAAAACTCATAGGAGGAATCCGAATGAATCGGTCGGATGTTATTTTAGAGCTACAACTTGTACCGGAATTATTGAAACAAGCGGAAGCCATTTATGTCGATGCCGTATCTGAATTGAATTGGGCAAAGCATATGCTTCTTACGAAGGAGTATGAAGTGATTGGTGAAGGGCTTGTAACAGGAAAGAATGAGCTGCAGCGGCAGGCGGAATTATGGCCCTACACGAAAGAGTTGCAAAAACAGGTTCTACAGATGGAAGACGCGGTTGAGCATACGAAGGTGGAATTTCACTTTTACAAACGAAAATTAGAAAACCTACAAATCATCGCAAAGCTCATGACTATTTTATAGTCTCGGCTACAATGAACATGGAAGAGGAAGCCTGTAATCGAAAGATTGCAGGTTTTTTTGTTTTTTCAAAGGATGATTTAGAAAATTTGTTAGTTGTTATGTGGTTATCGTGAAGGGCAGTTGTGCATCCTAAGGGTAGAATATACCAATGTGTGGTTTTACAGGAGGATTGTACAATATGAAAACAGTTCAAATGATGATGACGGCCAGCTTGGGTCTCCTGATATTGACAGGGTGCCAATCTGTTAGAAGTACCTCAGTATCAGAGGCCACCACATCGCCAGAAACGATTCGTGTAGCGCTCATAGGTTCTAATAACCAATCAGTAGGTTCTGCACAATTAACCGCTGTTAGAGACGGTGTACAGATGGATGTACAAGTAAGCGGTCTTTCTCCTGGCGTTCATGGTCTGCACTTTCATGAGAAGGCTATATGTGAAGCGCCAACGTTTGATTCGGCAGGTGCGCATTTCAATCCACATATGAAGGAGCATGGCTTCCTTAATCCAAAGGGAGCACATGCTGGTGATTTGCCAAATCTCATTGTAGATGCACAAGGTAATGGGCGATTTAGCAGTGTTACGAAAGCAGTCGTCTTAGAAAAGGATAAGCCCAACTCGTTGTTCAAACCGGAAGGAACTAGTTTAGTTATCCATGAGAAAGCAGATGATTTGAAAACAGATCCATCTGGCAATTCGGGTAAGCGGATTGCTTGCGGTGCTGTGAAATAAGGGAAGGAAGGGTTTCGACAACATGATCAAAACACAGGATCTCAAGCTGCAAATGGATGAATTAACCAAACAAAATGATATGGTACTCATTGAATTAGAGCAAGTCAAAAAAATGTTGATCTCAAGTGCTCAAGGCTCACAAGACAGCCAGGGGCAGCAGCAAGCTTCCTCTAGAAATGATACCGCCGCGTCAAACGACTCGACGCAAGATATGTCCCAAAGTCAAGGCCAAGATCAAGGTCAATCACAAGCACAGGGCCAATCGCAGGGTCAGAATCAGAATCAAGGTCAGAATCAGAACCAAGGACAAAATCAAGGTCAAAATATGAAATCAGACCAAGGTAATTCGAATAATCAGCAAGTAACTGATTTGGCGAATGAACTTTTGAAAATTAAAGATTTAGTCGTGAAACTGGAACAAAAGACGTCCCAGTACGTTAGCAGTCAATCGAATGGCTCGCTAACGGAAAAGGATGCGGTGAATCTCATTTTGACATTAATGAACGGGATGGTTGACTGGGCGAGCGAGTTTGTCTCGTCTAAAGCTTCCTCCAATGGTCAAGTACAGTAACAGTATCCTATGTAAAAAACAAAGTAAAAAGGCTGAGTTTTCTCAGCCTTTTTACTTTGCCTATAAATTAATAATTAAAATAATTAGGACTGTACAGCATTGGCTAGTAAATTCATTTGTTTGGCGCAATACTCTATAATTTCGCTACGTCTGACAATCCCGATGAATTTGTCGGAATCATCGACGACAGGTACGAAGTTTTGTGCTTTTGCCAAATCAATCAGGTCAACCATCTCAGCATGAATATGAACGGGTTTATTTTTAACACGTAAAGGAACCTCTTCAAGAACATGGCGATGAGCATTCTCAAAGCCGATATGCGCTGAATTTTTGAGAAACCAAAGTAAATCTCCTTCCGTAACGGTTCCTACATAATGTCCATCATCGGAAAGGATCGGAACTGCGGTATATCGATGATACTCCATGCGCTCCAACGTTTGACGAAGGGTTGCTTGTGGAGTCGCGGTAATGACTTCGGATTTAGGTAACAGGAAAAAAGCGATATTCATCAGTCACACTCCTTACAAAAGAATCAATGTGTCTAGTATAGCAAACTTTGCGAATAGAATCTAAACCTGTGATGGATGCTAGTAGTGAGGTGAATGGAAATGAATCGAGCATTGACTACAGCTGTGATCGGTATTGGTGCCGCACAAGCCATCAAATTACCTTTAACGTATATGTTCAGCAAAAAATGGGATTGGTCACAATTGGTTCAAACAGGTGGTATGCCGAGTTCGCATTCTTCAGGCGTTACGGCACTTGCTACCTACATAGGGATGAAAAGAGGCTTTTCAGCTGTTGATTTCGCGGTGAGCTCCGTATTCGGCGCTGTCGTCATGTATGATGCGATGGGCATTCGTAGATCCGCTGGCGAGATCGCGGTAGAAGTGAACGATTTAGACGAACAGGTGGAGCGGATTGCTCAGCAGCACCCGGGGATCTATCACGCCAGAAGACGGAAAGCTCTAAAGGAGAGATTAGGTCATTTGCCACGGGAAGTTGCAGTTGGTGCCCTATTAGGGTTTGCGATTGGTGCTTGCAGCTACTTATTGGAAAAAAAGTAAAAGCTCTGAACATGGTACATGTGGACAACATTTCGGGAATGGGATAAGATCAAGAAACGATCTTAGAGAGGAAGAAGCCCACATGGAAACTATTCGAGTTACAACAATGGATCAATTGAAAGCATGTTTTGCTGTGCGATTTAATGTGTTTGTTGATGAACAGCAAGTCCCCGCACATCTGGAGATGGATGAAAAGGACGAGTCCCCTGAAGCCTGCCATCATTTGCTCATCATGGATGGTGAGACTCCGATTGCGACTTCCAGATGGTATGAATACCAAGAAGCAACAGCCAAATTACAACGTGTCGCTGTCTTGAAAGATTATAGAGGAAGATCGCTTGGGAAACAACTCATACATGCTATGGAGCAACAGGCTCTTGAGCTTGGTTGCAAATATGCGATTCTAGATGCGCAATGTCAAGCAGAAGGTTTCTACAGTCAGTTAGGCTACACGGTGATCTCAGATGAGCCTTTCTATGATGCCGGAATTCTTCATGTCAGAATGAAGAAAACTCTTTAACTTACAGCTGAATTGTCATTCCCAGAAGTCATGTTCACGGCAAGTGGGAACGTCAGAATAAATCGTGTCCCTATACCGAGCTCACTCTCTACTTCTAATGTACCATGATGATCCTGTACGATTTTATAGCAAATCGATAATCCTAAACCTGTACCCGTTTCTTTGGTTGTAAAGAAGGGATGGAAAATCTTCTCGAGTTGATCACTCGGTATACCCGGACCATTATCCGCAATGACTAAAGTCGCGTTCTTCTGATCGCGGCTTAATTTCATGTGGATGGAACCGTTTGCTTCCATGGCTTCACAAGCATTTTTCATCATGTTTAACAAGAGTTGTATCATTTTATCTTGATCCATAAGCATATGAACAGCATAGGTTGACTCATGAAAATGTATCTCATGTCCTGAGCTGGTCGCTTCGGATTCAATAAGCGAAATAACTTTGAGTACGCATTCATTCAACGAGTGGGTTTGAAAGACAGTTTGGTGTGGCTTGGAGAATTGAAGGAACTCACCAGTCAAATCACTCATACGATCAATCTCATCCATGATGAGTCCGTACCAATTTTCAATATTGTAATCGCTTGCTTTTGATAATTGCAGAAAACCTTTAACCGTTGTTAAGGGATTTCGAATCTCATGAGCCATGCCAGAAGCTAGTTCACCGACGACCCTCAGCTTCTCTGAGCGTTGCATTTGTTCTTCGCGTTTTAACCAAGATTCACGTTTCTTCATAAATAGATTATGCTCTGCGTGCAAAATAAGATCATCTTTTGTCAATGCGTCTTGAGGAAAGATGGCAATCCCATATGTATTTTGAATCCCAGTAAGCTTAGGGAGTTCAGAGTCAAGCTTCTGCTGATAGGAGGCAGTTGTCAGAAAATCCTTGTTGAGCGGCATGACGACTGCGAATTCATCGCCACCATATCGCGAGATAAATAGTGCTTCTTTGAATAGGATCTGAAGGAGATCAGCCATTTGCTTTAGCACGAAATTACCTGCTTGAAATCCGCCAGAGGTATTCATTGCTTTCAGATCCGTACAGTCGATAAGAAATAGTACAAGGGGTTGATGAAGTTTAATTTGCTGCTCAAGTCTTCGATGACATTCTTCATAATTATAGAGACCAGTAAGGGAGTCTTTTTGCGTTAATAAATGACGCTCATTGCGAATACGTTCCAATTTGCCACTGCGGAGATGGATGGTTCGTGTTAACCAAGTGGTGGCAGCAAAGTCGAGGATACTCATGAATCCAAACATGGATTCTCTAGATGCGGAATGCGTTATGAAATTAACCGTAGACAAATAAATGATCATGGCGCTTACGGATAGTCCCCATGCTCTCCACTTATTTACTTCTTTGTAGGAATAATGTGAAAGCGTTAATAAAAATAAAGGATAGCATAAGGCAGATTGTCCCAGTACGTGAAGAGAACCAATAAGGAGTAGTTGGAGCCAAGGTATAGCCGGGTGTGATGAGTGGAAGCGAACAGATAAGACAAATAGACAAACAGCTAGAAGAAACAATGGGATATTCAAGACCGCGTGCAGATAAATCGTATATAGGCCATACAAGATCACATACACATAATAAACCACATTGATAATCACCATATCAGCTCCCGATTGGAAATTTCCGCAGTTCTCATACTCTTGTGACATGTTCTATACTTGTCATAAAATCCCTGCTGTTCTTCAAAAAAAAATGAAAAACGATGGGGGAATTTATCGAAAGAAGCCTTGAGAAAATTAATTCTCAAGGCTTCGGCGTTCAGCAAGATCACTCGGAGATCTCGATGATTTCATGTTTGTGGATAAAGGTCATGGGACCTGTTTGACCAATGAATTCTGACATGTGATCGTCATAATGCATCAAGTATATGAGTTTCTGTATATCCTCTGGAAGGGTAAGTAGTTCATCCAATGTTGTGTGTACATAACCAGGTCCGTTTAATTGACAATCGTGAAAAATGGTGTGACAATTTCTTATATGGATAACTTCGTTGAGGAGAAAGTCTTTATTAAATTGCAAATCAGCACTATAGAATGTCCGGTGATTAATAAAGATCGAATAGTTAAGTTTTTGGGCAATGTGCAAGGTTGGGACGATTTCAATGGTTAGCTTTGGTGATATTGGATAAGGTACTCTTTCCTGTAGAAAAACCAGTTCGAAATAGTCTTGAAGCTGATGGAAACCATCCTCTGGATTATAGAGTCCGCCTTTCAAACTATTCTCCCAAAGAACTTCAGCTAATGCCTCTGTAACATAAAGCTGCACGCGTTTTCGGTTATATTGATAGAATAATCGAAAAGCCATTTCTTCAAGGCCGCCTATATGGTCAGCATGAATATGTGAAATGAGAATACCATCAATTTGATCGAGCTCTAAAGCAATCTCGCTAAGTGATTTAGGGACTGTGGGTCCACAATCAATAAGAATAGTGGCATCGGAAGATCGAATTAATGCACTTGTATTGTAATACAATTTGGAAAAGGCACTGCCGGTTCCCAACATTTGAATTTGCAAACTCATTCAGTGTCCTCCAATTTTCGACAAAATCCATCTTTTTCTAATGTAACATGGGAGGTTGCCGACTTTCAACCACTATATATAGAAATAAAGATGCAGTAAAGTTAAAGTAAACAAATAGAAGGTGTTGATTTCATAATGATTGGGTTACTTGTAAGTTGCATTCTTTTGTTGATTTTGCTTGGTGTAGTTGGACTTTCAACCTATGTGGGGTGGCAGTTAACACATCCTAAACGGAAGATCGTGGATGATACCCCGGAGAATTATAATTTGCACCGAAAGGATGTCACATTCCCAAGTCGAACAGATGGGGTGTTGTTAGATGGCTGGTACTTGGAGTCGCCTAATGCGGCATCTTTACCTAAAACTACGACAGTCATCATGTCACACGGTTATGCCGGTACACGACTAGAAAAAGGTCTTCCAGCCTTGTCATTAGCTCAAGCACTTGTGAACGCAGGTTATCATGTTCTCATGTTTGATTTTCGGAATTCAGGAAGATCCGCAGGGAATACAACGACAATTGGCTTCCTGGAGAAAGAAGACATCCTTGGTGCTATCGAGTGGGTACAGACCTATACTAGCAAACCAACGGAAATTATATTACTTGGATTTTCAATGGGAGGCACGTCGTCCATCTTAGCAGCTGCGGAGGCGAAAGATGTGGCAGGGGTCATTACGGACAGCGCATTTAGCCAATTACTTCCCTATCTCAAGGAAAACTTGCCGGTGTGGTCTAAGCTTCCACGCTACCCATTTACCCCGCTGATTCTATTTATTTTGCCAAAATTGATAGGCGTGAACCCACATGCTGTTGATGCATTAGCTGCCGTTGACCAGATTGTGCCAAGGCCGATTTTGTTCATTCATAGTAAAGATGATCAAGCAATTCCTTATACCAATAGTGCCCAGATGTACAAGCGTCATCCAGCGGCTTTTGAGCTATGGATTACAGAAAAAGCAGGGCATGTCGGTTCCTTTCAGCTTGAATCAGAAGCCTATATTAAGCGTGTTCTGAATTTTATTGCAAAATGTTAAATTCATCGCAACTCTTCCTAAACATCGGCGTATAAAGATGCAGACAGACAGATGACTAACGAGGTTGGAGGTTAAAGAGAGATGAAAGTTCAGCGCATTTTTACGTTGATGGTTGTTTTCTTTGTTTTAAGTACGGCTGCGGTGGTAGCCTCATCGATATGGGGGGATTATAAAGGGTATAGTATCGCTAGATTAGTCGTAAACAATCAAACGAAGGAATTCGCAGATTCCGATGTCCCGCCGCTTATTGTGGATGGCAAGACGGTGCTTCCATTACGTGCAATGAGTGATGCTTTACAGTCCCTGCTCAAATGGGATGATGCCAGTAAAACAGCTTATTTGTTCAAGCCAAATGTACATATGTTCTTTACAACGGAAGTTCGTAAAGATTCGGCGATCGTCCCTTTCGGTGTTGTTGAACGAGGGAAACAAGCGGATTTTATCGTGTTCGCACAGGTAGACAACTTGAAAACGGGCATTAATTCCGTTCGCGTTTCCATTGTTTCTCCAAGTGGAAAAAGTGTGATTACACCTGTCGAGAAATCAATTTCCGACTCCAAAGAATCGTTCTGGTTGAAGGTTCCTGTATATGGTGTTTCATTCGATGAAGCGGGTACGTATGTTGTTAAATTTGCTATGCAGCAAAGTGGAAGCAGTGAGTATTCTGTCGTTTCTGAAAAGCAAATTCAATCCGAGTAACGCAAGCAGGGATTATCTGGTTTGACCTCTTAATATGAAAATGTTAGGATATTTAAGTAACTTATTACTTAATGAAATGAGGTTCTGCCTGTGAGCGATGAGAAGCATGATCATGTGCACGGCCCGGACTGTGACCACGATCACGACGAGCAAGGGGAAGATGTTTTTATCGTAACGGACGAGAACGGTGTAGAACATGAAATGGTCATGGTATATACCTTCCAATCTCAGGAGCAAGCGTATGCTGTTTTACTCGATCGTAATGATCCTGAAGCAGATGGCGTGATTTTCCGTGTTGAAGAAGAGGACGAAGATGCATTCCTCGTTAACATTGAAGATGAAGAAGAGTGGGAACGTGTAGTAACGATTTACAATGAAATCGTGGCTCAAGAAGGCGAAGAATAAGAGCTATACATAAGAACCCCCTAGCAGAGTGATCTGTTAGGGGGTTTCTGTTTGTGTTCATTCATTTTCTAGGATTGAAATACATGATTCTACCGTTAAATAGATGAAGTTCAGCTTTCAGAAGTTTGCCCAAATATTTGCAGAATTCATTGCCTTTGCTCTTGTCACCATGTGTGGCATTGTCAGGTAATACGAATTGCACGAACTGGCGCTCTTGCTCCTGGTTTTGTTCAGAACCGACCCCAACCACGATCGTATGATATAAAGCGTTGGTGCCTTTCAAATAAAACCATTTGCCCTCGCCTTCCGGCTTCGTCTCAATCGTATAAGGGAATCCGGCTTCGTCATACTCCCAACCAAGTTGTTTGGCTGTCAGGCTAAGTTGATCTCGATAATGCAGCAGCTTGTCCTTGATTTCATCCAAGGTAAGTGCTGTGACAGCGGATCCTGTTACGAATTTAATATAAGCGCTTTGAGCCATTCCTTGATCACCTCATTCGCAAAACATCACCCATATCATAGCATCATGTAAACGGTTTTACAATATATCCCTCAGGGTAGAGAGCTTAGAAGATAGCTTGTGTTTCTACAATCACTTTCACCTGTTGGACACTACGATCTTCAGGTCCTTTGACAGGTAATCCGACCTCTACGTGCTCAACAATATAATCAATCAGCTCTTGCGTAATAACTTCACCCGGGAGTAGAATCGGAATGCCTGGCGGGTAAACATAGATGAATTCAGCAATGATTCGATCCGCAGAGTCTTTAAATGGCAGAACTTCCGTTTCACCGTAGAAAGCATCACGTGGCGTCAAAGTCAGTTGTGGAATCGCAGGAACCTTAATGACAACTTCTTTGACTTCGACAACATCATCATTGATGTGGGATAATTCACGCAAAGCCGTTAATAGAATGTCAACATTCTCTGGTGTATCTCCTGGTGTGAAGAGACAGAGGATGTTGTACATGTCACTCATCTCGACTTCGATATTGTAGTGATCGCGCAGCCAATTCTCTACTTCAAAGCCTGTGACACCTAGCTTACGAACGTGTACGCAGATTTTGGTAGGATCATAAGCGAAAGTGGCTTCATCCCCGAGAATTTCTTCCCCGAAGCAATAGAGGTTCGGAATCTTGTTGATTTGCTTACGCGCATAGTGAGCCAGCTGAATGGTGCGTTCTGCCATTTCACGTCCGTTTAGAGCGAGGTGACGGCGAGATGTGTCTAACGAACCTAGTAAAATATACGAAGTCGACGTCGTAGTCAGCATCGAAATGATCGTTTGTATACGTTTCGGGTTCACGCGATTTCCTTTGACATTGAGGACAGAGCTTTGCGTCATGGAACCACCAAGCTTATGTACACTTGTAGCCGCCATATCAGCACCAGCTTCCATAGCAGACATCGGCAGGTTCTCGTGGAAATGAATTAGCACACCATGCGCTTCATCAACAAGAACGGGCATATTGTAGCTGTGAACGAGATCTACGATCTCTTTAAGGTTCGTACATACACCATAATAGGTAGGATTAATGACAAGCACGGCTTTCGCATCCGGATGCTTTTCAAGCGCACGGCGAACAGAACGAGTCGGAATACCATGATCAATTCCAAGATTTTTATCGCGAGCAGGTTGAATGAAAACAGGCTTAGCTCCAACGAAAATAATTGCGGCTAGTACAGATTTATGGACATTCCGCGGCACGATAATTTTATCGCCTTCGGAACAAACCGTCATAATCATTGTCATAATCGCTCCGCTCGTACCTTGCACAGAGAAGAATGTGTGATCCGCGCCAAACGCATGCGCAGCCAGCTTCTGAGCTTCTTCAATAACGCCCATTGGCTGATGAAGATCATCTAGCGGTGCTATATTGATGAGGTCGATGGAAAGGGCATTATCGCCTATGAAAGCACGAAACTCCGGGTCCATGCCGACTCCTTTTTTATGGCCAGGAATGTGAAACTGAATTGGATTTCTTTCCGCATGCGCAAGCAATGCAGAGAACAGGGGTGTACGGGTATGATCCACCTGATTATCGCTTCCCTTCTATCGTGGATTGCTTGTCCAAAAGTTGCAACAAACAAAATGAGTATATCAAACTAGAGATTTGATGCAAGTTAATTTTTTCAAAATAGTTTGCACAAAATGGGGTCAAACTAACACGAGAATGTATAAATAGGCAATAAAAAGGAGAAATCGGATGATTTGGATGCGAAAATGGCGGGATAATCGGCTTTTCTCACCATTTGTGATGGAATTGTTAATTATTATGTTTGTCGTAGAATTTGTAAAGGGAGCCTTGCTTTTAACCGTTTTGCCCGTTTACATGACAACATCGCTCGGTGCTTCTGCATTTGTTATCGGATGGACGTTAGCGGCCCAATATATTGGCGATAATGTATTACGTACACCTGTGGGCTGGATTATTGATCGGCTTGGCTACCGTGTGACTATGTTAACAGGCGTGTTGTTGACATTCCTTTCCGTTATCATCATGGCCATCTCAACCGAATACGTGTGGATGATTGTAGGTTGTGCGCTGCTCGGATTTGGGACGGCCCCATTATGGCCTTGTGTCATTACGGGAACGACTGAAGTGGCGGGGGATGAAGGCAAAGCGACGATCATGAGTGTGGTATATATGGCTTGGTTGTCTGGCGTAGGGCTAGGTCCTGTGGTGATTAACTTCTTCGTCGGTGAAAATAACTATGCCTTTGCATTCAAGCTGCTTATTGGCTGTATGACGGTAGTCGTGCTAGTCGCGCTCATGCTTCCACGCAAACAGAAGGTGAATATGTCTAGCCATGATTTCGTGGAGCAACAGGTTGCCATCAAGTCTCAGCAAATACAAAAGCCATCTTGGTTACAACGTGTATCTACCTATTTAAGCGAGGTTCGGAGATCAATGTCAATTAGTCCATTGATGTTTCCCGCTATGTTTGCACAGACCTTTGCGCTAGGGATATTAACGCCGATTCTAACACTTTATGCCAAAGAAGTATTGATGCTTTCTTCCTTTCAATACAGCCTATTTCTAGTCGCTGGGGGAGCGGTTACGGTTATTTTTCTAGTTCCAATGGGCAAAATGGTAGACCGCTTAGGGATTCGTCCGTTTTTACTTATCGGGTTTACACTGAGTGCAGCAGCCTTACTGCTCTTCACATACGTGAAAGCAATGAGTATGCTGTACATTTTAGTAGCGCTGCTTGGAGTGGGTTATGCGTTCATTATTCCATCTTGGAATGCGCTGATTGCTTCAGCCATTCCGCCTGAGAAAAGAGGGGCAGTTTGGGGGTTTTTCCTCACGATAGAAGGATTAGGGATGATTGTAGGTCCTATCGTGTCAGGAAAGCTTTGGGACGTATATGGGTATCATGCGCCATTCTTAACGAGTGGATTTGTACTTATCTTGTTACTTGTTCTTCAAATGTTCATTTCCATCCCCAAAAAAGGTATGGTACGATAAGGAAAAAGAATTGGTTTGGAGGCTTAATGCATCATGAATAAACAGATTGGAATCATCATGTTGTTGCTGATGACGATCTTCATTGGTTTCGGAATTATCATTCCAGTGTTACCAGAAGTCGTGACTGGAGCGGGAGCGAAGTTTCATAACGCTGTACTCTTGTCGGTGTACTCAGCAGCCTCTTTCTTGATGTCTCCCATTTGGGGAGGCTTATCGGATCGGATTGGTCGTAGACCGATTATTCTAATCGGACTTCTAGGCTTTAGTGTGAGTTTCTTGATTTTCGGATTCGCCAATGATCAGTTATGGATCATGTATGTATCCCGTATTCTAGGCGGCTTATTCTCAGGCGCGGCGACAGCTTGTGCTGTAGCATATGTAGCAGATATTACGACGGCAGAGAATCGAACCAAAGGCATGGGGATGGTTGGGATGTCGATTGGGCTAGGCTTTATCTTCGGACCAGCACTTGGCGGGATTGTTAGCAAATGGGGAACTTACACACCGTTCTTTGTAGCCGCTGCGCTTTCATTTGCTTCGTTCCTCTTTGCGGCTGCGATACTTAAAGAATCCTTGACATCGGACAAGCGCAGATCTTCCAAAGAAAAAGCGCCTTCGCGCTGGACAGCTTTCGATGGGGCTTCTAAGTATTTGTACGTATTGTCCTTCTTCGTGTCGTTCACGTTGGCAGGGCTTGAAGCAACGCTTCAGTATTATCAAATGGACAAAATCGGCGCCACGCCGTTTGACATCGGTATGATGTTCCTCGCGAGCGGCATCGTCGGTGCCTTGATCCAGGGCGGCGTTGTACGCCGCCTCGTGAAGCAAGGTGCCGAACAGTTCGTCATCGGCATCGGGTTATTGCTCTCAGCAGCTGGTTTCTTCCTGCTGCTGTACTCCAGCAGCGTCGTAACCGCTGCGATTTATTTATCGGTCTTCGGCGCAGGGAACGCGCTGATCAGACCGTGTGTGACGTCGCTGATCACGCAGCGTACGAAGGTTGGACAAGGCGTCGCGACAGGCCTCAGCTCCTCCATGGACAGCCTGGGCCGCATTGCAGGCCCACTCCTTGGTGGAGCGGTGTTCGCAATCGCTCATTCGCTGCCGTTCATCATCGGCGGCGTGCTTTGCCTAGCTGCGATCTTGCTGCTGCAGCGCTTCATTATGGTTGATCGCCAAACTAGCACGCAACGAGCGGTTTAGCCGAACGTGAAAAAGCTGCACATCCACTTCTCCAGAAGGAGAGGGATGTGCAGCTTTTTGTTTATTTTCCATTTTATCGTGGAGATAGTCCGTACAAAATAAACTTAATCGTATAGTCGATTTCTTCCTCTTCATCCCACTCAGAATCTGGAACTAGAAGGAATCGTGTAATGAGAAACCCCATTATCGTGGAAACGATCAGCCGCATCGCAGTGGGTTCAGGGAGCTCTATGAGCTGTCCCTGCTTTTGAAAATGCCGTATCGCTTTATAAGCTTTCTCCAGCACCAGAACGGCCACCGTCTCTTTAAATTGTTCGCGAAGCTCATTATGGAATGGGATTTCATGCATGAAAATTTTGATAATAGGAAAGTGCTTGCGAGCAAATTCTAAGCGATTTATGGTAATCGCGCGTAGGAATTGCTCAACATCGGGATAATCAGCTTCCAAAACTTTCGTGAAATCTTTAACAGCAAATGGCGCAATGAGCTTAGACATCATCGGTGCTACGATCGAGAGGAGCAGCTCTTTTTTCGTTTTGTAATGACGAAAGATCGTACCTTCTGCGACGCCTGCTTTCTGGGCAATCTCGCTTGTCGAGGAGCCTGCAAAACCTTTCTCAGAGAAAATCTCCACAGCCGCTTGAACAATCTTAATCTGTTTATCGGTCATTTTCTCTTCTTCGTCGTTCAGACGCAGCAGTTCAGTTAACCATGGCTCGATCTCGGACATTGCATTCACCTCTTCCTCAGTTCTAAACATCCATCCATTATATCTTACGA
The DNA here is from genome assembly GCF_001428045.1 of Paenibacillus sp. Soil750. GTDB lineage: Bacteria > Bacillota > Bacilli > Paenibacillales > NBRC-103111 > Paenibacillus_E > Paenibacillus_E allorhizoplanae. Next base: position 101,030 of record NZ_LMSD01000007.1, on the reverse strand, counting down.
TGCTTCTTTAATGCCACAATATTCAAGATCATAAAAACGAGAGTAAAGGATGCAAGTACAAGCACATCAAGCCAGATGCGATCCCAGCCTGCGCCGCGAATCATAATGTTCCGCAGCGCGTCAGCGCCGTAATACAGCGGCATCAAATGACCGATCCAGCGTAGGTATACAGACATCGTGTCTAAGCTGAACAAGCCGGAGAAGAAGACCTGAGGCACAATGATGAGCGGAATGAACTGAATCATTTGGAACTCATTGTTCGCGAAGGCGGAAATCAGCGTTCCCAAGGAGAGCGCAGCCAGAGCCAACAACAGGGTAATCAGCAGCACATACCAGAAGGATCCTACCATCATTAGGCCGAGGACGCTCGTAGCAAACCACGCAATAAGTGTCGCTTGCAGGGTGGTAAAGATTCCAAAACCGAGGATATAGCCCACAACGATCTCCCAACGACGTAATGGTGTAGCGAGCAATCGTTCCAAGGTTCCGCCTGTACGTTCTCTCAAGAAGGACACACCTGACAAGAGAAAAACGAAAAAGAAAACGAAAAATCCAATAAGAACCGGTCCGAAATTGTCAAAAGCGGCCATGTCAGCAGCACCATGTAAATATATAATCGTTGGCGCAAGTACTGCTGCGGTGCCAGTCGGGGCAGAGCTTTGCAACGCCTTTTGTAACAGGAAGAGAACAGCTTTGTTCTTACTTGGATCACTGCCTTCCAGGGTTAGTTGAGGTGTAGTTCCATTCATGACGAGTACAGCGTCTAAGTGAACATTGTCAAGTTCCGTTTGCGCTTCTTCGGCCGAGTAAACGGTGACCTCCGCGTTCAAATCCTGCAGTTTCTGAATAAGGGGGGCAGGGACATTCACGGCGCCAAGCTTTGGCACGTAAGTGTTGCCATTGAAAACTAAGGACATCATGAACAAAATGAGCATAGGAGCTACCAGCATCATCATGAGTGTTCGTTTATCGTGGAAAAATTGGCGAAGGATGCGAATCACAATGGCCCGAATTCTCATGCTTTTGCACCTCCATAAACTAAAAATGCTTCTTCAATCGTGGAGGAAGAGGTAGCGTGCTTTAACTCCTCTGGCGTACCTATGGCTGTGAGACTACCGTCTCGAATCATGCCGAGTTGATGGCATTTGTCTGCTTCATCCATTACATGTGTGGTCAAAAGAATGGTAGTACCGTTCAGACTCAGATTTGTCAGCTCCTGCCAGATCGATTTGCGTAAGACAGGGTCAATTCCTACGGTCGGTTCATCAAGAATAAGAATGCTTGGCTCATGGAGCAAGGAAATGGCAAGCGATAACCGACGCTTCATACCCCCTGAGTAGTTGCTGACTTGCTTTTTCAAATGATCGCTCAAATCCACGAGCTCCATGACAGCTTGAATGCGTTGCTTACATTTGGCTCCTTTGAGGCCATACAAGGCTGCGAAAAAAGCCAGGTTCTCCTGCGCCGTCAACTCGGTATATAAGGCATCTGATTGCGCCATATAGCCGATTTGGGAGAGCATAGCTAGCTGTGGCATCTTCTGACCAAGTACGGTCACCTGACCGTTTGTGGGGGCATCAATGCCTGCAATCATGCGGACAAGTGTTGTTTTTCCCGAACCGGAAGGGCCTAGGAGTCCGAAAATCTGTGAACGGGGAACCGCAAGCGTAATATCCTTCAGAACCGTTTTCTCACCGAATAGCTTGCTGACTCCTTGCACTTGAATCGCTGTGGCGGACGTCATGTTCTGCACCTCTTTCCATTCATAATAAAGTGAGTAATCACTCACTTTTAACGCTAAACTCATCATACGATAAATTTATGCATTTGAGAAGTGAGTAATCACTCATTTTTTAAATAGAATCTGGCTAATATGAAAAAGAGGCATTCCATAGAATGCCCCTCTGTTAACGCTAATAGCTACTTTTTCGCTTTAGGTTCCATTTTGTGATCAACCCACTTCTCAATGGAAGGTGTTAATTGATCCTTAATCGATACCACTAGCTTGTCTTTGGAAATGCCTTTCGCTTGCGCAATTTCAGCCAAAGACTTTCCTGCGTGCAGTTGTGCACGGAGTTCGTCTTTACTCATGCCAAGCGATTTTGCAAGCTTTTCAGTGTCGGGCTTTAAACCGAACTTATGCTTGCCATGCCCAGGATGGTGAGCTAACAGGTTCTTCTCATTGAGAATGAACTTTAAGTGCTCGCCGAGCTTTTGCTTCATGTGATCGCCTTGATCGGCAGTCAGCTTGCCATCTTTCACAGCGGTTTCAATCTTCGTCGTCCGAAGTTGTTGCAGTTTCGCAGTGAGATCGGCTTCCGAGATGCCTTTTTCGGCGGCGACTTCTACAATGCTTTTTCCGCTCTTCAGCGATTTGAAGAGAACCTCTTTGTCGACACCGATAACGGTGGCGGATTCTTCAATGATCGGCCATTTCCGCTTATGGTGTCCGCTATGTCCAGTCTCATCTGCCTGTTCCCATGTAACGGTTGGCTGATCTTCAGAATCAGGGTTTTGTGCGACAGCAGTGAGGCTACCACCCAAGATACAGGTGAGTGCGATGGAGCTGATGAGCAGCTTCCTTATGTTTGTTGTTTCCAATGGATTCGAGGCCTCCTTTCCTGGTTATTGGGAATTACAGGATTTAGTCTGCGCAGGAAAGCCTCGTTTTAGTTGAAAGTAACCTTAATTTAACATAAATTTTTCATGAAATTAGAGCGATGGTGTGTCGACTGCAAGTTTGTACAAAGGAATAAGCTTCTCAAAGGTTTGTTCGATTAACTGCTCCAATTCAGCAGGGTTTGTTAATACAGGGTCATCGAAACGTAGGTTTCGACCGATGAGCAGCTCTGCTTTTTTGACATCACGAAAGCGAATTAAGGCTTCGTTCCAGCCTGTAGTGTCAAGTTGAGAAACGGGAATTGTATCTTTTTTCATATGATCAAAGGAAAGTAGGAAATCTGTTGGAATTTCGGCTTGAATCTGCTTTAAATTGTTCATGTATGTAGTGGCGATATTGCCTTTATTCGGCAGCTCATAGATGAGTGCAAGCCAGATGAAAACTCGGTCATCGAAAAGTCCGACCTGGAAGTGAGGTACTTGCTTGTAGCCGCGTTTGTTAGGACAGATAGCCATCCAGGTGTCGACAGGCGGATTGATCTTACGTCGTAAGTGTTTTGCAATATGGAGGAACATTTCAGTGCCCGATTGTACAGATAATTCGGTTGCCAATACATCGCCAAGGGCTTTAAATTTAGGTTGAATTCGCTCGCGAATGGCGGCCATACGTCCGTCTAAACCCTCAATGGCGAAGGTATCGAAATCGTGTTGTGTAAATCCTGTAAAACTCATTATGATAGGTCCTCATTTCACATGCATGTTTTTCAACTATTCTAAAGCAATTTCGCGCAACTCGCAATGAATCAGGTGCATTGTTTGGTTAGCTAATATAGGTCAATAGACGGATATTGTCGAAACAAGGAGGTAAATTAAGGTAGTTGTCGAATGAGTTAAGTCAACAAGCGAGGAAAGGTACAGGGGGAAATGGAATGAAGAAGATGCCAAAATGGTCGAAAGTCGCAATCGTCGGAACACTGATGGGAACATGCTTTGGGGCAGGTGTATATGCACAAGATGTACTTCAACGTGTCGATGCTTATCTCAGGAGTGATTATAAGGTTGTCGTAAATGGTCAAGCTGTTCAATTAGCGAATCCGCCATTAATTTATAATAATTCAAGTTATTTGCCCGTTAAGGAGTTGGCAGGTTATTTAGGGGCTGTCGTGAATTGGCAGGAAAGTACGAAAACGATTTATGTAGTCCCGCGCGTGAATTCGAATCAGCCAACTGTGGGGAATGAATCGAATTATACGGAGATGGTCCTGCAATTTCCCTATGCGCAATATATGGATTACCAGGGAGCAACCTATCCGGTCTTACTTAATAACGCAGATCAAACGTATTATCGGTTAAGCGATATTGAACGAATGGGGATCCGGACGGATGGTTTACGCAAAGCAAAAGAGAAATTTACGGGTCAAGTGTATGTGAGTGAAACTGAATTGAAAAATGTGTGGGGGAACCAGCCCCCGCAAATGTCTTATTCCAGGTATGAGTCATTAGTCGTGTCAGGTGAGACAGATCCGCTTAAATTAAAGGCATTGAAGACTTATGTTGAATCTTACCGTTATTTTGTTGTAGATAAAATAAGTTACTCTTGGAATCCAGTCATTATTGATAAGCTGCCGGAAGAAAATACCTATTATTACTTGTTGAATAATAACGGACATTTCTTCAAAACCACGGTCAAGTTAACGCCTTTTACCAATTATAGCAATGAAATTTCTGATTACTTAGTTGCCAGTACTTCGGTGGAAGATATCGAGGCGGGTAAAGTTGTGAATTAGTTTCTTAGCCTTGTTGCCGTTTCAGATAGAAGATGGCAATTTGTGTACGGTCTCGAAGATTCAATTTACTTAAAATTTCAGTTACATAGTTCTTCACCGTACCTTCGCTCAGGAATAGTTCCTGGGCGATTTCTTTATTTGAAAGGCCATCGGAGATTTTAGCAATGATAACCTGCTCATTGGCTGTCAATCCATATCCATCAAATGGATGGGTCGGTGCATCAGTTTTTGAGGGACTAACTTGAATGAAACTGGTTAGTTTCTTAGCAATATCAGGATGAATAAGCAAATTCCCTTGCTTCACTGTCTTAACGCCTTGAATAATATGATCTGGGGAAATATTTTTTAATAAATAACCGCTAGCGCCGTTTCGTAGTGCTTGAATGATGTACGCATCATCATCGAAGGTAGTCAGAATCAGTATCGCGATTTCCGGGTACGCTTCCTTGATTTGTTTAGTTCCTTGAACACCATCACAGATAGGCATACGGATATCCATCAGGACTACATCTACTTTTGTCCCATTTTGAATAAAAGTGAGAGCTTCGTTCCCATTCGTACAAGTTCCAACAACAGTGATTTCAGGATCAAGTCCAATAATTAATTGTAAGCTTTCACGAATAAACGGATCGTCGTCGGTTATGAGTACATGAATCATCAACAATCCCCTCCCTTTTTAATTAGCTTCATTGTGTCGAAAAGTTGGCAGTATGGTAGTTACGGTGAAATGTTGCTCATTCGAAATAAGAAGTTGCCCGCCAATCACTTTAATTCGTTCTTCCATACCGGATAAACCAAGCCCTTTAACCGTAGGCTCTATCTGACGTATGCCATTATTGGAGACTCCCATGGTCACTTGATTAGCTGCGTATTGCAGCGTGATCTGAACGTATGTAGCAGCGCCATGCCGAATCGCATTAGAGATCGCTTCTTGCGCATTTCGGTAAAGAATGTATTCAAGGCTAGGATACAATTCATAAGGCATTCCCTGAATATCGAGTTCAATGTCGATAGCGTTCTCTCGAGTTAGCTCATCAATTAACTTAGCCAAGGAATAACTTTGCAGCGAATGCTTGTTCGGCTTCAATCGACGTACAGTCGAACGAAGGAGTTCCATACTTTCACCGAGTTGATCGCGAACAGAACGTAACATCTCGGTACCTTTACTTGGTTGTGAGGGAAGGATGGTAAGTGAGGCCTCCATCATCATTTTGATTCGGATAAGCTTATGTCCTAAATCGTCATGCAAATCATGTGAGATGCGGTTACGTTCTTCCGTTTGGGCAATGTTCTCGACTTTTCGGGCATAATCCATTAATTGAAGACGGGCCTCGTCCAATGCATAATGCTGCTTTCGGAGTTGATCATAGAGCAGCTCAACATCATCTTTATTTTTTTTCATTCGCTGAAGCTGGAAAGAGAGGATGGCGATTGTGCAAAACATGACATTCGCAAAGATGAAATACATAGATGGTTGATTTTGCAAGGAAAAATTAAGAACAAGAAGCTGTAACAAGATTGCACCAACTTGCTGCTGTCGATTCAGCTTGGGTACGTAAGTCAGAAGGGTTGAGAAGAACGAAAGAAACCAAACTCCTTCGAAGTGATAACTCATCCAGCCTGTACAGCCGATTTCAAGGAGGAGCATCCAGTTCGTGTTCGGGAAACGTGTTCGCCTGATTTCGGTCAGTCCAATAAATAAGAGTACGAATAGGGCATAGGTATCATTGGATATGTAGGTTTCCAAATACATGGAAGCGATCGCAGGTACAAGTAGGAGAAGATAGCGTGTGAGTAAGAGTTGGTTTATCAATCCAGATTCGCATCCTTTATCTTAATAAAGAAAGTATAGCATACGACTTTTCGTTGGATAACACTTTTCTTTACAAAAATAAAGTGACTTTTGTCACTTTGTAAAATGACTTCTTCTACCTGTCGACTTGCTCACAAAAGCGTACAATTATGGTAATAAGTGCAGTGAAGAAAGGAAGAGATCTATGAGCTTTGTTCAATTGAAAGATGTAGTTAAGAAATATGACAATCGTATTTCTGTCGATCATCTGAATCTGACGATTCGAGAAGGTGAAGTGTTTGGCTTGTTAGGCCCTAATGGAGCGGGCAAAAGTACAACGATTAAAATGCTAAGCGGATTACTGAAAATCGATCAAGGTGACATTCTGGTAGGTGGTAAATCTGTTGTTAAATACCCAATGGAAGTCAAACGTAATTTGGGGCTCGTGCCCCAAGATTTAGCGATATATGAAAACTTAACAGCTCGGGAGAACGTCACTTTTTTCGCTAAATTATATGGGTTGAGAGGAAAGCTGCTTAAGGAGCGAGTGGAGGAATCTTTAGCCTTTGTGGGACTCCTGGATCGTGCGAGTGATAAACCTAGTTCATTTTCAGGTGGCATGAAACGAAGACTAAATATTGCATGTGCCATCATGCATCAACCGAAGCTCATTATTATGGATGAACCAACGGTTGGGATCGACCCTCAATCACGTAATCATATTTTAGAGTCTGTAAGAGAATTGAATCGAATGGGATCGACTATTCTATACACATCCCACTATATGGAAGAAGTGTCGGCCATTTCGACGAGAGTCGGGATCATGGATCATGGTCATCTTATCGCTTGCGGAACACAGGAAGAGCTGCGTAATCAAGTTTCCCAAGACAATAAAATTGTGCTTCAAATTACGAACCTCACGGATCAAGCGGTTAAAGAGTTGAGGGAGTATCCGTTGATAAAACAGTTAAATGCTAATGAACAAACACTGGAACTGATCGTAAGTGCGTCGCAAAGTTATTTGCAAGATATCCTCTTCATTTTGTCTAAACATCAGGTTAAAATACAATCGCTCACGCAGGTGGAGCCTGATCTAGAAGCCTTGTTCCTGTCTTTGACCGGAAGAACCTTGAGAGATTAGGGGGATATTCACATGCCAATTTGGACCATTGCTAAGTATGAAATCATTAGGAAACTGCGGACCCGCTATGTGCTGTTGATTCAATTTCTAATGCCTCTGCTGCTCATTTTTATACTGGGATCAGCTCTTTCAGGCGTGTTTAAGGTCGAGGATAAAGTATTGAATCCTGTGAAGGTTGATATTGTTCAATCGGATTCAGGCGCTTTGCGGGAAGGATTTCAAAGCTTCATAGCGTCTTCAGAGACCCTAAATCACTTACAAACACATGTGATATCAACACGCGAGGATGCAATACAACGGTTGAAGGAAGGAGAATCTGAATTTGCAGTCATCATCCCGAGCGATTTCAGCGCACAGGTGAAGGCAGGAAAAGCAGCCCAGTGGGAGATGATATTGGGTCATGATTATATGAAAAATCTTACAGCTCAAATGGTGTTTCGTACGTATTTCGATAAAGTTAATCAGATTCAGGCTATTCAGATTATAGCTCGTACGTCGTCTTTGGAGCCTCTAAAGCAGGTCGAAGACGTATCTTCACAACATGCTGCTGCGAGCTCTTCGTTGGTACATGTAGGCCAATTAGCTGCTTCAAATAGCAACTACACGGCCATGCAATATTATGCGGCGTCGATTCTCGTTATGTTTTTATTATATTCGGGCATGATCACTGCTTTTAGCTTACAGAATGAAAAGGTAAATCACACGTTATCTCGTTTGAATGGCATGCCTGTTCATGAGTATCAAATTTTACTCGGCAAAATTATTGGGAATATGTTCCTTTCTATTGGTCAGGTCGCAGTTATCATCGGCGCAACAAAACTATTCTATGGTGTGGATTGGGGTTCTCAGTTCCTAACACTCTTTCTTATTTGCTTATGTATGATTCTAGCTTCGATGAGTTTGGCCATCGTCGTCATGCTCCTCTTCAAATCAGATAGTATGATCGCAGTGATTTTTCAAACGGGCATTATGATCATGACTTTCTTAAGTGGGGGCTTTACACCTCTTCCTGATGGAGTCCTTAAGCAAGTAGGTTCTTACACGTTAAACTATTGGGGGATGCAAAGTATGTTTCAACTCATGCTGGGGAGCGAAACTACAATAATAGCGCATCACGTATTGATTTTAGGTTGTATGGCCATTGGGTTGTCGTTAATCGCATTTCTTGTTTACCGTAAAGGGGGATATCATGAATAGTCTGGCGATCGCTCTGAATATGCTGCGCCGTTCCTTATTTCAAAGAAAGGGACTTCTCATGTATTTGGTTATTCCGGCTGCCGCGGTTTCACTAATCATAATTGTTCTTGGTAAACAAAGTGAGAATCGAGCAGACATCGCTTATCTTAATTTGGATCAAGGTGCATTAGGCACGCAGGTCATACAAGAGTTAAGTACATTACCTGATTATCGATTGACATTGGCTGCATCTGAAGCCGAATTAAAAAACGATGTAATTAAACAGAAGGTCACAGGTGCCTTCATCCTTCCTGCAGACTTAAGTGAAAAGTTATTAGCAGGAGGAACTGTACCGCAGCTTGACATGTATCAACTCACTTCTAATGAATCAACGATTACGCTCAAAATAAGTTTGGAAGGAATCTTATCTAGGTATCAAGATACGATTGCTTTATACAGGAAACAAGGTCTAACAGAGACGGATTTGCGAGAGATCACCTTACAAACCATTTCTCAAATTCAAAAGTACCAAGTTAGTCCTGAAATAACGGATTTACATCTTTATACGAATCTTAACATGCATATCGTGATTGGATTAATGCTGATTTTTATGATGGGCTTAATGAACAATACAGTGTCTCTCGTTATGGAAGATCGTAGACTTCGTACATTAGCAAGAACGTACACGGCGCCTGTACGCGCTTTTGAAATTGTAGCAGGAAATTTCTTGGGTAGTTTTGTTGTAGGTACACTTCAAGTGCTGGTTATCCTCTTCATTACTAGATACGTGGCTGGATATGAGTACGGTCTCCCATTCGCATCTCATTTTGTCATCTTAGAATTTTTCTTGTTAGCAAGCATGGGAATTGCCAGTGCTGTAGCGAGTATGGTGAAAAATGCGACCAATATGAACGTGATAAACGCTCTTGTTGTTACGCCAACCTGCATGTTGGGCGGGTGTTTCTGGCCGATTAGTCTCATGCCGGAATGGATGCAAAAGCTCGCAAACTTTGTCCCGCAAAAGTGGGCGCTCGATGCGATCGAGCGTATGTCTGCAGGCGAACCATTGTCTCAGCTTTGGATGAATATGGGGGTATTGGCTTTATTCGGTCTTATCCTAATGAGTATTGGCTCAGCAATCCTCAATCCGGCGGAGACTGAAGCTGGTTAAATAAACTCAAAGGGCAGCACCTGAATTACGGGGCTGCCCTTTTATCAATTGTGAAGTATTAGATTACAAAAGCGCTAGTGATAATAACCAACAAGATGAAAAGAACCAAAATTGCTGCAGAAGATCCATAACCACCGCCACAGCCAACTCCACCAACACCTGCTACGCCATAACCCATTTCATTCACCCTCTCTGTTTTAAGTCTTGTTCATTGACTTTCGACATAGCATATGGAGCAATGGTGGAGATGGAATGGGCTATGCCAGACTTCTGTAATGATTGTGCTGGTGTCCCTAGTCAGATGCGGATTTTGCATGAATTTATGGTATAATGATCGAATGGACAAGGAAGGGAGAATGATTGGAGAATGACAGCGAATGAAATTGCAGAGTGGATGCTGAATGAACTGAAATCGGCAGGGATTTTATATCAAAAGGATGCCGTTGACTATATTGTTAAGAATTTTGGGGAATCCTATATTTATGTGAATGACAATGGGAATCAAGCTATTTCCAAAGAGGTTAAGAAAATCTTCAAGAAATTGCATGGCGGTAGAGCTGCATGGGAACGCGATGGATTTTTCTGGGGCTGGCATTAATCATAGGTTGGCGTGAACATGGGCTGTAGCTGATGGCAAACAGGCATCGGCTTTTTTGTGCGCTTTCTTTTAAAAAAATATCCATAATCCAAGTTGCTAAAACATAGAATTCATAATAAGATAACTGTAAGAACACAAGTTGTCTGAATATTTAAATAAATGGTTTGCGCCAATTATGGAGGGGATTGCCGTGAGTAAGAGTCATGAAGTGGAGTATTGCAACCTAGAGTTACGATTTGATCGCCGGCTAATCCGGAACTTCATTAAAGCCCTCATCCAAGAAGGATATTCGCTCTACTGGAACGAAAGTGAACTTCAGTTTATCATTTCTATTCGCACTGGACGAAAGCTGATTAAGCTGAAATTCGAACGAATTGGCGAGAAGTATAAGATTGTTGGCAATTATTCATTCAAAGATGAGAAGCTTGCTGAAATGATGGAGAAGCTGATCGGAGATACTCGCGGTCATGCCGTTGTAAAAAGATTTAAGGATCGGCAAATTCTCATTGAGAATATTATGTTCGGGGAAATCATCCGCATGGTGGAGATTAGCGGAATTGAACATAAGGTGCTGTATCAGAAGGAGCCTGCTGTGACCGTAGAAGAAGTCATGCAAGCACTAAGATCAAAGAGGACAGATGAACGCATCCCTATTTTGCGCATGGAGCTTGATTATGAATTAGCTACGCTGCAAGATGCACTCTCATCCGGGGATACCAAAGCTGCGATGGAAAGTAAAGTTAAATTAATCGAATTGAGACAAGAAATGCTTCTATTGGAGATGTGAGAATGAATAGTGTGCTGGGATGAAAGAGAGCCTGTATGAACGTATACGGGACTCTCTTTTGTGTATTTATAGGGGGAGAAGAATGAAACATATACAGGAATGTAGCTTTCGATTATAATTGTTTCAGTAAAATTAAAGCGCTTATACTTTTTAGGGTGAATTACAGGAGTTGAAGCCATGAAAGTCAGTATTTTTGATGTTGCGAAGAAAAGTGGACTTTCTGTGGTCACCGTCTCCCGCGTAATCAATCAAGCAGGTACGGTGCGGGAGGGGAATCGGCAAAAGGTGCTGCAAGCCATGAAGGAGCTGGACTATCAGCCGAACGCAGCTGCTCGCAGTTTAGCTAGAGGTAAGACAGGCATCATTGGTGTTGCGATTTCGACCCTCAATGATTCATTCTTCGATGCCGTTGTGAAAGAAATGAATGATCATTTAGCAGAACGGGGCTATTTTCTTGCTTTATCGGTCTCGACCGACGTGTTTAAATCCTTTGAGAATTCTTTATTTCAAGAAGATCGCGTAGATGGTTTAATCGTCGTGTCTCCCACGAATGAATTTGCCTATGTAACGGAATTGGAAAAGAAGAAAATCCCTTTTGTGCTGATTGATAATCAGTATTGTCATGAATCGGTTTCGTCCGTCATTGTAGATAATTTCATCGGTGGCTATGAAGCTACCAAGCATCTGATTGATCTCGGGCATCAAACAATTGCTCATATTCGTGGGCCAGAGCCCTTCTTGAGTAGTGCGGAACGTGAGCGTGGATATTTTCATGCGATGCTGGAGGCAGGTTTGACTGAACTGTGGATTGAACAAGGCGAATTTAGCATATCTTCTGGCTACGATATTGCAGACGGTTGGATACGCAACGTGAAGGTACCCACTGCTGTATTTGCAGCAGATGATTTCATTGCAATCGGCTTGATGGATGCATTTAAAACCTTAGGATACCAGATTCCTAAAGATATTTCGATCGTAGGATTCGACGATCAAGTATTCGCTTCTGAATTTCGTCCGCATTTAACAACTGTACGTCAGCCTGCAGGCGAGCTAGGGCGTAGCGCTGTCGATGAATTAATGCGAAAGATTGATGGTGTGGTAGACGCAGACACATATCACACGATAAAGTTGCTGCCTGAGCTAGTGGTGAGACAATCGACTGCAAAGAGAAATCATAAATAACTGGTTTTGGACTCCCTGAGAAGGGAGTTTTTTGGTCTCGCGAAAAGACTATTGTTAACGTGTGCATAGATGTGATATGCTTTTGTTAGAGGTGAATGTATGAGCGCAACTATTAAGGATATTGCGAAGCTCGCGGGTGTTTCTCACACGACAGTTTCCAGAGCGTTGAACAACAGTCCGCTCATCCAAGAGGAGACGAAGGAGCGCATTCGCATCATCGCTGAACAGCTGGATTACACGCCGAATTATAATGCGAAAAGTTTAGTGTTGGATCGTTCGTATAACTTGGGGCTATTCTTTACCACACTAAGCAATGGAACTTCCGCTGGTTTCTTCTACGAAGCCATTCGAGGGGTTAACTCCGTGATTCGAGATCGCTACCAATTGATTGTCAAGGGTATTGATGATTACACTAGCTTTCATTCCATCACCAAGAAGAGCTTTGATGGCATTATTATTGTTAGCCAAAGTGACGATGATGGGCCGATCATTGAGCATATTGCGAACAAAGGGATACCGCTCGTCGTATTGAATCGGCCAGTGGATACCGCCGGTGTTCTGAATGTCCTCTCTGATGAGGAGCAAGGTGCTTTTCACGCAGGAGCTTACCTTGTGAATCAGGGTCATAAGAAAATCGCCTTAATCGAGGGGCGCAAGGGTTTTAAATCTGCGCAGAATCGCAAGGCTGGCTTTGAACGAGCAATGGAGCATTATGGGATTTCCATTCCTGCTGCGTTCCGCATGCCGGGACTGTATGATTTGGAAAGCGGTCATCAAGCGATGCAGCAATTTTTGAGCCTCGAAGAGAGACCAACAGCGGTTTTTTGTTGCAATGATGAGATGGCACTGGGAGCCATTAAAGCTGTGTTTGAAGCAGGTTTACAAGTTCCTAAAGATATCTCCGTGGTTGGTTTTGATGATACGGTATTCGCGGCATATGTGACACCTGCCTTAACGACCGTGCGTAGGCCGATCGAACAAATTAGCAAAGAAGGCGCACTGCGTCTCTTAGGTAATATAGAGAATAAATTGCATACAACAGAGCAGGTTCTATTGCGAACCGAATTAATTGTTCGTGAATCTGTGCAATTATTACAAGCATAAGAAAGTGGGGAAAGTCGATGAGTATTCTAAGAGAATTGTTAAATGACATTCCGATTCCGCAAATGGTTAAAATTCGTCAGAAGTTTGATCGTTCGATTCTGGAAAATCCTTTGCAGGAACTTGCCGATAAGCTCGAAAGCAGTGGCGTTATGCCGAGTATCCTTCCTGGCCAGCAAGTTGCAGTGGCTGTAGGAAGCAGAGGGATTGCTAATATTGCGGGCTTCACGAAAACAACCTTGGATGCCATCAAGGCACGAGGTGCACATCCGTTTATTGTACCGTGTATGGGAAGCCATGGCGGGGCGACTGCGGATGGTCAGACTGAGGTGCTCCAGCACTTTGGCATTACAGAAGAAACGATGGGAGCACCGATTCGTTCTTCCATGGACGTGGTCAAAATCGATCAACTGCCGAATGGTTTACCGGTCTATGTAGATCGTATTGCCTCAGAAGCAGATGCCATTGTCGTTATTAACCGTGTAAAGCCGCACACTGCTTTCCGCGGACGCATTGAGAGCGGCATCATGAAGATGATTGCGATTGGTCTAGGTAAGCAAAAAGGGGCTGAGGCGTGTCATCAGCTTGGCTTTAAATATATGGCAGAGAATGTTCCTGCTATGGCGAATTTGATGATTGAGAAGCTGCCAATCGTCTTTGGCGTAGCCCTCGTAGAGAATGCATACGATGAGACTTGTCAGGTTGAGGTTCTTCCAGCCGCTGAGATTGAAGCGCGTGAGGAAGTCCTATTGGTAGAAGCGAAGTCACGTTTACCTAAAATTTTATTCGATGAAATCGACGTCCTTGTGATTGATTACATCGGTAAAAATATTAGTGGTGACGGCATGGATCCTAACGTTACAGGACGTTATCCTACCCCGTATGCACATGGTGGACCTGAAGTATCGAAGATGGTTGTCCTTGATTTGACACATGAAACCAAAGGGAATGCGAATGGCGTGGGCACTGCGGACTTCACTACCCAACGTCTAGTTGATAAGACAAATCTAGAATTCACGTATGCCAATGGGTTAACTTCTACGGTTTGTGCACCTACGAAAATCGCGACTACCTTAGAAAATGATTTCTATGCGATCAAAGCAGCCGTGAAAACTTGTAATATTTTAGATTACACGACCTGTAAGCTTGTTCGTATCCAAGATACACTTCACTTAGGTGAAATTGAAATTTCGGTAAACCTCCTTGATGCTGCTCGTCAGCATCCAGACATTGAAATTTTATCGGAGCCATTTGAACTAACATTCGATGCAGAGGGGAATATTTGCAAATGACGCAAAGTCAGAAGCCCTATATCATAGCTGCTGATATTGGAACAACGAGTACCAAAACGCTGGTCATTGATCGGGATGGACAGGTACTTGCCTCCCATTCCATCGAATATCCGCTATTCACACCTGCAGCAGATCGTGCCGAGCAAGATCCAGATCAAATCTTTGATGCTGTGGTGCAGGGGATTGGGGCCGTTGTTCGCAAGCAAGGCATCTCGCCTGAACAAGTGCTTTGCGTATCCTTCAGTTCTGCGATGCACAGCATAATCGCCGTAGATGAGCACAATAAGCCGTTAACCCAATGTATTACATGGGCAGACAATCGTGCCGCGAAATATGCGGAGGATTTGAAGCAGAGTGGGCTTGGCCAACAGATTTATGCGAGAACAGGCACACCGATTCATCCCATGTCGCCACTTTTGAAATTAAAGTGGTTCGGAGAGCATGAACCAGCGCTTGTTCGAAATACCCATAAATTTATAGGGATTAAAGAGTATGTGTTCGCCAAACTGTTTAATCAGTATCTGATCGATCATTCCTTGGCGAGTGCGACAGGATTATTCAATCTTGAGCAATTGGATTGGGATGCAGGTGCGCTTGATTATGCTGGGGTAACACCTCAACAGCTTTCCGCACTTGTGCCTACGACACATCGTGTAGAGGGTATGAGCTCCGCTTATGCCACTGCCATGGGCTTGTCCATGGAAACGCCGTTTATTGTCGGCGCTTCCGATGGTGTACTTGCCAACCTAGGCGTAGGCGCCTTCGAGCCCGGTGTTGTCGCGGTTACGATTGGTACAAGCGGCGCAGTTCGCAGCGTCGTGAACAAACCGCAAACCGACCCCGAGGGCAAGTTGTTCTGTTACGCGTTAACCGAAAACTTCTGGGTCGTTGGTGGACCGATTAACAATGGAGGTATTGTCTTCCGATGGGTGAGAGACCAGATCGCGACAGCAGAAGCTGAGGAAGCACGCCGCTTGGGCATGGACCCATACGATTACTTGACGGCTCTTGCTGCTGAAGTGGGAGCAGGCTCCGAAGGATTGCTTTTCTTGCCGCTGCTATCCGGCGAACGTGCACCTTATTGGAATGCTAACGCACGTGGTGTTTATTTCGGTTTATCGCTTAGTCATCAAAAGAAGCATATGATCCGTGCCGCTTTGGAAGGCGTCATGTTCTCCATTCAAGCCGTTGCCACATCGTTGGAACGGATGATGGGACCTGCAACCGTCATTCGTGCATCAGGAGGCTTCGCTCGCTCAGAGTTCTGGCGTCAGATGATGACCGATATGCTCGGTACGGCCGTTACCGTTCCAGACTCCATTGAGAGCTCAGGAATTGGCGCAGCTTTACTTGGTTTACTCGCAATGGGTGAGATTGAAGACTTATCGCATGCACATAAATGGATCGGGGTAGGAAAGGCTCACGAGGTGAATGAAAACGATTATCGCGTATATCAACAATTGACATCTATTTATACGAGCGTATATCATCAGTTAAAAGATCAATTCGACGCGATCACCGCTTTTCAAAGTCAGCACCTACGGAGTCCTCAATCATAATTCATTTTAGACAAAGCACTATTATTCGAGAGGATGACGACAATGAACTTATTCGATCTTTCTGGGAAAACAGCAGTAATTATTGGCGGTAATAGTACACTTGGTGGCTCAATGGCTTTAGCACTTGCTGGACATGGTGCCAAAGTAGCAATCGTCGGGCGTAATCAAGAGAAAAGCGAGCAGGTTCGAGAGAGTATTGCTGCGATTGGCGGCGAAGCGAAAACCTTCCAAGCAGATGCAACGAAACGTGAAGATTTAGAGCTTGTTCTTCAAGATGTTATCGCTTGGTCAGGCAGCGCGGATATTCTTATGAATTGTCCAGGTAAAAATAGTGCGACACCTTTCTTTGACATTTCCATGGAAGAATGGGATTCTATTATGGAGGTAAATTTGAAAAGCGTCGTGCTAGCCTGCCAAGTATTCGGGAAATACATGGTTGAACGAGGAGAAGGTGGAAGCATTATTAATATTTCATCCGTTTCCTCGGATCCACCACTTTCTCGTGTGTTCACTTACTCCGCTTCTAAAGCAGCTGTGAATAATATCACACAAAACCTAGCCCGTGAGTTCGCTCCGAGCCGTGTACGTGTGAACGCGATTATTCCAGGCTTTTTCCCAGCAGAGCAGAATCGTAAGATTTTGTCACCTGAGCGGATCGAATCCATTATGCGTCATACGCCAATGAATCGATTTGGTGAAGCTGCAGAGCTTCAAGGTGCTGCGGTGTACCTGGCTTCAGAGAAAGCTTCAAGCTTTGTAACAGGAACAGTTTTGAGAGTAGACGGCGGTTTTGGCGCGATGACGATTTAACTATTTATATATCGGAAGGGTGTATGAGAGACATGTCTAAGCAACAAATAGGTGTTGTAGGTTTAGCAGTAATGGGGAAAAACTTAGCATTAAACATTGAAAGCAGAGGCTTTACGGTATCCGTATTCAACCGTTCTGCTGAGAAAACGAAAGAGCTTCTTAATGAAGCACCAGGCAAACAACTTGTAGGTACATATACGGTTGAAGAATTCGTTCAATCCCTTGAAGTGCCGCGCAAAATTTTGATTATGGTCAAAGCAGGCGGACCTACAGATGATACAATCAACCAATTGCTTCCGCATTTGGATAAAGGCGATATTTTGATCGATGGCGGAAATGCTTTCTTCCCAGATACACAACGTCGTAACAAAGAGCTTGAAGCTCACGGAATTCGTTTCGTTGGAACAGGTGTTTCCGGCGGTGAAGAAGGCGCGCTTAAAGGACCTTCGATCATGCCAGGAGGCCAAGAAGACGCGTATAAATTGGTAGAGCCTATCCTAACAGCAATCTCTGCAAAAGTTGGCGAAGATGCTTGTTGTACGTATATCGGGCCAGACGGCGCGGGTCACTATGTAAAAATGGTACACAACGGTATTGAGTACGGAGATATGCAATTGATTTGTGAAGCGTACCAATTGCTAAAAGATGTACTTAACGTTAGCACAGAAGAGCTTCATGAGATCTTCACGGAGTGGAACAACGGGGAGCTGGACAGCTACTTGATCGAAATCACTCGTGATATTTTCACGAAATATGACGCTGAAACAGGCAAACCAATGGTTGACGTGATTCTGGATTCCGCAGGACAAAAGGGAACAGGAAAATGGACCAGTCAAAGTGCTCTGGACCTTGGCGTGCCGCTTTCTATCATCACAGAATCCGTATTCTCCCGTTTCATCTCTGCGATGAAGGAAGAACGTGTAGCAGCAAGCAAAGTACTCAAAGGACCTGATGCTCCAGCATTCACAGGCGATCGCAAAGCGTTTATTGAGGCTGTTCGTCAAGCTCTTTACGCAAGCAAAATTTGTTCATATGCACAAGGTTTCGCTCAAATGAGAGCAGCTTCCGAAGAATACAAATGGGATTTGAAATACGGCAGCATCGCAATGATCTTCCGTGGCGGTTGTATCATCCGCGCTCGTTTCCTTCAAAATATCAAGGATGCGTATGATCGCAATCCTGAATTGAAAAACTTGTTGCTTGATTCTTACTTCACAGACGTAGTTCATAACTACCAAGGTTCATGGAGACAAGTGGTTGCAGAAGCGGTTGCTCGTGGTATCGCAGTTCCTTCTTTCGCATCCGCACTTGCTTACTATGACAGCTACCGTACAGAAAGATTGCCAGCTAACTTGTTACAAGCACAACGTGATTACTTCGGTGCTCATACGTTCCAACGTGTAGACAAAGAAGGATCCTTCCACTACAACTGGATGGGTAACGAGTAGTTATTTCTCATCTTGTAAGCCGTAGGCTGCCTCTCGCAGCCACATCTTCAGACGATCAGCTTCTTGATCGAAGCCGTTGCGTTTGTGGATGAGCATGAGAGATATCTCAGCAAAATAACGGAAATTTCTTAATAATCGTGGTTGAGTTAGACCTTGCATCATCGGGTCTTCTTCAGCCACTTTTTTCTTAATAAACTCTAAAATCCAGACGACATCCTCTTTGCATAGTGTATAGCTTGGGTGCAAAATTTGCTCCAGTTTGCGTTGTGTGCGGTTCGTCAAGGCGGTAGTTTGGTTTTGCTGCAGCACAGTTGGGTTCAAAGCTCCATCTCTCCTTATCGGCGTGGTCTCTCTAAAATCTTAACTGTTTGTGCTAGAATTTATTCACACTACTATATGATTTTTTAATGGATTGTATTCATGCTGTAAGGGCTATGGTATGATGTTGGGAAAGTTTGTATGACTAGCATATGGGAAAAGGGGATTTGTGTGACAGTCAGAAATATTGTACTTGTTGGATTTATGGGAACAGGGAAATCAACCGTAGGCAAGAAGCTTGCCGAGCGTTTAGGATGGAGTTTTTGTGATTCTGACGCCGTGTTAGAAGAAGTTCAACAGACAAGCATTCCTGAATTATTTCGGGATCATGGAGAAGCACACTTTCGCGCTCTGGAAACCGAGACGCTGGCACGTATATTAGATAGCGAGGGACAAGTTGTTGCGACTGGCGGAGGTGCGGTACTTGCAGAATCTAATCGAATTTGCATGTTGCAGCATGGCTTTGTTGTTGCGTTGCACGCAACGGCGGAAACGATTATCCAAAGAGTGAGTGCGGATACGAATCGGCCTTTGCTGCAAGGTAATTTGGAAGAACGTGTTCATACGTTAATGGAACAAAGAAAGCATGCCTATGATTTCGCTCATACGTCTATTGATACGACGGACTTAAGCGAGGATGAAATTGCAGATCGCATCATTCAGCAAGCGGTGCGCCATTAAGGAGAAGATAAGCTCTTCAGCTTAATCTTCCCACTCCAGCATGCCACCGGTCATATTCTTAAGACCTTTATAACCGTTGGCTTCTAGATAGCCTAGTGCGCGTCCGCTTCGATTTCCACTACGACATACTAAAATGACTTCGTCGACTTGTGGGATCTCGCTAAGCCGCTCTGGCAATTGGCCTAATGGAATATGTATTGCGCCTTGAATCATGCCTTCAGCTACTTCCTCATCTTCGCGAACGTCAATAAGTGTTAACTGCTCCCCTTGTGCGAGTCTTGCTTTGATCTCTGATGGTAGAATCGTGTCCATGATACGCCTCCATGTTTGTATTTTCAGAAGAAAGCTTCTTACTTAGTATGATAGAAATATAACGACGTGATGTCAAACGAAGTGTTTCTTTATCTAGCTTTTCCTTGATACATCTGCTAGGGGAGAAGGTTCCCAAGTTAGATTTCGTATGGTACACTGTCAATAAATCTTAGGATCTCTATCATCCTGCTGATGATTGGTTTTTTGGCATTCATTCTGCTGGATATACATATAAACTACTTGCGAAGGAGTTAACAAACGACATGAAAGCCATCGTAAAACCAACCTCCCATCTCCAAGGGGAAATTAATGCTTTATCCTCCAAAAACTACACTACACGCTACTTGCTAATCGGTGCGCTAGCTAATGGGACAAGCACAATCTATTACCCAGCTCATAGTGAAGATAGTGATGCTATGAGACGATGTGTACGTGATCTTGGCGCTATTATAGAAGAAGATGATGAGAAAATTATTATCACAGGCTTCGGCAAGAATCCTAAGCATGTGTCTGAATTGAATGTTGGGAATGCTGGTGCTGTTCTACGCTTTTTGATGTCTACGGCTGCTTTCTGTCCGGAAGTGACATTTGTTAATACGTATCCAGAATCATTGGGTAAACGTCCTCACGATGATTTAATCGATACTTTGCAACAAATGGGCGTAGAAGTACAACATAATAACGGTCGTCTGCCGATAACAATTAAAGGGGGACAACCTCGCGGCGGCAAAATCACCGTTTCGGGTAATGTGAGTTCCCAGTTCCTGAGTTCTTTATTGTTTATGACGCCATTATTGGAAGAAGACAGTGAAATTGAAGTTCTACATGATTTGAAGTCCAAAATTATTGTAGGGCAAACGCTTGAAGTATTAGCGCAGGCGGGCATCGTGGTTCATGCAAGTGAGGATTTGATGCACTACCGTATTCCAGGTGGACAATCCTATGAAGCCAAAGAATATGTCATCCAAGGCGACTATCCAGGTTCAGCAGCCATTCTTGCTGCCGCTGCGGTTACGAATTCCGATGTGCGAGTACTTCGTCTAGAAGAGAACAGCAAGCAAGGTGAGAAGGCCTGTGTGGATGTTCTGAAGGCAATGGGCGTAGATCTTACGCACGACAATGGTGTTGTACATGTTCGTGGGAATCAGCGTCTAGTTGCTGGAGAATTCGATGGTGATCATTTCACGGATGCTGTACTAGCTATGGTTGCTGCAGCTGTATTTGCAGAAGGTACTTCGCGTTTCTACAATGTTGAGAACCTACGGTATAAAGAGTGTGATCGTATCACAGATTATTTGAATGAGCTTCGCAAGGCTGGAGCTGATGTAGAAGAGCGTCAGAGTGAAATTATTGTTCATGGTAAACCACAAGGGGTTGAAGGTGGCGTAGAAATCAACGCGCATTTCGATCATCGGGTCATCATGGCATTAACTGTAGTTGGTCTACGCTCTGAGAAGGGTTTAACGATTCGGGATGCCCACCATGTGGCGAAGTCGTATCCACAATATTTCGACCACTTGCGCTCCATTGGCGCACAGGTTGAGCTAGTGAGCGAGTCCTAGAATCTCAATTACATTGAATGGGTGAGTCAGCATGAGGATTATTTGGCAAGGATTGAAAGTGACGTTTGGATTGTTTCTCGTAGCAGGTCTTACATTTGCGAGCAGCGTATTTGCTGTATTGCTTTATGCGAAGGCTACAGGGAAAGAACCAGCTTTATTCGCTTCTGGTCCAGTAGTCTTAGCAGTTGATAAACCCGGCGCTACGTTGAAGGCCACCGTGAAGCCGACACCGTCGCCAGCGCCTGCACAAGTCAAATCAGCGATGTTGGATGTCCCCATCGTACAACAACTGCCTGAGCTGCCGGCTGGCTGTGAGATCACAAGCCTCACGATGCTGCTGAAATACTATGGTGTAAACAAAACAAAGATGGAATTAGTCGCCGAAATGCCTACAGACATGACACCAGCAACCTTGGATGCGGGCGGCAACATCGCATATTGGGGTAATCCGAACTCCGGCTTCGTTGGGGACGTAACACGTAAGAAAAGAGGCTTTGGCATCTATTCCGCAGGATTGTTTCCGCTTATGAAAGACTACATCCCTCAAGCGATTAATATAACAGGGGAAGCTTTTGAATTGTATGAGCAGCAAGTGGCGCATGGGATCCCAGTTATCGTCTGGACGACAATTGACTACAATCTACCGTACAAATGGGTAACGTGGGATACGCCAATCGGTCCTCTAAAGACAACGTATTCGGAACATGCTGTTGTCCTTGTAGGATTTGACGAAACGAATGTTTACTTAAATGACCCATTAAGTGGAAAAAAGCAAGTGAAAGTGAGTAAAGCACAGTTTATTGAAACTTGGGAAGCAATGGGGAAACAAGGTCTAACCTACTTGAATAAATAGGAGAGAGATCCACATGACATTTGAGAATCCGTCTAGGGAACATATCAAAGAATTGCTTGCCAATGCAGGAAATATCGCTGTAGTAGGTTTATCCGATAAACCAGATCGCACATCTTATATGGTATCAGCCGCTATGCAAAGCAGAGGATACCGAATTATTCCTGTTAATCCGAATGCGGATCAAATTCTAGGTGAGAAATGCTATCCATCGTTATCGGACATTCCTGAGCCTATTGATATTGTGAATGTATTTCGTCGAGCTGATCAGGTTGTTCCAGTGGCTGAAGAGTCAGTTAAGATTGGGGCGAAAGTTTTCTGGTTGCAGTTAGATATTGTGAATGAAGAAGCAGGACGTATTGCTAGTGAAGCTGGCTTAGAAGTTATCATGGATCGCTGCATTAAAGTGGAAGATGCGATACTGAACCCGCGTAACAATTAATCCAGGTCGCGTTAGAAGTAAGTGTCAAACCAAAAAAACCGCTAGTCGATCTCCTTTACAGGAGAGCGCTTAGCGGTTTTCTCATACGTAGGAACTAGGCTTTCAACACATCGTGATCAACGTAACGAGCACCGTTAAGTTCACTAATCACATTGATAGCGACTTTGGCTCCATCACCAGCAGTGATAATCGTATGCATGCTGACACCAGCCGTCGTACCTGCTGCCCATACACCTTTGAGACTTGTATTTCCTTGTGCATCACAGTCAACAATAGATTTAATTCTCGGCTCAGTACCTTCTTTTGTCGCGATTCCAGCAGCTTCTACAAGTTCAACGGATAAACCAGTAGCTAGAATAACGTGCTTACCTGTATATGTACCATTTTCTGTGGTGATCTCAAAACTATCTTCATTCTTTACAAGCTGAGTCGCTTTGCCATGAACGAATTCAGTTCCGAATTTAGCGGCTTGTTTCTTGCCGATTTCAACTAAATCGGGCCCGCCAATCGCTTCAACACCATAGTGATTCTCGATCCATGCACGCTTCGTAACACTTTGCTCGTTGTCGATGACGAGCGTTTTCTTGCCTGCTTTTGAAGTGAAAAGCGCAGCGCTCGCGCCGGTAGGACCTGCACCAATAATAATAACATCATAAGACATAAGCGTATTTCCTCCTTGAATCATGAATTTGGGGTACAAGTAAAGTATGACAGCTTTTAGGGGACTTAGTCAACTTTTGCGTTTACTATGTAGAATAACCTTGATGGTACACGCGATCTGCTTATTTTTTTTGACAAAAGCACGAACAAGCTTTACGATTTGATAAGAGAATCTTATGATTATGGAAAATACTCTTCGAAATTGCTAAGGTAAGATGCTTACGAAGTCAGTTTTCTGACGAAAACTTTTAGGAGGTTAGCATTCGTTTGAACTGGATGGGGAACTTACAACAGCTTGGCCGCTCCTTAATGCTGCCTACCATTGCGCTTCCTATTGCTGCTGTGCTGCTTTGTCTAGGGGATTTACCTTGGGATAACATACATGCTTCAAGCTTTGGGGAAATGCTGTCATTGGCTGGAAATACAATCTTTGATTATATTCCCATTATCTTCGCTGTTGGGGTGGCATTGGGATTAACAGAAAGTGCCGGAATAGCTGGTTTATCGGCTATGCTAGGGTATTTCATGTTTACCCGACTCATCGAGCATGGGCTGGGCACACAATTTCAATTAGGCGTTTCTGGCGGGATCTTGATTGGGCTGCTGGCCGCAATCATCTATCACCGCTGCAAGGAGATTAAGCTTCCGGAGTACATACAATTTTTCGGTGGACCTCGGATGGTGCCGCTCGTTATGGGCCTCGCAACACTCATTGTCTCTTATATTATGATCGGGATTGGTCCTTTTCTAGAGACGGTTATGGGCAAAATATCTAGCGGATTACTTGGATTAGGCGGATTCGGTGCATTCATATATGGGATTGCTCATCGCTTGCTCGTACCTTCGGGTTTACATCATATTTTGAATAACTTTTTCTGGTTTCAAGTGGGGGCGTACGAGACGCCATCTGGACAATACGCCTATGGTGATTTGCCGCGATTTTTCGCTGGCGATCCATCTGCAGGGATGTATATGGCTGGGTTGTACCCGATCATGATGTTTGCATTACCAGCTATTGCTTTTGCGATTATCGGTGAAGCGAGGGAAGATTTAAAGCCGAAGATCAAAGCTACATTCTTAACGGCTGCATTGGCTTCCTTTCTAACTGGTGTGACAGAGCCGATTGAATTTGCTTTCCTTTTTGTAGCACCTTATTTGTTCGTAATTCATGCTATCCTTTCGGGTGTAGCTATGTGGATCGCTTATGAGTTAAATATCCACCATGGATTCTCATATTCAGCTGGGGCTATTGACTACATCATTAATCTGCACTTATCACACAATGGCTTATTATTGATTCCGATTGGTCTGGTCTATGGTTTACTGTATTATTTCTTATTCCGATGGGCGATTCAGAAGTTCCGAATTCCTACACCGGGTAGGGAAGAAGGCTCATCGCTAGAAGAGTGGGCCGGGGACATACCGTATCGTTCTCCATTAATTCTGCAGGCACTTGGTGGGAAAGACAATATTAAGAAGATTGAAGCCTGTATTACCCGATTGCGACTTACGCTTGTCAATGATCGTCTGATGGACATCACGGCATTACGACACTTAGGAGCAGCAGGCGTCATACGTCTTGGAGGAGGCAATGTTCAAGTCGTGTTTGGAACATTTTCAGAGCTTATACGTGAAGAAATAATGAAGGTATTACGCAAAGATATTCATGTCGTCTTATTTACATCTCCGATGCAGGGACGTATGATCCCCATTGAAGAAGTTCCCGATCGTATCTTTGCATCTCGACTCGTCGGGAATGGTGTTGCTTTTATTCCTGAAAAAGGTGAGTTGGTTTCCCCTGTAGCAGGTACCATTATGCACATTTACCCGACGATGCATGCGCTTGGGATTCTAACGGATGAAGGGCTTGAAGTTCTCCTGCATATCGGAATTGACACGTCCAGCTTACCAGGGAAGTGCTTTAATGCGGTGGTGAAGGAAGGCGATCGTGTGGAAGCAGGACAGCTTCTAGTGAAGTTCAACTATAACAAAGTTAAGAAATTTGCTTCTTCCTTAGCAACACCTATGATAATTACGAATCCAGATGTTGTGAAATCATGGAGCTTTGCTCCGTTTAAGCCAGTTAAGAAAGGCCAAGGCTCTGTTATGTCCGTTGTCCTTAAGCCGACTAAATCCGAGGGGGGGACGAACGGATGATTAGAGGTGTAGGCGCGTCATCAGGAATTGCAATGGGTCAAGCGTTTGTTATTCCCACTTGGGAATGGGATTTTCCAGAGAAAATGATAGATGTGACGGATTTAGCGTATGAATTCGAGCGATTGTATGATGGTATTCGGCATTCCAAGGATGAACTAGAGCTAATCAAACAAGAGATCAAAGAAGTGGTTGGGCAAGAACAAGCCTATATTTTTGATGCACATTTGGCTATTTTGGAAGACCCTATTTTCATGAATGAGATTCAAGGTATTATTGAGCTGCAATATAAAGCCGCAGAAGTCGCGGTGAAAGAAGTCATTGACAAATTTGTAGGAATGTTCAATTTAATCGATGATGAATACATGAAAGAACGTGCCTTAGATATTAAAGATGTCGGTAATCGACTCTTGAAGCATTTATTGGGGGATACAAGCACAACAGTCCCACCGATTGATCATCCTTATATTTTAGTTGCGAAGGAGCTGACCCCTTCACAGCTTGCTCATTTGGATCCAACGAATGTGCTAGGACTGTTGACTATTCTAGGAGGAACACACTCGCACGTGTCGATTATGGCCAGAGCGATGTCTGTTCCTTATGTACTTGGATTAGAAGGGAAGCTGCTGCGTCCTATTCAAAATGGTGATTTCCTGATTATTGATGGTCAAGAAGGCACCTTGTATATTAACCCGGACAAGATCACAATAGAACGTTATCAAGCGCGTAAGAAAAACTGGCTTGAGTTCAAGGAAAGCTTGCAAGAAATTGCCGATGTAGCTCCGCTGACATTAGATAGAAGCTTGGTCAATCTACATGCGAATATTAATTCGGTTATGGAAATTGACCAAGTATTGCGCAATGGCGCTTCAGGTGTAGGGCTGTTTCGTACAGAATATTTGTATATGGATCGTGATTCATTGCCTAGTGAAGAGGAGCAATTTGAGGTCTATCGCCACGCGGCCATGCAGCTCAAAGGACGTCCAATCGTGATCCGAACCCTGGATATTGGCGGCGATAAGAAACTTGATTATATGCCGCTAGCCAAAGAAGATAATCCTTTCCTAGGCTACCGGGCCATTCGCATCTCTCTGGATCGAACGGATCTCTTTATGACGCAGCTAAGAGCGATCTTAAGAGCTAGTCATTATGGGAATGTGAAGATCATGTATCCTATGGTGACCTCCATAGAAGAGGTGCGTCAAGCGAAAGCGCACTTGGAAAGAGCGAAGCTGGAGCTAAGTAGTCTTGGTGTGCCTTTTAATGCTAATATTGAGGTAGGACTTACCATTGAAGTACCAGCTGCTGCCATCATTGCCGATGTGCTTGCCAGTGAAGTGAATTTCATGAGTATTGGTACGAATGACCTAGTTCAATATGTTCTAGCTGTTGATCGAATGAACGAGAATATCGCGCACTTATATAATCCTTATCATCCGGCCGTTATTCGATTACTCAAACTCGTGATCGACGCAGGCAAGCGTGTTGGCATTCCTGTAGGCGTATGCGGGGAAATGGCTGGAGATATTCGGGCTCTGCCGATTTGGCTTGGACTGGGCATTGAGGAGCTGAGCATATCGGTTCAGACGCTCTTGCAAGTCAAGCACAGACTGCTTAGCAGTGATGCCGCGACATGCAAGGCATTAGTAGATCGTATTCTAATTTGCAAAACAAGTGATGAAATCTTGGAGCTTCTTGCTCAAACGGAACAAACGGAATCCATTGTAGGAGGTAATTAGTATGGAATTAGCAGGTCTGAAGGTGCTAGCCTTTGTTGATGAAGAATTTGAAGATTTGGAAATGTGGTATCCTGTCTACCGGTTGCGCGAAGCAGGAGCAATTGTAGATATTGTTGGACCTAAAGCGAAGACCGTATATCATGGCAAATATGGCGTACCCATCACGACGGATTATGCGTTCGATGAAGTGAAATCTTCGGATTATGTTGGTCTTTATGTACCTGGTGGTTGGGCACCTGACAAGCTTCGTCGTTATGCCGATGTGCTTAGACTAACGCAGGAGTTTCATGCGGATGTGAAGCCTATCGCGCAGATTTGTCATGCTGGCTGGGTTTTGATTTCTGCCAAAATTGTTCAAGGCTATACGATGACGTCCACGCCAGGCATTCGCGACGATATCGAAAATGCTGGGGCAATTTGGCTTGATGAAGAAGTGGTTGTGGATCGCAATATCATTTCAGGGCGTAGACCACCGGATCTTCCGGCATTTTCCAAACGCTTTGTGGATGAAGTTATCTCGTTTAGCAAGCAACAGGCAAAGTAACAACTCGCTTCCAAAGGTGGCAAAAACTACTATGTATCGATCAGAAGGAAATCTGATGACATCGTAGAATAACTTAGTACAAGCAACTAATGTACATGCCGCCTGTCAGTGAAGGAGTGTTAGAATGCAAAAGTATTGTAAGTGCGGACGCACGATGAACCTTCGTCTGCGCACGGTTATTTATCAAAGTAAAGTAGATATCGAGAATGTTCCTATCTATTCCTGTGAGGCCTGTGGACGAAGTGAGGTCGTACCTCATGTAAAGCCTGAACTTACCGGTCTGATCGGTAGGCTGGGTAGTAAACCAGAGAAGCAGCAATTCTTCTTCCATGAAGTTTCGGAGGTTGCCTTTCTGCTGTTAAAAGTAACAGAAAAAGAGCGTATGAATGATTCTATGGAGAAAATTGTGGAGGAACGAATCAATGAGCTGTTGGACATCTTATTGCTAGCGCAATCGCTAGGCGATGAGCCATGGGCGGAGGAAATTCGTAAACGGTTATCTCAAATCACTCAAAGCGCAATTTCAACCTAAAAATGGGCTGCCAATCTCGACAAGAGGTTGGCTTTTATTCTATTTGTGACTCTTTTGAAAATAAAATGAAAATTATTTTCAAAGCATTTTCATTTTGCATTGCAAGATGGATTAATTTGTCGTATCATAACGATAATATACTAGGTTCGCAGAATACTTGTGAAAATGGAGAGAGTAACCGTGACCGTAACCATTTATGATGTAGCGAGAGAAGCAGGCGTTTCCATGGCAACCGTATCTCGGGTCGTTAATAATAACCCGAACGTGAAGCCGCAAACCCGTAAGAAAGTTTTTGAAGCGATTGAACGATTGGGTTACCGTCCAAATGCGGTAGCTAGAGGATTAGCAAGTAAAAAGACGACAACGGTTGGCGTTGTTATTCCCGATATATCCAATTCTATTTTTGCTGAAGTAGCGCGTGGAATTGAGGATATTGCGAATATGTACCATTACAATATTATTTTGTGTAATGCGGACAAGAAGAAAGAGAAAGAAATTCGTGTCATCAACACGTTGCTTGAGAAACAAGTTGACGGGTTGCTCTTCATGGGTGGTGTTGTTACGGAAGAACATATTCAAGCTTTCCGTACGTCATCCGTTCCCGTTGTCCTATGTGGCACGAAGGATGAGAACCAAGCGATGGCATCCGTTGATATTGATCATGAGGCAGCTGCATTTGATGCAGTGAACGTACTTATTGAAGCAGGGCATCGCGATATTGCGATGATTTCTGGAACTCTACAGGATCCAGCGAATGGCTTCGCTAGATATCAAGGTTACAAACGCGCACTTGAAACGGCTGGTATTCCAGTACGTGATGAGTATGTACGGATTGGTAATTACCGTTATGAGTCAAGCGTGGATGCAGTCAACTATTTCTTGGAGCTTTCTCCTAGACCGTCCGCCATTTTCTCGGCAACGGATGAAATGGCAATTGGCGCTATTCATACGATTCAAGACAATGGGCTTCGCGTTCCTGAAGATATCGCTGTAATCAGTGTGGACAATATCCGCATGGCATCCATGGTAAGACCTACATTAACGACGGTAGCTCAACCCATGTATGATATCGGAGCTGTGTCGATGCGACTACTGACGAAGCTGATGAATAAAGAATCAACAGAAAATATGCAAGTTATTTTACCGCATGAAATCATTAATCGTCACTCGGTAAAAGCTCGAGCTTAAGTGAAAAATAAACCTCTAATCGTGTCCTTCCAATCTGGAAGAGGTGCGATAGAGGTTTTCTCATGTAGGAATAGAGAGAGGGAAATTAATATGACTTGGAACAAAATCGCATTAATCGGAGCAATGAATGAAGAAATTGAGCTGCTCGTTGCTCATATGACAGATATAAGCGAAACGGTAAAAGCAGGCATTACATTTCGAGAAGGTACTTATTTCGGTAAAGATGTCGTTGTCTGTCGCACAGGCGTTGGGAAAGTGAATGCTGCAGTTACCACGCAAATTCTAATTGATCAGTTCGGTGTAGAAGCTGTTATCTTCACAGGTGTAGCTGGGGCATTAGATCCTGAATTACAAATTGGCGATCTAGTTATTTCCACAGAATGTGTACAGCATGATATGGACGTGACAGCATTAGGATTTCCGCGCGGCGTTATTCCGTACGCTGAGAACTCTGTGTACGCGGCTGATCGCAAACTCGTAGAGCTAGCTGTAGCTTCGGGAGAGAAATTGTTTGCAGGTAAAGTGAAGCAGGGTAGAGTACTTTCAGGTGACCAATTCATTGCAAGCCGAGAAGTAGTAGCTAGTTTGTATCAAGAGCTGAATGGTGTCTGTGTGGAGATGGAAGGATCATCTGTTGCGCAAGTATGTGCGATGAATGGCATACCTTATGTTGTTTTGCGCTCCATGTCCGACAAAGCAGATGGTTCTGCGCATGTGAATTTCGCGGAGTTTACGGTGATTGCATCGGAGAATTCGTATAAAATGGTTGAAGATATGGTGAAGCAGCTGTAAAACAGCTACCCCATGAATAAAGCTCAGAACATCGCTTAGTTGGCGGTGATCTGAGCTTTTCTCAATTTTGGAACGAATTATTTCAAATACATCATCGCTAGTTCCTTGGTCTGTCGATTCTTCTCGGTGATCACCTGGCGCCTTGGAATCGGCGCCCAAGCTTCAACCGGGTCGAGCCACGTCTCCACGAGTGGGACGGGGCTTTTGTCCTGCCAGGCGTCTAGCCACGCCTGGGGCAGCCTCAGCTGGGGCTCCGCCTCCAGCAGACTCATAATCGCCTGCTCGCTCATCACAAGCCAGAGCAGGCTCCAAGCCCGCGGTACGACACGCCAGATGTCGTACCCGCCGCCCCCGAGCGCGACCCACCGACCTTCGCACCATTGGTGCGCAAGTCGATGGATGAGCTCGGGCATGGCCTTGTACACGCGCATGGAGCAATGCACATGCGCGAGCGGGTCGAAAGCATGGGCATCGCATCCATGCTGCGAGATAATGACGTCCGGCTGGAAGCGGGCGATCAGCTCGGTTAGCACCTCGCTGAAACATTCCAGCCAAGAATCATCCTCGGTGTAAGGCTCCACCGGGATGTTTACACTCGTTCCAAACGCGTCGCCTTCTCCGCGTTCGTTCACAGCCCCCGTGCCTGGGAATAAATATTTCCCCGTCTCGTGAATGGAGAGCGTGCCGACCTGCGGGTCGGCGTAGAAACTCCACTGCACACCATCGCCGTGGTGTACGTCTGTATCGATGTAGAGCACCTTAGCGCCATACTTCTCTTTGGCGTAAGCGATCGCCGCAGATGCGTCATTATAGACGCAGAAGCCCGCACCCTTGCTCTGCAGGGCATGGTGGAGGCCACCGCCTAAATGTAAGGCATGAGGCGCTTGGCCGGTCATAACAAGGTCTACGGCAAGGATAGAGCCGCCTACGACCTTCGCAGTGATGTCATGCATCCCTGGGAAGTAGGGCGTGTCGTCTGTATCGAGCCCGAAACGGGCTGCTTCACGCACCCAGCGTTCCTCAGGAGCAGGAACACTTAGCGCTTTTACTGCCTCGATATAACTAGCTGAATGCACCCGCAAGAGTTCTGCATCAGTCGCTGAGCGAGACGTTAGTACCGCCTTGTCTGGAAGTGCGCCAGATTTACGCAGTAAATCAACGGTCATAATGAGACGATCCTGATTAAAAGGATGTGTATCATTAAATTTATATTCAATCTCTTGATCATCATAGATAAACACAGGTTCCGTAAACTTCATGTCCATTTCCAAATTCCCCCGAATTGGCTAACAATTTCGTTTGAAGATCTGCTGCTAACTACATCTCATGGAGCTAATACATAAAGCGCTGCTGAAAACGCACGCGATCAAACTGCTCGACTGACGAGATGGGTACCTGCTTCCCGATTCTCACCATCAGACAGTTGGCGGGATGTGAGCAAATTTCTGGATCATCGGTTGCAAACCAGATCATATCAACGCTTTTCATGAGCTTTTCCATCATTTGACGATATTCCCAAACGGTTAATTTACTCGTTTCCAAATCCCAATGCCAATAATACTCGGTTGTGAAGCAAATGACATTTTCCATTTGATCATCTTCAAATGCAAGCTGTATCATTTTTTTGCCTAAACCAATCGATCTGTAATCATCAGCGACTTCAATCGCACCGAGTTCAATTAAATCCTTCATATTGCCTTGTGACCATCGCTCAATTTCATCTGCGTAATGGAAGGTAACGTAACCGACAATGGTGGATCCATCTCTCGCAAGTATGATTCGTCCTTCAGGTAACCCGGCAATCTCGATGAGTGCTTCGAGTTGTTCTTTCGGTCTCCGGAAGGCGTCAAGCTTCGCGTGCATGGTAAGTTCCTGCAATTTTTCTGGTGAAACGGGACCCTCAATTATAATTTCAGGTTGATCGGGAGCAGTGCGCAAGCTTTGTGAGTGGTAGATCTTGATATGCTGCATAACTTTTGCTCTCCTTCTAAAAAACAGCATGATGGGCGTTTCCTTTACTGAAAATATAAGAATTTATATGTTTCACATAATTAGTCGGTTATATTTCTCCATAAACGCTTCCATCCATGAAGGACGGCGTAGTGTTTATTTTGGATTCATAGTAATTTTATACCAAACTTTTGTTTGAAATCATAGCAAAACTTAAACATAGGCGAAATATTCTGAGTATGTTATAATAGAACATGTCAAAAATCGATCACATTTTGCTCGAATTCATCAGTAAAGTGAAAGCGGTTTATTTCGTGAGGAGGGTTTTACGTTTATGGATCAAATTAAAGATGAACTCATTAAATCAGTATCCCTTAATCCAAACATGGCTAATTACGAACAAACACATGCGACATTTGATTGGGCAGACATCGAGAAAAACTTCTCCTGGTACGAAACAGGTAAAGTGAATATGGCCTATGAAGCCATTGACCGTCATGCGGAAGGCGGGAAGAAGGACAAAATTGCTTTATATTACAGCGACAGCACACGTGATGAAGCGATTACTTTTGGACAAATGAAGGAAAGATCCAATCAGTTTGGTAATGTGCTTAGAAATCTAGGCATTGGCAAAGGTGAGAGAGTTTTCATTTTCATGCCACGGACACCTGAACTGTATTATTCTTTACTGGGATCACTCAAAGTAGGCGCGGTTGTTGGACCACTTTTTGAAGCATTCATGGAAACAGCAGTTCGAGATCGATTGGAAGATAGTGAAGCGGTTGCGATTATCACGACGCCTAGCCAATTATCACGTGTTCCTTATAGTGAACTTCCACACCTTAAGCATGTGATCCTTGTAGGGGAGAACATCGAGCTTGGTGAAGGACAAGTTGATTATCATAAAGAAATGGCAAACGCTTCTACAGAGCTTGAGATTGAATGGTTGGACCGTGAAGATGGATTAATTATTCATTATACATCCGGATCAACTGGGAAACCGAAAGGTGTATTCCACGTTCAAAATGCGATGTTGCAGCACTACTATACGGGACAAATTGTTCTTGATTTAAAAGAAGATGACATCTACTGGTGTACGGCAGACCCAGGTTGGGTTACAGGGACTTCCTACGGGATTTTCGCTCCATGGTTGAATGGTGCGACGAATGTAATTCGCGGAGGACGTTTCAGTCCGCAGGATTGGTACAATACACTTCAGAAATATAAAGTAACCGTTTGGTACAGTGCGCCAACAGCTTTCCGTATGTTGATGGGGGCGGGCGATGATGTTTC
Organism: Paenibacillus sp. Soil750; assembly: GCF_001428045.1. Classification (GTDB taxonomy): domain Bacteria; phylum Bacillota; class Bacilli; order Paenibacillales; family NBRC-103111; genus Paenibacillus_E; species Paenibacillus_E allorhizoplanae. Next base: position 67,550 of record NZ_LMSD01000007.1, on the reverse strand, counting down.
TGCAAGCTATGATTTGTCGGCACTTCGTCATGTATTAAGTGTTGGTGAACCATTGAATCCGGAAGTCGTCAGATGGGGTATGAAGGTCTATAATCAACGTATTCACGATACGTGGTGGATGACAGAGACAGGCGGACAGTTGATTTGTAACTATCCTTCCATGACGATTAAACCAGGCTCTATGGGTCGTCCAATTCCAGGTGTTGATGCTGCCATTATCGATGATGCGGGTAATGTTCTGCCTCCGAATCGGATGGGGAACCTCGCGATCAAAACACCTTGGCCATCGATGATGCGTAAAATTTGGAATAACCCGTCCAAGTATGAAGAGTATTTCCGTTTGACAGGCTGGTACGTTTCCGGAGATTCCGCTTATCAAGATGAGGATGGTTATTTCTGGTTCCAAGGTCGAGTGGATGATGTGATTAACACGGCAGGTGAGCGCGTAGGTCCATTTGAAGTTGAAAGCAAGCTTGTTGAGCATCCAGCTGTTGCTGAAGCTGGGGTTATTGGGAAACCAGACCCTATGCGTGGAGAAATCATCAAAGCGTTTATCGCGTTGCGTGAAGGCTTTGTTGCTTCTGATGAACTGAAAGCTGAAATTTCTAAGTTCGTTAAGGAAGGTCTATCTGCGCATGCGGCTCCGCGTGAGATTGAATTCAAGGACAAGCTGCCAAAAACACGCAGCGGGAAGATCATGCGTCGTGTGCTTAAAGCATGGGAGCTTAACCTTCCGACAGGTGACTTATCGACAATTGAAGATTAATTAAGGTTCATCTAGCTTTCTCCGTACCTTTAGTGGTGCAGAGAAAGTTTTTTTTGTGCATCAAAAAAAGAAGAACCTGGTAGCAGCCAGGTTCTTCTTCAATTACGCTTATTTATTATAAGCGATGGTGGCAGAGAATTTAGACTCTCCAGCTTCATTAATGGCTGTTACTTTATAATAGCCATTGAAAGCTGCCGCGTAGTAATGGAATTCAGTTCCATTCTCAACGGTGCCTAGCTTCGTGTAAGTGCCCTTTTCTTTATCGCTAAAGTACACGATATACTGTTTGACTTTGTCTTTGGCATCATTCGCTTTCCATGTTAGGACAAGTGAGGCTTCTTCAGCCTTTGCCTTGATGCCCGTAGGTGCAGAAGGAGCATCCTTGGATACCGGCTTGCCCGTAGGAGTGCCAGCTCCCGTTCCACCATTCGTTGTACCTGGTGATGGGATAGTAAGATCTGTCAAAGGATTGCCATTGCTATCGACACCAGGGATAATTAATGAATCTAGAGAGCTACCATCCGTATAAGAGGACCGGCTTGGTATGGATTCTTTACCTGCTACATCAACAGCAGTGACATAGTAGCCTGTTATAGCTGCCGTTTGAAGTTGATCAACAAACTTCGCTTCTGCACCTGCCAGCACGACTTTACCTCCCATGAGCTGGAACTTGCCTTGATTATCCGAACGATAAATGCGATAGCCTACGATATCTGCATCCGCGTTCGGTTGGAAAGTAATTGTCGCCGTATCACCTGATTTGACTGTCACGACGTTCAGAGGTGCTGGAGGTGCTTTCCCATCGTCAACCCTTGGATCAACTTCGGAAGGAGCATCTACGTCATAGTCAGTTGGCTTATAGAAATCGATAGGCTTTCTGCTTTTCTCAGGAAGCTTTTGCATCGCTTCATCGATTTCTTTTAATAATTGGGTGATCGATTTTTGTCGTTTAATCACGACTTTCTCTGATACGAAATCAGCAGGTGTTGTTTCTTGAGCTACATAATTGAGCCCATTTAGCGAACTGATTTTCATTTTAACCATGACATTATCGGTTGCTGTAGGCAAATATTTTTTGTTGAAAATATCGGTCACCAAATGTTCGGAGCTTGTCGTCAGTTCACTTGGAAGCATGCCGGATAAGCTGGAGACTGTTGATGAAACGATACCATCTGGCTTCGCGAATGTTTTGTTCGGGAACAGATTTGGTTTTTGCTCAATTGTTTTGTTCAAGATGAGCGCCCAAATATCTTTTGCATGATTGGTTTGGCCCGTTTTGGAAGACAGCTTATTAATCGGCTGATCATAACCGATCCACACACCGACAGTTACATCAGGGGTGAAGCCCATGAACCAAGCATCAGCATCATCCTGTGTGGAGCCAGTTTTTCCAGAGATCTCGATTTTACCGTATGATTTGAATTTTTTCATGAGATCCGTAGCTGTCCCTTGGCTAGCATTGCTAATAACGGTTTTCATCATATCCGTTATTAGGTAAGCTGTTTGCGGTGAGTACACGGTTTGGGGCTTCTGCTCATGAGCATAAATGGTCTTGCCATTCGAATCTTTAATTTCACGAATTAAGTACGGTGCATTAAACACGCCTTTATTCGGAATAGATGCATATGCACCTGCTAATTCCTTGACCGAGGTTCCACGACTTAAACCACCTATAACACCGGTTTGTGCGACATTATCCTCTTTGGTAAGAGACGTAATACCTAGTTTCTTAGCGAAATCCCATGCTTGCGAAATGCCTACTTTATTGAGGAATATATCGATAGCTGGGATATTATAGGATTGATTTAAAGCTCTGCGCGCCGTCATCAGACCATGGAATTTATGGTCCCAGTTCTCTGGTAGATGGAAGCCTTTAACGCCATCTTTGAGAATGATTGGGATATCATCTACGATGGTGGCAGGCTGAATGACCCCTTTTTCAAGTGCAGGGATATAAGCAGCAATTGGCTTCATTGTAGACCCAGGCTGCCTGTAGGCTTGTGTAGCATGATTCAGCTGCTCGTCGAAGAAGTCACGACCTTCAATCATTCCTGTGATAGCACCTGTTTTGGAATCAATCATGATGGCACCAACTTGCTCTATGCCGCCTTTTTTCTCATCCGTAGGTGCGAAATTCTTCTCATTGCTTGATATCTCATGCATCGAATCATAAATTGTTTTATCAATCGTGGTGTAGATTTGATAACCGCCGCGTAATAGCTGTGTATGTATGCTTTTGAGTGCTTCATTATAAGCGGCTTGGTTCGTTTTCGGATCAAGCTCAGGATGTTGAAGCTTCAATAAAATCTCGGACGCTTCCTGCTCGGTCTCAATCATTAGATAAGGGTAGGTCGTATACGCTTTTTGAGCTGCTGCTGGCATGGAAGCTTTAAGATCGAATTTCAAGGCATCTTGATATTGATCATTAGTGATTTTGTTTTCTTCCATCATCCGCTTTAATACTAATTGCTGACGCGTTACCGCTTTTTTGAAACCATCCTCATCGAAAGCTGGCTTACTTGTAAAAGCCGAATATTGTGATGGAGATTGAGGTAATCCGGCTAAATAAGCGGCTTGTGCAATATTCAATTTGGCTAAATCATCGATATTGAACAGACCTTTGGCAGCGGCTTTAATGCCGTAAAGATTATAACCCGTTGCCCCATTGCCGTATGGGATTTTATTTAGGTAAGCAAGTAAAATTTCATCCTTCGACATGATGCGTTCCATCCGAAGTGCAAGCAGCAACTCTCTTGCTTTACGGCCGTCATCGCGATCAAGTGTGAGGAAAACACGTCTAGCTAGCTGTTGCGTAATTGTACTTCCACCGGTTTGCACATCTTCATTCAGAAGCTTCTGTGTGACTGCACGGTAGAGACCACGGAAATCGATGCCGCGATGATTGTAGAAATCTTTATCCTCAATGGCGAGGACGGCGTCTAACAAGTTCTGCGGGATGTCTTCGAGTTGTGCAAGACGTCGATCTTCTTCGGTCCGTAATTGTCCAATCACAGCATCATCATTGAAGTAGGCGAACCCTGTGATGGCATTCTCTTGCATTTGTTGTCGAATCGCATCTTCGCTGCGGATAGGATCTTTTTTAACTAGTGCACTTACATATCCGAAAGCGGCGGATCCACCTAGCAAGCCAGCCAAAAACACGCAAATAATGGCCCATTTTAATGAAATTCCAATTACTTTAAATGTCGTTCTAACCCAGGGACGATTCCATTTCGCGAAAAAATTACGCATAAGTTCCAATATCCTCCTTACATGACCCCTAATAGTATACCATAATTGCACCTTTTGCGGTAATGCTGATGGGAGAAAGGTTCAGTTCTCGGTTTGACAACCATCAGATTCCTGTGTTATAACAAGTACAAATGCGTTGATGGATCAGCAGTAGGTAGCTTGTGGATGCTTTCAGAGAGCCGGTGGAGGGTGCGAACCGGTACCTGCAGGTTAGTGAATTACGGTCTTGAGCAGTAAATGGGAACCTGCAGGAATGTGCCTGCACAAGTAGTATTTACCGATTAAACCTCGTTATCGGTTCTTGAGTGAAAATAGCACGCCGTGCCTACGACTTCCGTTATAGATGTACGTAACTGCTGTTTTAATTAGGGTGGTACCGCGAGTCAAGTCTTCTCGTCCCTTTGGGATAAGAAGGCTTTTTTGTTTTTTCATTTCATAATAAAGGATGGTTGTACATGAGTATTCTGAAGGATTTAGAGTTTCGCGGTTTGCTGCATCAAATTACGGATAGAGAAGGTTTAGACAAGAAGCTGAGTGAAGAGCGCGTTGTCCTGTACTGCGGCTTTGATCCAACAGCTGATAGCTTGCATATTGGCAGTTTGCTTCCCATTTTAACATTGCGAAGATTTCAGCTTGCTGGACATGTTCCTTTAGCTTTGGTAGGCGGTGGGACTGGGCTTATTGGTGATCCGAGTGGTAAGGCGAATGAACGTACATTGAACGGACCTGAAGTCGTTGAGGCATGGTCTCAAAGTATTAAAAATCAGCTCTCACGTTTCCTTGATTTCTCAACTGAAATTGAAAACAGTGCTGAGTTAGTGAACAATTACGATTGGTTAGGCTCCCTGAACGTGATTGAATTCCTACGCGATGTAGGCAAAAACTTTACAGTGAACTACATGTTAGCTAAGGATTCTGTGGATTCTCGTATTACGAAAGGGATTTCGTTTACAGAGTTCAGTTACATGATTCTTCAATCCTACGATTTCCTGAAGCTAAATGAAACAAAGAACTGTTCCGTTCAAATTGGTGGAAGTGACCAATGGGGGAATATTACGGCTGGACTTGAGCTTATTGGCAAATCAACAGATCGCCGCGCTTTCGGTGTGACATTGCCACTTGTTACGAAGAGCGATGGGCAGAAGTTTGGTAAAACGGAAGGCGGAGCTATTTGGCTGGATGCAAGCAAAACTTCACCGTATCAGTTCTACCAATTCTGGTTAGGAACTGCGGACAATGATGTTATCCGATTCCTGAAATATTTCACATTTGAATCCCAGGAAGAAATTGAAAGACTTGAAGCTGAAGTAGTCGCACAACCAGGGAAGAGAGAAGCTCAGAAAGTGCTAGCTCGCGAAGTTACGAAGCTCGTACATGGGGGAGAGGCGCTAGAGAGTGCGCTTAATATCACATCTGCCTTATTCAGTGGGGATATCCAGTCACTATCACGTGTTGAAATTGAAGAAGCGTTCAAGGATGTACCTTCAACAACATTAGAACAAGATGACGTCGCGTTGATTGATCTTCTTATTTCTGTGGGAGCAGCACCATCCAAACGCCAGTCGCGCCAAGACATTGAAAGCGGAGCCGTAACAGTGAACGGTGTGAAGGTGACGGACCTGGAAGCGACGACGAAACAATTGGGTCGACTAGGTGATTCCTATCTCATTATTCGCCGCGGTAAGAAGAATTACTTCCTCGTCAAATTTGAATAAAGCTTAGGCAACAAAATAACCCCCTTAGGGAAATCCCTAAGGGGGTTGCTTTTATTAACGGCTGTAGAACTCGACGATTTGTTTTTCGTCAATTTCTTGTGGAAGCTCGGAACGTTCTGGTAAACGGATGTATTTACCTTCTACGCTTGCGTCGTTAAACTCAAGGTAAGTTGGAAGGTAGTTACGGTTAGCAAGAGCTTCTTTCACAGTGGAAAGGCCTTTGCTTCTTTCACGAAGTGAAATCACATCACCAGTGGATACGATGTAAGAAGCGATGTCAACTTTTTTGCCGTTCACAGTTACGTGACCATGAGCAACTAGTTGACGAGCACCTGCACGGGAGTTGGAAAGACCAAGACGGTAAACCAAGTTGTCTAGGCGGCTTTCAAGCAATACCATGAAGTTTTCACCGGCAATACCTTTAAGCTTGGATGCTTTGTCGAACAAGTTACGGAATTGTTTTTCGTTCAAACCGTACATGTGACGAAGTTTTTGCTTCTCGTTCAATTGTACGCCGTAACCGCTCATTTTTTTGCGTTGTCCTGGGCCATGCTGACCTGGAGGGAATGGGCGTTTCAAGTCTTTACCGTTACCGCTCAAGGAAATACCAACACGACGGCTTAATTTGAATTTAGGTCCTGTATAACGTGACATATAGGGAAAACTCCTTCTCATGACAATTAGTTTGTAAATAGCATCTAGATGTCAGGGTGAAGACAAGTGCCCGATTTTGCTTACGAATCATAAAGTGATTCCCTGTCAAGAGTAGTTCAGCCGCTGTCTTGTCAGGAGCAAAAGCAGTGAGGGTGATCACAAATGGCATTCACCGAAATCATGGTGTTACTCGACTTCTAATTTTATTAAAAACAAGAGCAAGTGTCAAGTCTCTCATCGCCAGAATGAGAGGAAAATATCGTGCAATAGATGTGAAAAAATAGTATGATAGGAATAAGTAGTTTTAAATTGGTACTTCAGGACTATTGTTAGTGAGTGAAGGAGAGCCTATGAGTGAACTTCGCAGTATACAAAAGCATAGTCGCACAGAACACTTTGACGTGTTTCTTCGGCAAGGCTTTATACTTTCTGGCAACTTTTCTTACGAGGGTTTGCAGGCAAACCCAAACTTACACCAAGTATTTGAAAACTGGAATCAGCAATTCGGTCCGAACATGCTGCCCTCGCAAACTGCACTGTTATGCGCAAACGAGCATCTGTGTGTGATCGACGCTTGTTCGAACGACACGCCTTCGATAAGCAAGTACCTGCAACCAGGTACTTCTTGGAAAGTTGCAGATCAAGGAGATAATCCGCTTGCCCGCTGTGAAAGTGCAGGTTATTTGCAATTAATGAATGGCGATGACTGGCATGCGCGAGAACTGACAGCGTATTTGATTGCTGTTACGCCAGTTATGGATAATCTTGGTAAAATTCAATTTTATTTAGGTCTTTTTACCCAATCTCGTATAAATATGGAAAATCTAGCACAGTTGCTATATAGTCTTGCACTTTCCTTTCAAAGTTCCATCCAAAATGTTGAAGAACGTAGAAAGTACGATCGTTTAAATAACCTTCATCATATGAAGGAAATGGAATCCAAAAAGCACGTCATTCTTTTTGAAGCATCCAAGAAACTACTTGCGAAGATTGATGTACATTCTGTTTTGACAGAAGTTATTGATTGTCTGGGGCGTGTTTACCCCAACACGCGTGTTGATTTACTTCTTTCACAAGATAATGATTCAACGAATTTGTCCGTTAAGCCTTTGAACTTCCAACGGACAGAGTCCGATATTCGAACGCGAGCTTTTATGGAAGGTCAAGTCATTTTTGAGCCAACCCTAAGAGGGAGCGCTTCAAGTTCGGGCAACATCGCGGCACCTTTATCAGGGAAACAAGGCGTGTATGGTGTTCTGTACATGGAGTTTACGGATGAACTAATTGATGAGTCGGATTTACAATTCATTTCGCTCTTAGCGGACTCTGCAGGTACAGCATTTGAAAATGCGAAACTGTACGAGCAATCGAATCTAATGATTAACGAATTGCGACTCATTAATGAAATTACCAAACAGCTTAATCAAAGTTTACGTTTAAATGAAATTTTTAATTCAGCGTCTAGTGAAATTTTAAGTATTTTTGGTGCTGATTATAGCTGTATCCTTCAAAACTCCAAAGATAGTGATCAACTTATTGTTCAAGCTACGAACTTACCTGCCATGTTTCATGAAACATTTACGCTTGATCAAGGGTTCTCAGGTCTGATTTACTCATCTAAAGAACCGATCATTATTTCCGACTATTGGAGTAATGATAAAGTGACTTCAAGCTTGATGCAGCGAACGAATTCTCGCTCACTTATTGGTTCGCCTATCCTTGTAAACGGTAACGTAGAAGGGGTAATCCTCATCGTGCATCGTTTGCCCAACTTCTTCTCTTATGATAATTATAAGCTCTTGCAAGTGCTCTCAAGCCATATTGGACTAGCCATGACGAACGCCTCCTTGCATGCTGAAGTGAAACGAATGGTGATTACGGATAATTTAACTGGGCTCTATGCTCGGCATTATTTGGATGAACAAGCGAATTGGATGCAGAAGAAAGACTTCTGTGGGTCTCTAATTGTCGTTGATATTGATAATTTCAAGAAAGTGAATGACACTTATGGTCACCAAATTGGTGATAAGATTCTTATTCATGTCAGCCAGATCATCAAGTCCAGTATTAGAGGGATGGATATCGCGGCTAGATGGGGCGGAGAAGAGCTTGCTGTCTATCTGCCTCAAGTGTCTAAGGATCAGGCGGTTCGGATTGCAGAGCGCATTCGAAGGCGTGTAATGGAAGAGACGCAGCCTCAAGTTACGGTGTCCTGCGGTGTATCGGACTGGAACTGGGAAGAGGATAAGATAAGTGTAGAATCGCTCTTCTACCGAGCAGATATGGCTCTTTATCAGGCCAAACATAATGGCCGTAATCAAATTCAAATCGGTTGACGCAGAGTGGTGCTTGTCTTCGGACAGGCACTTTTTCCTTTGTTAAGCAGGTATGTGAGGTCGAGATACAATCGTATGTATCCAGTTGAACGTATTTCTAAGTCCAGTGAGCATGGAGTCAGGATGACGATCACCTGTTTGCTCTTCCTGAACCTGTTGTAACATGTTACAATGATTTGGTCTAAGGGAGGATGGTCGAATTTTGTCGGCATTTAAAAGTAAACGTACAGGACTGCTTATTTGTATTTTTATTGTGCTCGTTGGCTTGCTATATTTCTTCTTCTTTAATCCTGTAGGCATTAAACTTGCACACAGTAATATGCGGCAATTGTCCGGACATTTAAGGGACATCGGCTGGCCTGGTAAAATAATTGGAATGAGTTTGATTTTCTTCCAAACCTTCTTCCCGTTTATTCCTTTTGTTCTCGTAGCGGGTACTAACGTTGCGATATTTGGAATAAAAATGGGATTTCTTGTGAACTATGTGATGTCGTGCTTAGGAGCCGTTGCTTCCTTTTATTTTGCACGTTATTATGGACATGCTTGGGTAGAAAAGAAACTGGAGCGTTTTCCGATCGTTACGCAATTTAGCAAGCGGATGGAAAGACACGGCTTTTTCTATGTACTAATCGGACGATTGATTCCGATATTGCCATCATCTGCTGTTAATTTCTCCGCAGGTCTAACTCGAATGAAATTTCGGCATTTCTTATGGGGTACACTACTGGGGAAACTCCCAATCGTATTCCTGGAGTCGATGATCGCGCATGATCTATTTCATTTTCAGCGGTATAAGGGGAGATTGCTCTTATTGCTTGGGATATTGGTCTTGTTAGTATTCCTAGGAAATAGTGTGAAGAGGGCTCTAGCTCCAAAGGCAAAATAAAGGGCTTACATGGAGAATGCAGGAAATTTTGTAGTTGCTTTCCCTTCCTATTCCAAGTTATCATAGAGGAAGTAAGACGACCAACTCATTACGCGACTATAATGGAGGAATGAAATATGCCAAGTGCCAATAATGCAGCAATTGTTGAGATTTCCCAAACAGCTAATAAATTCAGATCATCTATCGTTCTTCAATACGACAATAAGTATATCGATGTAAAAAGTATCCTTGGCTTGTTTACGACTCTACTTAGCTCCAGTAACTATGATTTACATGTTCATGGACCGGATGCTGAAGAAGCGAAAACAGCTATGGCAGAAGTATTTGCAAAGCATAATCTAGGCGTAAACGTCGTTCAAGAGTAGTTTTGAATAGAGAGAAGGTATTCTCAGAATCTCTGAGGGTACCTTCTCTTGTATATTACGGCAATTTCGCTTAATATAGATCATATAAGGACGGATGACTTTGCGTATAGGGGGAAGTTGGGAATGTCTTCATCTGATTTATTGCTGGATATGAATCAAAAGGCGCTTAATCTTCTTCAAGAAGATGCAGATAAAATCGAAAAGCTGATCGAAGTTCAGATGGAAAACTTGACGACACGTCAATGTCCACTTTACGAAGAGGTATTAGATACGCAAATGTACGGACTATCGAGAGAAATTGATTTTGCCATTCGAGCGGGACTGATCTCCGAATTACCAGGCAAACAAATTCTCAATAAGCTTGAACGTAATCTTGCGCAGCTGTATGAAGCGTTGAACAATAAAAAGTAACCCCGAGGGGTTACTTTTTTTGTTTGCATCTAGGTATTTAGACTAAGAAGAATACGACACCAAGGATGATATAGACGAACAAGAGAAGAAGTCCTTCATACCAGTTCGTAGATCCATCTTGTGTAATGGATTTGGTAATGAAGACGGCGACGCCGATCGCTGCAATCTCATAGGTGGTAAAGACAATGTTCATTGGCGTACCACTGATGAAGAAGCTGAGAAGGATTAGCACTGGCGCAACGAATAGAGCAATTTGTAAGGAGCTTCCGACCGCAATTTCCACGGCTGCGCCCATTTTATTCTTCATAGCCATCATGACCGCGGCACTATGCTCTGCTGCATTCCCGATAATAGCAATTAGGAATGCACCGACAAATAGGTCGGACAATCCGAATTTATCTTTAACTTCATCAATGGTTCCTACTAACCATTCACTCGTAAAGGCAACCATAGCAGTCGCAATGATGAGGAATAGAATCGAGGTGCCTTTGGACCATGGAGCCTCACCATGTTCAATGGCTTCATCCGACAGCACACTTTTGTGGGTTACCATGGAGAAGTACAGCCAGAGTAGATAAGCTATGATTAGGATAATAGCTACAATCATACTCATGGAGGATGTTTCGTCAGTGGTCAAACCGCGGGCAAATAATGCGGGAATGAAGAGTGCGACAACACCTAATATCATCAGTGAAGAGTTGTGAGCAGCCAATTTAACGTTAAAGGATTGTTCTTTGAACTTTAAACCGCCTGCGAATATGCTGAGTCCAAGTACGAGCAACAAGTTCCCGATGATGGCACCAGTTAGACTGGCTTTGACGACTTCGAACAACCCATCTCTGACTAAGAAGAAAGCAATAATGAGCTCAGCTGCATTTCCAAAGGTTGCATTGAGGAACCCACCCATACGGTCTCCTGCATAATGTGCAACACTTTCTGTTGCTTTTCCTAAGAATCCAGCCACAAAAACGATGGCGATACATGCGATTACGAATTGCAGTGTTGTATTCTGGTGCGTATAATGTGCGATTCCGGCTGCTATGAACGAAACTAACAAGCCTATGTAGAACAATTTTCCTTTCAATGGGAACCCTCCGACTCTAATGTATTGGAAATTTTTACACTTCTTTTAATATACCTACTTTGCGTACCAATGTAAATTAAAATGGATACAAGCAGGGAGTTCTTGCTTTAAGCTTTTGTTCTTATTACAATAGATTTATACCAAGTTTAGGGAGTGATCCGTATGTCCGAAGACAATCAAACCGGCTTAATTCGAATTTCTGATGACGTAGTATCGACAATTGCAGGGCTTGCCGCCTTGGAAACAGCAGGCATCGCGGGCATGTCAGGTGGTATTTCAGAAGGCTTAGCTAAGCGTTTAAGTGGTAAAAATGTGCAGCGTGGCGTTTCTGTTGAGGTAGGACAAGTTGAAGCAGCGATTGATTTACGAGTGATCGTTAAATATGGTTCCCGAATCCAAGATGTTTGCAGAGATCTCCAAGAGAACGTTCGGGAAGCCGTTGAAAATATGACAGGGTTAAATGTTGTGGAAGTCAATGTGAAAGTAGAAGGTGTCGCATTTACTGAAGAAGAAATAGAAGATCAACTTCGAGTTAAATAAGACCCATAAAAAAGAGACCCTATCGACGTTATATTATGTCGATAAGGGTCTCTTTTTATGGGGTTTTTGCGTTTTTTGTGAAGCTGGTAATTCTTTGTAGGATTGTTCACGAGAAATCCCGAGAATAACCCCCATGCTGATGAGAGAGACCATCATCGAGGAGCCGCCTGCTGAGATGAAGGGGAGCGTTACACCTGTAAGTGGAATGGTATTGGTGACGCCGCCGATATTAATAAAGGCTTGTATAGCGAACATGACCATGATTCCTACACCGGATAACATACCGAACATATCTGGACAACGCACTGCAATGAGAATTCCTCGCCAAATGAAGATTAAATAGATGAGAAGGAAGAGAGAGCTGCCAATAAATCCGAGCTCCTCGCCTATAATAGCAAAGATGAAATCGTTATGTGCTTCCGGTAAGTAGTGAAGCTTCTGAATACCTTGTCCGAATCCGGCGCCAGTTAGTCCGCCATGACCGAATGCGTACAAGGATTGCACAACTTGTAAGCCTGAGCCTTGCGGGTCAGCGAATGGGTCCATAAAGGAAGTTATCCGATTGAGCCTAAAGTTAGAGTCAGTATCACCTAATAACAAGTACAAGAGAATTGCAATACCAAGAAAAATCGTAAGAATAGTTCCAAGATAAAAAATATGCTTGAGGTTAGACCCGCCGACCATAATGACAATAGCTGAGCACGCCAAGAGAATCATACAGGAACCGAAATCGGGCTGTAAGAGGATCAAACTGCACACGAAGCCTACGATCAAGATGGCAGGGAGTAGTCCCTTACGAAAACTTCTGAATTTCTCTTCTTTATTACTGATCAGAGAAGCTAAGTAGAGAATGACGATTAATTTGGCAAACTCGGTCGGTTGTATCCCGTATCTGCCAAGTGAGTACCAGCTGCTCGCCCCATTCGCTTTACTTGTAAAGACAACGAAGATTAAGCCAAGTACAATGAAGAAGAAAGCAGGGATAACAAGCTTCTTTAACTTCGTGTAATGGATATTCATGCAAAATAACATACCAATGGTGCCGACCCCGACAGCAAAAATTTGCTTTCTCGTAAAGAACCAAGGGTCGTCCCACCGATAGGCACTTGTCATTGAGCTTGCGCTGAACACCATAACTAAACCAAAACAGACCAACACAAAGGTTAATAAGAGCAGCAGAAAATCCGGCGTTCCTCTTCGAGGGGGATTCATGCTGATTCCTCGCCTAGTCTGCTAATAATTGTTGCAGTTGGTCTAATTTTTGTTTGGAAATCTTAAGTACGTTCTCAGGGATTGGAGAGTTGTAGTCCAAACCGTGTGGGAACGTTTCTTTGCCTATGTAAGCTTCCTCTAGATATAATACGGCATAGGGAGATTCTAGCTTACCTGTTTCTACACGTGCATTTACACGTAAGAAGTAAACAGCTTTGCTTGCTTTATCTTCCATTTTAAAATCGTAAGTAGCACGGGTGTATTCCCATTGCCAGCGCACGAAACCAAGTTTAGTTGTTACTTCGTCCAAGTGAGCCAAATCGCTTTTTAGGCCTTTTAAGCCAGTTGCTTCAATAATCAATTTTAACGCCTCCATATTGTACGTATGCATTCTTTTCTCATGATAGTATGTTTCTAAAGGTTCTGCAAGTCGATTGCCATCTGTAAATTCTAATATTTGATGGCACTTTAGAGATGAAACCGTGATTGATATTTGATAGAATAGGTTTCAAGAGATCATTTTAGATATATAGTTAGGTGATCACGCCTTAGGAGGTGGATGAACTTATGAATCATTTTCATGAAGATCTCCAAGCCATTTATGAAGAAATGGTGGGCTGGAGACGTTATTTACATCAGCATCCTGAGCTTTCCTACCAAGAATATCAGACCGCAGAATTTGTAGCGAAGCATTTGCTAAGCTGGGATATTGAAGTGCGTACTGGCGTAGGCGGGAACGGTGTTGTTGGCTTACTTCGCGGCAACGGCGAAGGACCGACGGTAGCTCTGCGTGCAGACATGGATGCTCTCCCCATTCAGGATGAGAAGAACTGTGACTATACATCAACTAAGAACGGGATTATGCATGCCTGTGGACATGATGCACATACATCAACTTTGCTTGGGATTGCCAAGGTTGCAAGCATGCATCGGACGGAGATCAAAGGGAATCTGGTTTTTCTATTCCAGCATGCTGAAGAAATTTCACCTGGTGGAGCTGACTCGATGATCAAAGACGGCGCCCTAGATGGTGTAGATGCGGTATTTGGCGTTCATTTATGGACACCGTTCCCTGTTGGTCATGTTTACACGCGATCAGGGGCTTTTATGGCCGCGCCAGATGAATTCACTATTCGCATCCAAGGGAAAGGCGGACATGGCGGATTGCCTCACCAAACGATTGACAGTGTGTACGTCGCCTCACAATTAGTCGTTAACTTGCAATCGATTGTGAGCCGTCAAGTTGACCCTGTTGAGCCTTGTGTAGTGAGCGTAGGCTCGTTCCATGGAGGGACTAGCTTCAATGTCATTGCTGAAACGAGTGTACTTAATGGAACTGTACGTACCTTCAATCCAGAGTTAAGACAAGAAGTGAGAACGCGCATGGAGAGAATCGTACAGGCTACTTGTGACATGTCGCAAGCAACCTACGAGCTGGAATATAAGCTAGGTTATCCGACGGTTATCAATGATGCTAACGAAGCAGCTCGTTTCTTCCAAGTAGGCGCCGCTTTGTTTGGTGAGGAGGCTGTACATGAATCTCCTCTTATTATGGCCGGAGAAGACTTTTCCTATTATTTGCAGGAGAAGCCAGGTTGCTTTATGTTCGTAGGTGCTGGTAATGTGGATACGGGCATCGTTTATCCTCATCATCACCCGAAGTTCGATATAGATGAAAGATCTATGCTGAACGCAGCAAATTTACTCCTATCCATGGCCTTGGATTATATGGCATGAATGCCCTCCGTGCTTTGGTGAATGCTAATGTAGCAATTATTTGTTGCCTAACATGACACCGAGGAGGATGATGAGAATGTCAGATAAACTAGTGAAGGACATCATGAGTAGAGATTGCGTGACGGTTACCTTGCTGGATAATGTATTCGAGATTGCTTTGAAAATGAAACAACACGACATTGGATTTGTTGGGGTTCTGGACGGGGATACCTTCATAGGAGGTGTGACGGATCGGGACCTTGTTATTCGAGGTTATGCGGAAAAACATTCCGGGTCAACGGCTGTAGAAACCGTTATGACCAAAGAGATGACCACCGTGAGTCCTAGTACGACTGTCGATGAAGCCGCTAAGATGATGGCACAGCACCAGATTAGGCGCTTACCGGTTATTGATAATGGGAAACTTGTCGGTATTGTAGCGATTGGCGATTTGGCTGTTAGAGGGAAATTTGAAGATGAGGCTGGCGAAGCCTTAAGTCAAATTTCCAAAGAACGAACGCTGGTTGGAAGTCATTAACGAAGTCGATTTTCATGCGAAAGCAGCTTTCCCGAAATTGAGGGAGGGTTGCTTTTTTTTTTATATTCTCTTTACGAGGTGCATCCAAGTGAGCGATAATAATAACGAAATGGCGAAGGGGGTCCGTATAGAATAGATGAGCACGTTTGAAGAAAACGCTTCCATGGGATTTATCATTCTAGATTCAAACTGGCATTTTATATACGCAAACGACTATGGTGCAAGTCTTTTAAATCGATCTCCTGAAGAACTTCTTGGTAAAATGGCGTGGGCTGAGTTCCCTGCTGCTATTCGGCATGCTTCTTACAGTTATTTTCATAAAGCCCGCAAAAGTGGTAAAGAAACTTCATTCAATGAATATGTAAAGCCATCCAATCAAAGGATACATGTTAGTGCCTATCCCGTTGGTGAGAACTTACATATTGTTATTCGTAAAACAGAAATGCTTGACAATCATTTTGCCATGGAAAACGATCTCAATCAAAAGTACACAAACTATGTTCAAGATCTTATTACATTGACTTCAGAAGATGGCATTCTGCTGTATGTTTCGCCCTCCGTAAAAAACCTTCTTGGATTTGAGCTGGAGGATATGTACGGTGCAAGCGTATTAGCTTTTTGTCATCCGGAAGATATCGATGGGCTGAAGAAGATTTTTATCAACGAAATAGCGTGTGCTACAAATGATCAAGGCATTGTAACCTGTCGTTTCCTTCATAAAAAGGGTTGGTATGTTTGGTTAGAAAATAATTTCAAATGGTTATCGGACGAGCAAGGTAAACGTACTCAGAATTTAGGGATTTGGCGTGATATATCAGAACGTAAGATTGTTGAAGATCGGTTCGTACAGGCACAACGTTTAGGTCAATTCGGCAGTTTTGAACAAGATTTGGATGAAGATTCGATTTCGTGGTCGGTTGAAATGTTTCGAATACATGGGCTAGAACCTGGTTTAAGAATCGATTTATGTAAAGCTATTGAGCCTATTGTTGTAGATGACCGTGAGAAAGTAGCGCTCGCTATTAAGCAAGCAATACTGGTAGGAATGTCAGATATAGAATACAAAATTATTCGACAAGATGGCGATATTCGCCATTTGCGTTCCCAAATTGAGCGAGTGGTTCTAGATGGGGGGCGAATGGCCGTACGTGGATTGGTTCATGATATTACCATTCACAAACGAATTGAGCAGGAGTTGACTCAAAGCAAAGCTAAATTGGAAATAGCCCAAGAAATAGCAGGCTTGGGCCATTATGAGTGGGATACAATTAATAACATGGTGTATGTATCAGATGAATTGAACGCATTATTTGGTTGCAAAGATGCGGTCCAAACGTTGCCTATAGAGGTACTTCATGAAAGTATTCACCCTGAAGACAGTCTGAAGATGAAGTTGGCAACAAAAAAAGCTTTAAATGAAGGTTCCTTGGATATCATTTTTAGAGTCGTGGTTAGAGGTGATGTGCGAATTTTGCATACTTTAGCTAAGACTACGTATGATGAATGGGGTAGAGCGCTGTGTTTATTTGGCACAGTTCAGGATATTACGGTTCAGAAACAGACGGAGGAACTGCTTCGTAAAACAGAGAAATTACATGTTGCTGGTCAATTGGCAGCTGGTATTGCTCATGAGATTCGCAACCCGTTGACGGCGCTTAAGGGCTTCGTGAAGCTGATGTGCCACGCCAATGAAGAAAGTAAAATGCGCTATTATCATATCATGCAAGAAGAGTTTAATCGGATTGAGTTGATTCTTGGAGAGCTGCTCATTCTTGCCAAGCCGCAAGCAGTCGCTTACATGCCGCATGATCCTGTAACAATACTTGAAGAAGTGATACAGCTCTTAAATACAGAAGCCATCATGAATAATGTTGAAATTATGCTGATTGCCAATACGATTCTTTCATCTGTCAATTGTGAGCGGAATCAAATCAAGCAAGTTTTTGTCAACGTGATCAAAAATGCGATTGAAGCGATGCCATCTGGCGGTATATTGACCATCACAGCACAAAACCAAACTAACGGGGTCAACCTGCAGTTTGTGGATCAAGGCCAAGGCATTTCAGAGGACAGACTGCCGCGGATAGGTGAACCCTTTTATACGACAAAGGAAAAAGGGACAGGGCTTGGTATGATGGTGAGTTTTACAATCATTGAAGAGCACCACGGTGTGATCCGATATCAAAGTAAGCTAGGTGTTGGAACGACAGTCAGTATTCAATTACCGGCATCTGTACAGTAAACTTGGTCTCAATCGTGTGTAACTGTCAAAGTTCGCAATAAGGTAGTCAATCTGCGACAAGATGCCTCCTCTTAAATATGCTAAAGTGAAAACGTGCTTAATAATTGTGAATCTGACAAGAAAAAGGTGACGTACAGTGGAGAAAGTAAGGATTGGTATCGTTGGTCTAGGTAACATGGGAACTGGACATGCCAAATATTTAGTGAAAAATGAAGTCAAGGGCGGCGTTCTTACCGCTATTTGTGAACCGCGCGCAGATCGTCTAGAGTGGGCAAAGGAAAATCTTGGTGAAGGTGTCAAGCTATTTGACAATCTTGATGATTTTCTGGCTTCTGGCTTAATTGATGGGGTTTTGATCGCAACGCCTCACTATGATCACCCTGAAACAGCTGTACGCGCTTTCCAAGCAGGCCTGCATGTTATTTGTGAAAAGCCGGCTGGCGTGTATACCAAACAAGTGCGTCAAATGAATGAAGCAGCAGAAGCTTCAGGTAAAGTATTCAGCATGATGTACAATCAACGTACAAATCCTCTATATAAAAAATTAAAGGATCTGGTTTCTTCTGGTGAACTAGGTGAGATTCGCAGAACGAACTGGATTATTACCAATTGGTATAGATCACAAAGCTATTACGATTCAGGCGGCTGGCGTGCAACTTGGGCTGGAGAAGGCGGCGGTGTACTTATTAACCAAGATCCGCATCAACTGGACCTATGGCAGTGGACGATTGATATGATGCCGAAGCGTGTTCGTGCATTCTGTTATTTCGGGAAGCACCGCAATATCGAAGTTGAAGATGATGTAACGGCATTCGTTGAGTATGAAAATGGCGCAACAGGATTGTTCGTGACGACAACTGGTGAAGCACCAGGGACGAATCGTTTCGAATTGTCGGGCGACCGCGGTAAAATTGTCGTTGAAGATGGCAAATTGACGTTCTGGCGTTTGCGTGTTTCCGAAAGAGAATTTAATGAAACTTACAAGGGTGGCTTTGGTCAACCGGAATGTTGGAAATGTGAAATCCCAGTTGAAGGTACAGAAACAGGCCACATGGGTATCACACAGAATTTTGTTGATGCCATTCTTCATGGCACACCATTGATTGCACCAGGAGCAGAAGGCATTAAAGGGTTAATGATTTCCAATGCGATCATGCTCTCAACATTCACAGATAATTGGGTTGATTTGCCGATTGATGAAGATCTTTTTGAACAGCATTTGCAAGAGAAAATCAAAAATTCCAAATCAAGTAAAGAAGCAGGCTCCTTTAAAACACTTGATGTCTAAGATCATGGGGGAAATTCAATATGCAAAAAAATGATGGCATGAATTATGCGCCAAAAGGGAAACCGAACCTTGTTGTTCAAAAAGGGGAGTTTACCTTTGCAGTAATTGCGTTGGATCATGGTCATATTTATGGCATGAGTAACGGACTTCTTGAAGCTGGGGCTGAACTTAAATGGGTATACGATCAAGACCCAGCGAAAGTAGCGGCATTTGTCGCGAAGTTTCCACAAGCTCAGGTTGCTGCTTCTGAAGAGGAGATTCTTCATGATCCTGAAGTGAAGCTTGTCGCTTCCGCAGCTGTACCTTCAGAGCGTGGTCCTTTAGGGATTCGTGTGATGGAACATGGCAAGGACTATTTCACAGATAAAACACCATTTACTTCCCTAGACCAGCTTGCTGCTGCGAAGGCCGTAGTTGAAGCTACAGGACGTAAGTATGCTGTTTACTATAGTGAGCGACTTCATGTGGAAAGTGCGGTTTTCGCAGGTCAGTTGATTGAAGAAGGCGCGATTGGTCGCGTGGTTCAAGTTATTGGATTAGGACCTCACCGTTTAAATGCCTCAAGCCGTCCGGATTGGTTTTTCGAGAAGGATAAATATGGCGGTATTCTATGTGATATCGGCAGCCATCAAATCGAGCAGTTCCTCTTCTATTCGGGCTGTAAAGATGCGACAGTCGTAAGTAGTAAAGTTGCGAATTATCATGCGAAGGATTATCCAGAGCTTGAGGATTTCGGCGATGCGACACTGATTGGAGACAATGGGGCAACGAATTATTTCCGTGTAGACTGGCTGACACCTAATGGCTTAGGAACATGGGGAGACGGGCGCACATTGATTCTTGGAACTGAGGGTTATATCGAGCTGCGTAAATATATTGATATTGCTCGCGATCCGCAAGGGGATCAATTGTATCTAGTCAACCAACAAGGAGAAAAGCACTACAGTCTGCATGGACAAGTAGGCTTTCCTTTCTTCGGTCAGTTGATTCTGGATTGCATTCATCGTACAGAAAATGCGATGACACAAGCACATACGTTCAAAGCGGCTGAATTGTGCTTGATTGCCCAAGAGAAAGCCGTTCGTGTGGAGTAGTTTCACACATGAGCTGGATGAAGTTTGTCAAGGGTACAGATAATTGTCTTTTGGCATGATAGCATAATTGCACATTCAATTTAAAATTCGGGTAGTTCAGCGGTAATATCGCTAACTGCCCGTTTTGTGTTTCCGTCGTTACGGTCGTTCTTGGCAGTAAGCAAAGGCCGAGCCCATGCATGGCGCATTTTTTGATCGTTTCATAGTTGTTGATCTCATAGGTGAGTGTATACTGCACATTATGCTTACGCAGCATCGTTTCAAATAATTTCCGGCAGCGTCCTCCTGAGATGGACATCAGAATTTCAGCGCCATTGAGATCCTCTGGTACAATAGCCGATTTCGCGGCTAAGGGGTGATCAGGTGCTGCCACAATGACAAATTCCTCTTCCTGTATCGTCCTATAGATTAAATCAGGATCGCTGAGTTCCTTGTCGACGATGAATCCTAAATCGCATTCGCCTGCCTTCAGCGCACGGGACGTATCATTTTCCAATAATTCATTGATGGTGATTGTAATGTTTGGAAAGCACTTTTTGAAAGCGCCGAGGAACGGCGGCAGCATGTAGGAGAAGAGCGTTGTTTCGTGTGTGCCAATC
This sequence comes from Paenibacillus sp. Soil750, assembly GCF_001428045.1. Taxonomy (GTDB): domain Bacteria; phylum Bacillota; class Bacilli; order Paenibacillales; family NBRC-103111; genus Paenibacillus_E; species Paenibacillus_E allorhizoplanae. The sequence goes on along the minus strand of NZ_LMSD01000007.1, from coordinate 46,852 downwards.
ATAAAGCTTCCTGTCGTTTGACCAGCTACATTGATTTTGGACTCCTCATATAACTTCAAAATTTTCGCTGCATATCGCAGTAAAATGTCCCCCGCAGGCGTAGGTCTCATCTTTTTATCGATCCGCTCGAAGATTTCAACCCCGTATTCGATCTCTAGCTTTTGAATTTGGGAGGTCACGCTAGACTGAGCGTATCCCAATTTTTCGGAAGCCTTCGTAAAGTTTTGCCATTTCGCTACTTCGAGCAGTGTTTTATATAAGGTAAGATCCATCCGTATGCACTCCTCAACCATCACAATTTTCGATCGAAACGATCATTTATTATAGATAACTCTGGTACTTCTTGCCATGTTAAAATCAATTCCAACCAAAGGATGGGGGGAATTACCATGTGGAACTTATACGATATAGAGAAAAAATTTGAGGCTCATGTGAAAGATGTTGAAGCGCGCGCGAGGAAAGCACATTGGTACACGAAAGAGGAGAAAGTTGGTGTGCGCCCTGGCGTAGTTGCAAGTTGGGTGTCGTTATTTGCCATCATGATTGTCGGGATTATCGCCGTGTATGAACTCTTTTGAGATACGTTAGCATGGAGTCCATGTTTAAATCAAGTACTTTCCCTTCATACTAAAGGAAAAAGGAGGGAATATGCGATTGACTATGGATCCTTCAAAGCCTCTGATTGTTCAGAGCGATTTATCTATCCTCCTCGAAACGAATCATCCTGAATTTGACAAGCTTCAAGGTAAGCTGGCTCGCTTTGCAGATCTAGTGAAAAGTCCAGAACATCTTCACACCTATCGGGTTACTCCGCTGTCTTTATGGAATGCAGCTGCAGCAGGCATGGGGTTGGAGGAGATGACAGCTTGCTTGCAGCAGCATGCCAAATTCGGTGTCCCTTCTGCTGTTCTTAGCATGATTCGCAAATATACGAAGCGCTATGGGATTCTACGCATGCTGCATGTGGGGAAGGAACTTTTCTTAGTAAGCGAGGATACCGTCGTATTCAAAGAAATTTGTGCCTATGAATCCTTGCAAAAATATCTCAAGGATGCCCGTGGTGAACGGGCTATTGCCATATCACCGAGCTATCGGGGGATTTTAAAGCAAGAATTAATGAAGCTCGGTTATCCAGTGGAGGATCTAGCCTCCTACCGCAGCGGCGAATTTCTGGAAATTCCTTGGCGTGAGGAAGATCAGATGGATGAACCGTTCCAACTGCGTGATTATCAAAAGCAAGCCGTAGACGCTTTTCAGCAGGTTGGCCATGGTGGAAGCGGTGTTCTGGTGCTTCCTTGCGGAGCAGGTAAGACGGTAGTGGGGATCGCCGCAATGGCGAAAGCAAGCTGTGCAACACTGATCCTTACCTCGAATGTAACGTCGGTGAAGCAATGGAAGCGCGAAATATTAAGTAAGACAGGTCTAACGAGCGACCAAGTAGGTGAGTACAATGGCACCACGAAGGAGATTAGGCCCATCACCATTGCCACTTATCAAATTCTAACGCACCGCGGGAGCAAAGAGGCTGAATTCTCGCACTTACGGTTATTTAGCGAGAGGGAGTGGGGCCTCATCATTTATGATGAGGTTCACCTTCTGCCTGCCCCCGTATTTCGTGCGACTGCGGAGATACAAGCCACGCGCAGGCTTGGTTTAACGGCAACGCTAATTAGAGAAGATGGCTTAGAGGGTGACGTTTTCTCATTGGTCGGCCCCAAGAAATATGACATGGCGTGGAAGCAGCTTGAAACGATGGGGTGGCTGGCCAAGGTGACCTGCCAAGAAGTGCGCGTACCTCTATCAATTATGGACCGTGATCGTTACCATGCCTCAGAATCTCGGCACCAGTTCCGGATTGCTGGGGAGAATACAGCGAAGCTTGCGGTCATTGATTATTTGTTGAAGCTCCATCCGGATGAACCGACGTTAATTATCGGTCAATATATTGATCAGCTTGAAGAAATTGCCGTTCATACAGGTGCTCCCATGATATGCGGCAGTATTCCTCACGAACGTCGAGAAGAGCTATATGAGCAATTCAAAAAGGGACAGCTCCCACTGCTCATCGTTTCCAAAGTGGCGAATTTCGCAGTCGATCTCCCAGATGCAGCAATCGCCATTCAGGTTTCGGGAAGTTATGGCTCGAGGCAAGAAGAAGCACAACGATTGGGTCGTATTCTTCGGCCGAAGCGAAATGGTGAGAACACAGCCGTCTTCTATTCGCTCGTCAGCGCAGACACGAAAGAACAGGATTTTGCAATGAAGAGGCAGCTTTTTCTTGTAGAGCAAGGCTATCAATATGAGATTACAAGCTGGAATGAAGCGATAAGATGAGGAGGTAGGCTTGGAAAATGAAGTACGAGCATGTGGAAAGGAAAATGCCGCTTTCGTTAAAGGAGTCTATTTTAAGACAACCCTGGTGCTCAGCACTCCGTACGTCAGGGGACTCTTTAGGAGAGATTCTCACGCAGCCTACTCACCTTGCTGAACTCTATCGTCAGCTTTCATCCGATGAGCAGCGTACGCTGCACCTAGTGATGTCGACGTTCGGCTGTCTGCCTTTTACTAGCGAGAGGTTGGAAAAAGAAGCGGTGATTCAAATGGCTGGTGCTCAAGTCAGTTTGGGGCTATGGGGACTTCGTCGTTATGGTATCATTGTTGCTTTCCGTAAATCATGGGGAGAACAGTTGTATACGTTGCCTGAGGATGCATTCTCAGGGTGGCAGAGCCTAGTATTTCCTACCGTATGGCCCGCCCGGCAAAATGAGTTAGACGAGTTAAGTGATCTCGATCTCAGCGAACGTATGGCAGATATGGATGAAGGCGTCTCTTCGAATCCACGGGGACTCGCGCAGCAATTGTTTCATTGTATGGTCAGCTGTTCGCGGCAGTCCGAACTTTCTCTTACGAATAAAGGAACTTTACATAAGAAGCAGTTGCAGAAGATTACAGAACATGTGAGTTTACCCGCAAGAATCCTCACGCAGTCAGGACTTACTTACGCATTCACGGACGTGTATGATGAGCCTGCTGCGTTGATGCTTGAATTGGGCATGCGGATGGGCTTTCTCTATAAGAATGAAGTGGGCAACCGGTTCCTATTCCATCATCGTAATTTCGAGAGTTGGCTTCAAAGCTCCTATGAACACCAACAAACTCAATTGTATCGTATTTGGCGGCAGGCATTAATTCCAGCGCCGGTTTGGCTCGAGCATGGGATCTCATTCATGGATAAGGCGACTGACTTACACTGGTACAGTTTTTCGGAGCTGATCCAAGCCGTGCTCTCTTGCTGCTCGATTGGACATAAACCGATGGACGAGGTGGCTCTTCGTCAGGAGTTGATGGCAGTTTGGATCAGGCCATTGTTTACATTTCGTTTTGTCGAATTGGCGGAAGATCAAGGGGGGGAACTTTGGTTCAGATGGCTGATCAAACCGCGGTTGATTACAGGAGAGGGTTCAGACTTTCACATCGAACGGTCTCTCCAAACCGAGCCCTCGCTCTATGTTCAGCCCGATTTCGAAGTGCTTTTACCACCCAATGCTTCTCTGGGCTTAGAGTGGGGAGTAGCCGCATTTGCTGACCTGCAGAACGCTGATCTCGTACGTACCTATCGTTTGACCAAAGAAAGCTTTGGGCGAGCGTTAGATCACGGTCTGAGGGCCTCAAACGTGATTCAAGTTCTGCGAGATCATGCTTATTATCAGGTTCCAGAACAAGTAATCATCACCTTACAGCAGTGGGAGGAACAGAAGGACAAGCTCTACCTAACAGATGTGACACTGCTTCGCTGTCAAACGAATGAGGTAGCTGAAGCTTTGCTTCGGAATGAGAAGTGCCGCAAACTGCTCGGAGAGCGCATGGGAGAAACTAATTTTATTATTTCACACGCGCATATTAAACATTTGACGAAATGCTTGGAAGCGATGGGGTTCCACCCCAATCAAAGTACAATTCCGAATGTATGGAGTGATGAAGAGCAGGAGATTCCATCATGGAATGAGCCTCAATTAGGTCTCTGTTACTCTAAAGATACGATTCAATTATATGAAATTGATCCGTATTTGCCGCAGCGGGAGGACTTATATCCAGATATGCAGCAAATTCCCATGAGTTGGATTAAAGAGTTACGCGACTATCATGCCTCTACTCGAAAGGATATGATTCGTAAAGCTATCGAATGGAAAAGTGTACTGCAGTTGAGAAAAGAAGGACGCGACTGCTTCATTATCCCCCGCATGCTGCGTGAAGATCGAACAGGTTGGATTCTGGAGGGGTGGGAAGAATATGAGGAGATCGCTTGGACCAGCGAGGATTGGAAAGAGATGAAGCTCATATTACCAGGAATCAACGATGGATCTGTGTGAGAAAAGGAAGAAAGTCTTGGCGAACTGTGATATGATAGAAGTGTTATAGACTTTTTCGCGAGGAAGGATGAGGTTGTCGTAATGTTACAAACAATGGAAACAGAAACACTGGATATGTCGGCTATCCTTATGCAAGCTTACGATATGGGTGATATGATTAATTCTTCTGCGGAAGTTGCAGATTATTTATATTGGAAGACCGAGGTCGCGAACAGCAGAGAAGTGAAAGATTTGCAAGCTGTGTTTGCTAGGAAGAAAGATGCTTTTGAGGAGTGCGAGCGTTTTGGGCATTATCACCCGAGCTATCATGATGCCTTAGCAGCTGTGAATGATGTGCAAGAGAAGCTCCTAGCTGTAGAGGCTGTTCGTAAGTACAAAGAAGCTGAGGATCGCTTGGATGACTTGTTGTTCACCGTTTCAACGACGATTGCTCACGCGGTATCAGATTCGATTAAAGTGCCAAGCAATAACCCCTTGCCAACCGGCAAAGGCTGCAGCTCCGGTGGAAGCTGCAGTGGGAATTGCGGTTAATGTAAGGCGACGGCGTTACAGGCAGAAATCGGGGCGGATGCGTCCGACCTCGGTTCCTTGCCAGTTGTGAACGGCAGGTGTGTGGAAATCCTTGAGCTCACTGACCTCGGTTTCCGATAGATAGCCTAGCTGCTTTAAAGCTTCAGTGACTGCGGGATACAAGGCACGAATGTTACCATCTTCTACCTTTAAGACGAAGCCGATGGCTTGCTCAGGTATGGAGAGGGCGAAGATTCCTTCAGCGCCCATTTTGCCTATGACTCGACCCTTTGTAACCTCGATTAATCGCGTATCGAAGCGGTCGCTTCCTGCGAGGAATTGAGGATATTTTCGCACAGCATTGACAATTCTCTGGCAAGCGTTTGCACGCTCTGCAGATAGTCCTTGGGGGCTGCCCAATCGGGCAAAAGCGAGCGCGAGATGGTTGATCGGCATCCCAAACACTGGGACGCCACAGCCGTCAATTCCGAGCTCCATCTGCTCCTTAGGCACATCTGACATGGCGCTCACAGCATCTAACATTAACACCTGAACAGGATGCTCCGGGCTCATATAGGTGTCTGGTGAGGCGCCAAGATGGCTGCTTAAGGATAGCATACCCGAATGTTTGCCCGAGCAATTGTTGTGCAAAGTTGACGGGGACTCTCCCCGTTCACGCATCGCTTGTGCAGTTGGCGCATGGTACGGCTCATGCGCACCGCATTGCAGATGCTTGGCATGATACCCTAGCTTGCCTAGGATGCCGCGGGCCGTGCTTACATGCTCATCTTCCCCATTGTGGGAAGCGCAGCATAAGGCAATTTCGGTCTCTGTCAGGCCGAAATGATCAGCCGCGCCGGATTCAATGACCGGCAAGGCTTGAATCAGCTTCGCTGTCGAACGGGCGAAGGTGAGCAGGTGTGGATCGCCTGCACTGTGCAGGAGCGTTCCTTGGTTATCGACAACAGCAAGGTGGATGCGATGTATGCTTTCTGTTATATGTCCGCGAGACACGCGGACAATAGTGTCTGATGGCTTCATGTTGTGAGATCACTCCATACTAGGATTATTGAAAAGAGGTTGCAATCATGATGATTGAGCGAAGCGGATTAATCATTTGGGTAAACGATATTAAAGCCGCCAGGAATTTGGAGCGGTTCGGTTCCCTTCATTACATATCCAAGAAAATGAATTATGCAGTTCTTTATATACATGCCAGCAAATTGGAAGAGACCACACGCAGCCTACTCAAGTTACCTTACGTCAAGAAGGTAGAGAAATCATATCGTAATGAAATTAAAACAGAGTATAGTAGTGATGTTCCTGACAAAACTAGATTTTACACGCTTTGAGGCTGCAGTGCAAAATGAAAGCTTCGTGAGAAGCTTTTTTCTTTTTTTTTCTCATTATATGGATCATGGTTAGTCTTGTTTGAATGACTTTGTTAGAAGTTTTCTCAATTTTCCGAAAATTAGGCATAGTTTGTTGTCTTCATAAATACTTATTAATAATTTTATATATTCTTCCATGGGAAAAAAAGTTATAATACAGTAAAATATAACTTACAGAACTTCAGGGAGTAGGTATTGAGTCCCATTTAAATAGGAAAGGGGATGTGATCATGAAAGATAAGGTTATGGGGAGATGGAGTACTTACGAACCATTCTTCGTACAGCTAGGTGATAAGAAAGTGGCGGATATCGTGATCACGAATCATGCTAAGCTGAGATGGAGCGATCGTATTTCTAGCGATAACAATTCACTTGAGGAAATCTGTGCGTTTCTTTGGGAGAAGCTTAAAAATGATAGCATGGTCCCTTATTATCGGAACGAAGAAGACGTCTATCTGATTGATGATGATTTGGTGGTCGTGGCCGAATTCTCCCATTTGGAACATGAGACGGATCTTGTAGGCAATCCTCTGCACAAAATGATCATCGTTACCTTTCTTGGCAAAATGTCAGAGACCATGGAGCTGCGCGATTTGAAATCGTACTATTCCTGGTTGAGACACTCTCGTCGTATGACCTTAATCAAGAATAGTCGCAAGCGGCGCTAATCATGTCATTGAGCAGAGTATGTCTGGAGCTAGGGCAGACATACTCTTTTTTGTCGTCTTGATGGACTGTACGGGTTCGATTTCATATAATGGAGCAAAGAGAGGCGGTATATCATGGCACTTAATTTTCATCAATTACACATTTTCTATACCGTAGCGGAAAAAGGCAGTTTCTCACATGCAGCCGGTGCGTTACATATGACACAGCCTGCCGTGACGATGCAGGTACAGTCACTTGAAGATTACTTTGGTGTGAAACTCTTTCATCGCAGCACCAAGAAGATCGAACTGTCCGAAGCGGGACGAGCTTTACTGCCATTTGCCAAAAATAGCATTGAACTTATTCGAGACACCGATGTTGCAATGTCGAAATTTACAATGATGATTGAAGGGCGGCTTCAGTTAGGTGCCAGCTTAACGATGGGGGAGTACATTTTACCACGGCTTCTTGGCCCCTTCAGCAAGGATTACCCGAACATCTCTGTTTCAATGAAAGTAATGAATACGGCACAAATCTTGGATGAAGTGCTTAGTCATCAACTCAATTTCGGCCTTGTTGAGGCACCTATTCATCATCCGGATGTTCATACCGAACCAATTCTTAGCGATGAGCTGAAACTAATTGTCCCTTCAGATCATCCGCTAGCAGATGCCCCGGTTGTTACGTTGGAAGAATTATTGAAGTATCCGTTTGTTCTGCGTGAACAGGGCTCAGGTACTCGGAGAGTTATGGAGGAGGAATTCGCTCGCTGCAACATGGATTGCTCCTCGATGAAGATTGTAATGGAGCTTGGAAGCACTGGTGCCATCAAATCGGCTGTTGAAGCGGGATTAGGGATTTCTATTCTTTCGCAATCGTCCGTGAAGCATGAGGTAACGCTAGGTCTATTTAAAGTGAAGAAAATCGAGAATATCGTGTTTGAGCGAAGCTTTTATGCGATTTATTTAAACTCGACCTTGCTGCCTATTTCGGCCGTTAGCTTCATGACGTTCTTGAGACAAGAAGATTTAAGTCGTTTTCTATAAGAAGGACGGGGGATTGAATGGAAGCAGACTTACATTCACATACAACAGCTTCAGACGGGACGCAGTCGCCGAGAGCGAATGTCGTTATGGCTCTAGAAGCAGGATTAGGGGCAATTGCGATTACCGATCATGATACGATTTCGGGGGTAGCGGAGGCACTTGTGGCAGGCTTGGAATTGGGCATTGTCGTTGTTCCTGGGGTAGAAATCTCAACGGTTGCCAATGGTCAGGATATTCATATTCTGGGTTATTACATGAACATTGCCGATGAACAATTTCTACAACGCTTATCGTCTTTACGTGAAACAAGGGATACCCGCAATGAGATGATTATTGCACGGCTACAGGAGCTTGGCATCGACATTACGATGGAGGAAGTTCTCAAAGAGGTTGCCAATGTGAAGCGCAAAGGTGATACAGTTGGCCGACCGCATATTGCTGCTGTGCTCATGAATAAAGGCTATGTGAGTACGATAACTGAAGCTTTCGATCGCTATTTGGCTACTGGAGCGGCGGCTTACGCCAATCCACCTCGTATCGAGCCGGCTACAGCGATTACGTGGATTCATGAAGCTGGCGGCAAAGCGGTGCTTGCACATCCCGGTATTTATCACGATGATGCTCTAGTAGAGGTCATTACTTCACAAGGATTAGATGGCATTGAAGTGTATCATGCTGATCATTCGCCAGAAGATGAGGAAAGATATAGACTTCTTGCAGAGCGTAAGGGGCTGCTGATTACGGCAGGCTCTGATTTCCATGGTGTACGTGGTGATACGGCTTTCCACGGGGCCATCGGTTCGAAACGCATTGGCATGGATGTCGTGGAGGTTTTAAAGTCAAGCGCATGCTTCCGAAGCGAGTTTTGAGGTTGCCATTTTACACTTCGCTTGCACGGGTTACTCAAAACTTTTAGGAGGATCTTTCATGAAAAAAATTCGGAAAGCCATTATTCCCGCGGCGGGACTTGGTACTCGGTTCTTGCCTGCAACTAAGGCGCAGCCAAAGGAAATGCTGCCCATCGTTGACAAACCAGCGATTCAGTACATTGTAGAAGAAGCGATTGAGTCCGGCATTGAGGATATAATCATCGTTACAGGGCGTAACAAACGTGCGATCGAGGATCATTTTGATAAATCTGTAGAGCTTGAGATGATGCTTGAAGAAAAAGGCAGCACTCAGCTGCTGGAGATTGTCAAATCGGTGTCTAATCTAGCGGATGTTCATTACATTCGTCAGAAGCAGCCGCTTGGCTTGGGTCATGCTATTCTCTGCGCGCGCAAATTTATTGGAGATGAGCCATTCGCTGTATTACTTGGGGATGATATTCTTCAATCTTCTCCGCCAGGGCTTAAACAGATGATGGATATTTATGAGCAGACGGAAACCTCCGTCATTGCGGTTCAAGAGGTGCCTTGGGCTGATGTTAGCAAATATGGGATCGTTTCTCCTGCGACGAGTTACGAGAACTATCGATTGATTGAGGATCTGGTAGAGAAGCCTGATCGTGATCAAGCGCCTTCGAATTTAGCAGTAATTGGCCGCTATATCATTATGCCGGAAATTTTCCGCATTTTGGAGCGTCAAGAGCCTGGCCGCGGCGGTGAAATTCAATTAACGGATGCACTCCGTGTGCTGAACAAGGAACAGCAGATGGCGGCTTACCTGATGCAAGCGAAGCGCTACGACGTTGGGGACAAGCTGGGGTATATTGAAGCAACCATTGAACTCGCTTTACAGCGTCCGGACTTGCAAGAACAAGTAAAGGCTTATTTACTATCATTAATTAAGCAATGGGACTTGTAGCAGTGGTGATTTACCTAGAAAATAGAAAAACCTATCGAGAATTATTCTCTTGATAGGTTTTTTTGTATGTCTATTTAATGGTCACTTTCAATTGCTTGATTTCCTCTTCTTCCGGGGTCACATAAAGTGTCTTCTGATTCACATAAATGACAAAGCCAGGCTTCGAGCCGTTTGGTTTATGGACATGTTTGATTGTTGTATAATCCACAGGAACTTGACTGGAGTTTTTGGCTTGACTGAAGTAAGCAGCTAGCTGCGCGGCTTCAAGTAAGGTGGTGTCGCTGAACTCACCGCGAATGACGACGTGGGAGCCAGGAATATCCTTGGTGTGCAACCATGTATCCATAGAAGAAGCAAGACGATTCGTCAGATATTCGTTTTGCGTATTATTTTTCCCAACATAGATAGGAACACCCTCGCTGGATTCGTAGCAGGCTAGAGCTGGTTTGTCTTTTTTCTTTTTCTTACGCTGCTTTTTGTTGCGGTCGCGCACATAGCCTTGCTCCATAAGCTCATCACGAATTTCTTCAATATCTGGCAAGGAGGCAACACTCAACTGCTGCAGCAGCGTCGAGAGATAGGTGATCTCTTGATGCGTTTGGGCAATCTGTTCCTCGACGATAACCGTACTATTTTTCAATTTACTATATTTCTTAAAATAGCGCTGAGCGTTTTCCGCCGGGCCAAGAAGCGGGTCCAATGTGATGGTAATCATCGCCTGATCTTCATCGTAGTAATTTATGGCTTGGACTTCTTTGTCGCCTTTCTTGATCGAATGAAGCGAGGCGGTTAACAGTTCTCCGAGAATGCGATATTTATCCGCGTCCTTGGAGTCTTCGATCGTATCCTGGAGCTTTTCCAGTTTTTTTACATTTTTATTGACTTCATTTTGTAAAAATTTCAATAAATCAGATACACGTTGTTTAACCGTATCTCTTTCCGCTTTGTCGCCATAGAATTGCTCCAAACACAAGCTTGGCGTAGCGTATGATTTCGACGTGCCCTTGATATGCGTAAGTGGTGTCATCGCGAAGAATAGTTTGCCTGTAGGTTCTTGCTCTACAATGACAGGTTCATAGCGATCCTCGCGCATCGCGGTCATGACTTCACTGAACGCCTGCCAAAGCGATGTGGTATCGACTTCCGTATTTCCTTGCATACTCCGATATACGATTTCCTTGGCGATCAGTGGACTGAGTCCGCTGAATGCAGCAACCAGCTGCTGCTCAGGTTTAATCGGCGATGGAGATACGGAAACCTCATCTGACGCCGATGTCCGCTCTAATGCCTGGATGAACGCTGCGCTATCAACCTCAAGTGGATTTAGCTTATCTTGTTCAGGCGGTGTCACATATGTACTCCCTGGCATGACTACCCGGTAAGAACTGATAGCTGGCGTCACATGATGGATCCCATCTAGAATCGTTCCTGTAGCTGGATCAAGCAAAATGATATTGCTGTGACGTCCCATGATTTCCACAATAATATGCTTGAGGGATATATCTCCTAATTCGTCACGATGACGAATCTGCAAACGAATGACACGTTCCATACCGATTTGTTCCACGACCTCAATGACGCCACCTTCACAATATTTGCGAAGCAGCATACAGAACATCGGCGCATCCATCGGATTCATGGTAACTTGTTCTGTCGTTTGGACGCGTGGATACGTAGGGTTGGCGGAAAGGAGCAGCTTCACGTTCTGCCTTTGGGTGCGAATTTGAAGTACGACGTCATTTTCGCTCGGTTGGTGAATTTTATTAATGCGGCCTCCTACATACATTTGAAGTTCGTGAACAATTGCATGAAGGACGAGTCCGTCTAAAGCCATGATGCATACAACTCCATTCTTTGAGGCTAGTTGTCATTTGTCATTACCGTTACCTCTGCATACCGGAGCTGACAACTTTGCTAATCTCTATGATGCCATACTTTTCACAAAAACTTAAGGGGCTCTGGACAGGAAAGATGATTTCAGGGATATTTTCCTGCTTGTCTGAATACAAATACGTATAAGTGTGAGACAAGATCAAGTGGATGTGGGAGGGAGAAGGGCGGATGAGTCAGAATAAGTGGTACCAGTTGAACTCGGAGGATGTCTTGCAATTGCAGCAGGTGGATATACAGCAAGGATTGCCCTGGGAAGAGGCTTGGAAACGGCAGGCTGAGGTAGGGCGAAACGAGCTCTCAGAGGGGCAGCGTGTATCACCAATCACACTGCTCTTAAATCAATTTAAAGATTTCATGGTGCTGGTGCTATTGGGGGCGACTCTGATATCCGGCTTGCTAGGTGAATATTTAGATGCGATTACCATCGTCATCATTATTGTGATGAATGGGATTTTGGGTTTTACACAAGAGTTTCGAGCGGAACGCTCACTACGTGCACTGAAAGAGCTGTCTGCGCCGAATGCCAATGTGTGGAGAGAAGGAGCCGTTCATCAAATTCCGGCGCGTGATCTGGTGCCAGGTGATATTGTGTTCCTGGAGAGCGGAGATAGAGTTCCAGCAGATGTTCGGTTTCTCGAGACGAATGGCGTCTATATTGAAGAGTCCGCCTTAACCGGTGAGTCCATTGCCGTCAGTAAATCGATTGCGCCTATTCCTCATGACGAAGTACCGCTTGGGGATCAGCGTAATCTGGGCTTCATGGGGACGATGGTTTCTCGTGGCACGGCGAAAGCAGTTGTCGTTCGAATCGGGATGGGCACGGAAATGGGCAAAATCGCTGACCTGATTCAAAATACTGAATCCATGGAAACACCGCTACAGCACCGTTTGGAGCAGCTAGGTAAAATCTTAATTATCGTCGCAATCGCGTTAACGATTCTTGTTGTTGTAGCTGGTATCATGCATGGACAACCACCGTATGCGATGTTCTTAGCAGGCGTCAGCTTAGCTGTTGCTGCTATTCCAGAAGGGCTTCCAGCGATTGTAACTATCGCACTAGCGCTCGGCGTTCAGCGAATGATTAAGCGGAAAGCGATCGTCCGGAAGCTGCCTTCGGTGGAGACGTTAGGTTGTGCTTCCGTTATTTGTTCAGATAAAACGGGGACGCTCACGCAGAACAAGATGACTGTGACCCATTTATGGGTCGGTGGTGATGTGCTTGAGGTTACAGGAGACGGATATGCGCCCGTTGGTAACATTCTTCTGAGCGGTCAACATACGGACGCACACAAGCATCCAACACTTTCGAAGCTACTCCACGTGTCAGCCCTTTGCAATAACGCAACCTTAATCGAAGAAAAACAAGAAACAAAGAGAAAGAAAGGGAAAGAGGGCAGCGAGGGAGCAGCTTCGATTTGGAACATTAAAGGGGATCCAACAGAAGGAGCCTTAGTTGTTCTGAGTGCCAAGAGTGGGATTACACAAGTTTCGTTGAGTGAAAAATATAAACGGATCGCCGAGTTCCCTTTCGATTCGGAACGCAAACGGATGTCTGTACTCGTGTCCTCCGAGAATGGCCGTATGGCTTGTACCAAAGGGGCGCCGGATGTGTTGCTGCAGCATTGCAGTTACATTTTGTGGGATGGCAAGGTCATTCCTTTCACGTCAACACTGAAACAAAAGGTCATCTCAGCGAATGAAGGTATGGCCAAATCAGCCCTGCGGGTATTGGGTATTGCTTATAAGGAACTTAAAGCGAGTGATCGATATGATGATCACGAGGATGTTGAGAATGGCTTAGTCTTCGTAGGGTTAACGGGTATGATTGATCCTCCGCGCAAAGAAGTACGTGAAGCGATCTCCAAATGCCGTAAAGCGGGCATCAAGACCGTTATGATCACCGGGGATCACCAAACGACAGCAGAAGCCATTGCGAAGCAGCTAGGGATGATTCCGACCAATGGTGTCAGTATGAGCGGTCAGCAAATTGGACAGCTATCGGATGATGAGCTAGACGCCAAAGTCAATGATACCTACGTTTATGCGAGGGTGTCCCCTGAGCATAAGCTGCGTATTGTGAAATCGTTGCAGCGCAATGGACACGTTGTTGCCATGACGGGTGATGGCGTTAACGATGCACCCGCCATTAAAGCGGCTGATATCGGAATTGCTATGGGGATTACGGGAACCGATGTATCCAAAGAGGCTTCCTCCTTAATTCTTAGCGACGATAATTTCTCGACGATCGTTGCAGCGATTGAAGAGGGGCGCAGCATCTATGAAAATATCCGCAAGTTCATTCGTTATTTACTTGCCTCTAACGTTGGCGAGATTATGACGATGTTCATCGCCATGATGGCGGGGCTACCGCTTCCGCTTGTGCCTATTCAAATTCTTTGGGTGAATTTAGTGACTGATGGTCTGCCGGCGATGGCACTAGGTGTGGATCAGGCGGAGAAAGACCTCATGCAGCATAAGCCGCGTTCAGCGAAGGAAAGTATCTTTGCAAGACGCTTAGGATGGAAAATTATTTCCCGTGGTATCCTCATCGGAGTATGCACACTGGGGGCCTTCTGGCTCATCTTACGCGTGAATCCAACGGATGCAGAGACCTTGTTAAAAGCACAAAGTGTCGCATTTGCGACCTTGGTTATGGCGCAGCTCATCCACGTCTTTGATTGTCGCAGTTCACGTTCCATTTTCCACCGGAATCCTTTGCAAAATAAGTACCTTGTTCTGGCTGTACTATCATCGCTCATACTCATGCTCGGCGTTATGTACATCGAAGCACTCCAACCGATCTTCAAAACCGTTCCTCTAGGCTGGAAAGATTGGATTCTTGTTTTAATTGCAGCTGGTATTCCGACCTTCTTTATGGGTCTAGGCAGCGTGTTATCGCCTAAACGCAACAAAGGTTCAAGAGGTTCGAGAGGTTCAAGCGCCTCTGTGTATAATAAATCGTCTAAACCGAGCTTCCGATAAGGGACATTGAGAGATGGAAAGATGGAGAGCTGCCGTGAGGCAGCTTTTTCCTGTTTAGGGCCCCATCTTTACCTCGACACTGACTCACCAGACTCCCGTTCCGCCTACGAGTAGATGTATTTTATACAGTTAATATACTGGAATTTCCCTTGAATCTCCGAATAAATAGATTTTCTCCAGTTATTTTCGGGGTTTTCTTTGGATTTGAATAGAATGGAAGGGATTAACTACACATTTTCCATTTAAACTCAATTTTAGATCATATTCGCTCGAAATAGATGTAGGTTTTCCAGTAATTTATTCAGCACACCCAATTCACACTACTCACCTACCGTAACTCATCCCACCAACACACGCTAATCCTTACTCTATCCCATCTCATCCCCCTAGCAAACTCCCACCAACTGCACCAACTCCAAAAGTCACTGTAGATTTACAACTATGGCGATTTAGCGACTATGACGTGCTGCGAGGGCGCAGGGCTATGCATACCGACGATTTTACGCTATGATAATGGCTAAACCGCACATAGGGGTGCTTGACATGAATTTTACGAAAATGCACGGTCTTGGCAATGATTTTATTGTCGTAGCCGGAGAGAAAGAGCTGCCTGCCGGGGCGGACCAGTTGGCCATTCAGTTATGTAATCGATTTTTTAGCATCGGTGCTGACGGTGTTGTCTTTATTCTTCCTTCTGAGAAAGCTGATTTTCAAATGCGCATTATCAACTCGGATGGATCTGAGGCCGAGCAATGCGGCAACGCGATCCGCTGTGTTTCTAAATATGTTTACGATCATAAGTTGATTGATGCTACTGAAATTACTATTGAGACCATTGGCGCTGGTGTACAGAAGGTTCAAGTACATGTGCATGATGGTCGAGTTGTGACTGCACGTGTGGACATGGGAGAGCCCATTCTACAAGGACTTCAGGTACCAACGACTGTTGATGCTGACGAGGTGATCGATTATCCAATCGAGGTAGAAGGCACATCGTTTCGTTTCACAGCGGTGTCCATGGGGAATCCGCATTGTGTCATTTATGTAGAGGATGCTGTGAATTTTGACCTGGCAACATGGGGGCCTAAGCTTGAGGCACATCCTATGTTTCCGCGTAAAATAAATGTCGAATTCGCAACCGTTCGAGATCGCGCTTATACGGATATGCGTGTTTGGGAGCGTGGCGCTGGGCCTACGCTTGCTTGCGGAACGGGTGCGTGTGCTACGCTAGTATCTTCCGTGCTGAATGGTCTATCTGATCGTGAAGCGACCGTTTCACTCAAAGGTGGAGACCTGTTCATCGAGTGGCTGGAAGAGGACAATCACGTCTATATGACGGGGCCTGCAGAAGAAGTGTTTACAGGCAAACTATAGATAGGGGAAATGATGCATGAAATTGGATCTTCGTGCAGCGCTGCAACAGGAGATTTTGACCGGTGACGGCGCTATGGGGACATACTTATATCAGATGGGATTTCCCGTCGGCATTTCATATGAAGAATTGAATTTGCTAAGACCAGAAACGGTCGCTGACGTGCACCGCCGTTATTTCGAGGCAGGTGCTCGTCTTATTGAAACGAATACGTTTTCGGCGAATCGGGAGAAATTGTCGAAATATGGGTTGGAAGGCGATGTTGAAGCCATTAACCGTGCGGGTGTTGAGCTGGCTAGGAACGCTGTTGGCGATGACGCTTATGTCGTTGGAGCCATTGGATCTATTCGCGCCGGCAAGCGGAAGAATGTGAGAACCTCTGAGGTTGAGCAATCCTTACGGGAACAGATAGGTATCCTGCTTGACTCACCAGTTGACGGGCTGTTATTAGAGACCTTCTACGATTTGGAAGAGCTGCAGCTTGCTTTGCGAATTATCCGCAGCATGAGTGGACTTCCTGTGATTTGCCAGTTTGCCAATGAGGGCACGGGCAGCACGCAGGACGGTGTTCCGCTGCAAGAAGCTTTCCTGCGGCTGCGTGATGAAGGTGCTGATGTGATCGGCTTCAACTGCCGAGTAGGCCCGAACGGGATTTTGCGTTCGATGGAGAAGATCGCCCCGATTCCTGGCATTCCATTCTCGGCGTTTCCGAACGCAGGTTTGCCCGACTACGTAGACGGGCACTATACGTATACGGCGACGCCGAAGTACTTCGCCGAAAGCGCGCTGCGCTTTGCCGATCTTGGCGCGCGCATCATCGGCGGCTGCTGCGGCACGACGCCGGAGCACATCGCCGCTGTGGCGAAGGCGCTGCAAGGCTACGTGCCGGCTGCACCAGGCGCAGCTCCTGTCGGAGCCGCTGCGATCGTGATCGAGCCGGCACCGGCGAAGCCTGCGCCGCCGGCGGGCATACCTTCTCTGCTGGACATCGTGAAGCAGCGCAAAACTGTCATTGTCGAGCTGGATCCTCCGAAGGATCTCGACATCGAGAAGTTCATGCAGGGGTCGAAGGCCCTGCAGGACGCGCATGTCGACGCCATTACGATGGCCGACAATTCCCTTGCTGTGACGCGCATGAGCAACCTAGCACTCGGCTACCTCGTGCAGGAGCGTTTGGGCGCGCGTCCGCTCATTCACATCGCGTGTCGTGACCGCAACATGATTGGGACGCAGTCCCATCTCATGGGCTTGCACGCGCTGGGGATAGACCACGTGCTGGCCGTGACCGGCGATCCCGCCAAGTTTGGCGATCTCCCCGGGTCCAGCTCTGTGTATGACCTTACCTCATTCGAAATTATTCGGATGATCAAACAGCTCAACGAAGGCATCGCCTTCTCAGGTAAACCTTTGAAGCAGAAGGCTAATTTCGTTGTTGGTGCGGCATTCAATCCGAATGTGAAGCATTTAGATAAAGCCGTTCAGCGCTTGGAGCGCAAGATTGAGGCAGGCGCAGATTATATCATGACGCAGCCTGTGTACGATGCGAAGCTCATTGAAGACATCTATGAAGCGACCAAGCATTTGCAAATTCCTATTTTCATCGGAATCGCCCCGCTGGCTAGTGGTGGCAATGCCGAATACCTGCACAATGAGGTCCCAGGTATTCGTCTATCGGATGAAGTTAGAGCACGGATGGATGGCTTGAAAGGCCCAGAAGGCCGCGCAATGGGTGTGGAAATTGCCAAAGAATTGCTGGATACGGCGATGCAATACTTTAATGGTATTTATCTGATGACGCCATTTCTGGCGTATGAAATGTGCGTAGATCTGACGAACTATGTGTGGGAAAAGTCGAAAAGGCATGATTTCCACTTGTACCCACTTTCAAAATGAATTAAAATAGGGTAATGGATGTGATTAGAATGATTTGCAGTATGACCGGGTTCGGACAAGCGAATCGTTCTTTTGCGGGATACAACGTGTTTATCGATGTGAAATCGGTCAATCATAGGTATAGTGAAGTGTCGATTCGGTTGCCGAAGGAATGGGCGGCTTTTGAAGACGCTTTGAAGAAAACGGTATTGCATGCTGTGAAGCGAGGACGAGTAGATGTCTTCATCACGGCGGAACGTGAAGCAGCTTCCCCGAAGAACGTAACGGTTAATTATGCTTTGGCAGATGCTTATCTGGAAGCAGCTGAGCAGTTGAAGCAACGGTATGGGATCACGGGTCAGGTAGACCTCAACGATTTATTGAAACTTCCTGAGCTGATTCAAATGAAAGACGTACGTCAAGAGCCTGATGACGAGATTGAACAGGAGCTATGCACCTGCTTACAGGAGGCTGTCGCTCAGCTATCCACAATGAGACACCGCGAGGGTGAATTCTTAGAGCAGGATATCCGCGAACGCCTAGCCGAGATGAAGCGAATTCATATCGAGTTAGAAGCACTTGCTCCTCAAGTCGTTCAGGAGTATGCGACGAAGATGACGATTCGCATTCAGTCCCTCGTTCTCGATGGGATACCTGTAGATGAGCAACGCCTAGCGACTGAGATTGCTCTCTTCGCAGATCGTTCGAATGTGGATGAGGAATTAACGCGTCTGAAGAGTCATTTTGGGCAATGTGAGGCATTGCTTTTAGACAAAGAGCCTGTTGGTCGAAAGTTGGACTTCTTGATTCAAGAAATGAATCGGGAAGTGAACACGATCGGATCGAAGTCGAATCATTCGGAGCCTACGGCTAGAGTGATTGCGATGAAAGCAGAGCTTGAGAAAATGCGGGAACAAATACAGAATATCGAGTGAAGCTTGCATGTGCTTCGCGAGGAGGAAGTCCTAGATGGCTATCAAATTAATCAATATCGGGTTCGGCAACATCGTATCGGCGAACCGCATTATCTCGATCGTGAGTCCAGAATCCGCTCCGATCAAGAGAATCATTCAAGAAGCGCGTGATCGTCACATGCTGATTGACGCTACATATGGTAGAAGAACCCGTGCCGTTATTATCACGGACAGCGATCATGTGATTTTGTCGGCAGTACAACCAGAGACGGTAGCGCATAGACTTTCGAATAAGGACGATGATCATGACGAGTAATACGAACACTCTTGAGCGTGAGAGAGGTATTCTGATTGTTTTATCCGGACCGTCTGGTGTTGGTAAAGGAACGGTTTGTGCGGCGCTGCGCAAGGTTGCTCCTGATATTGTCTACTCGGTATCAGCGACAACACGTTCTCCTAGACAAGGTGAAGTAGACGGTGTTAATTATTTTTTCAAAACCCGCGAGCAGTTTCAGCAGTTGATTGAAACCGATGAAGTGCTGGAATGGGCTGAATATGTGGGCAACTTCTATGGAACACCAAGACGTTTCGTAGAGGAGACGCTGCGTTCAGGCCACGATGTGATCTTGGAAATCGAGGTTCAAGGTGCACTTCAGGTCAAGCAGAAGTTTGACGAAGGTGTATTTATTTTCTTATTGCCGCCATCTCTAGATGAGCTTGAGAATCGTATTGTTACACGTGGCACGGAAACGGATGAGGTCATCCGCAGTCGCATGTCAGTGGCCATCGATGAAATTCGTCTGATGGAACACTATGATTATGCGATCGTGAACGATCATGTAGATACCGCATGCGCGAAAATACAAGCGATATTAGCCGCTGAGCATTGCAAAAAAGATCGTATGTTTCCAAAAATCGTACAATGGATGGATGAGGTGAATTGAATGTTATACCCTTCAATTGATAAACTACTTGATATCGTAGACAGCAAATACTCCCTAGTTGTTGCAGCTTCCAAAAGAGCGAGATCCCTTCGTGATGGTGCGAAATCGGATTTGAAAGGCCAGAAAGCTCATAAACATGTTGGTGTTGCCTTAGAAGAACTTTATGGTAATTACATCGGTTATGAGAAAATTAACACAAACGAGAGCGAGAAATACGCGAAGAAATAAACTGCCTTACCCAACAACCCTCGTGGTTGTTATTTTTTTCTCATTTGGCATTTCGAAAGGGGATTCCCATGGGTGTATTGCAAGGCAAAACGATCGTGCTCGGTGTCTGTGGAGGCATTGCGGCTTATAAGGCTGCGGCGTTAACGAGTAAATTAACACAAGCTGGGGCTGTTGTGCGGGTCATTATGACACGCTCCGCGGTGCAATTCGTTGCGCCGTTAACGTTTCAAACTTTGTCACGGCATCATGTTTTTGTCGATACCTTCGATGAGAAGGATCCCGCAGTTGTGTCTCATATTAATTTGGCGGACAGCGCGGATCTTGTGCTGATCGCCCCAGCTACGGCGAATACGATCGGCAAACTAGCTTTAGGGCTTGGCGATGATATGCTGAGTACTACGCTGCTTGCAACCATGGCACCGATCTGGGTGGCACCTGCGATGAATGTGCACATGTACGCGAATCCTGCGGTACAAACCAACATGGAGACGTTACTTCGTCGCGGCGTCCGTTTTATTGAACCAGGTGAAGGGCAACTGGCCTGTGGCTATGTGGGCAAGGGGCGTCTTGCTGAGCCAGAGGAGATTTTTGCCGCGGTTGAGCGGCATTTTCAAGGGGAGCCTGGGCGCTTAGCAGGTAAACATGTGTTAGTGACGGCCGGAGGCACGGTAGAACGTCTAGATCCTGTTCGTTATTTGACCAATGACTCTTCAGGCAAAATGGGTTATGCGATTGCGGAAGAAGCTGTGCGGATGGGGGCGAAGGTAACATTGGTTTCAGGACCATCGGCTCTAACCGTACCTGAAGGTGTTCAGCTTGTTCCTGTGCAGTCTGCGCTGGATATGCGCGAAGCGGTGTTAAGCAGGCTCGGAGAAAGCCAGCTCATCATTAAGGCTGCTGCTGTAGCCGACTATCGTCCTGCTGTGGTTGCTGAGCAAAAAATCAAGAAGAAAGCGGACTCGCTGACGCTTGAGCTCATTAAGAATCCCGATATTTTGCAGGAAATCGGGACGCTGAAGACAAAGAAACAGTTCGTCATCGGGTTTGCAGCGGAAACGGAAGCGTTGGATGAACATGCGATGGACAAGCTGAAGCGCAAAAACTGTGATCTCATCGTAGGGAACGATGTGTCACAAGTGGGTGCTGGCTTTGGCGGGGATACGAATGTGGTTCGCTTCTATGATCAGAACGGGCTTGTACAAGCACTGCCTATACAAAGTAAATGGGACGTTGCGCGCAAACTGCTCGAACTCGCTGCAGAGCGAATGGCTGCCGCGGCGGGGGAATCCTGATGTACGCCAAAGTCATTGTCGATGTCCCAGCCAAGCAAACCAATCGGGCGTTCGACTATGAAGTGCCTTCATCTCTGAGTAAGTGGGTCGAAGTCGGCAGCCGAGTGGGTGTACCGTTTGGACCACGTGTTCTGCAAGGCTTTGTGGTTGAACTGCAAGAGGAAACGCAAGTCGATGCGAAGCGCATCAAGCCGATTCAAAATGTGTTGGATCTGGTCCCACCCTTGACGAGTGAACTTGTCAGTCTTGGACGCTGGATCAGTCGTATGTATATGTGTCATGAAGTAACGGCTCTGCAGGCGATGCTTCCTGCGGCTTTGAAAGCGAAATATGAGCGTGTAATTATCGTAGGGGATGAATCTGAGGATCAATCTTTTCTCGATATGCCAGATATTGAAGCTATTATTAGCTTTGTGAAGAGTAAGGAATCGGTTTCCATGGACGTGCTGTTGGAGCGTTTTTCGAAGGAAGGCGCTCTGATCAAAGAGCTGCTGTCATCGGGTAGGCTGACGGAAGTACAGCTAGTGAAGGACCGGATGAATACCAAAAAGGCGCTAACCGTGTTTCCTCCAGCAGATGGTCGTGGCTTGGAAGAAGGCCTTGCTGAACTTCCGGCCAGAGCGAATAAGCAGAAGGATGTACTGCGATATTTGATCGAGCATCCGCATGCCATTCGATTGACGGAGCTGATGGAAACGATTGAGGTCGGAGCAAGCACGGTCAAAAGCTTGGCGGATCGCGGCTGGATTGAGCTGTGCGAGGTGGAAGTGATGCGCGACCCGTATATGGGGCGTGCTTTTGAACGGACGAAGCCGCTTACTCTGACGGAGGAACAGAGCGGCGTGTTTGCCCCTATTCGCGATGCGGTGGCCGAAGATCGACATGAGGTATTTCTGCTGCATGGCGTGACGGGAAGCGGAAAGACAGAAGTATACTTACAATCCATCCAGCAATGCTTGGATATGGATAAGGAAGCCATTGTTCTTGTGCCGGAAATTTCATTGACGCCGCAAATGGTGGAGCGCTTTAAAGGGAGATTCGGCGACCTTGTTGCTGTTTTGCATAGCCGACTGTCCAATGGCGAGCGATATGACGAGTGGCGTAAAATTACACGCAAGCAAGTGAAGGTCGTAATCGGCGCACGTTCGGCGATTTTTGCCCCTTTTACGAACATTGGCTTGATCATTATAGATGAAGAGCATGAATCCTCGTATAAGCAAGAAGAGAGTCCGAAATATCATACTCGTGATGTTGCTGTTCAAAGGGCGAAGCAGCAAGATGCAGTTGTGGTGCTAGGCTCCGCTACGCCATCTCTGGAAAGTATGGAGAAAACGAGACGCAGGCGGGATCGACCTAAACCTCCTTTTACATTGCTGACCATGAAGGAACGCGTTGCTAGCAGACCTATGCCGCCCGTGACGATTGTGGATATGCGTGAGGAGCTAAAAACCGGCAATCGGTCGATGTTTAGCAGATCTTTGTATAAAGCGATCGAAGAACGGTTACACAAGAAAGAACAGACAGTATTGCTGCTGAATCGACGCGGTTACGCGACTTTCGTGATGTGCCGGACGTGCGGTTTCGTTTCACAGTGTCCGCATTGCGACATTTCATTAACGTATCACCAAAGCTCACATGCCCTGCGTTGTCATTATTGCGGTTATGCAGAGCGTGAAGTGAAGGAGTGTCCGAGCTGTCAGTCCGAGCATATTCGCCATTTTGGGACCGGGACTCAGCGTGTTGAGGAAGAGCTCAGTAAGATATTTCCTGGCATTAGGGTCATCCGTATGGATGTGGATACAACGACTGAAAAGGGCTCTCATGAGAAATGGTTGACGATGTTTCGCGAGAAGCAGGCGGATGTTCTTCTGGGGACGCAGATGGTGGCAAAAGGGTTAGATTTTCCTGATGTTACCTTAGTTGGGGTCATCGCGGCGGATACGGTGCTAAATATACCTGATTTTCGCTCCGCTGAGAGAACGTTCCAGCTCTTAACGCAAGTTGCAGGTCGAGCGGGACGGCATGAGAAGCAAGGAGAAGTGTTTGTACAAACGTATACCCCTGAGCATTACAGTGTGCAATATGCGAGTCATCATGATTATATTGCGTTTGCCAACCATGAGATGGATATTCGTGCTAATTTAGGTTATCCGCCTTATCAAAGATTGATTTTAATTACGTTCTCACACGAGCAAGTACCGCTCTTGGTGCGCATGGCGGAAGCCTTTGTTACACGGTTGAAAGAGATCGCGCTCCCTTATACGAGACAGCAGGTAGATTTGTTTTCGGAAGCCGTATCGATGGATTCATCCTTTCATTTTGATGTGTTAGGACCTGTTGCGTCGCCTATTTCCCGAATCAAAGATAGATATCGATTCCAATGCGTGGTAAAATATCGTGGGGAAGATTTAGCTGCAGAGATCGTTGGGAAGACAGTAGCTTGGTTTGAGGAACGCTCAGCCAAAGAAAAGCTGCTAATAAGCGTGGATGTTGACCCGCAATATTTGATGTAATAACCCCTAATCGAGAAGACTTAAAGGTAGGTGCACATTCATGGCTATTCGTATTATTGTTAAAGATCCAGATCCTGTGCTGCGCGAGAAAGCGATCACAGTTACGAAATTTAATTCCAATCTGCATAAATTGCTTGATGATATGGCAGATACGATGTATGAGGCGGAAGGCGTAGGTCTTGCTGCTCCACAAATCGGTATTCTGAAACGTGTAATTGTTATGGATTGCGGTGAAGAACATGGCGGTTTGATCGAAATGGTAAACCCAGAGATCGTTACTTCCAGTGGTGAGCAAATGGGGCCAGAAGGCTGTTTGAGTATTCCTGGTCTTCGTGGTGATGTCCTTCGTGCGCTGAACGTAACGGCGAAAGGGCAAGATCGTAATGGCAACCCGATTGAAGTGACAGGCACGGAGCTGCTTGCTCGTTGTATTTTCCATGAGATTGATCACTTAAATGGCGTATTGTTTACGGATCTTGCGGTCAAAACGTATACGGCCGATGAAGAAGAGGAAGAAGAAGCGTGAATATTATTTTCATGGGTACACCAGATTTCGCAGTACCCTCCTTGCAGGCACTCTTGGAGGAAGGCTATAACGTGACAACGGTTGTCACGCAGCCGGATCGGCCGAAGGGACGCAAACGCGTCCTTACGCCGACGCCAGTGAAGGTAGAGGCGGAGAAGCATGGGATTCCGGTGCTTCAACCAGTGAAGCTGCGTGAAGCAGATTCCGTTGAGCTGATTCGCCAGCTTGCACCAGATTTAATCGTAACAGCGGCTTATGGCCAAATTTTACCGAAATCGGTGTTAGATTTACCTAAGTATGGCTGCATTAATATTCACGCATCGCTGCTTCCGAAATATCGGGGAGGAGCGCCGATTCATCATGCTGTCATGCGAGGTGAGGCCGAAACCGGCGTAACCATCATGTATATGGCGGTTGGATTGGATACGGGAGACATGATCTCGCGTGTTGCACTTCCGATTGAGGATACGGATACGACGGGGATGTTGTTTGAGAAGCTGAGTATAGCTGGGGCTGATTTGCTGAAGCGGACGCTGCCAGATTTATTGGCTGGTCGGATCAAGGCTGTTCCTCAGAATGAGGCTGATGCGATTTATTCCCCTAATATTCGCAGGGAAGATGAGCTTTTGGATTGGTCACGCTCTGCAACGGAGCTATGGAATCACATTCGGGGATTAAACGCATATCCTGGCGCTTACACGTTCTGGAATGGAGATGTGCTGAAGGTATGGGCGAGCTTGAAGCCTAAGCAATCAGGTCAAGATCGGTCTGGTATAGTGCCAGGAACTGTGCTTAGCTGCAGCGAGCAAGGGATTGAAGTCATGACGGGAGCAGGTACCTTGTGGCTAACGGAGATTCAACCTGCTGGCAAAAAGGCGATGCCAGTATCTGAATTCATTCGCGGCGTGCAAATTCCTGCGGGTACGGTACTGGGGAACGCGTAAAGGTAAAATCGAAATATTGCGCACGTTTGGGCCGAATGGGCTCATGTAAGAATAATTTTTGAGATTGATGAAAATCAATTTACAATGCCACGAAAAAAATGAGGTATTTGATTTTGTCTACGACTAAACCAACTCGTCCGCAACATGGACATACGAATTCGCAGAGATCGGGTAAGCCCTCTGCGCCAAAATCATCCTCGGGCGCTGCGAAGAGCAGCGCTGTTAAGCGTTCTGCCCGTGATGCGGCACTGGATGTACTTATTCGAGTTGAAGAGAATCAGTCCTACAGCAATCTGCTGTTGAACCAAGTGCTGCAGAAGCATGCCCTTGAGCGTGCAGACGCGGGATTGGCGACGGAGTTAGTGTACGGTACAATTGGGCGCCAGAATACGATTGACTTCTTCTTGGAGCGTTTCGTCAGCAAGGGTCTTGCGAAGCTGGAGCCTTGGGTGAGGTGCTTGCTGCGGCTGAGCTTCTATCAGCTGCATTACTTGGACCGCATCCCTGACCATGCGGTCGTGAGCGAAGCGGTCAATATTGCGAAGCGCCGAGGCCACCAAGGCATCTCGGGCATGGTCAACGGCGTGCTGCGCGCGATCATCCGCAGCAAGGACGAGCTCACGCTGCCGGCTGCGCTCGGCGACGTGAAGCGCATCGCACTGAGCCATTCCCATCCGGAATGGCTTGTGCGCCGGTGGATCCGTCAGC
This sequence comes from Paenibacillus sp. Soil750, assembly GCF_001428045.1. Lineage (GTDB taxonomy): Bacteria > Bacillota > Bacilli > Paenibacillales > NBRC-103111 > Paenibacillus_E > Paenibacillus_E allorhizoplanae. The sequence continues at coordinate 20,893 of NZ_LMSD01000007.1, read as the reverse complement.
TCGGACCTGAGCTGACGGAACAGATCTGTGCGGCGAACAACGAGCCGCCGCACGTGAGCATTCGCGCGAACGCGAGGCGGCGCAGCCGCTTGGAGCTGCTGGAGCAGCTCCAAGCTAGCGGCCTCAGCGCGGAAGCGTCAGAGCTGGCCCCGGCCGGCATCCTTGTGCAGGGGGCCGGGAACATGGCGTTAGTCCCCGGCTTCCAGCAAGGGGACTTCTCGATTCAAGACGAGAGCTCGATGCTCGTCGCTGAGGCTCTTGACCCGCGTCCAGGCATGAAGGTGCTGGACTGCTGCGCCGCCCCTGGCGGCAAGACCGCCCACATCGCGGAGAAGATGGACGATGTGGGTCAGATTTGGGCTTGTGATCTGCATGAGCACAAGCAGAAATTAATCGCAGATCAAGCGGAGCGTCTGGGACTATCGTCGATTCAGACGCTCGTGATGGATGCTGCGAAGCTGGATGAGCATTTTGCGGCGGAGTCGTTCGACCGCATCCTGCTTGATGCACCTTGCTCTGGCCTTGGGGTTATTCGCCGCAAGCCGGATCTCAAGTGGGCGAAACAGGAGGCGGAGATCGAAGCGATCAGTGAAACGCAGTATGCGATTCTGAGTCATGTACATCGTCTGCTTAAGCCAGGCGGTGTGCTGGTGTACAGCACGTGCACGATTGAACAGGCAGAGAATGAGGGCATGGTCGAGCGTTTTCTTGCCGAACACAGCGAGTTCGAGCTAGCTCCGCTGCCAGCGGATGTTTTCACGGAGATTGACCCGAAGGCGGCTACGTCTGGCATGGTGCAAATTTTGCCGCAGCAGTTCCACTCGGACGGTTTTTTTATCGCTCGCCTGCGTAAGCGTGACGTGTAACAGACAGGGACGTGTGTTCGTTCCTGCTTTGTGTTAAAATATTTTAAAATAGACGAAATAACAACAGGTTGTGATAAATGTGGGTATTAAGCCGTATCTGAAAGAGAAACCGTTTGTATATGATTTGAATTGGGATGAGTGGCAAAACTGGGTCAAAGAAAATGGGGAGTCTGCGTTTCGTGCCGGTCAAATTTTTGATTGGTTATACATTAAGCGCGTTTTCAGCTTCGACGAAATGTCGAATTTGCCGAAAACACTTCGCGACAAGTTGAAGGATCAGTTTGAGTTCGTTACCCTCTCCGAGATTACGAAATATCAATCCCAGGATGGCACGGTCAAGTTCTTGTTTGAACTTGAAGATAAGAACGCTATTGAAACCGTCGTGATGAAGCATAATTACGGCAACAGTATTTGCGTGACGACCCAAGTCGGCTGTCGAGTCGGCTGTACGTTCTGTGCGTCCACTTTGGGCGGGTTGAAGCGGGATCTACGACCAGGTGAGATTGTCGCTCAGGTTGTGAAAGCGCAGAAATTGCTTGATGAGACGGGGGAGCGTATCTCTTCCATCGTGATCATGGGGATTGGTGAGCCTTTCGAAAATTATGAAGCGACCATGAATTTCCTGCGTGTCATGATTCACCCGAAAGGGTTGAATATCGGACAGCGTCACATCACGGTATCCACGAGTGGCATCGTACCGAACATTTATAAGTTCGCGGATGAGAATTTGCAAGTAAATTTGGCGATTTCGATCCATGCGCCGAATGATGCACTGCGATCGAAGCTAATGCCGGTTAATCGCAGGTTCCCTTTCGTAGATCTCATCGAAGCTTGTAAGTACTACATTGCCAAAACGGGCAGACGGATTACGTTTGAATATGCCCTCATGGGCGAAGTGAATGACCAGCCTGAACATGCGGAAGAGTTGGCGCTTGTCTTGAAAGATATGCCGCTCAGCCATGTGAATCTGATTCCTGTCAATTTTGTGGCTGAACGTGATTTCAAGCGTACACCCCGAGATGATATTTTTACCTTCCAACGTATTCTGGAGAAGGGCAAAATTAATGCCACCATACGCCGTGAACAAGGTAGTGATATTGCTGCTGCCTGCGGACAATTGCGAGCTAAGCATATGGAGAGCAGTAAATGAGGTGAGAGCCGGATGAAGATGGTAAGTCGTACCGATATAGGGAAGGTCCGTCAAGTCAATGAGGACCGTGCCGCTATCTACCATCAACTCAATGGTCTATCTTTGGCTATTGTTGCGGATGGAATGGGGGGGCATCAAGCTGGTGATATTGCCAGTCAAATGGCCATTGACACGATTGGAGCGCAATTGCAATCCATCCATTGGGGAATGTCGGTGGAGTCCTGTAAGCAAATATTGAGGGAAGCGATTGAGAAGGCGAATGAGGAGATTTATGCTTTTGCGTCGGATCAAGAAAAGTACCATGGCATGGGAACGACTGTCGTTGCCATTATTGCTTCACAGGAGCTTCTCATTATTGGACATATCGGGGATAGCCGTGCGTATAAACTGACTGGGGAATCTATCCAACAACTGACGGAGGATCATTCCTTAGTTTACGAGCTTGTTAAGAATGGGCAGCTGACGATGGAAGAGGCTGACCATCATCCAAGACGTAATTGGATTACACGTGCACTAGGCACTGAGCCTAGTGTGGAAGTGGATCTGTATGAGTACACGTGGCGTCCAGACGATGTTATTCTCATTTGTTCGGATGGTTTGAGCGGATTGGTCGATGATGCGGATATTTTGCGAATTGTTCGGGAAAACGAGCAGTTGGAAGATGCGGCAGATGCGTTAATCCAGAGCGCGCTTCGCGAAGGCGGAGATGATAATGTAACGGTCCTTTTATTTGCACATGATCAGGATTCGGACGAAAAAAGGGGTGATGGGAATTGATCGGTAGAAAGCTTGGAGGCCGCTATGAGATCTTAGAACGTATTGGCGGAGGCGGCATGGCTTTAGTCTACAAAGGGCATGATTTGCTTTTGAATCGTAAAGTGGCTGTCAAAGTGCTGCGTTCACAGTATGTGCACGATGAAGAATTCATTCGTCGTTTCCGCAGAGAAGCACAAGCAGCCGCTTCCCTATCTCATCCTAATGTTGTCAGTATTTATGACGTTGGGCAAGAAGAGGATGTCCATTACATCGTGATGGAATATATCGAAGGCAAGACGCTGAATGATTTGATTAAGGAAAAGGCCCCATTACAGGTGGAAGACGCGGTTCATTATGCAAGTCAAATTGCAGATGCACTTGATCACGCCCACCATAATGAAATTATTCACCGCGATATCAAGCCGCACAATATTCTAATTGGCAAGAACGGCCGTGTGAAGGTGACGGATTTCGGTATTGCTAGAGCTGCGACATCATCTACGATTACCCAAACGGGGTCTGTCGTCGGTTCAGTTCACTATTTCTCACCTGAGCACGCGAAAGGCACGAATACGGGGGAGAAATCCGATCTGTATTCGCTTGGCATTGTGATGTATCAAATGCTGACCGGTCGACTTCCTTTTCTAGGGGAAAGTCCGATTTCCGTCGCCTTGAAGCATTTGCAGGAAGATGTGGAAGAGCCGCGTAAGGTGAATCCGCTGATTCCGCAAAGTGTAGAGAACATTATACTCAAGGCGATGCGCAAAAAGCCGGAAGAACGGTATCAATCTGCGAAGCTGATGATGGCCGATCTCGATACGTGCTTGGCTCCAGATCGTCGGAATGAAGCGAAGGTTGCTTTCTGGGATGCTTATGGTATGGATGAAGAGCGTACGCTGGTTATGCCAGCCATTCGCGCTGATCAGCTAGCTCAATTCGATGACGACGACGATGATGAACCAGACAAGCCAGCTTGGCGAGAAGAGCCAGCTCCTTCCAAGGGGAAAGGCTGGATTAAGCCGCTCATCTGGATTGCTGTGTTGTTAATTGTGCTGGGCGCCATGTGGTACATGGTTGGTTATGTGAAAGGGATGTTCGCCATTGAGACCGTTGAGGTCCCGAATGTCGAGAACAAGATACTGACACAAGCGCAAGCTGAACTAACGGTTGCCAAATTAGGCTGGACGGTCGAATACGACGCGGATAGCAAATTGCCCAAGGATACGGTCATTCGTCAAGATCCAAGCGGGTTAAGGCTGAATGTTGGTACTAAGGTCATTCTTTACGTGAGTAAAGGCATACCGAAAGTCAAAATGGACAACTATGCAGGGCAAACCCTAAACGATGTTAAATTAAAGCTGCAGGGACTCGGTATTAAGGATGACCAAATTACGATCAAACCTGAAACATCCGACAATGCGCCGGATCTGATTCTCAGGCAGTCACCGCCTCCTGGTGAGGAGTTTGAACTGGAAAAAGCCGCAATTACCTTAACGGTGAGCAAAGCGAAGGAAACGGTTAAAATGCCAGACTTAGTTGGCTTGGCGGAAGCAGAGGCGAAGGCACAAATTACGAAGCTGGGTCTGAAGCTCCCCGTCAATGGCATTACTCGTGAGAAGAGCTACAAAGTAGCTAAAGGGAAAGTAATCGCCCAGTTTCCTTATAAAAAAGATGAGGAAGCCTCCATTGGCGGGGAAATTTCACTCGTCATTAGTGATGGTTTGCCAGAGGAAGCTGGTCAACTCACGGTTAGCGTACCTGTAAAGCCGACAACAGAAGGCAAGGACTCTGTGTTCAAAATTATTGTGAGCGACGCCCAATATGAGAACTTCGAATACTTGACGGAAAAAGTCTCGAAGCCGCAAAACTTGGATGTCAAAGTCATTGTTTCACCGGACAAAAAAGCCGTAATCTTGATCAAAGAAGGAGACAGCTTGGTTAATTCAATCACACGCACCTATCAAGATTATTTGGATCAAAAAAATGGGAAAAACGTATCGCCTAGTCCATCCCCGACTCCGAAGACACAAAATACCGGACCCGCTATCCCCGTTGGTGGGAATGGCCAAGGTCAAACTGGTGGAACAGCTTCTAAACCACCTGCTGGAGGGGCCAATTAATGCCGCAAGGACTCATTGTCAAAGCGCTTAGCGGTTATTATTATGTATTGCCTGAAGGAGCTGCTCTTCTAGAGGGGAATACGGTTACTTGTCGTGGAAGAGGCGTGTTCAAAAATAGAAATATAACGCCGCTTGTTGGAGACCGTGTCGTGTACGAAGCCACAGAGAACGGGGAGGGAACCGTTACGGAAATCCTTCCTCGCTCTTCGGAGCTTATTCGTCCGCCGATCGCGAATGTGAACGTGGTTGTGCTTGTTTTTTCGGTGACAGAGCCTGTTCTGAATACACAGCTGTTGGACAAGTTTCTGGTTCATATCGAGAATACAGGGATTGATGTGCTGTTATGCTTCACCAAAAGCGATTTGCTGACGGAGACGGATGACAATGCCTCTCATGCCAAAGAAATGACTTCGACGGAATTTAAGCGGATTACGACCCTCTATGAGGGAATAGGTTATCCCTTCGTTACGACGAGTTCTAGACTTGAAGAGGGCGTAGAAGCGATTCTACAGCATTTGGATGGCAAAGTGAGTGTGTTTGCTGGACAATCCGGTGTTGGCAAGTCCTCTTTATTGAATAAAATGATTAGCGGTCTTGATCTAGAGACGAATGCGATCTCTCAACGATTAGGGAGAGGAAAGCATACAACTCGTCATGTGGAGCTGTTGCCTCTTGCTAATGGGGGCCTTGTTGCCGATACACCGGGCTTCAGCCAGTTGGACTTCATGGAGGTCGAGGCGGAAGGGCTTAGCAGCTGCTTCAGAGAGTTCGCGGCTGTTGCTGAGGGCTGTCGATTTAGAGGTTGCTTGCATTTGCATGAACCGGACTGTAAAGTGCGGGACGGCGTGGCCAGTGGGACGATCGCAGCTTCTCGTTATGATCATTACTTGTTATTTTTAACTGAAATCAAGGATCGGAAGAGGAGGTATTAGGCGTAATGGTATATGTAGCACCTTCTATTTTATCTGCCGATTTTGCCAAGCTTGGCGATGAGATTAAGGCAGTGGAGCAGGGCGGAGCGGACTGGATTCATGTCGACGTTATGGATGGACATTTTGTGCCAAATATTACAATTGGTCCCTTAGTCGTTGACGCGATTCGTCCAGTCACCAAGCTTCCGCTGGATGTTCATTTGATGATCGAAAAGCCGGACCGCTATATTCCTGATTTTGTAAAAGCTGGTGCGGATCTGATTTCTGTGCATGTAGAAGCCTGTACGCATCTACACCGGACGCTCGACCTAATTAAACAAAGCGGTATTAAAGCTGGCGTTGTGTTGAATCCTGCTACACCAATTTCGCTGATTGAGCATGTGCTTGATGAGCACTTGGATCTCGTGCTTATTATGACGGTGAATCCAGGCTTTGGTGGGCAGGCGTTCATCCCTGGGATGCTGACTAAAATTCGCGCGCTGCGTGAGCAGGCGAATGCGAAGGGTCTCACGGGGCTTCACATTGAAGTAGACGGCGGTATCAACGAGATAACAGCTCGTCAGGTCATAGAGGCGGGGGCTGACGTCTTAGTAGCCGGCAATGCCGTATTCGGGCAACAGGACCGTGCTGAGGCCATTAGACGAATACGCGGCTAAAAGGGGACGAAGAACAATGAGATTTCTCTGGTTACTGATGTACAGTCTGCTTTGCGCGGTATTATTGACGTGTTTCTCACACATAGACGATTTTGTGAAGTACATTTTCTCGCTTGGTGCTCTTTACGTAGGGATGCGGTTCTTCCGTCGATTTGAGCAAATTAGCTTCCGCGTATGGTTTATCGTCATCTCGGTATTCTTCTATTTCATTTTCAGTTTAATTGTTGCATTGTACAATGAGGTGGGCATAACGGCTCCATAGCCGCATACATATAGTTACAAGAGTGATGCGCTCTTGTAGCTTTTTTTGCTTTCTGGAAGCAACTGAATTGTGGGAGGAAGTAAAAATAGAAGGCACTTTTTCTACGCTCTGGGCATACACTGTTGTAATGATGTTTTAGGAGCAGTCATGCACGTTGTGAAACGTTTGCTCAAGAAGGTCAGTGAACTGGCGCTAGAACAAGCAGAAGCTTGTGAATAAGGCGGCTGACGGGCCGCGAAGTGAATGCTTGAACGAGGTCAGTGAGCTGACGACAATTCTAAGCTGATGCTTTCGAAGCCAGTTTTCTGACGAAAACTCTAAGGAGGGGTAGAGAATGAAATTCTACACAATCAAACTGCCGAGATTTTTGGGAGGATTCGTGAAAGCTGTACTTAATACGTTTAGTAAAAACTAGGGTTTGCCCATACTTACGTCATTCTCCCCAGGAATGCAAAAAAAGCACCGATTAAGGTGCTTTTTGTCATTCACATAAGTAAGTTAAGTATCCGTAGCTACGAATTAAACGCGAGCCACTTTTCCGGATTTCAACGCACGAGTACTTACGTAAACCCGTTTCGGTTTACCATCAACGAGGATGCGAACCTTTTGAACGTTAACTCCCCAAGTACGCTTGTTTTTATTGTTAGCGTGGGACACGTGATTTCCTGAACTAGGACTTTTACCTGTAATGAAACATTTGCGGGACATGTTTGACACCTCCTTCGGCAGTATACAAAGAAGCCTGGGTGGCAAGCCTAAGCTTGACATGACAGTATTCCTCAAATTTTTACTTGTGATACGTGAACGTAACCAGCAAAAACACACTTAAACATAATAGCATAGCAAAAGGAGCCTAGTCAACGAATTAAGCGCATTTTTGCCGTTTATTTATGAAGTATGTTATAGTACAATGAAGATTAGTCTTGGTAAAGCGAAACTTGAAGGAGTTGTTACATAATGCCGATTGAACTCACAACCGAGTATGGAAAAGTGTATATTACCAATGAAGTGATTTCAACTCTGGCCGGATCTGCTGCATTAGATTGCTATGGACTTGTAGGCATGGCAACGAGAAAGCAATTGAAGGATGGTATAGCTGAGCTGCTAGGTCGAGACAATTTGAGCCGTGGTGTCGAAGTTCGTAGAGAGAACGGCCGACTTGAAATTGATCTTTATATTATTGTCAGCTATGGAACCAAAATATCCGTAGTGGCAGGTAATGTCCAAACGAAAGTCAAATATATTTTAAATGAAGTTGTAGGGCTGCAAGTAGACGATGTGAACATCTTTGTTCAAGGCGTGCGAGTGGCCAAATAAAAGCCCGATAACCAGGAAGGGGAATCACTTTGAGTAAGCGCTTTATTTCAATAAATGGAAATGACTTCACTGCCATGGTCTTGGCGGGTGCGGATAACCTTCGCAGGAATGTAGATAAGGTTAATGGATTGAACGTATTCCCTGTACCCGATGGAGATACTGGCACCAACATGAATTTAACACTCACAGCAGGCTGTGAGGAACTGAAAAAGAAGCCATCTTCTCATATTGGGAAAGCAGCTGATGCATTGTCCAAAGGGTTACTGATGGGTGCAAGAGGCAATTCCGGTGTGATTTTGTCACAATTGTTCCGCGGTTTCGCGAAATATGTGCATGAATTAGAAAGTGTGAATGGTCAACAATTCGCGGCTGCCTTGCAGCAAGGCGTAGAAACAGCGTATAAGGCTGTTGTGAAACCGGTTGAGGGCACGATTTTAACGGTATCCAAGGAAGCCGCTAAACATGCCGTGCAATTCCGCCGCAGCAGTGATGTATTGGATTTGATGAACGAGGTTTTGGGCAGAGCCAAGGAAGCACTGGCCAAAACACCGGATCAACTTGCGATTCTTAAACAGGTCGGCGTTGTTGATGCGGGAGGCCAAGGTCTTGTCTGTGTCTACGAAGGTTTCGTTACGTCGTTAAGCGGCGGATTGGTACAAGTCGACGAGGACTTTGCAACGATGGATACGAATCTAGGTGAGGTATCGCTTCTTCCTGGCATGAACTTGGCCAAAGAAGTACATGCTCACATGCCAGCACAGGCCCATTTAGCCACGGAAGATATCGAATTCGGCTATTGCACGGAATTTATGCTTACGATTGCTCCAGGCAAGGTCAAGGGTTTTACATTCGATGAAGGTACGTTCCGTGATCAGCTTAGCAAGCTAGGAGATTCGCTCCTTGTTGTTGCTGATGAAGAGCTCGTGAAAGTGCATATTCATGCGGAATACCCGGGCGAGGTTATGAATCAAGCGATGAATTACGGCGCACTCAGCCGGATCAAAATCGAAAATATGCGTGATCAGCATTCACATATATTAGAAGACGTGACGCATGGGTACGAGGCTCCTGTCGTGAGTCCTGCTGCTGTTGCAGTAATCACAGTGCCAAATAAGCCGTATGGCTTCGTTGCAGTTGCACTGGGTGACGGGATTACGGACATTTTATCCAGTGTGGGTGTGGATGTCGTGCTGTCTGGCGGACAAACGATGAACCCAAGTACAGAGGATATCGTGAACGCAGTGAACAGTATTGATGCGGATACGATTTATGTGCTTCCGAACAACTCGAATATTATTTTGGCCGCGCAGCAAGCGGTTGATCTAGTCGATAACAAAACACTGATCGTCATCCCATCCAAATCCATTCCGCAAGGACTAGCAGCTATTCTGGCTTTCCAGGAGAAGGCGGATGCACAGACGAATACGGACGCGATGAATGAATCACTGCGACGTGTGAAATCCGGTCAAGTGACGTATGCGGTGCGTGATACGAACATGGATGGGATAGATATTAAACAGGGGCATTTCATCGGTATTCAAGATGGGCGGATTGTTTCTTCACAGCCAAGTCTGATGGACGCTTGCAAGAAGCTGCTGGAGGAAATGATCGATGAAGGCAGCGAAATTGTAACGATCCTGACGGGCGAAGATGCGACGGAGGAAGGAACGGGCGAGCTGGAAGCTTTTATCCAGACGTTGTATCCGGATATGGAAATTGAGCTTCATCCAGGTGGACAACCCTTGTATGCTTACCTTTTCTCCGTTGAATAGGATCGTACAAGCAGGTAGTGTAAATTCGTGATTGGAGTGAGCCCTGTGACAAATATTCGTATTGTAACGGATAGCACGGCCGATATTCCATTGGCTGTCAGAGAAGCGTTGAACATCGAAATGGTGCCGCTCAAAATTAATTTTGGCGAAGAACAGTATCTGGATACGGTGACGCTTCAGTCGGAGGACTTCTATCGCAAGCTGACGTCATCTGCGCATTTTCCAACAACATCAACGCCATCACCAGGTGAGTTTCTGGACGTGTATCAAAGCTTGTTAGAAAAGCCTGATACAGAGGTCATCTCTATTCATTTGTCTTCTGTGTTGAGTGGTACGTACAGGACGGCTGAGCTAGCTTCTACGCTGCTAGAGGGCGATCAGCTCGGCAAGGTTCACGTCGTCGATTCCTGCTCTGCTTCGTATGGTATTGGCGCGCTCGTTGTGGCTGCTGCTGAGGCTGTTCAGGCAGGCAAGAGTGTCGATGAAATTGTAGCGCTAGTTCAGACCATGAGAGCGAACTTTTATATATACTTCCTTGTCGATACGTTGGAGTTTCTTCAAAAGGGTGGTCGAATTGGCAAAGCGTCCGCGCTTCTTGGTTCTTTATTGAACATTAAGCCAATTCTTTCGTTGGACAGCGCAGGTGAAGTGAGCGTCGTTGATAAGGTTCGTGGTAACAAAAAGGCGATTGCACGCATTCTTGAACTGTTAGCGGCGGATGTGTCGGACAAGACGATTCGCTCGCTGCATATTGCTCATGCTAATAATTTGGAAGGTGCGGAGCAGCTGCGGGAGGCCATCGTGCAGCGGTTTGCTGTGGAGAACGTGGCGTATATTACCCTAGGCCCTGTTATTGGCGCACATGCTGGTCCAGGTACTATAGCAGCCTTCGTGAGTACGGTGTAAGAGATGGATCTAAATCAATGTCAAGTACGTGAAGTCCATGGAGTTGGCGCTCAAAAAGCACTTGAGCTAAACGCCATGGGCGTTTTTACGGTTATGGATTTGCTGGAATATATTCCGTTCCGGTATGAGGATTATACGGTTCGCGATCTAGCCAGTGTTAAGGATGGCGATCGTGTCACTGTAAAAGGCTATATCATCGGCGAGCCGGTCATGCAGCGCTACAGCGGCAAATCTCGCCTATCCTGCAAGGTGATGGTCGATGATTTCTTGCTGACGGCGGTGTGGTTTAACCGCCATTTTCTGAAGGATCGCTTGCGGCCGCAGCAGGAGATACTCCTGACTGGCAAGTGGGACGCCAAGCGGCGGCAAATGAGTGTGTCCGATTCGGAGTTCCCCGGACAAGGGGATTCGAATAGCGGCACGATTCAGCCGGTGTATTCGGTTGCGGGCTCGATTACGCAGAAATGGATGCGTAAAGTGATCGGGCAGGCGCTGACGCAGTACAGCGCTTTGATCAGTGAAGTGCTGCCGGCGGTTATTACCGGCAGGTATGGGTTTATGCCGCGCAGCAAGGCGCTGGCTGTCATCCACACGCCGAGTGGCGTGGAGGAGGGCAAGCAGGCGCGCAGGCGCATGGTATATGAGGAGCTGTTCCTATTCCAGCTCAAGCTTCAAGCTTACCGGGCTGTGACGCGCAGCCGGACGGATGGGTTGAAGCAGCAGGTCGATCTGCCTGCTGTACGCGCCTTCGTGCGCGCGCTCCCCTTCCAGCTGACGGAGTCGCAGAAGAAGGTCGTTGGTGAGCTCCTGCACGACATGCAGGAGCCCTACGCGATGAACCGACTGCTGCAGGGCGATGTCGGTGCGGGGAAGACGATCGTCGCGGCTATCGGGCTGTACGCGACGGTGAAGGCCGGTTACCAAGGCGCGTTGATGGTGCCGACGGAGATTCTCGCTGAGCAGCATAATCGCTCGCTCAGCACGTTGTTCGAGCCTTATGGGCTGCAGGTCGCTTTGCTGACCGGAAGCTCAACAGACCGCCAGCGACGGGATCTGCTGGCCTCTTTACAGATGGGCTTGATCCATGTATTGGTCGGGACGCATGCACTGATTCAAGAGGATGTGTATTTCCGCCAGTTAGGTCTGGTTGTGACGGACGAGCAGCATCGCTTTGGGGTGAACCAGCGCAGCATCCTGCGGCGCAAAGGGATGAATCCGGACGTGCTGACGATGACGGCGACGCCGATCCCACGCACGCTGGCCATTACGGCATTCGGCGACATGGACGTTTCGACGCTGCGCGAGCTGCCGAAGGGGCGTAAGCCGATCAAGACGTACGCGGTTCAGCATGCGATGCTGGAGCGTGTGCTCGGCTTTATTCAGCGCGAGGTGGCCGCTGGCCGTCAGGCGTATATTATTTGTCCGCTCATCGAGGAGTCGGACAAGCTGGACGTGCAGAATGCAATCGACGTCCATATTCAGTTGCAGCAGCATTTTCCGCAGATGCGGATCGGCTTACTGCATGGGCGTATGAGCGCGCAGGAGAAGGAAGCGATCATGCGCGCCTTTAAGGAAGGCAACGTGGAGGCGCTCGTGTCGACCACGGTGATCGAGGTGGGCGTGGACGTGCCGAACGCCACGCTGATGGTGATCTACGACGCTGACCGCTTCGGGCTGTCGCAGCTGCACCAGCTTCGCGGCCGGGTCGGGCGGGGCGAGCACCAGTCTTTCTGTGTGCTCATCGCCGACCCGAAGACGGAGGTCGGCAAGGAGCGCATGAAGGCGATGACGGAGACTACCGACGGCTTCGAGATTGCCCGGCGCGATCTCGAACTGCGCGGGCCGGGGGATTTCTTCGGCACGAAGCAGAGCGGGCTGCCGGAGTTCCGCATCGCCGATATGATGGCGGATTTCGAAATCATGGAGCAGGCGCGAGATGATGCAGCCGAGTTGGTCGGCGACTCGTCCTTCTGGACGGGGGCTTCGTTCATGCCGCTGAGGGCGTATTTGGAGCGGGCTCATATTTTTGACAGCGAAGTGCTAGATTAGTAGATAATGGACTGCGACACAAGTTGACCCCTAGCGAGTTCCCTTTTAAGATAGGAGTAGTTGCACTATTTTAGGGGAATGAAGGTGTACTGCCGTGACTTATTTTCTTATTTATTTATTATTGATGAATATCATTACGTTTATTGAGATGGGACATGACAAAGGACAAGCCAAAAAAGGCGGACGCCGTGTACCGGAAAAACGCCTGTTCCTACTCGCTGCTCTCGGCGGTGGGATAGGCGGTTGGCTCGGCATGCGCATGTGGCGTCACAAAACGAAGCATACTTCGTTTGTTGTGGGCTTTCCGCTGCTCATTGCGTTAAATTGCATTTGCGTTATTTTCATTGCCGTGTATATGTAAGTGAAGGGGACAGCTGCCGGGAACGGTGGCTGTTTTTTTTGTGGTATTAGGTAGGATGATGGCTCCTGCCGAACCGCGAACCCCCACCTAGCCGGTCGCGCACTTACCCCTGACAATTTAACGGGAAAAACTCCAGTTATTTTCTCTGAAATACCCCACTATTGAAGATTAGATGGATATTGTGCAGGTAAAATCAATGATTTTAGAAGTTCTTCGTATATTTGAGCAGAATACATGTATGAAACCCAGTTAATTGTGATTTTTCGATAAATAGTTCGTATTTAACTGTACCTTTTCCAGTTATATGATACCCCTGCCTTGCGTCGAACCTCACCGCGGCCCCGGATTCACGCGCTGCGTGTACAGCGGGGAAAGTACCCGAGTAGCGATCATTTTGCTGTAAATATCTTGTACCGTTTACAACTAACCTCTTAGGTTTTTCTTATATGCATCCGCCTCAGTCAAGTTTGCCTACATTCACTCATAAGATAGGAGCATGACGGGTATCGGAGGTGCGGGTATGAGTTATCAGCAATATGGCATCGATCCTGCGCTCGTGGAGCGTGTAAAGTTCAAGTTGAAAAACCCCGAGGTAAAGGAACGCATCAAAATGTTGCTGCAAGGCGTCACGAAGGCGGATTTACAAAACACGGCGAAGGTTACGCGCCTAATCGGTCTCGCTGCGGGCATTTTTGGAGAGAAGCTAAGTGGGAACCAAACGCATCAGATTTTAACGTTTATCCTGGCGCAAAAGATTGATCCGAACAACACGTTTCACTTGATTCGATTATGGTCTATATTTCGATAGCTGCGTGATGAAAACGCCACATGTGGAGCGTGAGATGCTCTGCTTGTGGCGTTTCTTCCTATGCCGATGTGGCATAGCAGAGAGTGACACAAAGCTCTCCTGTGATATTTGATGTCATGGCTACGCTTACCGCAATCTAATCGAATAGCTGCGAAAGACCTTTGGGTAAACTCCGTAAGGTCCTTTTTCATATGGGTACATTTTTATCCATGGGGAGACATGAGTACAAGCATATTAAGCTGAAATTCATTACACTGAACGCTTGGACATCTGCCTGAATGTTTTCAATTAATAGGTAAAAATTAGGTAGAGTAATTGAAATTAACTGTAGTTCATCCTTTTATTGGTGAAAAAATATCCAAAAAACCACTTGCATAACGAATACGTGTTCGGTATATAATATGGAAAAACGAATATATGTTCGCATATGGTGGTGAGAACATGAGTGGTTCATCAAGAGTAGAGACAGAAGAGGATGTTCAAATGATTAAGGAATACACACTGTTGCCGATTTTGCTTGATATGCTTGCAAGAGATATGGAGGAGCTTAAGGTTTATAAAGATAAAATTGTTTATAATCATATTCTTTTCTATCTCAGAGAGGTTGAGATGGGGATTTATCCAGAATTACAGCAGTTGAAAAGTAAGATGAAGCAGCGAGAGATTAAGGTGATTCACACGGAAATGAATGCTTTAGGGATTCAAGTCGAATACAAAGTTCGTGGTTACATTCATCATTTCACGATGCTGCGTAGTTTGGTCAAGGCTGAGCTTATGACTATGCTGATGAATATGCGGGGGGAATTGCGATGAGTAAGGGGAACAAGGGTGGGGAACGAACGATCTTCCTGGCGGATTGTCAGAGCTTCTACGCAAGTGTAGAAAAGGCCGATCATCCAGGTCTAGATAATAAGCCGGTTGCCGTAGCAGGAGACCCTGCGTTAAGGTCAGGTATTATTTTAGCTGCCTGCCCTGTTGCCAAAGGATATGGTGTATCGACAGCCGAACGGTTGGGTGAAGCGTTGAAGAAGTGCCCTGAGCTGATCGTTATGCGGCCACGGATGCAACATTATATTAATGTTTCGTTGCAAATAACCGAAATTTACCAGGAAGTTACGGATCTAGTTGAAATCTTCAGTATAGATGAACAGTTTTTGGATGTAACTGGAAGTATTCCGCATTTCGGAGATGCGATGACAATTGCTGAGACCTTGCAGTATAAAGTACTCAAACAAACGGGTGTTAAGCTACGGGTGGGGATTAGTTCCAATAAAATCCTAGCGAAAATCGCGACAGATATTTGGGCCAAAAAGAATGCAACCGGCATTTTCACACTGCTGCCATCCGCTATCGAGGAGCACTTGTGGAAGGAACCTGTCAGTAAAATGTTCGGTGTGGGTTCGCGGATGACGGCCCATTTTGCCAAATTGGGCATGTATAGCATTGGTGATGTGGCGCGGACGCCGCTGCCGCAGCTGAAGCAGAAGTTTCGTGCGCGTTTTGGCAAGCAGTCGGACATTCACGCGGAGGTCATGTGGCGAACCGCGAACGGGTTAGACGATAGCCCAGTCACGCCGGGTACGTTCGATACGCCTCCGAAGTCGATCGGCCATATGATGACGCTGCCGAGGGACTATGCAGAATCATCAGAAGTAAATACGATCCTCATGGAGCTGACAGAGGAGGTGTGCCGGGATTGCCGGCGCAAAGGCTATATGGCTTCTATCGTGACGGTCAGCTGTATGTGCAGTCCCTTTGATGCGCCGACAGGCTTCTCGCGCCAGATGAAGATGCCAGATCCGACGAATCATACTGGCACTGTTTTCCAAGCTGTGAAGCAGCTTTTCTATAAATTCTGGGACACGATGCCCGTTCGTCGTGCAGGTGTTATGTTAAGCCAGTTTGTGGACGATAAAACGTATCAGCTCACCCTTTTTGAAGATCAGGTGAAGGCACGTGAATTGGAGAAGGTAACGGATAGCATTAAGGATCGGTTCGGCAATGCGGCGATTGTTCGCGCGTCCTCCTTGACGACAGCTGGCCAAGCGAAGGTTCGCTCGCTCAAAATCGGAGGTCATTATAAATGAGCAAAAAATTGCAGAATAACGGTTTATGGGAGTCAAGCCGCATGATGCTGCCCCAGCACCGGGAAGCAGCGCAAAGCCAGCGTCATGACAAACCAGTTTCTACGAAGCGCCCGACAGCGGATGACATTAATATTATACGAGAATCTGTGCTTCTGCCGCTCATGCATACGATTATTGTACGAAGGGCGCGTGAAGTGGAGCGTTCCTCCGAGATGCTAAGGACACTCTATTCGAAGGTAGCCCAGGTGCTGGCCAAGAATATGCACGCCGATTTAGCCAAAGTGAAGCGTCATATGCTTGAGAATGACATGCATGTCGCGGAAGAGGAGAAAGACGATCAGATGATCCGTTACCGGTATCGGTGCCGTGAGCATGAAGATCGATTTACGATGACGAGGGACTATATGCGTGCGGAAATTGGTGCGCGAATCGGTCGATATGCCGACAGTCTGGTTACAACCATTTATGGAACGGATCCGCGTGTGAGTGTGTTAGAGAAGGAAACGAAGAAGAAATCGTGAATCTGCCTGAATATATCGCTAGCGCCCCTTCGTACAGCCTGAAGAAGAACAGTTCTTCAGGCTGTACGAATTGACGTAAGCCTATCTTTTTTCCATAATGGAGAAAGGGGAATGGGATAACGGTGTGAAGGAGAAGGATGTTAACCTATGTGCGGACGCTACACGATCACTGTAACGTTAGAGGAATTGATGCTGCGTTACGATATGTACGATACTTTTATGCCGAGATATAGCCCTAAATATAATGTTGCGCCCGGACAGCAGGTGATGGCGATCGTCCATGACGGGCAGCGAAATAAGCTAGGTGAACTGCGCTGGGGGCTGATTCCAGAATGGGCCAAAGATGAGAAAATTGGCTATCAGATGCTTAATGCGCGCTCCGAAACCTTGGCGGACAAGCCTGCCTTCCGCAAGCCATTTGAACGTAAACGCTGCCTGATCCCAGCAGATTCTTTCTATGACTGGAAAGGAAGCGGCAAGCATAAGCAGCCCATGCGCATCATGTTGCGCAGCAAGGAACTGTTCAGTATGGCAGGGCTTTACGATACATGGACATCTCCCGAAGGTGTGCGTATCTCAACTTGTACGATCATTACAACGGAATCGAACGAGATGATGAAGGATATTCATGAGCGTATGCCAGTCATTTTGCCACGGGAGAAGGAAGCTGTTTGGTTAGATCGCAGTAGGAAGAGTGTGGATCAACTTCGTCCACTTCTGCAGCCATATCCTTCGGAGCTTATGATGGCGTACCCGGTGTCTAGCCGCGTGGGGAATGTGCGGAATGATGATGAGCTATGTATAGAGCCGATCAGTCTTTTGCTTTAAACGGTAGAGGGTAGTAGAGAATAGGAGCGTCAAGAAACATGAGAAATGGTATGTTGCTTAGGGTCACGATTATACTTGCTATTGTAGCGGCGATCAACGGCTATATAGGCTGGCACTTGAAGGTTTTTTTATCGCATCTATTTGGTGCTTCATTTCATCCCTGGTTGTATTGGCCTGTGTTTTGGATCGTTGCGTTCTCCTATGTCATCGGACGGTTTGGAACGAAGGTGCTGCCTCCAACGCTAACACGACTGCTTAACATCATGGGTTCCTACTGGTTGGCTCTCATCCAATTCGGTGTTCTTATTTTGCCGGTCACGGATGTGGCGATTGGTGTGCTTTATGGTGCGTCTGTTTCGTCAGCTAGTTATGTGCCTATCCTAGGGTGGATCGTTATAGCCATTGTACTTATTCTCCTCCTAGCAGGCTCTTATCTGGCGCGAACACCGGTTATCCGCAAATATGAGATTACGATTCCTAAGCAAGCGGGGGACTGGAAACAGCTTCGGGTCGCAGTCGCTTCAGATATTCATTTAGGTGCCGTCGTTGGCAACCGCCATTTGCGCAAGCTTGTCAAGCATGTGAATGGGATGAAACCTGATCTGATTCTGCTGCCGGGTGATGTCATTGATGATGATATTAAACCTTTTATTCGTTATCAAATGGGACAGACCATGCGAGAGTTGCAGGCTCCGTTAGGCGTGTATGCTGTACTTGGCAACCATGAATACTATGGCGGACATATTCCAGCCTTCGTGGAACAAATGGAACAAATCGGCATTCGTGTGCTGATGGATGAAGTCATCCATGTCCAAGAACGCTTATTTATAGTGGGGCGTAAAGATAAATCAGCGGAACATGCCGCTGGGGGACGTAAATCGTTAGTCTCCTTGATGGAGGGACTAGACCTTGCGCAGCCGATTATCGTTATGGACCATCAACCGTACCAGTTAGACGTAGCGGCCGCCGCAGGCGTTGATGTGAATTTGTCAGGTCATACACACCGTGGTCAAATAGCGCCGAACCATTTGTTCACTAGACGGATCTTTGAACTAGATTGGGGCTATTTACGCAAAGGGAATTTACATGCGCTGGTGTCCTCGGGCTTCGGTACATGGGGACCTCCGATACGATTGGGCAGCCAATCGGAAATTATTGAGCTGACGCTCCATTTTACAAGTAATGATAGAGAAGAGGGGTAACACCTATGCAAGAGTTAGAGAAGAAACAAATTACACCTGTGGAGCTGGCGGCAGCGATGATGCAGTTTACGATGAAAAGTATAGAAAATAGCTGGGACACGTTGAAGCCTACTATCATTGCCTATCTACCACAACCTGTCTTAACGATGGCCAAAGAAGATGAGCTGTTAAGAGACATTTACGTAGCGGCTTTGGCGCTGGAGATTTACTGTATCCCGCACGCTTTTGAGGAAGAAACAGCACGTCTAGTCAGCTTGGGTATGGGCGAAGTGATGGCTTCAGACAACTTAGCGGAGCATCGACTATCGGAAGCGATTGTAGAGCATTATCTCCCTAGATTAGAGGCAATAGCCAAGGCGGCTCCAGCAGATTTGGCGCTTGAGCTTGTCCAAGAAGCAGCGAAAATCCTGTACGAACGCATAGAGCTTCCGTTGAAACCAGCAGATCCAAGTACAAGTTTATTGTGGGCAAAATTATTTCCTTTTTTAGCTGGTATCGTTGGGAAATGGCCTATCTTGGCTACGAAATTTGAAGTGAAGACAGAGTAGTGGGCGTATAAGCCTCACGACAAAGGGGGAGCAGCACGAATGGTCAACAAACGGGTTCATGTCTATGTGTTATCTGGATTTCTGGGGAGCGGTAAAACGACTTTACTTACCAAAGCTATTGATTATTTCACCGAAGCGGGCCGAAAGCCGGCTGTGATCATGAATGAAATAGGCGAAGTGAATTTGGATGGACAGTTAATCGCCAATGAAGTCCCCATGTCGGAACTGCTTGGCGGATGCATTTGCTGTTCGAGTCGCGGTGATCTTGCCACAGCATTGAACGAATTAGTGAGAGGGGAGCAGCCAGATATAATTTTCGTTGAATCGACGGGAATTGCGAACCCTATGGAAATTATTGATGAGATAACGGACGCTTCGCTCATACTTCCGATAGAGCTTTCAGCCATTATCACGGTTGTGGATGCCCCACAGCTGCTTGAATTAAATCGAACAAGTCGC
Organism: Paenibacillus sp. Soil750; assembly: GCF_001428045.1. Classification (GTDB taxonomy): domain Bacteria; phylum Bacillota; class Bacilli; order Paenibacillales; family NBRC-103111; genus Paenibacillus_E; species Paenibacillus_E allorhizoplanae. Next base: position 1,293 of record NZ_LMSD01000007.1, on the reverse strand, counting down.
GGCAAAACCTACCGGCTTATGCGTGATCAAATTCGTTGTGCGAACTTACTTTTGCTCAATAAGACGGACTTGCTGCAGGAATCGGCACTTCAAGAAGTGCATGATCTCGTACGGGAATGGAATCCTTATGCGGATTTGCATTATACCGTGTTCAGTCAGATTGATATCAAGTTAATTGAAGACATTCATACAGAGGGTTCTGCCGGGTCACCTATGCAGGTAGAATCGAACGAAGAGGCAGTTCCGCACAGCCACGAGCATCATCATTCGCATAACCATGTAATGGCATATACCCATTTTTTTGAACGGGCTGTAGATAGTAACGCATTTGAACAATTCGTGAGCCAACTTCCTCAGGAAGTGTATCGTGCCAAAGGGATTCTTAGCTTCTCGGATACATCGAGTCGGTTCTTATTCCAATATGCCTATAGAGAAATGGATTTTGTGAAAATAACGCCTAAAGGCGACGTGCCTGACGTAGCAGTCTTCATTGGGGAGAACTTTGCCAAGGATGTCATTCGCGCAGAATTGCTGAAATTAGAAGCGCAGTCCGATACCTAGAAGAACAACTAGCCGAAATGGCAAGTCCTGGGCTAAATCCGGTGAATACAATTTTCGTCATCGTTCTACACTTGACGCAAGTGGCCTATTTGCTGCACTATAATAGGAGAACATTTCAACACAGAGGGGTAATGCAAGTGAGTACGCATACGGATACGATCGATGAGATGCTAAGAGCGATGTCGCAGAAGGGCTGGCGTATTACAGAACAACGCAGAAGCTTAGCGACCTTATTCGCAGAATCGGGCAGTTACTTATCGCCGAAGGATGTTTATGAGCATATGAAAATGAAATATCCAGGCGTAAGCTTCGATACGGTGTATCGTAATCTCCGATTGTTGAGCGAGATGGGTGTTCTGGAGCAATTTCATTTGGCGGATGGCTTGAAGTTTAAAGCGAGCTGTTTGTCCCATCATCATCATCACATGATTTGTGTCAGTTGTGAGAAGACTGTGACGTTTGAGTTCTGTCCGATGAAGCTTGTAAAGGATTTGCCGGAGAGCTTTGAGATTCAAAGCCATCGGTTTGAAATATTTGGCTATTGTGCCGATTGTAAATCAGCTATGCCTACCGCTCAGGTGGGCGAGTAATTGACGTTATATGCGCATAAGAAAAAAGCAGTCTGCTGGGTGAGATGAACTGTGACCCGTAAGATGGACACTTTGAAAAAAGTGCCCTCTTACGGGTCATTTGTGTTTTAATCAGACTATGAGAATGGAGCGGAGGAAGAAA
>NZ_LMSD01000006.1 GCF_001428045.1 Paenibacillus sp. Soil750 | reverse complement strand
TTTCTTCCTCCGCTCCATTCTCATAGTCTGATTAAAACACAAATGACCCGTAAGAGGGCACTTTTTTCAAAGTGTCCATCTTACGGGTCACAGTTCAGTCGTATAGATTGGCGTAAGATTTATTGTCTATCCATTCAATTTTGAGGGATAGGCCCTGGTCGCTTGGCTCAGGCTGAAGCACGGCGGCACCCGCGCCATCAGACAACATAAACCGAAGAAAATCCGTATCAAATGGAATCGGACGATCCATAAATTTAGCCTGCGCTTCAAAGCGAGTATGTTTAAAAACACGACTTGGAAACTCGCTGGCACAAGAAACAGCGGCTTTCTTCTCCCCCGACTGTACCTGTAGGAAAGCATTTTTGATTGCTTGCATACCACTGCCGCAGACGCCATGATGTGACGCAATTTCCATGACAGGCAGGCTAGTTTCGGCATGAACCATACTGGCAAAACCAGGCACCAATAGGTCGCCCTGAGTCGTGCCAACAGCTAGAAAGTCTACTTGGTTAAATAAATCGTCGTGATTCCGCTCGAGCGCATCACGAATCGCGTTGGTTGCCATTTCGGCATTTGAATACAGACTTTTTTGATCTTTATCTATGGCATAATAACGATATTTAATTTTATTTTGCTCTAGAATACGCCGCATAGATTTCGAGCCTTTTCCACCTATTTTTCCGAGGTATTCCTCTATTTCCTCGTTAGCGATTGGTGCACCAGGCAGAAACTTCCCGATACTAGTTATATAAACAGATTTCATGAAAACACTCCCTAGAGGAAAATTATTGTAATATCATCCATTTTCGTCTATAACAGGTCAATTTCATAGTACTAAGTTCGTCTAGTACCATAGCTCCAACCCATCAACAAAAACAAATAGACCGTCCCAAACAATTGATCTTGTTCAGGACGATCCTATTGATTTACTCCGTGTCGCTACCTGCCGAAGCCGCTTCTCTCATGGCCGACAATGCTTCGTCCAAGGAATCGCCGCTTGCGCCACTACCTTGCGCTACGCCTGCCATCTCGGCACTGTATGCCCACCAGCGCACACGTACATTGCCTTGCTCACCGGATTGCTGCACTTTCACGCCGATACGGAACGTACCCTTCTGCGGGTACGCGATCGTGCCGATCTTCACTTCAGGTGCATCCGGCTCGAATTCGCTGCCTTTAAATACTTCCGAAGCCCCGCCATATACGCGGTCCCCGCTAGAAAGAATATCCGAGAACGCATCGCCGCTTCGTTCTTCTAAGCTTGTGATGATCAACACATTCCCCTCGCCAAGTCCGTGTACAATCTCACCTGAATAGAAGCTCTTCATCGCACGCCCGAATGGTGAAACAGCAATCTTCGTAAAAGGTTCAATCGGGATGTCGACATATCCGCTTACAATACCAGCAATCCCGCTGCCGCCGCCAGCTGGAATTCCCAAATCAAAAGACAACTCGCTGATCAGAGGATTGTATTTCACATTCAACTCTGGCATTTGCCCTGGAGCCAAGGTTTTCACTTTGGACTTTGTTACGAATTGACCGGACGTTTCTTCCCGATATTGACTGGCTTGACCGAGTCGGTACATCACGGACGTATTGTAGACGTATTCACCGAACGGTACTTGCTCAACACTCTCTATGACATAAGTCGGTCCGACTTGGATCAAACATATCTTGGCCAAATAAATGCACGGCTCCGATGGTGCTTCCAAGGATGCTTCCAAGGATTGCTTCACGAAATCCGACATCAACCGCTCTTTCACCGCTTCAGTCACGATGCTAATCTCGCCAATGGATTGTGCTTGCAGCTCCAGCTGTCTATCATCCAGCTTCAAAGCCCCTGTTCCTGCTTTCACACCGACTGTCGCTTTCACAGCAGCTGTACTATCGGCACGAAGCAGCACCTTCATTTCATATTCGCTCTCTTGCGCATCTTGCGGCTCTTGGAACACAATAGTCGTCCCATTGATCGCCTCTACGCGATGAGCATCAAGCTCATATTGAAAGGACAATCTGCCAGCTTTCAGTGTTTTCTCAAAACGCAGCGTCATCTCGAACAATTGCCCCGGATTCACATAGCGCGGTGTCGTTTGCAGGACGCGTACCTGCTTATCCTGATATAGGACAATCGTCTGATCTGACAACGTAGCCAGCGGCAAGGAAGCTGGGTCTGGTGCATCCTCACGGATAAACAGGCGATAGCTTTCCAACACACGATTATAATCATTAATTTCGTCCGAACGGACGGAAGAGTTCGCTACGGCGTGAACGGGTTCTTTTTCCTTTTCATCATAGGCAATACAGAGGTAAACGTTCTTAGCATACTGATTGTTCGAAAAACCATCCATCATGGACAGCTTCATCGTCATCGGAGATGGCACAACAATCTCTCGTCCTAAGGCATCGATTGCAGCTCCCATTTCGACCGATACAGACTTTTCATCCACAGCTACGACTTGCAGGCCGGTTAGAACACCAGAACCATGTAGAAGCCGGTTCATCATTCTGCGTTTATCATTAAAATACTTTTGCTCGGACTCGAAATCTCTGACCGTCAGCAGCTTTCCATAGAAATACCGATTGCGTTCAAACGGGTAATAACGTGATTTTTTCATAACGATCCCCTCACCTTCTCTGACTCAATTTCATTTATTATTCGATTTCGGAATCTAGTCCCAAGCGCGTATGTATATCCATCCGTTTATCACGATCCACATCAATCAGCACCGTATTGTAAGGCATCGACGAGCGCTGATCGAGGGTTAATAAAGTAGGTTCAGACAAGTACGTATTAATACCTAGATAGGTATGCATATCCGCATACATCCAAGGCTGCAGCACAATCAATTTGCCCTCGGTATAAGCAGGCTTCTGATCTTCAATAATGTGCTCAATCACTAAGCGCTGTTCATCTGTACGCACACTTTCTGGCCTCAGCAGTACACAGAAGGTGTATGGATTATCACCATATAACTGGGTGAAAAGCTGCCGCAGCTCTGACGTTTCTTGCATTTGCTTAAATTGAAAATATTCCAATATGAATGGCTCAGCGCCCGTGTAAATGTGGAGCATATTCATCAAGCCCTCGCGCGTACCCCGCAGCTTGTATAGTTCAGGTGCCCGCTTGATCAGCTCTCTCAGCTTATTCTCACCCCAAGCCTCATGCTCAGTAATGGCAAGCCAACCGCCCAACCATTCCAAGTACGGCCCAGACACCGCATCTGGATCAAAATGGCCCGAAATCCGATCGATCGTATCCTCCATATCGTCAAAAAACGTGCTGAACATCGCAAGAAATCGCTCCAAGAAAGGGCTATGTTCCTCATCCTGCTGATACATTGGCGGCAAATACGCGATCAGTGAGGTGCGTGGGTAGTACACCCTCAACTTACGAATAAACGGAGATTTCTGCTCACTGCCAACCAGCTCCATTTTGAACCAGAGATATCGCCCCTTCGCATTCATAAGCAGCGCATCCTTCGGATTCAGAATCGGCTCTGACCATAGGTCGCGCGTCGCTCTTAGCTTTTCTTTGACCGAGATATCCGGATCCGTGAAATAGCTAGTGAGATTTACGTAATCCCCATCGACCATTCCTTCACTTTCATCCGAGGCATAATACGAAAATCGAACCTGCGTCTCCTCTGGGATATCTGCTTCCAGCCGTATTTTGTGCCACGTCGTCTCGGTCTCCGTCGTATCGAGATCCGCAGAGAAGTACACGGCCTCCGGCAATTGCGTATCCTCCAGCAGCATCGTTCGAGCTCGAAGGTCCAGCAAGCTAATCTGACCGCTCATTCGATCAAACACATACAGGCGATTGCGCCCATCCCGTACTAATTTATCCGTTCGTCCCCGAAAGCCTGTCACCTTATCCAAGGGAGTGCCATTGCCGCGATATCTTAAAATAAACCGCTCCGTCACACCCTCTTGCTGCGCGTAACCGCTATCCCCTATATAGAGATTATGATTCGTATCAATGGAAATGCCGGCAAATCGCCCCTCCTGCTCCAATTGGAAATGGAACGGCTCTCGCCCATCTTCATGGAACACCGTCACCGACCGAAGCTGGTTATCCAGCAGGGCAATCGTGCCATCTGCCGCCGCAGTAAAATAGCGATCCTGCAGCTTCGAAATCGGAATCGCTTCTGGCATACAATGTGCGTCATGCTCATACACACGCATCACCTCACCAGCCGAGTTCCACTGTATAATGCCAATCCGACCGTCCTTTGGGACTTCGGGACTTCCATTCATACCAACCGCAATATCCAAAGGAACCGCCATAAATAGCGTATTCGCGGTTTGAAGCTTTGTATTCAAGGAAAGCGGATATAAACTCAAACCTTCCCAGTCTTGAACCGCCCACATGGTCTGACCATTGGAGATGGAGTAGACAGCAAGTCTTCTCTCTGTGCCCTCATCGCTATCAGCGATCACAAGCAGATCCGACATTGATGCGAGCATCGCTTGTGAGCTGAATAATTCGTGACCATGGCGAAACAGTAACTCCCTGTGTCGACTTTCATCATCGTAAATCCACACATTCGCTGACTCATCCAGCAAAATTAGCTTCCGCCCAGGCCCTACCGTCATGTCGCGAATAGGAGGAATCCCTTCAAGCTCATCCGTGCGAACGATGCGATGAATGCTGTACTTCTCCGACTGCTGAATCGAAAAGCCCTGCTCCAGCATATGAACATTCGCATCAAAACCTTCTTCCCAATCCATTTTCTTGTTTAGCGAAAAAAACGTTTGTCCATCCTGCATCGTTCGTCACCTCTTTTCTATAACTGAACCCACAACCTGCTCTGGCGTATTCTCCGTCGCCCCAAACAAATTAAATGGATTTTATGTAGCTAATTTTGCTGATTCTCCCCATCTGGGAGCAATAGATGGATTTCCTACAGTTAATTTCCGCCTAAATCCACCAAACAGCCAATCTTGCTCAAATTAACTGTACATTTTCCATCTAATTGCTAAATCTCATGTAATTCGGCAAAAATAGATGTATATTTTACATCTATTTGAAAGCTAGCTACTCAACTGAGCACTACTTCTACTTCTACTTCTACTTCTACTTCTACTTCTACTTCTACTTCTACTTCTACTTCTACTTCTACTTCTACTTCTACTTAACATCCAACCATAAACACCATTTCCACTGGCCTCTACAAATCCGTCTGACTGATCGTTTCAATCTCATGATTGCCGGAGTAGACTAACGCATAAGGCGGGATATGAATATCCCCAGCGCCATCCTTGTGGAAGCCTGTGCCTTCGGCATCAAGCCAAATGTCCTGCACATATACGACACCTTTGATGCGGGAAATGACGCCGTAAATATCTCCCTTATACACGGTTCGCCCAAAACGCCAGCCCTCCGCTCCCTGCCCATGATCCATCGGCTGGAGCAGATTACGAAGCTCGAGCGCGATGCGCCGTTGCTCGTTCTTATACTTCGGCTCCATCACCACGACGGCGTGGACGGTGATCTTAATATACTCCGCTGGAATAACATGCAGCTCCGTTGTCAGAAGCCGATGCCGATCCAGATGCATCTTGATCGTTTGCAAGAAGCCCTTGCCAGCCTTCGGCTTGTCACTCTCGCTGTAAGGCACAACCACCACGGTCATCTGCGCCGGCGCCGATACCCTTGGGTAATCCCGCATCCCCGGCTTATACAGTGGGATCGCCTTCACCCGCGCGACGCGGAGGCCCGGCGCCGCCTTCGCGAGCGCCTCGTAGTCCTCGGCGGTCACCGCGCGCGTTGGCGCAGCCAGCTCGCGCTGCACGCGCAGCTTCGCTTGCGCGAGCGTCTCCGCCTCCAGGCCGCCACGCGCCGGGAACGGATTCGTTACGTTCACGCCAGGTGAGGCCGTGAACCCCGTCACGAGGCCGTCCTTCACGTTGCCTCGCACACCGCCCCCTGCCTGCAAGACCAGGAACCGAATGTTCGGTTCCCCGGACTTGCGCGGCACTAACCCCGCTTCGTTATTCCCGAAGCGGATCATGCCTGCAGCGGCGTCGTAGACGTAGTGGCGGTCCGTCGACTTCGAGTTATCGAAGTCATCCACGGCCGTCCAGTCGTCCCAGACGAAGCTGTCTTCGCCCCGCGGACGGTAGCCAACCTGCAGCAGCATGCTGCTGGGCTTATACACGCGTCCGCGGCTAATCTCAAAGGTCTGCCCAGGCAGACCTTTGCTGCCTCCCACATACCGGCTGTAGTCAAACTCAGCCGTGTAAGCAACAAGCCGTACCCGCTGCGCACCCTGCGGCGGGATACTGCCATGCACCCCGTCGCCGAAGCGAAGACGGGTCATCCTACGGGCCGAATCCTGCTGCAGCTCGCAGCAGAGATCATTAGGCCCGCAAGTACTTAAGTTGGCGACTGTGTGCCAGTCGCGCCAACGGCCCTGCTCATCCAGCACCTGAACGGTGTGCAGGCCGTTATAAGCGAGATATGAGCTTAGTTCGAAGCTTTGCTCTGGCTCGCCAGAGCTGCTAAAAGCCGTCACCTCGCTAAAGGTTTCCTGCTCCACTGCCTTAACCGCATTGAGCGTGATCTTCTCAATTTTGGGAGCCAGCTCGTAGCCGTCCTCCTCCAGTGTACAACAGAGCCAATAGCGGCCACGATCATCGGCTGGATACAAGGACATCGGCTTCATTTCCGAAGTAATGAAAAACTTAAACTCCCCACTTTGCGATAGATGAACCGTGGTATCGCTCTTGGGCTCAATCGGCAGCCAACTCTCTGACTGTCCATCTCCGCCTGCACCTGCGAAGGACCAAGCTACTCTGGCTGATGAAATCATTGGTGCCAACTTTTCTGCATGATGACTTACGGTCACAGGGTAACGGTCAAACAAATTAAAATAGATCGAAATCTCCGTGTCCATTGGTAAGGCCTGATCAAAACCGAGATACAGATGAGCTCCCTTACGGGCATCCGCACCAAAAGCATAGAAAGCAATTTTGGCCTGATTGTTCGACGTATAATCGGCAGCAGCCGTTTCCGTACGTACAAGCACCTTCTCCAAAGCAGCTGGAACTAACTGTACCGTACTCTGCGTCTCAAAACGCAGATCCATCGCGGACAGCGGCGTTCCTTTAGGGAGCACAAGCTGCTGCGTAGCGCCAGTAAACGTCACATCGCAAACCGCGGACACGGCATCGCGAGGACGAATCCCCAACAGTTTTAGAAACTTACGTTCACTGCGCTCCGTCACCCGATTTAAGTAATACTGCTGCATCTCAGTCATCCATGACATTAACTCTAGCAGCGTAATCCCAGGATCATGCTCATTCTCATCTGTCCATTCTGGAAATAGCTTCGGAATCGACTTCCGCGCCTCCATCACCATTTGTTCGAACATCCGGTCATCTAAATTGGGAATTGGCAGCACTTGTGCTCACCTCCTTAAAGTTTTCATATAAAAAACTTGCTTCACAAATATTACAGTACTTTTACAACCACCTTGTGCTTTCCGCTCACAATCATGCTATGTGGCAATGAAGGCAGACGATTCACATCCAGCTCTACTCGCTCACCGTCTTCAATTTTGAATACGGTCATATACAGCTTTTCAACATGGCTGATTGTCCGAATCGATTTCAACAGCGCGTAAAAGACGGAAGGATGAATCTGCGCACCAATGGCCCAACCTTTATTATCAAAATTGCCCGTTAGCGGGTCAAGAAAACGATTTAATTTCTCAATCGCCTGAATTTCTGTGAGAACGACCGTATCCATTCCCTCAACAGCGACTACAGCAGAAACGGATATTTCCATATACACTGGCTCAATGACCTGCAAGCGTTCCGGGAAAGCAACCAGACTTGAGGCACGCCCCAGAATGAATCGTTCCACTTGTTTTTTCAGCTCAGGAAACGTTGAACTGCCTTGTTGGCCTTCTTTTGGCAAAATAACAAGCGTCATTGCTCCGATTTCTTTTTTCATATACGCATTCCGATTCGGAATACACGTCACCTTCGCGATGTTCGGATAGGCTTCTCTAGCCAACCACTCGTAGTCTTTGGACGAAACAGCTCGGTTACGATGCTTCAACATCTCTGGCCCCCGCACTAGCGCAGACTCCAGCTTCTCAGCCTGACAACCGCCCGATGCGGGTTCAGGGTTATATACCTCACCCACAAAAGCAATCGAATCCTGCATCTGATTGATCTGACGAGCAGGGACATTGCCGATTTGACCCATTGTAACTTGGTAGGTGACCTTCAATTGCTCTAGTCCGCCCTTCGGCGGGTGCATCCCATGAACACCATCCCCTACACGAATGCGTCCAAAGGTGTGGTCAATCACATAATGCCGATCTCGGCTGCTCGATAACGTCAAATCGCGAACAGCTGTCCAACGGACCCATACTTGCAGAATATTCCCCTCTGAATCGCGGCGAATGTCCATGAGCGGTGCTCCAGATAACTCGTACTCAGAGATATCCTCTTCCGTCACGAACTCGGTCTCATCAACCCATACTTCCTCCGACACGATTCCTTGTCTGCTCAGCTGATATTCCATTTCTTCCAGCCCTTTAACCTCAGGTACTTCACCTGTAATCGTCTCCTGCTGGAGGACATGAACCGTATTCATATACACGCCCTGAATCGTCGGAATATGTACACGCCCCGTCACATCATCATAGATATCATCCCGATTCGTAGCCCGAATCCAGTAACCCTCTTGACCGAATAGAGAGACGCCTGCAAAATCAGATGGACCCACGAACTGCACGGTTCCGCTTTGCGTCAAGCCTTTCGTTTCATCGATAACCTTGAGTGCCACCCACTCCGGTGGAGTTCCTGGGAGCAAGCCTGCTCGTAAATACTCCCACTCCAGCATAGGAACATCATGCTCCGAGAAGCGCTGTTGTTTAATCGAGACGAATATCGAAATTGGACCTCTCACAGGCGGTGTATCAAAAGAGAAACATAGCGCTGGATGGCTGCCTTCCAAAGGCTGGAAAGGTTCAAATCCGCCTGCCAATTGACGGCTATGCTTAGTTCGTTCCTCGAAAACCGTGTTATTGAAGGACAAACAACGATCCGCTTGATAAAGACGATCCTCGTATTGATACGTCAGCGCTACGTCATCTATCCACGGTGATAAATATAAAGCCTGCGCGATATACGCATTTTCGATATGTAAGATACGTGCTCGGATCCAGCGGTTCTCATTCCCGTTCACATAAGTAGCCTGAAGATCAGGCGGACAGCGGAACTCAATCTCCTTGCGAACCTTTTGCTGAACGGGGTAGTAGAAGAGCTTCTCCGCATCCTTGCCCACATCTAGCCGCACCCACGTCGTACCATTCCAATATTCCCAAGCCACTTGAAGAACCGTCACATGCACAACAGGTGCTTTATCGAACTTGTTCTTCTTCATGACCATTTTCCAGTCAACTTGATCCACGTTTTCCGCTCCAAAACGATTCTCAATCGCCTGCAGACCGAAACTCAGCTTAATATCACCGTTGGTTTTCGTGAACACTTCCTGACTCCCAATATAAAAGGAGCCATACAGGGCGAATTGATCACCGAATGGATAGAACCCCGAAGGATCCGCATCAATGTCATTGTAAAACATCTGATCAGGTTGAATACCACCCGTTTCGAGTGTATCTACATAGTCTGTTTTGAAAGATATATGATCCATAGAAAGCCTGCTGTCAGCGAGCGTCGTACGACCAGTTTCGAGCGGCTTTAATCGGCATTGAATCCAGCGACCGCTTTGGCCATTCACTTCTTTAAGAGCAAGCTCTTCACGAACACTTTTGAGCAAAATAACCCGATTACCCGTCGCCTCTACGGCATCAAATGCTTTCCAACCATCCGCTGTTGCATACAGCCATTCCGTAAGCTCTGGATCTGCCAGTTGGCTGGACATACCGAACTCCTCAAAGCGTTTCGCCCCGTTCCGGAATTCGATCTCAATTCGTGCCGGGTTGGTTACCGTGAAAAGGGAACTGTGCTCCAAATACAAGGCATGCTCCTGTAAATTGTCGCCATCCTGAAGACGAAACAGCTTCTTCGGGAACGCATAGCCTTGACGACTCGCAAGTAAGAAGTCATCCGTGATCCGGACAATGATATCCTGTTTACGACTTGTCACATAAATGCTTGTGAGCACGGCTGGCGTCAACAAGGCGCTGCGTGCCGTTTCATATAGAATCGTATCGGCCTCTAAGGCAGCAGCAATTTGCGTACCCGCCGAAATAAACACAGATTCTTTCGTCCCTTCGTTTAATGCAAATGTCAGGTAACTACTGGCCGGTCTTGCTGGAAGCAGCGTGACATCGAACATATTCAGAAACGAGATCAGATTCTTCGTGGGTACCCGATTCAATCGTTTAATATTATCGTGAAACATATCCGCAAACATGAGGAATAAAGCCGAACCCGGATCCGGGTTCTCTGGCGTAAATCGCCACTCTGGCGTATAATACGGCGCCATTTCCTTCATTTGGGCGATCAGATCAGGTATGTCTCTGGCATCAATTTTGGGAGGTTGCACAGTTCCACCTCCTCTCTGCACGTATCGTCATCGGTTCCGCATCCTCTTTCTATTTCGAACCTTCAAATAAATAAAACGGATAGACTTGGTTAAACAAGTTGTTCGTAGTACGCACCTGATAGGCAATATGAATCATGACTTTGGCCGGGTCATCCGCTTCTGGAATGGCTTTCACTTCAACCTCATAAACCCTCGGCTCCCAGTTGCGAATGGCCTCTTCAATATTACTTTGCAGCAAATGAAGCGTAGTATCGTCGGTTAAACCGAAAATAAATTCCTGAACGCCGCATCCAAAAGAAGGACGCATAACACGTTCACCTTGCGTGGTGCCCAAAATGACGCGAATCGCTTCAGCGATGTCTTCCTCATACTCGGACATTCGGATTCTTCCTGTTGCAGGGTCTACCTGAATAGGGAATTTCCATCCTCGTCCCAAAAATGCTTCCGACATCTCGCCACGCCCTCTCGCTAATTGATTTTGACGCTAGTTAATTTTCACCATACTACCTTTGATGTTAATGATCCCATCTGACTTCAGATCCAGCGTTGCCCCTGCCTTCAGCGCCATGGTAGCAGATGCTTCTATGTTAATTTGCGTAGATTTAATTTTGATTTCCTTCGTGCTTTCAATGCCGACCTCGCCTTTGGCGTTCAAGGTAATCTTCGAGGTTTGGCTGACGACCGAAATTTCATTTGCCGACCCGCCTTTGATCAAAATCTTATTGTTCCCACTGGAGTCCGCAATCGAAATGCTCTGATCTTTGTCCTTGAGTTCAATAATCTGGCCTTTTTTGGTCTTCAACGTGATACTTTCGTCACCACTCTTATCATTGAAAGACAGTTCATGACCTGATTTTGTTTTGATCATGCGCAAATCATTCTTCTCTGCGGGTGTTGGCGGCATATTTTTCGGATTCCACAGCATACCAATCACGAACGGCATCCGCAGCTCGCCTAAATGAAAGGCAACCAATACCTCATCCCCAACTTCCGGTATAAAAAGACTGCCCATTTCCTTACCGCCCATTAACGTCGCGATACGAACCCAGTCTGTCTCCGTTTCGGTTTCTTGCATCGGCAGCTTGAGCTTCACACGCCCCATTTTATCAGGATCGGTGTTATTCGTAACCACGGCCACCATGACGCCGCCAATCTTCTGACTGGCAAAATCGGATATACCACCAATTGTTATATCGGGAGTTTTGAACATTAGACTGCATTCCCTCCCAGTTGGAACCGAGTTGTATAACCTTCATCGTCGAAAATGTGCGTTGCTCCTGTAATATAATACGGTTGGTCGAACGTCTTGCCAACGCCACTGAGCTTGATATAGCGCCCAGCGCGAATCTCTGGAATCCCAATACATTCCCCACTGCCGCTAACCAGCTTCATGGCTCGGCGATTTAATATCGCATCTGCGTAGCTTTTTGCTTCCTCTACAGAGGTTACATTCGTATACATATGCTCGATGAAATCACCTTTTGAGCCTAAAATATCCTTGCCAGTCTTGCTATTAGAACCGAGCTTCGTCACGCTGGCTGACTTGCCTTCGATGACTTTTAACTCTTTATTATCCCAAGCTCGTACGGTTACACCCGTAATTTGCTCAGCCAAATTGTGATCTATCATTAAGCTGCGGAGCGTCTTGCCCATTTCCAACGTCATTACGGCTGTCATCGCCGTTAATGGCTTACGGAAATACAAATTTTTCCCCACAACGAAGAAATCATAGTTAACTAAATTCGCTAAATTTTGAATGAAGTGATAGTCATTGATCTGACTCTGTGAAAGTGCCGGAAATACCGTTGTCGTGGCATCCACATTGGTTTTGAAGCCATATGTTTTGGCGATTTCTTCAACGACTTCACTATATTTCTTCTTATTCCAAGAGCGAGACTTCGTCCCTTTCATCATGAGATAAGAAATATCCATCCCACGCACAACGAGACCAGGGGCGCCGTCTTCTGGAAAATCCACAACGACAGATGTGATTTGTCCCGTAAAAACAGGCGTAAATTTGTCTACATAACCTAAACCGATATCAATGGCTTTACCTAATGTGAAGGTAGATAGCCATTGAAATTCATTCTTCGTAATATCGTACGCATTTGCTACTCGAAAAGAAAAAGAGTCAGCCGTGCCATCAATCGTTGTCTCCACACGTAGATTATCCAGTGCGATATCATCCGACAATTTCGTGCCATCCACTTTAATATCGTAATAAGGGGCGTAAAAATCACCATATTTTTTGGCCAGGTCGTCAAAGGTAAAAGAACTCGTTTCCAAATCTAAGGCCATCGGCTTAATCCAACCGCGGAACTGAAATGCGGCGTCCCGTGGCTACTTTCATTGGATTATCGATCCCATTCGCCTTAGCGATTTCTCGCCACAACGTAGGATCCTCGTACTCATTGGCAGCTATCGTCCATAGTTGATCACCTTGATTAAGCATCTTCAATTTCGTTCGATCTGCCGAATGACGCGGAATTTGCTTGAGTTGATCTTTCTTGCTCAGTGTGGATTTAAACGTCACTTTCAGCTTAGCGCGAACAGGAACCCCTGTATCCAGGAACATTGTAAAATGCTGATTTACACCGACGACGACTCCCTTGAAATCCAGTGAACCCCATACGAATCTGCATAGCGGCGGTGCATGGATCTCCTTCTCCACATCGAGGAGACCTGAAATCTTCGTCGTCAACTGACGAACGTCCGTCCCTTTCTCGTAGGTGTCGAAAAAGAAATCCATGGTGAGTGTCGTCGTACCCCCGCTCACGAACTGAGCAATTGGCATGGACAGACCCGGCACTGTTTTCCAGTCGTAGTTATTGCTCGTGTCAATCGTATACTCACCTGGGTTAAACATGACTTGTACATTTTCTGTTTTACTGCCTTTGTGTACAATAATCATTGCTTTCTTAAGCGCCATAGGAATCCGTCCTTTCTGCCATAGTCATGTAAAAACTTATATACCTCGGCGTTGCCGTTCGAATTTCATTTTTTTCTCGATTTCGCGGTATACTTTGTCCGCAATTTTGGAGATATCCAGCTGTGGAAGCTGTTTAATCAGCTCTTTCAGCTGATCTTCACTTAGCTCTGGCGGTGTCTGATCGACCGGCGCAGTTGGTGTTGGTTCTGAGTCTGCGCTCGTTTTGGTTCGCAGCCAGTCCATGTCGAGCGGAGCGTTCGCCAGTTGACTCGTAGGTGCTTGTTTATGCTCCAGCATGCTGAGCGGTGAAGCAAGGTGATCTTGACTTGCTGATTGCATCGGTATGTTTACCATTGGCGTGCCCTGGTTGCTCCCGCCGATGGACGGCTGCTGCGAGCGGGACTGCATCGGCACGCTCATCGCTGGCGTGCCTTGAATGTCGGCGCTGCCTTGCATGCCGCCGACGGGTCTGGCAAGCCGCTGCACCTGCGTGGGCAGCGGCTTGGTTAATGCAGCAGCAGCCCAGCCTTGGCTGCTGCTGTTCGTGATGCTGGCGCCGCTTCGCGCGCCAGCTGTTGCTGCGGCGGCTCCGCCAGAGGCAGCCGCCTGTATGAGACTGCCCGTCCCGCGGGCGGGCAGTCGGTGTTTCGCTGCGGCAGGCGAAGCCGCAGCCATTCCCGCAGGAGCAGCGCGAAGCGCTCCTGCGCTGCTCGCCAGCAGCGGCATGACACGCGGTGTCATGCTCGTGCTCTGGCGAGCTCTTGGCGCGCGTGCAGCGCGCGCGACCGAGACCGTCTCTGCGGCCCGCGAAGCGGCCGCAGGCTCTAGCCCTTGTGCGCGCTCTTCCACCTGCGCGCTCACCATAGCCCTGATGGTTTGCTCCGCCGAATCCACTTGCAAGCGTTCCGCTTCCAAGCGACTCTCCGAACCATGTGCTTCCCGCATAGGCGCGCGCTCACTGCCATCGACGACTACGCGTCTCTGAAGATGTTCGGCTTGCGCCCCAGCCCAGTTCACTGCTCCACGTTTTGGTGATGCTTCACCATCAGCACCCTGCAGTATTCCTTGCCTGATATCCTGGGCAGATGCTTTATTGATTAATTGCCTAATTCTCGTCTCACTCGCATGTTGAATTAGATTGCCAGTACCCATACCTGCTTTACCTTGTATCCGGTTCGAACTTTCCAACATATTCTGACTAGGCATCTGACGGTTTGTAAGATCAACAGATCGATTAGTCGGAGATGAACCTATCGTTCTTCCAGATTCGCTTTGCACGGAATGTGTTGGCGCTGAAACAACTGTTCTGTCCACCCGTCCTGCAGTCTCACGTTGTCTTGCATGCTGCCTAATTTCGTTCTCAGATGATCTTGGCACACTACGTACTAATTCACCCGATGCACTACGTGATTGCACGTTATCTGCTTGATTAGCTCTTCTTACCTGAATACCATTCATACTCGCTAGTGAACGCTGAACGAGCTTCCCTACTACTGTGTTGCTTATACTTCTAGCTTGCAGAAGATGGTCAGTTCCATTGATCGGTTTCAATTGCCTGCTATTTTCAACAAAAGACAGCCGTTGTACAAGCTTCCCACGCACAACTTCTCTTGCCAGATGGTTGGGTTGTATGTCCACCTCTTCATCCATTCGGCTCAATTGGATCTGTGTAGCAGTATCAGAATTGTGTTGTTCGATATGTGCATCTATCATTCTGCTAGTTGAATTTTGTTTCTCATTGATCGAGGAAGCCCGTGCTCCTACTTCCTCTGTTGCAGGGTCACTTATTGGTTCAACGCTTTCAACACTATTGGACTGTCTCTCGTCCTTCCGATCGATATCAGCTAACCTCTGCACGTTTCCGTGCTCCGCAATGCTAGTCATTTCCAATGACTGCGCATTATCTGATCCGCTTGCTCGTCTTGTTACCGTACCATTCTCGACTCGCCCGGCCCGAAGTGTAAGCTGACCACTCACCCATGGACCAGTTGAGCGTGAAATCGTAGCATCACCCTCGCTGCTTGCTGAAGATGATTGGTTGCGAGAGCTAAGGGTTGGTTTTCGAGATATAAATTGTCCTAAGTCGATTTTACGCTGAATACTAGCCTGCTGCTCTTTCACCTGATTAACACGAGAAGGGCTTCCAGCTCGCCTAACTATATCAAGAGGAGTAAGACTAGCTGGCTGAACGATCCCAACAACCGTTGTTTCATTCGTTGGTTTGCCAGTAGCCTGTTCACTTACACTTGATTTGATTTCAGTTGCTCTCACAGCGCTGTGAGGCCTATTCTCCCTCGACGTTACTGTTGAAAACAAACTGCCACCGTCTTGCACCAAACTAGTTGGTTGGCGTAAGCTGCGTTGAAGCAACTGCGGGCCGTTCATGGCAGCTTTGCTTGAATTCACGAAGTTCATGCTGCTTTGTGCTACCTTTGCTGCTATTTCTGCGGCTAAGGTTTGTCTGATTGTCATTCCTTGTGGACCCGTTCCTCCATGGCCCTCTCGTAAACCAGACTGTTGTAGATCTGCCATCCTGTTGTTGCTTTCTCCGGCTTGGCGTAGAGTAGTGCGCAATAGACGAACAACTTCTCTATTTTCTGTGCTTCTCTGTTGTATTGGTGTAGAAAGCAACGATCCTATAGATCGAACACTGTCTTCTGCGATTTTAGCTGCAATCTCAGTAGTTAACTTCCCAGTGGGATACTTCTCACTCACCACTATCCTATTGCTTTGAATCTGGTCTTCTTGCTTTATTTGTTGTTGACTTGTCTGAACTTCTTGCTGTCCTAGTGTAGTAGCAGAACGAAGGGATTCATCCCCTTTCCAGCTGGACTCCATAGGAATTGCTCTTTGTGGTTTACCTTCTGATAAGTCCGACTTTCGTTGGATAGGTAGGCTTTGATTGTTTACGCTTTGATTCACCTGCTGACGGTGCAGCCGATTACTTCCACGCAGTTCCTCTCCGTTGGAAGTTCGACTAGTTTTCCTAGAAGCTATGGAGGATTCTCTTAAGCGCTGATCTCTAAGCTTACTTGTTGATCTAGCCAACAGATCTGTACCTAAATCAGGCTTTATTGCGTTTATTGATAATTGGGTAGAAGTCCTGTTCGTTAAGACTTGCATACCATCATTGTTTACACTATTTGTACTCCTAATGAAAGAATGACTATTAGAAGAGGGTTGTCTTTGTAAGGTAACGAGCTGCTGCAACCAGCTCTCGTTGCTTTGAATTTTCTGAGTATTTGGACGTCTATTTTCCAAGCGCGTAGGCTTCCTGTACACCTGGCTCGGATAAGCAGTCACAACCTCAACGTGTTTGGATGCTACTCTTTCCTGCTCTGGCATTCCCACAGTCTCAGAATCGGATGTCGTCGTATCCATGAATGGCACATCCGTAGAAGTAGGCGAGCTATCTGAGGATCCAACGATTGTTTCTTTCGTTGTTTCTTTACTAGTCTGTTGGAGACTGCTATTTTTGCGTGGTCGTCCTCTTTTTCGCTTAACAGGCTGCTCAATCGGTTGCAAAACCACAGATTCTGCAATGTCCACATCCTGCTTTTGTTGCGCTTGCTTAGCTTGGTGAACTGGCTCATCTTGAGCTACCTGCTGTTGTTGAACGCGTGGCTCTTCTTGCCCTAGACTCACTTGAGGTTCACGTTGTAAGTCAGTTACATGGTTGTTTTGCGTTACTTGTAGTTCAGGCAATACTTGCGGATTCTCTCTAACTTGTCGCTCATGCACCAGATTAGTAGACTGCTCGTTCTCTTGTGAAATCTGCAACTGAGCTTGCGTAAACTGTTGATGAGCTTCCTGCTGCACTTGTGGTTCTACTCTTTGTCTCCGTTGTAACGCTTCTTCTCGCTCTTGTAACTCTTCTTGTTGTGTCCGTTGTTGCGCTCTTTGCTGCTCTTGTAATTCTTCTCGTTGTGCCCGTTGTTGCACTTCTTGCTGCTCTTGTAGCTCTTCTCGTTGTACTCGCAGTTGCACTTCTTGCTGCTCTTGTAGCTCTTCTCGTTGTACTCGTAGTTGAGCTTCCTGCTGCTCTTGTTGAATACGTAGTTGTTCGATCACAGGTGACTGACTTGATGCCGCTTCCTGTAGCCTTATTTCATCACGTTCTTGTTGTAATCTCTGGACTACTTCTGTTAATGGTCCTTGCTCTTGCAACACTTGTGAAGATGGCTGTAGCTTAGTGGCTTCCTGTTGATCACCTGTCTTACGCCAAATCTTCGTCGTGCTCGTATCCATTCCCCTATTTCTAGAACGACTAGGACTAGATGAACCTGCAGAAGCATGCATAGATCTAGGTAAACGTGATGTTAAGCTTGCAGCATTAATCGCCATTGGTTGTAGACTGGAAGAAAGAAACCCTTTCGCAATGAAAGATTCGCTTTTTCTTGTGCGTGTAGAGCCTTCCGCCTGATCTTGTTCAGCGGGTTGTAGTTTGCTCGCTTGAACATCCTGCCCTTCAGCATGTTTGCTTAGTAAACTACGAATAAAGCGAACTGTACTTGGCGATGACTCTTCCGAAAAAGGACCTTCTCCCAGCTTTAACGACTTTCCATTTCCGATGGTTTGGGAATCTGTAGAGCTCGATCTTGGCACCTCAGATTCACTCATGTTGTGCGAACCTTGCTGTGTCAACCCGCGGTGACTCATTGGCGTTTGCGTTACCTCTTGCAAGATCAGCTTAGCTACATTGAGAAAAGAAGGATTCGACTTCAGCATAATTTGCCCAGATAAACGGGCACCAGAAGCTTCGTCGTCATTTCGTCCCAAACTCAACTTCCCAGAGTGGAACTGCTCAAGCCAAATGGAAGTACTTCGAATGGCTTCCACATGCTGAGCGACGTTAGAATGATTCGCCCTAACTGTTTTTCCATCCTGCTCACTCGAACGGACTAGCTCACTGTCCTTGTTGTCACGCAAAGCTTGTTTATATAATAAATTCACTGTTTTCTGGCTAATATTTGTTCTGTGACCTGTATGTTGGACGCCATTCACCATAGGGCTCGGTTGATTCATCTTGCTGCTTGTAGAATGAGCTAACATACCTATCGAAGCAACGAGCTGCCTCATCGAACGCTGCATAATCGGTGAGTTTCGTTTATTAACGACGTTAATTGTTTCTTGTTTAGACTGTGCACGATTACGCTTAGCGGCATTTGCAATTTCTTGCTCAGCTAGGATTTGGCCTGCTAATTCCTTCTCCTTCTTGCTTTTACGTCCTCTCTTCTTCTTGACAGGCACATCAACGGCTGCCTGCGTTGGTTCAAAGGGCACACTTTTCTCTTCGTTATGACTTCCATCTATAAGGACTTGCTTCGGTAACCGATATCCACTTTGTGTCAATAGCTTCTGAATTTGCTGAATCGTTTGCTGCTTCGTAATGAAAGGTGCTGATTCTGGATGTTTCAAGCTTTGCAGTTGTAGCTGTAATTGCAGAATCCAAGCCCGATCACTCGGGTTCTTGATAGATGCTAATTCTTTATCTGTCAGTAATCCCTTGCCCTTAAAAATCAGGGCAAACATGCCTAAATAATTATTCCGATCGAATCCATATTTCCCCATAATACCAGTGGCAAATTGCTTCGCCTGACGAGAAGTCTGACCGACAGTTGTCGTGCGTTTACCTTCAGCAAAACGTAATGAACCCTTCTTCTTGTTGCCACGGGGTTTATGCGATTGTCGAGAGTTCATGAACAATCCCCCTAAAAGTTTTGCGTAGCAATAACGTTATGCCATCATCTTATTTCTTAAAAATCGTCTTCAACCCCGCATGTACCAGCTCGATCGACTCGATCGCCACATTGGCACTGCCTGCATTGAGATCGGGTCCGTTCCATTTCACAGGAAATGCGCTTGTGAATTCCCAACGGCACATTTCTTTACCCTCGACGTTGTACAAAAGAATAGAACCATTCTTGCGACTAATTTTGCCTTGTGCAGCATTATTGTACCAATCCCATAACTCGCTGGCGTTACTGATACCTCTTTTGAGCACAATGTTCGGGTACTTCGTATGTTGAACCATATAGTGTGGATGGGTGTTCAAGCCACCTTCCCAATACGGTTTTACTTCGATCTCTGATTTCATGCCTGTCACCTCGGAGAAACCTCCGACGATTAGTCCATCAAGCTCAACGAGAAAACGAAAGTTGCCGCCTACATTATGCAATTTGGATGAATTCTTTGCCATTGCTTGTTACTCACCTCTTACCGAAACACATCAAACGGATTGTCTGGCTGTTTTTTACCTTCTTCATTCAAATTACGGTTGATGCGCGAAATTTCCTCGCACCACGTACGGCGTTCACGGTGCTCCATGGACATAATTTCATCATGTGACCAATGAAAATAATAAGCAATGAAGCCTACTTCTTCATATATTTTGTCA
Source organism: Paenibacillus sp. Soil750 (assembly GCF_001428045.1). Classification (GTDB taxonomy): domain Bacteria; phylum Bacillota; class Bacilli; order Paenibacillales; family NBRC-103111; genus Paenibacillus_E; species Paenibacillus_E allorhizoplanae. The sequence continues at coordinate 164,870 of NZ_LMSD01000006.1, read as the reverse complement.
ATGGGGTAGCCCGTTACGCCATCTCGTCCAAAAAAGACACGTCCACATCGAACTCATGCTCACATTTTGGACAGCTTGTATGAATCCTTGGAGCATCCATCTCGTTAATCTGACGATAAAAGTTTTGTAAGAATGCTAAATCTGCTGTGAAGAACTTCTCCACGACACGTGTGTCAATCGCACGCAAATCCCCTAGATTTGTAATGACACGTGTAAGCAAAATGATCGTTAAATAGCCTGGGTTTTGCTGAACACGTTGGTCACGCATCGGTAAAATTTCATCCGCAGCTGTCGCTAAGCGCATAACACCTTTTTTGTGAAGCGTGCCATTGTCATCTACATACCCTCTAGGAAGTTCAAATTCATATTCTGTTTTGAAAGCCATGGTGTCATTACCTCCTTCGTGGTGAAAACAATTAATTCTTCTATTTTAACAAAAAGAAGAGTCAGGAACCGGAGGTATTCGCTCCGGCACCTACTCTAGCTAAACATTACTTCGTACGTGTCATACCTTCATGTGCAAGTTCTAAGCTCTCGATGGCAACTTCGTTCCCAGTCCCTTTGAAGCTTGGTGCTGAGTACTTGGATGGCCATGCTTCGATAACCTGCCAAGTAGCTACATCTCCGCCCTCTTCGTTGATCGCGATAATCGTGACCGTTTTGCGGGAAATTTTGCCTTGAATGGACTCTGACATCCAGTTGTACATATCCATGGAGTCCGTAACTCCCCATTTCAATGAGATGTTACCGTATTTAGCAAGACCCGGAAGCTTCCGAGGCGTGATGGTTTCGTTTCCTTCTCTGTATTCAATCACCGATAAGGAAGCATCAAATCCAGAAATTTCGCTGAATCCAGCTTGTTGAATACCTTCTACTTCAATTCTAAATCTAAAATTGCGGTATGGATCCCTACGTTCGCCAGCCATAATATACCCCTTTCCTAATATGCGTAATATCTAACGTTAGACTATTCTTCTCTTGTTTTCTGAGTAATACGGAAGATCACGAACTCGGCAGGTTTCACCGGAGCAACCCCGATTACGCAGATCAATCGACCATTATCGATGTCATCCTGTGTCATTGTGCTGCGACCAATATTAATGTAGAACGCTTCAGAAGGACTTCCGCCCATCAAAGCACCATCTCTCCACACTCGCGTCAAGAACGCATCAATCGTCCGCTGTACACGTGCCCAAAGCTGTTCGTCATTCGGTTCGAAGACAACCCAGTTCGTGCCGTTCTTGATGGACTCTTCGATAAAGATGAACAAACGTCTTACGTTCACATATTTCCATAAACCGTTCGACGATGTTGTACGAGCACCCCATACACGAATACCTTGTCCAGCAAAATGACGGATCAAGTTAACGCCTTGTGGGTTCAGAATATCTTGCTCGCCTTTGTTATATTGGCAATCGAGGCCAACTGCACCGCGAACAACTTCATTCGCTGGCGCTTTTTGAACACCACGGGATTGGTCGGAACGGGAGTAGATACCGATGACGGAACCAGATGGCGGTATGTAAATGTTGCGTTTATCTAATGGATCGAATACTTGCAACCATGGGTTGTACATCGCTGCATAAGAGCTGTCAAAAATGTTGCGGTGTGTCATAACATCCGCTACCTTTGTTTTCTCGCGTGGAATATCGAGAACTGCAAAGCGGCTGCCCAAGTTTTCACAGTGCGCTACAAGGGATAATTGAACTGTCGGCTCAGTTACACCTGGAATCGCAATGATGGATACGACATCGTTATCGATGAAGGACTGAATCCCTGTACGTTTGCCAGGCCCACGATCAACACCCATGTAAATATCAGGTGTTACATTCGCGATGGAACCGTTGCTGCCGCCAGACAAAGCGATTTGGAATTTGCCAGCTGTTTCGTTCTCACCGGAAAGCACCTCGAAAGGAGCGATTGCGCCAAGATCTTGACCTTCTGTCAAATCCTTCACCGTAATAATATTTGAACGGGAAACGATTTTCTCAATGTGATTCGCTGCTGTGATGTTCAGGGATACCTTCTCATACGTCTCAGCTTCGTCACCATAGAATACGTGAAGTGTAAATTCACTTGTTGTCAGAACTTTAGCAGGTAGCAATCCGCTATCTACAACATCGCCATCAAGTGCTTCAGACAACGAGATAATGTTATCTTGGGAAGCGACAACTTTGCTGTATTGCTTCACGCCTGCTGCTTCAAAAGCAACTACGTCGCCAACGTTAAATCCAGCGTTGTTTTTCACGCGATATTGTGATTCGCTTAGCACTTCATAGATTTGCGTCTTAGCTTTGCTAGCTGGCACAACCACGATACGAACTTGGTTCCCCCATGTTCCAGGGTTCTTGGAAGCAATCTCAAGAATTGCTGATTCTTTATTCGAAGCCGCTTTGTTCGTTGCTACTTTCGCGTCAGTTGGCGCTACACGCATTACGAAACAGCGATTACCTCCGTTTAAGTAGAAATGCTCTACAGCATAAGAAAGGAAACGATATTCGCCGAATTCATTCTCGGACAAGTAGCTCCCGAATAAACGGTGGAAATCAGCTACGCTCGTAACCAGTTGAGGGACACCTTCAATTTCCCCTCTTTGCGCAAGCCCTATAAACCCGGCCGTACTTGTGCTTGCACCCTCAAGCGGTTGTGCTCCGCTGTCAAACTCTTCCACATAGACTCCAGGTGATAAATAGTCAGCCATTGTTCCCCAGTTCAGTCAGATGGCACTGCTTACTCAATAAATATGGCCAAAGACATGAAACCAGTTCTCTCCTTTCTGCTTGTCATTTTGTATAGAAGATGGACGTGTCCATTCTACTAATTAGGGTTATGCGAGTTGTATCGTGCCAAGGTTAGTGGTGGTTCCTTCTGCTACTGCGAGATCCTTGATCTTATGCTCGCTATCCGTCCCATACGTGATAACCAACTCGGTATGAAACGTCGGGACCCGATTACCTCGAAAAGCAATCACAACCTCTCCACGTTCCGTACTACGAGTTTCTTGAACGGGAAGCAGCATAGCACCACGCGTATACGATTTCGTCAATGGATTCGCGAGTCGAAACCGTTTCTGGTGCTCAAGCACTTCGGAAATGCGGATGACCTCTTCATCTGGTTGGGAACCTCTACCTCGCAGCAGGTACACATCACCTACTACAATGCCTCCTGTAAATGAACCTAATGTCATTTCACTAGCACCTTTGTCGGCTTGATCAACCATTACACGCGCGCGTGCGCAGTCCTCCGTCAGCACGGTCGACTGTAAGTGAGCATCGCGAATTGGAGAGCCAGCTGCGTTCTGAAGCATGAAGCGAATCAGTCCTGCCCCTTGGGAAAAAGGGTACGAAGGTAACGGTTTCATTTGAACAACTTCGATAAAATTATGTGCGTTAACTGTGATGTTGGTTTGTTCTTGAAAATAATACTCGCTATGTACCGATAGACGGTATTCGCCGGGGGATAAATCGTTGAATATATAGGAACCATTCGATTTACGAATTGCTTTCGAACGGGTGCCTTCCAGGTGAACTGTGGTCGTGTTGCCAAGAGGAGCTTGAGAGGTGAGTGCGTCAATCACACACACAACCAGGGAAACGCGGGATCTCAATTGTGATATTCGAATCTGATCCACGGGTGGAATCCTCCTAACCTTGAATACGAAAATCGGTTTCCGAAACCCTTTTTGTTGTTCTGATGCGCGTTGAGTCAATATGTACAGGCCCCACCGTATAAGCAACTGAGAGTCTGTAAGGGGTGTCTGAGAAATTCCACATATTCATGAGGCTCTCACCTTTGAAAGGATCCATGATAATACGGACTTCTTCATCTTGCTCAGCTAATGTGCCCACTGTCATCGAACCTCGAAGGATGGAATGATCGTAGAATACTTGCATCGCTCTGCCTAGAATTCGATGCTCATCCAATGCTCTCGAAGAAAGCTCAGCTGGCGATTGTACCGTAACTATGTAACTTAAATCGACAACCATAGGAGGAAACTGAATCTCGTTCGTCCCTCTAGCAATCATATGGGTTTGGCGATTATTGCCGCTCTCACGAACATTATATAGATAGAGTGAAAGATAGAAATCCCCTTTATCTACAGGTGATGCGAGACCAATCATTTCTGGTTGCGGAATAGGATCTGGGGTCATGTTTTCTCTAAGTAGCTTGACTAAAGATGCACTTACATCAGCGATGACAGAATAATTGCCTATGAGTGTCACTTCCTGCCTCTAAATACCTATAAATCTTGTAAAAAAGATGCTTAATATGTCACATTGTGTATCTTTTTCTATTATAAATGTAAACCGTCAGGTTGACTATAGGATTCTCGTATTTATTTATGTTTTCATCCCGGAAAATGGCGATATTTGGCTGAAAATCGGCGTATAGAACTGACAAAGGACAATCTCACAAAATTGTAAGATCGTCCTTTGCCTACAGTTCTAGTAATCTTCCCATTCCTGTCGAGCGAGGATTTTACCCGATTTCTGCAACTCATGCCGGATTGATTTGATAATATGCTGCATTCGGATGGATTCACCCGCTTCCGCTGCCAAAAACGCAGAAGAGAGAACGACGTTCTTAATGTTCCCTCCCGCAATCTCGTATCGCTGTGCAAGATATTTGAAATCAACATCATGGCTAAGCGGCGCAGCTGGCGGAAACATCGACTGCCAAATTTTCTCCCGATATTCACTATCCGGAAACGGAAATTTTATGACATAATTGATCCGCCTCAGAAAGGCCTCATCAATATTATTTAATAGATTGGTAGCGAGCACCGTGATACCTTGGTACTCCTCCATTTTTTGAAGTAGATACGCGGTTTCAATATTCGCGTACTTATCGTGTGAATCCTTCACTTCGGAACGTTTACCGAAAAGCGCATCCGTCTCATCGAAGAACAGCACCGCGTTGCTCAACTGCGCTTCTTCGAAGATTTCGTGCAAATTCTTCTCGGTTTCACCGATGTATTTGCTGATCACCTGCGAGAGGTCAACCTTATACAACTCAAGCTGCAGGTCGCCGGCTACGACCTGTGCCGACATCGTCTTCCCGGTACCCGGCGGACCGGCGAAGAGCATGCTGAGCCCTTTGCCGTAGGCTAGCTTCTTCTCGAAGCCCCAATCGTTGTACACGACGCCGCGATACTTCACTTGGTTACACGCGTTACGGAGCTGATCCTTCTGCTCGGGTGGGAGGATCACATCCCCAAACCCATAGCGAGGCTCAATGCGCGTCGCTTTGCGCTCCAGCTTGTGCTGCACCTGCTGGTAGCACGCCTTATACAGCGCGTCGCTGCGCAGCGCGCCCGAAGTACCAGCCCCGGCAGCTGCATCCTGCCAGGTCGAGTACCCGCGCGCCAGCGAGAGCGCACGGCGTATTTGCCCCGGGGTGAAGCGGAATTTCCCGCTCATCACCCGATAGTCCACATCCGCGCTGGCGCCAATCTCCTGCGCAAATGCCTGCCAAAGGCGCTCGCGCCCGCCTTCGTCAGGCACGGTAAGTTCATGCTCAAGGAGCAGGCGCTCCTTGGGCTTCCAGCTTAGCCGATTGAATCGCCCGGCTAAGAGAAAGATCATACCGCCATAGCCGTCGAGCAGCTCATGGAACCGCCCGAGCCGCTGCTGCGCAGCCAAGTCTGGCTCTGCGGGGTAAAGCACCTCCAGCCGTGTGAAACACAGGATGGCTTGGTGAAGAATCGCTTCGCGTATAATAACGCTAATCTGATCATCAAAGCTCGCCGCATGCAGCTGCACATCAGCAAGATCTACCAACAACAGCGGCTTATGGAAGGAGCGGCTGAGATGCTTCACCTGCAGCTTTTTGCCAGAACCAGCATTCCCCCAGAGATGGAAGGCAAGCCGTTTGCGTTCAGCTGCTAGCGCTTGATACATGTCCGTAATGAATCCGCGCAATCGCTGCTGGAAATCTTCTTGCACAAGCAAGGGTGAAATCTCATCATCCGGGTAGATGATCTCAACAGCAGGCTTGAGTTTCGGATCTAGCTCGCCTGAATCCAGCAGGAAGGTCACAATCCGTTTATCCAGCTGCAGGGGTCTAGATAACAGCGTCTGACCACTGACGATCAATGTATCTGGGTGCAGCACATAACGAGCCAATCGGCCGTCAGGTGCCATAAAGGTCGTACGCGCAGCCCTCATGTCCTCCGGAGTTGTACAAGCAATTTGTAACGCTAAGCTAATATTTGGCGTTTTGCTAGTTAAATCGTCCAATAGAAAGCCAAAAATCCGCTCATATTTCCGATCTATTTCCACGGCAAGCCCCAGCATGAGGATGCGTTCTTCGACAGATGAGAAGCCGAAGACGGTGGATAAATAGGCTAACGGCAGAAATGTGCCTCCCTTGCGGCTTTCTGCAAGGCGACTTACAATGGCTCTCTCTAGCTGCTCTATCACACTGAGTACGTCTTGCTCGTCCTCATCCATCTCTTCTTCACTGCCAAACCCGCCAATAAGACGAATAAATTCATCCTCCGACACAAACATTCCGCGGAACGAATCCGTTTGCGGATCAGGTGTAAGCTTTTGACGTCGCTTATAGAGAAGCTCTAGCTTCTTATCTAGCAGTTGAAGCTCATCCTTATAATGTTCCCATGCATGCACATATCCTAGAGCTGTCATAGGCCTCCCCAATGACTATATATTTTTTTTTCAAAACGAATCGATTAACTTCATTAATAGCTTGCCTAAAGAGGGGGTTATTCTTTACAATATCAGGATAAGGCACAAATCATTTCGACACCTACTGCCCTGAAAGGAAAGTGGCCACCTTCTGATGGAACAATTTCCAGCACATGATCCAACTTGGAATCGAAAGCTCATTCTAACGTTATGGTGGATCCTCATCATTTATGAAGTAGCTGCTACGATTGCTCTAAGCTTTGAAATTAATGAGCAGCCGTCGAATTGGTTTAATAGCTTTATGCGTTTTCAGCTTTTCCCTACGATATTACAGCTTCTTCTTATGGGTTTAGGCTATTTGTCGATGCACTATTTGAAGAACTATAGTGAGTTTATCATGATCATATGGACTATGACTATGGTTAGTATATTCATCCTTTGTATTCCTGAAATGACAAGTAGTTTTGAGCTTCTTTGCATGCCAATTTTATTAGCCTCGGTTTATTTTCATAAAAAATATGTGATCTTCGCCTACAGTCTAGGTGTTACTTGTTTACTCATTCTATTGTCTATACAGGTCTTACAAGGACAAACAACGAACCCTTACGAAGTTATCGCCTCGCTTACCATTTTGACGTCAACTTTCATTCTTTGTTTTGCCGTTATGAGCCGTGGACTCGACCTGCTCGCCAAGCTTAAGCACTCCGTCATACGCGAACAAGATCTGCTGATTCGTAACGTCATGATTGATCGTCTTTCCAAGGTTGATGCGCTTACCGAGTTGTTTAATCACCGTTCTTTTCAAGAGCATACGGACCACCTCATTTCACATATGCCACATGATACACCCTTAGTACTTGCCTTGATGGACATCGATAATTTCAAACTCATTAATGATAATTATGGACATTGGGTTGGCGATGTTGTTCTCAAAACAATTGGCTCCATTCTTAAAGAAGTACTTGGTCCAGATGATATGTCCTTTCGCTATGGCGGCGAGGAGTTTGCCGTATTGTTCGTTGGGAAATCGCATCAAGATGTGCTAGCCATTTGCGAAGAAATTATGGAATCGATACGCGACACGGTCATCCCTGAAATGCCTGATCAGAAGCTGACGATGAGTATTGGACTCGCGACTTATAATCGGAATACGATGAAAAAGGCATGGTTCCAGCTTGTCGACGAATGCCTGTACACGGCCAAACGCAACGGCAAGAACCGCATACATGTACATGCTTCCGATATTCAAGTACCCATAGCCGAATAACCTTCACAACCAGGAGCGAAGTGCTGCTGGTTTTTTTCATTTGAGCTGTCGTGGAAAAAAGTGTTAAGCCTCATACATGAATTGGTTGCTTTAGGAAAACACTAACCAAAATCAAAATGAGGTGATAATCATGTGTCATTCAATAGCTGTTCTGGCTGATGTTCACGAAGTTATGAAGCAATTCCGCGTCGATCGGCTCTTATCCTACAGTTCCAATCGGTATGAGGTGCGCCCAACTGAATCTGTATCTGCCGTGATGATCAATCGCAAGGGAGAACGTATATTAGATGAATTCCGCTGGGGTTTGATGCCTTTCTGGGCGAAGGATGCTGTATGCGGTGATCGCAATTCCATTTTCTCCAATATCGTGTTCGAGCGCATCGTCAAAAAACAACGTTGTGTCATCCCCTGCAGCAGTTTCTACGTGGGGCGAACGGAAGGTAAGGAGACGGAGTGGATTCGTTTCAAAATGCGGAGCGGCACGTTCGGCATTGCTGGGCTGTACGACATTTGGCAAGCCCCTTCAGGGGGAGAGGAACTTCGCACGTGCATGATGCTTATGACGGAATCCAACTCCGTTGTCTCGCCTTACCACGCAAGCATGCCGGCTATTCTTGATGAGGAACAGATGGAGAAGTGGCTGCAGCCTGACCAGAAGGATAGTCGCCAGTTAAGATCTTATCTACATCCCATCGATGAGATGCGGATGGTCGCAAACATTCTCTCTTCCCCAGCTGAGAAGCTGGAAATAGGCTCCGATGTCAGTATTTTCGTATGAAAAAAGGACTTGCGCTTTCGCGCAAGTCCTTTTATTTCTTCGGAACAGGCGGCAATGCGCCGCCTTCCGCTATGATACGAACGCCATCTGCACAAACGCCGTAAGGCTCCCAACGGCATGTCGCACAGAGATTGCTAATATCTGTCGGCTTTACTTCAAGGGCAACTTGACCGCAAATGGTAGACCAAGTCCGCTCTATCCCCACCTCCAAGCCGAGCTTGGCAACAATCTCGGCATCCCGATGGTACACCGTCCGATTCTCGCAATGTGCAACTTGATCCTGCGGAAACGCAGCGCACAGATCATCAGGTCCGAGCACAACGCGAATCATCGTCTCAGGCTCTGTGCGCAGCTGCTCATAGACCGTCGTCATATTCTCACAAAATGCTGGGGAATACCCCATGCCTCGGTAGCCTAACAAACAGAGCAAGTGATGTCCGCGAAGTTCGATCATACGTTATTAACCTTGGGCACACGGTACAATCCATATCCAGCCATCGGAATGGCAGGTTCTTTATCCTCAATAAGACCGTCCCCTTTGGAATGCAAGGCAACATCAATGAGCCACTTCGTGAAATCTGCCACTGGCATAGAAGCCATTTCTTCTAGGCTATAAAAGCCTGCCGCATCTACCTCAACGCCATCTGGCTGAGGGGTTCCGCTAATGTAGGACATTTCGAAGGCGATGTACACGTTATGTATGCTTCTCGGTAGATCGCGCACAGCAACCAATCGTGAGACGGATGCTTCGACGCCTGATTCTTCCATAACTTCTCGCACAATCGTATCTTGAATCAATTCATGCTGCTCAATATAGCCACCAGGGTTTGTCCAGCGGCCTTTCCCTGGTTCTTGCGCTCTGCGCACAAGTAATATTTTCTCATCCTTCATCACAAGTGCTCCGACACCGATGCTGTAGTTGCCCCAATGAACAAAACTACATTCTGGCGCTGTGCAGGCCCGTCTCTCCGTTCCATCCACATCACGCGTTTCCATGGCAGCTCCGCAGCTACTGCAAAATTTGACTTCCATCTGTCTCAGCTCCCTTGGTCTTTCATCGTCTAATCATCTATATGCAAGGATACTGCGAAAGATGGACAATAGGCAACCCTATTTTAATGGGTTTACCGGTCCTTTGGCCGAGAAAAATAAGTGGGAAAGAAGCCTCTCCACAACGGGAAAGGCTTCTAAGCGCTACGACTATTATGATCTCAAAAAATCTTATAAGTACCTGCGAATCAATTCAGCCAGTTCATCAGCAACATAGCTAGCGCCAGAATCTAGTTGATTGCGGTCAAATCGTACCCTTACCAACTTTTCATCCGTACCCGTCGCTTCCGCAAATATGCCAGCTAACCCGCGCGCTTTGCGATCGATCTGCAGCAGCAAGTCGACGCCATCCTCGTCCGGAAAAAAGATTATTTCCAATTCATCCAGTTGGCCTCGGAATTGCATGGTGGGTACGAATTCGAATTCTTGAACGAAAGGCAATCCAATTTCTCTACCAATAGCTGGCGCATATTCACATGTCACCTCACGGAGTCGGAATCCGAGTTCATTGACAGCCTCCAGCACAACCTCGGAATATGGATGTGGTCTTACTTGAAGCTGATCTTGATCCTTCGGATCAATCGCTTCTTTAATATCTAGTCCTGTTTGTATCCATACAGGGGTTCTTCCTAAAGTTGCTGGCGTATTGTTTGGCAGCTGGAATGAGACCGGGAACTCATAGACCTGCTCTGCTTGGACGGTAAGTTCCCCAGTAAGCTGGAACTTAGCCACAGGAGCTTCTATTAGTGTCTTTGTATCGTTCTGCTCCTTCAGGTAACGCGTCATAACGAAGGCGTACACATCACTGATTTGCTGATCAACACGCCCCCCTTGAATCCGGACGACGCCACTAATCATTTCCCCGGCATTCACCGTATCTTGATGGAGCATGAGATCTACTTGGGCCGCGCCGATCCCAACGCTCGCAAGCATGCGTTTGAACATGGACATGTGTAAATTTCCTCCTTGTCATTCATATACTCATGATACGATTTGAGGCCCAAGTGGTTTCATATGTTTAAGACAAAAATGGTTGCAACTGGAGAATTCATCCTTTTCAACTGCCTCGTGACTAGGGGCTTGTAATTCCGTTTTGTGGTATCCTAATGACATCTATTCCTTTGTCATACTTGCCAGCTGCTCCTCAAGACGATCCATCGTTTGTTCGGCACCTGGAACGGCATATACTTTGTCTAATCCCTCCAAAATGAGTATGCTTAAGAATTTCCGATAACTGCAGTATAAAACATTACGAAACGTAAGGTTCAAGTGCTAATCTAAAGTTATTGAGGTAATGAAGAAATCAATGATGATTTGAACGATTTTGGGCTTAATAATAGGAATATGTATGTCAATTTAGGAGGGAATACCATGGAGGTTTTTGCAGAGTTTTTAGGACGTATCGATAACCCACAACATCGGGATCGAACGGAAGAAGTTTTGACTTGGGTATCTGAGAAGTTCCCGAATTTAGAGCCAAAAATCGCATGGAATCAGCCTATGTTTACCGACCACGGCACATTTATTATTGGGTTTAGCGTAGCCAAACCTCATTTGGCAATTGCCCCTGAAAAGGCAGGCATTCTTCAGTTCGCGGATGATATTGTACAAGCTGGCTACGATCACACAAAGGAGTTGGTGCGTATCAAGTGGAATAGTCCGGTTGATTATTCATTACTTGAGAAAATGATTGCGTTTAATGTGGCGGATAAGGCAGAGTGTTCAACTTTTTGGCGGAAATAGTATCATTCTACATTTACTAAGTGCCAGCTTAGCTATGGTCAAAGATGCGAATAGGCATCTTTTTTCGGGCAAACGGTGGAGTAAAGACGAATTGATGCGAAAAGGCAACCTTTTGGTGCGAAAGATGCTATTTTGCCAAATGTAGGTGGAAATTGTTGCCTTTTTGCACGCATTTTAGATTGAGAGATTAAATCGGTATAAAGGGTTGTATTATTGCACTTCTCATGTATCACAGCTGTATGCACGACGCGAGCTAGGGTGATTTAGAGCCTTTGGGCCTGAGGTTTTTTGTAAAAAAAGAGCCCTCCGCCACATACATGGCTTCGGGCCCTTCCCTTTCGTGCGGTTCCTTCTCCGCCCGCTACCTAAACCAAAAACATCGCCACGATCGTTGTCACCGCTAAGCCGATGAGCACGGGCTTCAGATTCCGTCGCGCGAGCTCGAACGGACTCACACCGCAGATCGCTGCGGCTGGAATGAGCGCCCACGGGATCAAGGTACCGCCGCCGACCCATATGGCGGCTACTTGCCCGAGCGCGGTCAGCACCGCTGCGCCGGAGCCAATAGCGGTCGCGAACAGCTGCGCGATGGAACCCGCCAAGGAAATACCCGAGAAGCCGGAACCATCGAGGCCAGTAATTGCGCCGACGACGGTTAACGTCACGGCACCAATGGCTCCATTGAGCGGCACGACACCTGCGAGTGCCACGCCTAGGTCGTTCACGATACCATGTGAACCTTCTGGCAATATTTTGCCGAAAAGATCCGTAATCGCGGAGTCACCTAGATAGAAGAAGGCTGCAATCGGAATGACAGGTCCGAAAACTTTGAAGCCGAACACAAAGCCTTCTATTAAATAGGAAGTGATCTTCTCCACGCCCGCATTTCGGTGAGCGATCAATGTGACTGCGATTAAGATAAACACCGCGGTACCACCCACGAGAGCGGTTGCATCACCGCCTTGCAAATTCAAGACGAACATCGCAATAACATCTAGAGCGAACAGCACAGGAATTGCGATAGCTAGCGTCCGCTTTAAGCGCTCTCCGATCAGCAATTTGCTTTCTTCGTCAACAGGAACAAGCCCGCCGCTTTCCTCTAAACGGCTATCGACGAGCCCGCTGCGCCATTTGCCGTTCTTCATATCGCGCCGCATCAGCCAAAAAGCTGTAATCGTCGTAACAAGTCCCATCACAATGACGAGCGGAATGCTCGCTTCCATGACAGAAGCAACTGGCAAACCAGCTGCATCCGCTGTCAACTTGGGAGCCCCTTGAATAATGTAATCCCCCGATAGCGCAATCCCATGTCCGAAGAGGTTCATCGCCATCGCGGCACCGAGTGCCGGCAAGCCAACGCGAACAGCGACGGGCAACAGCACAGCACCAATTAGCGCAACCCCAGGTGAAGGCCAAAAAAACCAGGATGTCACCATCATAATGATGCCGATACCCCAGAAGGCTAACGCTGGCGTTCTCAGAAATTTGGTCAGCGGCGCCACCATCGTTTCATTAATCCCCGTGCGAATTAAGACGCGGCTCATGGCCACGATAATGGAGATGATCATAATCGTCCCCATTAACTCTTTGGTTGCATAAATAAAGCTGTTAAACACACCCGATACAGAGCCGCTTAACGTTTCCGTCGCTAACAACCCTAGTGTAAAAATACCCACCACACAAATCATCGTCGTATCTCTACGTTTTACAAGAAGCGTAAGAATGAAACCAATGAACACTAAATAAACCCAATGAATCGGTAAAAGTTGAATATCCATCCTGCACCACACACCCTCTCAGCCCAAGCAGCAATTGGTGCTACATTCTATGCTCGGCTAGGCGTAGGCGTTCGTCTAAATTCGGGCATTTTGCCACCTTGTGGTACAATAGAAAGAACTATTTTAATGAGGTAAGGGGACCATACATTCATGGCAAGGAATCAACGTTTACATACGGATTCAGATTTTCAGGAGGTCATTGACCGACAGGGTGTTGTTCGGATATTCAAAGATGACCATATTGTCGATTCCAATGCGGTTGTTCTACGTTTCAGTGATACGACAGTCGTTGTGCAAACGCGCGTCAGCGATTTGACCTATTATGATCGGGCAGCTTGTGAGTTTTTTGAGATGAAAAAAAGATAGGATACTGTTGGCGAACAAAAAAGAAGCCGCTTCAATGCGGCTCCCAGCTATAGTTTCACTTTACTTTTTATGATATAACTTCATTCGCCACATCAAATCATCTTCTGACATATACGATGTACCTGCATGGATTCTATAAATCTCATTACTTCCTTTGGTATTGATCCCCTCTTTGGTCGTAAAGAAAAGTTCAATTCCCACTTCCTTTCCTACCCCAATGACCGTTTCATTATAGGCACCAAAAGGAAAGGCAAGTAGACGATACTGTGGTCCTAACTCTTCCTCAATACGGTTTTCAGCCTTTAACAGATCCTGTTTAATTCTCTTTCGATACTCATCGTCCGTTTCAATTCTTTTCTCATTTTCCAAATAAATGGGATTTGTTAGCATTGGCATAAGTGTATTCCCAGAACCCGCCTTAACTTTATCATGATGATCGTACGTATGTGAGTAAAAACTCATCCCGTTCTGCTTCATTTCTCTCATCTGATCCCATGTTAGACGAGGTGCCTTAGGATGATCTATAGAATCAACAACGATAAATTTAGTAGCATGGAAACCAAAGTTAAGTAATTCAGGATACGCGTGGGTATAAAAGGATTCATAGCCATCATCAAACGTGATTACAACCGCGTTTTGGGGAACCGTAGCCTCACTCTTCATGAAATGCAGAAAATGTTCCATGGAGATGACATTGTAATCTTCTTTCTTTAGCCTTTGCAGGTGACTTTTGAATCTTTTTGGGGAAATTGTAATTCCGTTTTCTTTTTCATCAATGTGATGATAGGCCAGTACAATGACTTTATCGGTATAATGAACCTTTTGTTTACTATAATCTGCTTGATCAAAAGCTAGCGCATTTACTTGACGCTGCCCCGGTTGTTGTTGCGTTTCGAGTTCTAGTTGCTGTACGTTTAGCTTAACCTCTTGTTTTACCTCTTTTATTACAACTGGTTCTGCAAACTGTTCATAAGAAGGCGTACGCTGTTCTTCGCTTATTACTTGTTCTGGACTAATTGTCTGCTCCAATGACTTCGGCGAAGTTGCAGGTATTACTAAATAGAGGCAAAATAAAAAGCTAGAAAACAAAAGAACAGTAAACGCCAAATTCGTTGGATTTTGCAAATTCAGTCTATTCATGCTGATAACAACCCCGTAGATGAGATGATAATAAATTACGAAGATAGTATCATGAAAACGCTTTCTTGTAAACTATTTATTACATAACTTTCTCCTATTATTCGATCAGTTCCCTAGCGGCAAGCTGTACAAAGTTATAGCCTAATTTACGCAGCTGCGGTATCGCTTTGATGACACCCTCGGCGGTATCCTTCTCGGGATGATTCATGTGTGCGAGGACGATGGACCCGCTCGGAGCCTTCGATATGGCGTTGTACACTTGCTCCGTGTTATACGTCGCACCCGCATCGCCAAGCACGGAGTATCCCGCTAGCTCAAATTCTAAATCATGCGCAATAGATACTGCGACCTCATCGTAAAATGCCGTACCCGACCGGAAAAATAGGGGCCTTTTTCCCGTCAGCTTCTCTATCTGATCCGCATTATCATTCATTTCATGAATAACTTCTTTGACGTTCTTCGTACCGGCAATACCGTAGGCTGGCTTGCCTGTTACAGATAAGGGGCGGTGTTCGGTGCCATGATTTTCGATCTCAAACAAAGGGTTCGATGCCAGAACTTGAAAGGTAGACGGATTCGCAGCTATCCATCTTGCATTGATGAATAACGTAGCTGGAATCTGCTCCTGAATCAAATACTGGATTAACTTCTCATCATAGCCACTGCCTTCCTTCCCGCCGCAGGCATCAAAGGTGAGGGCAATTACTTTGTCCTTCGTATGTAAGCGTGTTTTCACACCGGGGACACGTTCTCCCCACTTCGTTGGACTCACAGAGGCATAACGGGCGATCAATGATTGTTCTACGGACGCGAAGGATGGGTCCGCCTCAATATCTACCGTTTTAACTCTTGGACCATCGGATGATGGATGGGAGGATAACGTTGGAACAGGTGATTCGATCGGATTACTCACTGGTGTTGTTAATGTAGTGTTCGCAGGTGGTACGGCAGATGGTGCAGATGCAACCGCCGTTTCCACACCCTCAGCACTCGGCTCCGCCTCGCATCCTGCAAGCGCTAACATCGCACTTACGAAAAAAAGGAGGCACATCGTGCGCCCCCTCATTTATGCTTCCGCCAATCTAACTTACTTTTTTCCAGCTGATAGGCAAAATCGTTCTCAAGACGTTTCTCTTCTGCCTTGCGAGCCGCCTCTACCCTAGCTCTCTCTGCGTCCTTCTTCGCTTGCTCTTCCGCTTTCATCGCGTCAGCCTGGGCTTTGAGCCCTTCCAGTATTTCCGGACGCAGCAGATCCTTCAGCGTTGCAGGTTTATCTTGCACGCTAGCCGCAGCTGGCGTAATCTTTGCTTTCTTTTTCACCATAATAAGGTCACCTCGTCTACAAGTTCTCCCTATTATTGTACACTTCTATTGGTGTAAATGATACGGCACTGTTGCAACAACGATATCCTTATCGGCTTGAAGCTTCGAACGAATCCGCGCAGCAGATTGATTATGGAGCAGACGGTGCCACCATTTCTTCGGCATGAATTGCGGGAGAATAACCATGATCGACTGCTTCTCTGACACATGCGTGTCGATGCGATCAATGAATTCAGCCAGCGGCTTCAGGATCGTTCTGTATCGTGATTTGAACACAACGAGTCGAACACCTGGATCCCAGATCTGCCACTTCTCCTGCATCGATTCTTCATCCTCATCCGAGAAGGATACATAGAACGCGATGACGTTAGGCGAGAGCGATTTGGCATAATTCAGGGTTTGTTCTACAGCTTTGTGAATCCCAGCCACAGGTACGATAATGATCGGCTCTTTGGTACACACACGGTCTTGTGTGATATCGATCCGCAGTTGTTTGGCTACGTCATCGTAATGGTGACTAATTTTCGTAATGACCCAGAGGAGTACCGGTGTAATGATAATGACAATCCAAGCACCCTCGCTAAATTTGGTAACTGAGAAAATGATAAGAACTGCTAGGGAAACGATACCGCCTAGACCGTTGATGATCAGCTTCCCGATCCAGCCAGATACGCGCTCTTTGAGCCATTTACGAACCAGCCCCGTCTGAGCAAGTGTAAAAGATAAGAACACGCCAATCGCATAAAGCGGAATAAGTGCATCGGTCTTACCTTTAAAGCCAATCAACAGCAAGCTGGCCAAAACGCCTAGCGTAATAATCCCATAGTGATACGAAAGCCGATCCCCACGGAAGGAAAACATGCGCGGGAAGTTTTTGTCTTGGGCCATGATCGACGCCAAGATTGGGAATCCATTGAAGCTCGTATTGGCAGCGAGTACCAGAATGAGCATTGTCGCGATTTGCGTCGCGTAGTACATCACACCTCGGCCAAAGGCTTGCTCCGTCACCATCGAAAGAACCGATGTATGACCGTTATGATCCGGTGCCACCCCATACCCTAAGGCAATCAGCGTTACACCACCGAACACGATGGCCAACAGCCCGCCTAGAGAGAGAAGTGTTCGTTGGGCATTTTTGACAGATGGCGTTCTGAAATGCGGTACGGCATCAGAGATCGCTTCGATCCCCGTTACAGCTGAACAACCGGACGAGAACGCTTTGAGAAGTACGAATAAGGTTAATGAGTTCGTCGCTGCGCTTGGTGCGAATTCGATCGCATGCGTATTCATGGATCCTGTCAGTAAATCGAAAATACCTTTACCCACTAATAACAAGATACAAAGAATGAAAAAGTACGTTGGTATCGCGAATACCGTTCCTGATTCGGATGTACCTCGCAAATTCAGCCAGACCATAATCCAAACTAGTAAGATGGTCAGCGGAACAATGTAAGGTACGGCCGATGGAAATGCCGAGGTAATTGCCTGGACACCAGCCGATATCGAAACGGCCACGGTTAAGGTATAGTCGATTAGCAGAGAGACACCGGTAAGACGTCCCCACACCATACCTAAATTTTCTTTCGTCACCATATAAGCGCCGCCGCCCATCGGGTACGCTTCGATTACCTGTCTATAGCTCAACACGAGAAGTAGAATCAACGCGATAATCGAAACCGCAATCGGCAACGAGAAGGCAAACGCAGCAACCCCTACTGTCGCGAGCTCTAACAGAATTTGCTCCGTCCCATAGGATACGGATGATAAGGCATCTGACGACAAGATAGGGAGTGCTTTCCAGACAGGCATTTTCTCCGACTCAATCTCACTCGACTTTAGCGGCTTACCGAACACAATTTTTTTCAATGAATCACTTGTCATTTCGCCTTTGTTCCTCCAATTAATACGAATATCACACATCACATTTGAAAAATGGACGCAAAAAAACACAAGGATTGACCTTGTGTTTTGAACACATGTTCTCCTTTCTCACGTTCGCTTACGAGGTTAGCTGCCGGGTTCGGGCCGCGAGAAATCTGCCCTAAAAGGTACTCGGTATCCGTACCATTATTCACCCCATGTTACTCGTGGTTCCCCCGCTTTTCTTAAAAGAAAATTAAGCGAAATATTCAACTGTTCTTGTACGTGTTGAATACTACTCTCTTCTACCAACATAGTAAAGGAGGGAAAAAACGTAAAAAGCTCTCTCCGACCTCACGTTTCACCCAATAATTCGCTTACATTTACCTGATTCGTTGATTTTCTTCCATTCTCGTAGGTAAGCGGGGTATTTTGAATAAACAGAATGGTTGCAATCCACCATTCCACTTGTTCGTGCAAACAATCCATATAGATGAAGAGGTTTTTCTCTTTAGCGCACTGCTTTGATAATGTGTTTGAAATGAGTTCCTTTTACCACTGGCTCGCACCAAAGTTAGTCGGTTTCACCGACTAACTTCACTCTAATTGCCACTGCTGCGCCAGAGTTAGTCGGTTTCACCGACTAACTTCTCTCTAATTGACTCTGCTGCACGTGAGATAGTCGGTTTCACCGACTAACTTCACTCTAATTGACTCTGCTGCACGTGAGATAGTCGGTTTCACCGACTAACTTCACTCTAATTGCCACTGCTGCGTCAGAGTTAGTCAGTTTCACCGACTAACTTCTCTCTAATTGCCACTGCTGCGCCAGAGTTAGTCGGTTTCACCGACTAACTTCTCCCTAATTGCCACTGCTGCGCCAGAGCTAGTCGGTTTCACCGTCTAACTTCTCTCTAATTGCCACTGCTGCGCCAGAGCTAGTCGGTTTCACCGACTAACTTCACCCCAATGGGTAGAACGAATCCTTTCCCTTCTAACTTGCGTAAAATTTTTCCGCATGCCTCTCTTTTAAGCTGTAACCACTGGCTTACTTCCTTCAATTGAAACGGCTTATTACATAATAAAGCAAACCTCAAAACCTCCCGCTCATACACCGGTAGCTCGAGCATTCCAGCCCCCTGCGCATTGCCGAATCGGCCAATCCATTCATACAGGTTTCTTTGGYAGAAACTCGCCTTCTTCTCAAGCTCATCTCGGCTATACGGAAAGTATGTGTATCCCAGCATCGCAACACTTCGAGCCCGTGCCCTTTCGAATGAGAAGCGGTCTCTTGTAATTTTCTCAGCGTGCGTAACGAAGCTGTCTTCCTCGAATACGATTCGCAGTTTGGGATGACATACGTCCCCATAAATCTTCACCCCTGACAAACTTATCATTTCGAATTCAAGTTCCAAACCTTCAAACGTCCCCATTACAGGCAAAACTACCTCCTCCAAAAGTTTCTTCGTTCCCGTCAAATCCCTGCGTAGCATGTCCAGTCTCTGACCTTGTGCTTGTCGAATTTGCTCATTCCAATAGATCTCATACTCCTTCTCGAACACGTCTACCGCCTCCTAAAAAAATAAAACGCCGCGAACTCCTACAAACAGGAGCTAGCGGCGTGTGCTTCACGCTTTATATGATTACTATCTTCACAATACCAAACTCTCGAACACTTCGCAAAACAAAATAACACTTTCTCCTAACATATCTGATATGAGGGAAACCTGAGGCTCAGCCACCGTAGTAGGCATAGCCATTTTCCTTAGAAGTTAATCCACGTTCAATTCATTGACACACCCTACCCGCCATGATAAACTGTCACAAAATATATTATAGTTTAGATCGGAAGGTGTACCATGTCAGACAACGCAACCTCTTCAGCTCAAGGAACAACACACGCTCAACCTGAGATGCCTAACCGCTTACGAGAAACGCCTGTTTCCTGGTTGCTCTGTTTTACGATTGTACTTGTCATCATGAACACGATGATGTTCAATCTGGCACTGCCCAAGATTTCCGTACAATTTGAACTCAGTCCCTCAACGGCATCGTGGATTGTTACGGGGTATTCGATCATTTTCGCCATCGCCTCGATCACCTATAGCCGCTTATCCGACTTCGTGCCTATTCGCAGGCTCTACGTCATTGCGCTGCTTTCACTAGGCGGAGCCTCCATTCTAGGGCTGTTCACGGACAGTTTCGGACTATTGCTGCTTACAAGGCTGATTCAAGCATCTGGCGCAGGCGCGATTCCCTCGCTGGGTATCGTTTTCGTCACTCGCTACATTCCGTTGTCTCGTAGAGGCAGAGCCATGTCGCTCATCCTTTCCGCAGCTTCACTTGGCTTGGGACTAGGTCCCGTCGCTGGCGGATCCATCGTTCAGTACTTGGGATGGCATTTCCTATTCGTCATTACAGGGGTAACGCTGCTGCTTATTCCTATTTTCCTTATCCTGCTTCCAAAAGAAAAACCAGAAAGCGGCTCGTTCGATTTCATAGGTGCTCTGCTGCTCGGGATTGGAACGACGGGGTTGCTGCTCTTCCTTACGTCTAAGAGTCTGATCGCACTTCTAGCAGGCGTCGTTGCGATTGCCTTATTCGCTCTGCGGATTCGCCGAGCCTCCCAACCGTTCGTTCTGCCTGCACTCTTCGGCGACAGACCTTATATGGCGCTCAGCGCAATCGGCGTGTCATCCTACATGATCAGCTTCGGCTTCTTGTTCCTTGCACCACAGATGCTTGCGCGGGTTTTCGGCTTAGCTCCACTCACTTCGGGTCTGTTACTCTTCCCTGGTGCACTGTTGGCTATGCTCGTCTCCAACCGTGTGGGTCGCATCATTGACCGCTATGGGAATACGGCGTTACTCCGCTACGTACCATGGTTGATGCTAGTTTCAACCGTAGGGCTTGCCCTGACTGCAAGCTATTCCTCTTACTGGATTGCTGCACTCTACATCCTGATCAGCATCAGCTTTACGACACTTTCCAGCGCTGTATCCAATGAGCTCTCCCGGCAATTGACCACAGATCGCATCGGCTCAGGCATGGGCTTGTTCCAATTGCTGCAATTTTTCAGCGGCGCGTTCGCCGTTGCGCTCTCGGGGAGCGCACTCGTTTGGCAGAAATCACTGCCGCTCGAACGTGCTTTTGACAACCTCATCTGGGGGATGGCTGTGGTTGCGCTTTTAACGATAGGAAGCTCGATCTTATACAGGAATTATGCGAAAAAGAGGATAGCGAAGCATTCAGCAACAGAGACGGTAGGAAGATCGGCTATTCCTACAACCGCAGCTGAATAAATGCTCGTTCCACGATAGAAAAAGAGCGACCTCCGTATGATGGAGGTCGCTCTTTCCGTTTAAATGATCATGCCATCCCATGCGACCGTAATCGGGCATGGGAATTGCTGTTCCTGAATCCAGCCTACTAGATCTGCATGTGTAGAGGTAAAGTGGTTAATATGCGTAAGATAAATGCGAGAGTTAGCATGTAACGTCCCTTGTGCTAACAGTTTGCGGAATAGCTCCATACAGCTAAAGGCGTCCAAATGTCCGTTTGGATGGAGGCCCCGGCCGCTAGTCAACCCAAAGGTGCATTCACTAATCAGCACATCAAGGGAAGCATTCTCCAGCTCCTTGAATGTTTCCGGCAAGTACCAGCCTGTATCCACGCCGTAGTAAAGCTTCTGACCATCCTCGTTCTGAATCAGGTAGTTCGCACAGCTTTCCCCCATATTGCCCAAATGATTCCCACGTAGCGGCGTTACTTTCATGCCAGCGATGGTCACCGATTCGTTAAACGCCAGCTTATGAAAGGCCACTACGCCGCGCGCTTCCAAATCGGAAGTCATACCTTTCATGATCGGTCGGCTTTGACGATAGAATTCAACGATTTCGTAGGCCTGATCTGTAAAGTAGAAATGCAGCGGCTCCTTCAATCGTTCTATCGACATATTTCGAACATTCATCATCATATAGTTGAAATGGTCTTCATGGGTATGACTCACTAAGACATGCCGAAGCTTGGTAAAGTCGCCATATTCAATCGCTTGTTGAAAAGAATCCGCGCCTAAATCAATACACATCTGCTCATTGATTCGGAACATCGAACGTCGGCGTATCTCTGTCCCTCCTACCTCCCGTGCGTTGTTACACACAGAACAGGAGCAGAATGGATTCGGTATGCCCTCGGCTGCGCTTGTGCCGTAAAATCTCATCGTTAATCCCTCCTACTATACGCTGATTACTTCTGATTCCAGCGGTCATACGCTGCTTGATAGATCGCCAGATATTTATCAAGCTGCATTTTATTTAACGTGCTTACATATTTATCCCATTCGCTAAGCGGTTTAGCTCCAGTAATAAATTTAACAATATTCTCATCTGCATAAGCTTCGATATCCGTTGCATATGAGCTTAATTCGATATTCTCTTTTTCGGTAAAAGTAGGAATCATCAACTTCGCGTCAGGCACCAAGTTAGGACGAATGACATCTTTATTCGCAATCATTTCTGGTAGAACAGCAGCACTTTGGTCAACCTTTTGCGTCACGCGCTGTGGAATGCCGCCACCTTGGAAAATCGTATATTCCGAGAGCGCCTCATCCACTGTGAGTCCATTCGGATTTTTCGCAAATTCGTCCTTTAACTTATAAAAACCATCGCTGCCGATCGTATAAGTAACTCCTTCGATACCAAGTCGAGCCAGAGCCGTCCCTTCTTCACTCAGGAAATAATCTCCCCAGCGCAGTGTTGCTGCCGGGTTCGGGTTTTTGCTCGTAATAACGAATGAACCTAAGTCACGGACTTTCGGGGAGATGCCCGTCCAATACACTTTACCGTCGATACCTTTCAAGACAGGGTTCTGGACGTAATTATTCCGATTTTTGCCCATCCACAAATTGTTGTTACCTTTCGCTACATAGCCGACTCGCTCATCATCAACCTTAGCAATCTCCTGCTTCATATCCTGCGATAAAATTTCTTTATCGATTAATCCTTCCTGCCAGAGCTTATTAAAGAAGGTGATCATGTCTTTGAAGGTATTGTCCGTTGCGATATAACGAACTTTGCCCTGGTTATCGACATCCATGAAAGGTGCGATGATCCCGGAATTCGCTCCGAATCCCCAGCTGCCATAGAACGATCTAATAAATTGATCACCGTAGTTCTTATTGCCCTCTTTGTACCCTGAGATCGGAACTTCATCTGCTTTGCCATTCCCGTTAGGGTCCTGCTCCTTAAATGCTTTCAACACTTTATAAAACTCGTCCGTTGTTGTCGGCATTTGAAGCCCAAGCTTGTCCAACCACTTCTTATTAATCCACGAGGAAGAAATACGTCCATCCGCTTCACTAATATTCGGAAGCGAGTAAATATGGCCGTCAGCCGAAGTAATCGATTTGCGAATCCCGTCATTTTCTTTCATAAGTGCTGCCAGATTCGGCGCATAGCCGGCATCAATCAAAGGGTCCAACGGGATAATCTGACCCGCTGCTGCGTAAGAAGTAATCAATTGCGGCGACAAATTCGCCCGCATGACAAAGTCTGGCAGATCATTGGAGGCAAACATCAGATTTCTGCGCTCATCAAAGGCATTTTGCGGTACCGTATCCCATTTTATGACAACATTCGATTTCGCTTCATAATTTTTCAAGCCTTTATGCTCGTTCCAATCCTTGACCAGCTCATATTTGGAGACCAGACCTTTTAATTGAACTGGCTCACTAGCAATCGGCATACCTGTCTTAGTAATGTTAGCACTTGTTTTATTCGCACCGGTTGCAACGGGCTCTGTCCCTTTATCTTTATCGCTGCAAGCACTTAGTACTGGAATCGATGTAATTAGCATGGCAGCTGTCAGTAAGACTAATTTTCTTTTCATATTCGTTAGTCATCTCCTTCATTATTAACCACATTAACCTTTAAGAGCACCAATCATCATCCCTTTAACGAAATACTTCTGAAGGAATGGATACAACATAAGAATCGGTCCGCTGGATACGATAATAACGGCATATTTGACACCTTCCGCAACGAGAAATTTGCTTGTATCCATCTCAATCGAATCCATCATCACGTTATCCGACTGATTCATCACTAGAATTTCCCGCAGGAAGAGTTGCAGCGGATACAGCGAACGTTCCTTCAAATAGATCATCGCCTCGAAATAGGAATTCCAATGATACACGGCATAAAATAACACAAGAACAGCCATGATCGGCGCACTCAGGGGCAGCACGATGGAGAAAAACGATCTGATGTTGCCACTGCCATCCATATAGGCCGATTCATAGAGTTGCTCATCAATGTTGGTTTCCAAGAACGTCCTGGCAACAATCATATTGTATACACTGATCGCCGTTGGCAATATTAATGCCCACATCGAATTATAAAGTCCCAAATTCTTAACGAGCAGGTACATGGGGATCATACCGCTGCTGAAAAACATCGTAATGGTGAAGAATATCATAAGCCCGCGGCGCCATCGGAAATTTTTGCGTGACAACGGATAGGCCCCCATCATGGTCAATGAAATATTGACTAGCGTTCCTACGGTCGTGTAAAGCAGCGTATTCCGATAACCAATCCATATTTCCGTATTCGTAAAAACCCGTCGGTAGGCTTCAACGTTAAATCCACTCGGGATCAGCCCGATTTTGCCTGCAATCACCAGTTTGGGATCACTGAATGAGGCACTAACGACATAGATCAGCGGGTAAAGCACAATTAACACAAGAATCCCGATAAGTACATAAGTAATCGCCAGAAATATCCGATCTCCGTTAGACTCTCGAATTTTGTGGGAAACGACCTCCATGTTCACCTCTCCTTTTAGAACAGACTGCTGCTGCTATATCGTTTGGCAATCTTGTTGGCCGCAAGCAGCAAAATGATGTTGATGACATTGTTAAAGAGACCCACAGCGGTTGAGAATCCATAATCCATATTGATCAAACCCGTCTTATAAGCGTAAGTGGAAATAACCTCTGAGGTTTCCATGTTCAAGCTATTTTGCATAAGAAGAATACGCTCGTAGCTGAGAGTCATCATTTTCCCCATGAGCAAAATAAATTGAATGACAATGACCGGCATAATACACGGTAGATTCACATGAATCATCCGCTTCCACCGACTAGCCCCATCGATTTGCGCTGCTTCATGCAGTTGTGGATCTACAGCCGCTAACGCCGCGATAAAAATAATTGAATTCCAACCACTATTCCGCCAGATGTCAGAACCGATATAGACACCAGGAAAGTAGTCCGGACTAGTTAAAAAAGGAATCGATTCAATTCCGATCATCCCCAGCAAATGATTCAAGTACCCATTTTCCCCGCCGAGAAATAAATTGATAATGCCGACAAAGACGACCGTCGAGATGAAGTACGGTGCATAAGTGATCGTCTGCAGCGTCTTCTTCAATCTCTCTTTTCTCATCTCATTGAACATGAGGGCAAGCATAATTGGAATAGGAAAACTGATCAGCGTTTTAAATAGATTGATAACCAGCGTGTTCTTAACAATGCGATAAAACTGAAATGAATTGAAAAGCCTTTCAAAGTTATCCAAACCAATCCAAGGACTGCCCATGATTCCATGGATCGGATTGAAGCGTTTGAATGCCAGTTGTACACCATACATAGGTCCGTAGCAGAAAATAAGAAAATAAAGGACAACGGGGATAACAAAGATGAGATAATCCCAATTGTTTTGCAACCCAAACCTTCTCGGTTTAGACCTAGGTAGGGGTGCATGTGCAGCCTTGGTCTTCGCAGTCATATAGCTGCCTCCTTCGTCGAACGATAGAAAAGTTGACACTCAGAATCGATTCGGCGCCTGAATCGATTTCCTATGGCTCCGAGTATAAATAAATTCGGAACCTCCTACAACAATTGATAATCGGCTTTTCGCAGCAAAAAACGGTTTTAACGCATCAATGGCACCCTGCATTTTTCTCAATACCTAGTCAATTTTCAGCTTTTTGCCTGCCATGAATTGATAACATAGCGCAAAATTTATATACTCGTAAGAAATCAAGACCTATTCGACCAGAGGATGTGTTTATATTGCGGAAAGCGATTCAGTCCAAGCTCTATCGAAAATTTCTTCTAGGGCACCTTCTGATTCTGGCCGTAACCGGTCTGTTATTCTTAGTTACCAATATCATTTCACTATCAAATACCTATAATCGGCTGATGGATAATACCCAACGTTCTATGGCCAATACGACCAGTTTGCTGGATACACGCATATTAGACTTACAGAAATTGACGTTAACCTTGTCACGGGATACCAAACTGCTTCCCTATCAATTACAAGAGTCCTTACAATATCCGTATGTCATTGCCGATGAACTTGAAAAGTTAAAGGCGCTGTCTGCTGATCTTGATTCCATTGGTTTGTTCTATCGAAACACAGCCTACAGCTCGCTTAAAAATACGATTTTTACCGATACGGGAATTTACTCACCTGAGAGCTATGGCCGGCTCGTCAGCGATGGCCGAATTTCGCCAGACATTTTACAGAGCAAGTTGGAGCAGCTAAGATCACCCATACTTCTGTCCTCACTAGCCAATGAAAATAATCCTGACGGCAAGGAACAAGTTCTGCTTCTCCTAGTTCCGCTTGACAGCACACCCTTTTCGAGTGGGATTATGATCTACAAACTGAACTATCCGGCCCTGGTAAGTAATTTCCAACAAACCATTGACAGTGGCAGCAGCCTGATTGCCTTTGACCAATCCAACATGCCTTTCCTGTATGTAAAAGGATCTTCTGATCTAGCGTGGGGTGAACTTGCCATAGCAGCGAAAAACTCGAAAGCACGAATCCCAGGCTATCTCTTCATGCAGGAAACGTCGTCAAAACAGAACATTCATGTGGTGAACGCCATTCGCCGTAGTGACTATTTTCACGAATATGATGTGGCACTCACGGTTTCACTAACTATATTTCTCATATCGCTTGCTTTAGGGATTGTGCTTTGTTTCAGGTCTGCACGCAAGAGTTATCAACCGATCCAAGAGTTATCCAGCCGTTTCCCTACCTTGCCATCGGACAAGTTGACGAAAGGCAATACCGATGAATTAGACCAACTTACTCGCTACATCGAGCAGATGAGAGATGAGAGCATCCATTTGTCCAATATGATGCATAATCAGGAGGTTTTAACGAGGAACCAGCTGCTGCTTGCCGTATTAATGGGGAAGTTGAACGTAGACAATACGACGCAGGATAACCGAAGCGCCCTTCATCAACTATTTGATACACGGCATACAAGCAGTGTACTTGTCATTATTTTTGACGATTACAATGCAAAGATAAGTAAAGAGCCGCTTAGTGAACAGTGGTTGATGAAATATACGATTTGCAACGTTTTTGAAAATTTATCAGGTGTACATGGCGTCAATTATGCGCTAGATTTGGCTATCGATAATGGCATTGTGGGTATTGTTTCGTGGAATAACGAATTTGCAGATCAATGGGAAGCTCGCAGTCGTGCTTTTTCCGAGCAAATCATCGCGTTCATGAATAGGCATTTTGCCCTCTCCCTATCCTGTATGGTAGGAGAACCTCAACCTACGAATGACTTGCATCAATCTTTCAACTCGGCAACATCGCTTGCTGAATATCGGATTTTTGCTGGTAAACAATCCATCATCACTCCTTCTGAGTGGTCTCAGCAGAAAATCGAGCATACGACGATCGATAAGCAGCAAATTTCTGACTCAGCAGATGCACTCCATGCTGTGGTCTGCTCCAAGAACTCAGAGGATCTGCAACTGCTAATCCAAGAGATGGAAGAACGATTTACTCGGCTGGAGGATGCTCCAACATTCCGCCTAACGTTTCAACAAATCATTTTCACATTAAACCAACTCGTCAATAATATTCCGCTGTCCCACCGCGAAGCGATCAAATACAAACTAGAATCGCTTGCAGAATTCCAGTCCAAAACTGTTTCAGAAGCTTGCACTAGTCTACTTGATGCGGCACGCAGCATTCAAGACAGCTTAGGTGAAGATGCCAATAATAATCGCTTATATGCGGCTATGTTAGAGTACGTTTCCCAGAATTATATGGACTATAATCTAAGCCTATCTACCGTTGCTGAAGAGCTATCCCTTACACCATCCTATGTCACACGCTATTTCAAAAATAAAAATGGTCTTCCCTTAATGCAATATGTCTCGAAAATTCGTATTGAGAAAGCCAAAGAGTTACTCGAAACCACTCATCTTTCCATTAAGGAAATTGTTGAGCAGGTTGGATTTGTGGATGAGAATAATTTTTCGCGAGCTTTTCGCAAACGTGAAGGCGTGTCTCCGAGCCAGTATCGATCCAATAGCTATAGTTAGTGGGTACTAGATAAAAAATCCCCTCCAAGTGTCTACTTGAAGGGGATTTTACGTTATACGCGCGTTAATTCGGCACATGATAATTACGAGTCGTGGACTTCTGCTTCCAAATCATTTTCTTCCAAACGAGTGGAATGCCTCCGATAAGATATAGGTAACGGGCATCGATCATTTTTTTGATAAATAAGGCCAAGCGGCCTTTCACTTTCTTAACTTTGAGTAAACCAACGGCTTCACCGCGCCCCAAGGTTGCTACCGTGCCTTTGAAATCATAGACAAATGGCTTCATCTCTTTGCCTCGAACCATCTGGATGAGATTCCTAGCTGCATTATAGCCTTGTTGGACAGCAATCTGCGCATTGGCCGGATAGGGTGTACCCTCTGGACTCGTGACGATGGAGCAATCGCCCGTAATGAAAATCTCCGGGAACTGATAGGAGCGCAAGCAGCTATCCACTTTCACCCGTCCCCGCTGAACCTCGAAACCCGCTTCCTGCAGCAGCGAATTACCGCGTATCCCTCCCGACCAGACTACCGTGCCTGCACGAATGAACTCGCCATTGCTCAGAATAACTCCTTCCGATGTGCATTCCTTGATAGCGGTCGATAGCTTATATTGCACCCCTTTGCGGCGCATCACTTCCATCCCATATTCGACTAAATCCACTGGCAGCCCGGGAGGCAGCGCCGACGAGGAAGCTTCCACATTATAAATTCGGACATCTGTCGGATCGACATCATACGTTTTGCACAAAACAGGAATGCGATCCGCCAGCTCTCCGACGAACTCCGTTCCCGTGAAACCCGCGCCGCCAACGACGAAGGTCAAATAATCCTTGCGCTTCGGAGCCACCTTGGACTTGGCGAACATATATTCAATGTGCTGCCGAATGAAGCGGACACTGTTAATGCTTTTGATCGACATGGCATATTCATGCATACCCGGGATCCCGAAGGTTTCCGTCTCACTCCCGAGTCCTACCACGAGATAGTCGTACTCAAGCGTAGCATCTTCCAACACAACTTTCTTATCACTAGGCAAAATTTCTCTTACCGTCGACTTCACGAATCGAATCTTCCTCTCATCGATCAAGTCCGAAATGGTCACGCGTGCGTTATCATGATGATCCGTACCGGCAGCCGGCATATGCAGATGCGTTGTAATAAAGTGATAGTCATGTTTGTTGACCAGTGTCACGTCCATCTCATTTCTTCGCATCTTCTTCTGCAGCCTTATTGCTGTGACAAGTCCGCCATAGCCTGCGCCTAGGATGACGATTTTGGTTTTATTCATTGCTCAACACTCCTCCGTTTGTGAAATTAATCACATATACGCTTGTGAAAATAATCACAACTTCTCACAAGGTGAGCCGGTAACCGACTCTCTTATAGTGTATGCGCGTGTTCTGCAAATATCACTTCCAAATGACCTAATTATCTGGGATTGTCCCCCCTATAATTTGAAAAGACTATCGATAAGATTATCGATAGACTTCTCTCTACTATTTAGGCTATTTCGTTTTCAAATCTTCAATAGAACTGATTGTCATATAGGCAGGTACAACTAGACCCAATTTGGTCCCTTTTAAGTTTGCACCAAGATCTTCTAGTTTAGCGGCATACTTCTCGAAATAATCCTTATGCGTAGTCGGGAGCCATGCAGCCACAATCGCATCAGCGCTTCCATCAGCAAGTCCAGCCCACATCGGTCCGGCTTCAACTTGCAGCATCTCTACTTTATACCCGAGCTTCATTTCCAATACGGTTTTCACGACATTCGTGCTGGCAATCTCCGAATCCCAAGCCACATAAGCTAATTTCAGCTTCTTACCTTGTTCTGGCGAAAGATCTTTCACCCAAGTATCCACTTTACTTGCATTGCCCACAACCCAATCTGCAGCTGCATCTTCGGGCTTCTTACCGTCAACCACAGCTGACATGACCACAGCCATATCCTCCGGCGTCCACTCAAATCGATCTAGCATTGCATATGCTGACGCCGCTGCTTCCTTCAAACCTTTGCGAGCAATCGTATGAATCTCTTCATCCTTACCAAATGCCCCCTTAGGATCATTCAGATATTTCAAATCATACTTAGCGAACATCCAATGAGGTGTCCACCCCGTCACGATGATCGGTTCCTTCGCTTTATACGCTTTATCTAACGCTGCCGCCATGGCTGCGCTAGAGCCTTCAACTAATTTCCAATCGGTAAGCGCATAGTCTTTCATCGCTTGATCCGTCTGCTTCATTAATCCTGCACCAGGGTCAATTCCGATAATTTGGTGATTCACACTGCTGCCTACACTAGATTCTGAAGCATTATCTTTCGAGCAGCCTGTCACGACAAGTAAACTGGTCAAGCTAGCGAATATTAATGTCTTGGCGGCTTTCTTCAACATCTTTAAACACTCCTTTTTTTCTTCATCCATAATTGTGTGATGCGATCAAGTAAAATAGCTAATACAACAATAGCCAATCCTGCTTCAAAGCCTTGACCAATTTTGATTTGAGTAACAGCCCTATACACATCAGCCCCTACGCCCTGTGCCCCAATCATGGAAGCAATAACAACCATCGAGAGCGCAAGCATAATCGTTTGATTAATTCCCGCCATAATAGACGGCATCGCTAACGGAAATTGCAGCTTTACTAATTTTTGCATAGGGGTTGAACCGAAAGCATCTGCCGCTTCAACTAAATCTTCAGCAACCTGCCTTATACCCAAATTCGTCAGCCGAATCGTCGGCGGTACAGCAAAAATAACGGATGCAATGACCCCAGGTACCACACCCAGTCCAAAAAAGGTAACGGCAGGGATTAAATAAACGAAAGCAGGCATGGTTTGCATGAAATCAAGCGCTGGTGTGATGATCCCTCGTGCTCGGTCGCTTTGTGCACACCATACGCCTAAAGGAATACCAATGAGAATGGAAATGACTGCTGAGGTCATAACCAGTGCCAGTGTGTCCATCGTATGTTCCCACAAGCCAAGATTATCGACTAATAACAATCCTACGGCGGCAAATAGCGCGAATGGCCATTTGCCAAGATAATAAGCAAGAATCGTAATCAAAGCGATAAGTACCAGCGCTGGAGGGAAATGAAAAACGGCAGAAAATGCATCCACAACTCCCTCTATGAGGAGTGACATGAAATCGAAGAGCCATGATAAGTTAGCTCCTAACCCATCAACAACCTTCTCAACCCAATCATCCAATGGAACTTTAGTCATTCGTTATTCACATCCTCTCTTGCCACAACGTTACCTGCAAGAGCCCCAAGAACATCGCCGCGAACAATAACACCCTTAATTTTCCCATCGCTATCCACGACTGCCACAGGATACTTGGCATTGCTGCAAACTTCAAATAATTCATGCAGCAGTTGATCCGGGCCGACAGTTGGTATATCTCGAATCACAATATCCTCGAGACTCTTCTCATAGCGAACAGCACCCGAAGCATCCTCCGCCGTTATAACACCAATTAGCTTCTTGCCTTTGTCTACAATAAATAAATTAGATATCCCGCTTTGCCTCATGAGCTGCAGCGCCACACGCGGCCCTCTATCAAGGCCTATGGTCTCAGGCCGGCGCATGACTGTCGATGCGGTCAGTACCTTGGATAGATCAACATCCTCCACAAACCTTTCGACGTACTTATTTGCTGGGTTCATCATAATTTCTTCTGGTTTGCCGATTTGGACAATAACGCCGTCTTTCATTAGCGCAATTCGATCTCCAATACGAAGAGCCTCATCCAGATCATGTGTAATGAAAATGATGGTCTTCTTCATTTTATCTTGCAACTCTACGAGTTCATCTTGCATATCCTTCCGAATAAGAGGATCTAATGCGCTGAAAGCCTCATCCATCAAAAGGATATCCGGATCATTGGCTAAAGCCCGCGCAAGCCCCACCCGCTGCTGCATGCCGCCGCTTAATTGCGAAGGCTTACTGTCTGCCCAAGCCTGTAATCCTACCAAATTCAAAGACTCTAGCGCTTTCACACGCCTTTTTTGCTTATCCCACCCTTGAACCTCTAGCCCGTATTCCACATTCTCAACGACTGTTCGATGAGGAAATAAGGCAAACTTCTGAAATACCATTGAGATTTGTTCTCGTCTGACATTTCTAAGCTCCTCATCATTCATGCGAACAATGTCCTTACCGTGAATTGTGATACTTCCGCTCGTTGGCTCAATCAACCGATTCAGAAGTCGAACCAATGTTGATTTACCACTGCCTG
The DNA here is from genome assembly GCF_001428045.1 of Paenibacillus sp. Soil750. GTDB lineage: Bacteria > Bacillota > Bacilli > Paenibacillales > NBRC-103111 > Paenibacillus_E > Paenibacillus_E allorhizoplanae. The sequence continues at coordinate 132,305 of NZ_LMSD01000006.1, read as the reverse complement.
AGAGCCCCATTATGACAAATATTTCACCTGCTTCAACAGAAAAGCTAGCTTCATTGACTCCTACAGTATGCTTCGTATCCTTATAAATCTTTTCTTTCGTTTGTTTCTGAGAAAGCAACGGAAGAACAGATGCGGGATCGGGACCAAATATTTTTGTCACCTGATTAACTTGGATAACCGACATATGCTCACTCCTTTCTTCTGTTTGCATGTCGTCCACTTCACCAAGTCTAACGAATAATCATCATTTGTGTCAACCTTAAATTCTGTACAAACAGTTCAAACAGAAAAAACTGTACAAACTTTCACGAAGTTTAGTATACTATTCCTAGTAGGTGTTTTTCTTTACTTTTTCAAAATTGTTTCTTACAATAACGATGTAAACCTAAAGGTAGGGTGAGGAGATAATGAATCATATAGAGGGCATCAGCGTAGAACAAGATCTCGTCATACAGAAGGCTCGAAAACGAATCATAGAATCTATTGGAAATAACATGGATTTATATAGTGTTAGTGAATCTACCGGTCATTTATACGGTTTACTTTTATTTCAAGACAAGCCGATGACATTAGACGAAATGGGAAAAGCTATGGAAATGAGTAAAACCAGCATGAGCACAGGCGTGCGGGCACTGGTTGATCTGAAAATGGTTAATAAAGTGTGGGAAAAAGGTTCCCGTAAGGATCTCTATGAGGTTGAATCCGACTGGTTCCAAACTTTCGCTGATTTCTTTAGCCTCAAATGGCGCAAGGCCTTAGAAGTTAACCTGCTTGCGCTTAACAAATCCAAAAATGAGTTCCGAAAGCTGAACGAACAATTTCCTGACAGTCTCCCTTTACAAGCTGTTGTTAAACAGGATTTGGATAAAATAGATTCAGCTATTCATTATTACAAATGGCTTGATAGGCTTATTGATTCGTTCGAGTCGGGGGATATTTTCAAGCTGGTTCCCAAGGACTTACCCTCAGATGAATCATGAATAAACACAACAAGAAAAACCTGAACAATAGTTGGACATTAATCCGACTGTCGTTCAGGTTTTTTTGTGTTCCATTTCAATCAGGGCACCAAGATAAATGTCATGCAATTATTACTCGCTGGCGTTTCTAGCTTTGTCTTGCAAATTGCGCAGCCGATAGCAGTTCATGCCTGCCACTCCGAGCTCCTCCAGCAAGCCAAAGTTAGCCCAAGCGCCTACTACTGCTCCGATGCCGGGGATGAGTTGAAGCATTTTACGAAAATCAATCGTGTCTCGATACTCCTGCTGCAGCTGCAGCCAATCCACTTGATTAGCATAGTCTGCAGCAGGAGGAAAGGTCTGTGAAATTGCAGGCCAATTCTTAATCGTATGAAGCAGCGCCGGCTTCTTCTTCGAACTGGAGAACGCCAACTGAAACACATACAAAACGAATAATCTTTCTCTGTAATCCTTGGTGGAATATCCGTAAATATGAGCTAGTTCAAAAAGGAACTTCAACTTAATCCCGATGAGAACTGGGAAATCGGCTAGGCCAAGTAAAATCCCACCGGCCCCTGCACCTGCACCCTCGGCGGCGGCGATTTTTTTGTAAAGTGACAGCAGCTCCTCGGCTTTCGCATCGCGGTCCGCCATGGATATGCCCTTCAGCGGCTCCGTTGCAGGCATATAATTAATTCCAAACAAAGTCGTTTGCACAATCCCTTTTACCATCGCGGTGATCGTATTGTGTATTTTCTCGGGAATCACTTGATTGATGCGATTTTGAACGGATTTGGAGGCGCGCTCGATCAGGTTAGGTTGCTTTTGCAAACGAATTTCCCAACGCTTCAGCTTTGCCTTCATTTGCTGTTCGTAGATTGTGTACGGCTGTTCCATGGCTTCACCACCGTCGGTTAGATTCTTATATCTCTCTGGGAAGAATTCATAAACCTATTAAGTTCCCCTCCTGTTTTGGTTTCTTTCATGCACGGAATCTCCTTTATGGGGACGGTTAGTTGTATTATACACGTTAGGTGGGGAAGAATTCGAGTTCTATTCAACTGCTCATTTTTTTACCGAATTATGACAAATCGTGTCGTTTACAACCCTAAAAAAGTGCTGTAATCTTATTCTATTGAAAGGTGGCGATGATTCCTGAATTTCCTAAGAACCCTTTTGAACCTTTGGATTCCCTACAAGCGACTGACCAGCCTTTTTTTATTCTGCCTCCTCCTAGAAGTTGGATATTCGGTAGCTGCTCCTGTGAGCCTGAAATATATGGTGGACGAGGCTTTCATACCCAAAAATCTTCATAATTTCGCAATCATCTTGACCTTACTGCTTGGCAGCGGCCTTCTTAACATTTGTGCAAGTCTATGCGGAGAATACACACTCGGAAATCTCGGCGGGCAGATCATCAAAAAACTACGAATCGAGCTGTTTACACACTTGCAGCGGCAATCCCTTCCCTTCCATCAAAAATACCGAGTTGGTGATCTTGTCACCCGGTTCTCAGCAGATATGGGCTCCGTGGAAAGAGTGGTTCGCATCGCATTCCCATTTTTCCTAAAAGAAGGCTTAAGCGTTCTGCTCGGGCTCATTTTATTATTCTCAATTGAATGGAAGCTCACATTGGCCATGCTTGCTGGCTCCGCGCTGATGTTTATCGGCCCTAGACTCCTTCAAGTACGTGCGGAAACGGCCAATGTTCACTACAAAGAAGCACAGGAACGTTTCACGAATACGATTGATGAAATGGTTAAGGGACATAAAACGATTAAAAGTTTGCATCTGCAAGCCAGGTTCCAAGAGCGAGCCCGTAAACAGGTACATGAGCTCTTTTCCTTTGGCCTGAAATTGCAACTTACCAATTCCATGATGGAGCGGCTCCCTCTTATATCACTTTTGATTTTGAACGGAATTATGATTGGTTTCGGTGGTTATTTGATCTTCCATGACATGATGACCATAGGCGATTTTATGGCCTTTTTCACCTTATTCTTAAGTGTAGGACAGTCAGGCTCTAATTTAGCCTACATCATTCCGAACCTTATCGATTCCAATATTAGCTTTCGGCGCATTCAAGAAATTTTGGATCAACAGCCCAACGTTCCAGAGGACCCTCATCCACTAGAACTGCCTTCTTCTCTTCTTTCGATTCAGATGGATGATGTGACCTTCGGTTATAACGAGGAGTCCGATCAATTACGACATGTAAGCTTGCAAATTGCTGCTGGCAGCTATGTGGCTTTCATTGGCCCCAGTGGCTCCGGCAAAAGTACTGCACTGCAGCTGCTGTCCCGTTTTTATGATCCAAAGCAAGGTTCTGTCTCTATGAATGACTACGACGTTCGCACCTTAAGTGAAGCTTCTTTACGCAAACATTCCACACTTATTACGCAGGATACCTTCCTATTTAATACGACAATTCGGGATAACTTACTGCTGGATAGCGGTGCTTCAGAAGCTGAAATGATTGACGCGGCTAAGCAGGCAAACATCCATGATGTCATTGCAGGTTGGCCTGACGGCTACGATACACAGGTGCATCATGAGGGGGGATCGCTATCGGGCGGCGAACGCCAACGCTTATCGATTGCGAGGGCGCTCCTAAGGAAGCCGAACCTTCTGCTGCTTGATGAGGTGACATCAGCATTGGATCCAGCAACCGAGTCGGACATTAATCAGCTCATTGTTCGACTTAAATCCGAGAAGACGATTGTATCCGTGACCCATCGTTTGTCCTCCGTCATGAACGCTGACTGCATTCATGTCTTCCAGGACAGCCGAATTGTGGATTCCGGTACCCACCACGAGCTATTACATAAAAACAATTTATATCGCAGCCTCTGGGATAAACAGTTCGGATTTAACCTATCTGAGGACGGGCTCTACGCCACGGTGGATATGGACAGGCTTGCCAAGCTTCCCTTCTTCGAAGGTATTGCACCTCCACTGCTTAAGAACATCGCTATGTTATGTACAACCGAAACCTGCAAAGAAGGCGAGAATGTTGTGAGCGAAGGCGATGAGGGCAACAAATTTTACATTATTGTCCGTGGTAAATTTGAAATTATAAAACGTATGCCTGATGGTGGGGAACGACGGGTCGCCGTACTGCAAGATGGGGATCATTTCGGCGAAATTGCCTTACTTCACAATGTACCTCGAAATGCAACAGTAAGGGCGATGGGGCCCTCGGTACTGTTGTCCGTCAGACAAGAAGCTTTTCACCGTTTAATGGCCGAACACCCGCAGATTCTACAATCTTTGGAACAAACACTTCAGAAACGAATTGGATAAAGACTGCAAGTCAGAAAGGAGACACACGATGACGTTAAGCTACCAAAGGTGTGTCAGCGATGACGATTTCGCCAAGGCAAGTTTATTCATGTTAGCCCATAAGCGCGACCTGCATGCTTCTTATTCTACGTTAGAAATGGTTACTCTCATCTATTCCTACGTGACTCAGGGCAATCTAATTTGTGCGAGGGATGCCGATAACCGTGTGGTCGGAATCGTGGCCTATTACTACGGAACACCTGAACAGGAATTTCAGGATAAGGAAGTTGCCTTAATAGATATTGCCATTGCCGATAGAGGTTATCGAGGATCACGTTTATTTGTCCAAGGGCTGCAATACTTAGTAAACGAGATTATTGAGGTGCATCCGGAGATCCAGGAACTAAGACTTGCCGCCTTAGCCGAAAATGACTATCTACGTCGACTCTATGCTAAGTTTACAAGCACTCGCTTCGAACGCGAAGGTACACACGGGAAAGAAGTCGTTTTTTGTGAGAAAATTAACAAAATCAGGGATATCCTAAAGAAATTTACTAGGATATAATGGAAAAAGGTAAGACAAATTACGACATAAAGGAGGCAATCCGTATGTACCCAGGAAAACCTAACACCAAAGAAATTGTTAAAGGTAGCGGCTTCGGTAAAATCGTTAAAGTTAATGATTCTCTGCGCGTTCAGCCCCAATAATGTCTTTTCAATTCCGAGTATGCGAATTAGAAATGGATCACGAAGTTTATATGAACTTCCTGCTGCGCCATCAGGACGAACTCAATTTGCCTTATACGTTCGGTATGAAACTCAGCTTCATCAGTAGTCCGCTTTTCCTAGGTAAAGCCATGCTCATCATCAACGAAGAGTCCTACGATATGGTCGGCGCGGCCGGTTTCGGCTACGGCACCGGTCCAGGCGATTATGAGGACCAGCATATTTGTCAGATCGAGGTGGCTTTTATTGAGAAAGAGCTGCGAGGATCAACATTATTCGTACAAGGACTACGTGCACTGGTACATGCCATCAAAGCAGGCAATCCCGACGTCCGGCAGGTTCAGTTCTGGACTTCAGCTGCCGACGAGGAGCAGGATCGGCTTTTTAACAAATTCCTCGCTCTTCCGGGCTCCACCAAATCCATCGTGAACAACTTAGCCCTCTATACAGTGCCGTTTCATGAGCTTGAGGCTTATTGTGAGTGGTTGAGGTGATCGTACGAGATGCCTAAAGAGACAAAAAGGAGCTAGCGCCTACAATGTGGTTAGCTCTTTTTTGTGTTGTCTGAAACTAATGCGGCCTAAGGAAAACGTCTCCCTAATTAGCCTTCGAGAGCTTGTTTATGAAGGCTTTCAGGCTTTCTTCCCCATTGATAAACAGCCTTTTCAGCAAATAAGGGGACAGTTGATTGGTCGTGTAGCCTTGGTCAATCGTAAACGCATAGCGAAAGCCGTGCTCTTTCAAAAGCTTCAACGTTGTTTGGTTATATTCCCCATAAGGATAGCAAAAAACTTCTGCTTGTGTGCCTAGTTTCTCCTCAATTAACTTTCTAGCTTCGGTAATCTCATACGCTTGTTGTTCCGCTGAAAGCTTAGGTAGATGAGGATGTGTCATGCCATGCGGTTGGATGTCCCAGCCGGCTTCTTGCAACTGTTTGACCTGTTCCCAATTCAAATAACTGGCATCCTCGACCATGCCTGGTGACATGAAGAGTGTAGCAGGGAAATTGTATTTGGCTAGAATCGGCATCGCCTCCTCCACATTATCCACATAGCCGTCATCAAAAGTAAGCAGTACCGGCTTATCTGGTGCCACTATCCCGCTTTTCTTTTCAATCAGGTTAATGAATGTTGCGAGAGAAATAGGCGTATACCCATGGTCGTGCAGATATTTCATCTGCACATCCAGTTTGGCTGGAGAAATAACGACCACATTTCCCGGATCCATGGTGACGCTGTGATAGTTGAGCACAGGTATGCTGACTTTGGATGAAGCAGACGGAGCGACAACCCCATTGGGCATATAGGTGTCCACTGTAACGGAAGTTGTCTGAGGTGGGGCTGTGATCACTTGCACGGATGCTGTTGGTGCTGGAATTGTGCCCACTTGAGCTGGGAGTGGCTGCTCAGGCTTGTCCGGTGGAAGGGATGAAACCTCAACGGGCGCTGGATCAGGATCAGGATCAGATTCAGACACAGTCACATACGCAGGTACAGACTCGGGCACAGACGTTGACACGGGAGTTTGGATTAATTCCTCGGCTTGGACTTCTATGTGGATGGGGGCTGTTGAAGAATTAAGCGCACTGATGACAAAGAGAAAAAGAAGCATAAACACTCCCGCTAGTAACGTGTAAAATAGAAACCTCTTCTTTCGGACGTTCATAGCAAACCACCCATTTCTCGAGGAATCGTCTATCACTCTATTTGTAAGCAGTAATTGAGAGAAATATTCCTAGATTTCGATAATGGGTGGGGAGCTAGGAGAAGATTAAGGGAGGAGCAGCAAGAGGTTCGGAGGTACGGAGGACTCGGAGGTACGGAAATACGCGGGGACAGCACAAAGGAGCGGAGGGCTATAGAGAACAAACTCTAACGGACATGAATGACGTTATTTATACCAGAATGGGGCTTTTGGGGAGCTAACGGACACCATAGCCGTTAAATGGCCCTAGCAAGCCAGTAATTCTCTGATTTCAGGCAAATAAGATCTGCTGTGTCCGTTATCCTACACAAACAATCAAATACAACCTAATAGCATCCGCTGTGTCCGTTAGCAACCTGCTTGTTGGCTACTATTAGACTACCGAAGCTACTAGGTTGTTGTTACTACTACGTAAATAGCAAAAGTCCCCAAGCAAGTAAAGCAACCACCACTAAGACCGTGTCCACTCTCTCCCACTCCAAAGTGTTCTTCCGTAGCAGCAACGTTGTGCCGTCGATTTGCTTCATCTCCATCGCGACGGTCATTTGTTCCGCTTTGTGGAACATCCCTAATAGTAGCGGAACTACCAGTGCAGGAATGTCGCGCACGCGAACACTACCTGGGCGGACAGAGGCTTTCCCTCGTGCTCGCACGATCATCGAGAATTGCTGCCACTCCCGCATGATGAGCGGGATGAAGCGGAAAACAAACGAAACCGCCAAGGAAAAGGATGCCACGGGCAGCTTTACCTTGTACAAATATTTCAATACCCAGTTCAGTCCTTGCACGAGCTGACTATAGGGGGTCGACATGGCGAGCCAGCAGCCTGCCATCAAGACGACAAATAATCGTGTCAGAATAAACGTGGTGCTCCAGCCATTGTCAACCGAGTAACCGAGCGGTGAGAATTCGATCCCCGCCAGCGCGACGGAAAAGATCAGGAAAATCGCGTAAGACATCGCGATTTTGCGGATCCCGCGCAACACACTGCGCGGAAGGCCGAGAAACGCGCAGCCGACAAGCGCCGCGGCCACCGCGAGGCTGCCCCACCCCTGCTGCCCCATCGTGCCGATGGCGAGCAGCAGGTAGAGCAGCCACTTCGCGCGCGGGTCCAGCCCCAACCACCCCGCCTGCGGCGCGGGTGGTTCCGACTTCGGCTCCTGCCGCTGCGCAGGCCGCGGTGGCTGCGCCACGCTCGCTGCGGCCTGCGGCGCCGCTGGCGCAGAAGCGCTGCCCGCTTCGCGCAGCGCAGCCAAGATCGCCGACGCGGCAAGCGCCGGCGTGAGCAGATCCGGCGCGATGGCGATGCCAATGCGCGCCATCTCCACAGCGGCCTCCGCGCAGCTCGGGAGGCCAACCCCGGCGCGCGCCAGCACCTCGGGCGCGCGGCAGAGCAGTTGCGGCGCGCCGTCGAAGACGAGCTCGCCATGGTCTAGAACGAGGACACGGTCCGCTAGCGGAAAGAACGTGTCCAGATCGTGCGTGGCGACAACGAGTCCGCCACGACCGCCACGCTCGCGCAGCATGCGCAGCAGCTCGCGCACGGCGGCCGCCTCGAGGCCGGCAGTTGGCTCATCCATGAGGAGCCAATCCGGCGCCGTGGCGAAGGTTGTCGCCAGCGCGAGCCGGCGCTGCTCGCCGCCGCTGAGCGCGAAGGGCGAGCGATCCATGGCGAAGACGCCATGCGGATCGAGCGCATGGGTCGCCTCGCGAATGCGGCGATCCCGCTCTCCCTTTTCAAGTTTATACGGCCGAAGCGAATAAGCGAATTCTTGACCTATGCTGCGTGCGAACAATTGCTGCTCGGGGAATTGAAATGTTAAGCCGAAGCGAAGCAATTGCTTGGGATCGGCTTTCATCGGTTTCAGCCAAATCGGCTGTTCATCCACCGTAATTGATCCAGCTTGCGGCTTAAGGAGACCCGACATCACTTGCAGCAGTGTAGATTTTCCTGATCCTGCATGGCCGATAAGCAATGTTACGGAACCTTCTTCCAGCGTAAAGCTTATATTCTGGAGCAGTCTTACATCAGGTGAATCTGGAGCTGTAACCTCTATTCCCTTCAAAGCTATCGGCATGAGATCACCTCCGCCAATTCTTCCATGTTCAGCGGAAGAGGGTCTAACGTGAGTCCCTGTTCTAGCAGATGCATCGCCGTTTGAATCACAAAGGGCGGATCAAAGCCAAGTTCCACACAAGGCGAAGATTTCTCGAATTTTTTTACTTTCTCAGATTTATCGAATTTCTTTAATTTCTCGATTTTCTCGGTTTCCTCATATTCCTCAAATCCCTCCGATTTCTCCCCAGCTTCCCCATAAAAAAACTCACGCGGCTCTCCATCAAAGGTAATCCTTCCAGCGCCAAATCCGACGACACGACTCGCATCCGCCACCTCTTCCAACCGATGTGAAATCCATACAATCGTCGTTCCACGTTGATGTGCCTGGCGCACGGCTTCCCGTACTTCTTTGCGAGATGCTGGATCCAGCATCGCCGTCGGTTCGTCTAGAAGCAGAATCTCTGGACCTGCTGCGAGTGCGGCAGCGAGATTTACCAGCTGTTTCTGCCCCCCAGATAAGGTAGCCATTGTACGCTCCGGCGAAAGTGACAAGCCTACAGCAGCTAATACTTCCGCATACCAACTCCTGCGTTCCCCGGCCGTTAATTGCCCCGCTTGCGGTAAGAAATCTAGTTCCTCCGCTATTGTTTCTCCTATGAATTGAGCTTCTGGCAATTGGAGCACGCCTCTTGTCGCCTGCGTCACAGCGTTCGTTCTACGCTGCACTTGCCCTTCCGACAATGGGTTCAAGCCTAGCAGCACGCTAGCAAGTGTACTTTTCCCGCTCCCATTGGGTCCCACAACAGCGATCCACTCACCTCTATGAATGTCTAGCGAGACACCTGACCATACGCGTCGCCCTTCTCCCGATTCCATACGATAGACGATCGAAGCGTTCTTTAATGACATCAATTTTTCTCTTGTAGGCATATGTAAAAAAGTTCCTTTCACTTTTCTAGCAGTTGTGCTATCATCTGTATTGTCAACTTGTTAACCATTCATCCGGTTGACAATAGATTAACAATACCAGAAACAGGAGTGATCAACAATATGAAACTTACGTTACGTGGTGTAATTTTCAGCGCTTTATTTGCAGCTATTCTCGTGTTATTCAGCTTCATCAAAATTCCTCTTCCTACGTCACCTGTACCCATTACACTTCAAACATTAGCCGTTATGCTCGCTGGAGGCTTACTAGGCGCACGATACGGATTTCTAAGTATGGCCCTTGTCGTCGTTCTTACTGCGCTTGGCTTTCCCCTTCTAGCTGGGACTGGCGGCATTGCCAAAGTTCTAGGACCTAGCGGTGGCTTTATCATGATCTGGCCGATATGTGCCCTACTTATTGGTCTTATTTTACCGCGTATTCGTCTGAATGGCATCAAGGGCTATATCGCTGCATTTCTTGTTCTTGAAGTTTTCGGTTCCCTTTTTGCTTATTTAGCTGGCGTACCATGGTTAATGTATAAAGTTCCTGCTTATTCCTTTGCAGATGCCATGGCCGCAGGATGCTATCCATTCCTCGCTGGAGATGCGATTAAAGCGGTGGTAGCTGCGCTCATCATTGCGCCCGTTCGTCAAGTCTTCCCGCCACAGCGTCTTACAGGTTCATCTTCACATAGCATTGTGAAAACGGAGAATTCGCAGGATGCGTTGATTCACTAATTCACTCTTCATCACCTAGTACCTTACCTCATATTCGTCCAACAAATAAGAGCCACCCCCAAAGTAGCTAATCTACTTGAGGATGGCTCTTTCATTCCTTTTTTTACTTTTTCGTAAACCACTCATTTAATGCATCAATGGCAGTCTTCCCGCCCTTCGCATCAAACTCCTGTGTAAATTTGTCGAACTCCGACAAATCACGTTTACCCATAATAAATTTCATTGAGTTTTCTTCAACATAATTACGAAGTTCTGTGAATTTAGTATCGTACGCTTCAATCGATGGCGCAAAGTTCGTTTCCTCACGGGATTTTTTAAATTTAAGCTGAGGCTCATAATAAGGCAATAAGCTTTTGGCTTTCAGTCTTGCATCAATACCAAAATCCGTATCCCCTAAGCCGTACATCGAACGCCAGCTAATTTTGTCACTTTGTTCTTTCGTCTGCGTATATACCCCATTTGCTTCTGTGTAATCCTCACCTTTAATGCCATAATTTATTAAGATATCGGTTTCCGGCTTGTACAAAAAGTTCAGGTATTGGGCTGCACCCAACTTATTTTTAGCTTGTTTAGGAACCACAACATATTGCGTTGAAATCGAAGCATCTTGAATCCCCGATTGACCATTTTTGCCAACTGGAGGTGCAATAAACTGTACAGAGCCGCCATTTTTCTTTTCCTGTAGGGCTTTATCCACGTCAATACCTGATGAGAAATACAGCGTATTGAACACGGCTGTTCCGTTAATTAACTTATCTTTGCTATCTTTATTAACTGCAAATTCAGGATCCAATAATCCCTCATCATACCATTTTTTAAGTGTTGTTATGAATTCTTTGTATTCCGGCTGCACCCAGGAAAATTTCAATTTCCCGTCTTTTATGACTGTAGGTGTAGAAACGCCGAAGGCAGCGGAGAAAGGGAAAAATCCATCAAAGAAAGATCCCGCACTTGAAGTCGCCATCGTCAGTGGCGTAATATTTTTCTTCTCTTTAATTGTCTTCATTGTTGAGTAAAACTCATCGATCGTTGTTGGCGCATTCAAGTTTAATTCCTTCAAAATATCCGCACGCTCAATAAGACCGTTTCCTACCTTTAAGGCATTTCGATAAGGGATCGCATAAACTTTCCCTTCATATCTCAAAGCATCTAGCGACTCTTTACTCGCCATCGTGGATAAATTCGGAATTTGCTTGGCAATTAAATCATCGAGAGGCTCGAGCGCACCTTGTTTGGCCAGTTTAAAGTAGTCGGATTTGCCATTCACCATAATAAGATCAGGCACATCACCAGAAGCAAAGATTATGGATGTTTTTTGCGATGGATTTTCATTTGGAAGTGACTCATATTGAATATTAAAGCCCGAGTTCTCCCTTAACTTATTAATAATCTTATTATTATTCATGGTGTCCGAACCTTTGAATTGCTCCATAACGCCGTGGTAAAGTCGGGTAATTTTTAAATCCTTAAGCGCTTTGACTTCTCCCCCACTCCCACTTGTTGCCGTCGCAGGCTTTTCTGTTCCTGCCTGGCCCGCTTCCTTGCTTGTGCTGCACCCCGCCATGACAAGCATACACATGACTACACTCATACTGATTGCCGCTGTTTTTCTATAAACCATGATCGCGCCTCCCTATTTAATTATACATATATGAAAGTTCGGATAAAGGCATGGATTATCCCTTGACCGCACCTAACATAACACCTTTAACAAAATATTTTTGAATGAAGGGATACACACAAAGGATCGGAAATACAACGCAGATGATGGCCGCAGCCGTCGTCGATTCTGGTGTGAGTTCACTTAACACCCCGCCTGTCGTCATGTCTCCCGTCTTGGAGTTGGTCACGATCTGCATCAGGAATACTTGCAGTGGCATCAGACCTCTATCGGTGATATACATCATCGCTTGAAAAAAGCTATTCCAATAACCGACGGCATAAAACATCGCGATCGTTGCAATGGTCGGTAGGGATAAAGGCAGATAGATCCAAGTAAGAATCCGTATGTTGGAAGCCCCATCCATAATCGCCGACTCTTCCAAAGCCTCAGGCAGGCTCAAAAAATAGTTGCGGATCAAAATTAAATTAAACGGTGCCAAGGCCAGAGGCAGCATAATCGACCAGAGTGTGTTCAGTAATCCTAATTGCTTTACAACCAGGTAGGTAGGAATTAGACCACCGCTGAAGAACATCGTGATGACAAAGAACAGCATAAATCCTCTTTTAAAAGGAAAGTTTTTCCTGGATAGTGGAAACGAAGCCAATATGGTGACAGCCATGCTGATTGCCGTGCCAACTACGGTAATAATCAAGGAATTCCAAAATGACATGTAAAACTGTTTATAAGAGAGTACATATTCATACGAAGCAAAGTTGAAGTCTTTCGGCCATAGCCAAATCTCTTTAGCTAAAATATACGTTTCACCACTGAGTGACTTCGCTACAATATGAATCAAAGGTACAACGGTTGATAATGAGAGCAGCGACAATACGATGACATTTACATAATTAAATATGGATTCTCTCCGAATTCTTTTCATGACAAGCCCTCATCTTTCTCTTCCTTAGAAAATTCCTTCTTCCCCCATTTTCCTGGCAAATACATTGGATAGAATTAGAAGTACGCATCCAATGACTGACTTGAATAATCCCGCTGCTGTCGTTAAACCAAATTGCATAGAGCCTAGGCCCACTCGAAACACATACGTATCAATGATATCCGCCACATCATAGACAGTCGGGTTATACATAACCAGTACTTGTTCGAAACCTGCATCTAAGATATACCCGATTCGCAGCAAGAGAATGATGATAATGGTCGACTTCAGACCTGGAAGAGAGATATGCCAAATTTGCCGAAAGCGATTCGCCCCATCCACAGTGGCTGCTTGGTATAGTTCCTCATTAATCCCCAGCAGTGCAGCGAGATAAATGATAGCCCCCCAACCCGCTTCCTTCCAAACATCCGAGCCCACGAGTATCCAGCGAAAAATTCTTTCATCCGACATGAAAAAGATCGGTTGGAACCCTAGCATTTCAATGATTCTATTAATAATCCCGCTGCTTGGAGACAGCATATCAATGGCGAGGCCGCCAATAATCACCCATGAAATAAAGTGAGGCAGATAAGTGATCGTCTGCACCATTCGTTTGAATTTGACGAATTTGAGCTCATTCAGCAGCAAGGCTAGAATAATGGGAACAGGGAACCCTACGAGCAGTTTCATCAAAGAGATCATAACGGTATTTCTGACTACCCTTGGGAATTCGTCGAACGTAAATAATTCGCGAAAATATTGAAGCCCCACCCAATCGCTACCCCATACACCTTCCATCAAATTGTAATCTTTGAAGGCAATGATGACGCCATACATCGGCATATATTTGAAGAGGAGGATAAGAATGACCGCAGGCAATACCATGAGATACAAATCCCAATACCTCAGAAGCTTGAATGACCTCCCTTTTGTTAATTTCACTTCTCTGCTTCCTGTCAAAGAATTTGTCTTCATCATGTGTGATCTCCTTAGCTATCGTGCTCTTCTCTTGTACTAACTATATCCCGACAGGTAATGAAAATGTAGACTAATCCTTCTACTTTAATGACCACAATTTCTACGTTTTTGCATGCAAAAAAAGACACCAACAGTTCATGTTGAATGTCTTTTTTTCTTCAAAAAACTTATGACTTGTTCATTTCACTCGGCTTGATTCCCCAGTACTTCTGAAAGCTCCGCGAGAAGTAATTTCCGTTCTTATATCCGACTCGTTCGGCTACTTCATACACTTTGCTCCCCGTTGCCAGCAGCTCCTTGGCCTTTTCCATCCGTAGTCTCAGCACGCTATCCGAGAAATTGCTGCCGGTCACCTCCTTAAAGATCCGGCTTGCATAGGCATAATTCATATACATCTTTTCAGCGACAAAATATAAACTTAGTTCTTCCTCATATAAATGACGATCAACGAAAGCCAAAATTTCACTCACCATAATATGCGTACCCGATTTACGGCGATCGCTAATCGATCGGCTAATTCGCGCCATCATGCGATGCAGCCATTCCATGAGCTGTTCCTTCGTCAACAACTGATTAAAGTTCATAAAATCTGTGTAGTCTTCGGCAAGCGTTTCGCGTAAACTCCACCCGTGGGAATTGACAATTCGCGTCAGTAATGCCGTGATGCGAAGAAGCATCTCTTTCGCCTCGGCAATGGGATGGTTCGGCGAGAAACCGATGTCCATTAACGTACTGATGAGCTCTGACCTCTTGCTCTCATTGCCCGTTTCCACAGCAATTTCAATGTCTTTCTCCAGATCATTCATATTCAACCAGACTGACTTGGAAGGCGCATCGTTCCGATAAGGAATGACGGTTTCATTGCCAAGTACGATGCGTTCCTGCAGTGCCATTCTACTCTGCTTATAGGCAATCGGCAGCAAGGCTTGATCTCCCACACAAGTTCCAATGCCAGCACTGGCTGTTAGCTTCAAACAGGATTTAACCGTGCTAAGCAGTCTGCCGAGCTGCTGATTAACTTTGAGTTGAAATCCTGACACTTCTACACTTGAAGGGGAAAAGAAGATAATGGCCGTCAACCCGTCATCATCTTGCAGAACGATGCCATCCATATCCTCCACGACATCCCGAGTAATGTTAAACAACGAATACTGAATTAAGGGCCGCTCCCCTGAATGGAAACGGACATCGGTTTCGGCAATCGGATCCATATCGAGCGTGACAGGCAAATAGATATGGCCTGCTAGGGAGAAGCAGATTTCCTGACTGCGTTTTTCTAATTCCCACGTAGACAAACGCCCGTTCAACCAATTTTTATAGAATGATTGTTTAAGATGAGGCAGATGCTCTTTCCATCTCTGCTTCAGAAGCGCTATGTTATGAATGTCATTCAATTCCTGTTCACGAAGCTGTTTGGCTCTTAACACCGTTTCCAGTACAACCTCATTCTCCGCTGGCTTTACCAGATATTTAACAACGCCATAATCGATGCTGTCACGCGCATATTCAAAATGGTCAAAACCCGTTAATATGATAACCTTCACATGCGGATATTCATTCTTCAGAACCTTTGCAAGCTCAAGACCACTCATATCGGGCATATGAATATCTGTAATGACGATATCAATGCAGTCCTTTTCTACAGCCACGATGGCTTCCCTGCCGTTTCCCACAGCACCGGCAATTTCAATGTCATAGTCTTTCCATGAAATCCCATAGGCAATCCGCTCTCTGACTTGATATTCATCTTCAGCGACGAGCAGCTTCATCTTCTTCTTCCCCCACTCGTATAGGAATGATTAAGATAACCTTTGTTCCGAGTCCCTCTTCACTTTCAATCAGGACGTCAGCTTCTTCTCCGTAATATAACTTCATTCTCGATTTCACATTTTTCATCCCAAAAAATTGACTCGATGGGCTTTCTTGCGGTACTCGGTAAAGCTTACTTGTCAGTATACTGAGCTCCAGTTGGATTTGCTTCAACAAAGCGTCTGGCATTCCCATGCCTGTATCTTCTACTTCGATAAATAAAAGATGTTGATGAACCCTAGAGCGAATTCGCAGTTCACCTTCAAAAGGGCATTTCTCAAGCCCATGAATAATCGCGTTTTCTACAATAGGCTGCAGCAGCAATTTAAGTACAGGGATGGCCTCAGAGCCTTTTTCCAAATCAATCTCAACTGAAAAGTGTGCTGTTCGCATCTGTTGAACACGAATGTAATACAGCAGATGCTGCATCGTTTCCTCTAATGTAAAATGACTCCGTCCTTTTCCTAAGCTAACTCTGAAAAATTTGGCCAAATTCAAGACCATTTCACTGATTTCTTTCATATTGAATTTGACTGCAACCGAATAGATGGAATCCAGTGTATTATAAAGAAAATGCGGATTAATCTGCGATTGCAGCAAACTGAACTCCGACTTCGCTAAGCGCAGCTCTTTCTCATAATCCTCCTCGATCATAACTCGTTGGGACTCCGCCATCTGATTAAAACCATTCATCACGAGTCCGAATTCATCTCTTCGATCATGCCTGATTTGATAGTTCAGATCTCCCTTGCCAACGAATTTGAAAGCGCTTGATAGTTGACGCAAAGGCTTTAAAATTTGTATGTAAATCAGCCAGGCTGTCCACACGGCAAGAAGTATGCTAAGAAGAATTATAAGATAGGTAAAGAGCTGCAACCGATGCGATTGCTTGAAAATTTCATCCTTAGGCTGCTCTAATTGAATAGACCATGCGCCGCTTGTTTCTTTCATTGCGAACATGTCGGAAGCATAGGCTTGCTTCGCAGCAGGGTTGGTCTCCAGAATCAGCCTGTTATTATAAAATAAAGAAATGTTCATCCGTTCGGTCGTTTGGAGATGTTGAATAATACTCTGAAGCGACGATTTATTTACAGCAAAAATCAAAACATTCGGCTCTGGCGAATCTCTTAATACGTCAAGTAACCTAATATAATAGATATTGGAGGCTTTCAAATATAAATTCTGACCCTCACTGGAATCCGCAGTAGGAATATAAATAATCAAAGAACCAATGCCTCGAACGACTTGCTGGAACCAGCCTTCTTCTTTCACCTGAGGCCATCTGAACGCCCCCAGCGCTGTTGAAACGCCATTGCCGCTAGCCCCATGAACAATATAAGCCTCTTGAATGGCACCGTTAATATTGGCAAGAGAAGTCAGTTGCTGCATGACTGTATGAATATCATATAAATGAGTGGGGTTAAGTGGGTCTTCAATATCCCTAAAGATGTTTACGATACTAGGATTGGAGCTGATCAATAGGGTTTGCTGATCCATCGTATTCGCAATTTGCTCCATATAGGCAAGTGACGTCAGGAGTGCCCCCTTCGTCCGGTCACTAATTTGCACATTCATAATGCCTTGCGAGTAATTATTGGCAAATATACTTACACTGACCAGTGGTATTAGGATCAGCAAAAAAGTTAAGGTAAGCTTGAGTTGTAAGGAAATCGCACCCTGTGTGCTTTTCACGGTTGTTCCTTCCTCTCTATGCTCGAATCTCGTTGTGCAGCTCTCCAGCTGCCTGGGGGGCTGCCGTAATATTTACTGAAAGCATGCGTGAAAGCGTAAGCATCGGAATAACCAAGCAATAAGGAAACTTCACTGATCATAAAATCAGAGGAAAGTAACTCAGCTGCTTTTTCCATCCGCAATCGATGCAAATATTGGACAGGGGATACCCCCATTTCCTCCGAAAACATCTTCGAGAAATAAGTGCGGTGAAGGGCTAAGTAATCAGCAACATCACGAACCGTAATATTTTCCATATAGTAAGTGTCCATAAAAGCAACGCTTTTAGGAACCCAGTTCTCTTTGCCAGTCTGATTCTTTTCGGACGGGTCCGTTGGAATCATAAGGCCAAAAATGCGATATAGGATGGAACATAACTCGTTATGCCGTTTCATGTCGTATTTGCGGGGAAGGAACAACTGGCGAAGTGTAGCTTCAAGATCCTTGGACATGACCCCGTACAGGTAAGGAGCGGCCTTACTAAAGCCCGCTTTAGCGAAAAGTTCAGGTGCTTGCAATCCATCCATGGAAATCCAAATCATCTGTAGGGTGGCATCACTCGGGGCCAACCCATAACGAAAAGTACTCCCCGGTACCATCGCAAACACATCGCCTTTGGACAAAATAATGTGCTCTTTGTCAAAGGTGAACTCAACCTTCCCCTCCATAATAAAGTGCATATTGTAATACTCAAGAATCATAGGCCCTGCTTGATAGCTGGGCTTAGCGATATTGCGACCAAGACGGAGCGGCCAGATGCCGCCTTTTTTGGCGAATTCATCAGGAACGAATAGTTTTGATTCAAAAAATTCCTTAGCGGTTTCCTGCACGCCGTTCACCATCCTATCCGTTATCCCTTCTATTGTAGCAAATGCTGAAGATGATTGAATATGGCACAGAAGCGAAATAAAACCTCTCTCTTTGGCAATTGGATCCTGCCTGTTTGAGAGAGGTTTTTACTTTCTTATATATGAACTAAAATCAGATCATTTTCAATCGAAACGCCAAATTTCTCTACCGTGACATCATACGTCTTGGTGCGCATGGCCACATCCGTGATCATGCAGCCCGATGCGATATCGAATTCCCACTGATGCCAGGGGCAGCGTACGATTTCACCTTCCCTATCAAACTGAAAATCACCAGGTCCTTCGGAAGTCACATAGGCTGTCACCAACCCTTTGCACAACTCTGCTCCTTGATGAGGGCAAATATTGCGCAGAGCATGAAAGCCGCCATTAATGTTGTAGATACCTATGCTGCGCCCTTCTACCTCCACAATCTTATGCGTACCAGTTGGAATCTCCCCTACTGTTCCTACGATGTGCTGCGAGCTTCGCTTCATTTCGTCTCCTCCGTTTTGCGTGGAGGCAGACCATATAGTTTGGCTGCATTCTGATAGTAGATGCTGTCCCATAGCTCAGGTTCCAGTTTGGGCAATGCTTGACTTGGTGAATCATAATCCCAATGCGGATAATCACTGCAAAACATCAGCGTTTCTTTCGCATAGATGCTCTCTAATAAATGATCGAAGATCTCACGGTTCGGTGTCTCTTCAAATGGCTGTGTGGTCACACGGACATGCTCTCGGAAATATTCGCTCGGCTTCTTGCGAACCCATGGCGTTTGCACCCGCAGTCCTTTCCATTCTTGATCCAGCTTCCACAGGAATGGGGCTAGCCACAAGACGCCGGCTTCCTGCAAGACAACCTTCAACGTAGGGAAGCGCTCAAACACCCCATCGAAGATAAAGCTGGCCAAATGTGCGCCCATGACCGCAGGACGCGCGCAACGCTGCTCAATATAGTGCGTCACATACCCAGCTCCAGTATGCGGGCTATTAATGCCTTCACCTTCTAATCCAACATGGATGGTGAAGGGTAAGTTATGGCGAACGCAGGCCTCATAAATCGGATCATAGTGCCTATTTCCATATGGCAGAGTAGCGCCGCTGGAAACAACCACCTGCACCATGTCGGATCGGCCCCCGACGCGGTCAATTTCTTGCGCAGCAAGCTGCGGCGCCTGCTTCGCAATGAAAACGGACCCCCGCAGTCTGCTTTCTCGCGAAAGCCAGTGCTCAATCGTATATTCATTAATCGCTCGGCAGAGTGCAGCAGCGTAATCATAGTTAGGGGTCGCATGAACGGCATAGCCTTCCCCTGTGAGAATGCCATATTCGACATTGTAGCGGTCCAAATGCTGCTTTTGCATCAAGGCCAGATCACTGCCGGCAGATCCGCCCCCTTCGGGATACGCGTCAGCCATCCTGCCGCCTACGCCGCCATTAAAGTGCATGCCTCCCGGCAGCGCTGGCCCGTATTGCTTCATAAGCTCCTGGTAACCTCGCGGCATATAGGATTTTAATGCTTCCAACCCCGTTGCATGATGAATGTCACAATCGATAATGGATTGTTTCAGCTTCGGACGTTTGTCCGCCGTTAATTGTGTGTCGGTATTCGAAGTCTGCATATCTTTTGCCCCTCCAGCAATTTACATTAGATAGCAGGATGTGAGGTCGTAGATACGAACCATCCTGGCTTCTTGACTCTAATGTTACGTTTCTGGTGTCGAAACAACAATGCTGTCGTGTCTTGTATCTTTTGCGATTTTGTAAGGTGGTTACATGTGACTAGGGGATGGCTCTCACACTCTCCATCTACTGAGAAATGCAAAAAAGCAACTTTTCTCTATTAAATACACGATTTCAGGTGAAATTGATGCAAGAAGGCATCAATTTCTGTATTTTCAGCACTGTTTTGACCTTTTCAACCTCAAAAGATGCCTTTTTGCATTTATTTAAAGCGTTGAAATGAATTCCTCTGAAAAGGATGCCTTTTTGCATTTTTGCCAGTTGTGAACCGAACATAGTTGAAAAAAGACCAGCCCATTAGGCTAGTCTTTACAGGCATGAAAGTTACTTTCCGGCAGCATATTCAGCCGATATCTTCTTAAATACCTCATAGCTGCGATTGGCACATTCCGAAATTGCGATCGGATGGAACCCTGTCACCTCTGCATATAACGTATCGTTAAGCGGCTCGGCCCAAGAGGCCGGAAGCTTATCAGCCCCTAGCTTCGCACCCATAATCGATCCAACGGTAGCGCCATTGCAATCGGTATCCCAACCACCTAGAACCGATGTCGTAATAGCCAACTCAAAATCGTCCTTAGCAAAGATCAACGACGCAGCAACCAAAGCTGCATTATTGTTCGTATGTACACAATGATAGTGCTCGAACGCATTCCAAATCCGCTCGACTAGATCTAATTGATCAACCGCCTTACGCGCAATTTCCACGGCTTGTCGAATATCATGAGCCAAGCGGCTATTGCTAGGAATTTCGCTAAGTCCAATTTCCACAATGCGTTCATTATCGGTTTCGTTAAAAGCCGCTGCAATCATAGCAGCCACAAACATTTCCCCATAAATACCGTTCTTCACATGGGAAAAGGAAGCATCCCGCCATGCTAATTCAGCTGCAAGCTCTGGATTTCCCGCCGCACCGTAAGCAAATCCATCGGCTCTAATTTGAGCCCCAATCCACTCCCGATACGGATTTAACCAAGTTCGCACCCATTCACTCTTCTGTGCCCAGTCCTCTGTTTGTTCACCTTGCATATGCGAGGTCACCTGGGCGAAATTCAAATAAGACTGTGTCTCTGCTGTACATACTTGCTGGTAGCTAAGGTACTTATGCCACAGCTTGCCAATATCCCAGCTATCGAAATTCAATCCTTTTTCCTCTAAAAGAATCAAACCTAACACGGTATAACGGATATCATCGTCAGTTTCCATAAACTGAATGTTTTCTTTCCAGCTTTTCCGACACCAGTCATTCACTTTCAAATCATACTCGGCTGACGCTCGTGAAGTCCCTGGGGTATATCCGCTAATTGGCCAAGCATCTGCTCCCTTGAACCATAGCTCAATATTCTTCCATCCGTCTCTTCCACCACTGCCATACATAAATTGACCATTCTCAAACGGTTTACCTAGTGCACACCCGATACTTCGGCCGAGCCACGCCCCTTGAAATTGATTGAGCCATGCAGCTTCCGATTTATCCGCCGTTAATTGGCGAGGTCCTTCAGGCCGAGTCGCACGAATGCCAGGCAAGTCGGAAGGCTCCTGATAGGGGAAGTCTGCACGAATTTCAAGCGCCATCAACTGCTGATACACGGCCATTAGCTTCGCGTCATCATCCTCGGCTGCAGCCCACTTGTCTAGAAATCCGCTGACATCGCAACCTTCTTCTCCCCTTTGTTTGATTTCAGCATGTACAATTCCCTTTAAATGCTCCCAGCCAGCCATCGTAAAACCACCTTTTATGTAAGATTTTAAGCTGATTATACGAATTTGGCCTCAGCGAATCTTCTCAATTTCTTTCACACTTCTCAAAATAATTGCTTGACGCCAAATTGTTTACGATATTCCTGAGGGGATAGTCCGGCATCCAAGTTAAAGGCGCGATAGAAGGAGGCCAAACTCTGAAACCCACTGGAAAAGCTAATGTCCGCGATACTATCCAGGCTCGTGACAAGCTGTTTCTTCGCTTCGCTAATCCGTAGCTGTGTAATATATGCAATAAAACTGATACCTGTATGCTCCTTAAAAAGGCGGCTTGTCCGCGCGGTGCTCCAGCCTAAATGCTCAGCAACATCCGTAAGTTGAAGGGGCTCTTGATACCGTTCTTTCACAAAAAGCATCACTTCTTTGATCTCGCGCTGCGAATTGGACATATTCTTCCATTGCTCATTGCTGAAGGCACTTCTGTAATGGCGAAGCAAGATAACACCCAACTCTAGCAATTTGCAACGAGTAATCGTTAGATAACCCTCAGCCTTTGCATCAAGCTCCTCATAAATCTGTTGAATGAGTACCCCGATTTGCTGTGCAAGCAGTGTTCCAGCCCCAATATGATTCTCAAATCTCTCCGATCGATAGGCAAATGGCAGCAATAATTTTTCATCTTCTTCAAGGAAGAGACTCGGATCAAAATTCAAAAATATATATCGGCTTGGATCGTGCTGCGCGGATTGAGCAATATGAAGTTCTGTATTATTGACAATAAAGACATCACCTTTGCGAACTTCGTATAGCTTATTTTCAAAAATGAATTGCCCTCTCCCTCCCAGGCAATAGCCAATTTCCAAACTAGAATGGAAATGAAGAGGTTGTGGATATGGTTTTGGACACCAAAGATACGCATTAATTGGAATGAGATTGTCATATTCTATCTTCTGCTTCAATTGGTTTCAGTCCACCTTCGAAATTGAGATAGCTCTATTTTACCATTAGCAAAAATGTTGTGGAAAATAAAAAAGCCTGTACTCATTTTTACGAAATTGTAATGTCTCACCTCTCATTTTTATGCGATTGTTATGCGCAAATTAGTAAGCTTAGTCCTGTAGACAACAGCGCAACAAACAAATCCAATCCACTTGAGGAGTGTTTCTCGATGAAAAATAAACAAAAAGTTCTTGCCGCTCTAACTATTTCAGCAACTGTCGGATTATCCGCCCTTCTACCTTACCATGCGCTAGCAGCCAATCCTTTCACGGATTCCGCAAGTGTTGCACAAATCCAGACTGCGATTGAGCAATTAGCTCAGCAGCAGGTGCTATCCGGTTATGAGAACAATAGCTTCAAACCTAATCAAGCGGTCACACGCAGTGAGATTGCCAAAATGGTAGCCCTCTCTTTCCACGTAAACACTTCTGTGGATGCAACGACAGTTAATCCTTTTCAAGATGTGAGTTCAAAAGATTGGTACTATAACTACGCGATTTCCTTGCAGGCTCTTGGTGCGATGAATGATGTGGCTGGCAAGCAATTCGGTGGGGCGCAAACGATCACTTCCGAGCAGTTAAGCAGCATTATTGCGAAAGTCCTTCAAGTTGACGTTACAACGATTCGCCAGTTGCCAAGCTACGCTTCACTTAGCAGCCAAGTTACACGCGGTCAAGCTGCCCTGCTTCTGGTTGAAGCTCAGAAAGTGGCTCCTGTTCGTGTGACGAAGCTTGAAGTTCTGAATGCTATTTCCCTACAGGTGACCTTCTCAGCACCAATTCCTACTGCTGAATTAGAGCTGGATCCCGCGTCCAAAAACTTTGTTTTTGACAATGGCCTTGCCATCAATAACGTGCCGCGCCTAAAAACAGGCTCTGTATCCACGTATATTGTACCGGTTCCAACGCAGAAAGCAGGCACGACGTACTCGCTGACTTATAAAGGCCAACCTGCCGTTACTTTCACAGCTAGCACAGAGAAAATCCGTTTGGATTCCACGGCTCAGGTTGCTAATGATCTATTTGAAGTTGAATCCCATCTAACTGACGGTGTTGCAGATTATGGTTATGTGATCGCGGCTTACAGTAAGGGCCGTCCAGGTTCATTTATCGTTGATGAAAATAATCGGTACAATGGCACGACCTACCAAATCTTATCTTCCATGCGTAATCGCCAAGTTCAAATCACCCCTGAGGGTGGTGCAACAATGACGGCTAATTACTTGCCATTCACACAAGCAACCGATGGTCGCCAAGCGCCTAAGTTCATTTTGCCTAACGGAGAGACCTTCCATCCAGGTGTAACTTATACAGTCTCCGCGGACTGGGCAACCTTGAAGAACCCTACTTTTACGGCAAAAGAAATCGCTCCGCTTCAGCTTCAATCCGCAGCAGCAGTAGATGCGAAGACGATTGCAGTTACACTAACGCAAGATCCGAAGGATGAAATTTTCGTTTCACGCCGCGTAACTCTAACTGCTGCCGATGGCACAGTTCTGACTGCTGAATATAGCTTGACGACACGCAAAGGTGCCGTTGGTACGTTCACGCTTCTCAATAATGCTCAGTTGGTTCCAGATACGACGTACACAGTTGCGCCAGTGGGTGCATGGGCTACAGCAACAGGAGTCACTTTAAACTTGAAAAAGTAAGCAGAAATAATAAAATCAAATAACAAAAAGATAAGGAAGATGACCTGTGATCAGGTTCTCTTCCTTACCTTTGTTTGCTACACTTATCCACAGGTACTGTTGTTTCCTAGGCTTCTTATTCTCTTCTTATACTCTTAATGCAGAGGTGACCTTCTATATGATATTCACAAATAAATCTCTATTCGCAAGCTTAACACCGCTAACGTTGTTTCTTGTCTTAATTGGCTGCAGCAGCCAACAGCCGAATGCAGTCAACAGCATCAATCCGACGAAAACAGCAACGCCATCTCCTATTGCTGCGGCAACACAAACGCCAGTGACAAGTTCCTTACCTGCGACTGCAAAGCCTTCGCCAGCCGCTACAGTCACAACCCTGATGGTTTCGCATTCGAAAAGTGACTATATGTCCTTCCTCGATCCTGCTTCAGGCCGCATGGAGAAACTTGTCGTGGGAACAGCCCCTTTTGCCATCGTAGAGGGGCCGAATCATCGCACTTATGTGTCGACTGCTGAAGGCGTCGCCGTCATCGATACGAAGCTCCGTACACGGATTGCTCTTGTCCCTTATCAGGCCGATGTGGGTAAACCACGCTTTGGTGAATATCGCTCGGGCGGTATGGGAATTGCGGTATCTCCAGATGGAAAATTCGTTTATGTTGGTGTTTATCTGGATGGAGGTAAGAGTCAACTTGAGATCTTAGATACAGAAAAGCTCGCAATGACGGGCCGATTTCCTGTTGGCGTACGACCTTTTGATGTCGTGACCAGCCTCGACGGCCGCGAAGTCTATAGTATCGACCATGACGGCTACACCGTGACGGCTGTCGATCCATTTACACTAAAAGGTCGCACGTTAGAGGCTGCTCCTTTCGGTAAAGGCGGCTTCGAGAAGCCGCACTACGCCGTCGTCCGGGCAGATGGCCGCTTACTTCTGCCTTACCAAGGCCGTGGCCTTGTAGTGCTTGATCCGAAGAGCGGCAGCTACACCACCGAACCCTTGACGGGGAACACGCATCAGGAAGGTGTCACGCTCACCCCAGACGGCAAGCAGCTGCTGATCGTTGGCATCGGTTCAGCAGGCAGTGCAACGGGCAAGCCTAATTTGACCATACTCGACGCCAATACGTATAAGGAAAAGATTATTCCATTAGCCCGCATGCACCAAATGGTCGCTAGCAGCGCCGATGGACGTTATGCCTATCTCACAGGAGGCGTCACTTATGCGGATACGGGCTGGAATGGGATGACGGTAGTCGACCTGTCAGCAGGCACGACACGCGAATTCGAGCTGCCCGATTATCCGCTGGATGTGCAGCTTTTGACGAATAACTAGTCTTAGCCGATCCTTGGAGTTCCTAGGTTTGGAGACAGTCATGATTCACAAATCTGATTAACTGGATAATATACAGCTATTTAGGCCAAATTTCTTATAATAATCGATTTAACTGGAAAATAGGTAGTTAATATTGCCTCTTTTGTGCATATCCGGCTAAAGTGGTCGAAATTAACTACAGGTTTTCCATCTAATCTGCGTTTGTTCGGGAAACCTCAATATTTAACTGTATAAAATCCATTTACTTACCTGAAAGACAGTAGTTACTCTACTCGCAACCAGCATTTCACACATCATCATGCCCTAATTCTTCGCCAACTTCAAAAAAGTATCTCGGTAGGTATTGAATTGCTCAAATGCCTCTTTCATCCTGTATCGCCGAAAATCAATCCCCCTTCGCCATATAACCAACACCAGGATAGGTCACAATCAATTCCTGCCCTTCGGTGTGTGCCTTCAGCTTCTGCCGAATTCGCGCGATAGTAACGCGCAAATACTCGACCTCATCGCGATACTCACTTCCCCAAATCTCACTCAACAACTGCTCATGCGTCATTACTTTGCCTTCATGCTGCAAGAGAAGAACGAACAGATTATACTCTGTCTCGGTGAATTTCACTTCCGCTTCGCTAACCCAAATTCGGCGCTGAGCTAAATTGACGTTCACAGGCCCAACGTTCAGTTCGCTTACTGTAGATGGTGCAGGCATACGTCCATCCAAGCGACGCAGCACGGCATTGACTCTGGCAAACAACTCGTCCAACGAAAACGGCTTGGTCAAATAATCATCTGCACCGAGATTCAACCCCTGCACTTTATCCGCACCATTGCTCCTTGCTGTTAGCATAATAACAGGCACGCTGGAATAAGTACGCAGTCTGCGCAATACTTCGAAGCCATCCATCCCTGGCATCATCAGATCTAGCAAAATTAAATCTGGATCAACGGCTTCTGCCTTCTCCAGAGCCTCGGCCCCGTTCTGACAGGCCACCGTTTCGAATCCTAACGATTTGAGATTCGCCGCGATAAACCGAATGATTTTCGGCTCATCGTCGACGATCATGATTTTCTTTGCGCTCATGCTAGCTCATCTCCCCCATTAAACCGTGGAATCATCAAAGTGAATCGGCTTCCCTCACCCAGTTGGCTTTCAACCTGAATGGTTCCGCCATGGGCTTCCATAATTCCTTTGCAAATCGCCAATCCAAGCCCTGTGCCCCCGGTTTGACGACTGGACGATACGTCCACGCGATAGAAGCGATCGAATAATTTCGCCAAATGTTCCTCTGCTATACCGATCCCATTATCCTGTACGTGAACATAGACATACTCTTCGTCCGCATGCGTGGTTACCTTAATGATCGGTTCCCGCTCATTATATCGAACGGCATTGATGAACAAGTTCAAGAAAACCTGTTCCATTCGAAGCTTATCTGCAAAGACAAGAGGCGTATCCGAAGATAACGCAACCTCCAATTGAATTCGTGCAGCACTGATATCTTCAGGCAATCGATGTCTAGCACTTTCGATCACGGCGGCTAGCCTCAACGGTTGCGGATGAATCCCCATCGCACCTGATTCGATTTTGGATATATCCAGCCACTCATCGATAAGATCTTGGATACGGCCTATATCCTCATGAATGCCTTCAAGCAGCTCCAGCTTAAAGTCCTCATCCCAGTGCGCATCCCTGCGCAGCAATGTTTCCACACCTCCACGGATACTCGTAATCGGGGTTTTGAATTCATGCGAGGCGAGTGAGATGAGATCGTTCTTCAGCGCGTCGATTTCATGCTCCTTCGTTCTGTCACGCCACACATAACCGCGGCCAAATACCCGCCCCTCCCGCGCAACCTGAAACGCGGATACCATCATAAAGCGTGGCTTGCCTTGCTCTGTTTTCACCGTTAAGGCGCTCTGTACCCTCGGCTCCGCTGTCAACTTACGCAATTGGAGCTCGTCCTGATCTTCTGGCAATAGCTCAGCAATTCGCTCAAATAAATCAGCCTCTGGCATATGGGACAATTCGCCCATTGGAATCGCGAAACTTTCCGCCATCTGATGATTGGCATACAGCACGTTATGCTGCACATCAATCAGGACAATCGCATCCGACATGCTTTCTAAGACAGCATTCAGTGTCGCGTGCTCGTCCTGCAATCGCTGTGTTCTCTCCTCCACGCGATGCTCAAGCTCGCTATTCAATTCCAGCAAGGCGCGTTGGTTTTCCTTGATCTGAGCAGCCATGCGGAAGAAATGCTCCGCGAGCTGATGCAGCTCTGCGGGTGCTCCGCGCGGTACAACCTTCTGGTCAGGCTGGGCGAATGAGCCTCCAGCTAATCGCTGTGTATAACCGACTAAGGCGTGGATCGTGCCGTTTAATCTTTTGGCCAACAGACTGCCAAGTAACACAGTTAAGATCAGCGTGAACACTAACAACAGCAGCGTAATCCGTAAAGATTCCGTGAATGCTGCGTTGACAGCAGCGGTCGACCTGCTTACCCATACAATGAGATTCAAATCTGGAATTAGCTTATATGTAATAAGTTCTTTATGTGACGAGGAGCTTAGCGTGTAGGTGCCTTCGCCTTGTTTAAGCATTTTGGCATCGGCGACGACTGACTCCTTGGATAAATCCGCCATAGCTTCCGTTAGCGCTGCGTTCGGATGATAAATCGGCTTGCCTGCATGATCCAAGACAACAGGATACGCCTCTGTCCCATAGTCATATTTGGTAACAAGTGTCTTAATTGGCGCTAATTCAAGCACAGCCAACACGAATCCGTCGACTTGTTTGTTGCCTTTATAAATCGGTACAGCTATAGCTATAGCCGGTTGATTCAATCCCTCAGGGCCTTTGAATAACGAAGAAATAATCGCCTTCTGACCAGCCTTCACACGTGCTGTATAGTCTCGATCATTGACATCCGTTCCAATTAAGTCCGTGGGCATCTGATGTGTGGCTTTGATCATCCCCTTGTCATCGACCACATAAATACCTGTGAATCCCTCAAGGTTCTCTTGCAAGGATTGCAGCTTCAACGTCAGACTCTCCCGATTTCGAAATGCTGCATCCGAAGCCGAAATCGTTGCCGCCAAAGTTTCAACAGCATTGCGATGATAGGACATATAGGCTTCAACTGCGTCTCCAAGGCGATACGTTGTCTGCCTCTGATTTTGATTCGTTTCCTGTGTAATATGCTTAATTTGCGATACCTGGAAACCGCCTAGAATTAGGATTGGAATCAAGGCCATTAGGGCAAATGTAATCGTTAAATGTGACCTCATGGAATAATGCTTCAAGGAAATACCCCGCTCTCCAGCTCAAGCTTTTGTTTAGCTTTCCAACTTATTTTACCACTGACAAATTTGTAATGAAAATGAAATCTAACTTTCATGTTGTTTTAATGTAACTTGCCTATAATAAAGACCAACCCCCCTTTAAAATATATATACTTAGACCCACAGCCCGTTGCTGTGGGTCATTTTTTATCCCACGCAAACCCACAGAGTTCCATTGTGACATTCCCAATCTTTTTCGCAGCTTTTTTCCCAAACCTATCCCGAACGACTCCCAAAGCTTTCCCAAACTTTTCCCAGCGATGTCTCTAGGAAAGTGAATTGCAGGCATTGTAAGATAATGCCAGAAGCAAATTCAAGTGTGGGAGGAACGTTACTCATGACAAAAAAAAGGAAAACAATCATTCACTCCATTGCGTTAAGTTCAGTGCTGGCTGGTGTTTTAACGTTTGGAGGGATCGCAGCCGCTTTTGGCGAAACGGTGCCGACAGGGGTTGAGATTAAAGAATTCAGCCTGCTGGATACCGCAACGGATGTCGTTGGCGCTGCCGATTTTACCCCAGAGGGAAATAAGGACGGCCACTTTAAGCTGCTGCTGAACCTCGCTAATAAAACCATGATTAAGTCTGTTGTTTTGCGGTCAACCGATGATTTCGGCAAGGATAACTATCAAGGCGTTTGGCGAACAAACCGCGTCACGACAGGTTGGCTGTTGGGGATTGTGCAGGATAAAACCGTTGTCACGCCGAGCGGTACCACCCATGAAAGTGAAATTATCAACACAGGCTTTCGTAAAGATGTGAAAGATCCAGTGGGCGAGTTTGCTGGCAACCTAACGTTTGATTTGTACGCCAGCAACAATGGCACAATTAAAGAAACGCAATCTTATGTACTTGAGATTGAGACTCCCGAAGGTACGGTTGTTTCGAAACCAATTAAGTATAAAAAGCCAATGACGGGTGGCGGAACATCATCCACTTCAACGCCATCACCTACCACAACGCCAAGTCCGAGCCCAACACCGGCACCGACGCCATCACCAATACCAAGCCCGACCCCTTCCACCCCGCCGGTACCTGCTCCAACACAAGGTCCGATGATTCACGTATGGCTGTCGGGTCAAGAACTCCAATTTGAAGACGCCAAACCGATTATTAAAGACGGTTCTACATTAGTTCCATTTCGCAAGCTATTTGAATCTCTTGGTTTCTCTGTGAGTTGGGTCGATAACGGAACTACACAAAAGGCGATTGGTACGAAAAATGGGCTAACCATCGAACTCACGATGAATAGTTCCACAGCCAAAGTGAACGGTAAAGACGTTAGCTTGACCATACCAGCTCAAATCATTGACAATCACACCATGGTACCACTCCGATTTGTTGCAGAAAACAGCGGTTATCAAGTCACTTATGTGAGCGATGGAACTACAGCAACAATCCGAATTGAAGAATCTAAGGACACAAGTCCAACACCCGGACCAACACCTGTACCTGTACCTGTACCAACTCCCGTACCAGCACCGATTCCGGATTTCCCAAAAGAAAACGCTGAGCCTTATTTAGCAAAAGGATATGTACGCGACATGCAGGGTCACCCGCTCCCTGACATCGTTGTGTATGCCGATAACACGTTGTTGTACGACAGCAATATCATTGGTGTAACCGATGAGAATGGTCATTACGAAATTGAACTACCAGAGCTTGCGACTTCCTGGTCGATGTCAGCTGATATCACTAAATCATTTAACGGTAAAACATACAAATTCCATCTGGAATCGGATAATGAAGTTCCATTAACGGGAAGCAAAGGCGGGGTTCGGAATTTTACTTGGACGAATTTTAACGGACAAATTTATATATATCCATTTTTCACATCTTCCGATGACTCGATGCCAGAATTCGATTTGAGCGATCTGGAAGTGACACTCACACCTGTAGGTCCGCTCCTTGATGGCAGCACGGGACAAACGATCATTAAACGTGGAGGCCCGGTTATTGGCGGCGGAGGTATTGATGAAATTCCGGTCGGCAAGTACAAGGCAACGGCTCGATGGATGCCCGAAGGATACGCTCCGATGCCTTTGCCAATTAGCAATGGCGGTGCTTATTCCAATTCTGTCGAAGTCGAATTTCGTGAGCCCAACGGCGTAAACACGTCCAAATATCTAAGTGAACTTGAAGTCAAGATTCCATAAACGCGGGATAGATTCCATGCAAATGACCAGATTGAACCTTATCGTTAAAATGCCCCTGACCATAATCTAATCTTAGGTAAAACAAAAGGCTTCAGCTAACAGAGAATGTTAGTTGAAGCCTAAAATCGTTATCCGTTATATTTTTCTCCCTTTCGAAAGAGAGATAAACCAATCATACAAATAGGTAGTAGTAAGCCAAATGTGAACGCATAGGGAAACCATATTTTTGATACGAAGTTAAGGAAATAGCTTTCGTTTGGATATGTAACGATAGATAACACAATCAAAATCATCCCAAAAGGGAAACACAAGGGGCGAATTTCTTCCATTTTGATAACTTGAGCGAAACTAAGGACTGAAGCGTAGAAACAAATCGTTAGTTTAAAAAAGATCGTAATAAACCAGATCCCCGCCATTAAGACTTCTAATCTTTCTAGAAATTTTCCAACACTAATCATTTTCGCTAAACTATAGCTTGGATACAAATTCCTTGCGGTTATTCCTGCTCCAAGAACAAGAATCGAGATCAAGGTTATCATAATCAATAATATTCCCGCGATCAACGTCCCCACAAAAAACGCTTTATTTGCTTTTTTCACACAATTCACGAAAGGAATAACCATCAATAACACGATAAGTTCCATAAAGGGGGTTCCTGTAAAAGGGAAGCTCGCTCTGATGACAGGAATAATACCTTCGCCGAGATAAGGTTTAAGCTGAATAAGTCGGAATTGCGGTGCCAGAAATAAAACCATAGCAAAAAAGAATATCATAACCCATGGAAAAAAAATTTCCCCGGTACGTGCAATAGTTTCAATACCCTGCCTACTTGCCATAATAACAACTGCGAGAAAAATCATAAGTATAAATTGAAGCGGCGTATCGGGGAGAACCTGGGTTACCACAAAGTCGCCGATGTTCCGCAATACAAGCGCTGCAAGAAGGAAGAAGAAACAGAAATAAAGCAAAGAAACGATTTTACCTATCCAAATGCCAAATAAAGTCTCACACATCTGTACCAATGTTTGGTTAGGAAATTGTCTTACCAATGCTTGATAAAGAAAAACGGTCAGCAAACCAATACACACTGACAGAATGGCGGCTATCCACGCGTTTTGCTTCGCTTCCGCTGCTAGACCAGAGGGGGTTATTAATATGGAGCTTCCAACTGTGAATAGTATGACGAGAATGGTAAATTGTCGGATGCCAATTATACTTTTTCCCATTTCTTTGTTATGCCTCCTCTCGTATGTACGCAATTTCACTGTAAAAACCCTAGAATGAAATCGCTACACGGTTGATAAACAAAGGTGATGAGATCTAAAGGATTGGGCAATTTTCAGAAAAAAAAATCCGCCTTTTTCGCTTTTTGATTTTGATTGACATGAACCGGGAATACCATGAATAGCACGATAAAAGGAAGTGAAGAAGTACCAGCAACCGACAAGGCTGCTTTTATCATAAGTTATATCC
Organism: Paenibacillus sp. Soil750; assembly: GCF_001428045.1. Classification (GTDB taxonomy): domain Bacteria; phylum Bacillota; class Bacilli; order Paenibacillales; family NBRC-103111; genus Paenibacillus_E; species Paenibacillus_E allorhizoplanae. The sequence continues at coordinate 99,605 of NZ_LMSD01000006.1, read as the reverse complement.
AACAGTGAACATGGGCTGCAACATTTCAAATTGAATCTCCGGTACGAGACATATGATCAAAATAATAAATAACAAAATGATCCATGGAAAATAATCTCCAACCTTGTTGTACAAACATACGACTAACAAATTCATACTTCCCTCACTAGTGATTCAATTTATTGATACTATTCCCATATTCCCAAAAATCATCAATAAAGTATGGCTTACCCAATCGTATGCACGATTATTGCCATAAAAAATACACCACTTCGAATTATCAAAGAGGTGCACTCTACATCTTGTTATTCAATGTTGAACATAATTATCCATAATTTGGATCAATCGAAAAATTGCGGGTAAAATAAAGCTTACAATATGTGATATGTTGTATAAGATACGAAGGTGGTCAATTTCTATGCATGTTGTAATAGCTTTATTTACTATTTATTCAGTTTGGCGTTGGGCAGATTGGAAGAATTGGCAAAAGTATCACCCAACAATGCTCTTTATCCTGGCTGGTGGTCTTTTGTATGAATATCTAACCAAGGACTATAATTTGTGGGTTTTTCATCCCGACTTTCTATACAATCATCGGATAACGGTCATTGTATATGCAGTAATAACAATGCCCCTAAGCGTTCTTTTGTTCCTCTCAAGCTACCCCATAACTACTAAGTTCAAGCAGCTTATGTACATACTCAAATGGGTATTTATTTATTCATTTGTCGAATTTGCTTTACAGATCTCTGGTAGAATCTCATACGATAATGGCTGGACTTTTTGGTACTCAGTGTTGTTTGATATCATGATGTTTCCTATGCTTAGACTGCATCATACTAAACCACTACGCGCCTACTTTTTCTCGTTAATAATTATCATAGTACTGATGTGGTATTTCAAAGTTCCACTAAATTGAATAGTCGATTGTGATAATCACGCACCCATTTCAGCTTCAAGAATAATTTAATAGTAGTTAACGCAAAAATGGAGGGAAACCCATTGCATTCCCATGACCCTCGTGTAACGAAATGCGAAGAAATCCCGGTCGAGTTTCCGCCCCAGTACCAGCCTGGACAGCCAGGATTGGAATTTTTGATGCTGCCAAGGCCCGTTTCGGAGCTGCCGGGGCAAGTTGGATCGGGTAGGCTGCAGAATAAGGTTGCGATTATTACCGGGGGGGATAGTGGAATCGGTCGGGCTATCGCCTATTTATTTGCTCGAGAAGGTGCGGATATCGCTGTAGTCTACCTCAATGAACACACGGATGCCTTGGAGACTCAGGAGAGAATCCGGCAATTAGGCCGCTGTTGCTTGACGATTGCCGGGGATATCGGTGATGAAAAATTTTGCAAAGAGGCAGTAGAGATTACCATGTCCAGATTCGGACGGGTTGATATCTTAATCAATAATGCGGCTGAAATGTTTTATGAAGAGGACATGACTAACCTGTCATCCGAGCAGCTGTTGCGGATATTCCAGACTAACGTATTCTCCTGTTTTTATTTTACGAAAGCTGTACTTCCTTACTTACAGCCGGGCAGTGCAATCATTAATACGAGCTCCCTCGCAGCTGACAAAGGCTATCCCGCAATGGCTAGTTACTCCGCTTCTAAGGGTGCCGTTAGCGCACTAACCCGTTCATTGGCGGTATCTCTCGCCGATCGGGGTATCCGGGTCAATGCCGTAGCCCCTGGTCGAACATGGACTCCTCTTATCCCTTCCTCATTTCCACCTGAATTTTACATGTCTTATGGGTCTTTAAATAATTCAGGCCCGATCAAAAGAACGGCACAGCCTTACGAAATCGCACCTATCTATTTATACTTGGCATCGGAAGAATCGCGTTTCGTAATCGGTCAGACGATTCATGTGAACGGTGGAGAGTATATGGGCTTGTGATGAGGCTGAAGCGCTCATCCATGAGCGCTCAATACATAGGTGCACTAGTCAGTTAATTGTTGGTGAACAGAAATGCCCACGGAAGATTCCGGGGCATTTTATGTTTTCTTTCGCAAAGGGTAATTATTTTCAATAAAATGGTAAATTCTCAGTAAAATTAAAGCAGATATTGGATACAGAGGGATTGAATAATACAATTTCCAACCAGTGTATACAAAGAAACCATTCAGCACATGCAGCCATTCAAAGAAAACCGCAAATGCTGTCCATCCAGCAAGATAAAGTACAAGACGCTTTCGATGCTTTTTTTCGCGTAGATTCCATTTATCATAAAAAAACAAAAGAAAAAAGGAAAACGGAGGATACAAGAAAACGTGAGCAAATGTTGCAATAGGCTCGTAAGTTACATTATCACCGCAGTAATAAAGCTCAAATGGTGTTGCCGCTAGTGCGTAATCATAAGTGGCAACAAATAAGATATTAAACGTCCAAATTAAGACGATGGTGATAGTGTCAAAATGCTTTCGTATCTTAAAAAACACTGTCATCGCTATAATTGAGCAAATAACAACGAACCATTCGTTCCAATCAATGTGAAAATTCATGGTTTAGGGTATCCTTTATAAAATTTTCTGCGAAAAACTTTCATGATCATCATTATCAAAATCAAATAACCTGTCCAAAATACAGCCGACCAAAATAAATAGGGTTTCATGTGTTTAAAAACACCTAACCAATCGGAAATCCATTCTAAACCAAACAACAATGCCGAATATTTGATGATCACCCATGTTTTTTTTGTTCTGGATGCAGCGGCGGCAATTTCATTTAAGCAGAACAGCGTAACTAATGGATACAACACTAGGCGTATGAGCACATGCGAAAACTCAAACATAATCGAGTGCGGGATCACAACAATTTTCATATTCATCGTAAAAATAGCAGACCGGTTTTGAATTAGCAAAGAAGCTAGGCACCAGTAAAAAAAGATCTCTAACGAATACAGATGTTTTTTTTGATATTTCATAAAGTAAACAAATACGAAGAAAGTAACGAAGCTATACAATAGAAAAACCATAGGAGCTCCCTTCCTGGGAAACTTATGGTGTTATTGTTCACTATTTTTCATTTCCTTATAACCTATTTCCCCCAATATTCCCCAATCATTAGCCATTGGAAAGCTCCCAATATCTGATCAAATATCACCGGCAAATACTCACCACCCGTTTGGTATAAGAAGGATACAAACCTTCCTGTCCCCCCAGGGTGGTGTTTTCTCACACACACAATTTCCCACAATGTTACGATAGGATGTCCATAATCTTTCGGTACAGTAAGGGTGTAAGGGAAATCAACCATCCCTGCATTGCTACATAAATCGAAAGGAGTTTTCAAACTATGAAAACAACATGGAAAAAACGCGCCGTTCAAACGAGCCTGCTAGCTATTATGACAACCATCGCATTCGGTGCAGTAAGTGCCTCTGCGGCAGATACAACAAGTGAAACACCACCCACCGCCAAAGCCGTACAAATGGTAAAGGCTGTTGGAGCAGTGCCAGCCCTTCACTTCCGCTCTTCGAGTGCAGGCTTGCTTAACCAACCTGCTCATGAGCGCAACTATTTGAAAATGCTTGCCACTACGTACGCACCAGATACCCTTGCTGACTGGAAGAAAGCACTCGACGATCGGAAGCAAGCAGAAGCCGATCTGCCGAAGCCTTCCTTCGCTCAGACAGTAACGATTTCAAGTAAAGATGCTGCGGATGGTGGCACACAAGTATTCCCTTCTGAAGGCGCTACTTTCGTTACTTCATTTGAAGGCGGAAAAGCCATTGAAGCTTTGCCTTCATTACCTACTCTCACAGCTGTAGAGATCAAAGATCTTCCAGAAGGGGCAGCTCGTCCTACAAATGGCTTCTTTACAACCATAACGAAGTCCGATGGAACAGCTCCAGAGCAGATTACCCGTCTTCTTCCAGTTGAGGCTGGTGTAGCGAGTGATATAATGATAGCAAAGCCCGTAGAGTCTGAAAGCATGAAACTCCAACAAAAATTAACAGATGCGGTAGAAGCGGATGATGCAGAAGCGATCCGTGCGATCTTGCCAGATTTGTTGAAGGATTTTGTAAAGGGAACAGAAGACATGCGTGACATCACTAAAAAAATCAAAGAGCAGCAAGCAACAGAAGCTGAGAAAAAATAAATGTTAAGTAAGGTGGATCCGATCGCATATCATGCGATTCGGCTCCACTTTTCCTCATGTTATAGAAGGCATGGAAGGCAGGGATACGATGTATAGCATCTTTTTAGTAGAAGACGAAGAGCATTTAAGAGGCGTGCTTGCCGCATATTTGGAGAAAGAGGGGTGGCAGGTGCGTTCGTTCCCCGATGGGACCTCAGCCAGAGAAGCAATCTCGGAGCGGCCGGACTTGTGGGTCCTCGATATTATGCTGCCAGGCGTAGATGGCTTCCAGCTCATCCGAGAGATTAAAGCCGATCAACCATCACAACCCGTGATCTTCATCTCGGCCCGCGATGCGGATATCGATCGCATTATAGGTCTTGAGCTTGGAAGCGATGACTACTTGGCGAAGCCGTTTCTGCCACGCGAGCTAGTTATCCGCTGTCGCAAGCTGCTAGAACGTGTATATGAACGGCAAGGGAACAGCGCGCTAACGGCATCCATGGAGCGCCGCGCACAGCTCACTACGTTAGCTACTTACACGATCGATGAGCCCGCTCGCACCGTAACCGATCGCGAGGGTGCTACACTCGATTTGACTTCAAAGGAATTCGAGCTGCTGCTCTACTTCATTCAACATCAAGGACATGTGCTTGAACGGGAGCAAGTGCTGCGCTCTGTTTGGGGCATCGACTACTTCGGCACGGATCGTGTCGTTGATGATTTAGTACGCAGACTGCGCCGCAAGCTGCCCGACATGCGTTTAGAAACCGTATACGGATACGGGTATAGGATGGTGAAAGCATGAGTCTTCGACTAGGCCAGTGGCCGCTCGCCATGAAATTATGGGGAGCCTTCGCCGCGCTGACTTTGTTCATTTTCACACTGCTCGCGGTATTATTGCCTTGGACGTTAAAGGGCTTTTTCACCGAGCAGCTTTATAATATTTTGATGGATACCCAAAGTGGTCTCCAAGTGGAAGCAACAAGAGCTGTGAGTCCTGTTTTCGCTATCCCCCTATCACCACAGCCTATGAATATGACATCCATCTCAGGATCCGATCCATCGCTTGGAAGTCGCGTCCTAGTTGTCCCTAACGCCGACGGAAGCAGTATCGTGCAAATGGGAGATTCATCGAGCGCTTCTGTTCCCACATTGACCGAAGTTTCTAAACTTTCCGCCCAGATAACAGCTCCTTTTCAAAGAACACTGACCGGCCCTTCTATTCGGCATTTTACCATTAGCGGTACACAAGCAGCTGAGGCCGTAGCAGCTACAGCTGCTACTACGACAGCACTCCATTCAGCAGAGCCGTTCATGGCGGCCATGGAGAAAGATGCTTTAGCCCAGATGCAGCCCGTTGCCAAGTATACACGCAGTATTGATGATAACAGTATCTTTTATGTCATTCGCAAAGAGATCGTTCAAGGAGCACCTAACTTTATCGTTTCCTACGCTTGGGGCAACTACCGCAATGATCTCATCATGTCGATGTTCGTCCGACTGATCCTATTGATGGTTGGACTTATCGTGATCAGCTGGCTCCCCTGCTTACTGCTCGCTCGGTATTTCACGCGTCCCCTCGTTCAGATGGAACAGCATGTGGGACGCATGGCCGAGCGTGATTGGCATGAGCCCATCGACACGGGCCGCCGTAAAGATGAAATTGGCCGCCTAGGCAAGGCCATTGAAGGAATGCGGCAGCGGCTTGTGAAGCAAGATCGTGCACAGCAATTCTTCCTGCAGCATACGTCGCACGAACTAAAAACACCGGTCATGGTGATCCGCAGTTATGCGCAATCCATTCAGGACGGTGTTTTTCCGAAAGGCACGTTAAGTGCAAGTTTAGGCGTCATTATGAAAGAAGGCGAACGGCTGGAGAAGCGCATTCGCGATCTGTTATTGCTGAACAAATTGAATTATTTTACGGCCAAAGAGAAGCCTTTCCATGCTTTTGAAATCAAAGCAGTTATCGAAGATGTTGTAGAACGACTCCGCTATAAACGTCCTGAGATCACCTGGGAACTGAACTTAGCTCCTCACACGCTCCTGGGAGATCAGGAACAATGGAAGATCGCTTTGGAAAACATGCTCGATAATCAGCTTCGTTATGCCGAGACTTGCATTCGGATCCGCATGAGCCCCGCTCCTTATTTTGACATTCAGATGAGTAACGATGGCCCGCTCCTAGATCAAGAGATTGCGGATAATCTGTTTGAGCCATTCCGCACTGGCGGCAAGGGGCAGTTCGGTCTCGGTCTGGCCATCGTGAAACAAATTATGGATCATCACGGGATGAGCGTTCAGGCTAAGAATGAACGTGATGGCGTCACGTTCACCATTTTACCTGCTGACGATACGGTTCGAGGCTCCGAGACATAGCACGAAGTAGCAGAAATAAATAGCTGCATAAAGGATCGTCGTCGTTATAACCGGGATTAAGATTTCTCCGCTAATCAGCTGGATCGTTGTTAGCGCCTTGAGAACCATGATGCTGTGCAGGACGCCTAGTATGAGCGGCAGCATGAACACGAACAGGGTCTGTTTGGCAATCGTCGTCCTAATTTCTTTGCGGCTTACACCGATTTTGCGCAGCATCGCATAGCGCTCTTTATCTTCGTTGGCGTCCGTTAGCTGTTTGAAATATATCATACATCCCGTCGCGGCTAGGAAGACAAGTCCTAGGAAGCCCAATGTGAATATATCCATGCCAGCGGACTCCAAATTTTGACGATATTGATAATAGTAGGAGGACAGCCCGTTCTGATCTGTTTTCAGCTTCATCAGGGCATTAGAGGTCAGCTTCGTGGACCCTTGATTCTTGACGACATACCCTTTGTATGTCACTTCGTCTGATCCTGGAAGCAGCTTGGCATACTGCGTGTCACTCACGATGAAGACGAGATCCGGGAAGCTCCATGGCAGCATTCTTCCTACGATTAACTGCTGAACAGTTAGCGTTTGCTTGCCTGCCTGAGCATTGAAAGAAATCGTATCTCCCTTCACTTCATTCAAGGTAAACGTCGAATATCTCGGCTGAATGACTGCGATATCTTGATCTTGGAGTACAACTTGACCCTCTCTGTCTAACGTCTCTGAGGTGCGATTGTACATGGAGGCTGACACCAGCTTGATGGGAACTGAACTTGGCGAATGACTTGATGGATGATAGAAGAAGTTCGTCATATCTGCCGTAACTCTGATAATGGGAACATCCAGCTTAGCTTCGATTGGATGTTCTTTATCCTGCTCCAACATTGCGCTAACTTGACCATCGAAGCTGGCCCCTTGTGAAATGTGCATATAACTGAAAGGAGCTTCCTCCTCTGCTTCCTTGGTGATCGTGAAATAGGCGCTTGAGCCTACCGTAACCGCACAAAGCGTTAGTGCGCTGAGCAGCGCAATCATCGTGAACATTCGCGTATTGCCTCGAATGCGATAAATCAATTGCGCCGTAGAGATCATATTCATACCTTTATAGTACCGAGACTTCGTCTTTTGGGCGATTTTCAAGATATAAATGAGTGCATATCGGAATAACAGATACGTGCCGGCGATCAAAGTGCCGAAGATAATAAGGAAGTTCCTTCCCATTTGTGCCCCAGTCGTCATAGGCTGAAACACCGTCCAATAGCCGATAATTAATAGGGCTATGGCCAATACCGCTGAGAAAACCGATGGCTTCGGAACCTGTTCCCCCTCTTGCTCTGCCTTGAACAATTCCACGAGCTGGAAGCGATAGATCAAGCGATAGCTGTGGATCGAAGTGACGACAATAATGATGGCAAATACGATCAAAGTGTTCACAATCGCTTCCGAGGAAATACTGAAACTGACTTCCACAGCTGAATCCAGCAATTTGAGGAACATCATCGCAAACAGCTTGGATAGTAAAGTCCCCAGCACAATGCCCACCGCAACGGCGCCAATGCCCATCATCATATTTTCATAAAATAACATGGTGCCAATCTTACGCTTCCTTACGCCGAGCAAGGCGTACAAGCCTACTTCTTTCTTTCGCTTTTTGGTGAAAAACGAGTTGGAATACCAGATAAACACCGCAACGAACAAGATGAGCACAATCGAAGCTTGTGTGAAAACGGACTTCATGCCCTCCCATTTCTGCACATTCGCCGCAATCTCCTCACTGTAGCGCAAAGAAACAAACGTATAATAAATCACGACACTGAAAATCATGGAGATGAAATAGATCAAATAATTTTTGAGATTACCGATAACATTTCTTCTAGCCAAACTAAATAAGGTCACTTGCCCCACCCCCTAGCACCGAGAGCACATCCATGACTTTGTTGAAGAATTCCTTGCGCGAAGACGTCCCCTTATTTAACTCCGTAAATAATTGACCATCTTTAATAAAGACAACACGTGTACAATAGCTGGCTGCAAAAGCATCATGCGTTACGATGAGAATGGTTGATTTATCCTGCACGTTCAAGCTCTGCAAGCTTTCCAGAAGTTCTGTCGCAGATTTGGAATCCAGTGCCCCTGTCGGCTCATCGGCCAGTACAAGACTGGGGTTTGACACGATGGCACGGCATGCGGCTGTTCGCTGCTTTTGCCCACCAGAAATTTGGTAAGGGTACTTATCCAGCAAGGGATCGATGCCGAACTTCTTGCTGATCACCTCTACGCGGCGCTCCAATTCAGCCACCTTCATTCGTGCTAGGGCAAGTGGGAGAATGATGTTCTCTTTCACCGTCAACGTATCGAGCAAGTTGTAGTCCTGAAAAATGAAGCCCAGCTTGTCGCGGCGAAAGTTCGCCAGCTCTGCCTCTTTCATCTTCATTAAACTAATTCCGTCAACCATGATTTCCCCTGAGGTTGGCTGGTCGATTGTGGCTAACATGTTCAGCAGTGTCGTTTTGCCCGATCCAGACGGTCCCATAATACCTACAAACTCACCTTGGGTAATGGTTAAATCGATATCTTTCAGCGCCGTAAATACATTGCCTTTGGTGCCGTATACTTTCTTCAATTGCTTAGCTTCAACGATCGTTTTCATATCGGTTATTCCTCCAATAACATGGTTTGCTTCCTGATACCTCTATCCTACTATCTCCGGGATCATGCAACCATCGAAGTAACTTACAACTCCTTCGCGTTACCTTACAATTTTGTCATGATTATGCTACCATTTCTGATGAAGTGGTATAATCGGCTCATTCGTTCCTTAAGGAGGCATCGACTATCTGTGAAAATTATGATCGTGGAAGATGATAAAACGATACGGGATACGGTGGCTGAAGCACTGGGCCGCTGGGGGTTTGAAACGATTATTATCGAGCAATTCGACGCCGTGCTCACCGTTTATGTGAACGAAAATCCCCATCTCGTCCTGATGGACATTAATTTACCGGCGTACGACGGATTCTATTGGTGCCGACAGATCAGGGAAGTTTCGAATGTCCCTATTCTCTTTCTCTCGTCTCGAAATACACCCATGGATATGGTCATGTCGATGAATATGGGTGGCGATGATTTTATCCAGAAACCTTTCTACACCGACGTCCTCGTGGCGAAAATCAATGCTCTGCTGCGCAGAACCTACTCCTATATGGAGACATCAGCTAACGTAATGGCCCATAATGGTGTTGTCCTGAATTTGAAGGATGGTGACATCGCTTGTGGGGATCAGAAAACAGAGCTTACCCGGAACGAATTCAAAATTCTCACCATTCTCATGCAGCATCAAGGCGCTATAGTTAGCCGAGAGCAGATGATGCGAGGCCTCTGGGAGGATGAAAGTTTCGTTGACGATAATACGTTAACCGTTAATATTACCCGCCTGCGCAAAAAGCTTGCAGAACTTGGACGCGATGATTTCATCACCACCAAGAAAGGGCAAGGGTACATGATCCTATGAGTTTTCTCTCTTATTTAAAGGATAAACGCTATTTCATAGGGATGTATGCGGTGACCATGCTGTTCATTTCAATGATTATGCTTGTCAGTGTAAAAGGGCAGGCCGCCCTGAATAATATCGCCTACACGAATGCAGGTTGTTTTCTGTTCGCATCCCTCTATATAACCTTTGGCTACTTCTATCGGAAGTCCTTCTACAAGGAACTAAATGAGTTTCTTGGCAAAAATCAACATCAAGATTGGGCCATCGCGGCAATGCCCGAGCCTCAAACCAATGAGCAAGAGCTCTATCTACAGCTGTTAACTCAGCTGTCTAAGGATCAAGCCAACGAAACACATCTCCTGCAAGCGGAGATCCGGAATCATCAGGAATTCATCCTCTCTTGGATTCATGAAGTGAAGCTGCCTATCGCAGCTAGCCGTCTCATCATGGAGAACCGCGCCGGCAAGACCGCGGAATATCTCATAGACAAGCTCGAAGATGAGCTTAGTAAGATCGATAGCTATGTCGAGCAGGCGCTCTACTACTCGCGTATCGACTCCTTTTCCAGAGATTATTTCATCTCAGAGTTGTCGCTGACCGCCCTTGTGAAGGATAGTGTCAAGAAGGTGGCCAAGCTGTTTATCTCCAAACGGATTCGTCCCGACATGGAGTTGCTGACCCACAATGTGAACAGTGACAGCAAGTGGCTGGGCTACATCGTGAATCAGATCGTGGCGAATGCTTTGACCTATACCGACAATGGTGGGAGCATCACCTTCCGTTCAGAGGAAACCGACTCCGAGAAGCGGTTGATTATTCAAGATACAGGGATAGGGATTGATCCCGCTGAACTAGGTCGCGTGTTCGATAAAGGCTTCACGGGGAAAAATGGCCGAACGCACAGCCGCTCCACCGGAATGGGACTCTACTTAGCCAAACAAATGGCGCTGAAACTTGGTCATGATCTGTCGATTACCGGAGCGGTTGGCGAGGGGACTACGGTCACCATACACTTCATGAAGATACAGCATTATAATGATTTGCGTTGATGTTGATAAAAAGACGAAAAAGCGAAAAGCCTCCGAACCTGGGTGTCAGGTTGGAGGCTTTTTGTCATCGGCCCTCGTATTGGCCACTGGATAAGGTTATTTAACCCCATTAATGACCTACTAACTCAGTGGATATGGTGGGGAGGGTGACCCTCCTTCGCCCAAATCACATTTCTGTGGTATCTACAACAGACAGACTGTGTTACATAGAACGTGAAGCCTCAACCTTAACTACCGGTTGCTCGTGTTTTTTCAACAGAGATAAGAAAATAACTACGATAGCCACGACACCAATGAGGCCTAACGTCCACATCGGACTACTCAAATTCAAGTTCTGACGGAAGTAGAACAAATCGCGAAGTCCTTCCGCAGCGAAACGAAGAGGCAGCCACGAGTACAGCCAGTCTTGGCTGAAAGATGGTAATAATTCGACTGGCAGGGAAAGCACGGGTGCGCCGAAGAAGAACACAAGCACGAACAATGGTACACCTTTTAAACCAAGCCAGCTGACAACGGCCGTTTGTAACAGGAAGAAGGCAAAACCTACAAAAGTAAGGAATAACCCCATTTCCCAGTAACTTGGGATGGATAAGCCCAACCATTGTCCTGCTACAAGTAGAATACTGGCCGCAGAAGCTGCGGTGATGACAACACCACTGAGCAATTGGGAAACTTGAATACCGAAGCGATGCGAGCGTGAGCCTGTTTGGGTAGCTTTACCAGCAGCCATGAAGAGGAATAAGGTTGTCACCATAGCTCCAAACCAAGCAAGCTGGGTCAACACAACAGGTGCGTTCCCATTCGCGCTGTTCGTGCCAACGGCATTGATGTTTTTGCTTGTTACGACGATTGGTGAGGCGAACGCTTTGGTTTGATCAACGGTGAGAGTGCCGCCTTTTTGACTAACTTGTGCTAATAGTTGCTCTCTTACTTGACCGTTAACGCCATTCATAATCTGGGTCAGCACGCCGTTTGCCATCGTAGCAGCAGTGTTATTCATCCCTTGGTTTATATAAAGTGTTAAGGATGACGCCTGCGGCGCAGGAGATAATAAACTAGCTAGCTTATGGCTGAAGTCTGCCGGAATGATGATTGCCGCATAGGCTTGCTCTCTGTCCATCGCATCGATAGCTTCTTTTTCGCTGGCTAAAGTCGTCCATTTGAGTGGCGATACATTATCAGCTTGTGCTGGGGCAGCCGTTATTTTCTCCTGAATCAGCTTACCGAAATTCATTTCTTGCCCGGTTGGAAGCTTCTCACCTGCATCCATTTGAACGAGCAGCACGGGCAGATTCTTAGGCGTTGGATTCACAGTAGAGCCGAGTTGCGCAATACCTAATAGAAGAATAACAAGAAAAACTACAATGATGGCTAAATACGGATGTTTCTGTTTAAAAAAATAATTCATAGTAATGCCCCCTCAGATTCATAATTTCATATATTTCATTCAACGTTGCGTGAACGAAATTACTAAAAAAGAATCACTTTCTCCAAAGTGATACGGTGAAAGCGACCATATTTTTCAAATAACTATCGACATCGGTTTCTATCATATTCACTGCTGTGAATTGTCCGAGAACGGCCATCATACCAACGGAAATAACTTGTTTGGCAGCTAAGCGGAAGTCCATCTCTCGGATTTCTTCAGCCTCAGCTCTTTTCATCAGAGCTTCCGTTAACGCCTGGTGGCGCTGCATGATTAGCTGGGTCATAAAATTCTTATCCTCAGATAAGATATTATCTGAATCACGCAGCATTATTTTTATAAAATCCGGATCCCCTATGAGGGTACCCACCAATCTTGAGATAAAAAGATATAAGGCTTCTTCCAACGGCTGACCTGGATGAATCCCTTTAATCAACTGATCCATCAGCTCCATGCGATCTTTCTGAGCCTCATGGAAAATGGTCTCCAGTATCTCCTGCTTTCCTCCTGGAAAATAGTGATACAACAAGCCATCTGTGATCCCGATATGCTTATTCATTGCGCGAATCGACGTCCCGTGATAGCCATGCTCCGCAAACAGTTGCTTCGCACCAAGTAAGATTTGCTCTCTACGTTCGGCAGCCTGATGATCGCGGCTTGTTTTGGGCACTCTTTTCATACATGTAATCTCGCTCTCATTATTTCATTCAACGATCGTGTAATGAATTATAGACCACTTTTTTTGTAAAAGCAAGAGGTTAAAGTCTAACGACAAGAAAAAAATACCATCATTAGCGACAAGAAAGTCCCTACAATCATTAAAAGCGTAGAATTTCATGACATGAAAATACCTCAATAACGTGCTCGACGACATGAAAATCCCTCGAATACATACTGTTAACAAAGCTGAGATAAGAAAATCCCTAAATTAAATATAATCTGCTTCAAGCGGACGCGTGAAGTACCTCCCTTCTGATTGAACCCCCTTTTATTGGTAATAATAATGTAGTAAGGAGGGCTATTCATGATTGAACGAGTATCGGACCACGAATTTTCTTCGCATCTTCCAGACAACATGGCACGTATTCATTCCTTCATGGGAAAAAGTTCAGACTTCGTTGTCCGCGAGGTCACCATTGGGACTCATCATCGAGCAGCGCTTTTCTATTTGGATGGCATGGTCGATATGCAAACGGTACAGAACAACGTCATATCCGCTCTTCTCGACCGAAGCCCTGCCGGTGCTATAACAGTCCAAATGATTAAGGAATCTGTGCTTGATGCGGGTGAAGTCAGCGAAGTAACAACAATTGAAGCTTCCCTGGAACATGTTTTATCCGGTGGATTGCTACTTCTGCTGGACGGTTTCAGCGCTGGAATCATAATCTCCCTGCCGGGCTGGGAAGACCGCGCAATCTCTGAATCGAAAACTCAAACCGTCGTCAGAGGACCGCAAAATGCTTTCACCGAATCGCTGCGTACCAATACCACATTAGTACGTCGCAGAGTGAAGAATGTAAACGTGCAAGTCCTAACGATTAAAGTCGGCAGACTGTCCAAAACCGATGTCGCTATCATGTATATCCATGATTTGGCGGATGAGGAGCTGATACATCAACTGGTTGAGCAGCTTAGCAATGCCCATCAGGAACGTGTTCTAGAAGGCGAATATCTGGAGGAGATTCTGCACGGCAAGAAGCAAGTGACGATTTTCCCTATGTTCTACAATTCCGATCGCCCGGATACGATTGCAGCGGGGATCATGGAGGGGAGAATTGCCATATTTATTGATGGGACCCCCTTTGTCTTACTTGTACCTTCATTCTTTGTTGATTTCATTCAATCTGCTGAAGATTACTATCAGTCTTTTATTTTTAGCTCATTCATTCGTATCCTGCGTTACATCGTCATGTTTATTTGCATGCTTGCACCATCTATCTATATCGCGCTGACGACCTATCACCAGGACATGTTGCCAACGACCTTACTGCTCAGTCTGGCAGCACAACGGGAAGGCATTCCATTCCCCGCTTTCGTGGAAGCGATGTTGATGGAAATTACGTTTGAAATTCTGAGGGAAGCTGGCATTCGCATGCCACGCACCGTCGGACAAGCCGTCTCCATCGTCGGCACGATTGTGATCGGGCAAGCTGCCGTAGAAGCAAGCATCGTATCTGCAGCAATGGTTATTATCGTTGCCATTACGGGAATTGCAAGTTTTGTCATTCCCTCCTATGCTATGTCTATTCCGATCCGCATCATCCGTTTTGCGTTCATGGTCCTAGCTGCAACTTTCGGCGTATACGGACTGACGGTCGGTTTTATCATTTTAGTCGTGCATTTATGTAATTTAAGTTCATTTAATATGCCCTATATGAGTCCGATTGCTCCATACAACCGCGACGAACAGAGTGATGCGATCCTTCGTTTTCCCTTCTGGTACTCGGGCAATCGGAAGACAAAACGGAGACAACAATCATGAGACGGACCCCGTCCTTGCAGTCGCCACTCTGTCTCTTGATTTGTATGGGGGTACTGATAATGCTGTTAACTGGATGCTGGAACCGCAGAGAACTTAACGAGCTTGCGGTTGTTTTGGTAGTAGGAATAGATTCGGCTGACGGTCAGTATGAAGTATCTGTGCAAGTCGCTGAGCCATCGCAAATGTCTCGAAACCGTGGATCGGACCGTTCATCCGTCTCTGTATTTTCCCAAAAAGCATCGACAATATTTGAAGCCTTTCGGAAAATAACGACAAAATCAGCTCGAAAAATGTATCTTGCGCATATTCGGTTAGTCATTTTTGACGAACAGACAGCAAGGAAGGGTATCAAAGAGCCGCTGGATTTTCTCTTTCGTGATCACGAGGTTCGGCCGGATTTCTATATGGTTGTTACTAAAGGCACTTCAGCCAAGGATGTTGTTTCATTCATCACCCCGACCGAGATGCTTCCTTCCATCGGCTTGTACAAGACGTTAAAGGTCTCAGAGAAGGTATGGGCTCCTACATCAGCCGTTAAGGTGACAGAAATGATGAAAAAGCTGACCAAAATCGGTGTTGAACCTGTATTGACCTGGGGAGAGATCGTCGGGGATGTTAGGAAGGGCAAAACACTGGAAAATGTTAAACAACCAACCAGACTTTCGGAATTCAAATATTTCGGAGTCAGCGTTTTCCGAGGTGATCAACTGGTCGGGTGGCTGAATGAGTCGGACAGCAAGGCATACAACTATATTACCAATAAAGTATCAAGTACTGTCGGCAGTGTTAAGTGTCCTCAATCAGAAAGCGATTTTGTTGTGGAGGTCACGCGTTCCAAGGTCAAGATCGTTCCATCCGTTCATAACAAAGAACCTCGTATCCAATTGGATGCGACAATAGAAGCAAACTTAGGAGAAAGCGGCTGTCCGGTTGGTCTGAACAATGAAGCCATATTTCTTGCAATGGAGGAAGCTGCCCGGGAAGATCTGAGGAAGATTCTTAAGGACGGAGTCCGCGAAGCGCAATCCATGGGCTCGGATATTTTTGGATTCGGGGAAGCTTTTCATCGAAAGTATCCACGTCAGTGGTCCAAATGGAAAGCAAACTGGAATCAGATATTCAAGAAAATGCCGGTTGAAATTATGATCGATTACAAGCTTCGTAAGAATGGAAAAATAATCAATACTTTCGGAGAAAATCCAACGGAAAAGGAGTGAGGAAACAGTGCTAGCTCCTATCTTAGTTCTATTCCTCGTGGCGGCGCTCTTGGAATATCGCAGTTTGAAGAAACTGAAACGATACAGGGAAATGATCTCCAGCGCTATTCTTCTAGCTGCTGGATTAACACTCGGCATACTGCGATTGCTTCATGTGGAAATACCGAGTCCCATGAATGGGATCAACACGCTGTTTCAGCCTTTAAGCCAACTTCTTGACGTATGGAAGGAGGCGTCTTCGTGATGAAACAAGACATGACCACTAGGCAAGCTGCAATGTGGTTTATTCTGTTTCAATTGGGCAGTGCATTTCTGCTGCTCCCCAGAGTGCTTGCAGGCACAGCGGAGCAGGATGCTTGGCTATCCGTTTTGTTTGCAATCGGTGCTTTTTTTCTGATATTGCCTCTCTATACAGCCATTGCCAAACAACTCGAGGAAACCTCCATCAGCGACCATATTCTTGAACTGTTCGGTCGGATTGGAGGCAAATTTCTGCTGTTTGGATTTGTTGTAGGTTACCCCTATCTCATTTATATTCTGGTACTGCGGGATCTAAGCGACTTCCTCACGACTTCTGTCATTCCTGAGACACCTGCTGAAGCTATTCTGGTTCTCATGATGGCTGCTGTCATCTATATCGTCCGCTCCGGTACGGCTGTTATCGGGCGAACAGCGGAGATTTTGTTTTTTATAGTGATGCTGCTGTTCGCATTCGGTTATGCCTCGCTCATTCCAAGTGCGGAAATGTCCAATCTAATGCCTGTCCTTGAACACGGATGGAAACCCATCCTTCTTGCTGCATTTTCGATGCTTATATTTCCATACGCTGAAACGGTGTTGTTCCTCTTCCTGATGCCATCCATTCGCCAAGCCCACAAATGGAAAACAGCGGTTATTAAAAGCTCCTTGGTGAGCGGCTGTATGTTTCTTCTTATGACGATTCTGACGATATGCGTTCTCAGCGACGGTGTTGTTTCGAATGTAATGTACCCAAGCTACTTTGCCGTCCGTACGATCAGTATCGGTGACTTTTATGAACGATTCGAAGTATTAGTCGCAGTCTTGTGGTACATCACCATTTTCTACCGCTTGTCATTGTTTTTGCATGTGTCTGTTCACGGAATGGCCATTGTTCTCGGTATGCAGGATCCGCGGCCCTTGCTAATTCCCTTATCCTTGATCGCTCTGGTCATGGCGAATATCATCAGGGACAATACAGCGGAATACACGGCCTCTCTCCAGGTATGGCCCTTCTACTCGATGTTCTTCGGGATTTTTTTTCCCATCCTGATCTGGGTGGTCGGCATTTTTAAAAGAGCAAAGAATTCCAAAAGGAAAGAGAATTAGCATGGTAAGCATGCCGGGTGAAGGAATGTGAATGGGTATGTCGGCAAGCCATATGAAGATGCAAGTCCTATTCTTGCGTTTATCGCTAGCGACGGAGCACATTGTTTGAACGAGCAAATGGTCGGAATTTGCGACAGGAATCATTACAAAAATTAAGCCTATTCTCAGTAATACAGTGACCTCTTCTTCCATCAGCATATAATCATCCCTCTGTACTCCAGCATTACAAATAATCCCATATTTTAGACTCTGGAAATACACTGAAAGTTGCGTTAATCTGCCCGTTCGTATTATGAGGTTAACCAGTTTTTACTGGTTGACCTCTTTTGTATTTTAGAGGTTTAGTAATGGTAGCCGGGGGCGAACGTCTCTGCCCGTGGGACCGTGATCCCGTGATGTAAACGATTAGCGTACTCCTCTTAAATTGTAGTTGACGCAGCTGCTATCACTTTGTTTCACTCAGATCGCCCTCAAGTCGTTAATTTAGCGTATACGATAAAAAATACCATCATTTCTCCAATGATTGCATAATTAGGCATATGAAAAACCAAGTCCACCACTATAAAACACCCAATTATCCCTAAGAATATCCGCAAATGATAGTGCCTCAGCTGTAGATGTCCATTTCTATACCGGTTGAAAACCAGTGATGTAGAAAAAAAATAAAGAAGTACAGAACCAAAAATAAAAGCCAACATGAATGGATAATTCAGTTGTTCCTTAAATAACAATTGGATTGAAGCAGCTATCATACTCATGGATAAGTAAATGAATAGATGACCATAAATAATCGTTTGGCCGACAGTTTGTATTTCCTTGCTTACTTTCCTTTCAATATTGTTAAAATATTGCCACCACATGGCAATAACTAATATACATGTAAATGAGGTAAACAAAATGGATGGCATGGTCCAATCACTTAACTGCAAAACAGCAAGTATACTGATAACTGATTCACCAAGAAGAATAAGTGTAAACATTGCAAAGCGTTCCAATAAGTGATGGGTATGTATGGGTGTTTTCACCAGGTACCGTCGGCTGATTAGTGGTAGCAAAATATCTACAGCAATTCCTGCATACAAAATCAAGTAACGGAACCATGAATCAAAGAAAAGCGAGCAAGTTGATATCAATATTCCAATCCAAAAGCGAGTCCCTAAGTATCGAGCGGTCATTTGATGTGTGCCTGTTGCTTTGTGTATCGTCAGATATTGAGTAGCTGTCAGTGCTCTCGAGCCAATGTAGCCTACAAAGAAGGGAATATAGAAGTGATCGAAATTAATGGATAGGCTTGCTGTCATAATTAAAACAAAAAATAGTTGGAGGATCATAAATGCTCTATGAGTAACGATATCTTTCCCAAAACGATTATTAAATAGAGTTTGTCCTACCCATGCCCACCAGATTGGAATGAAAATAAGAACAAACTTAGTTAAATATTCAATGGAAATGGTACCGTAATCGGCATGCATTAAGACACTGTTCGCTTTTGATACTGCTGATACAAAAAGTAGATCGTAAAAAAGCTCCAACCAGGTTACTTTTTTCTCAACCATAACTTCAAAACTCCCTTTATTTGACGCGATGTTCACTTAATAATGAGGTAAGGACTATCGGTGTAATGTTCGATAGCCCTCAATTTATTTATTGATATAGCATTATCATTTATCTACTAAATAAGCCGCAACTTCAGCTAATCGTGAAGCGTATCCCCATTCGTTATCGTACCATGTTGCGACAGATAGGAGTCCTCCCTGTACTTGCGTCAGAGGAAGGTCAATGATGGAGGAATGGGAATCACCTACGATACGGGAAGATGCCCATTCACCTTCTAAAACATCCAAGACTCCCTTCAACTGGCCATCTGTAGCGGCACTACGGAAAATATCGTTTACTTGTTGTACCGTACACGGTTTGTCCGTAACAAGGTTTAATTCAGCAATGCTTCCAGTACGAGTCGGAATTCGATATGCCTTACCTGTAATCTGTAAATCATCCCATATGAATTTAAGGGCCCTTGCGGCTCCAGATGAAGAGGGAATGATATTTTCCGCAGCGGCCCATGAATCCCGGCGATCCTTCATAGGCTGATCCGTAAGTGATTGCGTGTTTGTATAGGAATGGACTGTCGAGAATAGACCGTATTTGATCCCGAAGTTTTCTCTTACGATTTTGACTACTGGAGCCAATGCATTTGTCGTACAACTCGCCATACTAATGATTTTGTGTTTTTCCGGGTCGAAACTATCCAGATTTATCCCTTTTAGCAATACAGCATCACAATCTTCAAGGCTCTTACTTGGCCCACTAACCAGTACTCGATTTGCACCACGATCCAAATGGAGTTGAGCAATAGCACGGGTAACGGCTCGGCCTGTACAGTCGATTACCAGATCCACATCCAAGGCCTTCCAATCCGGAACTTCTTTAGACGAATTGATAAACTGAATTTCCCGTCCACCGATAACCATTAGACCATCCCGTCCGGAGACATATTCTGGCCAGCGTTTATAGTTAGTATCCACTTCGAAAAGAGCAGCAAGCATCGCTACATCTTTAATATCTGAAATTGAAACCGGAACAAAAAGTTGATCTTGCAAAGCGACTCTTAATAATTGCCTTCCAATACGCCCAAATCCAAATATTCCTATTTTGCCCATAGATAACCTCCATAGATTGTTGAATAAAATTTTCTTATTCATCCATAATTTAAATGCCAAATTCATTTGGAATATACTCGATCCGAGACTCGGCGAAAATAGTAATCCGCTTGAGCAGATCATCGTACGTCACAGGACCATCTTTAACATAAAACCAAATTTTTTTCACAGGTTGGTCATCGAATTCCCGAAAAAGAAATACATTTAATTCCTGTTTCCAATGGAGAATCTCATGAATATCCACGTCCTGTGTAATGATTAAAGTAATTCTCCAACCCTGACCAATAGGTGTCACCGAATATTCCATGGGTTTTTGTCCGGTATGAATAAATGTCCTGCCTCCAACGGAGTGCCTAACAACAAGTACCTCTTTCATACAAACCCTCCTATTCGTTCTTATGGAAGGTCAATCAGCATTAAATATGCATCTTCCCCCGCCATGATGCTCAAGTGAGACAATGATTCGATTCGCGCCGTGTCCCCTTCACCTAATTGAGTATGATTCACTGCGATTCGTCCCTCAATGACGAAAAGAAATATACGGCGTTCCTCTTCCTGCCGAAAGGTAATATTTTTGTCTTTATCCAACCTGCATAAATAGAGCGTTAGGTCTTGATGGATTTTAACAATCTGCTCTGATCCCTGTGGATCAACGATGGGGAGTAAGGCATTCTTTAACTTCTCCGAATTGTACCTACGGGTTTCATAGGAAGGATCTAATCCTCGTTGATTTGGCATGAACCACAATTGAAGGATTCGCATCGGCTCACTCTGCGAAGCGTTGTATTCAGCATGGACGACTCCGGACCCCGCGCTCATTCGTTGCACTTCCCCAGTTGTTGTTACTTCCACATTACCCAAGTTGTCTTCATGACGAACGGATCCTGCAAGTACTATTGTCAAGATCTCCATATCGCTGTGGGGATGGGCACCAAATCCTTTGCCGGGATCTACGTCATCGTCATTGCATACTCGCAAAACCCCAAACTCGGTATTATTTGGGTCATAATAATTGCCAAACGAGAAGCTTAAACGGCTGCGCAGCCATCCATGATCTACGTTAAACCGGGAATTGGCCGGGAATACTTGGATCATTCTAAAACTCCCCTTATCAGCTTTTTTAAAATTGATTGTAACTAACGAACTCACGAACGGGTTTACGATAACCTCGAGGCCGTTGTTTGGAGGTATCCTCCTTACCTATACCAATCAATAAGACAGGCACATATCGATCAGGAATGTGGAGTGCTTGCCGCATTAATACAGGATCAAAACCGATCATTGGACATGTATCCCAACCTCTTTCCTTTGCAGCGAGCATAAATAATTGTGCGGATAAGGAAGCGTTACGAATTGCCTCATCTCGCATAAAGCCTTCCCCTCTATCTTCATAAAATCTTGTAACCGATTCGATAGTCATATTGTATTCTTGTTTATTAATAACTCCTAGATTAAGAAATCCTTCATTTATTCTTGCTACATCCTTATAGGCATCCATGCTGCCAAGCACTAGAATTGCTGCCGATGCCGATTGAACCTTATACTGTTTAAATGCAGCCTGATATACGTCTTCTTTGACATCGGGGTCATTTACCACCACATAATGAGTATGCTGTAAATTAAATGCCGAAGGGGAGAATTTTACAAGATTAAAAATCTCGTCAAGCTCTCGTTCAAATATTTCTTTTCCTGGAATAAATTTATTTGCAGATCTTCGCTCTTTAACCACTGAAATAAAATCGTTCAATTGAACACATTCCTCTCGGAAACTACTCGCCTAACTAATTCTTGTCCTACTCCTTGCTTGCAGACGTGGAAAAAACATCTTCTTATCTTCATTAAATTCTTCATTCATTCCTTTTCTGACTCCAATACACGTACTTGGATAGGTGATAAACCTTTTTCGATTTCTGCACGGTTAGCCTCAAACCATTCCGGAAGCATTAGTTTTTCACCTAATACATCTGGCTTCTCATCAACTGCAAATCCGGGAGGATCTGTAGCGATTTCGAAGAGAATGCCGCCTTCTTCACGAAAGTAAATCGCATTAAAATATTGCCGGTCGATAATAGGTGTTGGATGAAGACCGTATTGCTCAACATGAGTTCTCCATGCAGCGTGATCTTCATTATCTTTTGCGCGCCATGCAATGTGATGAACCGTACCGGCTCCACTTATGCCCCACCCCATTGCCGCAATGTTTACGTCAATAACATTACCAATACTTCCCTTCGATTTATAGCGAATAAAGTCTTCTTCTTGTTCCACCTTTTGAAGACCTAAGACCTGCTCTAGTACATTCATCGTTTTTTCGGGAGCGGTACTATAAAGGACAGCGCCGCCAAAACCTTTGATAGCTTTATCTATTGAAACACCACCGAACGACCATTGACTCAAATCCCCTTCCTCGCGCTCCACAATCTCTAGCTGTAAGCCATCCGGATCTGAAAATGTTAAGTAATTCTCATTAAACCTTGTCTTTAAAGAATAAGAAACATGAAAGCTTTCTAGGCGCTCTTTCCAAAAATCGAGTGCACCTAAAGGAACGACATATGTTGTTATACCGACCTGTCCTCCACCAATACGTCCTTTACGACCCAATTCATATGGAAAGAAGGTAATTACGGTACCGGGACGACCTGATTCATTACCGAAATATAAATGGTAAACTTCCGGAGCGTCGAAGTTAATCGTTTTCTTTACAAGTCTCAGGCCAAGTACCCCTGCATAAAAGTCCACATTTTTTTGCGCATTCATTACAAAAGCCGTTATATGATGGATCCCATCTGTATGTTTTTCCATTTTGCCAACACTCCTCGCATGATCTTTAACTGTTTGTCCTATCATATTGAAATTATTATTAATGAACAATTTCATTATTTCTATATCATGTATAGTCATTAGCTATATCTATATGGGCGAAGCTAATAGAAGCATATCTATACTTTATATAGATGCATAATGATAGCAGTTTATCAGTGTTTATAATTTTATTTAAAAGAGGCCATTCCAATAGTCAATTAAATGACTTTTGGAATGGCCTACCACTTTTAAGATTATCGGGTATGTTGAGGAACGATACTATAATTTTAATCTATAGAACGTATAGAAAAAAGAGAATTGATTGATATATTACGTTTCAATACGATAGAAACATGCAACGGACTTCATAACTAGTTGTTTCAGATGCTGTCGTAACTAATAAAATGAAAGGTGGGATTCTACATGATTAATGACAAAATCGATTTGCTTACTGCAGGTAACTCTGCCATCATCCTTATTGACCATTAACCACATTTGTTATTCGCTATGCAAAGTGCTGATAGACAGAGACTGACTAAAAAGGCAAAAGTATACAATGCACCCATTGTAGCAGATGCTCCGGTTGAAACCTCTGAGGCGCGAAGGGGCAGCATGTTTACCAAAATATAAACAAGTTGAAAAGGTATCTAATATTTCAATATAAAAGGAGCCAAAAACCATGAAAAAAATACTTACAAGCCGTACAGTAACAACGCTAGCACTTTTAACTGCTGTCGTATCGACAAGCGCATTCGGAAATATGATCGTTGCAAAAGCAGAAACGCCGGCTGCGACTGCCGCTAGCAAAGATAAGCAAGCCATTCAGGCAAAGGCGGTTCCGTCTCCAAGATTACTGACGCCAACGAACCATACGCTACTTATGATCGACCATCAACCACAAATGGCATTTGCTACATCGTCGATTAACATCCAAGAGTTACGTAATAATGTAACTGGACTTGCTAAGGCAGCTAAAGCTTTCAATGTTCCAACTGTTTTAACAACGGTAGCTGCAAAGTCGTTCAGCGGACCGATTTTCCCGGAAATCCAAGCCGTATTCCCTGATCAGCAGCCAATCGACCGTACAACAATGGATGCTTGGGAGGATCAACGTGTTGTAGATAAAGTGAACAGCTATGGTAATAAAAAGCTAGTCATTTCTGGTCTATGGACAGAGGTTTGTGATTTATCTGCTGCTCTTTCCGCGATTGATCAAGGATATGAAGTATATATTGTTACCGATACTTCAGGTGGTGTATCAAAAGAAGCTCACGACATGGCCATTCAGCGAATGATACAAGCTGGTGTAACACCAATTACATGGGAACAGTACCTGCTTGAATTGCAACGTGATTGGGCACGTTCTGAAACGTACAAAGCGACAACAGATATTGCTAAAGAACACGGTGGCGCTTATGGATTAGGTATTATTTACTCCCAAGAAATGTTTGGCGGTAATGAGGGACATTAATCGATAAGCATTCAAAATTCACGAAGTAAATATTACTTCGTGAATTTTTTTCATCAATCAATTGAATGGTTTCAATACGTGTTAAATTTAAGATACTAGGAAATTATATAAATTGATAAATGAAGCCATAGGAAGGGATTGGATGAAAAGTGAAACCAATTCAGGTAAACGAATGGCTAGACGAATACAATGACTATATGCTGCTCCATAAAATGTTCGGTGATCAAACATATTCTGACGAAGCAAAAGAAATATTGGAGAGCATGAAAATATATGTTTGTGTTGGGCTAGAGAGCAATTTGAGGAAGCTTTTTTTAAATTCCTATTTGTAATGGCCATAGTCGGCCAACTTTTTTGATTGTTCTAGAAAAAAGTCGATACATGTTTGAACCGAAGGATTGTTATAATGATGTTTTTTAAAAATAAGCTTGATCTCACGAACTGGCGTTGGATCTACAAGACGAATCATTTTCAATTTCTGACCAAAAAAGCTTTCAATTAAAGAAGCAGGTAAAATAGCTGCCCCCATCTTATGCATTACCATAAAAAGAAGAATTTCCGCAGAAGTTGACTCGAACTTTGATTGCAAAGATTTGGTAATCTTATCGCTACATATATGAAGTTGATCGATTAAACTTATCTCCCTAACAAACAAGGCAGAATCTAAATCTTCTAGCTCCTGAAAAGAAATAACGGTTCGATCTGCCCACGGATGATCCTCATAAACGACCAATGCTTGTTCTTCTTTATACAGGTGCATCATATGAATTTCTTTATTTGGTTCATGGTTGTCGGTAATGCCAATATCGATACTACCATTTAATAATTGCTGTGATGTATTCTCTGCACTGGCAAATTTTAATGTGATATCAGGATATTGTTCATGGAACTTTAAAATCCAGGGTATTAAATAAAAAAAATCCATAGATGGGATGCCTAGCAAAAGTTTTTTTGTTCGAGTATTGCGTAACTCATAAGTTTCTTTCTTCGATTCTTCAATGAGCCTCATCACGAAAAGAGCTTTTTGGTAAAGTATTTCCCCGGCAGCTGTAATCTTAACCCCTCTACCCTCTCTCTCAAACAAAGGAGTTCCAACTTCCCCCTCTAAAAATCGGATTTGTTGACTTAATGTAGGTTGAGAAATCATTAAAACTTCTGCAGCCTTAGTATAGCTTCCTTCTTTACAAATTTGAATGAAATATTCTAATTGTCTGAACATGAAGATTAATTCACTCCTATTTTCACAATAAAGTTGTAACGCACTTAAGCATTTGCCTGCTGGTGCTGATGAGTGTGATCGGATGTTGCTCAACTTTGTAAACATTATATCAAGGAATCTGTCATGTAATATATCCGCTGGATTTCAGGTGAGGGTTGCTAGATTTTAGGGCTGGTGCGTTAAGAACGCTATGCAATATCATCAATTTGGTTTTTTATTATCCCTAACCATCCGCTTAGTTAAAACTCTTAATTATACAGAAAAAAGGTACAGTCTCTTCAAAAACGAAGAAATCTGTACCTTACTTTTATACAGGAGACTTTTCAGCGGCCTCCAAGTGATTACGTTAGCTTGATGGCAAGAAGTGCGAAGGCGGAAGGCTTATTGTGTTGTAATCACTTCAAGATTCAATTTATTACCCATTTTAGGCGTAGTCACATGATAGAGGGCCTGCTAAGTTCAGTGCAATCTTATCTCTCTTGGATTTCAAACAGCCTGCGCTGGCTTCGGTATTCCAGTGCTGTGATGCCTTCGGTATCCTTGAATATTCGCGTAAAATGCTTCACATTTTCAAATCCAACCTGATCACTGATTTCGTACACCTTCAAATCAGAGTGCACCAGCAGCTCCTTCGCCTTGTCCAGCCTTAACCGGCGAACATAGTTCGAGAAACTCTCACCGTAGTATTCCTGGAAGGCTTGGCTGAAATACGAGTAATTGAGTGAGAAGTGGTTGGACACGACCGCCATGTTCAAATCGTCGGCATAATGCGTCTGCAAGTAGTCGAGAACTTTTTGCATCGTATTTGGCTCCGTAGGCGCTTGCTCTCTCCGATCTTGGATGAATCGATCCAGATTATTGAGAAGCTGCTCAGCAACTGCATAATAATGTTCAAATCGATCGAAATTCCCGATATGGCCAACAGAGGCGTAGTCACTTAATAGGCCAAGCACTTTATTTCCGTATATGCCGAATACCTTGTCGAACAGCTCTTCATTGAGCAGCTGGCTAATCCGTTCCAGGTAGCCGATTTCACAGCAGCTAATGATACGAACATCTAGAATTTGATCGAGAAGCTGCTTCATTTCGTTACCTTTTCCCATTCCCATCAGATTCGATAATCGTTGAATCAACTCAACAGGAACGACATGCCGCTCATTGCGCTTACTTACGCTGGTGTAATCCAGCACATCGAGTTCTGGAAGTACAATACTGTATTTCAAGGTTTGTTTCGTTTGGCTATATGCCAACCTTATCTGCTGTATTCCTTGAACGGACTCGCTAATCGCGATTCGCAGCTGAGACTCGTATACACTCAACCTCCACCGTTCCGTCAACTGGTAAAAGATAACCGGATCGCGTGCGATCATAATCGTTCCGCCTTTTCCATCACGCGTAAGCATCCAATCCATATGCCCTTGTAACAGATCAGCGATTTGATTCCTGAAAGAAGCAGGATCCGTACTGCTAGCCTGTGATCCTTCACCGCGTCGCGTGAGCAAGCCCAGCGTATATCCTGCATCCAACCAGCTAAAGCCTGCCTGCTCCAGCTTGTTCTGTGTTATCGCATCACACACATCCTTCTGGGTCAAATGCTGGGTAACTAGCTCGGCAGCAACAAGGCTGGCATCTACGTCCGCCTTGTCTGCTCGCTCTTCTCTCATCCTTATCTCCCTAATTAATCGCTCCAGGACGGCAAACAAGTCCTCCCGTATCACAGGCTTCACAAGATAATCCTTCACAGCATAGCGAATCGCTTTCTGCGCATATACAAATTGATTATAGCCAGACAGCAGTACAATCTCGGGCCTTATGGGATGTACTTGCAGTTGCTCGAGCAGTTCGATTCCATCCATAATTGGCATTCGGATATCTGTGAACATTATATCCGCAGGCTCCTGGCTAAGCCGCTCCAGCGCCTCTTGTCCATTCTCGGCAAAACGGTAGTTGAACAGATTAGGAAATTGCCTCTCAATCACCGATTGCAAGCCCCTCTGAATGATCTTCTCGTCGTCGACGATTAGCAAGCTAATCATAGATTCTAATCCCCTTCCATGACCCGATACGGCAAAGTCATGATTATGCGTGTATAGCTTTCTTCCTGACTCTCGATCTGGATCCCATATTCCGTCCCATAGCTCATCACTAAGCGTTGGTCCACATTACGGAGACCGATTCCATTGCTGTCCTGGTTATTTTTGCGAACGACTAATTGCCGAACATCCTGATATGCAGTCTCCTCCATTCGTAGCATTCGATTCAATAAGCCCAGCTTCTCTTCCGGTATGCCGCAGCCGTTGTCAGTGATCTCTATGACACAAGCTTGATCACGCCAGACGGCAGAGATCATAATGACAAGATTTCCGTCGCTGGAATGCATCCGGCTCATGCCATGCTTGATTGCATTCTCGACTGCAGGCTGCAGTGACATTTTAAGCGATTCCTGCTTGAGGCATTCCGGTGCAATGGACAATCGGAGATCAAGTCTTCCATCATAACGGATGTTCATGACAGATACAAAATGCTGAACCTGCTTAATTTCATCGCTGAGCATCACATGATCCTGTTTCCATTCCATTGAATACCTCATCATACCGCCTAGCGAAGTCATTATGTCCGATATAAGGTACTGTCCTTCAATCTCCGCCAGCATTTTGACATTCTCCAGCGTATTGTACAGAAAGTGGGAATCGATCTGGTTCTTCAGCGCCCGAAGCTCCGCTTCTTTGCCTGCCGCCTGCCTAGCTGCCTGCTCTTGAATGAGCTCGTTAATCTTCAGTATGAGCTTATGGTAATGCAAGCCTAGCTCTCCTACCTCATCGGTACCGGTTATCGGCGGCAGCTCGACGTTGAAGTTACCGCTTCTTACCTCTTGCATTGATTCTCTTAACACCTTAAGCCTGCGCAAAATTATCGACTGCATTGAGTAAGATAGCAGTACAAGAAAGGCCACTAGTAACGAAATGAGTAAAAAATAAAGAATTCTCGAATGGTTAATGCCTTCCATCGTGTCCGCAAGACTAACCATATTGACCAGATGTACGTCGATCGATGGAATGTAGCTCTGAAATGCTAGATAGGACTGCCCATTAACCTTGAAATGTACCTTCTCGAAATCTGTATTACTCGTCAGCTTCACACTGTTCATTAATTGCTCCGAACTGTGCTGTTTGAACACTGGTGAAGCCTTCAGGCTAAATACCTGTCCGCCCCTTGCTACTACGATCAGCTGGGAGTTCTTGTCCTGCACACTACTGAAAGTTCGGGAGAAGAAATCCGACAACTTCATCGATATTTCTAGAATCCCGTTATGTTTGTTATCGGCATATTTAAATTCCTGCAAGTACGTCATGAAGGGCTCATTCTGCGATGGTTCGGATGGCATATCGGTGAGGGCGACGTTCTCCTGTATCTCCCACCAGGGCAAACCGCTCTGCTTTATCACCTCATCATGCCAAGGCTTGTTCTGAATACGTGATTCCTTTAGAATGACTGGCCAAATCTCATTCACATAAGGGTTGTCCGTGAACAATCGGACATTCGCAATTCGTGGATTGTTGAACAAAAAATATTGAAAGTTGTTGACAACATCAAGCTTAATACGAATAACACGCGCTGTATCCTGAATTTGTTTAATTTGCAGATAATTGTTCATTTCCCGGTTGGATAACGCAAGCTGATCGGTCCATCCGATCAGCTCCACGTTATTCTCGATGTTTATTTTCTCGACCGCCAACACATTCTCGCTGTTCTTCGTTAATTCTTCCATTGCCTTGGTAGACTCTTCATTAAGCGTATACCAGGAGAATAGTACCACCGGTATGAAGATAACGAACACAAATGACAGAATCAGTTTGGCTTGAAGCGAAAGTTTAAACGTAAATGCACGTATCCCCAATAACCTACGGATTGCCGCGAATCCCATCTTCTATTTCACATCCTGCTGCTCCCTCTATCGAACTATTTATTAAGCGACGTCTTCAGCTTCTGTACATTTCGTTCATAGGCTGCTTGGCGGCTAGCTACGAGAGCTTCATACTCTGGATCCTCGGTAATGCTTTTCATAAATGCAGTGAACAGTTGATCGAATTCAGCATCCGACTTGGACATCAGCAGTTTAGGTAGCGTCTCGGCCCATAGCCGCACGTTTTGGTCTTCCGCAATACCTTCCTTCGTCGTCGGGTCTGGATCCAGATTATCAAACTCGGTCATGCCAATTGTCTTGCCCCTAGTCCAATCGGCAATTTGTTTGGCAGGCTCAGCATCCATTCCCGTCATCCATGCTAAATTCATGTTTGTATCCATTAACATCCAGTACATATAAGAACCGCCATATTTGCTATCGAACGCTTTGCGGTCGGTATTAAGCAGATGCATGACTTCTGGCAGGAACTGATCTTTGCCGTTTATCGTATCGTAGGTAATACCCTTCTCTCCTAAGTATAGATCCTTGTTTCCCTCTTCGCTGAGCAAATAGCTAAGGAAGGCAATTGCCCGCTTCTTATCTTTGACATTCTTTGAGATGAGCGTTACCGTCCAACCGGACACGCCATTTCCTGCAAGTGTTGGCGCATCATTCGCATCATTTGCCGGACCATCAATCGCGATATACACCTTATTCGGGTCCTTCTGATACAACGCTTGATTAATCTCAGTAAAATCAGACCACTGATACAACATGGCAAAATATCGCCCTTGCGATATTTTCTCATCCTTTTCCAGTCGTTTTTCATCAATATAGACATCTGTCGGCATCAGTCCGACCTCATGCGCTTGGCGGAACACCTTCAGCCATTTTAGATATGTTGGATCGCTTCGGCGGTCGTACAGTTTGCCGTTTTTCTGCTGCGGAATGGCTAGAAAGTTCTGAAGATACGTATCTAGCGAAAAGTTGCCAGTTTCCGTAAATTCATGCAGGCCGATCGGAATAAGTGGCTTGCCGTCCACTTCCGGAAATTTCTCCTTCGCGGCCTTTAGCGCTCCTAGAAACCCTTCCGGCGTACTCATATCCGGCTTTCCAAGTGCTTCATACATGTCTTTCCGAACAACAAAGGTCTGATTAGACGTAATAAGCTGACCATATTTTTGGTAATCCGCAGGTGATGAAGATGCATTCGGATAGCCATACACATTTCCGTCGGCCTGTGTATACCAACTAAGCTTTGCGGGGTCTGCAACCTTAATGAAATAAGGATCATACTGATTCGCTAGCTCATTTAATGGAAGCACCATATCTCCCTTAATCATCTTCAACACGGCATCCTCATACCAGCCTAGCGTGATGAAGTCAGGGAGCGTCCTTGATGCCATCATCGTGTTGAGCTTCTCGCTGGCGTCGCCAGCAGGCGTTATAAAGTTCAAGCTGACGCCCGTCTTCTTCGTAATATAATCGGAAACGACGTTCCCTCCCCACTTGCTGGTAAACCAATCGAAATTAATATACCAGTCAAACGTAATCGGTGTCGTGTCCAGTTTCCAGGCAGGCACATCCGGAGAAGGCTTCGTTCGAGAAGCCTCTGCCTGCATAGCATTCGGGTTTGTATGACCCTCAGCAGTGCCATTACTCGGAGTACCAGTGTTCCCAAAACAAGCTGCTAACGTCAAACACATCATCAGAGTTAGTAAAAGCACTGCATTTTTACGCATTATTTTCATTCATAATTCTCCTTCGTCTGTGCAGATGTATAAGAGAAAGTGGTGATCTTGTCATACGCAAACAAGCTTACTGCTGCGCAGAACTCTTCAGCTAGTATAAGGGTTACTGCAAGAAAAATAAAGAAAGCTTACATTTTAGGTAGTGTTACTCAGGTTTTCTAAGCAGCCAACGTAATAAGCGAGCACGACAAGGAAATATTCCTTCGTCTTGCTCGCGTTCGTTAGCTATGATGTTGTAACTAATTCTTCATTATTGCAGCACCGTTTGGACATATGGATTCATCTCTTGAATAAATTTCCGTACAGTAGACCTCATAGTAACGGAATTAAAATATACAAGAGAGATATCCCAACATGGAACATTGCCTTCTAATTTTACAATACGCAAAGAATCGTCCTTTAGACTTTCAAGCAAAGATGTTGGTATAAGAGCTACTCCAAGTCCAGATCGAACCCCATGAATCAATACTGCAATGGAGGACGTTTCTATTATAGACTTCAAGGTAAACCCATAAGAGAAACAATACATTTCAATTAATGATTTATTTTGTTCTCGAAACATAATCGAATTCATTTGCATCAAGGAGCGAAAAGGAATCGAAGATTTATCGGCCAAAGGATGTTCTGAGTGAATCAATAGCGCCATTTCTTGTCTATACAAATAAGTCGAAATGACCGAAGCATCTGAAATCGGATTTGCAGTAATTCCAATGTCTACCCTTTGTTCCAAAACTTTTTTCTCGGCATCCTCTGCAGCGATAATCTCCAATAAAATATTCGGGTACTTTTCGCGAAATCTCATGAAATAAGGAGCTAGATATCCAAGCTCAGCAGGACAACATCCAATAGAAATTGTTTCTCTAGATATATTGTTTTGGCCAAATATTTCATTTCGCGCCTCTTCAAGAAGATTCATAATAGCGCTACCCTTATTCAAGAGAATTTTCCCCGCTTCCGTTACTTCAACTCCCCTACTTACCCGATCGAACAATGGAATATTATACTCATCTTCTAATACCCGCATTTGCTGACTTAGTGTAGGCTGAGTCACACCTAGTTCTTCTTTAGCTTTGGTGAAACTTCCTGATTTGCATATTTGAATAAAATACTCAAGCTGGCGAAGCTCTATATAGATCCCCCCGATCATCCCAGAATAGAAAAGTACTGATGTATAAAGTTGCCTCCAGGTGCCCATTCTAGGCGAACACCTCCCTGTACTCAAGGTACACTAGCGTATTTTGTGTCAAAAATTCCCGTATCTTGGTGATTGTTGAACCTTTGTAAACATTATATCAAGGAACCTGTCATGTAATATATCCGCTAGATTTCAGGTTAAGGTTACTAGATTTTAGGGGTGGTGCGTTGGAAACACTACGTGTGTAGTCTAAAAATATGAAGAGCCCGCTTCTCGATAGGAAGCAGGCTCTTCTTTTACTAGGTTTTTATATAATCTAACTGCTTTCATAACCCTGCGTTTTTGCTTGGACATCTTATTGGGCCTACTGGGGCCGCTTTATTGAAAATCGTTCTCCGAGCTTCGAATAGAAATCTCCTGCGAGCCGACTTACCGGCTGAAGTTTATTTGGATCAATCCGGCCTTCCCGGTATAAAGATTCATGAATATGGAAATGAACGATGCGCCCAATCAATAGATCGCAACCTGGCATTGCTGTATTCCCTCCAAGGGGTATCGCCTGCTCGAGGACACACTCCATTCTAATCTTAGCTTCAGCTACACCTGGAACATCAATTGCCGTACTAGGAACAGGAGTTAAGCGGGCCCATTCGACTTCACTTTCGTGGGATGGCAAATTGACCGCCGTTTGATTGACCGCCTCAATATTCGACTCATCCGAGATGTGAACGACAAACGCTCCCTTTTCTATCGCATTTCTTGAGGTGTCTTTCTGTTTGCCCTGTTGCCGTTGTACGGAGATTGACAGCATGGGCGGATTCGAAGTAACAATATTAAAATAGCTGAAAGGAGCAGCATTCAGTATGCCGTCTGTCGATAGAGTCGTCACAAACGCAATCGGCCGAGGAACAATACTTCCGATTAGCAGCTTATAATTGTCCCGTTCCGTTTGATTGTTAGAATTAATCGATATCATAGTTACCCTTCTTCCACATATAAAGTATGCGAACAGGTTAGGAATAGAAATGCTTTTTGAACCATTGAGCTGCCGCATTGATTTCTTGGTGCGTTACCTGATGACCCGCATGCTCCCAGTGTATTTCAACGGAAGAGCCTGCACCTTCCAATAGCAACTGCAGTTCTCTGGTTTCTTCTTGAGAAGAGATTGGATCATTCGTTCCGGCACCAATAAATATAGGGATTTGAGCTAATTCGGGAAGTATTATACCCCGACGAGGAACCATAGGATGGAATAGAATCGCACCTTTTAATGAATTCTTACAATGAAACAAGAGGCTGCCTGCAATGTTGGCACCGTTAGAATACCCGACGGCCACGACATTCTGACGGTCGAATTCATTTTGGTTCGCTGCTTGATCAATAAATTCGTTCAACTCTTCCGTTCGAAACAAAAGGTCCTCCTCGTCAAACACACCCTCAGCCAATCTCTTGAAAAATCGTGCCATTCCATTCTCCTGAACCTCGCCTTGAATACTTATAACATTGGAGTCCGGGGCGATCATTTGAGCAATCGGTAATAAATCGTATTCCGTACCGCCCGTGCCATGTAATAAAAGAAGCGTTGGCAGCTTCGGACTTGAGCCTTTTCGAAAAATATATTTCATGGCTTGAACGACTCCAATTCACGCACTTGAATAGGAGGCAAGTTCTTTTCAATTTCAGCACGATTGCTTTCGAACCATTCTGGCAGCATCAGTTTTTCACCTAATACATCTGGCTGCTCATCAACTGCAAAGCCAGGTGGGTCCGTGGCAATTTCAAACAGTATACCGCCTTTTTCACGAAAGTAAATCGCATTGAAATATTGCCGGTCGATAATAGGTGTAGGATGAAGACCATGTTGCTCAACATGAGTTCTCCATGAAGCGTGATCTTCATTGTCCTTTGCGCGCCATGCAATGTGATGAACCGTACCGGCTCCACTTATGCCCCACCCCATTGCCGCAATGTTTACGTCAATAACATTACCGATACTTCCCTTTGATTTATAGCGAATAAAGTCTTCTTCTTGTTCCACCTTTTGAAGACCTAAGACCTGCTCTAGTACATTCATCGTTTTTTCAGGAACGGTACTATAAAGGACAGCGCCGCCAAAACCTTTGATAGCTTTATCTATTGAAACACCACCGAACGACCAATGACTCAAATCCCCTTCCTCGCGCTCCACAATCTCTAGCTGTAAGCCATCCGGATCTGAAAATGTTAAGTAATTCTCACCAAACCTCGTCTTTAAAGAATAAGAAACATGAAAGCTTATTAGGCGCTCTTTCCAAAAATCGAGTGCACCTAAAGGAACGACATATGTAGTTATACCGACCTGCCCTCCACCAATACGCCCTTTACGACCTTCATAGGGAAAGAATGTAATTATGGTGCCTGGATTGCCTGCTTCATTACCGAAATATAAATGGTAAACTTCTGGGGCGTCGAAGTTGATTGTTTTTTTTACAAGTCTTAGACCTAGTACACCTGCATAAAAATCCACATTTTTTTGCGCATTCATTACAAAAGCCGTTATATGGTGGATCCCATCTGTATGTCTTTCCATTTTGCAAACACTCCTCGCATGATCTTTACCTGTTTATGTCCTATCATATTGAAATCATTATTCATGAACAATTCCATTATTTCTATATCATGTATAGTCATTAGCTATATCTTCAAGGGCGAAGCTAATATAAGCAATATCTATACTAGATATAGTCAAATTCATATTGATAGTTGTCTATCAGGGCTTATAAGATAAAGCTGAATAAACTTCCAATTAAAAGAAGTTTAAGTTTAAGGATAATTCCCGGCCGGATGAATTGTTCTTTATTACATTAATAAGGGGGAAGTTTTATGGGAGTACGTTTTTTAAAAATGGCTGTCGTTTATATTTTGGTTGGTATTTGCATCGGTATTTACATGGGTACAACACTTAACTTTGCATTAACAAGCGTACACGCTCATACAAATCTTTTTGGGTGGGCAACATTGGCTCTTTGCGGATTTACGTATCTTCGTTTTCCCAAAGCGGCAGGATCTCCTTTAGCGAAGTGGCACTTCTGGTTGCAAGGCATCGGCCTGCCCGTCATGCTTATTTCCCTCACTTTAATGGCCCATGGCTACGCTCCGAATTGGGTTACATCACTAAAACACTTTGGTGAATCCGTAGCTGGAATCGGCATCTTTGTTTTTGCTGTCAATGTTTTTACTAACATAAAAGCAATGGACATTCATAATTAACCATAAGCATGATATTTCTCTGTAATACTCAGATAAGTAATTAATACGGTGGGGGTGATAATTAGTGAAGGTAAAATATTCATTTATTATGTTTTTCACAATATCTACGCTCTTGGTGTCTGCTTGCTGTCCGTTTGGTTAGCAGAACATAAATAATCCAATGAAAAAATCTAAAAAAAGGAGGAGCTATTTTGGTTAATAAACCGTTGTTTAAATCTTCAAATTTCTCATTTATTACCGGTATACTTTTCTGGTGTTCATTAGTTGTAGTATCTTGCGTGTATTTAACAATTCCATTAATCACGCTTTTTGCAGACGTATTCAAGGTGTCGTCTTCTCAAGCTGCTTGGGCTGGCAGTGCATTTTCGCTTGCTTTTGCAGTTGGGGGGTTGTTCTTTGGCGTTTTATCCGATCGCTTTGGGCGAAAAAAAATGATGTTGGCAGGGTTACTATTACTCACCGTAATAACTCCTCTAATCGGGAGTGTCAGCAGTTTTTATTGGCTTGTTGCCCTACGAGCTTTACAAGGTTTGGCAGCGTCCATGTTCCCTCCGTCTGTTTTGGCCTACGCAATGGAAATGTTTCCGATTAAAAGAAGAGTAACCATTATTGGGTTCATTAGTACGGCTTTTTTAATGGCAACTATCGTTGGTCAAATATATAGCAGCTATATTGTTTTATACATGAGTTGGTCTTATGCATTCTATATCCTTCTTGTGGTTTATTTTATATCTACGATCTTGATTACCTTTATTCCGAACGATAAAACTCAGCAACCGAATGGCAGCTTCTTTTCTGCCTTTTTAAGAATCGGCTATATTTTCAAGAAAAAAAGTTTGCCTCTTTGCTACATCATTTCAGTTACGCTCTTTATTTCGCTTGTCGGCTTTTTCACAACACTTGGAAGTTATTTAACCAGTCCGCTCTTCGGATTAAGCCATCAAGATATTCTATGGGTCCGTGCGGTAGGTATAATCGGAATGATAGTATCGCCTTTTTGCGGAAGATTGGTCGCAAAATTTGGAGTCAAAACCGTTTTAAGTTGTGGTTTGGTTTTGGCTGCAATTGGCTTGGGATTGTTGGGCCTTTGGGCTAATCTCATTTTTCTAGTAACGATGAGCGTTGTGTTTATTACGGGAATTGCTATGGCGCTTCCCTCTTTAATCTCTTTAATTGGCCAAATTGCGGGGGAAATCCGGGCGATTGCAGTTTCATTCCACATGTTTATGGTGTTCATAGGTGCAACGCTCGGACCGATTCTCTCGATATATCTAATAAATCACGGAGGCCATTTGCTTTCTTTTGAAGTATCAGCTGGATTATTATGTTTGAGCATAATTGTTCCCTTTTTCACTCGTTTAGAAGAACCTTCTCGCAGTTACTCATCATCATCCCAAATCGAAATCAACAAGAACTAGCCGGATAATACCGGTTCACAATAGCGATCGTTGTACTTATTATTACTTTGGAGGTTTAGTTGTACATGAAAACCAAAAATGGCCATTTAACTACAAGTTGGGGCGCTCCTGTTGGAGATAACCAGAACTCCATGACTGCCGGCTCAAGCGGTCCAACCCTTATTCAAGACGTACACCTTCTGGAAAAGCTTGCTCATTTCAATCGGGAACGCGTTCCCGAACGTGTTGTTCATGCCAAAGGTGCTGGCGCACACGGATATTTTGAAGTAACCAACGATATTTCCGCCTATACAAAGGCTAGCTTTTTGTCTGAGATTGGCAAACGTACCCCCGTATTTATACGCTTCTCCACGGTAGCAGGCGAACTGGGATCTGCAGACACCGTTCGTGATCCGCGCGGTTTTGCAGTAAAGTTTTATACGGAAGAAGGAAACTATGATTTGGTGGGCAATAACACGCCTGTCTTCTTCATTCGAGATGCCATTAAATTTCCAGATTTCATTCATACCCAGAAACGCCACCCTCAAACTCATCTCAAAAACCCCAATGCTGTTTGGGATTTCTGGTCCTTGTCTCCCGAATCCTTACATCAAGTCGCTATTTTAATGTCCGATCGTGGTATTCCTGCGACTCTCCGTCATATGCATGGCTTCGGAAGCCATACGTTTAAGTGGGTCAATGCAGGCGGACAAGGCATTTGGGTCAAATATCATTTTAAAACGGAACAAGGCGTGAAGAACCTGGATGTTGAGCTGGCTGCCAAGTTGGCCGGTGAAAACCCAGATTATCATATTAATGATTTATTTAACGCCATTGACAAAGGTGACTTCCCTGCATGGAAGCTGTATGTACAAATGATGCCGATGGAAGATGCCAAGACCTATCGATTCGATCCTTTCGATGTAACGAAAGTATGGTCACAAAAAGATTACCCTCTTATCGAGGTTGGACGCATGGTTCTCAACCAAAACCCGGACAATTATTTTGCCGAAGTAGAGCAAGCTACCTTCTCCCCTGGAGCGTTCGTATCCGGTATTGAAGCTTCGCCAGATAAAATGTTGCAAGGCCGTTTATTCGCCTATGCTGATGCTCACCGGTATCGGGTTGGGACCAACCACAATACCCTTCCTATTAATAAACCTGTTGTTGAAGTAAATAACAATCAGCGCGATGGCCAAATGCGTTTCGATCGAAATGGGGGAAATTCGTTATACTATGAACCAAACAGTTATGACGGAGCTGTCGAATCTGCAGCACATAAGACAGCCCCGTTTGAAGTAACCGGTCCAGCCGATAGCGTCCCGTATGACCAGGATGATCATTACACGCAAGCTGGTGACCTGTATCGATTGCTTAATGTAGAGGAACGCGGCCGTTTAATAAATAACATTGTAATTGCCATGACGCCAGTGGAGAAGGATGAAATTAAACTCCTTCAAATTTCTCACTTCTATCAAGCAGATCCCGAATGGGGACAAGCGATCGCCGAGGGGCTTGGTTTGAGGGTTCCCCAACTGACTTAATACGAATCGTCAAAAAAGAGCAGTTCACCCAGTAAATGATAGCTGGGGAATTGCTCTTTTTTACTGATGGAATTCTCCAATACACTAGCCGGCTATATTTTTGGCTCTTCTTTCTCGTGCACCAACTTTAACGGAGTTACGTCATTACCTTCAGGGTCGACAACGGATAAGCTTAACATGGTAGACAAAACTTGGCCTCTAATAAGTCGCAAATACTCTAGACGCAATGCTGCTTGTTCAGATTTCTCCTCTTCTGTCAAACCAATTTCACGTTGTTTCCTGCTCAGCTGGTTGATACGCCCAAGAATAGGGATCATTTTCTTCACCTCAATGACAAAATTGTCTAATATTATAAGGAAAAGACCTTCAAGAAAGGTAGCTTTTTAAGGCCGCTCTCTTTCAGGTCTTCCAGCAATCCATTATTCTTTAGAAAGATTACAATTATCCTAAGTAAGATTTCAACATCCATACATGCTTTTCCAGAGAGCTATGAATCGACAATAGCATATCACTAGTTGTCTCATCGCCTTCACGGGAGGCAATACTCATCCCCTCTTTAAGCTCATCCACAATAATCCCAAAATCAGCTACGAGCGTGCGGACCATTTCATTTGCACCCTCATTGCCCGCTGCATCTTTTACTGTGGATTTTTCAATAATTTCATACAGTGTCGCTACTGGATCACCGCCTAATGCCAGCAGACGCTCGGCAAGATTGTCCACATGAAGTGCAGCTTCCGTATAAAGTTCTTCGAACTTTAGATGTAAAGTGAAGAACTGCGACCCTTTAACATACCAGTGATAGTTATGAAGTTTGGTGAATAAAAGACTCCAATTAGCGATCTGGATGTTAAGCACTTCCGTTAGTTTTTCAGTCATCACAAAACTCCTTTCGAATTTAGCAACATTTCCAACTATGAGTTTAGGCTATATATTCTTTTAATCTAAGTAATTAAGCTCGAGGTGCACTGTCAAACTTACCTTTGTGAGCCAAATCGCAGAACGGTTTTTGACTGGATAAACCACACCGGCAAAGAATAAAACTTTCCTTGGTCTCAAAGCGATTTCCCACCGCATCCACCATTTCTACTTTGCCTGTAATACGCAATGGTCCATTATCGTTTACTTTGATCGTAACTTCAGACATGATAATCTCGCCTCTTTTTGGATTATTTTTAGTGAACCGTACTCAGAAAACGAAGCAATCCAGGTCACAGAAGCCACTGCCATGGTGATGGTTGCATCCATGATGATGGTGCGCCTTTTGTGGTGCCTGAACTCCTGCTCCGCCTCCTCCGTAATTTTTCCCATTGTAGTAGCCTCCAAAAATATTATGCGGAGACCAGTCTGGACTTGCTTGGGGAGCTGGCGGCGACATAGCCTGAAATTCGTTAGTACCATAGACGATCTTGCCTCCTACAACAGTGAAGACAGCTTCAATTTTTTTAATAGCTTCTTCGGAGACAAGAAAGAAGTTATCAGAAAGAATCGAAAAATCGGCATATTGACCTTCTTTAATTTGCCCTTTCACATCTTCCTCTTTTGAGAACCATGCATTTCCCGCCGTATACATGCGAAGCGCTTCATGCCTCTCTACACGATTGGAAGCAGGGTATAAGACTAGCCCACCAAGTGTCTTGCCCGTTACTAACCAGTATAAGGCAACCCAGGGGTTATAACTGGCTACTCTGGTTGCATCTGTCCCTACCCCAACACGCAATCCGGCTTTAATCATCTTGGTGATCGGAGGCGCATTTTCTGCTGCTTCGGCCCCGTACCGATCGACGAAATATTCACCTTGAAAAGCCATTCGGCTTTGAACAGCGATCGAACCGCCTAATGCAACAACTCGCTCCAAATCCTTCTCCTGGATTGTTTCGGCATGATCCAAAATCCAGCGCAAGTCTTTAAAGGGAACCTCTTTGTTCACGCGTTCAAATACATCGAGAAAACGTGTGATGGATTCTCCATATGTGGCATGAAGACGAAATGGCCAGCGCTGCTCTACGAGGTGCTGGGTAACTCCGAAGAGATCATCTTCCAGTACAGCTGGAAGTTCCGGACGAGGTTCTACAAAATCTTCAAAGTCTGCTGCACTATAAACAAGCATTTCACCTGCTCCGTTATGACGATAGAAGGAGCTGCCCGTATACGGCTGCGTTGTAGCGGTCCATGCTTTAAAATCGTTCAGTTCATTCTTGGGATGCTGGGTGAATAAATTATACGCCGTGCGAACCGTAATTTCTCCACGTCTATCAAGCTCATCAAATACCTGATAATCGTCGGGGTAGTTTTGAAAGCCCCCACCCGCGTCAATAACACTTGTGACTCCGAATCGATTCAATTCCCTCATAAACAATCGGGTTGAATTAATTTGATCCTCGTATGAAAGCTTGGGCCCTTTCGCTAAGGTCGCATACAAAATAGTAGCATTAGGTCTAGCGATGAGCATTCCTGTCGGATTCCCTTGGCTATCCCTTTGGATTTCACCACCTGGCGGATTCGGCGTATCTTTCGTATATCCGATGACTCGTAAGGCTGCTTTATTCAAAAAAGCCTGACGGTAAAGATTGAGAATAAATACCGGTGTATGCGGAGCAATTCGATTGATTTCATCCAAAGTTGGCATTCGGCGTTCCGCGAATTGGAATTCTGTCCAACCGCCAACAACACGAACCCAGTGAGGTGCTGGCGTACGATCCACCTGCTTTTTCAGCATCCGCAAGGCATCCGCAACGGATGGCACGCCATCCCAACGAAGCTCGAGATTATAATTGAGACCGCCTCGAATGAGATGAATATGAGAATCGTTCAAACCTGGAATCAACATTCGCTTATTTGCGTCCACAACCTGAGTGGTAGGTCCAGCATATTTCATGATCTCGGCATCGTCCCCTACGGCCAGGAATTGGCCGTTCTTCACTGCAATGGCTGTTGCAGTTGGATTAGAATCGTCCATGGTCACGATATTGGCATTATGAATGACTAAACTTGCTTCAACAATCCTTGATTTCTCAGACATGATTTTGTTCTCCTTTGTTATTTAATGGGAACTAGGTTTACTTCAACAATCGTCGGTTTCTCAGACATGATTTTGTTCTCCTTTGTTATTGTGTTATTTGCGGTTTAACCAAAGTTGTATCCAAGGCATCAACCGTTGTCCTAAAAACATTCCTAAGAGACCAAGTAATCCCAAAAAAGGCGGCGCCGGAGAGGGAATCTTCAACAATTGAAAAACAACGCCAATGACGATACCTGTAGCTAGAGCGATAAGCATTGAACCCCACATACTAACTTTCCTCCTTCAATCCTGTCATTAATAATGTTTTTGTTTAACCCTTACCTTCTGTTTAAGTTTATAAGTCAGGATTCTTTCTATCAATAAGGCTTTCTCTATAACAGCCATAGGAAATGCTTATACATTATTT
Source organism: Paenibacillus sp. Soil750 (assembly GCF_001428045.1). GTDB lineage: Bacteria > Bacillota > Bacilli > Paenibacillales > NBRC-103111 > Paenibacillus_E > Paenibacillus_E allorhizoplanae. Next base: position 57,593 of record NZ_LMSD01000006.1, on the reverse strand, counting down.
TCACCTTTATATGCGTAATCTATAGTTTTTACCTATGGGCCATATAGAAAAATGAAGATTGTTCATCTGTTTACATTTCAATAGACTTGGTATGTGCAGCAGGTTCAGATTCACATTTGTAAATCTGTTGTAACCATAAATAGAAAGTAGGGATTTTTACATGTTTAACGACAAGTCCGATTTACTAACAGCTGAGAACTCCGCTATTATCCTAGTAGACCATCAGCCTCAAATGCTTTTTGGCGTACAAAGTGCCGATCGCCAAACGATTATTAACAATACGGTTGGACTGGCTAAAACAGCTAAAGTTTTCAATGCGCCAATTATTCTTACCACGGTTGCTGCTGAATCATTTTCTGGCCCTATTCATCCGCACATTCAAGATGTATTTCCTGATCAAAAGCCAATTGACCGAACAACAATGAACTCCTGGGAAGACGAAAATTTTGTGGAAGCAGTGAAGAAAACAGGTCGCAAGAAACTGATTATGGCAGCACTGTGGACAGAAGTTTGTCTTGCTTTCCCTACAATTTCAGCCATTAAAGATGGATATGAAGTATATATTGTAACGGATGCTTCAGGCGGGACGACGACGGAAGCGCATAACATGTCCGTTCAACGTATGATTCAAGCAGGGGCCATTCCCGTGACTTGGCTTTCTGTTCTCCTTGAGTATCAGCGCGATTGGGCACATCAAGAAACGTATGATGCCGTTCTGGAGATTGCTATGCAACACAGTGGCGCCTACGGTGCAGGTGTTGTTTATGCTCAAACAATGTTTGGGGGCCACGGCGGGTAATTTATTTATCTAAAAGATAGTCAATTAATTTTGACTGTCGCAGCATATCCAAAACCAATTCGAGAGGAATTATGAAAATGGCTAAATTAAAAGTAGGAACAGAAAACGGGCAACCCATTGAATTATATTTTGAGGATCTAGGCACAGGCAAACCTGTCATTTTGATCCATGGCTGGCCGCTGAGCGGGCGCTCGTGGGAGAGTCAAGTTCCAGCACTTATCGATGCAGGTTACCGCGTAATTACTTATGACCGCCGTGGATTCGGACAATCCTCCCAACCTTGGACCGGTTACGACTATGATACGTTTGCAGCAGATCTCCATAAGCTAATCGAAAATCTGGACCTTAAGGACGTGACGCTGGTCGGGTTTTCGATGGGTGGCGGAGAGGTTGCTCGTTACGTTGGTACATACGGAACAAGCCGTGTCAAAAAAGCTGTGTTGGCTGCTGCAGTTCCGCCGTTCTTCTACAAATCCGATGAGCATCCAGAAGGTGGTCTGGATGAAGGCACCATTCAGGGCTTCCAAGATGGTTTGAAAAAAGACCGCATTGCTTTCCTTGACAGCTTCTCTCACAATTTCTTTAAAGCAGGGGATAGAACCGACCTGGTCAGTGAGTCCTTCCGTGTTTACAACCTTGAAATTGCTTCTTACGCTTCACCAAAAGGGACGCTGGATTGTGTTGCTGCCTTCGGCAGAACGGATTTCCGTGACGATTTGGCTAAATTCGATATTCCATTGCTTGTTATCCATGGCGATTCCGATGTGATTGTGTCTCTTGAAGTAAGCGGTCAACTTTCCTTCGAAGCTGTTGCAGGCAGTCAACTCGTCGTAATTGAAGGTGGGCCACATGGCTTGAACGCGACTCACCCTGAACAATTCAATACCGCTTTGATTAACTTCCTTAATAACTAAATTAAATAAAGAGGCTATACCAAAAGTATCAACTATAGATGGTTCGGGGCAGATCTCATCGTAAAAAGTGAATATTTGAAAATGAAAAAGGGAGTTAAGCGGCCTATTTGCGCTTAGCTCTTTCGTTTTTGGCATCCACTATTGCTTTCTTCAGCAGATTGTGGGCAAGCGAAAGTTACCCGACCTCCAGACTTACTTTGGGTAAGCCTCGAAGCAGAAACCTTTTGAATCTAAGGTTATTTTTTTTATATTTCCAAACACAGGATCCGGTTCGATTATACGCCTGTCCGTTAGCATTTGGCCTTCTTCACTGCGGAGTTTTTCACTTGCCTGGTTTTTAAATCGCAAGCTATTGTTTGAAAAGAACACAAATAGAAGACGCAAAGGAAGATTTGAACCGGTACAAGCAGCGGTTAGGAAATTTTCTGCTACGTAATCAGCTTGCAGATCCAGAGGGTGGCAGTCCTTGGACTCATGCTTACGAAGCGTGGCTCGACATCCTAATGTTCGCAGACGATTGTCAACGTCTTGCTTACCAGGAATCTGACGATGGTCATCCAAACCATCACCCATATTTTTTCAAATATTGCTAACAAAATTAGACCAAGTTCATTTTTCCATCTTCCATTCGGTATACTCTATTGCAATATTCAAGCATCCGCTCATCATGGGTAACCATGATCGCCGCTTTCTGACGCGACTTAACCTCTTGGGCGATAAGGCTGACCACTTCATGTGCCCGTTTGGTGTCCAAGCTTGCTGTCGGCTCATCGGCCAAAATGACGTTAGGATTGTTAATTAAAGAGCGAGCGATGGCAGTACGCTGTTTCTCCCCCCCGGAGAGTTCTTCGGGGAAGCTCTTTAGCTTCGCACCAAGTCCCAGCTCTTCAAGTAACTTAATGGCGAATTTTTTATCCTCCGCTGTAACCTTCCCAGACATCTTCTTCACTAAAAGCAATTGATCAAGTACGTTTAAATAGGGAACCAAGTTCGATGACTGCATAATAAACCCGATTTCCCTCAACCTAATGTTAGACAATTCTTTATCAGAAAGTTTAGAAATATTATGCCCATTCAAGTTGACTTCTCCTTCGGAAGCTTTGAGTAGTGCTCCCGCAATGGATAAGAAGGTACTCTTACCAGACCCCGATGGTCCGACTACGGCCACAAACTCACCCGGCACAACGGAGATAGAGACCTGATCGAGTGCAGCAACCCGATTGCTGCCTTCGGAATAATACTTTGTGATATTACTAAGCTGTAATCCTTTATTCATTATTCGACCCTCCCGAGCGCCTTCAGCGGATCTATTTTAATAATTCTGCGAACCGAAACTAATGAACTGAGCAATGCAATAACAAGAAGGATAATCGAATATCCAATGACTAGATTCGTTTCAAGCTTGAATGGCATAGCCTTTGGCATAATGGCAGCTGTCCCGTAAGTGAGCAAAATACCGACAATAATACTGGTCAACGACAACACAAATACTTGGGATATAATCGCTTTGCTCAAGAATCCGTTCCTTGCACCGATCGCTTTCATAATGCCGAATTGGTTGGTCTTCTGTATGGTAATCACATAGAAAAATACGCCAAGAACGAATGCGGATATCGCCAAGAGAAATGCTAGCATCATCAGAATTGAGCCGTTCTCTTCTTTATAACCTGGCATCCCTTGCACAGCTCCCGCACGAGTAACTGTATCCGTATTCGATAGCTTACTGTTAACTAAGCTTGGATCAATATTAGTTCCTTGAAGCATAATAGCGTTCACAGGATCCGCAATTCCTTTATTGGAGCCGGGTGCTGCGAAGGCAATTTTACGCCATTCAGATATGGGTGTAAACACAGCTGAAACGTGATTGTAGGTTTGATTCTCGACAAATCCGATAATGGTTAACGACTCTGTAGATCCGTCTAGTTGAAAAATATCTCCAAGTTTAAACCCCTTATCCTTCATTGTCACATTCGCAACGACATTCTTCGGGTTATCAGATGATAAAGGATTCCCCTCGATGGTGGTTGGCTCCAAGAAGCTTCCAGGGGTGATACCAATAATGGCGATGGCGACTTTGTCTTCATTTTTGTTGCTTTGACCCTTAAGCGCTGTTGCCATCGAACTACCCATAGGTGAAGCAGCAGTTACATTTGGTAATTTCTCTACATCAGCCACCAAATGATCGGACAGTAGTGATTTGCTCATTGAAGACTGCGACCCTTGTTGGAAGACGACATAATCGGCCTGCATGTTCTTGAATACAGATGCCGCAAGCGTCGATAATCCATTACCCAAGCCAGATAGGATGAACACCAACCAGGCGATCAGCACGAAAATGATCACGATCATTGAAAACCTCATTTTACTATGCATTAACTCTTTCATAGCCAAAAACATTCTATTCCCAACTCCTTACCCCAATATATTTGACACTTGTGTCATATTTGATGAAACAAGCTTTGTGTCATTAGCATTAAATCACATAACTGACACTTGTGTCATATTCGATGTAACAACCTTTTTGTGTCATTAGCAATTAAACCACATAACTGACACTTGTGTCAAAAATTAATTTAGACTACTTTTACTAGCTCCTAGAGCCCCCGATCCATATTTGAAACAAGAGATTGCTCCATTGCTGCGCAGGGAGATTCATCATATTCGGGGTATTAAGCAGGTTAAAAAAAGTACTAATAAGGACAGGGAGTGGGATATCAGTTCTTAGGCTTTTCTCCTTTTGAGCCCGTTCGAACAAGCGTGTTAGTTGAACTTTGAGAACGGAATGTGCTTGCTCAACGAATAAAAGATCATTAAGAGCCTTATCATGTTCTGTCTTAATTTTATGAGCATCTCCAAGGATTTGATGAAGATTAGATTCTTCTATATAAATGTCAAGTAACTGCTGTAGAGCTGCCAAAGTGTCCGTCTCATCAACTGATGAAGCATTTGTTAATACGTTAGAAATCACTCGCTTCATACAAGCTGCGACTATTTCTTCTTTATTGGCGTAGTATTGGTAAATCGTGCTTCTGGCTCCAGGCAAATGCTGTGAGAGCAGTTTGAGATGAAATCCGTCGTAACCATATTCAAGTATTAATCTTTTTGTCATGTCAAGCAACTCTGTTTCAGTAAAGGATTGTTTTCTTCCCAAGCTGATTCATCTCCTTTCCCGTCATGTAAGAATCATTTTATCAAAAAAATAGTAAAAGTAGCAATGGATTGCTTAGCTTATATTTTCGATAAAATGTTGATGGAACCCTGGGATTTTCACGTTCAAAATAAAACGACAAGAAAATCCGTACAAATGAAAAAGAACCTTGATTTATCAAGGTTCTTTTTCATTTGTACTTTCTTGTCGTTAGAATCAAGATTAACTGAGCACCTATGCCAGTAATTTATTCTCGGGGATCTAAAAGCATTCATTTCACAGCATTCAATAGCTGCTGATATTCCTTCGCGTGGAAAGGTCCGCCTTCTTTCATAACGGTCCACAACGGATCTATATCTTCTTTCATCGACAGCATCATGTCATCGTGCCATTCATTAAGCAAATAGACAGCTTTCATGTGTATATCGCTTCTTTCTTCAACAAGATTGTACTGTTCGTAGGGATCATTTTCCAAGTCAAACAGCATATCCTTTGGGAATCCGTGATAACCGTCGTGATAGGTTCGGATATACAGCCAATTCTCAAATCTGACACTTCGCTGACAGACATGTGCGCACTGGGATACAACCAAGTATGGCCTTCCAGTATCGGTACCCTTCGTAATACTTTCTGCATAGCTCAAACCATCCCAAGACTCAGGCTTCTCCGTATCCAGCAAGCTTGCCAGTGTAGGGGCGAGATCAAGTTGATAATGGAGACCCTCGTCGACACTTCCTTTACGACCACCAGGCCAGCGGAAAATCATTGGAATTCGGCAGGTCCCCTGATCCGCTGTTCCATGCTCGGAGTAAATGCCTAATTCGCCCATATTCTCCCCATGATCCGCACTAACAATAATCGCTGTATCTTCTAACACACCCAGCTTGTCAAGCATGTGCAGCACCTGTCCGATATGCTCATCCATATAACGAATTGCGCAGTCATAATTGTCAATAATCGTCCTTAAATCATTATGCTCCTCAATCGTTTGGCTATGCCTTGGATGTCTGTAATAATGCGACTTGGCAAGCTTATTCATATCTTCAATACTGTGCTGCCCCTTTTTGAGCTTATGTTGCTGAAATACCTCTTCTGTGATCCAGTCCGGCATGGGTTCGTCAACAAAAGGATTGCCTACGTGGTCCGGCGTTCTATAAGGAGTATGCGGATCCCAGAAATTCAGATGTAAGAACCAATCTTCTGTTTTCGCATTATCTTCTAACCATTTGAGTGCGATCGGCAGCACTTTTTCAGCCGATTCTCCCCCTTTATCCCCCACATTAAAGACTTCATTAAACCCTGCATTAAAAGTCCACACGGAATGTCTTTCTGCAAATGTACTGATTGATGCCGTTTTCATGCCAATCTTGCGCAATACGCCAGGAAGGCTCTCCGACGCTAGTCGATCGCTGAAGCCGCGTTCCATTCCTTCGCGTCTCATATCCGCAGCTGTCCCGCCGTGTCCGACAACGCCTGTATGGATGCCAAATTTGCCTGACATTAAGGCTGTTCTGGATGGCATACACGGCGCATCCGAGCAGTAATAGTTGTTAAATCTAACACTCTCCTCTGCGATACGATCAATATTGGGAGAGGTCGCTCGGTGGTAACCATAGCAGCCGAGATGATCAGGACGCAAAGAATCTAAATCCAAATAAAGGATTCGCATAAGTTATGTAACCTGCCTTTGATTTATTTTATAGCACGCGCATCATCTATCATTAACCCTTCACTGCCCCGGCAATCCCATCTACAAAGTAGCGCTGCAAGAACAAGAAGATAACAATAATCGGAAGAATGGCGATCGTACCTCCAGCCGCAATCCCTGTCCAATCCACAACGTTCTCTCCCCTTAATGCATACAATCCAACAGCAAGTGGACGGAGATTGGGGGAACTGAGCGTTAGTATTAAAGGAATCATGAACGAGTTCCAGGACCAAATGAACTGCATGATCGTCACACTGCCGACGATGGGTTTGGATAATGGAAGCATGATCGTAAGAAATGTCCTTAAAAATCCGCAACCATCCATGATGGAAGCTTCCTCCAACTCCTTAGGAATCTGACTGAAGAAAGTTGAGAAAAGCAGGATAAATATGATATGCGCCCCTCCCGCTTCCGCAAGAATAACCCCCAGCAAATTGTTCATCAGTCCCAAATGTTTGATTAGATCATAGATCGGAATAATCGCAAACTCCATGGGTACAAACATGCTGGCAACTAGAATGCCTAAGAGCAATTTCTTTCCTCTGAACGTATACCTGCCAAGCACATAGCCGCAAGTTGCTGTTGCGATAAGTACGATGAGAATGGTGCTGATGGATATAACCACACTATTTAGAAAGTACCGCTCAAAGTTTGCTTCATTCCATGCTCTGATCAGGTTGCCCATTTGAAAGCTGTTTGGAAGTAGCTTAAGGCCGTTTGCAAAAAACTCACTCTGGGTTTTGAAGGACGCTGAAACCATCCATAAGAACGGATAGATCCATACAAGACAAAAAGCAGTCATGACGACGTGAAACATGGTTAATCGAAAGGTTTTCATGATTGTGCACGACCTTTCATTCGTTTATTCAGCACGGATTGGATAATGGCTAGAATACTAATCGTTACTGCAAAGAACAGACCCGCTGCAGAAGCATATCCTAATTGAGGCAATCCCATTTCACTGGAAAATGCGTACCTGTAAATATACGTGGACACAACATCCGTGGCAAAGAAGGGACCTCCGTTCGTCATCGTTTTAATTAAATCAAACACCTTCAGCGAGTTGACGACATTCAGCAATAAGATGACGGCTCCTATCGGCAATAGAAGAGGTATCGTGATATACACGAATAATTTTGTCCCTCTTGCGCCATCCACTTCAGCCGCCTCATAAAGATCCTTGGGAATGCTCTGCAATCCGGCAAGCCAATAAATCATGTTAATGCCTAAGTTTTTCCACACCGAGATGAGAATAACGGTAAACATCGACCATTTGGCGTCGCCTAACCAATTAATCGGCGTATCGAGCCAACCTATTTTCATAAGCGCATCATTCACCGCTCCGTCACTGCCCCAGATGAAAACCATGATAATACCGACAATCGATGTCGTCGTGACCACCGGCAAAAAGATCAACGTCCGATATATGCTGGCTCCCTTAAGCCTGGGACGATTCAAAACGACAGCAAGCACTAAGGGCACAAGGAGATTTAATGGCACGACACCCAACATAAATTTAAAACTATTTTTATACGCATTCCAAAAGTAAGGGTCCTTCGCCACGTCCACAAAATTACGTAGTCCGATAAAAGTTGAATCTGATGTTAAACCCGACCAATCCAACATGGCGTAGTAGAAGCTGGCCGCGATCGGCCAGCCTTGAAACAGAACGAAAAGGGCTACAGTAGGAAGTAAGAATAACCAACACCACAATTCAATTCTCCACTTGGTTTTCATGATGCGCGAACTCCTCGTCATTGAATTGACTTATAATCTTGCTGTGAGTAATTTTTGTCAGAACTCCAGTTAGAGAAAATGAAATCATTTTTATCTACCTTCGCGCCTTCCGACTTTGCCTTCGCAATCGCTGTATCTAATGACTTATCGACAATATCAGAAAGCTGCTTAAGTGCCGTATTGGGTTCTTTAATTGCCCCGGCAACAACGCCTTGGAGAATATCACCTACACCTGGCTGAACATCCTTATAATTCCCGTATACACTTGCAAGCTCAGGATTCCTGATTTGCGGATTAGGTACTAGACGCGAATACTTCTGAGCGATGTCATAGTACTGCTTGAATTGCGGTATTTCCGATGAGCTTTCATTTACCTCTTTGAGAATAGAGAAGCGATCTCCCGCTTTAACGAGTACGGACTGATAATCTTTGTTGAAATACTCTTTTAAATACAGGGCAGCTTCTTTGGGATGCTTCGTTGTTTTGGACATGCCAATCCATGGACTATAGCTGGATCTAGGCAAGAAGCCCTTCTGACCTTCATCCGGAACAGGAGGCGCCATGACACCAAAGTCCAAGTTAGGGTTGTCACGTTTCCATACGCCAATCGACCATTCCCCCTGCAATATAAACCCTGCTTGTCCTTCTCCAAATAAGGCTCGAGCTTCAGGTGCAGATATACTCATCGTCTTCGGATGGAAACTTCCGTCATCCTTCAAACCCTTGAATAAATTCATGACATCAAGCACTTCTTTACTATCATAGTTAGCATCATGCGTGACCAAACTGATCGGTGATTGTTGATTTAAACCGCTGCCTCCCAGTGCCGACCAGTCCATAGCCGCTAATTTCCATCGACCGATTTGTTTACCGCCTTCGATGATACCGTAAGCTTTGCCTTTGCCTGCTTCTGTGATTTTCTTAGCGGCTTGGCGGAATTCCGTGTATGTCTTTGGCGGGTTTTCGGGGTCTAATCCGGCATCTCGAAACAACTGCTTATTGTAAAATACAAGCGTACTCGGCACACTCGCCAGGGCCGGAATGGAATAGACTTTCCCATTGAGCATGGTCGAGCCTTCAACAAAAGCACCATCTGCGAATTGATTTTTGAAAGCATCGTCAATATAAGGATCTAACGGCTGATACCACTCTCCCTTAACCGCCATACTCAACGACATGTTGCCGGGTATTGGGTATAGATCCGGTGCATCCCCCGATTTAATCGCGGTTGTAATGGTATTCTGAAATTGATCGACGCTCATTAGCGTATATTCGATTTTGATGTTGGGGTATTTGGCTTCGAAATCTTTGATAAATTTTTCACGAAAAGGCTTCTCGCTGTCTGCCCAATCCATCACGCGCAAGGTAACTTTTTCTCCGGATGTCGACGTCTGGGTTTTGTCCCCAGCAGTCCCTGTTGCAACAGGAGTTCCAGTGCTGTTCGGATTCGGACTTGAAGCTGAACAAGCCGTCAAACCTTGTACAATTAGAGCAGATCCGATGAATAAGGCAGCATACTTCCGTTTTTGTACCAATGGTATATCCCCCTTTATTTTTGTAAAATGTTACTTCCTGAACGAAGAGCTCGTGTAGGGTGCGCAATGAGGATTTGATGCCTTCGATTTAACTATTATGTTATCTTACAATTTATCCTCAGACCATGTAGACGCGATTCTACTTTTTGTACTTTTGATACTTTTTCGAAATTGATTGGGGGACATCCGGAATGTTTTTTGAAAAGCGCGGTTGAAATGAGACGCATCGTAGAACCCGCATTTTTGAGAAATGAATTCAATCGTATTCTCGGGGTCCTCCAGCATTCGTTTGGCTTGCATAACGCGCATTTTTTGAAGCATCTGCATTGGCGTTAGATCATACACCTGCTTAAAGGCCCGGCTAAAATAAACCGGGTTCATATGGTAAATTTCCGCTAATTCCTCGCGAGTAATATTGCGCTCCAGCCCTTTCTCAATATAATGCAGGGCATAATTAAACCGGGCAATCTCGAACGTCTCTCTGGATTTGCGCTTCTCACCGATTTTAGAGCTTTCTACAATTTCATGAATCAGAAAGAGCGCTAGAAAGGCTGACTGCATAGAGCAGAGCTCCTCATTTTTCTGCTGCCATAAATCCTGAAGCTCGTCGAACTTCTTCTCATACAGAGCGAAGTCCCTAATTTTAATAACTTTATCCAAAGGAAACAGCTGGAAGAAATCTTCTCCTTCTCTAACATGCAATTTCAAGCTGAGGAGGTAATGAACACCTTCTTCTTGTGAAATAACATTAAAAGGAGTATGGGGGCGATGAATCATAACATCTCCGGTTTTGGCTATATACTCTTTACCGTCGTCTGTTGTAATAACCTCTCCTTTTTTGATGTAAGATACCGTCAGATAAGGCTGATCGAAATCAAACATGATCCGAGAGTAATATTGTATTTTTTTAACATCAAACAACGTAATCGCATATAGATCCTCGATCTGAGTTGACATGGATTCACTCCTTATTTGGTATGGTTACGAAAAAAAAGCTCCTGAGATACCATGATTGTCATCCCAGAGGCGTCGCTCAATGTCTCTTATTCTAGCAAAATCAACTCATTGAAAACAGCAAAAAGCATGCCCCCAAAGATTTGGGAGCATGCTCGGTACTTCGCTACGCTATGATTTTAAGCTTTAACCTTCGCTTTAATTTCTTCCAATGGCTTGTGGTTACCGTATTTCGGGTACTCGCGCGTAGTTGGCGCTGCCCACTGAACCGCATTGGATATAACGCGGCGGATTTGCTCATTGTAGTACGTACGGTATGTTTCATGACCTGGACGGAAGTAGAAAATCTTCCCGTTACCACGATGGAACGTACATCCGCTGCGGAATACTTCGCCGCCTTCGAACCAAGAAACCATAATGAGCTCATCGGGTTGTGGGATGTCAAAATGCTCCCCGTACATTTCCTCTGCCTCAAGATCAATGTACTCGCCAATGCCTTCCACGATCGGATGACCTGGAGCAACGACCCATAGGCGTTCTTTCTCGTCAGCTTCGCGCCATTTGAGATCACAAGATGTGCCCATAAGGGTTTTGAATACTTTAGAGAAGTGACCGGAATGTAAGACGATTAGGCCCATACCTGCCCACACACGCTTTTGAACACGAGCTACGATCTCGTCTTGTACTTCGCCGTGTGCTTTGTGCCCCCACCAGATTAGTACGTCCGTATTGTTCAAGACTTCTTCGGTCAATCCATGCTCGGGATCATCTAAAGTTGCATATGTGACTTGGACAGAACCGCTTAGTCCCTCACCAATGGCTGTGTGTATGCCATCTGGGTAGGCAGCACGGACGATTTCACTTTCTTTTTCATGACGAAATTCGTTCCAAACGGTTACATTTAATGGTTTGCTCATCATTCTATGCCTCCAAGGTAGCGTATTCATTCTTACTTCTGAGTATAGGTTTTCCCAAGTACATAGGAAAGGCTGAATTGTGCCTATTTCTTATTCAATAGTGTCATCTGCTACCCTGCAATGTTATACTAAGTGGGACTAAATCTTATTCGAAAATGTCCAGCTAGTGAGGTATTTTTACCCATGAACCCTACTCTTAGTCCTGCAAATTTAACTGAAATTAGAAATGAAGAAGTCGTGTACCAGAACCCGCTTCTATTCTTAAAAATATGGGAAATCAAACATGACTACCCCCAATGTGGCTTGCCCGACCCTTGGACATGGCATTGGCATAAGCAGGTTGAGTTTCTCGTCGTAACCCAGGGTCAACTCGGCATCCAAACGAAAGATGCTTATACGATTATGGAGGCAGGGGATGTCTTGTTACTTGGTTCCTCTCAGCCCCATCGCACACATAAATACTCAGAAGCGCCTTTGCACCAAATTGTATTTCAAATCGATCTGACACAGCATTTCGATCTGAGCACACTCGCTTATTTGCATTTATTTTCGGAGTTGACGCATTCTCTCGAACCATTTAATGAGCTTTTTCGTTCGAATAGTGCGGTTAGAGCAAACGCTTACCAGCTTATCCGGCAAATTCATGAAGAGTCACAAACGCGTACCATCGGTTATGAGCTAGCCATCGTTGCTGCCATTAAACACCTCCTGTTGCTCCTTCTGCGCAATGATAAACGTGATCTTGCTGGGCTGACCGAGGATTCAGGCATCTCACGTTTGCGCCCAGCGCTGAATTATATCGATGAGCATTTGACAGAGCGAATAACGGTCGAAGATGTGTGCCGCATTCTAAATCTGAGTTATCATTACTTTATTAAGTATTTTAAAAAAGTGATGGGACTATCCTTTATTGATTATGTAAATTATAAACGTATCAAAAAAGCCGAGCGCCTTCTGCTCACAGGGGATCTCAGCATTATGGAAATTAGTTATGAAGCCGGCATTCAGAACATGGCCCAATTCTATAAACTGTTCAAGCGATACAATCAATGCTCGCCTAAGGAATTCAAGCAGCGGCTTCGGGATCACACGGATGTTCAGGATGAGCAGCCGGCCGCAGTACAAACAGAGTAAAGAGCAGCGGTCCTCAGGGGAGGAATCCCGCTTGGCTGATGAAAACACGCTCCTGCGGGAAATGCCGCAGGAGCTGTTCGTGCACGCGCCGATACGCATCCCGACTGTACCAGTCGGTCAGCTCCAGCGCGTCATAGATGGCACGCACGCCGATGCGTCCCGTGCGCCCTCCCCCACTGCCATCGCCCATGAAGTAATCGTCGATGCACACCCGATCCACGATGCCTGCCAGCCGCTCGGCGAAGCCGTCCGAGCTCGGCAGCGCTGGCGCTATCGTGGCCTGCACCGGGATCCCGCGAGCGGCAAGCTCGCGCAGTGCCTCTAACCGCGCCGCGATCGGTGGCGCGGCTGGGGTGAACGCGCGGCGGATATCCTCGCGGTCCGTCTCCACCGTCATGCTGACTCGGACGCGGTCGCCGAGCAGCTGAAGCAGGTCCGCATCCCGCGTCACGAGCGGGCTGCGGGTTTGCACGAACAAGAAGTCCGGCTGCGCCGCGGACATCACTTCGAGGAGCGCGCGGGTGAGGCGCTCCTTGTATTCGATCGGCTGATACGGGTCCGTCGCCGAGGAGAAGAAGATCGTGACGGGCCCTTTGCTTTTGGCCCTCGCCAGCTCCTTGGCGAGGAGTGCGGGCGCGTTCTCCTTCACGTCGACCCAGCTGCCCCAAGCTTCGCTGCGGAACAAGGCCACGGGCATTTGCCGCACGTAGCAGTAGGAGCAGGCGAAGGCGCAGCCCGTGTACGGATTTAAAGTATGCGTGTAGCCTTCGAGGAAGCCGCTCGCTTTGGTTAGCAGCGTCTTCGATTGTTTCCTCTGCACATGGGCCATGGGTGCACCTCCTTTTATTTCCAGAACCACTTCTCATACACCATATAGCCAAAGAACGAAAGGAATCCTAAAGAGACATTGAACCATCCTGCAAGTAATGCTCCTTTTTTTTCCTTTAGCATATTGGCCTTGGCATAATTTTTAACATCGAAAACGAGAATAATGACCCCAGTTATCAACAATAGCAAAACCGTGTAATTGTTAAAGGTAATCATGAACTGGTTCCTTTCCTAATTCGTTTTCGTCCCAATTCGTCTAATTTTAACGCTAATCGATACATCGACTGACATATCTTTATATTTTTCTTCCCATGCCTCTTTCGTTTTGATTTCCCTGTTCCAGTAGGCAGGCTGCGTTGCACGAACATATTCCCCAAAGCCGAAAATATCACTGCCATCTTTCTGAGTCTGTGCAATGAATTTCCCAAATCCAATATTCGCGTCTTTTTGAATTTTCTGCTCCAACTCCTTCAAATTTTCTTTGGTAATGAGCACATTCTCATTCGATTTTTCCGCTAAATCTCCCTCGACTTGGCATTTTATGATGGTATGTACTTTCCCATCTTTAATTTCTGTCGTAATTCTCGACTTCCGATGCGTGGATTTAAAAATGACTAACGTCTTAGATCCTGGCATTTTCTGAAGGACCTTATACCCTCCGGGATTGATTTCTTTGATCGCCATATAATGCCCGATTTGCAAAGCTGTTGTGGTGCCGACCATTTTATCGTTTCTAAAATAAGCCATCCCGGCAATTTCTATATTCGATTCCTTCTTTAAGTCCAGATAAGGAACCGCCCCTTCTTGCCCTTTGGCAGAACTGGCACTGAAAAAGACGCCCAAGAAAATGTTGGGAAGCTTGCCCATTTCTCTTGCATGTTCCAAGGTGGCGAGTAAATATAAAGTCGGAACGCGCTCCAGTTGTGGATTGGCTTTCATGATATCCGCCGCATTGCCTTTGGATACGACCATCCAAACGGTTCTTCTGACTTGTGGTTGACGCCGAAAGAAGTCATTTTCATTCTCGATCCCACTCCTGGCTAAGGCCTCTGAAATCACAATGACCCGTAAATGACCAAAAAACAACTTATCTGCAAGCTGCTGCTGAAGATTCATTAAAGCGTCCTCAATTGTATAACCGATGCTAGAAAGCACCCAGACCGGTTTTTGTCCGGTAGGGCTACCAACTCCGCCACCTGTACCTAACGGAATGCGACCTGGAATAGCAATTTGGACGGTGATACGAATGAGTCCTTTCGTGGATTCTGCATCAGGTTTGAGAATATGCGTTGCATTGCTGCTTTCTTTTTCATCCTCCGGGTTCGCCTTATCAATGCCAATCGCAAGGATGACAGCTCGATCTTCAATTTCTAAGCGATCCCAGCACCCTGTAAGCAAAGGGGCAATCAACACGACAACAAGAATCTGTTTAATCAGATTTTGCCACAAGTTGATCACCCCGACCTTTTTTCTTACGAATTATGGCCACAATCAATAAAACAAGTGGATACACAACTGTGAAAACGAGCCCACAGCGACCAACAAGTTGAATGATTTCATACATTTGCAGCAGATTTTGTGAAAACATCGCGATGACATAGATAAAGGGAACAAGCAAGAAGGCGAACAATTTATGATCTCGCAAACGCAACAACTGACTTAAAAAATAAATGGCTAAATAATAGGAAGACAACAATGTCGTAAACACGGCGGTAACCCATACCGCAAGAAATGCGCCATCTAAGCGCTCCAGGATGTTGGCGGGCAAAGATGTCGTTTTGGCTAGTTCCAGTGTTGGCCAGACTAACTTCTTAATTTCCTCTGCTCCGAATACACCTACGGTAGCAATCACGATAAGTGTATATAAGGATCCTGCTCCTAACATTCCCACAACCCCAGCAATCATGGCTTTTTCCGGCCTACGCATCGCAGGTATGACGATCGTCATGACAAAGGAGCCTTGAAATAAGGCTGCCATGGTGAGGATCCCCCCAAGCATGGACATACCATTTGGTTCATTGCCCCAGAGAGGTAGAAGATTAATTAAGTGTGCATTTTTTAGTGAGAGCACGACAATGACTAATCCCGGAAATACGATGATCGGGAAATAAAAATGGTGAAAATATGTAAATGTCGTTATATCAACTCGAGAGGAAACAGCCGCTAGCAGCAACATGACGATCACCGTTACCTCTAAGGGTGTTTTGGTTAGAACGGAAGTGACGACAACCTCCCCAAACTCACGTGATGCCAAGGCTGTAAGCAAGCAAAAAAACAAAATAATTAATACACTAAATCCACGTGATACCCACTTTCCAATCAATTCCTCACTATACTCAATAATGGATTGCGTAGGAAAACGCATACCGAGTTTCGTTATAAGCATCAGTCCTAATAACCCTATCAAGAAGCCCAGCATTGTTACAAGCGGTGCCCCGGAATCAGCAGCTCTCACAGCAAATAGCGAGAGGGCTAATACTCCCACCCCAATGATTGTGCTAATCAGGATGATCGCCGCTTGAATGACTGTGATCTGGCGAGGATGCTCCATCAGTTACATTTCTCCTTGTGTGTCTGACTTCTTAGGGTTTAATGTGTTGTTCGGCGCTTCTCCACTCATTTCTTGCGTTATTTTCCCAAGACGGGTGGCATTCGGTGTGTATAAAAGTGCCGGTCTCTTCGGCATGCTCCACAGTGGCAAACGGGCTAGCGTATCTTTCATCCCCTGAAAATTACCTGGGACTATCGGGCTCAAGTAAGGAACACCGAAGGATCTCAAAGAAAGCATATGGTTGGCGATCAGAATCAACCCGATCATCACCCCGTATAAGCCAAATATGCCTGATAAAATCACAAGTGGAAAGCGCAGCAGTCTCAGGGCCAAAGCCGCATTGTAAGCCGGTGTAGCGAAGGAGCCGATCGTCGTCAAAGCGATAATAACAACCGTGATCGGAGAAATAAATCCTGCCGCAACCGCTGCCTGCCCGACGACAAGCACACCAACAATGGAGAGTGCTCCACCAACCTGCTGCGGCAGTCTAAGGGTTGCTTCCCTTAATACTTCCATGGATATCTCCATGATCAACACTTCGATGACAGAAGGGAAAGGCACTCCCGCTCTTCCCCCCGCTACCGCTACAGCAAACTCAGTAGGGATTAGCTCGGGATTGAACGAAATTAAGGCCACATATAACGATGGGAAAATCAGTGAGAAAACCAGGGCTACCAAGCGTGACAGCCGTATGAAACTGACGAGGAGATACCTTTCTGAGTAGTCCTCGACCGTTTGGTAAAATTGGCTAAATACGGTAGGCAATATGAGGGCAAACGGTGATCCGTCTACAAGCAGGATAACTCTTCCCTCCAAGAGATTAGCGACCGCTTTATCTGGCCGTTCGGTATTTTGAATTTGTGGGAACGGAGATACATGATTATCTTCAATAAATTGTTCCAGATACCCCACATCAAGGATGCCATCGATATCAATCAACGATAAACGTCTGAACACCTCTTCTACGAGTGCTGGACTTACAATGCCATCTATGAAGCAAATCGCCACTTTGGATTTGGTGATACGCCCTATTCGCATCGTTTTTATCCGTAAATCCGGTGTCGGGAGACGATAACGAAGCAGAGCCAAATTCGTACCCAACATTTCGATAAAACCTTCCCGTGCGCCACGAATCACCTGTTCCGTCTCTGGTTGCGTGATCGATCGCTTGTCCACATGACGTGTACTGAAGATAAACGCATCGGTTACTCCATCAACTAAAAGAACGGTTTTCCCTTCTACGATGGCTTGGATAATTTCATTCAGCTGAGTTTCCGTCCTGCCTTCGCACGCATAAAGGGTATCGTTCAGAAGAAACTCTTTCATAGATCGGCTTACTGCTTTCGCATAATCTTGAGAGGACGTTAGCATCAAAGGCCTTAAAATATGATCGTTCAGATACTGTTTATCAATCAAGTCAGGGAAAAACATCACGACAGCTGGTAGATCGTCAAATATGCAAAATCGGCGTATGATGAAATCGTCGTTATCACCGAGTAACTTTTGAACGAATGTAATCGTCGCATCGAGTTGCGTACCGACACTTGCCTCTTTATTGGCTTCCATAACCTGATGAGCAGGTGAATTCTTCAGCGGTATCATCCGAGGCTGCTGACTTGTGGATGTTTGTTTGGTCCGTAGCTTCTTCCAACTCCAAATGGTCACGCAATTCGCCCCCGTAAATACGCTCATGATGATCCTATTTCCCATTCATTTCCTACCCCGTATTTTTATCTATATTTGAGATTCTATGCATGGAAAGAAAAATGGGAGTGAATTTATTATCAATAACGGAGAATAGGAGCAGCTTACTGTCATTGAAAAGTGACAATAAACAACTCCTACAAACCGAAAAACCCTTCTATATATAGAGAGAATCAACAGTTCTACTTCCCTTGCCGCTCTAACTGCAAAAGCTTTTCCTTATTCCCCAAACCTCCACGATAACCCGTCAGCGCTCCATCCTTCCCTACGACGCGATGGCAAGGTACAACGATAAGCACAGGATTTGCACCGATGGCGGTGCCAACCGCACGTACGGCACTGGATCTTTCTAGTGTTTGGGCTACCTGTGTATAACTCACTGTCTCACCATGGACAATCTCGTGCAATGCTCTCCACACCGACTGTTGAAACTCCGTCCCCCGTAAATCCAATGGCAGTTCAAAATTTGTTCGCTCCCCACTCAAATACTCGTCCAGCTGCTGCATGTAAGCCTTTAACCTATCCTCTTGTTGAATCCATCCCTTCGGTTGTCCAATCTTCCTCGCCCATTGGGTGAATTCTTGCCACGCTTCAACGTCAACGCCATCTCTCGCGTCACCTTTCTGAAACTGCAAATAACCCAATCCCACATCGGTTACCGCCATCACGAAATTATGATTTTGCAATCGAACCGCCCCCCAGTAAATCGTTTGATTTACCACACTTTCCATAACTTCTCTCACCATGTTGCAACCAACCTCCAAACTCGGTTATCGTTAATGAACTGGCTGTTGCCGAAACTCTGTCGGCGTGAGTCCTGTTTTCTTCTGAAACAATGTCGCAAAATGCGCAGCATTTGCCATCCCCACCTGCGACCCGATCACCTGCACGGGCATGTCCGTGGTGATTAGAAGCTTTTTAGCTGCTGCAAGCCGAACTTCTTGGATATACATAAGCGGCGTCACGCCAGCTATTCGTTTAAAAGTCCTTTGCAGATGATACGTACTCGCATAGAAATGCTCTGAAAGCATCGCTAACGACAACGGTTCGGCGAAGTGTTCTTCGATATGCGCCTTCATTTCCGCAACCCATGCCTCATCGGGGAGCCTAACGCCGTCAGGCCGACACCTTTTACAAGGACGAAAGCTCTCTGCAATGGCTGCTTCACGGTGATGAAAAATACGCACATGCTCCCGCTTCGGAATCCTCGATTTGCAGGATGGTCGGCAGAAAATCCCTGTCGTCGCCACCGCATAGTAAAACGTCCCATCATACGCTGCATCATTCGCTACAATGGCTTGCCAAAACCGCTCCTGCATACCGGATGCCCCTCTCCTTGTGTTCCTTTTATAAGCTCAGTATACCCAAACAGGCCTGTGGTTGTAAGGGTTCCGAGATGAGAAAGCAAGATTACAAAAGCCACTCTCGGCGATAATGCAAGTAACGACTTCCTACCGATAAGGAGAATGACGATGCCACACCTTCAAGCTTTTGACCCATCCAGCCTACAATGGTACGAACGAACAAGCACGCTCTCGCTAGCTCTGCCTGGGCCTTTTCGATATGAGCAAAATATCGGCTATTTAAGCCGCTCAACCAATGAATGCCTATTCGTTGTGGATAACTCTAGTATCTATAAGCTGCTACCCATCGGGGATAACCTCGCACTTATTGCTGTCCACAGTGAGGATGACGAGGTGCTTCACGTCCGAATTGTCCACTATAGTGGTGCTAGTTTAACCTCTGAAGTTCGGGAAGAAATTGCTCGCTATGTGTGGGAGTGGTTTGATTTGGGGACGGATTTGACACCATTTTATGCGATGGAGGATCCGATCCTGCAACAAGTGACGGAGGCATTCCGGGGGCTGCGCCTGATGGGGATTCCCGATTTGTTTGAGGCGATGAGTTGGGGGATTATTGGGCAGCAGATTAATTTGGCTTTTGCCTATACGCTCAAAAGGCGTCTAGTCGAGCACTTCGGTACTTCACTGCATTGGGAGGGACGAACCTATTGGGCGTTCCCGACGCCGGAGCGGATTGCTACTCTCACGCCAGAGGACCTAACCGTTTTACAATTCACGGGTAAAAAAGCGGAGTACCTCATTGGCGTTGCCAATCTCATGGCGGAAGGATCGTTATCCAAGGCCGGGCTGCTTGCGATGAGCGATTTCCTTGCCATGGAAAAAGATCTGCTGCGCATTCGCGGCATCGGCCCCTGGACGGCCAATTATGTGCTGATGCGCTGTCTGCGCAACCCCGCAGCGTTCCCGGTGGCCGATGTCGGCCTACATAACGCGCTGAAGCATGTGCTTGGGCTGGAGGCCAAGCCCTCGCTTGAAGAGATCCGCCAGCTAGCCGAGGGCTGGCGGGGCTGGGAAGCTTACGCCACGTTTTACTTGTGGCGGGTTTTGTATTAGCCGCGGCTGCTAGGCGGCGGCGGACGGGTGACACAGGTGCTAGGCGCGATCGGCGCAGGGGCGCAAGGGCGGACCTGCGCTAAACGCTGCATGCGTTAGCCCCCGCCGGCGCGATCCTTATCGCCACGTCGTACCATCGCGGCCAATCGCCGTCAGGTGCGCCCCACGTCTCTGCCAGTCCCCCCAGGTCCCCCCATCGCTGCTTCCCCATGCGCTAACTCCGTCACCGAGGAAATAACTGTATTTCATGTAGCTAATTTCGATGAATTTCAGTTATAAATCCAATTAACTGTATTTCATGTAGTTAATTTCTCAGCATTTCACCCCGTTGAGCAAAAGTACTAAAAATAACTACATGTTATCCAGTTAAATGTTTATTTCAGCGAAATTAATCAAAAATAGCTGTACTTTTTCCATCTAATGCTTGGTTACTTGCAATGTTAAGGAGTGAGGGTGAGAGTGAGAGTTGGGTGAAGAGAAGATGAGAGGACATGAGAGTGGAATGGAGTACTTTAATCAAACAGGAACTCACCAATTACTCTACTAACCACTCACTTCTGCGGCTCCACTGTCACATTTCCCTTCTGCACCTCACCCGAGCATTCAAAACATACTAACGTTTTATCCGCCTGCACGACGCCATCCAGAAATCCCATTTTGCAATAAATCGGCTTCTCACATATGCGGCAATGACCGATAAGCTCTTCCAATATGTCTACTCCTCCTTCAAACTTCACTTCTCTTTCTTGGTCACGTGATCTTCCTGTGAAAAACTTCTACGCCACCGATCCACTTCTCTCCAATACACCCACTACGGCACAAAAAAGGTTGCCCTCGCTCGATGTTATCGAATGTGGCAACCTTTGAAAGCTATATTAAGTAGCCGAAGGCGTTGCTGACGGAGCTGCTGACGGAGCTGGTCTGCGCTCTCCGCCGTTGCCTGGCTTACCTTTGAACGAACCACCGTCTCCACGTAGCTGTGGTACTGGTCGCTCACCGCCGCCTTTGCGTTCGACGAAGTTTTTCAGTTCATCTGTCAGGCTGTCCTTGAGCTTAGCGATCAACTGATCCTCGGCGATGCCTTTCGCAGCCGCGATCTCGGCAAGGGACTTCCCTGCTTTACGCTCAGTCGCAAGTTCTTCTTCAGTGATGCCAAGGATGCCTGCGATTTCTTTTGGAGCAACCCCAACACCGCCAGGCATTGGCATGTTAGGCATATTGCCGCCGCGAGGCATTGGCTTCTTATCGAAATCCATCGCGTGAGGCTTCGCTTCTACGATCTTTTTCAAACGATCGGCAAGCCCTGTTTTGAGCTTATCCGCCTGTTCTTGCTTGATTTTCCCCTCGCTAAGTGCTGTATCGATTTTCTTCGTTTCTGCCTCTGTCAATTTGGCAAGCAACGCGTCTTCACTGAGGTTGGCTTTCTCCTGCGCGATTTGAACGAGGGTTTTGCCCGCATCAATTTCTGCTTTAAGAGCCGCTTTATCCATACCAAGGATGGAAGAAAAATCGATTACGCCTCCAATAGCGCCGCCTTTACCAAAATCAAAACCACCCCTTTGTGGGGCAGGATGCTTCTCAAATCTATGTTTATCCTGAAACTTCTTAGGTGCAGGTGTTGTTGTGTCTGTGTCGTTAGCGAACGCTTGATTATGCTGAAGTACGAAGCCGCCACTGATCAATAATCCAGCTGCGAGTGTGCCGATAAGCCACGTTTTATGAATGCGCTTCATGCGTATTGGCCACCTTTTTCACAATTTGGTCAATTCTTCTTTCAGTATAAACCTTAATTGTGAAAAATCCTTGAATTTTTTTAAAAAAGTGAGCTGCACTTACGCTTTTTCTCGCGTCAGGTAAACAAAACAGAGTACGCTACCCAGCTCCATGACAGCGATGATTATGCCTAGAGGTACAGCTGTCTGACTGCCGCCAAGACCGACAAGCGGTGCTACTAAACCGCCGATGACGAAGGTCATAAGGCCAAGCAAGGCTGCGGCACTGCCGGCTGTTTTGCCTTGATTTTGCAGCGCCAAGGAAGAAGTTGATACCGAAACCGGACCAATACAAGCCACGATGAGGAAGAACGCCGGCAGTATCATAACGAGCCCTGCTCCGATAAGTGTTGCAACGAGCAGCAGCAGTCCTCCTAGAACGGCCATCACTAAGCCTCCAGCTAGCAGACGGTGATTGCTGACTTTGCCTGCGAGTCGCCCCGTAATTTGCCCGGCAAGGATGACGCCAGCCCCATTCACCGCGAAGATCACACTGAACATTTGGGGAGAAACATCAAATATATCCTGCAATACAAACGGCGATCCCGAAATGTATGCAAACATCCCCGCAAAAACGAGCCCTTGCGTCAACGCATAGCCCATGAACAATCGGTCCGTGAGCAAACCGCGGAATATACGCAGTGTATTCGTAAGCCCTCCTTTGGAGCGGCGTTCCGGCGGATGGGTTTCTTTTAGCCCAAGTACAACAATAATTAGCATCACGACGCCGATCAAGCTGAGCACAAGAAACACACCGCGCCATGAGGTGAATTGCAGCAGCTGGCCTCCGATAATCGGAGCTAGGATGGGAGCCGAACCATTCACGAGCATCAGCAGTGCAAAAAATTTCGTCAACGCCACGCCCTCATACATATCACGAACGATCGCTCGGGAAATGACGATCCCAGCAGCTCCCGCCATACCTTGCACGAAGCGCAGAATCAGGAATGCCCAGATCGATGGCGCAACCATGCAAAGTGCAGAGGCGACGCCATAAATCAGGAGGCCGACCAACAAAGGCATGCGTCTTCCGCGCACATCACTTACCGATCCAGCAATGAGCTGGCCTAGCGAGAGACCGAGCATGCAGGCGGTTAAGCTCATTTGTGCGAGCGAAGTTGTAGTATGGAGATCACCCGCAATGACAGGCAGCGCCGGCAGGTACATATCGAGAGAAAGTGGCCCGAAGGAGGCGAGTAAACCGAGCACTAGCACCATCCATAATCGGCTGCCGCTGGTTGTTTCTTTGGCTTGTGAAGCGATAGACATAATGAGATCACATACTTTCTTAATTATCCATTTAACCTACCATTGGGATATAGTTTTGTCTAGTTAGTTCCTCCTACAAGGGACGTGTAGCAGAGCTGGAGGCCCCCATCCGAAACAGAAAACAGCCCCTCTGGTCTAAGACCAAAAGGGCTGCCTTCAAGCTCTGTGCCTTTCTGTCCTCCGGCTACTTCGTAACCGTGACACTCACCACGTCACTAGATGTCACGCCAGCTGCATTGGACAGCTCGACGCGATACTTATAAACACCGATTGCACGACCAGCGATTGCTGTAACAGCACTTTGTGCGCTTGGTGAAGCGGCTTGCAAACTTTTCTCATCAATGAGCACGTCATTTTCGTAGAGGCGATACCCTGTTGCGTTGGTGCCCCACCACATGTTCATGGTCACATTGTAGTTGCCATCCCCATCCCAATTATTCTGTGATACAACTGGTTTACCTGGGGATGCCTCTGTGATCGTTACAACGATTGGCTGACTGGTTGTCGTACCGAATAAATTAATAAGTTCACTGGTATACGTGTAGGTGCCGTTTGGTTTACCGGATACATCCACTTTGGCGACTTGAGCCGCTGGGGAGGCATCTGAAAGTGTTTTCGTGCTGATGAGAACACCGTTCTCGTATAGTTTGAAAATGGAACCATTATTCCCCCACCACATGTTCATTGTGATTGTGTAGTTGCCATCTTTTAAACCGGAATAGCCGTTATTGGAAGATAAAACAGGCTGGCCAGGAGCGCCGCTCGATAATGGTTTAACCACATTAAATGTCTGCGAAGCAGCCGTCGTGTTCCCTGCAGCATCCGTTACAAGGTACGCCACCGTGTGCGCGCCCACGGCTAAACTGCCTGCGGCAATTGTTTGGCCACTTGTAATCGCATTGCCATCCAAGGTCAGGGATTGCTCTGCAACACCCGAAATGACATCGTTGGCAGCCAAATCGAAAATCATTGAAGTTGTCGTCGTTACATCCTTCACCGCATGACCCGATTCCGTAAGAGTAGCTGTTGGTGCTGTTTTATCCAGCTTCACTTGCAAGGACTTTGCCGCTTCAACATTGCCCGCAGCATCCGTAGAGGAATAGCTCAATGTTGTTGAGCCCTCAGAACTAATTGAGATTGGCGCTGTGTATGCCGTAGAAGTTCCGCCATTGATGCCATATTGCGTAGTCACTGCACCCGCTTGATCATCTACAGCAGTTAATGTAACGGTAACGTCTTCCTTGAACCAACCCGCTCCATTCGGTGCACTGGAAAGGATAGCTGTCGTTACTGGTGCTGCGGTATCAGCAGCCACGCTGAAATCACTCAAGCCCCGTGGCTTCAATTGGAATACACCTTTGAAAATCGCGCCAACACCTTGAATCGTCACCTTTTGCCCCGCTGAGTAAGGGAAGGTGCTTAAAGATAAACCTGTTCGTGTATCGACACGAATGTGGTTGCTTACGCCGTCTTTGACAGCGTCGAATTCAAAGGAACCCGTCGGTGTTGCCGTGATGATGTTGCTGATTGTTACGTCATTCAGTGTGAGCAATTGCCCTTGGTTGTCCGCTGTCACAGCGGATACTGGGGTGGATGCTGGGAGCGCTGCGACGCCTGTTTTGGCAATCTCTACAGGATCAGCAAGCTCAAACTCGGTGTTGAATAGCGCTGTTGAAGCTGTTACTTTTACCGTATCCCCTTGGTGGAAGCCGCTCAAGCTTTGGAATACGTACACGCCGCCTGTTGCATCTTGCAAGTAGAAGGCTTGCCCGCCAAAAGCACCCGGCTCTGTCGTAACGACACCCTCAACAGTCACCAACGTACCTGCGGCTTTCGCACGTGCTTCGGAAATAGCGATCTTAGCAGGAATCGGATTCTCCTCTTCCGGTAAGTTTTCTGCAGGCACGTTTCCAAGAGTGACAGCTTCGGTTTTCAGATTCGTGCCATTCAGGCGCAATCTGAGATTCGCTGGTGCGGTCGTTCCCGGAACAACGCGTACATTCAGGTCCTTCGTAGCGTGTCCGTTGATATCTGCCGTTACGCTAAAAGTGGAGCTATACGCATAAGCCGTTGGCCAGGTGCCATCTGCATTTTGTATCTTGGCGATTTGTGAGCCACCGCTGACTAGGTAAATGCCAAGGCTGAAGCCCGTTACCGTTGTCGATGGTGGTAAGTTATCCACAACGACTCTGATCGGGAAGTCCACCGCATTCGGCAATACCGCTTGTTTCACGAAGCTGTACGTGGTGCTCGCCGTTGCTGTCGGGCCACCATAGGAGCCTGGTTTGAACGTGCTGCGGTCATACCATTTGTAGCCCGCGTTGGGTGCTGCCCAAGGCTCTGGCTGTGGCTCCGTCGATGCCGCTGGAGCTTCAAACGGCAGCAATGCCGTCGGCTGATCCAGCTGCAAGCCGCTTACTTCAGCGAAGCTGGTATAGCTTTCTTTGGTCGAAAGCCAGTTCACCATATTGACGAGCAGCGTTCCGTCGTCCACTTCTTTAAACCCATCATACGTCGTCTTCTTCGCGCCTGTATCCTCGCGCACATATTTCGGCGTTGCATCCTCGACCGGTGAGGAATCCCCGATGAAGGCAGCTTTCCCTGCGCCTGCTTTTGCAACAGCCACGTAAGGCCCTTCTGCCACTCCACCTCCGTTATACACACCTTGATCAACCGCACTCGCCCAAGCTTCATTCGTTTGCGGCAAGTACACAATACCCTTCGCCTTCGTCGGATCAATAATCGCTAGCGTAGATCCTGCGTGCATCGCCACACTGGAGACACCTGTCGTTATCCCAAAAGCTTGCGCAGGCGCTACGATGTTATTCGCATTAATATCGCCGAGGGCGTTATAGCGGAAACGCAGACCGAACTGAGTCGCCAACCAGTCCGAACTTGCTACATCTTGCATAGCCGAAGACGCAGACTCTTCCGCGCTCATGCCTGCTGCTGGATTTGTCCAGGCACCACGGCGATAGCCGTTGAATACCTCGGAGCCATCCCAGCGGTTTTTGTTCCGATCGGCATTGTAATGATCACCGATGAAAAATATACTGCCGCCTGCCGCCACATATTGGGTTAAGGCGTTTTGCTCACTTGTTTTGTACGGGACATTGGACTCCGCTACCACAAACACATCATAACCGCTCAAATCGGCCAAGGTAATTGGCGTTGTTTTGCGAAGTTCTTTTACATAATAGCCATTATTCGCTAATGCATTGCCGAAGTCCGAAAATGCCCCATCAATGACCCAATCCGCTGCTCCAGCGGTCTGCTCATGTGTGTTGTCAAAAAGCACTTTCTTCCCCGCATTCCCATTGACGACTTTGGCTTCAATGAACGGCGCTGGATCTGTCGGTCCCTCCGCCATCACGGCCTGCCAGCTGCTTGTAGCCAGCACTTGGAACGGTATTGCTACTGTCAACGCCAACGTAGTCTTCCATAACCTCGTCTTCCATCCTTTGAGCCTACTCATTACAATTCCTCCTTAGCTTATTGGCTGAGTCAAAATCTTTTCTACATAAGCGCTTGCTTATCGGACAGACAAGCTATCTAAGAACCATCTTATTTTACCATAGGATAATTGCGAAATTTGCTATTTTATTGTAAAGACATGGAAATTTGTGCAGGATACCAAATAACTAGATGGATTTCCAAAAGGGGATGGAATATATGTGTTTCCAGATACTCCACCTCCTAATACCGCCTCCTCTTGCCCACACCATCTAACTTCACCTCCACTTGTCCCCTCCCTAAAGTTAGATAGAAATTATACAGTTATTTCAGGCGATCTCCCCTACAAATTGGATTTAGATGGAATAGGTACAGGTAATTCAACCCGATTCAGCGAAAATGGCGAGAATGGCTAAATTTAGCTGCATTTTTTCCAGTTAGTTCATTAAACAGCTCGAAAATCACGAGTTTAGATGGAGGTTTTCCAGTTATTCTGTGGGAGGAGGCATGGGTGGTCCTATCCCATATCCGTTATTTAGAGATTGCTGCAGAAACTGTAAAAAGTGATGCACGTTTACGCGGACGAATTACTGAGCATTTGGCTATTAGCGAAAAAAAACAAGGCACCCGGGTTCATTCGGTTGCCTTGTTTCGTTGTAGCCAGATAGCGAGTTCCACGCGTCTGACGGCTTAATATAAACGTTGTAGAGCATCAACGGTGAATGGAAGTAACTCGTCGAATCGACTGCCCCGCACTTTGTCAGCCCAAGCAGGGTCAACCAACAGCGCGCGTCCAATCGCAACGAGATCGAACTCATTCTGCTCTAGGCGAACAAGCAGCTCATTGATGTCAGCCGTACCTGCGCTTTTCCCTCTGAAGGAGCCTAGGAATTCATCATCTAAACCAACGGATCCCACTGTAATCGTAGGTTTGCCCGTTAACTGCTTTACCCAGCCTGCGAAATTGAGGTCAGATCCTTCGAACTCGGGTTCCCAGAACCTGCGGGTCGAGCAGTGGAATATATCTACGCCAGCTTCTACGAGTGGTGCAAGCAATTGACCGAGCAACTCAGGTGTAGCAGCGAGCTTGGCCGTATACTCGGCCGATTTCCATTGCGACAGCCTAATAATAATCGGGAAATCTGGCCCTACTGCGCGGCGGCAAGCTTCAATGATTTCAACAGCAAATCGCGTGCGAGCCAACATACTGCCACCGTATTTATCCGTGCGTTGATTCGTTTTCTCCCATAGGAACTGATCGATCAAGTAACCGTGGGCGCCATGAAGTTCGATGCCGTCGAAGCCGATCCGTTTCGCATCCGCTGCCGCTTGCGCGAAGGCTTGCACGACTTGATCGATGTCCACCTGCGTCATAGGCTCATTCACTTGTTCGCCCGTTAACGTGCGGCCTGACGGTCCGATCGATGGCGCTTCCGGGTGCGGAAGTGACCCATTCGCGCGAGTCATTCCGACATGCCAGAGCTGAGGCACGATACGTCCTCCTGCTTCATGAACAGCAGTGACAACACGTTTCCAACCTGCGAGCGCCTCTTCTCCATGGAAGTTAGGGATATTGGGATTGTCGGTTGCCGCTGGATGATTGATCAGGGTTCCTTCGGTAATAATAAGACCAACGCCATTCTCCGCGCGGCGGCGGTAATAATCCACCACGTCCTGCCCAGGAACACCCCCTGGCGAGAAGGCTCGCGTCATCGGAGCCATCACGACTCGATTCGCAAGATTAAGATTGCCTAGTGTAAAGGGTTGGAACAACGATTCCACTGAATGGGATTGCGTCGTTTGATTGGTATTGGTAGTAGACATGGTCGTTCCTCCGTTTCATTTGGGGGTAGGGTGTGTTTATGCTATGCGTTCCCCGCACTTATTATTTCTTTAATTCGATTGTTATCGAACAATAGAAATATATCACGCAATGTGGTAAAATGCAATCACTAAGCGTTAACGAGGAGGAAGCATCCTGAAAGTACTATTTCACCCAGACAGAGCGGATATGCATCTCTCATCCGTCCTCTATGCGTTAAGCGATCCCGTCCGATTATCTATCGTCTCCGATCTCCACAAACAAGGAGAGTGTACATGTGGCGGCATTGATGTTAGTGTCGTGAAATCAACAATGTCTCATCATGTGCGCACGATGCGTGAAGCTGGTGTTGTTCACGTCCGCGTACAAGGGACCCAGCGCTTCTTGTCATTACGCAAGGATGATTTAGAAGAAAGATTCCCTGGTCTGCTCAATTCGATCCTACATGCTTACGAAAACTCCAAGGAACCTATCCCCGAACCATAATTAGATGAGATGGAAATTTTATATGTAGATTGGGCAAAGTAAATAGTTGAATAAAAAGGAGCTAAGCAGATTGGTACTTAGCTCCTTTGCTATCTTTCCACTGCTGCTTTCTTTCGCTGCGATTGGGCTGGCAAAAACGCATACGTAGTTATTCGTCCATTCGTAGGTAGAATCGCCTGAATATACTAAGTTGGATTACAGATCGCTCAACTATACAGCGAAGGAGGTCCTCTATGAAAAAAGTTCTCCGGCAGGTAGTTAGAAAGACGGACAAAACGAACCGGAAACAAAAGCTGCTGAAGAGAAGCAGCAGGAAAAATGGCTTCAAATTGACACAAAGGCGGAGAACAATCAAATTACGCAAGCGTCCTTTGCGAACTATAAAATTTCGCAAGCGCCTACTGCGAAAAGTTAAAAAACGCTTGCGAAGAAGCAAATCATTACGATTGACTCCACAGGTCAAGCAGCCTCCTCCTTTATTAAATGTTCCTGTCGTTTATGAACCGCTGCATGTTCCACAAGCTCCGCTATTAGAACCGAAACCCAAGCTTTCGGTTATTGTGCCGATCTTGAATGAGGAAAAGTTCCTTCCGCTGTTTCTAGAAAGTGTCGCTTCCTATGCAGATGAAATACTTATTGTAGACGGAGGAAGCACCGACGACAGTGTAACTATCATCAATCAGTGGAAAAACCGCGCGAATATTCGACTATTCCATATTAAGCAAACGGGCTTACCCTACTCAGATGATTGGAACGAGTCCATCGTAAGGAATTTCCTAGTCGACCAAGCTATTGGAGATTGGATTATGGCAATTGATGCAGATGAGATCATGGACGATAGCTTCCGTGATGCCTTGCCCCAGCTTCTGGTCCAGAAAGAAGCGGATGCTATCTCATTTCCATGGGTACAATTCTGGATGAATCCCCAAACCGTACGAATAAGTGCACCGAACGATGAACACTGGTCTGTCAATAAATGGTTTATGTGGCGCAATCATATGGGTATCCGATACGACGATGCCAAGAATCACTGCAAAGTGCATCTGTTCGGACGTTACATGTGGGAAATTCCCAATAGGGCTGAGCCGATTTCAGCCTTCCATTATCATTATGCTTTCGGTTCCCGCGTTAAAGCGAACGATAATCGTCGCCGTGATATCGATCAATACTTAGGGAAACCGGTGGATCGTATCGAATATGACATCGTGACGAAGCCTTTTACTGAGAAACATCCAGCTGTTATGGAACGTTATTTTGCTAAAATGGTGTGAAAACAAATAAAAAGTGACCAAAAGTCGAAACTTTCGGTCACTTTTTATCATTTCTCTATGTTTCTCCTTCACTATAAAGCGGACATCATACTCTCTAAGGCTTTTGATCTGGAGAAGTAAGTTTCCACGTACATCCTACTTTGTTCAGCCTTATGCGCTAATAGACTGTGATTATGGTATAACTGGATGATTTGCTCGGCAAATGCATTAGGGGCATTCATAGGTTCAATAATCTCCCTAATATTCTGCAGCCCTTCTATCCCCGTGCTGGTCGTAACTACTGGCATGTGATGACGCATTGCTTCCACCGTTTTGCCTTTCACGCCTGCACCGTACCGAAGTGGAATGATGGCAATTTTCGTATTTCCATACAGCTGTCTAAGCACATCGTCTGGTATAAATCCTGTGACAGTAACCCGATCCGATTGTAATCCTACTACATCAGGCGGTGGGTTGGAACCAGCGACGAACATGTGTATATCAGGAATCGCCTGTTGCACAATAGGCAGGATATCGCGACAAAACCACAAAATACCGTCAGTGTTAGGACTATGACCGAAGCCACCAACAAAGAGTAGGCCATTGCGTTCACTCCATTGCTTTGTTGTCGGTATCGTATGGTCAAAGTAGTAAGCCGGAAGCAAAACAGTAGTTTTATTTGGAAAATTCCCTTCAATAATTCGTTTTTCTGAGTCGCTGCAGGTGAGAACGGTATCCGCTTTGCTGAACATGTCGAACTCCAGCCTTTTATAGAACTCAGATGCTTGCAGCAGTTCGCGGTTGTTCTCCAATCCGAATCGCTTCAGCTCCCGGATATAATGCATGTCATGGCCATAATACAGAATTTTCGCCCGGGTATAGGCTTTGATTAGATCCATATATTGATGTGAAATGTTAGGCCGGTTCAACAGAACATAATCAATGTAATCCTTGTGCTTAACAATCCAGTGCTCGTAATACCTGCGGTCCTGCGGTCCGTAAAGGATCTCAATGCCGAGCTGTTCTAGCGCTGAACCATAAGGCTCCGGTTTGATGAAATTGTCTGGTAAAAATTTAACATTAAAGCCCATATCCACAAATAGTTTCAGATACATAAATGTCGTTCTACTGCCCGCATCTTTGTCGAAACTTGGAACACCATAGTCAATGACAAGAATGGTTTTTTTATTCCTTGAGCGTTCCCTCGCCCAAAAGAGGTGCTCACCATTAGCAAGTTGATCCCGCTGCAGTACGCCCGCCCATTTTTCTATAAATTTCTGCTGGTTAATCACCTGATATTTCTTTATTCCGGACTTGAGGTCGGTACCGTGGGATACGCCCTCGTAGTGCACGACAACGGATTTGGGTTGGTAGATAACTTTGTAGCCGTGTTGTCTTGCTTTGAATGCAATGTCCACATCCTCTGAGTAAGCAGGTGCGAAATGCTGGTCAAAACCGCCTATTCTATTCCATACGTCTTTACGAATCATGATCGATGCCCCTGAGATATAATCTACTTCCTTAACATAGTTGTATTCATGTTTATCCGGGTTATCTAATCGACCGTAATTCCATGCATACCCGTTACTAAAGACAATACCGCCGGCCTCCTGTAGCCTCCCATCCGGATATACCAATTTTGAGCCTATGATTCCGATGGTTGGGTCTTGCTCAGGTAAAGACAACAGATGTGCCAACCAACCTGGAGTCACTTCGGTATCGTTATTTAAAAATAAAACATATTTCCCTTTAGAAATCGCTGCCCCATGATTGCAGTTATGAAGGAATCCCCTTTTCACCTTATTGCGGATGGCAGTGACGTGTGTGACGAAATGTCCGATACGTGATGTTAAATCGTTTGAATGATCGTCCATCACGATGATTTCGTAAGGAATTCCATGTGTGTTTTGGACGATGGACACCAAGCATTTGTAAGTAAAATCCCATTTATTGTAAACCGGTATAATAATACTGACCAGTGGCTGAGATGAGCTCGGTACCACCAGCTTATTCACTAATCGCAATCCTTTATGGATCCGCCGGCCTTTCAAACGTCTGCTCCTGTTGCGTTGATAAAGCTTCATAACTGACCGTTTTCTCCGATTCTTCCACCTTGCACGTACGGATTTTCCACGTTTGAGCACTAGTCGCCGGCCTTTATATCTACGAAGCTTACGTACGCGAATAGACCCCAATATCTTTCTGTTAGTTCTCTTAGTTCTCCTAGCCTTTAGCTTCACCTAAACACCTCCCGGCACACTTCATTTACACATAGCTATACTATTCCCTCTGTAAAAGGTCTGAATGGGACAAACGTTTATTTTCAAAAAGCATGAAGGGTGGAAAATATTCGACGCAGCACCATCCGTCCATACAAGTTGTCTTACTCCTACATATGCTGAATTGGTTATGAAGTATATTCGACAACATGGAACGGAGGTAGCACATGATCATTAGATCTAAAGCTCCTTTAAGATTGGGGCTAGCCGGAGGCGGAACGGATGTGTCGCCCTACTGCGACTTATTCGGAGGATGCGTACTGAATGCGACGATTGATTTATACGCTTATTGCACGATTGAAGTCTTCGATGACGGTAACCTTACTTTTGTCGCTGCGGATCTCAATGAAGAATTCACCACCGTCCCTCTCCCAGAACTAGAGTTGGATGGCCGTCTAAGCTTGCATAAAGGCGTGTATAACCGGATTGTTAAACAGTTTAGGCAGGACGAGCCACTCTCTTTTCGGATGACCACCTATTCTGACGCTCCCGCAGGATCCGGTCTCGGTTCATCATCCACGATGGTGGTCGCTATGCTGAAGGCTTTCGTAGAATGGCTTAATTTGCCACTCGGGGAATATGAAATTGCTCAGCTTGCCTATGACATCGAGCGTATCGATGTCGGATGGGGTGGCGGTAAGCAGGATCAATATGCAGCCACCTTTGGTGGATTCAACTTTATTGAGTTTTACGAAAATAATCGGGTTATTGTGAACCCACTTCGGGTAAAAAACTGGATTATCAGTGAATTGGAGAGCTCTATGATTTTATATTACACAGGAGCATCAAGGGAATCTGCCAAGATCATTGACGAACAAGTCCGCAATACACGGAATAACAAACAGTCCACCCTAAAAGCAACCCATATCGTGAAAGCGGAGGCTTACGCGATTAAGGAATGTATATTAAAGGGGGAAATCAACAAGTTTGCTGAGCACTTGGGAAAATCCTGGAGTGCCAAAAAAAAGATGGCAGCCTCTATTACAAACGAACGAATTGACTTCATATACGATACGGCGATGAATGCCGGTGCACTAGCAGGCAAGGTATCCGGAGCAGGAGGAGGCGGATTTATGATGTTTATCGTGGATCCCGTCAAACGCATACAGGTTGTACATCGCTTGAACGAATTAGGAGGTAAAGTGTTTCAATTCCATTTTACAAAGAGCGGAACGCAAGGATGGAGGGTATAAGTTTGAAAGCGTATATTAGCAGCGAAATTTTACGGGCAATGGAGATTAAAAGGGCGATTTCAAAGGATAGCGATATACTTCGTTTAATTGAGCAGGCAGCAAGAAAAATGATCGAGGTTTACCGAAATGGTAATAAAATAATGCTCGGTGGCAATGGAGGAAGTGCGGCCGATGCCCAGCATATTGCCGGCGAATTCGTCAGTCGTTTTTATTTCGACCGTCCCGGCCTGCCTTGCATCGCGCTTACGACGGATAGCTCCATTCTTACTGCAATCGGAAACGACTACGGATATGAACAGTTGTTTGCACGGCAAATTCAAGCTAACGGCCAACGTGGAGACATATTTATTGGCATTTCCACATCCGGCAACTCGCCCAATGTGATCAGAGGTTTAGAAATGTGCCGTGCTATGGGCATCACGACAATTGGTTTGACCGGTGAATCGGGTGGCCGCATGGCTGCCCTATGCGATATCTGCATACGGATCCCCTCCCAAGAAACCCCAAGAATTCAAGAAGCGCATATTCTGCTTGGCCATATTTTGTGTGCGATTGTAGAAGAATCTATATTTGGTAAGGGATTTTAGCCCTATGGAAGCCATCATATTAGCTGGCGGGCTGGGGACACGTTTGCGGGAGGTTATCTGGGATTTACCCAAACCGATGGCTCCCGTAGGGGGCAAGCCATTTCTTCATTACATTCTTGAGCGATTGGAGATGCAAGGGGTTCGCAGGGTGATCCTTGCGGTTGGATACAAACATGAAACCATTAGCTCTTATTTCGGCCATCGCTTTGGACAAATAAGAATCGCTTATTCGGTGGAAGAAGAACCGCTAGGAACCGGAGGAGCACTGAAGAAGGCGATGACTCAGATTTCCAGCGATCAGGTGCTTGTACTAAATGGAGACACGTTGTTCCAAGTCGATATCCCGCAATTGGTACAGGTTCATAAAGAACGCGCTGCCGACCTGACGCTTTCACTTAAGCCGATGAAACGCTTTGACCGATATGGGGCCGTTATCGTAAGTTCGGATTGTAGGGTATTGAGCTTTGAGGAGAAACGGATGTGCGAATCCGGCTTAATTAATGGTGGTGTCTACGTAGCCCGTACCGATTTATGGGATCCGTTCGAGCTGTTAGCCCCATTTTCATTTGAACAATTTCTAGGAAGTCCTAATGCACAGAAGCTTCACATGTATGGTTTCCCGAGTGAAGGTTATTTTATCGATATCGGTATTCCGGAAGACTATGAGCGTGCGAAGTCTGAGCTTGGAATCGGAAGTGGAGGCAGATGAGACCAAAGGCGCTTTTGCTCGACCGGGATGGTGTAATTAACATTGAAAAGTCTTATGTTCACAAAGTTGAGGATTTCGAGTTTAGCAAGGGTATATTCGAAACACTCTTACGCTTTCAGCATGCGGGGTTTTTACTCATCATCGTAACCAACCAAGCGGGTATTGGCCGGGGTTTTTACACGGAGGGCGACTTTTGGGCCTTAACGGCATGGATGACGGAGCGATTCGAGGCACATGGAATCCGGATCGCCAAAGTCTATTTTTGTCCCTATCACCCGGTACACGGCATCGGTGAATACAAACAAGACGCATTCTGTCGAAAGCCGCATCCGGGTATGATTTTGCAAGCAAAGCGAGAGTTTCAGCTAGATCTTACCTCATCGGTGATCATAGGTGATAAAGAGAGTGACATCGAAGCAGGTCTGCGCTCTGGAGTCGGAACCACAATCTTGATCCGCAACTGTGAGGCAAGTTCTGCTACGACGGCTACGTTTACTGTGAAGCATGTAGGAGAGGCGGCTGAGCGTTTTTTCGGAAATGTAACCAAACCATCACAGTGAAAAAACACAAAGTCCTGCATTTTTGCAGGACTTTGTGCTTTCACAGTGGGGATCACTAGCTCCCCTTCGTCTGCCCCCGATACGCATTCGGCACGAAGCCGGTATGCGCCTTGAACAGCTTGCCGAAGTAGTTCTTATTCTCGTAGCCGAGCATATCTGAGATTTGTTCCACGCTTTTATCCGTGATCTCCAGCAGCTCCTTCGCTTTCTCCATCTTCATCCGCGTCACGTACTCGATGAAATTCTCGCCAGTCTCCCGCTTGAACAGGCGGCTCAAGTAGCTCGGGTGCAGATGCAAATGAGCCGCGGCATCTTCCAGTGATATTTTCGTATCGAGATGGTTGTACACGAACCGCTGACATTCCAGGATTTCACGATTGTGGGACTCCCGGTATACCTGTCCCGCCCACTCGATGGCCTGCTGCAAATAATCCTTGAGCCACAACTCCATTTCGCGGATGGAGGACAATTCGTGCACATCATGATGCAGCAACTCCGAGGAAAACGTCGATTGATAGTGCTGCAGCGACTTGAGGCGCATCCGCACATCGAGGATCATTTTGAGCAGCCAATCCTTCACCTCTAGGGGGCGGAAGCGGTTGTACTGGATGAAATCGACCCACTTCGAGACGAAGGCATCAATCCCTTCTGCACGCTCATCGAACACCACACCGCGAAATTCGTCCAACGCCTGCGCATACTGAGCGAGCAGCTCTCCCCCGTCCCCGAATCCTTCCCGCAGATGCTCAAGCTTGCTGATCGAGGACTCTGGCATGTAGAATCGGATAGCCTTAGCCTCGACCATGCGGATTAATTGATCTTTCAACGCCCGAACATCCTTCACCGGAGTCCCTGTGATGAATGAAAAGGAGATTTTCGCATACTTCTGCAAGCAAGCCTGCAGCTGCCGAAGTGTCTGCTCCATCTTCTGGCTGTTGTTTACATGCAGCTCCGAGAAATGCGGGAATAAAAGCACAATTTCACCCGTATCGTAGGTGAACAGGGTCACTTCCTTTTGATCCACGAGCAGCTCTTCCACAATATTCTGAATCGTATATTCGAATAAATCTGTCGATTGAAACCGACTATTCGCCTCTTTTACCCGATTGGCATAGCCGAATACAGGCAGGACAGCATGCTTGTTCAGTTGAATGCCGAAGTCACCAGCCTTGGTGCTCCATTCTACAGCATCAAATAATGGCTCATTCACGGTGCTTCGGATAAATTGACGCTTGGATGCGCCACGATGCTGCGACACCTCTTTCTCAAGCTTGCGGCTCTTCGACTGCTGCCGATCCTCCGCATCCAATTGCTCTTTAAGCCTAATCAATACCTCCGTGATATTGCTAACGTTCATTGTTTCCTTCAATATATATTCACTCACCGAAAGCTTAACGGCCGCCTGCGCATAATGGAATTCATCATGACAGGAGAGAATCACAGCCTTCACGTTCGGATCCTCCTCGCGGAGGGACTTAATTAACTCCAGCCCATTGATCTCAGGCATCCCAATGTCACTGATCAATACATCTATTTTGGTTTGCTGACCTGCTTTCAGCGCATCCAGAGGACTCGCATAAACGCCAGTCAATTGATAGCCGAGCTCTTCCCATTTTATCGTCGTTTTCAGAAATTCAAGAACTGGAATATCATCATCTACAATCATGACGGTGTACATAGGTCACACCTCCTTCTCTGGTTGCTGTGGAAAGAGCAGAATAATCTGAGTGCCGTGACCCAGACTGCTTGCAATATTGTAATCGAAACGATGACCATAAATCATCCGAAGTCGCTCAAACACATTATGTATACCGATCCCCGATAGGGAAGGACTGCTCGCTTCTTCCACTACAGGCAGTATTGGGGTGGCTTCTAAATGATTACGAAGCTCCAACAACCGCTCTGGGGTCATGCCAACACCGGAATCCTGAATCTCCACTTGCAGTCTACCATCCTCTGCAATTCGGGAAATAATCGTTATTTCACCTGCTTTACTTTTAAGGCCGTGAATATAAGCATTCTCAATAAGCGGCTGCAGCAGGAAACGCGGAATTTGAATAAGAAGGGTGTCCGAAGCCGCGGATACTCGCAGGATAACCCGATCCCCGTGCCTCGAATTCAATAAACGAACGTAGTGCTCGTTGATCCCAATCTCTTCATGGAGCGTTATGTATTCGTTATTGCGATTGATGGTCATACGCAAAAGAGCAGACAATGAGCTGATCAATTCCGCATTCTCTTCGTCGCCTTTCATCATGATCTTCAAACGAATGGAATTCAATACGTTAAAAAGAAAATGCGGATTAATCTGCGCCTGAAGCATTGCCAACTCTGCTTTGCGCTTGAGCTCTTGCTCTCGCTTATTCTCGAAGAGCGTCAACTCGATCCGATCAATCATGCGGTCAAATACATAGCCGAGCCGACCGACTTCATCCCCGCCACTAATGTTAGATCGTTCACTCAATTGACCAGACTCGATTCGCACGACGGTTTGGACAAGCTTGGCGATAGGTTTCGTCAATGTACGGACCACATAGAGCAGCACAACTGCGAACAAGAACAGAAACACCAATTGGATTCCGAAATCTGTCTTTCGAAAAGACTGGATTTGCTGTGCTGCCGCTTTATACGGCGTCATGTTTACGAGCTTCCATTCCGGCGTGACTTGAGCACTCTGCATGATATATTCTTCACCAGCTACCTTCACGAAGGACGTGCCCTCTTCCGGAGGAAGTTGATCATAATAGGCGAAAGGCTTCCCGATCTGACTTGAATCTTTATCTACCAAAATTTTGCCTTGTGCATCGATGATAACCATCGATTCATTATCTTCATATTGCGCAAATAATTTCTGCACTACACTCGGTTCGAGACCAACAATGACGTACCCATACGTAGCACCATTGAGACGAAGTGGCTTAACGGCTTCTAATAGATAGGATTGTGAAGATTGCTGACTGTAATTAGGCTCAGCTCCAATCCATTTCACGCTGTACCCGCCTGACTGCATGACATCCCGCATCCACGCTTTCTCAAAAAAGGATTTCGGATCGAAATTAGTTGTCGTATAGGTCGCATAATACTGCCCATTCGGGAGGAGTAGCGTTAGCACTAAATTTTCCAACGGACCAATGACCGTGTCTATCCGTTTATTTATCGTATTCTGACTGATATAAAGATCTCCAATGGAGGTTGTAGCGTCCGCATGACTTAAGTTCAATATGGGCTCCCGAAGATCCACATCAAATTGAACGAAATTCATCATATACAACATATTCTTCATCTGCCCGGTAACAATCTGATTCGCAATGAGCATCGATTGCCGCGCATTATCGGCGACTTGCGTTCGAACAGCATCCCGTGTAAGCAAATTCGACACATTCATCGATACGATGGACGGTAACACCAGACAAATCAGAATCGTTAGTACTAATTTATTACGAAGTGATAATGTGCGAAACCATTGCAGCACTAACGTTTCCCGCCTTCCCCAATAAAATGGGAAAAAAGAGGGGCCCTATGGCCTCCTCTTGCTTCCTATACACATTATACCAGTAAAGCTAGCCTAATCGTTACCGATTACTTTGCATTACTTTTTCTGATGTCTTCAATTTTAGCTTTTGCTGTTGAAATTGTTTTCTCCAAATCTTGTTTGCCTGTCAAGAACAACTCAACTTGCGTTAAGTATTCTTTCTCTTGTTGCAAGGCATACGTTGGAGGAACAACCAATTTTGTAGATTTGTTCACTTTCAAAGTAGACAGCAAGGAAGTTTTGTCAATGAATTTCACTTGATCTGGCTTGCCGCTTGCAAGGATCGCGTCTACGTTTTTGTTAATATCTGCTTTTTTCCAACCGGAGAAGAACAGACCTTGTGTTTGGATACCTTCTGTTGTGTACCATTTCACGAAGTCATAAGCGGCTTGTTTGTTCTTGGAGTTTGCAGCTACACCCATGAAGTCAGCGCCTACTTCAGTCAAACCGTTTGTATCTTTCGCATCATATTTCGGATACGGAGCAAATACCGTGTTGAACTTCGCGTTTTGCGCTAGCTCACCAACCATCCAGTTACCAGTTGCTAGCATAGCTGTTTTACCTGCGTAGAATACGTCACGGTAAGCCATTTTTTGCGAAACAACTTCGAAGTAAGGGACGGACGATTTATCCACGTTCTCCAATTGGTTACGCAGGTTCAAGGAGAAACGAACTTGTGGGTTATCAATGTTCTCAGTACCATCGGATTTCACCAAGTAAGGGTTATCCATGTTGTTGTTCAAACCAAGAAGCGCGTAATCTTTCCAGTTATGGAAATAAGAACCGTATTGTTTCGCAGCGCCTTCGCCTGAAGTTAATTTTTTCGCATATTCCGCATAGTCATTCCAAGTC
Source organism: Paenibacillus sp. Soil750 (assembly GCF_001428045.1). Classification (GTDB taxonomy): domain Bacteria; phylum Bacillota; class Bacilli; order Paenibacillales; family NBRC-103111; genus Paenibacillus_E; species Paenibacillus_E allorhizoplanae. The sequence goes on along the minus strand of NZ_LMSD01000006.1, from coordinate 17,483 downwards.
CATTCTGTTGGAACTGGAAGCTTAGCTGCATCTAATTTATCTTTGTTCAAAAGAACGAACCACTCGATCATTTTACCAGGCAAAGCATAGTATTTACCATTTACAACTGGATCAAGTTTGTACTCGTCTTTGACAACGATGTTATCTTTTTTCAAGTACTCATCAAGCGGCTCAAGGATACCTGCTCCTACACGTTGTGCGAAATCGGAAGCACTGGAGTACATCACAACGTCCATTTGCTCGCCGGAAGCAGCTAGTAGATCAAGCTTTTTCATCCCTTCTTGGGAGTCACCTTTCTCGGACATGCTCTCATAAACAACTTTAACGTTCGGGTGAGTTGCATTATAGGCTTCAACTGTTTTGTTCCAGTTACCTTGAGCTTCTGTATACCATGCTTGTACTTTAATCGTTACAGGTGCTTTAGTTGATGATGTTGCTGTACCGCCAGGCGTTGTCGTTGATGCAGCGTTATCTTCACTTTTACTTCCGCAACCTGCAAGTGCAGCACTGATCGCTAGAACACCACTTAAAACGAGTAAACTCTTTTTCATATGAACCCCTCCAAGAAGATATTTGTATGATGTTTCGCAAACTGAAAACCTTTACATGACGAATCGTAACAAACTTAGTTTGAGCACACGAGGCAATATTTTAACCTCATGCACTCTTATTTTGACATCTTGCTTGTAACTGGTGTTTAACCTTTTACCCCACCCATGGAGATTCCTTCGATAACTTGCTTCTGTCCAATGATGAAAATGATCAACAAAGGCAAGATCGCAGAAACGGATGCGGCCATGATGAGGGAGTAGAACTCGCCATTTAGATCGGCAAAGGAATGAATCCCTAGCGGAAGCGTGAATAACGACTTGTCTCTTAGGAAAATCAATGGATTCTGGTAATCATTCCACGTCCAGATAAAGCGCAGAATCGCATACGTTGCAATCGCAGGACGTACAAGCGGAGTACAGATGGTCCAGAAAATGCGAGCATGATTTGCGCCATCAATCCTTGCAGATTCCATGTACTCATCGTGAATACCTAGGTAAAACTGGCGAAGCATGAACGTACCCAATACGCTAAAAGATCCTAGAAGAATAAGTCCTAAATGTGTATCATACAAGTGCATTGAGCGAAGCAAAAGGAATTGCGGCACGAGAATCGCCTGACTTGGAACCATATAAATAATAAGAACGAGAACGAAGAGAACATTCGAGCCGCGGAACTTAATTTTAGAAAAGGCATAAGCCGCCATCGATGAAAATAGTACAGATAATGCGGTCGTGATGACAGCTACCTTAATGGAGTTCCAGTAATACAAGGGAAATTTGGTCGTCCATACCGTTTTATAATTTTCAATCAAATTAAAATGTTTAGGAATCCACTGGATCGGGAAAATGAATACATCGGCTTCTGGCTTCATAGATGCTGAGATCATCCAAAGGAATGGCGTCATGAACAGGATGCCGAAGAGAGCCATCAGTATCGTTACAATTATCTTTTTGGTACTTTTTTTGTTATCCATGTGTGAACCTCCATTCTATTTTAGTAGTTGACCCATTTACGTTGGCCGAACCATTGAATTAACGTAATCAAGAGAACGAGGACTAGAAGCACAATCGCCATCGCAGATGCATAGCCGGATTGCAGATTAACGAAGGCTGTTTCGTATAAGCGGTACACGACCACGCTTGTTGAGTTAGCCGGTCCACCATTGGTCAGTACGGAAATGACATCGAATACTTTGAACGTTCCAATAATGCCGGATACGAGCAAGAAGAATGTTGTTGGTGACAGTAAAGGCACGGTAATGCTATAAAATTGCTTCCATTTGGATGCACCGTCAATATCGGCTGCTTCATACAGATCTTTCGGAATAGATTGAAGTCCTGCCATAAAAATAATCATGTTGTACCCAATATTGATCCATACCATCAGCCCCATCACACAGTACAAAGCATAATCAGGATCAGCCAGCCATTTCGGTGGGTTAGCATAGCCCCAGTCGATTAAAGTTTGGTTAATCGGCCCGTATGTTGGGTGGAAGAGTACTTGGAAAACGATCGCAACCGCAACAACACTTGAAATATACGGAATGAAGTAGATAACTTTGAAGACACCTTTGAAATACACTTGCTTATCAATCAGCACCGCTAAAACCAGTGAAACAATGAGTGTTAACGGAACAACGACCATCAGAATCATATTATTTTTCAATGAAAGTAGAAAGACACTGTCATGAATCAGCTTTATAAAGTTGTCCAACCCGAGGAATTTCACTTTCGAAAACCCGGCAACAAAGTTCCAGTCTGTAAAGCTCAAGAAGAAGGAAGCGATGATTGGAAATAACGTGAAAACGAATAAGCCGATGACCATGGGACTAACAAAAAGATATCCGGCCAAATTCTCTCGAATTTGCTGTTTAGACTGCTTAGATTTCACTTTAGTTCTTGGGATACTACCTGCTTGCGATTGTATATGGTTAGCCATGAAATTCACCCCATGTCGTGTTTTCTATAGTCTACCTTGTGTGCGATTCATGGATAAGTCACAGAATTGACCCTTTCGAGTAATATTTTAACCTTCAGGAACAATTTTTATTAGAAATGGAGCATGCGATCGGCTTATAAGTGGCCACAATCACCCTTTGCGCCGGACTCTCTTGCTGTAAGCATGAAAAACACCGTTACAGAGCGAGCGCAAAAAAACCAGAACGCCACTTGGCCCTCTGGTCTCCTACATCCTTACTTATTCGCTTCATGCACCTTCAGCAGTTTCCCCTTGATGGTTGTGTTCTTCATGATCTTGAGCACCATCGGCCCTTTGCCATTCAAAATGTCGACGTACGACACATTATCCTGAATTGTAATGATGCCGATATCCTCCGCGGTGACACCTTCAATCTTGGCGAGGGTGCCGACAAAGTCGACGGCGCGAATCTTTTTCTTTTTGCCCCCGTTAAAATAGAGCTTCATGATGCCCTTGTTCAACTGGTCACTGCGATCCCGCTTGATGACAGGCGTCGCCTGCATCTTCTGATCGAAGGCTGCTTGCTTTGCGGCAACCTCTTCGGAATCCGGTGCATCCTTCCTTGGAATTTCGAAGCCTAGATAGCCTTCGATATCCGCTAGGAACTTGTCCTCATGCGGCGTTACGAACGAAATCGCCTTGCCCGTCTTCCCTGCTCGTCCTGTCCGTCCGATCCGGTGGACGTAGCTTTCCTTCTCCATCGGAAGATCATAGTTGATGACATGCGTGATGTCCTCCACATCGATCCCACGCGCCGCGACGTCCGTGGCCACGAGGAATCGGAACTCTCCTCGCTTGAATGCATTCATGACAAGGAAACGATCATCTTGAACCATGCCGCCGTGAATCTTATCACAAGGAAAATCCAGCTGATCGAGCTGGTTGTAGAGCTTATCGACATGCTCTTGTGTCCGGCAGAAAATAATGCAGTTCTCCGGATTCTCCATCACGAGCACATTTTGAAGCAATGGCCACTTCTCGTTCTCCCTTACAGTGATGAGAGAGTGTTCGATCTGAACCTTCGCTGCTTCCGGTGTTTCAATCTCGATATCGATCGGCTTCCGCAGATACTGATGACACAGCTGCTCTACATCCTTCGGCAAGGTTGCCGAGAAGAGCATCGTCATCCGATCCGTCGGCAGCTCATCAATAATTGCGCCGACCTGTTCAATGAAGCCCATCCGCAGCATTTCGTCCGCCTCATCGATGACCAGATATTTCAGACGCTCAACATCCAGCGTCCCTTTCTGAATATGATCCAGCACACGCCCTGGTGTACCAACGACCACGTGGCACTTCTGATGCAGCTCAATCTTCTGCTTGGCAAAAGGCTGCTTCCCATACAGAGCAACCGCCTTAATCCGCTTAAAACGTCCGATGTTCGTCATATCTTGCTTCACTTGATCAGCGAGCTCCCGTGTCGGCGTCAGGATGAGGGCCTGCGGCCTGTTCTCTTCCCACTCTACCAGCTCGCAGATCGGTATGCCGAATGCCGCCGTTTTTCCGCTTCCCGTGCGGGATTTGACCGTTAGGTCCCGCTCCTGCAGTGCGATCGGAATCACCTTATGCTGCACATCTGTCGGCTGCGTGTAACCTAGTGTAGTTAGCGCACGCGTAATATCCTCACTTAATTGATAATCGTTAAAGCTTCTTGTCGTCACGATTTGACTCCCCTTCTTGTTGCTGTGGCTCTATTCTACTACATCTGGAGGCGGAAAAGAAAAAACATGAGTGAAATACCCAACATTAGGAAATAGTAACAAAAACAAATCAGGGTGGTACGCACATGAAGAACTCTATCTTTACCTTCATGCAAAAGTTACTGAAACAAAAGTACCAAACAGATATAGCTGCCAATAGCGAAGACATTCTCATTCATACCATGTCAGGTAACCTAGAAGAGACCCTTTACACGATAGGAGAAGGATTGGGTCATAGCACCGATCTCGTTATTCGAAGAATGACGATTCCATCCAATCCACCCTGCAAGGCTGCCATCATTTATTTGGATGGACTTGCCAATGTCAAAGACATTTTGGACTCCCTTCTTATCGATTATCGATCCGGAGATATCCTTCTACCTCAACTTGATGACATACCACCGTTATCTCTCATCAAAGAATACTTATTGAAATCAGGTGAGATCACAGGTACATCTGACTTTAAAACGCTCTATCATATGGTTTTATCTGGCGATACGGTCATCCTAGTGGATGGTTATAATGAAGGGATTTGCGCGAGTACACGTGAATGGAAAGATCGCGGGGTTACCGAGCCCTCCTCTCAAACCGTTGTAAGGGGTCCTCGCGAGGGATTTTCTGAGACGTTGCGCACGAACACTGCCTTAGTTCGAAGGAAAATTAAAGATCCTCATCTATGGATGGAAACCAGACAGATTGGCCGTGTAACCCAGACCGATGTTGCCATCATGTATATCAAAGGGCTTGTAGATGACAGCGTTGTAGATGAAGTTCGCTCTCGCTTAGCACGGATCGATATTGATGGGATTCTCGAAAGTGGATACATTGAAGAACTCGTCCAGGATGAAGCCTATACGCCATTCCCTACCATATTTAATACAGAGCGGCCCGATGTAGTTGCCGCAGGACTTCTAGAGGGGCGAATCGCAATCTTGGTAGACGGCACACCATTTGTCCTCATTGTACCTGCCGTATTTACGCACTTTATGCAAGCAGCAGAGGATTCTTACCAAAGGTCCGATATTAGCTCATTAATCCGCCTTCTCCGTTATATAGCACTGATGATTGCCTTACTTGCTCCTGCTTCCTATATTGCGGTAACGACCTTTCACCAAGAGATGATTCCGACAACACTGCTCGTTAATATTGCCGCCCATCGGGAGGGGATCCCTTTTCCTGCGTTTGTTGAAGCATTTCTTATGGAGGTTACATTTGAAATCCTACGGGAAGCCGGAATCAGAATGCCTCGTGCCATCGGGCAAGCCGTCTCTATTGTTGGTGCGCTTGTCATTGGACAAGCCGCCGTTGAAGCTGGATTAGTGGGACCAGCAATGGTTATTATCGTCGCGATAACAGCCATCTCTACCTTTATTATCCCTTCCTTTAACATGGGAATTTCCATTCGGATGATCCGTTTCATCCTGATGATTTTCGCTGCTTCTCTTGGTCTATACGGGATACTCATTGGCATTATTGCCTTGGTGCTACATTTATGCAGCTTGCGTTCTTTTGGCGTTCCTTACCTAGCTCCATTCGCACCCTACAGTCTGGGAGATCAAAAGGATAATGTCATTCGGCTCCCACATTGGGCATTACTGAAGCGTCCCAGCTATATTAGTCCAAACAATAGACAGAAACAAACAGATAATCCCCCACAGAAACCAGAATCCTAAGCGTGATCAGCCAAATTCGGGGAAGGTGATCTATACCCATGATGAAACGAGCTGTACTTATTATCCTCCTCCTGATGATCTTAACGGGTTGTTGGAACCGTAAGGAGCTTGATCAGATTTCCTTAGCAACAGCTATTGGCATCGATAAACAAGGGGATCATTATAATATTTCCGTCCAACTACTCAACTCCGATGAAATCACGTCATCGAAAGGTGTTGGCCAGCGACAGCCCGTTGTGACACTCCAGATTAGCAGTGGGAGTACGATTTTCGAGTCATTTCGCAAGTTGACAACGAGCTCACCACGTAAGATTCTCTCTTCCCATCTACGTATACTTATCCTAGGAGAAGAACTGGCTGAAGAGGGTATCTCCAAGGTGCTGGATATTTTATCAAGAGATCACGAACTGCGCTCAGACTTCAATATCTTATTAGCTAGAAATGCTACAGCCAATGATATCTTGCAAGTGTTGACTCCACTGGAGAAAATTCCTGCTAACAAGCTCTATTCTTCTCTCATCTCATCCGAGAAAAATTGGGGAGTTACCACAAATGTTGACTTGCATCAACTTATTTACGATCTCGTGGATCCAGGTAAAGATCCCGTGCTTTCTAGTGTTCATATTAAAGGGGACGTGACAAAAGCGAAGTCCCGCGAAAATTTAAATTCTGTTCTTCCTCCCGCAACATTGGAGTTTAAGAGCCTAGGTGTTTTCCATCAAGATCAGTTTGTTGGATGGTTAACAGACAGAGAAAGCAAAGGCTACAATTATGCCCTAGGTAACCTTCAAAGTACGGTTGTTGCGCTTCCGTGTCAAGCAGGTGGCAAAATGTCCATAGAATTGATTAGTACAAGGTCCAAAATCAAAGCAAGATTTGTAGATCAACAACCTCAAGCCTTTGTCAATGTTCGAGTCGAGGCGAATATCGGAGAGGTAGCCTGTAGATTGAACTTAAATTCCACCTATACGATACAAGCCATCGAAGAACAATTAAATGAAGAAATTAAGCAGACAATCCTAGACGCTGTGGCCAAAGCAAAGTCTTACAAGTCAGATATTTTCGGATTCGGAGCCGCCATTCATCGTGCCAATTATAAGCAATGGAATCTAATAAAAGATAACTGGGATCAAGCTTTTGTTGATCTTCCTGTTCAAGTGACTGTGCAATCCAGAATCCGCCGTACAGGCTCAGTTGTTGAATCTTTTATTGAACAAATGGAGTGAATAGGTATGATTTGGAGTCTTATTATTGTTTTTGTCTCACTTTGGACACTGAAGGTTCAGATCTCTCATTTAAGAGCAAAGCAACAGCACAGAGAATTCTGGTTTTTCACGCTATCTCTCAGTATTTCCGCCCTATTGAGTATAGCTATAAGTTTAAAGTTACCGCTGATCAATCCATTAGATGTGATCTCTTACTTATTCAGACCCATGGGGAAAATGATCACAACCTTACTCACGTAGCTGCAAGTCAAAGGAGTTAGTGATGTTTAATAACGAGAAAATCAACCTGCGTCAATTTAAAATATTAGTTTTGCTATTCAGCTTGGGAAGTACGATCATTATCGTCCCATCTGTCCTTACGGCTTTTGCCCATCAAGACGGGTGGTTGTCTGCCGCTCTAGGTATCGCTATGGGTGGAGCGACGATATGCCTCTATGTTGCGCTAAGTAATCGGTATCCGAGTCACTCTTTAATGGCTTATAGCGAATTGATCCTCGGAAAATGGTTAGGGAAATGCATAAGCACCATCTTCTATCTCTTTATTCTTATCATCGCTTCATTGGTTCTTCGTAATGTCGGTGACTTTATTACAACCATTATCATGCCAGAGACACCTATTCAAGTTATTCACTTTACATTCTTGCTGATTATTATGCTGGGGGCTGGGTTGGGCTTAGAAGTGATTGCTCGCGCTGGGGAGATTTTCCTACCTTGGGTTTTGTTGTGTATTGGTGTTCTGGTTGGCTTTCTGATTCCACAGATTAAGATTGAACGCTTACCACCTATACTTGAAGCTAGTACCAAAGCTATAATTCACGGAAGCTTGTCAGTTCTTTCTATTCCCTATCTGGAAATGGTCGTCTTTCTGATGATCTACCCTGCTATTCACACCAATTTGAAGAAAGGCAAAGGGTTTATTCAAGCAGGCTTTATGGGTGGCCTAATCATTTTTTCCATAACCGCTTTATGTATCGTCGTACTTGGTTGGGACTTCACTTCACGCCATACTTTTCCCAGTTACACATTAGCTAAAAAAATCCACGTCGGCGGATTCATCCAACGCATCGAAGTATTGGTTGCCATCATTTGGTTTGTCACCATCTATTTCAAACTCGTCATTTGCTTCTATAGCTCACTGGTTGGACTGCAGCAGATCTTGGGCTTGCGTACCTATCGTCCTTTCATCGTGCCAAGTGCGCTTATGCTATTTGCGCTTTCCTTCCTCGTTTACCCTAACATCATCTATTTTCGAGATTTTGCTTCCAATATATGGCCGCCATTTGCCCTAACTATGGGGCTGTTTCTGCCTTTAAGTTTGTTGATCGTATCTTATTTTAGACCAGGAAGCAGATTGGACAAATGAATGGAGGGATGGTTGTCGTTTCTTCCTGCAACATGACAAAAACGTCACTTTAGATCCTGGTATATCGATGGTTAAAGAGTCCCTTACTCGGTATAGTAAGATGAAGAAGGAGGGCGAAACCATGTCTACAATTATTCAAACCAAAAATTTATCCAAATCATATGGCAAAACACAAATCTTAACAAATATTGATTTAACGATTGAACAAGGAGAATTCACCGCGATTATGGGGCCATCTGGCTCAGGTAAAACGACATTAATGAATATGCTCTCCACGATCGACGCCTTTACTGGTGGGGAGGTCTGGATCGAGGGGAAATCGCTGTTAGATTTGAAAAAGAAAGATCTCCGACAATTCCGTCAAAAACGAATGGGATTCCTTTTTCAAGATTACAACTTACTGGATACCCTAACGGTGAAAGAAAATATTCTGCTGCCGCTCTCGTTGCAAAAAACACCTGTGGCGGAAATGGAGCAGCGATTAGCGACATTAATTGAAGCGTTAAATATTGAATCGATCTTACATCAGTATCCATCTGAAATTTCAGGTGGCCAAAAGCAGCGCACGGCTGCCGCACGTGCCATCATTACGAACCCAGCGATTGTGTTTGCCGATGAGCCGACGGGGGCGCTTGATTCCCGATCTGCTACCCAGCTGTTAGAACAAATTCAATCACTCAATCATACCTTTAAGACTACCGTTCTGATGATCACCCACGATCCGTATGCTGCTAGCTATTGTCAGCGCGTTATTTTTCTCCGTGATGGCAAAATCGTCAATGAAATGTTCAAAGGCGAACAAACTGAGAAGGAATTCTTCGACCGAATCCTGACGATTCAAAGTGCCATAGGGGGCGACCGGCGATGAGTTTGTTTGATTTATCATGGAGGAATATGAAGCGGAACTTCCGTTTGTATGCCATATATTTCATTTCCATGCTTGTCGGTGTTATCATATACTTTACCTTTTCTGGTTTAATGTTTAACGAGGACGTCGTTACAGCCATTCAAAATAAAGAAAACTACAAAACAATCATTTTTATTGCCTCCATGATCGTCTTTGCGTTTATCGTGTTTTTTATTTTGTACGCCAACTCTTTTTTTATGAAACAGCGAAAAAAAGAATTCGGTATGTATATCCTTTACGGGATGAAAGAAAGACAAGTTGCCGCAATGGTCTTTTACGAAACGTTATTTCTAAGCGCCATTTCTGTAACCAGTGGTATATTCATCGGTGGATTACTATCGAAATTTTTCGGTAAGATATTAATGAACTTAATGCACTACAAAGAAGACATTTCTTTTGCTTTTCCACTTGAAGCCGTCGTCTCAACGATTTTGTTATTCGCTTTATTAATTTGCATTATCACGGTTCAAAGTTATTTGAACGTCCGTCGAATGCAGATCGTTGAATTGTTTCACGCAAAAGAAAAAATGGACAAGCCGCTTAAGTTTTCTATGCCTTTGGCCATATTGTCCATCCTATTCATTGTTGCCTCCTATTACACGATTACCATGGGTGGAAGTTCAAACATATGGAAGGATTATTTTAAAGAAACCTTACTGGCTACAACAGTGGCATTAATCGTCGGAACGTATCTATTTTTCCGCCAGTTTTCCGGTTGGATTTTACAAAAAATGAGTCAAAGTCAAAATTACTTGCATGGCAACAAAATGTTGTGGATTTCCTCCCTTCGTTTTTCTATTCGAGGGAATACAGTAAACTTTACGTTTAACTCACTGATTAGTGCTGTTATCATCTTTGGAGTTGGATTTATTGCTGTAGATTACGCAGTTAAAGCCGATGTAGTAAGAAAAGAATACCCGAACGATATTATCTTTTCATCCCAAGATAACAGAACTCAAAAACAAATTGAACAAATAATGAATGAGTCCCATCCCATCATTGCTCATAAAACAATTACTGGCATTCAAACGGAAAAAATCGCAAATCGCAAATCGTTTCTTGACTATCCCAACTATTACACAGAGGAATTTTACATTTTCCCAGAAGAGCAGCTCAATGCGATTGTTGATTTACGTGGCGTTGGTGAAAAAGTAGATGTACAAGGCGATGAAGCTATTGTTTTAACAAGAGGACTAGATACACCAATCACATATCAAAGTCCGCTACCTGAAATGACCGTCTTAAAAGATCATACATTTCATGTAGTCGAAAGAATACGATTCCCGTTGTTAAGTATCCCTACAGATGCTAGTGGAGGTTCCGAACATCAGCCTTCGGTACTCGTTATTGCTGACGAGGCTTTTGAGTATCTCAAAGAAAATCGCACGCTATCTTCCTATGAAATTTATAAAATCGAAGATCCGAAAACATCCAATAACGTATCACGACAAATATACGATATCGTTATGCAGTCAGAAGGATCCTATTATTCAGCCTTTATCGATATGTATTCCATCGATATTGAGTCGTCTTCTTTAATACTGTTCTCTGTCGCTTTTTTTGCAGCCATTGCGTTGTTTGCTTTAGCCAGTGTCATTTACTTTAAACAGCTGCGTGAAGCTACAGAAGAGAGAGAACACTACGCGATTTTAAGGAAAATGGGTGTAGACGATAGAGAAATGAAGCAGATCATTCGGAAACAATTGCTGTTCGTCTTTTTACCGCCACTCTTACTTGGATTGCTGCACAGTTGGTATCTTTTATACTACACGGTCATCCTGATTGTAAAAGATTCTCATGCCTTAACAACGATTATTTTTTCTGTCATGGGACTATACGTGCTAACCTATATCATCTTTTACGTGTCATCAACATCTATTTACTACAAAATTATCAACGAAAAAAACACACGATGAGTTATTTTACTCATTGTGTGTTTTTTGTCTCATGAAATAAGGATCGTTGTCATTCGGAAAATGAACGATAAATTGCGTATATACAGCGGCCTCCGATGTGCAGTCAATATAATGGCCAAGTTTATTCGATAATTGCTGAGCCAAATATAAACCCATCCCGGTCGATTTGGTATACGTTCGTCCTGTTTCTCCAGTAAAGCCGCGATTAAAGATTCGCGGAAGGTCCTTGGGGCTAATACCTATTCCACTGTCCCGAATCAGCAACTGTTTCTCTTGCGGCGTTTCGAATACGGAAATCGTAATTTCCCCGCCAAGCTCTGTATATTTCAAACTATTCGTCAAAAGCTGATTGATAATAAACTGCAGCCATTTCGGATCACTTTGAACGACAAGCGTTTCTGCTTGTAGGCCAATGCGAATTTTTTTGGAGAAAAAGGTTTTCGAATGTGACTTCACAATCTCTTTCGAAATCTGGATAACATCACAATTTTGAATCGCATAATCCTGATTAAAGCTATCTAATTTGGCATAATAGAGTGCTTGATCAACGTAATTCTCAATCTTCGCGATCTCTTCTCTCAAACTATTCGCGTCCATATCCGTTTGCTGAAGTAAACGAAGAACCGCAATCGGTGTTTTTATCTCATGGAACCAAGAAACGATAAAATCATAATGCTCATGCTGCCTCTCCTGAACTTGATTCATTTCGTGGATATGCTGCTTTTTGAGCTCCTCGATGTGCTGTTGGGCGAACTCCCCTTCCAGGGATAAACTGTCATAATCCTCGCTCTTCATTCGTCGAATCACGCGTACATGTTGCTGGTACCGAAATAATAGAAATCCCAGTAACATAATCGAGGATAAGGCGAAGGCATAGAAGAAGGTCCCCCATACCCAATCACCACCATGGCTATAGGTATAAAATACAACAGCTGGGATTAGGAACCCCGCCAGATAGAGATACAAATAAGACTTTTCGTAGGCGAGATAGCGTAGGAAAGTCATTCGATCAAATACCCCATTCCTTTCCTAGTGACAATGTAGTCCTCCAGTCCAAGTGCAGCGATTTTCCTACGCATCCGGTTCACGTTCACAGTCAGCGTGTTATCATCGACGAACTGCTCTTCATTCCATAAGACCTGCATCATGTCCTCGCGCGAAACAATTTTCCCGATATTGCGCATGATCAACTGTAAAAGAATGAATTCATTCCGGCTTAACTCGGACACTTGTCCTTTATATTCAATCGTGGAATTGGTTACATGTAATTTCAGGCCCTTATGAGTGAATTTGGCGCTCTCATCTTCCTGATAGGTATACTTCCGGCGAATCAGCGCACTGACTTTGGCGACTAGGATATCCAAATCAAAGGGCTTCTGAATAAAATCATCCCCACCCATATTAATCGCCATAATGATATCCATATTCTGATTTCTGGATGACAAGAAGATGATCGGCACCTTGGAAACCGCGCGTATTTGTTGACACCAGTAGTATCCATCAAACACGGGAAGATTAATATCTAATAGGATGAGATGCGGATCTGATTGCTGAAAATCCTTTAGAACCTGATCAAATTGAGTTACTTCCACTACATCGTACTGCCACTTTTGTAACGTATCCGCGACAATCCGTCTAATTTTCTCATCGTCCTCAACCATCATAATTCGGTACATGCAATCCCTCATTATTCTAAAATACGATCCACCTTATTTTAGCATAAACTTAGCGAACATTAACCTTAGAGCTTTTTGCGCATGACATACCAACTATCTGTCCGTTCTGGATAAAACTTGTGCTCGATGACTTCATAATGTAACCGTTCGTACATCCGAATATTCTCTGGGATGGATAGTCGTACCTCAACCCGAGTTTCCATAATCCCCTGATCTCGTGCTTTATTTTCCACGAAAGCTAACAGTGCTTTGCAGATACCCTTTCCCCGATAATCAGGTAGTACCGACACCCTGCCAATATACAAATAATCGTCGACGGGTTTATACCTTGCTGACCCGACCACTTTAACTCCCTCGCATGCGAGTGCTGCTCCACCACCGATGTTAAATGTATGGATTGTGTGATCCACCGTTTCCTTTAGTGCACCTGAAGGTGGATTGAGCTTGCCGTCGTATTCTTTGAATGATTCGATCATGACCTGGTAAATGAGTTGGGATTCATCAATAGTAGCTTCTCTGATGGGTAGGTTCATCGTTGATCGACTCCTTTTATAGAGAATATTTATCAATCCTAGTTACGAGCCATGTTTCCTGACATAATCAGGCATACGTCGCATATATCGCTCCGAATCGTGCTCAAAATCATACTGCTTATACAACTCGTGCGCATCCTTCGTACCCAACAAGCCTACGAGGTCTTTATAATCATCACAGGAGATCAAGCTTTCCACTAGTTTCTTGCCGATCCCCATGCCCCTGTAGTCTTCATCAATAAATACATCGCATAAATAAAACATCGTCGCGTTGTCCGTTATGACTCTAGCGAAGCCCACTTGTTTGCGCCCTTCATATACGCCATAGCATACCGAGTTCTCGATCGCGCGCAGCGTCCTTTCTTCCGGTCGTTTATTCGCCCAATAGCTTCGTGAAAGAAAACCTTTGATAACATCTACATCTAGCCGTTCTTTATTATCACTGATAACAAATTGATTCCACGTAATCTCCATCGTATCTGCTCCTCTACTTAACTGGGTTCATTGATTTCCATCTATAATACTACATTCCATTGCCTATCTGTTATCCTCATTTCACTTGCTCGAAATGTCCTGCAAATTTGTGCACGAAATGTCGGATAACCATCTGCGATTACTGCTATTCTATGAATATAGGAGGTCAGAACCATGGATTTGCTTAAAAACATGAACAGTGCGCTCAAGTATATCGAAGATAACCTGACGGACACGATCGACACGAGTGAAGTAGCTCGTATAGCCTTATGCTCCGAATATCATTTCAAGCGCATGTTTTCCTTTCTCGCGGGCATTCCGTTATCCGAGTATATCCGCCGTAGACGGCTAAGTCTTGCCGCTTTTGAGCTAAGAGACAGCAACATCAAAGTCATAGATATTGCCATCAAATACGGGTATAACTCACCGGATTCATTCACGCGATCTTTTCAACATTTACATGGCATTACACCGTCAGAAGCTAGATTGAATGGGCAATCATTGAAAGCCTATCCGTCTATGACTTTCCAAATCACCATTCAAGGGGGAAATGAAATGAATTATCGAATTGAGGAAAAAGAAGCTTTTCATATTGTTGGTATTCACAAACGAGTGCCCATTATCTTTAACGGCGTTAATCCTGAAATTGCCGCGATGTGGCAAAGCTTGAACATGGACTTAATTAACACCCTTAAACAACTCTCCAATGTCGAGCCCATTGGTCTGGTGAGTGCCTCTACCAACTTCTCCGAAGGCCGAATGGAAGAAAAAGGAGAGCTTGACCACTATATTGGCGTTGCTACAACGAATCCGTGTCCCGATAATTTCACACGACTCGACGTATCTGCCTCGACATGGGCGGTATTCGAAGCCATCGGACCGTTCCCCGAAACGTTGCAAAATGTATGGGGACGCATCTACTCCGAATGGTTCCCTTCTTCTGGCTATGAACAAGTCGCCGGACCAGAAATGCTGTGGAACGCAGATAAGGATACAACTTCGCCTACGTTTAGAAGTGAAATATGGGTACCGGTGAAGAGGATGTAGTGGGAGTAATGGCCAGAACCTGAGGGTTGCCTCTCTCCCCAGGGATTCCCCCTGGGCTTAGGAACCCCAACCACAACCCAGCCTCACTCCCACGCAGGAATTCTTCTCGATCACTAGTAGTTGCTTTCCATCACCTAACGGACATGAATGCCGTTATATTAGACACTCCAAATATATCTGATATTTGGTAAATAGCGGCGTATGTGTCCGTTAGATTTTCGAAACCTCTGAATCCAAGCAAATAACGTCGTTGGTGTCCGTTAGCAAGGCTAGGAGGGGTGTATCCCCATTATTGTCACCTACTAACCTGACAACCTTGGCCTCATTCCCCGTTACCGGTCAAGGTGACTTGGATGATCTCTACAGTAGCATATAGAAAAGCTCCTGGATTCCTGCACAATTGCAGGAACTAGGAGCTTTTGGGGTTAGATTACATCACGATTGGCAGAGGCCAATGAGTCAGACGCGGGGTGCCGGCATGGAGAGAGGCCATCAGCTAGACACTTTGACCATTGATCAGATCAATCGCGGGCTGCATAGGGTCAAAAGGTACAGCCCCCACTAACATCGGCAGGCTCTGCCCTGGTTGTTTGAGCTGTGCCGGCAGGCGTCCTGCGCGTTCAGGCAGCGTTTGAAGCTCGTTCGCTCCTTCCGATCGGGGCAGCACAGCCTTTAAATTCGTTAGGACTCATCGGCTCACTTACCCCCTTCTCAGGAAGCGAACAGCACGACTTACCAGTGCCGGAAGCACAGAAACATGTCCTTCGCCTTCAAACTCATAGAAATGAGCATCTAACTTCTCATTTGGCAAGAGGGCTAAGCGCTCATACAACTCCTTGGCATTCTCGCTCATATTGCTCGGGTGATTCTTCTCAAGCTCACCGATGGTGATGAGCAGCTTATGATGAATTTGCCCCTGCTGTAGATTAGAAGTATACTGGTCCTCCTGCTCGCGTAGCATCGCTTTATTCCAGTGAACCGATGGACTGCCTGCAATATAGGTTTGAAAAGTGTGCGGCTGCGTGAACAAGGTTTGCAACACGAAAAGTCCACCTAGCGAATGCCCAAAGACCGCTTGCTGCTTCGTATTAATCGAATAATTACGTTCAATGCGTGGTTTGAGCTCAATTTCGATAAAGGCCCGAAAAGCGTCGGCCCCGCCGACTTGTGGTCTTACAGCATCTTTGTTGCGTACAGGTAGAGCATCAAGCACTTCTTTCGGCGTCGGCATCGTAAAATCATAAAACCGCGAAGAATCGAACGGCTCCTCCGTCGGATAGCCGATACCAACAACGACTGCCGGGTAGACCCCCGTCTTCTCGGGAACGCGCGATTGTACACGCATCGCTTCAACCATCGTGGCAAAAAGCGCATTTGCATCCAGCAAATAGATGACTGAAAATCCTTCAGGCGGCGCCTCCTGCGAAGGCTTAAATACGTAAATTTGATAGGGTTGCTCTCTTGTAGTGCTGTGAAGAAGATACTGCTCTGTGTTCGGTAATGTAAAAGACTGACGGACAACTTCCCTCGAAGGCATAGTGGTCTCGATGGATGAATGGGATAAACGGGTCATTGGGTTTCCTCTCTTCTCCTCTCGTTTTAGGTTCAACGATCAGGCCGGATCTCGTGTGTTTACGGATCGATGGATTGTTTACGGGAACATGTGTTGATAATGATTCTCATCATTGATTATAGGAGAATGTAAACACATCGACCATGAACGATATCCACATATTGGAATGGAGAATGTTCAGGTCATCGAAGCGAATTAGGGGTGGATAGCTCCCTCCCTGCGACGGAGTAACTGTATAAACTCCAGCTAATATCTGTGAAGTCTCTCGATTTGGATGTTTAACTGGATTTCCTACATCTATTTCTGGCGATATCAGTGAAATCCGCGACTTCGCCTCAAATTAGCTACAGGAAATCCAGCTATTTGCTCGAAGGCGCGATTTTCCGCCAAATTAACTGTAGGAAATCCAGTTAATCCAATCAGAGTCAACATGCGACGAGGGGGGAAAGGTGGCGGGCGTGCATGTGTGAGGGGCTTCAAGTAGCTTGTTTGGCGTGGTAGTGCATGTGGTGAGTGGATCGATGTGATGGTGGGAGTGAGGGGTTTCAACTAGTTTGTTTGGTGCCGCTCCCCGCTCCCAGCAGCGGATTAACTGTAAAAACTCCAGCTAATTTCTGTGGAATCCCCCGATTTTCCTGTTTAACTGGATTTCCTACATCTATTTCTGGTGATATCAGTGAAATCCTCAAATTCCAGCAGAACTTAGCTACAGGAAATCCATCTATTTGCTCGAAAGCGTGATTTTCCGCCAAATTAGCTGTATGAATGCTCTTCTGTCAAGAAAGTGGACGTCACTAAGTTATGCGACTTGCTGGTAGTATAGCTGCTCAAATTGCTCAGGTGACATGTAACCAATTGTGCTATTC
>NZ_LMSD01000005.1 GCF_001428045.1 Paenibacillus sp. Soil750 | reverse complement strand
ATGGCGGAGGGGACCCACGCGTTCCCATCTCGAACACGACCGTTAAGCCCTCCAGCGTCGATGGTACTTGAACCGCAGGGTTCTGGGAGAGTAGAACGTTGCCAAGCACACAGTAAGAGTCTTTCTGGATTTTTTCCAGAAAGACTCTTTTTTTTGCATCTGTAAATATTGCTTTTTTAACCATACTAATCCTACGAGGAGGGATGACGATGAGAAAAACAAGCAGCATGAGATGGATGGGCAGGGTATGTCTTTGTTCGATAGTAACGATGATGATGAATGGTTGCTCAACGAAAATCGAAGAAGTGAAAGAAGAGGCAAATCCACTTCATTCTTTAAGTCATGTAGGAAGCATGGGGCTCGCGCCTAATCAAGAACCGAAGAAGATGCCGCAGGCTGTGGCTGTAAATCCTTCTTTTTCCATGCCTGCGAAACCGATCGTGAAAGGTATTTATGTATCCGCCTGGTCCTCCGTAGGCAGCAAATTCGAGCAATTAATTGAACTGGTGGAACATACGGATTTAAACGCGATGGTGATTGATGTTAAGAACGATTCCGGCCAAGTAACCTATCCCTCAACGGTTCCTTTGGTCAATGAAATCGGGGCGAATAGCCACGTCATTATACAAGATATGAAAGCGAAGCTGCAGAGATTGAAGCAGAAGCATATTTATACGATAGCTAGGCTTGTTGTTTTTAAGGATCCTTATTTAAGTAAGAAGAAGAGTACGTACGCTATGAAAAACAGAGACGGTAGTGTCTGGAAGGATGCGAAAGGAATCGCGTGGGTAGACCCTTTTAAGATGGATGTGTGGGACTATAATATTCAAATCGCCAATGAGGTAGCTAATCTGGGTTTTGATGAGATTCAGTTTGATTATGTGAGATTTCCGGAAAATGGTCAGAAGGTGGACCAGGAGGTCCTTTTCGACAACCCCCAGAAGCTAAGTAAGGCTCAGGATATTGCAACGTTTTTGCATAAAGCGAAGGAACAGATCGGCAATAAGGCGTATATTTCGGCAGATGTATTCGGATTAACGACGTCTTTACCTAATGATATGGGCATTGGACAAGATTGGGCGATGATTAGTAAAGAGGTTAACTTTATTTCTCCGATGCTGTATCCGTCACACTACACGACAGGAATTTATGGGGTGAAATACCCGGATTTGCAGCCATACGCGATCATCCATCAAGCCATTAACGACGCCAAATGGAAAAACCATCAGTTAGCGAAATCAAGTAGTCAGGTTGCACAGATCAGGCCTTGGTATCAGGATTTTACGGCAACATGGGTGAAGCCTCATAAAAAGTATGGTGTGATCGATGTAAAGGAGCAGATTAAGGCAGCGAAGGAGCAAGGAATCGAGCAGTTCCTACTCTGGAATCCAAGCAGCACTTACTCTTATCGTTAACGGAATTGACTTATTCAAGGTGAGGGGAAGCTGAAGGCTTGTCCTTTTCCTTGACACCAAAAATAGGCTTTTGTTAAGATTGCAATCATACGAAAGAATGAGCTGAGGCTAATGAATCAAGCTTTCTTCAGTTAGAGGGCTTAAGGAGGACATGGAACGCTGTGAGAGAAGATAAGTTTGGCAAGGAAGGTTTAACGTTTGATGATGTTTTGTTAGTGCCGAGGAGGTCCGAAGTGTTCGGTAAGGAGATCGACGTTTCGACGCAACTGGCGCCTGGTGTGAAATTAAATATCCCTTTCATTAGCTCCGCTATGGATACAGTGACGGAGTCCGCGCTAGCGATTGCTATGGCCCGTGAAGGTGGCATCGGAATTATTCATAAGAATATGCCGATTGAGCTACAAGCTGAGCACGTTGATCGTGTCAAAAGGTCAGAGAGTGGCGTTATCACCAACCCTTTCTCCTTGACGCCTGAACACCATGTTTATGATGCTGAAGAGTTGATGGCGAAATACCGCATTTCAGGGGTACCGATTGTAAATGAAAATAATCGTTTAGTTGGTATTTTGACGAATCGCGATTTGCGCTTTGTACATGATTACTCCATTAAAATTAAAGAAGTGATGACGCAGGAAGGTCTTGTAACAGCACCAGTTGGCACGACTCTTCAGCAAGCAGAGGGCATCCTTCAGAAGCATAAAATTGAAAAGTTGCCTTTGGTAGACGAGAATTTTGGTCTTAAAGGGTTAATTACGATTAAAGATATTGAGAAGGCAATTCAATTCCCTAACTCAGCTAAGGACGCTCAAGGGCGTCTACTTGTTGGTGCAGCTGTTGGTGTGTCTAAAGACGTGCTGGAGAGAGCCGCAGCGCTTGTTACAGCGGGTATTGATGTCATCGTCGTAGATTCTGCACATGGTCATCATATTAACATCGCAGAGACTGTGAAGAAACTGAGAGCCCAATATCCAGAACTGCCGATCATCGCAGGTAACGTAGCGACTGGTGATGGGACGCGTGATTTGATCAAAGCAGGAGCTTCCATGGTGAAAGTTGGGATCGGTCCTGGTTCGATCTGTACGACTCGCATTATTGCAGGGATTGGTGTTCCACAAATTACCGCGATTTATGATTGCGCACAAGCAGCAGCCGAATTTGGTGTTCCGATTATCGCAGATGGCGGTATTAAGTACTCTGGTGACGTGGTTAAAGCGATCGCAGCGGGAGCTAGCGCGGTTATGATCGGTAGTCTTTTTGCAGGGACAGAAGAGAGTCCTGGTGAGTCTGAGATTTTCCAAGGTCGCAGATACAAAGTTTATCGCGGAATGGGCTCATTAGGTGCGATGAAGGAAGGCAGCAAGGATCGGTACTTCCAAGAGAACGAGAGTAAGCTTGTTCCAGAGGGTATTGAGGGTCGTGTGGCTTATAAAGGGCCAATGGCGGATACGGTGTATCAACTGGTTGGCGGACTTCGCTCAGGCATGGGGTATTGTGGAGCGCGCAACATTCAAGAACTTATTCATGATACGCAATTTGTTCGTATTACGGGAGCAGGTTTGAAAGAAAGCCATCCGCATGATATTCAAATTACAAAAGAAGCACCAAATTACTCGATGTAGATAAGAGACTTTTAGCTCTGCTAAAAGGTCCCTATATATTGTCACAATATGGATGAAATTGGAGGCGTGGGAGTTGAACCCACGTTTTCTTTTTTTTGTCTAATGGGGTGTGATACAATATAACGTGTCATATTGTTTTACAAACATTATTTAGGGAGAGTGAAATTGTGAGATTTTTACGATTTACAAAGAAAAAGGTTGCTTTGGTGTTAGGTATTAGCTTAATTGCTCAATCCTTACTTTTACATATACAGCCAACCTACGCGGCAGATGAGAAAAAGCCAGCGGCTTCTCCATCCCCAGCGGCGGTGACAACGCCTGCACCTAACGCAGGGACTACACCAGCACCTGCTTTGAATGAACCTCAAGTAGCAGCGAAATCTGCGATAATCATGGAAGCCAGCACAGGAGCAGTCCTGTTTCAAATGAATGCAGACGAAGCCTTCCCTCCGGCAAGTATGGCGAAGATGATGACAGAGTATTTGGCAATGGAAAGCATTAAAGAAGGCAAATTCAAGTGGGACTCACCTGTGACAGCCACTAAGAATGCAGCAGATGTTATTGGTTCCGGCCAGTTGATCGCTGAGAATGAAACACTAACGTTCAAAGATATGTTCAATGCGATGTCCATTTATTCCGCGAACGATGCTTCTGTCGCTTTTGCTGAATTGCTTGGCGGTACAGAAGAGAATTTCGCGAAAATGATGAATGACAAAGCGAAACAGCTTGGGATGTCGGATAAGGCTCATTTTATTAGTGCGACAGGACTTTCACGTGCGGATCTCAAGAATCCACCTGCTTCTATTGAAGGTGAGACGAAGATGACGGCGCGCGATGCAGCCATTCTTGCTTATAATATTTTGAAGGACCATAAAGAAATTCTAGAATTTACGAAGATCCCTTCCTTGAAGCTGAGAGCAACAGATAAGTCACCTATGATCAACTGGAACTGGATGCTAGAAGGGAATTCAACGAACACCAACTTTAAGAAGTATGCGTATGCAGGTTTAGACGGCTTGAAAACAGGCTCAACTGATGATGCGGGCTACTGCTTCACGGGAACGGCAGAACGTAACGGTATGCGTATGATTACGGTTGTTATGGGGACGAAGACAGAACCAGAACGTTTCAATGAAACACGCAAGCTGATGGACTATGCATTTAATAATTTTGAAATAAAACCATTCTTGAATGCGAAACAGACTATAGATTCTTTGAAAAGTGTGAACATTAAGAAGGGTGTACAATTAGAAGTACCTCTTGTTACAAAAACGGGGTTAACATTCGTTGCTAGAAAAGGCGCGAAAGATACGGAATTCAAAGTGACGACAGAGTCTGTTGAAGAAAGCAAGCTAGTAGCTCCAATTACAAAAGGGGATAAGCTTGGCAAAGTGAAAGTGAACTACAATGGGCAAGAAAAAACAGTAGATCTAATTGCAGATGGCGATGTCGAGAAAGGCAGTTGGATCAGGTTGCTGTTCCGCTCCATTAAAAACTTCTTCAGCGATATGTTCAATGGGATTAAAGGCGGCTCTTAGGCCAGAAAATGGGTTGTATATTACCCCTCCTTCATGTAAAATTGTTGTTTAGAAGTTTATATCGAATCGTGTAGGGAACTACACCGAAATTGCATAGAAGCTATAGGAGGAAATCAAGAATGGAAACAGGAACTTCCCGCGTTAAAACTGGTATGGCCGAAATGCAAAAAGGCGGCGTGATTATGGACGTTATGAACGCCGAGCAAGCTAAAATCGCAGAAGCAGCTGGCGCGTCCGCTGTTATGGCGCTTGAGCGCGTACCCGCTGATATTCGTGCAGCAGGTGGCGTATCCCGCATGGCAGATCCAACAATTGTTGAAGATGTTATGAAAGTTGTATCCATTCCAGTCATGGCGAAAGCAAGAATTGGTCACTTCGTTGAAGCGAAAATTCTTGAATCCCTAGGCGTTGACTATATCGATGAGAGTGAAGTACTTACTCCTGCAGATGAAGTGTTCCATATTAACAAGCGTGATTTCACAGTGCCTTTCGTATGTGGCTGCCGTGATCTTGGCGAAGCTTTGCGTCGTATCGGTGAAGGTGCATCCATGCTTCGTACGAAGGGTGAGCCAGGAACTGGTAACATCGTAGAAGCTGTTCGTCACATGCGTACGATTCAAGGTCAAATTCGTAAAGTTCAAAGCATGTCTTTGGATGAGTTGATGTTCGAAGCGAAAACTCTTGGCGCGCCTTACGAGTTGCTTCTGCAAGTTCACCAAACAGGTAAATTACCTGTCGTTAACTTCGCAGCTGGCGGTGTATCCACACCTGCTGATGCAGCGCTTATGATGCACCTTGGTTCTGATGGAGTATTCGTTGGATCCGGTATTTTCAAATCCGATAACCCAGAGAAGTTCGCGAAAGCGATCGTTGAAGCTGTAACGCATTACACAGACTTCAAATTGATTGCTGAAATTTCCAAAAACCTAGGTGCCCCTATGAAGGGAATCGAAATTTCCAAGCTTCAAGCTTCCGAGCGCATGCAGGAGCGCGGCTGGTAATGACGAAGATTGGGGTTCTCGCACTGCAAGGCGCGGTAGCAGAGCATATACGTGGTATTGAAAAGGCGGGAGCCGAAGGTGTCGTTGTTAAACGCACCGAGCAACTCGCTGAGCTAGATGGCATTATTCTCCCTGGCGGAGAGAGCACGACGATTGGTAAGCTTATGCGCACGTATGGCTTCATCGATGCGTTGCGTGAGTTCTCCGCGGCAGGCAAGCCGGTGTTCGGCACCTGCGCGGGGTTGATTGTCATCGCGAAAGAGATCACCGGACAACCGGAAGCTCATCTCGAGCTGATGGATATTACGGTGGCTCGCAACGCGTTCGGTCGTCAACGCGAAAGCTTTGAGACGGACTTGCCGATCAAAGGCATTGACGAGAGCGTTCGCGCGGTGTTCATTCGAGCTCCACTCATTGAGAAAGTGGGACCGGATGTGGATGTACTGGCCACGTATGACGGCCAGATCGTAGCTGCGCGGCAAGGACATCTCCTTGCGGCGTCCTTTCATCCGGAGCTGACGGATGATTTCCGTCTGCACAGTTATTTCTTAGACATGGTAAAGCAAAGCCAAGCATAACCAATGGTTCAAGCACCCCGAGTTAACCGGATTGCCGGTATGGGTGCTTGCTTCCATATACAAACCATTTTGCGCTAACGGAGGAATCTCCTTGTTTGATGTAAAGTTACTTCGAAGTGATTTAGCAGCTGTACAAGCTGCCATGCAAAACCGCGGCAAGCAGATCGAGGAGCTTAATGGTTTCACAGCATTAGATGTGAAGCGCAGAGAGCTGCTGCAAGAAACGGAACAGCTGAAAAACCGTCGTAATACCGTTTCCCAAGAGGTAGCGGGACGCAAGAGATCCGGTGAAAACGCGGATGAGCTGATTCAAGAAATGAAAGTGGTCGGAGACCGCATTAAAGAGCTTGATGACGAGATCCGTGTCTTGGACGAGTCGTTACAACAAGTTCTACTCTCCATTCCGAATATGCCGCATGCCAGCGTTCCTGTGGGCCGTACGGAAGAAGAGAATGTAGAAGTACGCCGGATTGGCGACATTCCTTCGTTCGATTTCGAAGTGAAGCCACATTGGGAAGTTGCGCAGGATCTGGGCATTCTGGATTTCGAAGCAGCGGCGAAGGTAACAGGTTCGCGTTTCGTGTTCTACAAGGGCTTAGGAGCTCGCCTAGAGCGCGCATTAATCAACTTCATGATGGACTTGCACAGCGATGAGCATGGCTATGAAGAAATGCTGCCTCCCTATATCGTCAACCGTGATAGTCTGACAGGTACAGGACAGCTTCCGAAGTTTGAGGAAGATGTGTTCAAGCTGGAGAATTCGGAATATTTCCTAATTCCAACAGCGGAAGTACCCGTTACGAATTACCACCGCGAAGATATTCTAACGAATGAACAGCTGCCAGTTAACTTCGTGGCGTTCAGTGCTTGTTTCCGTTCGGAAGCAGGATCCGCTGGTCGTGATACACGGGGCTTAATCAGACAGCACCAATTCAACAAAATTGAGCTTGTTAAGCTTGTAAAGCCTGAAGACTCCTACGAGGAGTTGGAGAAGCTTACAGGGCATGCTGAGCGCGTTCTACAGCTATTGAAGCTACCTTACCGTGTGCTGTCACTCTGCACAGGCGATATTGGTTTCACATCCGCGAAAACTTATGATCTGGAAGTATGGCTGCCTAACAGCGGCGCATACCGCGAGATCTCCAGCTGCTCCAATTTCGAAGACTTCCAAGCGCGCAGAGCGAACATTCGCTTCCGCCGCGATGCGAAGGCGAAGCCCGAGTTCGTGCATACACTGAATGGATCAGGCTTAGCGCTTGGTCGAACAGTGGCTGCGATTCTTGAAAATTACCAGCAAGCAGATGGTTCGATCATCGTTCCAGATGTGCTTGTTCCTTACATGAACAACGTAAAAGTCATCACGAAAAAATAGCACTTGCATCGAGTGACGATTATGTGCTACAATGCTTTTTGTCACTGCACAAGGTCGTCTCCCTAATCGGAGATGCCTATCGTGGAGAGGTGGTCGAGTGGTTTAAGGCAGCGGTCTTGAAAACCGCCGAGGTCGCAAGGTCTCCGTGGGTTCGAATCCCACCCTCTCCGTAGCCAAGGTAATACCCAACCAAAAAGTCATGCGATTCTTGAAATCGTGTGGCTTTTTTTGTTTTCCATATACAAGGGGCGAGCTTTACAAAATCTACATCATATTTTAACGAAAAGTGGGTATTTCGTAGCTGGAGCTTTTCTTATAATGGACGAGATCACCCAATATGAGGAGAGTGAAAATCCTGTGAAGAAGGTTGGAACGAAGGTAGTCTCGGTACTTTTATCCGTGGCAGTCACGATAAGTTCTTTAGCAATAGCCATTCCAGCAAGCGCTGTAGCGATAACACCAGGAACGCCGTATCAGACGAATGGCACTTACGATGTGACAGTACCGCATGTATTCATCAATCAGGTCTATGGCGGCGGTTTGGTAACGGATACAGGAAATACAGCATCTACCCATGGATTTATAGAGCTATATAACCCAACGAGCAGCGATATCAGCTTAGCGGGCTGGTCATTGCAATATGCGGATCGTGGAACATCCGCCAAAACAGGGCCAACGGGCGATTGGGATAAATTAGACCTTGTTGGCACGATTAAAGCCAAGTCCTCCTTTCTTATCCTTGGGCAAGCGACAGGGGCAACCGCACCTAAACTCAACCTTACAAATACCTATGACCAATTATGGAGTACCCGTTTTATCAATAATAAAGGGTTGAAAGTTGTTTTAATGAGTAATCAAACGAAGTTGGATGTCACCAATAAAAACCCTTTTACCAATGTACCAAAGCCTAATGGTTATGTAGATATGATAGGTTCAGGAAGTAATGATGGAGACAATATAGATATTCAAACGGACATTGATGGTTTTGAACTTGATTATCCGAGAGGATCTTCAGAAGGTACTTCCAAAAAGATATCCGTCCGTCGCAAAGCACTAACAGATACGGATAATAACAAGCAGGATTTTGGTCAGTTCGGGATTGCGGATTCGACTACGCAGGAATTGGCAGTTAAAGGACCTAAATATGGGTCATTCGGGCAATGGGACAATAATGTAACTGTTCTTGGTTACTCGAATGAAACTTTTCCTACAGCCTATGAGCAAGAAGCTTATTCAGTATTCATGAATGTGTATGGAGGGAGAGCTCCATTTACGTTCACAGCTACAGGATTACCTGCCGGATTAGCCATTAATACAGTTACTGGTGAAGTGTACGGTAAGCCGACGGAAGTAGTCACATCTAATGTATACATCAAAGTGACGGATAGTTTGTTAACGCAATATGGCCGTAATTTGACGATTAAGGTTGAACCCGCTTCTAACCTATTCAAAGATATGTTGAGCATCACGAAGCTCACAGACTTTAAAGTAGGAATTACGAATAAAGACGGCGGTGTCGCTGAGATTGTTAAATACAACAAGGATAATAATAAGTTCTATCTGGTTAATGGATCCGGAAATCCACCTAGCCTAGATATCGTTCGTTTAGATCTTGTGCAAGGCCTAGTTAAAGAAAAAACGATTAAAGTTAAAGATTTGGTTGAAAATAACGGCTTTCTATATGGTGACCTAACAAGTGTGGATGTGAATACGACTACCAAAAAGGTATCTGTATCTGTGCAAGAGTTAGATTCTAAAAAGGCTGGTAAAATCGTCGTCCTGGATTATGACGGCAATGTTGTGAAAATGTACGACGCCGGCGTTCAACCGGATATGATTAAATCTACAACAGATGGCAGATATATTTTGACTGCGAATGAAGGTGAGCCTCGCACGGCTGGTACAGATCCTGAAGGAAGTATAACCATCGTTGATACGATGATGGATAGTGTGACACAACTAAGATTTGCCGATCCTTCCGTCATCGATAATAAGGTTCATATCCGCGGTGCTTCTACACCAGTAACGGGTCAGATTACAGGCGAAGGTACGAAGCAGGACGCAATTTTTGATTTGGAACCTGAATATATCGCGCTTTCTGAGGATAATAGCAAAGCCTATGTATCCTTCCAAGAAAATAATGCAATTGGAACAATTGATTTAGCAACGAAAGCTGTCATCTCTATAAAAGGGCTAGGTCTGAAGGATTTGAGCCTTGCACGGAATGCTTTGGATTTAGTGAAGGATAATGCCATTAAGTTTGAAAATGTTCCGTTCTATGGCATGTACATGCCAGATGGCATTGCAAGCCAAACGATCAATGGTATTCCTTATGTATTCTCTGCTAATGAGGGAGACGTCACCGAATGGCCGGGCGTGAGGGGCAATGGAAGCACGATTGGTGCGATGAAAGGCAGTTTAGCACCTAATTCACCTGCCGCTCAATTCTTGGCTGGCAAGATAACTTACGACGGTGTAGAAGTAGCTAGTGATATGGGGTCGGATAGTATTTATCTCTATGGTGGCCGTTCCTTCTCGATCTGGCAGGCGAACACGATGACGCAAGTATATGACAGTGGGAATGAATTTGAGAAAGTCACAGCACAGCGTGTGCCGAATAATTTCAACACGAGCAATAGTAAAACAGCTTTAGACGACCGCAGTTCGAAGAAAGGGCCAGAGCCTGAAGATGTTAAAGTGGGGAAAGTAGGTAGTAAAACACTTGCCTTTGTGGGACTTGAGCGTGTCGGAGGTATTATGACCTATGACGTATCGGATCCAGCGAATGCCAAGTTCGTCAACTATACCAATTCACGTGTGTTTACACCGAAGGACAATCTGAATACAGATACGGGGCCAGAGGGGATCGATTACATACCTGCCGCGATTAGCCCGAATGGGAATCCACTGCTTCTCGTTGCTAATGAGGTGGGCGGAACGGTTGCCGTATATCAGCTTAATGTGCAACGGATTAGCGTGGATAGATCCACACTTTCTGTTACCAAGGGAGACGCTGCAAGCAAGCTTACAGCAACGGTGACGACGGCTGCAGGGGAATCTGTTGGCTCAGGCACAATAACTTGGAAATCTTCAAATTCAGCGGTTGCAACGGTGAGTGCAGAAGGGTTTGTATCAGCCTTGGATACGGGTACCGCGGTAATTACAGCTATAAGCCCTGATGGGTATGCGACAGCGGAAATATCAGTAACCGTATCTTCTGGTGGCACATCGTCCTCCTCTGGTCCAGGACCGGTAGCGGGAACACAACCTAGTCAACCAACAACTAGCGGAGAGATGACTACAATTACAACGCCAACTGTCAAAGACAGCAAAGGCACTTCAACGGCTAATCTTACGGTTGCGCAAGTAACGGATGCGTTAAAACAGATGGCCGACTCAGCAGGAAAATCATCAATTCTTGAAATTAAGGCAACTGTAGATGCTACTTCGAAAGAAGCGATTATTAAATTGCCTGCGGAATCACTCGTTAAGGTTGCCGAGAGCTCCACTTCAGCAGTTAAGCTAGACTTAGGTATTGGCTCGGTCACATTGGATAAAAGTGTGCTGGCTGCCATCACCTCTACTGCGACGACGGGTGAAGTATCCCTGTCCATCGCTAAAGCGGATCTAACTGCCGTCACACAACATATGACAGCAAAAGATAGTGACGCCGTTAAAGCGGCTATTGGTGACCGCCCTGTCTTCGATTTCACCATCACAGCAGGAGGCAAAACGGTTTCCACCTTCAACGGAGGTTCAGTTGAGATTCAAGTACCGTATAGACCGACGGCAAATGAAGATACGAATGCCATTATAGCCTTTTACATTACTGACAACGGTGAGCTCGTCAAAGTCTCGAATAGCTACTACGACGCGGTTACAGGCACGCTGGTTTTCAAAGTAAATCACTTCTCGCAGTATGCGGTTGGTTATTCACCCGTTGCGTTCGGTGATACGTCAACAAGCTTTGCTAAGAGCTATATCACATATTTAGCGGCTCGCAATATTATCAATGGAACAGCAGAAGGCCAGTTCTCCCCAAATGCCCAAATCAGTCGTGCGGATTTCACCTTGATGTTGGCTCGCATGGCTGGCGTGAACCTTAGCGGCTACAAATCGTCTAGTTTCCGCGATGTGAAGGCAGACAGCTATTATGCCCAGTCTGTCCAATGGGCAGCTGAGAACGGCCTTACAAGCGGTGTAAGCGAGGGTGTATTCGCACCGGCTGCCAACATCTCGCGTGAGCAAATGGTCACGATGATCGCGAGGTTTGCTGCGTTTCAGAAGTTTAGCTTACCGCAAGCGGTGAGCGCTGAACCTTTCGCAGATGGTGCAGAGATTCCTGCCTTCGCCGTAGACGCGGCGAGAGCGATGCAGCAGGCTGGCATCATTTCCGGGAAATCGGGAAATACATTTGCGCCGAAGGACTTTGCTTCGCGTGAAGAAGCAGCGAAGATGCTGGGTATGCTTTTGCAGCAAATCGTAAAATAAACCGGAAGCGGATAGCACTTACTCTCTAACACGATTCGATTCGTGCTGGGGAGTAGGTGTTTTTTTACATGGATAAAACACGGGCGGCTTCCGCATTTTAATCATGTGGAGGTGTTACCTATGAGCAAATCAGATAAGCCTAGCGTGGATCAAGCTGAAATCGTGAAAGAGTGGATGCGCGTCATGCCCACTGTTCTGCAGCCTGCCGATCAGACGAGGGTATGGGCAGATGAAGGTGATGCGGAGGCCGTCCGCGTGCACATTATGACGGCGGGGCATACTGGCTATTCGTTTGATTTTAAAGTGACGTATATGGATGCCAGAGAAGTGAAAGTTGAACTAACCGATGTGCAGCAAGGAACGACGCATATTGACGAACGCAGCGATGTTGTACAGTCGCTAATCGATGATTATGTGCGTCATATTCATGAATGTGCACAGGCCTTGCAGAAGGTCACCAACGCTTAAGTAAGAAGGAGGACACCGTGATGACGAAGCAAAAGAGTCCGGATAAAAATTTGCAGAATGTGGCCAAGGATTTGGATGCCAATCCAGTGGACGCCCATAATGCGCAGCAGATCCAGCAGAAGGTCAATGACCATCGGCATCAGGATGCTCTAAATCATGAAGGAACAAACTCGTAAAAGAGAGGATGAGGAGCTATGTCTAAACCTAAGAACTATTCCGCAGGCGACAATCTCGTTAATAATGGCAATGTAAAAAACCGAAACAACGCGGGTGGCAATCAGGAGCCGTTGTCTGGATCTAAGAAAGTGAAGAACCAGAATCATCACGGCGGGCACGCTGCGGAAGGGCATGGACACGGTGGCTAATAGGCAACGAAATTTTTTTAATAAAACATGATTAAAAAAACGGAAATCGGTCATACTATTATTGTCGGCAAGCAGAGAGGTGTGGTTCCGTTGGAGCAATTAGCGAAAGCGAAACAACCGTTGCAAAGAGGACTTTTCTACCTGTTATAATCAGGCTGGAGGGCGATGTGCTAAAGACACTTACCGTGTTTTATACGCAGATTTAACTTAAGTTTTATGAGTAACAAGGTTCAAAGAAATATCATCAATGCCGACAGAAAAAAGAACCCTTAGGGGTTCTTTTTTTCGTTGTCTATGGTGTTCTGTTGCTTCCGATTCATTACTAACCAAATGCCACCTCCGATGAGGAGCACAGCGACAATGAAGGTCTGGCTGAAGTTGTTGATCAAATACATATAATTCCGCGAAGCGGGTAGAAACTGATACATAAATTGCACAAGGACATCGCTGAAGATGTAATAGCCGCCGAAAACGATCAAAACAGCGCCAATATAACGTTGGTAGGCTGTCCAGTTTTCAACGAGAGGCTTGTCAGTTAAAGTCCCATTTTCATACTTAGAAATGCTCTGCAGGGCATCAAAAAAGCTAAAGAACCATAGGATCGGGATCAAAAAGAAGAAAAGGGACAGCCGCAGCACATCTAACACGTAAATGGAAAAAAGAAAAACTGCCATCAGCTGGATACCGCGTTTGGTCATCGATAAGTACAGATGCGCCGCACCGGGGAAAATGGCGATAATCGTGGCAAGGGTCCGATTTTTGCGTCCATGTTCATCGCGTTGGAAATCTTCAAACATACTTCGATCTGTGAGCTCTAGCCCAGCTTGTTTGCGATCTAGCTGCTTCAGCGCATCGAACATGGTGTAAAACCAGAGCACTGGCAACGCCAATAGGAACACGATAAAACCTTCATTATGCGTCAGAATGGCGATGAAGAACACGAGAATGGCAATTCCGAAGAAGGAGATCATAGCTGTAAGGCCTCTTTGCATTAAACCAAGCCAGAAATGGCCAACACCTGGAATGAAGGAGAGCATGAGAACTTTAGATCTTTCTTGTCTTCCTGCAAATTGAGCATAATAGGAGGCAGTATCCCAAGATGGCACCTCTTGCTCAGGTGGATAAGGTCCATAATGAGCTGGTATCGGTTGATGATAGGTTGTTGGAAATGGCATTGGTGTTGGAGCTGGAGCGTTCAATAAGTAGATAACCATATCGACCATGTTGATAATCCACGTGAGCCCGATGGGTATAAGCAGAAAGGCGAATTCGTCGGCATCATGGGACACAATTCCTAGAAAGAGTAAGAAAGATAGTCCGAAGAATAAAAAGCCATATAGCAAGCCGCGGATGGTACGGTTCATATACAAATGACCCACTCCAGGTATGAAGGACAGTAGGAATGCAACAAGATTACTTTTGGTAGGCATTAAGGCTCAAGGCCTCCTTTTTTTTGTTCATTTTGTAAAGTGTCTAACCATGTTAGTGTTTTATGGATAAGTTGATCCGAAATCGGCACTTGAGCTTTAAGTGAGGCAGGCGCTTCCAGAGGAGGAGCGGGCTTGAAGGCACTCAACGTTCCTAATTCCTGTGATATGCCATGGAAAAAGCCAGTCGCCACAAGCACAAGCGTCGCGGCTGCCGCAATCCCATAGTGGAACATGGTTGAGCGATGCCAAGCGGGCTTCATTCCTACCGTTCGGGCTATAATGCCATTCACATAGGTTGTTGTCTGTTTAGCGTCCATGTCTGGTATGACAATTACTTGCTCCGCACACTGCATATAGTTGGCTAGACATTCATCACATTGATAGAGATGATTTTCCATCTCTTCTTGTTCTTGTAACGGCAGACGCTCCTCCACATACTGCAACCACGCTTGCTGGTTAAAATGACGACCCTTCATCGAAACTCCTCCTCCTTCCAGTGATTTCGCAGCCACATCTTGGCTCTGTATAGCTTTGATTCGACCGTCTTGATTGTAACGCCTTGAGCATCGGCAATATCTTGATACGATTGTTGATGAATATAATAGGCCAATAACACATCTTGGTAATTTGCTGGGATCTGATGGAGCTTGTGACGAACGAATTCCGTCGTTTCTCTGATCAACACTTCCTGCTCCACACTTAGTTCTGGAGGTGCTGGTCCTGCTGAAGACAGTGCCTCCTCGAATCCGGCGACACTGTCCTCCTTGCGCCGGCTGGTGGCGCGTTTGAAATCAATAGCCCGGTTCACTGCGATGCGGGTCATCCAGGTTTTCAGGCCTCTCTTTTCATACCGAGGGAGGGAGAAGTAGATGCGGGTCCAAACCTCTTGGGACAAGTCTTCGGCGTCCTTCTGATGACGAACAATAGCAGAGATCGTCTGCAGAATATACGGACGGTACCTTGCAATTAACTCACGGAATGCCGCTTCATCGCCTTTTAGAATATGATCAATTAGTACATGCTCCTCAATATGCTTCTCCTCCTCTCCTCATGAATAGACGAGGCTAACCCATCTTACCCCTGCACATGTATGAAAAAAAAGCGAATCGTGAGATTCACTCTTAACTATCATTGCGCTATTGTAGGTTTGTTAGTCCCCAGAGGCTGTTTCTTAACGGAACTCTGAACGAACAGATATGCGAGTAGTGCACTGCCAGCACCGAGGACGCCGAGTACAATAAAGCCCTCATTCAGCGAGAAATAGTCGCCAATGATGCCCATAAGGACAGGTCCTACGAACATACCGAGTCCATAAATCGCTTGGAAAAAGCCCATTGCTGTCGCTCGCTTATCCGCTGGCATATGTTTAATGCTCATCCCCATGAGCAGGGTAAACGAAAGTCCGCGACCAAACCCGGCAAATGCCTGTGTAATCATGAGCAGCCAGAGATGATGGGTGAACGGCACCGTAAAGGTGAAGATCCCCATAAGAAGGAAGCCAGCTACAACCATGCGTTTCTCGCCATATTTCATCGCCCAACGCCTTCCGCCGAATAAAGAGGCTAGTGCAACAGGAACGTTCGCGAATAAAGAAAGTAAGGAGAGCGAGAATTTATCTGCGCCAAGCTGCATCGCATAAACCGGCGTGAAGCCGAACACCGTAGCAAATATCAACACCTGCGATAAGATAGCGAGCAGAGAAACAAAGAGAAGTGTGCGATCCGTCGCCACGTTTCCGATTCCGCGCATGGTGATTTTGGGCGCGTCTTTCTCTACTTTTTCGATGAGGAAAAAGGAACCGATCATGCCTAACAGACCAAGTATTGCGCCGAGAATGAACACAGATTCCCAACCCAGCTTGTCTGCTGCCCAGCCTGCACTAAGTATGCCCAGCACCTGACCGAGTGAGTTGAAAAAGGAGATCGTACCGATCGCCTTCGTAGACTCTTCATGCTTGTAATAGCTTGTGAATAGTACCGTAAAATCAACCCAAGTCGCTGCAGCTGCCCCTGCAAGTGCTCGGAGGATTAAGATCCATGTAAAATCGTGCGTGAACCACAGGCCGAGTCCCGTAATGGCAGTGAAGAGGAGACCGAAGGTGATGAACAGCCTTCTTTTATGAAAGCGATCTGACATAATGCCTACGGGTATGCGGAGGAGCATCTGCGAGATGCCGTACATACCGACAATCCAGCCGGCGAGTTGATGGCTTCCCCCGAGGAATTCTACGTAAGGCGCCATGATCGGAACACTTGTGTACATCGACATCCAGAACAGCATTGTGACCGCACAGAAGAGCGGGATGCGATAAGATGAAATAGGGCGAGTCGTCATCGGAGCGAGGACTCCTTTCTAATCAGTGATAACTCTATTATCGTTCTTTTGTTAACTGGGCGTCAAAAGGAATATGCTAAGGCAAAAAAGCTGTAACCGTTTTTTAGTGGGCGAATATCCTATGGGTAGTTAAAGAAGGAGGGATAGGCGTGTCCGCAATGAATCCTATTCAAGCAAGTCAAATAAGTGGCGACGTAAAGGCACATTGTAACAAATATATGAATTACCATGTTATTGCACATATGAAAGATGGGTCACAAATTGAGGGAATTATTGATGGTATGGATAATGAAGGCGTCATGATGTTAGTTCCAGAAGAGGTTGGTGGCGAGGGAAGGGAAACGGATCCCTACAGACAACCGTTTGGTTATGGATTCCGCCGGTTTCGTCGGCAGCATTTTCCGTTTTTTCTTTTTGGATTTCCGTTCTTTAGACCGTTCCCGTACTACCGCCCATTTTATCCTTACTATCCTTGGTATTAGTAGACAAGGGCAATACGGCTGCACCAACCGCACCAAATTTATACCTATATCAACATAAAACAAAAGACGATCGCAGTCGGGGATTATCCGATTAGCTATCGTCTTTTTTAATGCGAATTAATTTCGTATACGCGCCCGATACGATTCGAACGTACGACCTACAGTTTAGGAAACTGTTGCTCTATCCTGCTGAGCTACGGGCGCATAGTATCGTCATTCTAACACGAGATGTTTTCGG
Source organism: Paenibacillus sp. Soil750 (assembly GCF_001428045.1). GTDB lineage: Bacteria > Bacillota > Bacilli > Paenibacillales > NBRC-103111 > Paenibacillus_E > Paenibacillus_E allorhizoplanae. The sequence goes on along the minus strand of NZ_LMSD01000005.1, from coordinate 175,447 downwards.
GGTGCAACCATTTTAACCCATGTGCAAGCAGGAGGTTTGATTTGGAATAAGGAAAGTACATAGTGGAAAAAGAAATCCAACAGAAAGCAGGTGTCGTATGGAGCAACGTCCGGTGATTCATCTCGCCAGAACTAAAGTTGAAATCATACTCGATGTTATTTCCCTGTTCGTAATCATAAGTATGATCGCATATGTCGCCTACATGTGGCAAGATATGCCTGAGCGAATTCCAATGCATTTTAATGGTAAAGGGGAGATCGATGGTTGGGGGAACAAAATGAGCCTAATTGCCTTACCACTCATAGGAGTTATCATCTATGTTGGCTTGACGCTCCTAAGCAAGGTCCCTCATGTGTATAACTATCCATCCCAAATTACGCCTCAGAATGCCCGTGGACAATATCAGAATGCGCGTTTATTAATAAATAGTCTCAAAACAGTGATTGTCATTCTGTTTGGATTTATTGAATGGTCTGTTATCCAAAGTGGTAAGGAGGGCAACGCTGACCTCAATTGGTGGGTGCTAGGACTCATCCTAGTGATGCTGTTTGGCACGATCATCTTCTTCATCATTCGTTCCATAAAATTAAAGTAAGGGAGGCAAGCCACAATGACAATTTATGTTGGTTTTCTGCGTGGGATTAATGTAGGGGGCAAGAACAAAATCAAAATGGCCGACTTGAAAAAGACGCTAGAGGCCTTAAAATTAGAGCAAGTACAGACTTATTTGCAAAGCGGCAATGTGCTGTTTCAATCAGAAGAGTCAGGAGAAACCCTACGTACGCGTATTGAAAAAGCAATCAGCGATGCGGTAGGCGTAGCGCCTACTATTATTTTGCGCACCGCGGCGGAGCTTACTGAACTTGTAAGGAATTGCCCCTATGACGCAGAAGCTTTGTCCGAAGGGGAGAGCATTCAAATTTCCGTGCTTACAGAAGAGGCCCCGCAGACATTCACCGACATCTTATCTAATGGACAGAGTGAAGTAGATGAATTTCAGATACGGGGCTGCACCATATATTTTCTGTTTCGGCAAAGTGTGTTGGATTCGAAGCTGGCGAGCAACATTCAGAAACTTGGCGATCGTACGACGACACGTAATTGGAATACGATGAGCAAGCTCGTAGTGCTAGCCGAGGCCTTACAGCCAGCAAATAATCCGAACGGCAAAGCCCCCTAGGCTTTGCCCCGCAATTTTCGAAAAAACTGCGTTAACATCGTGGAACACTCCTCTTGTAAAACACCGCTAACCACATCGACCCGGTGATTAAACCGGTCTTCCTGCAGCAAGTTCATTAACGTTCCCGCACAGCCGGCCTTCGGATCTACCGTACCATAAATAACTTGAGGCACTCGTGCTTGCACGATCGCACCCGCGCACATCGGACATGGCTCCAATGTCACATAGAGCTGGCAGTCCAGAAGGCGCCAAGCCTGCAAATGCTCGCTCGCTTGTTTAATAGCAATCATCTCTGCATGCGCAAGCGGATCAAGAGTTGTTTCACGTAAATTGTAGCCGCGGCCAATGATTTGACCTTGATGGACGACGACCGCGCCGATCGGAACTTCGCGGATGGCTTCGGCTTTCAGCGCCTCACCGATCGCTTCTCTCATCCAAGGGATATGTTGATCCACAGGGGGACACCTCGCAATAATAGTTTATCCACATGTGTATAAAAATCCGAACAAATATTCGTTGTTAACAAGCTGTGGATAACAATGTGGATAACTTATAAACCTGTGGATATTCAATTCCACTACACATTCATACAATAAAAACATTGCCCATGCAAGGATTTTAGTTGAAAGAAGTGCATAAGCTACGTATAATGGTGATTACAGTGGGTCTTTTAGACCAGTTTGGACGAAAGATAGATCATTTAGACCAATAACGATATATATAAATGAATAGCAGGGTTCGACAATGGCAAACTTGCTGAAAGGCAAGGACGCAAAGCTGAGGGTCTACGGTTCTTATGAACTATGGCAGCCTGGTTACCGAAAATCGATGCTTTTTTGATTGCGGTGATAGGCTGTCCCTAAGTGGGGGCAGTCTATTTTGTGCGGAAAAGTGTTATGAAATCCATCATTAAGGGAGGGTGAAGATGAGCATGGCAATGAAGCAGGATGCTTTGAAGCGATATGGGAGTAAAGAAGGATATGATGCGGAGGTATTGATTAATTGCCGAGCTGTAGTGGCGAAAGATGATTTCGTGTCAACAGGTATTCTTACCTATGCACAAGGAGACATCATGGAGATTGAGCTGCCGGAATATGAGGTATTTCAGCTTGGTGATAAGACCAAAATGACGTTATACACGAAATCAGGTCTATTCGTTTTTCATTCGACAGTCGTAGCTAGAGAGCCTGGTTCACTGATCGTGATCAATCCACCTGAGAATCGGAAGAAGTTTTCGGAGAAACGGGAGTTCCCGCGGGTCGAAGTGAAGAACGTAGGATACATTGTAGGATTTCAAAATATAACCCAAAAAGAGCAGCATCACTTGGAAAATCCAATTGAAATTTCGATAAAAAATATTTCCATGAACGGAATTGGCTTTATCATTAATGATAATTCGATGATCGATGGTATTCTTCATAAGAAATGTATGTTGCAAGTTGAGCTAGATTTAGGTTTTGAGATGCCGTGCAGGTTGGAAATTATAAGGAAAGAAAAGCAGGAAGACGGCTACTATTATGGAGCCAGCTTCGAGAGCGTTCCTGCCGAGCAAAGCAATGCATTACGGGGGTTTATTCTTCGAAATCAGATCCAAACCTACTTCGAACAGAAGCGGGATGAAGAGTTCAAAAAAGCAATGGAAAAAAAGTCTGCAGCCAATCAATAGCTTGCAGGCTTTTTTTTGCCCGCTAAGTACTATATAATAAGAAGGATGATTTTCGAAAATTAAGGAGTTGTAACGACAATGGCTTTGAAAGCAGGTATCGTCGGTCTACCGAACGTAGGAAAATCGACATTGTTTAATGCAATTACACAGGCGGGGGCAGAATCTGCGAATTATCCGTTCTGTACGATCGATCCGAATGTTGGGGTAGTAGAAGTACCAGACGAGAGATTGCAGAAGCTGGTGGAAATCGTTGTGCCTAAGAGCATCGTGCCGACAGCCTTCGAATTCGTTGACATTGCGGGTTTAGTTAAGGGTGCGAGCAAAGGCGAAGGCCTTGGAAATAAATTTCTAGCACACATCCGCGAAGTTGATGCGATTGTGCATGTTGTCCGTTGTTTTGAGGATGATAATATTACTCACGTTTCAGGGAAAGTTGATCCGATTGGCGACATCGAGACGATTAATCTTGAATTGATTCTGGCAGACATTGAGTCGGTTGATAAAAAGATCGAGCGTTCACGCAAAAACCTCAAAGGCGGCGACAAGAAAGTAGTTGCTGAAGTTGAGTGTTTGGAACGTATCAAAGAAGCCTTATATAATGATATGCCAGCACGCAGCTTGGATTTAACAGAAGATGAGCGCCTTCTGGTTCGCGATCTACATTTGCTAACGATGAAGCCAGTGCTCTACGCGGCAAACGTGAGTGAAGATGAAGTTGCAACGGCGGACGATAATGCATACGTTAAAATTGTGAAGGAATTCGCAGAGAAAGAAAACAACGAAGTTGTTTCCATTAGCGCGAAGGTTGAATCCGAAATTGCTGAGCTGGAAGACGAAGAAAAAGCGATGTTCCTGGAAGAGTTGGGACTTCAAGAGTCCGGCTTGAATAGATTGATTAAAGCTGCTTATCGCAAACTCGGCTTGTACACGTATTTCACAGCTGGAGTTCAAGAAGTTAGAGCATGGACGATTCGTAAAGGAACGAAAGCTCCTCAAGCAGCTGGCGTGATTCATACGGATTTCGAACGTGGATTTATTCGTGCAGAGGTTGTTTCGTACAACGATTTGGCTGCTGCTGGCTCCATGGCTGGTGCGAAAGAAAAAGGCCAAGTTCGCCTTGAAGGTAAAGAGTACGTAGTGAATGACGGCGACGTTATGCATTTCCGTTTCAACGTTTAATTAACTACAAAAACAAGAAAGGAGTGATCCCCTATGTTGGATCGACTTCAGTCCATTGTGGACCGCTATGACAAACTAAGCGAGTTATTGTGTGACCCGGATGTAACGAGTGATACGAAGAAACTAAGAGAGTATTCCAAAGAGCAATCTGATCTTCAGGAAGCTTACGATGCTTATAATGAATATAAGAGTGTGAGCGAACAGCTAGCTGATGCGAAAGTGATGCAGAATGAGAAGCTGGATGATGAGATGCGCGAAATGGTCAAAATGGAGATCGAAGAGCTTAGCGAGCAATCTGCTAAACTCGAAGAACATCTCCGCATTTTGATGATGCCGAAAGACCCTAATGATGACAAGAACGTCATCGTGGAAATTCGCGGCGCGGCAGGTGGCGATGAAGCTGCGCTGTTCGCAGGCGACCTCTACCGGATGTATACGCGTTATGCGGATGCGCAAGGTTGGAGAACGGAAATTTTGGATGCATCCGTGAATGATTTGGGCGGATTTAAAGAAATAATTTTCATGATTACGGGTAAAGGTGCCTATAGCAAGCTCAAGTTCGAGAGCGGTGCGCACCGTGTTCAACGTATTCCAGTAACGGAATCCGGTGGACGGATCCACACCTCCACGTCGACGGTTGTTGTTATGCCGGAGGCAGAAGATGTGGAAATCGTCATCCACGATGCGGATATTCGCGTAGACACATTCTGTTCCAGTGGAGCAGGCGGTCAGTCCGTTAATACAACGAAATCCGCTGTGCGTGTAACCCACGTACCAACGGGTATCGTCGCAACGTGTCAGGATGGTAAATCGCAGAACTCCAATAAAGAGTCAGCGCTTCGCGTACTTCGTACGCGAATTTCAGATAAATTGCGTGAAGAAGAAGAAGCGAAATATGCCGGCGAGCGTAAAAGCAAAGTCGGAACGGGCGACCGTTCAGAGCGTATTCGTACGTACAACTTCCCGCAAAGCCGGATTACCGATCACCGTATCGGCTTGACCCTTCACCGTTTGGAGACGGTGCTGAACGGCGATATGGCGGAAATTGTGTCAGCGTTAACGATTGCTGCACAATCCGATGCCTTAGAGGCAATGTAATGACGACTGCCAACATGAGTGTGAGAGAAGCCTTTGTGAAGGCTTCTTCTTTTTTAGCGGAGCAAGGCGTCGCAGAGGCTTCGTCTTGTACGGAGTTATTGTTGCAGCACCTCTTAGGTGGCTGTACGCGGACTGAACTGTTGTTCCGCTGGTGGCAGGAACAGATGCCAGAGGAGATGGTCGCCACGTGGGACCAGCTAGTTGCAAGGAAGGCCGCGGGTGAACCGGTGCAGTACATCACCGGTGAGCAGGATTTCTTCGGCCTTCCGTTCGAAGTCGGGCCTGCCGTGCTGATCCCGCGGCCGGAGACCGAGCTGCTCGTGGAGGCGATGCTCCACGAGGGCTCGCGTCTGTTCCCGCAAGGCGCTCCGCTGCTTGCGGATGTGGGCACCGGGAGTGGCATCATCCCGGTGACGATTGCACACGCGCGCCCTACCTGGCGCGTGGCAGCCAGTGACATCTCCGCGGCAGCGCTGGAGATGGCCCGCAAGAATGCGCAGCGCCACGAGGTGGCTGCGCGGATAACCTGGCTCGAGGGCGACCTCCTCGAGCCTTATATTGAGCGCGGGCTCGCGCCGGATATGGTGGTGTCGAACCCACCCTATATTCCTGACGGCGACCTGCCGGCGCTAATGCCCGAGGTGCGGCTATTCGAGCCGCACACAGCTCTGTTCGGCGGTGTCGAGGGACTCGATCTGTACCGCCGGATGATCTCGCAGCTGCACCGGCTGCCGCGAATCCCGACCGTGGTCGGGTTCGAGGTGGGCATCGGGCAGGCGGAGGCAGTTGCGGCGTTGCTGCGCGCCGCCGCGGATTGGACGGAGATCCGCTTCGTGCAGGATCTCCAGGGGATTGATCGCCACGTGATCGCGATCCGTTCCCCCGAGTAGCCGATCCTCCGAGATCGACTACCTCACATCCTCTCTCTCTATTCGGAGGACCAACTCTATCATTTTGCAAAAAATAATAGATTCATAGGTTTAGCCCCACCCACTATTGTCCATACTGGCTAGTAGAAGACGGGAAAGGGGCTACTCTCCATGGTTAAGAGAACGGAGCGCCACTCAGTTAAGAGCTTATCATTCATTGTTTTTGCACTTATACTTATGATTATGTGTTGGGAATCCAATCGTACGAATGCGGCGGTTATTTCGCCTACGATACCAGAAGAATCGATTCGTTTGCGTATTCTAGCAAACTCGGATTCTGCGCAGGACCAAGCCTTGAAACGCGAGATTCGCGATGCGATTATTGCCCGTATGGCGGATTGGGTTGTTGGACCACATTCCTTGGACGAGGCTAGAGCGGTTGTGAATGCGCATTTGCCTGAATTCGATCAACTCGTTGGCGAGATGATTGCCTCCCGCGGCTACAACTACCCGCATACAGTGGAGCTAGGTGTTGTCCCTTTTCCAACCAAAATGTACGGTAATGATGTCTACCCAGCTGGGGATTATGAAGCTTTACGTGTTGTGATTGGTTCTGGAGAAGGACAAAATTGGTGGTGCGTCTTATTTCCACCGTTATGCTTTGTAGACTCCGTATCGGGTGAGGCGGTTGCTTCGGCAGCAGTTGTAGTGGCCAAAACAACGGATGAGAACGGCAAGGAAAAGCAACCAGTTAAAGAAGATAAGGCTAAAACTAGCAAGGACAAAGCTGCTTCTACAGAGAAAGTTGCTAAGAAGGACGCTAAAGTTGAGGTAGTAGCAGCTTCAGTTTCAACTTCCACGACCGAAGAGCCAGCTCAACCGAAAGTGAAGTTCTTTATCTGGGAAATGTTTAAGGCGATCTTTTCCTGGTTTAGTTAATGTACATTTTATTTCATACAAGTAAGGATGAGAGTGATTGTGACAACCTATTGGAACGTGGATCAAGGCGAGCAGAGTGAGTCAGCCCAGGATATAGCAGAGGCAGCAAGTCTCTTGCGACAAGGGGATACAGTCGCTTTTCCGACTGAAACGGTTTACGGACTTGGTGCCGATGCGACGAATACCGAAGCGGTTCTGCAGATTTTTGCCGCAAAAGGGAGGCCCTCCGACAATCCTCTAATCGTACATATCGCTGATGCGACGCAGCTCTCAGGCCTTGTTCAGTCAGATAGTCTCACAGCTTATCATCGGGCGCTAATGAGGGCTTTCTGGCCTGGACCATTAACCATTGTGCTACCTGTACGTGCAGGTAGCCTTTCGCCGTTCGTTACGGCTGGACTGCAAACGGTTGGTATTCGTATCCCAGACCATCCGGTAGCCCTACAGTTGCTGCGGGAAGCGGGGCTTCCGATCGCAGCGCCGAGCGCGAATAGCTCGGGTAGACCGAGTCCAACCTTGGCATCGCATGTGCGTGATGATTTGGATGGCAAGATTGGCGGGATTGTAGACGGTGGTGCAACGGGTGTCGGTGTAGAATCTACGGTTATTCAACTTGTAGACGGCGAGTTATACGTGTTGCGGCCAGGTGGTGTGACTGCGGAGCAGCTGCAGGCGGTTTTGCCAGATATGCGTATTCATGTAGCTGAACCGACAGAGGTTAAAGCTGCGGATACGCCTCGTGCGCCAGGTATGAAGTACACGCACTATGCGCCCAAAGGCTATATGCATATCGTTCAAGGGGACGACGAGCTGGAAGTCTCCGCATGGATTCAACGCGATATCGATGCCGCAAAGTCACGGGGAGAGTCAACGGGTATTCTCACTTTTGAAGAAAGAGTAGGCGGATACCGAGCGGATCTCGTTGTCGCATGCGGCTCCTTGTCACAGCCAGAAACAATAGCTCGAGATCTTTATGCCGCTCTGCGGACTTTTGATCACAAAGGCATTAGCTATATTGTTGCAGAAGGTGTTCCAGATGCAGGGATTGGCAGTGCCATTATGAATCGACTGCTCAAAGCAGCAGGTCACGAGCGGGTTCTCCTCTAAATTAGCATGATTCCCAGTTTGTCCGCATATCTTGAGAAAGAATCGTGGACAAGGGGGATCGTGCTATGCTCGCATCTGGGGTACAAGTTGGGCAACTCATGACAATTGGAATAATGGCGATTGCTTTGGGCCTAGATGCTTTTTCGTTAGGAATTGGCATAGGGATGAAGGGCATTCGTCTGTTGGATATTTTGAAAATCAGCTTAATTATCGGTCTCTTTCACGTGCTCATGCCATTGATGGGGATGTTTATGGGGCAGTATGTCTCCCTCCTTCTGGGAAACGTAGCTACGGCGGCTGGGGGATGTTTACTTATTTTGCTTGGCGCACATATGGTATATAGCTCGATACGCGGGGAAGAGGCTTCGGCCTTCGATCATCGAACGTTATGGGGGCTTATTATATTTGCCCTTAGTGTTAGTATAGATTCCTTCTCAGTGGGTGTTTCTCTGGGGATGTTTGCCACGGACATTGTGCTTACCGTACTGATCTTCGGTCTATTTGGTGGCCTACTCTCAATAGCGGGCTTGCTGCTAGGAAGACGAGTTAGCGGTTGGGTTGGGGAATATGGTGAGGCATTCGGTGGACTTATCCTATTAGGGTTTGGGATCAAGTTTTTACTATGATACAATACGTGTAAGTACGAACGGTGGTATAGCCGTTTATTCTAGGGAGGATTTCATGTTGCGAATTCTATTTGTCTGTACAGGAAATACGTGCCGCAGTCCGTTAGCTGAAGGTTTGCTGCGTATGAGGGTGCATCAAGAGGGGCTTGCGGCGGAGGTCCGTTCGGCAGGTGTATCTGCAATGACGGGTGGTCCGATATCGAGAAACAGCCAGTCACTACTTCATGAAGCGGGTTTCAAGGAATCGATTAGTTCACTAGCGATTAGCGCTGCAGATGTCGATTGGGCTGATCTGGTCTTGACGATGACGACGGGGCATAAACGTACCGTGATTGGGCGCTTTCCTTATGCGGTCGAGAAGACGTATACACTCAAAGAGTATGTAGAGGACGATGATCGTATTCTCAAGGCGATTGAGGAGCGAGAGCAGCTTGCGACAGAGCTTCAGCTTAAACAATCGCTATCTCAGACGGTATCTGTGGAAGAAAGAAGCCGTATGTATGCGCTGGAAAACACAATTCCAGACTATGATATTTCAGATCCTTATGGTGGGTCACTAGCTGATTATCGGTATACAGCCGAGGAAATTAGTCGGAGCCTAGATAAATTGGTAAAAAAAATACGCTAGCCTTCCGAGGTTAACTCGGACGTTTGCTTTTTCCATAAAGGCCCTCAGTGGGATAGGCCAATAGAGCTTTACACATCGCTGGGAATGCGATAAAATACAAATAACAAGCAAGACTCAATGTAACTGGCGACGAGTGGGAGTAACCACAATGGAGCATTGAGCTATACGGCCGGTCGCCTGGGCAAAAGAGCAACGCGCGTTTTTTAGCGTGTGCGCTCTTTTTTTCGTATTTGGTGAGCTTTGGGATATAATAGGATGGTCGAATTCGAACAGTCAAAAAGGAGCGTTTTATTCATGAAAATTGCTTTAGGTGCAGATCATGCAGGCTATCGTTTGAAAGATGTTATCATTCCTTTTATTGAATCATTAGGTCATCAAGTGATCGATTTCGGATGCAGCTGCGGCGACTCCGTCGATTATCCGGATTATGCACTTCAAGTTTGCGAAAAAGTCGTTTCAGGAGAGGCAGATAAAGGGATTCTGCTTTGTGGAACTGGCATAGGGATGTCCATTGCTGCCAATAAAGTTCCGGGAATTCGCTGTGCACTTGTGCATGACCTCTTCTCCGCAAAAGCGACGCGCGAACATAATGATACGAACGTGCTAGCAATGGGTGAGCGAGTAGTTGGACCTGGCGTAGCGGAAGAAATCGTTAAAATCTGGTTGGAGACCGAGTTTTCTGAAGGTGTCCGCCATAAGAATCGCATCAACAAAGTGCAGAGCATCGAAGATCGTTTCACGGTACATCCCTAGAAATGAGGATGCATAATGAGTGATTCCGTATTTGACCCTATAGCAGCAGCGGAAGCTTTGGAAGCGAATCTGCGAGAGCTGGTTACAGTGGGCGAGCTTCGCCCTGGTAACATTCTTGTGATCGGTACGAGTACGAGTGAAATTCTCGGGCATCGGATTGGTACATCGGGTACGCTTAATGCAGCGAAGCCGATTTTTGAGACGGTTGCGCGTATTTGCGGCGAGTTCGGGCTGCATGCAGCCTATCAGTGCTGCGAGCATTTGAATCGTGCGCTGATTGTGGAAGAAGAGTTGCTGGCGCTGGCGCCGCAGCTTGAAACGGTATCTGTGATTCCCGTGCCGAAGGCAGGGGGTTCGATGGCTTCTTATGCGTACAGACACTTCGTAAAGCCGGTTGTTGTCGAGACGATTCAAGCGCATGCAGGCATCGATATTGGCTCAACGCTTATTGGGATGCATCTGCGCAGAGTCGCTGTTCCTGTAAGGCCGCTGGTTCGCCATATTGGCCAAGCTTATGTCACGATGGCATTCGCTAGGCCGAAGCTCATCGGTGGTACTAGAGCTGTATATTCCGCAGATCTGGCGGATCAACTTTATCAACAAGCTGCACCTGATGCAGATTGCTAATTACATGTTAACTATCATCTTTAGGAGGAATTCCATATGACAAACTTTTTGAGCAAGCAAGATCCGAAAATCGTAGAAGCGATGAACCTTGAGCTAGGCCGTCAACGCGACAAAATCGAGCTAATTGCTTCCGAGAACATCGTGAGCCAAGCCGTTCTTGAAGCTATGGGTACTGTACTTACGAACAAATACGCAGAAGGCTACCCAGGCAAAAGATACTATGGTGGCTGTGAGTACGTAGACATCGTGGAAGATATCGCTCGTGACCGCGCGAAAGAGCTTTTCGGTGCTGAGCACGCAAACGTTCAACCGCATTCCGGTGCACAAGCGAACATGGCTGTTTACTTGGCAGCTCTAAACCCTGGTGACACGGTTCTTGGTATGAACCTTGCACATGGTGGTCACTTAACACACGGTAGCCCAGTAAATGCTTCCGGTATCCTTTACAACTTCGTAGCTTACGGCGTAAGCGAAAAAGATTTCCGCATCGACTACGACGATGTTCGTAAAGCAGCTTTCAAACATAAGCCTCGCATGTTAGTTGCTGGTGCAAGTGCTTACCCGCGTACGATTGATTTCGAAGCATTGGCTTCCATTGCTAACGATGTAGGCGCATTGTTCTTCGTTGATATGGCGCATATCGCTGGTCTAGTTGCAGCTGGTTTGCACCCGAATCCAGTACCACACGCACATTTCGTAACAACAACAACACACAAAACGCTTCGTGGTCCTCGCGGCGGTATGATTCTTACGAAGAAAGCTTGGGCTGCAGCGATTGATAAAGCGGTATTCCCTGGTTCCCAAGGTGGACCTTTGATGCATACAATTGCAGCGAAAGCTGTTTCCTTCGGTGAAGCTCTACAACCAGATTTCAAAGTGTACGGTCAAAATGTTATCAACAACGCACAAGCTTTGGCAACTGCTCTTACAGCTGAAGGTATCAACCTTGTTTCTGGCGGTACGGACAATCACTTGATGTTGGTTGACTTGCGTAACCTTAACATCTCCGGTAAAGACGCTGAGCACGTTTTGGATGAAATTGGTATTACAGCGAACAAAAACGCAATTCCTTTCGACCCAACTAGCCCGTTCGTAACAAGCGGTATCCGTTTGGGTACTCCGGCTGTTACTTCCCGTGGTATGGACGAAGAGGCAATGAAAACCATTGCAAAGGTTATCGGTCTTACTTTGAAAAATCCGAAAGACGAAGCTACGCTTGAGAAAGCTCGTGGTATGGTGTCTGATCTAACGGCACAATTCCCGCTTTACCCAGGTTTGACTTACTAATAGCTACTTTTATAGGGCCAGCTCATAGGAGCTGGTCTTTTTTTGTTCACATCCCCACCGCAACTCCCGGCTGCCCGCGAACTAACTGGATTTTCTCCATCTATTTAAAGTTTATTTTCAAATCTGAAGGATTAACTGTATATCCTGTAGGTAAATTCCTTCGTTTCGTTCGATTCAGCATATGTATGAGATACATTAGCTGTACTTTTTCCATCTATTCACGAAAACACGTTAGAATCGAGAAAATTAGCTGTAGTTTATACATCTAAACACCGCTCGCCAGTCACCATGCACTCACCAGCCACAAGCCAGCCACAATCCTGCGCCAAGCCAAGGCCAGTTCAAACCAATCCTCCAAACACATTTCCCAAAACTTCAAACCATCTTACGAAAATATGAAACCTTTCAGCGCGGCAAACGCCTTACACTGGTTCTGTATGAATGTAAACCCTTACACAGCTAGGAGAGGTGTGCATGAATTTTCAGGAGATGCTTCGGCCTGTGCCGGCTGGGGCGAAGTTCGAGCTAGATGGATGGCATGTTTGGTGTGGATCGATGACACAAGATGCGGAGGGGAGGTATTACTTGTTCTATTCGCGTTGGCCTGAACGTGTTGGTTTTGAGGCATGGGCCACGCATTCCGAAATCGCCTATGCGGTTGCCGATAATCCGTTGGGTCCGTTCCATCACGTGGATACGGTTTGGACATGTAGAGGTGGCGCAGCGAGCTGGGACAGAGATGTGGCACACAATCCAGCCATTTTGCGCTATGGTAATCGTTATTACTTGTATTACATGGGGACGCATGGCCCCGAGTTTGATCTCGACCAACCTGCCGATGAGGCAACTTGGTGGGCGTATCGCAACCATCAACGTATCGGCGTTGCTGTGGCTGATCATCCCGCTGGTCCATGGACTCGAGGGACGTCGCCCGTGCTCGATGTCTCCCCAGGAGAGTGGGATGGACTCATGACGAGCAACCCTACGGTGTGTGAGACCGCTGACGGCCGTATCCTGATGATGTACAAAGGTGTGGCCGAGGGCCCTCCGCCAAAGGGTGGAGCTGTTAACGCTGGTGTTGCCTTTGCCGATCATCCGCTTGGACCATTCCGTAAGCAGCCAGCCCCAACAGTAACGAATCCAACGAACGATTGGGCGGTAGAGGACCCTTATGTTTGGTGTCAGGGCAACGAGTACTATGCATTGATGAAGGACTTTCAAGGTTATTTTACGAAATCTGAACGGGGCTCAGTGGCCTTATTTGAATCATCAGACGGCATTGTATGGCGACCATCGCGGCATGTACTGGCTTTCGATTTACAAATTCCCTGGGCTCATCGGGACGCACAATCCGTCCTCAGACTGGAACGCCCCCAGCTATGGTTCGATGAGAGCGGGATGCCTGCCGTCCTGCTGTGTGCCGTGCTTGAACGGGAGGGAAGCCGATCGTATAACATCCGAATTCCATTAGCCTACGATTACATCACGCTCGTCGAAAATTGATCTAGCAAAGCCGTCTCCCAACTAGGAGGCGGCTTTCGTATTTCCGAAGATTTTAGACCATCTGCCAAAGATATGAAAAGGATCGCTTCTTCTGCGGCGCTACAATAAAGGTATAACAAACAGAGAGAGGAGAGGCAGCTCATGCATCGAACGATGAACCTGCTGCGGAGATACGGTGTCATGTATGCCCTATTAATTCCGGGCTTGCTGTACTTTGCGGTATTCAAATATGTGCCGATGGTGTACATCGCCGCTGCATTTAAGAACTACAACGTCCTGCAAGGACTCTGGGAAAGCCCGTGGGTCGGCTGGCAGAACTTTCAGCTATTTTTCGATGGTGTGTACTTCAAGCAAATTATCGGAAACACCATTCTGATCTCGTTTTACAAGCTCATGTTTTCGTTTCCAGCGCCAATTATACTCGCTTTAATGCTCAATGCCGTCACCTCAACGGGGTTCAAAAGAACCATCCAAACCCTGACCTACCTGCCTCACTTTCTGTCATGGGTCATAATTTACGGGTTGCTGGTGGCTTTCCTCGCACCTGGAACAGGGCTCGTTAACCAGTTGTTGACCGCCTTTCACTTAGATCGCATATCCTTCTTAACCGAGTCTGGTCTGATCCGATCCCTTATCGTAACAACGGATATTTGGCAGTCAGTCGGTTGGGGAGCCATCATTTACTTGGCAGCGCTCACAGGTATTGATCCAAGCCTTTACGAAGCGGCAACGATGGACGGCGCGTCTCAGTCCCGTCAGTTATGGCATATTACACTGCCAGGTATTCGCAACGTCATTATCCTCATGCTCGTGCTGCGGCTCAGCGCCATTCTTGATGTTGGCTTTGACCAAATCTTCATTATGCTCAATCCGCTTAATCAAGAGAAGGCCGATGTTATCGAGACATGGGTGTATCGGGTCGGTTTACAAGAGGGACGCATTGGACTTGCTACCGCCGTTGGATTGTTCAAGTCAGTAATCGGCTTCGTGCTTGTACTTGGTGCGAATCGGATTGCCAAAAAATTCGACGGACAAATCTGGTAGAAGGAGGAATTATCCATGCGTCACATGACCACTGGCGACCGACTCGCCCAAGGTGTTAACTATTTGCTGCTCAGCCTGCTCGCTGCTTCCTGTGTATTGCCCTTCCTGTATGTCATCAGCGTTTCACTAACACCGATATCCGAGTTCATTAAGAAAGACGGGCTAGTCATTATTCCGACGCATACCACATTGACTGCTTATCGAGAGATTATGCAAGGGGGCCGATTACTCGATGCCTACCAAGTGACCCTCTTTCGTGTCATTGTCGGTACGCTGCTGAACCTAGTGTTCACTGTCATTACAGCACTTCCGCTCTCGCGTAAAGCGTTACCTGGTCGAAGTCCGTTCCTGCTTTTCATCGTATTCACCATGCTGTTCAACGGCGGTATTATTCCGGGCTACTTGCTCGTGAAAAATATAGGACTGCTCGATTCCGAATGGTCACTCATCATTCCGGGATTGATCAATGCGTTCTATCTCATGATTGTGAAAAGTTTTTTCGAACAGCTGCCAGAGGCTATTGATGAAGCTGCTCGGATCGATGGAGCGGGTGAAATTGCCATCTTGGTACGCATCGTAATCCCGTTGTCTGTACCGATTATCGCGACAATTGGCCTTTTCTACGCTGTGTGGCACTGGAACAGTTATTTCGATGCCTTGCTCTACATCAACTCTCCAGAGAATCAGCCTGTGCAGCTATTCCTCCGGCAGATCTTACTCGCCTCTGTTGCAATTAGCGGGGACGCAGCAGAAGCTGCTAACTCGGTGAACCCTATTTCGGTCCAAATGGCGTCCGTCGCCATTACAACGTTACCGATTCTGGTTGTGTATCCGTTCATCCAGAAGCATTTTACCCGAGGTGTTCTGCTTGGCTCTGTGAAAGGTTAATGTGGGGCCAAAATCGATGATATCTAGAGGCAACTCTCGATATAGCATGTATAATAGACTAAAGGGAGAGGTTCAAGATGAAAAAGAATCACGCAAGTGCGTTGCTTAGTATGACTGTAATCCTAGGGGTTGTTGCTGCAGGCTGCAGCAAGGCTGAGAATACGGCTTCACCAAGCGCGAGCGTTGCCCCCTCTACTGGAGCCACGCAAACGGCAAAGCCGGTGGAAGCTGACAAGAAGTATAAAGTTAGCTTTTATAATACAGTCGGTTATCGGTTAACAACGCCAATGCCAGCGAAAGAGCAGGATCCGATTCGTCAAATGATCGAGAAAGACAACAATATGGATCTCGATATGATCATGGGCGGTGAGAACTGGAAGGATAAGCTCAATCTGCTGATCTCCTCCAATCAAATTCCTGACATAGTCTCGTTCCCTGACCGTGCCTCTGCGATTAAATATTACGATCAAGGCTTGCTTGCCGATCTCGATGATCTGTTGAAGGAGTTCCCTGAGCTTCCGAAAGCATTCGACCCTTCGCGCCTCGAGCCTATGAAATATAAAGGTCATACGATTGGTTTACCAGCTTCTGAATCCGTTGGCGGTGTAAATGGCTGGTGGATCAATAATACGTGGCTCAAAAAGTTGAACCTGTCGGTTCCGACGAATCCACAAGAATTGCTCAATGTTATGAAAGCGTTCACTTTCAACGATCCAGACGGTAATGGCAAGAACGATACGTATGGTTATGTCGCGATGCTGCCGAAGGACGGCTCACTGGGTTATAGTACGAGTGGTGCGCAAGGCTTCCAACAGATTTTCTGGATGTACGGTGTACAACCTAACTTTGTAGATGTCAAAGATGGTAAGGTGGTTGTCTACAACACGGACGCGAAAACGAAGGAAGCGCTGACGTTCATTAAAGAAATGATCGATGCGAAAGTTGTTGACCCTGACTGGGTAACGATCGACGACGGACTCAAACGTGATAATAAAATGTACCAAGGCAAAGTTGGTATTATGATCGAAGACTGGCGCCGTTCGGAGCCTGCGGAAACGAAGAAAATGCAGGATGCCGGTGGCAGTGTGCCGGATTGGAAACAAATCGCGCCTCCAAAGGGGCCATATGGGGATCAAATTCTTGACGTAAAACCATTCCAGCAGTCACTCATTGGACTTTCCAAGGAAGCGATGAAGGATGCAGGTAAAGCTAAGCGTGCGATGCAGTTCATTCAGTATCTATATACCAATAAAGATGCGTATCCATTCCTTGCTTATGGGATCAAAGATAAGTCCTTTACCGTGACGAATGGCACACCGAAGCTAATTGATAGATCCACTTATAACGAGAAGGAAATTGAGTGGCGCTATAACTATGCTTTCGTTCGCAAAGCGACGGATGGCGTGTACTTCGACTTCCAAAAACCTGATATCACGAACGCGAACCAGAAGATTAACACGAGTTATTTGAAGGATAACAACGTAAATCCACGTGTTTTTGACGATCCAGCTGACCCGATGTCGCAAGATCGCCTCAAGTACGCCAATGAAATGATGCTCAAATTCGTAACAGGGAAAGAGCCTTTAACGAACTGGGATACGTACGTGAAGACGCTGCAGGACAAATTCAAGCTGAACGATGCGATTGCCAATTATACGAAGCAGTTGCAAGGTGACGGTGTAATAAAATAATGTAGTGGGGAAAAGGGGAGACGCCTCCTCTTTTTCCACATTTCAACGACAGCTAGCAACGAGGGGTGCGCACATGCGAGATTGGATCAAGAAATGGTTCCACAACATATCATTCCGACTGTTTCTGGTCTGTTTCGTCTTCGTGCTCAGCTCGGAGGCTATTCTAAGTGGCTTATCCTACCGTTATATTAAAAATGAAATTACCTCGAGTCAGCTTAACCAAGCAACACAGTTGCTGCATAAGGAAGAGGAATATATCGATCTGTACTTTCTTCTTGTGCAAAATACGATCGGCCAACTCTCTACTTCAGCGGCTTCGTGGCGTAATGATCTGACGGCTGCGCAAGCTGCCCTGGAGAATGCTTATCGGGAGAACTCGGTCATGCTGACAGACGTGTACGTGATTCGTAAGGATTTGTCCATACTGGGCGGAAATCCTGTAACCAAGGTCATTAACGACCCTAGAGACGATCGTGATCCTCTATATAAAATGGCTTATAGCAACGCCTATGGGGCCGTGACCGTTAGCCAGCCGTATCAGAATTTCTTCTCCGGTTGGACGGTTACCTTCACCAAAGCGATTACCATTGCCGGTGAACCGATGGCTGTGGCAGTGGATTTGAATCTAACTGCGATGCAGGAGAGATTGCAGAAGATTGGCGGTGGCAGCAACGATTTGCAGCTAGGCATTATGGACAAAGAGGGACGTGTCATTCTGGAGCCAGCGGGCAGTCGCCTGTTCAGTATTGTCGATCATCGTTTGCGCTTTGATGACCGAGATGGTCGGGAGCTTGTCGAGTCCAAGGACGATGTCTTTAATGACCATATGAACGGGACTGCTGTGACGATTATGAAGAGCATTAATCCACGTACCAAATGGATTGTATTTGCCTTCTATGACGGAACGACGCTGCAAACCTCGCTCAAGCGGATGGAGACATTTTTCATAGGCCTGCTGCTGCTGGGCTTCTTGCTTAGTGTGTTGACGGCTGGCTTCGTGGCCCGCATGATTCGAACGCCTGTGTACTATCTGATTCGTAAAATCAATCAAGTCGGTCACGGAGATTTGAACGTTAGCATATCGAGCGCACGCCGTGATGAATTCGGCAAACTGGCAGCAACATTCGACGACATGCTAGGCCAGATTCGCACCTTAATTGAGCATGTGAACCGTGGCGAGCGCAAGAAGAAAGAGTTAGAGATTCAAGTGCTGCAGTCTCAAATTAATCCGCATTTTCTATATAACACGTTAGGTTCAATCTCCAATGTAGTCGCATTTGGGCGCTATCATGAGGTAGATAACATCATTGAAGCACTGATTTCGATTCTAGAATACGGCATTACGGAGTTCTCTGACCGTGTCAACTTGGAGCAGGAGCTCCGGAATGTGAAGGATTATTTGTATATTCAAAAGATCCGATATGACTGTGAATTTGAGCTCATAGAGGAGATTGATCCAGTTACTTTAGAACTTCCTGTATTACGGATGGCGCTACAACCGATTGTGGAGAACAGTATTTTTCATGGCTATGCAGGTGGACGTAAGTCAGGAGCTATACGGTTGTCTGCCGTCCGTCGTGATGGCAAACTCATTGTTGAAGTTGAGGATCAGGGGATTGGTATGACACCTGATAAGACAACTGAGCTATTACTTGAGGATCCTGTAGGGAGAAATTTTGATCACCGTAAACGAATAGGCTTGTACAACATTCATCAACGCATACGTTTAAATTACGGAGAACCTTATGGGCTTAGCGTATGGAGCAAGCCAGGTCGTGGAACATGTGTAACACTGACATTCCCAGATGATATAGCTCAAGATCAGCATGATGAACGCGGAAGGGGGGAGGCGCAATGAGAGAGGTGACTTGCCTCATTGTGGATGATGAGCCGCCGATGGTGCAGCGGCTAGAGACATACTTCGGGCGGTGGGCGGAGCGGCGGATGCCATTCCGGCTAGTTGGTCGTGCTTATTCGGGCGCTGAAGCGCTGGAGAAGGCTACAGAACTGCGTCCTGATCTCATTATCACGGATATCGTGATGCCTGGTATGGACGGGATTGAGCTCGTTCGTCAGCTGCGGGAACGATTGCCAGGTGTGGAAGTCATCATCCTAAGCGCCTATTCGGATTTTGCCTATGCCAAACAAGCGATTGCTATGGGGGTGTTTGAATATTTGGTCAAGGTACCCCTGCGCGAAGAAGATGTACGCACGGCCTTGTCCAAAGCACGCGATAACGTGATCGCACGTGAGGAGAAGGAGCGGCGCCTACAAAGCCTCAGCGGATCCGTGAAGGAGAATTCCTATCGTCTGCGCAAGCATCTGCTAGAAGAACTACTCCGTGGAGAGGTATCTGATCCTGTCATGGAGCGCCGAAGTGCAGAGCTAGTACCAGGTTTTGAGCCGCGGCAATATGGGTGCTTTGCTGTGCGTTTTGATAATTACGATGTATTCTGCTTGGAGTATTCACCAGCGGACCGTAACATGCTCAAGTACGGCATGTTAAATATTATCGAGGAAGTGCTCCGAGAGAATGGGAGCTGTTTCGCTTGTGAGTTGCAGCAGGGCGTCATTGTTGCCCTGGCTACGATTCGGGCGGGCAGCGAACAATCGTTCGACCGGAACTGTTACGAGCTTGGGGAAAGCATCCGTGATGCGATAAAAACGTATTTACGGATCTCGGTTTCGATAGGTGTGAGCCGAATGTACAACGGTTGGGGTTCAGCTTCTGCTGCCTATGAGGAAGCCAAAGGTGCGCTTGACGACACTTTCTACGCCAGCTTTGGCACGGTGATTACGCCAAATCGCAGGCTAGGCTATAGCGAAAGTGACTGGCGCGAACTCTCAGAACGCTTCGAGCAAGTGCTCGAGCGCTCTAGTGCGAAGTCGTCGGGAGGCGAAGCGCTTGCGCCTTTGCTGCATGTTTTGCATAACCATCGGATTATTCCTGGCAAGCTGCTGGGTTATATCGAGGGCTGGTGTGCACGCCTTCGCCAACGGTTGCTATCTGCAGATGATGAAGTTACAGCCGATGTGGTTATATTTGCGGACTGTACGCATCTGCATCAACTGGTGGAGCGGCTGCGCGTGGAGTGGGAGAAGCTGCACGCCCGTGCAGAAGGGAGCGGTCTGCGCCCCGAAATGGCGAAGGCGATGCGTTTCGTTGAAGATCACCTGAAGGAATCAATTTCCTTAGGTGTTGTAGCAGATCATATTCATTTGAATCCGACTTATGTGAGTGAGCTTTTCAAGAAAGAATTAGGGATTAATTTCACCGATTACGTCTCTAAGCGTAGGATAGAACGGGCCATCGAGTTGTTGCGTAAACGTGATTATTCGAATTTAGAGCTTGCTGAGGCTGTTGGTGTTCATAATGAGAAGTATTTTTGTACCTTGTTCAAAAAAATAACCGGGACCTCTCCACAGAAGTTTGTCGCAGCAAGCTGGAGGGATTGACGAGGAGAGAGTTGCTTTGTTACCAAAGGAAGCTCGAGATCAATTCGAAGAATCGATTTTTCATAATCCACCTGCTACCTATAGAAGCACGCCATTCTGGTCATGGAACGATAAGCTGGAACCCGAGGAGCTTCGCAGGCAAATTGGCGAAATGAAGCGAGCCGGGTTAGGTGGCTTTTTCATGCACACGAGGCAGGGACTTCTTACTCCCTATATGGGTGAGGCGTTTCTGGATGCGGTTGAGATATCGGCGAACGAGGCTAAGGTTCAAGGGCTCGAAGCCTGGTGCTACGATGAGAACGGTTGGCCTAGTGGAACGGCAAACGGTGTTGTGCCGGCATTGGGGGCTTCGTATCAGCAGAAGTCGCTGGAGGGTATCCGAGTCGAAAGAGTGGATGCTGGGCAACAGGTTGAAGCGCTTAGGCAGGATCCAGACTTCCTGTACCTGCTTGTTCGTCGAGAGAACGAGCAGCAATGGCGGGTGTTATATGAGGCTAGGACTATGTTAGGTAAGGGTCCAGAGGACGAGAATTGGGATGTAGCAGTGGCTGTGATGTGCCGCGTAAATCCTTATTATATTGATATTCTTTCTGAAAATGCGATGGAAGCTTTTCTGCAGGCGTGCCACGATGTTTATTTTCAGCGTATGGGGGAGCGTTTCGGTGAAGGAGGAATGCCGGGTATTTTCACCGATGAGTTTAAGTTCTCTGGCGTGCCATGGTCCGTTGATTTGGATCAAGCATTCTCGGTGCATTACGGGGATTCGATTGCGAATGCGATCGGTTGGCTTCTAACAGATGCAGATGAGTCTATGAAGGATGCGGCATATCGCGCACGCTATCAGTTCTGGCATATAGTAAGTGCACGATTCCAAACATCCGTTCGTCTAGTGGCAGACTGGTGCGAGGCACACGGCTGGCAGCTGACAGGTCATTTCATGGGGGAAGACACTCTCATGGACCAGATGCAGTATACGGCTGGCGTGATGCCGTTGTATGAGCGGATGCATATGCCGGGAATTGATATGCTGGGGCGGACGCCGCGCAGCGTCCTGCTGCCTAAGCAGGCTGCCTCGGTAGCGCGGCAGTTAGGTAAACCGTTCGTGATTACAGAAACCTTCGGTTGCTGCGGTTGGAACTTGAGCTTTCGCGAGATGAAGCGCATCGCGGAGTGGCAGTTTGTCCTAGGCGTGAACCGACTATGCCCGCATCTGCAATCGTATTCGATTCGCGGGGTTCGGAAGCGGGATTATCCGCCTTCGCTTTACGTTCAGCAACCGTGGTGGGATGTGTACAGCCAGTTTAATGATTACTTTGCTAGGCTTACGTATTTGTTGACCCTTGGGAAGGCGGCTCCAGGGATTCTTGTTCTGCATCCGATGCGATCGGCTTGGCTCCTGCAAAGCGTGAAGGATAGTAGTGCTGTAGAGCGCATGCAGGACCGAATGGATGAGTTAGCCCATGGACTATTAGCGCTTCAGCGTGATTTCGATTACGGGGACGAGACGTTGATGGAGCGCTACGGCCGTGTCATGGACGGCGTTTTGCAAATTGGGGAGCAGTCATACGACACGGTGATCGTGAGTGATGTGCTAACCCTGGAGGCTTCAACCTTAGCATTGCTGAAATCATTCGCAGAAGCCGGGGGAAAGGTCATTCTGGTGGGCGAAGCGCCTCGTTACTTGAAGGGGGAGCGGTGTGAGGAGTTGTCTTTGTGGTTCTTGTGCGATCGCGTTGTGCATGTTGCGGAAATAAGTGACGTGCGTGAACATGTGAAAGCACGTCAGGATTGGCTTCCAGTGGAGGGTACATCACAGGAAGCATTACGAAAACTCTATGTGCAGGAACGGCGATTGCCAGGTGTGACCTTGCTTTATGCTGTGCATACGGGTGATACAGAGGTAATCGAGTTGAAGATTCCTGCGTCTGATCGGCGAATATGGATGGAGATGGATTTGGAAAAAGGAGAAAAGGCCGAAGCTGATGCACGTATGTTGTCGGCAAGCGTGAAGCTGGCTCCAGGCGATTCGAAGCTCTTCGCCGTTTGGGACAGTAAGGTTACGACGGAATCGGCCACTTTCGGAGAACCGCCTCAGGCAACAGCTCCTTTACCAATTGAGAAGACATTCTCAGCAGTTGAAGCGAACGTAGGTGCTCCATGGGACTACCAGTTGTCAGCACCTAATGCTCTGACACTCGACTATGCCGCCTATCGAATAGATGGAGGGGAGTGGTCATCTCCTACCTACGTGTTGAACATTCAAGAGCATTGTATCGCGATGCAACGACCTGTACATGTGGAGTTGGAGTTCACTTTCGAGACCGATGTTGAGTTGATGCGGCAGACGGATCGTTCACTGTGGAAGCTGGCAGTTGAGCGTCCTGAGCATTGGGAGCTGGCGATCAATGGACAGTCTTTTCGTGCGGAGGATGCTGACGGCTGGTTTGGCGGTGACCGCAGCTTCCCAACGCTGAGAATCGGCGAATTTGTACGGGAGGGTCATAACCGTATCCGCATGTCAGGACCCTTTTACTGTAACGATGATGTCTATCGGTTCTTCGGTGTGGCAGGTGCTAATTTGGCTCCAATTCGCAATAAGCTCTTATTCGATGTTGAAGTCGAAAGCATGTATGTGCTGGGGCCATTCGCTGTGAAGCCACATGGCGGCTGGGAGCAGGCAGAGCGCGAGGCGTTGTGGACGGAAGGTCCATTCACGTTAACCACACTGCCGAAGCAGCTTCACTTGACGGACGTCACGACGCAGGGATTGGTGTTCTATTCAGGACGAGTGACCGCAGACAAAACGATTACCTTACCCGAGCAAGTGTTGAAACATATTCGCAACAATAACGGAAGGCTCGTCCTTCAGTGGGACGCTATGCGCTGTCCAGCTATGAGCATCACAGTGAATGGTGGAACCACCCATACGATTCTATGGGGAGCCCACCAGCTGGACGTAACAGATGAAATAGTGAGCGAACAGGTACAGCTCCAAATCGAACTGCTGACCAGCGGGCGCAATACATTTGGACCCCATCATCATCTAAAAGGGGAAGTCACCTTTGTTGGCCCCACCAGCTTCACCGATAAAATCGGTTGGGTCGATGCAGGTGCCGATCACATATGGACGGATCGCTATTGTTTGGTCAGCTGCGGGCTGACCGGCGTTCAATTGTTGCTGGTTAACGCCAGCTAAACCTCACATGCAAACCCTTGTATGAGCCCATTTTCCGATTGGAAAGTGCGGTTCACGAGGGTTTTTTGTCATGATTTTATAACCGCAGGAAAACCAAGCTGCTTCGTTGTAGTAGTCATCAAGAGAAATGGCGGTTCTACAGCAGATAAGTTGGATAACATATGATATAATGGACGAGGTTTGCCTGACCTATAAGCTTAATTAGGAGGAACATATGGGTAAAGTACATATTTGCGATCATCCGCTTATCCAGCATAAGCTTACTTATATTCGGGATGAGAACACAACAACGAAGGATTTTAGAGCCCTTGTCGATGAAGTTGCTACATTAATGGTGTATGAAATTACAAGAGATCTGCCACTACAACAAGTGCAAGTGAAAACGCCGGTTACAACAGCAGATTGCCAAGTTATCTCGGGTAGAATGTTAGGGCTGATTCCTATTTTGCGCGCGGGGTTAGGTATGGTTGACGGTGTGTTAAAGCTGATGCCAGCTGCAAAAGTAGGACATGTTGGTCTTTACCGCGATCCGGATACGCTTCAACCTGTTGAGTACTATGTGAAGTTGCCAACCGATGTGTTGGAGCGGGATTTGCTCGTTATTGATCCTATGCTTGCAACAGGCGGATCTGCCAATGCAGCAATTGACGTGCTGAAAAGCAGAGGCTGCTCACGTATTAAGCTAATGTGTCTCATTGCAGCACCTGAGGGCGTAGCTTCTGTACAAAAAGAACATCCAGACGTTGATATTTACGTCGCAGCGGTTGATGATCATTTGAATGATCATGGCTACATTGTGCCAGGTCTCGGGGATGCAGGGGATCGATTGTACGGCACGGATTAATTTTTTGAACAAAAGTAAAGCTTACGAAGTCAGTTTTCCTGTAAGAAAACTAAGCTCATGCTTACGAAGATAGCTTTCCTACGGAAAGCTTTAAGGGGAGAAGAAACCGATGAAACGTCTAAAAGTGATTACGATCTTCGGAACAAGACCTGAAGCTATCAAAATGGCTCCGCTCATTCTCGAGTTGGAGAAGCATCCTGAGCAGATTGAGTCTCTGGTATGCGTAACCGCACAACATCGTCAGATGTTGGACCAAGTGCTTGATATTTTCAAAATCACACCGAACTTTGATCTTAACGTTATGAAGGATCGCCAAACACTGAATGAGATTACGATGCGTGTGCTGCAAGGTTTGGAGCCTGTGTTCCAAGAAGCGAAGCCAGATCTAATTCTCGTGCATGGGGACACACTAACAACGTTCCTTGCCAGCTATGCAGCTTTCATGCAGCAGATCCAAGTAGGACACGTGGAAGCGGGTCTCCGTACGTGGAACAAATTGTCGCCATATCCAGAGGAAATGAATCGTCAATTAACGGGTGTTCTTGCTGATCTTCATTTTGCGCCAACACAGCAATCCGCAGAAAACCTGCGTAAAGAAAATAAATCAGAGTCCCAAATTTATGTGACGGGTAATACAGCCATAGACGTGTTTAAGTACACGGTGCAGGAGAAGTTCAATCACCCCGTGCTGGAATGGGCGGCAGGCCGCAGGTTGATCTTGATGACGGCTCATCGCCGGGAAGCTCAAGGTGAGCCGCATCGCCAAATATTCCGTGCCGTGAAACGTATCGCTGATGAGTTTGAGGATATTGCGATTGTTTACCCGGTTCATCCGAATCCGGTAGTTCTCGAGCCTGCTCATGAAATTCTAGGCAATCACCCACGCATCAAGCTGATCGATCCGCTTGACGTTTTTGAATTGCATAATTTCTATCCATATACGTACATGATTCTGACAGACTCTGGCGGTCTTCAAGAAGAGGCGCCGACCTTCGGTGTTCCAGCTCTCGTTCTTCGTGATACGACAGAGCGTCCAGAAGGCATCCAAGCAGGGACTTTAGAGCTAGTTGGTACGGATGAAGAAGTGGTCTACACACGTGCGCGCGCGCTACTGACAGATCCAGATCAGTACAATAAAATGAGCCAAGCTGCGAACCCTTACGGAGACGGAAAAGCGTCTGAACGCATTGTTCAAGCGATTCTTCATCACTTCGGTAGGACTACTGAACGCCCGGAATCTTTCTAACCGTGACAAAATCATGACAAACGCTACAGCGTACAGTTGGACTGTTCGGTTTGAAAAAGCGCAAACCCTAGAGCCGCAAGGCTCTAAGGAGTTTTGTGAGATGTGACAAATGAAGTTCCGTCAATTGACAAACTTAGCATGGCTTCGATACAATGAATGAGGATTCGTAGCAGATGAGCTACGAGACGCGTTTTCCCATGTGGAAAACACCCAGGAGGGTGCAATGAAACGGCCAAATTCCAATGATAATCCTTGGCGGGCAGTAGCGTTAACTAGTGCAATTGGCATAGACCTTGTCGTATGTTTGGCAGCCGGATATTTCTTCGGCGATTGGTTGAGTGGCGCACTAGGTGGACAGATCTGGTTGTTAGTCGGGTTTTTACTTGGGCTTGTAACCGGCATCATGAGCATTTACTTCATGATTAAGCGGTACGGAGGGCTATGATGGACGACTTTTCAGCCACTCTGAAAACGGTTCAAAATGTATTTCTTTTCTTTTTATCCTTTTGTTTGGCTGCATGGGCGCTTCTTGTCGATTACCGGATTTACGTTGCGGGGATAATGCTTGGAGCTTGTGCAAGTATGATCAATGCAAGGTTCTTAGCCTGGAAGATTAACAAGCTGGCAGCAGCTGCGATAGAGCAGTCAGGGCGCAAGGTAACCCTTGGCTTTCTGACAAGGGCAGCAATCGCGGGGTTTGTCGGTTTGATTGCCGTCAGGTATCCCGAACATGTTGCATTAACCACGACGATTGTTGGATACTTTTTTGCTCAATTGGCAACACTCGTACTGGGTATTCTTTCTATTAAGAAGTCAAAGAAGTAATTCCACGATGTAACTTCAACGGATGAAAGGGGTGAAAATGGAAAATATGGAACATCACGCGCCAATATATAATTGGTTTGGTATTGATTTCGATGCATCAGCACTACTGATGATCGGGATTACCACAGTTATCGTGTTAATTCTTGCTATTGCAGGAGCGAGCCGAGCATCCGTAACAAATCCTTCGAAACTTCAAAACTTCATGGAATGGACGATTGAGTTCGTAGAAGGCATTATTGGAAGCACGATCGGTTCCAAGCATGGCAAAGGTTTTATCGCACTTGGTCTTACGCTCATCATGTATATCTTTATCGGCAACATGCTCGGCCTTCCTTTCTCAATCGTGACGGAAGATCATGTATCTTGGTGGAAATCACCGACAGCTGATATCGCTGTTACAGGAGCACTAACGGTAGTTGTTATCGTACTAAGTCATTACTTAGGGATAACTCGTAACACGAAGCATTACTTCGCGCATTACTTTGAGTTCAAAGGGGCAATGTTGATCCTTCATTTAATTGAAGTTGTATCGAAGCCGCTTACGCTTGCGTTCCGTCTTTACGGTAACATTTATGCAGGTGAAATCATGATATCTGTCATTATTGGAGCAGGTTGGTTTGGAATTGCGCCTCTCTTCGTATGGCAGGGCTTCAGTGTGTTCGTAGGTGCGATTCAAG
Organism: Paenibacillus sp. Soil750; assembly: GCF_001428045.1. GTDB lineage: Bacteria > Bacillota > Bacilli > Paenibacillales > NBRC-103111 > Paenibacillus_E > Paenibacillus_E allorhizoplanae. The sequence goes on along the minus strand of NZ_LMSD01000005.1, from coordinate 148,118 downwards.
CCTTCGTATTCACGATGTTGACCATGGTTTATATCTCACAAACATTGATTCATGAAGAAAAGCACTAAGCATTAGACTTACCTCGGGAAGTCTCGAGTCACTTATAAAACAAACAAAACCTAAGAGTTTAGAGGAGGATTTTATCAATGGGAGCAATAGCATTAGTAGCAGCAGGTATCGTATTCGGTTTGGGAGCACTAGGTGCAGGTATTGGTAACGGTTTGATCGTAGGTCGTGCTTTGGAAGGTATTTCTCGTCAACCAGAACTTCGTGGTACGCTTCAAACAACAATGTTTATCGGGGTAGGTCTAGTTGAGGCAATGCCGGTCGTTGCATTGGTTCTTGCGTTCATCTTTATGGGAAAAGCTTAAGAAACCGCTTGGCGTTGATGGCCGAAGTCGCCACCACGCCTTCGTTTTGCCCATGTTATCAGAAGGGAGTGACGTTACTTGCATATTGAATGGTCCACATTTTGGATACAACTTGTCGCGTTTTTAATTTTATATTTGTTGCTTTCTAAATTTGCGTTCGGTCCTCTGTTCGGCATGATGGAGAAACGCAGACAATTGGTGAAAGACCAAATTCAAACAGCTGAAACTAGCCGTAAACAGGCAGAGCAACTGTTGGAGGAACAAAAGCAAGCGCTGCAACAAACTCGTAAGGAAGCTTACGACATCATTGAGCAAGCGAAGCACACAGGCTCCAAGCAAGCGGATGATATTATTCATGCAGCTAGTGCAGAAGCAAACCGTTTGAAAGACGAAGCGCTTAAAGATATCGAAAATGAGAAGAACAAAGCGGTTGCCGCTCTTCGCAGCCAAGTTGGCGCGATGTCCGTTCTGATCGCATCCAAAATTATTGAGAAACAAATCGACGAAAAGTCACAAGAAGAACTTGTTGAGCATTACCTCAAAGAGGTAGGAGGCAACGTATGAGTGACATCGTCGTAGCGAAGCGTTATGCCAAAGCTTTATTCGAAGTAGCGAAGGAAAAGAATATTATTTCCCAAGTTGAAGATGAGCTTAAATCTGTAGCTAGTGCGATTAGGGATAATGCAGACTTGCAGAAGTTCCTGAACCATCCGAACATCGGGAATACCGCTAAAACGGACCTGCTGAAGCAGATTTTCGAAGGCAAAGTTTCCGAACCGGTGTGGAACACGCTGCTTGTCTTGATTGATAAAGGTAGACAGTCCATTGTTTCTGCTTTGGCGAACGATTATGCCAAAGTTGCAAATGAAGCGCTTGGTCAAGCGAGTGCGACTGTATACTCTGCATACGTACTTTCGGATGCACAACAAGCTGAGATAGCTTCACATTTCAGTAAAGTAACTGGTAAAACGATCCGTGTTTCGTCTGTAGTTGAGCCTAAGCTGCTCGGCGGCATTCAAGTACGTATCGGTGATCGTTTATATGATGGAAGCTTGGCAGGCAAACTTGATCGTTTGGCCAAAGCGTTAGTTTAATATAACCACTGTAAGAATAGGGGTGAAGTTCGTTGAGTATCAAACCTGAAGAAATCAGCTCATTGATTAAACAACAGATCGAAAACTATAATTCCGATATCCAAGTAGTTGATGTAGGTACAGTCATTCAAGTAGGTGACGGTATTGCTCGTGCTCACGGCTTGGAAAACGTTATGGCAGGCGAGCTGCTTGAGTTCCCGAGCGGCGTACTAGGCTATGCTTTTAACCTTGAGGAAAGCAACGTAGGTATCGTTATTCTTGGACCTTACCGTGATATTCGCGAAGGAGACCAAGTTAAACGTACAGGCCGTATCATGGAGGTTCCAGTTGGTGAAGAACTTCTAGGTCGTGTAGTTAACTCCTTGGGTCAACCTGTCGATGGCAGAGGTCCAATCAACACAACAGCATTCCGCCCTGTAGAGAACATGGCTCCAGGCGTAATGGCTCGTAAATCCGTACATGAACCAATGCAAACAGGTATTAAAGCGATTGACGCTATGGTACCAGTTGGCCGTGGTCAACGTGAGTTGATCATTGGTGACCGTCAAACAGGTAAAACGGCGATTGCGATCGACGCAATCATCAACCAAAAAGGCAATGGCGTTAAATGTATCTACGTTGCAATTGGTCAAAAACAATCCACAGTTGTAGGTGTTGTTGAAACCCTTCGTGCTGCTGGTGCGCTTGACTACACAATCGTAGTAACAGCTTCCGCTTCCGAGCCTTCACCGATGCTATGGTTAGCTCCATACTCCGGTTGTGCTATGGCTGAGTACTTCATGTACAAAGGCGAGCACGTTCTTATCGTATACGATGACTTGTCCAAACAAGCTGCCGCATACCGTGAGTTGTCCCTCTTGCTCCGTCGTCCACCAGGTCGTGAAGCTTATCCAGGGGACGTATTCTACTTGCACTCCCGTTTGCTAGAGCGTGCTGCGAAATTGAACGATGAGCTAGGTGGCGGTTCCATTACGGCGCTTCCATTCATCGAGACACAAGCAGGCGACATCTCAGCTTACATTCCAACGAACGTAATTTCCATCACCGATGGTCAAATCTTCTTGGAATCCGATTTGTTCTACTCCGGTCAGCGTCCAGCGGTTAACGTTGGTAACTCTGTATCCCGTGTAGGGGGCTCCGCTCAAACGAAAGCGATGAAAAAAGTTGCGGGTACACTTCGTGTGGATTTGGCACAATATCGTGAGCTTGCTGCGTTTGCCGCATTCGGATCCGATTTGGATAGAGCGACTAAAGCTCGTTTGGATCGTGGGGTTCGTACGCTTGAAATCTTGAAACAAGGCGTTCACCAACCAATGTCTTTGGAGAAGCAAGTTGCTTCCCTATACACGGTTGTCAAAGGTCATGTGGATGATATTCCAGTTCAAGACGTAACGCGTTTCGAAGCACAATTCTTGGCTTTCTTGGAATCTAACCGTCCTGAAGTTTTGAATAGCATTCGTGATACGAAAGATATTACTGCGGATAACGATAAAGCATTGGTTGACGCAATCAATACATTTAAAAAGAGCTTTGCTGTTTCTGAATAAATCATGAAGGAAGAGCTTCATGTCAAGTGAAGCTCTTGCTACCATGTGAATCCTGGGCAGGCGGACGCCTGAATTCAGGTCTTCGAATGAAGGCTTTTTAAGCCTCAAAAGAGAGGTGAGCAGGTATGGCAAAAGGAATGCGCGAGATTAAGCGCCAAATTAAATCCACACAAAGCACGAAGCAAATCACGAGAGCAATGGAAATGGTTGCAGCAGCTAACTTACGTAGAGCACAGCAATCAGCGGAAGCGGCACGTCCGTACTCCGAGAAGTTGAAAGAAGTGGTTGCAAGCATTGCAGCTGGCACTAAAGGCGTGAAGCACCCGATGCTACAGTCACGTGAAGTGAAGAAAACGGCCTATTTGGTCATTACTTCCGATCGTGGTCTAGCTGGTGGTTACAATGCCAACGTGTTGCGTAAAGCAATGACTGAAATTCGTGAAAATCATAAATCAACAGCTGAGTACTCCGTCTTCGTAATCGGACGTAAAGGAAGCAATTTCTTCTCGAAACGAAATATTCCGATTGTTGAAGAAGTAACCGGTGTTCCGGATACGCCTAAATTCTCGGATATTAAGCCTGTTGCAACAGCAGCGGTTGCTAATTTCGTTAACGGTACGTATGACCAACTGTTCCTGATTTACAACAAGTTCCAAAACGCGATTACCCAAATTCCAACCATGATTCGTCTGCTTCCTATGGAAGATGTATCCGGCGTGGCTGCAGCTAGCTATGAGTATGAGCCGTCACCGGAAGGCGTTCTGGAAGTACTGCTCCCTAAATATGCTGAGACGCTTATTTACAGTGCTGTTCTGGAAGGTAAAGCAAGTGAGTTTGGCGCGAGAATGACAGCGATGAACTCCGCTACGAAGAATGCAACGAAGATGATCAGCAGCTACACATTGGCTTACAACCGTGCACGCCAAGCTTCGATTACGCAAGAAATTTCGGAAATCGTCGCTGGAGCAAACGCGAACGCATAATGATAAACGGTCTCGATGGAGACACAAGCTTTACTTAGGAGGGAAACCATGAGCAAAGGGCGCGTTGTGAATATTACAGGGCCTGTCGTCGACATTGAGTTCGAACGCGGACAACTCCCTGAAATTCTGAATGCAATCAAAATTGAAAGAACCGAAGGTGGACAACAGTCCACTATGACGGTTGAAGCGGCTGTTCACCTTGGTGACAACCTCGTACGTTGCGTAGCAATGTCCTCAACAGATGGACTTGTACGTGGTGCCGTTGCAACAGATACTGGCGCAGCGATTACTGTACCGGTTGGTGCAGCAACACTAGGTCGTGTATTTAACGTATTGGGCGATCCGATCGATGGTATCGAAACGGTTGACCGTACATTTACTAGCCCGATCCACAAAGAAGCTCCTGCATTCGACAACTTGTCGACAAAATCAGAGATTCTTGAAACAGGTATCAAAGTTATTGACTTGATGGCTCCTTATGCAAAAGGTGGTAAAATTGGTCTCTTCGGTGGTGCCGGCGTAGGTAAAACGGTAACGATGCAAGAGCTAATTCACAACATTGCACAAGAGCACGGCGGTATCTCCGTATTTGCGGGCGTTGGTGAGCGTACTCGTGAAGGTAATGACCTTTACCACGAGATGAAAGACTCCGGCGTTATTGCAAAAACAGCGATGGTATTCGGTCAAATGAACGAGCCTCCAGGCGCGCGTCTTCGCGTAGCTTTGTCCGGTTTGACAATGGCTGAGTATTTCCGTGACGAAGAAGGAAGAGACGTTCTTCTTTTCATCGATAACATCTTCCGTTTCACACAAGCAGGTTCCGAGGTTTCCGCTTTGTTAGGCCGTATGCCTTCAGCGGTAGGTTACCAACCAACCCTAGCGACAGAAATGGGTCAATTGCAAGAGCGTATTACCTCCACGAAAAAAGGTTCCGTTACTTCCATTCAAGCGATTTACGTTCCTGCCGATGACTATACGGATCCGGCTCCAGCAACGGCTTTCGCTCACTTGGACGCAACAACGAACTTGGAGCGTAGCATCGCGGCTGCAGGTATTTTCCCTGCGGTAGATCCACTAGCATCATCTTCCCGTGTTTTAACACCAGAAATCGTTGGTGAAGAGCACTATAAAGTAGCACAAGGCGTTAAACAAATTCTTCAACGTTACAAAGAGCTTCTGGATATCATCGCGATCTTGGGTATGGATGAGTTGTCTGATGAGGACAAATTGGTCGTTACTCGTGCGCGTCGTCTTCGTCTGTTCTTGTCTCAGCCGCTTCACGTTGCTGAGCCGTTCAACGGATTCCCAGGCTTGTATGTACCAATGAAAGATACCGTGCGCAGCTTCAAAGAAGTTCTTGAAGGTAAGCACGACAACCTTCCTGAAGTAGCTTTCCACAACGTTGGAACGATCGAGGACGCTATCGAGAAAGCAAAAACACTGTAAGCTTGGCATCTTGCTAAGATCAGCTTTTGCTAAACTCTAAGGAAGGAGAATCCAAGTGAGTACATTCCTACTGGAAATTGTAACACCGGAGCGCAAAGTGTACGCTGAACAAGTTGACATGGTTAGCGTGAAGGGTGCTGAAGGGGAGCTTGGAATTCTGCCGAATCACATTCCATTGGTCACTCCACTTAGAATTGCTCCGATTACTGTGAAGAAAGCGGGCTCCAAAGACGAAGTCATCGCAGTGAACGGCGGTTTCATGGAAGTGCGCAAGGATAAGGTGGTTATTTTGGCGGAAAGCGCCGAGCTGCCTGAACAAATTGATATCGATCGTGCGAGAGCAGCGAAAGAGCGTGCGGAGAAACGTCTTGCAGAAACGAAGCAAGATAACGTAGATTTCAAACGTGCTGAAGCTTCCTTACAAAGAGCATTAAATCGTATCGGTGTGTCCGGGAAATAAATAGATGAAATAAAGCGGGGGAACTTCGGTTCTTCCGCTTTTTTGCTTTGAAATGGCGAAGAAAAAAGCTGCCCCTCTCGGAGGAGAGGAACAGCTCGTTGATAATTTCCTTTTTAAGCATGATGCCAGACTGTGGATTCTCCTGTTTTAGGGCATGGAGGGAACGTTTGACCTGCAACTAGCTCGATGCTTTGCCCATCGGCATCGCGATAGCGGCCGGTTTCGGTAACCTTGTCATTGGTTCTATGTTGGTGATTAGCGTTCGATGCATTTGCCATAAGAAATCATTCCTTTCGCTTATCAAAATAGGAAATTTGGACAAGACTAGAATGCCCAGTGAATAGTATTACCCACTTCTGTGAAATGCTACTCATATATGAAAAGAATTAATGTCGACGCCCAAACCCCTTTTTGTTATACTAATAAAGGTGATTATTACCAAAACTATCGAGATCGTAAGGAATGCAAATAAGAAATGGAGGCGGTTACATTCACATGATGTATACAAATAACTATGTAATCGTAGCGGTTTTTCTAGGGTTAGGTATTTTCCTTCCCATAGCAGCGCTGACGATTGGCAAATGGTTAAGACCGAGTAAACCCATCGATGAGAAGTATACGACGTATGAGAGTGGGAACGAACCTGTAGGTGAGGGACAAATCCGGTTTAACATTCGATATTATTTGTACGCTTTGATGTTTGTCATCTTTGATGTGGAGACCGTATTCCTCTATCCGTGGGCAGTTGCCTTTAATCAGCTTGGATTATTCGCATTAGTTGAAATGTGTATTTTTGTAGCCTTGCTTGCCATAGGATTAATATACGCTTGGAAGAAGAAGGTGCTGCGATGGACTTCAGTCTAGAATCAATCTCTCCCGAGGAACGGGAAGAAATAAACCGTAATGTATTTATGACAACACTGGAGCAGGTAAAAGCTTGGGCTCGCAGTAATTCGCTTTGGCCATTAACCTTTGGCTTGGCTTGTTGTGCAATCGAAATGATGGGAACAGGCGGTTCTCACTATGATTTAGACCGATTCGGAGTCATCTTCCGTACGTCACCAAGGCAATCAGATGTCATGATTGTTGCAGGGACAGTTACGAAGAAAATGGCTCCTTTGTTGCGCCGACTTTATGAACAAATGCCTGAACCGAAGTGGGTTATCGCGATGGGATCCTGTGCAACAGCAGGCGGACCGTATGTGAAATCGTATTCGGTCGTGAAGGGTGTCGACCAAATCGTACCAGTGGACGTGTATATCCCAGGTTGTCCGCCGAATCCAGCTGCGCTGATCTATGGCATCAATAAGCTTCAAGAGAAGATTCGTTATGAAGCGAAGACTGGGAAGCAGGTGATCAATCGATGAGCGAGGAGAACAAGCCGGAAGAAACCACGGTTCCGACTCCTCCTGTTGGTGAGGATGGAAAAGAGGAAGGCAAAGTGGTAGGCAGCGAGCCCGCTAAAGCGGGGAGCCCACCGGTTGAGAACAAAACGGAAGTTGTGGAAACGAATCCGAAGGTAGGAAGCTCGGAGAGCCAAGCAGAAGTCAGCGAGCCGCCTGCTGGCGCAAGCACGCCAGCCGTCACCGACGCGGCGGCAGAGCGCGCCGCGGCAAGAGCCGCGCGCCTCGCAGCGCGCGCGGCCACAGAGGCGGGCGAGCCTGCGCCCGCCGGAGCAGCAACGCCAGCGTCTGCAGACGCTGGCACTGACGAAGAGAAGGCGGCCAAAGCCCAGGCCGCCGCAGAAGCCCGTGCCGCGCGAGCCGCAGCACGCGGAGCGAAGCCCGAATCGGCGGATCCAGCCGCGCCGAAGGAGCCTTCACCGAACCAGCCGCTGCTGGACCGGCTGGTCGCGATCCTGAAGGCCGAGGCAGGCGAAGACGCCGTCGTCGAAGCTTTCATCAACGAGAGGGACGCGCATCGTCCTTACGTCATCATTCACAGCTCGCGCTGGCCGCAGGCCGCGCTGACGCTTCGTGATCACGTAGAACTGCGCTGCGATTACTTGCGCAATCTCTCCGGTGTAGACCAAGAAACGCACCTTGAGGTGGCGTATCATCTGCTTTCCCTCACACACAAGCATGAGTATTGTGTGAAGGTGAAGACAGACCGTGAGCAACCTAGCATACCTTCGGTAGCTGATGTCTGGCCGACGGCCAACTGGAACGAGCGCGAAGCCTTTGACCTTTTCGGCATCGACTTCCCTGGCCACCCGAACTTAGTACGGATCATGATGCCTGATGATTGGGTGGGTCATCCACTGCGCAAAGACTACGAACCGCTTGACCCGGAGGTGTAGCACGTGTTACGGACAGAAGAGCTCCTGTTAAACGTTGGTCCTCAGCATCCCAGTACACACGGCGTTTTCCGCGTGATTGTAAAGCTGGATGGTGAAGTCATTCGAGAAGCCATACCCGTTATGGGTTACTTACATAGAGGAACAGAGAAATTGGCTGAGAACCTCAGCTATACCCAAATCATCCCGTATACAGACCGAATGGATTATGTATCGGCGATGACGACCAACTACGCGTTAGTTAACGCTGTAGAGAGAATGATGCAACTCGAAGTGCCCGAACGAGCGGAATTTCTTCGCTTAATCGTGATGGAGCTGCAACGGATCGCCTCACACATGGTGTGGTGGGGAACCTACCTGCTGGATATCGGTGCAATGAGCCCGTTCTTGTATGCGTTCCGTGACCGTGAAATCATTATCGATCTCTTCAACGAACTGTGTGGCGCGCGTTTAACATACAACTACATGCGTGTAGGTGGCGTGAAGTGGGACGCACCAGACGGTTGGATCGAGAAGGTACGGAAATTCGTGCCGTATATGTACGGCAAATTAGAAGAATATCACACGCTTGTCACTGGAAATGAGATATTCCTGTCACGGATTAAGGGTGTAGGCAAATATGACGCTGAGACAGCCATTGCGTATGGCCTTAGCGGGGCTAACCTGCGTTGTACGGGTGTTGACTGGGATATTCGCAAAACGCAGCCCTACAGCCTGTACAGCCGCTTCCAGTTCGATGTGCCTGTGCGCAGTGGCGGGGATTGCTATGACCGTTATTTGATACGTATGGAAGAAATCAAACAATCCCTTCGCATCCTGGAACAAGCCTTAGACGTGTTCCCTGAGGGTGGCGAAACGATGGGCAAAGTGCCTAGAGTCATTCGCCCGCCAGAAGGCGAAATTTACGCAGCAATTGAGTCTCCACGTGGGGAAATAGGCTGTCATATTATTTCCCGAGGTAAGCAAGAACCGTACCGTTTGAAATTTCGCAGACCGTCCTTCGTGAATCTGCAAATCCTGCCCAAGCTTCTGGTTGGGGAATCGATGACCAATCTAATTACGATTCTGGGCGGCATCGATATTGTCGTTGGGGAGGTGGATGCCTAATGGTCAATTTATTGGAGGAGAGTCTGACATGGACGAACTTCTTCGTATTCCTATTCTGGGGCATCGTGATGCTCATGCTCGTGTTGGGGTTCGTTACCTATGCGATCTACTTCGAGCGTAAGGTCATCGGCTGGATGCAGCTGCGGATCGGACCGAACCGGACAGGACCTTTTGGGCTGCTGCAAAGCGTCGCCGACGTATTCAAGCTTCTCATTAAGGAAGATACGATCCCTAAGAAAGCTGAGCGTGAGCTTTTCATACTCGCACCAATCATTACTTTTATCCCGTCCTTTACGATCATTGCGACCATTCCGTTCTCGGATCGGATGTTTGGTGCCAATTTGAATGTGGGATTGCTTTATTACGTGGCACTGACAGGGATCTCAACCATCGGAATTATTCTAGGCGGTTGGGCATCCAACAATAAATATGCGTTGCTGGGCGGCATGCGTTCGGCAGCTCAAATGATTAGTTATGAAGTTCCGTTAGTTATTTCGGTTGTTGGTGTAATTATGATGACGGGCAGCCTGAATCTGCATACGATTGTTGATCATCAAACAGGCGGTTTCTGGCACTGGAATTTCATTCCGCAGATCCTGGGTTTCATTATTTTCGTGATTGCAGGTGTGTCGGAGCTTAATCGTACGCCGTTTGACTTGCCAGAAGCAGAATCTGAGCTCGTTGCGGGCTATCATGTGGAATACAGCGGTTTCCGCTTCGCTTTCTTCATGCTATCCGAGTATGTGTACGTCTTCGTCATTGCTTCACTGGTGAGTCTGATTTTCCTTGGTGGATGGCATGCGCCATTCGGATTCCTTGATTTCATACCAGGCGTTATCTGGTTCCTGTTGAAATTCTCATCGGTCGTGTTCTTCCTCTTCTGGCTGCGGGCGACACTGCCACGTGTTCGAATTGATCAATTGATGGGGTTCGGCTGGAAAGTGCTGCTTCCACTGGCACTCGTCAACATGCTGGTGACGGCGATTATCATGACCATCTTCTAAACAAGCAAGAAAGCTGATCTTGGTCGGATCTTCCTCCGCAAAACTTTAAGTCCATGCTTTCGAAGTTAGTTTTGCTAACGCAAAACTTGAAGGAGTTGAAACACATGAAGGGCATTATGAAAGGTTTAGGCTTCACGTTCAAGCATTTGACTGAGAAGAAAGTAACGTACGCATACCCGGAAGTTCCGATTAAAATGCCGGATCGTTTTCGTGGTATTCAATATTTTGATCCCGAGAAATGCATTGTGTGCAATCAATGTGCGCGTGTGTGCCCGACGGAGTGTATTACGTTAACTGGAAAAGCGAACCCAGACCCTGAGAAAAAGGGGAAGGTCATTGATACGTATGACATCAACTTCGAAATTTGTATCCTGTGCGACCTGTGCACAGAAGTGTGTCCGACAGAAGCCATCGTGATGACGAATAATTTTGAGCTCAGCAGCTATAGTCGGGATGATTTGTTCAAAAATATGGAGTGGCTGAGCAACAACACCCAAAACATTCGTCAAGAGAACAATTCTGCGATGCCTAAAGGGGGCGCGAAGAAAGATGTTTAGTGGACTCGGCGATTTCTTATCCAGCGGTACGAGTTGGGCGTTCTTCATTTTCGCGTTGCTCGCGATCGGCGGGGCGATCTTTATGATCTCTTTTACGAAAGTCGTGCACATGGTTGTTGCAGTAGCTCTCACGTTTATCAGCTTGGCTGGCCTGTATGTCATCCTTGAAGCAGAGTTTGTCGCTTTCGTGCAGGTCTTGATTTATGCCGGTGCTATCTCCATTCTGATGATTTTCGGCATTATGATGACGAAGCATAGACAGGGTGAAGACGAGGGACTTAAACGTCCATGGCATGAAGGATTGGCCATTCTTGGCGCTGTGGGATTGTTCGGCGTGTTGTTCTATGCGATTCAGAAATCGACCTTCGTCTCTTCGGGGACATTGGATGCTGGCAAGGATAATACGCTCGAAATCGGAAAGCTGCTGTATAACGTACATGTCATTCCCTTCGAAATCATGTCCGTACTGCTGACGGTAGCGTTCATCGGTGCCATCGTAGTCGCGAAGAGAGAGGAGGATTAGCGTTGGGTAACTTAATTACTCCTTATCTTACATTAGCGGCGATCCTATTCTGCATTGGACTGTACGGTGCATTAACGAAGAAAAACGGAGTCATTGTCTTGCTTTCCATCGAGCTTATGCTCAATGCGGTGAATTTGAATTTGATTGCCTTCTCGAAACTAGGAGATCACCCAGCATTGACGGGGCATATCTTCTCCCTCTTTAACATTACGATTGCAGCTGCAGAGGCGGCTGTGGGGATTGCGATATTGATCACGATTTACCGAAATAAAGGCACCGTTGAAGTGACAGATTTGGATTCTATGAAGCGCTAGGAGGCTAACAAGGCTATGGTATCGGACTATTCACAGTACGCCTGGCTCATTCCATTGTTTCCGTTGCTTGCTTTTCTAGCGCTTACGGCAATGGGGCGTCAACTGAAAGATTTAGGGATTTACATTAGCATTTTTGCGATGCTGCTTTCGTTTATTGTGGCTTTGCTCATTTTTGTGGAGCGAATTGGCGGCAATGTTGAGGATTTTACATGGGATAAAATGAATTGGCTGCAAGTGGGCGATTTTACGCTGAAAATGGGGTTTGAGGTCACCAATCTAAACTCCCTGATGCTCGTCATCGTCACGCTGGTTTCGCTGCTAGTGAACATTTATTCCAAAGGCTACATGAAAGGCGACGAGCGTATTCACGTGTTTTTCGGTTATATTGCGCTGTTCTCTTTCTCCATGCTAGGTCTTGTAATTTCTGAAAATATGCTGGAGCTTTACATCTTCTGGGAGCTAGTAGGGGTATGTTCCTTCTTGCTTGTCGGATTCTGGTACTTCAAGCCAGAGGCGAAGGCTGCCGCCAAAAAGGCATTCATCGTCACCCGCATCGGGGATGTGGGCCTATTCATCGCGATCCTGCTGTTGTATCTCTACATGCCAGGGCACGCGCTAGATTTCACATCGATACATAATGCCTTCACCACGGGCAAAATCGACCCTACGATCGTCACGTGGATCGCTGTTCTGATTTTCATCGGGGCGATGGGTAAATCCGGGCAATTCCCGCTGCACACATGGTTACCTGATGCCATGGAAGGGCCAACGCCGATCTCGGCGCTAATCCATGCTGCAACGATGGTTGCTGCTGGGGTGTATCTTGTGGCACGGACGTTCGACATTTTCCATGCTTCACCGGATGCGTTGATGGTCGTTGCTTATGTCGGTGGGTTCACCGCCATTTTTGCAGCAACAATCGGTGTTGCACAGAACGATATTAAGCGGATTCTCGCTTACTCGACGGTGAGTCAACTCGGTTATATGATGATGGCGCTAGGGATTGGCGTTTCAATTACGTCAGGAATGTTCCACTTGTTTACACATGCCTTCTTCAAAGCGCTGCTCTTCTTGGGTGCAGGTAGTGTGATTCACGCGGTACATACGCAGAACATCAATGAAATGGGCGGTTTATCCCGCAAAATGAAAATTACAACCTGGACCTTCGCGATCGGAACGCTGGCATTAGCCGGTATCTTCCCATTCGCAGGTTTCTGGTCGAAGGATATGATTCTCACCGAAGCTTTCGAGCATAATCAGCTTCTGTTCTGGGTCGGTGTGATTGCGGCATTCTTCACCGCTTTCTATATGTCACGCCTGTTCTTCCTCGTGTTTATGGGCTCGCCTAGACCGAAAGCAGTGGCTTCGGAGGATCACGATGATCATGAGCATGATCACGCGCATGAGCCGCACGAATCACCGGCTTCCATGACGACACCGCTTATCGTGCTTGCTGTGCTTGCTGTAGTTGCAGGCTTCGTGAATACACCATTCAACGAATGGCTGGGTCACTGGCTGACAGGGCAGGAGCATGAGGAGACGGCCAATTGGACGGTTATTATTTTGTCTACGTTAGCTGGATTGTTAGGAATTGGACTGGGTTATCTGATGTACCTCAAACGCACGATCCCTCGGGACATTATTTCGGGTAAAGTGCCTTGGTTATACACGTTGCTTAACCGTAAATATTTCATTGATGAAATCTATGATGTCATTGTAGTCAAACCGCTTCGGGGTCTAGGCTATATCCTGGAATTGATTGATATTTACATTATTGACGGGATTGTACGCTTAGTTGCTTTCACCGTGGTTAGTCTTGGACGCTTAGGCTCCCGACTCCAAAATGGTCAACTGCAGTCCTACGGGGTCATCATGCTGCTCGGGATGCTGATTCTGGCACTTGCCATTGCAGGAAGGAGGTTCATACATGCCGGCTAACTTACCCATTCTTAGTATGATTGCCTTCTCACCTCTGCTTGGTGTGCTCGTCCTGCTCTTCCTTCGGGGTGATCGTGGACGTCTGATCAAAACGGTAGGTATCGTCACGACGCTGATTCCGCTGATTTTGGCGGCATGGCTGTATGTGGACTATAACTATCAAGGGGATCCACTACAGTACAAAGAACAGCTCGATTGGATCAAAGTCCCTTTAAACCACGAGGGTATTCAACAAATTACACAATTCTTCTTCGAGTTTAAATATTCGTTAGCTGTCGATGGCATTTCGTTGCCGCTCGTCTTTCTAACGGCGCTGATTTCGTCGATGGCCGCATTAGCGTCTGTTTACATCAAGAAACGATGGAAAACGTATTTCATTTTGTTCCTCTTGCTAGAAACGGGGATGTTCGGTGTATTCATGGCACAGGATCTCTTCTTGTTCTTCCTGTTCTTCGAAATTACACTCGTGCCGATGTTCTTCTTGATCGGAATTTGGGGGTATATGAACCGAGAGCAAGCGGCAAACCGCTTCTTGCTGTATAACGGTCTTGGCTCAGCAATTATGCTGATTGCCTTCCTTATTCTAGTTACGACTGCAGGATTTAACCAAGATCCATCGCAGACAGAGGCTATCATTTACTACAGCGGCGACATTCATACGATTGCACACAATCTATTGCAGGCCCCTGAGGCTTATGTGAATCAGAGCGGTACGCCATTCTTTATGAGTCAAAACATGAAATGGACCGTGTTCATCATGCTGCTGGTCGCTTTCGGGATCAAGCTGCCGATCTTCCCGTTCCATACGTGGATGCTGAAAGTACATACAGAGGCTCCGCCTGCTGTTGTTATGATTCACTCCGGGATTTTGCTCAAAATGGGGGCCTACGGCCTTATCCGTTTCGGCATTCTGTTCTTCCCGGCGGAAGCTCAGCAATGGGCGTGGGTGCTCGCGCTCCTCGGTGTCATTAACATCGTGTACGGCGCGCTGCTCGCGATGGTCCAGAAGGACTTCAAACTCGTGCTCGCCTACTCGAGTATCAGCCACATGGGCATCGTCCTGTTGGGACTTGCTGCATTCAACATTGCAGGTCTGCAAGGCGCCGTGTTCCAGCTGATCTCACACGGTCTGATTTCAGCCCTGATGTTCTTGCTCGTCGGCAGCATCTACGAGCGAACCGAAACCACACAGCTCGATCGCTTGGGCGGTCTCGCTCGCAATATCCCCTTCATCAGCGGTATTCTGCTGATTGGGGGCATGGCCTCGCTCGGATTGCCAGGCTTATCCGGCTTCATCAGTGAGTTCCTCGCGTTCGTCGGACTCTTTGAAACCCACCGTGTGTACGCGATTGTCGGTACACTGGGTATTATCTTCGCAGCGGTTTACGTGCTGCGTGGGGTACTGAACATCACGTTCGGCCCTAAGCAGCCGAGCTTACTGCAGCAAGGGATGCGCGACGCGCGTCTCATCGAGGCTGTGCCGATGATTACCTTGGTCGCGTTCATTCTCTTGCTGGGCGTGTACCCAAGCGTGCTGAGTCAGCCGCTTCAACAAACCATTGGCAGCTTGGATCAATTGATCCATAGCGTAGCCGGGAAGATAGGAGGTTAGTCCAGTGGAACAGATTAGACTCCATGCTAGTGATTTATCGTATCTGCTCCCTGAGCTTGCGCTGGTTGCTACCGCGATCATCCTATCTCTCTTGGATTTGGTTCTGCCGAACCGATTCAGTCGTTCGCTTATCGGATGGTTGACCCTGGTCGGCATCGGGATTTCTGCCGTGTTCGTTGTCTTGCAGCTGAATCCGGACGAAGCGATTCAACTCTTGAATCAAAGCTATCGCGTTGACGACTTCTCGAACTTACTTAAATTATGTACCCTTGTCGGTACGGGACTCATCGTCTTTATGAGCTTAGGCTTCGTGAAAGAGGATAGCATCCCGCATGTCGGAGAGTATTATTACTTCTATTTGCCTGCAGCGCTAGGGGCTATGATCATGTCGTCTTCGGGTGATTTGATTACACTCTATGTCGGGTTGGAATTGCTGAGTATCACTTCTTACCTCATGGTAGCTATGAAGAAGAAAGACAAGAAATCCAATGAAGGAGCATTCAAATACTTGGTAATGGGAGGTATCTCATCCGCGATTATCCTGTATGGCATGTCCTTCCTGTACGGGATGGTAGGTTCTGCGAATCTGCAAGAGATTGGCGCAGCCCTTCCTACATTGGTAACATCGTACGAGCCGCTGCTCTACGTTGCTTTCTTCTTACTGCTGGCAGGATTCGGTTTCAAAATTGCCGCCGCACCTTTCCACAGCTGGGCGCCAGATGTTTATGAAGGTGCGCCAACACCGGTTACGGCATTTTTGGCTGTCGTGTCCAAAGCGGCCGGATTCGCCATCTTGTTCCGTGTCTTCTATGTCTTGTTCGGATTCAGCGACTTCGGAGAGAGTAAATTGCAATCTGATGTATTCCTAGCGATCTCCGTTATGGCGGCTATTGCGATGGTAGTGGGGAATTTCATTGCGCTGAAGCAAACGAATATGAAAAGGCTACTCGCCTATTCGGGAATTGCCAATGCAGGTTATCTGCTCGTTCCGATTGGAACGTACTTTTCGGCCACGCATTATGCTAATTTCTCGGAATTCATATTCTACTTAATCGCGTATATGTTTATGAACATCGGAGCTTTCGCTGTATTGATGATTATCGAGCAGGCTGAAGGTCATACCGAAGCCAAAGGCTTCGCGGGTCTGTACTATCGCGCACCTTTAACAGCTGTGGCGATGGTATTGATTATTCTTTCCTTAGCTGGTATCCCGTTATCAGGCGGATTTTTCGGTAAGCTCTACATTATTTTAGGAACGATGCAGACGCAGCAATACTGGCTTGGTGCTCTAATGATCGCAACCAGCGTTGTTTCGTTCTACTACTATTTCAGCATCGTGCGTCAAATGTTCATGCGCAGCGATTACGAGCCAGCCGCGATCAAAGTGTCCGTGCCGTTAGGCATAACCGTTTGGTTATGTGCGCTAATCAGCGTAGCGCTTGGTGTGGTTCCGCACTTGGTACTGAAAGGCATCGAGAGCGTCTTTACTTTGACGAAGGATTTTATCATCCAATAATCTGTACCCTAAGCAGCCTTTCCTACGTAAATGTAGGGAGGGCTTTTTTTCATCTCATTTCCCCGGAAATAAAGGCGAATAGGTCCGATGACCCAATATTTACATTATTTAGATGAGCTACGGGCAACTCCCAGAAAATACTTTAAAAAATATTTACTAAGATCTGAACTTTTTGCGAAGATGAACCGTTATAGGTATCGAGAAGATGTTTAATATGGTATAGATATATGAGAAAACTTTTTTCGAGGCGCCTCGAAGATGAGCGACCGCTATTCCACCCCACAAAGTGACGATAAGCTTCGAAGCAAAGTCCGATTACTTTATGGGGACCCCAGGAGATGTAAGTTTTATCGCCAATAACAAAGCTGTTTTCGAACACCGAAAACGTATACTTTCTTATGTGGTAAGTAAATGACAAAGAGATTCAATTTGGGATAAAGGACCTGATGTGATGACTACTTTTAGATACGTAGGCCCCATGATATTGATGACTATGCTAGTCTTAGGACTAACGGGTTTCGTGCCTAACGTAGATGCGGCTTATGCGGTGTCTTCGGATCCCATGAGAGTGAAGCAAACTTATCTGGATATGATTCGCGTTGACCAAGCATGGGCTGCGGCAGGTGATGCCCGTACGCCGATCGTTGTCGCCGTGGTTGATACAGGCGTTGACCTTGGACATCCAGATTTAACTGGCAATTTAGTGGATGGTGTGAACTTGCTGCAGGCTTCGAAGAAGCCTTTTGATGATAATGGACATGGAACGAACGTAGCCGGCTTGATTGCCGCTGCGATTAATAACGATAAAGGCATCGCGGGCATTGCCCCTAATGCCAGAATTATGCCAATCAAGGCACTTGAAGCAGATGGAACTGGCGGTGAAGCTAAGCTGGGTGAAGGCATTAAATATGCCGTGGATCACGGGGCGAAAATCGTAGTCCTTTCCTTGGGATTGAACAAATACTCGGATTATCTGGCAGGTATTGTGCAATACGCAGAGGATCGCAATGTCTTGCTCGTCGCCGCTGTTGGTAATGAAAGCACGAGTGTGAAATATCCCGCGGCGTATCCAACTGTGCTTTCTGTTGGCGGTGTGAGCACCAATAAACAGGCTGATCCACGATCAAATTACGGCCCAGAGCTCGATATTATGGCGCCATGGGACGTCTACACGACGGCGCTTGGCGGTGGCTACCAGTATCAAGATGGAAGCTCAATGGCTGCGCCACAAGTGGCAGCCGCAGCTGCACTAGTATGGGGGAAATATCCGGCTATGTCGGCGTATCAAGTACGCTCACAGCTCGAGCAAACAGCCACGGACTTAATGTCCAGAGGGTGGGACGCTAAGACGGGTTATGGCTTATTGAATATCGAAAAGGCACTGACGGAGCCTTATAAGCAAGATCGCTTCGAGCCGAATGATCTTGCGAGTCAGGCCGCTTCACTTCCTAATCATACGGTAGTCAAAACGAACCTCAGCTCAGGGCAGGACCAAGACTGGTATGCGATTGATGCAGCTTACGACGGTTATATTCAGTTAGCAGTACAGCCCGAGGACGGCGCAGGTATTCGTGTGAATATTGATTCTGGACAGAGTTTTGTCGCGGCTAGTGGAGCTGCTGAGGGAAGCCAGTCGTTCACTGTAGCTGTGACCAAAGGCATTACCTACGTGCAGTTGGAGAATGTTGATCGAGCACGCAAGACACTGCTTAATTACACGTTGCGAACGGATTTTGTTATTTATACGGATCCTTTTGAGGATAATGATAAGCAGTATAAAGCTTTTACACTGCCAGAACGCAGTCAGACCATTCGAGGCACGTTTCATGAAAAAGGAGATATCGATTGGTTCGCACTCACGCTTGAACACTCGGGCACAATGCGCCTCAGACTATCTACGGATACGGGGCGGATTGATCCAATGCTTCTTTTCCAGAAAGAAGGGGAGAAGTCCACGACGATCGATCAAGCGGGCGATGGCGGTATCGAAGTGAGCTCTCAGATGGAAGTGCTTCCTGGGCAATATTATATTCGTGTTAGTAATGTGAAGGATTATACCGGACCGATTACGGGTGAATACACGTTAGAGATAGAGTATACGCCTAAATTGATTGATGCGAACGAACCGAATGACAAATCGTATCAGGCTACTTTTGCTGCGATGAATGCAGGGTATGAAGGTGTTTTTAGTAAAAATGAAGACGTTGATTGGTTCGAGTTCCGATTGACTTCCGATAGTTTGGCCCAGATCAGATTGACGAATATTCCTACCTCTCGTACGTTGTATGCGACGTTGTATAATAACTCGTTGCAGGAAGAAGGTACCTATCGTAGTGACAGTGGTTCGAGTCAGCTTAATTTCGAGAAGCCGTTGCCCGAAGGAACGTATTATATTAAACTCCAGGCGAACCAGTGGTTCATGAGTCAGATGTATCGCTTACAGTTGAACAGTTATGGGCTGGTCAGCGGGTATGTTGATATTGCTGGACATTGGGCACAAGATGCCATTAGCAAGCTTACCGAGCAAGGGATGATTAGCGGCTACGGGAATTATCGTTTTGCACCGAATCAATCCATTACAAGAGCTGAAGCGGCTACCGTGCTGTCTCGTGCTTTGCGTTTATCGAAACGCAAGGATTTGCGATTCAGCGATTTAGCCGTTTCACATTGGGCTTACGACGATATAGCCAAAACCGTTCAAGCCTCCATCGTAGATGGTTATCCAGATGGGACATTTAAACCCGACGGCAAGCTGACCCGTATGGAAATGACACAAATGCTTGCGCGCAGTATGAATATGACAGGGAAGCTGAGAGGCAATGCACCTTTTAGCGATGTGAGTGAATCTTATTGGGGTGTAGGCATTCTCAAACAGATGGCGGCAGATGGTTGGATCAGCGGATTTCCCGATGGAACCTTCCATCCAGAAGATCAGGCAACACGGGCTGAATTTGTGACTTTGCTGGCGAGAGTTGTAAATCGGTAAAATTGAAGAGGAGTGACCTATGGGCGAGACGGACAAATGGAGTGAAGTGGCGCAATACGCGTCGTTGATGAACATGGCTAGTATAGCTGTCTATATTCTTTGCATCGGGTTGGCGTGGTGGTCGCTACAAGCGTTCCGCTTTGATGTTTTGCTGCGAAGGCCCAAAGGCGCACAAGCGATTATGCTGCAAATTTTACTTTCGATCGGACTCGGGCAACTGGTTGCAGGGTTTTTCATTCAGTATTTAGGTCTCTCGATGAGCTTCAGTAAGATGTTTTAATGCGATTTTCCGAATAATGCGGAAGTTTGTTGTCAACAATGGATAATAGAACGGAATGAAAATCACATGACGCTTCGAACTCTATGTAGGGCATCTCTGACTGCCAAAAGAACACAGTTGTAACTATGTGGCTCCAAATGATAAACTTAGGAAATGTGCAAAACCTGTCTTTTAAAATAAGTGCGCGGAGGGACCATGATGAGCAAAATTATCGTCCGCGGTGGCCGAAAGCTAGCTGGCAATGTAAAAATCAACGGAGCAAAGAATGCGGTACTGCCGATTATTGCGGCTTCCATTCTGGGGTCGGAAGGTGAAAGCGTCATCCATGATGCGCCTCCCCTTGACGATGTACTAGTCATTAATAAAGTATTACAAAGCTTAGGAATTGAAGTCGAATACAACCGTCAGGTGATTCGAGTAAGAGCTAGGCAGATTAATACCTGTGAAGCTTCCTATGATCTAGTCCGTAAAATGAGAGCCTCTTTCCTCGTGATGGGTCCTTTGTTAGCTAGGTTGGGTCAAGCGAGAATTTCGCTTCCAGGCGGTTGTGCGATTGGCACAAGACCGATTGACCAGCATCTCAAAGGCTTTGAAGCGATGGGTGCCGATATTGAACTGGGTCAAGGCTATATCGAAGCTAAAGTGAAAGGGCGCCTGAAGGGTGCCAAGATTTATTTGGATGTCGCCAGCGTAGGTGCAACCGAGAACATTATGATGGCTGCAACGCTTGCGGAAGGTACAACAACGATTGAAAATGCGGCAAAAGAGCCGGAAATTGTTGATTTGGCTAACTACCTGAATGCGATGGGCGCTGTGATCCGCGGTGCGGGAACGGGTGTTATTCGTATTGAGGGTGTAGAGAAGCTTCGTGGTTGCGTACATACGGTGATCCCAGATCGCGTAGAAGCCGGCACATACATGATCGCTGCAGCTATTACAGGCAGTGAGCTGTATATGGAGGGTGCGATTGGAGACCACCTTCGTCCTGTCATTTCCAAAATGCAGGAAATGGGTGTAACGATTGAAGAAGATGAGAACGGCATTCGCGTTCGAGCTACAGGTCCGTTGCGTGCGGTAGACGTGAAAACGTTGCCGTATCCTGGCTTCCCAACCGACATGCAGTCGCAAATGATGGCACTGTTGATGGTAGCGGACGGAACGAGCCTTGTAACGGAGACTGTGTTCGAGAACCGTTTCATGCATGTGGAAGAATTCGCGAATATGAATGCAAACATTAAAGTGGACGGTCGCACAGCGATCGTAAGCGGTAATTCCAAACTGCGTGGTGCTAAGGTATGTGCAACAGACCTGAGAGCTGGTGCAGCGCTCATTCTCGCGGCATTGGCGTCTGAGGGTGAGACGGAGATTACGGGTGTCCATCACATTGATCGTGGCTATGTCGATATCACTGACGTTCTGCGTGAACTAGGTGCCGATATCTATCGCTCGGTCCCACAAGAAATTGAGCAAGAAGTGGCGGAGCTTGGATTTTTCAATATCCAGCCGACGCTAGCGTAAGACAAGAGGAACCATCAGGGAACGGACCTGATGGTTCTTTTTTTTTTTGAGTCTACCTCTATACCTACCCTGCAGCTGGATCCTATCAACTTACTTACCTGCCTCGTTCGAGTTCTATTCTAGCAACCCCTCTCATAAGCTAAGACATACCAAAATTGCTGCTAGTAAACGCGCTAATGGAGGCTGCTCAGACATATGTTCAAAAAGAAACGCGTGCTCAGAAAAGAAGTCATCCTGTGGATGGCTGTTTGCTTATCTTCCATGTTGTGTGTCACTATCATCGTGCCTGGATTGCTAGTCAAGAAGATTCCGACCGACGAGGTGTACCCGATCCCCATTGAAGGCACAACTTTGCAAGAGACTAGCGGTCAACAAGGGTTGATGATTCCCGTGTATTTGACGAAGCAGGCCATCGTGCAAACCGTTCCACTAGAACAGTATGTAAGAGGTGTGCTAGCTGCCGAAATGCCCGTAGATTTCGAGTTAGAGGCACTCAAGGCGCAAGCGATGGCGGCGAGAACCTATGTTGTGCGTAGAGTCATAGAGAAGGATTATAGCAATATGCCCGTGAATGATGCGCTAGTGACAGACACGACAGCCCATCAAGCCTATCTGACGGATCAAGAGCTTAGGACGAAGTGGGACAAGACCAAGTACGAAACGAATATGGCCAAAATTGATAGAGCCGTCAATGAGACCAAAGATAAGATACTTACTTATGGACATGTACCGATCAACGCGACTTTTTTCTCAACAAGCAATGGGTATACCGAGAATTCGGAAGAATATTGGCCGTTCGCAAGTCCTTATTTACGCAGCGTACCTAGTCCATGGGATATTAAGCTGTCCTCTCGCTATCAAGAAAGTGTCACGATTAGCTATAAGACGATGCTTCAGAAGTTAGGTGTAGCTAGTATCTCAACGACAGATACCAGTGCCAAAGGGATGAAAGTACTCTCTTGGTCTACCGGACATCGGATTAAAAGCATGACGATAGGAGGCAAGGTATTCACAGGTCGCGAAGTAAGAGAGAAGCTAGGTCTAGCATCCTCTCAATTCGCTTGGAAATGGGCGGGCGCTCAAATCACGATTACTACGTTCGGATACGGCCACGGAGTAGGTCTCAGTCAATGGGGCGCCAACGGTATGGCGAAAGAAGGGAAAACCGCGGAGGAGATCGTAACCTATTATTACACGGGCATCTCTATTGAAAATGCAGCTTCTTTTCTCAACAAATCGTAAACTTGTAATGTTTCTATAAAAATATCTTTCTGGAAGTATAAAACCTTGTAAAGTGTCAAGAATGGTTGATGAGGTGATAACCATGAGTGATAATAACAAAGGTTTTCAGAAAGAAGAAGCTCCTAAAACTGTTCAAGGAGCACAAGGTCCAACATCTGCATGGAAGAGGTTGCTTGCTAAGAAATGGGTATTCCCAGCGACGTATGTGGCAGCAGCAGCAATTATCTTAACCTTAATGTGGGTGTACCAGGGAGCAGGAACGAAAACAGTCAGCCTAGATGATCCGGGTCTTAAGGTTAGCAGTAGCGAACAAACCGATAATCCGAAAGCACCACATGATGGGGCTCTCGCGGTTAACGGAACCACGGAAGCCATGCAATGGCCTGTGAAAGACAGAGCTGCAGTCGAAGTGGCAATTCCTTACTATGACACGAATGCATCCAACGATGTGAAGGCAGCGGCCATGATCGAATACCTCGATCAACTGACACCGCACACGGCAATTGACTTGAAAGCTAAAGATGGCGCAGCATTCGATGTACTTGCGGCACTAGGTGGTAAAGTTACAGCCGTTGAGCAAAGCCCTGTTGTAGGTAAGCTAGTTGAGATTACACACAGCAACGGTTTAATCAGTATTTACCAAAGTTTATCTGATGTGAAGGTAACGAAGGGTGCAGAAGTGAAGAAAGGCGATATCATCGCCAAAGCAGGCAGCAACGATTTCGAGAAGGAAGATGGCGTGCATTTACACTTTGAAGTACGTCAAGTTAGCGACAATGCAGCCGTTAACCCGGAAAACCTCTTGAACGTCAAGCAATAAGCAGCATTTCGAGCATTACGATACATGGGGCTAAAGCCTACATACAGTGAACGGCAGCGGGTATATTCCTGCTGCTTTTTCACATTTTTCTTGCACATTTGACCGGTTTGGGCGCCAAAAGCTGGTTTCCTGATATTATTTTGAAAATAAATATGGGAAATGAGCTTGTCAGGCTTGGTTACGTAGAATATCTAGTCATGCCCCTCATATACTTTACCAAACTATCTCGAGTAGGGAGGCGAGGGGAGTGCACGATTACATCAAAGAGCGAACCATTAAGATTGGTACCTGTATCGTCGAGACCAAGAATACGGTTCGCACCATTGCTAAGGAATTCGGCGTTTCCAAAAGCACAGTGCATAAGGATTTGACGGAAAGACTACCGGAAATCAACCCAGACCTGGCCAATCAGGTGAAGCACATTTTGGAGTATCACAAGTCAATTCGGCACCTTAGGGGAGGAGAAGCGACAAAAATTAAGTATCGTAAGACCCGTAATCCTAAGCTTTCCGAAATCCTGGTTACGGTTAAGTCCTAAGATACCCTTCATCCCGAGATGTTTCCTGTGTTTCCTATAACTGGACGTGTCGAAATTTCACGGAAAAAGAGGAAAACATGCATTTATAGCGAATTTAGCTTATAATTAGAACTGTATATCAGAGCGCCGATTCTTCACGGGATGGACGGTAGGTTTAGGGAGGATTAATTAGAAATGTTCAGCAAGGATATTGGAATAGATCTCGGCACGGCAAATGTGCTTATTCATGTAAAAGGTCGCGGAGTTGTGCTTGATGAGCCATCCGTAGTCGCAATTGAAAGCGATACGAAACGTGTGTTGGCTGTTGGAGAAGAAGCCTTCCGCATGGTAGGTAGAACACCTGGTAACATTATTGCGATTCGTCCTCTTAAGGATGGTGTTATCGCGGATTTTGATATTACGGAAATGATGTTGAAGCATTTCATTGCGAAAATTGGGGGCAAGAATTGGTATTCTCATCCGAGAATACTGATCTGCGCCCCTACCAACATTACCTCAGTTGAGCAGAAAGCAATTCGCGAAGCAGCTGAGCGCAGCGGTGCCCGAGAGGTATTCATGGAAGAAGAACCGAAGGCGGCGGCAATCGGCGCTGGAATGGACATCTTCCAGCCTAGCGGTAACATGGTTGTTGATATTGGCGGGGGGACGACGGATGTTGCCGTGTTATCCATGGGCGACATCGTCACCTCCTCTTCCATCAAGATCGCAGGCGACAAGTTCGATATCGCGATCACGAAGTATATCAAAAATAAGTACAAGCTGTTGATCGGTGAACGGACAAGCGAAGATATTAAGTTGAAAATTGGAACGGTATATCCACATGGGCGTGATCAAGAGATGGATATTCGCGGAAGAGATATGGTTTCTGGACTTCCATTGACGATTACAATTCACTCTAGTGAAGTACAGGAAGCGTTATGGGATCCGGTTTACTCCATCGTCACAGCGGCGAAGAGCGTACTCGAGCGGACACCACCTGAGTTGTCTGCGGATATTATTGACCGTGGCGTTATTCTGACAGGCGGCGGCGCATTATTGCATGGGCTTGATCAATTGCTTGCGGATGAGTTGAAAGTGCCTGTTCTTATCGCTGAAGATCCAATGTCTTGCGTTGTTAAAGGCACTGGGATTATGTTGGATAATTTAGATAAAGTAACCAAACGTAAATTTTAATGAAATAACCTATCTAAGAGGTGACTAGATGTTAAGAGGACTGTATACCGCGGCGGCAGGGATGATTTCTGAGCAACGCAGACACGATACCATAACGAATAATATTGCCAACTTGAATTCCCCAGGTTTTAAACAGGGTAATGCCTTGTCGCGTTCGTTTCCAGAAATGCTGATCTCTACGATTCGCGGTGGACAAGGTGCCTCTCCAGCACCACTTGGGAGGATGAGCTTAGGTGTGTTCTCGGAGGAGAGTATCTCCGTTCACACCCAAGGCGATCTGCAGGAAACGCAGAATCCCTTCGATTTCGCATTGGTCTCCAACATTCAATTACCGGGAATTGCATTTGATGCAACGGGTAAATACGTAAATGCAGAAGGGGAGCGAACGTTCCAACCGCAGGCACTATTTACCGTCTTGAACCCGAATGGCGAGCAGCGTTACTCCTTAAACGGGAAGTTCACTGTCGATGCAGGGGGTCAGCTTGTTAATGCTAATGGCGAACAAGTATTGGGCCGAGATGGACAACCCTTGGTCTTGTTGGATGGAGCCGGGCAACCGATCTCCAATTTCAAAGTAACGGCTAAGGGCGAGTTCATGAATAGCGACGGACGCCCGATTCTGGATGCGGCTGGCGCGCCGATCGGTTTGATGCTTTCACGTGCAGAGAATCCGAATCTATTGCTCCGTGAGGGGAATGGGTTATTGCGTATTAATCCAGGAGATGAAGCGACGATCTCGCAAGTAGCGCCAGGTGATCAAGTTGAAGTGCGCCAAGGTTTTATCGAGCGATCGAACGTAGATTCCGCGCAATCCATGGTGGATATGATGTCGGCGCTGCGCGCCTATGAGGCGAATCAGAAAGTGATTCAATCGTATGATAAAAGTATGGACAAAGCAGCAAATGAAGTAGGACGCGTCTAAATCTAGCTTGCGAAGGAGCCAGCCATGAACAATTCCATGATCAACTCATCGGTATCCATGCACAGCTTACAGCAAAAGCTGGATATTCTCTCCAATAACATAGCAAATGTGAATACAAACGGCTTTAAGAAGAAGGAAGCCTCCTTCGAGGATGTGTTGACGAATGTGCAAGCGCAGCCTGAAGGGTTCCGTCAGCAAGGTCGCTTCTCGCCGCTCGGTTTTAACCAAGGCTGGGGATCGAGGCTTGTGCAAATTCAGACGAATTTGGCGCAAGGGCCGATTCAGCCGACAGGTAATACAACCGACTTCGCCATTCAAGGCGATGGCTTGTTTGAAGTAGCCGTCAGCAAGGTGGACGATAATGGTGATCAAGTATTCCAGCCCGCATGGACACGTAACGGGGCATTCAGCTTAACGCCGGACGGACAGGGTGGGACGGTTCTTACGACGAAAGAGGGCCATTATATCTCCGATATCGATGGAAGCCCGATTAATGTACCATCAGGGACTCGACCAGTCGTTGAGAAAGACGGTACGATCAAAGGCTACAATGAACAGGACCCAGCTGCTGCGCCCGTAACTTTAGGTCAAATCAAGCTGGTGCGTGTCGTACGACCGCAGCTTCTTCAAGATGTGGGGGATAATTTATACACACTTCCAACGGGGATTACTGAGGCTGAGAAAGCGAATATCTTGCAAGATGTGAACGGCGTGGCTGCAACAGAAGCGACTCGCGTTAGCTTAATGCAGGGCTTTCTGGAACAATCCAATGTGACACTCTCGGATGAAATGACGGACCTGGTTATTGTCCAACGCGCCTTACAGCTGAATTCCCGGGCCATCACATCCTCCGATCAGATGATGAACATGGCTAACAATTTACGTGCATGATCGTAGAAAGGTAGGGATAGGCTCGATGGCAGACAAGCCAGCTCCAGTTAAGAAGAAGCCAAGGCCGAAATGGCAGAAGATCCTATGGCTTATTTTCAAAATTGTACGTATTCCCGTGCTAGCCATTGCAGCGATCTATATTGGTCTATGGGTGGGCTACACGAAGTTTGGGAATCAACCTTCATCAGAAATCTTACATATTAGCACATGGCGGCATTTATACGATCTCGTTTTTGCGAATTAATCGAACTCCCGTATGGGAGTTTTATTTTTGTAAGAGCAGTTGTATAATGAAGAAAGACTTTATCTACCAAATATTGAAATTTCGGATCGGATACTTAGGCGCAGGAGGAGTACCTTGAATATACCGAACATGCTCACGATCAGCAGGTTTGTACTAATCCCCGTGTACCTCGTGCTTTTTTCCAATGGCCACATCCGAACCTCCTTCATCATTCTACTTGTAGCTGGATTAACGGATATTCTAGATGGCTATATCGCTAGAACGCGCAAGCTGATTACCCCGATGGGTGTGATGTTAGATCCACTTGCCGACAAATGCATGATGATTGCGGTCATCCTCTCCCTCCTCATCTCAGAGATGATTCCTTGGCAGGCAGCAGTGGCCATGTTCATCCGTGATGCAGGCATGATTATTGGCTCCGCCTTCTTTCATTTCAGAGGCAAACTGACCGTTCCAGCGAACGTTATGGGGAAGCTAACGACGGTACTCTACTATTTCGCCATCCTCTTTATTGTGTTTGAATTCACCTTTGCCATCACCTATTTGTGGTATGTGATCGGGGTCTCTTTCTTAACGTCATTCATTTATATTTTCCAGTTCCTTCTATTAAATCGTGGGGCTCGAGCGAAATAACGGTTATGGAAAAAATGAAAAAGAGCCTATGTAGGGGTCTGTCATACAGACCGTTACATAAGCTCCCCTTATATGAACCTTCACTTCTGCAGGATATGAAGGGACCTCCCTATTGTAAGTAATTCCCTTGTATTTTATACAAGTATTCGAAAGGAGCACGAACGCAACATGCTAGATATTAATCAAATACAAGAGATCATTCCTCACCGCCCGCCTTTCCTTCTAGTTGACCGTATTTTGGAGGTAGAAGAAGGGGTTAGAGCTGTAGGAATTAAAAATGTTACGATCAATGAACCATTCTTTGCAGGACATTTTCCTGGTTATCCGGTTATGCCGGGGGTTTTGATTGTTGAAGCTTTAGCACAGGTTGGTGCTGTAGCCGTACTGTCCATGCCTGAATATAAAGGCAAAATCGGCCTATTCGCAGGTGCAGATGGCATTCGCTGGCGTCAGCAAGTTGTACCTGGAGATACACTTACCTTAGAAATGACCATCACACGGGTAAAAGGCACTATTGTTAAAGGCCAAGCTGTGGCTAAAGTTGGCGACAAAGTGGTAGTCGAAGGTGAGCTTATGTTCGCCCTTGCTAATAAATAGCCCATACATATAAAGGAGATGAACCTACGACGATGACGCGTGTGCAAACAGAGTATCAATTATGGCTCCAAGATCCAGCTGTCGATGAGCAAACGAAGCAAGAACTTCAAGCAATTCGGGAAGATGAGAGAGAAATCGAGGATCGCTTTTATAAAGATCTTGAATTTGGGACGGGCGGTCTCCGTGGGGTCATTGGCGCGGGTACCAATCGTATCAATGTATACACCGTGGGTCGTGCTAGCCAAGGCTTAGCGCAATATGTAAACGGAACAGGCGCGGTTAATCCGTCTATTGTTCTAGCGTACGATTCCCGCCATATGTCACCTGAGTTCGCATTAGAATCCGCGCTTGTTTTTGCGGGCAATGGGATTAAAGCGTATCTGTTCCAGACACTGCATGCAACACCGCAGCTTTCTTTTGCTGTCAGATACCTAGGCGCGTCAGCGGGTGTTGTTGTCACAGCAAGCCATAATCCACCGGAATATAATGGTTATAAAGTGTACGGTGCAGACGGTGGGCAATTGGTGCCTGAGTTTGCAGAGCAGGTTATTGATCACGTACAGAGCATCAATACCTTTGATAAAGTGAAGAAGTTGTCTCAGCAAGAAGCGGAAGCGCAAGGGCTTCTCGCATGGTTAGGTGAAGATGTCGATCAGGCTTACATACAAGCGGTTACGGCCGTTAGTCAAAATCCAGACGTCATTAAGGAAATCAGCGATGATTTCCGTGTGATTTTCACTCCGCTGCATGGCGCAGGGAATATACCGGTGCGTGAAGTTCTGAAGGCTGTTGGCTTCGAACAAGTGCGGGTTGTTGCTGAGCAAGAACTGCCAGATGCACAATTCTCTACCGTCAAATCGCCGAACCCAGAAGAGCGCGAAGCGTTTACGCTAGCAATTGCACAAGCAAAGGAATGGAATGCTGATATTATTATCGGAACCGATCCGGATGCTGACCGTATGGGTGCCGTCGTGAAGGATCCGAATGGTGAGTATGTCGTGTTATCGGGCAATCAATCCGGTGCGATTATTGTGAACTATTTATTGTCGAGTATGAAAGAACGTGGAACCCTTCCAGCTAACGGTGTTGTGATCAAAACGATCGTAACGAGTGAGATGGGCGCAGTTATCGCGAATCATTATGGAATTCCAACACTGAATACCTTAACGGGCTTTAAGTATATCGGTGAAAAAATGTCGCAATTCGAGAAAACAGGTGAGTACACTTACTTGTTTGGCTATGAAGAGAGCTATGGTTACTTGGCTGGCGATTATGCAAGAGATAAAGATGCAGTCATCGCGGCTATGTTAATTGCGGAAGCTGCGGCTTACTATAAGAAGCAAGGCAAAACCCTGTATGAGGTCCTGCAAGAGCTGTACGAATCCTTTGGTTACTTTTTGGAAAAACTGGAATCTAGAACCCTTAAAGGGAAAGACGGCGTAGAACAAATTGGCCGCATGGTGGAAGCTTGGAGAACAAATCCGCCAACTGAGATCAGCGGTACACGTGTAATCGCGGTTGAGGACTACGCACAAGGGATTAATGGCTTACCTCGGGAGAACGTTCTTAAGTTCAAACTAGAGGACGGTTCATGGTTCTGTTTACGTCCATCCGGCACAGAGCCGAAAATTAAATTTTATTTTGCAGTCCAAGGAACAACAGGACCTAAGGCTGCACAGCAACTAGATGGCATCATTCAATACGTGCTTAATCGTGTAGACGGATAGTGAAATAGGTGTACAAAACCTCTTCAGAACCTAAGTGAGGGATAGCTCGTCTAATACATGGCTGGATATGAAATCTAGCATGTATTGGGCGTATTCCCCGCGTTTGGGGGCGGAGAGGTTTTCGAGTGTATAAGGGATTGGAAAGTAAAATGCTCTAAGGAGTGGACAAACTGGTGAATCTGTATCAAACCTGGAATAACCCGTTAAGAAATATTTTATGGTGGATCGTGATTTTGGGGATGCTGTGTTCCTTGCCGCTTGCTTATACACGTCACCAAACCGAAACGTCGGCGAATCAAGTTGAATTCGTGTTCGACTATCGTGATTTATTGGATATTGCTGACGTGCAGACGAATCCACAGAGTTTTGTGAACAATGAGTTGAAGAACATGAAAGCCGCGGGCATAAGCTCTATGGCTGTTTACGAAAGCACGTTAGGTGAGTTCAAAGAGAGCCGTCGCATTGAGATGTACAACTCCCGTGACGCGGCTATGCTGACTCAAACACTTGGTAATCCTAGCGAGAACTATACGTATGTGCTGTTCGCAGATAACCAAACGCAACAGAAGTTAGAGCCGCTTATCCAGAAAACGTTCGCGGATCTGCAAGTGGGCGTGAAGCCGTGGAGCTTCAAAAACCGTAATGGTCTCGTCATTCAGATGAGCATGGATGATGCTTCTATTAAGGCGATGGATCCAGACCCGATTACGCTGCAAATGCTGAAAGAGCAAGGTTTTCAAATCGTTGTGCGGTTAGCGAATCGTAGATCGTTCCACACCAATGAGATGGATGCTATGCTTAAGCAGTTCCATGATCTTGGTGTCAAACGCATCATCGTGGACGGGAATGAAGTCCCTGGATACACCGAAGAAGATACAGAAGTTAATTTGAATAAAATGGCTGATTTGCTTAATAAAAACGGCATCGGACTCGCAGCAATTGAGTTATTGAAGGAGCCGCAAAAAGGATTCAGTACATTAGCTAAGCAAACGAATTACAACGTTGTGCGCCTGCACTCTTTTACTGAGAAAGATGGCGAGAAACTGACAGAACCGCTGAAAAAAGCTGAGCTTGCTGATCGTGTGCAGGGTGTGTCAGATCGGCTTGTATTGGCTGTGAAGGATCGTAATATCCGCATGGTATTTCTGAATGCCAGACCGGTGAAAAGCTTAGATAAAGGCAAGGTTGTTGATCCGCTTTCGTCCTATTATGCAGCCTTGCAGGGTAAAGACGGTGCAATTCCTCGTATCCAAGACGTAGGCTTTACGTTAGGACAAGCTGAGGCATTCGATGTACATACTACAGGTTGGCAAAAGATTGCTCGATTCTTCTTGCTGTTAGGCGGACTGAGCTTGATCGTATGGATGATTTCGTTCTTCTTGCCTGAATTGACGATTGTATTCTTCGTTGTGGGCTTGCTAGGTTTGGTTGCTTTACATACGCTTTCGGCGAATTTGTACGCGCAAGGACTTGCGTTGGCGACAGCTATTAGTGCACCTAGTGTTGCGGTTATGCTGGCAATCCGCTCAGTGAGATCAGGTGTTGCAGCGAAATGGAAATCAGGACTGGCTTATGGGTTATGGCAGCTGCTTCGAACATCGCTTGTTTCCTGTATAGGTATTGTTTATGTTGTGGCGTTGCTAAATCATGTGACGTATTCCTTGGTACTTCAACAGTTTAGAGGTGTTGGGATGCTGCATTTGCTACCAATTGCCATAGTTGGTGTGTATCTCTTATTCTTTAGTGAGAATAATACGTATAAGGAAAAGATCGCGAATATTCGCCGATTGCTTTCTTCCTATATAAGTGTGTTGTGGATCGTGATCGCAGGCGTTGGACTTGCGGCAGTCTTCTATTACTTGTCTCGTACAGGGAATGAAGGACAAGCTTCTTCGATCGAGAAGTTATTCCGTTCCTTCTTAGAAAATACATTAGGCGTACGTCCGCGGACGAAGGAATTCCTAGTTGCTCATCCGATATTCGTACTGGGTGCGTACTTGTCCGTTCGTTACCGTCATGCCGTGTACTTGCTGTTCATCGGTGTCGTCGGTCAACTTTCCTTAGTGGATACGTTTGCTCACCTGCACACACCGCTGCACATTTCCTTAATCCGTATCTTCTACGGACTTGTGCTAGGTGCAATCATCGGGTTAGTTCTCATTGCAGCTTGGGAAATACTCACAAGGAGTTGGAAACGATGGGTACAGCCCCAATTGTCAAAATAGCGTTATCCGGCTACTATGGTTTCGATAATAGCGGGGATGAGGCTGTACTGCAGTCGATTTTGTTCGCTTTGCAGGAGCAGGGTCAGGCACAGGGCATTCAGATTGAACCTATCGTGCTTTCGGCCAATCCAGCGAAAACAACAGAGATGTATGGCGTGAAGGCTTATCATCGGATGAAGCCAGGCTCCCTGTTGCGAGCTTTGCGCGAATCGGATGGTCTAATTAGCGGCGGTGGCAGCTTATTGCAAGATGCCACTAGCTCGAAGACGATCCCGTATTACTTGGCTGTTTTGAAAATTGCACAATGGCTGGGGAAGCCAACGTTTATTTATTCGCAAGGCATCGGGCCGGTGGGCCGGCCGATGTTCTACGGCTGGATCCGCAGCGTGTTCAAGCGCTGCGCCTTCGTGTCGGTCCGCGATACAGAGTCCGCGGACTTATTGGGTAAGATGCGTCTCCCGCGGGAGCGCATCACGGTTGTGCCCGACCCGGTGATGGGCTTGCCCCTCCGGGATGGCGGGGTTGGCGCGCCGAGTGATGGCGCGTCTTCGGTGGCGGCGCGGACAATCGGCGTGTCCGTCCGCTTCTGGAACGAGGATCACTCCGAGCTGGAAGCTCTCGCGCGGTCCCTGCAAGAGCTGCTCGCAGCACACACGGACGTGCAGCTGCGGTTCTTGCCCTTCCACCTCCCCTCGGATGAGGTGGCGTCGCAGTTCGTGATCGACCGATTGGGCGATCACGGTGGTCGTGCGGAGATGGTGCGTGGCATCACGCATCCGCAGGATATGCTCGCGCAGGTCGCGGCGTGCGACCTGCTGATCGGGATGAGGCTGCATTCTTTGATTTATGCAGCCTCGCAGTTCGTGCCTATGGTGGGGATCTCGTACGATCCGAAGATCGACCAGTTCCTCCATAGGCTTGGTATGAAAGCCGCCGCATCGACAGCTCGCTTCGATGCTTCTGACTTTACGCAGGAGGCGCTGGGCCTCCTCGATGGTCGCGAGCAGTGGGCGGCGTCGAGCAGCGCTGCCATTGAGCAGCTGAAGGCGCAAGCGCAGCTGCCCGCGCAGCGGATCATTTCTTTTTATAAACGGAAATAGTAGATAGATTTTCATCCACATTCCACCAACTAGCAACCAAAATGCAACCTACAACGTCAATAATAAGGAAGAGATATAATGAGCTCTACTTCTGTTACCAATCAGCCAGCAGCACTGGCATCCTTGCAAGCTATACCGAAAGTGCGCATTTACGGTGTGCCTATCTCCAAAATGAGCATGAAACAAACCGTTGATTACTTAACGAAGGTCATTGAGTTAAAACAGCCGCATCAGGTTATTACGGCTAATCCGATTATGGTGATGGCCGCCCAGGACGATCCTTCTTATTTGAAGATGATGCAGTGCGCAGAGTTGATCGTGCCAGATGGAACAGGTGTTGTTTGGGCCGCTAATCACGTCGGTCAACCTGTCGCAGAACGAGTGCCTGGCTATGATTTAATCCACGAACTCATGAAGGTCGGGGAGAAGAAGGCATGGAAGGTCTACCTGTTAGGTGCTTCCAATGAAGTTATTCAAGCCGCGGCTGAGAAAATTCGCACGACTTATCCGAAGGTAAACCTAGTCGGAGTAAGGGATGGCTATTTCGGCGATGCCGAGGACGCGCAAGTGATTCAATCCGTTAAAGATGCTGGGCCAGATCTGCTTCTCGTAGGTAGAGCGGCAGCGAACCAAGAGCCTTGGATCGGGAAATACAAAGAACAACTGGGTGTGCCTGTAATGATGGGAGTTGGCGGAAGTTTCGATGTGCTTTCGGGCAAGCTAAAGCGAGCACCTAAATTTTTTCAAAAACTACGTCTGGAATGGTTTTACCGCCTTCTTCAGGAACCGTGGCGCTATAAGAGAATGCTTCTATTACCGAAATTCGCAGTGAAAGTGATGCGCGACAAAGAGAACGTCACAAAACAATGAAAATATCTTTGAAAATTGGCTGAAAACGGTCATTTCAGATGAATTTAGCAGTAGTATTTGTGACGGAATGGGAGTATAATTCATTTCGGCGGTCACCGGCCTGCCACCCATGACAAGAGGAGCTGTGAAGAAGACATGTATGGATTATATGCGATAGGGTTTATTGCTGCGTGCGTTATGGCGTTGTTGCTGACACCCCTGGTCAAAAAATTTGCCTTCTGGGTAGGAGCTGTTGATGCCCCCAACCATCGGAAGGTTCATACGCGAATTATGCCGCGTTTAGGAGGATTAGCGATTTTCCTCGCGTTCGTTGGAGCTTATTTCGTCGTCTCTCCAGCACTTGATGCCGTGAATTCAGATGCTGCTTTTGGACTTCTGCTCGGAGGCTTTGTGATTGTTGTCACAGGTGCTCTAGATGATCGCTTTCAATTATCCCCCAAATGGAAGCTTTTAGGACAGCTTATTGCTGCCTGTATCGTTGTTTCATTTGGACTCAAAATAGATTTGGTTAATATTCCATTTGGTGAAACGAACCTGCCGATTGGCTGGTTGAGTATCCCGATTACAATATTGTGGATTGTCGGTGTATCCAATGCGATTAACTTGATTGACGGCCTGGATGGTTTGTCAGCAGGTGTATCGGGTATCGCAACAACAACGATTCTCATTCTTGCCCTGATGATGGGGAACGTAACTGTTATTTTACTTTGTGTGATTTTGCTAGGAAGTATTTCAGGCTTTATGTTCTTTAACTTCCATCCGGCCAAAATCTTCATGGGCGATTCCGGCGCCTTGTTCCTGGGCTTCGCCCTTGCAACACTTTCGATTCTCGGCTTTAAGCAAGCTGCTGTTGTTTCACTATTAATCCCGATTATGATTTTAGGCGTGCCCTTATCTGATACGTTCTTTGCCATGCTTCGCCGTTATGTGAATAAACTGCCAATCTCGGCACCGGACAAAAGCCACTTGCATCACTGCTTATTGCAAATGGGCTTCAGCCATCGTACAAGCGTACTGATCATCTATGGAATTGCTGCTATTTTCGGTGGCAGCGCGGTGGTCTGCTCAGTATTTATTTCCCAAGACTCTACTTGGGGATTGATTATGATTATAGTCGCATTGTTCCTCGTTATGCTTGTCGGGGCAGAGGCTATCGGTATTATTAGCAAAAGCCGCAAGCCTGTGATCAACTTCCTGCAAAGGTTAGTAGGTAAGCAGGTTCAGAGTGATCGCGTAGGAAAATAACCTATACCTCATCATTTCATATGACTTATCTAACCCAGCCCTTGTGGCTGGGTTTTTACTTTTTAAGGGAAAACCTTTCTATCTCTAAACATTTACCTGCAATCAACCGATAAGTAATATACAG
Organism: Paenibacillus sp. Soil750; assembly: GCF_001428045.1. GTDB lineage: Bacteria > Bacillota > Bacilli > Paenibacillales > NBRC-103111 > Paenibacillus_E > Paenibacillus_E allorhizoplanae. The sequence goes on along the minus strand of NZ_LMSD01000005.1, from coordinate 112,215 downwards.
TAACTTTTGGCGATTAGCCGCGTCTAATCATGTAGAATGATAGAAGAATTTGGGAGGGATTGTCGAAATCTAGTTGAGTGATAAATGATACACCAGTCCCATACATAAAAAGCTAATCACATTTAGATAACATAAGGAGGAAATTGTTTTGAAACGATTACAGACCAAACTAGCAAGCATACTGTTGATCATATCCTTGATGATTAGTTTAGTGCCTGCGATGACAGCGAGTGCAGCTTCAACGCTAGTTATCAAAAACTTATACACGGAAACCGATAATGCTGGTACATCTACAGCTCGTCCTACGGATAACAACTTGGTAACACGAATTACACAACTACCCTTTGTTTTAAATGTAGAAACAACGAATTTAACGGATTCACAGATTCCATCCATTTATTTTGAGATCACGAATATTAACTCTGGTGCCGTTGTAACAGAGAAAAATAATAAGGCTCAAATCGCTGGATCCAATCTAGTAAAATTCGATAACATTCAGTTGTCAGAAGGTTTGAATAAAGTTGTTGTATATCTAGGAGAATCAAGTGCTATTGCGTCCGCGCCAGGCTGGCTTTACTACGCCCCGACGACGAATTTATCTAACATTACCGTTAATAACGAGCAACTTGAAGATGGTAAAATCTATCCGGTTGACCGCGGCCCGCTGAAAGCAGGCACAACAGGTATTCAAATCAAAACGAAAGCTTCCAATGCAAGCGCAGTCCAAGCTACTCTTTCAGGGGATAGTCTGCCTAAGCTGGGCTTCAAAAGTAATGACGGTTATTTCTATTTCACGGGCGATGATAAGAATAAATCGTCTTCCACGTGCTCTTCGGTGACAAGCTTCTGTTTAACTGCAGGGGATAATATTATTAACTTCACAGCAAGCAATGACACGAATAAGTATCAAGTGGTTAAAAAACTATGGTATGACAATGGTCAACCATTTGCTTTCAACGGTAAGGTATTAGCTACAGGGCAACCTGAAACATCGAAAGATTTAATCACCATCCCGACGTTTCAAACCAGTGCGCTTACCTTTACAGCGAATGTCAAAAGTGATTTTGATGCTACAGGTACATCGCTAAAATATCGATATGTCGATGTCGCGATAAATGATGGTACGGTAGCTACTATTGATTTAGCAGCAGCTGGTACTGTTACCGGTGTAACGTATTCTTCGGCCCATAACGCTTCTTTAACTCGTAATGCTGAGTATACAGTTAAGGATGTAACGGTTGAGATTCCAACCCTTACGGGCTATGCCCTTAATGAACAACGATTAACGTTTACTTTCCGCGATATCTCGAACAGTCTAGTACCTGTAACATCAGAATATAAGTTCAAATATGTAGACCCAGACAAACCTTATATTGATAAGGCGACACTTACTAACGGAACGGTAGAGAATGAACTAAGTTTAACGGATGAGAATTTAGTGAATGAGCTACCAGGGCTAGTTCATATCTATACGAATGATGAGACAAAATTTATTAGAGCCAAGCTTGACGGCGTATATTATCCAGACACTACTGACATCACTGGCGCGGTCTACGGGGATATGAAGAAGTTTGATATAACGCTGCAAGGGATTAGCGACGGAAACAAGAAGCTGAGCATCGAGCTTTATGATGTAAATGATGTGAAATATAGTACAACAGACTATAAGCTAACCATCAGCAATGCACCTTACGTTATCATCAATAATATTTCAAATAGCATGTCCATCAGAAATATCAAAAATTTGACTTGCGGAACAACCGAGGCATGTATCTCTGGTCGTTTAGTGAACTTTTATCAAGATCCAATTGTGGCACCAGCAACTAAGCCTGGGAATAAAGTAGAAGTATTTTTGAATGAAAGTTTGTACACACTAGACTCTCAAACAATCGATACGATATTTGTGCCAGGAACCAATGCCTTTACCTTGCCTTTGAACTTGTTTAATTCGGATATTACCAAGGTATTAGTCGAAGGGAAAAACACATTAAAATTCAAGATTTACGTTAACAATGTCTTCATTACAGAGCAATCCTATGACATCTACTTATTCTCAACAGATGCGCCGCAATTCACTTTGATTAAACCAGTAGAAAATGGTGCAATCGGTGCAGGTACCCAATTTGTCGCTGGGGCGGATGCAGACACTTATACAACAACGCAGCGTACGGTATCCTTTAGCGGGATATTTACGAGTCTTGATGCGAATGGAGCGGCTTCGCCAATTAAAGCACTGACACTAGTCGTGCATACGAAGGATGCCAAGGGTGATGCCTTGGTGTATCAACAAACGATTAAAGATACAATCACTGTTATCGACCAAACGCCTAATTCAAGGACAGTTACATCCTTAGGAACAGATTTCTTCTCGGGTGTATCCAATACGCTTCCCACACAAACGTTTACGACAAATGGCTTTAAATTATTAGATGATTCTGATGTTGTATTTGAGTTTAGAATTACGAACAATTCCAATATTACATCAACCAGATCCATAACGATTACAAGACAAAATGTCCCTTATACAGTTATTCAACCTCTCCTGATTAAGAATCCAAAAGGAGAACTGCAATCCAATATTAATAGTGATTTCTATAATATTGTCCTTGAAGCAGAAAATGCGGACAGTGTCGTGTTTGGAAAAGATGAAGCGACGAAACGTACGGTGAATTCTGTGGATCAGTATTTGTATCAGGCGACAGGGTTAAAACCTGGTGCGAACGTGATTAAGTTCACTATTACACGCAATGGTGCCAAGGTGAATGGTAGCTTCATTCTCTTCAATACCAATACGAATGTGCAAGGCATGCAAACCTTACAGTTAATGAATACTAAATTTAAGATTTTTAATGGAGGGGTTCAATTATCCTTCCCTAAAGACACTAAATTAATGAGAAATGTCCCAGATAGCAATAACAATCAGTACATTTCAACGACTCGCAAAATCTTATTTGGTATAGCAGATACGGATGATGGAAGAATTAATAAGACTCTGTATCCGGTAGCGAATGGCTATTTTAAATCTAAGATTAGCGTTAAGGTGCCAGAAGATACGTTCCATGCAGCGAGTAATCTGTACTATATGGATGCAGGCTACATTCCTGCGCCAAGTACAACAACAACGACAGCAGACGATTTGAGCAAAGGTCTTAATGGAACTGGTTTGGATCCCTATGATGATACTACTTTAGGACGTCCATATTTCAATCGTCTTAATGATGAACTCGTTGTACCTTCTCAGGAAGGGTCGTTAACGTTACAATTCGATCCGGCTATTCGTCAGGATGCAGGGAAGTATATTACCGTGTTCTTCTATGACATTTACGCGAATTACGCGAACACCACGGATTATGGCTGGAAGAACATTGGCGGTGTAGTAGATAACAAAGCGAACACTATAACAGTGCCATTCCGAAAGTTTGGTTACTATCAAGTTATGTACATGGACCGCAGTTTTGATGATATGACGGGTCATTCCTTTGCGAGAACTGAATTGGAAACTCTCTACTCCAAAGGGGTTATGAGAGCCAAAACAACATTCTCCTTTGGACCGAATGATTACATTACACGTGGTGAGTTTGCTCAAATCTTAGTGAAGGTGTTTAAGCTTCCTATGAATTATAGCGGCAGCTCAACGTTCTCAGATGTTCTGAAAATTGATAATGCCATCGGTATGCTTTACGATTACAAGTACATTGAGACCGCGGCAAGAGCGGGTATTATTCGTGGTCAGGCAAGTAATAGATTCAACCCTAGTGGATCCATAACGCGCCAAGATGCCGCTGTTATGATTGCTAGAGCTGCTGAAATGAAATTGAGCACGGATCTTAAAAAATCACTTACGTCGTTGCAGAAAACATTTACGGACGCCGATAATATTGAGTCCTACTCAAGACCTTCTGTTGAAGCTGTTGCTAAGGCTGGCTTAATTGAGGGGATCGAGAATACTCTGCTGGCGGGAGAAACAAAAGCAACTGTTCGCTTCGACCCAACAGAACTGTTAACGCGCGCCCAAGCGTCCATCATTTCGTATCGCGTTATGAAGCAACAAAAGATGGTTCCATAAGTAGAAGTTAAAACAAACAGCCCTGTCACCTAATAAGTGATGGGGCTGTTTTTGGTATGTATTTAGAATGCATTGAGACACACATTTGGAAAATACTTATCAATGAAATGTAGTATAGAGTGTCGTATACTAAGTTTGTGGCCGAGGTGATAGACGCGAAGCTACACGAAAGAGAATCAGAGATCGCCGAGCAAGTAGATTCAAAAGTCGCCCCGTTGGTTATAAGTTTTTATAACAAAAAAACTTTAAAATATTAGGAGGAAACACCCTTTATGAAGAAAACTTTATCCGTAGTTCTTACGTCCGCAATGGCTCTTTCCATGTTCTCATCCGTAGCATTTGGTAAAACATCTGCAGATTTCACGGATTTGAAAGACCTTGACGCAGCAACAAAAGCAAAGTTTGACGCGATGATCTCCGCTGAAATCTTTGATGGCGTAAGCGACACAACATTTGGTCTTAAAGAAGAAATGAACCGCGCACAATTCGCTAAAGTAGCAGCTTTGATCATGGGTCTTGAAGTAAATAAAGATCTTAAAACATCAAGCTTTACTGACGTTAATGTAACCGACCCAGCGAATGGTTATGCACTTCCTTACATCGAAGCTTTGAAAACAGCTAACGTAACTGATGGTTATGCAGAAGGTCAATACAACCCGGCTGGTAAAGTTACAAAAGAACAACTAGCAACTTTCTTGGTTCGTGTTCTTGGTAAAGACGCAGAAGCAAAAGCATTGACTGGTACAGACAAAACCGTTTCTGGTTGGGCACAAGGTTATGTAACTGAAGCACTTGCATTGAAAGTTCTTGCTAACAATGCAGACGGTACTTTTGGTGGTATTACGAATGCAACTCGTGATCTTCTTGTAACTGGCGCATATGAAGCAAAACAACAATACGTACCAGCTGGTCAAGTTTCCTTGACTGAAGCGAAAGCTACTGGCGTACAACAAGTAACAGTAAAATTCAACAAACCAGTTGATACAGCGAAAGCAACAGTTGCTTTGACAAAAGGTACAGCTAACGTTGCAACAACAGCTAAATTTGCAGATGACAAGAAATCAGTTGTTCTAACTTTGACAGATGTTAAAGTAACAGAAGGTAACTATACAGCAACACTTTCCGGTCTTGACACAGCTACAGTAGCTAAAGCTACAGCAACATTCACAGCTGAGAACGAAAAAGTAGCAAAACTAAGCTTTGTAAATGCAGGTGATTACCTTGCGAAGTCTACAAAAGCTGTAGTTAAAATTAAAGCTGAGAACCAATATGGTGAAACAGCAACAATTAGCGGCGGAAGCTACACAGCATATGTTTCTGGTCAAACAAAAACATTAACAAGAAACGAAGATACAGGTTTACTAGAAATGACATTGGATACACACGCAGAGCAATCTGAAGTATCTGTTATCCCTGTAAATGTATTCTTGACGAATTCATCGGTATCCGTTCAAAAGACTTTCAAAGTTGGAACTGAGCCTTTCGTTACAAAAGTTGAGCTTGGCTCATTGAAATATCCTGCTGGTAAAACAGTTCTTTCTAGCGAAGGTGACTATGCAGAAGCATCCATCACACGTTATGATCAATATGGAAATGTAATTCCAGAAGGTGCAATTTCAGTAGATCGTACTAAATTTACTTCGGTAGTTACACCTTATAGCTTTGATGCATTAAAAATCGCAGCAACTGACTATGACACAGTTAAAATTTCTTTAGAGGGTTCAGTTGATAAAGCAGCAGATTACACGGCAACAATCTATGTAGGTTCTGCAAGTGCAACATTAACAGTTAAAGTGGATTCAGCAAAAGTTGCAACTAAAGTTGAATTTGGATCTTATGCTGGTGTACTAGCACATGGTGACAAGGATAAATACATCCCAATCGTTGCTTACGATGCAAATGGTACACAATTGACTGCACAACAAATTGCTGATCAAGCAACTGCAAAACGTTTCTCCTTATCCATCTCTGGTGCAACTGCAGCTACTGGTAACAACGGTAATGATGCAATTGTAAAAACAGGTGAGCATAAAGGTCAAATTAAAATTAGCTCCGTTGATGCTTCCGCTAACAGCGTAGTATTCATCAACTTGGGTATCTACACATCCAATGTTCAAGCTAATGTACAAAAAAGCTTCACAATCCAAGAAGCTCGTAAGCCTGAGACGATCGTTCTTGATGGGGACAAACCAGCTCAAAAAGCAATCGTAGGTGGAGAAACAACTGTTAAATGGTTTGTAAAAGACCAATATGGTGAGAAGTTGAACAGCACGATTGCAGATTATGAAAATGATTATAAAGTAAAAGTAACAGTATCTGAACCTACTGTTGCAGATTTCGATGGCTTAACAACAATGGAGTTCTCAGCTACTGAACTTGCAGATTTCAACAAAAAAGAGTTGAAGTTAACAGCAAAAGCAACAGGAACAGCTAAAATTGAAGCTAAGTTGATTCAAAACCCAGGCAAAGCTAATGAAAATGTTCTAAAAACAGTAAGTAACTCCATGGAAGTAATTGCTAACTCAGATCTAACGTACAGCATTAAACCAGTAACTGACATGTTTGCAACTCTAGATAGCAGTGTTATTTCCGCTAGCGAGAAAGCATTGACAGAAGCAGGAGTGTTTAATGGTAGCCTTGGAAGAAAAGTAGTAGTTAAAGCAGTTAACTCTTCAGGTGAAGCAGTAGCGATCCCTGCAGGCCGCGTAATCAGCGCAGCATCTTCTGATCAAAATATCGCTAAAGTAGTACAAGTTGGCAATGAAGTAGTAGTAGTTGGAAACAAAGCTGGTACAGCGTCCATTACGGTTGTGTACAAAACTGCAGCTGGAGCAACAAAAGATGAATCCTTTACTGTAAATGTAAAGGCAGATGCAATTACAGCAACTACAGTCACAGCTGATGCTACGAATGATATTGCATTAACTCCTGCAACAGTAGATGCGTACACTTTATTGCCAAATCTTAAAGTGGTTGATAACTATGGCGTTGAATATACAGAAGGAGAGCTTGCTAGATATGCAGACCTTCTAGGTATTCAATATGTTGTAACAGATGTTAACACTGGTGGAACAGTTACTGTAAGTGCTAATGGAAAAGTTACAATTGGCGCTGGCGTAACGGAATTCAACATTAAAGCAGTTGTTAATGGTAAAACAGCTACAACTTTGGTTAACTAATCAGCAGATATTAAAGAGACCCTCTGGGGTCTCTTTTTCTTTGTGGGAGGAATTTCAGTTTATTTTAAGCTAATTTTTAGCTTAAGTTCAGTTACTCTTCTCAATTGCTTCATAATTAAATAGTATTCTTAACTAGTAAGCAAGAGGCTAAGTAGCTAGTGTAAGAGATTGCAATAACTCTGGAAAATACTTAGCAATGAAAGATTGCATGGATTACCGTATACTCAATTTGTAGATAAGTTGATATACGGAATGCTACACGCAAATTCATCGGATTTCATTGTCGCTACGTTGGTTATAAGTTTTTATAACAAAAAAACTTTAAAATATTAGGAGGAAATACCTTTATGAAGAAAACATTATCCGTAGTTCTTACTTCCGCAATGGCATTTTCGATGTTCTCAGCTGTCGCTTTTGGTAAAACATCAGCTGACTTCACTGATTTGAAAGATCTTGATGCAGCAACACAAACGAAATTTGATGCGATGATCTCTGCTGGAATCTTCGACGGTGTGAGCGACACAACTTTCGGCTTGAAAGAAGAAATGAACCGTGCACAATTCGCTAAAGTAGCAGCTTTGATCATGGGTCTTGATGTAAATAAAGATCTTCAAACTTCAAGCTTTACTGACGTTAGTGTAACCGATGCAGCTAATGGCTATGCACTTCCTTACATCGAAGCTTTGAAAACTGCTAATGTAACTGATGGTTATGCTGAAGGTCAATACAACCCAGCTGGTAAAGTAACAAAAGAACAACTAGCTACTTTCTTGGTTCGTGTGCTTGGTAAAGATGCAGAAGCAAAAACTTTGACTGGTACAGATTCAACAGTATCTGGCTGGGCACAAGGTTATGTGGCTGAAGCACTTGCATTGAAACTTCTTGCTAACAATGCTGATGGTACTTTCGGTGGTATTACGAATGCAACTCGTGATCTTCTAGTAACTGGCGCATACGAAGCGAAACAACAATACGTACCAGCTGGTCAAGTTTCTTTGACTGAAGCAAAAGCTACTGGCGTACAACAAGTAACAGTAACTTTCAACAAACCAGTTGATACAGCTAAAGCAACAGTTGCTTTAACTAAAGGTACAGCAAGCGTTGCAACAACAGCTAAGTTTGCAGATGATAAGAAATCAGTGGTTCTGACTTTGACTGATGTTAAAGTATCAGAAGGCGAATATACAGCAACACTTTCCGGTCTTGATGCAGCTAGTGTAGCTAAGGCTACAGCAACATTTACGGCTGAGAACGAGAAAGTAACAAAACTTAGCTTTGTAAATGCAGGTGATTACCTCGCAAAAACCACAAAAGCTTTAGTGAAAATCAAAGCAGAGAACCAATATGGTGAATCAGCAACAATCAATGGTGGAAGCTATACAGCATATGTTTCTGGTGAGACAAAATCACTAACAAGAAATGAAGACACTGGCCTACTAGAAATGACTTTGGATACTAGTTCACAGCAATCTGAAATTTCTGTTATCCCTGTAAATGTATTCCTAACAAATTCATCCGTATCCGTTCAAAAGACTTTTAAAGTTGGAACTGAACCTTTCGTTACGAAAATTGAGCTAGGCACATTGAAATATCCTGCAGGAAAAACGGTCCTATCTAGCGAAGGTGACTACGCAGAAGCCTCAATCACGCGTTATGACCAATACGGTAACGCAATTCCAGAAGGTGCAATTTTAGATGAGCGTACAAACATCACATCGGTAATTACGCCATATAGCTACGATGCACTGAAAGTTACAACAACTGATTATGATACGGTTAGAATTTCTTTGGAAGATGCAGTGGAAAAAGCAGCAGATTACACAGCAACTATTTATGTTGGTTCTTCAAGCGCATCATTAACAGTTAAAGTTGATTCATCTAAAGTAGCGAACAAAGTTGAGTTCGGTTCTTATGCAGGTGTACTTGCACATGGTGACAAAGATAAATACATCCCAATTGTTGCATATGACGCAAATGGTACACAATTAACTGCACAAGAAATTGCTGACCAAGCAACTGCAAAACGCTTCTCCTTGTCCATATCTGGTGCAACAACAGCTACGGGTAACAATGGTAATGATGCAATTGTGAAAACAGGTGAGCATAAGGGTCAAATTAAAATCAGCTCTGTTGATGCTTCCGTTAACAGCGTAGTATTCATAAACTTAGGTATCTACTCATCCAATGTTCAAACCAACGCACAACAAAGCTTCACAATTCAAGAAGCTCGTAAGCCTGAAACAATTGTTCTAGATGGTGATAAGCCTGCTCAAAAAGCAATCGTAGGTGGAGAAACAACGATTAAATGGTTTGTAAAAGACCAATACGGTGAGAAATTAGATAGCACGATTGCTGACTATGCGAATGATTATAAAGTTGAAGTAACAGTAACGGGTTCGACATATGCAGACTTGACTGGTTTAGCAACAGATGAGTTCTCGGCTACTGAACTTGCTGGTTTTAACAAGAAAGAATTGAAGCTAACTGCAAAAGCCACAGGAACGGCTAAAGTTGAAGCGAAATTGATTCAAAACCCAGGCAAAACTAATGAAAATGTTTTGAAATCTGTGGATAGCTCCATGGAAGTTATTGCTAACAGCACAGACCTAACATACAGCATCAAACCTGTAACTGATATGTATGCGACTTTAGACAGCAGCGTAGTTGCTGATAAAGAAAAGCAATTAACAACGGGATCTGAATGGGCGTTTAACGGAAGCCTAGGAAGAAAATTAGTCATTAAAGCAGTTAATGCTTCTGGTGATGAGGTTGCTATTCCAGCAGGTCGCGTTATTAGTGCGGCATCATCTGACCAAAACATTGCTAAAATTGTTCAAGACGGTGGAGATGTAGTTGTTATAGGTAATAAAGCTGGAACTGCTACAATTACAGTTGTTTATACAACTGCTGATGGTTCTGCTGAAGATGAGAGTGTTGCTGTAAACGTAAAATCAGATGCTATAGCAGCGGCAACAGTAACTGCAGATGCTACAAATGATATTGCCCTAACGGCTGGAACAGTCGTTGATGCGTACACTTTATTGCCAAACCTTAAGGTTGTTGACAACTATGGTGTTGAATATACAGATGTAGAACTAGCTAGATATGCTGACCTTCTAGGTATTCAGTACGTTGTAACAGATGTTAATACAGGAGGAACAGTTAGTGTAGGTGCTAATGGTAAAGTTACAATTGGCGCTGGCGTAACTGAGTTTAACATTAAAGCAGTTGTTAGCGGTAAAACAGCAACAACATTGGTTAACTAAGAATTAAAATAACCAGAATATCGAGAAACCCACGTTATTTCAACGTTGGGTTTCTTTTTCTTTGCGTATTTCATATAAAAATATTTTTTATTAGGATGCGCAACTTTTTTGAAACCTATGCGTTTAATACTATGAACTAGAAAATAACATATTGTTGTGTATTAAGAAGTGGAAAAATAATTCTTTACGATCCAATTCGACCACTGTATAATATACATTGGTGTGAGTTCCTCTAATTACTTAACTAGTTTACTAGTTTTTATGTAATTATTATGTGTCACAAGCGAACTTAGTTATATCATGCTCTAACTCTGGAAAGGGGGTGAACCAAACAATGAGTAAATCGAGCTCAAATAATAATGGTTTCAAACTAAAAAATTATACAGATATTCAAGGAGGAGAAAAAAAGGTTATGAAAAAAAGTTTATCCGTAGTTCTTACTGCAGCAATGGCATTATCCATGTTTTCTTCCGTAGCATTCGGTAAAACATCCGCTGATTTCACAGATCTTAAAGATCTTGACGCAGCAACAAAAGCAAAATTTGACGCTCTTATCAGCGCTGGTATTTTTGATGGCGTGAGCGAAACAACATTTGGTCTTAAAGAAGAAATGAACCGTGCTCAATTCGCGAAAGTTGCAGCTTTGATCACTGGTATCGAAGTTAACAAAGATCTTAAAACTTCCAGCTTCTCCGATGTTAAAGCAGATGACGCAGCTAACGGCTACGCACTTCCTTTCATCGAAGCTTTGAAAACTGCTGGTATCACTGATGGTTACGGTGAAGGCACTTACAACCCAGCTGGTAAAGTAACGAAAGAACAACTTGCTACTTTCTTGGTTCGCGTTCTTGGTAAAGATGCTGATGCTAAAGGCAAAACAGGTACTGATGCAACAGTAACTGACTGGGCACAAGGTTATGTAGCACTTGCACTTGAATTGAAACTTCTCTCCAATGGAGCAGACGGTAAATTCGGTGGTAAATCCAACGCAACTCGCGATCTTCTTTTGACTGGTGCATATGAAGCGAAAGCTCAATACGTATCCCCAGGTAAAGTATCACTTTCTGAAGCTAAAGCTACTGGTGTACAACAAGTAACAGTAACTTTCAGCAAACCGGTTGATGATACTAAAGCGAAAGTTGCTTTGACAAAAGGTACGCAATCCATCACAACAACTGCTAAATTTGCAGATGACAAGAAGTCCGTAGTATTGACTTTGACTGACGTTAAACTTAGTGAAGGTACTTACACAGCTACTCTTTCCGGTCTTGATGCAGCTGCTGTTGACAAAACTACAGCAACATTCACAGCTGAAAACGAAAAAGTTACAAAACTTAGCTTCGTTAACGCAAGTGACAAAGTCGCAAAATCTACAAAAGTTATTGTTAAAATCAAAGCTGAAAACCAATATGGTGAAAATGCTTCCCTAACTGGTGGCAACTACACAGCATACGTTTCGGGTACTTCCGCAAATGTTAAGAGAAACGATGAGACTGGTATTCTTGAGTTGACACTTGATACAAAAAACAAAGGTGGCGGACTTGAGTTCCAATCCGAAATCGACGTAATTCCAGTGAATGTCTTCTTGACTAACTCTTCTGTGTCTGTTCAAAAAACATTCAAGGTTGGTATCGATCCTTATGTTACAAAAGTTGAAGTAGGCGATGTGAAATATCCTTCAACTAAAACTGCTCTTACAAAAGAAGGCGATGTTGCAGAAGCATCCATTACTCGTTTTGACCAATATGGCGATGTAATTGCAGAAGGTGCATTGACTGATCTTACTAAAACAAATGCAAGTGTAATATTTACTCCATACACTTTTGATTCATTAGTTCTAGATTCAGCTGCAAGCACTTATGACAAGTTGAAGTTTAAGCTTGCTAAAAACGTAGATAAAGATGCTGAGTACACAGCAACTATCTATGTTGGTTCCGCTAGCGCAACTAAAACAATCAAAACTCAATCTTCAACTGTAGCTACAAAAGTTGAGTTTGGTACTTTCAGTGGCGTTCTTGCTGAAGGTGACAGCAACAAATACATCCCAATCGTTGCATACGATGCTCAAGGCAACAAATTGTCCGCACAAGACATCGCTGATAATGCAGCTGCGAAAAGATTCTCGATTTCTGTTTCCGGTGCTAATGTTCCAACAGGATTACTTGGCAATGGTAACGATGCGATTGTCCAATCTGGTGAGCACAAAGGGAAAATCAAGCTAGATTCAATTACTTCTGGCAGCAAAGGTGTAGTATTTGTTAACGCGGGTATTTTCAACTCCAATATCCAACAAAACGTTCAACAAAGCTTCACAGTTCAAGATGCTCGTAAACCTGAAACAATCGTACTTGACGGTTCTACTCCTGCAGCTAAAGGTATCGCTGGTGGTAAATCCACAATTAAATGGTACGTAAAAGACCAACATGGTGAGAAACTTGGCGCTGTTAATGTTGGAAAAGTAACGCCAACTAACTACAAACTAAAAGTAACAGTTACTGGTAATGCTAATGCTGCATTCACAACAAACAATGATAAAGTATGGAATGGCGACATAACTGATGCAGTTAACTATCCAGGTCGTGTTGGTACACCTGCTGCTGGCGAAGACAAAGTATTTGAATTCAATGCTTCCCAATTCGGCGATTTCAATAGCAAAGAATTGTACTTGCTAGGTCAAACTGGTGCTGCTGTTGGATCAAAAGCTAAAGTTAAAGTTGAATTGATTGACACAGTTAAGAACAGCGTTCTTAAAACAGTTGATAACAGCTTGGAGATTGTTAACAAAAACGATCTCACATACAGTGCAAACGCATTGGCTGATTCCTTTGCAGCACTTGATAGCGCACTTGTAATTGCGGATGATAAAGAATTAACAGCTGCAGCTGATGCTGCTGCAACAGCTCCTAACAATAACGGAGTTTGGGCTAAAAACAGCAAGCTTGCTCGCAAAGTTGCCGTGACTGCAAAAGACAAATCGGGTGATTCCGTTGTTATCCCAGGATCCCGTGTAGTGAGTGCTTCTACAGCAGATGGTACAGTAGCAAAAGCAGTTTACGATGCTAATGATGCTTGGATCATTGGTAATAAAGCTGGTACAACAAATGTAACTGTTGTCTTCAAGAAAGAAGATGGCAACTTGCAAGATGTTACTCTTCCAATTAACATCAAATCCGAAGCTGTAACTGTTAAAACAATTACTGCTGACGCGAACAAAACTGGTATTGCTGCAGGAACTTACGATGTAGGTCAGCTGATGAATGCAATCAAAGTTGTTGACAACTACGGTATTGAGTACAAATATGAGACAGGATTGTCTGCTCCATTTGCGGCTGCACCATTTAATGGTACAGTTGATTATATCGGCAGATACAAAAATTTACTTGGTGTTCAATACGTTGTATCTGACATCAAAGGAACTGGTACTGTAACATTTAGTTCTACTGGTCAAGTAGTAGTTAGCGCTGGTGTAACTGAGTTCGTAATCAAAGCTATTGCTCCATCTGGTGCAACTGCAAGCACACTGGTTACAAACTAATAATCACTTAGTGGAGAAAGGACCCTTCGGGGTCTTTTCTTTTTTTACAAAGTAGCTTAGTATAGCTACAAAAAGAAAAGAAGGTGAAATAATGAAATTACAAAAGGTCAAACTTGTACTTTTTAGCTCGGTTATTCTTCTTTTTGCGGCACAGACATCCCAAGCCGAAGCCCCATCCCCAGGAACAACCGACCCGGTGATTACCCAAAGCTACTTCGAACAGAACACCTTAAGCGAAGCTAAGGTGAAGGAGATTGTGGCCTCCACGATCGCAGCGAATGCTGGCGGGAGCAACGGAGGCACGAGCACTACCCCAACGGCAGCGGCAAATATGAAGGTTGTCCAATTGGAAAATGGACAAACCTTGTATGCCGGCGCTGGCGCGGAGTTTATCGTGAGAAGCGGCAAGGTACTAGCCGTGAGTAACGATGAGAACGGCATCCCGGACGTAACGGGAGGCAAGGATCTGCCGGCGGGGACGGAAGTCGCGCTGAATCATCTTTTGATTTTCCCAACAGAGGGCCGCGGTATTAAGCCTTCGCCAAAAAATGACACGTCCATTTATGTTATGGTACGTGGTGGATTTTTGATTTTGAATGCTGATGGTAGTAAAGTTCTACAATAAATGTTTACTCCATAATTTTACCCAAAATGACAACTTCTTATTCGGTTCGCGGAGCCGATTCTAGCCATACTATTAGCGTACCCCATTGATCGGGTAGCTGCTTATCGAGTGCATGATCTGAACTAAAACTCTTAGGGAGGCGTTTGGTTATGGCTAGAAGTAAAGTGGTTCCGGAATCGAAAAAAGCTTTAGATATTTTAAAATACGAAATTGCTGCTGAGTTAGGTCTGCCAGTAGGCAATTCGATGTCGGCCAATGCGGATACCGAATTTGCGGGTGAACTTGGTTCTATTCCTTCAAATTCTATGAAAAAAGACTACTGGGGGCATATCACCTCCAGGGATGCAGGCGCTGTTGGCGGGCGCATTACGCAGCGTCTGATTCAAAGAGCAGAAGAAACCTTGTTTACTTTGTAGGTATTATTCCTTCTATTATTGTGATGAGAAAGAGGTCGGCTATAGGCTGACCTCTTTCTTCAAATTTTCAGAGATTACAAATATTCACGAACTCATTAGTTAATATATGAGTAGTATAGATAAAAGCTGTGAAAAAAAAGTGAAGCGTACCTTAAAGTAAACTTAATAAGAAGAATAATGATAATCGAAATTATAAATTGACATTACACGACAAATAAAGTAGGATGGTTAATTGAAGGTCAATATTCAATTTAACCTTTTCCGATAGGGGAAGGTTCATTTTAATGTTGTCTTTATTCATGTATTGTATTTATTTATGCTTTATCTATTTGTACCAGTGCGGAATTCAAAGATCTTATCAGCGCATGAGCGCAAAAGAGGGATTCCGTTTGGCGAGAAAAGCTTGCGCTAAAGCCGGGCCCAATTTTTTTATTATAGAGGCATCGAGTAGAAGCTTTTCAAACATACTAAATGTAATGTAGGAGGATGAATAATATGGCTCAAGTTCGTGGACGTCGTTTATTTACATCCGAATCCGTAACAGAAGGTCATCCAGATAAAATTTGTGACCAAATTTCTGACTCGGTTTTGGATGCATTTCTAGCTAATGATCCGAATGCTCGTGTAGCATGTGAGGTATCTGTAGCAACTGGTTTGGTTTTGGTAATTGGTGAAATCACTTCGAAGTCTGAATATGTCGATATTCAAGCTATTGCAAGACAAACAATTAAGGACATTGGTTACACACGCGCGAAGTATGGTTTCGACTCCCAAACATGTGCGGTTCTCGTTTCGTTGAATGAGCAATCTCCTGATATTGCACAAGGTGTAGACAGAGCCCTTGAAGCAAGAGAAGGTAACATGTCTGATGAAGAAATCGAAGCAATTGGTGCTGGTGACCAAGGCTTGATGTTCGGTTTTGCTGTAAATGAAACACCTGAGCTTATGCCTCTTCCAATCTCTATTTCTCACCAATTGGCTCGTCGTTTGACTGAAGTTCGTAAGAACGGCACTCTTCCATACTTGCGTCCAGATGGTAAAACTCAAGTAACTGTTGAATACATCGATGATAAACCTGTTCGTGTAGATGCAATCGTTGTATCCACACAGCATGATGAGAACACAACTTTGGAGCAAATCCAAAAAGATATTAAAGAACATGTTATTCTTCCAATCGTTCCAGCACACTTGTTGGATGAGAAGACGAACTACTTCATCAATCCAACTGGCCGTTTCGTTATCGGCGGACCTCAAGGGGATGCAGGTCTTACAGGTCGTAAAATTATCGTTGATACGTACGGTGGTTATGCTCGTCATGGCGGCGGCGCGTTCTCCGGTAAAGATCCGACAAAAGTTGACCGTTCCGGTGCCTACGCGGCGCGTTATGTTGCGAAGAATATCGTAGCAGCTGGCCTTGCTGAGAAATGTGAAGTTCAATTGGCTTATGCTATTGGTGTTGCTCGTCCTGTATCTATTGCTGTAGATACATTTGGTACGGCTAAAGTGAGTGAAGAGAAGCTTGTTGAGCTGATCCACAATAACTTTGACCTTCGCCCAGCGGGTATCATTAAAGAGCTTGATCTTCGTCGTCCGATCTACCGTCAAACTGCAGCTTATGGTCACTTTGGCCGTAATGATCTAGATGTTCCTTGGGAGCGTACAGATAAAGCAGAATCATTAAGAACGCAAGCGTTAGAGCTTAAGCATTAATATAGAGAGGCCGTCCTTCTGGGGCGGCTTTTTGTTTGTTTACTTACCGCAACTAGTATTTGCTTTAGTAAATATTTTTGTTTTCTTTTGCTAATAACAGTGGCACTATATGTATATGTCATCTGATGCTAATTCATAGGGAATTATGTTATGATAGGTAGAAGATAAGTTCTGCGTTGGTATACGAGAGGAGAGCGATATTATGGATACTGAATTAAAGGAATCACTTACCACGTTGCTGAGAGCAGAATTATCACCCGTATTAGAGAGATTAGACAGACTAGAATTAGAACAATCTCAAATCAAACAAGCCGTACTTGAAACCAATGAAATCGTGAAGCGTTTGGAAAATGTGCAAGAGCAACAACACAGGATCATTGAGCTCCTCTCAGCACGTTCGATTGAACAAGAAGCAAAATTAAAGAAAATAATTTAACTGACATATAAGCATCTCAAGCAGAGAGCAGACCCGGGAGGGTTGTGCTCTTTTTTACATTTTTACCATTTATCTATGACATATGAATACAACATGGGGAATATCGTAACTTTTTCCATAGTTTAAGAGTCTATATAGTTATCGCTATAAAGATAGATACTAGACTTAGATGAAAAAGAGGAGTGGAACGGCAACGTGAAGGTACAGAGGCAAGTAGGAGTAGCTGCACTGGCTTGCGCTATGGTGTGGCAGTTGGTGTCGGGAGTTACGGTAAACGCGGCGGGCACGAAGCTGACGTTAAGCTCGCAGGAGACGATTACATCAGGTGCAATTATGAAGAACTACGTATGGTCGACAACACGAAGCAATAAGGAAGTATCGGTGAACGCCAATGTGATCGAAGTGGATCTGACGAACCCGAATGTGAAGATAGACGCAATGGCAGGAACGAACAATCAGTTCACGAAGAACCAGAGTGTGCTCGGCATGGTGAAGGATACAGGCGCTGTAGCAGGCGTGAACGGGGACTTCTATAATACCCAGGCGGAAGGCGTGCCAGAGGGTGCACAGATCACGAATGGACAGGTGATGGCAACGCCAGCGAAGATTTCGGGGTTGTACTCTTTTGCTATTACGAAGACGAATCAGCCGATTATTGATATTTTCGATTTCCAGGGTACGGTTACAGCAAAGGATGGGACAAAGTTCGAGCTGGGTGGCGTGAACAAAACGTTCTACTGGGACGATAACGATGTTCCACTGATAGCCGACGGCCTTTTCCTTTATACAAGTGCTTGGGCGATGACACAGCGTGCTGTGGATGGTACACACGTACCTACTGAGGCGCTTATCCAGAATGATATCGTTAAGGAAATTCAAGTTGATACGAATGTGAAAATGATTGCTCCTGCAGATGGTTATATCCTTAGAGGCTCCGGTTTGGCTAGAGAGTTTATTGTAAAGCATCTCAAAGTTGGGGATAAAATCACGACGAAGTACGACATGATTCCACACGATGCATCGAAGACATATGATTGGAAGAACTTCAAAATGCTCATCGGGGGCAGCACATTGCTGGTAGACGAGGCGAAGCCGAGTTATTTTACGCGGAATATTAATGATTTCAACGGATATAGTCCTGTTTCTAGGACAGCTGTGGGTTACTCCAAGGATCTGAAGAAGGCCTATATCATAACAGCGGATCGAAACGGTCCTAGTGCCGGGATGACACTGCCTGAGCTGCAGCAATTCATGATTGATGCTGGTGTTTGGCGAGGGATGGTCCTCGATGGCGGTGGATCGACACAGATGGTGTCTAGGCCACTTGGTGATGTAGATCCGAAGCTAGTGAACAAAACACAAAACGGGAATCAACGTGCGGTAGCAAATGGTCTTGGCGTATATTCGACAGCGCCGAAGGGTGATTTACTAGGTCTTATTTTAAAAGGGCAATCCTTATTATTCGTAAATGAATCCAGCACTTATCAATTTAAAGCATATGATGACTATTATAATCCCATTGCGGTAACAGGTATTGTTCCACAATGGAGCACCACGATAGCTAATGGTTCATTTAAGGATAATGTATATACACCAACAATGCCTGGGAAAACGCAGATTGTCGCAAAATCAGGCAAAGGATCCGCAACAATGGATGTCGAAGTTGTCGGGCGTGATCAGATTACGTCGATGGCTTTTAGTTCAGGGTCGTTCTCATTGACGGAGGGTGGCGATTTCAAGCTTCCTATTACCGTTACAACACGCAGTGGAGCAACGCGAGAATTACCCGCGGCATCAGCGACTTGGGAGCTTAGCGGAGTTAAAGGGACGATTACGAATGGTGTTCTGCACGTAGACAGCACAGCTGGAGCGCAAACAGCACAGGTCATCGCCCACTACGACGGGTATAGCACTATGGTAACCTTGCCTGTCGGGCAGGAGAAAGTGTGGTACGATTTAGATAAGTTTGCAGTTATGACAACAGGTGACAAATATCCGGTAGAGGTCGTTTCTAGCGTCAATATTGTGCCGAACAATGGAAATAAGAACTTGGAAATCGCCTATGATTTCTCCAAGGGACTAGGAACGAAAGCAGCATATGCGAGGTTTAATAATGGGAATGGTGCGCCGATTGAGGGTGAACCCGAATTTATAACGGCTAAAGTCTTGGGCGATGGCAGCTTCAATTGGGTGCGTGCAGAGGTCATTGATGCGGATGGCAAGCTGAATTATGTCAGTTTTACGGAAAATATGAACTGGACAGGCTGGCGCAAGGTGACGGCGGATGTGTCGGATCTGAAAGCACCTTTGCTGGTGAAAAGCATTTATGTCGCAAATCCGGCTAACGGGCAGGATGAAAGAGCCGTGAAAGGGAAAATTAATATTGACGATATTTCATTTATTTATAAAGGACAATTGCCATCGCTACCGAAAAATGCAATCAAGCTTAACGTAAATAAGAAGCAAGCAACTATAAATAGCAAGCCGATGACGCTGGAACAAGCGCCGACGATCGTGAAGGATAATACGTTGGTTCCGATTCGTTTTGTCACAGAAGCATTGGGTGGCACTGTGAAGTGGGATGATAAAGAACGTAAGGTAACCGTCCTTCGTGGTGATAAACTAATTGACCTATGGATTGATCAAGCTGATCTCCTGGTAAATGGAAGTCGTGTCACGGCAGAAGTGGCTCCAGCGATCATGAATAATGTGACAATGGTCCCATTACGACTCATTTCTGAGAGATTAGGCTTCAAAGTAGGCTGGGATCCCCAGAATTACGGAATTTCTATTGAATAAATAGTACTAGAAGTACACGGCAAACGGGAAGAACTATGCTACAATATGGGGTAGACAACTTACTATTATAAGGTTTTATTAAAAGGAGCTCGTTTCATGTGCAACCAGACGCTATAGACAAGGTCATAACCAACGCCATTAACGTCATGGAAAGCAGCAAATATCAATTATTTGAGATTGCTGAGTCATCACGCTTAGAGAAGGAGTCGCTTACTCGGGAGCTCAATGACATTAAGCATGAGACGGGTGTCACGATTGATCTCGTGGATATGTTAGAGAAAGAATACAAGCGGTCGCGGATCCGGCTTACGGAAGTCAGTCGAGATTTCAACAAGTATCGAGAAGAAGATATCAAGATTGCTTATGAAGCCGCTATCGCTTTTCAATTACAGCTAACCGTTGCGCGTGAAAAAGAGAATAATCTCAAGATCCGCCGCAATGATCTGCAGGTTCGCATGAAGAATGTGGACAAACAGGTAGAACGCGCCGAAACGATCGTCTCTCAGATGAATGTTGCATTGGAATACTTGTCAGGGGACCTCAATCAGTTAACACGTATTATTGAGTCTGCTAAGAATCGACAACTGCTGGGGCTCAAAATTATTTTGGCCCAAGAGGAAGAACGCAAACGAATCGCGCGCGAAATTCATGATGGTATGGCTCAAACCTTGGCGAACGTTGTGCTTCGGACTGAAATTGCCCATCGGATGCTCGTCAAGGAAGATATTTCTGCGGTGAAGGATGAGTTAATTGATTTAAAGGGACAAGTCAGAAATGGTCTTGAAGAGGTTCGCAAAATTATTTTCAACCTCCGACCAATGGCGCTCGATGATTTAGGGATTGTGCCTACATTACGGAAATATGTGCAGGATTTCGAAGACAAATATCGAATTCACACACAGTTTAACCTGGTCGGAAAAGAAACACGCATACCGTCTGGGTTGGAAATTGCCATTTTCCGCTTGGTGCAGGAAGCTTTATCGAATATAAACAAACATGCCAAAGCAACCTTCTTGTCTGTTGAACTCACGCTAGAACCAGATCAAGTACAGATTTACGTTGTAGATAACGGAATCGGCTTTGATGTTCCGCTAACAGAACTAAGAATAGCCAAGGGGAATAACTTTGGTTTACTGGGAATGAGAGAGCGTGTAGAGCTGCTAGAAGGTACCATGGTTCTGGAGTCCGAGAAAGATTCAGGAACAAAAATTACGATGCTCATCCCTATCGGCGGCGTTGGAGAGAACAAGGAGGAAAACTAGAATGGACAACACGGCGAGTCACAAACGCAATGTACATATTGTCATTGCAGACGATCATCAGCTTTTTCGTGAAGGTGTTAAACGGATCATTAATATGGAAGATGACATGGAAGTTATCGGTGAGTGTGGCGATGGCATCCAAGTCATTGAATTGTGTAATCAAATCACGCCCGATATCGTGCTCATGGACATTAATATGCCCCTGGAGAACGGTGTCATTGCAACAGAACGTCTGAAACTAATCTTTCCTGATATTAAAGTCATCATTTTATCTATTCATGATGATGAAAGCTATGTGTTTGAGACCCTTCGTAAAGGGGCTTCAGGTTACTTGCTGAAGGATATGGAAGCAGAATCGCTGATTAATGCCATTCGTTCTGTTGTTGCAGGACATGCCTACATTCATCCTAAGGTAACGGGTAAGCTAATCAATCAACTAAGACGGATGACGTATCTGGATGACGTTGGTGTGGTTGGTACGGGCACAGGCGTGAAGGATTCTGGATTGAAGTACATACATAATGCGAACAGCCCACTAACCAAAAGGGAAGCAGAAGTGCTTCGACTTATGGCGGAAGGCAAAAGCAATAAGCTGATTGGCGAGTTCTTGTACATCAGTGAGAAAACAGTGAAAAACCACGTAAGTAGTATTCTTCAAAAAATGGAAGTCGATGACCGCACGCAAGCGGTAATTATTGCAATCAAGAATGGTTGGGTAACATTGTAATTCGCTATCCTGCATTTCTGCGCCTATAGGAACCCCCCTTTGCACTACCGCATACACTGCAGGTAAGGGAGGGACCCGCTATGTGGATTGGATTGCTTTGTATCTTCGGTTGCTATGGCGTGAGCATTATTGTGCTACATCTCTTATTGGGTACCCGTAAGGGATTGAAGAAGAAACCTGCTACTGTATTACTTGTTACCAAAAACAATCAAAATCAAATTGAGTGGGTTATTCGCTCATTATTTTTCTTTTCGCGTGTAAGAGGCAACCAGGTCAAGGCTACGATTATTGACGAGGGGTCGTCTGACGATACAAGAGAGATCATTGAGCGTTTATCCCAAACGTATGCCTTAGAGTTGCGTTTACAGTCTGACTACGATGCCGTTGATCGTTTCCTAAGTCAGCATGACGAAGATCCTGTTGTACTTGTTCACCTCAGTAATAGGGAGGAACTCGTAAAGATTCCTGTTATCTGAGGGCAAACGCTTTCAATATAACCTACACACCTCAACCAACATACGCACCAAATAATTTGATGAAGAGAGTACGGTGAGGAATGAAAGTCCAGATTTATGCCGTTCGCAAGGGACATGTGTGGGAGTGGCAATTCACGATACATGCCCAGACAGATATCCAATATTGGTTCGAGCACT
Organism: Paenibacillus sp. Soil750; assembly: GCF_001428045.1. Taxonomy (GTDB): domain Bacteria; phylum Bacillota; class Bacilli; order Paenibacillales; family NBRC-103111; genus Paenibacillus_E; species Paenibacillus_E allorhizoplanae. Next base: position 89,541 of record NZ_LMSD01000005.1, on the reverse strand, counting down.
ACGCAGCCGACGCCGGCCTCGTATTGTTCGAACCTTTTGTTTCGTTAGGGCAGGGGATTCGCCTGCTTGAAGGCTTAAGAAAGAGTAATGAGATTTCTCAGGATCATAGCGAGGTTCGGTTGCTTGCGATGGTAAAGCGGGAAGCGACGGCGCTTAGTATGGCTAATACGGATGAGATGTGTTCGGAAGTGATGGACTATACGTTTTGGCGGGACAAGCATATTCGTAGCTTTCAGCTACACGCGTCCACTTATATTAATCTCGTTGAAGCTTGCAGAGGGCGTTCGCTGTTGGTAGATGAGCTTCAGCAGCTAATAGAAGCCCCTGGTGTTGAGACGGCAAGGTTGTCGGGGTTGGAAGCTTCGTGGCCAGCCTATGTGCAACTCGCCTACCTCAATGGCGATGTGTCGCTCACGAGTGGCTTGCACATACAGGTAAAGCGTGAGTGGCGACGATGGCTCAGGAAGACTTCGCATTACGCTTGTAAACGCTGTGGAAGCGGAGAAGAGCGGATGTTCTGGTCGCCCTGCTTACATTGCGGACAAGATTGTCCCTATTGCGAGGAGTGCCTCACAATGGGCAGGGTACGATCCTGCTCCTTGCTTGTGCTCGGCGGCTCGGGTGATGCGCTGTCCACCGCTGCCGCAGAGGCTGCTGACGAATTACAAGCTTACATAGAGCCCTGGGGGCTCAGTGATGCTCAGACCCATGCTTCCCTTGAAGGGCTGCGTTACATCCAAGGCAAGCAGCCTAGTGGCCCAGGGAAGTTCCTCATCTGGGCCGTTACGGGCGCCGGGAAGACCGAAATGATCTTCCCGTTCATACACTACACCGCCGCTCGAGGCGGGCGCGTCCTTATCGCTACACCACGCAAGGACGTGGTGCTAGAGCTGCAACCGCGCATCCAGCGGGCGTTCGCTACATACAGCGTGGTAACGCTGTATGGCGGAAGCGAGCAGCGCTGGGAGCAAGGGCAAATCACCATCGCAACAACGCATCAGTTGTTGCGGTTTCATCAAGCTTTTGACCTCGTCATCATCGATGAAATCGATGCCTTCCCGTACCACAATAACCCCATGCTTAGCTATGCAGCAGAGAAAGTGTGTAAACCCAGCGGGACGAATATCCTGCTGTCAGCCACACCGCCCACTCGCGTTAGACACGCCGCCGAGCGCGGACGTCTGCCACATGTACGCGTCCCTGTCCGATTTCATAAACATCCCCTGCCAGTACCTCAATTGATATCTACGCCTACATTAAGAAAAAGCATCGTTTCCCAATCCATCCCGCAGTCGATTCAATCCCGATTAGAAGTATCTATTGAACGTGGAGCGCAAGTTTTTGTGTTCGTTCCGAATATTCAGCTCGTAGAGCCGATGGTCATGCTGCTGAGAGAGAAGTTGAGCAAGGCCAGTAAAAGCGCAGCGGTTCGCGTAGAGGGAACTTCCTCTAAGGATACTTCACGAACAGAGAAGGTACAGCTTTTTCGCAATCGGGAGATCCGTCTGCTCGTCACGACAACCATCCTCGAACGTGGGGTAACCGTGCCCCAGTCAGATGTTTTCGTTTTAGATGCAGACTCGAAGTTGTTCGATGAAGCCGCATTGGTTCAGATGGCAGGTCGTGCAGGGAGATCGAAAGATGACCCACATGGGAAGGTTTATTTGGCAGCTGCAGAAATAACAAAATCACAGAAAGAAGCCCTTCGACAGATACGCACGATGAATCGGATTGCACGAAAACAGGGCTTTCTACAAGGGGGCAAGGTATGAGTAGCTGGTGGAGGCATATTGGGAACATAATCTTCTCGCTATTAAGCCCTAGGCGGGAGGTGTGTTTATTGTGCAAACAGCTGACCAGTCTAGAGAGAGGTCAGTTGGGGCTTTGTTACACGTGCTACACTCGAATTCCATGGATTCGTAAGGTGATTTGTTTATCTTGTGGACGAGGTGAGTATTGTCCGGATTGTCGTCGGAAGCCGCATACCTATTTCGCTAAAAGCCGAAGTGCCGTTCGATATGATGAGACGATGAAAGAGCTGCTAGCCAGATATAAGTATCGAGGAGACGAGCGCTTGAAGGTAGTTTTCGGTCAGATGCTGGTTCATGCCTTTCAGCAACTTCGGCTGGATAGGGCAACGTCGTCAGCGAGGCAGGTTCGAGAGGTTATCACCTACGTGCCCGTAAGTGAGCAACGTATGCAAGAGCGTGGATTCAATCAAGCGGAGCAAATGGCGAGAGAGCTAGGCCGGCGAGTGGAACTCCCGGTCATCCGTTTACTCAATCGTTCTAAGCATACGGCAAAGCAGAGTTTTAAAAAGCGAAGCGAGCGGATCGACGATCTTGCGCACGTTTTTGAGTTTGATACCACAGAATTGGGAAAAATAATTGAATACGGGGAAGCCATTATCATTTATATCGTGGACGATGTGTACACAACGGGGAGTACGATGAATCAATGCGCGATGGTATTAAAAGAGGAAATGTCGATACCTGTCGAAATTTGCGGTTTAACATGGGCGAGATAAATGGGTCATAGACCTATTTTCACAAAAATAGTATTAGGCAAAAGCTGTCGAATTGCGGTAAACTGGAATTAAAAAGTGGAAACTGGGAATGCTGAAAAGGGGGACATACTGTGAGTATGAATGTGGCAAATTGTCCGCGTTGTGGGAAAATATATGTGAAGGGCTTCGTAGAGCTTTGTCCGAATTGCGTGAAGGAGCAGGAGCTGCAGTACGAGAAATGTTTGAAGTACCTGCGTGAGAACAAGAGTGTCAACATTTCTGAATTAAGCGAAGCGACTGGGGTTAGTATCAAGCAAATCACTAAGTTTGTTCGTGATGGTCGTATCTCCATTTATAATGCTCCGAACATGTCTTATCCGTGCGAGGTTTGTGGAACTCTCATTCGTGAGAACACGATTTGTGAGCTGTGCCGTCAGAAACTTGTGAAGGATGTTCATAACCATTCAGAGGATCAGCGGCGGGATGAAGAGCGGAGACAGCAAGAGAGTAGAGTTACTTATAATATTCATGATCGACTGAAAAATAAGCGCTAATTTGAAATAGGTCTATAGAGATATAAAGTTTTATATAGAAGATGCCGATAATAGTACTAACGATTATCGGTTTTTTATTTTTTTCAGGTCAGTGAACATAGGAGTGTATCGGTATGAAAATTAATGAGAATGGCCGCATCGGCGCTGTGAATCCGTATAAGAAAGCTGGAGAGGCAACACCCGCACAAGCTGCTGGTAAGAAAGGCAAAGTGAAGGATCAGGTTGAAATCTCTGCGGAAGCGAAGGAGCTTCTAGGAGCTTCAGGTAGCGCTCGTACGGAAGAACAAAGCCTCAGGATCGAGTCATTGAAGAATTCGGTTTCTTCAGGGACTTATCACGTAGATGCTAAGAAAATTGCAGAAAAGCTGCTCCCTTATTTGAAATAAGTGTTTACATAGATTTATAAGGATTAGGAGAACGCCATGTCTATTCAACCGTTGATTACGATATTGGAACAGCTTCTTGAGGCGCATGAATCGCTGCTGGAGCTTTCCAGAGAGAAGACCCAAGAACTCGTCAGCAACAATGTCAATCAACTTAATCTAATTGTGAATAAAGAGAGCAAGCTTGTCAGGCATATTAGTGAGCTAGATAAGCAGCGGTTTCATGAAATCGGTAAGTATCTCATTTCGCGCGGCTATAATCCGAATCCTCAAGTAACAGTGAGCGACTTGATTAGGTTGATTTTCAAAGCGGAAGAGAAACAAGCCCTTTTGCATGCACATAAGCAGCTTATAGTTGTTTTGGAGAAGTTGAAAGAGATCAATATATCCAATCAACAATTGATTCAGCAATCACTTTCATTTATAGATTATACCATTGACCTTGTGATGGGCCCCTCTGAAGAGGATGTCGTTTATCGGAATCCCACTCTTCAAAAGAGTGATAAGCGAATGGGGATGTTTGACAGAAGGGCATAGCTTCAAATCGGATCTGACTAAGAACATCTAGGGGGAATTGCTGTGGGATCTACATTCTCTGGCATTGAAATTTCAAAGCGAAGTCTATTCGCACAACAAACGGCATTGCAAACGACCGGACATAACGTAGCGAATGCGAACACGCAAGGATATACGAGACAAAGAGTAAATATGGTTGCTTCTCTCCCCTATGAACCTGCGAGCATGACAAGAAGTGCAGTGCCAGGTCAGTTGGGACAAGGTGTTGAATTCGATCAAATCAAGCGAGTTCGCGAGAAGTTTCTCGATACGCAATTTTATGATGAGAACAAGACGTTAGGCGAGTGGACCATTCGTCGAGATACCTTAGAGAAGTTGGAAGCTATCGTGAATGAACCTTCAGATACGGGGATCAGGCAAGTGGTGGAAGGGTTTTGGAGTGCTTGGCAGGATATGAGTAAGGAACCTGATAACCTGACAGCTCGTGCTGCACTTAAAGAGAAAGCGCTAGCCATGACCGATGCTTTTAATCATACAGGCAAGCAACTGGATGATCTATCTACGAATCTGACTGATAATATATCCGTTAAGGTTTCTGAAGCCAACACGATGTTGAAGCAAGTTGCTAATTTAAATAACGAAATTTTTAAAATAGAAGGATTGGGCAATAACGCAAACGATCTAAGAGATCAGAGGGATCTATTAGTTGATAACTTGTCCAAAATAGTGAATATAACCTCTATTGATACGTCTGGCGGATATACGTTAAGAATGGGCAGCGTTGAGCTAGTAAATGGAATTAATGTCACTAACCCAATTGATGCTAGTACAGTCGCTGCTAATTTGACATCAGGCGATCTGCAGAGCGGTGAGATCTATGGCATGCTAGTTTCCCGGGATCAATACTTAGAAAGTTATAAATTTCAATTCAATTCCATGGTTAAGGCACTTGTTCAAGGCCCGGTATCGATAACGTTGCCTGCAGGCTCGGTAATCCCGGCTGGAGCAACACTGACCGGAGCGACACCAGGAACGACCCTAGCAGCCGACACGAAAGTCACGGTCAACGGAATTAACGGTCTGCACGCATTAGGATATACGTTGGAAGATCCACCGAAAAGCGGAATTCCATTCTTTACTTTAAAAGAAGGTGCAACTGAGTTTAATGCAAACAGCCTTACCGTAAATCCTGAAATCGTCAAGAAAGTGGCTAATATTGCTGCTTCTTCTCGTACGTATGTGGATACCGATGGTAATACCAAAGTAGTCAGAGGGAATAACGATATCGCATTAGCGTTGGCGTCTTTCCAGAATCAGAAATTTGACTTTGATCCAAGTTCTAACGGAACACCACTATTGACTAGCGGTACGTTCGATGAGTTCCTTCGTGCTATTGTAGGGCAGCTGGGTGTGCAGTCACAAGAAGCTACAAGACAAACGACGAACCAACAAGCACTTGTGGATCAGGTCGATTCAAGAAGGCAGTCCGTTAGCGGTGTATCTTTAGATGAAGAGATGGCGGACATGATTAAATATCAACACGCCTACAACGCTGCGGCTAGATCATTAACCACATTTGATGAAATGCTGGATAAAGTAATTAATGGCATGGGAACGGTCGGCAGATAATTATTTTAAATTAAAGGTGGGGACTCAATGCCAACCAGAATCACGCAAACGATGATTAATACCCAGATGGTTCGAAATTTGGGAACGAATCTCAATCGTATGGATAACCTGCAGAACCAGTTAGCGACTGGAAGAAGAATAAATAAGCCATCGGATGACCCGGTTGGACTTAGCTTTGCTATGAGATACCGTAGTGAGTTGTCTGCGAATGATCAATACCAAGCGAATGTGGAGTCGGCTACATCTTGGTTGGATTATACAGATTCGACGCTTGGCAAGGCAAATGAGGTCCTTCAGCGAGTACGCGAGCTTACTGTTTCTGCGGCTAATGGATCAAACCCACAAACGGCTGAAGACGCTATTAATAGCGAAATCAAGCAGCTATACAGCCAACTCGTTGAGCTCGGTAATAGTGAATTTAATGGTAAACATGTATTCAATGGACAGTTGACGGATTTAGCACCTTATACGGAGGAAAATGCAGCTATAACCGATGCGGATAACTCAGCCATTCAATATGAAATTGGTGCAGGTGTACGGATTTCCGTTAATATTACAGGTGAACAAGTGTTTGGCAAGTCAACAGATGCAGACAATGCGTTTAAAATTATGCAAGATTTAATGACCGCTATGGGGACAAGTGATTTTAAGGGGATCAGTGATGGTCTGGCACGTCTGGATACCAGAATGGAAAGCTTCTTATCCGTGCGTGCTGATGTAGGGGCCAAGATGAACCGTGTAGATTTATCTAATGAACGCCTGAAAGATATTAATACTAATCTACAGACTCTGCAAACGCGAGTGGAAGATGTAGATGTTGCCGAAGCGATGACAAACCTCAAAACTTCGCAGAATGTGTATGAAGCGTCCTTGTCGATAGGTTCACAGATTATACGTCCAAGTCTAGTTGATTTTCTCAAATAAGGCGGTGTAGGTCATGTCGTCCGTTCCTTTAATTAGACTTGATATTCAGTCTGGCCGAATTGGCATAGATGTTCAGCGAGGACAGTGGGATATTCGTCAGCCTAAAGCTGACATGGAGATGCATACAACTCCACTAACAATGGAAATACGCTCTCCTCAAGGGGAGCTGCACATTGATCAGAGTGCTGCTTGGGATGCCTTAGGGATGGGAAGCCACACGACCTTTATGAATCGCATTTACAGCGAGTCGAAGAATATAGCTCTACAGGGAATCGCAAGCATTGTAGAAAAGGGGAATCGACTAGCAGCCATACATAAGGGCGGAAGCCCGATTGCTGATTTAGCAGCACAACGCGCTTTTGAACCAAGCAGCATGAACTATCTGGGTGAAGCTTCTTACGATAACGTTGACCTGGATTATACGGCGAACAAGGTTGAGATCAATGTGAATCCAGGTAGTGTTGACATACAAATCACACCGCATCAAGCTGAAATCACCTACACGCCTGGCAAGGTTTCGATTTATATGCAGCAATATCCGAAGGTTGAGATGATTCCACCTGAAATCGACATGAAAGTATGATTGCCCAACAATGTAGGGTATAGTTTAAACTGTAGATTGCCTAATCTATAGTTTTTTTGTTTATACTTTAACCACTAATCCATATAGGAGTTGCCACTCATGAATATAACCACGTTGCAGTTCGGTGAATTAACGATTGCTGAGAAGGAGGTCTTCACTTTTCCTCAGGGTATTCCAGGGTTTGAGCAGAATATCAGTTACATCTTCATTCAACCGGATATGGAATCACCATTTATTTTCTTGCAGTGTGTGGATAATGGGGATGTAGCCCTGTTATTAACGAATCCATTCGAGTTCTTCCCTGATTATGACCTCGAATTATCAGATACTGTCGTTACGGAGTTGGGGATTGAAAGCAAAGAAGATGTGGCAGTTTGGTCGGTTGTGTCCGTAGGAGCACAGTTGGAAGAAGCGACTTTAAACTTATTAGCGCCCATCATTGTGAATGTAAATACGAGATTAGGGAAGCAGGTCATCCTTCATGGCTCTTCCTATAACGCCAAACATAAATTGATGCAATCGGTTCCATCCGATAACAAATAAGGGGTGACAGGCATGCTTGTTCTAACTCGTAAAAAAGGCGAAGCCATTATGATAGGCGATCATATTGAACTTATCGTGTTGGGTACGGAAGGGGATACAGTTCGGTTGGGTATTTCAGCTCCTAAAAGTGTTGAAGTATTCCGAAAAGAGATCTACCTATCTATTCAGCAAGCTAATAAGGATGCCCTTGGCAGCGCATCAAATTATAATGGTCTCAATGAAATGTTCAAAAAAACGAGAAAAACAGAGTAAATGGGCTAAGTATGGGCGAAATGAAATGATATCTAAGACTTTATAGTTGTTAATGTCGGAATTTCGCGAAAATAGGACTTCAGAAATAGTCGCCCCCTGTCGATATTAATAGTATGAGCGATTCCAAGGGCGGCCGACCTGGAAGAAACGCTAATCCACATGGATGTGGAATTCATATATTCAGGGAGGAATTACCAATGAGAATTAATCACAACGTAACAGCACAAAACACGCACCGTCAATTGTCCACAAACACAGCTAACCAAAGCAAATCCATCGAGAAATTGTCTTCCGGTCTTCGTATCAACCGTGCAGGTGACGACGCAGCTGGTCTTGCAATCTCCGAAAAAATGCGCGGTCAAATCCGTGGTCTAGATCAAGCTTCCCGTAACGCGCAAGATGGTATCTCCATGATCCAAACAGCTGAGGGTGCATTGAACGAAACTCACGACATTCTTCAACGTATGCGTGAATTGGCTGTACAATCTTCAAACGGTACGAACACTGATGCTGACCGTAAAAGCATTCAATCAGAAGTAAACCAACTATCGGATGAAATCAACCGTATTGGTAATACAACTGAGTTCAATACACAAAAACTAATCAATGGTGCAAAAGACAAAACAGAAGCAACTGCTGCTGTTAAAGATGGCGCATCCATTGCTAAAATTGGCGCTGGTGCTGATAAATTTACTGTTAGAACTACAGCAACTTCAGGTACTGGTGTTGGTGCAGCTGTTAGTGCAGCAGTAACAATTCATGACGGTACTGTTGGTAGTTACACAAGTGGTAAAGTGACAACTGGTGGAGCAGGGACTGAGTTATCCGCTGCTGTTTTACCTGGATCAAATGAGCTTACTGTTCAAATTGGTAACACAGTACGTACTGTTACATTTGCTGGTGGTGCAGACAACGATGCATTAGCAGCAAACATGCAAGCTGCACTTCGCACAGCTTTCCAAGCAACAGCAGCTGGTGCAGGTGGCGGAGCTGGTAATACTGGCGCAGCAACAACTGATGCGGCTAATATTACTGTAGCGATGGTAGGGAATAAACTTGTAATTACAGATGGTGCTCTAGACAAAGGTGCTGACAGCAAAATTAGCATCGTAGGTGGTAACGCAGCTACAGTTCTATTTAATGGAACTAGTGGTGCAGGTGCTGACGTAGCTGCTAATGGTAATGCTGCTAACAATCAAATGGTTGTTAACTACACGAAAGACGGCGGAGCAACAACTAAATCTTTAACATTAACATTAGCAAATGGTACTTATAACAGTCCAGACCTTCTAGCAGCAGAACTACAAACACAATTTGATACAGCTGCTGGAGCGGATGCTGACGCTACAACTGTTGCGGGTGATGTTACTTTCACTTCTGCTGCAGCACTAGGAAGCTCGATCCAAATTGGGACTGCCGCTGCAAGTGCAGGTAAAGATAATGGTGTTACTTCCTTCACTGGTACTGCTGCAGGTCTTTCAGGACTGTCAAGCGCTACTCTTACAGCAGGTCTTGCAAAAAATGATGATATTTCTGTTAATATTGATGGAAATACATACAGTGTTACATTGGCAGCTGGGGACTACACAGACAAAGACATCTTGGCAAGTGCATTGAAAACAGGCATTAACACTAAAATTCAAGCTTGGAATACAGCTAATCCGACCCAACCTCAAAGAGAGCTTGTTGATATTAAAGCACTTGCTGTAGCTGATACGGATCGTGTTCGTTTCGAAGTTACAAGTGGTAAAGAAGGCGCAGCTAGCCAGATTACATTTGGTACAGTAGTAGGAAGCTCAGGAGCAGCAGATCTTGGTTTTAACACAGTTTCAGCTACAGGAGCTGCTGGGGCAGATGCATCCGTTAGCTTCCAAATCGGTGCTAACAGTGGTCAAGCTATGAACGTGGCAATTGCCGACATGCGTTCTAAAGCACTTGGATTGACTTCTAGCTCAGCTGCAGCGGGACAAACAGATACACTATTAGATGGTAGTGTAGCTGATGTTACTTACGGAACAAGCACAGTTAAGAATGGTTCTGCCACTGAGTATGTACTTGACGTAAGCACAGCAGCTTCTGCATCTAAAGCTATCACTATCATTAACAATGCAATCGAAGTTGTTTCCCAACAACGTAGTAACCTAGGTGCTGTTCAAAACCGTTTGGATCACACAATCAACAACTTGAACACATCTTCCGAGAACTTGACTTCCGCTGAATCCCGTATTCGTGACGTTGATATGGCGAAAGAAATGATGAACCAATCCAAAAACAGTATCCTTGCACAAGCAGCTCAAGCAATGCTTGCACAAGCAAACCAACAACCACAAGGCGTTCTTCAATTGCTTCGTGGCTAATCTTAGCCCTACGGAAGGGGACTCTAGACTCTCTAGAGTCTCCTTTTTTTAATTCGTAAGACTTTGGAAAGGGTGACCAGTAGATGGATATTGCAGGTATGTCTATGGTAATGAGCCAATCTAACTTAATGCAAGATGCGAGCCTATCCGTGATGAGAATTGCCATGGATACGGCGCAAATACAAGCAACGAATATGACGGAAATGTTAAGTCAATCCAGTTCCATTCAGCGGTCCGTACAGCCTCATCTTGGCGGTAGTGTGGACATTAGAGGGTAGACCATCTACATCCGTATAAAGGATTGCAAATAATAGGTTTTTTGACCTTAGCAGGGCTTCTTTTTATGGGGAAGCCTTTTTTGCTATTCATAAAAGACAAGTTTCGACCGATAAACACAATATATGATTTCTACAGGGACACAGCTATGGGTGCTGTTAGTTTTATAGATGATGGAGGTATGGTCTGATGACGACAATCAATCGAATTAGCGGGATGGCTTCGGGGCTTGATACAGATGCACTCGTGAAGAAAATGATGGATGCTGAGAGTGTTAAATTAAACAAGATGAAGCAAAATCAGCAAAAATACACCTGGCAAAGTGATGGTTACCGTCAATGGAATAGTGACTTGTTCGCTTTTAGAAGTAATACATTATTTAATATGAAGCTCTCAAGCACGTATAGTACATTCTCAACAACCACTACGAATGCGGATTCAATGAGTGGAGTAGCTACAGCTGATGCTATTGAGGGAACTTATAGTTATGAAGTTTCGAAACTTGCCCAATCCGCAACTATGAAATCTAATCTCGTTGTTGATCAAAATGCAGCATTAACAAATACGCCAACAAACCTGACACTTAAGGTGACAAACCAAGCAGGCAAACAAATCACGGCAACGGTCGCAATTAGTGCGACAGATAAAATGGCAGACGTCATTACGAAAATTAACGGAGCGAAAGACGCATCTGGCAATAATCTAGAGGTGAAGGCGATCTATGACGCTACGCTCAAACAGTTTATTTTGAAAACGAAAGAGACTGGCGCTAACACAAAAATCGCGATTTCTGCGGATCAAGCTGGCTTTTTAGATACTACTCTCGGTTTTGCCGGGTCTGCCGCGGTTGATTATAAGAACGGTTATAACGGAAGTGCTGGTTCCTATGCAACGACTACAGCAACCAGTGGCTTGTCGAATGCCAATCTAGCACAAGATGCGGTAGTTAAATTTAACGGTACAAACGTAACATCGGCAAACAATACGGTCAAAATAATGGGAGTCAATTACACGCTTAAGAATGTTACGACAACTGCTCAGTCCGTTACTATTGCTAGCGATATCGATGCAGAAGTAAAGAATATCAAAGATTTTGTAAGTAAATACAACGAGATGTTAGATAAGCTCAATAAAGCAATTAACGAAACGGTCTACAAGGATTTTCAGCCTCTATCCGATGAACAAAGAGCAGCAATGTCAGAAGATCAGATCAAAGCATGGGAAAGTAAAGCCAAGAGTGGGTTGTTTCGTAATGACAGCAGCTTAAAAGAACTGGTTAATACTATGCGAAATCATATGACATCCAGGGTTGATAACGGAAGTCAGTACAATTCACTTTCCTCCATAGGTATCGCTTCCAGTAACTATTCGGATAAAGGAAAGCTTTATATCGATGAGACGAAACTACGCGCAGCGATTCAAGCAGATCCAGAAGCTGTTAAAAACTTATTCTCCCAACCTTATACGGTGACAGACAGTGCAAAAACAGGATTGCTTGTCCGGGTATTTGATGATTTCCAAACAGCCTATACGAAAATTAAGGATAAAGCAGGAAGTGCTGGAAGCTCCCAATATGATCAAAGTGTAATTGGAAAGCTGATGGTCAAGACGTTAAAGGACATTAATAACGAGTCAGATCGCCTAACCGGTAAAGAAAAGTCCTATTATGCAAAGTTTACTGCGATGGAGAAGTATTTAACGGCCTACAATTCCCAAAGCAGTTACCTCACGCAATCCTTATCTTCAAATAGCGGCTAAACGTTCGACAGCTCTTCATATTAGAACGTTTTCCACCGATATTAGTAGTAACTATTATTTTAGGAGGTCTTTGCTTTGAGTATGAACCCACCGATTGGAAATGTTCCAAAGCCTAGCGTTAACGTAGCTCCTGCAGCACCTAAAGTTTCGAGCAATGACGGCATTCAAAGTGTTCATGATTTAAAGCAAGCGCAAGCGCAAGGTCAGAATATTCCTATCAGTGAACAGCAGCTTGTAAAGGCTATCGAGCGTGCGATTAAAGCCGTAGAAGGTACTTCTACTACACTAGATTTCTCAATTCACGAACAGACGAAACATATTATTGTTAGAGTATTAGACAAAAGCAATGGTGAACTTATTAGGGAGATCCCGAATGAGAAATCGCTTGATTTCCTAGCTAGAGTTTGGGAGATGGCTGGAGTTATGGTAGATGAGCGCAGGTAATAAGCGAATAAGACAAGACTTTAGGGGGTATTTGCATGATTTCGGCGCAGCAGAATAAGTATATGCAAAATTCAATTCAAACAGCGAGCCCAGCTCAGCTGCTCATCATGTTATCAGATGGTGCTATCCGATATTGTAAGCAAGCCATTGAGGCACTCTCGCAGAAGAATTACCAAGATGCTAATAACTATCTGATGAGAGTACAAGACATCATCCAAGAGTTTATTATCACTTTGGATAAGAAAGCTCCTGTAGCTGACGAGTTGCTACGCTTATATGATTATTTCCTCTTCCGACTAGTCGAAGCGAATACTAAGAAGCAGGTGGAATCCGCCGAGGAAGTTTTAGGCTATCTAGTGGAACTGAAAGAAACGTGGGTTCAAGCAGCGAAGCTTTCATTAGCGTCGAAGCATGGATAAGCTTCTCCAAACGCTACAGCGGATAACGCAAGCAATCATCGTAGAGCTGGATCAGATGGATGATGAGCAGTTTGCAAGTTTTGTCGAGGAGAGGCAACTCATTATTGACCAACTTCAATCGATGAATCAGAGCTTTAATGATCAGCAAAAGCTGGTGATTAAGGATATTCTCCAATATGATGAGGCGATTGTGAGACGGATGCAGCAATTAAAGGATGAAGCCAAAAGCGGCATCGATAAAATAGAACGGGCTCGTGTGCATAACAATGCGTATGAGCAACCCTATGCACAGGAAAGTTACTTCTTCGACAGAAAGAAATAACCTAGCCACACAAACCTTTTGCCGCGGCAGGAGGTTTTTTCTTTTATCCCCTGTTTTCCTCAAACCCCTACAGCAATCCGTGGATAAACAATCCGATCTGGCCCCACCATGTGAATAAATGAACTGTTTTAGCGCGAGTTATCCATAATTCTCTCCATTCATCCTGTGGATAATGTGCATAAACCTGTTAATAACTTTGTTAATAACATGTAAAGAAGGCCGTCATGACAGGATTCTACAAATTCTGCAGTTATCCACGGGTTGTAAATACTTGAATTTTCTAAATATTCTATTTAATTAAAAGTTAGAAATTGACAGGTCAAGCAGGTAGATGGTATAGTCGAAATGTAAGGGTTTTCATTTCTCGCTCTTATCATTTATATTTTTTAAAACGAAAGGATTGTGTACGATATGCAAGGTAAAGTGAAATGGTTTAACGCAGAAAAAGGCTATGGGTTCATTGAGCGCGAAGATGGTGGGGATGTATTCGTTCATTTCTCCGCGATTCAGTCCGAAGGGTTCAAAACTCTAGACGAAGGTCAAGCTGTTGAGTTTGATATCGTAGAAGGCGCGCGCGGACCACAAGCTGCAAACGTAAGCAGACTATAATTATTTGGCACGTATTGTGCCATCGCATACAACGATGAACAAATCACCCTGGGGACATACTCTGGGGTGTTTTTTATATTTTGCCTAGAAAGTTTAGCTCGGAATTTAAAGGAATTATGAAGATTGAGTGGAATGTAGTATAATGTAAGAAGGAAGGGAGATGTTTAACTATGGAAATTAGCATTCGCGGAGAACACCTTGAAGTTACTGAAGCCCTCGGAGACTATGTCGACAAGAAGTTGAATAGACTAGAGAGGTATTTTGAAGCTCCCCTTACATCCGATGTACAAGTAAAGCTAAGCGTGGTTAAAGGTCTTCAGGCCATCGAAGTAAGCATCCCATTAACAGGCGTGCTACTGCGAGCTGAAGAACGCAACACAGACATGTACGCATCCATTGATCTGGTTGTGGACAAATTAGAGCGTCAAATCCGTAAGCACAAGACCAAGACGAATCGTAAAATTCGCCAAGATGGCGGCAAACGTGATTTGTTCAAGGTAGAAGTCGCGGCAGCTTCCTATATGGAAGAAGAAGAGGACTTCGAACTGGTGCGTAACAAACGCTTCAATCTGAAGCCGATGGATGTGGAAGAAGCGATTCTCCAAATGAATATGGTGGGTCATAACTTCTTTGTCTTCTCGAACATGGAGACAGACACAGTCAATGTGGTCTACAAACGAGACGACGGTAAGTACGGTTTAATCGAACCAGCGATGTAATGCATAAACAAATTGCCTAATACATTCAATAACATTCCTATACAAAATGATCAAGTGAGCTTAATTCGATATCATCGGATTAAGCTCTTTCCTTTAGCACATGAAGTCATAAACTTTGCTATGCATGTTAGGGGCACCTCCATTTCATACTAAGAAATACGGAAAGCATGGTTTTTAAGTCCTATTTCTATAGGTTTTAGATGGAAGAGAATGCTCGTTTGTTGCGACAAGACTGTCATAAGTGGTACAATTTAAGGATACGAACGTAAGGGAAAGGGGTTCACCGATGCTAGGACTAGTGAAGAAAATTTTTGGTGATTCCAATGAACGGGAGATTAAACGGATGCTCAAGGCCGTTGACTACATCAACGAGCTTGAAGCGAGCATTAAACCGCTGACCGATGAAGAGTTAAAAGGGAAAACAATCGAGTTCAGAGAACGTCTTGAGAAAGGCGAAGAAATCGATGATTTATTGCCTGAAGCTTTTGCAGTAGTCAGAGAAGCAGGTATCCGTGTACTAGGAAAACGTCATTATGACGTTCAACTTATCGGGGGTATGGTACTGCACGAAGGCCGTATCGCAGAGATGAGAACAGGGGAAGGGAAAACGCTTGTTGGAACACTTCCTGTTTATTTGAATGCTTTGCTGGGTAAAGGTGTACACGTTGTTACCGTCAATGACTATTTGGCACAGCGGGATAGCGCTGAAATGGGTCAAATCTACGAGTTCCTCGGATTAACCGTTGGGGTCAACTTGCATGACTTGTCTCATGAAGAAAAGCAAGCAGCTTATGCTTGTGATATTACGTATGGCACGAATAACGAATACGGGTTTGACTACCTGCGAGACAACATGGTGCTGTACAAAGAGCAGATGGTTCAACGTCCGCTGTACTATGCGGTTATCGATGAGGTGGATTCCATTCTAGTCGATGAAGCGAGAACGCCATTGATTATTTCCGGACAAGCCGCGAAATCGACAGATATGTACTTTACGGCAGACCGTTTCGTTTCGACGCTGAAAGAAGAAGAAGACTACACGATTGATATCAAAGTACGTGCTGTCGCATTAACTGAAGAAGGCGTTGCGAAAGGCGAACGAGCTTTTGGCATTGAGAACTTATTCGATCATCAGAACGTCAACATCAACCATCACATCACACAAGCACTTAAAGCTCGTTTCATTATGAAACGTGACGTGGATTACGTTGTTCAAGAAGAAGAAGTTATGATCGTTGATGAATTTACTGGCCGTATCATGACTGGCCGTCGCTATAGTGATGGGTTGCACCAAGCCATTGAGGCGAAAGAGCAGCTGAAAGTTCAGAACGAGAGCATGACACTCGCTACGATTACGTTCCAGAACTATTTCCGTATGTACCGCAAGCTAGCGGGAATGACGGGAACGGCGAAGACGGAAGAAGAAGAGTTGAAGAAAATTTACGGCCTTGAAGTTATTATTGTTCCGACGAACCGCCCTATGATTCGTAAGGATCTACCGGACGTGGTGTATAAGTCAGAGAACGGTAAGTTCAGAGCTGTTGTGGAGCAAATCCTTGAACGCCATAAACTGAATCAGCCGGTGCTTGTCGGTACGGTATCGATTGAGAACTCCGAGAAGCTTTCCGAAATGCTGAAGAAGAAAGGCGTTCAACACAAAGTATTGAATGCTAAGTATCATGCCGAAGAAGCGGAAATCGTTTCACGTGCAGGTCAACCAGGTTCCGTAACGATCGCTACGAACATGGCGGGCCGTGGTACAGACATTATGCTAGGTCAAGGCGTACATGAAGCTGGCGGCTTGCATATCATAGGTACAGAACGTCATGAAAGCAGACGGATTGATAACCAGCTGCGTGGACGTGCAGGACGTCAAGGTGACCCTGGTTCCTCACAATTCTACCTTTCTCTTGAAGATGAATTGATGAAACGATTCGGCGCTGAAAATATTATGGCGATGATGGATCGTCTTGGTATGGAAGAAGATCAACCAATTGAGAGCAAATTGATCTCCCGTGCCGTGGAATCCGCGCAAAAACGCGTTGAGGGTAACAACTTCGACGTGCGTAAAGTCGTCCTTCAATATGACGATGTTATGAATCAACAACGTGAAATTATATATAAACAGCGCCGCGAGTTGCTGGAGTCCGAAAATATCCGCGAAGTCATCGAGGGTATGATCGGTGCCGTAATCGAGCGCATCGTGAAAGCACACTGTCCTGAGGAGCAAATCCCAGAAGAGTGGGAACTGCAAGAAGTTGCGAACTTTGTGAACAACAACTTGCTGCATGACGATGCACAAATTACCGATCAAACCATTTGGGGTAAAGAGCAAGATGAGATCATCGAGCTGATCAAAGATCTTGTGAGCAAACGGTATGATGAGCGTGAAACGGAAATTGGCGCAGAATTCATGCGTGAATTTGAAAAAGTCGTAGCGCTTCGTGCGGTAGATAGCAAATGGATGGATCACATCGATGCGATGGATCAGTTGCGCCAAGGTATTCACTTACGTGCATACGGCGGTACGGATCCGCTTCGTGAGTACCAATTCGAAGGCTTCGAGATGTTCCAAGAGATGATCGACAACATTCGTGAAGAAGTCGCGATGTACATCATGAAAGCACACGTACAGAGCAACCTGGAGCGCCAAGCGGTAGCAGAAGGTCAGGCTGTTGATACGAAGAATGAAGCAGGCGGCAAAAAACCGCTGGTACGCGATGAAGAGCAGCGTATTGGACGCAACGACCCATGCCCATGTGGCAGCGGCAAGAAGTTCAAGCAGTGCCACGGGCAAGGCATGTAAGCAACGAAACAACCTGTCTAGGTACATGCAAGCAGAATAAACGAGGTGTACGACATGCTAGAACCAGAAGTAAAACAAGACTTAAGAGAAACAGCGAAGCGACTAACCGAATTACGGGGGTCTCTTTGACTTAGATCATAAGCTAGAAGCCATCGGGGATTTTGAGGAAAAAATGGGCGCGCCAGACTTCTGGGACGATAATGAACGTGCCCAGAAGACGATCGCTGAGCTCAACGTGATCAAGAGTGTCGTGGAGGAGTTTCAAGGCTTCACGAACGCGTTTGAGGATATTCAGGTTATGGTTGAGCTCGAGGAAGAAGAGAGCGATGCGGGTCTTGTCAAAGACATCGAAACCGGTATCGCGGCGCTCGTCAAGAAGCTCGAATCCTTCGAGCTTGGTTTGCTGCTTAATCAGCCGTACGACCGGCTGAATGCGATTTTAGAGCTGCACCCAGGCGCCGGCGGCACCGAGTCGCAGGACTGGGCAGAGATGCTGCTGCGGATGTACCGCCGCTGGGCAGAGAAGCGGGGCTACAAAGTCGAGGTACTCGACTATTTGCCCGGCGACGAAGCCGGCGTGAAGAGTGTCACGCTGCAGATCACAGGCTTCAACGCCTACGGCTATTTGAAGGCAGAAAAGGGCGTACACCGGCTCGTACGGATCTCGCCGTTCGACGCCTCTGGCCGTCGTCACACCTCATTCGCATCGTGTGACGTGATGCCAGAGATCGAAGACGACACCGACGTGGGCGAGATCCGCTCTGAGGATCTCAAGATCGATACGTACCGCGCAAGCGGCGCCGGCGGTCAGCACATTAACACCACCGACTCGGCTGTGCGGATTACGCACATTCCGACTGGCGTTGTGGTGAGCTGTCAGCAAGAGCGGTCGCAGATCAAGAACCGCGAGAAGGCGATGAAGATGCTTCGCTCCAAGCTCTATGAGCGGAAGATCGAAGAGCAATTGAAGCACTTAGCCGAGATTCGCGGCGAGCAGTCGGATATTGCGTGGGGCAGCCAGATTCGCTCCTACGTTTTTCATCCGTACAGCATGGTGAAGGATCACAGAACCTCCGCTGAGACGGGGAACGTTGGAGCTGTCATGGACGGGGATCTCGATACCTTCATCGACGCGTATCTGCGTCATCAAATACGGAAGCCAGAGTAAGCCTGCCACAAGCCAAGCAAGCTGATGATTTGCCGGGCTGTGCATGGTTCACGTCATAAACGTTGATCCTACACCTAATAGGTGTAGGATTTTTCATGTAAATGAACAAAGGAGGACCACGGGTGTCCAGAAGAGAACCGCGAATCACAATGGGAAGTCCCACGCATACCGTTTTTGAATATATATTACTGATCGTTGGTTCGTTGATCATGGCAGCGAGCTTTAACAGCTTTTTGAACCCGAACCAAATCGCGACAGGTGGGGTATCGGGGATTTCGACCATTTTGCAGGAAGTCACCAAAATAAACCCGGCGTACACACAATGGGCGCTCAATATTCCGATTTTACTGTTAGCGCTGTGGCTGCTCGGGAAGAAATTCGGCATTAAAGCCATCGTAGGATCGGTTATTTTCCCGTTCTGCGTACTCGTCACGACCCACTTAGGCGTGCCGACGCATAATCCATTACTAGCTGCTGTATATGGCGGCATAGGCGTAGGTTTGGGTCTGGGTATTGTCTTCAAAGGGCGTGGATCCACAGGCGGGCTTGGGTTGGCAGCACAATTATTACATAAATACTCCGGCTTAAGCCTAGGCTTTTCGGTGGCCATATTCGATGGACTTGTCATCATCAGCTCGGCCCTAGTGTTTACCCCAGAGAATGCGCTATACGGGATGATCGGCTTATTCGTTACGACCAAAACGATTGATATCGTGCAGCTCGGATTCAATTATGCCAAAGTGGCCTTTATTATTTCGGATCATACGGATGCTATTCGGAAGGCGATTTTGTACGATTTGGATCGTGGGTTAACCGAACTTAGCGGATCGGGTGGATTTACGGGTGAATCGCGGACGGTCATGATGGTGGTCGTGAAACAGAATGAAGTCAGTCGGTTAAAAACACTGGTGCAATCCGTGGATCCACAGGCCTTTGTAATTTTAAGTGAAACGAATGAAGTGTTGGGAGAAGGGTTTAAGCGCCACGCGTAGTGGAGGGCCGTCGGGAGAAATATGCCTGATGGTCTTTTTTGTGGATAACTTGTTGGCAATTTGTGCGTAATCCCCCGACTTATACACAACGCCTGTGTACAATTGTGCATAACTCAAGGGTAACTAACATAATTTGCCTTCCAACTATAGTCTTTGGGATAATGAGTAAGGCTGAGCGAATGGGTAACGGAAGAAGCGATGGCGGTGATTGCGATTAGTTTTATGCACGACTTGCGAAAATTGATGCATAATGTGTATATAACTCGATATAGTCAGACTATTCAGTTAACTAAAATTAATTCGATTTTACCGGATAAAAGCCTTGAAATACCTTGCTGAATAGCATTTTTGGCCAAAGCTAGAGCGTAAAAAAATTCATTGAATTATTATGTATACGAATGTATAATAATACATATATTTTCGGAACATCGGGAGGTCATGGGAATGAGTCAGAGCATTAGAGCGGCTATTATTGGAGCAACAGGGTATGGTGGTGCGGAATTGATTCGTCTTTTACAGGCGCATCCACTTGTACATATTACATCCGTTATTTCAACTTCGAATGCAGGAGCGCCGTTGGCGGAGCATTTTCCACATTTGCAGGAAGTGGTCGTCGATATTCTCGATGTCCTTGATGTTGATTTGATCGCTGGTAAAGCAGACGTTGTGTTTCTAGCTACTCCGGCAGGTGTGAGCGCTGGACTTTCGCCTAAATTGATCGAGGCGGGCCTGAAAGTGATTGATATTTCGGGGGATTTGAGATTGAAGTCCGCTAGCGACTATGAAAAATGGTACAAAAAGCCGGCTGCTTCGGAAGAAGCTTTGGCGCGTTCGATTTACGGTCTGTCCGAAGTGTTCGGGGACGAAGTGAAGGGCAGCGATCTGATCGCGAACCCAGGTTGTTACCCAACAGCAACGCTGCTAGGACTTATTCCTGCGGTTGAAGCAGGATGGATTGATCCGTCCACGATTATCATTGATGCGAAATCCGGCGTATCGGGTGCGGGTCGAGGTTTAAGCCTGGGCGCACACTACTCCGAAGTGAATGAGAATTTATCGGCTTACAAAATAAATAAGCACCAACACATCCCGGAAATCGAGCAAGCGCTGAGCCGCATTGCAGGCAAACCGGTTGTGACCACGTTCACGACGCACCTTGTGCCAATGACACGCGGGATTATGGCGACGATGTATGCCACACTAACAGGTGAACATACGGCCGAAGAGTTCATCGAAAAGTATCGTCAGTACTATGAAGGCCGCAAATTCGTAAGGATTCGCCCGCTTGGGAAGTATCCTTCAACGAAGGAAGTTATGGGCTCGAACTACTGTGATATCGGCTTCGCGGTGGATGAGCGTACGGGGCGCGTAACGATCGTGTCGGTAATCGACAATGTAGTTAAAGGTGCCGCTGGTCAAGCGATTCAAAACTTAAATATTATGCAAGGCTGGGACGAAACGACAGGGTTGTTGTTCGCACCGGTATATCCATAACAAGAAGATGAGGATAGGTGAGTAGA
Organism: Paenibacillus sp. Soil750; assembly: GCF_001428045.1. Lineage (GTDB taxonomy): Bacteria > Bacillota > Bacilli > Paenibacillales > NBRC-103111 > Paenibacillus_E > Paenibacillus_E allorhizoplanae. Next base: position 68,261 of record NZ_LMSD01000005.1, on the reverse strand, counting down.
CGACCATGTCGGACCAAGTTAGCTTCACTGTCGTGCCAGAGGGCACTGTAACAACACCGAAGGGCTTTCGAGCAGGCGGACTGCACTGCGGATTGAAGAAAACGGAGCGCTATGATCTTGGCGCGATCCTCTGTGATGTACCTGCGTCAGCGGCAGGCGTGTACACGCTGAACGCGTTCCAAGCGGCACCGCTGCGCGTGACGCAAGAAAGCATCGCCCATAGCGGCAAGCTGCAGGCGATGATCGTGAACAGCGGCAACGCGAACGCGTGCACCGGTCAGCAAGGCGAAGACGACGCTCGCGCTATGCGCGCGGCAAGTGCGAAGGCACTTGGCGTGGCAGAGCACCACGTCGGCGTGACGAGCACGGGCGTTATCGGCGAGCTACTGCCGATGGGCAAAGTGCTGAGCGGCATCGAGCAGCTGCCAGTAAAGCTGAAGCTAGACGGCGGCGAAGACTTCTGTCAGTCGATCCTGACAACGGATCTCGTACAGAAGATGACGTGCGTCCGTGTTGTGGTTGGCGGCAAAGAGGTTCACATTGCCGGAGCGGCTAAAGGTTCGGGGATGATTCACCCGAACATGGCGACGATGCTCGGTTTCATGACAACCGACGTCGCGATTGAGAGCGAATACCTGCAGCTGTTGCTAAGCAGGATTACAGATAACACGTTCAACATGATCACCGTTGACGGAGACACTAGCACCAACGACATGGTCGTGGTGATGGCAAGCGGGCTTGCCGGCGGCGACTCCCTACATCCGGGACACCCGGATTGGGAAGCTTTCGCGGCAGGGTTCCAATACGTTGGCGAATACCTCGCCAAAGCGATTGCACGTGACGGCGAGGGTGCGACGAAGCTGATCGAAACGACGGTTATCGGCGCAAAGAGCGATGATGCGGCTCGTAAGATCGTGAAGTCGATTATCGGATCGAGCCTCGTGAAGTCCGCCGTTTATGGCGCTGACGCGAACTGGGGCCGGATCATTGCAGCTGTGGGTTACTCGGGTCAGCCGGTGAACGTGAATACCGTCGATATTCGCTTAGGCGATATCGCAGTGTTGGAGCAATCGCGTCCCGTGAAGTTCGACGAGGAAGCGGCGCTGGTTTATTTGAAAACAGATACGATTCAAATTCATGTGAATTTACATATGGGCGAAGGCAAAGCAACGGGCTGGGGCTGCGACTTGACCTATGATTATGTCCGCATTAATGCGGCATATCGGACGTAAGGAGGAAAAAGAGCAGTGAAGAACAATTGCTTTGTGATGAAATGCGGAGGTAGCACGCTTGCGGCGCTGCCAACTAGTTTTTTTGAGGATATGCGGCACCTTCAGGAAGAAGGCATTGTTACGGTCATCGTGCATGGCGGCGGTCCTGCCATTTCAGACACGCTAGGGAAGTTGGGTATTGAATCTGGTTTCGTGAACGGACTAAGGGTAACTTCTGAAGCAGTCCTCGACGTCGTAGAAATGGTGCTGTCTGGCCAGATTAACAAAGAAATCGTACGCCGTATTCAGTTGACAGGTGCGAAAGCGCTTGGTTTGTCCGGTGTGGATGGACATTTGATCGAAGCGAAGCCAGTAGCGAACAGCCATGAAGTTGGTCTTGTAGGCGATGTGACGAAGGTCAATGCGGAGCTAATTCAAGGCATCGTGGGCATGGGCTACATTCCAGTTATCGCGCCAGTAGGGTTAGGCGCAGATGGCGGACAACGATACAACATCAACGCCGATACGGCGGCTGGCGCTGTGGCTTCACATCTTGGCGTGGAACAAATGGTCGTCGTAACCGATGTGCCCGGCATTATGAAGGTCGTGGATGGCGAGAAGCAAGTGCTTCCTGTCGTCAGCGTAGCGCAGATTGAAGAAATGATCACAAGTGGCGACATCTATGGCGGCATGATCCCGAAGGTTCGTGCAGCGATTGCTTGTATACAAGGACAAGTGCAAGAAGTAGTTATCGTGAACGGTTCGGAACCGAACGTGTTAAGTAAAGTGCTGAAAGGCGAAGGCATCGGCACGCGTATTGTACGTTAATTTTAATAACCCCATAAGGAGGGAATGTACATGACAGAACAAGGGAAAAGCTCGTTATTTCCAACCTACGCCAGATATCCGATTACGCTAGTGAAAGGTGAAGGCAGCCGACTGTGGGACGATACAGGTAAGGAATACATCGACATGATGAGCGGGATTGCCGTTGCAGCTCTTGGGCATGCACCGCAAGTTGTGAAAGAGAAATTGATCGAGCAGCTGGATCAGCTTTGGCATGTGGGTAATCTATTTCATATTCCGAATCAGGAAAAATTGGCTGGTTTATTGACAGACAATAGCTGTGCGGATGCTGTGTTTTTCTGTTCCACAGGAGCGGAAGCGAACGAGGCTGCGATCAAAATCGCTCGTCGCTACTCCCAAAAAGTGCTGAACAACGGGAAGTACGAGATTATCACGTTCAACATGTCCTTCCATGGGCGTACGATTGCTACATTAACAGCGACGGGTCAGGACAAAGTAAAGGAAGGTTTCCTTCCGCTTCCTGAAGGCTTCGTCTATGCGGATTATAACGATATTGAGTCTGTTCGCAACCTCGTGAACGACCGTACGTGTGCGGTTATGCTTGAGTTCGTGCAAGGCGAAGGCGGCGTATTGCCAGCGGATCCGACATTCGTGAAGCAGCTTGCTGAGCTTTGTAAGGAACATAATCTACTTCTGATCGCGGATGAAATCCAGACAGGTGTAGGTCGTACGGGTAAGCTTTTTGCCTATGAACATTATGGTGTTGAGCCGGATATTTTTACTTTGGCCAAAGGTCTTGGCGGTGGATTCCCGATTGGCGCGATGTTAAGCAAAGGGTACTTAGCGGAAGCGTTCAGCGCTGGAAGTCACGGCTCCACGTTCGGTGGGACTCCGATTGCAACAGCAGCGGCTCATGCAACGTTAAGCACGATTATCGACAATCAATTGCCGGAGCGTGCAGCTCAGTTAGGCGAATACACAGTGAAGAAGTTGGAGAGCAAGCTAGCGGGAAATCCGTTGGTCAAAAGCATCCGTGGTATTGGCCTTCTCATTGGTATTGAATGTGCACAGCCAAGTGCCGAAATCATCAGCGAAATCCACAAACAAGGCGTGTTGGTCATTCCAGCAGGACCTAACGTGATTCGTTTGGTGCCGGCGTTAACGATACCGCAAGAAGATTTGGATCAGGCGTTAGACGTCGTGTGCGGTGTCCTCTCCCAGAAGGCATCGACCATTAGCGGCGTCTAACCGAAGTTTACAGTAGAGAGGTTGGATGACATGAATAGCACGGTCAAGGAAGAACTGGCTGCCCAGTTGAAGGGCAAGGATTTTCTTGCATTGATTGATTATACAGCAGAAGAAATCGAATATTTGATTCACTATGGCATCGAGCTGAAGCGCAAGCAGAAGGCGAGAGAGCCGCATGCCGTACTAGCAGGTAAGACGCTGGGCATGATTTTTGAGAAATCCTCTACGCGTACGCGTGTGTCTTTTGAAGTGGGGATGTACCAATTGGGAGGCCAAGCGCTTTTCCTGAGCAAAAATGATCTGCAGCTGGGCCGCGGAGAGACGGTATGGGATACCGCTCAAACCCTATCCCGTTACCTAGACGGAATTATGATTCGTACTTATGAGCACCGCAAGGTGATTGATCTGGCACGAGGATCAACAGTACCTGTTATTAATGGCTTAACCGATCATGCACATCCTTGTCAGGTAATGGCGGATTATCAGACGGTCCTGGAGAAAAAAGGCCGTTTGAAAGGTATCAAAGTCGCCTATATCGGCGATGGCAACAACATGGTTCACTCCCTGATGATGGGAGCCAGCAAGCTAGGGATGGATTTCGCCATTGCTTCGCCAGAAGGCTATGACGCTGATAAAGAAGTGATTCGCCAATCTAGGGAAAACATAGCTGAAACAGGCGGAAGCCTGCTCGTCACGCGCGATCCACGCGAAGCTGTTGAGAATGCAGACATCATCTATACCGATGTATGGGCGAGTATGGGGCAAGAAGCAGAGCAGCAGGAGCGGGAAATCGCGTTCAAAAACTTCCAAGTCAACGAGGCTTTGGTGAAATATGCGAAGCAGGATTACTTGTTCATGCATTGTTTGCCTGCACACCGTGGAGAAGAAGTGAGCGAGGGCGTCATCGACGGCGGACATTCCATTATTTTCGATCAAGCAGAGAATCGTCTTCACGCGCAAAAGGCTATCATGGCCGCGACAATGATATAAATTTCAAATGAGAGTGTAGAAACGGAGCGAAGAGTAGACATGGCTAAGGAAAAAATCGTACTCGCGTATTCAGGCGGGTTGGATACATCAGTTATCCTCAAATGGTTAAAAGAAACGTACGACGCAGAAATCATTGCATTCACAGCGGATATCGGGCAAAAGGATGAGCTTGACGGCCTGGAAGAAAAAGCATTAGCAACGGGTGCATCCAAAATCTACATCGATGATCTACGCGATGAGTTCGCGAAAGACTTCATCAACCCGATGTTCCAAGCGGCTGCTCTTTACGAAGGGCAATACCTGCTTGGCACGAGCATTGCGCGTCCTTTGATCGCGAAGCGCATGGTTGAGATCGCTCGCGCTGAAGGCGCAACAGCGATTGCTCACGGTGCAACTGGTAAAGGTAATGACCAAGTGCGTTTCGAGCTTACAGCAGCGGCGCTTGCGCCTGAGCTGTCCGTGATCGCGCCTTGGCGTTTGGAGCAGTTCCGCGAGGAGTTTCCGGGTCGCGCAGAGATGATCGCTTACGCGGAGAAGCACAACATTCCGGTAACAGCATCCGCAGCGAAGCCGTATTCGACAGACCGCAACTTGCTGCACATCTCCTTCGAGAGCGGCATGTTGGAAGATCCTTGGTTCGATCCAGCAGCTGACGACAACAAAGGCATGTACGTGCTTAGCGTTGCGCCAGAAGATGCACCTGATCAAGCGGAGTACATCGAGCTTGAGTTTGCTGCTGGCGATTGCGTAGCGATCAACGGAGCGAAGCTTACGCCACTTCAAGTGATGGAAACGTTGAACGAAATCGGTGGCAAACACGGTATTGGCCGTGTAGACATGGTTGAGAACCGTTTTGTTGGCATGAAGAGCCGTGGCGTATATGAGACGCCGGGCGGTACGATCCTTTTCACCGCTCACCGCAAAATGGAATCCCTCACGATGGACCGCGATGTTATGCACCTTCGTGATTCCTTAATCTCGAAATATGCATCCCTTGTCTACAATGGCTTCTGGTTCGCTCCTGAGCGTTTGGCGATTCAAGCGCTTGTGTCCGAGAGCCAAAAGAACGTATCCGGTACAGTTCGTCTGAAATTGTACAAAGGTAATGTGATCGGTGCTGGCGTGAAAAGCCCAGTATCCCTCTACAACCCGGATATCGCGACAATGGAAGCTGATCCAACGAAGGCTTACGATCAAGGCGATGCAACAGGCTTTATCCGCTTGAATGCACTGCGCTTGAAAGTCGGTTCCGGCGTGGAACAAAACGCGAAGAAGTAACTGCATGGCAACCAGTACATCGAATAAATGATGTTGGTTGTCAATTCTATAGCTGCTCAGCCGTGGGCTTTCCCTTTGTGGAAAGCCTTTGGGCTGTCCATAAGGTTGTCCCATAAGGGTCGCTAGGTAGGTTAATACGAGAGGGGTTATGCAAGGTGTCTAAGCTTTGGGGTGGACGTTTCACGAAACAAACTGACCAATTGGTTGAGGAATATACAGCTTCGATTACATTCGACAAAGAGCTTGCCGAGGAAGATATCGAAGGCAGCTTGGCGCACGTGACGATGCTGGGCAAATGCGGGATTCTTCCTGCTGCCGATGTGGAGAAAATCAAAGACGGCTTGCTGCAAGTACAAGCAATGATTCGCCGCGGTGAGCTGGAATACACGATTCAGAACGAAGATATTCACATGAATATTGAGAAAACCTTGATTGACCTGATCGGTCCTGTCGGTGGCAAGCTGCACACGGGCCGCAGCCGCAACGATCAGGTGGCGACGGACATGCATCTCTACCTGCGCAAGCGCGTAGTTGAGTTCGTTGGCTTGCTGATCAAGCTGCAGGAAGCCCTGCTTGAGAAAGCGAAGGCTAATCTCGATACGATTATCCCGGGTTATACGCATCTGCAGCGCGCGCAGCCGATCTTGTTCGCGCACCATCTGATGGCCTACGTCAGCATGTTCCAGCGTGACCTTGAGCGCTTGCAGGACAGCTACAAGCGCGTAGACATGCTACCGCTCGGCGCTGGCGCGCTCGCGGGCACGACCTTCCCGATCGACCGCCATTTTGTGGCGGAGCAGCTCGGGTTCGGACGCGTGTACGAGAACTCCCTGGATGCGGTCAGCGACCGCGATTTCATCCTGGAGTTCCTCTCCAATGCGTCCATGATCATGATGCACCTTTCTCGCTTTAGCGAGGAAATGGTGCTCTGGTCTTCGACCGAGTTCGCGTTCATCGAACTCGATGATGCATTCTGCACCGGCAGCTCGATCATGCCGCAGAAGAAGAACCCGGACGTGGCGGAGCTTGTCCGTGGTAAGACAGGCCGCGTCTACGGCAACTTGTTCGGTCTGATGACCGTACTTAAGTCGCTGCCGCTGGCGTACAACAAGGACATGCAGGAAGACAAAGAAGGCATGTTTGATACGGTTCGTACCCTGCAAGGCGCGCTGCAATTGTTTGCACCGATGGTGTCCACGATGAAGGTGAACACCGAGCGTATGCGTCAAGCCGTGAACCAAGACTTCTCCAACGCAACGGACATCGCGGATTACCTGGTGAACAAGGGTCTTCCTTTCCGTCAAGCACACGAAGTGATCGGCAAAACGGTGCTCTACTGCATCCAAAACAAAAAATACTTGCTCGATATGAGCATCGAGGAGTTCAAAACGTTCTCCGAGCTATTCGAGTCCGATATTTATGCTGTTCTTCAACCTGAGCAAGTCGTGAATGCGCGTAATGTGTTCGGTGGTACAGCGAGCAATCAAGTGAGCGAGGCTATTGGTCGCGCAGAGCAGGTGCTGGCGGAATCGCAGGCATGGTTGCATGACTTTTTAGAGAAAAGTAAATAAGCTTATTTTCAAATAAGGTACTAAAAAAAGCTCTTCCCATCATCCCCAGGATGAATGAGAGGAGCTTTTTCATTTACGCTTTTCCTAATATGTCTACCGCCCTATACCTTAAATTGTTGAATAACATCCTGCAGCTGGGCTGACATGTCATTTAAGTTTTTAACGGAGGCTGAGATGCCATCGATACTGGATAACTGTGTTTCGGTCAAAGCGGATATGGTTTGTACTGTTCCTGCTGATTGGTTGGCGGAATTCTCCATTTCGGATAAGGATGACATGATCTGTTGAGAGGTAGCTGACATGCGGTCGGCTTCCGAGGATGCTTGCTGTACCTGCCCTAGCACCTGCTTAACAGCGCTGTGAATTCGTTCAAAAGCGAACCCTGTTTCCTGGAGCGTCCCTACACTAGATAAGATTTCTTGGTCGCCTTTATGCATGGTTTCAACGGCTCCGAGGATATCACTTTGGATACCCACGATCAACTCTGTGACCTGCTCCGAGGACATCTTGGAGCGTTCTGCAAGCTTTTTAACTTCCCCTGCAACTACAGCAAACCCTTTGCCATGTTCCCCAGCACGTGCGGCTTCAATTGAAGCATTCAAGGCTAATAAGTTCGTTTGTGACGAGATGTCGGAAATGATCGAAACGATTTCACCAATCTGCTGGGAGCGATCACGCAGTAAGTCGATGATGCTAGAGAGGTTGTCCATGGTTGAGCTAACGATCTGCATCTGAGTATTCGTTTGCTGGATATAGGCATTTCCCTTTTCCGCTTCCAATACTGTGTTTTCTGATAAGTCGAAGGCAATAGAAGAGCTGGATGCGACCTGCTGAATGCTGTCGGACAATTCTTTCATAGCTGAGGAGCTCTCCACGACACTTAGTGCATGTGAGTTTGTACTAGCTGCTACACCGTGCATGACAGAGGAAATGTGATTTGCGGCTTGTGCCATTTGATCCAGAGAATGTGAGACTTGCTTAGATTCCTTATTTAAGGCACCGGAGCTTAAGCTTGCTTGCGAAACGAGTTGCTTGATATAGGCTTTCATCTGATTGAAAGATCCAGCCAGCTTACCGATTTCATCACGATTCATCACTTTCAAATCCGCTATCGATAAATTGCCTGTCGCAATCTGACTGGCTTGACGTTCTACTCGGACGAGAGGCTTAGAGATATGTCTTGCGAAGAGGATGAGGACCAATAGACCGACCAGTAAACAAATGACAAGAGTAATTACAATCGTATTCAACATGTCTGTTTGTCCGGCGTTATAATCTTGTAAATAGGAGCCGGCTGCGACAACCCATCCCCACAGTGGATCCTTCTCCGCGTAGGTAATCTTCAAGGCTTCCTTCGTGGAACCGCCAGGCAGTGGCCACATATAGGTTGTAAATCCACCGTTATTTTCTGCTTTTTGAATCATTTCTTGGATGAAAAGTTGACCATCATTCGACTTCTTATCCCAAATGTTTTGGCCTTCCAACGAGGGATGAGCAAGCTCGGTACCCTTGTTATCAAGGACGAAGAAATACCCGTTTTTGCCTAAATCAATCTTAGGATTGATCGGCCTTTTTCCATCGGTTTTGGGACCGAGCATCCATATTTTCACTTTCTCTTGTGCTTCTTCCTTAGTAATACTCCCCGATTTAACAGAATCATCGAAGGATTTAATCAGTTGGATGGACATTTGCACGGCATTCCGTAAGTCTTTTTCGATCAAGGAATTCGTGACATTGGAAGATACATAGTAGCTGATACTGCCGAGGATGAGAATGGGGATAAGTAGTAAAAGCAGTGATGTTGTCACAATCTTCATCTGAATGTTCATCTGAAAACTTTTTAACATATGGTTAATTTACCTACTTTCTGTATTATTTTGTATATATTCTTGATAATCGTGGTAATCCCTCTATTTCGACAAAATTTTTACAATTCGAGTAAACGACATCCATGTTAGCTTTTTATTCTACATTTCGACATTACAAAGTCACATAGCATGATATATATGGTAAAATATGCATTAGAATTAGATCTACAAGCAAGGATGGAATGAGGTGCATAGATGGATAAAATTTGGATGCAAGGCGCTCGTTTTCTGATTATCGACGATCAGGCCTACAATATTAGCCTGTTAGAGCGAATACTGAGCCGTGCAGGTTTTTCCAATTTACACTGTACAACGGATCCCAGACAGCTAGAAGTCCTCTTTGAACAGATTAAACCGGACATTATTTTATTAGATCTACATATGCCTGACGTGGATGGATTTGCGGCTTTGAAACTACTTCAGGAACGGGTGGAGGAAGGTCATTATCTGCCGATCTTAGTGCTTACTGCAGATGTGACGCAGGAGGCTAAGAAGGAAGCCCTGCATTTGGGCGCTCATGATTTCCTTACGAAGCCTTTAGATAAAACAGAAGTTGTCTTACGGATCAAGAACTTATTGAAAACACGTTTCTATCATTTGCAGCTGCAAGACCAGAATCAGTTATTAGAGCTGCGCGTACAAGAACGGACCGTTAAACTAGAGCAAGCGAAGCTGGAAATCCTTCAATTGCTGGGAAGAACTTCGGAATTCCGTGATGATCAGACGGGGCAGCATACGCAGCGTGTGGGTCAAATGGCGAAGGAGATTGCTTCCTCACTAGGTTTATCGGATCACGAAGCATCGCTGATTGAGCGAGCTACACCGTTACATGATCTGGGGAAGCTAGGCATACCGGATGATATTTTATTGAAACCAGGAAGATTCAGTCCAGAAGAATTCGAACAGATGAAAACACATACGACGATTGGTGCAAGTATTCTCGAGGGGAGTCAATTCCCGGACTTGCAGTTGGCCCATACGATTGCCTTAACGCACCATGAGAAATGGGACGGTACAGGGTATCCGAACGGATTAAGGGGGGAAGCGATTCCGCTTGCAGGGCGCATTGTGGCACTTGCCGATTTTTATGATGCCCTGACGCACGAACGCCCCTATAAACGGGCCTGGTCCACCGAGGAAGCTTTGGCGGAGATTCAGAAGCAGCGTGGTCTTCATTTTGATCCTCAAGTGGTGGATGCCTTCATGCACATCGTACGTAAAGAGAGTTATTCTAATTAGCAAAGGGGGAGTTTGTTACGATGAAAGGCATGGTTTTTACTTCTTTTCTCGAAATGGTGGAGAATAAATTCTCTTTAAGTATCGTGGATCAAATTATTGAAGGCTCGGATTTACCTTCGGGCGGCAGCTATACCTCCGTAGGAACTTATGATCATAGTGAAATGATTCAGCTTATCGTGCAGTTAAGCCAGCGGACAAGCATCCCCGTTACTGACTTGATTATCACTTTCGGTGAATATTTATTTACCCAGCTCATCGAGCTGCACCCGCAATTTCTTCAAGAAAATAGCACGGTATTCAGCTTTTTGCAAAAGGTGGACAGCTATATTCACGTTGAAGTCCGTAAGCTCTATCCAGGCGCGGAGCTGCCTGCATTCGAATATGACACTTCCGTAGAAGGGACGCTGATCATGATTTACCGATCCTCGCGACCGTTTGCGGATTTGGCTGAAGGGCTAATTAACGGATGCATTCAGCACTATGGTGAGGCGATTAATGTGGTACGCGAGAATTTGGAGGAAGGAACCGCGGCACGGTTTATTATATCTAAAGCGGAAGTGGAATAAATGCAGGATATATCCGAAATTGATGTTCTTCGAAGGCAGCTAGAACGGGAGAGGAAAGCGCGGAAGGCAGCCGAACAGATCGCCGAGGAGAAGACTCGGGAAATTTATTTCGTGAATCAAGAGCTGATGCAGTTAAACGATCAACTGGAGGAATTGGTGAAGGAGCGTACGGCGGAGCTTTCCAAAGCACGTGATGAGGCCATTGAGGCCAATCAGATCAAAAGTCAGTTCCTCGCGAATATGAGCCATGAGCTGCGTACTCCGCTGAATGCGATCATTGGCTATAGTGAGATGCTCAAAGAAGATGCCGAAGATATGAATGAACCGGCATTTGCAGACGATTTGGGCAAAATTCATAACGCTGGCAAACATCTGTTGACACTCATCAATGATATTCTGGATCTCTCCAAGATCGAATCGGGTAAAATGGATATGTACCTAGAAGTCTGTGATATCCAAACTTTGATTCTCGATGTGCTGACGACAGTCAATCCGCTTATAGAGGCAGGTGGCAACCGTTTGGAGGTCGTTTTCCCTGAAGGAGAAATACGAACAGATGTCACGAAGCTGATGCAGGTTCTCTTCAATTTGTTGAGCAATGCAGGGAAGTTTACGAAAGATGGCACAATCTGGCTGACGGCAGGTTACGAGATGGTCAATCGGCAATCTGGCATTAGCTTTAGTATTCAGGATACCGGGATTGGGATGACTGCGGAGCAGATGACGCATCTATTCCAAGCGTTTAAACAGGCCGATTCCTCGACAACCAGGAAGTACGGAGGTACGGGGCTTGGACTTGCGATCTCTCAGAAGCTGTGCCAAATGATGGGTGGCCATATCACCGTTGATAGTGTGTACGGCCAAGGTACAACGTTTACCGCTTGGTTGCCTTTGAAGGAGAATCAGGTGGGTGGAAGCCCTGATGAAGTGATGGAGAGCAGTCCGCTCGACATCCAAAATAATCGCACGGTGTTAGTCATTGACGATGATCCAGCTGTGCTGCAATTGATGCAGCGGTTTCTTGGTAAAGAAGGCTGTACGGTTGCTTTGGCCCAAAATGGAGAAGAAGGCATTCGACTCGCTAGAGAGCTGCGTCCTACCTTGATTTCCCTAGACGTACTTATGCCGGGAATGGATGGTTGGGCCGTGCTGACGACACTCAAGAACGATCCGGAATTATCTGGTATCCCCGTTATCATGATGTCGATGACAGATGACAAGAATACGGGCTATGCGCTTGGCGCGGCAGAGTTTCTAACAAAGCCCGTTTATATCGATAAATTAATCTCTGTGTTGGATAAGCATATCCCTGAGCGCCAAACCAACGCTGTACTTGTCATCGAGGATGATGTGACAACAAGTCATATGATGACGCAAATGTTGGAAAGGGAAGGCTTCAAGGTCTCGAAGGCGAAGGATGGTCGCTCGGCTTTGAACATGATGTCTCAAGCACTTCCGCAATTGATTTTGCTCGATTTAATGATGCCCGGGATGGATGGTTTTGAGTTTGTTACAGAGCTGCGCAAACGTCAGGAATGGCAATGGATTCCCATTGTCGTTGTTACGGCGAAGGACATTGCTTCCGAGGACCGGATGCGGCTGAATGGGTATGTGAAAAACATTATCCAAAAAGGAAGCTTTAAGCGCGAAACGCTGCTGCAGGAAATCCGCAGCCTTATGGCAAGTGCGAGGAATGAGCATAGCAACGGGGATCAAGTCTGTATTCGACGCAAAGAGGAAATGGACGACCATGTATAAAATTTTATTAGTGGAAGATAACGAAATGAATCGTGATATGCTGTCCCGCCGTTTAATTCGCAAAGGCTATGAAGTCATTATTGCGACAGACGGACAGCAAGGTGTAGATGCAGCGCGGACCGAGGCACCAGCTCTTATTCTAATGGATATGAGTCTTCCTGTCCTGGATGGTTGGCAAGCGACTCGACTGCTCAAAGCGTCGCCGGAGACGCAGGGAATTCCCATTATCGCGCTAACCGCCCATGCCATGGCATCGGATCGGGAGATGGCCTTTGAGGCCGGCTGCGATGATTTCGATACGAAGCCGGTTGATTGGAATCGGCTGTTGGAGAAGATTCAGACCTTTTTGAAATAGGTCACCGCTTGAGAAGGAATAACTCATATATCGTAAAAAAGCTCTTCCCATCATCCATTGGATGCTTAGGAGGAGCTTTTTTGCTTAAGTTTATGGTAATGGCTCATTAGGTAAGTTTAACTAATCTATCGGCGTTCAGGATATCGTAGAATACAGATCTTGCGGTATTATAATAAGCGCCAACCCATAATCCTCCGATAAATAAAGTAAATGGAACTAATAGTACCCAGCCAATAAAACTAAGTGCTAAACAAAAGTATTTCCACTTGTACCCTCTCATCATCTCCGAACTAACTCGAATGGCTTTCGACGAAGATATTTCTGGATCGTCTAACTTAATGTATATCGCTTGTGAATATCGTAAGGAAGCAATGATACCTGGAATGATAAACAGAAGTGTCCAAGCTAATATTTTGAGTCCCATTAAAAAAGTTAACTTGAAAAATGGCCAGAAATTTTTAATTCCGTATGCAAATGAGTCAGAGTACCCAATCTTCTGTTGTCTAGCTATGTGGAGGAAGTAAGTTGATACAGTTGTAGATATGACAACGGAAAGAAGGAGGGATCCCAACGTTATTAAAATAGATAATACATAATGCTCGTTTGTTTCAACTAGATTGCTAGCAATTGATAATGGTATCGTGATCAGGATTGTAATCAGATACAACCCAACGGCTGCAAACCAATTCCCCTTTAATGCTTTTCTTGCTTCTTCTCGAATTTCTCTACTATTTTTCATGTTGACCCTCTTCTCTCTTTGTGTATACAGTTTTTTAACTTTTGGATAAATATGAAGGAAAACTGTATATTTTTGTATATTCGGGGGCGTGTGACTTAATTCCTTCTTCTTCGACAAAATAATATACACTTAAATAATTGCTATGTTAACGCAAAGAGGCTGCCTCAAAAGGTCTAAATAGACCTAAGAGACAGCCTCTGGAAAAAACATGCGTATCTGAAAAAGGGGAGTTTATCTACCCTTAACCTCTACATAACCTGTATCCGTTCGAACCGTTACCTTTTTGCTGCCATTGCCGATAGTGCCTTTAGCGTTATTATGGCTGGTTCGCTGTACATTCACACCCGGCACATTCAGCGTTGCGCTGCCTGTATCTGTGGTTAGATCAAAGGTTGCATCTGTGGGTGCAGAATCTAGTTGTATGCGAACTGATCCTGTATCTGATTCCGCGGTAACTGTATCACCAAGCTCACGAAGTTTCGCTGTGATGGAACCTGTATCCGTTTTGAGCTTCACATTACCCTGCCCGTCATTGAGATGAATACTGCCTGTGTCTGTTTGTAGATTCAATGCTTTTCCTTCATAGCGGTCAACCGTAATAGTTCCGGTATCTGTACTCGCAGTTAGCTTCTCAGCTTTCACTTCCTTGAAGTTGATGCTACCTGTATCTGTGCTGGCGGTAATCGCCTTGTAAAGCTTATCAGGCAAACGAACTTCAGTCTGTAAACGAAGGCGTTGACCGCTGAACAAGCTTTTGAATTCGGTGAGATCAAATCCGAAATCAATGTGATTTTTTCTATTCGTACATACGTCAACTCGCCACGTATTCGAACCTTCTGTTACGGCCTCGATTGTGCAGTTCTGGGCATTCTCGGATCGGGCAGCGCCGACTAAACGAACGCTGATTTCATCTGAATTGCTAGGAACGAACGTCATGCCTGAGATATCATTTTCAATAATTAAAGTATCGATATTGGCTGCTGCTATTTTCTTCTCAACATCTAGGTTAGCGACGCCTGTATCAAAGTCCAGTGACTGGAAAGATACAGCTGCTCCAATCAGGCCAATTGCCAGGCAGATAAAGCCGGTCACTAAGAAGAATTTCACTTTAAGTTGCATGGCTTAAACCCCCTTAATCAATTTGGCGTTGAATTGGATGTACTTCCAGCTAAGTTTGAAAAACTGTTTGAGCAGCCAACTGCTAAGCGTCGTGATGATGATGCCTAAGCCAAAGCAGGCAAGCAGCGTAAAGGAGATGAATTGGAAGTCACTCCCGGATGTTCCCGCTAAGCTGGTAAGCACGCCAATAACAGGGGCGATCAGAAGAGCGAATCCGGAAGCGAACAACCCAATCAACGCAGCGCAGACCCCAACCCATGGACCTACAACGAATACGAGATTAAAGAAACCGAGCATAATCGAAATAATGATCGCCTTAATCCCGCTTTCAGGCTTTGTAGTCGGATAGGGAGGGGGATAAGGTGTATTATACATAGGCTGGTAATTCGGCTGAGGTGGCTGGGTATAGGCAGGCGGCACCCAGGTCTCTGGGGCTTGTACGGGAATCTTCGGTCCGATGGCCGGATCGGGCTGCTTTACATACGGGATAGCTGCCTCCTCAAGCTCATCATTCGAATAAGGCAGTTCCTCAGCTTGTATCGCTTCAACATCAAACTCATCTATGGATCGCTTGGTAACTTCCTCTTTAACTGGTGGTGTCTCTTTCTGTGCATCCCAGTTGGGTACCCGCGGATAGCCGAGAGACTGTGACACCTCATCTTCATGCTTGCCGTTTTCAACGGCTTTTTGAAATAATTCCTCATATACTTTTAATATATTTTGGCGCTCCTTCTCGGGAAGTCCGCGCAAGCGATAGTTTAATTCTTTGAAATAATCTACTTTGCTCATCGTTATGCCTCCTTCACTACTCTTTCCATAGTCTTATCATAAAAGAAAAAAGTCATAATGACGTAGTAACTACAGTCACATGACCTTCATGATTTCATCACATTTATTGGTTATCATTGTACAGCGAGCGTACTTACGCCATCTTCTACCATAGGTTGCTTTGGAGCGGGGTCCTCCGTTTGGAGACCTTTACGGTTGGCCGCGATAACTGTAGGCACAGGTGAATACTGATCTTTCGAGATTAACTCTTTGCTCACGATTGTGCCGTTTTCTCGTTTGGTTCGATAGGTCTCAACCTTGTAACCAACTTTTCCGGTGCTGATTGGGCGTTCCAACCCTGGGCTCAAGCTTGGATTGTTCACATATTTGACTGGAGGCTGAATCGTTTCTACGATCTTGGACGCAATGTCATAGGTGATAGTTGGTGTTTGATGTCCAAAAAGTTTCACGGTCACCGCTGAATCCGTCGTTATGGTACGAATCCAGATGTAGCTATTGGTATTGTTACGAAATTTGAAATTAATATAGCCGTTTGCGAATGTGGCATCTTGCCCAAGAGGGACGTAACTGACTGGGAGAGAGTGATTACGTCGTTCTACGATTTCAAGACCGCTGCGTAAAACGGCATTATAGAGCGTTGTGGATACTTGGCATATGCCGCCGCCGATTCCTGGGACGAGACTCCCATTGAGAATAACAGGGGCTTCCTTGTAACCGAATTTGGCTTCCGTCTGTGCAATAATTTTACTGTAATCAAAGGTGTCGCCCGGTGCCATCAAGTAATCTTGAATAGATGTAGCGGTTGCTCGTATATTGTGAACCCGTCCTTCGCCTGATTGGGGGAACGAGGTCGTGAATTCGGAAATTTTGCCATCGATACCTTGCTGCTTCAAGGATGCAATTGTGATAGAGGGACTCAGCTCATAGATGGGTAACGAGAGCCCGAGTGGTGCGGTGTGCGTTAGTGTGCCCAAGCTGGGGGCGATGATTTGTAGCTGCTCCTGTAAGTGCGCAGTATCGATGCGCAGCACATTTCGCTCTGGTTCGTAATCAACCTGATCTTGCGATTTGAGGATGCGTTTGGCGGCAACAGGCTGTTTCGAATATAGCTCTTCCCAACTGTCCTTTACGGTGGCCGAAAGTTGAGTGGGATCCAGCGAGACATTTAAAGGGATATTCGCATTTCGCAAGGTCCAGCGGGCTTTGGCGCGTTCGAAGGGAGATCCGCTAGTTAATTGTTGGAGAGATTGTGTGAGAAGGCTCCTGTCATATCGAATGCCTAGTTGTCCAAGTGACAATTCTTTGGCTGGAACTTCTGGATAGGATGCATGCAAAAGGACCGGGAAAGCGGCTAGTCGCTTCAGGCGTTGCTCGGATTCAGACTGAAATTCGGCATAGGACATGCCACCAACACGCCACCCAGCAATCGTGACATTCCCAGGGAAGGTAGATTGAGATCCATATATGTAGAGTGCGGTGCCGCACGTAACGAACAAACCAAGAGCGACCGAGAAATAGAGGATGGGGTTTCTGAATGAGCGTGTCATGAAGAGCCACTCCTTTACATACGAATGTGATACGGCCTGTCTCTATATATGTATCAATCTCGATGCCAATTTAGTACATAATCCTGATTCGGCTAAAATATGTACAATACATGGTATAATGACGGTATTCCCTATGAATTTCAAAGAGGTTTTAGAAGGATTTTCACCTTTTGTGTCGAATGGATATAGGCTATCTATATAATTAGGATGTGATATTGTGATCGAAATGCAGGACGTATGGAAAACATACGCCAACGGGACGCATGCATTAAGAGGTATTAATGTAAAAGTGGACCGCAATGAGTTTGTCTATGTGGTTGGACCTTCAGGCGCAGGTAAATCTACTTTCATGAAGTTGATGTATAGAGAAGAAAGACCAACGAAAGGTCAAATTTTCGTAAATGGTTTTAATTTAGAAAAACTAAAACAACGTAAAATTCCTTATGTACGTCGAAATATCGGCGTTATTTTCCAAGATTATCGCTTACTTCCGAAATTATCGATTTTTGAAAATATAGCTTTCGCCATGGAAGTTATTGAGGCACCTAAGAAGCAAATCAAGAAACGCACCATGGAAGTTCTTGAGCTCGTTAAGCTGAAGGACAAAGCAAACTCCCTCCCATCGCAGTTATCAGGCGGTGAACAGCAGCGTGTTGCTATTGCCCGGGCAATAATAAACAGCCCTTCCGTCATTATCGCCGATGAACCGACAGGAAATTTGGACCCCGAAACGTCATGGGGCATTATGAAATTGATGGAGGAAATTAATTTCCGTGGTACCACCATTGTCATGGCTACGCATAACAAAGAAATCGTGAATACGATGCGTAAGCGCGTGATTGCAATCGAGAATGGCCTTATTGCTCGCGATCAAATCCGGGGGGAATATGGCTATGAAGATTAGTACAGCTTCTCGACATCTGCGAGAAGGTACGAAAAATGTCGTGCGAAATGGTTGGATGACGTTCGCGTCGATTAGCTCCATCGCGATTTCCCTATTTATTCTTGGTATTTTCGTACTTATCACCTTAAATGTGAATGATGTTGCTACGCAAATTGAGGAACAAGTTGAGATCAACGTGTACCTGGAGGTAAACACTGCTCAGGATCAAATCACAGCGCTCGAAACGCAAATCAAGGCGATCCCTGAAGTGAAAACGATTAAATTCGTTTCGAAGGAAGAGGGACTTGTCTACTTACGCGAAAAGTTAGGGGATAGCGGGAAAGCGCTCCTTGATGGCTTCGAGGGGGATAACAATCCGCTGAACGACGCATTCACGATCGAAGTGGATGATCCGCGGAATGTGGCGGTTGTAGCTGACCAGATCTCAGCGCTTAACGTTGGTAAAGATCCTAAGCCTATTTACAAAGTGAACTACGGTAAAGGAACCGTAGAAGCGTTGTTTAAAGTGACGAAGATTGCACGTTGGATTGGCATTGGTATCGTTGTGCTGCTTTCCTTTACAGCGGTATTCCTGATTGCGAATACGATCAAAGTTACGATTTTGGCAAGAAAACGTGAGATTTCAATTATGAAGCTTGTTGGTGCGACGAACTCATTTATTCGTTGGCCGTTTTTCATTGAAGGTGCGTTGCTCGGTATGATTGGTTCCGCAATCCCTACCGCCATTATCCTTGCAGGCTACTGGAAATTGCTCAATTTGAGCTCTTTGAACTTAAATTTATTGATGATTAAATTAACACCCTTTGAAGATATTGCACCAACAATGACTGTTTTGTTGATCGGCTTAGGTATTGTTATCGGTGTATGGGGTTCCCTCATCTCCGTAAGAAAATTCCTTCGCGTATAAGGAAACCTTTATAACCAGCTTTGATAACGATGATACTTCTTTGAAGTCAACTCGGCGTCGAATCTTGAACGAATATGGAGTAGTGCGGTACTCATGTAGCTTGCTACACTCCGTTCCTCCTACTCTCATTTTCGTCCAACCTTCTCGGTTCTGAAAGCCGGTTCTAAAGGCTTTATTTTTGTTCTTCTATTTTATTTTTTTATTTTCAAAGATTCATAGATTCCTAGAAATATAGATTCTTAGAGACAGAACGTAAGAGATTCAAACCATACATGGGGCATCAATCGCTTGAAAATGGGGAGGCTACGTGCTTGAAGAAGAAGATTCTACCTGTCGTTTTGACATTAGGTATGGCGATATCACTGACTATACCTCATGCAGCTAGTTATGCCGCTTCGGCAACGGACAAGATCGACCAGCAGTTGACGCAGCTTAAGAAGCAGAAGGCGGAAGCGCAGCAGAAGGCCAATAGCGCCCAGAGTCAAATCACGAAAGTTCAGTCTGAGAAAGATCAGACAACGAAGGATATGAATGCCCTTGTCAGCCAGGTGAATGAGGCGAGCAAGAAACTGACACAGCTCAATGAACAAATTGATCAAGTGTCGAACGCTCTGGAAGCTAGCGCTAAGCAGTTGGATGAAGCTGAGGCTCGTGTAGAGAGCCGTGATAATATGTTGAAATCCCGCGTTCGCTTAATGTATATGAACGGTTTCGTTTCCTATATGGATGTGGTGTTGAGTGCAACGAGCTTCTCTGATTTTTTGAATCGGGTCGAAGCCTTGAAATCTATCGTCAATCAAGATAAAGAAATACTAGAGTCGAATATGAAAGACAAAGAAACGGTTATGCTGAAGAAGGCAGATACCGAGAAGCAGCTTGAGAACGTGAAGGGTCTTTATGCGGCAGCAGATGCCTTGCGTGACGATCTGCAAGCGAAGGAAAAAGCGAAAGAAGTGAAGATAGCTTCCCTTTCCAAGCAGGAGCGAGAGCTTGAGGATATTTCAGAAGAAAGCGACAGAATGATCACGCAACTGGCGAAGCAAGAGGCGGATTTGCAAGCGAAGAAGCGGGCGGCACAGAATGCGAAATCACCGTTTACGTATTCGGGCGGTAAGCTTGGATATCCTTTGGCTGTACAAGCGCCAATGACCTCTGATTTCATCGCACGGATTAATCCCGTTACAGGGCGAGCAGAGAACCATAAAGGTATCGACTTAGGTACAGCGAAAGGTACGCCAATTCTTGCTGCGGAGAATGGCTCTGTTATTTATGCATCGTGGATGAACGGTTATGGGAATTGTGTCATCGTGGATCACGGGAATGGGCTGTGGACGTTATATGGTCATATTATGAACGATGGGATTTATGTGAAAGTAGGCGATGTCGTGAAGCGGGGCCAGAAAATTGCTGGCGTGGGCTCCACAGGACAGTCGACGGGTAATCACTTGCATTTTGAAGTTAGGAAAAATGAAGTGCCTACCGATCCTAAACCGTTCCTTCGATAGGACAAACTGGTTATAAAAGGGGTATGGCTTGTCATATACTACAAACAGGCCAACTCAAATTCGGTTTTAGGAAAAAGGCGGTGAATCGGTTTTGCAATTCAAAGGTCGCACGGTCATTGTATTTGTTCTGTTAGCCATGTTTGCAAGTAGTATTGTCACATTAACGATTGTAGATCCCTCCTTTACTTGGGGGCAGAAGGAGCAATCAACAGGAGGTTCAGCTACCTCAGTATCTGCTTCGTCTGGTCTTTCAAGCAAGGATTTAAGCAAGATCGCAACAACGTTTCAGCTAATTGAAAGCAAATATTTGAAACAGCCTGATCATGATCAATTGGTCAACGGAGCTATTAATGGGATGTTGGAATCATTAGAGGATCCTTTTTCCGTTTATATGGATCAGAAGGAAGCCAAACAATTTGATGAGAGCATTACGTCCTCTTTCCAAGGCATCGGAGCTGAGGTATCGCTAGAGGATGGTAAATTCGTCATTGTATCACCGATTAAAGGTTCACCCGCGGAGAAAGCAGGTATTCAATCCAAAGATGTTGTCCTTTCTGTGAATGGCGACAAATTGGACGGGCTTACTTTGAATCAAGCCGTCATGAAAATCCGCGGACCGAAGGGCACGCAAGCTAAGCTGGATTTACTTCGTCAAGGAACAGGGGATCCGGTTCAAGTCATCGTGGTTCGAGACAATATTGACGTTGAAACGGTCTATGGTGAAATGATGCAGGATCAAATTGGTAAAATCGAGATTCGTCAGTTCTCCTCGAACACAGCAGTTCGTTTTGCTGAAGAGTTGAAAAACTTAGAGGCCAAAGGGATGAAGGGACTCGTCATCGATGTTCGTAATGATCCAGGCGGTCTACTGAACGTCGTTGTCGATATCGTAAATCCATTCGTGAAGAGTGGGGCTTCCATTCTCCAAGTAGAGAATCGGGACGGCAAACGTGAGCCAACACCTTCTACAGGTAAAGGTAAGAATTATCCAGTTACCGTGTTGATTAATAAAGGAAGCGCCAGCGCATCGGAGATCCTTGCAGGCGCATTCCAAGAAGCTGTAGGCAGTAAGATTGTTGGTGAAACGTCCTACGGTAAAGGAACGGTTCAAGTGACGTTCGAGAAGGAAATGGGCGATGGCAGCAACATTAAGATGACAGTCTACAAGTGGCTAACGCCAAATGGCAACTGGATTCACAAAAAAGGTATTACACCGGATATCCCGATCGAGCAACCAGCCTATTTCAAAGCAGCACCGCTTACGAAGAAAGATGTGTTGAAACTAGACAACAACAGCGATGATGTGAAGAATTTGCAGCTGATGCTGGCTGGTATTGGTTTCAATCCGGAGCGAACAGATGGCTATTTCAACGACAAAACGGCTCTCGCGGTTAAAGCGTTCCAACGGACCAATGATTTGCCGGTGACCGGCGAAGTTGATACGGATACAGCGGCCAAAATCGAAAAAGCGATTTTAGCGCAAATTCGTGACCCGAAGAATGACTCGCAATTGAAAGCAGCTGTCTTTCAAATTCAGAAGCAGCTTGGGAAATAATGACCGTTAGTTAATGGAAATTGTACGGGGCGGCAGGAAATAAGCTTTCACAGTCGAAATAGAGTAGGAAGGTTGCTTAGGCAGCCTTCCTATTTCTTTTTCAAGGAGCCTAGATTCGTATGGATGTGTGGTTTCAATTATTGGACAGAATGCTGCTGGCTGTGGGGCAGTTGTTTACGAATCCTTTCTACTATATAGGCATTGTTTTTATCGTGTTACATTACAGGAAGCAAATCCAATTAGAACGCAAGCTGTTTCACACGCGGCTTCATTCCTTGTTGAATGAAACGTGGCGCGTAGTGCTGTGGGGCTGGTTAGGTGGGCTAGGAGCCTCCATTCTACTCCTTTTCGTCGGAGTAAACATACAACTGAATGTCGTGATTGTGCTTTGGATTATCACCGTCGTACTGATGATATTCCGTATACGATTCCTATGTTTAGCTTATGCAGTAGGGATTCTAGGAATTGCCCAAGTGATCTTCTCTTGGTTTCCTAATGCAGACAGTCTACGTGAGTCTTACACGTTTCTCGAGACCCTTGCAAGTGCAGATATCCCATCGCTGCTGGTTATCGTAGGCGTGCTTCATCTCTTAGAGGGAGTACTCGTTGGTTACCAAGGTGCGCGAATGGCGACTCCTCTGTTCCTGGAAGGGAAGCGCGGACAAATGATTGGCGCGCAGCAGCTCCAGGGCTTCTGGCCAGTCCCTCTGTTTCTCCTAGTGCCGATGGCTGGAGGTAGTGAGCTGGGCTTGCCGTGGCAAACGTTGTTTGCCTCTAATTTAAGCGCAGGCTGGACGATGCTGGCATTCCCAGCGATGATTGGCTTCACAGAGCTGACGATTTCGAAGCTGCCGAAGAGACAGGCACGCTTTAGCGCTAAGCTGCTCTATGTGTACGGGCTCGTTCTGCTAGGCACAGCCGTTGCTGCCCACTACTGGGCGCCACTGGTGCTGCTTGTCGCGATCCTTAGCATAGCCCTTCATGAAGGGCTTCTGCTCTACAGCCAATGGGTAGAAGCGAAGCAGACGCCCTTCTACATCCACTCCGAGCGCGGGCTTATGGTGCTATCCGTTGTTCCGAACAGTCCAGCTCAGCAGTTAGGAATCAGCGTCGGAGAGATCATCCACAAAGTCAATGGATACAAAATTAAGACAAAGACGGATCTGCATGCAGCCATGGGGCTCAACTCCGCTTTCTGCCGACTGGAAGTCTTGAATGGTCAAGGGGAGGTTCGCTTCCTGAAGCGGGGGATTTTTGACGGTGATCATCATCAGCTGGGCATCCTACTGGCACCGGATCAGGATGTGCTGTATTTCTTGGAGCAGCGTCCGATGCACTTGTTTAGTTATCTGCGAAGCAAATTAACGGGTTTATTGCCGAATGACACAACGAAGTCATTATGAGAAGAGTTGTCCTCAGTGTAGTGAAAACTACGGGTGAGGATGGCTCTTTTTTCTATCTATGATTGTTTTATGTTCTGTGGCGGTTGAGGGCGAATAGCTGGATTTTATGTAGTTAAATTAGCTTGTTTTGGCGTGAAATGGACAATAGATGGATTTCCTACAGTTAAATTTCCGTATTTATCTCAGAAGGAGCGGATTGGGGGGAATTAGCTACGTGTTTTCCAGTTATTTTAATTTTGGAGGGGAGAATGGCCGAAATAACTGGAGTTTTTACAGGTACTACTGGCGGCACGGGCAGAGACGTGGACATGCCAATGCGTGGACATCAAGCACGTACAAAGCAATGCATGATCACAACCCCCAGAACCAGAACCAGAACCAGAACCACGAACCACGAACCACGAACACAACAAAGCCCTACCTCCACAAGCGTGGAAATAGGGCTTCTATTCATCCGGACGAATTATTTGGCTGGTGTCGTTGGTGCAATATCGTTCCGCAAGACAATGATTTCCACGCGCCGATTCTTGCTGCGATTCGCATCGCTTGAATTGGCCACTTGGGGCATTGTATCCGCATAAGCGGTGGCAATGAATTTGTGATCATCCAGATTAGCCGTATCGCTGAAATAGCGAAGTACAGAGAGGGAACGGGCAAACGATAATCCCCAGTTATCCTTATAGGGAGAGCCTGGTGCAAGGGGTAAATCGTCTGTATGTCCTTCGATACTAACCTTACTCTTCAAGGTTGGGAAGAGCGAAGCCAGCTTTTGCAGAATCGGGAAGGACGGCGCCTTGAGATCAGCTTTCCCCAAATCGAATAAGAATAAGTCATTGAGCGTGATCGCCACACCGCGTTCTGTATCACTGGCAGACACCTGCGCCTCTAAATTTTGATCCTTAATATAGGCTTGTACTTGTTTCAGAAGATCTTGAAGCTCTTTCTCACGCTTTTCTTTCTCGCTGTCTTCCGTCTTCGTCTTGTCATGCTCTTCTTTCTGATCATCCTGATTCTGATGCGTTAAATCCTTATCTTTGCTGTCCGCGTCCCCTTGCTTAGGGGTCATCGAGCCGCTGATACCATGGTTTTTATCTAAGACAGAGTCAGCTTTTTGGAATTGTAGGTTTAAGGCTTGCGCCAAAACGGCATACTTTTGAACATCCACTTTACTCATCGCATACATAATAATGAAAAATACGAGCAGCAGCGTAATTAAGTCGGCGTAAGTAATGAGCCATCTTTCATGATTAACATGCTCTTCTTGCTTCTTACCGCGCCTCGCCATTAACGTCATCCTCCTCTACGGCTTTTTTCGATTTATCATGGAGGAAGGAGTTCAGTTTTTTCTTAATTAATTGCGGGTTTTCACCAGCTTGCAAGGCAAGGATGCCTTCTAACATGAGTTCCATTTCATTGACCATTTCTTTACCACGGACTTTGATTTTGTTAGCGATGGGTAAATAAACTAAGTTGGCGCTCATAACACCATAGAGAGTAGCTGTGAATGCAACGGCAATCGCTGGGCCAAGGGAAGAAGGATCTTCTAGATTTCCAAGAACGTGAATAAGTCCCATAACCGTACCGATAATCCCCATTGTTGGTGCATATCCGCCTCCAGCTTCGAATACCTTCGACATATTATTAACTTGATGTTCGATGGCGTCCATTTCCAGCTCAAGAATTTGTCGGGTAAGCTCGGGATCGGTTCCGTCTACGACCATGAGCAATCCGTCCTTCAAGAACGGGTTCTCGTGCTCCTGGGCGCGCTGCTCTAGGGCGAGTACGCCTTCTCTACGAGCGACAGAGGCCATATCGACAATTTCATTAATAGTTGTTGCAGGATCTCGTTTGACTTGCATAAAGGCAATGCCGAGTGCTTTAGGGATTTTGGCTAAAATAGAGCCAGGGAAACTAACGGCGACTGCACCGAAGGTTCCGCCGAAAACGATGAGCATCGCACTGGGGATGATCAACGAATTGATATGACCCCCATCCCACATGTACCCGCCAATTAAACCTACAAGTCCTAATAGTAATCCTAATACTGTTGTCAAATCCATGACTGTACCACTCCTAATTATCATAAAAAGAATAGGGTCCAAAAACTCAGGAAAACGGCCTTGTATAAGGCTAAAACAGATAAAGCTGTTTGCATCCATGGTTCAAAAATAGTATAATGAAAAAACGAGAACAAACATTCTTATGTTGGATAGATATTGCAATCCTTCATATATGTACGAAAAAGTTCCATAGACTTCTATATCGGAATGTCGAATGGGAAAGTTTATAGGATAAAAGTTCGATTTATTTCGACAATGAGGGTGATAATGGATGAGTGAACTTGTCATGAGCTCTAAGAAATTTGAGCTTGTATCCGATTTTCTTCCGCAAGGGGATCAGCCTCAAGCGATTGAGGAGATCGTCCAGAGCATACAAGCCGGCAACAAGCATCAGACGCTGCTCGGTGCAACGGGAACAGGTAAAACGTTCACAGCTGCACAAGTAATAGCGAAATTAAACCGACCAACCTTGATTATTGCCCACAATAAAACCTTAGCCGCACAACTGTGCAGTGAGTTCAAAGAGTTTTTCCCTCATAATGCTGTTTCCTACTTCGTTAGTTACTATGACTACTACCAGCCCGAAGCCTACATTGCCTCCTCCGACACCTACATCGAGAAAGATTCCAGCATCAATGAAGAAATCGATAAACTTCGTCACTCGGCGACAAGTTCCTTGTTCGAACGCCGTGACGTCATTGTTGTTGCCAGCGTGTCGTGTATTTACGGCTTGGGTTCACCAATCGAGTACGGTAATTTATTGTTATCGTTACGAGTAGGGATGGAGAAGTCACGAACTGAAATCCTGCATCGTCTAGTGGATATCCAGTATCAACGCAATGATATGAACTTTGTTCGCGGCACGTTCCGTGTGCGTGGAGATGTTGTGGAGATTTTCCCAGCTTCGCACAGTGAGCATGCCGTTCGTGTTGAGCTGTTTGGGGATGAGATTGAGCGGATTACGGAGATTAATGTCCTAACGGGTGAAATTATTGGCCAGCGCGATCATATCGCGATTTTCCCGGCATCTCACTTCGTGACAGGCGAGGATACGATGAAACGCGCGCTCGTGAACATTGGTCAAGAGCTCGAGGAGCGGTTGGCTGAGTTGAGGGAGCAAGGTAAGCTTCTGGAAGCACAGCGACTGGAGCAGCGTACGCGCTACGACATGGAAATGATGGAAGAGATGGGCTTCTGCTCAGGTATCGAGAATTACTCCGGTCCACTGACATTCCGTGAGCGAGGGGCAACTCCGTATACGTTGATGGATTATTTCCCAGACGACATGCTATTCATGGTGGATGAGTCCCACGTAACGTTACCGCAAATTCGCGCGATGTTTAATGGGGATAAAGCACGGAAAGATGTCTTAGTCGATCACGGCTTCAGGCTGCCTTCCGCATTGGATAACCGTCCGCTGCGTTTCGAGGAATTCGAAGAGAAAGTCAGTCAGATTTTATATATATCAGCAACGCCAGGACCTTATGAGCTAGAACATTGCCCTACGATGATTCAACAAATTATTCGGCCAACAGGGTTGTTGGATCCAATTATTGAGGTTCGACCAACCAAGGGTCAAATTGATGATCTGATCGCCGAGATCCAAGACCGTGTTCGTAAAGATGAGCGCGTACTTGTGACCACCTTAACGAAGAAGATGTCGGAGGATTTAACGGATTACTTTAAAGAAATTGGTATTAAAGTGCGTTATTTGCACTCGGATATTAAGACGTTTGAACGTATGCAGATTTTACGGGACTTGCGCTTGGGGACTTTCCATGTGCTAATTGGGATCAACCTCCTCAGAGAGGGTCTCGACTTGCCAGAGGTTTCACTGGTCGCTATTCTAGATGCGGATAAGGAAGGCTTCCTGCGTTCGGAGCGTTCGTTGATTCAAACGATCGGTCGTGCAGCGCGGAACTCAGATGGCCGAGTCATCATGTACGGAGATAAGATCACTGATTCCATGGAGAAAGCGATCTCGGAGACCAATCGACGCCGCGCCCTACAGGAAGCAAACAATGAGCGATTGGGTATCACACCACAGACGATTGCCAAGAAAATCCGCGATGTGATCGAGGCAACCAAGGTTGCCGAACAGAAATCCGACTATCTGGCTGATGTGAAGGGTGCTAAGATGTCGAAGAAAGATCGAGCATCCCTCATTGAGCGCTTAGAAGTTGAGATGAAAGAGGCGGCGAAGAACCTACAGTTCGAACGTGCAGCACAGCTGCGTGACGCGATTATGGAAATGAAAGCTGACGCCTAAGTAAGTGGGTTTCAGTTTCACATAGGAGAGGAAGGGTATCTGTGTCTAGAGATCAGATCGTTATTAAAGGAGCTAGAGCTCACAATCTTAAAAATATTGATGTCACCATTCCACGTGATAAGTTCGTCGTACTCACGGGCTTAAGTGGATCGGGGAAATCATCGCTGGCCTTTGATACGATTTATGCAGAAGGGCAGCGACGTTATGTAGAGTCATTGTCTGCCTATGCGCGTCAATTTCTTGGGAATATGGATAAACCAGATGTCGATTCCATTGAAGGGTTGTCACCAGCCATATCCATTGACCAAAAGACAACAAGCCGTAATCCACGTTCAACGGTTGGAACCGTAACGGAGATATACGATTATTTAAGGCTGTTGTTTGCTCGTATTGGACGGCCGCACTGTCCTACCCATGGTATCGAGATTACTTCGCAAACCGTGGAACAAATGGTAGACCGGATTATGGAGTACCCGGAACGTACGAAGATTCAAATTCTAGCACCGCTTATTTCAGGGCGCAAAGGTGAGCACACGAAGCTATTCGTGGATATTCAGAAGCAAGGATTTGTGCGGGTTCGTGTAAACGGGGAAACGGTAGACCTTTCCGAGAAAATTGAGCTCGACAAAAATAAAAAACACACCATTGATGTGGTCGTTGACCGTATCGTGGTCAAAGATGATGTACAGACACGTTTGGCAGATTCCTTGGAAACTGCGCTTAAGTTGGCGAATGGTCGTGTCATCGTCGATGTTATGGAGAAAGAAGAGCTGCTATTCAGCCAGAACTTGGCATGTCCAGAGTGTGGATTCAGTGTCGAAGAACTTGCACCGAGAATGTTTTCCTTTAATAGTCCATTCGGTGCTTGTCCAGATTGTGATGGCTTAGGCAGTCAGATGATCGTCGATCCGGATCTGCTTGTTCCTGATATGAAGCTGACGATTGAAGAGGGTGCATTTGAAGCGTGGGCGGGCAGTACTTCCAACTACTATCCGCAGTTTCTTGCTGCTGTGTGTGAACACTACAAGATCCCACGCAATGTACCTGTATCTGAGATAAGCAGCGATCAAATGAAGGTGATCTTGTATGGGACGGGTGGCGAGAAAATCCGTTTCCGTTATGAGAATGATATGGGTGCATCCAAAGAAGCGCTGGTACCATTTGAAGGCATCATTCGCAACTTGGAACGCAGGTTCAAAGATACCTTCTCTGAGGGTATTCGCGAGCATATTCAGACCTACATGAGTACGAAGCCTTGTCCGAAATGTAAAGGTCACCGCTTAAAGCCTGAAACGCTTGCCGTAACGATTAACGGTAAGAACATCTCGCACGCAACTTCCCTTTCCATCGGAGAAGCGGAAGAATGGTTTAAGGGTCTACAGCTGAACGAGCGCGAGCTAACGATTTCGAATTTGATCTTGAAGGAAATTAGAGCTCGTCTAGGCTTTCTGGTGAACGTTGGACTTGATTATTTAACGATGCACCGCGCAGCAGGCACATTATCAGGTGGAGAGGCGCAACGGATTCGATTGGCTACGCAAATCGGTTCGAGCCTGATGGGCGTCCTGTACATCCTCGATGAGCCGAGTATCGGTTTGCATCAACGGGATAACACGCGATTGATTCAAACACTTGAGCATATGCGTGATCTGGGCAACACGTTGATCGTTGTCGAGCATGATGAAGACACGATGATGGCGGCTGATTATATCATAGATATTGGTCCAGGGGCTGGTATTCATGGTGGGCAGGTTATTGCCCAAGGTACACCAACAGAGCTGATGCAGGATGAGAATTCCTTAACAGGTCAGTATTTGAGCGGCAAGCGGTTCATTCCGATTCCTGCGGTTCGTCGTAAGCCGAATGGCAAATGGATCGAAGTGAAAGGCGCCAAAGAAAATAACTTGCGAAACGTGTCGGCTAAGGTGCCTTTAGGGGTATTCACTTGCGTGACCGGTGTATCCGGGTCAGGCAAGAGTACTTTGATTAACGAAATTTTGTTTAAGACGTTATCCCGCGATTTGAATGGTGCGAAAGTTCGACCTGGCGAACATAAAGAAATTGTCGGATTAGAGCATATTGATAAAGTTATCGATATTGATCAGTCGCCAATTGGACGCACACCGCGCTCCAATCCTGCAACGTACACAGGTGTATTCGATGATATCCGTGATGTTTATGCGAATACGAACGAAGCGAAGGTGCGTGGTTATAAGAAAGGACGCTTTAGCTTTAACGTGAAAGGCGGCCGTTGTGAAGCTTGTCGTGGAGATGGCATCATCAAGATCGAGATGCATTTCTTGCCGGACGTTTACGTGCCTTGCGAAATTTGTAAAGGCAAACGCTATAACCGCGAGACGATGGAAGTGAAGTACAAGGGCAAGAGCATTTCTGAAGTGTTAGAGATGACAATTGAGGACGGCTGCGAGTTCTTTAAGAACTTGCCGCGCATTCATCGTAAGCTGAATACACTTCTGGATGTCGGCCTGGGCTATATGACCCTCGGCCAGCCAGCAACCACGCTGTCAGGCGGCGAAGCCCAGCGTGTGAAGCTCGCGGCGGAACTATACCGCCGCAGTACAGGCAAGACGATCTATATTCTGGATGAGCCCACGACGGGGCTTCACATCCATGATATTGATCGTCTCCTGAAGGTCCTTCACCGCCTCGTGGAGAGCGGTGAAACGGTACTGGTCATCGAGCATAACCTCGATGTCATCAAGACGGCGGACCACCTCATCGATCTAGGACCCGAAGGTGGTAACCGCGGGGGCTTGATCGTGGCGGCGGGTACGCCAGAGGATGTCGTGAAGGTGGCCGGGTCCTATACCGGCCAATATTTGAAGCCGATCCTTGAGCGGGATCGCGTGCGTTCAGAAGACTATGCGAAGCGGATGGAGGTCCTAGAAGGATCCGTTAGCTAGAAAGCGAACAATTAAGCTTGAAATTGGGTGTTTCATTTGCCAATTTCAAGCTTTTTCTTTTTACAAGTGACGTAAATACCTAAAATTTTGCTAAGACTTAATTGAATGATACAGGCTTCGACAATTTAACCCTCTATCAATAGTGATAGAAGTAGGCCTATAATAATAGTAAGTAACAGTGAACATCTCCCTCTACCTTAACCATTGACTTGATGATTGAGAGATATAGCAGTTCTAATCTAATTCATGTAATGGAGGCAAATAATGAAACCGACGTTAGAGCTTCAAGAAATTGTATCTGCATTGGGGATTGATCCATTCCGATTTCTAGCATGGCAAGAGAAAGAGCTATCTTACGCCGGATTGACCGAAATTCCGGAAGATGAAGATCACCGAGATGCGCTAGCCGTGTAAGCATAGTCTTAAGTTCCAATCGAACAAAGCCCGCACGGTTTCTACGTATGGGCTTTTTGTTGTTCTTACGGAGAGTAATAAATAGTTGCACAGATGGACATTTTATACGTACAAGGGATATTAAAGAAATCTGCCTGCATGGGCTAGCCAAATAGGCCTAATCCCAAACAAAAGGTGACAAACTTGTTACACATCGATGCAACTACTTGCATCTCGTGTCCAATCGAGCTAACATAGTATTAAAATAGCAGGACGTGTGCCTTGCACCGAGTTACTATAAGGAGGTTTCACCATGTTATTAGCAGAAGCAGCTGAAGCATCAACTAGCACGTATACAAGCTTTGATATCTATGTTTTGATCTTCACAGTGGTGATTGCAATTGCCGTTATCCGTCAATTGATCAACCCAAGAAGAAATCTGTTTGCACTTGGATTTGGAACTGTATCTCTACTCGTATTTCTTTTCATGGATGTCATCATGATCAAAGGCTGGTAGTACATACAAGTAAACAAAAGCCCGCAGGACTCTAGATCGGAAGATCTCTAGCCTGTGGGCTTTTTGTGTGCGATCTATTCGATTACACCCACCACATTTCACCAAGTGGTTCCTTGATGAGTACTTGTTGGAGGTTCGATACGGCCTTGGAGAAGCCCTCGTCAACGGACATTAAGCCGTCTTCGTGCTCGATACTAACGACATAGTCATAGCCAACCAGACGCAATGCGCTGATAATATCTGCCCATACTTTCATATCGTGACCGAAACCAACGGAACGGAACTGCCAAGCACGATCCAGCATGTTTGTGTAGGACTGCATGTCCGTCACACCGAAACGGTTCGTGTTGTTGTAATCATGTGACGTATCTTTTGCATGGAAATGGTGAATCGCGTTCGCGCGTCCAAGAATCTGAACCGCTTGTACAGGATCAATGCCTTGCCACCACATGTGACTTGGATCCAAGTTGGCACCAATCGCTTCACCTGCAGCTTCGCGAAGGCGAAGAAGGGTAGCTGGTGTATGTACGGAGAAACCGCCGTGCAGTTCTAATCCGATTTTGATATTACGATCTGCTGCGAATTTGCCTGTTTCTGTCCAGTAAGGAATGACTTTGTTCGTCCACTGCCAGTCCAAGATCTCTTGGAAATCGTTCGGCCATGGCGCTACCGGCCAGTTCGGATATTTGGCATCCTCATGGTCACCAGGGCAGCCAGAG
Organism: Paenibacillus sp. Soil750; assembly: GCF_001428045.1. Lineage (GTDB taxonomy): Bacteria > Bacillota > Bacilli > Paenibacillales > NBRC-103111 > Paenibacillus_E > Paenibacillus_E allorhizoplanae. The sequence goes on along the minus strand of NZ_LMSD01000005.1, from coordinate 36,020 downwards.
AACGTGTTAACAACAGGTACTTCAAGGCGTTCAGCCAATTCAATCGTTTGTATAATAGCATCGTGGAACTCTTTCGCGATGTGTTTTTGCGGGTGAAGAGGGTTACCGTGAGCGCTTAGTGCGCTGATCGTCAAACCGCGGGACTCTACCGCGTGTTTAAAAGCTTTCAGTTTACCTGCATCAGCAAGTAGTTCAGCTGGGTTGCAGTGTGCAGTACCTGGGTAGCCACCCGTACCAATCTCAACGGCGTCCAAGCCTTTCGCAGCAATATAATCCAAAGCTTCCTCGAAAGGTTTTCCACCGAAAAGAACCATAAAAACGCCTAACTTCATTCGATTACACCTCCATAATTGATAAAACAATCAGATCAAATTATACCACTATCATCCAGTAAAATGAAGCAAGCCTTTATAGATCCGAAGCACGGTATCGTAATTCGAACTATAGATGATTACGGAGAACGTCACGAGCGTCTGCGTCACCAAACAGCGGAAGTAGAAGTATGCTTTAGATACCTTTTTCTTATTCACGGTTGTGAGTTTGAAGATATTCTCAATCGCGATAATGATGCCATGGTACAGCCCGTAAAGGAAGTACAACCACGTAAAGCCATGCCATAAGCCCATCAGCACCATGATCAGGATGGATAGGCTGGCTGTGAGCGCCGTGGAGGGAGTTTTACGTGAGAAGAACATGAAGATGTGATCACGGAAAAAATCGCCCAGCGTCGCATGCCAATTCCGCCAAAACTGCGTCATGGAAGGTGAGAAGAGAGGCTTTTTGAAGTTCTCTGGCATCGTATACCCCATTAATCGACCAAAGCCAATCGCCATATCGGAATAACCCGAGAAGTCGAAGTAGATGAGCGCATAGAACCAGACCAACAGAAATAATGATTGATGCGTATGAAGCTCCTGCTTCAATACGTGGTCGAACACACCAGTCATCCAGGTGACGACGACGATCTTTTTAAATAAGCCTAAAATAATACGCTTTATACTGTCTTCAAACAGCTTGGCATCTACCGTGTAGGGCTTCTTGCTGTCGGCCATGAAATCACGGAATTTCAGAATCGGTCCGGAAGTAAAAGTCGGAATGAACAACAGATAGTTGGCATAATCAATGGCCGGCACTTCGCCGTCTTTTCCAAAGAAATAAGCGAAATAGTACGAATCAATCACTTTGAGAACGTTGTAAATGAGTCCTAAATAAATGATGGCGTCGAACAATGGAGAACTGAAAACACCCATAACGAAAAAACGAACACCGAGAAAGACACCGACAATATTCGCGGCGATTCCGAAAATAAAGGTCGCTTTCCGCCATATCGTCGTCCGGCACAGATACACAAACCCGAAATAATTAATAATCGTAAAAGCAGCATAGAAAACGACCAGCTTCTTACTAAACAACAGGAGGAAGCACAGACTGAATATGATCATCAAAATACGCTTATTATCCGCCCACTTGCGGGTGAGCATCAGAACGGCAATCATGCCACTCATCGCGACCATCGCGTTCATGTGCATATAAAACATAGCTAAAGAACTCCTCGCTTGCTAGATCTTAGAACTTCTCGTAGATGAACAATCCCTTGCCGGTAAAATAAATGAAAACTAAGTAAAGCATCACGAGGTAGATGAGGATTTCGACGGTTTTCCTAAGGAATTTAACCATGTGTCAACCTCCTTCGTAAATAGCGGCGCGCCTTCTTCCCGGTTCAAGTGAACAAGGTCATGGAAATAACGCGGATCGTACGTGTGCATCAAATCGAGCGTGGGAACGTTCGCAGCCTTTAGCCGGGCGTTAACCGCATCCTTCAGTGAAGCAACATAAGGAGGATCAGCGTAGCCTTTGTTCCACGGCATCCAAATCACACGCAGCGCGAGCTTATGCTCGTCCGCATACTGGAGCACCCACTGTAGGGCATCCAGATTGCCTTGGAAATCCTTCAAGGTCATGGCGCCGAACCGTTTGTCGTAGTCGTCCCACTTGGTCTTCAGAGCAGCGTCGTCCTTGCGGCCTGGGTACAACTCCTTATCAATCCAGCGAGGCTCGAAGGCAAGGCTGCCTTTGCTTAAATTGCGAGCAAACTCGATACCCGAATCCCGGAAGTAATCGCGGTACGTATACACATATGGCTGGTACCAAGGCTTGAACCACTGATAGGTCGGATCCGTTTCGAGAGGGTCGAGCATTGTATGTACGTCGATCCCGATGACAAGCTCATCCTTCACCTGATAGAGGTTGTTCTTCAGTATGCCCTTCAGATCAGTCAGCTTCCCGTAGGAAAGGCCCATCTCGACCAAATGGCTATCCGACTTCTCTTCGATATAAGCACCCGTAACAGCCGAATTACCGAAGAAAACCGGACCCGTATGGGACCAGCTATGGTGGTAGAGCGTTTTGGTGAAGTCGTTTTTGTAAAAACGGCGTGAAGACGCCATCGGGTTCCACCAAGAGATAAGCAGGTCGGAGACGACGATGGCGAGCAATAGGCCGAGTGCAAAGCTATTTCTTTTGAGAAAAGCAGCGGTTGCTTTCAATAGAATCACTCATTATCTTCGTAGTGGTTAAAATGAAAACCCAAGGACTCGTTCGTATGACACGAGCACCCTGGGGTAATTGAAATAAGACTTACAAAGCCTTCTCTTGCCAAGCGTGGTACTGCTCACGGAACGTAGCAGGCCATTGCCCCTCATCGAGACCGTACTGTGCGAGGAACGCGAACGCCCAGCGCTCAATACCGAACCCTACGCAGCCCGTAACGGCGTTACGTTTGCCCATTTTAATATTAAAAGCATTCCCGAATGTGTTGCTATGGAAATTGACGGAAGAACATGCAATGGACTTCTTCACATGCGGAATGTTCAGGCGAAGCTCGTACTTCATCTCCTGGTTACGTTGGAAAGACGCTTTCACTTGGAAATCGTTCGTGAAGAACGGATCGTTCGCGATCTCCAGTAAGCTGTCTACTTGCCATTCAACGGCCAATTCTTTCAAATACTCGATGGATTTCAAGCGGTTCTCTTTCACGAATTCCGGCTTACCGACGAAAATAATTTCACGCATTGAGAAGTCGAGTAGACGACCGAAGTCGGAGTGGTTTTTGGACTCAAAACGGTGACATTTCGCAATCGCGGTCACGACAATGCCGTCGCCTTCCAGCGTTTCATTCTCGAGACCTTCATAGCAGTGGTAACAAGTAGAAGGGTTCATCATGAAGTTAGGCTTCACCATGTTGTTATCCAGCGCCAAAGGCTTCTCTTGGTCCCAACCACCAGCTTCGCGAATTGTTTGGGAGAATGCCTCAATGACATCGAGATCTTCACGCAGATGCGTCACGAAATGAATGTGCTCAGGGAACGAAGTGAAATGGTTCGTTTTGTTCAACGTATGGCTATTGATGACCGCAGGATATTGTTCCTCTTGGACACCTTCGAAACGTCTTGCAATTTTACTGACGAATGAGTAGTCAAGGAAACGCATCAAGCTGGAGAAAGGCTCACGGAAGATGAATAGGCCGGGCTCTAACACCTTAATCGCTTTACGCTCAGCGAGCTCAGCAATAATGTCGCCTTCATAAGGCGTGTCGACTTTATTTTCGAATAAAATATTCTCTTTAAATCCGAAATCACCGTGGGAGAAACGCTCAATTAGGCGCTCAACTCGTGCAGTAATCCCTTCATCACCGTTAGGTGAGTTGTGGGTGATGATGATGTCTCCATCAATTAAAAGGATTTCTTGAATGTGCTCATCAGCAAAGGCAGAGGCATATTTGACTTGACCGTGCTGGCTTTCAGCTAGGCCTGCCAATGAAATTTTAACTGTACTCATGAATCCGTTACCTCGCAGTCTTCTTGGAAATAAAATCGGCAATTTCACTCACCGTGTTCATTGGATAGAGCATCAAATCTTGGTTCGTTACTTGCAGGTTATACGTTTTCTCAATATGAGCGATGAGGGCAGTCGCCCCAACGGAATCGATAAACCCATAATCGAACAGATGAACGTCCACATCGAAATCGTCATCATCCTCGGCAATTTCGTAACGCTCGCGAATATGCTGCTCAAGCTCTTCTAATAAAGTAGACATGGGGAAAGCCTCCTGATTCAAAAATAAGTAGATGATTAAATGTGGATAGGGTTACTGCGCATTGGCGACAGGCCCGGTAAAAGTAAGTGTCGTCACATCCCCATATCGGGTCAGTGTGTAAGTTTGGGAAGCAGCGTCATGCAGAACGGTAACATCAGGTGACGACGCTAATTTGAGCTCAACTGGACTAAATAATTTAACTTGCTGTAGACCTGCGGATTCAAGCTTCAACTGATAGGTATTTCCTTTCTCCGTAAGGGTAAAAGGAACATTCGAACGGACAACATGGAACTGTTGTGACGATGGGCCCACGCGAATCTCAGCTTTCTTCGCTAATCCGAGATAAAACTTGTTCTCAATCGTCGTATAGATGTTTGAATTGCTTTGCAGGGAATATAGGGCGAGCTTATCCCCTTTTTCGATGGTGACGCCTAAGGTATCCGCGTATTCTTCAGCTAAAAGAGAAACATCAGATCTTTCAGGTGATAGCGTAGCGTGGAAGTGAGGACTGCCACCGCTGAGGCGATCCTTTAATCGATCCCACAGGTAGGAACCCCAGGATTGGCTGATCTTCACATCGCTTTGCATAGCGGTTAAGAACGATTTGGCCATCTGTGTTTCGGACATAAAGTTATAATCATGCTTCGTGCGAAGCTTGTCAAAGTAATCAGCAAATTCCGTTAAATTAGCAATTTTCTGAGGTTCAGGGAAATGGTATTCAATATGCTCGAAATAATCAATCGGCATATCCAGCTTTACCATGGTCTCGAAAACATCTGTGTTTGCATTGTCACCAGCCGGCCTAAGGACCGGTGTAGGTGCATGAATGAGCATCGTCGTATCGGTCTTTCCTTGCTCATCTTGTAAAAGGAAGGGAAGCGACCAGATCGATTCTGGACGAGCAAGCACAGGGGACTCGGAAGGTAAGAATCCGAAGTTGTACCACATGCCTTTTCCTTTCTCGGTAAGCAGGGTCTGATCGTGATCTTCATTATTAATGCGCCAGGTGTGCTGGTTCGTTCCAGGATGTAACCATGGAATACCAAGCTTATCGAAAGCCTGTTGATGCAGGTTGAACTCAATTCTCTCGTCATCAGCACTCTTAAAATTATGTACAAATGTGTGCGGATTTAATTGTAAATGCTGATCTTTCGCATACGCAATGAATTCGTTTAATTCCGCTTTATAAGGAAAGTGCGGGTCATCGATCGCTACTGGAGAGCCGAATTCGATACCACCCACGATGAGATCGTCATTGCCATCGTGATTGATGTCCAGCCATAAAGGCACGGAATAATGTCCAGCAACCAACGCGTTATTGCCGACTTGGTTTAAGGTTGTCCCTGTGAGGGGCCCCACATCAGTCCAAGCGCCAGCGGATTCTTGGATGAACACTTGGAGGTCCCCATCGCTGCTGCCGACCACGAGATCCGGTCGGCCGTCGCCGTTCATATCACGCACCGCTGGCGCGGCGTGCGTGGATCGGTTCGGCAGCGTGATGATCATGCTGCCTGGCGCGAGATCCAGAGCCGCTGCGCTGCGGCCCTGATACAGCCACACTCGTCCATCGGCTGCGCCTAGGACGAGGTCTAGCTTGCCGTCGCCGTTCACGTCGGCGACGGCTGGCGCTGCAGGCCCTCCGGGCAGCTGCAGCGCAGTTCCGTCCGCGAGCACGGCCGCGGGCTTGCCGAACCTGCCGCTAGCGAGCTGCGGCAAAAGCTGTATCGCGCCGGACTCGTCCGAGACGACGAGGTCCGTGCGGCCATCCCCGTTCACGTCGGCGGCGTGAACGGCACTGTAAGGGCTGAGCTGGAGCGGTGCGCCGCTCTCCAGCAAAACCTTCGCAGGCGCGCCGAACGTGTCGGGCAGAGCCATGCCCTTCGGCGGCGGCTCGCTGACGTAAGCCGCCTCATCCTTGCCCAGATTCGTGTAGACATACACGAATCCATCGCTGCTGCCGGCCAGCAAGTCCATGCGGCCGTCGCCGTTCAGATCCGCGGCGGCCGGGTAGGCGCGGTACGGCAGTTCAATCGTGCCTGCAAGATCGCGATAATCAGGGTACGTAGCTTGCCGTAACGGTATGCCGGCAGCCATCACGTGCAGTCCGCTCGCGTAGCCGGAGCCGGGCAGCTCGCCCACAAACGAAGGCTTCGCGTTCGTTCCTGTGTTGAGCTGCACCGTCACGCTCTCGCGCCATTCACCCCAGTAGAAGGCGTTGCGTACGAGCGTAAACGAGGGAACCTCGTTGTACTCCTTCAGCTTCTCCGCCCAGGCTATGCCGTCTTTTTGCCCGATCGCCGGCATCGCCTCGAAATGGTTCTGAAACGCCATAGCCGGCCTGCCATATGGCCCCAGGCTCTTCTTTATACTGTACCCGAGCGTTTCCTTAGCGACATAAGCTAGCAGCTCACTGCGATACTGCATATTAGCCGCCGCCCAAGCGAAGTTAAAATACGGCTCAATCGGCAGCGCTCTTTTATTGAAGTAAGCCGTTCCCGGTGTTGGCTTGCTTGATGATTGGTATTTCTCTGCCAGTTGGGCAAAACCTAATTTCGGATCGAACCCGCTCTTCATATCAAAGCCTGTAGGGAAGTACCGGTTCGGCAAGAAGTTACTGCTGATGAGCACGGCACCTTTGCCCACACGATTGTGCAAGACAAGGGAGACAGACTGCTTCGATTCCAATGGGTTAGCCATAGTGACAACAGTTTGTCCTGTTGAAGGGTTGAAGCCATAACCAAGATTAAACCCAGGCATATCATCCATCGAGTTATGTTTGAGATAACTGGTTGTAAATAATTGAAACGATTGTTGAATGCCCTGTAAATTAACAGGCACTTGTGGGTAGCTGAGAGACAGCGAATCGCCGCTCAGAGGCACTTTTCTCAAATCAACGATCCCAGCTGCACCCAGAAAGTCTAGCGGAAACCGATTCGCAAACTCATTTTCTAACAATAAATGTCCGCCCTGCTTCACGAAAGCTATTAGTTTATCCGCTTGTTTGGACCATGCAGCATCTTGGGCTAGCCCTGGATCCAAATACAGTGCGTCGTACTTGCGAAGCTGACGGGTTGAGATTGCAAGCAAACTAGTTCTATCAATTTGAACACCTGCTTGCAAGGTTTGTTCGAAATTACTATAGGCGGCGGTATCATAAGAATCCCCGCTCGTTGCGTATAGAAGCTTAGTTTCCTCGACTTTTGGCAAAAATAGAAGGATTAGCACGATGACTAAGAGGCCAAGGCTTAACCCGATCAGAAGTTGGGTTACACGAATTTTCGACAAATTCAAAAGGATCCCTCGATTGCTAGAATGGTCACTATCCTTGCCATTATAGCATTCATGGGTACGTTTGTTAACTTCTAAAGGTGGCGCCTATTGCCGTATTGTCGGATATTGGCTTTAGGCGTAGTTATCCCCTGCCCTAGATTCCTACCTATCGTTTCTGTTACACTAAAGAGAAGAGTTTGAGGATTACCGAGGATTGATATTGAAAGGATTTGCTGCCATGCGTACGATACGCAGAGAAGATGTAGAATTATTGGCCCCCGCGGGGGATTGGGATTGTTTGCGAGCGGCTGTAGCCAATGGGGCAGATGCCGTGTTTTTTGGTGTGGAGAAATTCAATGCGAGAGCGAGAGCGCATAACTTTACGATGGCCGAGCTGCCGGATATTATGTCGTTCCTTCATCTATATGGTGTTCAGGGCTTCTTGACGTTTAACATTCTGGTGTTTGAGGAAGAGTTGAACGATGCCAAACAATTAATTGAAGCGTGTGTCGATGCGGGCGTAGACGCGGTAATTGTTCAGGATCTGGGCTTGGTTAAAATGATTCGTGAAATCTCACCCGATTTCCCGATTCACGGTTCAACGCAGATGACGATTACATCGCCGGAAGCTGTTGAATTTACGAAACCGTTCGATATCGAACGTGTCGTTCTTGGTCGTGAGAATAACCTGAAACAAATTAAACAAATCGGCGATCAAGCGAAGCTTCCGATGGAAGTATTCGTACATGGTGCTCTTTGTGTGTCCTATTCGGGACAATGCTTGACCTCCGAAATGTGGGGAGGGCGTTCCGCTAACCGTGGTGAGTGCGCGCAGGCTTGTCGTTTACCTTATGATCTGATGGTCGATGGCGAGCAAAAACCGATGGGAGACGTCACATATTTGCTCTCGCCAAAGGACTTGGCGGCGATTGAAATCGTGCCCGAGCTAATTGAAGCAGGTGTTCGTTCCTTTAAAATTGAAGGGCGTCTGAAGACCCCTGAATATGTAGCCAATGTTGTGAGCAAATATCGCAAAGCGATTGATCGTTATTTCGATGGGCTGGACGCTCGTCCGTCCAAAGAGGAAGTGCGTGAGCTTCAGCAAAGCTTCTCACGTGGTTTTACAGTTGGGTTCCTGCAAGGAACCAACAACAAGCAGTTGGTTGACGGCACGTTTCCGAAGAGCCGTGGGGTTTTCGTGGGCCGTATTAAGCAGATTCTGCGCGATGCGGTGATCTGTGAGCTGGAAGCGCCGCTGAAACGCGGCGATGGGCTAGTTTTCGACGCGGGGGATCCGACGAAGAAGGAAGAGGGCGGCCGCATTTACGATTTGCGCCGCAAAGGAGAGAAACTCGAAGGCGAAGCCGAGGGTGGATTGATCGAAATCGTTATGGGACGCAACGATGTAGAGCTTGGCCGTTTGCATGTTGGCGACCGCATCTGGAAGACGAACGATCCTGCGCTGGACAAACGTCTGCGCCAGACATTTGAGACGGATAAGCCTTACCGTACATTCCCAGTAAGTGTGAAAGTAACCGGCGTACTTGGCGAGACGCTCAAGAGCTGGTGGACGGATGTGAAAGGCGGTCACACCGTCTTCGTACAGTCCGAGCTTCCGCTAGTTCAAGCGGAAAAAAGACCAATGGACGAACAGCTCTTCACCGAGCAGTTCGGTCGTCTTGGCGGCACGATTTATGAGCTTGCCGAGCTGGATGTCCAGCTGGACGGCGCGCTGATCGTGCCGATGCGTGAGCTGAACAGCATGCGCCGCATGGCTGTCGAGCTGATGGAAGACGAGCGGCAGAAGCCGCGCGCGTACATCAAGCGCGAGGTCGGCGTGTACGACGACGTGCCTGCTTCAGTAACCGAGCATCACGCGGCTGTTACCGCTGTGAATGCACCTGCTTTATCCCTCGCGGATCGCAGTGCCGTCGAGTTGACTGCACTTTGCCGTAACCTGGATCAGGTGAAGGCTGTGTTGGCAACGACTGACGTTGGCTTGATTTACGCTGATTTTGAATTTATTAAGCAGTTCCCTGCCGCTGTTGAAGCCGTTCATGCCGCTGGGCGAAAGATCGCGCTAGTGACACCACGGATTCATATGCCAGGGGAAACGGGCTATTTTAACAATATACTCAAGCTTAAGCCAGATGCGGTTCTGATTCGTAATACGGGTGCAGCCTACTATTTCTTGAAGCATCGCTTTGAGAATCCAGATGCACCACAACCGGAGCTGATTGGTGACTTCTCCTTGAATGTGGCCAACCATAAAGCCGCAGATTTGTTCTTGGCTGCCGGGCTCTCGAAGGTTACGCCTTCGTATGACTTGAACATTCAGCAGATGGTTGACTTGCTTCGCCGCGCGGAAACATCCAAGCTCGAAGTCGTCATTCATCAACACATGCCGATGTTCCACACGGAGCACTGCGTGTACTGTACGTTCCTGAGTGAAGGAACTGACTTTACGAACTGTGGCCGTCCATGTGAGGAGAAACGTGTGTCCTTGCAGGACCGCGTGGGCATGTCTCATCCTGTTCGTGTAGATGAAGGATGCCGGAATACCGTTTACAACGCGATAGATCAGTCTGGTGCGGAGTATTTGAATCACTTTATGGATCTGGGTATTCGCTCTTTCCGTGTGGAATTCTTGGAAGAGACACCGGAGAAAGTAACGGAAATTCTTGATTTGTATCGCAAAGCAATCGATGGCCAAATCAGCGGGACGCAAGTATGGCGTTCACTGAAGGCAACGAACCAGTTGGGTGTAACGAAGGGTACTTTGGTGAAATAAATAACAGCGCCTAGTGCGCTTAGCCGCCTCACGACGATTAGTGTCGGGGGGCGGTTTTTTGTCTTGTCGGTCCAAATCACTGCAAAAAAGCACTCAGAAGACGTAGAGGCGCTAGGGGCTGACCTACTTAGAAAACTCCTTTAATCTGTTGGGTACAATCTAAACTTCCTAGGGTATGAAACGATGGAGGCAGACGATATAATAACTCGCGAAAGCGCTTTATTTCGAAAACCATACATAATCAGGGTGGTGCAGCATGTCTACACATAAGCAAGAAACAGATCTTTGTTGGCTTCGATACTCGCTAATTGACGAGGCCTCTTTAATAGAAACCTACCGAACGTGGTGTCAGGAAATAGTCACCTATACGATATCTGAAGTCTTTCAGACGGCTGCGCACGAGCTCCATGGAGGAATTTCAGCGTTGCTTGGTGTCGCACCTGTACATTCAGAGAAACCTACGAAATCACATGCGATTCTCCTAGGTGTTAAAGATCAGACGACGGCGCTGGACCATCTCTTAGATACCGAGCGCGTGGCAAGCATACAGGAAGACGGTTACCTGATTCAATCAGTAAAAGCTTCAGAGGGTAACTACCTAGTCCTCATAGGGGGCTCCGATAAAGGTGTGCTATATGCGGTGTTCGAATTGCTTCGTAGACTTCAGTGCGGAGAATCCCTTGGGCAGCTCAGTATTTCCCAGAATCCGAGCAATATGCTGCGGATGATGAATCAGTGGGATAACATGGACGGCAGCATTGAACGTGGCTATGCGGGGCGCTCCATTTTCTTCGAGGATAATGCCATCATCAAGGATCACACGCTTATTCGTGAGTACGCTCGCTTGCTTGCATCTGTAGGCCTTAATACGATCTCGATCAATAACGTGAACGTACATCGTCAAGAAACGATGTTGATCACAGAGGCTTTTCTCCCTGAAGTCGCACAGATTGCTGCGGTGTTCCGTTCGTATGGCATCACGTTATTTCTCAGTGTGAACTACGCGAGTACGATGGAGATTGGCGGATTGACGACGGCTGATCCATTGGATAACGATGTCATTCTCTGGTGGGAAGAGAAAGCGGCCGAAATCTATCAACACATTCCTGATTTCGGCGGTTTCCTGGTGAAGGCGGACTCCGAATTCCGCCCAGGGCCATTCACCTACGGCCGCGACCATGCCGATGGTGCCAATATGCTGGCGAACGCACTTTGGCCACATGGCGGTCTGGTCATTTGGCGGTGCTTCGTGTACAACTGCCTGCAGGATTGGCGCGACCGTTCCACGGATCGAGCGCGAGCTGCTTATGATCATTTCACGCCGTTGGACGGGAAATTTAAGGATAATGTCATTTTGCAAATTAAAAATGGTCCAATGGACTTTCAAGTACGTGAGCCAGTATCTCCGTTGCTCGGAGGCCTGCGCAGCACGAACCAAATACTGGAGCTGCAAGTCACGCAGGAGTACACGGGGCAGCAGAAGCACGTTTGTTTCTTAGTACCTCAATGGAAAGAAGTCATTGACTTCGATACCTATGCGCAAGGTGAAGGGTCAACAACGGCCGACATTGCTAGCGGTGCTTTATTTGGTCGAGCTCATGGCGGTTTCGCAGCGGTGTCCAATATCGGTGATGATTGGAATTGGACGGGTCACGTGCTAGCACAAGCGAATCTCTATGGATACGGCCGTTTGGCATGGAATCCTAATCTTACTGCGGAAGCTATTGCAGAGGAATGGATCAAGATGACATTCAGCCGGCGGCCAGAGGTGGTTGCAACGCTTTCGGACATGATGCTCCGTTCGTGGAGCATTTACGAGAAATATACAGCGCCGCTTGGCGTAGGCTGGATGGTGAATCCAGGTCACCACTATGGACCTAATGTGGACGGCTATGAGTACGCCAAGTGGGGGACCTACCATTTTGCGGATTGTCACGGCATTGGCGTCGATCGCACCGTGAAATCGGGAACAGGCTACACGGCGCAGTATCATGAGCCGCAGGCAACCCGGTACGAATCGTTGGCAGAATGTCCGGATGAGCTCTTGTTATTTTTCCATCACGTGCCGTATACGCATAGGTTGAAATCTGGCAAAACAGTCATCCAACACGTGTACGACACTCACTTTGAAGGCGTCGATGAGGCAGCTGGTTTAGTTACTGCATGGACATCACTGCAAGATTACATCGATGAAAGACGCTACGCCCAAGTGCTGCAGCGTCTCCAGAATCAGGCTGAGCATGCGAAGGAATGGCGCGATGTGATCAACACGTATTTTTCCAGGAAATCGGGGATTTTGGATGAGCTGGGACGTACGATTTACTAACTCACAGGAACTGAAGGAGGTCAACCAACATGACGAAAGAAAGCCAAATCGGAATAGCTTCCTTATATCAGAAGTTTGAGCACTACTTCGATATTGGTGCAGCAGTGAATACGAGAACCATTGTAACGCAAGCCGACCTCATCGAACGGCATTATAATAGTGTAACAGCAGAGAATGCAATGAAGTTTGCTGAGATTCATCCCGATCCGGACCGCTATACGTTTGGGGCGGCAGATGCGATCGTTGATTTTGCAACCAATCAGGGGAAAAAGGTAAGAGGTCATACGTTAGTTTGGCACAACCAAACGCCAGATTGGGTGTTCGAGGGACCTGCAGGAGCAGAAGCAACACGGGAAGAACTATTGACTCGGATGCAGCAGCATATTGAAACAGTGATGAAGCGTTACCGCGGCCAAATTTACGCATGGGATGTTGTCAATGAAGCGATTGAGGACACCACAGAAATCACACTGCGTAAATCCAAGTGGCTCGACATCATAGGTGAGGACTATATCGCTAATGCCTTTCATTTCGCCCATCAAGCAGATCCTAGTGCACTCCTATTCTACAATGATTACAATGAAACCAACCCTGTGAAGCGGGATAAAATTGCTGCGCTGGTATCGTCCTTGCAAAATCAAGGCGTACCGATTCATGGTATCGGAATGCAGGGACATTGGAATCTTCAAGGTCCTTCCATCGAGGAAATTCGCGCTGCCATTGAGCTCTATGCTTCTCTTGGCGTGCAGCTTCAAATAACAGAGCTAGATCTGTCGGTATTTGAATTCACGGACAGACGAACCGATCTCACAGAGCCGACCTCTGAGATGCTAGAGCTGCAAGCGCAGCGATATGAGCAGATTTTTGAGCTATTTCAAGCGTACCGAAGCAGCATTACGGCCGTTACATTCTGGGGAGCAGCGGATGATTATACATGGTTGGATGATTTCCCAGTGAAGGGGAGGAAGAATTGGCCATTCCTCTTTGATCGTCATCATGCACCGAAGAAAGCTTTTCATCGCGTAATGAAGTGATTATGAAAATAGACCTTTACACCCATAGTTGTCAGATCATGACAGACTGGGATACAATAGACAACATCTAGATTACTCGTATAGATACCCTGCGAGTCCGGCTATGTACCGGACTCGCTTTTCCATTTTAGTTACCAAGGGAGTGAAGGTCATGAAGCTGCAAGTGATGTTAGTTGATGATGAGCAATATGTCAGGAAAGGTTTGCTAGGCTTAATTGACTGGGATTCCTTGGGGTACTGTGTCAGCCATGAAGCGGATAATGGAAAAGATGCGCTGCGCATCATTACCTCCAGGCAATCTGACATTGATGTTGTCATTACGGATATTCGAATGCCAGTGATGGATGGCTTAAAACTAATAGAAGAAGTGAAGCTCCATAATTTAAGTACTTGCAAGTTTATAATTTTAAGCGGTTACAATGACTTCTCGTATGCGCAATCCGCCATTCGTTATGGCGTGAGCGACTATATTTTGAAGCCCATCGAGGAAGAGGATTTGGAAGAGACGCTGCGGAAGTTAGCGCTTGAAATTAAAGAAGTGCGCTTGCAGAAAGCGATAAGCGGCCGACTCACATTAAGAGGCTTGTTCGAACAACTAAGTAGAGGCGAACAAGCGGCCAAAGCAGTGACGGAGCTTGACGAACGAGTTCGCCTGTCCAAAGGAAGCGTACTGCGGTATGGCATTGTTGAAATGAACCGAGGCCTCTCCGAAGAAGGAGATGCGACGGATTACCTCATCAAGGACGATGTCAGCGTTGTCGCCCAGGCCTTGCAAACATTAGTCGATGTACCTAGCGACTTTGTTGTTCAGCTGCGCAATCATCAGTGCGCTTTTCTCATTTGCTCTGATGCGTTGAAGCTGTATGGCGGCAGCTATGAGCAATTTGGCGCTGCGCTGCAGAACCTGTTGGCTAAGCGGCTGCAAGCGGGAGTCACCCTTTATTTTGGTGCGAGTGTGAAAGATATGAAAATGCTCAGTACGTCGATTCAGACAGCTAACGAGCTGCTGCAATACAAGTATGTGAAGGGGATGAAGGATGTCCTCTTCTACGAGACGGCTTCTAAGACGAAGCTAAGCTATGCAGAGCCGGATGTCAGCCTGTTTCATCGCATTCAGGAAGCCGTTGAGGAGCAAGAAACCGAGAAGATCAAGACAACGATCGCGACGCTGTTTGCTGAAATTGAAACGAAATCCCTAGCCAAAGACGCGATTCGTACGATTATTAATCGCTATGTGCACCGAATCGTGGGAACACTGCAGGGAATGCAAGGACCAACGGATTTACTCGTTAATCTAAAGCCCATGCTAAGCTGGGATGCACAACCGCTTTCTTTTGGCCAACTGCAGCACTTATTTATTTCGTTTATGATCGAGAGCTCTCGTATGATGGAACAATTGCGGGGAGAGCAGACCAAGGGAAGCATCCACAAGATTAAGAGCTACATTGAGCATCATTACCAAGAGAACATCAATCTCAAGAGCATTGCTGCGGAGTTCTATATGAATCCGGTGTATGTCGGGCAACTGTTCAAGAAAACATACGGCCAGTATTTCAATGAATTTCTGCTGTCTATCCGCATTGGCGAAGCCAAGAAGCTGTTACGTCAGACGGACTTGCGGATCTATGAAATTGCCGAGAAGGTAGGCTTTAACAACGCGGATTATTTTGTTGCGCAATTTGAGAAAATGGAGGATATGCCTCCATCCGAATATCGCAAAAAACTACTGACCAAACAAGGCGGACATACCCATGAAAATGCGACGATTCCAACTAAATAATGTGCGTTTGCGCAATAAATTGTTGATGCTTTACTTTCTAAGTGTGTTTATTCCGATATTATTGACCAATGTAATTTTCTATCAAGTGACTACGCATAATGTTCAACGTCAGAAAACGGAAGATATCTCTTTGAATTTAGATAAATTGAAAGATGAATTTCGTGCTAAGATCGACAATGCGGTTGGGATTTCATCCGTCTTTTATACAGACGGTCTCTTAAATGAAGCCCTGGAGCAAACATACGCGGAAACCATCGATTATGTGCGCATGTATAACTCGCAGTTGGCGACCAACATTAATAAGTACAATTTGGTATACAGCGAAATTAAAGGCATTCAGATGTACACCAACAATCCAACGATTATCGACTCAGGCGGCTTACACCCGCTAACGGATATTATTCGGGAAACGGAATGGTATCGTAATCTGCAGAAGGTGCATGCGGAAGGACAACCCTATCCCCTCGTTATGCGAAGCGATGACAATGAGAGCTCGTATAGCGGACTTAGTATTATCCGTCAAATGAACAATTTCGTGAATGCAAATACCTATAGTAAAATACTCAAAATTGAGATGAGCCCAGATGCCATCGAGGTGATGTTTAGCAATCAAGCGCTGCAAGGAAATCTGTATTTGCTGAACGCCGAAGGGGATATTCAATATACGACAGACACGAAGCTGGATTGGATTCGGGGTAAAACGAATTTCCGCAGCGTGGCGATCCCTAAGGATGCCATTCAATTGGAACGCGATTATACCACCAACTATTTAAAGGATTGGCGTATCGTGCTCGTTTCCGATGGGCATGTCCTAGATGCGGTGCGTAAATCCAAGCAATTCGTCGTTTATCTAGCACTAGTTAACCTACTGCTGCCGACACTTGTGATTGTATGGATATCCTCCTCCTTGCATACACGACTAGTTCGTATTCTTATTCATATGAAAAAGGTGAAAAACCAGCATTTCGATCTTATTGATGAGCCGGAAACGAAGGATGAAATCGGCCAACTGGTGCGGGAATTCAACCGTATGACCGTGCAAATTAAGAGCCTCATTGATGATGTGTACATCGCGGATATTCAGAAGAAAGACCTGGAGCTGAAACAGAGGCAATCGCAGCTGCACGCTTTGCAGAGCCAGATTAACCCTCACTTTCTCTTTAATGCGTTGGAAACGATTCGTATGCGCAGCTTGATCAAGCAAGAAAATGAAACGGCTAAAATTATTAAAAATATGGCCAAAATGTTTCGCCGTTCACTGGAATGGGGCGGGGAGTGGGTCACGTTCCGTGATGAGCTAGATTTGATTCTATGCTTCCTAGAAATTCAGAAATACCGTTTCGGTGATAAGCTGAGCTACCGCTTCGAGGTGGATGAGTCTGTCTATAGCTGTAAAATCCCCAAAATGACCTTGTTGCCCTTCATTGAGAACGCTAGTCTTCACGGGATTGAGCCTTTGCAAGGCCACGGCACCATTGAATTGAAAGCGACTAGAAGTGGGAATCAGGTGAATTTTACGATTGCGGATACCGGCATTGGGATGCCGAAAGAGAAAGTTGATCTACTGAACGCTTATATGGGTAACGGCGAAGATGTAAGTGGACACGTCGGGATGAAGAATGCTTTTATGCGACTGAAATTATATTATGGCAATGCCATTGATGTACAGATTAGCAGTGAGGATGGCGTCGGAACCATTGTGAAGATTACGACCCCCGTCCAAGTGAATGGGAATGAAGGATCACCTAAGCTTTACTAAGAAGATACTAAACTTTACAGGGTAATCAAGCTGAGAGCGGTTTTATATAATGAAAGTGCTTACAAGATAGTGTTGAGAGGGGAGCTTCACAAGAATGAAAAAGTTGAAATTAGTCACAATGGGCACATTGTTAGCGCTTTCGCTAAGTGCTTGCAGCAGCTCAAACTCAGCAGATCCTGCCGCTTCCAAAACACCAAGTAGTCCTAGTGGGACAACCGCTGCCAAGGAAGAGCTTAAACCGGCTACATTTAGTTATTTCTTGTTTAATGCAGGGAAGAACATGAACACGAATGAAACCCCAATTGGGAAAGAGTTAGAGAAACAAACAGGTGTTAACTTTAAAGTGGAGAATCTCGTTGGCGAATCTAAGACGAAATCCGGTGTCATGATCGCTGGTAATGAGTTCCCAGATGTGGTGCAGCCTGAAGGAGAAATTGATAAGTTCATGGATGCTGGCGCATTCATTCCGCTTGATGAGTTAATTGAGAAATACGGTCCGAACATCAAGCGCGTATATGGTCCTTATTTTGACAAAATGAAGCAAAAGGATGGCAAGATTTATCACCTTCCATTCAGTGCGAATCAAGGCTTTGCTGCTAACCCTAACGTTGACCAAGGCGCATTCTGGATTCAACGCGGCGTACTGAAAGAGCTTGGTTATCCGAAGCTTACGACGCTTGATGAATACTTCAATGCCATTAAGACATATAAGGACAAGCATCCACAAGTGGATGGCAAGGATACGATCGGGTTCTCCGTCATGACGTATGACACGAACTTCTTCACGATCACGAACCCAGCATTCCATCTAGCTGGCTATCCGAATGACGGTGGTCTGCTGATCGATTTGAAAACACATGAAGCGAAAAGCAATGCCATCGACGAGGCGACTACGAAGCGTTGGGTGAAAAAGCTCAATGAAGTCAATACAGCAGGTCTGTTCGATAAAGAGTCCTTCACAATGAACAAAGATCAGTATTTAGCGAAATTGACTTCCGGTCGTGTACTCGGTTACTTCGCATATGACTGGCAAGTGGGCGATGCGCGCAATAACTTGGCGAAAGCTGGCGTAGATGACAAGCGTTACGTGGCACTTCCGATCGTGTTTGATAAAGGGATTAAGGACCAATACTTGGATCCACCTTCCTTCGTAAACAACCGTGGTATTTCCATTTCCAAAAGCGCGAAAGACCCAGTTCGCATCATCAAATTCTTTGACACGATGCTGACAGAAGACAATCAAATCCTTCAGCAATGGGGTATTAAAGGCCAAACGTATGAAGTGGACGACAAAGGCAAGTTCTTCCGTACAGATGAGGAAATTGCCAAAATTAAAGATCCTAAGTTCTATGAAGATTTCGGTTTGAAAATGTTTGCGTACAACTGGCCTCGTTATGGTAACTTCTCTATTGTAAAAGGAGACAATGCGTTCGATCCGAACAAGCAGCCTTCGGTTGCTGAGAAGAACTATACAGATGGTGATCGCGCACTTTTGAAAGCGTACAACGCGAAAGTCTTTACAGACATGTTTAGTAAGCCGGATGCTCGTCCGTGGTACCCTGCTTGGAGTATCAATAAAGGACAAGGCACGCCTGAACAAATTTTTGAGCAAAAAATGGGTGATCTTCAGAAGAAGGCTTATCCAGAAATGATTCTAGCTGCTGGTACAGACAAGTTTGAGAAAGCATGGAGTGACTATGTAGCTCAAGCAAGCAAGCTTGATATCAAAGGTTACGAAGCATTTGTAACGAAGGTTGTTAAAGACCGCGTTGCAGGTAACTGGGCGAAATAAGGTATAAGCATATGGAATAAGGGATGCAGGGCACTAGCGCGTATGATTTGGTGCCTTGCGTCCCTTCTAATTAGATAAAATGCATTAAGGAGTTGGTGATTTTCTATGGAGAGCCTTACAAAAGAATCCCTAACGGCCAGACCAATGCTATCCGAGAAATCAACAGGTTTAGCCTTATTTTTTCGTAAGCTAGGTAAACAAAAAGTATTGATGGCCATGTCGCTGCCTTTTCTCATTTGGTTATTTATTTTCAAATATGTACCGCTATGGGGCTGGTCCATGGCATTTCAAAAATATCGTCCTGCCAAAAAATTCTCGGAGCAAACGTGGGTTGGATTCGATCAATTTAAGTTCCTCTTTCAAGATGAGGGATTCCTTCGCGTCATGCGAAATACGTTAGCGATGAGCACGATTAATCTCGTATTAGGTTTTGTTACAGCGATTACCCTAGCTATTCTTCTCAATGAACTACGTAAAGTTATTTTCAAACGCTTTGTACAGACGATCAGTTATTTGCCCCACTTTATTTCCTGGGTTGTTGCTGCAAGTATCGTGTCCGGTGCCTTATCTACAGACGGTGGGATTATTAATGAAATTTTATTAAAATTACATGTCATTAGCGAACCTGTTTTATGGCTCGGTAAGGGTGAGTATTTCTGGGGAATTCTTGGTGCATCCGAGGTGTGGAAAAACGTCGGTTGGAACACCATTATTTATCTAGCTGCGATGACGACGATTGATCCGGCTCTGTATGAGTCGGCAGAAATGGATGGAGCCAACAGATTTCAGCGTATTGTGCATATCACGCTCCCAGGCATTAAACCGGTTATTATCATATTGCTAATTATGAATTTAGGTCACATTCTTGAGTCTGGCTTTGAACCGCAGTATTTACTCAAAAATGGGATGAACATAGATTATGCAGAAAATCTGGATATTTTCGTACTCAATTACGGAATCAACCTAGGCAATTTCTCATTGGCAACAGCAGCAGGCATTTTCAAGACCGTCGTTAGCTTTATCTTCTTGATCAGCGCGAATCAAATTGCCAAACGTGCCGGCGAAGCCAGATTGTTCTAACCGTTTATTTGGACCACTTCACAAGGAGGTATCAGCTATGGAAGCTTCACAACATACAAGCTCAGGCCGGCGGAATACGCACATAGGTGATCGCTTGTTCGATATTTGCAATATCATTTTTATGTTAGCTCTCGTTGTTGTTACGCTGTATCCCTTTGTTAATACGCTAGCCGTAGCGTTGAACGATGCGAATGACGCGGTCCGCGGAGGGATTTATCTATTTCCTAGAATGTGGACGTTCGATAATTTTAAATACGTGTTTAGCGAAGCCGCAATCGTGCATGCTTTCTTCATTTCGGTGCTGAGAACAGTGCTGGGTACGGTGGTTACGGTGTTCTGCTCGGCCATGGTAGCCTACACGATGTCTCGTCAAGAGTACGTGCTTCGCAAGTTCGTTACCGTTTCATTTATTTTCACGATGTATTTCAGCGGCGGATTAATTCCAGGGTACCTGCTCGTTCGGGACCTTGGCATGTTAGGGAGCTTCTGGGTGTATATCATTCCAGGAATGATCGGGGTATTCAACTTAATTATCATCCGTTCGTTTATTGAAGGACTTCCGGATGGGATTATGGAAGCGGCTCGTATTGATGGAGCGAATGATTTCTCAATGTTCATGCGGATTGTTCTTCCGCTGGTTGTTCCTGTATTGGCAACCGTTGCGCTATTTAGCGCAGTTGGTCAATGGAACTCTTGGTTTGACGTCTTCCTGTACAATTCATCGAATGAAAATTTGAGTACGCTGCAGTACGAGTTGATGAAAATATTGCAGAATACGAATACACAAACGTCGCAAACGGCAGCCGATATCTTTGCTAGCAGCGCGAACACGGGGGCAGCCACAGTGACGCCAACGTCGATCCGTTCTACCATGACCATCGTGGTGAGTCTTCCGATCATTATGGTGTATCCGTTCTTGCAGAAGTATTTTGTAAAAGGAATGACAGTTGGCGGTGTAAAAGGTTAATTATCAGAGAGCACTCAGGAGGCATTTCTTATGCAAAAGCAAGCGATGGGCGCATCAGCTACAGGCAGCAACCGCAATCTATTTGCGGAGTATGGGTATGCGGAAGCAGATATTCAAGATAAATTGCAGATTCTGTGGAACCAATTGTTCCACGGAGATGAAGATACGAGAATCTATTATGAAGCCGGTGAAACTGGCGGTTATTTATTGGATACAGGTAACTTGGATGTCCGTACAGAGGGTATGTCCTATGGCATGATGATGGCCGTCCAACTAAATCAGAAGGATGTATTTGATCGTATTTGGAAGTGGACATACACGAACATGTTGATGACTGAGGGTGATAATACGGGCTATTTTGCTTGGTCTTGCAACACGGATGGTTCTAAGCGATCGAACGGTCCGGCGCCAGATGGGGAAGAATACTTCGCTTTGTCTCTTTTCTTTGCCTCTCATCGCTGGGGTGATGGTGCAGCGCCTTATAACTACAGTGAGCAGGCACGCGATTTGCTTCGGACTTGTATTCACAAAGGAGAAGACGGCATAGGCCAGCCGATGTGGAATCCAGAGAACAAGTTGATCAAGTTTGTGCCAAACTGCGAATATTCGGATCCTTCGTATCATCTACCGCATTTCTATGAGCTGTTCGCGGAGTGGGCCTATGAAGAGGATCGGCTGTTCTGGTTGGAGGCTGCGGAAGCTAGCCGGGCCTATATGCAGATGGCGTGCCACCCAGAGACAGGCCTGGCACCGGAGTATGCGCATTACGACGGCACACCGAATGACGATCGCGGCTACGGCCACTTCTTTAGCGACTCCTATCGGGTTGCGGCGAATATCGGGCTGGACGCGGCTTGGTGCGGCGGTTCCAAGTGGCATGCGGATACAGCCAATCGGATTCAGAACTTTTTCGCAGATAAGTCGCCGGAGGACTATCGTCGGTATCAGATCGATGGCACACCTTTTGAGGAGAAAGCTCTGCATCCTGTTGGCCTCATAGCTACCAACGCGATGGCCTCGCTTGCGGTGCCAGATGGTGCTCATGCTAGAGCATGTGTGGAGCTATTCTGGCAGACACCGGTGCGTACAGGTGTAAGACGATATTACGATAATTGCTTGTATGCGTTTAGTATGCTTGCGCTGAGCGGGAATTTTAAGATTTGGCTGCCTGAGTAGGCTGCAAATAGGGAAACCATGAACGCTAGTCGTTTATGGTTTTTTGTTTGGGCTGCGGGTCGCCATACACCTAGGCAGGCAAGCCCCATCGTTGTCCAGCAATTTGCAGATCTGAAAACCGAGGGATAAACTAACCACCAGTTAACTAAACGCTACTCAACCACCAAGCAAACGAGCTTCCAAGCAAAGGCAACTCAACCCCCAACCAATCCAGCCCATGCCAAAGCAACTCACCACCCAAACCCACCAACCAATCAATCGAGCACCCAGCCAAAGCAACTCACCCACCAACCAACCAATCGAGCACCCAGCCAAAGCAACTCAACCCCCAAGCAAACGAGCTCCGAAGCTAAAGCAACTCAACCCCAACCAATCCAGCCCATGCCAACGCTCCCCCCACCATTTAACTGGAAAACCTACATCTAATTCATCCATTTCTAAGTGAATTTTATATTTAGCTGGAAATTATCCAGTTAATTTTGAGCATTCCTCCACTTTTTCGGCTTACTTATGAGAATAGCTGTACCTTTTCCAGTTATTTCGGAAAAAACAGAGAAACATACGGAATTACCTACATGTTTTCCATCTAAATCGTATATCCGACATAATGCGCACTAGCGGAATAAAGCTAGAGCACACACATCCACTTGTTCACAATTTAGACACATTTTTTTAATCTATTTTTCAGATTTGCTTAAGGTTGGTTTATTGTTCCACCCGTATAGTGATGATGAATAATACGAACGCATAGAAATGGGGGATCTTGGATGCTAGAGGTCAAACAAGTCAGCAAGCTGTACGGAAATGATCGCGGCGTGCATAACATCGACTTCTCGATGCAGCGCGGTGAAATCGTCGGCTTCTTAGGGCCGAATGGTGCTGGCAAAACAACGACGATGCGCATGATTACAGGTTACCTGAATCCAACGCATGGTCAAATATGGGTGGACGGTCACTCCATGTCCGACAATCCGAAGAAGGCGCGCCGCAAGATCGGCTACTTGCCTGAAACACCACCGCTGTACCCCGAGATGACGGTACAGTCTTACCTGCGCTTCATCGCCAACCTGCGCGATGTGCCTGCGCGCGAGCAAAAACTCCGTGTCGGCGAAGCCATCGACAAGCTTGGACTGCAAGGTCGCGAGAAGCAAATTATTCGCTCCCTCTCGAAGGGCTACAAGCAGCGCCTCGGACTCGCGCAAGCGATCCTACACCAACCGGATCTGCTTATTCTGGACGAGCCCACGTCGGGCCTCGATCCGAAGCAGATCATCGAGATCCGCCAGCTCATTCATGAGCTGGGCGAGAACCACACCGTGCTGCTGAGCACGCACATTTTGCCTGAAATTAACGCGATTTGTAACCGCGTTCTTATTATTAACCAAGGCCGCGTCGTCCTCGACGAGCGCCCCGAGCATCTCGGCCGCACGATGGGCGAGACGTTCGAGGTATCGCTCGAGGTCAAGGGACCTCGCGAGCGGATCTTGACCGAACTGCGCAGTCTGCCGTCCGTCGGCGAAGTGAAAGAAGTCGACGTACCGGAAGCGGGCACAGCAGCACCAGCGGCGTCTGCCCTTGAATCTTTGGAATCCGCGGAGTCTGCTACAGACGAAGCAACCGATGTTCCCGCAGTTGCTCTTTCATCCGCATCAGCCGAGTCCGTCAAACTCCTCGTCACCTCCGCAGATCGTGCGGAAGACATTCGCGAAGCAGTATTTTTCCGTCTCGCTAGCGCTGGCTTACCGATTCTAGCGATGAAGCGGGAAAGCCTTAGCCTAGAGGATATCTTCCTCAAGCTGACGACCGACGAGCCAGTAGCGCCTGAACTTGTACCAACCGAGGAGGGTGACACCGATGCGTAGAATTTGGGCGATTTGCTCCAAAGAACTGCAAATGTATTTCTTCTCGCCAGTTGCGTATGTGGCGTTTGCCTTCTATGTGCTGTTGTCGAGCTTCTTCTTTTACGTGAATTTCGTGGCTGGACAGCCGCCAATCGTGGACGCGCGCTCCATCGTGGGCAATACCACGTTCATCTACCTTTTCATCATCCCACTACTAACGATGCGTCTTGTTGCAGATGAGTTTCGTCAGGGTACGGACGAGTTGCTTCTGACATCACCTGCCGGTATCAGCGAAATCGTGCTGGGTAAATATCTATCCGCTCTAATCGTGCAAGTAGGCCTAGTGGCGATCTCCCTTGTATATCCGCTCATTATGTCCTCTTTCGGTACATTGGATATGCCTGTCACGTGGTTATCGTACCTCAGCATGTTCCTATTAGGCTGCGCGATGATGGCCATTGGCTTGTTTGCATCCAGCTTGTCGAATAACCAGATGGTTGCGGGGATTACAGGCTTTGTTATTTTGCTGTTGCTGTGGCTATTGGATTGGGTTAGCAGCTCTATGACGGGTAAATTGAAGGATTACGTAGGTCAATTCTCATTGACTGGTCACTTGGGCAACCTCCAAAAAGGCGTTTTCCACGGCGGCGACATCCTCTTTTACATCACATTAACAGCCGTGTTCCTGGTTCTTTGTATACAAGTCCTTGAAAGAAAGCGTTGGAGGTGAGCGGAATGAATAAGTGGATACGGGGAACTAATGCGACGGTTCTATCAATCGCGGTTATCGGCATTTTCATTATTCTGACAATCTTCCTTCACTCGCTTAAGGGCTTCCAGGTCGATTTGACGAAAAATAAAAATTTCACGCTCTCAGAGCAAACAACCGCTGCACTCAAAAATCTCAATCAAGATATCCACGTTATCGCCTTCACGAATAGTGGGGACGGCAACGATTTTGTAACGCGTCAAGTCACGGATATGGTGGCTGAGTACAAAAAGCAAAGCAGTAAAATTACGTACGATGAGTACGATATGCTGAAGCAGCCTTCTATGGCGAAGCAGTACGGGGTGGACCAAGGCGGAACGATTATTTTCGAAATTGGCACCAAAAAGCAAAACATCAATTTCTATGAACTGTTCGTGGGACAACAGGATGGTTCCTACACATTCTCAGGTGAAGAGAAATTTACACAAGCGATTCAAAGCCTGACATCCACGGAGAAACATACGGTTTACTTACTGTCAGGTCATCAAGAGTATCCGGCGTCTGCAATGAGTATTTTCAAAAGCAGCCTAGCTGCTGCCAACTATGACGTGAAAGATCTGAATCTTTACGTGGAAGGCAAAATCCCGGATGATGCACAAATGCTCATGCTTTTAGGGCCAACTAACGATTTGAACGACAAAGAAGCAGAGCTCATTCAGACCTATTTGAAGGGTAAAGGTAAAATTTATATCGCGCTGGGCTTCAATAAGGATATGACGACGAAGTGGAAAAATATCGATGCCATCATGAAAACCTACGGTGTTCAGGATCAGCACGCGATTGCGATTGAAACGAAACAAACGTCGTTGTATGACCCGTTAACGATCATTCCAGAGTACGGTTCACACGATATTACGAACAAATTGTCCAGCAATAATTTGATTACCATGCTCTCCTTGGCTGTTAGCTTGAATGCGGATGAAAGTGCGCCGGATTACACCAAATCATTGTTGTTAACAACAACGGATAAAGCTTACGGTGAAACGGACATTAACCTGCTTGCACAGAACAAGACGAAGCAGGATGCAACCGATGTTAAGGGTCCGCTGAACTTGGGTTACGCCATCTCAGACAAAGATAACAAGCCGAAAGCTGTTATTCTAGGTGGTTCTACATTCGTGTTGGATGAAGATATTCAGAATCAAGGAAATAAGGACTTTGCTCTGAACAGTATTGGCTGGCTGCAAGAACAGAAAGATCAAATTACGATCCGTCCACGACAAGGGGATGCGTATCAACAGGCAATGATTACACCTAGCCAAGCGAATACGATTTTCCTCATCACCATCGTGTTCTTACCACTCTTGTTCCTTGTAATTGGCGGCTTGATCTGGTGGAGGAGGAGAAGAGGATGAAACGGTTTATTCCAACCATTCTGTTAGTCGTCATTTGCATCGGTGGCTTCTGGTTCGCCTCAAGCAAAGACTTCTTTCAAGAGAAGAAAGATGAACCCAAGTCCCTTCTAATCCTGAAACAAGAAGATGTGAAGGCTGTCACCGTGAAAACGGAGGAGGAGCAGATTGAATTAAGCCGCACGACCACTGGTTGGGATATGCAAAAGCCAGCGGCTGCGCCGATCAATTCGAATCAAGTTGACTCATGGTTAGATATGTTAGGTCTGGTAACGTCGACTAAGCTTGTAGAGGATCAAGCAACGAATCTAGCCGAATATGGCTTAGATAAACCAGTGGGCACCTATGAAGTCACCTTGAAGGACGGTTCCAAACAGGGCTTGCTCGTAGGGACTGCATTGCCGATCGAAGGCTTCTCTTACGTACAAGTGGAAGGCTCATCTGCCGTGTATCAAGTCAGCGATCAATCGTTGACATCGCTGAACAAAACGCCGGTCGACTTTGCCGACACAAGTCCTATTCATCAAGAGAACGACAAGGTACAAAGTGTCAAGTTGACATGGAAGGGTCAGTCATGGACGCTTTCTAAGATAGATAAAGATAAAGTCGCTGCGGACGCAAGCTGGAAGCTTGGGGATAAAGAGATGAAGGGTACGGAGGCAAGTCCGCTGCTCGATCAATTAATCTTCCTGCATACTGGCGAATTACCGCAAGCGGCAGCTCAGAAACCGACCACAGGTGGAGAGCTTAAATTGGAGATTGCCATGACGGTAGACGGGAAAGACGTTACCGATGTTTATGAGGGTAAATTGAGTGGAGAACAAGTGTGGTTAGCCAAGCAGGGTGGGCAGTGGGCCTACTCGCTGGCAGCCGAGGATATTCAAAAACTAGCAGATGCGTATGCGGGCAAAACCGCTCAGCCTGCTTCCTAATCGAAAGCTGCTTCCTACAGGGAATAAACTGTGGCGAAGCAGTTTTTTTGTTCATGTATGCTCCGGTGGTCGCAGACAACTCACCTAACACTTTAGGAAGTCCAGCGCCTCCAGCGCCCTGACTCCTTTAACTCTCTATCTTCTCCAGCGCCCTAACTCCTTCAACTCTCCATCTTCTCCAGCGCCCTAACTCCTCTAACTCCTCCATCTCCTCTCCTAGATCACCCTCTAGCCATTCCTCCTCCTATGCCCACTGGATAAATCCAGTGAAATCCCCATTCCAGACCTGAAAATGAGACTTTCATTGGATAAATCCAGTAAAATCTTAGATTTCACCATAGAAATTGCCCTTTTTAGTGGAAAAGTCCAATGGAATGTTCTGTTTTTGCCTAAGAAAGTGAAAAACACTGGATATATCCAGTGGTAGCGACATATTCACCAACCTAGCTTGAAGTGGTGAAGCAGTTTTTTTGTTCATCCGACATAAAACGGCATTTTTTGGGAAAAATAAAAGAGAGGAAAGGAGGTCACATGCACATGTATAACACGCAAGAGAACCAAGCTATTTCAGGTAAAGAACTTTCGTATCTAACGGATACATTCAAGAATGAAGAATTGTTAGCGAAGCTTTGTGTACAAGGCGCGGTGAACAGCCAAAGTCAGTCCTTGAAGCAAACCTTGTCTCACCTATCGCAAGAGCGTTTGCAAAATATGAGTATCCTAATCAATGCCCTGCAACAACAATCCGGAATGACCCACTAATTCGAACCCACAAGGAGGTGCAAGACGCATGTATCAGCAAAATTCTCAACAACAGCACCAACAACAGCAAGTCGACTTAGAAGATTTAGACTTTGCCAACTTCGTCCTGTCTGAATTGAAGCGCAGTGCACGTGAATACACAACGGCTGCCTTGGAAGCTGCTAACCCTGGCATTCGACAGACTTTCGAAACCTTATTACAAAAAACATTAGATGACCAAGCGCTTGTTTTTCAAGAAATTCAGAGTCTTGGCGGTTATCAGATTCAACAGGCTGAGCAGCAGATGATTGAGCAAGAGATTCAGAAGCAGAGTCAGACGGCGTTACAAGTACAATCCATCGTCCAGCAGCATGTGAGCAGAGCGGCGTCAGCAAGCTTTGATCAGCAAGATCGGAGTTCGGAGTCATCGGCACAGTCTCAGCAGCATCAGTCGTACGCACAATCACAGCCGCAATCACAATCACAACAGCATCAATCGTACCAAACACAGTCCCATCAGTCCGAACAGTCATACCAGCAAAGACAGCCATACAGTCAGCAACAAGGACAAACAAATCAACAGCAGAACCAAGTTGCGGCACTGCACCAAGCGCCAACGCCAACGGCAGCACCTACACCTTCGTTCCAGCCAGTGAATTATGCTAACCAGTATCCGAATGCGGTATACAATAATCAACAAGGTCGAGGCCAAGGATATACACCTAGTCAGTCTCAGCAACAGTCCTCTTCTTATAACCAAACTCCAACAAGGAGCTACCAAGATCCCAGCCATGATCAGTCAAGCTACGGTCGTGGATCTCAGGGATATGCTGCTTCTTCCAACCATACGAATGAGAACACAGGTATAACGGGGACAGGCAGAGGTGCGCAAGCACGTATTGTTTCCCGTACACAGCAAGGCATGCCATCGCCCGGTTCCGAAGGGAACTCCTACACGAATAGGTCACAAGAAGGTACGAAATATAACTTCTAAGCAAGTGTAATCACGAGTAGATCGTTTCCAGATAATCAGACATCCAGTCCTCCTCGGGCAGGGTGTCTTTTTTTTCTTCCTCTAATTTGTCCCACTATTTTTCTAATTCAGGAATGAGTACGGCTTGGCACACATATATAAGGAACATAGGATGTCCAAACTTAGGAAAAAGGGAGCTTAAGCTGATGAAAAAAACATGGGTATATGGTGCGGCTACTTTAGTGGTACTGGGAGCATTAACAACGGCGTGCGGTTCCAAAGATGAGGTCATCCCGTCCGTAGCAACAGGGACGAAGGATGCGGGTACGACGACAACGGTTCAAGTGAAGACGGAGACGGGAACAGGAACGAAGGCGTCTACGACGAGTGCTAAGCCTGCGATAGATGCCAGCTACAAAGTAGATGGGAAGAATGTCACGATTACGTACCAAACGTCCAATTTTAAATTATCAGAAGAAGACATGAATAAAGCCAATGTACTGGGAGAAGGACATCTCCACTTGTATGTGGATGGTAAGCAGAAGGCGATGATCGGCAAGACAGGCCCATTAACCCTCACGAATTTAACAACAGGTGCCCATGAAATTAAACTTGAGCTTCAGCAAAATGACCACAAAGAAATCAATGTAGAGAAAATTCTCAACATCGTCGTGAAATAACGAACATTTGTGCGTATTTGGGCGCAAATGTAGCTTCGACGAAGATCGGATACGTTCAGTTGCATATTCCTTTAAAAGACGGGCGATTAGCCCGTCTTTTGTCATTTGACACACCAGAATGCGTAGCATAGACTGTTGATAGTATGGCAGAACTGCCGCCTAATCGGAGGGAAACAATTGATCGTCGATATACGTAAGTGGAAACATGTATTTAAGCTCGACCCAGACCGGGACATCTCAGATGAGGCACTGGATCGGCTCTGTTTATCGGGTACAGATGCGATTCTCGTAGGTGGCTCCTCCGGAGTGACGTTCGATAATACGGTAGATCTTCTATCGCGAATCCGTCAATATGAGGTTCCTGTTGTCTTAGAGATTTCGAATCAGGAAGCGATCGTACCGGGATTTGACCTCTTCTTGATCCCCGTTGTGCTGAATGCAGATGATCCGAAATGGATCGTCGGGCAACATCATGAGGCGCTCAAGGAGTACGGCGCATTACTGAATTGGGATGAGATCGTAGCCGAAGGCTACATTATATTGAATAAAGAAGCGACGGCAGCCCAGCTGACCTCAGCGCGTACCGACTTGGATGTGAAGGACGTAGCAGCTTATGCGCGTATGGCGGACAAGCTTTTTCACATGTCGATTGTGTATTTGGAATACAGTGGCACCTTCGGAGATATGGAGCTCGTCCGTCGGACGCGGCAGGTGCTCGAGAATGCCCGTTTATTGTATGGCGGCGGGATTGACTCGCTAGAGAAAGCGCAACTAGCAGCCGAAGCGGCAGATACCATTGTGGTCGGCAACATTATATATAGTGACTTGGAGCAGGCGCTTCAGACCGTGCATGCGAACTTTGATAGAAATGGAAGGTAACTCTAACGTGAATGAAACTGTCAATATTTTAGAAGCTGTCAAAAAGTTGAACCCCCAACAGCGCAAAGCTGTAGAAGCCGTGGACGGCCCTCTTTTAATTATGGCTGGAGCGGGAAGCGGTAAGACGCGTGTGCTCACGCATCGGATCGCCTACCTGATTGGCACGCGTAAAGCGGCGCCGTGGAACATTTTAGCGCTAACCTTTACGAACAAAGCAGCGCGCGAAATGCAGGATCGTGTAGGCAAGCTGGTAGGTGGCAGTGGAAGCGACATTTGGGTATCCACGTTTCACTCCATGTGTGTGCGCATGCTGCGCAAAGACATCAATCGGATCGGCTTTTCCTCGAACTTTACGATTCTAGATTCTGGTGACCAACTATCTGTTATCAAAACCTGCTGCAAAGAACTCAACATTGATACGAAGAAATACGAGCCCAAAACATTCCAAGCAGCCATCTCCACAGCCAAAAACGAACTTATCTCTCCTAAACAATTTGAAGACAAAATCGGTGATTACTTCGACGGGTTGACCTCGAAAATTTATACCCTGTATCAGAAGAAGCTAAGAGCCAACAACTCCTTGGATTTCGACGATTTGATTATGGCAACCATTCATTTATTTAAAGAAGTGCCAGAGGTGCTGGAATTTTATCAAAACAAATTTCAATATATTCATGTCGATGAGTATCAGGATACGAACAGAGCGCAATATATGCTGTGTCAGATGATCGCGTCCAAACATAAACGCATTTGCGTCGTCGGGGACAGTGACCAGTCCATTTATCGTTGGCGCGGAGCAGATATTAGCAATATCCTCAATTTCGAACAGGATTACCCGGATGCAACGGCGATCCTCTTGGAGCAGAATTATCGCTCGACTTCGAATATTTTGCAGGCTGCGAATAAAGTCATTGCGAACAACACAGGTCGTAAGCCGAAAAACCTTTGGACAGATAAAGAAGGCGGCGTTGGGATTAAGTTGTACCAAGCGGATACCGAGTATGAAGAAGGTTACTTCGTTACGAATGAAATCAATAAGAATAAGTCGAATGGCAAAAGATTTGGCGATCATGCGATCCTATACCGTACGAATGCTCAGTCCCGGGTCATCGAGGAAATTTTGATTAAATCGGATATCGCCTACACCATCGTCGGTGGGGTTAAGTTCTATGATCGTAAAGAGATTAAGGATATTTTGGCTTACTTGAGACTCATCTCCAACCCGAACGATGATATTTCCTTGAACCGAATCGTGAACGTGCCGAAAAGGGGCGTTGGCGGTACGACGTTGGATAAAGTGGCGGAAATGGCTGGACGTAGAGGGATTTCTCTATTTGCCATGTTGGAGGAAGTTGATTCTTTAGAGATCAACACGAAGGCGAAGCATGCTCTTGCGGATTTCCGCGAAATGGTTGATAACCTCAATCGCATGGTGGACTACCTGTCCGTAACCGAGCTTACTGAGAAAATTCTTGAAATGTCTCAGTACCGTTTAGAAATGCAACGCGAGAACACAATTGAATCCAAGGCTCGCCTCGAAAATATTGAAGAGTTCCTGTCCGTGACCATGGACTTTGAGAAGCGTAATGAGGACAAATCCCTCATTTCCTTCCTCACAGACCTAGCGTTGATTGCGGATATTGATACGCTAGATAAAGATAAACCCGAAGAAGAGCAGGACGCTGTCGTCCTCATGACGATGCACAGCGCCAAAGGGCTGGAGTTCCCGGTTGTATTCATCATCGGGATGGAAGAAGGCGTCTTCCCGCACAGCCGTGCATTCGCCGACAACGAAGAGCTCGAAGAGGAGCGCCGTCTAGCCTATGTGGGCATCACGCGCGCCGAGCAAGAGCTGTTCCTCACGTGCGCGCGCATGCGCACGCTCTTCGGCCGCACCGCGGCGAACGCGCCGTCGCGATTCCTTCAGGAGATTCCGAAGGAGCTCCTGGAACCCGTTTCCGCTGGCGGCTCCAGCGGAGGCTTCTCACGAGGCGGCCGCTCCAGCGGCACCTCGTCTTGGGGTGGCAGCGGCAGTGCCGCTGCATCGAGCCGTGGCACGACCACCGGCTCGTCAGCCTGGGGCACACCGTCCTCCTTCGGGGGACGGGCAAGCACGGGCACTACCGCTGGTGCAGCGGCTGCGCCAAGCCCTGCGGCCGCGTCGAGACCGGCTGCGTTCCGGGCTCCACAGCCTGCCGCAGGCGGCGCGGTGCCGGACTACAGAGCCAGCGACAAGGTGTCGCATGGCAAATGGGGCGTCGGCACCGTCGTGTCCGTGAAGGGCTCGGGTGATGACACCGAGCTGCAAATTGCTTTCCCGGCGCCTGTTGGCTTGAAGCGCCTGCTCGCGAAGTTCGCTCCAATCACGAAAGTGTAGGAGCGCTCTTCCTTGCCCTGTCTTACCCTTGTCACACACATATTCTCATTGAGAGAGGAAGTCCGCCATGACCGATAAACTCGCGGCAATGAAAACCCTCATCCAAGAAATCAACAAGCATAACCATAATTACTATACGCTGGATCAGCCCACGATTTCGGATGCAGAATGGGACGCACTTTATGATAAATTGTCCGAGTTGGAGAAGGAGACAGGGGTTACCCTGCCTTCCTCCCCTACCCATCGGGTAGGTGGGGACATCCTCAAAGGCTTTGAACCGCACCGTCATTTAGCACGTCTCTGGAGCCTGGACAAAGCGCAAAACGCCGAGGATTTAGCAACTTGGCATGCACGCGTGCTTAAGCTGATCGCCGATTACAATAGCAAGAACCCTGAGACACCGCTGCCAGACCCGACTTACGTGGTCGAGCTGAAGTTTGATGGGCTTACACTAAACCTAACCTATGAGCAGGGGCAGCTGGTCCAAGCCTCTACGCGGGGGAACGGTACGGTTGGCGAGGGTATTTTGGCCCAAGTCAAAACAATCAAATCGATCCCGTTAGAGATTCCCTACGATCAAGGGACGATTGAAGTACAAGGCGAGGGCGTCATGTTCCTGTCTGTCCTAGAAGCTTACAATCAGACGGCCGCAGAGCCGCTCAAAAACGCTCGAAACGCCGCAGCAGGTGCCCTGCGTAATCAGAACCCCAAACTAACCGCAGAGCGCAAGCTGAACGCTTTCTTCTATAATGTGGGCTACTCGAGTGACCTTCAATTTGAAAATCATGCTGATATGGTTCAGTTCTTGCGGGATAACCTGTTCAAAATCAGTAACCGCACGCGGTACTTCTCCACCATCGAAGAGGTCAGTTCGGAGCTCGAACGCATCGCGGAGGAGCGGTCCAGCTTTGATTTCCTCATTGATGGAAGCGTGGTGAAGCTGACGGATATGCGCACAAGGGAAGTATTCGGCTATACGGAGAAATTCCCGCGCTGGGCGATTGCTTACAAGTTTGAAGCCGAAGAAGCGACGACAATCCTGCAAAGTGTTTCTTGGGAAGTCGGCCGCACGGGTAAAATCACACCTCTAGCCCGCGTAGAAGCCGTTGATCTCGCAGGCGTGACGGTGCAGAACTGTACGCTCAACAATGTCGGGGACATTGAGCGCAAGAACCTCAAACACGCCCTCGGCAGCCTCGTTTACATTCGCCGATCGAATGACGTCATTCCAGAGATTCTCGGCAAGGTCACCGAGGAGAATGATGGCGAGGAGATCGTGGCTCCGACGCATTGCCCGTCCTGCGGCAGTGAACTGGAGATGCGTGGTGCGCATCTCTTCTGCCTCAACCGTCTCGGCTGCAGTCCGCAGCTCGTC
Organism: Paenibacillus sp. Soil750; assembly: GCF_001428045.1. GTDB lineage: Bacteria > Bacillota > Bacilli > Paenibacillales > NBRC-103111 > Paenibacillus_E > Paenibacillus_E allorhizoplanae. The sequence goes on along the minus strand of NZ_LMSD01000005.1, from coordinate 2,030 downwards.
GGCCGGATGGCGCATTTTGCTTCGCGCGATGCGATGGACATTGAATTTTTCAGCGAGATGACCGCTTCACAACTGCATCAAGAGCTGGATGTCCGCGATCCTGCGGATCTGTACACCTTGCAATTTGACGATCTCGTTAAGCTCGATCGCTTCGGTGAGAAGAAGGCGCGCAACCTACTCGGCGCCCTTGATAAGAGCAAGTCCCGCGATCTCGCGTCTTTCTTGTATGCACTTGGCATCCCGAACTCGGGCAAAACCACCACGAAAGTGCTAGCCGATCACTATCGCAGCCTTTCGCGCATCATGGAAGCAACGACAGAGGAACTGATCACCCTTCCAGATGTTGGTGGTATCGTTGCGGAGAGCATTCACTCTTTCTTCCGTGACCCTGTGATGGTATCCAGCATTGAGCGGATGCTAGCCGCAGGCGTGAACCCCGTTGCAGAGGAAGCCCCGGTCATCGTGGCCAGCGAAGATAACCCATTCTTCGGCAAAACGATCGTCCTTACAGGAACACTTTCCTCGATGGGACGGGACGAATGTGCGAAGAAGCTCGAAGCCAGAGGTGCTAAGATCACCGGCAGTGTCTCCAAAAAGACAGACATCGTGATCGCAGGCGAAAGCGCAGGCAGCAAGCTGACCAAAGCGCAGGAGCTAGGCATTCGAATCATTGAAGATGAGCAGGAGCTTTTGCAACTGCTAGGTGAAGTTTAATCAATATAGAAGAGAGGTGACGGCGCCATGCCGAAAACGACCCTGCATATCGTCAACGGAGACGCATTTGGCGATAAGCTGCGAGCATCTGGTATCAATGGTGAGATTTTGGTATGGCGCGAGTCGCTCTATGAGGGACCTATCGGCATGCAGATGTCAGATAGTGCCCTTTTATCTATGAGAGCATCTTATATGAATAACCGTTACGGTATTCCCGAGGACACTTTTAAATCGCAGACCATACAGCAGGAAGCGAAGCTAGATACCCTTACGGATGTGGACGAGGTTGTCCTGTGGTTCGAACATGATTTATATGATCAATTGATGCTCTGTTATTTGCTTTCAAGAATCGATGACTCACCTGGCCGTTCCTTCCAACTTTCGTTGATCTGCATTGATGGCTTCCCTGGCATAGACCCTTTCTATGGCTTGGGGCAATTAACCGTTGATCAAATTCTACATCTGCATGACACTTGGTTGCCTGTGAGCGAAAATCAGCATTCCCTTGCCTGCAAGGTCTGGACAGCCTATTCGGCTTCCGAGCCTTTGCTTATGGCTACGTTATTGAAAGAAGACTTATCAGCACTCCCTTTTCTTAAAAAGGCCTTAGAGGCCCATACAACTCGATTTCCTTCCATGCAAAATGGCTTGTCCGCCATTCAGCAGCTGACACTTGAGCTGTTAGTGGATGACGAGGTGTCCGTATTGTCCTTATTTCAAACCATATCTGAGCAAGCCATCCACTATGGCTTAGGAGATCTGCAATTCTTTGGCATCCTGAATGGGCTGTGGCATTGCGAACATCCCCTTATCCAAGTCCTCGGTGGTGATAGGCTGCCAAGGTACAATGAAGCATGGCCGCCGCAATTTGAAAATTACGGAGTAAAGGTAACAGAAGTGGGTAAACTTATTCTTACGTGTAAGCAGGATCATATCTTTCTGAACGGGATCGATGACTGGATCGGTGGCGTACATTTGCTTGGTAGGAAGGATGTTTGGCGCCGAAATGCATTAACTACAGGGTTTGCTAAGCTGTAAGATAATGGATTTTAAAAGATGCTTGCATTTCATTTTGAAACCTGATAATATATGTTCTTGTCACCGCAAGAGCGATACATTAACGCTTTAAACGGTAGCGCAATAAAGCTCTTTGAAAACTGAACAAATGAATGAAGCATATCAGCAAATTCAGTCACGTAAGTGACTACAATTGAGATTGCAAAATCTCGCTAGCAAGTCAATGAGCATTTCAGCTTTTCTATTATGGAGAGTTTGATCCTGGCTCAGGACGAACGCTGGCGGCGTGCCTAATACAT
>NZ_LMSD01000004.1 GCF_001428045.1 Paenibacillus sp. Soil750 | reverse complement strand
GTAGACGACGAGGTTGATAGGTTCGAGGTGGAAGTGCGGCAACGTATGCAGCTGACGAATACTAATCGGTCGAGGGCTTAACCAAAATTCCTAAGAGTAATACCTACGTTGAAGTTTCGTATCTAGTTTTCAGGGAATACTATTCCTGAATCGTATATATATCTTGGAGAGATACCCAAGTGGCTATAAGGGGACCCTCTGCTAAGGGGTTAGACTGCGTAAGTGGTGCGAGGGTTCGAATCCCTCTCTCTCCGCCAGTTCCAAATATATATACACTTTTATGTGGCGGCGTAGCTCAGCTGGCTAGAGCGTACGGTTCATACCCGTAAGGTCGGGGGTTCGAGCCCCTCTGCCGCTACCATAAAACCAAACACCAGATGGAGGCTTAGCTCAGCTGGGAGAGCATCTGCCTTACAAGCAGAGGGTCGGCGGTTCGATCCCGTCAGCCTCCACCATCATCTTTTACGCCGTTGTAGCTCAACTGGTAGAGCAACTGACTTGTAATCAGTAGGTTGGGGGTTCAAGTCCTCTCGACGGCACCATTTTTATGGTAAGACCTTTGTAGCATGGAGCTGTGGTGTAGTGGCCTAACATGCCTGCCTGTCACGCAGGAGACCGCGGGTTCGAATCCCGTCAGCTCCGCCATTTCTTTTATAATTAATGTAGGACATGCTATAAATAATCATTTGGCTTTGTAGCTCAGTCGGTAGAGCAGAGGACTGAAAATCCTCGTGTCGGCGGTTCGATTCCGTCCAAAGCCATTGAGATGGTTGTATTGCTTTGGCAGTACGGGTATCTCGTATCTGGAGGCTTAGTGAAGTGGCTAAACACGGCAGACTGTAAATCTGCTCTCTTCGAGTTCGGTGGTTCGAATCCATCAGCCTCCATTTTCCTTTCACCTACGAGTCATTAGCTCAGTTGGTAGAGCACCTGACTTTTAATCAGGGTGTCGTAGGTTCGAATCCTACATGACTCACTTTTATAAGTAAACGTACAAGACCATAGGGTCTTTTTTTGTTTCCATTTTATATAGAAAAAGCATCCTGCTATAGGATGCTTTTTTGCTGTTCAGAGCTTGTCAGCGACGGACTGCATTTTTTGTTCCATGGAGGCGTGCTTGTCGCGGCGATCATCGATTTTGATGGACGTGGAGACACGAGCAGCACCATGCAAGAAGGGAACCTCGTGGACGGCACGGATGACCTCGAATAAACGGTCTAAAGGGCCTTCCAGGATGGTACCCATGGGTGTCATTTGAAAGCGGATATCTTCATGTCGCTCTAATTCTTTATGGAGGTCAGCGACATAGCCGCTCAGGCTGGTTGTGGCCGTTCCGATGGGGATGATGGTGAATTCAGCAATGGCCATAGAGATCAGAAGCTCCTTCCTTTAGTTTACTTGTTGTTAAGGATAACAATCAGGAGCTGGCAAGGTCAATAATGTAATCAGCAGTTCTTGCTGCTAAGGCCATTACGGTAAGCGTAGGATTGCCTCCACTAGAGGTGACGAATAGGCTAGCATCACAAATGAATAGGTTCGGTATGTCATGACTTTGACCGTACGAGTTCACCACGGATGTAGCGGCGTCATTGCCCATCCGGCAACCACCCATCAGATGTTGTGTATCTGGTACGACATAGGAGATCTCTCCACCAGCTGCACGGAGGATCAACTTCATATTTTCAACAGCGTGATCCAGGAGCTTGAGATCGTTATCGCAGTAATTGAAGGCTAAGGAAGCCATAGGAATACCATATTCATCTTTTTCATCAGCTAACGCAACATGATTGTTCCAATTGGGAAGGACTTCTCCGACCATTTTGAGACGACCATAGAAGTTGTAATCCTGCATAGCTTGTCTGAAGGACGAGCCCCACAAAGGCGCCTCAGTGGCCTTGCGAATGCCTTCTGCCATCTCTATAGGCCGAGAGCCGTGAGCATGTATGGTATACCCGCGGACAAAGCCTCTACGTGGATCTGTCTCATAGAAATCTTGGGTAGATGCCAGCACGGGTGTTCCTTTGTACAATCGGACTTCCTCTTCAAACTTGGCATAAACATCGTTGCTGCTATGCGTCATAATCGCCTTGCCTACCCATCCGCTGGAATTGGCTAATCCATCAGGGAACTGTGGTGTGGCGGAGTGGAGTAGCAAACGAGGTGTTTCCACAACGTGCGAACAGAGGATAACAGTTTTGGCACGTTGCCGATAGGTTATGCCTTCGTGGACGAACAGAACCCCGCAAGCATGGCCATAGTCATTAACTTCGATTTGAGTGACCCTGCAATCTGCGAGAATTTCGGCACCTGCTTGAACTGCTTTAGGAATGTGCACGATCAATGTGCTAAATTTCGCATTAGGGATGCAACCTTGCAGGCAGAACCCACGATTGGTGCAAGCAGATCGGCCTTCTAACGGGTTAGAGAGGATGGCTAAGGGTGTAGGTGCGGATTGAATACCAAGAGATTTGCATCCTTTGTGAAATAAGACAGCATTAGGACTAAGCGAATCTAGTTCTGGAAAGGGATATGGACCCTGAAAATTTCCCCAAGGGAAATGCTTAGGGCCGGAAACGGAGATTTCTTTTTCAACACGCGAGTAATAGGGTTCTAAATCTTTGTAATGAATGGGCCAATCTTCCCCAACGCCATCAATGGCCTTCGTTTTGAAATCAGATTCATGAAATCGCAGAAAAACCCCCGTAAAGTTCTGGGTGCCGCCGCCAACCCCTTTTCCCGAATGATGCTTTCCAGTAACGAATGTCTCGGTAGCATCAACAAGACGCGTATCCTCCCAAGCGAGGTGCTTCATACTCAGTTCATCACTTGCGAAATCCTTCACAGGATCACGCCAAGGCCCTGCATCAAGCACAACTACACCAAGCCCAGCTTCACTGAGTTCTTTGGCTAGAACACCTCCAGCAGCGCCTGCTCCTACGATAACAATGTCTACGGTTTCATTCTCATAGCGCCACTTCATGATCGTTTCGCAGCCTCCCAGGATTCAAGTTGGTCAGGACTATGAAGGGTGTATCCGTGAGGATAAGCAGGCCCTCCAAACCCAATTTCCGACCAAACTAAAGGATGAGCATAGTAAGCTTCTACACAGAGTTGAAGAAGCTTTTGGAATAAGATTTTTTGAGGAATGCCATCCCAATTTTTCGTAGGTGGATAGCTATCGTTGCTTATCTGAAGCATAATGCTCCGTTGGTTCGTCTCATCTAATTGAAAGAAAGGCTGACTATTCGCAATCCATCCTGTTTCGTCAATCGCTTTGAGTCCTTGACGTAAAAGTACTCGAATAGGAGGTGTACCCACCTTGCGATGTCCCTCACCTTTATTTTCAGATAGTACCTGATCGATATGGTTAATGACGTATTGAATGATTTCTCCGCGATGATCGTCCATAAGCAGTGAACACCAAGCACGAAGCGTTTCGGCCTCAATGACCGTTACATATCCGTATGCATTTTCACGAATAAGTCGAGCTTTCACAATGGATCTCGTGTGTACATCCCATTCCCTGCTTTCTTCCATGACATCAAAGGTTGGATAATGATTATGATCTTTCATGCTTGTCACCTCCATAGCTAACGAGAATAAAAACCAAAAAGTGCTACTACAATTATTTCCAAATCCATGAAGAATATGAGGATGCCACCTATGAAGTTGTGTTTTTAATAAAATGAAACAATTGGCACCATTGCCAATGTCATGGTGGTTAGGAAATATTTTAGGAATGAAAGTCTTTTCATTACCATGGTAATCTTGTACTAGTAACTGAGATGTTTTCCATTTTACCCAACTCACCCAAGAGAGCACGTACAGGAGGAAATACAATGTTAAAGAGTCTTGCACACCGCACGCTAGGAATAACTGCTGCGATTACGATCGCATTATCAGCAACAACTGCTGTTTCCGCTTATGCCGCAAATGATGATATGGATGCCGTTTCATTAGCCAAAAAAATGGTTGGCATAGATTACTCCAAAAGTGATGAAACACCTTCTGCAGGGTTTGATTCATCAGGACTGATCTATTATGTCTATGAAACGTTAAATTACACAGTACCTAGAACTTTAGCGGATCAATTCAACATGAAATCCACGAAAATCACGAAAATAGATAAAGCTGAGCCAGGTGACGTCTTGTTCTTTGGTAGTGGTTCAAAACCAACGTTTGCTGGGATCTATGTAGGCCAAGGTAAAATGGTCATGGCATCCCAGAGCAAAGACGAAGTCGTCACTCGCAATGTAAGTGAGCTTAAGGGCAGCTTTATTGGTGGAAGAAGTATTCTTTCAGCTAAGGATCGTTTGAAAGCTGAGTTGATCCTAACCGCTCAGAAATATCTTGGAACTCCATATGTATTTGGTGCGAAATATGGTCAAACCAAAACAATGGATTGTTCTTCTTTTACAAAAACGGTGTTTGCTGCTTATGGGATTACGCTACCACGTGTTTCTCGCGACCAAGCGAAGGAAGGCACTTTCGTTAGTAAAAGTAATTTACAAACCGGAGACTTGGTCTTCTTTACAACGCCAGATTCCGGTAAAAACATTGGACATGTTGGTATTTATGTTGGTAACGGCATGATGATTCATACGTACGGTGAAGGTGGTGTCAAATTCACCTCGATGAATAAAGAATGGTGGGCAGATCACTACGTAACGGCTCGCCGCGTAATCAAATAGCACCTCTTTCATATGGACCTTCTTGCCAATTGTGGCAGGAGGGTTCCTTTCGATTCACAGGAATAGGCAGACATATGGTACAATAGAGAGATAAATATAGAAGATGCTATAGGCAATAAGGAGTGAAGGCAGATGATTTGGGAGCATGTCAAGGAGCGATTGGAAGCGGTTTTACAATCGCCAATACAGATAAGCCTGATACCGGATTCCGAATGGCACCAGCTTGTGGAGGATCAGGGAGAGAGCCAAGAAGGATTGAGTCGTAGTGTGATCCGGGGAGAGGAAGTTCTTTTCTTCATTTCACAGGATCATAAAGAAGTTCGTGTCCTAAAGATAAATGGGAGTAAGTTGTCTATTTCAGAACGCAAACTCGTCGAACTTACGATCGAATCTAAGCAAACTGTAGAGAAGAAGCAATTCGGCTCCTATCTGTCTGAAGATGAAAGGAAGTCGAATCAATTAAGAGACTGGCTGCTGCAGCAAATGGAACGCGGTACAGGCCATGCAGAGCTTCCAGATGCGCTTGCTTCACAGTCATCGTTGTATTCAACCAAAATCCCTCTCTTGTTGTATGGGGACTATCCTCAGAACCAGCGTGTATCCTATACGGAGCTTAAGAAGCTATTGGAATCTTTCTTTGAAGCGGAGATTATTCTGATTCCTTTACTGGAAAAAGAGTGGTTAATCCTAGCACCAGAGGTCCTTATTACTAGCGGCAGCGAAGAACGTGATGGGGACGAGGAAGAAAGTGTTGAGCAAACCCTTGATGCACTTGGCTCAGGTTTATATGAGATGTTGGCAAATGAATGGGTAGGTGAATGCCATCTTGCCATTGATTTCCCTGTGAAACCGGCGAAGTCTTTGTTTGCTACCGTGCTAAAGCTGCGTGAAACCATTATGCTGGGCCGATCGTTCCACGTAGGCAGCTTTATTCATCTGCGTTGGGAGCTTCGTCTTGAGAAGTTGTTGCACCTTATAGAGGAAGAGGAGAAAACCGATTTCCTTGAGCAGGTGCTCCGCGGCACGGATCATGTGCTGGATAGCGAGACGGTAACGACGCTAGAGCATTTCTTTACACTAGACTGTAACGTAAGTGAAACAGCGAAGAAGCTTTATATTCATCGTAATACGCTGCTTTATCGGTTGGACAAGTTCAAGAACGAGACGGGACTGGATGTTAGAACGTTTAATCATGCGGTTTTGGTACGTCTGGCCTTGCTATTGTACAAAGTAACGAAAAGAAAGTGATTTTTTTGTAGGGATTGTGCATAGTCAGTCCGCCGCTTGTAGGGTAAGATGTGTATATAGAAATGTTGATAAATAAAGCATTTGAACGATAAATTGTAGGGGGAATGAAATCATGGCAGGCGTACGTTTAAATCATATCGTTAAAAGATATTCTGGTGCAGAAGAATCAACAGTTAAAGATTTCCATCTTGAAGTTGCTGACAAAGAGTTCGTAGTTCTTGTTGGTGCATCCGGTTGCGGAAAATCCACAACTCTTCGTATGATCGCAGGTTTAGAGGAAATCACTGAAGGTGAACTTTACATCGGAGACCGCCTTGTAAATGACGTAGCTCCAAAAGATCGCGATATCGCGATGGTATTCCAATCCTACGCTCTTTATCCGCATATGACTGTTTATCAAAACATGGCATTCGGATTGAAACTTCGTAAATTCAAAAAAGCTGATATCGATGCTCGCGTTCGCGAAGCAGCGAAAATTCTAGATATCGTTCACTTGCTTGATCGTAAGCCAAAAGCACTTTCCGGTGGTCAACGTCAACGTGTTGCCTTGGGTCGTGCGATTGTTCGTGAGCCACAAGTATTCTTAATGGATGAGCCGCTTTCCAACTTGGATGCGAAACTTCGTGTACAAATGCGTGCGGAAATCACAAAACTTACAAAACGTCTTGGTGTTACAACGATCTACGTAACGCATGACCAAATCGAAGCAATGACAATGGGCGATCGTATCGTTGTTATGGATAAAGGTATTATTCAACAAGCTGCTACACCAGAAGAAATCTACAACTTCCCAGTGAACATGTTCGTAGCTGGTTTCATTGGATCCCCATCCATGAACTTCATGTCCGGAACATTGGCATCTGAAGGCGGCGGTGTATTCTTCAAAGCAGGTACTGTCAACGTTGAAGTTCCAGCTGGTAAAGCACAAGTTCTTAAAGACAAAGGATTCGTTGGCAAAGAAGTGATTCTGGGAGTTCGTCCAGAAGATATTCACGAAGAGCCAGTATTCTTGGAAGCTTCCCCGAAAACAGTATTCAATGTTAACGTTGAATTGACTGAGAACTTGGGTCACGAAATGTACTTGTACTTGAACGGTATCGGCGCTAACACAGTAATCGCTCGTGTTGACGGTCGTTCCGGAATCAAAGAAGGTACTAACGTTAAATTGGCACTAGACATGAACAAAGTTCATTTCTTCGATAAAGAATCAACACTTTCCATCCTGGTTAACCCAAACCTATAGGATTGCACTGAAAGGCCAGCCGTTATCGGCTGGTTTTTTTGTTTATTTCGAGGTTCATGAACACAGTAGTTGATTTCAATTAGGTATTCCATTACGATGAAACTATTGGAAGCCTGCGTGCAACAAGGGAAAGCAAATGGTACATAAGCAAATTCGGAGGAGTTAGGACAATGGCCAAAAAGGTAAAGGTTTCCGAAATGATGGAACAGCTACATATGGAAGTGTTAGCAGGTGAGGGTGGGCTAAAGCGTCCGATTACTACTGGTGACTTGTATCGCCCTGGTCTTGAAATGGCGGGATATTTCAATTACCATCCCAAAGAGCGAATTCAGATGCTTGGAAAAACAGAGATTACGTTTATAGAGATGTTGACGACGGGTGTTCGTAGAAATCGGGTGGAACAGCTTTGTGCCCCTGAGGAAACGCCATGTATTATTGTAACGCGAGGACTGGATGTTCCCCTTGAATTACTCGAAGAGGCAACTAAGCGTGATCTTCCGGTGCTAAGAACGCAGCTGTCAACGACGATTTTTGCAAGCAGATTAACTGGTTTTCTTGAAAATAAGCTTGCACCCAGCACGACAATCCATGGTGTACTTGTTGATGTCTATGGGGTAGGTATGTTGATTACCGGTAGCAGTGGGATCGGTAAGAGTGAAACTGCGCTTGAGCTTGTAAAACGAGGGCATCGACTGATTGCGGATGATGCGGTTGAAATTAGGCAAAACGGGGATAAAGTATTGACGGGTAATGCCCCAGAGTTGATTCGTCATTTACTTGAGATCCGCGGCGTAGGTATCATTAACGTCATGACACTATTCGGTGCAGGTGCGATTCGTAATGTGAAGAAGATTTCAGTTGTTGTAAAATTGGAGAATTGGCAGCAAGAGAAGCAATATGATCGTTTGGGCTTAGATGAGGAGCTAACGCGGATTATCGATACTGATCTGCCGCTAGTTACGATACCTGTAAGACCAGGCCGAAACTTAGCCGTCATTGTTGAGGTTGCTGCGATGAATTATCGCTTAAAGCGTATGGGTTATAACGCGGCGCTGCAGTTTACGAATAAGCTGACAGAATCGTTGAATGAAGATTTTGAGGATTTTGATTGAGAGAGGGCGTAAGCTCACCAAATAAAGGAGTGGAACTATGTTAGAAAGTATTGCGTTCTCCTTAGGGCCGATTCATGTAAGGTGGTATGGCATTATTTTGGGAACAGCCGCATTAATCGGTTTAATGTTGGCAATCAGGGAAGGGAAACGATTCAAAATCGTACCTGACTTCTTCATGGATTTATTGTTAATTGGGGTTCCTTCTGCCATTATTGGGGCTAGAATTTATTATGTAGCTTTCCAATGGGCTGATTATAAGGATAATTTATGGGAAGTATTCATGATATGGCACGGCGGGATTGCAATTTATGGCGCTCTGATCGGGGCTATTATCGGTACTTCATTCTATATTCGGGCCAAGGGATATAACTTCTTTCGAATTGCTGATATCCTTGCGCCAGGTCTAATTGTTGGACAAGCAATCGGTCGTTGGGGCAATTTCATGAATCAGGAAGCTCACGGTGGTCCGGTAGAAGAGTCGTTTTTGAGAGATAGCTTGCACTTACCGAATTTTATTGTGAATCAAATGAACATCGAGGGGACATTCTACCACCCTGCGTTTTTGTATGAATCGATATGGAGCTTTGTAGGTCTGCTGTTCTTGTTCTGGCTTCGTCGCAGGCCGTTTTTGCGGGCAGGAGAGCTATTTCTAAGTTATTTCATCTGGTATTCGATCGGTCGTTTCTTTATTGAAGGGATTCGTACTGACAGCTTAGACATCACGGGGCCAGGTTGGTTAGCTTCATTAATGAATGCGTTATGGTCACCTATGAAAATTGTGTTTGAACCAGGCGTACTGACATATGGAGGGAATATTCGTTTCTCCCAACTCCTTGCATTGCTAATTGTCATTGCGGCCGTGATCATGATCATCATTAGAAGAAAAAAAGGCTATTCCAATGAACGTTACTCGGATCCAATTGTATCTACGCTAGCGCTTGATAAAAACAAAGTAGTCAATGATGAAGAAACAGATAAAGGAGTAAACTATGATTCAAACCGTACTATTTGATTTGGATGGCACGATTGTAGACACGAATGAGTTAATTGTACAATCGTTCTTGCATAGCTTGGAAGGCGAAACACCTGAACCTATTAGTCGGGAGCTTATTATTCCCAATATGGGTCGCCCGCTAGTGGAGCAAATGGAATTTTTCACAGGCAAAAAAGAAGTTGAGGCGCTGATTACTAAGTATCGTACGTTTAACCTTGCTAAACATGATGAGCTTGTGCAGGAATTCCCGAACGTGCGTACGGTAATGGCAAAACTTCACGAAAAAGGTATCAAAATCGGAATCGTGACAAGTAAAATCAGACTTACCACATTGATGGGACTGAAACTTTGTGGATTAGACTCTTACGTCAGCGCTATTGTAACAGTGGATGATGTAAAAGAACCAAAGCCGAGCCCCGAGGGTATCATTGCAGCGCTGAAAGAGCTAGGCAGTTCACCTGATGAAGCAATGATGGTAGGCGATAGTCATTATGATATTGAGGCTGCTCAAAATGCAGGAGTTACATCTGTAGGTGTATCCTGGTCCTGGAAGGGGCGCTCTTATTTAGAGCAGTACAACCCGGATCATATTGTCGATGATATGTTTGACCTGTTGCCATTAGTCGGGATATCGTCGGAAGTGAAGGTTGATTGAGGCAGACAGAGAAGTATCCCGTAGATGGCCCAAATGCGCTGTGGCAAATTTATCAAACGGTCAGTAAGTGGAAGGCTATGCGGAATTTCGTTTGGATTCAAATCACCCGTTATTCGCCATCCTTGCGGTTGAAGAACTGGATATATCGTCGTGCTCTAGGCATGACAGTTGGTGAGCACTCGGCATTTGCCTTGATGGTGATGGTGGATGTGTTTTTCCCCGAGCGGATCTACATTGGGAGTAATACAATTATTGGTTATAACACGACGATCTTGGCGCACGAGTATTTGACAAAGGAATATCGGTTAGGTGATGTACGTATTGGATCTCATGTGATGGTTGGGGCTAATACGACAATTCTGCCAGGTGTGACGATTGGTGATTATGCGATTATTGGTGCGGGTTCTGTCGTCCATAAGGATGTAGCCCCTAATAGCTTCGTGGCAGGTAATCCGATGCAGGTAATTCGGTCGGGCAGTGCCTAGTAAGAGGAAAATAAGATGGGCTCAACGTCATTGTGATGTTGGGTCCTTTTTTGTTGTGTAAAGGAAGCAGAATCTGCGGAAAACAACTATTAAAAATGGCATTTTGGGAATAGTAAAGACGCAGTGAAATCATAGGAAAAGGGAAGGTGTCGCTTAAGTGCAGCAATGGAATCGTAGTAAAATCGCAGATGTGAAAAAAGGTAACTTTGGAAGGTCTCTAGGAAAGAGTGTGGGAGTTGTAGTACTAGCTCTTATGCTGCTTTTATCCTTGCCGACAATAAGTTTGGCTGTCGGTAAAGAGGCGCAGGGACCCGATGTGTATGTGATCCAAGGGATGCTGAAATCACTAGGCAGCTATTCTGGTGATATTAATGGTTACTACGATAATACAACGGTTCAGGGTGTAAAGTACTTTCAGAAAAAGCATGGGCTGCCGGTAACAGGCGCTGTAGATAGCCGTACGCTCGAGTCGATCACCTATGGCTATATGAAGCTTAAGGGTGTTGGCCAGAGTCAAGGCGGCGGTAAAGGCGGTGCCGGAGGCCAAGGCCAGGAAGGCGGTAAAGGCGGTGCCGGAGGCCAAGGTCAGGAAGGCGGTAAAGGCGGTGCCGGAGGCCAAGGCCAGGAAGGCGGTAAAGGCGGTGCCGGAGGCCAAGTTCAGGAAGGCGGTAAAGGCGGTGCCGGAGGCCAAGGCCAGGAGGGCGGTAAAGGCGGTGCCGGAGGCCAAGGCCAGGAGGGCGGTAAAGGCGGTGCCGGAGGCCAAGGTCAGGAAGGCGGTAAAGGCATTGGCGGAGGTAAGGGCCAAGGCGGTGGTAAGTTCGAAGGTGGCGGTAACGGAGGAGGCAAAGGTCAAGGACCGAGTGCGACACAAGCACCGAGACCTAACGGTGGACCGAAGCCAGTACCAAATGGCGGTCAAACGCCAGCGCCGAACGGTGGGGCAACACCAGCACCATTTGGGAACGGAAACGGAAACGGTAACGGAAACGGGCAAAACGGACAAGCACCGAATGGCAACGGTAATGGTAACGGAAACGGTAATGGTAATGGACAATTACAGTCGCCTAATGGAAATGGTAATGGTATAAATGGGAATAAAGCTCCAAATGGTGGTCAACCACAGGCACCTAATGGTGGCGGTAAAACCCCGAATGGACCTGTAGAGGAAGACTGATTTAGATTTATCTAGAAGAGGGCATGCTGCCGCGGCAGCATGCCTTTTCCTTTTGTCAGAAAGTATGCTGATCGCATGCATGCGTCAGCGTCACAATGCGCCTCAAGAATCCGTATGCGTTGGGTGAAGACTCCTACGGGGCGCGGCAAATAGCTGGATATTATGCATCTATATGGACAGGATTTCGGCGGCTAAAGTAAATAGATGGATTTTCTGCTGTTAATTTCAGTCATTTGAGCTCGACGAGCTACTTTCGGCGAAAATAAATGTAGAAAATCCATCTAATGGTTGAAAAGAGTGGATTTCCCTCAAATTAACTGGAGGTTTTCCAGTTAGATAGGTGGTGGAGGTAATGGGACTGCTACTACACAATATAAGTGGATGAAAAGCGGGAAGATCCAAAATGATATAGCATAAAGCCGTGAATATAGGCTTCTCCATATACAGTTGACGACGTATGGGTTTATATGCCATTCTTAAAGCGCTGAACAAGGCGTAGACGATTGACGGTCCTAAAGATACGTGTTAAAATAGCCGTACATTCTTTATTTTGGTAGTATGGTAGCACGTTAACGCACTAAAGTAATTGATAAACAATAAATTGAGAACAACTGATTATACTCCTACTTATAGAGGTGAGACGGTGTCGAAGCCAAAAGTATTTGAAAAACCGTTAGGCGCGAAAGATTATTTGCCTGATGCGGTTGCGAAACTTAGAAATATAGAATTCCGTGTATTGGCCTGTATGGAACGCTGGGGCTACAACCAGATTATTACACCTACACTTGAATATTACGATACAGTTGGTGTAGCAAGCTCGACCGAGGATAAGAAGTTGTTCAAGCTGCTAGATCGCAAAGGGAAAACGCTCGTGCTGCGTTCGGAGTTAACGGCTCCAATAGCTCGAGTAGCTTCCTCGCTTTTAAAGGAACAGGAGTTTCCACTCCGTCTTTCTTATCATTCGAATGTTTTTCGTTCCATTGAAGAAGAAGCGGGCAGAGATTCAGAGTTCTATCAAACTGGGGTTGAGTTGATCGGTGATGCTACATCGGAGGCGGATGCCGAAGTTGTGGCGCTAGCGATTGCTTCTTTGCAAGCTGCTGGCGTTGAGAAATTTAAGATTGCACTTGGCCATGTTGGTTTTCTGAACGGATTATTCCAAGAAACATTGGACGGACGTACCGATGCGCAGCTTTCCTTGAAAGAGCATTTACTCGGCCGTGATTACGTCGGATACCGGGAAGCGATTAAGTCGCTTTCTCTGGCGCCTGATGTTGAGCGTGAGCTGAACGGCGTGCTAAGGCTTCGTGGCGGTGATGAAATCTGCGAGCAAGCTCGTATGGTTTCCCAGCATCCAATCGCACAGGACGCGATCCGACATCTATGCGAAGTGTGGGATGTGCTGAAAGCTTACGGTGTAAGCGAGCACGTGGTCATTGATTTAACGATGATTGGGGATTTCTCCTACTATACAGGTATGACGTTTGAAGGCTACGCTGCTGAACTAGGTTTCCCTGTCTGCAGTGGAGGCCGTTACGACAATTTATTGAGTCAGTTTGGACGTCCAGCTCCAGCGACAGGGTTTGCATTGAAAACGAATCGCATCCTTGAAGTAACTGGTAAAGAGCAAGTGGAACAACCAGTTCGTGTGCTTATCGCCTACGATGCCGAGCATCGTGAGAAAGCTTTGCAGCTGGCGAAGGATATGCGAAGCGATGAAAACATTAAAGTGAGTATCGTTATCACACAGCTTGTCACGAAAGAACAAAGCAATGACCTGGACAGAGTGGGGTACCACGTAATGAAGCTGATTGCGGAATAACCTCTCAGCATAGATGAGGGAAGTTTGGAGGAGGTTGGAACGGTGGATGATATTCTTAAAGTAGCGATGCCGAAAGGCCGTATCTATAAACAAGCAGCGAAGCTGTTTACGAAAGCAGGATTGCCTATTCCAGAGGATCTGGAAGAAGGCCGCCGTTTGATTATCCCTGTGCCAGGGGCGAAGATGGAATTTATTTTAGCCAAACCGGTCGATGTTCCTACTTATGTGGAGTACGGCGTTGCCGATATCGGGGTTGTGGGCAAGGATGTTCTGATGGAAGAAAATCGGAATGTTTACGAATTGCTTGATCTAGGGATCGCAAGATGCCGCATGTCGGTGATTGGATTACCGGATTGGAAACAAGTAATTAACCCACGCGTTGCGACTAAGTATCCGAATGTAGCTTCTCAGTATTTCCGGGAAAAGGGACAGCAAGTAGAAGTCATTAAGTTGAATGGTTCGATCGAGCTGGCGCCTTTAATCGGACTAGCTGACCGCATTGTAGATATGGTGGAGACCGGCCAAACTTTGAAGGAAAACGGTCTTGTCGAGCAAGAGGAAATCTTTCAGATCACGAGCCGCTTAATTGCGAATCGTGTGAGTTATCGGATGAAGAATGACTCCATCCAACGGTTGTGTGATATGCTGCAGGACGTACTGCCGATAGTGAAATTATAGCTTGTGTTAGTAAAGATGAGAGGAAGATGAAGATGCGGATTATGCCCGCCTCCGAATTTCAATTAAACCGCGAGGTCGAATACGGCTCACCCGAGCAAAATGAGTCCGTCCGCCGCATCATCGATGAGGTGCGGCAGGACGGAGATACCGCGCTGCGCCGCCTAGCGCAGCAGTTCGACGGCGTCAACGTCGCTGAGCTTCGCGTCAGCGACGAAGAGATCCAAGCGGCGTACGCGCAAGTCGACGCCGCATTCCTAGCGGCGCTGCGTCAAGCCGCCGCTAACATTCGTGCGTTTCATGAGAAGCAGAAACGCAATTCGTGGATGGACCTGCAGCCAGACGGCAGTCTGCTGGGCCAAATCATCCGACCGCTGAAGCGGGTCGGATTGTACGTGCCCGGCGGGAAGGCGGCGTACCCGTCTTCCGTGCTCATGAACGCCATCCCTGCGATCGTCGCAGGGGTGCCAGAGATCGCGATGGTGACGCCACCGTCCACCGCGGGCGAAGAAGGCATCAACCCGCATATTCTCGTGGCAGCAGCCGAAGCGGGTGTGAAAGAGATCTACCGCGTAGGCGGGGCGCAGGCGATTGCCGCGCTGGCTTACGGGACAGAATCGATCGCGCCGGTCGATAAAATCGTCGGCCCCGGCAACATCTACGTCGCGCTGGCGAAGCGCTTCGTGTTCGGCGTCGTCGACATCGACATGATCGCCGGACCAACCGACATTGTCGTGCTCGCCGACGAGCACGCCGATCCTGAATACGTGGCGGCCGATTTGCTAGCGCAGGCCGAGCATGATGAGATGTCACCATCGATTCTGGTGACACCTTCCCGCGAACTAGCCGAAGAGGTTCGGCTAGAGCTATGGCGGCAGCTGGATGTGCTGCCGAAGAAAGCCATTGCCGCTGTCTCGACAGCGACGAAAGGTGCGATCCTGCTTGTCGACTCACTCGATGAAGGTGTTGACGTGATCAATCGCTTGGCGCCGGAGCACTGTGAGCTGCTTGTGCAGGATCCTTTCACGTGGCTGCCGCGCATTGAAAATGCAGGTGCCATTTTCCTAGGCGCCTACAGCACAGAGCCTGTTGGCGATTATTTTGCCGGACCGAACCACGTGTTGCCGACGAATGGCACAGCACGATTCTCATCGCCACTGAATGTGGACGATTTCCTCAAAAAATCAAGCGTCATTCACTATAGCAAGGAAGCCTTACTAGCAAACGGAGACATGATTATGACTTTGGCTCGGAATGAAGGGCTGGAAGGTCATGCGCGTGCCGTAGAGATCAGACTTAAAAAAGAAGGGAAGTTGACCTAGATGGCTGAACAGGATCAAGTAAGAACTCGCTCAGCGAGTGTAGCCCGTAGGACGAATGAAACGGACATTAAACTTTCTTTTGACGTAGACGGTACAGGAATTTCAGAGCTCCAAACAGATGTTCCATTCCTGAATCATATGCTCGATTTGTTCACGAAGCACGGTATCTTCAATTTGAAAGTAGATGCCAAAGGAGATATCGAAATCGATGATCATCACACCGTAGAAGACATCGGGATTTGTCTAGGTCAGACCCTGCGCGAAGCGCTAGGCGACAAAAGAGGCATCAAACGCTACGCAAGTGTATTCGTCCCCATGGATGAAGCTTTGGCACAAGTTGTGATTGATATCAGCAACCGTCCGCATTTTGAGTACCGTGCTGAATACCCTACAGCGAATGTTGGCAGTTTTGAAACACAGCTGGTAAAAGAGTTCCTTTGGAAATTTGCGCTAGAAGCTCGTATTACTTTGCATGTTATTGTGCATTACGGTGAAAACACGCATCACATGATTGAAGGTGTGTTTAAAGCGTTGGGACGTGCGCTGGATGAAGCAACATCGATTGATCCTCGTGTGCAGGGGGTTCCTTCGACGAAGGGAGTGCTGTAGGCATGATCGCCATTATTGATTATGGAATGGGTAATTTACATAGTGTGAGCAAAGCGGTTGAACGGCTCGGCTATGAAGCGGTTGTGACGGGAGATCCGGAACAAATTCTAGCAGCAGAAGGCGCGATTCTTCCTGGTGTCGGCGCATTCGGTGATGCGATGGAGCATCTACGTGAATCTGGACTGGATGAGGTCGTTAAGCAGTATGCGGCGTCTGGCAAGCCTATGATCGGCATTTGTTTAGGGATGCAGCTATTGTTCTCCAGCAGTGAAGAGCATGGACAGCATGAGGGGCTAGGGCTTCTGCCAGGTACGGTTGTTCGTTTCCGCGGAGACTACAAAGTGCCGCATATGGGCTGGAATCGTCTTAGCTATAAGCAGAGTGAGAGTCCTATTTTCAAAGGGATTGAAGAAGGGCATGTGTATTTCGTACACTCCTACCATGCAAAGCCGGAGCGGGAAAGCGATTTGTTGGCTGTGACTGACTATTATCAACCTGTAACAGCAATTGTTGGTCGTGACAACGTCTATGGCATGCAGTTCCACCCAGAGAAAAGCGGCGATATCGGTATGCAGCTATTGGGTAATTTTTTAACCCTGTGTAAATAAGGCGGAAATAGTCTCTCAAGGAGGTGCTGAGCATGTTAGCCAAAAGAATTATCCCATGTCTTGACGTCAAGGATGGCCGAGTGGTGAAAGGCGTAAATTTCGTGAATTTACGTGATGCTGGTGATCCGGTTGAGCTTGCGGCAATTTATGATAAAGAAGGCGCGGATGAGCTGGTGTTTCTCGATATTTCGGCTTCGGTCGAAGGGCGGGCAACGATGGTTGAGGTCGTTCGTCAAACAGCAGGCGAGATTACAATTCCGTTTACTGTAGGCGGCGGGATTTCAAGTGTCGATGATATGAAACGTCTCCTTCGTGCAGGTGCGGATAAAATCGGGATCAATACGGCAGCGGTGCTGAATCCTCAGCTTGTATCGGATGGTGCGCGGAAATTTGGCTCCCAGTGTATCGTGGTGGCCATTGACGCGAAGTTCAATCCGGAGTGGGGCGAGTGGGAAGTGTACACCCATGGTGGACGCAAACCGACAGGCATTAAGACGCTGGAGTGGGCAAAGCGCGTAGAGGAGTTAGGTGCAGGTGAAATCTTGCTGACGAGCATGGATGCAGACGGAACGAAGGATGGTTTCGACTTGAAACTGACACGTGCGGTATCCGAGCTGCTAACGATTCCTGTGATTGCTTCTGGCGGTGCGGGAAAAGCCGAACATTTCTACGATGTATTTACGGAAGGCAAAGCTGATGCGGGGCTGGCGGCAACGATTTTTCACTATAAAGAATTAACGATAGACGGGGTCAAGGCTGACCTGAAAGGTAAAGGGGTTGAAATTCGATGACATTTTCAGTGGATCAAATTAAATATGACGCACAGGGGCTTGTACCTGCCATCGTGCAAGATGCGGTTAGTAAAGAAGTGCTGATGCTGGCTTACATGAACAGTGAGTCCTTGCAACGTACGATTCAAACGAGGGACACTTGGTTCTGGAGCCGTTCACGTAATGAGCTTTGGAATAAAGGGGCAACTTCCGGTCATACGCAAAAGGTAAAAGCACTTCGCTACGACTGTGATGCGGATACGCTGCTTGTACTTGTTGAGCAAGTAGGACCTGCTTGTCACAATGGTTCGTACACTTGCTTCACTTCGAACATCGCAGTGGAAGGTTCTGTTGAGGAAGCTGCAACTACTACTGGCGGTGATCGTTTCGCTATTTTGGCTGAACTTGAAGCTGTTATTGCTTCCCGTGACGCGGAGCGTCCTGAGGGTGCGTATACGACATACCTTTTTGAAAAAGGTGTCGACAAGATCCTTAAAAAAGTAGGCGAAGAAACGGCAGAAGTCATTATTGCAGCTAAAAATAAAGACAATGATGAGCTTCGCTATGAAGCGAGCGATCTTATTTTTCATTTAATGGTCCTTTTGCGTAATAATAAATTGCCATTGGATGATATTATGAAAGAGCTGGCTAATCGTCACGTCAAAAAATAAAGTAAACGACCTGGAGTGAATTCACGATGTTGATTGATTATCATACACATCATGTGCGCTGCGGTCACGCCTCTGGGGAACTGGAGGAATACGTCAAACGCGGCATCGAGATCGGGCTTACCCAATTGGGGCTTTCTGATCATATGCCGCTTTTGCATGTCGACCCGCAGACGTATTGGCCAGAAATGGCGATGCCGAAGGAAGAGCTACCCCGTTATGTAGAAGAATGTCTTCTTCTCAAAGAGAAGTACAAGGATCAGATCGATATTCGCGTGGGCTTAGAAGGCGATTATGTAGAAGGCTTTGAAAGTGAAATTGCTGCCATCATTAACGCATACCCATGGGATTATGTGATCGGATCGGTTCATTTTCTAGGTGAGTGGGATATTTCCGATTTTCGACAGCTCGCAGGTTGGGAAGGTAAGGATATTTTTGCAGTTTATACCCAATACTACGAGGCAGTGAAGAAAGCAGTTCGAACCGGACTGTATGACTATATCGGTCACATCGATATGATCAAACGATTTGGTTACGTGCCAGATCGCGATACGTGGGAATTGGAGAAAGCAGCGTTAGATACCGTTAAAGAGTATGGACTTGCGATTGAGTTGAATGCATCAGGCCTGCGTCATCCATGTAAAGAGATGTTTCCGAGCCGCCGCATGTTGGAATATTGCCATAAGGTGGGAATTCCAGTGACGCTTGGATCAGATGCGCATCAGCCGGAACGGTTGTCTCAGTATTTGGATGAGGCTAGAGAGTTATTAAAAGCGATTGGATTTAACGAAATAGCCACATTTTCTGCTCGAAAACGACATCTTGTGACTTTTTAAATTCGACACGTATCATGTATAATGAGTAGGACTATATAATCTATTTAATGAACCTTCGGAGGTAACCATTAACCATGCATAGCGACAATGTTAAAATTTTTTCCGGATCTTCGAATCCGAAGCTTGCGGAAAGTATTTGTAAAGAGCTCGGCCAGCCGCTAGGACAAATTAAATTATCACGTTTCAAAAGCGGAGAAATTTATTGCCTTTACGAAGAAACGATTCGTAACTGCGACGTGTTTCTGGTACAAACCTTCTCCCATCCGATTAATGAGCATATGATGGAGCTTTTGGTCATGATGGATGCGGCGAAAAGAGCATCTGCAAAAACGATCAACCTTGTCATCCCTTACTATGGTTACTCTCGTCAAGAACGTAAAGCAGCTCCGCGTGAGCCGATTTCAGCTAAATTAGTCGCGGACTTGTTTGCTTCAGCAGGCGCAACTCGTGTTGTTACGATTGATCTCCATGCGCCAGCGATCCAAGGTTTCTTCAATATTCCTGTGGATCACCTGACAGCACTTGATCTAATTAGTGATTGCATTAAAAGAAAAAATTTACCGAACCCCATTATCGTTTCTCCAGATGCGGGTCGTGCGACAACAGCTGAGAAAATGGCTAACATTCTCGATGCGCCTTTCGCTATGATGATTAAGAAGCGCCCAGAGCACAATGAATCTGTAATTACTCACGTCATTGGGGATGTTGCTGGACGTACGCCGATCATTATCGAGGATCTTATTGATACAGGAACAACGATCGTTAATGTTGTGGAAAGCCTGAAAGAACGCGGTGCGCTTGATGTCTACATCTGTGCAACACACCCTGTGTTCTCTGGCCCAGCGCTGCAACGTCTCGATCACCCAAGCATTAAAGAAGTTATTATTACGGATTCCATCGCGATTCCAGAGGGGCACTCGGATAAGTTTAATGTGCTTTCTGTAGCGCCTTTACTGTCTGATGCGGTTCGTATTATTACAGATGGTGGGTCCCTATCCTCCCTATTTAAATACGGCGGCGTATAATAAGGGAATTTTAAAAATCACCTTTGAAAACGCGGATATTCAGAGGAGCATATTCGGCGTCGAATCTTGAACGAAGTCCGGGAACTGCGGTACTCACGTAGGCTCACCTACGCTCTGTTCCTCGTTCCTCGGATTATCGTCCAACCTTCTCGGTTCTCGGTTTTGAAAGGCGACTTTTTAAGTCTATATTGGAACAGGATCGAAGACCGGTTTATAGGTCCATATCTTACCTTCGGATAATGTTTTTGGCTTCTTAGCGATCTATGGTATAATTTGAGTGTAATCAAATTGCCGGAGGTGTCTTGCTATGGAAAAGAAAAAGCGCAAATCCGAAGCGCCAAAACCAAAAGTTATCTCAATAAACATGGATGCCGCATTCTTTTTCGAGAGAGCGGTTCAATCTTTGGATCGGTTTCATTATGATAAGGCATTGAAATATTTCCGGCGGGCTGCAGAGTATGAACAGGATAACCCTGTGAATCACTGCAATCTCGCAGGAGTTCTCTCCGAAGTTGGCAATTATGACGAGTCGAACCAAATTTTGCAGCATATCCTTGAAACCATTGATCCCGAGATGACAGAATGTCACTTTTATATGGCGAACAACTATGCCAACATGGAAAACTTCGAGCAGGCAGAACAAGCGTTGGTTCGGTATTTGGAGAATGACCCGACAGGGCAATTCATGGACGAATCCGAAGAAATGATGGAAATGCTGAGCTACGAGCTTGATCGTCCCGCCCCTCTCACTAGCATCAAGAGTCGAGAAGGGCTGTTCGAGCATGATAAAGCCCGTGCGTTGCTCGAGGAAGGTAAGTTCGGCGAGGCAGTAAAGCAGTTGGAGAAATTAGTGAAGAATCAGCCTGATTTCACAGCCGCTCGTAATAATCTGGCATTGGCTTATTATTATATGGGTCAATTCGAGAAGGCGATGGAAACAATACGCGAAGTGCTGGTTATTGATCCAGGTAATCTGCATGCACTTTGCAATATGGCGATTTTCCATCAGCATTTTGGCAATAAGAAGGAACTGGCTGAGCTGACTACACTGCTAGGTAAGACGTTTCCGTTCCAGCAAGAACATGTGTTCAAGTTGGCTACGACGATGGGTATTCTTGCTCAGCATGAGAAAGCCTACCATCTGTTTAAACGTCTATTGAAGGCGGGAGATGGGGGAACAGATCCTTGTTTGTACCATTATGCGGCTGTTGCTGCCTGCCATATCGGTCGTTTCACAGAAGCATACCGCTTGTGGAAGCAGGTTCAGAAGCTAGATCCTGGTGCTGAAATTTCGAAGTTCTACTTAGAGCAATTGCGAGTCAGAGAGAAGTCGGCGCTTCCGCTTACTTGGAGCTACCACTATCATCTGCCGTTCGAGGAGCAGTTCCGTGCGCTTGAGAAGTCGACGCAAGGAATTCCTGATCAAT
The DNA here is from genome assembly GCF_001428045.1 of Paenibacillus sp. Soil750. Taxonomy (GTDB): domain Bacteria; phylum Bacillota; class Bacilli; order Paenibacillales; family NBRC-103111; genus Paenibacillus_E; species Paenibacillus_E allorhizoplanae. The sequence continues at coordinate 253,037 of NZ_LMSD01000004.1, read as the reverse complement.
TGAAGAAGGACCCCCTTGTGCGGTCATCCTTCTTCTGGGCTTTGCGACATGGCGACGTAGAAACGAAGCTTCAAGTTATTCAAGCCTTTGGCTTGATTGCGGACAACGAAGTGAGAGACGCGCTTCAGGATTTCATTCTGGATCACAAAGAGGATGACTATTTGAAGAAGGTTGCCATATTCGTTTTGCGAAGTATGGGTATCCGTGAGTCCCTTCCAGCTTATCTCGAAAATAAGGACATTATGGTAGAGGCTTCTCCGTACTCGCCTCATCTTCCCGTATGGGATGCAACATGGCAGCGAGTGATGGAAACAGCGCTATCGCATATGCACAAGCGTTACGATATGGTTCAACAGTATGACTTAGAAATTCTGTGGGTTGAGTTTCTAACGAAGGTGTACCCGAACGTGCCGAAGATTCACAAATCTGCAGGCTGGGCAGCGGCGTTAGAATATTTAATTGCCAAAATGCATCGCCGTACGATTTCCTATCAGGAAGTAGCTACACGCTATGGCGTCACGGTTTCCACGGTCAGTCGGCATGTGAAGCATATCGACGATACCTGTGGCTTGCGTGAAAAAATGGATGCGATTTTCAATAAGTTTACGAGTCTTTGATAGCCGAGAATGATGCATCATGAAAGCCTCGGCTTTCATACATATAGATAAACTGATTGTTCTTGCCCTAAACAGCGTTGAGCAATCGCTGATCAATCACGCTAATTAAAGAGAGCTTTCCTTAGGAAAGCACCTAGGAGGGAAATCATATGTATAAATCAGTCGTAGTAGGAACAGGACCATCCGGTCTAACAGCAGCCATTTACCTGGCTCGTGCGAACCTAAGCCCACTTGTCATTGAAGGACCAGAACCAGGTGGACAGTTGACCACAACTACCGAAGTAGAGAACTTCCCAGGATTTCCTGAAGGGATTATGGGACCAGAATTAATGGAAAACATGCGCAAGCAGGCAGAACGCTTTGGCGCTGAATTCAAAACAGGTTGGGTTAATTCCGTTGAATTGACGAACCGTCCATTTAAGCTTCAAGTAGAAGGACTTGGCGAGATCGAAACAGAAACACTGATTATCTCAACAGGTGCGTCTGCAAGATTGCTTGGCATCACGAACGAGAAAGAAAACATCGGGCGCGGCGTAAGTACATGTGCAACGTGTGATGGCTTCTTCTTCCGTGGCAAAAAGATTATCGTCGTTGGTGGCGGTGACTCTGCTATGGAAGAAGCAAACTTCTTGACTCGTTTCGCTTCAGAAGTGCGTTTGGTTCATCGCCGCGATGAGCTTCGTGCATCCAAAATTATGCAAGACCGCGCTCGTGGAAACGAGAAGGTGAAGTGGTCACTTAATAACACGCCGTTAGAAGTTGTAGCGGGCGATAAAGGTGTTACTGGCCTTAAAGTGAAAAACAACCAAACAGGTGAAGATGAAATCCTTGAAACTGACGGTATCTTCGTAGCGATCGGTCATACGCCGAATACGAAGTTCCTCGGTGGACAAATCGACACAGATGAGCATGGCTACATCGTCGTGAAGCCAGGAACAACAGAAACGAACATCCCAGGCGTATTCGCTTGTGGTGACGTGCAAGATACGAAGTATCGTCAGGCTATCACAGCAGCTGGAAGCGGATGTGCTGCAGCGTTGGAAGCTGAGAAGTTCCTTGAAGGCAACAGCGTACACGACTGGAGTATTTCCTTGTAAGTCATTTTGGCAATTCAGTTAACGTGGAGGGCTACGCTTTCCACGTTTTCTCATTTAGACAGGGTGTGGATGAATCTTGACCTCCCGGCAGTGTTGTCTTATAGTGGGAACAGGAGCACATGCCCGAAAATTTTATGATTATTCATGAGGTGACCTTGTAATGTCCAATCAAATTTATATCGGTGTAGATCTAGGCGGCACGAATATTAAAGTGGGTATTTGTGATGAGCAAGGCAAGCTTCTTAAAACGTTAGAAGGTCCTACTTCACCTGAACTAGGTGCAGATTCGGTCCTTGAGCGTATTGCGCAATATGTACGTCAAGTTGTCGAAGAATCCGACTATTCCTGGGAGCAAGTAGCTGGAATTGGCGCGGGGTTGGCTGGATTTATGGATATTCCAGAAGGCTTCGTGAAATTCTCGCCCAACTTGCAATGGCATAACGTGCCAGCGAAGAAGACGCTTGAAGCACTTCTGGGTAAACAAGTAAAGATTGATAACGATGCGAACGTAGCTGCGCTTGGCGAAGCTTGGGCTGGAGCTGGAGCGGGTATCCCGAACGTTGTATGCTACACACTTGGAACAGGTGTTGGCGGCGGTATCATTATTAACAGTAAAATTTATCAAGGTTCTGCTGGTATGGCTGGCGAACTTGGACATATGTCCATCGTGCCTGACATTGAAGCGATTCAGTGCGGTTGTGGTCAAATGGGATGTCTTGAAACCGTTTCTTCCGCAACAGGTATTGTTCGCATGGCGAAGGAAGCGGTGGAACGCGGCGAGCGTACATCACTGGCTCTTCACGAGAAAATTGAAGCTAAGCATGTGTTTGATGATGCAAAAAGCGGAGATGAAGTAGCTTTGCGCATCGTAAATCGCGCGGCTTATTATATCGGACGTTCGATGGCGGCTCTGGCTGTAGTCATTAATCCTAAGCGCTTTATTATCGGCGGCGGTGTTTCGAAGGCAGGAGAAATTCTATTCCAACCAATTCGTGAAACGTTCATCAAGTTTACACCAGAAGCTGCAGCTGAAGGTGTTGAGATTGTTGCTGCTACACTTGGTAATGATGCTGGTGTTGTTGGAGCTGCAGGATTGAACTTACGATAGTAGGCAAGACCGGTTCGCAGATGTAGATAACAAAAGCTGATCTGCGAAAGCACACCAAAGGAAGGTGTCAAGCATGGAAGAAAACCACCCTTTAGCGAAACTGGTCATTATTACAGGGATGTCGGGTGCAGGCAAGACAATAGCTGTTCAAAGCATGGAGGATCTTGGATTCTTCTGCGTTGATAACTTACCTCCCGTCTTGATTCCGAAGTTTGCTGAATTGATCGTGCAATCGATGGGTAAAATCGGCAAAGTCGCCTTGGTTATTGATTTGCGCGGACGTGAATTTTTCACTGCACTCCAAGAGTCCTTACGATATATCCAAGAAAATTACACCCTTAGCTATGAAATTTTATTCCTAGACGCAACGGATGGGACGCTCGTTCAGCGTTACAAAGAGAGCCGTCGTCGCCATCCATTGGCACCAGACGGAGCGCCGCTTGAGGGAATAGGTCTTGAGCGTAAGTTGCTTGAAGAGCTCAAGGGTCTGGCGACGCAGGTGATTGATACTAGCAGCCTGAAACCGGTGCAGTTGAAAGAAAGAATCATTTCCCGGTTCACCAATCTAGAAGCTAATCGCATATCTATAAATGTAATCTCTTTCGGGTTTAAGTATGGTGTCCCTATTGACGCTGATCTAATCTTTGATGTGCGCTTCTTGCCAAATCCTCACTATGTGGAGCAGCTGCGTCCGCAGACGGGGCAGGATCCAGATGTTTATGACTATGTGATGAAGTGGTCAGAGACGCAAGAATTTCTGACAAAGCTGCTCGATATGCTGAACTTCTTAATGCCTCAGTATAAGAAGGAAGGCAAGAGCCAGGTTGTTGTTGGTATTGGTTGTACAGGAGGTAAACATAGATCGGTTGCAATTACAGAATATCTAGGTAAAGTTATGGGGAACAGTGAGACTGAGACTGTGCGTCTAAGTCATCGAGATTCCGAGCGGGACCGTGTATAGACGGCTATGTGAGGCTTCGATAGAGGTTTTCTCATTAAGAGGGTGAAAGAAGTATGGAGCTTGGTCAATTACAACGTAAGCCCAGAATAGTCGTTATTGGCGGTGGAACAGGGCTCTCTGTTATGCTGAGAGGGTTGAAAGAAAAGCCGGTTGATATCACAGCTATCGTGACCGTTGCAGACGATGGAGGCAGCTCAGGTATCTTGCGAAGTGAATTGCAGATGCCGCCTCCGGGGGATATTCGAAATGTGTTAACATCGTTAGCTGACGTTGAGCCGTTGTTGTCATTGATGCTTCAGTATCGATTTCAGAATGGTACAGGTTTAGCCGGACATAGTCTGGGGAATCTAATACTAGCGGCATTGACAGATATTACAGGTGATTTTGTTACTGCCGTGCAAGAAATGAATCGCGTATTTGCTGTTCGCGGGAGAGTTCTCCCGGCTTCGAATCAAGCCATTGTGTTGAAAGCCATTATGGAGGACGGGACTTTAGTTGTTGGGGAGTCCAAAATTCCGAAGGCCGATGGACGGATCAAGAGAGTATTTATTGAACCGGCGGGGGTAACACCACTTACAGAAGCCGTTCAAGCGATACGCGAAGCGGATGCCATCTTGTGCGGTCCTGGCAGTTTATATACAAGTTTGCTGCCGAATTTGCTTGTTCCAGGGATTGCTAAGGAGATCGTGGCATCGAATGCTGTGAAATTGTTCATTTGTAATGTCATGACACAGCCAGGCGAAACCGATGATTATTCTGTGAGTGATCATCTGGATGCGATTTATGATCACTTAGGTCAGCATTTGTTTGATTATGTGATCGTGAATAATGGTGAAATTCCACCGCAAGTGCAAGCCAAGTATGCGGAAAAAGGTTCAAAAGCGGTTCATTTAGATTTGGATGAAGTGACGAAAAGAGGATATCGGGTAATTGCAGATCGACTTGTGTTATTCCGTACTTATCTTCGTCATGATGCAGAGAAATTGAGTGACCATATCTATCAGCTCGTCGAAAGCTGGCTGTTAAGGAAGAAGTGAGTCCCTTGTCCTTTGCGGCAACAACCAAAAAAGAATTAACATTAATTAATGATTCGGAGTCATGCTGTGAAAAAGCGGAGCTGTCCGCGCTCATTCGTATGAATGGCGCTGTTCAGTTAACAAGCCAGCGTGTCGTGTTGGATGTATCCACGGAGAACGCTGCGATTGCACGGCGAATTTACTCGCTGATCAAGAAGACGTATAATACACACACGGAGTTGCTCGTGCGTAAGAAGATGCGTCTAAAGAAGAATAATGTGTACATTGTTAGGGTGCCTGGCCAAGTACAGGAACTTCTCAGTGATTTGAAGATCGTCTCGGAGGGTTTCATTTTTACGACGGGGATTAACAAGGACATTATTCGCGGCAATTGCTGCAAGCGTGCTTATCTTCGAGGAGCCTTCATGGCTGGTGGTTCTGTCAATAACCCGGAGGGATCTTCCTATCATTTGGAAATTGCTTCGATTTATGAAGAGCACTGCAAAGCTTTAACACAGCTTGCGAATAAGTTTGACTTAAACGCCCGATTCATTGAACGTAAGAAAGGGTTCGTGCTGTACATCAAGGAAGGCGAGAAAATTATCGAGTTTCTCAATATCATTGGGGCCCATCAGGCGCTGCTGCGCTTCGAGGATGTCCGGATTATGAAGGATATGAGGAATTCCGTTAATCGCATCGTGAACTGTGAAACGGCGAACTTGAACAAAACGATCGGGGCAGCCGTCAGACAAATCGAAAATATTCGATTGTTGCAGCGGGAGATCGGTCTAGATAGCTTGCCTGAGAAGTTAAGAGAAGTTGCGGAGATTAGACTTGCGCATCCCGACTTGAATTTGAAGGAAGTTGGCGACATGCTTTCGGGCAGTGTTAGCAAGTCAGGTGTGAATCATCGCCTGCGGAAAATAGACGAATTAGCCGAAAAACACCGAAATTCGTAGGAAAGTCCGGGCTGTACAACGCTTGTATAAGTTTTTCGCATTTTTTCTAGTGTACTTGAAGGAAAAATGCTATAATATTAAAACATAAGGTAAACGCTGTTATTAATAGTAATCCATATAAGCTCCACACTAGGGGGAATTAGTTCCATGTCCAGACGTCCAGTCGTTGTGAAGTTGAGAACAGGACTTCATGCCAGACCTGCGGCATTGTTTGTTCAAGAGGCGAATAAGTTTTCATCGGAGATCTTTGTTGAGAAAGATGAGAAGAAAGTGAATGCGAAGAGCATCATGGGAATTATGAGTCTTGCGATCAGCACAGGGACCGAAGTCTTCATAAGTGCAGAAGGTTCGGATGCAGAGCAGGCTGTAAACGCTTTAGTCACATTAGTCAGTAAGGAAGAGTTGGAAAACCAATAATCCTTTAAAAGCCTACCTTTCGAGGGGGCTTTTTTGCAGTTTGTAGATACAAATCTCTAACTTTCTAAAAGTGTCAAAATTGTTAACAAATAGTGGTATGGGGCAACCTTTTTCATTTGGCTACGTCTAATAAACGTGGTCGTGATGGATAAGGCTATTTGTATTTCCAAATAGCGCCCCTATCCCAAGTTTGAAGAAGGAGCCGAAGTGAAATGAATGTAGTAAAGAAAGAAATGATTGCCTTACTGGCTGTACTCGTATTTCTAGTTAGTACGATTACTGCACCAGCCGCGCATGCGGTATCAACAAGTTCGTCCTTTATTTTACTTTATATCGACAAAGCAGAAGCTTTCGTAAATCAAGAGCAGATCCATCTAGAATCCCCTTCTACCATCATTGATGGAAGCACCTTCGTTCCAGCCAAATTCTTGGGTGATACATTAGGGTTTCAAGTAGAGTGGAATGATTTATCCCGTACGATTCAAATGTCGCCTCCAGGCTACAACATCGTGCTGGATTCAGATCATAAGACGGTGACAACGAATGGGGTGGATGTACCCTTTAAATCCGTAGCCGCTATTGTCAATGGCAAGTTGCTTGTGAAGCTGACATGGTTGGCTGATTACATGGGTGCAAAGTATACCTACAATAGTGAGCTGAGACGTGTGGAGATCGTGCATTTTAAAGCGCCTGAGGGCATCTACATCGATCAAGATAGTAATTCTCGTCCAGTTGCCAAGTTCGCCACTGCGAAGCCTACCTACAGGCTTGGTGAGCCTGTTAAGTATTTGGATTTGAGTTATGATCCAGATGCAGAGGGTATCGTATCTTTCGATTGGACTGGTAAACAAGAGGCATTCTTCAAAGCTGGCCAATATCCAGTAACCTTAACGGTTAAGGATGGTCACGGGCATGTAAGTAAGTTGTTCAAAAGCTTTGTGACTGTTGTAAATGAACCGTATTTGTCAGAAGTCGAGTACCCGATTTATATGAAGCCGGTTGGTGGTTTTATTAAAACGAACTGGACAACGATCTGGTCACATTTTAACGAGTTACCGATGCTTCCGAAAGACGTGAATGAAGTACAAGGACGTACGCTGCTTGTTAGCGACAGTCCAGAAGAATTTACGTCAAGCGGTATTTTGTATCAAGACAATATTAATGGCAAAGGGCGCTTATACGCAGATCATATCAATGGCACGCAACAGAAGATGACGTTTGCCATCTTTGCAACAAACAACACGGATAAGCCGATTACAATTAAAACGACAAATAAAGGCGAAGTCTACCCTTCCGTTTATGCGAATTTGATCGGCAGCGAAGCTTCCGTTGATTTCCTTCTAAACAATGTTTACACGGATACAATGACGGTTCCGCCACATGCAAGTTATGTCTATGCGAAGCTGCCTGATTTCTATCCAGGTCAAGGCGTGAATTTGTTCTATGATGTCGAAACAGACGGTGAGCTTCAAATGTCCTTTATCGCAACGGATAAAATGCTGACACCAACGATAGTGAAGGAGTTGCCTTTGCTCTCCTTTAACGGTCATGTTCGCGGTACTTTCCCCGTTTCCGAGATTGAATGGAAAATTGATGCCACGAGCTTTACGAAAGCCTCCAGATTAACGATCGGAGATAATAAGACGGATCCATTCGTCAAAGGCTACGACGTAATGCGTAAGCAAGTCGTAGAGAATGGTGGTAATTACGGCGTCGTCTATAAAATCCATGCCGATAAGCCGCGCAAAATGGCTGTCATGATCATGGCAAGAGGCGGCGTGTTCAAGGGACCGTTTAAAATCAACGGTGAAATCATTCCTGTCCCGTATTCCGGTGTCATTACGGCATTTGATGGCTTGGAAGTGCTGGCACGTACCACGGGTACGGAAGATGCGTTAGATATCGAGTTTACGCCTCCAGCGGGCTCAGCGTTCCCAATTGATTTGATCTTCTACCCATTGGAAGATTTGAAATAAATCCAATAAAAAAACCAGCCAATCTTCGTTAGCTCAAATGAGCGAATGAAGATCTGGCTGGTTTTTTATTTATGAATTAGACGCGCTCGATGACTTTATCGATGAGTCCGTATTCGGCTGCTTCTTTAGCACTCATGAAGTTATCACGGTCCGTATCCTTCTCAATACGCTCGAACGTTTGTCCCGTGCGCTCTGCTAGGATCGTGTTCAGGTTGTCCCTCATTTTCAAAATACGCTTAGCACGAATCTCGATATCCGAGGCTTGACCTTCTGCGCCGCCAAGCGGTTGGTGAATCATGACTTCGCTGTTCGGAAGCGCGTAACGCTTGCCTTTGGCACCAGCAGTGAGCAAGAATGCACCCATGGAAGCGGCCATACCTACACAGATCGTGGATACGTCTGGTTTGATGAACTGCATCGTGTCGAAGATCGCCATACCCGCTGTGATGGAGCCGCCGGGGCTGTTAATGTAAAGCGAGATATCTTTATCAGGATCTTGAGCGGCCAAGAAGAGCAACTGAGCAATGATGGAATTCGCCACAACATCGTTGACACCCGTGCCTAAGAATATAATGCGGTCCTTCAGCAAGCGAGAGTAGATGTCATATCCTCTTTCACCGCGCGCGTCTTGTTCGACGACCATAGGAATAAAACTCATGAGAATGACCTCCTTGGGGTTGGGTTACCTACTATTGGGTACATACTATTTACAGTATCTACAAGTATGATAACGAAAAAACGTCTGAAGGTCAAGAAAGGTCAAACTAAACACAAAAAAAATCAGCTTCAGAGCTGATTTGGCGATTAAACCTTAACTCATGTAGCTGATTTGTTGGACGCGCCCGAAAGGAATCGAACCTTTATCTCAGGCTTCGGAGGCCTACGTCATATCCATTGGACCACGGGCGCATAGTTTAGAAAAAGTGAAGCAAGGGTTATTATAAGTCAGCTTTCCATAAAAAGCAAGATGGTAAGCCCTTACAGGTCTATTTGGAGAAAAATGTTTGAACAAATGTTGAATGTTGCGAAGGAAATGGTTATAATAAGAACTGTAAACGAGAAATGAAATACGTAATTATGCAAGGAACTTTTTTTTCACCCAGGTGGGACACAAAATGTATACCTGGGACAAAAAACGTCCTACATTGGATCGGGAGCGTTGGAAGTCGTCCTATGAGAGAGATTCTAGACATTCAGAAACAGCTCATGCCTGATCTTATGGACATCATGAAGAAACGCTACTCGATTCTGCAGCACATCTTGGTTTCCGGTGTTGTCGGACGAAGGACGTTAGCGTCCTCACTCGACATGACGGAGCGCGTACTGCGCGGTGAAGTCGATTTCCTTAAGGAGCTAGGGCTTCTGGAATCAGACGCAAGTGGTATGAAGATCAGCGAGTCTGGTCGTCAGCTGCTGGAAGACATGCAGCCGATCATTAAGATGGCGTTTGGCTTAACAGATCTGGAAGATAGCATTGCCAAAGCTTTTCACATCTCCAATGTAATTATCGTACCTGGGGATTCCGACACTTCCGTATTTACGAAGAAAGAGCTTGGACGCGCTGGCGCGGCCGCCTTGCGTAAATATGTCGCCAAAGATGATATCATCGCGGTAACAGGTGGGTCGACCATGGCTCAGATCGCTAATAACCTAGCTATCTCGTCTTCGATGAAAGGTAGTTGGTTCGTCCCTGCACGTGGAGGACTTGGTGAAAGTGTGGATATGCAAGCGAACACGATTGCTTCCATTATGGCCAAGAAAACTGGTGGGAAATACAGGTTGCTGCATGTGCCGGATCATCTTGGGGAAGAGGCGTATCAATCGCTGATTCAAGATCCACAGATTCAGGAAGTTGTAAATGCGGTGCGCAGTTGTCGCATTGTTGTACATGGTATCGGAGATGCTATGGTCATGGCACGCAGACGTAAAGTAGATAGTGATACTACGAGCAGTCTGAGAGCTGATGGTGCACTTGCAGAGGCGCTTGGTTATTATTTTGACCGCCAAGGAAATGTGGTTCATAAGATGCCGACAGTCGGACTTCGACTGGAAGATCTGCATCGTGTTGAAGTTGTGATTGGTGTTGCTGGTGGGAAGAGCAAAGGGGAAGCGATCGCTTCTGTACTAAGACATGGGCAAGAAGATGTACTTGTAACAGATGAAGCAGCTGCCTTAGAAATCATGAAGCATGTATAGCTGAAGTTGCCATCATAACGTATGCCATTCATGGCTGCGTTTTGAAATATAATATTTATGTAATCTTAGGAGGAAATGACTATGACAACAAAAGTAGGTATTAACGGTTTCGGACGTATTGGTCGTAACGTATTCCGCGCAGCATTGAACAACCCAGATGTACAAATCGTGGCAGTAAACGATTTGACAGACGTTAAAACATTGGCTCACTTGCTTAAATATGACACTACTCACGGTAAACTAGACGCTACAGTTGAAGCTGGCGAAGGCGAATTGATCGTTAACGGTCGTTCCATCAAGGTTTTTGCTGAGCGTAACCCTGGGGATCTGCCATGGGCATCTGTAGGCGCTGAGATCGTAATCGAATCCACTGGTATTTTCACAGCGAAAGAAAAAGCAGAACTTCACTTGAAAGGTGGAGCTAAGAAAGTTATCATTTCCGCTCCAGCTTCTGACGAAGATATCACAATCGTACTTGGTGTTAACGAAGACAAATACGATCCAGCTGCACACACAATCATCTCCAACGCTTCTTGTACAACAAACTGTCTAGCTCCTTTCGCGAAAGTTATCAACGATAGCTTCGGAATCGTAAAAGGTATGATGACAACTGTTCACTCTTACACAAATGACCAATCCGTACTTGACGTTCCACATAAAGACCTTCGTCGTGCTCGTGCAGCAGCTGAGAACATCATTCCTTCCAGCACTGGCGCAGCTAAAGCAATCGGTCTAGTTCTTCCTGAGCTTAAAGGCAAATTGAACGGTATGGCTATGCGTGTTCCTACACCTAACGTATCCGTAACTGATTTGGTTGTTGAGCTTAAAGTTAACGTAACAGTTGACGAAGTAAACGCAGCTTTGAAACAAGCTTCCGAAGGCCCTCTTAAAGGCATTCTTAACTACACAGAAGATGCACTTGTATCCAGCGACTTCAATGGTGACCCAGCTTCCTCAACAATCGATGCATTGTCCACAATGGTAGTTGGCGACAACATGTTGAAAGTTGTTTCCTGGTACGATAACGAGTGGGGTTACTCCAACCGCGTTGTTGACTTGGTAGCTTTCATCGCGAAAAAAGGTCTGTAATTTCATAATTCATCAACTGGAAAAACCACATGAAGGGGAGAAGAGATTCTCCTCTTTATGTGCGATTTACCCTGTAAAAGGATAGAACCGGAAGAAAACCATACACGCCAGAGCTTATGCTTACGAAGATAGTTTTACTAAAGCAAAACTTTTAGGAGGCTTTTACGATGAATAAGAAAAGTGTTCGCGATGTTGAAGTAGCTGGTAAGAGAGTATTTGTTCGCGTTGATTTCAACGTGCCTGTAGAGAACGGACAAATCACTGACGATACACGTATCAGAGAAACGCTTCCTACGATTAAATTCTTAGTAGAGCAAGGCGCAAAAGTTATTCTTGCTGCGCATTTTGGTCGTCCAAACGGACAAGTGGTCGAAGAGCTTCGTTTAACACCAGTTGCAGCGAAATTGGCTGAGCTTCTGGGTCAAAACGTGATCAAAGCGGATCAATCCGTTGGTGAAATCGTGAAAGCACAAGTGGATGCGCTTGAAAATGGCGACGTTCTTTTGCTTGAAAACGTTCGTTTCAACGAAGGTGAAGAGAAGAATGATCCAGAGCTTGCAAAAGCTTTCGCTGATCTAGCTGATCTGTTCGTGAATGATGCTTTCGGTGCTGCTCACCGTGCACATGCTTCGACTTCAGGCATTGCGGCTTATATCCCAGCTGTTTCCGGTCTTTTGATGGAGAAAGAGCTTGATGTTCTAGGCAAAGCGCTGAACAACCCAGAGCGTCCTTTCACAGCTATCGTTGGCGGATCCAAAGTTAAAGACAAAATTGCAGTCATTGAGAACCTCCTGAACATTGCAGACAACGTCTTGATTGGCGGCGGTCTTTCCTATACATTCTTGAAAGCACAAGGCTATGAAATCGGTAAATCACTTCTGGACAATTCGAAACTTGATCTAGCGCTTAGCTTTATTGCAAAAGCAAAAGAAAAAGGTGTAAACTTCCTACTTCCGGTGGATATCGTTGTTGCAGATAAATTCGGCGCAGATGCTAACGTGCAAATCGTTGACATCGACAGCATCCCTGCTGATTGGGAAGGCATTGACATCGGACCGAAAACACGTGAAATGTATGCAGACGTTATCGCGAAGTCCAAACTAGTTGTTTGGAACGGACCGATGGGCGTATTCGAAATCGAGCCTTTCTCCCACGGGACACGTGCAGTAGCACAAGCTTGTGCAACAACTGAAGGTTATACAGTAATCGGTGGTGGCGATTCCGCTGCTGCAACGGAGAAATTCCATTTGGCTGAGCAAATGAACCACATGTCCACAGGCGGCGGCGCTTCCTTGGAGTTCATGGAAGGTAAAGCATTGCCAGGCGTAGTAGCACTTAACGACAAATAAGAAATTATTTTTCATAAAAGGAGCCCTAATTCATGAGTAGAACACCGATTATCGCGGGTAACTGGAAAATGTTCAAAACCGTTTCTGAAGCAATCAGTTTCGTGAACGAAGTAAAAGGCAGCACAGTAGAAGGTGTGGAGAGTGTTATTTGCTCCCCTTTCACAAACCTTCCTGCTCTTGTTGAAGCTACAAAAGGTACGGACGTTCACGTTGGCGCACAAAACCTTCACTTTGAAGATAACGGCGCATTCACAGGTGAAATCAGCGGTGTGATGCTGAAAGATCTTGGCGTTGAATATGTCATCATCGGTCACTCCGAGCGTAGAGCTTACTTCGCTGAGTCCGACGAAATCGTGAATAAGAAAGTCGTTGCGGCTTTCAAACACGGCTTGAAACCAATTCTTTGCGTAGGCGAGAAGTTGGAAGAGCGTGAAGCGGGTCAAACGAAAGACGTTTGTAAAGTACAAACAGAAGCAGCTTTTGCTGGTCTAAGTGCAGAGCAAGCAGCACAAGTCGTTATTGCTTATGAGCCAATCTGGGCAATCGGTACAGGTAAATCTTCCACAGCCGAAGATGCACAAGACGTGATCGGTTACATCCGTACATTGGTTAGCGGTCTTTATGGCGCAGCAGTTGCAGATGTTGTTCGTATCCAATACGGCGGCAGCGTGAAGCCAAACAACATTGCTGAGTACATGGCACAGCCTGACATCGACGGCGCACTTGTAGGTGGAGCGAGCCTTGAGTCCGCTTCCTACATCCAACTCGTCCAGGGGGCGAAGTAACATGTCCAGACCGAAACCGGTAGCACTCATCATTCTCGATGGCTTCGGACTCCGCTCGGAAGAGCAGGGGAATGCGGTTGCTCATGCCAAAAAGCCTAACTATGACCGTTACTGGTCTACGTTCCCTCATACAACCCTCACTGCTTGCGGTGAGGCTGTAGGTTTGCCAGAAGGCCAGATGGGGAATTCTGAAGTAGGACACCTGAACATCGGCGCAGGCCGTGTGGTTTATCAGGATCTGACGCGGATTTCGAAATCGATTCGTGATGGTGAATTTTACGACAATGAAACGATTGTAGGCGCAGTTCGTCATGCCAAAGAAAACGGCAAGAAGCTTCACCTGTACGGTTTGCTTTCTGACGGCGGTGTACACAGTCACATCCAGCATTTATTTGCTCTTCTAGACTTAGCGAAAAAAGAAGAGTTCCATGAAGTTTACATCCACGCCTTCCTAGACGGCCGCGACGTTGCTCCGGATTCGGCGAAGGGGTACATGGAAGAGCTTCTAAACAAAATTAAAGAAGTCGGTGTAGGCAAAATTGCGACCGTTCAAGGCCGCTACTATGCAATGGACCGCGACAAGCGCTGGGAGCGTACGGAGAAATCCTACCGCGCCATGGTGTACGGCGAAGGCCCAACCTACACGGATCCGTTGAAAGCGATCGTTGAATCCTACGAGAAATCCGTCTATGATGAGTTCGTTATGCCAACGGTTATCCTTGGTAACGATGGTAAGCCGGTAGGACTTGTAGAATCTGGCGATGCCGTAATCTTCTTTAACTTCCGTCCAGACCGCGCGATTCAGCTTTCCCAGGTCTTCACGAATGAAGACTTCCGTGGGTTTGATCGTGGTCCTAAAGTGGCTAAGAACCTCTACTACGTCTGTCTGACGCTGTTCAGCGAGTCCGTAGACGGTTTCGTAGCGTACAAACCGAAAAATCTCGATAACACACTTGGCGAGGTGCTGGCTCAGAACGGTCTGAAACAGCTTCGTGCAGCGGAAACAGAGAAATATCCACACGTAACCTTCTTCTTCAGCGGTGGTCGTGATGCTGAATTACCAGGCGAAACTCGCTTGCTGATTCCTTCACCGAAAGTTGCGACGTACGATTTGCAACCGGAAATGAGCGCTTATGAATTGGCGGATGCAGTGGTTAAAGAAGTAGAAGCAGAGCGTCATGATGTGATCATCTTGAACTTTGCTAACCCTGACATGGTCGGTCACTCTGGATTGCTTGAGCCAACGGTAAAAGCGATCGAAGCGACAGACGATTGTCTTGGTAAAGTAGTCGAAGCAATTCTAGCTAAAGGCGGCGTAGTCTGCATCACAGCGGATCACGGAAATGCCGATGTCGTTACGAATGCAGACGGCTCACGCAACACAGCACATACAACGAATCCTGTGCCTTTTATTGTGACGGACAAATCTGTTACACTAAGAGATGGCGGAATTTTGGCAGATATTGCACCAACCATGTTAGACTTCTTAGAAGTGAAACTTCCAGAAGAAATGACTGGCGTAACAATTCTAAAAAAATAATTTATATTATTGAAGGAGTGTTTTATCACAATGACAATTATTTCTGATGTTTATGCACGCGAAGTATTGGATTCCCGCGGTAACCCAACGGTTGAAGTAGAAGTATACCTAGAGTCCGGCGCTTTCGGCCGTGCTATCGTCCCTTCAGGCGCTTCCACAGGCGCATATGAGGCTGTTGAGCTTCGTGATGGTGACAAAGGTCGTTACCTTGGTAAAGGCGTTCTGAAAGCTGTTGAGAACGTAAATGAAATCATCGCTCCTGAAATCATCGGTCTAGACGCTCTTGATCAAGTTGGCATCGACAACAAAATGATCGAGCTTGATGGTACGCCTAACAAAGCTAAATTGGGAGCTAACGCAATTCTAGCTGTTTCCATGGCTGTTGCTCGCGCGGCTGCTGACGCTTTGGACGTGCCATTGTACGTTTACCTTGGTGGATTCAACGCCAAAACTCTTCCAGTTCCAATGATGAACATCATCAACGGTGGGGCGCATGCCGACAACAACGTTGACGTTCAAGAGTTCATGGTTCTGCCTGTTGGTGCACCTACATTCAAAGAAGCTCTTCGCATCGGCGCTGAGATTTTCCATAGCTTGAAATCCGTATTGAAAGAAAAAGGCCTTAACACAGCAGTTGGCGACGAAGGCGGATTCGCTCCTAACTTCAAATCCAATGAAGAAGCAATCACGACAATCCTTACAGCTATCGAAAACGCTGGTTACAAACCAGGTGTTGACGTATTCTTGGGTATGGACGTTGCTTCCACTGAGTTCTTCAAAGATGGTAAATATCACCTTGAAGGCGAAGGCAAATCCTTCACATCCGCTGAGTGGGTTGACTTCTTGGCTGCATGGGTTGATAAATACCCAATCATCACTGTTGAAGATGGTTGCTCCGAAGACGATTGGGAAGGTTGGAAATTGCTTACTGAGAAATTGGGTAACAAAATTCAACTCGTTGGTGATGACTTGTTCGTTACAAACACTGAGCGTCTATCCCGCGGAATCGAAGAAAACATCGGTAACTCCATCTTGGTTAAAGTTAACCAAATCGGTACGCTTACTGAGACTTTCGATGCAATCGAAATGGCAAAACGCGCTGGTTACACAGCAGTTATCTCCCACCGTTCCGGTGAGAGCGAAGACAGCACAATCGCTGATATCGCTGTTGCTACTAACGCTGGTCAAATCAAAACAGGTGCTCCGTCCCGTACGGACCGTGTAGCGAAATACAACCAACTTCTTCGTATCGAAGACGAGTTGTTCACTGTAGCTCAATACGCTGGTAAAAAAGCATTCTACAACTTGAGAAACTTCAAGTAATTAGATCCGTATGTAATTATATGGCGGGCAGGTGGCTTACACCTGCCCGTTTTGGCGTATAATGGGGGTAAAGTCGTCCGATGCAATGGAGGTTATGCTTTTGAGCAACTGGGTAAAAACGATCCTGTTCCTAATAGGCTCCGCGGTGCTCACGCACTGGATTCCTTCCTCATTTTTTCGAAACCTGGACACGATGGTGCATGAGTTCGGGCACGCAGTTGCAACACTTGCGCTGTCCGGCAAGGTCATGTATATCGAGCTGTACAGGGACCACAGCGGCGTCACCTACTCGTCCATGACCAAGTCATGGGCTGTCATCCCAGTCTCGCTGGCGGGATATATGACCGCCTCGCTGTTTGCTTGGTTTTTGTTCTCGGCGTACGCCAGAGGCAAGCAGAAGCTAGGGTTGCAGGTGATGACGGCGCTGTCTGCGTTGTCACTGGTACTATTCGTACGGAATAGCTTCGGCGTTTCGTTTCTGCTCGGTTTTATTCTGATGACCGTGCTGGCTTTGGCGCTCGCGCCAAGATGGCTGCGCGATTTTTACTACCTGCTGCTGGCGTTCTTATGCTTGGAGGAGTCGGTGTTCGGCCCGGGTTCACTGATCGTATATGCCTTTCAAAACCAGAGTGCTGGTGATGCGAGTAATTTGGCCAACCACACGGGTATACCTGCTATTGTGTGGGCGATCGGGTTTACGTTGTTCGCACTTTGGTGTGCGAAGCAAGCGGTGCAGGCATTCCTCGGGCGCAAAAAAGCAGCGCAGCGCTCTACTAGATCTACCGCGATGTCCTATCGCGATTAAGTCGGCACGCAATATAAGCGTCAGCCGGGACTGAGAAACATAGTCCTAGGCTGCCGCTGTTTTGTTTGATCAGGCATTATTGCTTGCCTGCGACGGACCGAATGATAAACGCTTACTGATAGCCTTAGAGATGACGTAAATCAGTAGAGGGAACAAAACATAATAATAGGGATCCCACCAAACGCGAATATCGAGTATTTCACTATTTTTTAGGACAAGCGTTAGGATATAAAAAGATGCTGTTAGCACACAAAGCTTGATCCATCCTTGCTTCCATCGGAGCTTCACCAATGTGATGACAATGAGGGTTCCGAATACATAATAAATGGATGCAAAGGCGGTTGTATCGTGAGCAGGGTCGGTAAACCAGCCAGGGTGGTAGAATCGGTTTCGGAACACCATGATCGGGATGATATGGAAGGTTCCGAGGAATGGAGCGGTACACATAAAAAGTAATAGCGAGTGAAGCCATCCTTTGAGGGGTTGTAATAGGTCAGAATAGATCCGTTTGGCTACCATAAAGTAAATAGGAAGCCCAAGGGAGGTATACTCAATTCGCCACCAGTATAGCGTATAGATATGCAGCTTGACGAACAGCCATTCCACACCCGCAAAGAGCCCGATAAAGACGATTTTCCAAAACCAGCCCAGTTGAAACGTCGTTAAGAAGGTTGCTGCGGCGGGGACAGCAAACATATTGGAGGTCAACGCTCCAATATTGCTATCATAGTAAGCGAAGTTTTTGATTATTTTAGGGTGATACTGATAACTACCTAAATAAATATAAATGACAGTTTCAATGATGTAAGCGATTTGCACCATGATCAGAAAATGCAAAAAGCTTCGGATCGTATTTTTTCTGAAGCATATGTAAGCTAGCAGGGATAAACTGATCAGGCTCAACCCTATATACCAATAGGAGTTGTGACTCAATAGAATATTCTCCTTTTCGACAAAAGAGATTTGTTATTTTAAGGGTATTATGCCTACCTATGATGAAAGATATGAGGGGCTAAGTAAATCACAAATGGTTCGTCGCATCACATCGGGCATTTGTTGTGTTCCTGGACGAACTATGTTAAAATACTTATGCTAGTTGTATAAGGCAAAGAATCGGCAATTGGGGTGCTAATATGTTAATCTTTATGAAAATTTTGTTAATCATAGCTTCGGTTGGATTAATCGCGATTGTCCTTTTACAAAAAGGGAAAAGCGCAGGCTTGTCCGGTGCCATTTCCGGTGGCGCAGAGCACTTATTTGGTAAACAAAAAGCTCGTGGTTTGGAACTATTTTTGTCCCGTGCAACAATGGGTCTTGCTGCTGCATTCTTTATTCTTTCTATTGTCGTAGCATACGTAGTGAAAAGCTAACACACATAAAACGATAACAGCAGGAGAACTATACTCCTGCTGTTTTTTCATTTTAAGCGCGAATATCGGATAGACGGATTGGTATGGGCATGTGCTGGAGAAACTAATCTCCATAAAGGAAGAGGAGTCATGTGCGTATACCAAAACGCCGATTCGAGTGTGTGAGCAAGGCTGAAAGATGGATATGAACAGAGTTTATCCTTTCCCTGGAAGTGGCATACTATGGAGTGAGGGAAACGGGTACGGGATCGAAGAGCTTGGCTCAACAACAACAAGAAGGTGAAGAGAATACATGATAAAAGAGAATGAAATCGTAAGTTTGATGCAAGAAGAGGCTTATAAGCCTATGTCCTATAAAGAGCTTGAGAAGCATTTCGGAATTGGCAGCGCGAATGAGTTTAAAGATTTTATAAAAATGCTTAATCAATTAGAAGAAAGCGGTCATATTGTACGGAGCCCGAATGATCGTTATGGTGTTCCTGAACGGATGAATTTGGTACGAGGCAAGCTGCAAGCCCATGCGAAGGGTTTTGCATTCTTAATTCCTGAGGACCGTGAGCACCCGGACGTATACATTAATGCGCACGACCTGAATACCGCGATGAATGGTGATATCGTATTTGTGAAAGTCACATCGCGCAGCCAAGGCGGCGGCCGTTTAGAAGGCGAAGTCGTACGTGTAATTACGCGGGCGAACTCGCAGATTGTTGGTGTTTTCCAAAGTCAGGATACGTATGCCTTCGTCATTGCAGATGATAAACGGGTGACAAGAGATATTTTCATCCCGCAGCATGCTTTTATGGGAGCTGTTTCTGGACAGAAGGTCGTCGTGAAAATTGTGAACTATCCAGAAGGCCGTTCCGCGGCTGAAGGTGAAGTGATTGAGATTCTGGGTCATAAGGATGATCCAGGTGTCGATATTTTGGCGATCATACGCAAACATCAATTGCCGGAGGCGTTCCAACCAGAAGTTCTGGCAGAAGCAGAAGCGGCACCAGATTCGATTACGGAAGAAGAAATCATCGGGCAGGGTCGTCGTGACCTTCGTGCGAAAACGATTGTAACCATTGACGGTGAAGATGCCAAGGATTTGGATGATGCTGTGAATGTGGAGCTTTTGGAAAATGGGAATCTTCGCTTAGGTGTGCATATTGCGGATGTGAGTTATTATGTACGGGAAGGTACGGCACTTGATATTGAGGCCTATAATCGCGGATGTTCCGTGTATTTGACCGATCGTGTAATTCCGATGCTGCCGCACCGTTTATCGAACGGGATTTGTTCGTTGAACCCGCAAGTAGACCGTTTGACCATGTCGTGTGAAATGGAATTTGACGCGGATTTAAAGGTCGTTAATCATGAGATTTTTACCAGTGTAATCAAAACAAAAGAACGAATGACCTATACGAATGTACGCAAGCTGCTGACAGGTGAGGCAGAGCCAGAAATCGTGGAGAAATATGCGTATTTAATGGAAGACTTCAAACGGATGGAAGAATTAGCAGCTAGGTTGCGTTCCAGACGGATGAAGCGCGGTGCGATTGACTTCGACTTTGAAGAGTCTAAGATCCTCGTAGATGCTGATGGTAAGCCGACTGATATTGTCAAAAGAGAGCGCTCTGTCGCTGAAATGATGATCGAGGAGTTCATGCTAGCCGCGAATGAGACGGTTGCTGAGCATTTCTCATGGTTGAAAGTGCCGTTCTTGTATCGGGTGCATGAGGATCCAGATTCCGAGAAATTGATGAACTTCATGGAGTTCGTGACGACCTTCGGCTATGCGATGCGTGGCGGTAAGGGTGGGGCGATTCATGCTCGTTCCTTGCAGGCATTGTTAGAAGATATTAAGGGATCACCGGAAGAGACCGTGATTAGTAAAGTGATGCTGCGCTCGATGAAACAGGCGAAGTATGATGCACAGAGCTTGGGGCATTTTGGCTTAGCGGCGGAGTTCTATTCCCATTTTACATCACCTATTCGTCGTTATCCGGATTTGGTTATCCATCGTGTTATTCGTGAAGTGTTGGAGAACGGTGGAACTCTTCCAGATATACGACATGATTATTTAGCTTCGCGTATGAACGATATTGCCCAGCAGTCCTCCGAGCGTGAGCGCGTTGCTGTTGATGCGGAACGTGATACAGAAGCCCTGAAGAAAGCACAGTACATGCTGGATAAAGTCGGCGAAGAATTCGAGGGTATTATCTCGAGCGTAACGGGCTTCGGTATGTTCATTGAATTGGATAACACAGTTGAAGGTTTAATTCGCTTGAGCGATTTGACCGATGATTATTACAATCATCACGAGAAACAGCACGCATTGATTGGTGAACGCACATCCAAAATTTATCGCCTTGGCGACAGCATTAAGGTGCGAGTTGCACGGGTGAGTATGGAAGATCATACGATTGATTTTGAATTGCTGGATATGAAGCCTCGCAAAGAGGGTGCGTTTAACCGCGGCGGTGGTGGTGGAGGCAAGTTCAAAGGCGCAGGCGGATTTAAAGGTTTCCGTGGTAAGTCGGATAACGGCAGATCCGATAAAGGTAAAGGCGGAACGAACGGGAGACCTGAAAAGGGCAAAGGCGGGTACAAAGGTAAAGGTGGTTTTGCGAAGGCGCAACCTGTGGTTGGGCAAGGCGGAACTGCGAATCAGGGTGATGCTTCTGGGAACCAAACAACCGGAAATCCAGGGAAACGCGGAGACTCGTCAGGGACAGGTCAAGGGAAGAAGCGCGGGCGCGCCGATAGTGGTGCTGCTCGACGGATTGAAATGGCTGCTCGCGGGGCTGCCGAAGGCGCTGGTGGTACAGAAGGCACGGTCGGAACAGGGAAGGGTCGTAGAAGATCTAGAGGTAATGGCGGCCAAGGTCAGGGGCAGTGGCAAGGAAATGGTCAAGGGCAAGGCGAAGGTCAAGGCCAAGGAAGGAAAGATCAAGGTCAAGGAAGAGCTGAGGGCTTTGCTGGAAGTGGAGATGGCAAAGCAGAGCATATTGCTGGCATTGGCGTGGGAGAAGGCCAAGGTGGAGCCTTCCAAGGCAATGCAGCAGGCCAAGGGAAAACGCGCCGCGGCAAGGGTGGTAGTAAGCCTTGGAGCGATAAGCGCGAAAAAGGCGGTAAGATTGGCGAAGGCGGCAGCTTGCGCCAACGGTTGCAGTCAGTCGGCGCAGGTCGGACTGACAGTGGTGTTGGCAGCAGCGGCGAGCGTGGCCGTGGGGTTTCGCTTGGGGGCGAAGCCCAAGCGGGCGGTGGCGCTGCTGCGGAGCGCAGCGGCATGGATTGGGCGAGCGGCGTGAACGCGCTCGCCAAAGGTGGTCGTCGCCGGAGCGACGACGGCGATGGTAGCAAGAAGCGGCGGAGATAGTCGCCGCTTCTTGCTTTTCGGGCTTGATCTTGCTACAATAGGTTGCACATTGTAGCAAGATTTACCTGCATTTTAGCGTGCGGGAGGAGGATCTCACGTGGCAACTAAAAAGGCTGATGGCAAACTACTCGCTCAGAATAAAAAGGCTTCACACGATTATTTCATTGAAGATACGTATGAATGCGGTCTTGTCCTGACCGGCACGGAGATCAAATCCTTACGGGCAGGTAAAGCCAACATTGGCGACAGCTTTTCGACGATTCGGAATGGCGAAGCTTTTGTACACAATATGCATATCAGCCCTTTTGAACAAGGGAACCGCAGCAATCCGGAAGATCCTACTCGGACGCGGAAGCTGTTGTTGAAGAAAGTGCAAATTGCCAAAATACTAGGTCAGGCTAAGCAAGAAGGCTATACCGTCGTTCCACTGAAGGTGTATATCCGAAATGGCTACGCGAAGCTTCTTATTGGTATTGGTAAAGGGAAGAAACAATACGACAAGCGTGAGTCTGCTGCAAAGAAAGATGCACAACGCGATATTCAACGCGCATTGCGTGAGAAGCAGAAGATTGCTAGATAGCTTGGATGTATTGGAAGGTAACACCTTATCTTCCATGAACCTAGTGTTCATATTTCAGCTACTTATGGTATACTAATAACTGTAACAAAGAGATTTTAAGTGTAACTTGGCTCTACAGCTTGTCCTTTAACCTTCACCGTCTCTGACGGTTACGAAGGCAATCCGGGGGTGTTCTTGGATTCGACGGGGATAGTTTGAGCGCGGGTTGCGGGTAGTGGGGCCGCGTCCACTATAAAACGCTAAAGCCTATTAAATGGCAAAACACAAAACAACTACGCTTTAGCAGCTTAATAACCTGTTAGCGTGCTTCTACTCAGCATCGCCCATGTGACTGGGATAGGGGCTCAACTATAGTGGGATACGACGTTTGGTCTCCGCCTGGGGTCGGACGTAGGAAGACAATCAGGCTGACCCAACGCATAGCCGGTTACGGGGCGATGCTCGGGTGACATCAAAACTGTGACTACACCCGTAGATGCCTGTGTGGCAATATTTTCGGACAGGGGTTCGACTCCCCTCACCTCCATCTTGAAACCCGCTCCTGGAGCGGGTTTTTCTGAAACTTGAAGCATTTCTTTGCCGCAACGGCAAGGAAATGCTTCAAAGTACCGACGGCAAAGAAATGCTTCAAATTCATTGGTAGGGTTAAGGTCCACGCCAAAACAGAGAAGTCCTCATTAAATGAGGGCTTTTCTGTTATTTAGCACAAATGTAAAGGGGATCCACTTTATGAATACAATCGGATCTAAGATTAAGCAAATTCGTAAAGTTAATAACATGACCCAGAATGAATTCTCAAAATTAATTGGAATTAGCCAAGGTACTTTAAGTGAAATCGAAAAAGGAAAAGCAAAACCAACAATTGAAACATTGCAGGAGATAAACAATTGTTTTCAAATAGATTTGAATTGGCTTATTTTGGAGAACCATGGAGATATAGAATTATTTGCATCTGAAATTGAACTTATTAACAAAGTAAGAGCACTTGATCACATGTTACAAAGAGAAATTCTTGAGTTTATAGACTTTAAATTAACTCTAATAAAATCTTCTAAAGTGAAAGAAATATAGCGGATAATCCTAATCTTGGTTTGAAGAACCAAACGATTTCTGGTATAGCGTGCCAAATGAGGCAGTTACTCTTACTCTGAATATATTTATGCACAAGAAAAGATAATGTTTGTGTCGTTGTTGAGTGCCCAAATATAGCTTTATTTAGAAGTCGCATATAATACGACTTTTATTAATGACAGAAAGTTCTTGTAAAAATTAGATATCAAGAACTAACGAAACATTGCTACAGAAGAGGTGACTATCGTGATCTTAGGCGCGTCAGCTACTGTTTGAGAGACAGGCACCATATAGCGAAAGCGTATACAATAGGTGGCACGTTTTTGATGGGAAACCCGCTAAAAAAACGTGTAAAAGGTTAATGGGGCGGTATCTCGAGATAAACCTGTGGAAATCCCTCCAGCAAACCTTTTTCTGTTTTGGTAGATACTTACCATCACAACACAAAAAGGACCGAAAGCGTTACGTATGCCTTCAGTCTTTCCTTACAGGAAGAAAAAGGATTATCTAATTGGGTGTAGAAAAAGAGTGAATCGGAATTTTTGGTACTAATGGATGGAGGCAGCGTTGTGGGCATTTACCTTAAAGAAGTGAGAATTCGTAATTTTAGGTCGTTAAGGGAGATCAATGTATCTTTGGATTTTACTACGATCCTTGTGGGAGCAAATAATTCAGGTAAGACCGCATTTCTTAAAGCTCTCGAGGTCGTTTTCGGGCTGGAGAACAAAAAGGTGAAGAAAGAGGACATATACTTATCTGGAGCCGGGAATTCCTATCCTAATGAAGCGGTTATCGATGTGCTTATTGTCCCTGTAGACGATCACGGAGAAGTATGTAAGGAATTCGATAATGGTTGGTACCAGCACTTTGGTGCTAGCAGAATCCAATTGGATGATGAGGATAATCATATTTTGCCCATAAGGACTTTCGTAAAGTTTGATCCGGTAAGAAACGGTTTTGGTATATCCCAATTTGTTCTTGATAAATGGTATGCGAATCCTGAATTTTGGAATGATTCCATAACGAAGGAGCAGGTGCCATCGGGGTTAATGGATATATTGCCACTTGTCTATTTGGATGCACAGAGAGATATTGTTGATGATCTGCGGAATCCTGATTCGTTCTGGGGCAGGATTGTTGCGGACGTTGGGATGGGACTGGAAGAAACAGTTGAAGCGGAGAAAGACTTGGATCGAATGAATCAGATGGTCATAGACCATAGCCCTGTATTGTCACACATACATGGACAACTTCAAATGTTAAAAGATATAAATGCTGGTACCAGCAACGAGGTGGTTGTTTCTCCATTACCGCGAAAAGTACGCAATCTCTACCGTGGAATTGATGTCTTGTTTAAAGACGGGATCAGTGAGTTAATGCCGTTGGAGCAACACGGTATGGGGACGAGAAGTTGGGCTACCCTTCTGGCGCTTCGTTGTTACATTTCTTGGTTGAAAAAAGTACATCACGATAAGAATACTCCATATCACTGCATGCTGGCTTTGGAGGAACCAGAAGCCCATTTGCACCCCCAAGCTCAACGCAATCTTTTGGCGCAAATTAGTGGAATTGGGGGACAGAAGATCATAAGTACTCATTCCCCCTTTATAGCGAGTGTATCTGAATTATCTAGTTTGAGACATTTCAGAAAAGTAAGTGCGGAAACTGTCGTTTCCTCTATTATGACAGAAGCCCTCGAACCGGAGGACCTGAGAAAAATCGAAAGAGAAGTCATGAATACCCGCGGCGAATTATTGTTTGCAAGGGCTATTATCCTCTGTGAGGGGGAGACTGAAGAACAAGCTCTTCCACTCTGGTTTCATGAATATTTCGGGAAGCGTACATTTGAAATGGGAGTTAATGTAGTGGGGGTCGGAGGGAAAGGGAAAAAATATTTACCCTTTCTACGGGTTGCAGAAGGTTTGCAAATCAAGTGGTTTATCTTCTCGGATGGCGAGATGGATACGGTTGATGAACTGAGGACCGCGGTCACTGAAGTGGGATACACCTTGCCTGATTCAAATATAGTTACTTTGGATACAGGAATGAAATTTGAAACCTATATGTTGGCAGAGTATTATAATGAGATGGAGAACTTGATCCGAGATTTGCATCTGACTAAAGCAGTTAATGATCATCATAAACAAGCCATTCAAAATAAGGTTTATTCTTATACTGATCTGCAAGATGAGCTAAAGGGAGGAAAAACTAGATTCGGACCTATAGTTGCACATAAACTGATTGGCTTGCCGGACCAAGCTAAGAGAATTCCGTCGAAAGTGAGGACTTTATTCGAAGCGTTGTCCCATGAGTTTGATACCCATTAGAGAGGGGTTGTTCCCATGTCTTACCTGTTAACGGAATTACAGAAAAAAGTAGTAGAGCATAAGAATGGACCACTTTTGATCCTGGCAAAGCCGGGAACAGGTAAAACCTTTCTGTTGGCACAAAGAATAAAGAAGCTATTGACCGATGAACAGGGAAACCACCATATATTGGTTCTCACATATACCAAAGTGGCGTCTGAATCCTTGAAATCCAGACTGTCTCACGAGCTTTCGGAGATGGAAGGTTGGGAGCAAAGAGTATATATCGGGACGTTGTTGAAGTTTGGTCTTGACATGCTTAGGGCAAGAGGAGATCTAATTGGACTACAGTCTAACCATATGGTTCTGATGGATGAATATGAGCGGAACGATGTTCTTCGGAGAGTTGTCTACTCCCTACCTGATATGGATAGAAGCTCATTTCATCCAGAGAAAAGCCGGGAGACTTTAGATTTTATCAGGGGAAGAAAACGTCAATTGACACCCCCAATAGAGATTCCCCTGATTCAGATAGACAGCCCAGAACTAGAGGAGAATGAGCTGCTTTATCGTGAATATGACCGATATTTGCGGCAACATGGGCTGCTGGACATGGATGATCTGATTTATTTGCCATACCGAATCATCAAAGAGCGTGAATCTCTAGGTGAATTATATAGGAAACAATATACTTATGTTTGTATGGATGACGGACAGGACTTGGATTTTGCAAGTTATCAGCTTATCCGAGCTCTGTACCCCGATACAAAGAGTAATATTATGATAATGGGAGATCCTGACCAAGCTATATTTTCTTTTATGGGAGGAGACGGCTCATGTTTATCAAGCTTTCAGCGGGATTATGAGCCCACGGTTATTGAACTGGATAAAAGCTATCGTTTACACGAAGATATTGTAAAGTACGCACGGAAGCTTGTCCCAGAGCTAGAGCTTGAGCCCAATTTCATTGGTAAGGAAGGTTCTGTTGATGTAAAGGGCTTTGAAACTCAGGAAGCGGAAGCAGCATGGGTAGCGGACAACCTTAAGGAAATCCAAAAGTTGGGAATAAAGGGTTTAGAGAATCCTCCAGCCTGGAACCAGATGGCTGTTATAGCACGGAGCAGGCATACCCTAAGGAAGGTGGAAGTCGCGCTTAGACAAAGGGGGATTCCTTACAATAACGGAACCTTGGGTTACTTGGAAAGCGAGTCACGTTTTATTCAGCTTTTTGAGCTTGGTATAAGAATTATGACAAGTTCATCAAACCGCATAAACATGGAGCAAATGTTGAATTTCCTTCAAGTTAAGCGCAAACCGGAATCCATCCTGAATACTAATCGGGGAATAGATGCTCTTCATGCCATGAAGAATTTAATAAATGGACAAACGGGAAGCTCCAACTATGACGTTCTTCTTAAGGTGTGGGATTTTCTATCTATGAATCCTTCGTCCTTTCCTGACGCACTTGAAAAGTTAAGATTTTATATGGAGGATGAATTAGAAGGCAATTGGGAATCCCATGGGGAAGGCTACATCATTCAGGATGATCTGGCCATGTGGTCTGACTACTGGAAACAATATATGAACACCAAACCTATAAGACCGTCCCTTTCCCAATTTCGAACTAACCTGCCGGGTTTAACCCGGAAAAATAATACCAGTGGTGTGAACTTGTTGACGGTTCATCTCGCCAAAGGGTTGGAGTTCGATATTGTGCATATTATTGAACTTAACCAGGGGACTTTGCCATTTCAGCATATGGAGCTTTCCGAGGAGAGGAAAATCTTATATGTCGCAATGACCAGAGCTAAACGAATGCTTTATTTGTCCTATTGTGAAAGTAAAGGAACAGGAGCCCGCAAAAGAAATCTTCGGCCTTCTGTTTTCTTGGAGGAAATGGGCTTGTTAACAGAGCGGACCTGACGAAGGTCCGCTTTTTATTGGCAAGGTACAAATTTGATAACGGGGGATCTTTCTGAAGAGCCACGCAACGCAATAAATGCTTCAAATTTTTTGGTCAGGGGTCAGGGGCCATGCCAAAACAAAGAAGTCCTCATTAAATGAGAGCATTTCTGTTATTTTTAGCAGAAATGTAAAGGGGATTCACTTTATGAATACGATCGGGGTTAAGATTAAGCAAATTCGTAAAGTTAATTATATGACTCAGATTGAATTCTCAAAATTAATTGGAATTAGCCAAGGTGCTATAAGCCAAATCGAGAAAGGAAAAGCAAAACCTACAATTGAAACATTGCAGGAGATAAAACAAGTGTTTTCGAACAGATTTGAATTGGCTTATTTTAGAAAGCTATGGAACTATAGAACCATAGAACCATAGAACCATAGAACCATCTATATCTGAAATTGAGCTAAGTAACAAATTAAGAGCACTTGATAACAGCTTATAAAGAAAATTTTTTGAGTTTATTGATTTTTAAATTAACACGAACACAATCTTGTGAAGTAGAAGAAATATAGCGCATATTCTTAATTTTGGTTTATTGGTAAGTTGACCCGTGGTCGAAGAATCTTCGCTCAGAAGAAAAACCACAGGATAGTTTTCATCCTGACGGTTTTTTGGTGCTTAAGTGGTGGGGGCATCCGCCATCTCGGGAGAAAATTAATTAGACTGAAAAAGCATTTTAACATAAAGTGAAGCTTTAGTCTTATCAATGGTATAGAGCTTTTTAGGTGGATTCAGAGGCGGATCAAGCCAGCCAGATCTATCAATCTAAGCTGTCTACTTTCAGAGCCAAGATCCCTAAAGTCACGGTAGAGAAAAATTATATTTCTATTCGCTTAAAACCGAAAGACTCGAGATAACCTCTGTCCTCATCTGTTAGAGTAGGCACAGCCCAAATTAAAGAGTATTTTGCACGTGTACTTGCTACATAACCTATCCGAGTTCCTTCCCCATTACCATTAAGCCAATGTTTCCAATGGGCCCCACTTCCACGATTATGTTTACTTGATACAACTAAGACGCCATCGAAGTCACTGCCTTTAACAGAATGAATTGTATTAATAGTAATGGATTCAGGTTTCTCTGCATTGTTTAATATAACTACAGTATCGGTTGCAGTACCACTAGGCGCTTTGAAAGTCGGTAAATTATCGAAGTCACGTATATCACTGTCAAATGCCTTTAGATTTATATAAGCAGATTTTAATAAAGTGGAACGTTGTTCCCGAGCTTGCTTATACCAGTGGCTATAATTTTTACCGACAATGTCAGTCAATTGGGGAATAGAACAACATAACTCAAGGAAGTCTTTAATAAATATCCTCCATCGAAAAGCTGAGTTAATGCCAGATGGACAATGATAACCTTTGCTTGTTCTTGCGCCACCAAACCACCTCTGCAATTCCTTTCCAGCGAATTCCAAAGCTGTTCTTCGTGTTATTGGTGTTTTTAAGTTCCACAGTTGAATGGCATTGAGCAGTAAGTGGGTGTTTATTTTATGTTGTATTTCAAATTCTGATTTTAAGTTATGCTGTCGAACTAAAATTGTTGATCTGTCTGAAGATAGATTAAAACGTCTAAGGAGAATTGAATATTGATTTTCAATCAAATTTAAATCCGAATATTCGTAATAACATACACTATCATCATTTAATTTATTTTTGTTTAATCCTCTAATTGGCAAGGATATAGATGAAATTCGATTAGCTAATTCCACAATCGGTTGGCAACTTCTAAAATTATCCGTTAAACTCAGATTTTTAAAGGTTGATAGATAGCTTTTTGTATATGCTGGATCTGCATCTTTAAATTCATAAATCGATTGATGTAAGTCACCAATAAAGTGAAGGCTAGTACCTGATTCTCTGAGCTTATTAAGAATTTCTATTTCAATCCATGATAGATCTTGGCATTCATCTATGAGTATTGTTGGAAACCTAGTTGTAATTGATCTTGCGATTCTCCTGTTTTTCAAGATTGTATAGCCTACATTGTTCATATCCTCAAAGGTTGCAAAACCATCACCTAAAAACTTCATTTTTGCTGCATGGAATTCTTGTTTTACATATTCAATTTTAAATAACCATTCTTTACCGGTTTTTTTGCGTATACTCTCAACATAAGCACTAAAACCAGGAGAATTATAGTACTCTGTAACACTCATTTTAATATTATCAGGTATAAATATTATGTAATCGTTGCTTTTGAAATCAAAATAAATTTGGTTTGCGTAAAGATCTCCCGAATGACCTGCTGAGGTCACATAAGGAATAGATATTTTGTATTTTACTAGCCAATGGTTGTTAAAAACATCAACAGATTTATCTACAAGTCTAAATGAAGTATCGTCACCTATTTTTTTATGATTGAAATATTTATATCCAAATAATTGGGAAATATATCCATGAATAAACCCTGTTAAAGTTCCTATATAGTGCGGATGAAAGGATGTTTTTTTTGAAAAACTCTCGACTCGATTCACGATAGTGTCAGTTGCTTCATTAGTGAAAGTCAGAACAGCAATTCCACTTTTAGTGTTGGTCCATTTATTAATTTCATAAGACATCTTCATCCCAACAACCTCAGTTTTTCCACTACCTGCACAAGCTTCTAAAAAGACATTATCAGTCATAGATGACAATATATAATCCAGTTGTTGTTCTGTCTTTTCAGTCACACGGCATTGCTGGTACCCTGAGCAGGGTAATGTTTTACTAGTGTGATTTTCAAAGCAACTTTCAAAACTTTGTGTGGGATCTTTGCTACACAATACATGAGCAATTGCATTTTGGATATCTAGCTTATTCACCTGTTTCACCTCCACATGCCCATAGAATAGCATCTTCTAAGTATTTAGGGATAAGCACTATCTTGCTAATGTTCTCAAGTATTGACTCTAAATTTGATTTATCTTTGTTAAGACCCTTTAGCTCCCCGTTAATTTCGAGATCAATTAGATCAGTAAATGCTTGAGCATATACCCCTTTTCCAACTTCATCATTATCAATATGTTCAAGTAGAAATTTGGAATCATTTGATAGTGACGTTTCATCAGTGTAGTTATTATCTCGGCTAATAATCTCGTCACAAAATTTTGTGATCTTACCGTCTTTGGTAGGCCAAAGTTCTTTTAGAGTACGCGCCATTATTTTTGTGTTTTTTTCCATTGCGATATCGTATTCAAATGTCTTAAGAGGAGATCCATATAGACGCCCCCATCGACTTTTGTTAATTTTATCAATAAGTGAAAGGGCACTATTACTTCCTAGAGGACGATTACTTGGAAGTGGATATACTTCGATTGATTTAGTTAACGGGTCACCGTCTTTATCTTTTTTTAATTCCCCATCTTTATCATAAATTGGTATCACATCTTTTGGAGGGTCGTTATCTGTGATACCAGAACAAAAGAGAGGTAACTTAACTTCATCTGTAGAATCATCTAGGCAAGAGAATAACTTCATGAAATGTTTAAAATTAATTCCGTTAATGTTGATAGTCGATACTCCAGCCTCTTCTAAAGAATTTGGCAATAACTGCTTGGAATTCTCAATTGCCGCTTTGTTATATTTGGCTAAGACTACCTTTGCAAATACGGGAATCAGCATAGCTTCGCTGATTCCTTCAACTAAAATAATACCTTTTGAAAATAATAATGTTGATTTTGTAACATCCAACCATCGCTCTAAATAATTT
Organism: Paenibacillus sp. Soil750; assembly: GCF_001428045.1. Classification (GTDB taxonomy): domain Bacteria; phylum Bacillota; class Bacilli; order Paenibacillales; family NBRC-103111; genus Paenibacillus_E; species Paenibacillus_E allorhizoplanae. The sequence goes on along the minus strand of NZ_LMSD01000004.1, from coordinate 221,449 downwards.
TTGCTATCCCCTAGCTGTATGAGTCCAAGAGGTGTAGAAATAATTTGATTCCCCTTTTCTACGATATGAACTAATTTGTCAATACTAATTGATGAAGCTAGGACAGGTGAATGAGTAGTAATAAAAATCTGAGTGTTTGATAAAGACTCACTCATTTCCTGTAAGTATTTTATAAATTTCACTTGAAGTTGAGGGTGTAGGTGTGCTTCAGGTTCTTCAATTAATAAAACAGTCATGAGATTGTTATCTTTAAGCAATTCAAGTTCAGCAAATACAGTGGCAATATACAGTAAATTATTATAACCAAGACTATTGGTGGCAATATCTCTGAATTTATTAGGATCGGTCTCATTGCTATTTGGGAAAAAGACCATCTTAATACTTTCGACAATTTTACTGAAGCTTGTGTCTGCGAACTGCAAATTTATGCTCTGTCCAAGTCGCTGTCCCAAGGTTTCGTTTAATTTGCCATTAATATTGCTTTTAGCCAATGAAATTTCATTATATTTTCCATCCGTATTGTTTGTAATATTATCGTTGAACTCTTTAACACTATTTACAAGTATCTCTTTTTGATCTCCGTATTGCTTTTTTAATAACTGTGCCAGTCGTGATTTTTTCCCATTTGTTAGTTTCTCTTCTGCATCTCTAAGCGGCGGCAAATAGATGCAGTCTATACAATCAAATGTCTCGTCCTCAAAAATACTGGATTTGGAGTTTCCTCCCCAAATTTCCTTTTTGTAATAACCTTTTCGGTTGGGGTTTGAATTTACCTCTAAGTGAAGAAGGGCTTTGAAATCAGCATCACACCATGTCAAAAATGTAACTTCTTCATCTGGAGTAAGTGATTCAAAAGTTAGGTCGATCTTTATTTTATCTGAAGAGGATTTCTTGTCTAACGATATATAAAAGTCGTCCTCAGAGATATTCATATATGAGAATTCATTCTCTCGAAGGATTAACCTAAGAGCATTAATTATTGTTGTTTTTCCAGAACCATTTTCACCAACTAATACATTAAGTCCTTCATTGAATTTTATAGTTGATTTCTCTTTTGCGTTTTTATAGCCTGTTATGCTCATCTCGGAAATATACATTCAAAGCTACACCTACCCAATAAGGATTTTTATAGTAAAATAATACCATGAGACGATGACTTGCTATTAGTACTTTTTTCCTCCAAAAGGAATACGGGACCTAGCTACGCGGCTATCGCAGATCCCGTATAAGTTCCTTCAGTTAGATAATCCCTTTCAGTGTCTTTGTCGAATCTTTCCCTTTCTTTTTATGCCATGTTCCATCCGGGTTCATAACACCCTTGTGCTTCCCTTGTTTGTTGTATACCTCTACCTCGCCATGGAGATTATCTTTGTGATAGTACCAGCCTGTCCTTGGATCTTGGTAAATCACTTCCCCTTTACATATCTTTTTAGTCCTCTGCATCCCCTTGAAAACAGGGTATTTGGAGGCTGGTTCACTTACCCAATCGATAAATTTTTTCATGATTTCTTCGCTCCTTTTAGTTGTGTGGGAAATAAAAAAAGCGCTGGAAAACCAGCGCTTAACCCACGTTTTTTGCGGAAAACAAAAAAAGGCCCAAGTAGGCTGCCGTAACCGGCAACCCACTCGGGCCTTTATATAAAATGGAAAATATGAAGTTGTATGAGAAAATTTGAAAACAAAAAAAGCCTCTTTATAAGAGGCCTGATTAAAGAGAAACTAAAAATACCCATTTAGGGCTAATAAAATATGCTCCATGGCCATACAGAGTTAGAGGCGACACGAGGAAGGGAGAGTTTAAACGGGTATAAACAGAAAAAGGCCCATTTTGGGCCTATTTAAGAATCATAATCTATTCAGTTGGTGTTAGCCCTCAAGACGTATTCTAGGGCTAGTCAGAGTAGTTTCGTCCTTTACCCTAATAGAAAGCCTCTTAGGTTAAGAAACTGAAAAAGCCTCTTTAGAGGCTTCCGATAATAAGCATTTAAATGTGCAATAGAGAGGATCGATCATCAATGAATAAGAATAGAAATAATCACGTTAACGTTGAATTCGATACCGAGTGACAGGATAACCTTGTCGAATATTTAGTTCCCCAGCTCGTCCATCAAAATATAGACGTTTTTAAATTTTTTTCAATTCTTTTTTTGCTTCGAGCAAAATGTTTCTCTCCGCTCTATTCTTGGTTAAATTCAAAGTTGGTTGAGTGACACCTAGTAAATCAGCTGCTTCCTTCTCCATTAATTCACGTTGACCATAAACCAGTTCCATCACCTGGATCTGTCTCGGTCTGCGAAGGATTTGCAGATGTATTCCCAGTTGAACAACCCATTGAAACAATGTTCGCCGTTCGGGTAAAGGGAGATGATGTCCATTAGCGATCTCCACACAAGATTGCAACACCCATTTTCGTTGCTCCTCCCGACTTAACTCAACCTTCGGAGAATGCTGGGAAGCAAGAGCATACTGCTCGAGAATAAATTGCTTAGGCTTAGCGGAGGACGAGTTATCGGCGTTCACATACTTTTCTCTCTTCCAGATCCTTTTGACCCTGCTTTCTACCTTGATTCGAATAAGGGTTAGAAGTTTGCCGCGATCACGTGAGTATTTTGGAATAAACTCCGTAATGATATCCTCATACAGTTGTTCCTCCAATTCCTCTCGAGTCATGATAGTGACATCGTTCCACAGTTCCCTAACTACTCTCTTTATAAGAGGTCGGAAATATGATTTAAAACGAATTAGCTCACTATTGGCTATAGCTTCATTCCGTTTGATTTTCCAAGCGATTTCTAGTGCCTCAGAATCGGTTAGTACGGGCTCTATGGGCTGCGGTAAAGTACCGCTTGGAACTTCAGTTAGGTCTTCAATACGTCTTAATGTGAAGATTTGAAATGGCTTCTTTAAATTGCTACCATACCTCTGCTTTACATATCCCAGCGCAACTTTTTCGGAAGGTGCCGTTACAAACTCATCAACGACGATTCCGTGGAAAGTAGTACCTTGCACTTTGTAATCGGGCAATACAACACCTCCTATTCGTCAGTATTTTAACACACTTTTTGCAACTACAAGAAAATAGCCTATATATAATTGTTCTTAAAATTCTGTGGGGAAATGGTTTGTTTTTGGTCGAAGAGTCTTCGATTGGAAGTTGAGGTAGCGATTCACTATTAATATTTAGTTAGAAATAAATTATTATAAAAATATCGATAATAACAATAAAGGATTTGGGGGACTTTATGATTAACGAAGAATATCAGTCAGACATTGCGTCCGTTACACCTTTAGGTATTCGTCTTCATCATTGGCTTTACTCTGGCAGGAGAGCAGTCCGAGAACAATGGTTTCACAAAGCAATTAGTAGTGGAGATTGGAGTATTTCTGTATTATATGATTCGTCAGATAGGTCTCATCTGTTTCTTCCCGATCATAATCTCGAGCTCTGCAGTATCATTCAGTTCAAAATTTTTGATCAGGATGAACTAAATCAATATCATAGCCTTATTGAAATTTATAAGGAGAGTAAGAAGAAGTTAAACAGACTTAAGCGGGGGCATAGGCATGGATATTTACGCTAAGTTGGAACTAATCGATGATAACCCCCATTCAAAACTGGTAAGCGAATTGTATTCCCTTCAACCGATTGGATTAAAAACCGGATATGTAGAATCATTGACAAGCTATATAACTCGGCTTGCGAAAGCGCATTGTGTAAGAACGGGTTCCATGTTCTCAAAAATCTTTTTTCCGTACTTAAATAAGGATTACATGAATAATGGAGGTAGCGGCTTTTATACGTCAGCTCACTTAATAAACGGGCTTTCAAATGTTGCGAATGAATTTATAGAGATGATATCAGCTCTAACTGGAATAAATACCATCGATCAACTGACTCTTTTGAGATTTAAGAGTGTGATTCCAACTAGAGGGCTATATAGACCTAATAAAGCATGGTGTCCTCGCTGTTTCGATGAAATGAGGCATCAAGAAGAGATGGTATTTGAACCACTATTATGGTCAATACGACCTGTAAATGTCTGTCTAAAACATCAAATAAACCTGTTGGAGAAATGTAATAATTGCTGCAGCAATATTCCGATGTTAGATGGTCGAAGTAAATCCGGCTACTGTCCCAAGTGTTCTAACTGGCTAGGCATTGAGGAATTGGATACTAGTGAAGGAGTTGCTAGTGATTGGGATGTTTATAGAGCTAAACTGATTGAAGAGCTGCTTTCCTCACAGTGGGGACGCTTTGAAAGTGCTGATGTGACGTGGACATTATCTAGACTTGTCGATCAATTTACTGGTGGTAATGTATCTGAGTATGCGAAGTTTGTTGGCGTGCCTAAAACAACGTTCTGGGGATGGTATTCCGGAAAGAATTTACCTACACTAGACGATGCGCTCAGGATTTGTAATAAGTGTGATGTAACTCTTGTTGCGTTTTACTCAGGTAGTTCACTTGGGAAGAATGGGAAATTTGTAATTGTGAATACAAGGATCAAGAAGGAAAATGTCTTCCTTACAGCAAAATCGATTCCTGAAGTTGGAAAGGATCTTGAACAAGTGATAATGAACCGGAAAAATATGCGGATCAATGTAACCCAGATTGCCGGTGAGCTGCAATGTAATAAAAAGACATTATATAAGTACTTCAGGCCAATATGTAAATTGCAGACTAGGATGAATAAGTATTACAAAGCTGGGCTTAAGGGATTGAGGCTAACTAAATTAACAGGAGAAGTTTCAAGGGCTTTTATTTCTTTAATTGATACCGGACAAATACCTACGGTCCGCAAAATTGAGACAAAGCTTAATCGTCCTGCTATCTTGCGCGAAATGGAAGTCAAAAAGTACTACAATTTCCTGAAAACAAAGGTGGACTGAGAAAGTGTTATTCCTCAACAAATGCTACATGTAGAACTTTTTTTGAAAAAAACATCTACATGTGGTAGGATTATTAATTTACATGGAGAATTATTTGAATAATCTAACAATATGAGGTGAGCGAATTGGCCATCAAGGACTTCTCGATTATTACTCAGAAACTTCATCTCTCCGAGCAAGCCGTTAAGGTCATTGAAAACATTAGAGGATTACCACCGTCTCGAAATGTTCGAAGTGGCAAAGGAAATGTCACAGGATTTTACCCAAGTACTAAAATGGGCATGACTATTCAATTCGAGAGTCATACATTAGAGTTAGCGGCAATTTATTTAAAGGAACACGATGAGACTGTACTTGAATATTACGATCAACCTCCTGCCTTTCCAATTCAATATTCAATTACTGATAAAAATAATAAAGTGAAAAATAATGGTCATCTGTACACTGCTGACTTCTTTGTTATAGAGGATGACTGGATCGGCTGGGAAGAATGGAAGCATGAAAAAGATTTATTGCAATTAGCGATCAAGTATCCCACTAGATATGTTTTAGACGAAGGCATCTGGCGTTGTCCTCCAGCTGAAGAGTACGCAAAAAAGTTTGGACTATCCTTCCGTGTAAGAACAGATAGAGAAATTGATGTAACCTACCAACGGAATATGATATTTCTTGATGATTATATGCTCCGTACCCCCCTCACTGTAGATACTAAGTTTGAGGATGTACTAACTGAAATAGTCTCAAATAAACCTGGGATATCTCTTAAAGACCTAATAGTACTTCATTCCTTGGACCCCGACGAAATTTATACCTCGCTGTTAAATAAATCAATTTATTTAGATCTCTTTAAGGAACCTCTTGCAGATTCTGATATTGTAAAAGTTTTTTTGAATAAAGAAGTCGCCAAAGCCTTTATGAATGTTAAGGAAGTCGAAATTGAAAGGAGTATACACTCAAACATAATTGACATCGAAGTAGGCAGCTGCATTCAATGGGATGGTCGAAAATATACTTTCTTGAATATTGGAGAGACCACGTACACCCTATTGAGTGAAGATGAAAAGTCAATAAACGTACCTATAGCCGTATTTAAAGCACTAGCAAAGGAAGGATTAATTCGAGGATTACAAGTGAAGGATTCCAAGGGTGATACTGCATTGAATATCATAAAAGGCGCGAGTAAGGATCAATTAATGGAGGCAAATCGTAAATTTAAACATGTAATGATGTACATTGAAGAATCTGTTGTACCGGCCGGTCTCTCGGTGAGAACGCTGAGGCACTGGGTAAAAAATTTTAAAGAAGCCGAAGTACAATATAATAATGGTTTCCTTGGCTTATTACCTCGAACTAGTACGCAAGGTAATGCATACAGTAGGTTTTCAACAGAAGTATTGGGGATCATAAATAGTTTTATTGAACAGTATTATGAAACCCCAGTAAGAAGGAATAAAAGTACGGTGTACAGGTTGTTGGTGGATGCTTTAAAGAATCAAGGACATATAGCGCCGAGTTTTCGTACTTTCAGTACGATGGTAGACGAGAGGCCAAAACATGAGCAAAAAAGAAAGAGAGAAGGGCATAAGGCTGCATACAATAGTGAACCCGTCTATCTTGAACTTGATCAACAAACTCCGCGTCATGGTGATCGTGCTTTTGAGATTTGCCATATCGATCACACAGAATTAGATATCGAACTTGTTTGTTCAAGAACGGGAAAAAATTTAGGGCGCCCTTGGGCAACGTTCTTAGTTGATGCTTTTAGCAGAAGGTTGTTAGTGGTATACATTACTTTTGATCCGCCCAGTTATAGGACATGCATGATGGTTCTTCGTGAATGTGTGAAAAGGTTTTCGAAACTTCCCCAGAAACTCGTCGTCGACGGTGGTAAAGAATTTCATAGTGTCTATTTCGACTCTATGCTGGCGTATAATAAAGTAGTTAAGTTGGAACGGCCTGGTGCAAAACCTCGATTTGGTTCGGTTTGCGAAAGACTTTTTGGCACCACTAATACAACTTTTGTCCATAACTTACTTGGGAATACACAGGCAACTAAAAATGTAAGACAAGTTACTAAAGAGGTCAACCCTAAAAATCTTGCTGTTTGGAATCTTGGTAGTCTCTTCGAGAAATTAAAGGAATGGGCATACGAAGTTTATGATACAAGCGATCATCAAGCCGTAGGTCTTTCTCCGCGGGATGCGTTTCTTCAATCGGTTGCGCTAACAGGGAGAAGGCAATTCGCATTTATTAAGTACGATGAGACTTTTCAGATGCTATCTTTACCTACTACTCGTAAAGGAACGGCCAAAGTAGAACCAGGTAAAGGAGTTAAAATGAACAGGTTTTATTATTGGTCAGACAAATTATTGCATCCTGAAATTGAAGGCAAGCAAATTCCTGTTCGTTATGACCCCTACAATATGGGAATAGCGTATGCCTATTTCTTAAATCAGTGGATAATGCTAAATTCAACGCATTACAAGTCCATGGCTAATAGAACGGAGAAAGAGTTAATGCTTGCAGCGGACGAACTCAGGAGAAGACAGAAACTACACGGCAAGACTGGTGATGAAATTTCTGCTGCGAAACTTGTCCAATTTCTTAAGTCCGCTGAGGCAGAGGAAGTATTGCAAAAACAACGGCTTAAGGATAATGAGCAAAAATCTATTTTTGAAGTTATTAAAGGTGGAAAGTCAGAAGAATTGCTGACTAAAAAAGAAACACAAAGCAAGAAATCATCTTCCAAATTAGTAGCGTTGCCAGTTATTAAAAATAAAATCGATATTAACTCCGAGGGATTTTTACGATTGGAGGAGTTTTAAATATGGCTGGTAACTTCGGATTTCCAGAAGAGATACTGAACTCCGACAAAGATAAGAAGATAACCTATTTCAAAAAATATACGGTTTCACATTATTATTTAAAACATGCTTACAAAAAATTGTGTGATACCATCTCTAAACCAGTTAATACCCCAGTCATATTGGTTTATGGACCTTGTGGTGTGGGTAAAACTACTTTATTTTTAGGAATTGCTAAACATTTTATAGAGTTAGCCGCAAAAGAATTAACCGTTGACCCGGGTCGTATTCCGATCGCAGGTATGGAAGCGATCGCCCCAGATACCGGTAATTTCGATTGGAAGGATCATTATATAAGATCACTAAAATCATTGGATGAACCATTAATTGAAAAGAAGATAGATTTTGAAAGCAGGAATGATAAAACGAATAACCACCTTGCAGCGCGTGCTTTTAGAAGCTCATTAGAAAACGCGCTGAAATACCGTCGGCCTTATGCATATATGATTGATGAAGCCCAACATTTAGCTCATATCACAAGTGGGCGGAAGTTGCGAAACCAAATGGATGTAATTAAGTCTCTAGCATCAAATTCTCGTGTGCCCCATGTCTTGTACGGTACGTATGAATTACTTCCATTTCGTAATTTAAGTGGCCAGCTAAGTAGAAGAGGCATTGATATTCATCTCCCACGGTATCGAACTGAAGTTAAAGGTGATATGGATCAATTTATTTTTGCATTAGGTGCTTTTCAAAAGCACCTCCCTTTGGAAAATGAACCAAAGCTTGTCGATAATTATGAGTACTTTTATCAGAGATCTTTGGGATGTGTTGGGATATTAAAGGATTGGCTTTTAAAAAGTTATACATTTGCAATAGAAAACAAACGGAAAGTTTTAAGTATGGATATCTGTAAGGAGTTTTCTCTTTCTGATGATCAATGTGTGAAAATTATTCGTGAAGCCCGAGAAGGCGAAAGTTTGCTTGAAGAGAATCAGGAAAAACAAAATGAATTACTCCGTTTGTTAGGAATGGACACCAAAGATGATGAACTTATTGAAACGACAGGACGAAAGAGGAAAAACAAAGTCGGTGAGCAGAATCCTACACGTCATAATGTAGGCGAGGTTAGGAATGCACAATAGTACGAAATTTTTAGAGTTATGTAATGAAGCTGATGCCGCTCACCAAGTTAGGAGTGTATTGTATCCGTTAAAACCTATAGGCTTAGGCACTCCTTATATGGAGTGCCCTAGTAGTTACATAATTCGATTAGCAGAGGCGCATAGTGTAAGGCTAAAAGAAATAGTTAAAATTGCTTTACAGGCCAATGGGGCAGCTATTCAAGATCCTAGCGTGAAAAAGCTTAATGGAATGGGTTTCAATGTAGCAAATATCTTGAAGGGCTTGGAGATGGTAACTTCCCGAAACGATTTAAAGCTATTAGGGACCCTGAACTGGAAAGGTTTTATTAAAAATAAGAATATAAATAAAGATCATAAGACATGGTGTCCAAATTGTTTCGAAAGCTGGAAAAGAATTGGGTATATTCTATACGAACCTCTTATCTGGCAGATTAGTGGGATTGAATTTTGTTATAAACACAACACACGCTTAGTAAGCCATTGCCATTCTTGCAAGGAAAGCTTGGAAGTTTGCAGTGATTTAGAGAGAATCGGGTATTGTCCAAAATGTTCGGCTTACTTAGGGAAATATAAGATTAATAAAGAATACCGGATGACTCCTGTTGAAAAAGAAAAGGCTGACTACGTCGCGGAAAGTATAGTCAATGCAAGGAATATTGCGGAGTTAAAACCAGAACGGCATGACCAGGCAATAACCCTCAAGCAAGTCACCGATATAGTGGACAGAAATAATTCGGTGGCCTTCCGATTATTTCAGGAGAGTTCAAGTGAGTATAAGTTCTATTAAAAATAAAAACCGAAGTAGCCATTTTGTTGTATTATTCCTAGTTTAAGATGTTTCTACTTGCAATCCTGTCCAAAGTTGACGTTGCAAAATGTACTCATTTGGATGAAAAACATGTCCAAATGCAGTAATCATGACAATTTGAAAATTTTTGACTAATTGTAACTGTCATATTTTTCGGGTTTTTGGCCAAAAGGCAACGTTGATGGGCTATTTTAAAGCTTTTGGACATTAATGATCTCACCAACCATTGCCCTCTTCTCCCTCTACCCGATCTCTTATAGAGTTGCAGGTCTAGCAATGGAGTGCTGGGCCTTGAAATATCGTGGATGCATGGAAAAACCAGTCAAGGCTAAATGGACGCGCCGCAGCCTTGACTGGTCAACTGTTCTGCTCACCTTAGCAATCAGATCACGGACATTCAACTCGTTTTGTTGATTATCTCAGAGTTCAAATATTAGTTGTTAAAATGTGGCGAATATAATGTTAGTCTGCCATAGATCACTTGGTGATGTATAATAGATGAAACAAGTAAATACACTATTGAATTATACTAAAAGGATTGCATCAATTGAATAACAAGGGGCTTACAAATGACTAACGAAGAATTCAAAAAACTAAAGGCTGATTTGTGGGCAGCTGCTGACCAGCTGAGAGCCAACTCGGGACTAAAATCCACAGAATATGCTACTCCAATTTTGGGGCTTATCTTTCTGCGTTTTGCTGAGAGCAAATATTCACAACACGAAGCAGAGATTAACGCAGAATATAATAGACTAAAAGGCACACGTATAGAGCGCGATGTTCATGAAATAGCTATTGAAAAGTGCGGATTCTATCTCCCTGATGAAGCAAAATACAACCACCTACTTAATCTACCGGAGAGTGAGAACTTAGCACAGAAGGTAAAGGAAGCAATGGTGGCTGTCGAGAAATTCACCACTGAGCTTGAAAATACACTGCCAAAGGACGAATATTACAGTGTTAATGGTAAGGAAGACAAGACCGTCCTGAAGAAACTCTTGAAAAATTTTAAAGACATTCCAGACGACATTAGCATTGACCTATTTGGTGAAATATACGAATACTTTCTTGGCAACTTTGCACTTGCAGAAGGTCAAGGCGGCGGTGAGTTTTTTACCCCGTCAAGTGTTGTGCGTTATATGGTTGAGGTGCTTGCTCCTACTGAGGGTAAAATATTGGACCCTGCTTGTGGCTCAGGCGGTATGTTTGTTCAGACAGCTCATTATATCAAAGAGCACAAACATAACGGGAACGACATCAACCTGCGTGCCTACGGTGTGGAGAAAACAGGTGCAACCGTTAAGCTTGCGAAAATGAATCTTGCCCTGAATAACATTAGAGGAACAATAACCGAAGCCAATTCTTACTATTTAGATCCCTATGATTGCTTTGGTGCATTTGATTATGTAATGGCAAATCCTCCGTTTAATGTGGATGGCGTGGAACTTGACGCAGTGAAATCTCAGCCACGCTTTAATACCTATGGTGTACCGCAGAATAAAACGAAAAAAACGAAAAACACCAAAGGTGACAAATCGGAAAACGTACCTAATGGGAATTACCTTTGGATCAATATGTTTGCAACCTCTCTGAATGAAAAAGGTAGAGCCGCCCTTGTTATGGCCAACTCTGCATCAGATGCAGGCCACAGCGAGAAAGAAATTAGAAAGAAATTAATAGAAGAAGGCCTCATCAGTCAAATGCTGACCATGCCCAAAAACATGTTTAGCACAGTAACCCTACCTGCTACCCTTTGGTTTTTTGATAGGCAAAAGAAGAATAAAGATGAGATCTTATTCATTGATGCAAGAAATGTGTTTACTATCATCGATAGAGCTCACGTTAAATTCAGTGACGAACAAATAAAAAACTTAAGTATGATATCAAGATTATATGAGGGCAACATTGAGGCATTTAACACCCTTATTAATGAATATAAAATGAACCTTGAACATGCAGAAACAGAAGTTGAAATGAAGTATTGGCAATCTAATATAGATTGGCTTACTGAGCGTTTCCCAGAGGGTAAATACTGCGATGTCTTAGGGCTTTGTAAGGTAGCAAAGATCGAGGGAGAGGATGGAATATCCGCCCAGGATTATTCGCTTAATCCTGGGCGTTATGTTGGCGTGGTTATGGAAGAAGACGGCATGACCAAAGAAGAATTTAACGCAGAAATGTTAAGGCTTAATGAAGAACTTACAACTCTAAACAGAACCGCGCAGAAGCTAGAAGGGAAGATAAACGAGAATTTGTTGTCTTTGGTGAGTGAGTGATGTGGGTAGAAAAGAAGTTAGGAGATATATGTGAACTTGGAGATGGCGCACATACAAAACTCAATAGAGTAAATGATGGGATTCTATATTTATCATCAAAAAATTTTCAAAATGGAAATATTAATTATGAAAATGTTGATTATATTAGTATTGAAGACTATAACAGACTATTTAGCATTAGCAATAATTCAGTGAGGAACTTACAGGCTGGAGATTTAATAATAGGCATAATAGGAACAATCGGCAATGTGTATGTATACAAAAAGGAAGATAAATTCGGTATTTCAAGTTCTGTTGCTATAATAAGACCAAATGCAAAAGAAGTAAATTCATACTATTTATACTATGTATTGAATAGTAGCTACTTTCGAAAAATGTTAGATATTATGAAGGGTGGCGTTGCACAAGGGTATATTAATTTACCGCTTCTAAGAAAAATGCCAATATTACTTCCGCCCCTACCTACCCAACAAATAATTGCAGATATATTATCTGTCTACGATAATTTCATTGATAACAACAACCGTAGAATAGAGCTATTGGAGCAATCCGCTCAGCAAATATACAAAGAGTGGTTTGTGCGTTTCCGTTTTCCAGGCTATGAAACTGCCAGCTTTACAAAAGGAATACCTAACGGTTGGGAAGTAAAAAGTATATCAGAATTATCACACATTACGGATGGGACACACGATACACCAAAGCCAACTGATGAGGGGTATTACCTCATTACAGGTAAACATATTGTAAACGATACTATTGACTTTTCCACTGCTTATTACATTAGTGAAAAAGACCATATTGCTATAAGTAAACGGAGTGGTTTAGAAAAAGGAAATATTTTATTTTCCAATATAGGAACGATAGGATCTACCTGCATAATTGGCGAAAATACTGACTTTAGTGTAAAGAACGTTATTATAATTAAACCGCATGATAATAAAGGCACTTGTTTTTTATATTGTTTATTGAAAAATAATACTACTCAAGAAATATTTAAACAGCAAGCAAGCGGGTCATCGCAACAGTTTATTTCTCTTGGTTTTATGAGGAAGTATAAAGTGTTAATACCGAATCTAGAAGTGCTTAAAAAGTTCTCATTGCTAGTTGAACCAATATTGGATGAGAAATCATTGTTGCATACCAAAAACAAAAACCTAGCCAAACAGCGGGATCTATTACTCCCTCGCCTAATGAACGGGCAATTGGAAGTATAGATAATGAGAAAACCACTGATTAAAAAGTATCTTGAACTATCGTTGTAATATCGGCAGATCCAAGAAGAATAGTATTGGGGGACTCACATATGCCACGCATCATTACAGAGGACATGATCGAGCAGGCGACGATCAAGTTGCTGGTTGAATCAAACGGATACAACGCCATGAACTGCTTTACACCGGAAAAGGAAACATTACCCGATGGCACTGGCAGAGAGAATAAAAAGCAGGTTGTCTTGCAAAGCATCCTGTTTAAAATGCTATGCAAAATCAACCCGACTATCCCTGTTGCAACAATCAAATCAGTGGTAGAAACCTTAAGGCATACCCCCCATACTGCAGATTTAATGGCGATTAATTGTACAAATTATCAAATGCTAAGAACGGGTATAACCGTAAAATATGAAGTGAACGGCAAGCAAGAAAGCAATACATTAAACATTATCGATTATAAAGAACCACTAAATAATAACTTTACCGTTGTCTCACAAATGTGGATTAAAGGCGAAGCTCATTGGCGGCGCCCTGATTTAATCATCTTTATAAATGGCTTACCCCTAGTATTTATTGAACTTAAAAATTCAAATATTTTAGTGAAAAACGCTTATGATAAGAACCTAACCGACTACCTAAAAGATATTCCTTATTTATTCGATTACAATCAAATTTGTGTGCTATCAAACGGTGTAGAAACTCGAGTTGGCAGCTTTAAGGCCGGCTATGAGCATTTCTTTGAATGGCTAAAGGTAGATAGTGAAAAAGAAAAGCCAAACAGAGAGCAAATAAAAGAAAACGGAATTAGTATTGAACTCTTAATTAATGGACTATTAAAAAAAGAATCACTAATCGATTACATAGAGAACTTTATTTTATTTGACCGTAGAAGAACTAAAATAATAGCCAAAAACCATCAGTTCTTAGGCATTAATAAAGCTTTTTACTCTTTTGTAAATCGAGAGAGCTTAAAGGGTAAACTTGGTGTGTTTTGGCATACACAAGGTAGTGGGAAAAGCTATTCGATGGTAATGTTTGCACGTAAAATCAAGCATAAGTGTGCGGGTAACTTTACATTTTTAGTGGTGACCGACCGTCAGGATTTAGATGACCAGTTATATAAGAATTTCCTTCGTACAGAGTTTATTGCAAAAGATGAGGATGTTCGCCCTGCCAACAGTGCCAAGCTACGTGAACAGCTCGCTACAAATAAGTCGATTATATTTACAATGATACATAAGTTTAGATACGACAAGGGCAAGAAATATCCTATTTTATCAGAGCGTAAAGATATTATAGTTATGGTGGATGAAGCCCACAGAACCCAGTATAAAGATCTTGCGGAAAACATGAGAAACGGGCTTCCCAACGCGCAATATATAGCATTTACAGGAACACCTCTACTTGGAAGCAAGCGATTAACAAGCGCTTGGTTTGGTGATTATGTTAGCGAATATAACTTTTCACAGTCTATTGAAGATGGTGCAACAGTTCCGCTTTATTACACAAAGCGCGTGCCGACTGTGGAATTGAGCAACGAGTTTCTGGATTCTGATTTTTCGGAAATACTCGAGAAAGATAACTTAACAGATGAAGAGCAAAAAAGACTAGAGAATCACTACGCAAAAGAGCTTGAAGTTATTAAACGCGACGATAGACTTGAAACAATCGCCCAAGACATTGCATACCATTTCCCCCGTCGGGGCTTTCTCGGCAAGGGTATGGTTATCTGCGTAGATAAATTTACAGCAGTGAGAATGTATGATAAAGTAGCGCACTACTGGAAAGAAGAAATCAAAAGACTAAATAAGGAGATTAAAACTGAAAAAGATGGGGAAAAACGTCTTGAGTTAAAGCGCATCGTTGATTATATGCGAGAGGTTCAAATGGCAGTTGTTATTAGCTATGAGGATGGTGAGGAAGAAAAATTTGCTGATCAAGGCTTATCTATCAAAAAACATAGAGATTATATGAATGCTGTTGATGATAATGGCTTTGATCTTGAAGATCATTTTAAGAATGAAAAGCACCCTTTCCAGCTTGTTTTTGTCTGTTCCATGTGGCTTACTGGCTTTGATGCACCAAGTGTATCCACGATGTATTTAGATAAGCCAATGCAAGGGCACACCTTGATGCAGACGATAGCAAGAGCAAATCGTGTGTTTCCAGGTAAGGATAACGGGATTATTGTTGACTATCTTGATGTATTTAAGTATATGAAGCGTGCCCTTGCCGACTATGCAACTTCAGAAGAAGAAAATATGCCTGTAAAGGATATTGAAAAGCTAGTTGATCTATTAAACCAAGCAATCGATAATACAACTTTATTTTGCGGTTCAATTGGAATTGATCTCAATGAATTAATTACTAAAAATGATACGTTTAAAAAGCTTGATTTGTTTGAAGGCTTTGCAAATACCATTTTACAAAATGATGAATGGAAAAATGAATTCAAAGTATATTCAAACACAGTTGAAATGTTATATGAATCGTTGCGACCCGACATTTTCAAAATGGATTGGACCAACCCACTTAAAGAAGCTATTCTCTACCTAAGAGGAATTATTGCTGGTAAAATAAGACCCGATAAATTAGAAGAAGCACGCAAGAAAATTGATACACTATTAGACCAAAGTGTGGTTGCTGAACAAGCTGCTGTATACGAATTAGCAAAGCATTCAAAGGAAATTGACCTCTCAAAGCTCAATATTGACGAGTTAAGAGAGCAATTCAAAAAAATTAAGTATAAAAACATAGAAATCGCCAATCTTAGAGATTACATAACAAAAAAACTTGAGCAGATGCTAAAGAAAAATCTTACAAGAAGTAATTTTGCTGAGTTATTCCAAAACATCATTGATAATTATAATGCTGGAGGCTCGACTAATGATGATTTCTTTGAAAAGCTACTAGAGTTCATGGAGAAATTAAAGGCTGAAGATGAGCGACATATAAAGGAAGAATTAACAGAAGAAGAACTCGAAATATTTGACTTACTACGTAAGGAAAAGTTATCTGCCGCGGAGGAAAAGAAGGTTAAGCTTGCGGCAAAGATGCTTTACGAAACGCTTACACAAAAGAAATCAGAGCTTTTTGTGGTCGGCTGGCATAATGACCCTCAGCCAAAAGAAAGGGTTAAGAGTGAGATAATTACCGTATTAAATAGCTTTTTACCTGATAGTTATGGCAGAGATGTTTTCACTTTAAAAAGCAATATTGTGTATGAACACATAATTGACCAAGCAATAACTGGATTTGGGTGGATAGCAAGTTAAAAGTCGAAGATCTATCGGAATGATTCACGCGAATAACAAGCGTAAGGACTAATTTTTAACTATTCATTACTCGCGGCATAATCTAAAGTAAATAACTATGCGGAATGCTTCATCGCACTTAAATAAGCCGTTATAGCGTATACGTGACAGTATAAAATTATTCAATATTATTTGTGTTAGAAGAAAATAATGTATAAGACAGGACGTCTTTATTCCATACAGCTTCTCGAACCGTCAAAGCGTTAGAGTCCATAAAATAAGTTTTAGACTGATTCCAGAAATCAAAACAGCGATAGCCACGGACGAAAAAAATAAGTCCGTGACTATCGCTGTTTTTGATTTCCTTCTTTATGATGCGGTTGGTTCTATCCATTCATCTAAAAATACTGCGAATTCAGCTGCTTTATGAGTGTGATAATTTAGAATTAGCTTGGCTATCATACCAAGAAGAAATGAGCGCCCTAATATGATCGGGGTTTCTTCCTTTGTTTTATCTACGTCTCTTAGAGGCCAAAGTAATACTCTACCAGTTGCATCTTCCAAGGTAGCATTTGTAAGTGCTGTCGTGCCGTGCGCTGTAGCGGAAAGTCCAGCATAAATCGTTCTGTATTCATTTTCCATGTTTACGCGTTGTGCTAAAGCGAAGATAGTTGATGGGCCACCAAATAACGAGTACCATTTCGGTATACCGCGTCTTAAGGCGCTTTTTACTGTGTTCCATTCATTTGTTATATGAGTCAAACTTGGCGTGATTAACTGGGCTTCAAGTAATGCTTTTTTTGTAAGGAGGGTTGCCTCAGTAACCTCTGGCTCTAAGGTCCTTTCATCAATTGCCATTTGAAACCACTCGATGTCTTGATTAATGTAACCAACCTTATAGCTTAAAGCCCGATCGGTTAGTTGCGCCGGGTCTTGATAAATATATTCAATAGCTAAATTGGTTTCGAATGCATTTCTTACCGATGCTCTGATTACTTCTAAGTTGTTATGATCCCCACCGATGAAAATGCCGTCTACTTGCTCGATTAACTGCCTAAACAATGCGAAAATGATGACTTCTTTTTCAGAATGTCCTCCATTTTCAGCTACTTCCTCCAACAGCTTATCTGCGTACAGAATGGTCTGACTTAGTGAATCGAGTAAAGGATTTTGCTCTTCTGTTTCAGTCATCCGTATTTCTCCTTTATTGGTATATTTGCGTAAGTAAAGTTTACCACATATTATTGTGTGAGGTCTTTAATTATCCTGTCAGATGTATAAATTGTCGTCAGTCTACTTTATTTACTTTGGACAATTTGGGATATCACACTCTACAGACCGTAAGCAAATTGATTTAATCCAAGTAGTTAAAGGCTTTTACACTCAATGGCTAAAGTATCGATGTGTATTCATTATTCGGTGGGTAATTATATATAGATTCTAATGAAAGAAACGACGTAAAATCAAATTAGTACCGGTGGCAAAGAAATGCTTCAAATTTAGAACTTGCGGCAAAGAAATGCTTCAAATTCTTATTTAGATGAATGGGAATAGCCTAATATCATCTGGTTTTAGGCAAAAAAATGATTCAAACCGCGGCAAGGAAATGATTCAAGTCACAGAGGGTGCTTTTTTCTTGTGCTTGTATGGGTGAGCAGGGAGTTGAACCCCTCGAGGGTTCGCCCGCGCGGACCGGAGCGTGAGCGGAGGGAGCACGGCACTCGTTTATGCTCAATATGTATTGAATTTATATTGGAAGCAGGTTCAACTAGATCAAGAAGTTAGAGATAAATTTACAAAAAGACAATGGGTGTTAATAGCAATTGGTTCTTTGTTTTGGATGTTGATGTTAATTGGATTATTCGCATAGTTCAAAGAAGTGAATTTCAGGCAGTCCAAAGATATTCCTATTATGAGATAAGGAGATCATGACTTATAATCAAATACGCAAAGCAAATGTACTCATTTAATGTAGCTTCCATAAATGGAAGCTTTTTTTCTTTGTATTTCCATGAATAAAGACCTGCAAAATAATACATTATTCTCCACAAATCATGAACACATGGTACAATTTAACTATTCATCCAAATAAGGAAGAATCTTATGCTCTAGTGCTAGGGTGGATTTAAAGGTGAAAGTTACATCTGAGGTTATTTATACGAAGAATTTGGTAAGCACTATAAACAAATACGAGTAAGTTGTTTTAGGCAAAGGCGAGGTACAAAAGATATATGATTCTATTCAGAAGGCTAGCATATTGCATGATATAGATATTGATTGTAAAAACGGTTACTTATTTGACTCTGTTTATTCGTATTCATAATACTGAATAAAAGACTGGTATCATCAACGTATTCGCTATGGATTGAGTATTGACTAGCGCACTTATAAAAAATGTTAGGAGGCGATCTTAATGTATAAGGTCTCAAAGTTAATGTTTTATTATGGAATCTACATTATTATTCTAGGGGGTTCCCTTCTTTTTACACCCAAGTTAGTGCAACCAATGTTACAGTTTAATGATGATGCAACAGTATGGCTTCAATTCTTTGGTATGCTCCTTTTATGTATTGGTTTCTATTACGTTCGTTCAGGTTTGGAAAATAATATACAATTTGCTAAATCGACGGTCATCGGTAGAATATTCGTATGTATCGTTACAATTACTTTAACGGCTATGTACCATCTACCGATTAATTTTATTGTTGTAGCTGCGCTTGATTTTGTAAGTGCTGTCCTAATAATTATGCTCTTACCTAAAAGTATCGAAAAGACAAATAGCAGCAAAACTGAAAGTATAAACAGATAAAATATGAAAATAACGATGAACTTCTTGAAATCTCATGAGTGTCTCGCTTACCTACGTAGTCCTCGAACTGAGAAGCAGTTGTCGCAGAGATTCCTCTGTGATGGCTGCTTTTTCTTTTACAGTCGGAGCTTGAGCAGCTTTTTCATGAATTCAGCGTGTAGCTTTAGGAGCAGAAAATAAAGGATTCACCTCACTTTTTGTCGAAATTTCTTATAAGGAAATGCTTGCAATAAGTAAGGAGACCAAGGTCGATGATTCGTGTAATGCTCATTGATGACGAAGAAGATGCGCTGGATTTATTGGAAATTTTGCTCGGACAAATAGGAAATATCAACATAGTAGGAAGGTATATGAATCCGATTCAAGCGATTGAAGCGTTAGCTAACTCTCCTGTGGATGCAGTGTTTCTGGATATTCAGATGCCGGGAATGAAGGGCACGGAGGCTGCTAGAAAAATCAGAAGCATGTTCCCTCGCATGCCGATCGTTTTCACAACGGCCTATGCGGAATATGCGGTCGAAGCGTTTGAAATTCAATCGATGGACTATTTGTTGAAGCCTTTTACGATAGATAGATTGCAGAATACGGTTGTGCGTATTAAACAATCCTTATCCGAGTTCGTCATTCAGGCGCACCAAAGCGCAAGCATCGCCCCGACTGTTAACTGCCTAGGAGGCTTCCATATTGGGTTGCCGAGTGACGAGAACAAGGTGCTAACATGGAAAACGAAGAAGGAAAAGGAGCTTTGCGCGTTCCTGATCCATTATGCAGGAAAGTCTGTGAATACGGCTTCGATTATTGAGGCGTTATGGCCGGGGTACGATTTGAACAAGGCGAAAACGTATTTATATACATGCCTGTCCTATTTAAGAAGAAGCTTGGGGGAACAACAGATTCCAATCCATATACGCAAAGTGGATCAAGGATTCGTCGCTGTTTTGGATGGGAGCACGGTCGATGTAACCGAATTTGAGCAGTTACTGAGCAACACGTGGGCCGAAGCGGAGATGGATGAACGGTCCTATGACAAAATGAACCAGATGTACACAGGCGAATATATGGAAGCTTGCGATTTCAGTTGGGCTACCGCCAGACAGTTGGAGATCAAAGCCACGTATGTTCGTGTACTACGTAAATGGTACGGGCATTTTCAAAGTAAGGGTAATCGTACGCTTGCGGTGGACAGCATGGAAAAGCTATTGTCACTTGCCCCTGACTCCGAGATCGACGGACGTGAGTTGATCAAGCTGCATCTGAAGATGGGCAATCGAAATGAGGCATATCGGATATGCTTGCATTTGGAGCAAGCGGTGCGCTTTCAATTGGGAGCTGAGCTGGAGGAAGAGACATTACGGCTATTCCAACAAACGAAAGACATGATGGAGCAAGCGCGATGAGGAAAAAAGTTGCGGCAGCGCTTATTACTTTATCTCTGTTGATTGCAACCTATGGGCTGTTGTTGGCTTACTTCTCTACTCATAAAAATCCAATGCCTGTAGCGGTAAAAGGGGCGATGGACTTATCCGCTTGGAAGTTTGAGGAGGAAGGAGTCGTTCGGCTGGATGGGCAGTGGGAGCTTTATCCAGATCAACTATTCACCAGTCAGCCTTCTCCATCTTCTGCCACTGCAGGGGGATTAACACCTGAGATGATTCAGGTTCCTGGATCATGGTCCAAAAAGATGGATACGCTTGGCATGGCGACTTATCGATTACAGATTCGGATCGGCGACGCTGGCGCGGTGTATGGTTTGAAAACAGCGGCTATCCTGATCTCGAATCGGCTCATCGTCAATGGCCAAATCGTTGGAACAAGCGGAAATCCGGCCGAGAAGCAGCAATACAAAGCGCTTAATAAACCGTATGTCAGCTACTTCACGTTGCAGCCGGGCTGGAATGACATTCTGGTTCAGGTGGCAAATTATGAATTCCATGTAAGCAGTGGGATCGGCGAATCTCTACTACTGGGCAAGGCCGAGCAAATCGCCGGGATTCGTGATCGTGCGACAGCTCATGATTGGATCGCGTTAACCGCCTTCTTGATCATGGGATTATATTTTATCGGTTTATTTTCCCAACGTAGGGACGATTTATCACTTGTGGTGCTTGGCATCGTTTGCGTATGCATTGCTGCTTTTACAAGCGTCAGCGGTGAGAGAGTATTATTTGTTGCGGTCGGTTCGATTCCGTTCTGGCTATATTTCCGAATTCAGATGGTATTGACAGTTGGCGTAGGTGTTGGATTTTTCCTTTATGTATACACGGCTTTCCGGCCTTACTGTTATAAATGGCTCACTCGAGGCGGGCTGGCTGTGGGGGGGATACTTGCGGTGTTGCATGTCGGCTTCGCTACCGAGCTTACAACAGGGCCAGTTCGTCAGTTCACGTCGTTTTACGTGACTTTCTCGTTGTTGTACGCAACGTATGTATTCGTATATACGGCCTTGCACAAGGTAGCTGGAAGCGGGTATTTGGCCGTGGCGGCAATGGCTCTGAATGTGCTGGTGCTGAACCAGAACATGAACGTGTACTTCGGCGTGCCCATCTATTCACTTGCGCCGGTGGAACCTTTTCTAGTTCTACTGATGCTAGCTTTGCTGATGTCGCTCCGGTTCTCGAACGCTTTCCATAAAATCGAAGAATTGTCAGGGCAATTAATGCAAGCGGACAAGTTGAAGGACGATTTTCTGGCCCGAACTTCGCATGAATTCAAGACGCCGCTTCACGGAGTGATGAATATTTCTCGGTCCATGTTGGACGATACCACACATCCACCAACTGCGGAACAACGGGAAAAGCTGCAATTGATAACTGATATTACGAGGAAGCTTTCGCAGCTCGTTTACGATATTTTAGACTTATCCAAGCTGAAACTAGGTGAACTGAGAATCGTTCCTGCTCCAATCGATGTTCGTTCGGTCGCAGAGGTGCAAGTGCGCTTCTATTCCTATTTGTGCACGGAAAACCATATTCAACTGGTGAACGCTGTGCCTGCGCAGTTATCCTCCGCTTTGGCTGATGAAATCCGCTTGAGTCAGGTTATCGGAAATTTGCTGGACAATGCAATTAAGCATACGGAGAATGGAAGGATTGTCATTACGGGCAGAGAACATGGAGGCAGGCTCGAAATTGCGGTGCACGACACAGGAAAAGGCATTGAGGCCCAGGATATTCCATTGATTTTTGAGCCATTCAAATCACTTGAGGGTTCACAGCAGCGTGGCTTCGGATTAGGGCTGCCGATTGCAAAACAACTGGTCGAACTGCAAGGAGGGACGCTTTCTGTTACTTCTACGCCTGGAGTCGGTTCGACCTTTACATTCACGCTTCCAATCTCCGAACAACGAAGAGATGCAACATCGTCCTATTCAACTCCCATGGTCGTCCCCAAAGAAATCGAATATTCCTTTGCTACGCCTTATTTTACGAATTCGAGAGGCAAGCATACGGTTCTGATCGTTGATGATCAGTTTGTTAACTTGAAAGTCTTATTGGACGCGCTTCAAGCCCTCGACTATCGCGTGATCGCAGTCAAGAACGGGTATGAGGCGCTGGAGCAACTCGATCAAACGGGCAGGATCGATCTTGTCATTTTGGATTTGATGATGCCGGGGATGTCAGGCTATGAAGTGTGTCAAGAGATTCGCAAACGATATTCGTTGCTGGAGCTGCCCGTTCTGATGGTGACGGCGGCGATTCAACCCCAGGATAAGGTTGCAGCACTTCAAGCGGGGGCTAACGATTACTTGTCAAAACCGTTCGATGTGGAGGAGCTTAAGGCAAGAATCGGCAGCTTGCTCGCGATGAAGGAATCGCTCGGCCGAGCGATCCATATGGAAGTGGCTTTTTTGCAATCGCAGATTAAGCCTCATTTCTTATATAACGTTCTGAACAGTATTGTGGCATCAAGTTATAAGGATGTGGAACGAGCGAGAAAGATGATCGCCGATCTAGCCGATTATTTGCGAGGAAGCTTTCGGTTCAGCAATGCGGAGGAACGCATCGGGTTTGCAGAAGAATTCAGTCTGATTCGAACGTATGTCGAGATTGAGCGGGCTCGATTCAAAGATCGTATTCGCTTCGAATTCGATATCGCAGAGGCTGCCTATGGTTTACGCATGCCGCCGCTTTTGATGCAGCCGCTGGTCGAAAATGCGATTCGTCACGGCATCGGCGATCGCATTGAAGGAGGCACGGTGACATTGACGGCGGAAGAGTCGGATGGGAAGTGGCAATTTGTCGTAGCCGATGACGGCGTAGGAATCGCGCCTGAACGATTGAAGACGCTGCTAGAAAGGCCCGATGCGGACGAATCGCAGGGAGTCGGTTTGAGGAATATTAACAAGCGGTTGAAATACGAATATGGTATTTCGTTGGAACTGGATAGTGAGCTAGGGCGTGGCACGAAAGTCACCATTTGCATCCCTGCTTCGTCGGTTTAACTGCGTGATGCCAATTTACCTAACAGGTTCTCATCTTTTAAGATGAGGCCTGTTTTTTATGGGAAAAATTGTCGATTTTTAAGGTTTCTTTAAGGTGCTGTCAGATATGCTGAGGTAGAAAATGAGGGATATGCGATAGAACGATAATTTGGAAGGAAGATGCAGATTGATTCCGGCAATGAGAAGGAGTAAGACCAACGATAGATTACGCAAAACGGTACATGTATTACTCGCCGTTATACTTTTGTTACCGCTTCTTTTCAACAGTGGCACAGCTTCCGCAGCGTCTGGCTGGTCGATGATCGACGGCGGAGGTCCTAATGGCCTTAATGTGAATGCAGCCAATCGGGCGGAATACCCTGCCATGGCTGTATGGAACGGCGAAGTTTATGTCGCCTGGCAAGAAAAAGTCGTTCCGGGCATCACATACTTCAATCAAATCAGAGTCAAGAAATATAACGGCACGGGCTGGACGAGCATCGACGGCAACGGCCCGAACGGATTAAACATGAACCCGGCCAAAGAGGGAATGAGACCGACTCTGGCCGTATTTAACGGTTCTTTATATCTTGCATGGGTCGAAGAAGTTACATCATCCTACGGTCAAATTCGGGTCAAGAAATATAATGGAACAAGCTGGACAAGCGCCGAAGGAGAAAGCACGACCGGAATTAACGTGGATGCGACAAAGGGCGCTAACTTTCCTACTTTGGTTGAATACAATAATGCTCTGTATGCGTCGTGGTCAGAACTGGGTAAAATTTACGTGAAGAGGTATAACGGCACGGAGTGGACAAGCGTCGACGGAGGTACGAATGGATTAAATATAGATCCAGCCAAAGCCGCGGCTTTTCCTGCTTTGGCCGTATTGGGAAATGAATTAATCGCGGTATGGTCGGAACAGTACGGAGTTATTAATCAGCTCAGGGCGAAAAAGTACGACGGAACGAGCTGGACGACGATCGATGGCGGCGGCCCGACTGGGTTAAATATAGCAACTGGGAAAAATGCGTACTACCCGACGTTAGCCACGGTTGACGGCGTCTTGTACGTAGCTTGGCATGAACCGGTCGATTCGACGACGGACGACCAAATTCGGGTAAAGAAATACGACGGTAACGTTTGGTCAAGTGTTGACGGTGGTGGGAAGTATGGCATCAACGTTAGTACCGCATTCCGAGCTAATTATGTGAAATTAGCAGCTGCTAATCATGATTTATATGCGGTGTGGTCAGAAGATTCCGGAATGGTAGGAGCGGGATCAATCCCCGTATTTAAAATTCGAGCGAAGAAGTATAACGGAACTGCTTGGTCGAGCGCCGAACTTGGCTTAAACGGTTTTATCGTGGATAATACGAAAACCGCTTTTTTTCCTGCGATAACCGCACTGAACAATGGTTTATTCGTAGCGTGGCAGGAGAAAAACAGTGTAATAGAACAACTTCGGGTGGCTAACTTACCGGCTCCGGCTGTAAATAGCGTAGCCGTCACTCCAGGCACGGCAAGCATCGTACAAGGAGGAAGCAAGAATCTCACAGTTGCGGTAGATGCGGTGGGAGGAGCGGCAACGACGGTTACGTGGACAAGCAGTGACGTCACTAACAAGGTGACAGTTAACAGCGAGGGTAATGTAACCGTTGCGGCAGACGCCACGCTTGGTGATTATACGATCACGGCAACCTCGACGGTAAATAACAGCAAAAAAGGAACAGCGACGATTACCGTCATACCACCTACCGTCAATAGCGTGTTCGTCAGCCCGATTAGATTTTCCGTCGTACAAGGTGGAAGTAAGCAGTTCGCTGCTGTGGTAGACGCGGTGGGAGGATCAGCTGCGACGGTCACGTGGACAAGCAGCGACGTTGCCAATAAGGTGACGGTGAGCAGCACGGGTAACGTAACTGTCGCGGCAGATGCCGCGACGGGTACTTATACGATCACGGCAATATCGACGGTGGACAACAGCAAAAAAGGGACAGCTACGCTCACCGTCACGGCAGCGCCGGCCATCAATAGCGTAACCGTCAGCCCGATTACCGCAAACGTGGTGCAAGGAGGAAGCAAGAATCTCACAGCTACGGTAGATGCGGTGGGAGGAGCGGCGACGACGGTCACGTGGACTAGCAGTGACGTCACTAACAAGGTGACGGTGAACAGCTCGGGTAAAGTAACCGTCGCGGCTGATGCGACCCTGGGTAATTATACGATTACGGCGACTTCGACGTTCAATAACAGCAAAAAAGGGACTGCGACGATCACCATCACGGTAGCACCGGCCATCAACAGCGTAACCGTCAGCCCGATTACCGCAAGCGTGGTGCAAGGAGGAAGCGAGCAGCTCACAGCTACGGTAGATGCGGTGGGAGGAGCGGCGACGACGGTTACGTGGACGAGCAGCGACGCGAAGGTGTCGGTGGACATCACGGGTAAAGTAACCGTTGCGGCTAGTGCGGCCCCGGGGGATTATACGATTACGGCAACCTCGACGTTCAATAACAGCAAAAAAGGGACAGCGACGATCACCGTTACGGCCATGCCTCCGGCTGTGAACAGTGTAACCGTCACTCCGAGCACCGCCAGCGTTGTGCAAGGAGGAAGCAAGCAGCTCACAGCAACGGTAGATGCGGTGGGAGGAGCGGCGACGACGGTCACGTGGACGAGCAGCGACGCGAAGGTGACGGTGGACAGCGCGGGTGAAGTAACCGTAGCGGCAGACACCACGCCAGGGGATTATACCATCACAGCCACCTCGACAGAGGACAGCAGCAAAAAAGGGACAGCGACGATCACGGTCACAGCGTCGCCAGCAATTAACAGCGTAACCGTGAACCCGAGCACCGCAAGCGTGGCGCAAGGAGGAAGCAAGCAGCTCACAGCAACGGTGGATGCGGTAGGCGGAGCGGCGACGACGGTTACGTGGACGAGCAGCAATGCGAAGGTGACGGTGGATAGCGCGGGTGAAGTAACCGTAGCGGCAGATACTACGCCTGGCGATTATACAATCACGGCCACGTCGACGGTGAATAGCGGCAAAAAAGGAACCGCGACGATTACCGTCACGGCAGCACCAGCGATCAACAGCGTAACCATTAGCCCAAGCACGGCAAGCGTGGCGCAAGGAAGAAGCAAGCAGCTCACTGCTACGGTAGATGCAGTTGGTGGAGCGGCGACGACGGTCACGTGGACGAGCAGCGACGCGAAGGTGTCGGTGGACAGTGCGGGGGAAGTAACCGTAGCGACAGATGCTACGCCTGGCAACTATACAATTACGGCCACGTCGACCGTGAACAGCAGCAAAAAAGGAACAGCGACAATNGGTGTCGGTGGACAGTGCGGGGGAAGTAACCGTAGCGACAGATGCTACGCCTGGCAACTATACAATTACGGCCACGTCGACCGTGAACAGCAGCAAAAAAGGAACAGCGACAATAACAGTCACGGCAGCGCCAGCGATCAATAGCGTAACCGTGATCCCAAGCACGGCAAGCGTCGAGCAAGGAGGAAGCAAGCAGCTCACAGCAACCGTAGATGCGGTGGGCGGAGCGGCGACGACAGTCACGTGGACGAGCAGCAACACGAGGGTGTCGGTGGACAGTGCGGGGGAAGTAACCGTAGCGACAGATGCTACGCCTGGCAACTATACAATTACGGCCACGTCGACCGTGAACAGCAGCAAAANAAGTAACCGTAGCGACAGATGCTACGCCTGGCAACTATACAATTACGGCCACGTCGACCGTGAACAGCAGCAAAAAAGGAACAGCGACAATAACGGTCACGGCAGCGCCAGCGATCAACAGCGTAACCATTAGCCCAAGCACCGCAAGCGTGGCGCAAGGAGGAAGCAAGCAGCTCACAGCTACTGTGGATGCGGTGGGCGGAGCGGCGACGACGGTCACGTGGACGAGCAGCAACACGAGGGTGTCGGTGGACAGTGCAGGAGTAGTAACCGTAGCGGCGGACACCACGTCGGGCGACTACACCATCACGGCCACATCGACGGTGAATACTAGCAAAAAAGGAACAGCGACAATAACAGTCACGGCAGCGCCAGCGATCAATAGCGTAACCGTCAGCCCAAGCACGGCAAGCGTGGAGCAAGGAGGAAGCAAGCAACTCACAGCTGCGGTAGATGCGGTGGGCGGAGCGGCGACGACGGTCACGTGGACGAGCAACAACGCAAAGGTGGCGGTGAACAGCACGGGTGAAGTATCCGTAGCAGCTGATACCACGCCTGGCGACTATACGATCACTGCCACGTCTACGGTGAATACTAGCAAAAAAGGGACAGCGACGATTACCGTGATGGCAGCTCCTGTCTATACAATCTCTACAATAACGGATCAAACATTAACGGCCCTTACTCAAGGATACGTATCGGATACCCAAGAAACGAGATCCGTTACCATTGTGAATACCGGTACTGGCGATTTAGCGAACCTGTCGGTTACGCTTAGCGGCGTAAACGCTAACGATTTTGTAATCACACAGCCGGATTCTACGTTAACTAGCGGCGAATCAACAAGCTTTGACATTCATAGCAAGGATGGTTTGCTGGCAGATACCTACACGGCAACGGTCACCGTATCCGCAGATTACATGACGCCTGTAACGTTTGTCGTAACGCAAGCTGTGAACTTGCCGAATGCTCCTGCAAATCCGCAAAACCTTACGGCTGACGGAGGCAACCGTCAAATTACGCTGAGCTGGAATACCGTATCGGACGCGACGAAGTACCACATTTATATGGCAATGGATGAAGATTTAACTAGTATCGTCGAAGTAGCGACAGTCACATCTTCTACCTATAGCGTACAAGATCTGGTTAACGGCACCGCCTATTATTTTGTGGTAAAATCAGAAAACTTAGGCGGCTTAAGCGCGGCATCGAATCAAATAAGCGCGACTCCGTCAACGATCCCGGGAGAGCCGTCCAATGTGACAGCGGTCGCGGGTAACGGACAAGCTGTTGTTACGTTTACGGCTCCTAGCGATAACGGTGGAAGTACGATTACCGAATATGAAGTGACTGCTTCTCCGGGAAATATAGTCATTATCGGAGGATCAAGTCCGGTAACCTTCACAGGATTGACGAATGAAACAAGCTATACATTTACGGTAAAAGCGATCAACGGTGCGGGGAAAAGTGCAGCTTCCGCAGAATCGAACGCCGTCATTCCGAGAGCATCTACTACGCCATCTGAGCCCTCTGAGCCATCTCCACCTTCCGCTCCAACGACACCAGTCGATACGAGTACGGGCGTTGATATTCTTGTTAATGGGAAGGTCGAGAATGCGGGAACCGCTAAGATCGGGACGCGAGACAATCAGACCGAAATGACGGTAGTTGTGGATCAGAAAAAGCTGGATGAGAAGCTTGCAGCTGAAGGGCAACATGCCGTAGTCACGATTCCGATCAGCCAAAAATTCGATATCTTCGTTGGCGAACTGAACGGTCAAATGGTGAAGAACATGGAGAACAAGCAAGCCGTTCTGGAGTTCAAAACCGATTATGCGATCTACACGCTTCCAGCTCGACAAATCAATATAGGCGCTATATCCGAGCAGGTTGGTGCGTTAATAGCCTTGCAAGACATTAAAGTGCGAATTGAAATCGCGGTTCCGACAACGGATACGTTGAAGGTTGTGGATAGCGCTGCAGGCAATGGCCAATTCGCGCTTGTCGCTCAACCACTGGACTTTACGGTAAGAGCCATCTATGGCGATAAAATCGTTGAAGTAACGAAATTCGACGCCTATGTGGAAAGAACGATTGCCATTCCAGATGAAGTTGATCCGAGCAAGATTACTACCGGCGTTGTAGTTGAAGAGGATGGGTCAGTGCGTCATGTGCCGACAAAAGTCCAACATATCGATGGGAAGTATGAGGCCCAAATCAACAGCTTGACCAACAGTACGTATGCAGTCGTATGGCATCCGCTCGAATTTAGCGATGCGGTGGATCACTGGGGTAAAACTGCTGTTAACGACATGGGATCTCGGATGGTCGTCGACGGAACGGGTAACGGCCTGTTCAGTCCTGACCGAGAAATCACCCGTGCTGAATTTACAGCCATCATTGTTCGTGGATTAGGCCTTAAGCTGGAGAATGGAGCAACGCCATTCTCGGATGTGAAACCAGCAGATTGGTACAGCAGTGCGGTCAATACGGCTTATTCATATCGGTTGATCAGTGGTCTTGAAGACGGTACGTTCCGCCCGAACGACACGATCACGAGAGAGCAAGCCATGGTATTCTTGCCAAAGCGATGGCGTTAACCGGTTTGAAAGACGAGCTGTCTGAACAATCGGCAGACGCTATACTTCGTCCGTTTGAAGACGCGGCAGGAGTGTCCTCATGGGCGCACAGCAGCGTTGCGGACAATTTGCAGGCTGGCATTGTTTTTGGAAGAAACGAGACTTTACTTGCGCCGAAGGGCTACATGACCCGAGCTGAGGTGGCAACGATGATGCAGAGATTATTGCAAAAATCAGGTCTGATTTAAGCGGAGCAGTAGAAGTTTCGTTATCCTCGTTTGAAGTAGAAATCGGAGATATGAATTACGGTATGGAGATAGACGTTCAAAAACAAGAGACACCCTTGCGGGTGTCTTTTATTTTGTGTGGTGGCGAGCACGGAGCACGGCATTGACATGTACAACTAGGGCAGCCTTGGATATCTACCATTATCCTAAATTTGTAAATCAGTGTTATTATAGATTGTAAGCAGGAGATGGCATCTGTACCTCACCATTCACAGCACCCTTTTCATAACCTCTATTTGCGGTTTGGCAGTAAGCGTGTAGCGATTCCAATTCGATTCCAACTATTAATGGTGTTTATAGCCATAAGCAGCACCATGAATTGACGCTCATCAAATTCTTTCCTCACTTGTTCATAAACCTCATCTGGTACTCCTGCATCTGCAATTAGGGTCACTGCTTCGGTTAATGCCAACACGGCACATTCTTTCTCGGTATAAAAAGGGACCTCTCTCCATACTGAAAGCAAATAGAGACGCTGGTCCGTCTCGCCTAGTTTCTTTAAGTCTCTCGTATGAGAGTCAATACAGTAAGAACAGCCATTGATTTGAGACGACCTCAGCTTAATCAACTCGTATAACTTGGCATCCAGTCCATTACTTTTTACGAACTCTTCTAGCTTTAACATCGTTTCTGTTGCTTCAGGACAGGCTTTGTAATAATCGAATCGGGTACTCATCATAATCTCCTCTTTTCTTATCGTTTTGGTTAATGTGATCTAGACAATTGAGGGTAACTTTTCGTGACAAAAAAATCGTTAATAACATCTGCCTTGACGTATTTGCATATAGTTGATGAACCTGCCTATCAGAAAGGGGAATATTGTGACCACACATTTTCAAACGGTCTATACCACCTATTATTCATATCTGAAATCCGTGGCGTACCATATGCTGGGGTCAGTTTCGGATGCGGAAGATGTTGTTCAGGAACTGTTCTTGGATGTTCATGACAAACTGGATCGGATTGAGCATGTGAAGACGTATCTGACACGTGCTACGACGAATAGGTGCCTAAATATATTGCAATCAGCTAGGAAGAAAAGGGAGGTATACCCCGGAACATGGTTACCAGAACCAAGTTCCGAAGTTTGGCAGCAGCCGAATCAGTTGGTGGAGCAACGTGAGTCGCTGTCCTATGCCTTTATGATTGTGCTTGAGCAGTTGGAGCCGCTGGAAAGAGCGATTATCGTGATGCGGGAGGCTTATGATTATCCGTATGCAGAGATCGCTCAGCTGTTGGACAAATCGGAGGCTAACTGCCGTAAAATTTACAGTCGTGCTAAAAAGAAACTGGATCCGGAGCTCTTAAAAACACCAGTCAGCCAAGGGCAGCATGCGTCGCTCGTGGAACAGTTTGTGACTGCGTTTCAAAGAGGAGATTCGCGCACATTAGTTCGATTATTGACAGACACTTCAATTCTGGTATCCGATGGAGGCGGGAAAGTTAGCACAGCGATCAATCCGATTTATGGCAGGGAACGTGTGGTGTCTTTTTTGGTTGGGGTTTCTGCCAAACGGTATACACACTTGACGTATAAAATGACTATTTTGAACGGGCAACCAGCTGTGGTGTTTTATGAGAAAGAGAAGCCAGTTTCTTTGCTGATGCTGCAAATGGAATCGCAGGGTTCGTATTTTCAACATGTATATTTCATTATTAATCCAGATAAAATTCGGTCGGGGCATTACTAATTTTCATTTGTATACGTTTGAAAATGGGAAGGGGGGAGTTATCTTGTTACAAAGAAAAGTGCTTTCCGCCTTTTTTTCTTCAAGTTATTTCGTATTATTTCTCTCATTTCTAGATGGTTATAATGAATTGCAAAATGATACGTTTGGGTACCTTGCGAATATTTGGTTGGGAATGTTCATCTACTCTCTTTATACCTTTGCAATTGTATTTATATATGGGATTGGTGTGTCGATGTTAATAGAAAGTTTACTCAATAAAGCTAATGTGAAGATAATGAGGTTGTTTTCAGGAGTCTTACATATACTTTTTGGTGCAATAGGTGGTTTAGTGTTTATGAATGTAAGGACATTAGTATTTGGAGGGGCTGTTTCTTTACTTTTTTTCATTGTTGATGAAATGTATAAAAAATTCCTTCAAGCAAGAAAGACATTAGTTATCGTTTCACTTTTACCATTATGTTTTGCGTTATTTAGTTTTATTCTGTATCACCCATATTGGAAGCAAGAAGATGCTAAGTTCACGGCGAATCAAGCTGCTCAGTTTGCCGTGTCATCCAAGGGAACGTATAACTCTCTTTTTCCAGATGAGTTAAACAAAGTCATTGAAACAATAAAGGAAGATTATGTGGTGACTCGGTCCACAGATGTTGAGAAGATAGGCAGCGGAGATTATAGGGTTAAACTTATTGAAAAATGGCATAAGACAGGTACAAGTGGTGAAAGAATTACTTATTATCGTGTTCAGAGAAAAGAAGGAGGTACTTCGTTAAATGCTGCTGGTTCAAGCGGAGATACTATTCCATATAAATACTAGGTACACTTTTCTATTCTTTCCTACCTATGAATCTATATTAAGAGACATGAAATACAAGCGTGGGCCGTCGACATCGCCAACGAGTGGATGGAGTACAACCGCGTAGCGCAGCTGGTTTCCATTCCGATTCTTTGTTTCACCGCCTCTCCTAAAGGGTAATAAGTACAAACAAGCATCATATCCTTCAGGAGGTGTTTCACTATGGAAGCAAACAACACGTTTCACGAAGCTGAGGAGGAAATTGTCCTACAAAAGCAAGGCAACGCCTTCATCCTCAGCACGCTGTCAGGTACGGTCGGCGAGATTACTTACAGGCTGGTCGATACCGATACCTGGGTAATTGATCATACCTACGTGGACCCGCGCTACCGTGGTCGTCAACTGGGTAAACAGCTGCTGGACGTGGTCGTCCACGAAGCCCGCGATAAAGGACGCAAGATTATCCCTTCCTGCTCCTTCGCGTTGGAGGAATTCAAGAAAAACGTCACGTATGCCGATGTTTGGGATAATGATAAATCGGCGAGCGAGTTCTCCGACACGTATAGCTCAGGCAGCGCCATAATGAAGCGATAGGGTTCGACACAAGCAGGCTAGCGTCCGAGAGGATGCAGGCCTGCTTGTATTTTTATGGATTCAGGATGACTTGGGGTAAATCTTCATCAATTAGATGGAGAAAATCCAGCTAGATTGCGGGAAGCAGATTTATTACTGATCGGTCATTAATGAAAAAAGAGGCTGTTTCCAAAAGTCTAAATTGACTTTTGAGACAGCCTCTTGAAGGTCTTAGCTATGCACATGTTAATCTGTCGACATGCCATCCTGATGATATGTTAGGCACAGCGCCGGCTTTACAAGTTGTTGCGATAGCGATCGTTGGGGAAGCCTGTGCTGCTTACGTACCCGTAGTCCGGACTGTAAGTATCCGCATTGAGTGACTTGTGGTCGCGAAAAATCCGATACGCCAGATTGGCGCGCTCGGCGTCGCCGTCTACAAGAACGAGCACTTTGCCATTTTGAACATATTCGTCATAAAGCATCGCGTCTTTCTCGGGGATACCGAGTCCGATTAGTCCGCCGACCAGTCCGCCTGCACTTGCCCCCACAGCTGCACCTGTTAGGGTCGCAACGATTGGACCTGCTACAAGGATGGGACCCAGCCCGGGAATCGCCAAAGCGCCGATGCTCACGAGCAGCCCCGTCACCCCGCCTAGTACGCCGCCTGTCGCAGCGCCTGTTGCAAGGCCTTCTTCCGCTTTGGTGGCGGTCGCTTCTTCGATGTGGTCCAGATCACCGCGGTTGCGGCCCACTACTGAGAGTTCCTCCGAGTGATATCCCTCTGCCTTCAATTGGTTGATAACGCGAATCGCTTCTTCTTCCGTGTTGAATACGCCGATAATATGTTTGCTCATGGTAATCCCTCCTGGAAAGTTGAGTGTTAGCAAGCCGCTCAAGCGACTGTGGCATATGGTTACTTACCCCAAATACCCTAATATTAAACAACTTTTTTATTGGATCGGAGTGAAAAACTTGATTTTCAACCGTGGGTGTTTCTTTCTATCTCTTTAGGTGATTTTTAAAATTGCAATCATTGCGATCTCTACACACAAACCTATATACTAGCTTTAGGAAGCGATGAGGAATACCCATTATTTGATCTGAAAGGTGAGATAACCATGTCGATTGATTTATCCAAAGGTCAACGCATTGACCTAACCAAAACCAACCCAGGTCTAACCAAAATCATTGTAGGACTTGGCTGGGATACCAATAAATATAATGGCGGTGGAGATTTCGATCTTGACGCCTCCGCGTTTCTTCTTCATGAAGATGGTAAAGCCAAGTCAGCAGCAGATTTTGTTTTTTATAATAACCTTAAGGCTTATGATGGTGCTGTTGTTCACACTGGAGACAATCGTACGGGTGAAGGTGATGGTGATGATGAAAAAATCATGATCGATTTCGCTAAAGTACCAGCAGCTATCAGTCGAATTGGCATTACGGTTACGATACATGATGCACAACAACGCGGTCAAAATTTTGGACAAGTCAGTCATGCCTTCGTAAGGGTAGTGAATGATGCGAATAAGAATGAGATACTTCGTTACGATTTAGGTGAAGATTTCTCCATTGAAACAGCAGTCGTCTTCTGTGAGTTTTATCGTCATGGAAGCGATTGGAAATTCCAAGCGGTAGGCAGTGGTTTCGCAGGTGGTTTGGCTGCGCTAGTTACGAACTATGGCTTGAGCTAGAGGTTGGCTTGTATAAGGTGGTTGCCTTCTGGTTGCCACCTTTATGTTTACATCTTTTACAAAGAAGGGTGAAGTCAACATGACCGTCGTTGCTGTAATCAAAGGACAAAAGGTAGATGTAACGAAAGTGCATGCATCGCTTACCAATCTGACTGTCTTTATCGGTTGGCAGGCTCCCAATCAAATTGAGCTCGATACTTCGGCCTTTTTACTTGCACAGAACAGTAAGGTTCGTGGTGATGAAGATCTTATCTTTTACGGTAATCCGAGCAATAGTTTTATGACATATATCGAGAAGCAGGCAAATGAAAGACAACTGAATATCGATCTGAAACGAGTGTTGACTGACGTTGATCGGATTGCTTTTACACTTACGATCTATGAAAGTGAAGCGAGGCGTCAAAACTTCAGTGGGGTCAGCAGCGTCTATCTTCGTATCGTGAATCAAGCATCAGGGCAAGAAATACTTCGTTATGACTTGGGCAATCAGTTCTCCGTAGAATCGGCCATTGTTATAGGAGAATTATATAGATACAACGGTGAGTGGAAGTTTAGTGCGATCGGTGCTGGATACGCTGGAGGCCTTAAAGCGCTATGCGCGAGCTATGGTGTTGTTGTAGATAATGAGCAGCCAACCTTGAAAGCTCCAGAAATTCAGATCGCGCCGCCGGAACCCAAACCGATACCGGAAAAGGGACCACAGATTAATCTTTCCAAAATTGTATTAACGAAAAAGGGAGATAAGATCAACCTCGAGAAGAAATCGGGTGGTCTAGGCGAAATCTTAATCAACCTGAATTGGAATCAACAACCGGCAGGCAATCGTGGCTTCTGGGGGGAATCACCTAGCGGAATCGATCTTGATTTAGCTTGTCTATTCGAACTTAAAGATGGTAGAAAGGGATTAATTCAGGCGCTAGGCAATTCATTTGGATCGCTTACGCGTGAACCTTATATCGCTCTTGATGGGGATGATCGAACAGGTTCGGTTAAAACTGGAGAGAACATTCGAATTAATGGAACTAAGCTTGCCAATTTCAAGCGGATACTGATTTTTACCTTCATTTACGAGGGTGTGTCGAAATGGTCTGAGGCGGATGGCATAGTCACAATTAAGCAAAATGGCGGACCTGATATCATTGTTAATCTCGATGAGCATGATAACGATCTCCCGATGTGTGCCATCGCTTTAATTCAGAATGTGAAGGATGAAACGTTAAGTATTGAGCGAATCGTAAAGCACTTTCAGGGGCATCAAGAGTTGGATAAAGCCTATGACTGGGGTTTAAGTTGGGTCAGAGCGAGCAAGTAAAAACCAATAATCGAAGCTCGATGAGGTTGTCGTTGCAGGAGGTTAGGCTATGTTAGAATTTTCTTTTGAAATCATGTCAGATTCTAATATTAACATCGAATATATCTATGGCAGCGAACTGTTCAAGTTAAATCTTTTTCTGAAAAATGGTTACTGGACCATCCACCCCTTCGACGGAATGCTCCTTCAAAACCGAGAGTTATGCAAACTCGTCATTATTGATTTATTCAAAAATAAGTATTTTCAAATCATGCTGGCGAAAGAAAATATTGCTTTGTCGAGTTTACGAACATCGATCGAATTGGAGCCGTCGAGAGAGCCTGAGGAATCTAACCCTGCTGAGCGTAGAGGGGGCAGATGGGAAGATCCTATTGATAAGACAGAAGAATTCATTGGCAATCATTCCATTGAGGAAATTATCCAGATCGAGCATGATGTGCTTGAGCAACGAGTTACCTTTTACACAGATTTGTTGAAGAAAATGTTCATGGATAACTATGGACCTGGAGATTATGAGTTTGATAAGGTGCAATCCCTGGTACGTATATTCAAGGAGTCACAAGGTAAGATGATCGAGCTTACGAATACAAAGTAGTCGCTAGGGATTACTGAGCAATAGACCTCACCTGCCACGAAATGGGCCAAGGAGGTCTATTTTTTCATGCTTTTATCACCTTTTTACATACGAGATCAAGAAAAGAGAAGTTTAGTCAAAAATGTCATATAACTGCCAAATGGTTTCTTACAAGAGAATTTCATTTTTGAAAAAATGTCTAATAGACGGCGTAGCCAGTCAAGTTCTACAGTTAGTACACGGGCCAATCGTACCAACGGGTATGAGCTGTATGGGTCATCGTTATCGATTCTATTTGGCGGGGAGGGGAAGAAGGAGTAGTTCTGAACGAAGGCAGATAGTGATTCTTAGGATATGCAAAACCTTGCACGATGAGGAATTACCGAGAGCAAGCACAATCCTCTCATAGCTCGAACAGAAGGAGTGAAAATAACAATGCGAACTAAAAGACAATGGAGAAAAATCGTTTCGTTACTTATTGCAAGCGCTCTCTTAATACCGAACGGGTTGATGGCGTCTGCCGCTGTTGGTAACAATGGGGTCGAACTCGATAGCGTTTATTATAGTGATTTCGGTGATACGGTCGCACCGGACCCCATTAATTGGGGATTTGTAACAGCGAATGCTACGGTATCGATTAATACATATGAAGTGATGGGGAATAACACCCCGATGCTGCAGTTTACTCAAACGAACCAAAGCGGGGGGCGCGTAGCGACTAAGACCTTTGGTACTTCGGTTAAAGGCAGCCAAGTTCTCGTTGAATTTGATTGGTATCCTGGTAAGGTGAATGATAAAGCAGCTAGCAATCCTAGTGAAAACGGCGGCGAGTTTAGGATCCTCGATAGTACTGGCAATACGGTATTTACGCTAAATAATACGAATAATGCACCTTTGCAGTATTTTGCAGGAAAGCAGCCTGCCGCAAGTACGGGTATTACGAATCCGCAAGCGTGGTATAAGGTAGGGATTAATCTGGATGTGGAAAATGAGGTCGTCAAATTCAAGCTAACCGACAAAGCTGCGGGTACAAGTCAAGAATTCACGTCCTCGCTAAATGGTGTAGCTTTTGACGGTTCAGTCGCTTCGGTTAAATTGGTGGGCATGCGGACATCTGGCAATAATATTGCTTGGACGACGTACCTTGATAACTTCGGTGTGTATCATATGCCGATTCCAGAAAATCGTATTACGAAGGTGGATAAATTATCCTATCATACAGTGTATGTAGATCAAACGACACGGGATATCGATTCCGTTGGTTTACCGCCATCCGTAAGTGTTACCCTAGCCAATAATAGTAAGGTAACCGTGCCTGTAAGTTCGTGGGTTAACGTAGGCAAATCTTGGAATCCCCATGAAGCGGGCGTATACACGTTTAAGGGTGAACTAGCGGTTCCTGCAAGTCTGGAGAATGGTTTTGGCCGATATGCAACCCAATATGTATACAACCGTCTTACACCACCAGATACGGCAAGACAGACAGAGTGGCTGGACAGAGGCGTTATTGCTTTACAATCCAATGAGGGCATATTCGTAAGCTGGCGTCTGCTTGCAGATGAGTATGACCGCGATGTGAAGTTCAATATTTACCGCAATGGGCAAAAGCTGAATACGTCACCATTGTCTGTGACCAATTTTGCAGACACGGCTGGTGTCGCCGGAGACACCTATGAAGTGGAGACGCTTGTCAATGGAAAGCCAGCAAAGGATAGAGAGGAAACATCAGCAGCAGCTAACGATTATCTCTCGATTCCGATGCAAAAGCCTGAAGGAGGAACAACGGCCACAGGCAGCTACACATATAGTGTCAATGACGCTGGCGTAGGGGATTTGGATGGAGACGGCGAGTATGAGGTCGTTGTGAAATGGTACCCATCTAACGCTATCGACAGTTCGCAGAACGCGATGACAGGGCCGACTATTTTTGATGCTTATAAAATGGACGGCACCTTATTGTGGCGGATGAATATGGGGCTTAACCTCACATCAGGCGCGCATTATCATCAATTTATCATCGCTGATTATGACGGGGATGGCAAAAGCGAATTCCTCATTAAAACGGCAGATGCAACGACCGTCTACGGGGTTACAGATGGCAAATTTGATAGCAGCAAGGTCATCAGCGTCATTGGTAATGCGGCAGATAATGGCAAGTGGGTAAATGAGTTCGGCCATATTTTCGGGGGGCCGGAGTACATTTCCGTATTCAAGGGTGAAACGGGTAAGGAGATCGACACCATTGATTATGCATTCCCGTTAGGGGATGTTGCCTCATGGGGAGACACCTGGCATAACCGTTCGGATCGGTTCCTTGCTGGATTAGCTTATTTGGATGGTAAGAAGCCAAGCGCCATCTATGGCAGAGGTTATTATGAACGGACTACGTATGTGGCCTATAGCTTAGTGCATGGCAAGCTCAAAGAAGAGTGGACCTTCGACTCCGCCCAAGCGGGTAGAGGGGCAGGCCTAGGCTTCCACAATCTGGCCACGGCGGATGTTGATAATGATGGTTTTGACGAAATTATTGCAGGATCGTTGACCCTGGATCAGGACGGCAGCATTCTCTATGAAATGGATGGCGAGATGCAGCGTGAACAAGGTTCGCATGGCGACGCGCTTCATGTAGGGGCATTTGATCCAGCTCGTGAAGGTTTGCAGGTTATGGCAGTACATGAAGTCCCTTCTGTAGCCTCGGTAGAGCTTCATGATGCTGCAACAGGGGAAACACTGATGTCCTACAATGGTTACGTGGATACAGGACGTGGCTTGGCGGCAAATATTACCGCAAGCCCTGGTTTTGAGTTCTGGGGGACAGGCGGGACAACGCCAGCGTCGGGCGGAGGCATCTACAACGTGCAGGGTAAGGTCGAAGCTGATAGCTTTAGAACGGCAGGCGTATCTGTGAACTTCTCTCTTCTCTGGGATGGGGATTTATTGAATGAGTTGCTGGATAATACATCTATTTCAAAGTTTAATCCAATAACGAAGAAAGCAGAGCCTTTGAAAAGCTTTGCAGGCGTAGTCAGCAATAATGGAACAAAGGCGACTCCGACTTTACAGGCCGATATCCTAGGTGATTGGCGTGAGGAAGTTCTTTTACCTACAACAGATAGCTCGGAACTGAGAATCTTCAGCACGACGATTCCTACGGAGTACCGGATGTATACGCTTATGCATGACCCGGTATACAGAAACGGAATCGCATGGCAGAACACGGCGTACAATCAGCCGCCACATTTAAGCTTCTATCTCGGTGAAGACATCAGAGAGACCGTTCTAGCAGGCGGTTTGCAAGCGCCTAAAGTCGATTATACGGACAAGCACCACGATAAGAAGCCGAAGGATCCAAAAGATCCAAAGGACCCAAAAGATCATAAATGATGGAAAAACCCGCTCATGGAGCGGGTTTTTCTTACCAAATAAGCGTGTTGATGTGTTGGTGGCGAGTGGAGAGGGAGTAACTGTAGACGTAAAAGTATCAAATCGAGTTTTCAAAGAAATTTCTCGTAAATAGCTGTATGTTTTCCAGTTCATACACCAACGCCGTCTGAAATCTCGTTCGATAGAAAGTGCATAACGCTTACCCCGTGGTGCCTCTCCCTACCTTCACAAACAGAAACTCAACACGACCGTAATATCTTTCTCCGTTAGATCGATATGTCCGTGTTCGTTTCGGTTTAATTGATATCCGTTCTCTTCGATCCCCTTACATATACGAAATAGCCGATGTTCATCCATTTGGATTAACTTTGCGAAATGTGCTAGATACATGGGCTTATCATTTAGAGAAATCATTCTACCTACCTACTCTCTGTGAGGTTTTTTTGCGACTTAGCATTAAAT
The DNA here is from genome assembly GCF_001428045.1 of Paenibacillus sp. Soil750. Taxonomy (GTDB): domain Bacteria; phylum Bacillota; class Bacilli; order Paenibacillales; family NBRC-103111; genus Paenibacillus_E; species Paenibacillus_E allorhizoplanae. The sequence continues at coordinate 180,780 of NZ_LMSD01000004.1, read as the reverse complement.
TAACAAGAATAGGTTGAAAAGTATCAGGAAAATTGTCGTCGATACGTTCGAAATAGGGATTGTTTGGTAGTTTGTCACAAACCGTGGTTAGGTAGTCAGAGGTGAACGAGAAAAAACAAAAGGCCGCCGCATCATAGCGACAGCCTACTTACATGAATTTTGCTAAGCATGTACCAATTGTTTATACACAGCCCCACGGTATACACCGTTTCGACCGTTCCTTTTGGCCTGGTATAGGGCCTTGTCACACGTGGAGTAAAGCTCCTCAAGATGTGTCCGTTCATCTGGTATGAACGTAAGAACTCCCAAACTAATGGTATAGGAAAGCTGTAATCCAGGAACTAGCGCACCTTCTGCAGCCTGTCTAAGCTTCTCAGAATAAAGCGAGGAATCTCGCTCATCCATGCCAGGTACGATGATGGCAAATTCGTCACCGCCGTATCTGGCGAAAAGATCATCAGCGCCGAGCTGCTCCATCATTCGTGTCGTGAGGTCGACGAGCACTTGATCGCCCGTATCATGACCGAATGTATCATTGATGGACTTGAAATTATCAATATCAAATAGCAGCAAGGTGATTGGTTTCTGCATTTTCGCGTAGGAAGTAATGTATTGATTGGTACGTGTGATGAACGTCCTGCGGTTCAGTGTACCGGTCAAATCGTCATAATTGGCCAGCCGAATAAGTGCTTGGTCGGTTTGTTCTTTCATCAAGAGAATGAATCCCGTATTTCCCGCAATCATGACGAAATATTGGCCTAGTAGGACCATGGTCTGATTACCGTTCATATGATAAAAGCTTATCAACGTTTCGAAGAATACGGCACTAACGGCTCGAATCAGAAGAAATACCAAGATTGTAAGGTACAGATAGCCTAGCACATGGGTCACCATGGAAGCTGCTCGTTTTTGAATCATTTTGTATGCGGGTATGAGGAGGCTCGTAGCGACACCCATGGAAACAAAGGAAATTCTGAGCTTCTCTACGTTGTCGAAAAGAAGGATGGAATGGAAGCCTATTATGTTGAAAATTGTCAAAGCAATATACAAGTTACGCGTCAGCTTGCTCAGGATATTCTGAATTTTCAGCACGGAAATGGTTTCAAAGGCATAACCGATAAAAAGTGTTGAGTTCACAAGAGAAATTGTAAGTGTATCCGATAGACCGTCACGGAGGATGAAGATCACCCACGCAGTGGCTTGTAAGCATTTTGCATAGAAAAAGTATCTGATTGTACTTTCGTTCTTATGTTGACGCCAGTAGGCGATTATGAACACGGCTGTGAATAGGTGGCCGATGACCAGTGTCAACAGGATGGTTTTCATATCTAGAAGTAGATCCATTTTGAACCTCATCTGACTGTTAGAAGTTTTGGATGTTCTCAAAAAAATGTCGAATACCATTACTTTACCATAAAATTGAAGTGCTTTGCTTCGAATTTTTGCTAACGATCATTTTCGAGTCGATTCGACTGCACAAACCAAATATTCCTTGAAATGTATGGAACAAGTGTGTCACTATAGACCTATATAGACATAAATTGAATGATGGTGATTTGGGATGAATTATTCGGGACGAATCGTTATAATTTCGGTCGTTTTAGTCACGATTGTAGCCTTAAGAACCTACGGTACGATGTATTATAATTTTCCTTCTCTTCAGTTCCCTGTCGCTGGCATATTGATTTTATTGGCAAGCTGGGTGCTAGGCACGCAGTATGATCGATTGAAGTTTCTCTCAGAGAAAGATAACCTTACAACACTGTATAACAGAAGATTCATCCTCGAAGCCTTTCCTAAGCTCACTACTTCGGTGGAGCGCAGACAAGGGCAGTTGATTTTATATTTTATTGATGTCGACAACTTCAAATTAATTAACGATTCTCGCGGTCACAAGATCGGTGATCAAGTTCTGCAGCGTATCGCGAATGTCTTACTGCTCGATTTACAGAAAAAAGATTTAGCCGCACGGTGGGCGGGGGATGAATTTCTGATCCTATCGACGTCTACGGATGCGTCCAAGAAAGAAGTACTGATCAGTCATATTCAGAATGAATTAAAGTTAGCTTCGCGAGAGTTCAATTTGGAAATATCCGTATCGATCGGGACGGCTGTGTATCCTGACGATGCGCGAACGTTGGATGATTTACTACATGCAGCGGATCTCGATATGTACTCTTTGAAGTTAGATAGGAAAAATACGAACCATTGTGGCTAGAGCCAATAAATAGAATAGTAAGAGCCTGTCACTTCAGTAGAGTGACAGGCTCTTCTTCATGTTAGAGTGGTTACTGCGAATTATAACGCCCGCATCCGATTATTTCTTGGATTGTGTTCGACTTCTGCAAGACCAAGTACCTCCATTAATGGGGGGATATACATGCCGAATCTGCCGCGGAAGCCTTTCTTCAAGCCATACCAACCGCCAATGGGGTTTTCAGGAGAGCGGCCCCAAGCTTCAACCGTTCCTTCTTTGGCTGGCTTCTGCTCATCAGCGCTACCTAGCTCGATCCAATCTCCATGCTGTTTGAGCATCTCTTGTAAGTCATTAATGCAGCGGTAGTCGTAATGCAAAACGGTTTTACCTACCGTGCAAACAAGGATGGTTTTGCCATCTTTTTCGTCTTTATACATCTCATATTCAGAGGTTTGTGGAGGTGTTTTTAAGGACCATGGATTTTCTTTCGTACCGATCACTGTCGACATTGGAGTGACTCCTCTGATTAGTATTTGTTCTTATGTACAGAATATATCAAAGAAAGGGTCGGAAACGTTGCTGGTATTTGACCATTCTGCCTTCCCAGAAGAGCAAGGTGAGCATCTTGCAGCAGGTTGGCATACGAATTATTGGGAGCCGATAGCGAAATTATTGACTTAATTAAGTGAGGAAGCGCGCTGATGGATGGCGTGCTTTTTATATTGAAATGGAGGTTGTCATTGTCAATATGGTTGATGTTTTCACGGAAATAACAATCAATTGTCCTCGTGAGCAAGTATCGGAATACGCGGCTAACCCAGATAAGGCACCGGAATGGTATGTGAATATTAACTCGGCCGAATGGCAAACACCTAAACCTCTCCAGGTAGGGTCAAAAATTGCTTTTAAAGCCAATTTCCTAGGTAGACAACTAGCCTATGTGTATGAAGTCACGGAATTTAGTCCTGGTCATAAACTAGTGATGCGTACCGCTAACGGCCCTTTTCCCATGGAAACAACGTATACGTGGGATTCAGGGGGTAGTAGTCGTACCACGCGGATGACTTTACGTAACAAAGGGAATCCGGCAGGTTTTTCCATGATATTTTCTCCGTTTATGTCTTTAATGATGAAAAGGGCTAACCAAAAGGACTTGAATAAAGTGAAGTTGATTATGGAAACGCGCTTGTGAGTGCATTAATTAAATATTCCTGGTTGCAGCTGAAATCATAAAAGTAGAAGAAGCACCCGCGAGGGTGCTTCTTCTGCTAGGCGCAAGCGCCGCTTATAGTTTGTTCGGGACAGCACACGTGCCGTCCAAACAAGCCTCATCGCTGGCTGCTTCTACAACCTGTTTCGGCTGCTCGGCGTCCCAGAGCTGTTGCATAGCGTTTAAGTAAACGCCGCTTGCTTGAGCCCCGGATATGGCATGCTTGCCGTTAATGACATAATACGGAACGCCGCGGATTCCCATGCGGCTGCCATTCTCTTCTTCGGTCCGCACCGACTGGGCGAACTGATCACTCGCGAGAACGGACAAAGCTTCTTCCCGGTCGATTCCCACGGCTGCAGCAATGTCCGCAAGGATACTGTGGTCGCTGATGTTTGTGGATTCCGTGAAATAGGCGCGGAATAACAACTCGGATATAACGGCGCCTTTGCCCTGTTTCTCAGCAAAAAGCCGTAAACGATGAGCATCGAACGTGTTCGTCAGCACGAGGCTATCGAATTGAAAGTCGAGCCCTTCTACCGCCGCTTGCTGACGCATCTTCTCATTCATAGCGATAGCTTCCTGACGGCTCATGCCGTAGCGGGAAGAGAGCATATCATAGACGTCATGCGGGACGCTTTTGGGTGCATGACGGTCTAGCTCGAAGCTGCGATAGACAACTTCAACCTGATCGCGGTGTGCAAACTCCGCTAGGGCCTGCTCAAAGCGACGTTTGCCAATGTAACAGAACGGACAAGCAAAGTCCGACCAAATTTCAACTTGCATGAGGTTCACCTCTTTGTTGGGTTAATAAAAGGATTATTTACTGAATAATAGCGCAATACTTTCATGAATGGAAGTCGGTTTTTTCCCGATGAGCTTCTCAAGGTCTGGGGATGTGTGTCCTTCTGTTCCTGCGGCCATCTTCCTGTCAATGGCAACTAGGAATTGGGAGAGACCTTCAGGCAGTCCAGCCTGAACCATACCTTGGAAGGAGTCAGCATCAGAGACGGATTGGTGTGTTACTTTTTTGCCGGATACGTGAGATAAAATGTCTGCTAATTGCTCGAAGCTCCATGACTCGGATGATGCTAATTCGTAGACTTGGCCTTGATGTCCTTCTTCGGCAAGAACAGTTGCAGTAGCCAACGCTAAGTCATCACGTGTTACTGTATTAATTTTCCCTGTACCTGCAGAATTTATAATGCTGCCGGTATCGATGTAACCCTGCAAGCTTGGATTAACATAAAGCTCCTGATACCACGTATTGCGCAGGATTGTTGTTGGAATGCCTGATGCCTTCAGCGTGAATTCGGTTGCTAGATGTACGTTAGCCAGAGGGGCGAAAGCATCGACATCCGCAAAGGCGAAACTCGTGTAGACAATGTGGGGAACGCCTGCTTTATGGGCGGCTTCAATTGCGCTAACATGTTTACGAACACGACTGATCGACTCATCTTGTGGGGAAGAAATCAGCAAAAGCTTGGATGCATCCGCAAAAGCTTGCTCCAGTGAAGCTGGATCATCCCAATCACCATAGCGAACTTCAATGCCTAGCTCTGCAAATTCAGCAGCTTTCTCTGTATTACGAACACTAACAGCAATCTCGCTTGCTGGAACTCTTGCTAATAAATGCTTGACGACTAATTTCCCTAATTCACCTGTTGCTGCGGTAACGATGATTTTTGACATAATGGACGTCCTCCTATTTATATAAAGTGTTGTTGGATAATTCGTCATAGTCATATATTATTATAGTAGCTCGAAATATGTAAGTAGTAATTAAAAAATGACCTAGTCATAAAAATAGAACCATCAAGGAAGGAGCGGGATTGCGTATGTCTCGGACAACATTTCAGGGGGAAATTCCGGAGGAACAAATCGAAGTCTGCCCCGTTACCGCCACCCAAAATGTCATTGCAGGGAAGTGGAAAATCCTTATTCTATGGCATTTAAGGGAAACGAGGAGATTCGGTGAGCTGCAGCGACTGGTGCCAGGGGTATCTAAGGGCATACTGACGTCGCAGTTGAGAGAGTTAGAAAAGGATGATATGGTTCACCGGAAAGTCTATCAGGAGGTCCCGCCGAAGGTTGAATACTCACTAACGGAAGCAGGACGAAGCTTCATACCGATCCTTGAGCGTATGGGGGAGTGGGGGAAGAAGTACGGGATGATGAGTAAAAAGAGTGGTGAGTGAAAGCCGCGAAAAGCACTTAGAAGCAAATAGAGCTTGCGGAGGTATTGCAAAGACGACTTGCAGGATCTAAGAGAGAGGATCTTGAACGAACTTGAACAGCGTCGGGGGTGGCGATCATGCAGATAAGTTAGTTAGTCATCTCCGGTTGAGGTATCGGATCAGATCTGCTTTTATAGATGAGCTGGACAAAATTAAGTTCAATTAGTAAACCCCCGACTGCGAGAGTCGTGGGTCTATTTGGGTTAACTAGTAAAGTTAACGTATTATGTAGAAGTTCACTTACTGTGGATTTGCAATAATCTTCCCGTTTTGCCATTCGAATTCATACTCAAATTGTTCGGTGGAGTCATAAAGGGCTGGTGAGTACGGACCAACAATGTGTTTGTCTGTACGTTGATCTATAAGCTGATCGGGCTGACTCTCTTTGGCAGCAACACCTAAAACCGATAGGGACACTATACAGAAAAATACGAAACCTATTTTGGCTGTCATCGTCGGATGCCTCCGTTACAATAAGATATATTCATCATACGTTGCGTATGTCATTGCAGTATTAGCTGAAAGTAAAGAGATTGTGTTACTTTTATTCTTACCCAACTCCCCAAAAATGAAACAGGTGAGCTAAGATTCGATATCAACGACGTAGTCCGATTTCTCCAAACTAAAACGAGGATAGCTTTTAAAAAAGATTAATTTTGGAAACGTTTTCAAGAACTCCAGACATTACTTAAATACATTTTGACCTCTGTTCAAACTCTTATAGTAAGAAAGCATAGATTCATATATAATTTAGGAGAAAAATGTCGAAATCATAGATATAATCTACGTTTTACATAATGGGGGAGCAGGCTAGCGTGAAACGTAAATTGTGGCAGCAAATTGGAATAGGGATCGTCGGAGGTGTTCTTGCAGCTGTTGGGCTTGCCGCGTATATCCCTTCGAATACAGAGATGAATGACTCTCCGAATATGGGTAAGCGTCATGCTATGATTCGACTGGAGGATGTCGGACTTGGCGGCGACTACAACACCCTCGAAGGCCTAGGGAAATTGCGGGCCGTCATGACCTATATTGAGTCTGAGCACGTGCCTTTTCATGTTGCTGTGATTCCAAGAAGAATGAGCTTGCAAGATGACGGTGTATGGAAGGAAAAGGGTATTGACGATCCAAATCCTGACGAAGTAGTAAGCGCATTCATTAAACTCCTCCAACAGGCAGAGCATCAAGGCGGCGTATTGGGTATGCACGGGTATCGGCATCAATATGGTGAGACGTATCGCTCCGATGGCGAGCAAAATTCAGGAATAGGCTCAGAATTTAACATTAAAGATGCACCGGAAACGCAAGAGCTATCGTATGCGGCGGAACGGATGAAAGAAAGCTTAGCTGCCTTTGCTGGAGCAGATTTACATCCCGCGTTCTGGGAGTCCCCTCACTATAAAGATACCCATGAACAACAGGCAGTGTTTCGTTCCTTCGTCGGCCTTATGTATCAACCTGATCTCTACACCAAAAACGCCAGTGATGATATGAATACCTATGATACGATCAATACGTACGGACAAGATAGTTTGGGTTCCGTCTATGTCCCTGCGCCATATCGCTATATAAGTGATGCTGCATCGGTTGACCGGATGTTGGAGAAGGCAGCGAAGGAGGACGGACTAGCCTCCTTTTACTTCCATCCATTTTTGGAATTCTCGCACCTAGAGCCTGTAATGGCCGCAGATGGAAACCCAGAAGAGAAGGATGGTATTCCCGTCTATCAATATAAAGAGGGAGACACAGGCTCCTACTTGCATAAATTGATTACCGGTTTCAAAAAGCTAGACTATCGCTGGATGTCACTGCATGATATCGTCCCTTTCACCCCAGCGCATCGCGTAATGCTGCCACCAAGAACGAAGCTGCAAAATGTCATGCTTGGCGATGTTACAGGCCGCGGACATGCGGATGTCGTTGTACGCCAACTGCATCGCGTTCTGGTTATTCCGGGGAATTACGATATGCCGAGAAATCGCCAGCAGGAAGCTTCACAAGTATGGTTAAGAGAAACGTTTACGCCCGATGAGTCACTCCTACTCGTCGATGTTAATGGTGATGGGAAGCAAGATCTGCTTGCGTATAACACAGAAACGGGGAATGTGCGGGTGGCCATAGCGGATAAGCGACAGTTCCTGCCAGTCCGCACAATCGGTGCTTTACCAATAGGACTTTCTTCTGTTCGCGCACTCCGATCTAGTCATGGCATGGGCTTAATTGCCAAAGGAGACAAGGGACTTGTGCAAGTTAACTTGTTAAATCAGCAGTTGACGTATACAGAGTCAAACACGAAGCTACCTGAGGATGCAGAAATTTTCACAGCCCAATTGCAGGACACTGATAAAGATGATGATATCCTGTGCGTCTCGCATAAGGAGAAACGCGTATCCATTATGTATCATCAAGGGCAAGGGGGGTTCGCTGATCCGCAGACTGCAGGCGGGGTTTCCTTTGGAAATAGCGACCAGCTGCTGGTTGGCGATACGAATGGCGACGGGCGAGGCGATTTAATTGCCTATACGGCGGAGACGGGCATTTGGCGGGTATTCCAGAACGAGGGCGAGAACTATTTCCAGCCACTGGATAACGAATTTGGACCCTGGGCACAAGGGAAGGAACGACGGGCAATGGTCGCCGATTTTGACGGCAATCGGAAGATGGACATCAGCTCTTATAATGAAACGGAGCATGTGTTGGATTTGGCGCTTTCGTTTCGAAGCGGAACGCCGTAGTCACGATAAAAAAAGCACCCTGAGGGGTGCTTTTTTCTTTACGAATTGACCAGAGCGTGCACCATGCAATCTGATATAATAGGTAGCGTACATACGAGATCGTAGACCACTAGAACAGTCATCATATGGAGGTTACAACGCAATGGTAAACGCAATCCTAAGCTTTTGTGTCAAAAAACAAATTGTCCGTGCAGGCATTTTCTTGCTGCTTATCATGGTGGCGTCGGCATGTTCGTCATCACAAGTAGATGTTGATATTGCAACACCTTCCGCAGCTGCGTCTAACAAGGCAACCGTCAAGGGAACGGATAAATCTACGCTAAATAAGCGAATCCCCGCAAAAGTAGTTCGGGTCGTTGATGGCGACACGATGAAGATCTCTTTTACCGACGGCGGCAAAGAAAAAGAAGAAACGATCCGTCTACTGCTTGTAGATACGCCAGAAAGTGTGGATCCCGAGAAGCCGGTTCAGCCTTTTGCGTTGGAAGCGTCCAACTATGCCAAAACGATGCTTACAGGCCAAGACGTTCAGCTGGAATTGGATGTGTCGGAACGGGATAAATATGGCCGATTGCTGTGTTATCTGTACATTGGGGATAAAATGTTCAATGAGCTCCTGCTCGAAAATGGCTATGCCAGAGTTGCGTATATTTACCCGCCGAACGTGAAATATGTCGATCAGTTCCGTGAAATTCAGAAGAAGGCACAGCAGAAAGCTTTGAAGATCTGGAGCGTAGAAAATTATGCGCAAGAGGATGGGTATCACGAGGGTGTGGTGAAGGGTGGTGCTGCGGCATCACCGAAGTCAACTACAACTCCGAAACCAGTGACGACCTTGCAGCCGAAAGCGAACACGACTTACAACTCGTGCAAGGAGGCCAACGCAGCTGGAGCTTACAAGATCAAGAAAGGCGAGACAGGCTACAGCGCGAAGCTGGATGGGGACGGGGACGGCGTAGCATGTGAGTAGTGAGACAGGTTTAGATTGATTTCCTCCATCTAGTTTCTGGTTTTCATGCAAATTTGGCCGAATAACTGGATTTCCTCCATCTAAATCAACCCATTCCAGCCGAAAAGTGAATTTGTCGCGAAAATACCTGCATATTATCCAGTTGAAGTGAATTTAAAGATGAAATTTCCGGAATTAACTGCGTATTTTCCAGTTATTTGGTGAGTGGAGGCCTAACGGGGAGTTCTCACCCGTAACCAAGCAAATAATGAAAAAAAGCACCCTCACGGGTGCTTTTTTCATTTACCTACTGCAGCGCAGTTTGCTTATCATACTGATTAAACATCATGTTATAGATAGCTGCCGACAAGACAGCAAGTGCAGCTAACAAAATGAACGTCCAGGTAAAGCCGATCCAACTGCTGATCGGGATAGATAGCGGCGCTATGGTGCGCCCGAGTGTATAACGCAAGCTAGAGGCAGCGAAATATTGACCGCGGATATGATCCGGCGCCAATCGGGACATGAAAGCTTGCTGTGGTCCTGCGGACATGAGCTCGGCCAGCGTGAAGACGGCTATCGCAATGGTTAGTCCCCAGAAGGTAGACATCTGGCAGAACATCACCATGCCCAGCGCATAGAAAAGAGAGCCGCCGATGAACACATAACGATCGCGATACATCAGCATCCACTTGGTCACGATGACCGTGAAAATGGCGACGAATAGACCATTCTCGGAGACGATCAAGCCGAACAGTTGCTTACCCGTTAGCTGGAGATTCCAGTCATTGTAGGAAAAGATCGTCGTCAACGGCATCGTTTCTTCTAAGAAGACGGGAAAAAGCAAATCCAGCTGCATGAAGGTCTGCGAAAGCAGCACACCAGCGATAACGAACAGCAGGAATACACGGTCCGTGGCAATGATTTTGTAGTCGCGCAGCTGCACCGCGATGGCATGGTACCAAGGGGTGTCAGCTTGTGCGCGATGGCGATCCGCTAGCTGCTTCGGCAGCGTTTCGTGTAAGCGTCGTGACATCATGAGCGCGAGTAACACGCAAACTACAGCAGCCGCGGCCAGCACAAGATACGGATTGTCTTTATAGAGGAGGGAACCGAGTAAAGGTCCTACAACGACGGCCATGTTCGCGGTTGTATAGAAGATGGCGAATACGCTCGACCGATGCTCCTCATCCACGACATCCGCCACCATTGCTTGGCTGGCAGGCCAATACAACGAGCCGCAAAAGCTAGCGAAGCTGAAGCCGATGAAGCTCATAACTGGCATTGCCAGCCAGGGTGAAGCGGCCAGTGCGAAGATTCCGTAGCCGACGGCTTGTCCCAAAGCGGCGATCACCATCATTCGTTTGCGTCCGAACCGATCTGCGCTGTAGCCGCCGAGCAAATTGCCGAACACAGAAAGCGCCTGCGATAAGACAAGAAGAATACCCGTCCAACCTTTTCCGAACGAATTAGCGAAGTAGATAGATAAGAACGGAAAGAATGCCCAAAAAATAACGTTAAAAGCGGTTTCTCCACCGAGGCGGATTTTTAAATTAATGTCCCAATCTCTCATCTTCATGATTTAATTTACCTCTGGTTAATTTAAGTATTTCCCTATCATACTACCAATCTTCGTGCGGAAACAAGGCGGCTGGGAGAATGAATGGTTCCAGTTGCACCATATATTAACGGGAAAAGGAGCTTGCCACAGATGAACTGTGACAAGCTCCTTCTCATTTTAATCAAGGGTAATCGAGGTGATACTGCCATTCGTTTTAAAATCTTGCGTAAACGCCACCACGGCTTTGGCCGTTATGGTGCCAGTTGGCCCTGTAATGGTAACTGTTGGCGTGGAGGAATAGCCAGCACCCGGATTTGTGATTGTAATGCCAGTTACCACACCATCAGTGACGATGGCTGTTGCGGTTGCGGAGGTCTTTTGCCAAGTTGCCGTTCGATTCCCGTTGTAGCGGTAGAAATTAGATACTTCATCCAGACGGTCGTTAGTGATGCCGTAAGGCCCAAGTACCTTCATTAAAGCGGCTTTGTTTCGTTGTGCGAGCTCATGACTCGGTTGGCTGTCTAACCCAGATGGCGTCACTCCGCTAAAAGCTTCTCGAAACACCTCAGTAGGTACACCAAGAGCGGCGGCAATCAGCACAACGGGACGTCCCTTATCTTGAGGATCTGTTGTGAGTCCACCTGAAATTACGACGGAATAGGTAGAAGGATTCGTAATTCCGCTGGCGGGATCACTGTTGGAAGGAAGTGAGCTGGCAGGTGAGTTTGGCGGGAGGCCATCTCCTTGCCCTTGCCCCGGGCAATCCACACCATCGTGGTTAGGCGGAGGCGGATTCTGACCATTAACGCGAGGGCCACCTGGCTTGCCGGCTTCTCCTTGTCTTGGCTTCGGCTTTGCTGGCTTATCCTGCGGGGCAGATGTTGCCGTTGGCGATGTGTCAGTTGCAGCGAATACTTGGCTGCCTGCGCTTAAAGCAATAATTCCACTGCCTGCTAATACAACGGATAATGCGCTTGCGAGGATGATTTTAGTTTGGATGTTCATGGGGATCTTCCCTTCGTTTTCGTAGATTTGTTGTTCCATGAGACCTATCTTATCCCCACTTGGTGAAATTACGGTGAAAGCCCGAAGGCGATAGATTATACTTGTAAGTAATAGAGCGAACGAGAGATGGTGGCGGATAGATGAAGCTTTTATTGGCGGAAGATGACGTGAAATTAGGCGAGCTAACGAAGTATATGTTGAAAAAAAAGACCGGCTGCAGCGTCGATTGGGTGCAAACGGGGAACGATGCCTTCGACTATGCCGCAGCCTCTAGCTATGACGTGGTCATTCTCGATTGGATGATGCCTGAGGGAGATGGGCGTGGCACCTGTGCTAGGCTGCGCCAGGCTGGATATCGAGGAGCTATTCTTATGCTCACGGCCAAAGACGGGCTCCGTGATCGAGTCGAAGGACTGGATGCGGGGGCGGATGATTATCTCGTGAAGCCTTTTGAAATGGACGAGCTGTTGGCACGCTTGCGGGCGCTGATGCGCAGAAGCTTTGCTCCTTTGCAGGACGACATTGTGCGAATGGGAGAGCTGGAGTTGCAACGGACGAATCAGATGGTTCGGCAAGGCGGTCAAGACATCCAGTTGTCTCCGCGTGAGTTTCAGATTTTGGACCTGCTGCTGCAGAATAAGGGGCGGACGCTTACGCGTGAGGTTATTTTAGATAAAGTATGGGGCTTGGATGCTGATGTGAATTTGAAATCGATCGACGCAATCATCAAATTAATTCGTAAGAAGCTGGAGTCTTCCGATGCACGGGAGCTCATTCAGAGCGTGAGAGGTGTAGGTTATAAAATTGAAGCGTAACAAGAGCTGGCTGAATAAGCGCCTGTCTGAAGGGAATTTATTTGACCAGACACGCCATAAACTTACGCTGCAATATAGCGGCGTGCTGATGATCTTTCTCGGGTTATTTGTTGTGATTGTGTATGCCCTGCTGTATGTGTTCATTTGGAGCGATCAACGGTCACATCTGACGGAGTTGACGAATAGTGAGCTGCAGGTTTTGCAGAAATGGGTGGATGGGGACACGAACCCGAAGCGCCAGCCACCGCGCTCTGTGGAGGATGCCTTCTCGATCAGTGCGGATCAATCGTTTTATTACCTCATTTCCGATATAGGGAATGTGCAATTAGGTGATGAGACGCAGCCGGAATTACGAGAGCAGATGATGGCATTAATCGCGAAGGGTCAGTTCAAGGGAGCGCGGACCCAGCAAACGACCTTGCAGACGTTCGATCAGCCCTCAGTGGATGTCCAAGGTCGACCGCAAAACGGGGAGGATGCCCGGTTTCTCGTGACTAATCGGGAACTCAAGAAGAACGGACAGTTGATCGGTACCTTATATGTAGGGAAGGAAGTTACCTTTCAGCATCAGCTTTTTCGCTTATTGCTCATCCTGATGGTAGGAATGGCGCTGCTCTTCTTTGTACTCGCGCTGTGGTTCAGTCATCGTATGGCGCGTAGAGCGATCATTCCGATTGCCAAAGCGTATGAGCGGCAACGCGAGTTCGTTGCCGATGCTTCACATGAGCTGCGTACCCCGCTCAGCGTCGTGCTCACTTCCATTGAGGCGCTGCAGCTCGATGCGGATGAAAGTAATCCCTTCACCAATAACGTGCTGAAGAGTATGAAAGACGAGGTCAACGCCATCACGAGGCTGACCAGCGAGCTGTTGCAGCTGGCACGGTCGGATGCTGACGAGTTCGTGCTGGAGCGTTCTGTTTTTCAAGTGAAAGCAGCTGCCGAAAGCGTAGTAACGAAGCTGCTGCCCGCAGCGCAGGCTAAAGGCATGGTGCTGCAGCTGCATGTGCCCGACCAGCTGAACGTGGAGTGGGATCGGGGCAAATTGACGCAATTGCTGGTGATTCTTATCGATAATGCAATTAAATATACGCTGGATGGCGGAGATGTGCACATCATTCTTGTGGATAAAGTAGAAAAGGGTGCCCGCTTTCTCACGCTCGACGTGAGGGATAACGGAATGGGGATCGCGCCTGAGGCACTTCCGCGTGTCTTTGATCGGTTTTATCGGCAGGATAAGGCTCGAACCCGGCAGGTTGGCGGTCATGGTCTTGGACTCGCCATCGCGAAGAACCTTGTGGATGCTGCACAAGGGACGATCCAGGTGGAGAGTCAACAGGGGGTAGGCAGCACGTTTCGCGTGCGGATTCCTGTGTAGGCAAAACCGACTAATTCTGGCGAAACGGAGCTGAAACCCCAGAATTAGTCTGCCAAACCGACTAACTCTGGAGAAACGGAGCTGAAAATCCAGAATTAGTCTGCTAAACCGACTAACTCTAGAGAAACGGAGCCATTAGCCCAGAATCCCCAGCCGTCCCATGGCATCGCAATGCGTTCAGCATTTTTTCAGTTGATTAAATCATCAAAACGCAGTATCATTCATTAATAATGATTCTCAATCGCAATTGGTGAGTTAAGGAGTGAAATGAGCATGGAACAGAACGAATTGTTTGATGTAACGGTTATTGGCGGGGGACCAGCGGGTCTGTACTCGGCTTTCTATAGCGGACTTCGTGAAATGAAGACCAAAATCATTGAATTTCAACCGCATCTCGGCGGTAAAGTACATGTATACCCCGAAAAAATGATTTGGGACGTAGGCGGTGTCACGCCGACTCCAGGAGCGAAGCTGATCAATCAGCTTGTTGAGCAAGGACTTACGTTCAGCCCGGAGGTTGTACTGAATGAGAAAGTGGAAGCAATAGCTAAAAACGAAGAGGATATCTTCGTACTGCGCACCACATCAGGTCAACTGCATTACTCCAAAACCGTGATCGTCGCTGTCGGTTCAGGCATCCTTAACCCGAAAAAGCTGGAGATCGAAGGCGCAGAGCGCTACGAAGTTTCAAATTTGAACTACACGGTGAAGTCGCTAGGGCGCTTCAAGAACAAGACTGTCGTTATTTCAGGTGGCGGCAACTCGGCTGTCGATTGGGCGAATGAATTGGAGCCTGTCGCCAAGCAGGTCATTCTCAGCTATCGCAAAGAGCAGCTAACCGGACATGAGGCCCAAGTGAAGCAGTTACAGAACAGCTCTGTGATCTGCCACTTAAATACCTCAATTTCGAAGTTATTTGCTGCTGGTGAGGACGCATCTATTGAACGGGTTGAGCTGACGAATCATGAAACGGGAGAGGTTTCATCTGTGTTGGTGGATGAAGTGATTATCAACCATGGCTATGATCGTGATACGACCTTGCTAGAGAATAGTGAAATCGAGATCGCAAGAGCGGAGAATTACTATATCGCGGGTAATGCGAACAGTGAATCCTCTGTGCCAGGACTATATGCAGCTGGGGACATTCTTAATCATCCAGGCAAAGTGCATTTGATCGCGGGAGCCTTCCAAGACGCGGCGAATGCGGTGAATAAAGCCAAACAGTACATTCAGCCTACAGCAGAGAAGTTCGGGATGGTCTCTTCGCATAATCAAGCCTTTAAGAAGCGCAATAAAGAGTTAGTGAAGCAAATGTTTCAATCGTAATCGGGAAAAGCTACATACAGCTACTCAAACAGGCACCCTGCGGGGTGCTTTTTCCCTTTTTTTATCCAATTTCGTTGTGTCGGTCTCTAGACGGAGGTAAATTCGGAGGAGTGCCCGTATAATTTCTGTAGAACTTGTCATCGAAAGGAGCACTACAATATGAACGCTGAAACACTTATTGGATATGGAATCGGCGCTGTTGTAATTATTTTAGTCATTTGGCTAAGAACACGAGGGAAAGCAAAGCCGATTCGGAATAAAGGAAGAGGCATGCTGATTCCCGTTTTCCTGCTGCTTATTGTGTTTGGGCTTAGTATTAACTCACTGACCCATATACCGGATCATCCTTTTCATATACCAGCTATTTGGGAGTTGCTGTGTGCAGGTGTTCTTGGCGTAGCGCTTGGTAGTATTATGCTGTACCATACAGGGTATGAGAAGCGTGAGGATGGTTTGGTCTATTCGAAGCCTAACCCTAATTTCAAATATGTGATCATTGCCGTTATTGCGGTCCGATTGATATTATCCCAGTATTTCAAAGGCTTGGATCCATCAGAATTTGCTGTGTTAACGATGGTTATGGCGTATTTGTACATTTGCGTGTGGCGCATCGGCAGCTTCCTCAAGTACCGGAGGGTTAGTGCTAGCTAAAAATACATGCGTTTAGGAGCACCCTTGGGGTGCTCTTTTTCAATTCACAAGTTTTCCCCATCTTCTCGGACTTTGCTATAATAAAAAGAACTACATAGAAGCAGGTGATGTCCCATACTAGTGATCAAGTCAACTGAAGTGCAAGAGCTGCTTGCGATGCCAGCCTGTATTGAAATCATGGAAACGGTCCTCTCCGATTTGGTAAAAGGACAAGCCGTGCAATCGTTACGATCTGTTGTCCCGCTGGAAGGCGGCAATGTGATGGGGCTGATGCCGACATATTTAAAAAGAGATGAGAAGGTTGGCGCCAAAGTGATCACCGTTTTTCCTGGGAATCATGGAAAAGGCTTATCTTCGCATCAAGGTTTTGTCTCACTGTTCAATTCGACCAACGGTCAATTGGAAGCGATTGTGGATGGCACCCGAATCACCGCCATCCGAACCGCAGCGGTCAGCGCAGCAGCAACGAAGTTGCTGGCTAAGCCCGAGGCCGCGACCCTTGCCGTGATCGGCACGGGCGAGCAAGCCCGCACGCACATCGAGGCGATGCTGCTCGTGCGCCCGATCACGAAGATCCAGGTATGGGGGCCGAATCCGGCCCATGCCGAGCGATTAAGAGCCGAGACGGCAAGCCGCTATCCGGCTGTCCTCGTCTCGTGTGCATCCTCCGCACAGGAGGCCGTGGTGGATGCGGATATCATCTGCACGGTGACGGCGTCGACGACGCCGATCGTGCAGGGCGCGTGGATCAAGGAAGGCGCGCATGTGAATGCCATCGGCGCCTGCCGAGCCAAAGACCGCGAGCTCGATTCCGAGCTGGTGCGCCGGGCTGAGCTGTTCGTGGACCGCACGGAGTCCGCCGTGAACGAGGCGGGTGACTACCTGATCCCTCTGCAGGAGGGAGCCATCAGTGAAGATCACATTTTAGCTGAAATTGGTGAGCTATTAGTGGGTGCGAAAGAAGGAAGACGCTCTGCCACGTCCATCACGCTGTTCAAATCATTAGGACTTGCCTGCGAGGACCTCGCAGCAGCGCACCACATCTACAAGGAAGCGATTCTTACGCACAAAGGAACCCACATTGACTTCTAGGAGTGAGCATCGATGAATTCGACAGAAGGGCTATATCCATTTAACCTTACACCAGAGCAGGAAGAACGTGCACGGGAGCTGCATGAGAGCTCGATTATTATCGATCTTTTGTTCCAGGGACCGCTGTCCCCGAAGGCAATTCCAGAGGCTATTTCCGAGAGCATTCGGGAGGCGTGTGAGCCGTATAAAGAGGATTCATGGACATACAGCGCGATGCCGAGCAAAATCATTCACGATATGGCGGCTCGCGGAGAGATCTCCGAGTTTAAGGAAGAGTGGTACCGTTCGGGTATCACGGCAGGGAATCGTCAGCTGGATGTATCTAGTGTGGACAAGATCCTGATCAGTATGGGCGACATTCAGCGACAATTTGATGCGAACGACTGGCTTGTAAAAGCTGTGACGGCGGAGCAGATTCGCGCAGCGAAGCGGAACAACCTGAAAGCAGGGATCGTAACCGCTCAGGAAACCGACGGCTTAGGCAAGAATCTAGAGCTGCTCGAGGCGATGTACAATTTTGGGCTGAGAGTGCTGCAGCTTACCTATAACAATCAGAATTATATTGCGTCCGGATGTATGGAAGAGGCGAATGGCGGCGTGAGCAAGTTCGGGATGCGTTTTATTAGCAAAATGAATGAGCTAGGCATCATCGTAGACACGAGTCATTGCGGCAAACAAACGACACTAGACGCGTGCCGACTTTCAACAGCGCCAGTGATTGCTTCGCACACGGGTGTTGAAGCGATTTACAATCATAAGCGCTGCAAAAGCGATGAGGAATTCCAAGCCATTGCCGCAACGGGCGGCGTCATTGGCGTGTTCGCCATGCCGTGGTTTGTCCACGGGGATCCGAATGATACGACGATTGAGCATGTGCTCGATCATATGGACTATCTCGTCCGACTAGTCGGCGTGGACCATGTCGGGATTGGTACAGACTGGCCAATGAGCGATGTGGCGTGGTCGTTGGTGTATTTTAAAGAGCATATTGCGCCTCGCATTGGGTTTGCCAAAGGGGATGGACCCTCGACGGAAACGGTGAAGGGGCTTGAGACATATAGCTATTTTATTAATTTTACCCGTGGCTTGGTGGCCAGAGGTTACTCGGATGAGGATGTTCGGAAAATGATGGGTGGAAATTGGCTGCGCGTGTTTGAAGCGGTGTGCGGGTAGGGGGTGGCGGAGATGACGAGAGAGCGATGGACGAGCAACTATAAGATGTATGCGGCTGGCGTATATGAAGGGGCGATTCGTTTTACAGATAGCGCGATCATGCATGCCAAAGTGGATTCACGTCGGCGTACGCAGATGCAGGAAAATGTGCTTTCAGAGCAAGCTGGCTATATCATTCCTTTGCACAAAATTAGTGTGAATCAGTCCCATTATGCGGGTGCGGAGTGGCAGGGAGACTCTGTTACGCTGGGGAATGGTGAGCTGTATCAGAAGCATATCCAGTACACGGGTGAAGTAGCGGGTAGAGAGGTCGTTGCGCAGGTCTGGGCTTTGCGTAAGGATACCGCGCTTGATATCGTGACTGTGGACGGCTGTGTTGTCGCATTCGTGGCCCCGAACCGCTATGGCATGGAAGTGCTGGTCGTGGACGGTTATGAGGCGGTGACACCGCTTGTGGAGTATGCAGATCCGCTACTGTCTAAACCGAAGTTTGGCGTGGATGACCATGGGGCTGATTTAGTACCGATGCGCGATGGCGTGCGTTTGGCAACGGATGTGTATCTACCGGAGGGCGTGGCACCAGGAACGAAGCTGCCGACGATTCTGATTCGCACGTGCTATGACCGTAATATGCGGAAGACGTTTTTTAAACGGTGGGCGAACAAAGGTTACGCCGTCGTCAATCAGGACGTTCGCGGCCGTGCCGATTCCGAAGGCGAACTCGTGCCGTTCTTTTATGAGCGTGACGATAGCGCGGATACGATCGATTGGATCGTGGCGCAGGGCTGGTCCGATGGTAACGTTGGCATGTGGGGCGCTTCGTACCTCGGCTACGTAGTCACAGCCGCAGCGACGAGCGGGCACCCGAACTTGAAGGCCGTCGTGAACGAAGTGAACGTCGGTTCGCCGTTCGTAGATACGGTGCGCAAGGGCGGCACCGTGTGTTCGTGGCCTTTGCTGTGCTGGACGTTGGCGCAGTCGGTGGGGACGCGGACGGATTTTGATATCTTCGGGGGGCGGACGGTCAGCCCTGAGAAGGCTGTTGATGCGAGGCCGATTCGCGAGATTCCGCAGCAGATGATCGGTAAGGCTTCAGGTCCGTGGGATATTTGGAGCGAGCATCCGGACTATGATGATTTCTGGCGCAATTGTACATATAGCGAGCGCGGAGAGCACGTGAAGGCCCCGATGTTCGTCATCTCGGGCTGGTACGATGGCGATAGTGCGGGCGTTTCGGAGACATGGCGGATGCTCACCAAGCATGATGTGCCTAACCGCAAAATCTGGCTCGGCCCGTGGGAACACGGCCCAAACCGCGCACGTGACCTGCTCGACACGAGCTTCGGCAACGATGCCGTTGTGTACAACTACGATGTGAACGTGCTGCGCTGGTTTGATCGGTTTTTGAAGGGCATTGCCAATGGCATCGAGCAGGAGCCGCGCGCTAGTTATTATGTGGTCGGCACCAACGAGTGGCGGACCTCCGATGATTGGACGCCAAGCGAGGCGACGGCGACGAAGTGGTTCTTGGGCAGCGGCGGGCGAGCCAACTCCAGCCTTGGGGATGGCTCGCTGACGCTCGGCAGCGGTGCGCACGGGGATGGCGAGTCGGACACGTTCGTGTACAATCCGGAGGAGCCCGTGGCGGATAGCGGCGAGCGTGAGCCGGAGAACATGCGGAAGCATGAGCTGCGCAGCGACATCCTCGTGTACACGAGCGAGGTGTTGACGGAGGCCGTGACCGTGGCGGGCGAGCTGTCTTGCGAGCTGTACGCGTCGAGCAGCGGAGTGGACACGGATTGGGTTGTGACCTTAAGCGATGTGGACCCGAAGGGGAACTCCATCAAGCTGTCCAACTACATCGTGCGCGCGAAATACCGTGGCGGTTTGGATGTGCCGAAACTGCTGACGCCGGGGCAGGTCGAGAAATATGCGATATTTATGCAAAATATCGCGCATACCTTCCCTGTCGGGCACCGCTTACGATTTACAGTGACTTCGTCTAGTAAAATGATCGCGTTCCCGAACACGAATACCGGCTTGAATCCGTATGAGGATCCGCAGCCGGTTGTGGTGACGCAGAAGATTTATCACTCGGAGGCGTATCCGAGCCATGTGAAGCTGCCGATTTTGGGGTAGGCATGGGAAGAAAAAGACACCTTGTCGAGGTGTCTTTTTTGCTAGGCGCGCAAGGTAGGTACGAGCTGGGCATTCGATGCTTTCGTCATGTGCAAAGCTCTATGAATCATCACGATGTATACAATGTCCGCTATCGTGGTCAGTAGACACAGCAGCAATAGTAAGAATGAATCCGGGTACAACGAGTAGCAGAGCACGGACGCGCACAAGGTGCCAATCATTTTGTAATAGGCGATGTAGATGGTCTGGCCTTTGAGCCCTTGTTTAAAAGGAAGCTGGATAAACAGAATCGACATCATCAAATTGATGCCAAAGGCTGTATATTTTCCCTCTTGATCATGAAATTCAACGATCATGCCGACATGGAGCAGCAAGGCTATGACAAGTAAGGAAAAGATAGCAGGCAAGAGTAAACGTGGTGGATATTTGGGTTTGGCAAAGTAGACAGCTTGGAACAAGATGACACAGTCCAGAAGAAGCCAGACGAGCGAAACAATCATCTGCAGCGGGTGGAAAGGCATCACGAAGGCGAAGAGAAACTCCCACGTAATGTTAGCGCAAATAGCTGGTAGCGGCATGCCGCAGGCGCGATCCTTGAACCCTTGGATAATGATGAGGATATAGGTGATCGTCCAGAAAATAGCTAGTCCATATTGCAGAAATAGCTCCATTTGATTAGATAGCAAGTGCTGCATCTCCATAGTGGGACGCACATCCTTTCGAGGGTGTCTCTCTCCATTTCTATGTACAACCCTCTGGAAAAAGAAGGGGTCTATGTGGACAACTTGAATGTTTTATAAATGGAAAATGTTAGCTAAACTCATACTGAGTTAATAGTTTCTATTGAATTCTCCTTACATTTTTCCGATAAGATAGGCTTGGGATAAAGAGAGAGAATGCTAATAAATTGAAATTTCGGAGGATTTAGATGCAAGCGACAGCTAGATTAGAAGAGTGGATGAGACGTACACAGTTAAAAATGAATTTGAAGCAAAAACTTATTGGTTCCTTTGCAGTTGTTCTACTGTTTATGGGTATTTTGGGTCTTACCGATATGGTAAGGATGAAAAATATGAAGCAGGATATGACGGAGATTGCTCAGAATTGGATGGTCGGAACTCAGCTGATTCAGGAATTCAGTTATTTGACGGAGCATTTTGCGAAGGATTTAGTAGGTGTTAATAATCAGAAGGATGCCTCAGTGAAGCTAGAGTTAACGCGTGACATTCAAGCGACGATTAGTAAAGGTGACAAGGCGATAAACAGCTACGGCAACTCGCTAGCTGATGAAGAAGATGAGAAAAATTACAACATGATTCTAGAACAATGGGGCAATCTAAAAAGCAATTACCTCAAGTACAGTAAGGCAACAGACGAGATTGAACTAATTAGGCTCTATGACGAGCTAACACAAAGCTATAATTTTGTACAAACGATAAGTCGCAAAATGGTTGCCTTCAACCAACAAGGCGCAGATGAAAGTGTGGAAAAGAATGCAGCGGCGTATCGCAGCAGCATCATAAGCGGTATTAGTCTATTGATCGTCGCAATATTGTTATCCGTTGCGATTACATGGGTGATTGTCCGTAACATTACGAGACCCGTTATTGCCGCATCTCATGTGCTGGTTCGTATGGCAGAAGGGGATCTGACGGCTTCGGAGCTACGTTTTAGTAATAAAGACGAAATTGGCGTCCTCGTTCAGGCGGTAAATGGGATGATACGTCAAATGCGCGACGTCATGGCTCGTATGCAGGAATCGTCCAGTGCCGTGGCCTCCTCTTCTGAGCAGTTGTATGCGAGTTCGGAGCAAAACAGCGAAGCCTCCCAGCATGTCGCTGTGGATATTCAGACCATTGCCACAGAAGCAGAAACACAGCGCATCAACGCGCTGGAATGTGCTCGTGCAATGGACGAAATCACGATTGGCGTACAGCGCATTGCTGAAACGACGTCAGACGTTTCCGATCTGTCGGTCCATGCATCTGAGCAAGCACGCAAAGGTCAAGCGGATGTTCAACATGTAACGATGAGTATGAACGCTTTAAGCAGTGCGGTTACACAGGCGAATCAGACGATTCTCCAGTTGGCCGAGCACTCTCAGAACATCGGTAAAGTATCGCAAATGATCGGCGAAATTGCGACGCAGACGAACCTCCTTGCCTTGAATGCAGCCATTGAAGCGGCTCGTGCTGGTGAAGCTGGTAAAGGCTTCGCGGTTGTTGCAGAAGAGGTTCGCAAGCTAGCTACGCAAACAGGGGAGTCGGTTGGTGCGATCAGAGGTGTGGTTACCAACATTCAAAAGGATACACAAGAAGCAGTTAAAGCGATGGATGCTGGACTGGTTGAGGTGCAGAAAGGACTTCAATCCGTCGATCGCACGGAACTGAGCTTCCAAGCCATTGTTCGCTCCGCAGACGAAGTGGCTTCCAAGATTCAGGAAACAGCAGCGGCTGCCCAGCAAATGGCGGCAAGCTCGCAGCAAGTCGCCGCAACGGTCACCAACATGGAGCACGTAGCGAAGATCACCTCGGAGTTGTCGCAGAGTGTAGCTGGGGCGACGGAAGAGCAGCTGGCTTCCTCACAGGAGGTTACGTCATCTTCCCAGATGCTCGCAAGCATTGCCCAAGACCTACAAGACGTGATTAATACATATAAAATGCACTAATTCATACAACGGACACGAAAGACACCCTAGCGGTGTCTTTTCTCATCGCTGCATTTGCGTAGAGCGATCTCCATGATTTAAACTAGCAAGGAATGGGAAAATAACCATGACCAAAGGATGGAATTCTGTATGAATATGATTACGAATCAGTTTTCGATGAATGATTTGAAAAAGTTTAAGCACGAAATTACACGTTTTATGATGACCTATAAGTTTGCGCTGGATGAAATGGAGACGAGAATTGATATCCTCGTTCAAGAATTCGAGATGCTGCATGAATATAACCCGATTGAACACACGAAGTCTCGGTTGAAATCGCCTGAAGGTATTTTTCAAAAGCTGATGAGAAAAGGCGGAGAGCTCTCTTTCGAAGGCATTAAGGGCAGCGTGAAAGATATTGCCGGCCTGCGAATTACATGCTCATTCGTGTCTGATATTTATGTCATTTCCAAGATGTTGAGAAATCAGAATGATCTTCATATTTTGAGCGAAAAAGACTATATCAAGAATCCGAAGCCGAATGGCTACCAAAGCTTACATTTGCTCATTGAAGTGCCTGTACATATGTCGGACCGCGAAGAGCGCGTCTGTATGGAAGTGCAAATTCGTACGATTGCTATGGACTGTTGGGCAAGCCTGGAGCATAAAATATTTTATAAGTTTAATGAAGGCAACCAAGCTGTACCCGCTCGTCTCTTAGAAGAGTTAAAGCAAGCAGCAGCCTCAGCGGCGGCACTTGATTCACAGATGGAACGGCTGCATGCGGAGATCAGTGTGATTAAGGAAGAGCAGGCGGATATCGCCGAAGAAGCCTTGAATCAAATCATGATAAGCAATCAGAAATTTGCGTTGCCGAAAGCACTGCTAGCGCTCATGAGTGAAGAGGAGTCCTAGATGGCAGATGAAGGTAATTGGGTGAAGAAGGTGTTTTCGTGCTATAATAGAAGGATCGGATTGAGAAGGGTGCGAAAACATGCAATCATTTGAAGACTGGAATCAAAAGGTGAAGACAACCTTCAACGCGACTAGCAATGAAGCGGTGCTCACGGTAATGGAAGCGGGTAAGATCTTAGGTCTGTCCAAAGATCAGATGAAGCAATATGTAGACAAAAACAATTTGACGAAAGTGCCGATCATGCGAAGTGTGCACCGTTATCTATTATTAGAGAGTGAGATTACTCAGATTGTGGGGAAATAAGTAGATGAAGGTTCAGAATTATGTCAATCATCGACGTATGCATCCGTTGTTTCACTATGTGTTTTCGTTGTTGGCATTAGGCTTAGTGGTTCTATCCATTATGCAGCTCGTTAGCGCTTTACGGACCAACGATCAGGTGCTGCCAGCAGTCATTTTTGTCCTCATTGCTGTTATTGTGGTTGTGATCTTTGTGCTTATCCGTTCCTACCCGATCAAGGCGCAGGATCGGGCGATTCGGGCAGAAGAGAACCTTCGGCACTTCGTGCTGACACAGAAGCTGTTAGATAAGAAATTGACGATGGGACAAATTACGGCTTTGCGTTTTGCATCGGATGAAGAGTTTCCTACACTTTGTAAGAAGGCAGCAGCGGAGCGGATGAGTCCGGATGCGATTAAGAAAGCAATTCGCAGCTGGAGAGGCGACAATTTTAGAATTTAATAGAATGTCTGCTAGGAAGACACATCTACGGATGATGTCTTTTTTTGTATTTTCTTACGTCGTTTTGTTGAAAATGTAGTTATTTTTTCCTAGGACTTCTGGTACAATTTTAGGAAAGAGTCATGATCGTTTAATTTTTAGAATGAGGTGTCGTGTGAGTAGCAGTATTAGTAAAACGTATCGTTCCTTTCTAAATAAGATGACAGAGGATAAGAAGGAATACAGAAAAGTATTTCTGTTATTTGCCTATTTGTTCTTCGTGGTATCGGCATCGACCATCGGACGGACGGCGGCGGATACACTCTTCCTAAGTCGATTCGACAATTCGTATTTGTCCCTGATGTACTTGCCGCAGGCACTTGTCATGATTACGGCAGGCATCGTGTTCCAACGATTCTCTCCCAGGGTACGCTTAGAAACCCTTCTCAAGCTGATGATTCCGCTGATCTCGGCTTTCGTGCTAATCTCTAGATTCGGTGTAGGACTCGAGCTGCGATGGGTGTTTCCTGTCATTTATATCGGATACGATGTGTTCAATTTTCTGATGATCGTATGCTTCTGGCAGTTCGCAACTTCGGTAATGGACCAACGGAAAGCGAAGCAAATGATCGGGCTCGTAGGTAGTGGGGGGATTATGGGCGGGATTTTGAGCGGTTTCGGCCTCAAGGTTCTTGTTCCACTCGTCGGAACGGCGAATTTAATCTATGTGTATGCCGGACTACAATTACTTGGTCTTGTGGTGGTATTTGTCATCTTGGGCATGACCAAAGATCAGGGTGATTCGAAGCCAGCGCAGGTACGCAAAGCCTCATCTAAGTCGTCATCTGTCCAGCAAAAAGGCGGCCTTTTCGCGAGTGTGCCGCATCTCAAATATGTCGCAATTTTGGCTGCTGCGCTTGTCGTTTCTCTAACCTTAATTGATTATCAATTCAAAGTCATTCTGCGTGGCACCTTGCAAAATGAAGCATTAGCCGGCTTTATGGGAAGCTTCTACGGCTTCTCAGGGTTGATTGCCCTTTGTGTGCAATTGTTCGTGTCAGGGCGTGTGATTACGCGATTCGGTGTGATGACGGCGCTATTAATTTTCCCGATTGCTCTCTTCGCGGGTAGTCTCGGGATTCTGGTATTGCCGGTCCTTGCTATGGCGGTTGTTGTCAAAGGAAGCGATAAAGTCGTTGGTGATACGATCTACTCCTCCGTGAGCCAATTAGTGATGTTCCCCGTTCCTCCGGAATGGCGGAATAAAGCGAAGGGCTTCTTGGACGGGATTGTCCGTAACGGTGCCAAAGGACTTGCAGCCATCTGCCTTCTCCTCGTTACACGATTCGTAGCCCCTGAGAAGTTGAGTTATATCGTCTTAGTTTTGCTCGTTGTGGGGATATTTGCGGGCATCAAGGTAAAGAAAGCGTACTTGACGACGCTCTTGTCCAACCTCAAAACAGGCGGCGACGACCTGCAAAAGGTCGAGCTTAATCTCATGGATTCCGTAACTCGGCAAATCTTGATCGATGCGCTGAATGGTTCGGACAAGCAGCAAGCGTTGTATGCGTTCGGTCTTTTGAAGGAGACAAGCTCATTTGATCTAACCCTTCATTTGGACGGTTTACTGCGTCATAGCATACCCGAAATTCGCTTAGAGGCCTTGGCGTATGTGGAGATGAAGGTACCCGAAGGTTTTGAGCCTGTTTTGCAGGAACTGATCACATCTGAACATGTACAAGTCAGAGCCAAGGCGATTATCGCGCTCTCCGCTTATGCGGAAGAAGATTATGTCGATGAGATTACTGTGCATTTGGAAGATTCTTCTGTCGAGGTTCAAGCAGCAACGATTGCTGGCTTAGTCAAATACTACAGCATTGAAGGCATGTTCCGCGCGGTTGGGAAGCTGAAAGACATGATGGAGAGCGGACACGAAGAGGAACGGATCGCGATGGCCGCGTTATTCGGACAAATCCGTGTGAAAAATTTTTACAAGCCGCTTATCTCCCTTTTGCAGGATAACAGTCCCTTGGTTCGAATTCGCGCTTTGGAGTCTGCTGCTATCCTCCACGTGCCTCCGTTACTAGTACCCATTATAGGTATGTTAAAAGATAGCAAAACCCGGCGCTACGCCATCGACGCGCTCGCCGCATACGATGAAGATGATGTGCTGCCACAACTGGCGCCTTATTTGGAGCAACAGGAAATTAGTTTGTATTTGCCTGCGGTGTTTGAAAGGATTGCAACCCAACGTGCGATGGACATGTTGTTTGCTTGTTATGAGAAAGCGCCATACGCCCTGCGTGATCGTATCTTAGAGTCATTGCAACGCATGAGTAAGCAGTTGCTTCAGCCGGATAGCCGCAAGGTGGAGGGCTATATTTTCCAAGAGCTTACGCTGTATGCACAGTTCGCTGAGCATGGTGCATGCGTTGTTGGTGTAGATGACTATGCGGAGATTGAGAAGATGATCGGCGAAATTCGTACGGCCATTACTCGTCGTGTGTTTTTATTGTTGGCGCTTCTGAAAGATGGGCAAACCATGCAGGCCGTGTATCTGGACTGGTCGGAAGGAGATTCGCGTCAGCAGGCTAATGCCGAAGAGGTCATTGATCAGACGCTTCAAGGGACTTTGCGTACAGAGATGGCCAAATTCATGGCAGGCTCTCGCAAGCTGTCCAAGGTAACCGCAAGTAAGGTTGAGCTGAATCTGCATTTGAGCTGGCTAGCTGAGCAAGGTGATGAATGGCTGACTCAAACGATCCAGTACCATACACTTCGGAAGTCGGAGACAGTGGTGAACGTAGAGCTTGCAGATCTCATGCATCGCGTGCAGTTGCTTCGTCGTGTTTCGTTATTCCAGGGACTCACGAGCAGAGACTTATCTGTTATTGCCAAGCGATTGCATAAATTGGCCGTCGAACAAGGCAATACGATCATTAGAGAGGGCGATCCAGGCGACTCCCTTATGTTAGTAGATGAGGGCAGAGCTGGCGTTTATCGCAACAAGAAGCTCCTCGGAGAGCTCAATCTCGGTGATTGCTTCGGTGAGATGGCGATTCTGACGAACAGTGCGCGTACAGCAACGATTAAAGCAGAAGACACCATGGTGCTGTGGCGACTGGACTCATCTGTATTCTATGATATGATGTTCGATCAGACGAGCATTGCTGTTGAAATGATGAAGCTGCTTTCGCGAAGACTGCGCTCCGAGTTAGAGCGTGGGCAGGAGAAAGCGCAGGCTTCTGCGGTGGAGCAAGGGGAAGAGTTGGCGGACGATCAGGGGCGAGCTCTGGTGGAAGGTCAAGGAGAAGATCAAGTTCATGGTCAAGTGCGAGATCAAGGACGAGATGGGAATGAAGAGGCTGCTCAGTCAGAGCTTGTTCTTGCTCAGTCGGAGGCTGCCGCAGCGGCCGTGCAGGAGCCACAGGCTGCGACAGATTTGACGAGGGATGAAGTGATTTTACGTCGGATCCTCGTCTTGCAAAAGATCGACCTCTTCGCCCATCTGGGCCCGAACGACTTCATGTGGTTGGCTCAAATGGTGGAGGAAGTTGCCTATGAGCCTGGTGAAGCGGTCTGCCGCGCAGGTGACTTCGGAGATACGATGTATGGCATCATCGAGGGAAGCATCCGCGTCCACCGCGGCAGCGAGGAGTTCGCGCTGTTGGGCGAAGGCGCATTCTTCGGCGAAATGGCCATCATCGACAGCGGCCCTCGATCAGCAGATTGCACAGCGAAGGACCCAGCCGTGCTGCTCCAGCTGCACCGTGATCTCGTGCTGAGCTTCTGCTTCCAGAACATCGACGTACTCCGCAGCATGATGCGCGTCATTGCGGATCGCCTGCGTGGCATGATTTAGCATAGTAAACAGAGAAGGAGTCCAACCCTGGTAAGGGGTTGGACTCCTTTTTGGTAGGAAATCGGGGGAGTGAAGTGACTACTTAGTTTATGGCCAGTACTGAGTTCCCCCTACTCCCGATTACCCATCTAATCAGCGGGTCAAACACGAATAACTGGATTTACTCCAGCTAATTGAGCTCTGTTTCACGCATTTAAAGGATTAGATGTATTTCCTACAGCTAATTTTCAGGGCTTAGCCCGATTCATCGAAATCGCAACGAATTAGCTGCATGTTTTCCAGTTATTCGTTAGAAACAAGCGAATTCGCGAAAATTAACTGTAGTTTATACAGTTAAAGCGGAGATCAGGTAAGTAGGTGCTCCGACTCTAACACCCGAGTCCACCTCAACCACAGAGGCTTTCCACGTGATTGCCTCTTCAATAATTAGCTAGTTGGAAACAATAGAAGCTTGAGAAACGCAAATAGATCAAAGCTAGCAATGAGAGTTAGTTATGGCTCCTACCGCCGGCGCCGCTCGCGGCGCAGCAAATAAATAAAGTACGGCGTCCCGATGACCGCCGTCATAATCCCCACGGGGACCTCCCGTGGGAGAATAATGACGCGGCCGACTAAGTCGCCGAGCAGCATGAGATCCGCGCCGATCAAGGCGGCGAGCGGGATCAACCACTGGTGCCGGCCGCCGACGAGGCTCCGCGCAATATGGGGCGCAATCAGGCCGATGAAGCCGATCGCCCCGACAGCCGACACGGAGATGCCGGCTAAGCTAACAGCGAGCAGCAGCAGCCAGAAGCGCTGCCGCCCAATCCGTACGCCGAGCGCGGTGGTCATCTCGTCGCCAAGCTGAAACACGTTCAGCTTGGCGAAGTTCGCCCAGACGATGGGCAACAGCACGGCAATCCACGGCAGCAGGCTGTACACGTTGTTCCAGCTGCGGTTCCACAGACTACCGGACAGCCACAGCAGCGCCGCGTTGATGTCACTGGGATGGCGAACAATCAGATACTGGATGCCAGCCTGAAAGATCGTCCCAATCGCAATGCCCACAAGGGCAAGATGGGAGGGACGCAGGGTTAACCGACGACTTAACAAGAGCAGCAAGAGGAAGGCAGCGAATGCCCCAATGAAAGCGGCAATCGGTAAGTAATAGCTAGGCAGCTTAGGGAACAAGAAAATGACCCCAGCGGCCATAAAGCCAGCCCCTTTGGTAATCCCGATAACATCGGGGCTCGCCAAGGGGTTTCGAATGACGCTTTGGAGAATGACACCGCCAACTGCCAGTCCAAAGCCAGCTAATATAGCAACCAAAATACGGGGCAAGCGCAATTGGTGCACGATAAAATACGAAGGATGCTTCGCATCCGTCAGTGCTGCCCATACGTCGCGATAAGGGATACGAACCGCCCCAACATGCGCATAGATGATGGCTAATACGAACATCAGGACGAAAGCAATGATCAACGATATAACGGGGATCCGTAATGCTTTTAAGGTCATCATCGTGCCCTCCGTTGCTTCAGCGCTAGGTAAATGAAGAACGGAGCGCCAATCAAAGAAGTGACGATCCCAACAGGCGACTCGAACGGAAAGGCAATAAAACGGCTAAGAAAATCAGCATATAACAGCAGAATTCCGCCAAATAAAGCCGTTAACGGTCCGAGAAGAACCAAGTTCGTACCTACTAATGCCCGCGCAATATGCGGCACAATCAGACAGACGAAGCCAATGGGACCACATAAGGCTACTGCGGAGCCAGCGAGTACAATGACGAGCAGCACACTGATACCGCGCACGAACGTGATGCGTTGGCCAAGCCCCGTCGCAATCTCATCATCGACAAGCAGCAGTTTAAACGAGGGAAGTATGAACGCAAACAGCAGCATGCCCCCTATAAAAAACGGAAGGATCACGCGGACTTCCGTCCAAGCGGCTTGACTAAGAGAACCTACCAGCCAGAAAATCATGCTGTCTGTCGCATGTTGATTAAGAATAATGACCCCTTCCGTCAATGAGGACAGGAGGAAGTGGATTGTGATGCCAGCGAGCGCAATATAGACGTATTGTTTGCTGCCCGTTCCAGCGAGCGACCAGACCAATAAAGCACTTAGCGCAGCGCCAACAAAGGCAAAAGCAATCAACCCCATGTTGCCGAAATGTGGCAGGAACACAAGTCCAACTACAACCGCTAAAGCACCTCCCGCATTGATGCCAAAAATATGAGGGGAAGCCAGCGGGTTTTTGGTCGTGAGCTGGGTGAGCAGCCCTGCCAACCCAAGCTGCATCCCGACGATGCAAGCCATGATGGCGCGTGGTAACCGCAGCGTTTGGATATATAGATGTGCCTTATCACTGCCTTGATAGGTCACAGCTTCGTACAACGTATGCCATGATACGGGGGATTGGCCCCATTTTAAACTAGATATAATCCCAATTAGTATCGCTATTAGACTCGCAGAAAATAGGAAGAGCAGAGGCCATTTACGGCTCTGCTTCTCAAGGTTAATGGGTTGGTTCATCGAACTATTGCCCCAGATTCTTCACGATATCGTCGAGGATTTTCTCCGACCCGATCATGCCACGGGATAAGGACCAGTCACGTCGCTCAACAGTGAATACTTTTTTGTTTGCTACAGCATCAATTTTCTGCCACAGCGGATTCTTTTCCCATTCTTGCACGATGGTTACTTTCTCAGTCGGCATGACGAATAGGACTTTCGGATTCGCCTCAACCAATTGTTCCAGGGTAATCTGTGGATAAGCTGTCGCATTTTTAACCGGATCATTGTAGCCAAGCATAGAGAGGAAGGATCCACTGTACGCATGATCGGAGTGTGCGAAGAAGCCTTTTGGATTCACAACCGCAGGGAGAATGCTAATGTTCGATGCGGCAAGTTTCTTTTTCATCGCTTCAACTTTCGTTTGGTGCTCAGCTAGGCGTTTTTTGCCTTCTTCCACTTTACCAACGGCTTGTGCGATAATGCCTACGTTCTTCAGCATTTGATTGTAGTCCGCTTGGAAGTCATCCAACACAAGGACAGGTGCAATACCTTTAAGCTGTGGAATCGCAGCTTTATGCTTATTAATATCAACGATAATCAGATCTGGTTTAAGGGATGAAATAAGTTCAAGATTAGGCTCGTAGCGTGAACCGACGGACGTGTATGTTTTCAGCAAAGCTTTTACGGAGTCCATCAAAAGGTCTGGGGAGCTATCGTCCGCAACCCCGATCGGCTGTACGCCAAGAGAGACAAGGATGTCTGTGAAGCCGAACTCCATGGCCACGATACGTTCAGGCTTCTTAGGCAATTCAACCGTGCCTACCGCATCTTGAACGGTTATCTTTCCATCTGCTTTGGCAGCAGGAGCTGGGCTAGCGGCAGCTGGTGTCGTTGTTGTTGCAGCTGATTCGGTATTCGTCGTTTTGCCACAAGCAGCAAGGCTTAGTGCAAAAACGCTGATCAGTGCGATAAGGCTAATACGCGTAAAAAGGGATTTCATTCTGTATTCCTCCATGACAATGATTATTATTCTCAATGAGTATGATACCGAATAATGGAGGGATAGAACATGTCCAATATGCAGATTAGACATGTCTCAATATTAGATTTTAGGATGGCTAGTCATATATTCGGAGGGCGTAAAACCCGTCTTTTTCTTAAATACCTTGCTAAAATGGAAGTAATCGATGAATCCAACGCGGCTTGCAATCTCTTTGGCCAGCAGATCTGTCTGCAGGAACATGATCTTGGCTTTCTCAATACGCAAGGCGTACAAGTAGCTCATCAGTGTTGTTCCCGTCATCTTTTTAAACAAAACCGTAAAATACCCCACGCTCATTCCCGCACGACGGGCTAGCATAGGCAAAGTAAGCTCAAGCATGTAATGCTCGTTGATATAAGAGATCGTACCCTCGATCGATTCAGAAGCTGACTTTTTCTCATGGGTCAAATCGGATTCATGCAGATAGATAAATAGGATGCGCTCTAACATCATTCTCATTCGCATGATATGTGTCGTGTCTTCCCAGACAGTCAAAGGATCATGGTCCTGCGTTCTCCGGATAATTTCATCGAGCATATAGTGGATTTTGATTTCGCTTAAGGTGGTGAGGTGCCCCTGTAAAGTCCAATTGTGATCCTCAGGTAGCATCGTATAGGTGATGATAACGTAATCGACGATCTTCGTTCTAGGTACTTGAATAGTGTAGTCACCTTGATCGGGATGACAGGCATACGCTTGCGAGCAAATGATGGGTTCATGGCCAGCGAAGTGTAGTGAGAGGTGACCTTGGCGGACGATAACAAGTTGATATTTGCTAGGTGAACTTGTAATGGCTAAGGTGGAATAAGCCACCTGAATATGATCAATTAGCGGAATAAGCGGGATCATTTGATGGAAATTCACAGCACATGAACTCCTTTCTAAGCAGCGTAGGTCGTAGTCTCATAGTGACATAAAAGCAGGGCAGCAACAAGCCTTCAAAGACAAAAAAAGCACCCCAACTGGGATGCCACGCGCGATTACATCGCATACACACTCTTACTAATGATTTCCGGTAACTCAGCACGCTGGGCTAGATATTGCTCAGGTGTGATGCTGCCATTAAACAGTCGCAACTGCAGCTGCTCCGTTAGCTCGGCTAACTGGAGTTCAATGACCTTCTGTACATCAACCTGGTTAGCTTTGGCGATATCGGCTAATGAAAATCCGTTAACCTGTGCTGTATAAATGTCTTCCTCGGACGATAGCTTTAGGACATGCAGCAAATCTTCTTTGATTGGTTTAGGATCTCGTCTACGAATATGAATCTCCACCCCTACAGATCATGTACTCTATTGTATTCAGATGAAAGCCAAGTGGAATGGGGGGATATCACAGAATTCGGATGTGACGAAATATAATGTTGGGATTCAATGAGGTGACTTACACATAATCTCCTGCCGTGGTGTGGCATATTAGTAACAGGTCCTGTTGGCAGTAACTCGCCACAACTCATCACACAAGGCAAGGAGTGCATGACATCCATATGAAAATCTTGCGCATTCTTCTATTTTCCCTAGCTCTTATGGCGGGGCAAATGACCATGGTCTCAGCGGATGGAACCTATCATTTTGGTTTCAAAAAGAGTGTCAACGGCCAACCGCCATCGATTGATGAAGAGGGATTCAAGGGCCTCTTGAAGCAGCGCGGCGCTGTTTTTACAGGCGATCAGTCACAAAAGGAATTGTACTTAACCTTCGATAATGGGTATGAACAAGGCTACA
Organism: Paenibacillus sp. Soil750; assembly: GCF_001428045.1. Classification (GTDB taxonomy): domain Bacteria; phylum Bacillota; class Bacilli; order Paenibacillales; family NBRC-103111; genus Paenibacillus_E; species Paenibacillus_E allorhizoplanae. The sequence goes on along the minus strand of NZ_LMSD01000004.1, from coordinate 146,905 downwards.
CAGGTCGAATTCTGGATGTGCTCAAAGAGAAACAAGTGCCGGCTATATTTTTCGTGACTGGCCACTATATTCGGACAGAACCAGAGCTGTTGAAGCGCATGGCAGCCGAGGGGCATCTGATTGGCAACCATTCATGGAGCCATCCCGATATGAGTCAGATTCCAGCGGAGCGCATTCAGAAAGAGCTGAACCAAGTGAAAGACGAAGTCGCCGCGGTAACGGGGCAAAAGGAAATGCACTATCTGCGCGCGCCGCGGGGCATATTCAATGACCGCTCACTGGCTGTTAGCCAAGGACTGAACTACACGAATGTGTTCTGGTCCGTTGCGTATCGTGACTGGGAACCCAAGCATCAGAAGGGCTGGGAGTATGCCTATAAAAATGTGATGGCCCAGCTTCATCCAGGTGCTGTGATTCTGTTACATTCGGTATCCAGCGACAATACGGAAGCGCTAGGTAAAATCATTGACGCTGCGCGGGCGCAGGGCTACCAGTTCAAAAGCCTGGACGAGATGAAGCTTCGCACCCCGTAATAGGACAGAGAAACCCCCTTAGCTGTTGTAGCTAAGGGGGTTTTTGGTGTTTTGTAGGGGGTGAGGGGCGCCACTCCCACCAAGTGTCCCCCTACCGATTAACTGGATTTTATACAGTTATTTTCCGTGGATATAGCCGGAATCTTCCAAATAGATGGATTTCATGTAGCTAAATTGCGTCATATTTCCGGATAAGCTGAAATCCGGTAGAAATAACTGGAGGTTTTCCATCTAAATCGTATTTCGAGTGGAAATGCCTCAAATTAACTACCTATTTTACAGTTATTTCAGCCCGATGGTATCCGCTGCACAGGACGCAGGTCGGTTTCCCGCTATATTCACCCGACAGCATCAGTCCCACCGGACGCTCGCCCGAATTCACATACGCCTCACTTCAGCCAGAACTAGGTTGTCTTAGTCAAATCGGCAAGATTATTTTCAATTTTTGCTTCGGATTTCTTTTGTTCCAACCAGGTTTGGGAAAGTGTTGAGATTTTTTGATCGACTAACGACTGTTTAATTGTAGCGGTTTTGTCTGCAAGCGTTGGTGTTGAAGCAGCTTTATGATCCGTTACTTTAATAACATCGTAACCTGTTGCTGTTTGTACCGCAGCGCTAAGACCGCCTGTTTCCAAAGCAAATGCCGCGGCTTCAAACGCCGGATCTCCTTGTCCTGCAGAGACATAGCCTAGATCTCCGCCTTTATCCTTGGTAGCTGCATCCGTGGAACTTTCCTTTGCAAGTGTGGCGAAATCCCCACCGCTTTTCAACTTCGCTATAATGGCATTGGCCTCAGCTTCCGTCGCTACAGAGATATGAGAAGCTTTCACTTGTGCAGGTACTTTTAAGGATTCTAAATTTTCATCATAATATTTTTTGATTTCATCGTCAGTGACTGTAACTTGTGGCTCCAAAATCTTTTTCAATGTTACTTGTGATTGCATGTTTTTCTTCAAATCGTCCAGAGTCATGCCGTAGTTGGCAAGCGCTTGGTTGAATTCATCTTCAGAGCCATACGTAGCTTTAATCGTTTGAATCTCGTTCGTCACATCGGCATCCGTGATCTGGATTCCCGCTTTCTTACTCTCTTGGCTAATAAGCTCTTCCGTGATCATCGAGTCTAACGTTTGTGCTCCGCCACTTGCTACCAACGCGTTATACAGCTTCGTCGTGCTGATTTCAACTCCATTGACCTTGGCAACAGCTTTCTCATCATTATTTTTAGAAACGGGTGGGAAAACCGAAGCATAAGCGATCAAGATGACCAAAAGGGCGGATGATGTCCATATCCAAGTGCGATTATTTTTTGAATTCATGTATATACTTCCTCTCGTGATGTGACTGTTGGAGTCGTTCTCGTTCTGAAACCCATTATGCCTGACCAAGCTGAAGGAAGTATGAGTGGAAGCTGAATGCGAGCTTAATACATAATCGGACTGCGTCATTTAATTGTGTGCAATTTAATTGTTGACAAAGTTAATGGCGATTTGATATGATTCACTCATAAGGTTTGTTGAAAATTTAATTGTACGCAATATTAATTCGCGACATCAGCACTACGGTAATATAAAAGGAGGAATTCCTATGCATCACAAAGCGATCATTATCGGTACAGGACCTGCGGGACTAACCGCAGCCATTTACTTAGCACGAGCGAACATCTCACCACTTGTTATAGAGGGTATACAGCCAGGTGGCCAACTGACCACAACAACAGAAGTCGACAATTTCCCAGGTTTCCCAGATGGGATCACAGGACCTGAGTTAATGGACAATATGCGGAAACAAGCGCTTCGCTTCGGGGCTACGATTCAGTCGGGACGCGTAACGGAGGTTGATTTCTCTAAACGTCCATTTACCTTATTTCTCGAGGATGGCGGACGATTGACTGCGGAGTCGCTGATTATTTCAACAGGTGCAACAGCTAAGAAATTAGGGATACCTGGCGAAGCTGACAATATTGGCAAAGGAGTAAGTACCTGCGCAACGTGTGACGGATTTTTCTTCCGGAATAAAAAAATCATCGTTATCGGCGGCGGTGACACAGCAATGGAGGAGGCACAGTTCTTAACTCGATTCGCTTCCGAAGTGCGTGTGGTCCATCGTAGAGACGATCTCAAAGCTTCGAAAATCATGCAGGATCACGCTCGTGGCAATAGCAAAGTAGCTTGGAGCTTGAATCGTACACCACTTGAAGTGGTGGCAGGACCGATGGGTGTGACAGGACTGAAAGTCCACAATAACGCTACAGGTGAAGAAGAGTTATTGGAGGCGGATGGGATTTTTCTAGCGATCGGACATACGCCGAATACCGGTTTCTTAGGTGGGCAGCTACCAACCGATGAGCTAGGTTACTTGCAAGTGATTCCAGGTACGTCCCAAACGTCGATCCCAGGGGTGTTCGCTTGCGGCGATGTACAAGATCGGATCTACCGCCAAGCAATTACTTCAGCAGGTAGCGGTTGTATGGCCGCGCTTGATGCTGAACGTTTTATTTCTGAGCATGCTTCACAGGAACAAGAACTAGAACTTCAAGGAGGAATGAGCTATGTCCGTTAATCATATATCTGATGCTACTTTTCAAAATGAAACAGGTACCGGTACCGTTCTCGTCGATTTCTGGGCGCCATGGTGCGGACCTTGTAAAATGATCGCTCCGATCCTAGACGAACTCTCGGCTGAACTCGGTGACGCTGCGAAAATCGTTAAAATTAACGTCGATGATAACCCAGAATCGGCTGCCAAGTACAACGTGATGAGCATCCCGACCTTACTTGTTTTCAAAGATGGGCAAGTGGTCGATCAGTTGGTTGGGTTGCAGAGCAAAGAGAAGTTGAAAGCTGTTATTGCAGCGGTTTAAGCCAAACTGAAACACCTTGAAAAACAAACCATTCACATAACCCTTAGGAGGATTACGATATGACACAGACAAACCTACAAGAACGCACAGGTATCGCCACGCTTGGAGGCAACCCAATCACTTTACTAGGACCAGAAATCAAAGTCGGAGATCAAGCGCCGGATTTTAAAGTGAATAAGGATCTAATGACCGAAGTCAGTCTGGCGGATTATGCGGGCAAAGTGAAGCTCATTTCCGTTGTGCCCTCCGTCGATACAGGGACTTGTGACGCCCAGACGCGCCGATTCAATGTGGAAGCCGACAAACTTGGTGACGACGTCGTCATTCTGACGATTTCGGTGGATCTGCCTTTTGCACAAAGCCGTTTCTGCGGTGCTGCTGGTATTGATAAAGTCGTCACATTGTCCGACTACAAAAATCGTTCGTTCGGCCAAGCATACGGCGTGCTTATCAAAGAGATCCAGTTGGATCAGCGTGCGATCTTCATCGTGGATGCGAATGACACGGTTCGCTATGTGGAGTATTTGACTGAAATGAGTCACCATCCGGATTATGAGGCGGCTTTGGAGGCGTTAAAAACGTTAGTGTAAAATGTCGATGTGAAATATCGAGATGAAAGAAAGAGCAGTCATCCTTATGGGATGGCTGCTCTTTGGTATGAAGAGAGAATGTTGTAGGTTGTACAACATTTTATAGTTTGAAGGTTCATGTAGCAGGGTAATGTTGTAAGCCTTACAACATTAATGCTCGATTTTGCCGGTAATGGCACAAATCCAAGAACTATGTTGTATGCGATACAACATTTAGCCGGAAATGACACAAATCCAAGGATGTTGTTGCAGTTTCTACAACATCCGAGTCGAAAGAGGAAGATGATAAGAGAGCTACCGCCGTGCCAGCGCGATCTCGCGGCTGCCCTTGACCATGCCCGCGCCGCAGAGCGGGCATGCTTTCGCCGCCAGTCGTGCCTCCTGCGGCGAAGAGATCCGCGACCAGGCCTTGCAGCCGGCCGCGCCACACAACCACGCCGCGACCCGCTCGGTCGCGGTCGCAGCAGCCCCAGCCACGGCTCTGCCGGTGGCTGACCGGCCGCCAGTCGCGGCTACGCCAGCGACTGCAGAACGACCGGCCGCCGCTCCGCCAGCGGCCGTAAACCCGCCAGCCGGCTTGCTGCGGCTGGTTACAACGCCTGCGTCCGCGCCAGGGAACGCGGACAGCAAGAAGCGGGAAGGCTCCGCCTTCTTCCCGCGGTAGAACGCCGGCGAGCTGATCAGCAGCTCGCCTTTGGCCCTTGTCACGGCGACATAAGCCAGTCGCCGTTCTTCCTCGAGCGCGGCGGTTCCCTTGTCGCGCCCCGCTACGCCTGCCATTTTGACATCGTCCAAATGGCTTGCATCGAGTGCCGAGGAATGCGGCATATTGCCTTCAATCGCACAGAGCAGGTACACGATCGGGAACTCGAGACCCTTCGATTTATGAATCGTCATCAGCGAGATTTTATCCGCGAATTGTTCTTTGCTTTGCATCCGCATTTCCGTGCGTTTTTCGGCCACTTCATGGATAAAATAAAGGAACTGCTCGACCGTATTGAACCTCTTGGCGGAGGATTCGAGCTCATCCAGCGTTTCCTTCAGCATTTCACGATGTTGTGTAAGCTTGCTGCGCTTATTCGTCTCCAGGAACGTATCGTAGAAATCCTTGCGAATCGCCTGAATGGCTGCGAGTGGCGTCATCTCCACGAGAGATTTGATCAAACGAATGCGGGCTTTCAGCTTTTCTTTCTGAAATTCCTTTAACTGTGGGAGCCCCAGCAGATGGATTAAAGGCCACTTTTTCGCCTGAATCGCTTCTTGATCTTGAATAATACGCATGCCTTGGTCTCGTCCAATATATAATGAGGGGAGGACCCCTTCGATGGCTTCGAAATTCCGACGCTCATGGGCAATCCGTAAATGGTCAATAATCGGCTTAACCATCCACTGCTCGTAGAACGAATCATTGGTGCCATAATCCACGAAAGGGAGGTTATGCAGAATGAGTTGCTCAATAATAGCCCGACTGTTGCTCGCTGTTCGATACAGAATCGCGAAATCCCCATACTGGCTGCCACCCTCAGCGACTTTAAGCCGAATATCGTCGATTAACCAATCCGCCTCGTCATCACTATTCGCTGGTTTCACATAATGGGGTTTTTGGGTACTTTCTTTAGTAGCTAGTAGTGTTTTGGATTTACGCTGCACGTTATGCTTAATGATCGCATTGCCTAAGCCAACAATACTTGAGGTAGACCGATAGTTGATATCCAACGTAACGGTTGTTGCCGTAGGGTACTGCTCATGAAATTGCAAAATAAATTCATTTCTGGCCCCATTAAACGAATATATCGTCTGGTCATCGTCACCGACAACCATCAGATTCTGATGAGCTGCCGCAATCATTTTAATAATTTCATACTGAACCGTATTCGTATCTTGGAATTCATCGACGCTGATGTATGTGAATTTCCGCTGCATGGAGCGCAAAATTTCAGCATTGTGGAGGAGCAGCTGGTACGCTTTGATCAAAATATCATCGAAATCAATCTTCTGTTGCTCCATTTTCCATTGTTCATACTGTAAGAAAATCTTCTTAACTTCCTGTTCTTCTTCCGTGCCTTCGGGGAGATCTTCAACCTCCATGAGCTGCATCTTATAGGAGGAAAGCAGGGAAATAAGCACCTCAGGCTGATATGTATCCTGCAAGCCCATACTCAGCATGATCCGCTTGAATACAATTTGCTGAAAGCGGCCATCACTTAGAATTTCTTGCTGCAGCCCGTTCATTCGTAGAAGTCGCAGGCAAAAAGCATGAAACGTCCGCACCTGCATCACATTAGCCATACTCGCATGCAAACCTGGCAGCGTTGTGAGACGTTCGCGCATTTCTTCGGCAGCTTTCTTAGAAAACGTAATAAGCAGCAGATTCGCAGGCTGTACCTGATGGACGCGGAGCAAGTAAGCGACACGGCATACCAACACCGTCGTCTTTCCGGAACCTGCGCCAGCTAACGTGAGCAGCGGACCTTTAAAATGTCGGACTGCCTTGATTTGAGCTTCATTGAGCAGAATACCGTGCTCCTCCAAATCGCGGAAGAAGTAACTATCCGAATCGCTATCGGGTACGAGCTTGGTGCTATTGGTAAGAAGCGCCATTTGGGCATGTGGGATTGGTCGCTCTGTGGTTGGTTTAAAGCCTAACGGCGTTGTATACATAGGAATGGAATTCATGTGACCACCTGTTTCATAACATTGTTACTTGCAAGACTGAACCACCTATTCTACCACAAATATGGCCGTAAGAAAGGAAAAATAGACGTATGGTTAAATCTTACGCGAAATTGTTGTGGGGGCAGTTCAATGAACACGATGCTACCGGGCTGGCCGCGCAGTGCGCTTACTATTTTCTGCTTTCCCTTTTTCCATTGCTGCTGTTCGTGATGAGTTTACTCGGCTACTTGCCGTTCTCCTCTGACGATGTCATCGGTTTGATTCGGGAGTATATTCCGGGTGCTGTGGCGGGGTGGCTCGAAGAAACGCTCAGTAATCTACTCAATGTCAAAAGAGGCGGCACACTCTCCTTCGGATTAATCTTAGCCTTAGTGAGTGCCAGCGCGGCGATGAACGCCATTGTCCGAGCAGTCAACAAAGCGTACGGATTGCCCGCACGTAAAAGCTTCATTCACTCTCGCTTTTTAGCTATCATGCTCACGTTAGGTATGTTAATCGTGATCATTTCGGCGCTGCTGCTCAGCGTGTTCGGTCACTGGATTGGAGATTGGTTGGCGGAGCACGTTCACGTGGCGTCTGCCCATATTGAGCTGTGGAATCATCTTCGCTGGATTATTAACTTTGTCATCATTTTTGCCGTATTCATCGGCATTTACTATATCGCACCCAACACCTGTTTAACGTGTAAAAGCGTGCTGCCAGGCGCCTTATTCGCCGCCATCGGTTGGCAAGGAACGTCGTTGGCGTTCTCCTTCTATGTCAACAGCTTCACCAACTACAGCGCGACGTATGGCAGTATTGGCGGGATCATCGTGTTGATGACCTGGTTCTACATCTCAGCGCTCATTATTATTATCGGCGGAGAAATTAACGCTTTACGCCATGTGAAAAATATACACAAGGCCAATGCAGCCCTTGATACGACGGAAAAGAACCGTTTCTGAGAACATCAGAATCGGTTCTTTTTGTGTAATCCTGTTTAGGTCGGTCTGCGAACTCACCAGCTCAGCACCCCACCCTCCAACCGCTTAACACCGCGGATTTTGCCAAGCTGTTCCGCAAGTCGGAACAGAGCCAAATCCTTCACCTTCGCTTCAATCATGACGTCGATGCGGGGGAGATCGATCTCTTTGCAGCTTTTGAGAAAAGCCGTAAGCATCTCTGGCTCGATGTAATCCGCGTGGGAGCGAAATTCCTTCTCGCTCTTGGGCGAGGAAACGTGGATCTTCATCGGCAGTTCTCCCCATGTCTGGGCAATCTGGGGGAGTAGCTCGATGGGGGAAACTGCTGACGGATTGCACCAGTCGTGGTGCAAATCCAACATGCATGGCCGCTGTAGCTTCTGGCTCACGGCGAGTGTTTCTTCGAGCGTGTACGTTTTGTCATCGTTCTCAAACGTCAGCCGCCGCATCGCAGACTCGGGCACCTTCGGCGCATTGTCGAAAAGCTTCTGCGTCGCAGCCTCCTTATCGCCATAAACACCGCCGACATGGATGTTAATGATCGCGGCCTCGTCCAGCTCCATGCCATCCAGAATAGCAGCATGATAATTCAAATCCTCGATCGCCGCAGCAACGACCTTATCGTTTCCGTTGAGCAGCGTGAATTGATTGGGATGCATGCTGAGCCTGATATCGTGCGCCTTTGCGAAGTCACCGAGCTTGCGAAGCTCGTCTGCATATTCTCCGGCAACATCAATCTGCACATCGGGATGTGTCGCCAAGGGGATTAGTGCGGACGATAGTCGAAACAAACGAATGCCGTGAGCGGCATTATAATAGAGAATTCGTTGCGTAGCTTGGAGGTTTTTGCGGCCAATTTCAATGGCACGCTGCATGGCCTCATCGCGCGGTCGCTCTGAGAATAGCTTATACGTGAATGTCGAGCTAGGTGTGTTGTTGAAAATCGCCATTGCAGTAGAAACGAATCCAAGTCGAATAATCACGTGCGTGCGTCCTCCGTTGCTCGAAAGTTAATGTTACTCTAGTGTACCCCTTTTTCTAGCTCGCTTTCTCACAAATTTTCATCTTGGTGGCAGGGGGACACAAACAACCTCCTACTCCACAGGACAGGTACAATCTAAAAATCCTCCCACTCCACAGGACAAGGGTGGAGGGGAGGATTAATGGTCTGCGCTACGCAGGCAGTTTAACTGTAAAAAGTACAGCTAATTGACTGATATTGCGCCGAAAATTGCGGTTAAATGGAAAAAGTCCATCTATTTCTCGATGTTTCGCCGATTTCCTCGCAATTCCTCGGAATTAACGGGAGTTTTTCCTGTTATTTCGCTTCGCCAGCCGTTATCACAGAAATTAGATGGAGGTTTTCCATCTAATCGTTCCGTGAGGCGTCTGGGTAGCGGTGGTTACAGCAAGGAATCAGTTAATTGCGGTGGTTTGGTATGATACCCCTAAACGCGCTCAACCTTCAATAGGTTGGTCGTACCGGACTTCCCAACCGGAATACCGGCGGAGACGACAGTGAGGTCGCCTTTCTTCACATAACCAAGCGTCTCAGCTTGGTTGATCGCGGAGCGAATCATTGCATCCGTCGATTCGCAGAACTCGCCAAGAACAGGGATGACACCCTGCACCATGCTCAATTGGCTAATCGCGTGTTGGCTGTTCGTTACCGCGATGATTGGTGCTTCTGGGCGGTATTTTGCGATCATCCGCGCCGTGAAGCCTGTCTCTGTCGGTGTTAGAATCGCCGCAGCATGCAGCTTGTTCGCGGAGGATACAACCGCTTGGCACAACACTTCGGTGATCTCGTTGTTGGATTGCAGCTGTGCGTCAACCAAGGAGCTGCGCACCATGGTTTGCTCGACGCGCTCAGCAATGGTCGCCATCATCGTCACGGACTCGATCGGATATTTACCAGCGGCTGTCTCACCGGAGAGCATCACAACGTCACTGCCGTCAAGCACGGCATTGGCTACGTCACTCACTTCAGCGCGAGTCGGACGCGGGTTACGCTGCATGGAATCCAGCATTTGCGTAGCTGTGATAACTGGCTTACCAGCGAGGTTACAAGCGCGAATCATATCTTTTTGTGCAATTGGAACTTCTTCAGTCGGAATTTCAACCCCAAGGTCACCACGGGCAACCATGATACCGTCGGAAGCTTCCAGGATGCCAGCGAAGTTCGTCATGCCTTCTTCGTTCTCGATTTTCGAGATGATCGGTGTCAATCCTGCGCCATACTGCTCTAGAAGGGCGCGAACCTCACGAACATCGTTTCCGTTCCGAACGAAGGACATTGCGACGATCGAAATATTTTCCTCAACGCCAAATTTGATGTGCATGACATCACGCTCCGTCACACCCGGCAAGGATGTGCGTACACCTGGTAAGTTAACACCTTTGCGCTGCTTCAACTGAGCAGGGTTCAAGACGCTGCAAGTCACTTCTGTGCCATCGATCATTTCAACACGCAGCTCGATAGAGCCGTCGTCGATCAATACAAGATTGCCCGGCTTCACATCCTGCGGCAAGCCTGGGTAGTTCACGGATACGCGGCTGGAGTCGCCGATAATTTGTTCAGTCGTTAAGACGATGCGATCGCCCGTTTGCAAGTCATAGGAAGCATCTTTCAATTGACCGATGCGGATTTCGGGGCCTTTGATATCCATAAGGATTGGGATAATAACACCCATTTCTTGCGCAGCTTGGCGTACACGCTGAATACGACCGCGGTGCTCATCCAAATCGCCATGTGCCATATTTAAACGCGCGACGCTCATGCCGGCGCCAATTAATTCTTTCAGGGTGGAGACGGAATCGCACGCAGGACCCATCGTACAAATGATTTTCGTTTTACGCATTATGAAGGACTTCCTTTCGAATGTAAGAGATTAGTTGGCTTCATTATATGCCTTATGCATGCGATTTTCTATGAACTATAGTATGATATATGTAATATAGTATGATAAAAAGAGGCGAGACTCCTATGCAACTAACTGGCTTTCATTATGATAAAAGCAGTACATGGAACGAGGAACAGCCCATTAAGCATCCGGATTGGACGCTTATATTCGTGATCTACGGCCGCTGTGTGTACTGGATCAATGAGAAGAAACAAGTGCTAGAGAAAGGGCAATGGCTGCTTATCCCGAGCGAAACTCCCTTCTATGGCCGTAGTGTGCCAACGAAAATTCATGAGAAATTTGTGCTGCAATTTGATGCACAAGCAGCACAGGGCATCTTTCCACTGCTCCAACAGTCATCTCACACGACACGTCTAACCGGCAAATTCGACATCATCGCAGATCGACTGCGCTTGATTCATCGCGGCTGGCAAGACAAACAGCCCTATTACATGGCGCTATGTGATGCGCACCTGCAAGAGCTGTTTGTGTATCTCCAGCGGGAGTGGGATCAGGCAGCCACATCCTCGGCAACCGCACTTCTCGTGGAGCAAATGAAGGGCTATATCCAGAATCATTATCGCGAGCATGTCACCAAGGACGAGTTGGGCACCTGCATCAGCCGTTCGCCGAATTATGCAGCTTCGCTATTTCGTCAAGTTACGGGTCAAACGATCAGTGAATTCGTTCACGTCACGAGGATCAAAACAGCCGTCTACATGCTGCGCCATTCCGCCCTGACCGTCACCGAAATCGCCGAGTTTATTGGCTATAATGATCCGTCTTATTTCTATCGCGTATTCCGAAGAATGACAGGATTAGTACCAACTGAACTAGTTTCAGATCGTGAAACCATTCGCAAATAATTACATCGTTCCGCCGCCAAGTCGTATGTTAGCAGGAATTTGTTCAGGACCTTTGTTGATATAGTCGTGAATGAATGTGCCGACACTAGCTTCATCGAATTTGGCAAGCGACATTGTTTTCGTCCAAGCCGTAACCACGACCTCTTGATCAGCAGGAACATCCACATTCGGAACTGCGAGAACACCAGCACCAGCTGTCTTGAAGTGGGTCAAGTAGTCAAGTCGATCTTTCAGCTCCTTCGGTGCATCGGGATGGTAATGGATGATAATATCGCCGTGCTCCAAGTTGTGGACAAGCATCTCGTACCCAGGTCTCTCCTTGTAGAAACCGAATTTCAAATCATGAGGGCTATGCGTACCTGAAGTAGGGATTTTCATCTCATACATCAGGGTGCCATCTTTGTGATCGCGTCCGTAATCCTTATCGGTTGTGACCTGAATGTTGGCATGGAAATTAAGCTTATCTAGGCTGTATTTGCCTGCGGAGCTTTGAATGAGTGAAGTACCAACACTGCCGAGAGCGATAATGAGCAGGGCATGTGAGAGAAGGAGCCATGTTTTATGTTTCTTTTTCAGGGCTTGCTTTTCAGCCTTTTTCAACCGTGAGGTGTTGTCTTTGTTTATTCTTGCTGCGAGTACATAACCAATGATAGCTGCAATGAATAGAGCTAGTCCGATATAGAGCAATATGGTCATCATTTCAATCCCTTTCTGCATCGTGGAATCATCCACCCTGAATAAGTTTCTTTGTTGAAAAATAATGAGGACACTACAAATTGTAGTTTTTCTAAGGGGTGGAAGTCAACTTCTAATGTTATCCTGATTTTGGCATGGAAAATAGAGGGTTTGGAGCGCTACTTGTTGAATGCTGTAGAGAAATGTCTGATTATGTAGAAAGTTATTTAGGGGGAGTCACGATGACGGATCAACTGCTCGAATTAAACAGAAGGAATAGCTTAATGGTTAAGCTTTTATGGGCGTGTCTTGCACTTGGAGTCGCGGCTGCGTATACATCTGCATCTATGATGATAACCCTTTCTTCGGTCGGCGTACCGATTGCCATTGTATGCACGATTTTAACTTGGAAGAAGATTGCTATTCCGTATACGAAGTATGTAATTGCGGTTGGGCTTAGTGCGATTTCTTATTTTTTCATGTCACATAGTGCCTCTTTGTTTGGTTTATTTATTTTGTACTTAAGCTTAGCGCTCATTTCTTTATACATGGACTACAAGCCGCTCGTGCTCAATGGTGTACTAGGGCTGATTAATATGAATGTTTACATAACGACGCTTACTCCACATGTGGATCCGATTGGGGTTAATGCCTTTTATCTGCTCACGATCATGACACTCATCGGTCAAAGTCAGATTGGTAGGAGAATGTTAACGAATGTTGCCAGAAGTGCGAAGGAATCGGAGATCGCAAAGATCAAAACGGATGAAGTGCTGTCAGGTGTTCGTAATACGACAGAGGTACTGGGTACATCGAGTGGAAACCTGCAAGAGAATGCTGCAGTAACAGGTAGAATTACGGAGGAAGTCGTTGCTGCTTTTCAGGAGATTACGATTGGTATTGAATCACAAGCGTCCAGCATTAACGATATTACATCCGCTATTCAGAATGTGAATGAGACTGTGGAGCAGACCACTGCGGCATCGAATACGATGAGCAGCAGATCACGGGATACAGCGAGAATGACGAACGAAGGCAAGACCCAGATGGAAGATTTGTCGCTCAAAATCAAGGATATCACCGTCATCGTCACTGAGACCTCTGACATCATGAATGAAGTGAATGAAGAAAATGTGAAGATTGGGAATATCGTTTCCACGATCGCAGAAATTGCGAACCAGACGAATCTATTGTCGCTGAATGCTTCGATCGAAGCTGCTCGTGCAGGTGAGCACGGGAAAGGGTTCTCCGTTGTAGCAAACGAAATTCGGAAGCTGGCGCAGAACGCACACATCGCATCGACGGATATTTCGGAAATTCTTGGTTCCATTCAGGCCAAAGTTGTGACGGCCGTAGAGAAGGTTGCCGTTGGCATTACTGCCGTAGAGTCCGGTAAGAAATCGACAGATAGCGTTAATCAATTGTTCGAGGTCATCAACACGAATACAGCGGAAGTGATGGAGCAGGCGTCGCACTTGCAACGTATGAATCAACAATTGCAGATCTCATCGCAGCGGGTAGCGGAAGAGATGACGTCCGTTGCAGCGATTACCGAGGAGTCTGCAGCATCCGTTCAAGAAGTGCTAGCTAGCGCGGAAGTACAGCAGCATCGGGTGCAGAATATCGTAGACAGCATCCGTCAATTAAACGGATTGACACAGGATCTGAAGCATCTGATCGAGTAATAAACATCCAACGCGACCCTTTGGGAAAAAAAGGATTGCCAAAGAGCGGCTAATCCGCTACAGTTAAGCCAAATGAATAGCAACACGGGTGCTTGATGAAGTCAGGCTGAGATAGTGGCCCTATGCCACTGACCGTTAATCTGATCTGGATAATGCCAGCGTAGAGACCTGATGTGCTTTTTTTATGCACAAATGTTCAAGCCTGCCGGTATTCCGGTAGGCTTTTTTTGTTCTTAAGGGGCAAAAGAGACCATGTATCCAAGGTTGGCGTGTTCGCCTATCTCATTGACAAATATGATTAGGAAAAAGGAGTCGAGAAGCAGATGGCGCAAAAGGAAGCAAGCAAAAAAGGGTTGAAGCTGACAGATATTTTGATCACCATTGTCATTTCAGCCGTGTTTGGTGTGATTTATCGAATTTGGGGACCGATTTATGATCTCATGAAGCCGCTAGGCTTACATGCAGAGCAGCTGAGTTATGGTATGTGGTTCATGGCGGCAACTTTCGCGTTCCTAGTAATCCGCAAACCAGGTGTTGCCCTGTTGGCTGAGGTGGCGGCTGCAACGGTTGAGGCCTTGTATGGCGGTCATTGGGGCGTATCGACGCTCGTCTTTGGATTATTGCAAGGGCTTGGTGCTGAGCTGGTGTTCGCGGCTTTCCGCTATCGTCGCACCAATGTGGGAGTAACGATTCTTGCTGCCTTCGCTTCCGCCATCATGTCCATCTTTGTGGATACGTACTATGGCTATATCGATCAGCTGGCATTCTGGAATTATATATTATTCATTGGTTTAAGATTACTGGGCAGTGCTTTGATTGCGGGTGTATTCGCCTATTATTTGACGGGTGCCTTATCCCGCACGGGTGTACTGAATCTGATTCGTCCTGTTTCCAAAAAAGATTACGACGTATTGGGGTAACGAGATGAGCGAAGGAATGAGCGTTACAAATCTGCGGTTAAAATATCCCGGCGATGACGCCCCCCTGATCTTTCAGGGGGTTTCCTTTTCCATCGAGCGAGGTGAGAAGGTACTGCTGTTGGGACCTAGCGGCTGTGGCAAATCGACCCTGCTTCAGGTACTGAGCGGAATTGTCCCGGACATGATTGAGCTTCCGCTCAAAGCAGATGAGATTCGAAGGCCTAGCCGGTGGGGGTATGTGTTTCAAGATCCGGATACACAGTTCTGTATGCCATATATCGACGAAGAGATCGCGTTCGTGTTGGAAAATCAGGAAGTGCCGCGGGAAGATATGCCTGCGCGAATTCGGCATTATTTGGATTTGGTTGGGTTGCATGTGCCTGATGCGCATACGTTGATTAGTACGCTGTCCCAAGGGATGAAGCAGCGGCTAGCGATTGCAAGTGTGCTGGCGCTTGAGCCAGAAGTGCTCTTTCTCGATGAGCCCACGGCGCTGTTGGATGATGAGGGCACGAAGCAGGTTTGGGACACGATTCGAGCCATTAGCGGGGACAAAACTCTCCTCATCGTTGAGCACAAAATTAGCGGCATGCTGGATTTGCTCGATCGATTGATCATTCTGACACCGGAAGGTAAGGTGTTGGCCGATGGACCGCCGCTTGCCATGTTTGAGGCTTACAAAGAGCAAATGAGGGAATACGGGATCTGGTATCCCGAGGTGTGGGAGGATTACGCCAAGGAGAATCCGCTTGCGAATGTGAAGGGAGAGGACCAAGGGAACATGCAGCCCACCAATGTGGCGCCGATGCCACCCGTCATGGTCTTCCAAGATTTCGTCGGTGTTCGCGGCGGGCAGATCAGGACCTCTGTGGATAACTTTAGCGTCTATCCAGGTGATTGGATCACCGTTGTCGGTGCCAACGGTGCAGGCAAAAGCTCGCTTCTCCTAGCGATCATGCGGCTCATCCCAACCCGCGGAAGCTGTCTGATCGCGGGCGTGAAGGGCAACAAAGTCGAGCACCTTGCGGAGCGAGTCGGCTTTGTGTTCCAGAACCCGGAGTTCCAGTTCGTCACGAACTCCGTGGAGGAAGAGCTGACCTATGGCTTGCCAGAGGGTCAGCCGAAGAACGGGCAGTGGGCAGCGGCAGAGCTGCTGCTCCGGGAATACGACCTGCTCACGCTGCGCAAGCGGCACCCGTTCCAGCTCTCGCTGGGCCAGAAGCGCAGGCTCAGCGTGGCGTCCACGATGGTTCGCGGGCCACGCATCCTGCTGCTGGATGAGCCCACCTTCGGGCTCGATGCGCGCGGCACGCTGCGCATGCTTGAGCAGCTGGAGCGGCTGCGCGCCAGCGGGACTGTGATCGTGATGGTGACGCACGATCACGAGATCGTCCAGCGCTGGGCAACGCGCGTCTGGCAGGTCGAGGCTGGGCGCGTGACGGAAGTCGCGCAAGCACCCAGTGTCCATGTTGTCCCAGGAGGTGAGCCGCTCGTATGCAAATAACGTTCCCCTTTCGTGAAACGTGGCTGCATCGGGTTAATCCAGGTGTGAAGCTTATCTTGTCGATACTGCTATTCATCGTGGTTGTTTTCACTCATAATCTCAACATGATGCTGTTCCTGACAATTGGCGCTTTGTTACCACTAGCACTATTATCAGGACATCCGACGAAGAGATTGTTGCTATATGCGTCGCCATTTCTGTTAATTTTCGTGTCCTCCACAGCAGGGATGATGATGTTCGGTATCGGAGAGACCGAATGGTTTCATCTCGGGATTATTCGAATTACCGAGGAAAGCTTCTACCGCGGGATCCATCTTGGCTTACGCGGCGTCCAAGTTGCCTCCGTTGGCTTGCTGTTCAGCTTGACCACACGGCCTGTCGCGTTGTTTTACGCGATGATGCAGCAGTGGAAGGTCGCGCCGAAGTATGCGTACAGCTTCCTGGCAGCGCTGCGCATGCTGCCTGTCATCCTCGAAGAGTTGCAGACGCTTCGCTATGCGCTCAAGGTTAGGGGCAAGCGTAAGCAGCGGAATCCGCTGACATCGTGGTACACCACGATGCGGATGATTGCCATTCCGCTGCTGGCTCAAAGCATTCGCCGTGCCCATCGGACGGCGGTGGCGATGGAAGCGAAGCGTTTTTCCATGAGTCGTAAACGCACATATTATTATGTATCTTCCTACTCGGTATTGGATGTATATTACAGCCTCTACTGGGTCGTGCTCATCGCAGCATCCTATTGGCTCGCGGTTACGTGGCCGCTACTAAACAGTGTAGATGTGCGCTAAAAAGAAGAGCAACCCAACTCCTGGTACGGGAAGGGTTGCTCTTTTGCTCATTCGCCCCATTTGAGCATGAGTGTGACTCGGCAGCATGGATTGCCAGTGATGCGGGGACCAACCACGAATTGTATGGCACTGGGGGAGTAGCTAGTTTCAATGTTGGAATCACTACCGAAGGTTTTAACGATGCGATCGACTTCTTTTTGGTTACCACTCTGGGCATTCGTCATTAATTGCTGGGCGATTGCCGGGTCTGTGAGCTTTTTGACGACGATAGAGGCTTCCTTTAACAGATGTTCAGAGGTAACGACGGAGTTAGACAGCATTTTGGTATCGACTGGGGGGAAGTTGCGGTCCCACGCCCAGTAAGGTGCATAGTGGTAGGGATGAGGAGGATACAGATGATACTGAGCTGGAGGATAAGGGTAAAAGGTTGGGTCGTTGTACATCGAGACCGACCCCTTTCTGTAAAATGATGAGCACTAGCAATATATGTAAGAGATGGGCTAGTGTGCGTCCGCATACAAAAAAGCTCCCCTAACGGGGAGCTGGATGTCTTCGCTCAACTTATCTGGATGTTGTTAGTGTAACATAGCTTGTTACTTTGACGCCTGATGCAGAAACGGCAGTAAGTTCAAAAGAGGTTATGTTACCCGTTACATGCACGGTACCATCAGGATCAACCGATACCGTTCCAACAGTGGAGCCGGCTTCTCCTTGCACATCCTTCGTGATAAATAAAGTGCCTAGAGCAAAATTATAATTAAAGATATCGAGGTCTTCGTATTTGTTTCCATAGTTATCTGTAGCCGTAAGATCCATGGCTGTGTATGCATTGAAATTAGCCTTATACACGATGTCTGAAACATCCATAGGTTCAGTAATAGAAGTTTCCCCTGCTGTCAATGTCTTCACACTCACAGAAGTGCTTTCGACAGTTACGCTAACATGCAGTTGTTTGGCTTCCCCATTACCAACTTGCACAATAAGACTCACGTCCGTAGTTCCGGGTTTGTTACCCAGCACGTAGGCATGATGATCCGAGGTAAGGCCTACTTTGGCAATGCTTGGATCTAAGGAGACAACAGACTGTACAATGCCAGGAGTCGCAATTTCTTCACCAGCAGAGTTTGTTAATTTGATTTTGATCTCTTTTGCAAATTTGCTTAGCGTAGGATCTTCAGCAATCGTTTTTGTGATGGTACCTGTGGCGGAGCTAGTTAATCCACTATCAATAACGCTGCCCAAATGGTAATCACCTACAACCGAAACATTGCTTGGGTTAGACGGTGTTACGACTGGCGGTTTCTGAGCGTTGAAAGCATCTTGAGCCCCGTACGAGCTAACTACGAGATCCTCGCGTGTCGCAGCTTGATCGCCAGCTTTGTTTGTTGGATGAATACCAAGCGCAGTGGCCTGTTTAACCGCATCGGTATACCAAGGTGAGCTTGCCATCGAAACCGTTTTTCCTAATCCTTTCAGGAGCACGGTATCCAACTGAGCCGCGGTAACTGATTCGCCAGGTTGGAAGGTTGTATCTGTAACGCCATCGATCAGACCGGCTTTTTTGGCCGCTTCAATATAAGGAATCGCCCAACCATTAGCCGCGTCGTCTGCATGAACATCCGTGAAGCTGGAGACGTTAATTGTAAGATCAACCGGGATATTGTAGATTTTCGTAGCTACTTTAGCGAATTGAGCACGTGTCATATTTTGTGAGATTCCGAAAGTTGTACCGGAGACTCCTTCAAAAATACCATCAGCGATCATCCGATCGATTTTCGTTTTCAGAGCTGCGTTGCTTCCAGCCAAATCTGTAAAATCAGCGCTTGTTTTAACAGCAGCGGAGGCAGGTTGAACCAGTGTCAGAGAAGCGAATAAGGAAAATGCCATGGCAGTCGTGGAGATGAGTGTTAGTTTTTTGTTAAATGTCATATAGGATGGCCCCCTTGGTATAATGAGTATTTGTGTTTCTAGCAATCTAGTCATCTAGTATTTCACGTGCTTGTCTTGTTGCTATAACTATAGCTTGCCTGATCATCTACGTCATTGTCAAATTTCTGGCAGTCTTAATAAGAGAGTGCTAAATTGATGTGGATTTTAAGTAAAGAATAGAAAAGTAGTTCGCATCTATGATATACTCGCCATACAGGAGATGATCAGATGAATGCGAAGGTTTCTTTCCAAACACTCCGCCGTCCCAAGCTAGTGGATGATGTTGTGACCCAGCTGCAGAAGAAAATTTCAGATGGCGAGCTGAAAATGGGTGATAAGATTCCGACGGAGCCGGAATTAATGGAACAGTTCGGCGTTGGCCGCTCCACCATTCGTGAGGCTGTGAGGGTTCTTGTGCATGCGGGATTGCTGGAGAAGAAGCAAGGATTTGGTACCTTTCTAACGGGGCATTCCGATGCAGCGATGCAAGAACCGCTAGTTCACCGACTGCGTCGGGCGGAAGTTTTGGAAGTCTACGAAGTCAGAAAAATGCTTGAACTCGAAATATCCAGACTTGCTGCAGTACGTCGCGATGAAGCTGATTTGGCGCAGATGAGTGAAGCGTTGGATCAACGGTTGCAGGCGCTGGATCGAGGGGATACGAACGCCTATTTAGCTGCTGACATGGTTTTTCATCAGGCAATCGCGGTCGCGAGCAAAAATAGCATTGTTGTCGATTTGTATCGCTCATTTTCAGCAGTCATGTTGGAAGCTCTGACGAATTTAGTCAAGGATGAGCAGGTTCACGATCACCATCATCTTTTTCATGTGAATTTGTATCAAGCGATCCGAGATAAGGATGTTGCCGCTGCGGAGCATTGGACACTTCAGAATCTGGAGAAGACCGTTCAGCAGGTCAAAAAGTTTCTTCAGCAGGACAATTAGAGTAAACGTAAAGAGTAAGATTATGAAGAAGATGGGAGCGGGAGTTATCCTTGCCTTTCCCATGATTTAAAACGTCAGATGATATGATGATAAGGAGTAATGTTCATGCAAACAGCAACAGGTACAGTTTCTGCTACAAATTCAGCACAGACACAGGCACGTACGGTCTATGCCATTTTATTTTCGATCAGCTTAGTGCATTTATTAAATGATGCGATTCAATCGGTTATTCCCGCAATCTTCCCAATTCTGCATGACTCCTTGCAGTTAAGCTTTACACAGATCGGCTGGATCGCCTTCACGCTCAACGTGACAGCTTCCTTATTCCAACCCTTGATCGGGTTGTATACGGACGCGAGGCCGAAGCCCTATTTACTGCCAATTGGCGTGGTTTTCTCGCTGTTTGGTATTGTCGTACTGGCCTATGCAGGAACGTTCTCTCATGTGATCATGGCCGTAATTCTCGTTGGCCTAGGATCATCCGTGCTGCATCCAGAGTCTTCTCGGGTGGCATTCTTAGCTGCGGGTCCTCGTAGAGGGCTGGCGCAGTCGATTTTCCAAACAGGCGGGAACATTGGCCAGGCGTTGGCACCTATTTTTACAGCGCTTTTTTTCGTACCGTTAGGTCAGTTCGGGATCATTTGGTTTACTTTTGCAGCGGCAGCGGGGATCGTAGTTCAGATATTTGTGGCAAAATGGTACCAAGGCGCGTTAGTCGCACGTTCCGCTGTTCGTAAAACAGCTTCCGTGAAGAAGCCTTTGCCAAAGAAAACAGTCGCCTACGCGCTAGGTATTCTGATCATGCTGCTCTTCTCCAAATTCGTTTATGTGGCGAGTATGACAGGGTTCTACGCGTTCTATTTAATGGACCATTTTGGAGTCACGACAGGGAAAGCGCAGCTCATTATTTTCACTCTATTGGCAGCTGGGGCTGTGGGGACATTTATGGGCGGCCCCTTGGCGGACCGATTCGGTAGACGAAATATGATCTGGTTCTCCATCTTGGGAACAGCGCCGTTCTCTTTGCTGCTTCCATTTGTGAACTTGTTCTGGTCAGCGGTTCTATGTGCATGCATCGGTTTCATTCTGTTGTCCGGCTTCTCCGTAATCGTGGTCTATGCGCAGGAGCTGCTGCCTGGTAAGGTGGGGACGGTATCAGGACTATTCTTCGGACTGGCGTTCGGCTTAGGCGGCATTGGTTCAGCGGTGCTGGGGACGTTGGCAGATGCGACAAGTATCGGCTTCGTGATTCGGCTTTGTGCCTATTTGCCGTTGCTAGGATTGCTTGCAGCCTTTCTCCCTACGGATAAAAAGCTAAATATGACGAGCTAGTCGCGAAGTAGGGCTCCATTGAGAATGATAATTATCCTCATTTACTAACTTTTAATTAACTACTTTACAAATGTAAGTGAGTTGGATATAATAAACCCAACAAGATTACATTTGGAGGAGGTAGCGATTATGGGTAAATGTGCATGCGGAAACACACAAAACGGTGAGGGCAACTGCGACGGTTCACACGCTAAAAAAGATAAATAAGGTTTGGCACACATAGAAGATTTCTAAAAAGAATCCAACGAGGTTAGGCTCGTTGGATTCTTTTTTGTATTTGCACGGAAAGGCGGGCGAGTATTCAATAAAAATTGAAAATACGTGGGGGAACATGTACATTTAAATGTAGATAGAATCTTATGCGGTGTTAACGCCGGTCACACCGCCGGATAGGCGCGATTGCGCGGTCAATGCCGAGCGGCTACAAATAATATTCAACCGAATGGGGAGTGGGAAGCATGGATGTGAAAGAAGCGATTCGCCAGCGGCGCAGTATTGGGAAACTCAAGCAAGATCCCATCGAGCACGCATTGATTGAAGAGATTTTGGAAGCTGCTGTCTGGGCACCGAATCACGCGAATACGGAACCTTGGCGGTTCTGGGTGATGTCGGGCGAGGGTAGAAAGCTGCTGGGTCGTGGCTATGCCGAAGTCGCCATTGCAGAAGCGAAGTCAGGCGCAGATGCTGCGCTGACTGAGGAAGAAGAAGAGCAGCTGCGCAGCACCAATGAGAAAAAAGCCATGCGAGCTCCGCTCGTAATTGCAGTAGCTGTTTCGCCGGCGGAGAAGCCAGTCGTACCCGTGATAGAGGAATATGCGGCTGTTCACTGCGCCGTACAGAATATGATGCTAGCTGCACATGCCCTTGGCTTAGGCACGATCTGGCGGACTGGCG
This sequence comes from Paenibacillus sp. Soil750, assembly GCF_001428045.1. Taxonomy (GTDB): domain Bacteria; phylum Bacillota; class Bacilli; order Paenibacillales; family NBRC-103111; genus Paenibacillus_E; species Paenibacillus_E allorhizoplanae. The sequence goes on along the minus strand of NZ_LMSD01000004.1, from coordinate 124,843 downwards.
ATCCCACGTATCATCCGAAAATGCAAGAGAACTTCGGTCTCTCAGGCAAAGAAGAGATGGTCGGATTTGTTTATATTGGTTACCCAGAAGTCATTCCAACGAAGGCAGCGCGTGTTCCTTTTGCCTTAAAAACCCAATGGGTAACGGAGTAACTACTCTGAAGCAGCATGCTTGTTGAAGGGAAGTGTAACTGTGAATACAGAGCCTTCCCCCAGCCGACTGCTCACTTCGATGGTCCCTTCATGGGCCAAAATCAATTGTTTGGCGATAGCCAGACCAAGCCCCATACCGCCGCTGTTACGGGCACGCGCTTCATCCATCCGGTAAAAACGCTCGAATAGGAAGGGCAGATGCGCGGCATCGATGCCCATGCCTGTATCGCGAACGGAGACACGAAGATGCTGGTCGCCTTGCCTTTCTATAAGGACTTCGATCTCACCTCTCTCCGTATACCGAATGGCATTGGTCAGCAGATTATAGAACACTTGGGTCTTGTGGATAAGTTGATGCTGGCTAATATGACTCTCTTAGAGACAGAGAAAGCACTGGCATTGACTAATCCTGAGTTTCTGCATAATCAGACGCTGCGTCAATATGCGATCTATGTGCAGGTAGCTGTCACGGTGTTTATCCTTTGTATTTCGGTGTTCCGGCCTTGGAAAAAGAAGAAGCAGGCTGTTGCAGCCTAATCAGCTTCTTATGATCCTATGGCTACAAAAAACTCGCCCCCACATGGGGAGCGAGTCTATATTAGTTCTTCAGCGCAACCGCAATCCTTGCGGCGGTCTGCGCGTTGTGATAAACGAGCGCGATGTTCGTCTCCAGGCTGCGCCCCTCTGTCAGCTGCTTAATCCGCGCTAGCAAGAAAGGCGTGACCTTCTTCCCGGTCACGTTCTGCTCTTTGGCCTCATTCAGCGCCTGCTGGATGACGGCCTCGATCTCAACATGGTCCATAGCGGATTCCGCTGGGACCGGGTTGGCGATGACGGCGCCGCCGTTTAGGCCTAGCTCCCACTTCGTACGGAGCATAGCGGCCACGTCAGCTGCCTCATCGAGGCGGAAGTCTACGCCATAGCCACTTTCGCGGGCGTAGAAGGACGGGAACTCGCTCGTTTGGTAACCAACCACGGGCACCCCGTGGGTTTCCAAGTACTCGAGCGTACGTCCAATGTCCAGGATCGATTTCACGCCAGCGCAGACGACAGCGACGTTGGTCGCTGCCAGCTCCGTCAAATCAGCGGAGATGTCCATGGAGCTTTCTCCTTCACGGTGGACACCGCCAATGCCACCGGTAGCGAACACTTCGATGCCAGCAAGGGCAGCGCCGATCATCGTCGCAGACACTGTGGTCGCGCCGATTTTGCCAGAGGAGAGGATGTACGGGAAGTCGCGGCGGCTTACTTTTTCCACATGGCCATTCGTTGCAAAAGCCTCGAGCTCCTCCTCGTTTAAGCCAATCTTGATTTTACCATCCATGATGCCGATTGTTGCTGGAACCGCACCGTTATCGCGGATAATTTGCTCCACTTTTTTCGCCATTTCAATATTTTGCGGGTAGGGCATGCCATGAGAAATAATGGTTGTTTCCAGCGCTACGATCGGTTTATTATTCGCGAGAGCTTCCTTCACTTCATCGGTAAAAGTTAAATATGAGTTAGATAACATGGGTTTAGTCTCCTTTAGTCATGGTGTTAATCGTAAGTTGTAAGCGCTCCTCGTTCAGTTCACTGGATGTGGATTGACTAGTTTGAAGCGTAATGTGTGCAGCAGCAAGACCGAATTCACAGGATTTCAAATACGATTGTTGATGGCTAACGCCATAGACAATACCTGCTAAGAAAGCATCGCCTGCGCCCGTAACCTCGACAACCTGGGTTGGAATTGGTGGAAAGAAACGTTCGCCTTCTTCCCCCGCATAATAAACCCCTCGGCAACCGAGTGTAATGAAAACATGCTTCACGCCGCGGTCTCGAATAGTATTAGCAATTTTGCTGTGATCAGGTTCTACATAGAACATATCAATGACGTCTTGATTCATGGAGAGTGGTGTGTCGGTTAGTTGAATGGCCTCTTCTAAATTCGGGAAAATAGCCGTTACACCAGACAGATCTGTCGGAAGTTTCTTAGATTTCTCCGAGGAGACAGGATCAATGAAGAGGGGGATACTCTCCTCCTGACACCGACGAATCAGCTCCTCCAAGGTGTCGCTCGGTAGATTCGTATCTGCAATCACGAGCTTGGCAGCGGCAATATGGGACCATCTATCCCGAAGCATCGCTGGTGAGAATTTATCGTAGATGTCCATATTGGCAAAAGCGAGAAACATCTCCCCCGAAATATCGAGGAGTGCGGTGTATGACCCCGTATTCTCGCCACTCAGTACAATGGCTTGGCTGACATCGACGCCTCGGCGCCTCGTTTCCTCAAGCACCCACTGGCCTGCTTTGTCATCTCCAACCACAGTTAGGAGCGATGTTTGACAAGCTAATCCAGCTAAAGCCTCAGCGATGTTGCGAGCAACGCCGCCACAAGACTCGGTTACTGTTACAGGGTTAGAGGAAGCTAGGCGGACCGCATGCTTGCTAGTGGCTTTACTGTCGAGATTGGCTCCGCCGATGCAGTAAATCATGTGTTCATCCGAGGTGACGTAGGCTCTGCCGCGAATCGTTCCCTTTTTGGTCAAAGAGGCAATATAACCAGCAACAGCGGAGCGGGAGATCCCGATGATACCGGCCATTTCATGCTGGGAAATGAATGGATTTTGACGGATAAGCGCTAGGATTTGCTGTTCACGATCCATGCAAAGCTCTCCTCCTTCGTCGTTCTCTCCTTATTTTAACGCACCCCCAAACAAAAGTCTATTACATAAACAAATGTTTATAATTACAGACCAAAAAGCCCGTTCCCCAATCAGGAACTAGGCTTCTTTCATGGCCCAAACAAAAGCTATTTCGAATACGAAGAGTTGGAGCGTGACCCTAGTCCGAGCAAACCAAGTAAGCCCAATAAACCGAGGTAGCTGTACCAAGGTCTCGTTTTATCTTTTGGCGTAGCAGCGACGGATTGAGCTTGTAGGGTTGTAACGTTAAACGCTGTTGGTGGTGTAATCCCATAAGCAGCAGCGTAGCCATTCAAGTTGTTAGATGGAAGTAATTTTGTTTCCGCCCCTGGCATACCAAAGGGATTGGTTTGATACATCGTGGCAGAGCCCCGCTTTAAATGCTGCAGGTTTTCGGTCTGTGACGCCTGTGTACTGTGATCGTGGGCATGCAGCCGATATTGATGTGCCCCGAGCAGAAGAGAGAAAGTAAGGAAAGAAATCGAAGCTAATTTGATAGAGCGGGTAACCATTATCCATACCTCCAGGTATTTAATAGATAGGGGTCATTCAGTAGGTAAGCATATATTCCCCTACGAATGAGAAGTTATGCATGGAGGAGTAGGCGTGACGTTTGGCACTATAAAAAGAAAAAACCGTTACCCCTAGATAACTAGGAGTAACGGTTCTATACGAACGGTTACTTCGTGACCGTCACTTGAACGGTCGTTTTCATGTTGGCAAAAGTAACGGTAATGCGTGCAGTCCCTTTACCAGTTGCTTTGATAGTACCATCCTTAACGTCTGCGGTCATGATGTTGGATGTTGTCCAGAGTGCCGGCTTGGTCACATCTTCTTCGGATCCATCCGTATAGGTTGCTAGAGCTTCTACTTTGGCTGTTTCGCCTTCCTTCAGCGTAAGCTTAACGACATTGGTTTTCAAATATTTCAAGGTGTCGATTTCCACAGGAATGGATACAGTTTTACCTCCAAAGAAGCCAGTAATGGTTGTTTTCCCTGAAGCTGTTGCTGTGAAAAGTCCTTTTTCGATCGTACCAAGTTTATAAGAAGAAACTTTCCAAGTTGCGCTATCCGTGACGTCTTTCGTTGAGCCATCGGACAAAGTTGCGGTTAATTTCAGTTGCGTTTCAGATCCGCTTTTCGTTACAAAAAAGGATTTATTCGCTGTTAAGCTATCAATCACACCTATTTCTACGGGAACAGAGATTGATTTACCGCCATAAGTTGCCGTAATGGTTGCTTTACCGCGGGCAACAGGTGTAACAAGACCCTTAGATACGGTAGCAATGCCTGTATTGCTTGACTTCCATTCGACATCGGTTGTAACTAAAACATCTTCCCCGTCGTCATCTGTTGCTGTAATTTTGATCAATCTCGTTTCATTTAAATCAAAAACCAAGCTAGCTACATTGGCTTTCAACTCACTTGCCATATCCACTTTTACTGGAATCGTAACTGTTTTGTTGTCCAGTTGAGCGGTAATCGTAGTCTCGCCGGACGCGATGGCTTTTACGACACCCTTGTCAACAGTAGCAGCTTTAACATTACTGCTTGTCCAAATAACATCAGAGGTTACAGGTTTCTTGGTATCATCGGTATACACGGCTTCTGCAGTAAGGGTTGCCGTTTCACCCTTTTTCATGGTTAATTTCTCTTGGCTAATCGTAAGAGTCTTCAACTCGCCTACCGAAACTTGTACAGTTGCTTTACGTGTACCGTATTCGGCAGTTACCGTAGCAGCCCCCGTAGCAATCCCCGTTATGATACCGTCACGAACCTCAACAACATCTTTGTTGCTTGATGTCCATTTGGTTTTGTCATTTAGTTCGTCATCCGTGCGGCCTTTGAAATTTGCAGTCATTGTGACCGTGGTAGAGTCTCCGACTTGCATATTAACTATTTTCTTGTCTAGTGTGATGTTGTTAGGGACGTCAACTTCGACTTGGGTTGTCGTCGTTTTGCCGCCATAAGTAGCAGTTACATTAGCAACACCAGCTTTATACGTTTTGATAAGTCCATTCGTTACCGTAGCGATATCTTCATTATCTACGCTCCATACGGCTCTATCTTTTACGAGATTGTCTGTTGTGCCATCGGCATAGGTTGCAAATAACTCGAGTTGCTGTGTTTCAGCTGTTTTCAAGATAACGAGTTCGCTGCTCACGACCAAACGACGCGGAACTTCAACGTCAACTTTGGCTGTGACTGTTTTATCTCCATACTTCGCAGAGATCGTTGCTTCGCCAATTGCGTTACCAATGAGCTTGCCTTTGGTTACAGAAACGATACTCTCATCGCTGGAAGTCCATTCTGCACGATCTGAAATATCCGTAGGTGTAGTGCTTGTTGGATAGGTAGCGTTAAGCTTTAACGTGCCTGTCCCATTTTTCTTTAACAAAATGCTTTGTTTATCTAACTCAAGTTTCAACGTGCTATCTACATCAACCGTAATTGTCGTTGATTTGGTACCATAGGTAGCAGTTAAAGTTGCTTTCCCTACACTGTATCCGGTGATTGTGCCTTTAAGGGCATCTGCTACCTCTGGCTTGTCTGATGTCCATACCGCTTTCGCAGCTACGTTATCTTTGGTGCCATCCGGGTATGTCGCCGTTAATTCAAGCACGGAAGTCCCCTTCAGAAGTAAGGAAACATTGGATTTCTCTGCATCAAGACGACGTACAACCTCGACATCGACATCCAAAACGATCGATTGATTCATATGAGTTACCGTGATGGTCGTGCTTCCCGGGTTTTGTCCTTTAACTAGACCATTCGTCACCGTAGCGACGGAGCTGGATGCGACTGTGTAGTCTGCTTTACTTGTTACATCTGCAGAAGTACCGTCGTCATAATAAGCTGTTATCAGCACTTGGCTCGTTCCATTGAGACGAAGATCAAGGGCTTGCTTATCGGTGGTTAACGATTTTACTTTTTTCGTAACCGTTACGTTAACGATGACAGTCTCCCCAAGATAGGTGGCTGTAATGACGGCCTTACCTTCTTTTTTGGCTGTCACGACACCCGCGTAGACAGTTGCTACATCGGTCGTGCCGGAGTTCCAATCGGTTTTGACCGTTGCATTCTCCGTGGAGCCACTTGTGAAAACGGCCGTTGCTGTCAGATTAGCTGTATCGCCAACCTGCAAGTTAAGCTCATTTTTATTCAGAACCAACTTCGAAATGTCATTCGCGGCGAAAGCACTTCCTGTGAAAATTGCCTGACTTGCAACAATGAAAATGATGACTAGGGACAACCATTTACTTTGAGAAAACCACTTCATGCTTCATTTCCCTCCATTAAAGCTGTTGCTAGAATCTGCTTGCTGAAAATAGATATCTATTTTCATCGGCATTTCATCGCGGAAAATGAAGGGAAATGGTTAATTAATTTGTTGAGATTTTGTTGATTATGTCGAAAAAGAGAACCCCACCATCTACACGCGCCTGCGGGGAGGGGGCTCAATGCGTTAACCGCGTTTCACAATTTTGAAATTATCTTCAAGCAGCAGCCAGTTCTGCGGGAATTTGAGTCCAAGCTTCCAATAACTGATGCCGCGAAGTCCGAGCTCTTCGATCAAACGAAACTTAGCTTGAATAGAGCGAGCGTCCTCGAACCAGACGGTATGCTCCTTACCCGCGTCATCCCAATAGTTAAAATGCGGCGCTTGTGCCGTGTAGTCATATAAAATTTGCGCATTATACTTGCGGGCTAGATCAATGGCTGCCTGCGGCGAAATTGCTTTGGCGTAGGCGCCTCCTTGGACAAAGGGCAGCGTCCAGTCGTAACCGTACAAATTTTGACCCATCATGATTTTGGAAGAAGGCATTTCACTGCGTGCATACTCCAACACTTTGCGAACAGGTCCAATAGGAGAAACGGCCATAGGCGGTCCGCCGCTGTAGCCCCACTCATAGGTCATGATGATGACAAAATCGACAATCTGGCCATGGGCTTTATAGTCATGAGCTTCGTACCAAGCTCCAGCTTGTGTTGCACTTGTTTTTGGCGCGAGTGCAGTGGATACGAGATAGCCTTTCCGATGAAAGCGATCTACCGCTTTGCGCAGGAATTTGTTGTAAGCCTCCCGATCCGCGGGCAGCAGATGTTCAATGTCAAAATGAATATCTTTAAATCCAAGCTTATCCGCTGTCGTCTCGATGGTATCGAGCAAACGATTTTGAACAGCTTCGTCCGTTAGGATCACGTGCCCCAGTTCTGCGCTGAATTGATCATTCTCGAGGTTGGTGACTACCATCATGAGGGTGACGCCATGTTGCCGAGCGATTTCTCGCAAATCGTTAAGTGGCGGATTGACCAAGGTCCCATCTCGGTTAATGCGGAAGCTGAAGGGAGCTAAATAGGTCAAGTGAGGTGCGGCTTCGCGGGCAGCTTGAACGAGAACAGGTGACACATCCGTCCCTCTAGGTTCGATATAGGCATTGACTTCGGCTTGTTTGCGTGGGGTAGGGGGGATATATAATCGGAAACCGCTGGGTAATGTTTGATATAGCGTAAGTCCATTGGCAGAAGCTAGTGCGTCTAGGTCAATGCCGAGCTTTTGTGCGATTCGATAAAGGCCCTCACCAGGCTGTACCCAATAGTAGGAGCCAACAATCGGAATGACTAATGCCTGTCCGATGACTAACGTTTGAGAGGGGGTTAACTCATTCGCCTCTGCAACCTCCTCGACCGAGACGCCGTAGGTTTGCGAAATACGATACAACGTTTGCCCTTTCTGGACAACGTGAATTTGCATAGATGATGCCTCCTTGAAAAAAATGACCGAGCCGCCTACATGGTAGTCTCAGTGGCTGAAACTCACTAAAGCGCAACTGAGACACCCAAAGTGGGAGGCTCAGGAAATGGGGAGTCGGAAATGACTGTATCCGAGCCTGCTTTTCGATAAAACTAACCTCTTAACCGTGATCGCTCATCCCTGGAATGACCTCGTCAAAGGTTTTCTCATATGTTATTCCGCCGGTAGGCTTTAGGTGAATGTCTTGGGGAAACTTAGGGGAAAAAGATAAAGAGCTCGCCTCTGCGGACCCCGCGTAGGGGCAATGTAGTCAGATTAGGTAATCAGGTGGCATTTCGGCAGATGAGATATTGCTGGCGTGGGCGGGATGCTTACTCTCTTCAATTCCTCTTCCCTTTCTCAAAAATGCAAAAATACAACCTTTTCTACGAATTTATGGTCGAAAGTAGTAAATGCGTGCAAATAGGCAACCTTTGTAACGTATTTCACGATAATCTCCTGAGATCACTCCAAATTGATGTCTATTTGCATCCATTTTCAATAATGGAGGGAGGAACCCATTCGAAAAGTGCTCTTTTGCATTTTTTGAATGGGTAGAGGACCTACTACATTACTCCACTTTTACCCACATTCTTCTTATCCTTACTACTCTCCAATTATTCTCATTACACTCTTAACTCCACATTACTGTCCTAATTACCCACTACTCATAAAGGGGAAGAGTCGAGGAGGGGGGCGTGTAGGGAGAGAGGGATGGAAGATGAATGATGACGAATGAAAGATGCAGACGAATGAAATACGAATGATGACGATGAGGTAGGAGAGCTTACTTACAGCCCTTGCTTCCGTAGCAGTTGGGCTGTCAGCTCGGGATGCGAGATCGGGAAATGGTGCGCCGCCTCGATCTCCATAGTACGGGCGGAGCGAAGCTCCTCCGCCCAAGCTAGGGCGCGATCCTGTGTGCCCCACAGGATCGAAGCCTTCCGCAGCAGCTCCGCCTGCTGCTGCGGAGGGAACCCCTCTGCGCGTGCCAGCGCAGAGAGGGTCTCAGCAGTCGTCTTCCGCACACGCGGCGACTGCAGCTCTTGCAGGACATAAGTGACATACGAAGTCGGTATGTCACTTATGTCCACGAAGCAGCGCTGCGCCAGCAGCTGCTTCCGCAGGTCTTTCTCGCGCAGCCGGCGCAGCGCGAGATGGTTGAGGCGCGCGCTGCGGTACATGCGCGCGGCCGGTTGCAGGGCAGGCTGCAGCAGATGCAGCCTGTGGATCCGCTCCGGCACGCGAGCGTAAGCGTGGGCGGCTAGGAGGCCGCCCAGCGAGTGGCCAACGAGCGTGACCGGGCTGTCGAAGGCGCGGATCGCCTCGACGAGCGCTGCGATATGGCCCTCCATCACGTCAGCAGCGTGATGGTAGGGCGAGCGCCCGAAGCCTGGCAGATCGACCAGGCAGACGTCGTGCTCTGGGAACTGCGCTGCCAGAGGGAGCAGGCAATCTGCTCCGCTTAGTGTGCCGTGCACGAAGAGGAGGGTGTTTTTTTGCTTAACGGGGGGCTTTTGTGCCAGTCGTAGTTCTGTGTCGCTCTTTATCGAACTCACTTCCGTTGTACGCCGCCCTGTTCCGCTTCGCTCCAGACTAGCCAATGGACCTCGCTTCCCTCGCACAAACCCCTCTGTAGGCATATGCCCATGTACGAGCTGAAAATCAAGATCTGCCATCGTAAAAGGCAGCATTTCATCCTGAACCTTATTCGGGAGCTTATGCTTGTGCAGCAAGCTTTCTTTCGGTGCAATCGGAAAAGGGGTGTTCATTTTCACGATAAATTCAAGGGATTCCTTGGGGATACCTAACTTTTGTCCTAACGATGTATCTAAAAGCTTACTGAGCCACTTTGGCGAGATGGATCCATGAGGCTTACGAACGCGCAGTTCTTTGGCGATCATGGAAACTAGCTCTTGCATGGAATGGCCTACCTTCGGATCGTCTAGCAAATAGTACGTTTGCGTAGGTGGTGGTGAGGCTTCTTTAGTTAATAAGTTGATGAAGGAGGCGACATGATCGACATGGACAAGCGGCAACCAATGTGTAGAACCGCCAGGTACGATAGACATCAAGCCGCGCGCCGTAGCTCGAACAAGAATACCGAGACCGCCGGTTTGGGGCGTTTCTCCATGCCGCGAGCTGCCGATGACCACGCTGGGATGAACGATGGATAGTGGGAATCCCAGTTCCTGAGCGCCTTCCCGGATGCGCAAATCCGCAAGACACTTCATCAGCTCATACGGCGGACCTTCCTCTAAATGCGCGATGACGGGAGCGGGGTTGTGCCTATTTTCGTCTGTCCAGGGGCTTTTGAACCCGACCACATGGATGAAATGCTTTAATCCCCCGCGCAGCTGAATGTCCGCAGCCAATCGAAGCATTTCCTCGGCAGCCTGCAGAAAAACCACGCGTGCCTCCGCTTCGCTGATCCGAATGTCCATCGGTCCGCCCGCATGGATAATGACATCTGCAGTCAGAACCTTTTCCCTGTCAGAGTGACTCAAGCCAAGGCCGGGCATGCCCAAATCACCAATGACAGGGCGGATACGACTTTTGATTGTATCAGCACTGTCTGACCAACCTAGCCCCTTACAAATTTGTTCCCACCGCGAACTTGATCGCACGAGCACAGACACCGTGTGATTCTCTTTGGAAATCTCCTCTAACGTGTGGGTCCCGATAAATCCTGTACCACCAGTCATAAAAATATGCGCCAAATGAATAACCTCCATCTTTTGTTGACTAGTACTGTTTAGTACTAATAATGAGTAAAAAAATTACTTTAGCAATTGGGCTAAAGTAGTAAGTGTTTGACCCAGTAAAGCTGGATCTTGATTCGCATGCTGTAGAAAAAGAGCGCCTTCGAGGGTTGAAACGATGAGCCCTGCGACAGCTTTTGTAGAAAGAGTAGAAGAGTACTCTCCTTTGCGCACACCTTCGAGGAGCAGATCTTCCACTAGGCGTATTTGATTCTGAAAAAACAACCCCACTTTCCGCCTAAGTTCGTCCGCCTCCTGCGGCATTTGGGTATACAGGGTGAGGAAGGGGCAGCCTGCTAAGAAGCTGGTTTCTGGGCCTGCCATGCCTTGAAGGAACAAATCGAAACGCTCCTGTACACACAAGTCTGAACGTGCTGCGATCTCTTGCATCTGCCGTGTATAAGCCCCAATAAGCTGATCGAGAATCGCGGATAAGAGCTCTTCCTTACTTTTGAAATAATAGTAAATATTCGTCTTAGACACCTTGCTGGTGATCACGATTTCATCCATACTCGTCGCCAAATAGCCTTGAGTCAGAAAGAGATTCCTGGCGGTGAGAAGTACAACATCACGATTGGTTATTTTTTTTGTTTTTATCATGAATAGTACTATACAGTACTAAAAAGTCGATGTCAAATCGTTCCATGTTGTGTAGGCGAGGTGTTGGTCGAGCTGTAGTGATGTTTTTCACGCTTACAGCAGGTGAAACGAGGGCTGGAGGGGTGTTGGTAGCTGTGTGTGTATAAGTAGACTTTAGGTTTAGTCTTAGGATCAGGTACTACTTAAAAATAGTACTATTTGGAAAAGGCGCGGCACCATATACTCAGTATCAAGAGCAAGTCATTCATAACGTTGCTTGGCAACGATAGGGGGATTTTAACATGATGAATCAGCGGAAACGGAATACAACAGCGTTTACTTTTATGGCGTGGGCGTCCTTTATTGGAGCTTTCGTAGCAATGTTTATTGGGATATATACACTTGAAGAATCGCTTAGTGTGAAGGGGTATTTCGCCGTGTGCGCACTTTTTCTTACCATGTCGGCGTTCGTGCTGCAGAAGGTCATTCGTGATAATTTGGAGGATGGATACGAATCTCGCAAACGGAATACATCGGCTTTTACATTCCTAGCATGGAGCTCGTTTGCCTTAGCTTTGCTAGGCATGTTCATCGGCATCATTAATCTCGATCAGATTCTTTCGGTCAAAGGGTACTACGCCGTCACGGCTTTGTTCCTGACCATGTCCTCGTTTGTTCTGCAAAAAACAGTCCGTGATAATAACGATGACGATGCGCTGACTTCTACTGTAAATACACCTTTTCATTCAAATGAAATTAAAGTAGAAGAGTAGTCTTCATTTGCTAATTGCCTATAGCTTATGACATATTGCCAACCTCCCGCTCATCTAGTAATCTATGAGTTGGGAGGGATTTGGTATGATTAGGAAAATAAGTAAAGTAATCTCTGTGTTTATGCTAATAGGCTGTCTTGGCTTTACAGTTCCTGTGTGGGGGGCTGAGCAAGTCGTCACTAAGCCCGGCAGTATTACGTATGAGATGCAGGATATTCAGGTACAGTATGCGGCCGAATTTACTGCATATCCGCAAGCAATGGTGGGGAAACCATCGGTATCCAAGTCAGTCTACGATGCAGTTTACAATGACTCGGCTAAGCCATTGCAAGTGTTGTATGGTGTGGTTAAGTTGACGATGCCGACGGGCTACTCCTTCACAGAGGAGTTCATTAGCGTTACGGATGGCGTGAATATTGCGCGTGGTTTATCTAATGGTGGGGGTCCTATTTACAACTTGAATAACCAAGTAAGAGGGCAGAACACCGAGTTCGTTACAGGAAAAAAGCTAACCGATAAAAGCGTCGTAAAGGACTACTCCGATGGTTGGAAAACGATTAGACTGACGCGCAAATGGGATGATTATGGGAATCCAATGGATTTTGCCATCAGCTTTAAATGGGATTTGATGGGTTCGGTAGATCCCTTTTTTCAAAGGCTAACGGAGACTTCCTACGTGATTGATCTCTCCACGCTTCGTCATAAAGGCGCGAATCAGGCGGTGCAGCGATGATGGGATCCTTACGCAAGGCATTTATGGTCAAGAAGTTGGCTATGACAGTGGTTGGAACTGTGCTTCTATCCACGCTGCTTGCCGCAGGAGCTTTGGCAGCGGACGCTGGGGTGAAGCACACGGCGGAGGCCGACAGCTTGAACAAGCTGCAGCTGTTCCAAGGCACAGATCGCGGCTACGATCTCGAGCAGACGCTAACACGGGCGCAAGGCGCCACGATGCTGCTGCGTCTGTTCGGCTGGGAGACCGCCGCCGCGAATACGCAAGGGCTGAGTTCACCGTTCACGGATGTGCCGGCGACGCACTGGGCCGCGAAGTCCGTCGGCTTCGCGTTTAGTAAAACGTTGGTGCACGGTGTGAGCGACGTGCACTTTGCGCCGGATGCGAGCATCACCGGCGAGCAGTTCTTGGCGCTGACGCTGCGCGCCCTCGGCTATGCAGAGGCAGAGCCGCAGACGGCTAGCGAGCTTGCGGCGACAAGCGGTCTGCTCAGCGCGAGTGAGGCGCAGCTGATCGCGCAAGGCGCTGTGTTCCGCCGCGACGAGATGGTCGCGGTGGCGTATCGCGCCATCCAGACCAAGCTCAAGGGCAGCGCGCGCACGCTGCTGCAGAAGCTGGTCGAGGATGACAAGGCAGTGAGCGTAGGCGCAGCTGTAGCTAGCGGACTTTACAAGGCGCCGAGCAGCGACCCGATGGATCAGATCGAAGATGCGATCCGCGATGCATTGAAATAGGCGCGATCGAAGTAGGCCGCGATGTGTCGAATAATCCCGCACGACGAGGTACTTAACTGCAAAAACTACAGCTAATTTTCTTCAAATCAGTTAATTTAGACGAATAGATGGAAGATATACAGTTAAAATTACCGTATTCGCTGATTTCGGACTGATGCGACTAAATTAGCTTCATTTTATCCATTTATACCAATGAAATGAGCATTTACCATGAAATTAGCTACAGAAAATCCAGTTATTTCATCGGGGGAGCAAGGTTCATACGTTTCAGTGACTCAAATCCAAAAAAATCCCGCCACAGCCCAATGGCTGAAGCGGGATTTTGTCGTCTATAACAATTTAAGCGTTAAGCAAATATTGATTCACAGTTGCTTTGATCAATTCCAAACGACCGGATTGGTTCACAATCGGAGCATTGTTCTCAAGTGCATAAGCTTCAAGGGACTTGAAGTCTGCTTTGCCAGACACGATGTCTGCGCCGATGCCGGACTTGAAGGAACCGTAGCGCGTATCAAGGATGCCCTCAAATACTTTATCTTCGATCAATTTAGCTGCTACTTGTAAGCCACGAGCGAATGCGTCCATACCTGCGATATGTGCATACACAACGTCGATAGGTTCGAAAGAAGTACGGCGAACTTTTGCGTCGAAGTTCACGCCACCACGGCCGATGCCGCCTTCGTTCAAAAGGATTTCGTACATCGCCATCGTTGTCGAGTACAAGTCAGTTGGGAACTCATCAGTATCCCAACCTAGCAATAAGTCACCTTGATTCGCATCGATGGAACCAAGAATGCCGTTAACGCGAGCTACGCGAAGCTCGTGCTCAAACGTGTGACCTGCAAGCGTAGCATGGTTAGCTTCAAGGTTTAATTTGAAGTAAGGAAGCAGGTCGTATTTTTGCAAGAATGAAAGTGTTGTCGCTGCATCGAAATCATATTGGTGCTTGGAAGGCTCTTTCGGTTTAGGTTCGATCAAGAATTGACCTGTGTAGCCGATTTCTTTGGCATAAGCAACGGCCATGTGCAGGAAGCGAGCAAGGTTGTCGAGCTCAAGACCAAGATCCGTGTTCAAAAGCGTTTCGTAACCTTCACGCCCACCCCAGAACACATAGTTTTCAGAGCCAAGCTCTTTCGCGTGGTCCAAAGCTTTTTTCACTTGTGCAGCTGCATAAGCAAAAACTTCTGCATTATTGGAAGTAGCAGCCCCGTGAACGAAGCGCGGGTTGGTGAACATGTTGGCTGTGTTCCATAGAAGCTTTTTGCCTGTGGAAGCCATTTTATCTTTGATCAACCCAACGATTTCGTCGAGGTTAGCATTCGTTTCTTGCAGGGTGTTGCCTTCTGGCGCGATATCGCGATCATGGAATGCGAAGTAGTCGACACCTAGAATGTTTAGAAGCTCGAAGCAAGCGTCAACGCGAGCTTTCGCCAGCTCTAAGCCGTCGTATTTGTCCCAAGCACGGATGTTAGTACCCGCACCGAATGGGTCGGAACCATTAGCAGAGAAAGAATGCCAGTAAGCAACTGCGAAACGCATATGCTCACGCATTGTTTTGCCTAGAATAACTTGATCTGGGTTGTAAAATTTAAAGGAAAGTGGGTTCGTGGATGTCGGGCCCTCGTAATTAACTGGTTGAATGTTGTCAAAGTAGCTCATGAATTCAGCCTCCGTATAAATGAATGATAAGTGCTTATGAAGTCATCATAGCATCATTCCGAAAGTTTGTAAATTCATTAAACAAACTTAGTTAGTGCGCGAAAAAGTCTTCTATGTTAGAATCATTTCCATAGCGAAGACTCGTAGCATTTGGAACGGTATGGGGGATAATTATGAAACAAACAGGCGACTTAAACCTCGTGAAAAAGATAAATAAAACGATCGTTTTGCATCACATCCGCACGGATTCGCCGATCTCACGCGCTAAAATCGCTGAGATTACAGGACTGACGAAAGCGACGGTATCTAGTCTTGTGAATGAGCTGATCGAAAGCTCCCTCGTCCAGGAGATCGGCGCTGGAGAATCGAGCGGCGGGCGCAAGCCGATGATGCTTCTTTTTAATGGCATGGCAGGATATGCGATAGGCGTTGATCTGGGTGTGCATGATATGTTGGCTGTTCTCACCGACTTAACGGGTAAAGTGATTCGGGAAAACCGCATCCAGCATCACAATGAATCTGTCGAGCAGGTTACGCATCTACTCAAAACGACGATCCGTGAGCTGATCGAAACAGCACCAGAGAGCGTTTATGGTGTGATTGGTATTGGTCTTGGTGTGCCAGGCATCGTTGATGAGGAAGGGAATTTGTTGTTTGCCCCGAATTTGGGCTGGGAGAATGTGCCGCTGCAGAGCCAGTTAGAAGCTGAATTCGGACTTCCTGTTGTGATTGATAATGAAGCGAACGCTGGGGCAGTAGGCGAGAAACAGTTCGGTGCAGGGAAAGATACTGCGAATCTCATCTATGTATCTATCGGTATGGGGATCGGTGCGGGCATTATTATCAAAAACGAGCTGTATCGCGGGGCGACGGGTTTCTCCGGCGAGATTGGCCACATCTCGATTCAGCATGATGGTCCGAAGTGCCGCTGCGGCAGCTTAGGTTGTTGGGAGCTATACGCATCGGAGCATGCCTTATTGGAGCAAGCAGGGAGAGAGCTAGGGCGCGAAGTCGACCTAAAAAGTCTGCTTAGCAAAGCCGAAAGCGGCGATGCAGGGGTCATCAAGCTTTTTGAACGGCTGGGCTACTACCTCGGGGTCGGTGTTGTGAACATTATTAACGGATATAATCCGGAATTTATCATTCTTGGAGGCCGGTTGGCCGGTGGCGAGAAGTGGCTGATGAAGCCGCTTTTGGATCTGCTAGAGAAGCGATCATTACCGCATCCGCGCAAGCAGTTGAAGGTGGAGTTTTCGGAGCTTCGTGATCGATCTACTGTGCTTGGTGCGGCGTCTTTTGCGGTGACGAAGTTCTTTGCTTCGACAACCGTGTCGGTGGAACGGAACTAATCAAGTGAAAAATGAGGAAAAAATGACATAACATAACATGTAAAGTTATTGACTGATTCTCTGTCTATTTTGTAAAATGGGAAAGGTCTGGTTTAGAACATGAACGGGCCTCATGAATCCCATATAGAAAAGGACGGGAACCAACGATGTTTCTTCGTTCACTTATCATTTGCTGTTATCTGATGGGAGCTTATTGGGCATCCTATCACTTTCCATCGATGAAGATGGTTTTCTACCCAACGCTGGGCGCATTTAGTTTTCTATTCATGCATCGTGTAGACAACATAAGAGAAATACGTCGCATTATTATCGGAGCCATTATTGCGGTTACGATGGGCAGTATTTTTTATACCATTAGCACGGGAGCCGTTTCCTTTTTCCTAACAGCCCTTGTGACGATTACGTTAATTCAATTTTTCAAATGGAATGCGGCGCCAATCTTAGCGGTTTCATTCATCCCTTATTTCGCTCATCCAGTCTCCATGTGGGCATTGCCGATTGCGGTTCTCGTGTCGCTTACAGGTTTACTGGTATCCATTTGGCTGATTGGCAAGGTCGAGCAGTTGAATTGGTACGTGAGCTTATCGGGCAAAATAACACAGGCACGTCTGCAAATTCGGACTCCTTTTGAGTCTTTGAAAAAGGAAATATAGTCGTTCAAGATATTCATAAAAGCGATCAGCCCCAAGCGTGCTGTCGCTTTTTCTCGTTAAAGGGGATACGAAGATGAAATTGCATAAAGGGGAAATCCTGTTCCGCCAAGGCGAGATGGGTTCACTATTCAAGCTACATTCGGGACTGTTGAAAATTGTCCGTTCACATGAAGATGGTAACACGACACTTGTGAATATCATTGTACCTGGTGAGACAATTCCGCATCATTCGCTAATTAGTCCAAGTGCCTACTATGCAACGGCGATCGCACTCGTGACAAGTGAGGTTGAAGTGCTGCCTGCGGAGCCCTGGTATGAGGACTTGGAACGCAACCCAGACCACTTTCGTACGATCGCGCGTCAATTGCAGGAGAAGCTGCGCATGATGCAGCAGCGGATTGATCAGCTAACAGCAGTTGCTCCAGCGGCTAAATTGTTGAAAATGGAGGCATGGTTTCAAACGTATATTGGTACTTTGAAGCTGACCGACGTGCTTACCCAAGAGGAAATAGGGCAGTTCATTGGACTTCGCCGAGAAACGGTGAATCGGCTGCTACGCGAAAAGGGGAGAAAGTAAATATACAATTGGGAATTAGCAGGGAAAGGAATGAGTGCTAGGGGCAAATCTTCGGTCAAAGTATGGGAGGGGATAATCTTAAACAAATGAACCGCAGAACTTCCGGCAGATAGATTGCTGACCCTCCAACAAATGGACCGCACACCCTCCAGCAAATGCCAAGTACACCCTCCAGTAAATGCCCCCACACATTCCGACAAATGGGCCGCTCACCCTTCAACCAATAGACCGCTCCGCCCTTCAACAAATTTGATGGATTTTATGATGTTAAATTAGTGGAATCTGGAGCGAAAAGAGGAATAGCTGGATTATATGTAGTTATTTTTAGTGATTTCTCTCCAGATTGAGAAAAGTGGCGAAATTACCTGTATAAAATCCAGTTAACCACCTTTTTCGCACAAAATGAGCGCAATTAGATGGACAAGATCCAGTTATTTGGATTCTCATCCTTCGATGAGATCCCCGCTCTACCCAGATGTCTACAAACAAAACGGCCCTGTCGCATTATGCGAACAGAGCCGTTTTTCATGTAGGGTCCGAGAAAATTGCTGCAATTCATGGACAGTAGGCACTTATGTTACTAGGAAAGAGCACCGGAAGGTCCGAAGAATTCGTAATGACGGTCTGATTCAGGAACACCCCACGCGATGAGCGATTGGTTCACGGCTTTCATGAACGGCAGGGGTCCACAGAAGTAAAAGCTGCCATCCACAGATGGAACAAGGCTTTGGATCCATGGGAGATCTACATAACCCTCTTTGTGGTAAGACTGCTCCTCGGTATCGGCAGCTGTCGGTTGCGCGTAACACCAAGCAAATGTGACTTGAGGATGCTCTTCAGCCAGCCGTTCGATCTCTTTGCGAAGCGCGTGATGCCCCCCATTTTGAGCAGCATGGATAAAAGTAACCTTTCGATTCGGCTGCGTGGTGACGAGTGAATGCAGCATACTCACCATAGGGGTGAGTCCGACACCGCCGCTAAGAAGCGTAACAGGTCGTGTATCCGTTTGATCTAATGTAAAGTCACCTGCTGGCGCGGAGAGCCATATAACATCTCCCTCTTGAACTTGATTGTGCATAAAGACGGAAACTTTGCCCGCAGGCACAGCTGGATTGGTGTTTTCGCGTTTAACCGAGATTCGGTAGAACGGTTGTCCAGAAGCATGAGAGAGGCTGTATTGACGAATATGTGTGTAGGCATCGCCGGGTATTTGGACACGAACACTGACATACTGTCCAGCTTCGAATGCAGCAATCGGACCATGATCCTGCGGCGTTAGGTAAAAGGAGGTAATGACGTCGCTTTCTCTGTCTTTGCGGGCGATGACAAAGGGTCTGAAATCGGACCATCCCCCAGGCTGCAGAGCGGAATTGGTATACATATCCGACTCAATGCCAATGAATGCACTGGCAATGACCCCATAGGCTTCAGCCCATGCCCCGAGAATCTCATCTGTCGCTGCATCGCCCAGTACATCTTTAATTGCGCCTAGCAAATGTTGCCCAACGATGGGATATTGTTCGGGTTTGACGCCAAGACTGCGATGTTTATGAGCAATTTGTTTAACAGCTGGCAGGATCATTTCCAATCGATCGATATGCTTCGCTGCCGCATAAACAGCATTCGCTAGAGCAGTCTGCTGTCGGCCTTGCTTTTGATTGGCGTGATTGAATAGATGTAAAAGCTCAGGGTGAGATGTGAACAATTTGTCGTAGAAACGTTTGGTTATCGCAACACCATGAACTTCTAATACAGGCACGGTGGATTTAATGATTCGGATGGTTTGTTCGCTTAGCATGTCGGATCATCTCATTTCCAGTAGAATGACTTGATGCTTTCAGTATAGCGAATAAGTGGAGGGAACCTCTGTGATTAGAATCACAGGGAATCGCAACAAAGTGTGTCTATGTGCAGAGGCAAGGATACACGGTATACTGGAACTATCATCCAAAAGAGGAGGCGGCCTATGCCCGATTGGTCGTATCATACGTTATTTAAACCACTGCTTTTCCAGCTTAGCGGGCGGAGGGCAAGAGATCTTACACTGCATGCGATTGGCGAGCTAAGTCGCATTCCTGGTGGGACTTTCGTGATCCGCACGATGGGCCACATGGAAATGTCGCCGCTGCTGGCGAGCGAGCTGGCAGGCGTGCCGATTGCTTGCCCCGTCGGCCTCAGCGGCGGTCTTGACCCGCACGGCACGGCGCACAAAGCCCTCGCCCAGTTCGGGCTCGGGTTCATCGAGCTCGGACCCGTCACGGTCCGAGCTGTTAATAGCCATGCATCGATTACTCGCATGGCGAATGAGGAAGCCATCGTCTACTCCGATGGCTACGAGAACGACGGCGCGGACGCGATCGCTGCGCGCCTGCGCAAGGGCATGGGGCATCGACTGCCGCACTTCGTGCGGCTGCGGCCGATGCCTGGAAGTTCGCCGCGCGAAGCGATTAAAGAGCAGCGGGAGCTGATCTTCAATCTGACGCCGTACGCGGCGGGGTTCACCCTCGATGGCCTAGCCGAAGGCTGGCCATTAGATGAGGCTTTGGCGTACCTCGCGGAGGTACGCCAGCTTGCGGAGGCAGCGGCACCGGGGAGGCCGCTGCTTGTGTATGTGCCGCAGGAGCTCCCGGTGGGGGAGCTGCGGGCGATCTTGGACACCGCGCGCAGCTTCAGCGGTGTCGTCCTCGGCGACGCGCAGCGGGAGCCGGGCACTCGCCGCGAGCGCGTCGGCGGCGGCGCTTCGTTGCTCAGCGCGCAGCTGAGCAAGGTCCGGTTGCTGCGCGAGTCGCTGGGCGAGCGCAGCGCGATTGTGGCGGCCGGCGGCGTGCATCAGCCGGAGGATGCGTGCGCGCTGCTGGCAGCAGGAGCGACTAGCGTCATGCTGCACAGCGGGCTCGTCTACGCGGGGCCAGGGCTGCCGAAGCGGATCAACGAAGCGATCCTGTATGATCGCATCACAGCTTCTGTGGCCTTCACGGACAATGAGGCTTTGCCGTACGAAGGAGGTGTTGACGCTAACGAGCAGGATTCCAATGCCAAAACTGCTGTTGATAAATCTTCCTTCCCTTCGACGGCTCCCCAGCGAGGGGAGATCTCACCCTTCGTGCCTTTATCACTCCCGCCTTCCCCTTCTTTCTGGGCGAATTGGGGCTGGATGAGCCTGCTGGGATTAGGAATGATGATTGGTGGTGTACTCGCGTGGTTGATCGCAGCGACGACGGTGCTGTTGCCTTATGATGAAGACTTTTTGGGCAAATCACGCAGTGAAATTATCCGTTTCAATACACATTTATTACACTTCATGTCTCATGATCGCATTACCTTAGCGGGTACGATGATCTCCATTGGCATTTTCTATTATCAGTTAGCGCATCACGGTTTACGTTACGGGCTGCATTGGGCGCGAACGGCCGTCATATCCTCTTGCGTTGTCGGTTTTAGCAGTTTCTTTCTGTATCTGGGTTACGGTTATTTTGATCCACTTCATGCGGCTGTAGCGGTAGTTTTGCTGCCTATGCTGCTGCTGACACTGCGTGGCTTGAAGGATTATCCGTCTCGCAAGCCGCCGGGGCTACGAAATGATCGAGTTTGGCTAAGAGCGCAATGGGGGCAGTGTTGCTTCGTGATACTTGGCTTTGGTCTGGGAATCGGGGGACTTACAATATCCTTTGTCGGTATTACGGAGGTATTCGTCCCAAGCGATTTGGCCTATTTAGGCGTAACTTCTTCACAATTGTCAGCTTGGAGTGAGGCCATTGTTCCGCTTATTGCACATGATCGTGCGGGCTTTGGCGGTGCATTGTTTTCCTTGGCAGTAGCGATAACTGCTTCGGCACTTTGGGGTGTCAATCAAGGTGAGGGTTGGTTATGGTGGACATTCCTCTGGGGTGGGCTGCCAGGCTTTGCAGCAGGGCTTTTGGTTCACGCACATATTGGCTACACGGACTTTGTACATTTATTGCCTGTTTACATAGCGGTGATGCTATATGTTGGCGGGTTATATTTAACTTATCCCTTTTTGGTAGGAAAAGGGGGCATTAGCGTTACACCAGCTAGATCCTAATTCCGAACTGTAAGATGAGTGAGCCTCCAAATGTCCACGTGAGTGGTATTGGTGGCTTATTTGCTATATTGAGGGGGGAGAGTGCTACTTGCCGGCTTGTCTTGCCTGTGGATTCTAATTTTCTATCCACCACCTATCTCCCACCTATCTAACGGACACTAGCGACGTTATTCCGCAGAAAAGAAGCCATTCTTCAACGTAACGGACGCCAGCGACGTTATTTGATCATTTAGTGTGATTAGCATGTGCAATTAAGCAAATAGCGACACTCATGTCCGTTAGCTGTGTTAAGGGACACTTTTGAACCGATTAGCGTCTTCTGTGTCCGTTAAACAGCCCAACTCCTGCTAATAAAGAAGTCGTCAGCTCTACGGAGCTGAGCAGCCAATGCAAAAAGTAAAAACTGTCCCCCAAGATCTATTCATCTTGGGGGACAGCTCCCTATTAAAACGTATGTGCCAATTCCTTCGCCTTACTAATCGCATCCGCCTTGATTTGCTCCGCTTTATCGGGGAATTGGTTATGCCCCTCAACGAACAAACCTTGTGTCTCTGTAATACCAAAGAACGCCATAATAATGCTGATATACCGATGACCCGATTCCATGCCGGCCGCTGGCCCTTCTGAATAGACACCGCCACGTGCTTGGATATGCAGTGCTTTTTTGCCAGAAAGTAAGCCAACAGGGCCAGCTTCGGTGTACTTGAACGTTTTGCCAGCTACGCAAAGAGCATCCAGATAGGCTTTCATCACAGGAGGGAACGAGAAATTCCACATCGGCGTAACGAATACGTATTTGTCTGCGGCAATGAACTGCTCGGTGAGTTCACTGATTCGTCCTACCTTGGCGCTCTCATCGCTAGTTAAGGAGGAGAAGTCCTGCCCACTGCGCAGCTTACCCCATCCGCTGAACACGTCCGCATCAATATGCGGCACTTGGACACGATACAAATCAATAGGAATCACTTCGTCATTGGGGTTCGCTTCGCGATAGGCATCGATGAAAGCTTTACCTACGGCCATACTGTAAGACGTTTGATGATCATGAGGATGTGCAGTAATATGCAGAACAGTTGCCAAAGTGATCCATCCTTTCGGGTATGCAGTCTGTGAAATCCTCTTCTAATTTGTATTAAAAGCACTTCAAATATGCTGGTAGGTAATGGGGAAGCTTTAGCATGCCGTATAGCGAGTTCCTTTCGACAAAGATTTGGTCACAGAACTACCTATTTACATTGAGCCTTGGCGGCTTTTGAGTTATGATGGGAGACGATGTTTTTATTTGAATTTTCCTATGCGATGATTAACTAAATTGAGATAAAGTGAGATGACGAATGATGACGAAACCTAAAGATGTAAACTATAGCATGCCAGCCGAATGGACAGAGCACGAGCGAACTTTTATTTCTTGGCCGGTGCAAGCGTCGATGGTTTACCCAGAGGATCACGCAGTTGTGTCCCAAGGGTATGCGGATTTGGCGAAGGCGATTGCCGAGTTTGAACCTGTTACCGTAATTGTTAACCCTTCGGATGCAGAGCAAGTGAAGGCGATGTTCACCGAATCAAATGTGGATTTCCTTGAGATCCAGCATAATGACGCTTGGTTCCGCGACAATGGTCCAACCTTCGTCTTGAACGAGCAGCAAGAAATCGCCGCAGTTAACTGGAAATTCAACGCATGGGGCGGCAAATATGCGCCTTGGGATCTTGATGATAACGTAGCTCCACAAATCGCAGAGCATCATGGTGTGAAACGTTTTGACGCTCCGCTCGTCATGGAGGGCGGTTCCATCCACGTGGATGGGGAAGGTACGCTTTTGACCACAGAAGAATGTCTATTGAACACGAATCGCAACCCGGATCTGAGCCGCGAGGAGATTGAGGAGCATGTCCGCAATTTCGTGAACGTGGAGAAGATCATCTGGTTGAACAAAGGACTGGACGGCGACGAGACGGACGGTCACGTTGATAATATTGCTTGCTTCGCGGCTCCAGGCAAAATCATTCTGCAAGTTTGTAACGATCCTTCGGATGCCAACTATGCGATTACACAGGAGAATTTGGAAATTCTCCGCAGCGCGAGGGATGCCAAAGGTCGGTCATTTGAGATTATTCAAATTGAGCAACCACCGCTGACGTTCTTTGAAGAGCAGCGCTTGACGCTTAGCTATTTGAACTTCTATTTTGTGAACGGCGGCATTATTTTGCCGGTATTTGGTGGTACTTCGGAAGAGACAGATCGCAAGGCGATTGAAGTGCTTCAAGCGACATTCCCAGAACGTCGAATCCGTACAATTAACGGCATGTCCATTATCAAAGAAGGCGGCAATGTTCACTGCACGACGCAGCAAATGCCAGCCAGCAAGAAAGGGTGATTTTACGTGAGAAAAGTGACTGTAGCAGCCACACAAATGAGCTGTTCCGATAATATAGAAGAAAACATCGCCAAAGCGGAGAAATTGGTTCGTGAAGCCGCGGCAAAAGGTGCGCAAATTATTTTGATTCAAGAGTTGTTTGAGACGCCTTATTTCTGCCAAAAAGAAAAGTCCGACTACTACCGCTACGCGACGGAGCTGGAGACGAACAAAGCGATCAATCACTTCCGTGAGATTGCGAAGGAGTTGGCCGTCGTATTGCCAATCAGCTTCTATGAGAAAAAGAACTACGCGCGCTACAACTCGCTTGCTGTCATTGATGCCGATGGTTCTGTTCTCGGCACGTACCGCAAAAGCCACATCCCTGACGGTCCAGGGTATGAGGAGAAGTTCTATTTTAACCCAGGAGATACAGGGTTCAAGGTCTGGAAAACCCGCTACGCCAAAATCGGTGTCGGCGTTTGTTGGGACCAGTGGTACCCAGAAGCTGCTCGTGTAATGGCGCTGATGGGGGCGGAATTGTTGTTCTACCCAACGGCCATCGGCTCAGAGCCGCAGGATGGTTCTATTGATTCGAAGGATCACTGGCAAATGTGCATGCGCGGTCACGCGGCTTGCAACTTGATGCCGGTTATCGCATCGAATCGTATTGGCAAGGAAGAAGATGAGGATTCCAGCATCAACTTCTATGGTTCGTCTTTCATTGCAGGCCCGCAGGGCAATCTGATTGAGGAAGCTGGGCGTGACGAGGAAACGGTTCTCGTTGCCGAGTTCGACTTGGATCAGTTGGAGATCCAGCGTATCGAATGGGGGATTTTCCGCGATCGTCGTCCGGATCTATACAAGAAAATCGCTACGTATGACGGTGAGCAGGTGTTCTAAACGTGTGGCTGATTCCCTTACTTAAGGGCCTGTTATTAGGTTTTTCCATCGCGGCACCAGTTGGCCCTATCGGGATCCTATGTATGCGCAGAACCTTGACGCTTGGCCGCTTGCATGGCTTTCTATCTGGACTAGGCGCTGCAACGGCAGATGCCATCTATGGCTTCATCGCAGGGTTCGGTTTGACGTTGATTACTAGCTTTTTGCTAGATCAAAAGGTGATCCTGCAGTTGGTTGGCGGTCTTTTCCTTATCTATCTGGGCGTGCAAACATTTCGATCCAAGCCTGCGGTTGAGGCCGCCAAAGCGAGTGGGGACACGCTGTTTAAATCGTATGCGTCGACCCTGCTGCTCACCATTACGAATCCGATGACGATCATGTCGTTCGTCGGTGCATTTGCGGGGCTCGGGCTGGGCGATAGCGCGGATGCAGGCTTCACACCTGCGATCGCCTTGGTTGTCGGTGTGTTTGCGGGCTCGGCATTATGGTGGCTGCTGCTCAGTTTGTTGATTGGATTGTTGCGGGAGCGGCTCAAAGGAGCGGCGTTCCTGTGGATTAATCGCGTCTCTGGTGCGATGTTATCGGTGTTTGGTTTGTTTGCAGTAATAGGGCTACTCTTCCAGGGGTAGCCTTTTTTGGCATGTTATGGAATGTAACGTAGTACCTTATTTTTTCAATCGTATTTGTCGATATATATAAAATAGCCCGCGAAATTTGTCGATTGTTGACCTCTTAGATGACTACTTAGATGAGAAAAAGACTTTCTTGAATTCAATGGCAATGGAACGATGCACGTAGGTAGCGGCTAGAATTCAAAAGTAGAAAGAAGGGGTCTTTTATGATTAAAAATTGGTCTTTAAAAACGAAACTACTATCTGGCATGCTTTTAGTTATTTTATTATTTACAATTGCTGCAGGGAACAATTACTTTAAGCTGTCTCAAGTCCAAAACGCATTGGATCAGGAAACGGAACGCAATGCGGAGGTCAAGGCTGCTTACGAGCTTAAGAATTATGTAGGTATCTTATACAGTAATCAAGCAGATGTCATTATCAATCAAAGTGATGAAGCTGCTAAAGCGTACAAGGAAAACGAGGTGAAATTCAGAGAATACCTCGAGTTCATTGCGCTAAGATCGGACAGCCCGAAGGAAGTAGAGTTGGCTGCAAGTTTGAGAACCGCCAGCGAGGGGTTTATCAAATCATTTGATGTGGTCAAGGACATTAATAAAAAAGACAGTAAACTAACGGCTGCGCAGCTTCGCGATGAAAATAAGAAGGCAGATGATCAGACCGACCAATTCAAACAAACGATCTATACCATGGCAGATCAATACATTAATAGCTTCAATCAAGAATCTAAGGAGTCAACAGATCATTTAATTGAGGAAATTCATTCCGTCAATTTTACACTCATAATATCCTGTATTATCGATGTTTTACTTGGCATAGGCATTGCACTGTTACTTAGCAGAATCATCATTAGGCCTATCAATGTGTTGATGAATGTAGCACAAAGTATTGCTGGGGGAGATTTAACGCGCACGATTACGAGTCGGAGTAAGGATGAAGTAGGGAAATTAACCGATAGCTTCAGTCGAATGATTCTTAATTTGCAAGAGTTGATTAGAGAGGTGAACGCAAGCTCACAGGATGTAGCCATTTCCTCAAAGCAGCTTTCGGCAAGCGCTGAAGAAACCTCGGCGGCTTCGAACGAGATTGCGACGTCCATCCAGGCCGTAGCGCGGGGGGCTGAAGCTCAGGGCTTAACTTCCAATGAAAGCGCTCGAGCCATGGAGGAAATGTCAATAGGCATACAACGGATTGCAGAAACATCTTCTTCCGTGTCAGAGGTTTCCATGGATGCCTCCGAGAAAGCAAGGCATGGCAACGTATCTTTACAACAAGTTATTCGGCAGATGGAGTCCATACGGGCGACAGTCGATCGTACAGCCTCTATGGTGCAGATGCTTGACAAGCAGTCGATAGAAATCGGCAGCATTGTAAGTGTGATCTCCAGTATCGCGACGCAGACGAATCTGCTGGCACTCAATGCAGCTATTGAAGCGGCTCGTGCTGGGGAACATGGTCGGGGTTTTGCCGTCGTTGCCGGAGAGGTAAGGAAGCTAGCCGAACAATCAGGCAGTTCTGCCAATCAGATTATCGGGTTGATTGAACAAATCCAGCAGGGTACTCAGCTAGCTGTCGAGGCGATGAGTGAGGGAACCAAAGAAGTTCACACGGGGATCGTCGTCGTACATGAGGCTGGTGAGGCGTTTCAATTGATCCTGCAGGCCATCGATCAAGTGGCAGATCAGATCCGTGATGTTTCGGCAGTGGCTGAAGAGATGTCGGCAGGATCCGAACAGGTGACGGCCTCGGTGATCGAATCGTCTACAATTGCACAGCAATCGGCCTTCGCTGCGCAGAATGTAGCGGGGAGCGCGGAGCAGCAGCTTGCAGCACTGCAAGAAGTTGCTGCATTCGCGAACGACTTGAACAGTATGTCACTGAGACTGCAGCAAGCCGTCGGTAAGTTCAAGATATAGAATGATTTTCCTTCATGAACGAACGAAGTAGATCATGATTTGAGGACCTACAGCGAAACTGCTGTGGGTTTTTCTCGCATTCGGCGGGTATAACGATTTATTTAAACGGGAAAAAGGAAATATCTAGATATTTGCCGAATTGAAATAGCGAATAAATTAGAGGAGGCCCCCCTACATGATTAACGATGTATTTACAGCAGCACGCACAGGCGATGTAAACCGAGTCAAGGATTTGCTGGACACGGATCTTTCGCTTGCCAATGCTGAGAATAGCGATGGCCTTACCCTTCTGGGATTTGCAGCGCATTTCGGTCAGAGCGAAGTGGTTCGGCTGCTTTTGGAAAATGGCGCTGATGTGAATGCCTTATCGCATTCTAAAGTTAGTTACATTCCATCGAATACGGCACTGCACGCGGCTATTGCCGGTGAGCGGAGTTTAGAGGTCATACAATTGCTGCTCGCTCACCGTGCGAAGCCGACGATTATGGATAGCAATGGGCATACAAGTTTGCATGTGGCAGCCTTTCATAAGGATAGTGCGCAGATCATTGAGCTTTTGATCAACCAGGGTGCGGATGTGAATGCCAAATCAGAGGATGGCGTCTATGCGATCGATCTAGCCAAAGAGCAGGGTCATACTGCAGTAATTGGCTTGTTGCGAGAGCACGGGGCTATTGGGTAATGGATCGCGAAGCGTGAATAGAGGACATTCAGCTAGCCGGCTAGCGGTTCAAAGAATGTCCTTTTTGGCTTGTAGTTTTTTATTGGCCGCGACTAAACGGTATAGACTAATGACCAGTAAGACAAGAACTGGTACATAGAGGATCAGCAAGGGATAAAAGAACGTATTTTTTATGTTTATCATGAAAACTGGGATTTGTGCGGCAGTAACCGCCGTAAATACACCAATGAGTCGTTTATTCCGTTCGATCATGGAGTCAATGTCAGTGAAAATTTCAGGCTTTGTATGCTGATACGTTTGTCTCCAGATATACCACCCTGCGCCGCTGTAAATTTTATCCCACCCTGTGTCTTCAAAAATGCTAGCGTAGTTGGGATCCACCTTCGTTTGGTAATCTACGCAGTAGCTCATTTTGCGAGGAGCACCTTTCTCAAAGTGAAAACGCAGGCCATTCCAATTTACACGTTGTAAATGCCAGCCTTGCGCCTCCATATCCTCCAACCATGCCGTAATTGTCTCCGATTGTGAACTGTCCCACCATTTAAACACCTTTTTGGTCTCATTCATATAAAGATCCCTCTACTTTCTTCGCATTTTCGTAAAGCTCTGTAATTCTGGCGATCTCCAGCTTGAGCAGTTCTTTACCAGATGGGGTAATACGGTACAGCTTACGACGCTCTTCTTCAGCTACAGCCTGAATCAAACGATCCTTCTCCATCCGTGACAAGCTGCCATAAATCGTTCCAGGACCGAGGTGAATTCGACCTTGCGTGAGCTCCTCCACCCACTGAATAATGCCATAACCATGCCGAGTTGTAGTCAGGGAAAGCAAAATGTAATAAGCCGTTTCAGACATCGGCAAGTACTGACGGTAGAGCTTCTCATTATCCATAAAGTCTCCTTCTTCTTATATCAGGTTATGTTGTATCGCCCTTCGTTGTATCACGTCATGATATATCATGAGATGAGTATATCACCGCGTGATATAGAGTGCAATAGGCATTTGCGAATTGACACTACCACTAATGTCATCGTTTATGATGAGCTTATAACCATATAAGGAGATGATTGCATGCTAGTATTAACGTTTCACTACAAACAAGGTATCCCATTCGATGAAGCTTATTATCTGAATACACATGTTGCTTTGTTATCCAAGAAGACAGTGCTTGAAATGGGGGCCACCAAGTATGAGGTCAAAAAGGTCCTATCCTCAGCAGATGGAACGACTCCGAGGTATTCGTTCATATTCAGCTTGTATTTTGAAACAAAAGAAGCTTTGGAGGCGTTCATCAGCGACCCTAGAGTTCAGGAATTGAAGGATGACGTAGCAAACTATTATATCGGTGAGCAGGATATCTATATCGAGGAAGTTGTGGCTTCGTTCCAAGCATGACTCCTGCGGGCCTAAGTGATTCGATCGGTGGGATTTCCATCAGTGGGATTTCCCGTAGTACTCGGCTAATGCGTAGAAGGATTTCTTGCATCGTTTGCCTGGGTATCGGGGAAAACGGGCATATTGCCTTTAACGATCCTCCAGTGGCGGATTTTTTGGACTCTGCAACCGTAAAGCGGGTTGAGCTGGAAGAGGCGTGCCTGCAGCAGCAGGTGAACGACGGGTGTTTTGGGGATATCGCGTAGGTCCCGACTCATGCGCTAACTTTAACGGTTCCTGCCTTGATGTCGGGAGCTCATTTATTCTGTATAGTTCCTGGACCGACGAAGCGAGATGCAGTGCGCAGGACACTGGAAGAAGCGGTTCAACGGCATGTCCAGCTACGATTCTGAGACAACATCCGGACTGTCTCTTGTTTGTAGACAGGGATTCTTATGGAGATTAAGGCGATACATTATCGGACAGGAGAACCAGTGGAATAAAAGTCTATGGCTAAGCGTTAGTAAGGTTAACCAAACTCCAGCTCACCGAAATCGCAGCTTCGATGGAAATCGGGTACGGATGAAGTGATTCGATTCCAACATCCGTAGTGTGGAAGGGGCGTTTCATCCCCGCATTTGTAAAAATTGGCGCGAAACGTACGGCCAGTCTCAGGACGGAAATCTGGAAACATTGTCTGAATCCAGTCGAAAGGGATGGAAATTTCAAGTTGCCAATATGACATATTGGCAATCGGATCATAGCATCCTGTCGATGTATGGATAAGGAAAAGAGCTGGATCCACATTCTGCAAATAAGTCCGGTCATTCCGGTCGCTGCCCAATTTCAACAGAAGGGTGCCAGCGGCGTTCATCTCGAAATTTAAATACCGGGGATCGGACTCCGGCAGCGGCTGGAAGAAAAATTCTACACAGCTGTCTTTGAATACTGGTTCATTCATCGTGTGATAGAGGATCGTGGGGTTCGCTTCATAAATGTTGTAGTGAAGATGGATACATTCGGACGTGTACAATAGCTTTGCCTTCACTGTCGGTGTGTAGCCATTGTCAAGCCAAAAATAATGATCGATGGCTAACTCAGGAGTACCATTCCAGGAAATGGGACAAACGGTATCCCTAGGTTGAATAAGATATTTCATAGTTCCTCCTTGATTATGTTCAGCCGTCTTGATTATATAACAGAAATCCTCCTGCGCTTTAAGCATTAAGCAGGAGGATTTTTCAATTTTACGGAATTACGCCTTCTGCGTGCCATACATCTTCCTGTATTCACCAGGCGTAATGCCAGAGTAGCGTTTGAACATGCGGATAAACGAATTTACGTTCTGGTAGCCAACCTTGACGGAGATTTCCTGGATTTTCAGATCCAGGTTATTCAGCAGTTCTTTCGCTTTCTGTATGCGCAAGCCGTTCAAGTAATCGCTGAAGTTCGCTCCTGTCTTTTCCTTGAAATAAGTCGATAAGTAGCCTGGTGTAATGTTCAATTTGTCCGCCATGATATCCAGCGTGATATCTTGCTCCAAGTGCTGGTTCAAATACTCAAGGATAAAATGGGTCGTCGGATCATGATCCGATTTCTTGTGATTCACTCTTTCTATGGCGGGTGACAGAAGCTGTTTGAACCATTGTTTGTATGTGTCGATACTGTAAAAGCTGTTCAGGTGATCCAACACTAGAGGAGGCAACTCGCCTTGTTCCCGATGCAAATTCAGTTTCATGAGCGACTTGTTCAGTTGGCCGTATACTTCTTTGGCGAACCGTCTGAATTCGTCCACGGAGGCTTCTCTCTTGCAGAGTGCGTCCAGGTGCCGGTGGATCCAGTCCAATACCGACTGTTCGTTACCGGACATGAACCGGGTGGAGAACTCCTCTTCTTCTAGCACGGTGAAATGAATTGCCCCTTTAGCAGGACGAAATGTGCGGATGAATTGCGTTTCGTCGTTTAATTTTCGCTGCAGCAGCATGGTGGAGGCATATTCATAAGCCGAAATTAAATGGCCAGAATCGGGATAAATCGGGCTTACGGCCATAGTCAGGAAAAACAGATCACGGTCCACTTCGAGCACCTGAATCAATTGCTCCAACGCAGATTCAATGTCTGCCGTATCGTCTGGGAAGAAGAATAGGGTAAGCACCGTATCCTTATCCATTTGGAACGTAATCGTGTCCTTGTATGCCTGTGACAGGAAAATGTTGATATATTCCCGGATAAAGTATACGGCTTTTTCGAGCTCGGAATCGAGTTCCGCAAATTTTTCTTTCATCGTCAATTGATACAATACGAGTGTGAAAGGGGTGTCGGCAACAACCAGTTCCCGCAGGTCGGTTAAGTTCATATGGATGTTTCGCAATTTATTTGTGTAAGCGTAATAGCGAAGCTGGTCTTTCTTTTTGTCCAAATCCTCGGTCATCTGGTCATTGGTTCGGAGGATGCTGCTCATTTTTTCGCTAATCATATTAAATTCGTGGATAGGGCTGCTCACAAGCATGTCTGCAGGATGACGCTGCAGGACGGCTTCGATGATTTTTTTGACGGGCCGGTTCAATCGCATCGTGAGTACCACAGACGTTACGATACTTAGCAGGATGATGATTAGCAGTAAAGTAATGAAAAGAATATTCAACCCCATCAACTGATTGGAAATGCTCTTGATCGGAACGACGCTAACATAGGTCAAGCCAGTCTGCTGCCCTTTTTGATAGAAGTAATAGAGATTATCACCAGTAAAGCTTCCGTTCTGACCATCAAGAGATTGGCCAAGAGGCGCCTTCACGCTGGGAGACGAGGAGAAAATTGTGGCGCCTTCTTCATCTAATATGTAGAAATTAGAATGATCTGAGTAATGATACGAGTTGAACATTTTCTTCGGATCGAGCATGACGATGAAATACATGTCTTTATATGGCATCAGCTTGATAACAACTGGAAGCAGCTGTCCCTTGTTCTTTTGGATATTAGCTGAGATTTCCGTGAATGAGGAGGCAGGGATCAACCGGTAAGTATAGGATTCGTCGAACTGGCGGAACCAAAATTCCGGCGGATACTCGCTGCTGGCATAATATCTGGAGAATAAGTCCTTAGCCCCGCTCGTCCCTTCCTTCTCCACCACATAAGAATCGTTCTTGAAATAAATCATGATATTGTCAATAGAAAGAAAAGGGTTGGCAATCAGCACTTTAATCGCCGACATGACGCTGCCTACTTTGTCATAAGCATTAAATTCCTGTACATTCCGCAACATATTCAGATTCGCCCTGAATATGTCATCTTGATTTAAACTAATGATCGTTTCCCAGGTCAGTCTGAAATGGTTCTCGTATTGCTCCACCGTATGATTCAAGTTCGATTGGTTATATTTGACGATCTCCTGGTGGATTTTCGATTTCAAAAATAGAAAGGATGCGAAATTGAAGAGCACGAGCACGGCAATTACAACAAGAAAACTGATCATTAACTTGGCGAACAAGGAATTGGTTTTCCAACTGAACCTTTTCAATCTCAACATCCGATAGACCCCCCATGTTCTATGTGCCGATTTCCGTCAAATCCCGTGGGATCTATACTTAAATTTATCATACCACTATACTACGGGAACGGAATGTACGGGAACAATATTCATTTCTTATAAATCATACACACTTTCTTTGCTTATCCAATAAATTGCGGGTTCTCTGGTAAATGTGGAGATTTATTTCCCCAAAATGGCGTGCGTATAATGATGGTATCAAAGCCCGCTGCACGAAGGCGCCAGCAGCAGGCAAGCATCTATAACTGAATGAGGAGATATGCGCATGGCCCAAACGAATACGCACGCAATCGAGCAAAAGCAAAAGCAAGTATCCGCCGAATCGTTCAATCAGATCAAGACAACGAGTCTGCTGAGAAAGTCATGGAACCATAACAAATATTTATGGCTGCTGGTTCTGCCCTGCTTGCTCTACTATGTCATATTTCGCTATTTCCCTATGTTTGGCTTGGTGATCACGTTCAAAAACTTTAATCTCTTTAAGGGCATCTGGGCTAGCGAATGGGTAGGGTTCAAATATTATGTGATGTTTTTTCAGAATCCAGATTTCTTTCTCTTGATGCGCAACACGCTTTTACTGGGCTTCTACAAGCTGCTGTTCGGCTTCCCCGCCCCCATTATTCTGGCCATCCTGCTGAACGAATTGAAAAATATGGCTTTAAAACGGTTTGTCCAGACGGTCAGCTATTTACCGCATTTCATCTCGAACGTGATTGTGGCCAGCATGGTCATTATGTTTCTGTCTCCGTCTGGAGGCCTGATCAATCAGATTATACAAAAGCTCGGCTTCACGCCGATTAACTTCATGATGGAGCCCGGTTGGTTCCGTTCCATCTATGTCGCTTCGGATATATGGCAGCAAATCGGCTGGGAATCAATCATTTATTTGGCGGCACTGACAGCAGTGGACCCGCAGCTCTATGAAGCAGCCAGTATTGATGGAGCGGGGCGCTGGGGAAAGCTGTGGAACGTGACGCTGCCCGGTATTGCGCCGACGATTGTTATCCTCTTTATTTTAAATGTCGGGAAAGTATTGGAAATCGGATTCGAAAAAGTATTTCTTATGTACAATGCGGCTGTCTATTCGACGGCGGACATCATCAGCACTTATGTTTACCGTGTAGGTCTGGAGCAAGGTAATTTCAGCTACGGGGCCGCGATCGATTTATTCATGGGCATCATCAGTCTGATCTTTATCTACTCGGCGAACTACATCAGCAGAAAAGTGGGAGAAAACAGCTTATGGTAAAGGTGGAACTAACGGTATGAAAAATCGGATCAGCCTTCTTGGCCTAGTGAATTCTCTGATTATGCTCTTTGTCATTGTCGTTACGCTTTATCCATTCATATATATGCTGGCCGTTTCATTAAGCAAGGATATATATGTCATGAAAGGAGAGATTAGCCTATGGCCCAAAGGCTTCAACCTGAAGATGTACGAATTGGTGTTTCAAGATCCGAAAATATGGACCTCCTATAAAAACACGCTGATCTATGTCGGCTTGGGCACACTGATTTCCGTCATTATTACTTCTATGGGGGGGTATGCGCTGTCACGCAAGGACATGGGGTTTCATAAGTCGATGACTGTGCTCATCATTTTCACGATGTTTTTCAGCGGAGGCATGATTCCTACGTTCCTGGTCGTACGCTCGCTGGGCTTGATCGACACTGTTTGGGGCATGGTGCTTCCGGGTGCGGTGAGTACATGGAATTTGATCATTGTGCGCACATTTTTCAGCAACATGCCGAAGGAAGTTGAAGAATCCGGCAGGATGGACGGGCTGAACGATATTGGCATTTTCTTTCGCCTCGTCCTGCCGCTGTCGAAGGCGGTCATCGCTACCGTCTCCCTGTTTTACGCGGTGGGGCTATGGAACAATTTTATGCTGCCTCTGCTTTACTTAAGAGATCCGGATCTATTTCCGCTCCAGGTGCTTCTGCGCAATCTGGTATTGGCCGGCAACGTCGCATCTGGCGATGTAACTCGAATTGGAGGTGATAATCTCATTGTAGAGGACTCGTTGAAATTCGCGACAATCATGGTATCGACACTGCCGATTCTACTAGTCTATCCGTTCATCCAGAAATATTTTGTCAAAGGTGTCATGATTGGCGCAGTAAAAGGATAATGCACAATCGCACGGAATGTAGTCAGCAACCAAAACGATGACGAGGGGGAAAGAAAATGAAAAGAAACGCAATGATACTTGTAACTTTGATGCTCGGATTATCGGTTTTAGCGGGATGTTCAGGCGGCAAGACGGAGGGGAATGCAAGCGGGGAACTGAAGAGCACGGCATCGGGGAGTACTACGGGAACGTCGGCGCCAGCCACAGAGAAGAAAACGTTCAAAGCTTTGTTGGATAGCAACCCAACGTTTCCTTACAGTAAAGATTGGCCGATTTGGAAATGGATCGAAGAAAAAACGGGTGTGACGCTTGACGTCCAGACACCGTCTGGTAAACTGGCCGATTCGCTCAATTTGGTCGTGGCTTCCAATAATATGCCAGATTTGCTGTATATTCCGACCCGCGTGACCTCGAATAAATTCGGTCAGCAAGGCGCACTCGTCAACATTCTCGATTATTTGAACCAGATGCCGAACCTGTCGGCATGGTTGAAGAAATATCCAGAAGAGGGCAAAGCTACTCTCTCCACGGATGGCAAGATGTACATGTTCCCGAACCAAGGCTTCGGGGAAACAAACCGGATGATTTGGCTGTACCGAGAAGACATCTTCCGCAAGCACGGTTTGACGCCGCCGAAAAACTACGATGAGCTGTATACCGTTATGAAGAAGCTGAAGGAGCTGTATCCGAACAGTTACCCACTCTCCATGCGTTTCGGTCAAATTCCGGACGAAATGTATGCCAACCTGACGACGAATTTCAATACTGGTGAGAACGTTTACTATAACTTTGACAAAAAGGATTGGGGATTCGGACCGACAGAAGACGCGTATAAAGCGATGTTAGGCGCTTGGAACAAGTTCTATAAGGAAGGGTTGATCCCACCTGATTTCCTGACGACGCAAACGAAACAATGGCAGGATATGATTTCCAATAGCAACTCGTTTATCACGATCGACTATATCAGCCGTATTGACTTCTTCAACAACGCCATGAGAAAGGATAATCCAGAGTATAACATGCAGTTCATGGCGCCTCCAGCAGGGATTGCGGGTGGCAAGCAACTGAATCCGTACTTCCATTATCTGGAGGGTGGTTTAACGGTGGCATCCACGTCTAAAAACGTGAAAGAGATTATGAAATACATGGATTTCTTCTACTCCGAGGAAGGCAAAACGTTGACGAGCTGGGGGAAAGAAGGCGAGACGTTCACGTTGGAGAACGGCCAGAAGAAATTTAAGCCTGAATTTACAGATGTAACGGAAATGCGTAAGAAAACAGGCCTTCAGACGAGTGGCGGTTACACTTGGATCGATTTCGGGGCGCATTTGTCCCTGTTCTCAAAAGATCTGCGTGCGGCGTATCAGGAGGTTGTGAAATACGATCTGCCAGCGATGCA
Organism: Paenibacillus sp. Soil750; assembly: GCF_001428045.1. GTDB lineage: Bacteria > Bacillota > Bacilli > Paenibacillales > NBRC-103111 > Paenibacillus_E > Paenibacillus_E allorhizoplanae. Next base: position 88,387 of record NZ_LMSD01000004.1, on the reverse strand, counting down.
GCCGAAACCGGCGTTTACGGAAGCGGAGAACGAGGGATTGGCCGTGACCGGTCAAGCGGTGAAAAAGAGCCGAGATGAAAACTTCGCCAAGTTCGTTACGGGCTCCCGCAGCTTGAGCGAGTGGGATAAGTACGTCATGGAAATTGAAGGACTGGGCGTGCAGAAGCTGGTAGATACGTATAAAACGGCAAATAAACGGGTAGAGTCGGTCGAATTGAAATCGAAATAATTCGAAATTAGCAACAAGACAGGACTCGCTGAGAAAGAACGGATGCTGTTTGGCTCGAGCTTCATGCTGGAGAAGCAGCATCCGATTTTTCAAATTTTTGATCATGTTAAATTAAAGGAAGTGGACACATTGGTCATGCTCGCGAAAAAACTTTGTCACATAGGATTGCTTGTATGCTTGCTTCTGCTGGCTGTGACGGCTGGAATGCCGTCTCATGCCGGTGCGGTTGTAGTCCCGGGCGTTACGATCGATACGCCGACCGACGGCGCACAGCTGGTCAAAGGCGTCACTCGTTTTTCTGGAACGTATACGGGCGCATATGATGTCATGCTGTACATTAACGGGGAAAAGCAGGTTAATACGGTGATGATCGACCCAGATGGGGACGATACGGGCACTTGGTATTATGACTTTGATGCTAGTTCCTACGATGGCGATGTGCAGGTGCTCGCCAAAGCCAGTGACATGATCTCACGGTACGCGGTCTGGAGCCCTACGATTCATGTAAATGTGAATAACCCCGAGGCGGGTCTTCCTCAAGTGACCGTCATCAATCCAGCTGACGGTGGGAATATCAGCGGCACGGTGCCGATTCGTATCTCCGCCACAAGTACAGAAACAATTCAGAGCGTGCAGGTCAGAATCAATAACGGCGCCTGGTTGAATACAGTTCTGAATGAAAATGAATACGTTTACAATTGGAGGTCTGACGGGATCGGCGACAAAACGGTGAGTATCGAAGCGAAGGCTTCGGACACCAAAGGCAATGTCGGCTTCAGCATGACGACCTATGCCAAAGTAGGAGCTGGCACGAACGAGCTGTTTCACATGTCCCGGCAGGACCGTGCGATGTGGATATGGGAGCCGGAGACATATAAGCTGCTGCTCAATCCGAATTCCCGCCAGGTGCTCGATGAGCTTGCTCAAGATACGGCGACGTTCGGCTCCGATAAGATCACGACGTTTTATTTGGCAGTTGGCTCTTTTGCTGCTATGGACATTCTGGAGGATGATCCGGGCAAACTGCGCGAATTCGTCGCCTGGGCGCATCAACATGGCTATGAAGTTCAGGCTTGTATATCGGGCGGAACATCTCCGCCGTACTTGGGCGCATATGCAGCATACCACAATAAAGCGATCCGCGAGATCGAGCGTGTCATCAATTATAATTTGGCTGCAGGCGCAAATGAGCGGTTCGACGGCGTGAACGTTGACATCGAGCCTTACATATCCGCGGAATTTAATTCGAAGAAACCATCGCTTCAGATTCAATATTTGGACGGCATTCAGAAAATGAAGAACCGCATTCAAACCGCCGGTATTAATCTGCCGTTCGGTCCAGCCATACCGAAGTGGTACGATTCGAGTGACAATTCCAAGGACATTATGTGGAACGGCAGCACCAAATGGCTGTCTCAGCATGTGCAGGACATCAGTGACTATATCTCCATCATGGACTACCGCGATACGGCCGATGGCACAGCCGGCATTACGGCGGGTGCGCAAGGCGAAATCGATTATGCGAATTCGATTAATAAGCCGAACTCTGTCGTCATTGGCGTTGAGACGAAAGATATCGCGAACAGCGGGGATCCTGAGACGATCACGTTTCAGGAAGAAGGCCGTGCAGTTCTGGAAGCTGAGCTTGATAAAGTGTATACGGCTTTCAATGACGACGCATCGTTCGGTGGCATTGCCATGCATCACTACGACGACATCCGCAAGCTGCCATCCTATTGGGGAGCTGGCGGCGTGTTCTGGGAGCCACCGGCCGATACGGAACCGCCTGGCGCTGTAAGCGGTACACCATCTGCGACGGCGCTCGATTACCAGCAGATCCGTATCAGCTTCGGCATGGCGATGGATAACTCCGAAATTGACCGGTATATTGTTTACCGCAGCACACAGAGCGGCTTTACGCCGGGCTCTGAGTATGTGGCAGGACTCGCCAGAAGCTTATCGTACAATGATATCGGCCTGCTGCCAAATACGACCTATTATTACAAAGTCGCTGCCATGGATATGCAGGGCAATATCGGGCCGGCGTCAGCGGAAGCATCTGCCAAAACGAGCAGCACGACGCTGAAGCCGATGATCGTGACTGGCTTGCATGTAACGGGCGGCGCGGGGAATTCAGCAGCCAGCATGAAGGTCGTCGATAAAGCGACGTCTCAAGCGATAGGCGGCGCCGCAGTGGAAGGACGTTTCCATTTTGCAGGTGGTAAATATGTAACGGGTACTGCCGACGGTAACGGAATGATCTCCTTTACTTCGGAAAGCATTCCAAACGGGCAGCAGTCCGGATTTGAGCCCCGCCGTGTTACGGCACCTGGCCATTATTGGGCTCAGGCCTACGATCAGCCGCATATGACGGGGATGTATCCGCAGGTCGGCTTAAGTGGATTGACACTGAGCACCGGTAGCTTGTCTCCGGCATTTTCGACAAATCAAGCTTCCTATACGGTATCGGTGCCAAACGGTGTAAGCTCGCTCCAAGTCACGCCGACTGCATTAGTGAACGGAAGTGCGATTACGGTGAATGGGCAAAAAGTCGCCAGCGGCAGCGCGTCGCAAAGCATCGCATTGAACGAAGGGGGAACGACGATTACGATTGTCGTGACTGGCAACACAGGTGTAACGGATAGTTATGCCGTCAAAGTAACGCGTTCCGTGTATGTCAATAATGTATTTACGGTGACGGCGGATACGTATGTGCATCAGAATTTCCCGACAACCAATTATGGTAGTGAAACGACACTGGAAGTGGTCGATGTGCCGTCTTTGGCCGGCGGCGGGGACCGGATCTCGTTTATGAAATTCGATTTCGGCGCATACTCGGAGCCCATCCAAACCGCCAAGCTGAACTTTTACGTTAGCGAAGCGTCCAGCGGCACGAATAATGTGGAAATCTACGTGTATGATGGCGATAACTGGGTCGAGAACACGATGAACTGGAACAATCGCTTGACCGGCACTGGCGCTACGAAACTGACTACGAGTAATATCAATCACACAGGCTGGTACAGTGTGGATGTAAAGAATTTCGTAGAAGCGCAGATGGCGTTGGATAAAAAGGCGTCGTTCCGCTTCCTGCCGCTCAGCCCGAATCTTGTGAATATCAACAGTCGGGAAAATGCCGAAAATCAGCCATACATTGTAGTGAACTCGTCCAGCAACACCAACCTGCGTTCACTCATGCTCAACGATACCCTTGTATCGCAGGGACTTGACGGCATATATGACACTGTTGTCACGAATGCGGTCGATGCGGTGACCGTTACGCCGGTGGCGGATGAGCCTCATGCGCAAGTTATGGTGAACGAAACGCTTGTCGCCAGCGGTCAAAGTTCATCCGCGATCCCGCTAATCGTAGGCGTCAATACGATTACCATTCAAGTTACGTCGCAAAACGGCATGATCCATGCGTACACTGTCCATGTGACCCGCCAGCTTCCTGGCATGACGGACCTGCATGCGTTGTTCTTGAGCGCAGGCACCTTGACTCCGGCGTTCCATGCCGCCGAGCAGTACTACTCGTCGACGGTAACTAACGATGTTGTTGAGATCACGGTTACACCGGTGCTGGAAGATCTGCTTGCTACGGTTACAGTGAATGGAACTGCGGCTATGAATGGTACAGCGTCGCAAGCCATTCCGCTGCATGTCGGCGCCAATGAGGTGAGCCTTGTCGTTACAGGGCAAAACGGCGATACCCAGACATTCGGTATAACCGTTACACGCTTGCCTTCTACTAATGCAAGTTTGAATTCACTCGCGATTAGCAGTGGTATGTTAACACCTGCCTTCCAAAAGAATGTAATGCGCTATGAGGCAACGGTAGCGAACAGCGTAAATGCCATCACGGTGACGCAATCTGCATATGAGTCTCTGTCGGTCGTTACGATTAACGGTGACATTGTGGCAAGCGGAGCAGTATCAGCGGCCATTCCGCTGAAAATTGGCGTCAATACCATTAAGGTGGCAGTAACGGCTCCAAATGGAATTGACCATGCGGAATACGAAATCCGGATCATTCGCCAAGATGAAGAGCAGCACGGTTCATCAGGATCGGCTCCAGGCACGCGCACTGAACAGGCCACATCGGGCGAAAAAGCGGTTCATATTGAAATCGTACGCACGGTTGGGTCAAACGGGGCAAAAGTGGACGCGATTATCCTCAATCAGTCGATTGCCAAGCAAGTGTTGGCCGCAGCTCCGGCAAATACAGAAAAAACCGTGCGGATTAGTCTGGATTCTGATGCCTCGGACCAGCCAGATGAATATGCAATTTCGGTGAATCCTGCATTTATGGAGGAGTTGATGAAAGAACAGCTAAAGCTCGAAATCACTTCAGCCCATGCGCGCATTGAACTGTCGGTAGATGCTCTTCGCGGATTGAAGGAAGCTTCGCAAGATGCCATCTTCCGCATGAAGTCGCTTGCAGGTGAAGGTGGAAACAAGGAAGCCGCCGTGCACGTCATCAATGCTGGCGCCAAGGTCATCGGGCAGCCGATGGACATCGAAACCAACTATACAGGACACAAAACGAAACTGTATTTCCCGCTCACGGATGCCGATCTGGATTTGAACGGACATACGCTCGCCGTGTATATCGAGCATAGCGACGGCGAGAAAGTGCTGCAGGAAGGCACCATTGATACGGATGTGAACGGTCATCCGATCGGGATTGCTATCGAAGTGGAGAAATTCAGTACGTTTACAGTAGTAAAGCTGCCGAAGTCGCAATCCAAAGCGCTTCCGCGCTACGTATTCGGATATGAGGACGGCACCTTCCGCCCTGAGCAGCATCTAAGCCGCGCCGAGCTTGCTTCTATGCTGAATGGCTTGCTGGATGACGAGCAGCTAGCGGGTGGCAGCAGCCAGATGACATTCGCCGATGTGCCAGATACGTTCTGGGCGGCAGCAGCGGTCAACAGATTGTCGGCAGCGCACATCGTTGAAGGACGCACAGCGGGAAGCTTTGCACCAGGCGAGATGGTTACACGTGCGGAGCTGGCTGCGATCGCCGCCAGATGGAATGGATTCAAGGCGTCCTCCGCAGCGCAACCATTTACCGATATAGCTGGACATTGGGCGTCGGGTTGGATAGCCGCAGGAAGTGAGAGCGGCAGGCTGACGGGATATCCGGAAGGCACGTTCAAACCAGACGGCAAGGTGACCCGTGCCGAGGCGGTTGTCATCATCAACCGGATGACTGGACATTTGCCAGCGAACAACACGGAGCATATCACTTGGAAAGACGTTCCTGTAGATCACTGGGCTTACGGATATATTGAAGCTGCGTCCAAATAATAAGGGACAATACCTCTAAGGACCGTCTGGCGAAAATCAACAGCAAAGAAAGCACGAACGCAGCCTATTTAGTCATCAAATAACGTTGAAGGAGACCCCTATGATTCAAACGATACCGCAAGTGAAACAAATCCGTTATCTCGAGGGAGCATGTTTTCTGCCCGATGTAAGCTCGGATATCCTTCTCCGAATTGAGGAGAAGGATCCAAGACTCGTCGATTTGGCGAGTCGTCTGTTCCCAGGGCAATCCGTCGTCTGCGAGCAGCTGGAGGGTGTGAAAGGCTATACGTTCAGTATCCAAGGCTTGAATGGAACGGAGCTTTTGCGCGAGTTGCGCCTGGAAGATCAAAGAGAAGGCTACGTCTTGAGGATGGAGAACGCGTCCGTTACAATCGCGGCAGCGAAAGCTGCCGGATTGTTCTACGGCATTCAGACCTTACGGCAAATCATGGATAACCACGACAGCATTCCAGCTGCGGTAATCACCGATTGGCCCGATGTTGGTTTGCGTTGTATGAATTTTGATTTGCGGCAAACGTTCTCCAAACCGGAGAAGCTGCTGGCTTATATAGCGGAGTTCGCCAAATTCAAAGTCAACGGGCTGCTGATCGAGTATGAGGATAAGCTTCCGTACGAGCGGTATCAGCAAGTGTGCCACCCCAATTTCGCGTTTAGCCGAGAGCAGTTCGAGATGCTCAAGGAAACGGCGAAAAACAACTTTATCGAAATCATTCCGCTCCAGCAATCATTCGGACACTTGGACTACGTGCTTCGTTATGATGCGTTCAAATGGTTAAGGGAAATAGAGTCGTCTACTGGGGAGCTTTGTCCTTCTCGGCCCGAGTCATACGAGCTCGCCACTGGCTTGTTGGATGAGATGATCGCGATGCATCCAGACTCTAGATACATTCACCTTGGCTGCGATGAGGTGTACAGTCTTTGCGAGTGTGAGACGTGTCGCGACACCTATCAGGGCGCAAGAGAAAAGACGTTCATCGCGTTCGTCAACTGGTTGATTGCGTATGCGGCCGGCAAAGGGAAAACCCCGATTATTTGGCATGATATGCTGAAAAAATGCAGCGAAGAGGACTTGAAGCTGTTAGACAAACGGGCAGCGGTCATGATCTGGATCTATAACGGCCGCAACATCGATTCCGATGTGTCCAGACTGACGGCCACATTCCGCAATGCCGGCTTCGAGGTCATGGGCGCCCCTGCGGTTAGATGCTTTGACGACCAAGAACATCAGAATTATCCCGTCGTGGCCAGTCGGATTGACAATGTGCTGCAGTGGTCCCAAATGTCAGGCAAACTCGGCATCGACTGCGTCGTTGCGACGAACTGGTCAACGTCGTTTAGTTTCGGTCTGCCGTACGGCATTTTTGAAACGACTTGGTATCTCATGGCCCTTTTTGCGGATGTCCACTGGAACCGGGAGGCGGATACGAGACGGTTCGTAGATAGATTTCTTAAGCTGTTCCACGGCGTGGATCAGGAGACGGCTAAGAACAAGCTGGGGAATTACTTAAATGAAGACTATTATTTAATCATTGGCTCCCTGCTTGATGAAGTGGTGAAAAACAAAGATGTAGCCGAGCTGATCGGCATTATGAACGCGTTCGAGCATTCGTCAGACAGGATGAGAACGATTCATAAATATTTGTACCGGTGGGAGCTGTTCCCGGGTGATGAGGCCGAATGGCAGTCCTTGCTCAGTTATTACCAGAGGAATACGGCTGGCCGCACCAAAGTGCGTCCGCAAATGAGCGCAATTTTGAGGCATTTCCAACCGGAAGAAATGGCTGATCATTTCGTGATGTCTCGTTTTTACTTGCATGATTATCTGGAAAAAAACGTATACAGTAAAATGGGATTGAGCCTTGCCTGATTCGAAGAGGGCAGCAAAGGAAGGTTGATAAGCGGTTTACCTTTCGCACGAAACAGAAACAGAGCAGTAAAGGGTGGCACATGCCTGGTTGAACCAACCGTGGAATGTGCCACCCTTTATTTTTCAAGGGTAAACGGATCGTCCGCGAACTTGGCAATGGGTTCCTCAGACAGCACTGCGAAGGGAGCTTCCTGAGCTCGTCGTCCTTTGCTCTTTGAGCATAAATCGAATATTCATAAGCCCAAACACCAAGAAACACACCCAAGGAAGGCCTTGCCAACCAAGCACATTTCCTAGATCATACAGATAGCCACCGCCTACGTTTCCGATAATAGCCCCGATGGAAAGGGCAAAGCTGTTAAAACCGAAATAGCTAGCAATCTGCTCATCCCCGGCATAATCGGAAACCATGGTATTCATCATGGGCTGTAGAAAAACCTGTCCAATCATGAAGGCGATAACCCCCGCATAAATCCCCCACATGGACCCCATCATTCCCATTGTAAATAAGCCCCCAGCAAGCAGCAAGGTGCCTAATGACATCACGCCGAAAGGCTGTAACTTCCTGTTGCCTAATTTAGAAAGTGGAACCTGCAGCAGGACCATAACGATAGCCCCAGAGCTGTAAATGAGTCCGATATTCGCATCCGAAGCGAGCTGATGAACACGAAACGGAACGGCAATGTATAACTGAGTGACCAGGGACCACGAGATCATCGTGAAGAGCATGAAGCGTCGGAAAGGGCGATTACTCCATACGGTTTGCATTTGAGACCAGATGCCTGTATATGCCTTGCGAGATTGTTCACTTTGGATAGCTGGCAAAAAGAAGAGACTAAAGAAAAAGGAAAATGCGAAAATAAGGGTAGCGGCCAAACTAACGTATTTGAAATGAAAGCCCATGAGTAAGGCACCTAGGACAGGACCCACGACGAATCCCATATTGCTTAACATTTCTCGAATGGCATAAATCGTGATCCGATTACTCGAAGTCGATAAAGCTGCATAATACGCATAACTAGCTGGGTTGAACAGTGATCCGCCTAAGCCTGAGAAGAAGCAAGCGATGATAAAGCCTGGGATGCTGTCGACAAAGCCGAACATGCCGAATCCAAAGGTACGGATGAGCAAACCAATCAGAATCGTGCGCTTATAGCCAAGCTTGTCGGCCAAGGTACCGCAAAGGACGGAAAGACCTTGCTGGCTGAAGCTGCGGATAGCGGAGATGATACCAACCATGGTAACGGTCAGCAGAATGTCGTTTAATAAATAAGAAGCAAGCAGGGGGATCATCATATAAAATCCGACCGCCATACTGAAGGTATTCATAAACATGACCCAGAACGGCAGCCGAATGGAAGTAAGTTTACGTAGGGCTGAAATCATACGATGGCCTCATTTCATGCTGTAAGTTGTTGATTTCAACACCATACAGGATATGGTATGCGTTGTATAGGGCTTTCTTTAGATGGACTTGGGTAAAAGTTAGTTGAGGCTGCTTGAACCTATGATGGGGATAAAATCGTGACAGTAACTTCCAACGAATGGTAAAATAAGCGAGTGGTGTGTTCAACTTACGCCCCCAATTATCATCGAACGGAGGTAGAATGCACATGCTAAACGTAGTCCGGCGAATGCCCAGATACGCTTTGGTGACAGGGATGCTCTTTGTTGTGCTTATCCTAGCCTATTGCACGATCTATGTGATAGAAAAGCCGGGAGGTATAGCAGATTGGCGGCTGTCCAAGGCGATGGGGCTTACAGAGACACTGCGTATCCCACTCGAACGAACGTCCGAGGAGGCAATCCGACAATTTCGAGGATCTTCCATTGAAGATAAATATAAAGTCATTTTTAGGGAGCCTGTTCACGAAGGCGTTCTACAATTCAGCAAACGGCTGCAAGATCATAGCGGGACAGACTTGAAAGTAGAAATCGCTAAGAAATCATGGCTGGGGTGGAAATGGGCTTCTGGTGGTGGGTACTCTATTGGCGCAGATAAGATGGACACATCGTCGGATACTGCACTTTCCTATATGATGATGCCAATTCGGTTGGAAAAACCCAGAGGGACATTCCTGTTATTTGGAGAAATCGGAGATACGTCTATCACACATATCATTGTGAAGGGAGATAAAGCAGGGGCGAGGGAGTATGAAGCCGAGATTGTAAAGACTGATGAGGGTTATACCGTTTGGTATATCGTTTTGCCTGCTTCTGTCAGCGTACCTTTCGAATTGCAAGCGTACACGAATCTGAACGATCTGCGTGCCACGCTGATGATAACCAATGAGCGAGAGAATGGTTCGATCGGGCGATCGTCCATACACTAAATATACAAAGGGCTATTCCTCAAGTATCAACTTGAGAGCAGCCCTTTGGTAGTAGAACGTTAGAACGGTCGTACGCGTGCTATAAGTTAGTCGCGAACCTGGCTTTCAAAATGCCCTTTATGAGCACCGTTACAATAAGGTTTGTTCGAAGAGAGTCCGCAACGACACAGGTAAATCTGTTCTTTTGTTTCCATGGGATCTCCTTCACCATCCATTAACGTAACGCCAGTTACAAGTAGGGGACCATTATCCAGAACTTTAATCTCTGCCACAACCATACGCCTCCAATTTTTTTGCCATCGTAGAAAGTATGAGATTTTGATTCCCGCAATCATCTTTCTACTGGCGATAATAGTTCCTCTAACGCGGGCTGCATCTTTGCATGGCCGTGGGTAGAGGATTTCTCACCATTGTTGCCAGATGCGATTATCTATAATCAATTAGTGCCATAACAATAAGAATTAAGCTTCATGCGTGAGATAGGTGTAAAATAGGGGTATATACAGAGTAATTGCTGATGAATGGAGTGATCGCTACATGAATGCGTCCAAATATGAAAAGTATTTCACTATTGATGGCTTCTGGTCCAAGTTGAAAAAAGGTGCTAAGAAAGCCGGCAGTAAAGTAATTTATAGCGGATTGCTGCTTTTTTATGCATTGGATAGCCCGAAAACACCGCTCCGCGCAAAGGTTCAAATCTATGGTGCATTGGGGTATCTCATCTTGCCGTTAGATCTAATGCCTGATTTACTGCCGATAGTGGGATATGTGGATGATCTAAGTGCACTAGGCTTAGCCTTGGCAGCTGTGTCAAAGAGCATCGATGACGAGGTTAGGCGGAAAGCGAAGAGCAAGCTGAGGGATTTCCTTGGAGACGATGCTGTGAGCAGCAAAGATATTATCGATATTGATGGTCACGTAGTTCAGGAGCAGGGGAAAGCGAAGGACGATGACGTGCATGTGGAGAAGTAGTTGGTAGAGGGATGCAGGTATCCGATAAGGGAACGTGAGGGCACTATTTGAAGCAAAAAGAAAAGGAACGAGGAGCCGGCGGATGCCGCGCCATATGTGGGGAGCGGTTGAAGGAGCTGAGCCCGTTGAGTTCCTCGTTTAACTGGAAAATCTACAGCTAATTTCACGGTTTACGGGTAAAAATCACGATTAGATGGAAAATACGTAGTTATTTTCCTCATATCCGCCAGTTTCGCTGAAAACGAGCGGAATTAACTACATATTTTCCAGCTATCCCGCTAAAGTCGGGGAATAGTGTGGATTTAACTGTATGATTTCCATCTATTCGTCGGATACGGTAACCTCAAAACAGCAACTTCCAGGTGCTAAGTACCAACCTTAACCCTAATCTTAATCTTAATCTTAACCTGAACCTGAACCTGAACCTGAACCCAAACCCGATAAATCTACACCTAAACCTAACTCCCCATTGGATTTATCCACTGAAATTCTAAATCCGAGAGATGAAATGGCTGTTTCATTGGATTTATACAGCAGATATTCCCGAAATCGGGCTATTGGGGCCTTAATTCAACTATATGAGTGGATTTATCCAATCAAAGTTGATATTTAGCGGTTGAAAATGAGATTCTACTGTATTTATCCAGTGGGGAGAGCGGCGGTGGAGGCAGTTGAAGTAGTTGGTGAGGGCCAACTAACTTGCCAAGCCCCCAACTCTGTCTCTATTCAAACATCTATCTACCTAAATAGAATCAATGAACAAATAACCGACGAATAGAAACTTCGTCGGTTATTTGTCGCGCAGTTATTTCGCGACAACATAGATTTTAAACCTTCAACAACCAACCGAACGTGTCCGGCAGCTTCCCACTTTGAATACCGGTGATCGTTGTATATAGTCGCTCGACAAGCTCACCGATCTCTCCATGGTTGACGACCATCGGTGTACCGTTCCACAGCAGGCTGCCAATTGGCGATACAACCGCAGCGGTGCCGGTGCCGAAAGCCTCTTCCAGAGTCCCATCCGCATGAGCCTTAACGATGTCATCGATTGATATTTTTCGCTCAGATACGGGGATACCCCATTCTTTCAGCAGGTGGATGATGCTTCCACGCGTGATTCCTTCGAGAATGCTGCCGCTTAGGCTAGGCGTGACGACTTCACCGTTAATTTTGAAAAAGACATTCATACTGCCGACTTCTTCTAAATATTTCTTCTCAATAGCGTCGAGCCATAACACTTGGGCGCAGTTATTCTCTTTGGCCAGCATTTGTGCCTTCAAGCTAGCTGCGTAATTGCCGGCTACTTTGGCATTGCCTGTCCCGCCTTGCACGGATCGAGCATAATAGCTTTCCACAAGGATGTTAATCGGCTGCAGCCCCTCGTCATAGTAAGCATCAACAGGCGACATAATGATGATAAAGGAATACTGCATAGATGGGCGGACACCTAGAATCGCTTCCGTTGCAATAACGAAAGGGCGGATGTACAAGGAGGAGCCGTTCTTCTTCGGCACCCAAGCAGCATCAACACGAACTAGCTCCTGAATGGCACGGACAACGAATTCTTCATCCATTTGCGGGATGCTTAGACGTTCGCTAGAGCGGTTCAAACGCTTAGCATTTTGATCTGGCCGAAATAAAACAACGTCATCGTTCTCGGTGCGAAATGCCTTCATACCTTCGAAAACTGCTTGCCCATAGTGGAAAACCATCGCCGCGGGATCATGGGAGATCGGACCGTAGGGAACGATGCGCGGATCATGCCAGCCTTGACCTTCTTCGTAATCCATCATAAACATATGATTTGTAAAAAGCTTTCCAAACCCCAGATTTTCGTCTAAATTGGGCAGGGGCTTGCCCTTTAGATTTTGTTCGATGCGAATGCTTCCGTACATATGTTGTGCCACCTTTCCTATTGAGGTTTCTCACAATCTTTTACCCTTAACTATAGAAAAATCGCAATCATTGATCAATTGCGATTTATCAATTACTATCATAGTTAATAGCTATGATCGGGGGGACGTCAGGTGGATTATCGGTTATTGGTGTATTTTTTGGCGGTGTGTGAGGAACTGCACTTCACCAAAGCAGCAGAGAAGCTGGGCATTAGCCAGCCTACACTGAGTCAACAGATTCGATTGCTGGAGGATCGAGTGGGTTCTCCACTTTTTCAGCGAATCGGCAAAAAGATTTATGTGACCGAAGCGGGCGAGATTTTGCGCAAGCATAGCCGGAATATTTTCCATGAGCTGGAGCAAGCGCAGATGGCAATGAATGAGCTCCAAGGCATGCAGCGCGGACGATTGCGAATCGGCTGTTCAGGGAATCATTTGCTGACGGCGACAATCATGACGTTTCATGCCAATTATCCCAAAATCGAGCTATCGGTGATGGAGTTGGCAACGGAAGAGACCAAAGAAAAGCTGCTGAGCAATGAGTTGGATGTGGGTGTTGTCTTTTTGCCTGAGGAGGACGAGCAGCTTCGATGTATGCCGTTATACCAAGAGAAGCTTCAACTTGTGGTGTCGGCTCAGCATGCATTTGCCCAAGAGCAGGTGAAGGAGATCAGGTTAGCGGAGTTGACCGAGATTCCAATAGCGATGCTGCAGCAGAAGTTCTATGTTCGGCAAATGATGGATGATTGCTGCGCGCAGATCGGACTTGCTTGGAAGCCAATTGTGGAGCTCTCAACGCTCGAATCTTTGCTGCAAATGGCGAAAAATCATGTGTGTGGAGCCATATTGCCTCAATCCTATGTGGAGGGCATGGGTGATCAGATGCGTGAGCAGAAGCTGTGCGCAATCCCGATTATCGATCCCATTCCACAGAAGGAAGTGGGCATTGTGTATCGGAAAGATATGTTTTTGTGTAAAACGATGGATACGTTCGTGAAGCAGGTTATTCAGGAATTTGCTTAAGTGTGCAGGAAAGAGTGAGGGTATGAAGCAGATGAGTATGAAACATAAGAGTCTAGAACAAAACGGGAAATATGTCTATGTATTTGCCTGTCATGAAGATGAGCAGGCGTTGTGTCAGCTGGAGCTGCGCACATTGTTGGGCGCAGAGGCTGTGATTGAGGCGCGTTACGCCGTCAGCGCGCGCAGGGTGGAGCCGAGCCGCAGCCCGTTTCTAAAGCTGCGGATGGATGTTGCCTTTGAGGCCGACAGCCTGCCTGCGCTGGCCTCTGAATTAAAGACGTTGACCGTGCGCGGCGCAACGTTCAAGGTCGTGTTCGCGGAGACGGACACGGCGGTCAGCTATGACTGCCAGCGAAACGTCGAGCGCGAACTAGGGCTGGGGCTGCGCGGCAAGGCCGAGATGCGCAGGCCGGAGCAATACTTCGCCGTGACGGAGCTGGGAGGCCGGTGGTTGTTCGGCGAGGGCAGCTACGGCGAAGCCGTGTGGCTTCAGCATCAGCAGAAGCCACAGAACTACTCCACCGCCCTGGGGACGCGCCTCGCGCGGGCGGTGGTGAACATCGCCGTGCCCGAGGTGGCGGGCACGCGGGTCATTGACCCGTGCTGCGGCATCGGCACGGTGCTGGTGGAGGCGATGTCGATGGGGATCGACATCGTGGGCTACGACATCAACCCGCTGGCCGTACGCGGCGCGCGGGTGAATCTGGACCACTTCGGCATGCCGGATGTGGTCCAGATCGCTGACATGCGGACGCTCGTTCCGCATCCTACGGCCCTGCAAGGCAGTCCAGAGCTCCTCTATGATGCGCTGATTCTGGACATGCCTTACAATCTTTGCTCGGTTCTGCCGGAGGATGAGAAGCTGGACATGCTGCAAACCGCCCGCCGATTAGCGCGGCGCGCGGTCATTATTACAACCGAGCAGATGGACCCGCTTTTAATCAAAGTTGGGTTTCACATCGATTCACGCTGCACCGTGAACAAAGGCAACTTCAGTCGGCAAATAATCGTTTGCGTCTAGCCGGTTTTAGTACATCATTTTCCCGAGCGGGCCGTCTTCCGCAATGATATCCTGGAGCTCATACACCGAAATCGGGAAGTATAGGAATCCATACACATAAGCGGCTAGTTCGTAAAGTTGAAAATAGATCACAAGCGATTTATCTGCGATATAGAAATCTTGATCAGGGCGAATGCCTTTAAACTCAACTAACAAGGGGATTTCGCGTTGTTTGATCTCGGCGGCAACGATATCACTAATTCTTTTGACATAATCGCTGCCTGGTTTGAACAAATCCTTGAGGGTGTAGCTTTGCCCAGTTTCTGTGCTGAAGGTCAATGATTGTTGGATGGTCATTCCGTGAGCGCCGCCCGAAAAAGCATAGTTGAGCAACGACAAACTTAGTACGCGACGTTCATTCGTTTTGATTTCATAATAAGCGGTCACATCCGTTTCAGGGTTCTGCGGGAATCCTTGATCATGCAGCTGCTTGTTGACGGCATCGACAATCGTTGTATTGATTTTATGCTGTACCAGAGGGGCATTCATATGAATAACAGCGGGGTACATCAGGTTTAATTTGCTCTTTAGCACTTTATAGGTTTGTATACTAACGGGTTGGTGTTCCAAGTCCAAGTCCTGGTCCATGTCTCTCGTATCTCTCATGTTTCATCATCCCAACGTTTTTGCTACACCATATTCAAAAACTGGGCGTTTGGTTCAATGGGATGGAGGAATTCGTACCCTTGCCAAAGATAAAGAGCTTTCCCTACATCGCGATTAGCGTGAGGGAAAGCTCTTTGTTGGTGTGGAACTGAAGCGAATTATTCCTGTGAGGTGTTTTCCTCATCACTAACATCGGATGTTGCACTTTGCAGCGCAGCAGATAATTCCTCTACCTGTTGCTGGGATTGGCTGTCTTCAGCATTCGCCTGAGCCGCATTAATTGCATGACTTACTACGTCGTCATTACTATTGGTTGTTGACATGGTACAATCACCTCCTTTACGTTTTCACCAGAAAACTGGCGTCGTAAGTATAAGCTAAGATTCAACCAACTAAGTATTCTTCGAATGGAGGAAAAATATGCAAGCATAACGCAAGTTTTTTGCTGACCTTATTCCAAAATACCCGTGTTCAGAATCTTGATGTTAACTTTTGGCTTAATACTGATTTTTGGATACTGCTCGCGCCACCAGTCGATGCCTCCAAACAGCTTCGGATGATAGGCGGAAACCTCATGTCCAAGCTGTAAGTAATCGCAATTCGTTCTTTGCAAGGTTGCAATCACGTTAGTAACCTTTGCCGTAATATCAGCTGTGATTTGCTTTTCCAGCTCTCTGAGGCTGTCTTTCGTATGTCTTTTAGAGTCAAGTCCCGCTTCGATTAATTTAATATCCAGATTTAACGAGATTCCAATGTCACGAAGACCGCCATCCTTATCGTTAATATGGAAATCCCGATGGGCGTTCTGCACCTGCACCGAGTAATTCTTTCCGTCCAATTTACCCGTAATCAGCTGGTTTTTGCCCGATGTGCCACCCAAAAGAGTGGCGAAGAGGGTGTCCTCATCACCGAGATTGATGCCGGTATATATCCCGTCTCGAAACAAGGAGGTACCCGCTAGACGAACCCCGTTCTCGTAAGGCTCGAACCGATTAAGTGCGAAGTCGTTAAGGAACCCCGCTCCCCCGAGTATAAATTGTACTAATTTGTTTAAGGGGATTTGCCCCCTCTTCTTCTCCTCTTCTAATAAACCTACCAGAAATTCGGATAAGGTCTGATCTTTAATTTTCTTCTTATTCAGCAGTTTCGAAAGATCGCCGTCATACACCGCCAGATAGCCGTATAACGGATTGGCAATAAATTGACTGGTAATATTCAGATAGTTCAGCGGCTGATCTTTGGCGAATCGGGTGCTTATTAGAAATAACCTGGTTTCCAGTACAGAAAGAACGCCAGGAAATTCTTTGTTTGTTTTACTCACGGCGTCATAGATGTTATCGCCTGTTGACTCCACGAATATGTTGTTCGGATTGCCTCCCCCTTGATTGGCATTCTGAAGCGAGGAAATGACATAGCTGACCTTAAGCTGCTTGCTGTCACCCTCGTAATCTACGCCGATTACATCGACAAAAAGCAACTTCTTCAGCTGAGACTGATCCCAGCATCCTGTCAGCAGTAAGCAGATGAGCAGCGCCGCTATCACTCTCTTCATATCTCGTTCCTCCCCGCGCCACGTAGCCCGGAAATGATAAGCAGAACGACTGGCAGACCGACGACTAACATGATTGACACGATATCCTGAATCGTAGCAATCTGCAAGATGTCATTACGCTTCATTAGGAAGAAACCTCCAAGGAAACAAAGCGCGACCATCGTCCAAACCCAAACATGCTGCTTACCTAAGCCCTGGCTGCGTAGATGCAGGAATGCTTTAACAGCCATAAAGAAATACACATAAATCGTCGCCGAAACAATGCATACATAGAAGATGAGGAACAAGATGTCAATGCTCTGCAGGATATCAACGCGATAGTTTTTTAAAATAAAAATGATGGGTTCCGGAATAACCTCAAGCTGTTTCAAATTGAACTTCATGGAGCAGATCAGGCAAACTGCAATATAAAACACGGCTGTGGAGGCGTTCGCCAGTGTCATCGAAAGCAGTAGCTTTTTTTTGCTTTGGGATTGTACGTACGGGTAAGCATAAAGGAGCAAATCATAACCAACATAAGCGCTAAATGCGGAATAAGCCCCCTTCAGAATCGGATACCAACCGCCCTGCAGAACCGGCAGCAAATTTTTCACATTTAGACCGTAGATTCCGCTAAATACGATAAGTAAAAAGCTGATGTAAGCGAAAACCATAAAGGTTTGCGATACATTAGCAAGCTGTTTCAACGTTGACGTAGCCGCATAGCCGCAGACCAGAAGAAGCATGAGAATGAGAACCCATCTAGGCGTAAGTGGAAACAGCCATCTTTTTAAGATGTCACAATAAAGTATTGTCAGCAAGAGTCCGGAAAGAGCGTAATAACATCCAAACAACAAATTGATACTGGTTCCAATGGGTTTACCTACAATAAGTGGGATGTAGGCATAGAAGTTACGCGTTGGATAGCGGCTGCCAAGCCACCAAAGCAGCGTGATGCCTACTTGTGCGGCCAGTGCAGCTAGCAAGACAGCCAACCATGTATCATGGCCTACAACTCTAGCTTCTACATGGGGCAGGGATAATACTTCAGTTCCGAGTTGAACCATAATGACTAGCGAGATCAGCTGTCTTGTCGTGATGGTTTCTTCCTTTTTCAACGTTTCCAACTCCTTGGATTCCGTATCCTTATTCGATTGCTCGAAACCGCTCCTATCGGGTGCTTACGCATGCTCCAAAACGGTGCCCGAAACAGCGTATCCTTCGTATCACGAAAGGAGAAGGGCGGCGTATAATACGGGAGTCCCAGCGTTGTCATTTGGCACAGATGGATACAAATCATCATGAAGAAGAATGCGAGGCCAAACAAGCCGAACAACGAGGAAAGAAGGAGCGCAGGATAGCTTAGCAGGCGAACTGTGCTGCTCATCTCGTAAGAAGGCAAGACAAAGGAGGCCAAGCCCGTTAAAGCGGTTACGATAACGATGGTATTGGAAACCAAATTAGCCTGCACGACCACCGTTCCGATTACAATACCGCCTACTACGCCAATGGTTTGGCCGACGGGACTCGCTAGCCGAATTGTCGCTTCTCTTAATATCTCGAGCATGAACATCATCGAAAGCGCCTCTAGTACCGGCGGGAATGTGACGAATTTCAGTGAGCTCTGCAGCGTATTAACGAAATTGATCGGCAGCAGTTGTGGATTAAAGGCACTGACTGCCACATAAACGGCAGGCAGGCCAATCGTAACGAAAAGGCAGCTGATGCGCAAAAGCCGAAAAAAGGTGCCTATCAGCCAACTGACTTGGTAATCATCAGGACTTTGGAAGAAAGACCAGAACGTCACTGGCAGGATGATCGTGTCTGGTGACCCTGCTGTTCCAATGACGACTTTCCCCTCCATTAAATAGGCGCGCGCGCGGTCTGGACGTTCCGTAATAAGCAGTTGTGGAAATAGGCTGAATTTCTTCTCCCGGATCATCTCATCGATAAATCCTGGTGCTTCGACATAGTCAATGTCAATGCTTTTAAGCCTCTTGTCTATTTCCTCTACAATCGCTGTTTTTGCAATTGACTTGATGTACATGACAGCGACCTTTGTCCGCGAAATCCGCCCAATCGTATAGGTTTTTACGACGAATTCTGTCGAATTAATTAGCTTGCGCACGAGATTGATGTTGGTATCTAAGTTTTCTATGAAGGCTTCGTTCGCACCGCGTAAAACCCGTTCGTTGGTCGGGATATTGATGGATCGTTCCTTCTTTAAATCCACCCCGAGCAGGTAAAGCTTACTGTCTCCGCCGTGATGGAGTACGACTTTACCGTACAAAATGGCCTGAACCGCTTCCTCCAGATGCTCCGTTTCGGCATAGTCGAGAATCGACACTACCTCGCGGATCGCATCCTGAGGATGGAGAAGCAGCGGCTTCAGAATAAAATCTTGAACGAGGAACGAATCGACCAACGTGTCGAAATAAAACAGCTTAAACACAGTTCCTCCAATGAGTAACTGTTTCGATTGAAAGTCGCTTTGTTCGGAGAAAAGTTGTTTGAAATAGGGCTCTGCCGTTTCAATCGATGGATTTTGTTTCACACGTGTTCCCTCCCGCATCATCACTTCTCCTTACTTTAACCTGTAAATTCCATAAATATGTAAAAGCTGTAAGTGAGAATTTAATTGATGGATATGCTTTAGATACATTTTTTTATAGGTTTTTCCTATGAAAGAATAGTTATTTATGTATTTCACAAATAGAGATAAGGAGTGCATAATAGAAGAAAATGGAAAGAGGAGAGTGCGACATGGGGAAATCGTTCGAGGCACTTTTACCGGAGCATGAGGCATTTATCGCCAAGCAACATATTTTTTTCGTTGGTTCAGCACCATTATCAGCGGAGGGGCATGTCAATATTTCGCCGAAGGGGCACGATGTGCTGCGGATTCTATCGGCCAATCAAGTGGCCTATCTGGATTTAACAGGGAGTGGGAATGAAACCAGCGCACATCTAGCGGAAAATGGCCGCATCACCATCATGTTCATGGCTATCGAGGGACCGCCACAGATTATCAGGCTGTATGGCAAAGGCCGTGTGATACTGTCTGGATCTGACGAGTGGGATCGGTTGGCGCCGAAGTTCGAATTGCTGCCAGGGGTGCGGCAAATCATGGTCGTTGACATTCACGAGGTGAAGTCATCCTGCGGATTCAGCGTTCCTTTTTACACCTATGAAGGTGAGCGGAATACGTTGCAAAATTGGGCGGCGAAGCAAGGGGACGAAGGGTTGCACGCCTATTGGCAGAAGAAAAATATGACGAGCATGGACGGACTGCCGACACCGATCGGCGAGAAGTTATCCACAGATAATATGTGAAACTGCTCCATGTAGTAATTTCCATTTGATTCGCCATAGGATGCATAATTACATCCGAGTCGGAGGAAACTACTACCAAAAAGGAAGCTCCGTATATGGAATTGACGCAATGGATCCGCGAGAGGCTGCAAGATCGTTTAGACATAGTCTCGCAAAGGATTGAGCAGGATGACTTCATCTGCACAATTTACTATATGATGGATGCAATTGATTTGGAGATGCTGCAAACGCATGTACTGCGAAAGTTGCTGCAGCCATATTCGGGACGCAGCGACGAGCGTCTCCAAAGCATATTTCAGAGTTACACGTTTTTCCCGACTACGTATAACGTTACACATACGCCAGAAGAAGCGCTAAAAGGCTTGTTCGACGGGTATGTCTTACTATGTATTTCTGGTGAGACGGCGGGCGTCTTGTTCCCGTTTTGTCAAAAAGCGAAGCGAGAAGTTAATGTTTCTGAGAATGAGAAGACGATTCGAGGTCCGAAGGAATCCTTCGTAGAAGATGTATGGACGAACTTGTCACTCATCCGTCAGCGCATCAAAAGCGAAAATCTTGTCGTTGAGCAATTCATTCTCGGGAGTGAATCACGTACAGTTGTCCTTCTGCTCTATATGAATGGTCGCTGTGACCCAGACATGGTGCAGCAATTTAAATCGAAGATTCGGGCAATTGAAACGGACCGTGTTCCAGACAGCAGTTTCCTCGAAGAGGTGCTGGATGAACGTATCATATCTCCATTTCCTAAAATGCTGAATACAGAACGACCCGACGTGGTGGTTTCTTCGTTATTTGAAGGACGCTTAGCGTTGCTGACAGACGGAACGCCAAGTAATTTAGTTGCCCCCGCGACCTTATTGTCGTTCATGCAGTCGGCAGAGGACTATTATCAACGGTACTTCTACAGCAGCTGGATCCGTGTCCTTCGATATGTATTTTTCTTTGTTAGTCTTATTCTGCCATCCGCTTATGTAGCGATCACGACCTTTCATCCAGAAATGCTCCCTTACAATATGCTAATTTCACTAGCTGCAAGTAGAGATATTGTACCTTTTCCAGCAATCTTGGAAGCTCTCATTATGGAGGTTACTTTCGAGGTCATGCGAGAAGCGGGGCAGCGCATCCCCACAACAATGGGCCAGACGATCTCCATCGTCGGAGCCATTGTCATAGGAGAAGCTGCAGTTCAGGCTGGCATCGTGAGTGCACCGATGGTCATTATAGTTGCCCTTACAGGGATTTCTTCCTTTGTTGTACCGCATTTCTCACTAACCTTAACGATTCGAATCCTGAGATTCGGGCTATTGTTTATCTCGGCCGTATTTGGGCTTCTCGGATTATTGATTGGGGTCTTTTTTATTTATATTCATTTGTTATCGATGGAGTCTTATGGTACACCTTATCTTTCTCCGTTCATTCCTTTTAAGTCTGAACAGATGAGGGATGCCGCTGGCCGATTTCCTTGGACGAATTGGATTAGCAAGAAACGACCTTGATCAATCAGGGAGGGGCTGCCATGTTGCGAAATATAAAGCGTGTCGTTGTTATGCTGGTGCTTATCACGGCTGTCCCAACAGGGTTAACAGGATGCTGGTCCAAACAAGAGCTTAACGACCGCACCTTCGTATCGACCATGCTGGTTGATTTGAACGAAGATGGACAGACAGAAGTTTCTACGCTGTTCATGTTGCCAAATCGCATATCTAATGGAGTCAATTCGAATAGTGTTAATCAAAAACCGTTCGTATCGATTTCGGGCAAAGGCTCCGATGTCGCTGAGGCGCTCCAGCATATTCAGGCGGAGCTACCTAGATCGGTTACGTGGGGACAGATGCAAGTCATCGTGATTGGTGATCGTTTCGCACGTGCAGGGTTGACCCCCCTGTTTGATCATTTGATTCGTGCAACGGACTTCAGGTTGCCGATCTATGTGTTTTATTTCAACGGCCTCGCCAGGAATCTAGCGAAGTTAGAATCTGTGTTTGAGCGGTTCCCCACTGAAATTTGGCGAGAATCAGCGCATACCAAGCGAATTCCTCCAATCAGAATTCGAGAATTATTATATGCCCAATGGAATAACTTAGGGGACTCTTATATTCCGGAGTTAACTTTGCGTGATCTTAACCTGCTGACAGAAGCTAAGAATGTGAAGTGGTCGGGGGTTGGAGGCGCAGCCATCATGAAAAATGGCGCCGTTACAGGTAGATTTACGAATGATGAAGCGATGGGCATTTTAATCATGATGAATCAGATTCCTGAAATGATCATTACGGGGAAACTCCCAGATAAACAGGGGGTTTTCAGTGCCAGGCTTATTGATGTGAAGCATAGGACGCGAGCGATTCGCAACGGGAGTGGGATCACGATTCAGGTATCTATTCAGGCAAGAGCAGATCTCATTTCCATTGAATCCAATATGAACTTAAGCTCCACAGAAAATATTAAATTGGTGGAGGCGGCAGTGAATGATCGTGTTAAACAAATGGTTCAATCTGCTGCCGATAAAGCGCAAGAGCATCAGGCTGATGTATTTCAGTGGAGCGAGTTAGTGAAATATAAATACCCCGGGATGTGGCAGGAATGGGGGGAAAGCCCCCGCGAGATGATGTTTACACATACGGATCCGGAATTTCATATTCATGTGGGCTTGCGAAGCACAGGTGTAAGCCGCTCAGCGAAACTTTGAATTCGGAAGGAGATCACAGTCATTGTTGTATTTAACCATGGGTATTGCTTGTATTCTGTTCTATCAAATATCGTTGCTGCGACGTCAATCCGCAAGCCCGAAAGAAAGGAGACTTGCGCTGTCGGTTACCGGTATCGCGTTTGTTTTTGGCACCATCAGTATCTTCTGGCCGGAGTGGGTAAATCCCAGTCAGGCAATTCGATTGCTATTTGAGCCGATTCAAAACTTCATTATTCAAGGATAGGCATATGCAGGGAGGCGGCAAGGTGAAGCAACATGGAACAGTGACAGGATTGCAGTTGGGTGCCTTGACCTTTGTGTTCGTATTTTCTACCACGATAGCCTTTCTCATCAGTCCTCTTGCGGGTGCGGCCTCCTTTGATGGCGGATTATGCATAGTACTTGCTTCAATCTGTGGCACAGGGATTGCCACCCTCAGCCTTCGGTTTGCTCTGCGCCAACCCTCGAACTATCTTGGTGAGTACGGTGGTACCCTCATTAACAAGTACCTGCATAAGGGTATTCTGTTTCTGTGGGCATTCTTTTTTCTACATTTGGCCTCTTATATTTTACGTGAGTTTACCGACTTCTTCATACCGACTTATTTGCGGGAAACACCGCCAGTCGCTGTTGCTGTGCTGGTTATGGCTACCGTTGCATCTTTGACCCAATCCGGTGTTTCAACTGTGTTTAGATTTGCACAGGGGTGCTTTTTATTTATAGGCGTGCTGTTCGTGTTCAAACCATTATTTTTTCTTGCGGCTATGGATACACCCATGTGGTACGAGTTTACGCGCATTCATGATTGGAAGGCACTGTGGGCTCAAACGTATGCGATTATCCCATGGTATGGTGAATTAATTATGTTCTCGTATATCGTCCCGGAGCTAAATATGAAGCAAAAAAACCGCAAAATCATTTGGATAGGATCCTTGGCGGGCACTTACATCCTCCTTGTAGAATTTCTATTGATGATGTTTTTTTTCGGGCCTAAGCTTGGGGCTACTTTAATGTATCCTGCGCTTGAGCTTACCGGATTCCTGCATTTAGGCGACTTTCTACGCAACACAGATGCGCTCATTGTCTCGATCTGGTTCACGGGCTATTTCATTAAGCTAAGTATTATTTTTACGATAGGAACGCTGCTATTCTCACAAGCCTTGTCGCTAAGTAATTACAAACCAATTACATTCTCGCTGGCGGCTATTGTTGTCTCGCTTTCACTTATTTTAGCTAAAAATCCCGTAGAGCTGGCGGAATATTTCAATAGCAGTTGGGCGACTTTTGCCCTATTCGTAGAGAGTCTGTTCTTCATCTATCCAATCGTCTCCTGGGTCAAAAGCCGAAGAACCCGCAGTAATTAACCGCCTTCTCAATCGTAATGCGGTCTATGGGTCCAATTCCTCTCATACATTTTGAATGATAGGAAGGTGTTCGGAGGAGGGGCGGACCAGCATGACACAAGAAGCGCGAATATCCTTGCAAGAGGAACATCTATTTTGGCTCGAAGTGTTGAATGACCACGCGCATTTTCTGAGGGATTATTTATCTCCTGTGGAAACCAAGTGGTGGCAGGAAGCGGAGAGGTTTATCCCGCTATTTCAGGAGGCTATCCGACAGGCGAAAGGGTTATCACCGATAGATACAGCGGATTCTCCGAACATGCAGGTTTTCGCGAGATATGTATATCCCCTAGCGGACGCCTATTGTAGGCTAGAAGGGCACATGCAGCATTTACGGCTGTGGAATCGCGTCAATCTGAATCTGACGCCTTCTTACTTTAATGGGACGATTAATGAAAACCGCGAGTATTTGCGGAAACTTGCGTATTGGACACAAGGCGTTCCCGCTGCGCCCTTAACGCTGACTCAATTGTTGGATTTATGGCTGGAGGATCAACTGGGGCATGCCGTATTGCTGAATGGGCTGCTGGATCCAGTGGAGCGTATCCTTGGCATGGAGACGGATAAGTTTGCTTCGATCTTCTCGTCCTATATGGTAAAAAATCGTGCGATGCAAGGTTACCTGCGCTTTACGCCGCCAGGTTTTCCAGCCGAGGCGAAGTTCGCTAAGGAAGTACTCGGAACCGTGAAAGCCTTCTATGATTTTGTACAGCGAATCGTCGTTGAGTACCGTAACGACCAATTGCTATCGAAAGCAACGCTGCGATTTCTAGAACATCATTTTCCAGAGTCGTGCTATTTCATGCGGAATCTGACTGCATTTATACCGGACGCGCTGCCATTAGGAAATTGCCCGCTAACGCGTCCTTCACTGAATCAGACCGATTAAGCAAAATACTTCCTTAATGCCGCCGGGGCCTCCCGGCTTTTGCGCGTTAGGCTGTCCATCGTCACGCTGGTCACCAGGGCATCGGCACATAGTTCACCTTGCTCATTGCGGATCTCCTGCTGCAGCACATAACTGGTGTTGCCAATCTTCTCGGGGCGACAACTTACTGTCAGGTGCTCCCCTTGCTTGCACTCTCTCCGGTAATTAATGTTGATATTAACAGTCACCGTTTGAATACCGAGGGCACCGAAAGTCTCGTAAGATAGCTCACACGTCTCATACCACTCTTCACGTCCCCATTCGAGGTACTCCAAATATTTCGCATTATTTACATGTCCGTTCACATCAATTTCCGTGGAGCGAACGATGATCGCTAACTTCGTTTCCATATGTGTGATCTCCTTTGTTTGAATGAGTCGTCTACCTATTATAGCTTTCCTGCTAGCGGGATAACCAGCAGCGACTCATAAGGTTCCAACATTTGGGGAAACTATGCGAGGCGTGTTTATATGTACCTAAGTGTGGGTAGTAGTGGGTACGGTACTAAGTAAAATAGAAGTAGTCTGACAAGACCAAGGAGGGAAATTATGAGTCAAGAATATCGCATAGAACGTGATACCATGGGAGAAATCAGAGTACCTGTGGATAAGTTGTGGGGGGCACAGACGCAGCGCAGCTTCGAAAATTTCAAAATCGGCACGGAGCGAATGCCGCCTCGCTTGATAAGCGCCTTCGCACTGCTCAAAAAAGCAGCCGCCCACGTCAACCGCGATCTCGGCGGATTGCCGGCGGATAAAGCGGAGGCTATCTCCCAAGCGGCGGATGAAATCGTACAAGGCCGCTGGGACGACGAGTTCCCGCTTGTCGTCTGGCAGACGGGCAGCGGGACGCAGTCGAACATGAACGTCAACGAGGTGATCGCTCACCGCGGCAGCGAACTGCTCGGGGATGGCGCTTCGCGTATCCATCCCAATGATGATGTGAATCGTTCGCAGAGCTCGAACGATACGTTCCCGACCGCGATGCACGTTGCCGGTGTCATCGCGGTAGAGCAAGAGCTGCTGCCTGCGCTGGAGGGGCTGCAGGCGATGCTGCACACCAAGATGTCGGCCTTCGCCGACATCGTCAAGATCGGCCGCACCCACCTGCAGGACGCGACCCCGCTGACGCTGGGTCAGGAGATCAGCGGGTGGTGGGCGATGCTGGACATGACGGCCCGCATGGTGCGCAGCGCCGTGGATACGATGCGCGAGCTCGCGATCGGCGGGACCGCCGTCGGCACGGGGCTGAACGCGCATCCCGAATTCGGCGCCCGCGTCGCCGAAGCCCTGACTCGCGAGACGGGCACGCGCTTCGTCTCGGCGGAGAACAAGTATCATGCGCTGACCAGCCATGATCAGATCGTTTACGCCCACGGTGCGCTGAAGGCGCTGGCGGCGAACTTAATGAAGATAGCCAACGATGTTCGCTGGCTATCGAGCGGCCCCCGCTGCGGAATCGGTGAAATCACGATTCCGGAGAACGAGCCCGGCAGCTCGATCATGCCGGGCAAGGTCAACCCCACGCAGAGCGAAGCGATGACGATGGTCGTGTGCCAGGTGATGGGCAACGATGCGGCCATCGGCTTCGCCGCTAGCCAAGGCAATTTCGAGCTGAACGTGTTCAAGCCCGTGATCATCCACTGCTTCCTGCAGTCTGTGCGACTGCTGGCTGACAGCATGCGCTCGTTCAATGACCATTGCCTCGCGGGCATGGAACCGAATCGCGCGGTGATTCAGCGCAATCTCGAGCAATCGCTTATGCTAGTTACGGCGCTCAACCCGTATATCGGGTATGAGAAGGCAGCCAGCATTGCGAAGCAAGCGCATAAGGAAGGGCTGACGCTGAAGGAGTCAGCGGTGCGCAGCGGCTACTTGACGGCGGAGCAATTCGACAGCTACGTGAAGCCAGCGGATATGGTACATCCAAAGGCATAAGGCCAGAACATAGGTAAGAGGGTATCCCAAAGCCATATATGTGGCGGGATACCCTCTTCTGGGTGTATGCAGTTGTGAAGCATGTGAAATGCAAAAGTACACTCTTTCTTATCGAATGAAGCTCCTAATCAGAAATGCGTGCAAATAGGTAACTATTTCTGCTAGCATGCATCAATTTGGAGCTTTTTCGGTCATATAGGTGCACTTTCGCACGTATTTGCCTATGTTTAGGTGGTTTCGTCGAAAAAGCGTGCTCTTTTGCATCTTTGCCCATGTACGCTTACATGAGCTATTCTCTATCTTCCGATTGTGGTCCTCTCCACCTCTCCAATCCACTACGGCATCGGATCAGGAACCATATCATTCTCTATGAGCTCGCTATTGGTTTTCATATGTTTCATTTCATTCCCGAGCTTCTTCATTTCATCCATATCCTGAGCCATCGAGCCATTGTTGGCTTCTTCAATGGATTTACCGGCCGATCCATTGCAGATCTGCTCGAGTTCAATTAATTTATCCAGCGCGGCCCGGCGAACTTGAAGTGGAACGAATTGGTTATCATTGAAATCCGCCTCATGGAAATGCACGGTTGTGTTCCCAAGTTCGGAAGTTATGGTGGTTAACGTCAACGGATAAGCCGCTGAGGTAGCATCGTTGTAAATATCGATCCGGTACACGGACTTCTCGACGTATTCCACACGTTCAAGTCCAAGGTCGGTTAATTGTTGATGCAAGGCATGTTTGTCCATCGTAAAGCACTCCTTTGGTGGGGATGCCCCCATGTACAACTGGTGTTAATTATTTTGAAAGGTTGTTTTTACTGCCTGGATCGAGTCTGTGACACGATGCTGACTTTCTTTGGCTGTTTCTTTGGCTGTATCGACAAGATCCTCTGTTTTTTGGCTAACGGTTTCCGCAAGGGCTTTGGAACTTTCGCTTACGGAGGAGGCAAGCTCTTTCGTTTTATCCTGCCAAGTCCGATAGGTGCTCATTAGGTCTTGGCGTAGCTTGGACCCCGCTTTAGGGGCAACTAACAATGAGGCAATCGCGCCGACAGCACCACCAATCATTAGACCTAACCATAATCCGCCTTTGTTCGTCTCGACTACTTCACTCATACGTCATCTCTCCTTCGTTTTGGGGTATATGTTACACGTCCATACTTACATGTACCCGCATAGAGGCATATTGAAACAGGGGAGGGTACAAATAATAACTTGCCGAGTTTATTTATGCCTTGGGTAATGTGAATAGTTGGTTAAATTTAAAAGTTTCTCTATTACATGATTGAATTGTCTGCGATAGGGTTATAGGATATATGATAGATTATACATATGGGACTCAGTTCCTATTTACCCGAAAGGGGTTAGCGCTATGAGTATTGCCATTGTGGATGATAATAAGACGAATTTATTAATTATTGAAAAAATTTTGGAGAAAGCGGGCTACACGGATTTAATTACGCTATCTTCGGCAAGAGAGCTCTATCACTTGCTAGGTATGGATGCACCCGATCCTGCGGAAGTAACGGTTGATCTGATCCTGATGGATATGATGATGCCGGAAATCGATGGGGTAGAAGCATGCCGTACGGTACAAGCTGATGTGCGGTTAAGGGATATTCCCATCATTTTCGTAACGGCGATGGGGGATTCCAATAAGTTGGCGGAGGCATTGGACGCAGGAGCGCTCGATTATGTGATGAAACCGATTAACAAGGTGGAGCTTCTGGCACGGATTCGTTCAACACTTCGCTTGAAATATGAGAAGGATTGGCATAAAGAGCGCGATAAGCGGATTAAGTATGAGCTTGATTTGGCTAAACAAGTCCAGCTTAGTGTGCTTAGTCATCCGCTGAAGAATGAGCACATTGAGATTTCAGCTGTGTATCAGCCCTCGTCAGAACTGGCCGGAGACTTTTATGCGTGGTATCCAATTGGGCCGCAAAGGTATGGCATTATTTTGCTCGACATGATGGGGCATGGTATTTCTTCATCCTTAGTGTGTATGTACATCTACTCGGCTTTGAAGGATACGATCACGGGGATCGGCGATCCAGAGCTAGTGATGCAGGAGCTTAATCGGCGAATGAATCAGCTTCATGTCACAGATAGTCTTATTAATTATTACTTTACCGCGATTTATCTTGTTCTTGATACCGAGCAACGTACAATTGAATATGTGAATGCAGGCCATCCAGCTGGCGTTGCTATGCTCGATGGCGAGGTGCAACTGCTCTCTGAAGGGTGCTGTGCAATTGGTTTTTTTGAAGGGATTGAGATTACCAAAGGGTACGCGACCTACGAGAAACAAGCTCAGATTGCCTTATATACCGATGGGTTGACGGAATGGATCGCAGATGAGGAGCATGATGGTTTGGCTCAAATCACGAGTAGCTTCAAGGATATAACCGCTCACGATCCGGAAGAGCTAATTGAAAAGCTATCAAAGACAACGAAGAGTGGCCCTTCGCAGGATGACATGTGCTTAGTCATGATCTCTGCCTCTTAGCTTGCGTAATCAATGAAACTTGAATACTAGTAGTGGTCTATGTACGATTAAGACAATAATGACTAGGGAGTGTGGCTTATGTCCTCAGAAAGATTTCAAATTAATCTTGAAGAATCGGAGAAGTCAATTCAGCTCATTATCCATGGGGAGCTTGATTTGGCAGCAGCACAAGCCTTCCGCCAGGCACTTGAGGCCGTCGTTCATCGTGAAGATAAAGCATTAATTCTCAATGTGAAGCATTTACGCTATATCGATAGCACGGGGATTGGCATCGTGGTATCTACTTTGAAAATTCGCGATGAAATCAAAGCACCGTTCGCCGTTCATGATATTCCGCCAGGAATACGGAAATTGTTTGATCTGACGGGGATTACTGGATTTCTGAATGAAGGGATCGAAGGCACTGTATGAAGGTCATTCGCTTACATATTCCAGCAGCAGCGGAGCATTTGGAGATCGTAAGGCTTAGCTTATATGGTGTAGCAACGAAACTGGGCTTCACATATGAAGACATTGAAGATATGAAGGTGGCTGTATCTGAGGCTTGCAACAATGCTATTTTGCATGCAAAGCCCGGAGATGACAGCAGTCATATCGACATTAGCTATGAGCTTAGTGATGATGCACTTCGGGTGAAAGTGAAAGATAACGGGACTGGCTACGAGGCGTCTAACGAAAGTCGGCAAACGGGTCCTTTCACGGGGACGACGCCGAGCGAGCTTACCACTGGTGGTTTAGGCATTTATCTGATGGAAGCATTAATGGATGAAGTCTTGGTCGATACAACGAGTGGCACTGAGGTTACTTTAGTTAAATATGTTCACAGCAAAAACCACGGAATGACGGAATAACCGCCAAACCGTGGTTTTTCTTACTTGTCTATTTGCCGAGATAAGCGGCCAGCATCCAGCTGTGTTTCTCCAAAGAGGAGCGGATGGTAATCAGCATATCCGCTGTAGGCTGATCCTTTTGGTCTTCAGCCAGCTCGATCCCTTCGGTCAATTCGGAGCATAATAAAGTGAAATCATCAACGAGCTGTTCCACCATGAGGTTAGCATTATTTTCAGTCTTCTTGGCTTCTTTAATTGAAGCCATTTGCAGATGCTCTTTCAGAGTGGCAGTTGGAATCGCACGCAGGGAAAGCATTCTCTCAGCTATTATATCCAAATGGAGAGTGGCTTCCGTGTACAATTCTTCGAATTTGATATGTAGGGTGAAGAAATTCTCACCTTTCACATACCAATGGTAATTATGAAGTTTCATATAGAGTACCGAGAAGTTGGCGACCTGTTTATCGAGCATGTCTGTTAGCGGGCTAGCCTTCGTTATAGTTGAATTAACCATGATCATTCCTCCACTTAATTGATTTGGTTGTGTCTACAACAAATAAGTACCCTTACGAGGGCTAAGTGAAACAGTTAAGTTTAGATGAACCTATTTTGTGCCTGATGTGTTTCAACTTTTTCTAACTTGGGTAACTACGTATTAACACGGCAAAATAGGAGGGATTCCCATGTTGCTTCAAATAAGTGTATGTGTTGTAGCAATTGCATTTGTGTTTCTGGTTTTTTATTTGATCCAAACCTTAAAATCCTTGAAGCATTCTCTTGATGAGATAACCTCAACAATGGGACAGATGAAAAATGAAGTGACGGAGATCAGTTCTGATGTGAAGGATGTCATTCTCAATACGAATGAGGTTGCGATCGATATGCGAATGAAACTTTCCACACTTAATCATCTATTCGGAACCGTGCAGGATGTTGGTCAAGTACTTCATGAGTTATCTTCTTCCGTTAAACAATCAGCTTCAAGCCTGATCGCTGCTGTCAAGCCAACAGAAACGTCTGCGAAAACATCCCCGCTTAATGGGAAGTTGAAGGCGATTCTGCAAGGAGCGA
This sequence comes from Paenibacillus sp. Soil750, assembly GCF_001428045.1. Classification (GTDB taxonomy): domain Bacteria; phylum Bacillota; class Bacilli; order Paenibacillales; family NBRC-103111; genus Paenibacillus_E; species Paenibacillus_E allorhizoplanae. The sequence continues at coordinate 56,835 of NZ_LMSD01000004.1, read as the reverse complement.
CTATGACGCTCGAGATTTGGGATAAAATTAAAGTGAAGAAGTCATCACCGCAAGCCGGTTCGATGAAATAGAGAGGGGTCATCACGTGAACGCTATACGTAAATTTATGTTTTATAAACAGTCAGATGGGAAAGAAAATAGGATATATCTCAGTGGGGAGCTTGATCTCTCAGCGGCGTCTTCCCTAGCTAACGTACTGGATTCTGTAGTAAGGAAAGAGGAAGAAACACTTATCCTAGATTTGAAAGAACTAAAATATATAGACAGCACGGGAATTGGGCTCATCGTATCCGCGATTAAAGTCAGGGCTGCTATGCACGCAGCGTTCCAGATCGATCATATCCCAGCTAAAGTCAGGCGGTTATTCGATATTACAGGCGTTTCCAGTTATTTGCATAACAATGGCAGCTTAAGAGAAAATCAACGTGTAACTGAAAGGAAAGAAGAAATCATATGAGCCCATACATTGGCCTAACCATACCTGCACAAGCGGAATATTTGGATATTGTTCGACTCACCTTATACGGCGTTGCAACCAAAGCGGGCTTCTCCTTTGAAGATATTGAAGATATGAAAGTCGCTGTCGCGGAAGCGTGCAACAACGCCATTCTTCATGCTTATGCAGAGGGGAATCCAGGCATCGTAGAGATTCAATTCGAGCCTAGCGAGGGCTATATGAAAATAACGGTAAAGGATGAAGGCGACAGCTTTCATTACGTTCAAACGGCCCCCGAAGAAGTAACGCTGCACCATAAATCGATTCAAGAAGCTAACGTTGGTGGACTCGGTCTCTTTCTGATGCAAGCATTAATGGATGATGTGCAGGTGTTAGCGCGTGGAGGCCAAGGAACTGAGGTCATTCTGACCAAGCAGGTGTATAGAAAAGAGGAGATTGTATGAATGCGAAGGGAACTGTCTCTTCCTCCGACCCTTTATATGAGATCTATGAAAAGAAGAAGATTTATAAGGAAACCGGATGTCAAGAGGCAGCTACCGCATTGCTCTTGCACTATGAACCGATTGTGCGAATGGCAGTAGCCAAAATGTCGCGAAGCCGCCCTGATCTCTACGAAGATCTCTTTCAAGTCGGTCAGATGTCGATGCTTAGATTGTTTACGCAGTATGACCATGCGATGGAAGTGCCCTTTGAAGGCTATGCCATGAAAAGCCTCATCGGTCATCTCAAAAATTATTTGCGTGACAAATCCTGGTACATACAAGTCCCCAGACGCATTAAGGAAAAGGGAGCGCAGATTCAGCGTGCGTTGGACGAGCTGACGGCTAAGCTGGAGCGCTCGCCGAATGTGGACGAAATAGCAGCTTATTTGGAGCTGAGTCCGGAAGAAACCATCGAAATCCTAGCTGGACGCGATTATTATCACTACACATCCCTAGATACCCCGCTCACAAGTGAGGGGGATGGGGCCACGATTGGGGATATGATAGCAGGTGCCTCCGATGACTATCAAGCCCTAGAGCGGCGTATGGATCTTGCAGAAGCTATGGATTGCTTGAAGGAAGAGGAACGTACCGTCATTGGGATGATCTACCAAGAAGGGCAGTCCCAACGCCATATTGCCGATCAGCTAGGCATCTCTCAGATGAGTGTATCTCGTATTCAGAAGAGGGCGATGTCGAAATTAAAAACAGCATTAACCTCGAATGTATAGCAGGTTAGTTACCTGCTAGGGGCTGAAATTGTGGTATAGTAGATTAGTATAATGTTATCTTACATTTGCTACCAACTGTACCAGGAGGCACTTTCTTATGTTTAATTCCATCCTACTTAAGATTAAACCCAAGATTATGCTGGGTTACATCTTAATTATTATTTGTCTAGGTCTAGCGCTACTAGTTGTGAGTAGTCGCGTAACGGATCTGCAGAAAGAAGTTAGTTTCATCTCCTCCCATGACATGGAAGTACACGATCAGCTGCACGAATTACAGAAAAATGTGCTCGATATGGAAACAGGCTTGCGCGGCTTTGTCATCACAGCCGATGACCAATATCTAGAGCCTTACAATGACGGAAATCGAAGCTGGCTTGAAACGTTTAATAAAATTCATCAGCTTATCAGTGATAATTCCTCCCAAGTGCAAAGCTTGGATTCGATTAAAGAGACGATTCAGGCTTGGTTGAAAACGAGCGGGGACAATGTTATCCGCATGAAAAAGGAAAACAATACAGCAGCAATCAATGACTATTTTAAACAGAATGCAGGCAAAAAAGTGATGGATCAGTTGCGGACGCAATTTGATTCCTTTCTCATCACGGAGAAGAAGCTTACCTCTTTAAGAGTCGAGCAAATCGCCAAAAGCAACTATAATCTTAAAGTTGTTCTTTTTACTATTTTGGCTCTTATTTCCATTGTGGCTGTAGTTGTGGCATTCATTCTATCGAATTCGATAACGAACACCATTAAACAAGTTACCCAGAAGATTCGCGATATTACCGCAATGGAAGGGAATCTAGCTTCTCGGATTGAAGTGAGGACGAATGACGAGATCCGTGTGTTGGCTGAAGCAACGAATGAGCTATTGGCGAGTTTAGAGAAACAGAGCTGGATTCAATCGGGTATTACAGAAGTTGCAACACTATATCAAGGCATACGTGATATAACATCGCTAAGTGAAGCCTTTATCCATAAGCTGGCACCCATGTTGGATGCCAGCTATGGCGTTATCTATCTAAGGCTGAACGAAGAAGGACAACCTACTTATGAGAAAATTGCTGGATATGCAGTCTCTGGACAGGATCAAGCTGCTTCCCGTTTTCAACTAGGCGAAGGCTTAGTTGGACAGTGTGCAGTCGATAAACGAATTTTCCTGATGGATAATCTTCCTGATAATCATGTAAAAATAACGTCTGGATTAGGAATCTCAACGCCTCGCAGCCTTCTATTAGCACCGATTCTTGTAGATGGAAGAACCGAAGCCGTTATTGAGTTGGCTTCCATTCATCAATTTCAGTCAAAGCATCTGACTTTGGTTGATTCTCTGCAAGAGAAGTTCGGGACGGCGATTACGAGTGTGCGCAGCCGTATGGAAGTGGAGCGTCTCCTCTCAGAGTCGCAAATTCTGACGGAAGAGTTGCAAACGCAATCGGAAGAGCTTCAGACACAGTCCGAAGAACTCCAAATGCAGCAGGAACAGCTGCGGATGACGAATGAGTTTCTGGAGGAGCAGAATCAATTTTCTGAGCAGAAAGCAGCGGAGCTCGAGAAAGCCAAAGACGAGCTTGAGAAGTATTCGTTGCAGCTGAAGACAAGTTCTCAGTACAAAACCGACTTCTTGGCTAATATGTCTCATGAATTGCGTACACCGCTGAATAGCATCATGATTCTTTCGCAAATGCTAGTCGAGAGTAGCGGAGACATGCAAATGTCCGAGGTCGTGGAGTATTCGCGTGTGGTGAATGCGGCGGGTCATGATTTGCTGTCATTGATCGACGATATTCTGGATTTATCCAAGGTCGAAGCTGGGAAAATAGAGATTATGCAGGACGAAGTTAATGTGACGGAGATTCCACAGTCCATGGAGCTTATGTTCGCACCAGTGGCTGCTAAGAAGGCGCTTGATTTCCATGTTATTCTGGATTCAAATGTGCCGTCTGTCATTGTGACTGATGGTCAACGCCTGCAGCAAATTCTGAAGAACCTGCTGTCAAATGCTTTTAAATTTACCGAAACAGGCTCTGTTACGATGAGAATAGCTCTCTCTGATTCAGCGCGTATTAGAGAAATTCTCCATCGAGGTTCAGAGGAAACGATTCTTGCAATTTCGATCAAGGATACAGGTATTGGGATTCCAATTGATAAGCAGCACATTATTTTTGAGGCCTTCCAGCAAGTGGATGGTACAACCAATCGTCAGTATGGCGGGACGGGTCTTGGTCTATCGATCTGCCGCGAGTTTACCCGATTGCTTGGAGGGACGATTGTTGTGAAGAGTGAACTGCAGGTAGGCAGTACGTTTACCTTATATATCCCAAATAGCCCAGAAGATCGTGTTCACCCTGACGATTCCTCTGCGCAAAATCAGATCGCCGCTTCTAGTGAACATGTGATTCCGTATAGGGGGGAGGCTTCCTACGCGAAGAGTTTCTTTAGTGACGCTGAGCTTTCCCTAGAGGGGCCAATTAACGCGGATGCACAGCTGTTCGAAGGGAAGAAAGTATTGCTTGTCGATGATGATGCCCGTAACGTCTTCGCACTCGTGAGCGCCTTAGAAATTAAAGGTGTAACGGTTGTTGTAGCCGAGAATGGTAGAGAAGCGATTGAGCTATTAACCGTGGATTCCGATTACGACTTGGTATTAATGGATATCATGATGCCAGTTATGGACGGTTACGACGCCATGAAGGAGATACGGGGAGGGCTGGAGTTGCGCCACTTACCCATCATTGCATTGACAGCAAAAGCTATGAAAAGTGAGAAAGAGAAATGTCTCGAAGCGGGAGCATCGGACTATATTACGAAGCCGCTGCAGATGGAGCAACTCTTCTCGCTGATGCGGGTGTGGCTCACGAAGCAGGTGAAGAAGCATTGACACGGGAACCTCAAGATGTATGGAATGAGTTGGAAGAGTCCCCTGTCGATGAGAGGGAAAATATTGAGATCAATCTGCTCCTGGAGGGCTTATATCAAATGTACGGATTTGATTTCCGTCATTATGTGCGCTCCTCTTTACGCAGGCGTATTCTAAACCGTATGAAGATGGAAAAGCTGCCAACGATAACAGCGCTTCTGGAGAAAGTGCTGCATGAGCCGCTATTCGTAGACAAGCTACTGGGCGATATGTCGATTCGCGTGACGGAAATGTTTAGAGACCCCAGTTTCTTCAATGCTTTTCGGACCCAAGTCGTGCCAGAGCTTCGGGACTATCCGGAAATTCGAATATGGCACGCGGGTTGCGCAACAGGCGAAGAAGCCTATGCCATGGCAATCCTCATGCAAGAAGAGGGCTTGGCGGAGAAAACGCGAATTTATGCTACTGACATGAACGAGCAGGCCATAGAATCGGCGCAAAAAGGCGCCTTCCCGCTGAAGCAGATGCAATTGTATACGACTAATTATTTGGAATCCGGTGGCACCAAAGCGTTCTCGGAGTACTACACTACGGATCATCAGTATGCGTATTTCAAACCGCAGCTGAAAGAAAATATGATGTTTGCTCAGCATAACCTAGTGACGGATGGCTCCTTTAACGAATTTCACGTTATCCTCTGCCGGAATGTGATGATCTACTTCGATCCGAAGCTGCAGCAGCAGGTGCACAGTTTGTTTTACAGCAGCTTAACCCCGCAAGGTTTCTTGGGTCTCGGGAAGAAAGAGTATATTCTCCACGTGCCTGAAGGTGTGCAGTATGATGATTTTGTACCACATGAGCGTATATACCGTAAGAAATCATAGCAGGTGTTATCGGAAAGGGTGTCCCAAAGCCATGTATATGGCGGGGGCACTTTTTTCTTTTGCACGAATGACACATTCGTGCAAAAGCCTGTTTCAATCCTAGGAGGGATGGGTAATAGAAAGCATAGCAAGATGAACACTATCGAAAAGGAAGAGAGAGGTGTTGGGTATGTTAGGATGGGCTATGACGTTTCTAGTAATTGCGTTAGTTGCAGGTGTTTTTGGATTCTTTGGGATTGTCTCAACAGCAGTTGGTATTGCCAAAATCTTGTTCTTCGTTTTCCTTATTATGTTCGTAGTATCACTAATCTTCGGCGGACGTCGAAGCATGTAGAACAAAGTAGCTACTCAAGGTAACACGGATACACCCTATAAAACCCATTGACGAGGAGGAATTGCCATGAGTACGTATACCAGAGTAAGTGTGACATCCAGTCTTGAGGATACGCAGAATAAGGTACAACAACTGCATAACGAAGGCTTTAAAAAGGATCATATTTATGTTCTGACACACAGTGCTGAAGGTACAAATTACGTCGCGGAGTATGCGGGTGCAGAGCAGATTTCGATGGCCGAAGAAGGATTGTTCACGTCGATCGCCAATCTGTTCCGATCACGTGGCGAGGAGTTGAGAGCGAAGATCCTGGCGCTCGGCGTGCCTGAAGCGGAGACGGACAGACTCGTAACTGAGTTGGAGTGGGGGAAAATCCTCGTATTAGCTACCCCTCATATGAGTGAGGAAGATACCTTGATGATGTACCAAGGCGAAGCATTTCAGCGAACTATATATTAAGTGGATTACTATCATATAGTCCTATAACAAGAAAAGCCCTTGTCTCCATTGGAGACAGGGGCTCTTCTGTGCCGGATTCATCGCCTGCTGCTTGTGTTCGATAAGGTTGGGAGCATCTTTAAATCCTTGACCATGGATGAATTGCAAATCGGACATGCGGGACTATCCGCGAATGAAAAGTTATCTCTCATCCAGCAAGAGCACTGATCAGTGCTGCAGGTCCAGATGCTGGTTTGTTCCTCCGGTACTGGTTCCAATGATTTTTTTGAAAAATACAATCGAACTCCTCCTTGTCATAATTGACTCTGACGCGCAAGCAGTTAAAGCAATATGTGATGAAGGACTACAGCTTGACTACATTTTCAGCTTGCGGTCCGCGGTTACCTTGAACAACTTCGAATTGCACACGTTGGCCTTCATCCAAGCTTTTAAAACCTTCCCCTGTAATGGCGCTGAAATGAACGAATACGTCATTGCCGCCTTCCATTTCGATAAACCCAAATCCTTTTTCTGCGTTAAACCATTTTACCGTACCAGTTTCCATGTGTTCATAAACCTCCAACAATAATTTGTGCCTGCGATTCTCATCGGCGGAATCAACTCGTTCCGATGAGCTTGTAAGTCATTAACGCAGCTTTGATAATATATCCATTATTAGGGAAGCTTATTCCACTTTTCTGAAAAAACATCATAGTTATTTTCAACGGTAATGCCCTCTTGACGTTTCTTTATTAGCTGATCTATACTATTCCTAAATTTAGCAAAAGTTTTACGACAATTTCATAGTTCGTATAACCTCGATAATTCGGTTCGGGGGCTCTACTGGGAACCTAAATCCTAACTACGAACACAATATATGCGTATATTGTGTTTGTGGTTAGGATTTTTTTGGTTCCCTTATTCTATTTTAGGAGGCTAATGAAAATGGGTTCCATCTTGATTCAAAATGCGAAGGCAATTGTAACAGTAGATGCAGAGGACCGCGTGTTGGAGCAGGCGGATCTGCTGATCGAGGGCAATCAAATTGTACAGATAGGGAAGGGATTATCTCCGAAGGATGCCTCTACGCAAATTATTGATGCGTCCAACATGTTCGTGTATCCTGGTCTCATCAATGTGCATCATCACTTGTATCAGACGTTTACGCGTAACCTGCCTCAGGTGCAGAAGCTTGAGCTATTCGACTGGCTCCGCTATCTGTATGAGATTTGGAAAGGTCTTACGCCGGACGCTGTTTATCATAGCTCACTAACCGGAATTGCCGACCTCATGAAGAACGGTTGTACGACCGTATTTGACCATCACTATGTTTTTCCTGAGCAAAATAGTGCTCATTTCATCGATAAACAGTTCGAGGCCGCTGATCGACTAGGTATACGTTTCGTGGCTTCACGAGGATCGATGACGCTGGGCAAGGATCATGGCGGATTGCCGCCGATGAGCGTCGTGCAGGACAGCCGTACGATCCTCGCGGACAGCGAGCGGCTTATTGACCTTTATCATGACGCCAGGGCAGGCTCGATGCGACAGGTCGTGCTAGCGCCGTGCTCGCCATTCAGTGTATCCGCAGATATTCTGCGGGAATCTGCGGCACTTGCAAGAGCTAGAGACGTGCGTCTGCATACACATCTCGCCGAGACGAAGAATGAGGAAGCCTATACGCTCCAACGATTCGGCATGCGGCCATTGGCCTATATGGAAAGCTTAGGCTGGTTAGGCTCCGATGTGTGGTATGCGCATGGCATTCATTTCAATGATGATGAAATGAAGCTGCTCGCGCAGACGAAGACCGGCGTCGCCCATTGCCCCATTTCCAATATGAAGCTATCCTCTGGCATTGCCAGAGTGCCTGAGATGCTGGAGATGGGCATTCCAATTGGTTTGGCTGTCGATGGCAGCGCTTCTAATGATGGCTCGAATCTGCTGGAGGAGCTTCGCGTCGCCTACCTGCTTCACAGGTTGCAATCTAGCGCATTGGCGCCAACCGGATATGATCTATTGAAGGTAGCAACGAGGGGGGGAGCGCAGATCCTAGGTAGATCCGACATTGGGTCGCTGGAGGTAGGCAAATCAGCAGACTTGTTCATGGTGCGGGTCGATCAGATAGACGCTGTCGGAACGCATACCGACGCTAAGTCGTGGTTGGGGACAGTAGGCCTCAAACGTGCGGTCGACTACACGGTCGTCAATGGCCGAATCGTAGTGGAGAAGGGGATTCTAACGGGAGCAGATGAGGGGAGGCTGTATGAGGACTGTCAGGCCTCCTACCAGCGCTTCATTCAGCAATAACGAATAAAGCTCGCTCTCTCAGCCTAAGTGGCCTTGAGGAGCGAGCTTAATGTGTTTTAGGCAAGCAGAAGAATAACTAACAGTTCAAAAAGCACAAGCGTCAAAATTTGATTATATTGTGCTGGTGTGTAGATCGGTCTGTGATGCCCTTGTTGGTGACCATGATGAGGATCCGTATTCAGATACACGTGATGGCCATCTGCATTAATGAGAACACCTTCATGTGTATGCCCATCAATTGTCGTGACACGAATCTTACGGCCCATGTGTGGATGCAGTGCATGCATGAGGGCATCTCTTTTGTGCTTCATCATGTGCTGCCAGTTAGGCTCAGCTTGATACAACATATGAGGTCCTTGGTGTCCGTGATGAACTTGCGGCCCTTGTGGATGCATAGGGTTTGTATACATAAACGTTCACTCCTTCTCGTTCAACTGCGCTCTCGCAGCAGGCTTTCTGCCTAGGTTCATTACTAGACTATTCAGCTATACGAAAAGGGTGATCGCCTATGTAAAAATTACTTAGTCGCGGTGGATCGTAGCCACCCTGGTATCATCATTAAAGGAAACATCGCAGCCGAGCTGTTCTACAATGAAGCGGATGGGCACATAGGTAGAATTATGGTATAGCGTAGCGGCACTTATCAATTCTGGAACAGCGGCACCGTTGACAGTAGCCAACTTGCTATCTAATGTCAAAAGAATGGTGTTACCAGTCAAGTAGTCCTTGATCGTAACCTGTTTAAGGTCACCGTTCCAACCGACCTCAGCGCCCAGCTGCTCAGAAACAAAACGAACAGGTGCCAATAATTTACCATTTGTATCGATAAATGGTAGTGGTTCGGATTCAGATCCACCTGTCCCGTCGCTTGCCATATTGATATCTTTTTTGGTCACTTGCAGATCGTTTTTAAGCATTTTATAAAGCGTAGATTGCTTATCTAATGTAGCAAGCACCCTGAAGATTGCCGTAGCATCTGGTTTAAGTTGAAGTGCGCCGGACGTATCTACCTTGCTAGCCGTAACCGGTTTATTCAAATTCCAAGATTCACTCACATAGGAAATCTTAATCGCGGAAGCGCCATTGTTTGATTTCGTAAGAGGCATATTGATCGCGATGTTCTGCTTACGAATTTGCTTGTCACTATCAATGAAAAGATCTGCTTGAAGTGATGCTTTAGCACTGAACATATCTTTCGTTGGATCAATGGAATCTGCCAATCCCGCTAGGTAATCATGGATCGGGGAGTACACAAAGCCAAGCGTCAGATCTTTATTCGTTAGAAGACTCAAAGCAATGCTTTTATCTCCAGCAGCGATCTGTTCTTGAATCACAGGAGCAAGTGCATCGTATAACTGGCTAAGCACTTTTTTGAGGCCAGCTTCGTCGGCAAGAACGTTAGCTAGCAGCTTTTGCAGAAGAGAAGCTAATTCCGTGCCGCTAAGCTCTACATGTGCTTTTTGCAACGAAAGCGATTCATTATTGACTTTATCCGTTACGGAAGTAATTGCTAGATTAGCAGGATCCGTGGTATTCGCTAAAATAAGTTCGATAAGTCCTGATTTAATCTCAAGTAATTTATTACCGAATTGTTCTTGGATAGCCTTAGGTAAGAAACTTAAGAAAGAAATATCAGCCCCGCCTAAAAGATCAATAACGATCGGCTGTTTCGCACCTTCAATGCTAAGGTTGATCTTCGTACCCTCCATGGCAACGTTAAAAGGGATGCTACCTTTACTGTAAATAATCTTTCCTTCAGCAGATAGACGTTGACTATCCTGCGTTTTTACTGCGAGCTCAACCTTTACATCCTGCAGGGCTGCAAGTGCGGCCTTTTCCCCCGCGGATAGCTTAGACGTATCGCCTGGGACAAGCTCAAGCTGCAAAGTACCTTTCGACTCGGAAGACTTCACATTCGCGCCATTCTGAACGGCCTTCGCCAGTTCCAAACCTTGTATTGATTGACAACCCGTTAGCGTCAACATCATGATTACCAGCGCTGCCGAAATTAACCAAGTCCATTTTTTTGAATACATGGGATAATCTACTCCTTTTGTTTTAATAGATTTAACGATAAGTCATCGAATGATTATACGCAAGTAGTACGAGAAGGATGCGCTTTATATGTTTAAAATTAACGAAGGGCAATTGCTGTCCTCCTATGCGATATAGGGGGATTTTTCTTTGAAGCGAAACCTTTTATTCCCAATTTCGTCTAAATTTATGTGGGAGGTAAAGCTGATGATGACGATGTTTATTGTTTGTTTTTTTGTAGGTCTCGTACTTACGTTGCTCATCACACTTTTCGGTGTGGACAGCTTTGAGCTGCATGGCGATGCAGGCGGTACACATGGACACGGGCATAGCAGCCCATCTTGGTTCAATATGTCTTCGTTGCTCGCGGGTTTGACGGTGTTCGGCGGCATGGGGTACATCCTTAACAAGGTTGGCATGACAAGCGGTTTACTCATTCTTCTCTGTGCTATTGCTGCTGGGTTAGTGATGGCGTGGCTCTTCTTTCTTTTGTATGCGAAGGTTATTTATAAGCACGATGACAGTATGAAGGAGAGCGATTTTGAGCTCAGCGGTCAGTTGGGGAAGCTTACAGTTCCGATTAATGGAAAAGGCATGGGCGAAATGGTGTATGTCCTCCAAGGAACTACGCGCTCCATCAGTGTTCGTTCCGAGAACGGTGAGTCCCTAGCGAAAGGGACGAAGGTTGTTATTTTGAACATGAGCAAAGGTGTGGCAACGGTGACGGAATTTAGTGAATTTGAATAGTAGCTTCTTGCTTCAAACAATAGTGAGGAATGACAGGGAGGTAGGGCAGGAAGGATGTATTCAGTGCTTATCATGGTTGTTGCCATTGCAGTTGTTGTTTTTATCTTACTGGCTTCGATTGTAAAAGCGTATAAGAAAGTGCCGCCGAATGAAGCGATGATTGTGTTTGGTTTAGGTGGCAAAAGAGTTGTGCAGGGCGGCGGAACGTTCGTCATCCCCGGTTTTCAAAGTTACAAAACGATCTCGATGATGCTCACGAGCTTTGACGTGAAGCCTGACCAACCGATGTTCTCTCTGCAAGGTATTCGTCTCAAAATTGAAGCTGTCGCTCAAATCAAAATCCAAAGTGATCCCATCGCGATCGCAACCGCTTCCGAGCAGTTCCTGGATCATTCGATGGCGGAGCGGGAAGCGATGATTTTGCACTCAGTAGAAGGGCATCTGCGGGGGTTAGTTGGGCAGTTGACGGTAGAATCGATCCTCAAGAACCCGGATGAGCTTAACAGTAAGATGAGGGAAACATGTTCGGAGGATTTGGATAAAATGGGGCTAAACCTCATTTCCTTCGTGCTGAAACGGGTAGCGGACGATCAAGGCTACATCGAGAATTTGGGTGTACCTGAAGTGGAACGGATTCGCAAAAGCGCGAGCATTGCCAAAGCGGAAGTCGAGCGAGATATTCAAATCCGGCAGGCGGATACAGAGAAGGAGTCGGCCATTCGCAAGGCGGAAGCCCATCAATTGACGATTGAAGCGGAGAGCGCGGCGTCGGCGAAGGAGGCCCAGTACCGCAAGGAGCTCAGCATGAAGGAAGCGGAGTTCAAGCAGGAGACGACGAGTCGTCAGGCGGAAGCGGATTTGGCTTATGAATTGAAGCAAAAGCAAATTCAACAGCAACTCGTGACGGAGCAGGTACGGATCCGTCAGATGGAAGCGGAGGCGAACAAAACCGTTCGCCAGATCGAGGTCGAGCTGAAGCAGAAGGAGCTTGAGGCTTCTGTTATTAAACCAGCCGAAGCGGAGAAGCTGGCGGCTATCATGCGCGCCGAGGTGAGCAAGCAGCGGCAAATTCTTGAGGCCGAGGCGGATGCGGAGTCGACGAGAAAGCGCGGGGAAGCTACGGCGGAGGCTGAGCTCGCCAAAGGGAAGGCGAACGCGGAGGTTGTGCGCCTAGCAGGGCTTGCGGAAGCAGAGGCGCTAGAGAAGAAGGCCGAGGCCTATAAGCAGTATACGCAGGCGGCGGTGACGGTGGAAATTCTCCGTATTCTGCCGGAGCTGGCGGAGAAAATTGCGGCGCCGCTGAGCAATGTGGATAAGATCACCGTGATCTCGCAGGACGGTTCGACGTCCGGCGTCAACCGGATCACCGGCGATATTGCCAAAATGATCGCGCAGGTGCCGGAGATCACCCAGACGCTCACAGGCAAAAGCGTGACCGACCTAGCACGCGCGTTCCTCGGAACGGATGCTGACCCGACGTTGAAGCGGGAAGGATAGGGAAGGGCTTGCGCGGGGGCGGTTAGGCCCGAAAAAAGGGCGCTAAAGTCACGGACACGGAGCTAACAACAAAGCTACACTCTTAACTATAGAGTGCGGCTTTTTTCTTTTGCCAGAACAGCTAACAAACTAGTCGATTCTACTAGAGATATCAAGCGGATTTTACTAGATTACGATACAATAGAGAGGATGCGAGTCTTCTTCGCAGTGAGTATAGTTTGGATAGAGGCGGGGAGACATATGCTGATATATAGGAAGTTTCTACGTGATCTTTTACGAAATTATATGATGGGTTCGGGGATTGCTGTTCTTGTTGTGGGCGGGGTTATTATTTCGACAACACTTACGATTTCGGGGGCCGAAATGCTCCGAGTATTTATTATTATGATTTTATCGTTATGTGTCATGATGTTTGCGGAGTTTCTGATATTTCGGAGGCACATTGGGCCTATTCGCGAAATGATGGGACAAGAGAAGCCGTCGCTTACGACTATTCGTGCAGCCTACTTACAGACACATCGCTTTCCTGCCTTGTCGGTGATGCGGATCATGGGGCCGCACTTTTTGGGGCTATCCATTCCGGCAATGACCATGGCGAGCTTAGGGATCGCATGGGGTTGGTTGACACTGCCTGCTTTTTACATAGGGCTGGCGGGCATCGGTGCCATACTGATTGCTAGTATGCATGCGTTGCTGGAGTTTTTTACGACGGCGCAAGCCATTCGGCCCATGCTGATACATATACGTGAGTTAGGGCAGCAGATTCATGGGGAGGACGTCTCGTTGGATGGACGCGTCATCGTGTCAATTCAGCGGAAGTTTCAGCTGAGTGCGTTTCTCATCGGTACGATGCCGCTATTTCTTTTTAGCTTAGCAACGCAAATTCGGTTGAGCACAAGTGTGGATTCCTCCCAGTTGATCGCTGATTATTGGAAGTGGGCGGCGATTATTCTTTTGCTGGGCGTTGGCTTCTCGTCTTTGGGAGCACGCTTGCTGGCCAGTGATATTCAACAGCCGATTGAGGATTTACATCGCGTGATGAAGCAAGTACAGTCCGGTGATCTCAAAGTTAGGGCCTCTGACTTATACTCGGATGAGTTCTCGCGGTTGATTGCAGGCTTTAACCATATGGTGAAGGGCCTCGATGCCCGTGAAAAAATGAACAATCAGCTCCTGCAGAGCTATTACGCTACGCTTGCGGCAGCTCTCGATGCGCGAGATGCCTATACAGCAGGGCATTCAACGCGCGTGGCCAAGTACTCTTTGTTAATTGGACAAGCGGTTGACCTGAGCGAACAGGAGCTCGACTGGTTGTACAAAACAGCGCTGCTGCACGATATCGGCAAAATCGGTGTGCGCGATGCGGTGCTGTTAAAGGATGGCCGACTAACCGACGAGGAATTCGAGCAAATCAAGCGTCACCCAGATCTGGGTGAATCGATTTTGAAACAAATTGAGCCCGCTGAGGCGATGGCTCCTTTGCTTCCAGGCGTGCGCTCGCATCACGAGCGCTACGACGGTGCAGGCTATCCAGATGGCCTGAAGGGCCAGGATATCCCGGTGTTCGGCCGCATCATTGCAGTAGCCGATGCGTTCGATGCGATGACGTCCGATCGGCCTTATCGGAAGGGGATGCCTATCCAGAAGGCGATGGCCATTCTCGCTGATGGGAAGGGGAGCCAGTGGGATCCCCGCTTTGTTCAGGGCTTTATGGATGCGTACAAGGCCTAGTTGCTGAGAGTGGTAGTCAGGAGGCTGCAGGGGATTAGGTAGCTGAGGGCTTGTGGAGCCAACTAAATGAAAAACATACAGCTAATTCATCCGTATTTGATGGAATCGAACGAATAGATGGAAAAAGTACAGTTAAAATTGCCGGAATTGGTGATATTGCCGATTTGGGCGGGAATTACCTACAGGAAATCCAGTTATTCTCGCGCATGAGTGGAAATCAGCAAAATTAGCTACATAGAATCCAGTTAAATTTGTTGAAGTGCATCGGGAGCGGCGGGGAGACGTTTGGGGCGTAGAAGTAGAAGTTGCTAACCCAGCCGAAACCACAATAAACCCGCTGTCCAAGAGGACCAGCGGGTTTTATGATCTAGCGGGTTTTCACTTGTGCTTCCACTTCCACGGGCCGAGACTCTGTCTCAGTGGACAGGTAGCGCCCGACCTTGTCGATCCACTCCTGAACGTAGTGATCTGTGGCCCATTGTGCCATGACCAGCTGTTCACCAGGCTCCAGGTCTAAGGTAAGCTGGGGAATGCTGCCAGGTGCTTGCCCGTAGGAGTAAAATTTGAGCGTATCTCCCTCGAAGATGACGAGCATATCGTCCAAGGGGGAGGTTAGCGCATCCGTAGCTTTCGGCCACGAGGACTTGATATTGGTCCAAGAACAACAGATCTCGTCGTGATTAACGACTTTATCAGGCAATTGGCGTGGGAAATCACGCAGTACGTAAGAATCAGGTCTCGATAAACTAGCTTTCGGTGTTTCAGCAACTTTGCCAACCCACTGTCCTGCCTCACGCTGCACGGTCCAACTCTGACCCGATACCTCGCTCATTGCATTGTCTGCCATGCTCGACATCCTCGCTAGATCCGTACTCGTACTTGTGCCAAAGACATCCATCAAGGACACGTGGTTCTTGTCCACTGGCTTTTTGTAGAATTGCAAGGTGCGTGCTTCCTTCAATTGTGGAAGCGTGCGCACCCAGATGCGATCCGCATGATAGGTTGCATTGCCATTCCAAGCTGCCTCTGACTCGGCAATGGAGACGTACTGGTTGCCTGCAAACAACAGTGTTTCTACGCGATTGAATTCTTGATCCTCTGGCTCTGTGAAGCGTTCTGTCTTGATCGGCTGATCAGCCAAATGAGCAGATAAATAGTGAGACTCACCTTTGTTAGTCAGACGTGTGAGGGAGTCGATTTTCCAGAAGTTTTGCTTATACGGCATCAAAATACCAGTGCCTTCGGAGGTTTTCTGTAATTGCCCGCGAACGGGCGCTATGAGCATCGTCCGATAGGTGCTGTAACGAAGTGGCGATAGCACGCGCCCTTGGCCGCCACTTGTGGCAGGCTGATGCTCTGTCCGTAGCCCAATGAGCAAGGCTGTGTTGATGGGAGCAGGAGGGGGCGTGGAGACGGTGACTGCCGCCGGCATCATTTTCCCTTCGAGCGCAGCAGCCTCACTTTGCGTATGCATTGTATGCCATGGGAAAAGAAGTACAACAGCCATGACCGTACCTATACCAGCAACGCAGAGAAGAGGCTTTACCTTGGACTTGTTGCGCTCTTTCTTTCGAATCTTTTGCTCAATATCCTGCTGAAGCTTGGAGGTGAACCCCTTCTGTACGAGGGGCGCATCTTCCAATTGCTTCTGGAAGTCATCCGGCTCAGGAGTGTTCAAGCGCTTCACGCTCCTTCAGACTAAGAACCTTAAGTCTGGCGTGGTGAAGTCTGGATTTAACGGTTCCTTCCGAAATATCCAGAATAGCTGCCATTTCCTTGGTTGTCATCTGATAATGTGCGTGAAGAATTAAGATTTCTCTATATTTTGCGGATAAAGACATGACTTTCTGCCAAATTTCACTTGCATATAAATTTTCAACCGCTTCTGTTTCAGCCGAACTTGCGGTACCTCCCGATTGCACGAATCCAACCAGAGTCACCTTGCGCCAAAACGCTTTGCGCATATAATCATAAGCGGTATTGCGGGTTATCGTAAGCAACCAGGTTTTAACCGCAGCTTCACCACGGAAAGTCGTCAGATTGCGATATACTTTTAAGAAAGCATCCTGTGCAATATCGTCAGCTGCATCTTTATTACGACAAATACTGAAGGCATAATTCCACACATCATTCCCGTAGGTTTCCATTAAATTACGAAGGATCACCTTCTGATCTGTTGTTTCTGCAATGTACTTCAAATAATCAAATACATGGACACCCGTCGTTTCCAATTCTCTCACCTCTCCTATATAGACGCATCTATTTCCGAAAAGTTCACCATTGGAAATAAAAACTTTACTTATAACTTTCGTAAGCCCCTGGCCCTTTGTGCCTCATCAGAGCCTATTCTTTATTGAAACTGTTCATGCCCAATAGTTAGAGCGTGATCGGCAGGAAATTGTACCTAGAAAACAGAACAATTAAAGATAGAATATGAACGTATGCGTTCTTGCTTGACAACGAAGCGCTTTAGCACGCAATATGAAGGAAGGACTAGATCCTTCGGAGAGGAAGAGCAGCATGAATTTCGTTGAGCATATAGCAGATCATTTGCGATCCGGGCTAATAAGTAATTATCCGCAGCCGATTGCCCTGAACCTAGGTTTAGTGTACACAGTGAAGCTAGAAGACAAGAAGACGAATTTAATTTGGCTTCCTTATGAATATACAGGTTTAGCTTACATCGATATGGGCCTGCAGGTGAATGTTTACCCGTACTACCGGGGCACAATTATCGAGGAAATTGAACTTTCCCGAGGAACGGATCTCTACAAGCCACAGACGGAAGAAGCGTTCACGAGGACTCTCTATACAAAGGGGTACGAGCTGCACCAACTGCTGCAAGAAGAGCAATACAGTCATTTACAGGGGAGTGCACCTGATTACCTAGCTAAAATGATGTACATTGTCGACTGGATGCGCTATTACAATTCTGCTAAAGCGGTAGCAGGGACGAAAAAGAAAGAGTAATCATGTTCATGATAGCGGATCTTGCTTTCTACCTAGTAGAGGGCAGGGTCTTTTTGGCCTTTTATATGGCTATAGACCCAGTTAAGGGGGGCTTATCCTGCCTCAATGAATGGGCTTTTTAGCATGTTCTCAAAGACTAGTAGAAGGCTTATCCTAGAGAATGGTAGAAGTTGGTGCCGAAAATTAGGATAGAAGCGGAGAAATTGGCGATGATACGATGGAATAAATGGCTGACAATTGCGACGATCGGTTGCCTATTAACAATAGGTGGCCTGCAAGGTAGAAGCGAGGCAGCAGGGTTTAAGGATATTGGGGGACATTGGGCGGAGCAGACGATCGACCAGATGGTGCAGCAAGGTTTATTGGATGGCTTTCCAGATGGAACATTCCGACCAGATGAGACCGTTACCGCAGATCAATTTGTGAAAATTGTACTGCTAGCCTTCACAGATAAGTTCCCAAATGGGGAACGGAAGTGGAAGACAAGCTTTTTGCAAACGCTGAGTGCAGGTAATCAAAATATTTTACAACAGGACTACCGGGATTTCACGTTTAAGCCGAACACGGTCGGTTATTGGGCTAAGCCATATTTGGATTTGGCAAGTGATCTTCATTTTATAAGCAAAGGACAATTCACTGATTATAAAGCTTCATTGAAGCGAGAAGATGTCGCGGAGATTTTGTACTATTTATTGAAGGAAACGGAATATTTGGAGGACGAGACGTATAGTCTTGCGGCAGCATCTCATTTCGGAGATTTACAGAGCGCAACGAGCAGGCAGCAGAAGTTTATCGGAGAGTCGATGACGAAGGGGATCATGGAAGGGTATCCGAATGGTTACTTCGGGGTAGGTCAATATGTGACACGTGCCGAAGCGTTGCAAATTATTACGCGTTTGCAGACGAAATCAAAGCGCGTCAGCGTGAAAAACGATAACGAAGCTTTCATCAAAGTCGTGCCCACCAAGGATGGCAGCTACAAGAAGCTCGTTTTCCCAGATGAGCGCATGCTGCAAGCCTACGAAGTGATGGAAGGGGCAGGCAAGCTGCGCGGGACGAATTACGATCTGGAAGAAACGACGCTGCGTTTATTTCGGAATTCAGAAGCCAAAGCGCAATCTCTGAGCGGAGCAACGGCGGAAGCGCGCAACAGCAATGAAGCTTCTCTCTGGTTGGATCCACAGTTTGCGACCTATGGCGTCACTGTCCGTCTGGAGGACGGGGTGCTTGCTCGTAATACGGAAAGCATCCGCAAGTTTACGGATTTCCTATTCGGGTATGATGCAGACATTTTCAACCGCCAATTTACGGATGCCTGCGCACGTGCCGCAGCGAAAGGTGTTCTTGAAACAACGACAACGCAAATCGGTAACTATTCAGTAGAAACACGACTGGAATCGGATGGGAAGACGATTGTTTTCTCTATTATCCATTCATAGAAGGTGATCTTGGGATGTACATACAAGTTGTTTTGTTTATTCATTAATTGTGAAACATCTAGCTAACATATACGTACAAGTGTGTAATATGGCTATATATGTACATTTTATCGGAAGGTGTTGAGCTCAGATGCTAGAGGAATTGAGACAGCAAGTTTTGGAAGCCAATTTGGATCTGCCCAAATATCGGCTAGTTACGTTTACATGGGGCAATGTCAGCGGAATTGATCGTGAGCAAGGACTCGTCGTGATTAAACCGAGCGGCGTACCTTATGAGGATTTGAAAGCAGAAGACCTCGTTGTCGTGGATCTGCAGGGTAACCTTGTGGAAGGCAAAATGAAGCCATCTTCGGATACGCCAACGCATTTGGCGTTGTACCGCGCTTTCCCATCGATTGGCGGCATCGTTCATACGCAATCGCCGTGGGCGACAAGCTGGGCGCAGGCTGGCCGCGCGATTCCGGCACTCGGCACGACACATGCCGATTACTTCTACGGCGAAGTGCCGTGCACGCGTCTGATGACTGAGGCGGAGATTCAAGGGGCTTACGAGTTGGAGACAGGCCACGTGATCATTGAAACGTTCCGTGAGTTGGATCCCGCGATGGTTCCGAGCGTGTTAGTGAACTGTCATGCACCATTTAGCTGGGGCAAGGATGCGCACAATGCCGTTCACAACGCGGTTGTACTAGAAGAGGTTGCGAAGATCGCGTATCGTACGTACAACTTAAACCCTTCCATTCAGCCGATGGATCAAACCTTGCTGGATCGTCATTTTTTAAGAAAGCACGGAGCCGACGCGTATTACGGGCAAAAATAAGATCTTATTGAGGGCAATCTGCTGAATTAGCGGATTGTCCTTTTTGTACACATACATAAGGAGAGGAGTTAGTCGATGAAATAGACTAACTCCAGCGTGCCAGCGGCAATTGTAGAAGAGATAGTCAGTTTTGTAGACTAATTCTGAGATTTCAGCTTCGTTTCTCCAGAGATAGTCAGTTTTGTAGACTAATTCTGAGATTTCAGCTTCGTTTCTCCAGAGATAGTCGGTTTTATAGACTAATTCTGAGATTTCAGCTCAGTTTCGCCAAAGTTAGTCGGTTTTGTAGACTAACGCGGGCGCGCTAGTGGAAATTGTAGAGGAGTTAGTCGCTCCAGTACCTTTTGGCGGGGAGCCGTTCATTTGGTATGATGAAAGTAGACTAGGCAGAAGAGGATGATGACAGATGTTTGCGAAATCGAATTATAGCGGAACAAGAGAAGAACAATATACATTGCTGATCGGGCAAGCCCACGCGTTAATACAGGATGAACCGAACCGTATTGCGAATCTGGCGAATGCATCTGCATTGCTGGGGCAGTTTCTAGAAGACATCAACTGGGTAGGATTCTACTTGGTGGATGAGCTGCTTGAGCGGAAGGAGCTTGTGCTAGGACCTTTTCAGGGATTGCCGGCCTGCGTGCGAATTCCTTTCGGTAAAGGGGTGTGCGGTACGGCTGCTGAGCGCATGGAAACTGTGCTTGTTCCTGATGTCCACGCTTTCCCGGGACATATCGCTTGTGATGCGGCTTCGCAATCGGAGATCGTGATCCCGATTGTAGTGGGAGCCGAACTTGTCGGGGTGCTGGATATCGACAGCCCGAGCCTCAATCGGTTCGATGATGTCGACCAGCGTTATCTGGAGCAGTTTGTGCAGAAGCTCGCCGCTGCGTTGTAACCTAGATATCTAGCGAGCTCTCGCGGCGATTAGCTGGAAAATAAATTCCGCCGTCATTTCGGCGAAGGGACGTTTCACAAAGAACCGCCAGCTGCTCAAGCAACTGGCGGTTCTTTGGGTCTCATTATGAAGGGTAAGCGTCGGTACTGATAATAGCCGATAGAAGCTTGCGCATCGATCGCGTGCCGACTTTATCCATGATTTTCTCGATGTGTACTTTGACTGTTTTTTCACTGATAAAGCAATAATCTGCGATTTCTTTGTTGCTATAACCACGCAAAGCGATAAGGCTAATAATTTCGGCTTCACGCGTTGTAAGGACATGTCGAGATGCAAAATGTGTGATAACAGAAGGTAGTTTGGTAGGAAGAAGATTTCTAACAAGGTTCTCTTGAACAGGGGGCATGCTTAAACGACCTCAATATCTCAATAAATGTCTAGCGTATCCTTTATTATAACAGAGTTAGCTATCCTATAGCAGGGAAGGGAGTGTCGAATTTCCAAATTTTCATGTAACTTCTGTCGAGTTAAACTGACGGAACGCTGATTTCACGGTCAATTCTAGCCGGCTTTAGAAAAATAGAAAGAGTGGGAACCTGCATCTCACTAATCCTTGCTTTGAATCACAAGCAATAAGCCTGAGGTAAGCTCAATGAGGCCTTCTGGCTCAAGGAGAATATTACTGATGCCAAGCGACATCCCAATTTCAAGTGTTGCTTGATGAAGGGGATATTGGAACCCGTGCAGCGTGATCCCCGTAACCTCTAGGCTTAGTGGAAGCAGGGAAGTATGTGTGTAAGGCCCCTTCCTCACGCGAGTCGGTTGATCGATCACCATAATGAGATTATTGGCATCCATAATCGCACAGGGAATGCCATGCGCGATGCCTTTGCGAAGCAAATGCACATTAGCAAGGGAATGATCGAACCGTGTGCCTAACGCGCCGACGAGCAGAATTTGGCTTGGATTTTGATCCAATGCCCAATTAAAAGCCATCTCCGTATCCGTCAGATCCTTATAAATCGGATCACAGTCTATGAACTCTTGGCTAGAAGCTCGAATAAGGGCAAGCTCCTCGGTTGTAACGGAGTCGAAATCCCCCATCGATATATGAGGGATGTGGCCGTTTTGAATGAGAAAAAGGGCCCCACGATCGGAACCAACCAGAATATCATCCGCGCGAATCTCCTCTAGCGCCCAATCGCCAAGTGTGCCGCCTGTTATTATCATTATGCGTGTCATATAGGAATCCCCCGGGGAAAATTAACCACTGTATTCCCCTAGTATAGCACAGAAGAGAGAAAAACCGAGAAGCCATAGAGGCTGCTCGGTTTCTTTGTGCAGGATGACGCTTAGTAAAGCTTAGGTTCTTGCATCTACACGCT
This sequence comes from Paenibacillus sp. Soil750, assembly GCF_001428045.1. Lineage (GTDB taxonomy): Bacteria > Bacillota > Bacilli > Paenibacillales > NBRC-103111 > Paenibacillus_E > Paenibacillus_E allorhizoplanae. The sequence continues at coordinate 34,821 of NZ_LMSD01000004.1, read as the reverse complement.
TACGCATGGGGTTAAGTTCCGACTGATCATGATCAATCTCCGCCTCATCGGCAAAGCCTTGCAGCTCATACGTACTGCGGCCTAGAACCAGGTCGGCGGGGAACTCATCACCTCGTTTAAGTGTAACCTCTTGCCCAGCCTCATTGGCATAAATACCGTCAGTTTCGACCGTATCGCCAGTCATGGGATCCATTGATTTGTTCTTCGACATTCAACATGCCTCCTTTCCTGTTGCTTATCCTTACCATTTCCAAGGTTGCAGGAAATTATGAGGAGAATCATGTAGAATGAGAAGGTCATTATAGCTTGTACGCAGGGAGGAATGAAAGGCATGGCTTTATGGGGGACGATCGTGAATGCAGTTGCCATTATTATCGGTGGATTATTAGGCATCCTGCTGCCCCGTATCTCAGAAAGTATAAAAAACACAGTTCTGCAGGGCCTAGGGCTCGCAATCACTGTGCTAGGTATTACAATGGCACTCAAATCAGATCAAATTGTGCTCGTTATCATGAGCATTGTGATTGGCGGTATTCTTGGAGAGCTCATGCGAATAGAAGCGAATCTGACCAAACTTGGCGATTGGCTGCAGACCAAGATAAGCAAGCAGCCGACATCTCATCCAGCGGCCCCAACTAGCATATCAGAAGGCTTCGTCACCTGTACGCTAGTCTATTGCATCGGCGCTATGGCGATACTAGGCCCTTTGGATGGCGGGCTGCGTCATAATCATGATATTTTATACACCAAGTCGCTGTTGGACGGGTTCTTATCCATTATTTTCGCATCTACCTTGGGGATTGGCGTTGTCTTCTCTGCCGCATCCGTGTTCGTGATGCAAGGAACGATTGCGTTGTTGGCAACGGTGATCGCCATGGCGTTCAGCCAAGCGTCTCTGGATGCCATGATTGTACAAATTACCGCGGTAGGTGGCGTGTTGGTGATTGGTGTGGGAATGAATATTTTGCAAATAAGAAAAATCAACGTGGCCAACATGCTGCCTGCTCTAGTCATTGCCGCGGCAGCGGTGCCTCTCCAACAGTTCATAACGGAGTGGCTGCATCGCTAAATTTACCCAGCGGAACCGTTAAATTTGTAACCAACGCCTCGTACAGTAATGATGTAGCGGGGCTCAGCTGGATTAAGTTCAATTTTTTTGCGCAAATTGCTAATATGTACAATGAGTGTGCGTGGATCGCCCATGCTGTCCAAGCTCCAGATGAGTTCAAAGAGGTGTTCGATTTTATATACACGGTTAGGTGTCTTGGCCATTAGGGAGAGCAGGTCGAATTCTTTGGCTGAAAGGGATATCGTTTGTCCATGCGCACGTACGATGTGGCTCACGAGATCAATTTCTAAACCAGGGAATTTAACCAATTGGGGATCATCCTGATGCTGCTCACGAATGGAGTTGCGGCGAAGAAGTGCTTTGACCCGGGCTACAAGTTGACTAGGGCTGAATGGCTTCGTCATATAATCATCGCCACCCATGCTGAGACCAAGTATGATGTCAATATCCTCACTTTTGCATGAAATAAATAGGATTGGCGTATTGCTCGTTTTACGGAGCTGACGACACACCTCTATACCATCAAGTCCTGGCAGCAAAATATCCAGAATAATGAGATCAGGCCTATGTTCTCTAACAATACCAAACACATCATGTCCGTTATTGGCACTGATCACTTTATAGCCTTCACGCGCCAAGTAGAGTTGAATTAACTGGACAATTTCTTGCTCGTCATCAACGACTAAAATGGTTTCTCCTGCCATGTTTGAAATCCCCCTCAGTGATGAAACAACTCCTAATGTAAGAAGGGTGTTTCCCTCTCTCAAATATTACATATATTACCTACATTATAGAACGATTCTCCCAATAATTTCTATCCATTTATTGACAATGAGGGGGTTCTCGCACGCAAAAATGACACATTTAGGTACAAAGTAGGCTTCGGGTCTTCTAAAATGAGAGTAAGCCGACAGTAATCGCTAATTTTCGACTTTCGGCCCTATTCATGCTCAAGCGGTTAACAAAACATTTGCGGATCAATCGCAGATTGCGGATTGGGCAAAAGCAGGTGTGAACGTAGCTGTGAAGCTGGGTATTATCCAAGGGGATGATGCTGGCAAATTCCTGCCGCAAGCTAACGTAACTCGCGCAGAAGCAGCGGCTATGATTCATCGTTTAATCCAAGCTTTAGACAAAGAATAGTAAAATCTAGCGGTGAGTATCCGTTAGATGTTGACCGTTACGGCAGCGTGCAAACACGCTGCTGTAGCGGTTTTTTGCCGTATCCCCAGTATTTACTCGTAGCGATTTTGGCAGCTTTCTAGGATGATAGAAGGAATCATAACGAATCGAATAGGGGATGAGACAAGATGAAAACCAAACGTGGATGGCGAAGGCTTGTTGTGGCCCTAGTCGTCGTCGGTGCGATGTGTCAGGTTAGTTTCGTGTACAAGAATGAGGTTTTAGCAGGGGCTACTGTGGCTCAGGGGAAGTTCAATATGTCCTACTTATTCAGCGGAGCGCCTAGTACGTATACGTCACAAGTCAATAAGAGCGGAGATACTTTAGATGTGGTGTCGCCGAGTTATTTTCACATAAAAGATGATGGTAGTTTAGAAGTCACAGATTTGCAGGCTTCCTTCATAACGGAAATGCACAGGCAAGGGAAGAGAGTTGTCCCCTTTCTAAGTAATGATTTTGACAGAACGATTGGTGGAAAAGCGATCGATGAACGGGAAACACTAGTTAAAGAACTTGTCGCAAGTATCAAAGCTAATCAGCTAGACGGCATCCAGTTAGATATTGAAAATGTAGGAGCTGAATACCGAAACAAGTATACCGATTTTGTTAAAAGGCTGCGCGCGGAGCTGCCGAATACGATGGAGGTTTCCGTTGCGGTGGCTGCGAATCCGACAGGTTCTACGACGAACTGGATTGGTCTGTATGACTATAAAGCCTTGGCGGCTGTCAGTGATTATCTAATGGTCATGACTTATGATGAGAGCTATCCTGGCGATCCTACGCCGGGTCCTGTTGCTAGCTTGCCCTTTGTTGAGAAATCCATTCAGTATGCGTTGTCTCAAGCTCCAGCGAATAAAATCGTATTGGGCATGCCGTTATATGGCCGCTATTGGAACCAAGATCCTGCATCCGATGGGGCAGGGATCGCTGCTAAAAGTGTTCAAAAGCTGGTAGATCAATATCGAGGGACAATCCGTTATGATGCAGCAAGCCAGTCACCCGTTGCTACATTTACGATCCTATCAACAGATGCGAAAGCAACTGTGAACGGCAAAGAGTTAGCAGCCGGTACTTACACGGTTTGGTTCGATAACGAGCAATCTATGAAAGCTAAGCTGAAGTTAGTAGGGAAATATCAGTTGAAAGGGACTGGCAGCTGGAGCTTAAATCAAGAGGCTGACGATACTTGGAGTTACTACCAGCTATGGGCCGATGGATTTTACTTCACCGATATGCAAAAGCACTGGGCGCAGGCCGACGTCCTGAACGCCGCGAATCGCGGCTGGATGCTCGGCACAGCCGCAGACACGTTCGCGCCCGACGCGGCGCTCACAAGGGCTGAAGCCGCGACGATTATCGTGCGCGCGCTTGGACTAGAGAGCGCGGCAGCCTCCAGTGCCGCGTTCAAGGATGTGCCTGCGACCCACTGGGCGTCGCAGAATATCGCGATCGCGCAGCAGCACGGGCTGATGCAGGGCATCAGCAACGATCGCTTCGCGCCCGATCAGAGCATGACGCGGGAGCAGATGAGTGTGCTGCTCTCCCGCGCGTTAAAGCTAACCACGCCGGGTAGCGGCGTGGCGAAGACGTTCACGGACGTGCCAGCGAATAGCTGGTCGGCAGAGGCCATTGCTGCGATGAGCAGCAGGGGCCTTGTCGACGGCTTCGAAGGCGGCACGTTCCGCCCGCTCGCGTCCTTGACGCGAGCGCAGATGGCTGCGCTGCTGAGCCGCGCGCAGCCGCTGCTCACGCCGTAAGTAGAAGAGGGTCCCAAGCCATGAGTGTGGCTGGGACCCTCTTTGTGCCATATTTTGCGATAATCACCTGTTCAAGATGTGTTCCTGGCATGAATACAACTGCAAAGGACTTTGCAAAAGTGCAAAAGTGCAACCTTTTTGTTCGAATCGGTCTCTCGATACTGAAATAATTGCAAAAAGGCAACTAATTCTGCCAGCGCCCGCCATTTTTGTAGCTTTAGGCGCTAAAGGATGCCTTTCTGCACTTATTCCTCTTGTTGAGCTGTTTACGCCGAAAATAAGTGTCTTTAAGCATCTTTGACCTCTACGCTTACTCAATCTATTCATCTCTGTTAGTGTGTTTGCGCCACTTAGCGCCATTTCGAGTCCCTTACGTTGGTTTAGATTGCTGCTGTTGGGTAACGAACACCATACGTGGTGGTTTGTTCTCAGCAGTTTCTTTCGGCTTCGTTGGGATATCGCCAATTGTGTCATCTGTCCCTGTATACACGAATGTCTGTTGTCCCTTGGGAGCAGGTTTATTGGTCACGAATTGACGAATATTTTTGATGCGGGTTTCGGCGGTAGTGACACGATTGCTGCCAATTTGAAAAAGAGAGGAAGCCGCGACTCCAAGAATACGGATGTTACGAACCGTTATATAACTCCCTAAGTTATCCACACACATTGTGAAAGGTTCGGGAGGCTGAGGGATAGGGAAAGGTCTTTGGTAGAAAGGGTAGGCCGCAAAGCTGCCCTCATTTCCATAATAAATAGGCACTTCACGCTGGACAGCAAAGACCCGGTTCTGCAAGGCAGTATAAACATTATCACCCGTATGCATCGTGCTTGCTGAGCCTATGCTATTGATATAGATGTTGCCAACAATCGATAGTCGAACCATCGATTAGCCCTCCGAAGCAAGTGGAACGAAAGGGGCGATAATGACCGATTCCGGTGGCGTGTCAAACATGGAGGACAAGGAGATGACCTCTGTATCCCCAATCAGGAAAACGGACGAACTGGATACCCCGACGATACGGACATCGCCAACACAGATTTGTTTGTTTTCTACATGTAAATTAAACATTTTTAGCCCTTCTCTCCCTTAAAATAGTTGATCTCGTTGGAACCATTTACTTGGGCAGACTGGATATGTAAGTCTCTATTGCTGTAAGGATGTCTTGCTTCGTTTTGTCCATGATATTGTTGGTTACAGCCTCCAAAGGTTCTTTGAACCCAACGCCGCGGTATTGATTCACATAATGTTGGATACGTGTATCCAGTTGCTTGCGAATATCTTCGATGATCAAATCTTTGTAATCCTCATCGAGTGGATGTTGATATTTATGTTCAAGGTTGTTAATATCGCCCTGTACGCCAAACTGCAAATACTGTTCAATGCCGCTAGCGACATCCGCTTGAATGTCTTTTCCTTGCTTTGCAGCTTCTCCGCGCACTGCCTCTTGACCCGCACCGATCCCGCCGCTTGGTCCTGTTCCCTGATATTGCCCGCCCTGGTAAAAAGGATTCATATCCATAGGAGCCATACCGCCACCGTTACTTTCTTTGTTCAAGGAATTACCGTTCACACTGAGATCCTCAATTTGATCTATTGCGCTAGGACTAATTCCGATCGTTAGCGTCCCGTCTAGCTTTTCAACCTTAAGCTGATCAAAATTATATTCTATTTTATCAATGTGAATGCGCTTCTCGTCCTTCATGGCTTTCAGATCCGCCTGCAGCTTGTTTACGGTTTGCTCTAACTTATCGATGCGCTGTTTCTGCATTTCGAGACAGGCAGTGATCTGCTGGGCCCATTGCTGCCACGTGATCGCGTTATTCATTCGGACATGCACCTCCTTCCGGATTACTCCGATATTCAAAGGACTGCCTGGCTAATCTTGAAGCGCAGTAAGTAAGATTTGGTTAGCGTTATGTCGGTGCCGGGAGAGGAACAAGGGCAATAGGATTAACTTCACTTGTTCCAAGCTCAGGGGCAGGTTCTACGAAACCGCCTGTATTGTACAGATTAGACAAGGAACGAATCGATCCCGCTGTGCCAATTTGGAGGACGGATGAGTTGGCGACAGAGTTTACTTTTAGCTGCTGAATCATAATGGTTTGATGGATGGTCCAGTTCATACGCTGTGGAACACCTCGCTCTAGGCTGACAATTGTCAGAGGATATTGCCGCTCGCATTCGCATCGATAAAGTCAGAATCATTGGTGACCGTCGTACTGTAAGTATTATAGACACGCGGAAAATCCCCGGTGTTAAATGAACCGGCTCCAGCGAAAGTCTTGGAGGAGCTAGTAGGTGAAATAATAAAGGAATCGCCGAAATGAACGACAGAGCTGGAGCCGACACTAATAATTTTCACATTCCCGACGATAGCTGGCATAATCCGATCCCCCTTGCGTTATCACACCTACAGTATATGAGGTATCCGCCTAGAGGTGCTCTGAATTTTCGGGAGGGTGTCACATCGGGAGGTAGGCACATATACTGTTAGCAAAATGAGGTGATAGGCTTGAGCGGATTTAATCGCCATCCTTGGCTGAAGTGGGAACAGGTTGAGAAGTTTCTTGGACAAAAGCTGCCATTCGCCGAAAAAGGGCAGACCTTTCTAGATAATATGACGTGGGCTGAAGGATATGTACAGGACATGCTGAAAAAAGCGATGCCAGGCATGGATGCCAACATTTCATCCTCTGGAACCATTGGTACAGAAATTTTTGAGACGCATGAGCACGTCATTGTTAAGGTGAAAATTGCAAAGGAAGAAGATCCAAGAGCGCTCCAAGTGTTCGTCAAATCGAATCAAATTAAGCTGACAGGCTTTACGAATGGTAAGAATCGCATTATAAAAGTGCCAACGCTGGTGTTGCCGAGAACTGCCAATGTCACCTATAAGCAGCGAGTATTGGAGATCAAGATTCGCAAGCGAGGGTTGAAGGAGAGCTATCATGAGGCGTATATCCGGTACTAGTCACCGCGCTGTAACCGAAAGAACCCCCTTAGGCCATATGGCTGAGGGGGTTCTTTCGGTTTGGTGTTGAGGGAATAGATGGAGGTTTTCCATCTATTCCGACTCTTTTTCATTTGTTATTTAAGCAGTGGCTGTCGTTAACCGACTACAGCACGCGACGTGCTGTCATATAACGGGAAGCCCACGTACCGCTGTTCATGTCGGTGATACGAACGCCGCCCGCGCCGTAGGTTTGAAGGATTTTGTTGTTGCCCATGTAGATTGCAACGTGGTGAATCACACCTGGTTTGCCTGGGATAGAGTAGAACACCAAATCGCCAACACGTAGATTGCCACGGGATACATACTTACCTACACGTGCTTGTTGTTGAGATGTACGCGGCAGGCTAACGCCTACTTTTTTAAATACATACTGCGTGAAGGAAGAACAGTCAAAGTTACGTGTTTGACCTGCAGTAGCACCGAATTTGTAAGGTGTTCCTAAATATCTTTTACCAATGGAAATGACTTGACTGCCTCTGGAAGTCGATGTTGCTGACGCTGTAAGCGCTGTAGCATTGGCTACTTCTGTTGACGCACTCGTAGCTGCTTCTGCCTTACCTGGTGTAGCTGCTGCAGCTACTGATAATCCTATAGATACGGACAATGCCGTAACGACTAATTTTTTGTACCAAGTTTTTTGTGGGTTTTTCATGGGGTTTGCCTCCTTAGAGTTTTCGCTGAGTTTTCGCCAAACTATCTTGCATTGAAGATTAGATACTTCAATGAATATCCGCAAGAATCTTGGTCAGTTGACTCTTAATTGAGTAACCTTGCGATGTGGTTGTCCACCTGAGACTCAGTATACCAGATGAAAATTGCCCTATTATTTACCATGCAACCTTGTAAATCGCGCTATATCAGGGGGAAAGCCCAATTCTGAGAGAATGATGAGAATCCCCTTATAATGTTCTTATTGACAGGATTGTGGAAGCGTTACAACGGCCGTGGAGCCTAGTCCTAGACTGCTTAGGAGCTCTATGGTTCCTTGATGTTTTTGCACAATATGCTGGGCAATAGCGAGCCCAAGACCTGCTCCTCCTTGCTTACGGTTCCTAGCTTTATCAGACCGATAGAAGCGGTCAAAGACGTGGGGGAGGTCCTCTTCCGCGATGCCAATTCCTTGATCCATGACTTTGATAATCACCTGTTTCTCTTGCAAACAGATGCGGATATCCACGATCTTCTGGCTATATTTTAACGCGTTGTCTATCAAAATAATAAGCAATTGCCTGATCTGATAGGGATCCCCCGTCATCGGAAGTTCTTTCATATTGAGCTCGGACTGTACACGAATCTCACGGGAAGAAGTGACGCGGAGAGACGCGGCAGTTTGCTCTACTAATGGAATAAGGTCGAATTCTGTATTCTGCTCACAATTTGTACGGTTTGTATTCGTGAGTGAAAGCAGGTTTTGCGTGAGCAGCTTCAGCTGGGCAGACTCAGATACGATGGCTTCTAGGGCCTCTTCCCGCAATTGATCATTGCTGGAAGCCCATCTCCGCAAGAGACTCGCATAGCTTTCAATAATCGTGAGCGGGGTTCGCAGCTCATGAGAAGCATCGGCGAGGAATTGCTCCTGTTTACGAAACATATCTTGCAGCCTGTCAATCATGCGGTTGAAGGTGTTGCCAAGCATCATCAGTTCATCATTAGCTTGGTTGGCAGGCAGTGTAATATGACGGAATGAACCGCTTTCCTCAATGTTTTGCATGGTAGCAATGAATTGTTTAAGGGGTCGAAACAGCACATTCGTATAAAAATAACCCCCAATCAGAGCCAAGATAAGCGCACCAATGGAAGTCAGGACAAGAATCGAGATCAACATTTCGGAGTATGTGCCAAGTCTTCGCAGGCTGCGTCCTATTTCTAAGAGGGCTACTTGTTTTCCGTCTTTGAACACGGGTGTCCGAACGAATAGTATGATGCCATCTGCATCAGTTAATAAGGCCTCAGACGCCTTAGTCGAATAGATTGCTGGGTAACTGGCAAGATTCGTATCGGAATAAATCTCATGTGCGACCTTCGAGTCTGGTGTAATATATCGCAGCATTTCTTGTGGGATGAGCAGCTCATCCATTTGCATATTATCTTTCCAATACTCGGGATGGTTAGGTAGATCCTTCAACAACAAAGCGCTGGCTTTATCCTTCAAAAGGTCAATTTCACCCTTCGTAGTCACGCGGATAAACATGTAATATACAAAAGTAAAGCTGAAGAATAGGACCACCATCAAACCGATTGATACCCACAACGTAATTTTTAGTCTCAGGCTCATACAGATTCCTGCCCATCGGAGGAGGAGTTGCCTTCTGAATCCGTCTTTTCCGCTTTAATTAAATATCCGATGCCACGAATCGTCTGAATTAGCTTGGTGGAGAAGGGCTTGTCCACTTTCTGGCGTAAATAACGAATATACACATCGACAACATTCGTATCCCCGATAAAATCATAGCCCCACACCTCGGTAATAATTTGCTCACGCGACATCACCTCATTCTGATGCTGGATCAGGAAGCGCAGCAAATCAAACTCCGTTGGCGTCAGCTCAATGGCAGTGCCCTCACGCGAGACCGCACGGCTCTTCAAATCCATCGTAAGCTCATCGATTTTCAGCAAATGATCCTGTTCGGGCACTTGCTCTTGCAGGCTCTTCTGCCGGAGTAGACTGCGAATGCGCGCAAGCAGTTCTACAGTGGCAAAAGGCTTTGTAACATAGTCGTTAGCGCCCTGATCCAGTCCACTGACACGATCAGGGATGGCATCGCGCGCAGTCAACAGAATGACAGGCAGCGAGGCATTGACCTGTCGAAGGCGCCTTAGAACCTCAAGTCCATTGAGCTCTGGGAGCATAACGTCAAGAAGGATGAGATCCCATCCTTCTTCGCTCAAGGCAGCTTGAAGTCCAGATCGCCCATCCCCACAAATAAGTACCTCATAGCCTTCATGCTCAAGCTCTAACTGCAGCACACGGGCAATACGTTCTTCATCTTCAATTAGCAAAATGCGGCTCATAGCGGCTCATATTCACTCCCAAAGCCACTGGATACAGGCAGCGGCATTTATTTGTATGGATTCGGTGTCCAGAAAATCTCTTCGCATTTGATAAAAGATTGTAGAAACTCTGGTTCAACTGGAATCTGCGTACGGTAAGCAAGCAACGCCTGCCACTTGCAATAGGCCTGAGCCAATGTCAGTGGCCGGCGGATCGGCGGCGGCCAAGGTACGTTCAACGGAACGCGATGTCCCTCTACAAGATGCGCTTCGAAAGGAAGCTCAGGCGTGATGCCGCGTGGCCATGGCCACTGAGATTCTGCACCGCTATGGATCAAATACGTATAGACCGCACCCATATACCCAGTTTGCAGGATGGCTTCCATGACGAAAGCATGAGTTGCCCCATGGTCGAGATGGGTATCAGCGGCATCCGTGACATAGATCTCTTTGGGCTGCAGCGTCGCGATTAATGCCTTCGTATCACCGAGGGCATAAGCCTTCCGATACGGTGCGGGGCAGCCGTAATACATCGTGTGAAAATCAGGCACGAGCCCGCCGTAGGTTGCCTGCCGCTGCGTAAAACGCTGCTGAAAGGGCGGCATAGCGCCCGTAGTGGCATATACGCGGCTCAGACCGGCATCTGGATAGCCGAGGAACGTCAGATCCTGTGGGCGAAGCCCGATCAGCGCCGCGGCTGCCAGAGCCTCTTGCTGGCGTATACGGGCCAGCTCCAAGTAATGAGCTGGCCCTAGCTCTTCTGGAGGCTTACCGAATAATAGGGTAGCCGCTTCCGGGTAGCCATCACCATTCGTGAAGAACACGACATGAACTCTTTTGCCGCAGGCAATGGCGTCCATGATCGTGCCAGCTGTCCCTAGTATTTCATCATCAGGATGTGGGGCAAATATAAGTAAATCAACCGGATATTTCTTCAAACGCAATTCCTCCCACGATTACATTAATCAATGAGATTAATGTATGTGGGCAGAAGCGGATGCGTGTTAACCCGACCTACTCCCAGCCAGGGAATAAGGGTTTTGTAGGTTCTGGAAGACGGAATCCGCCGATAAAGGCGCAACCAATCCCCCAAGCAATGATCATCCAGATGAGAAAGACAATCGCTTGTCTGCGGTTTCCTTTTCCCTGTTTCGTCCAATAGGTCATTTGCTGGATGGCAATGAGGATGGATGGAATCGTAAGTGCGGTCAATTTAATCCACATTATTGACTAATCTCATCCTCTCTTAAGTAATAAGGAGCGCCTTGAACACCGATTTGATAAATATTAGCGGCAACCTTAAACTGGACGTCTACTTCAGGGAAGATAGTTTCCCAGTCCTTCTCGATTTTTTTCCACAGCTTTGGATACTTCCGATAGACAGATTGTCCGAGACCGGCGTTGTCCGTCTTGTAGGTCGTTTGCAGGGTGTGAAAAAGCTTCTGATATATCTTCGTAATTTGCTCTTGAAAAGATGCATTAAGCTTCTCCATAATAGCGGGATCACTTGGATCCAGATTCGAATTATTGTCCATAATACGGCCAGTTGCTGTAATATCCATAATAAAATGCGGTTGCTCACCGGAGATTTCCACTCGTTTCTTAACATTTAACGTAGTGACTCGAACAGACAGTTTATTTTTCTGGTCAGGGAGAGCTACCTCCACGTCGCCGAAGGGCTTTTTGCCTAACAGGCTCGTTAGCGCAACAGCTTGCATGTCGTCTACATAGCCTACCAAAGCGGTTCTATTAAACAAGGCGACACTGTTCAAAAGAATTTTACCATCTTTATCTTTGGAGAACGCAGCCGCAATGGGCTCAATACCGGTAGCGGCGGAGGAGGCATAGAAATTGCGGAGCATCGAAGGGACCACCATTTTTCGAACGATGATTTCACGCAAGGCTTCTTCCTTTGTGGCTTCCAAGGGGTACTCCGTCTCGACGAGACTTTTGGCATCGGTATCCCGAGCAATAACAAGATAGGTGCGCAAACGATTTTTTGGATTTCTTGAAATCAAATCTAGCAAGGGTGCCATGTTTTGCCGGGCTAATGATTCTCCAACCATGAAGATCCTACGGTGTGAAGGCAACACATCTCTTGAAAGTTTGCGCTCTAGCTTCACGGTCATGGCCTCCATATTGTCGCCATAATCGACGAGGGGCATGTACGTCTTCTGTTGCGTGCCACCACTTGTGGTCAATTGGCCTGCGCCAATTGATTTAGGAATCGCAATCTGAACATAACCACGGTACTTGCCTGTATCCGCCATCAGATCAAATGCGGAAAGCTGAATGATGGCAATGTCATTAATTTCTTTGCGATCCCAGCACCCCGTTAGAAGGATAAGAATCATCGTATATGTCATTAGTTGACTCATTTTTCTCATCATTCGTGCCTCTTGGTATCCGCCTCTGGCGGAGTTGTAACCAGATCACGGTCAAGGATCCAATGCGGAGAACGAACTAGAAAGTCCCGCAGTCCTTTTAATCGCAAAGGTCCAATCGGAGATAGGTAGGGAACGCCAACGGAACGGATTCCCGTCAAATAGAGGGCAAGTGTAAACAGTCCCAGCAGAATTCCGACGAAGCCGAGCGTACCTGCAAGCAAGAGCAGCAGCAAGCGCATGATTCGAATGGAAAAAGTCATGTTATAGCGTGGAATCATAAAGGAAGCGATTCCCGTCACTGAAACAACGATGACCATGGGGGTCGATACGATACCTGCTTGTACAACTGCTTGTCCGATGACGAGAGCGCCGACGATACTGACGGTTTGTCCCATGACGCGCGGTAACCGAAGTATCGCTTCGCGGAGTGCTTCGAATGTAATTTCCATGATGAGGGCCTCGACCATAGCAGGGAAAGGGGAGGCTTCACGGGCTCCTGCAACAGCAAGCAGTAAATTCGTCGGCAGCATTTCAGGATGGAAGGTTGTAATGGCCACATAGAGAGAAGGCAATAGTAGAGCCAGAATGATAGACAAAGAGCGAATAAACCGTATGAAGGTTGCACTGGTGAACATCAAGTAGTAGTCTTCACTGGACTGAAAAGCCGACCAGAATTGAAAAGGAGCAATTAACACGAAAGGCGTATTATTGGTGAATATAGAGACTTTCCCTTCTAGGAGAGCGCCTGCCACCACATCGGGCCTTTCCGTGTATTCCATGGTAGGGAAAATACTGAAGGGATTATCCCGAATCAGTTCTTCGATATAGCTGCTCTCCAGTACGGCATCAATATGAATAGCGGATAACCGCTTCATGATTTCATCGACAATTTCTTGATCCGCGATACCATCCAAATAAATGAGCCGTACTTCCGTTTGGCTGAGCGCGCCGATTTGCCAGGTTTTGATCCGCATTTTATCTGTTTTTAAACGACGTCGAAGTAAGGCAACATTCGTTTCCAAATGTTCTGTAAAGCCCTCCCTGGGGCCGCGGACACCTGATTCTGTTTCAGGCTGTTCAATACTCCGATGTGGCAAGCGGGCCAAATTGGCCAATAGTACTTGCATCTCCCCTTGCTCAGCGATCACAACAAAGCCAATGAGCAGACTATCAATCAACGTTTCAAAGAGATTGGTTTGTTTGACTTCCGGCGTTAGCAGGTAGGAGGAGAGCGTTCCTGTTGTTGGCTGCGCTTCAGATAAGGGTTTGGTTATCTCGCGTTCAATCCGCTCTGCGTCAACCAAGCCTGAGATGTAAGCGATAAGGGTAGAACGGATGTGTACAAAGACTAAATCTGGATCGTGATCAAGCTGCTGATTGATATCAGCTTGCAGCTGAGCGATATCGATGGCTTCATCAACGGGTGTTTGTTGCATCCGATTTCCCTCCTTAGCTCCCTACGCTGCGTTTTTTGAATACCCCGTTCAGGATGAAAATAACCAATGGGATTACGACGAATAAAGGGAGTTCAATAATCCAAGGAACAACCTTCAGGCCTACAAAAATATGGCTGGCAATGTTTTTGGCGGTGTAGATGGAAATAAACCAAATCAGTAAAGCGACCGGTATAATAACCGCGCGATGATTTTCCGTTCTCCACTGCATGGTGATTGTTGTGCATGCCGCATAGGCGTACAGAATGATTTTGAACAAGCCGCCTGTAATGAAAGTTGTTACGACAAAGGGATCCAAATTGTCGATGAAATCGGCGATTCGGATCAACTGAAAGCTGGTGAGCAGCGGATAAAAGGAACGGTAGAACAGGTCAGGTCCCAGCGTACTAACGGCAATAAGATCAAGTACGACAAAAACAGTGCCGACTAGAAGGGAGGAGTACAACGCAGCCTTACGAAACTTGCTAGGGCTGACAGTTAATTTCCAGAATACGGCGAAGATGATAACTTCACCGAAGGTTGTTGTTAAGCCTAGTGGGAATATCGTTACACCAATGCTTCGCCAATCCGATGCAACAGGCAGCAGCCACGAGAAGTCAATGGCATCCGAGAAGAAAAGCAAAATGAGTTGGATGCAGGTAAACAAAAAAACGATGATAATACTGAGTTCAGCTAACCGAGCAATTCGTTCAATCCCAGCATAACAAGCATAAGCAACTAATGAGACAAGTAGCAGCATTAAGAACGGGGCTGGTGTACTTGGGAGTAGAAATGTGCTCATTAACTCACCTAAATCCCTTAGAATACGCCCCGATTCGTAAATAAAAGCAAAAATATAGAGAGTGGTTAACAGGTGGCCTACATACTTGCCGAAGGTTATTTGAAGCAGAGAAACCAAGGTTTCACCTGGATTGCGTTCATAAATACGAGAAAACATCCATACGATGCCTATTCCAATGGTGGCACTGATTAGGGCAGCTAACCAAGCGTCCTGCTTAGCACCGCCAGCGAAGCCAAATACAATGGTTGTACCCAACTGGAATAAAAACATCAGACAGAATGTTTGCCATGTCGAGAGCACTTGAATCACACAGAACCCCCCTGACGTGCTAATGATCTTACTATTTTCAAATTAGGGAAAAAATATCCTTCCTTGCCTTTAAACACCTGAGGTCATACAGAATAGATAGTGAAATCGTCCATTAGCCTAGTCCACATGACCCTATGTCGACATAAAATAAGTCCATAGACGACGTAATGAAGGAGTAGAACCTATGAGCATATCTCCCAAAAAGAAGGAGCGCATTAAAGTCAAACACAAGGTAGTGATTTTACTCCAAGATCGTGATGCTACTGCTAAAGTTTACGTGGAAATTCTTGGGGATTTAAAATCACGGGAAGTTATGATGGAAGCCATGAAACGCTTAGAAAATGGGTTAATCTATACGGATGAGAAATGTACAATGCTCATTGATAGTGATTATATCGAGGTGCTTCCGAGAAGGAGTCTCAGTCGTAGAGAAAGGGAGGACTTCATTTTCTTAATCGATCGGGCATACGCAGAAAACTATGTCGTTTCGGCAAAAATTATCAAGTAATGGTTTCCATGTGGTGCAAAAAACCCCTAGTCGTGCAGTCAGGAGCTAATCTTTCCTGAACTGGCGAGTAGGGGTTGTTGAGGTTACGTTGATTATTTCTTACTTGCAGATGGGAATGTTTCTACGGAAGTTAAACGATCGTAGAAATCAGTGAAATTATTTCTTTCAGCTGAGTCAAGCAAGGCCATTGCTGTACGAGGGTGCTCGTCTAGTGCACCAACGATCATGTATGGAATGAGGTAGCCCCAATCCCATTTCTCACGCATTGTAATCATATGCTTCTCAATGATTTCAAGAACAGGACGTACATCGTAGCGTGCACCTTTGAGGTGGCTGAGCAACAATTCAGTCGTACAGTTACCAGCAGCGCGACCCATACCGTATACGGATGAATCCAAGAAAGTTACACCTTTGGAGGCTCCTGTGATCGTGTTAGCGAAAGCAAGCTGCATGTTGTTATGCATATGCAAGCCTAGCTCCTTCTCAGGAAGTAAGCGTTGGAATTTGGATACTAGGTAGTCAATATCTTTGCTGCCCATGCTGCCGTAAGAATCTACGACATAAACAACGTCAACTGCGCTTTTGTTGATTTCTTCAAAGGCTTCCGTTAATTCGTTCTCCATTACGTGGGAAAGCGCCATGATGTTCAGGGATGTTTCGTAACCCATGTCATGGAATTTCTGAACAAGCTCAAGACCTTTATCAACATCCTTGATGTAACAAGCAACGCGGATCAGGTCAAGTAAGCTGTCTTCACGAGGCAAAATATCTTTCTCATCCACACGTCCGATATCAACAAGAGCGGATAGTTTTGTATCTGTTTTTTTGGTGATAACATCACGCAAGAAGGATTCGTTTAGGAATCTCCAAGGGCCGGATGATCCGCCTTTTAGTAACTTTTCTGAGTTTTTGTAACCAATTTCCATATATTCTACGCCGGCAGCGCTCAAGCCGCGATACATATCTTGGACAAACTCCACGCTAAAATCCCAATCGTTAACTAAACCGCCGTCTCGAATCGTACAATCCAAAATCTTGTGTTGATGATGCTTTACCATACTCGCAAATACCCCTTTCGACAGCTCTTGTCGCCTTCTGATTTTGCTATATTATCACTTATGAACAGGTGGCTTGTCAATGCAAGCATAGGCTTTCACGCAACTTTTCTAGGTAGGATATGGTAATATGGAAGGGACAGAAGTGATCACGTGAGGAGGATGCACGGAATGAATCGGAACGAATGGACATTAGCAAGAGAGGTTGCTGTAGGAGCAGCTGTGAAAGCAGGTGAATTGGCCAAGAAACGTTTTGGTGGTCAATTCATCCTTGAGCACAAAGATGAGCGTGGTGATCTCGTGACAGAGGTGGATGTGCAGGCGGATCGTCTTATCGTGGATGACATCCTGAGTGTGTTTCCGACTCATCGCATCTATAGTGAAGAAGCGGGTGAGGGTGGATCAGCAAGTGATTGGGTGTGGCACGTGGATCCCTTGGATGGGACGAACAATTTCGCACTGGGCATCCCCTTGTACGGTGTTTCCATTTCATTGAGTTATCAAGGTCGGATTGTACTGGGTGTCGTACATGATTCGGCCATGGAACTGACTTATGTGGCTGTTCAAGATGAAGGAGCTTGGCAAGGTGACAGGCGGTTGCTGGCGAGGCCTAGCGGTGCACTAACGAAGTCTACCGTTTCATGGATTCAAGGGCATGCCGTAACGAAAGACGATCAGCGGGCATTAGCGCTCCGACATCATCTGGAGTATTCGGTCAAAAGAGTGATGCGCTTATGGGCGCCTTCCATTGTATGGGCGATACTGGCCAGAGGAGATCTGCACGGGGTTGTTCTGTACAACTCCGAAGGGGAGGATCTCTATGCTGGCTTACTGCTTGCGCAGGAGGCTGGTGTGAAAGTGACGGATTTCGCGGGGAATCCGGTAGCTTTGCTCGGTGGCACAGCAGTCGTAGAGGAAGCGGTGACGGACGGAGCTATCTATTTGGTCGCCGCTGTACCGGCCTACCACGCCGAGCTGCTCCAGCTCGTTCAAAAGGCACTGATGACGACGTCGAAATAGGTTTTCGAATAGGATAGGAACAATTGGTCAAACCTAATGGCAGACTTTCCATTTGAGCTTATGCTTACGATGCTAGTTTTTCTGGCGAAAAACTTTTAGAAGAAAGGGTGCTGTTAGATGAAGGACTTTGTTCCTATCTTTTTTGAATTCGATCAAACGCGAGATGCGTTGCTGGCGTTAGACACATTAGAAGAGCTCGGCTATAAGCCTGAGCTGCTGGAAGGGGAACGCGCAACGTTGCACATTCATCTAGATGCGCAGGAGATTACCTCGGCCATCGAAATCTCTCAGTCCCACGGCGGACGGCTCGTGGATCGGCCGCAGACGCAGTCCGAGCAGGCCACCTTCGCAATGGCGTATGACCTGGAGGGCTCCATTCGCATTCCGGCACATACCGTGAATGAAGATTGGCCCGACAGCTATGCCGCATCCGCGGTGGTAGCGGACCGCGATGCGGTACCGAGCGATGACGAGGCGGCTTTCGATCCTTCGGCGGATGACTACAATCACTTTAGCGCCGGTATTCGTATTTAACTGGCGGTGGTAGTCGAAGGATGCGAAGCGGGACTGATCGTGGACAATGATAATAGCTCGAGGGTATGATCCTCGGGCTTTTTGGCCTGGCTACTGTTTTTCTTATAAGAATAGATGGATATTCTACAGCTAATTCAAGAGTTTTTCCTCCAAAAAACAGAATAGATGGATTACCTACAGTTAAATTCAGGGATTTCCGTCCACATGACCAAATTTGGAGATATTAACTGTACCTTTTCCATCTAAATCTAATATTGTAGGGAGATTGCCTTGAATAGCTGTACATTTTCCAGTTATTTTGTGCTGTTTAACTCGAGTCAGCTTCACCTTAGACCGTATATCCGGGCTCCGATAGTTGCTCTTCCCTTATCCAACATTATTTCATAAAGTGTTGAAAAGAAGGTAACCTTTCTCACCCTGCATACGTTTGTTGTAATAAGGAAGATATGTGAAGAAGGAGTGGTTCTCATGGGAAGCAGGTGGAAGATTGTAACCACCGTGGTGTTGGTTAGTTTGGTCAGCGCACTAGCAGGCTGCAGCGAAAAGATGACGGTAAACGGGGGCACGAGCAGCTCTGGGCCAACAACGACGCAACCAACCACGAGTGTCACTTCGTCGCCCTCCCCTGTGCCAACGACACCAGTTGCGACGTCCACGCCGCAGGCAACAGCTAGCGTGAAGCCTTCTCCAGCTGCAACGCCTCCCAGCTTCTCGACATCGGCAGATGCGAAGAAAGTCATCGAAGCCCGTGCCCAAGAAGTGATGGCCCTACTAAAGGAGAAGGATATATCGAAGCTTGCAGGTCTCGTGCATCCGCAGAAGGGTGTCCAATTCTCACCATATTCCTACATTCACACAGCGACAGACATTCAAGTGCAAGGCAGCAATCTTGCGACGTTATGGGCTAGCTCAAGTCTCACGCATTGGGGCACTTTCGATGGCTCAGGTGATCCGATTGACCTCACATTTCCTAACTATTGGGCAAAATTTGTGTATAACGCTAACTTTGCCGCCGCACCACAGATTAGCTATAACTCTATTATTGGCAAAGGGAATATGATCAACAATGTGTTCAGCGTGTATCCTACGTCTTCCTATATAACAGTTGAATACCATTTCCCTGGTTTCGATCCCCAGTATCAAGGTA
Organism: Paenibacillus sp. Soil750; assembly: GCF_001428045.1. Taxonomy (GTDB): domain Bacteria; phylum Bacillota; class Bacilli; order Paenibacillales; family NBRC-103111; genus Paenibacillus_E; species Paenibacillus_E allorhizoplanae. The sequence goes on along the minus strand of NZ_LMSD01000004.1, from coordinate 15,613 downwards.
TGGATTGGACCAGCTTAAGACTTGTTTTTGAATATACAGGATCACAGTGGTATGTGGTTGCTATCGTTCATGATCAGCATACGATGTAGATAATTTACACGAAATTTTATAAAAAAGAACTAAAGCCGAATCGACCTTCGTATAAATAGGAGGAATGTTCGGTTTTTTATGTTAACTGGAAATTGTAACCATTGACAGCCTATGTGAGTTGTCATATATTTATCACAATTAAACCAAGTGAACCAATAGGGATTGGAGATGTTGACCATGCAAAACAACTTAGTTAGTGCATTTCAAACGAACTGGGTCAGTTTAGTCGTATCATTAGTAGTGATTGGATTTATCTATTTTTTAGGTAGAAAGAGAGTCAGTTTCGGTAACCGCGTATTTATCGGTTTAGGTTTAGGTATCATCGCAGGGGTCATTTTCAATCAGGCAGGTCTGCAATTCAAAAGTGTTAGTACGATCGGAACGATTTACGTCAATCTGATCAAAATGCTTGTTATGCCACTGGTATTTATTTTAGTTATTAACAGTATTTCGTCGTTGTCCAGCATGGCTCAACTTCGTAAATTGGGTTTCAAAACGATCGGTTGGTTCCTACTCACAACGGGAATCGCAGCTTTGATCGGTCTACTTGTGGCATTGGCGATTGATCCAGGTAATGGGATCGCTCAAGCGGTTCCGAAGGATTTTAAAGCCAAAGAAATTCCGACTTTCTCCCAAGTTATTTTGGATCTAGTACCATCCAATCCAATTAGCGACATGGCGAGTGGTAAGGTTGTACCGGTTCTAATCTTCGCGATTTTCGTAGCTGTGGCGATCGTATCCATAGGCTCCAAAAAACCTGAAGCTGTTGCATCCGTGAAGTCTTTCGTTACTTCAGCAGCTGCGGTTATGCACCAAGTTGTTAAGTATGTTATTCGTTTGACACCTTATGGGGTGTACGCGTTGATCGCGGCTATGGCAGCTAAATACGGTTGGGAAACATTGGAGCCGTTAGCAAAAATCATTTTGACTTCCTACGTGGCATTAATTATTCACTTCGTCTTGGTATTCGGTGGCCTTGTGCTGCTGGTAGCGAAAGTGAATCCAATTAAATTCTTCAAAAAGGCATATCCGACGATCGCTGTTGCTTTTACAACACGCAGTAGCTATGCAACACTTCCTGTGAACTTGGAAGTTATCACGAAACGCCTTCGCGTTTCACCGCGTATCGCAAGCTTCGTGGCACCGCTTGGGGCAACGATGAACTTCAACGGATGCGGCGGCGTTTGGCCGGCGGTAGTAGCGATTTTCGTAGCAAAAGTATACAATCTTCCACTAGGTATTTCTGAGTATCTATTGTTAATCCTAGTAGCTGTAATCTCTTCCATCGGGGTAGCTGGTGTACCAGGTCCTGCATCCATCTCAACAACGGTTGTATTGACTGCACTTGGCTTGCCGCTTGAAGGTATGGGTCTAGTTCTAGGCGTTGAAGCCTTGATCGACATGGGTCGTACAGCTGTTAATGCAACGGGAACAACTGTTACAGCATTACTTGTAGCTGAATCCGAAGGTGAATTCGACCGTGCTTCATTCGATCGTGATGAGGAAGATGAGTTGGAATTAGCAACTGCTTAATAAATTGACATGCAAAAAGACGAACAGCACCTTGGGTGTGTGTTCGTCTTTTTGGTTTTGGGGTAAGCGACGCTACCTCTTTGTCGGTATCTAAAACCGCGGGAATACGTAACGGACCAGGAAATACAGCAGTCCGAAAATGATAATGATGTACGCAGCATATTTGATAAAGGTTGATGCGACAAGTCCCTTGTCAAATTTTTGCTCAATTCGCTTCTGCTCAATGTCCACGCTTTTCGTCGGTTCCATCGTTCTCAGCTCCCTTGTTTGGTATTGGGGTTGATCTCTATACCAACTAATACCCGTTAGGGAGAAGGCTGAATCACCGGACTGCTACAAATGGAACAAAAGACATTAACTTCGTATCCGCATATTCTAGCTACCTGAGGGGACGAGTAGCATTAAATGGAAAACCTCCAGTTAAACTAACCAATTAGAATCGAAATCATCATTTAAATGGAAAAACCCCAGCTAATTTCACGTCATTCGTCAATTTCAACGAAGATGTGCAAAATTAGCTGGAGGAAATCCAGTTATTCAAAACAAATAGCATTTCTTGCGCAAAATAGCTGTAGTTTTTCCAGTTAATGAAGTTAAAGAGCGTCGGTGGTGGAGTTTCTGTATAAAAGGAGATATCACCTAGCCCTGCATCGCCGCATGCGTACCCGCCATATAACCCGTCGAGAATGCGGCGGTGATGTTATATCCACCCGTGTATCCGTGAATATCGAGGATTTCTCCGCAGAAGTAGAGACCTTGAACCAGCTTAGATTGCATCGTGCTAGGATCGACTTCCTTGAGCTGAATACCGCCGCCAGTCACGAAAGCTTCTTCCAAAGACAGCGTCCCCTTGACGATTACAGGGAAGGCCTTCATGAGCTTGCACAACTCCAACCATTTTTGCTTCGGAATGTTGTCATACGTCAGCTGCTCGTCCAGCTCCGATTTCGCGAGTAGAAGCGGAATGAGCCGCTCGGATAGCAGGGACTTGAGTACGTTTTTGATCGCTTTCTTCGCGTCGCTTCTAGCGAGCGTCATGCTCTCATTGTACACCTCGTCGGTGCTCAGATCAGGGAACAAATCCACCGTGACGAGCACTTCCTTGCGCTCGGACTTGTTCAGTTCCTTCACAACGAACTGGCTGCAGCGCAGCGCGATCGGCCCTGACAGACCGAAGTGGGTGAACAGTATATCGCCGCGATGCGCGATGATCGGCTTCCCCTTCGCGTTCAGCACGCTGAGCGTCACGTCGCGCAAGGACAGTCCTTGCAGCTCGCGACTGCGGATGAAAGGCTCCTTCGAGGTTAACGGAACCTCGGTCGGAAACAGCGGCGTGATCGTGTGCCCGCCCGCCTCCGCCCACGCATAACCGTCTCCCGTGGAGCCAGTATGCGGCACCGAGCATCCGCCGGAGGCGACGATCACAGCGCGGCTACTAATCGTCTCTCCGCCCTGCAGCTGAACGCCATTCACGGCGCCGTCCGCGTACAAGACCTTTTTGACCGGACTGTTGGTCCGGATCTCCACACCCTGGCGCCGCACTTGGCCGATCAACGCGTCGACGACGGTTTTGGCCTTGTCGCTGATGGGAAACATCCGACCATTGTCCTCTTCCTTGAGCTGGATGCCGAGATTCTCAAAAAAAGCAATAATATCCTTATTCCCAAAATGGGTGAATGCACTATAAAGGAATCGCCCGTTGCCGGGGATGTGCTTGATCAATTCATCCATGTCTTTGTTGTTCGTCACGTTGCATCTGCCGCCACCGGAAATGCCGAGCTTGCGCCCCAGCTTATCTCCTTTATCGACGAGCAGCACCTTCGCGCCGTCTCTGCTTGCAGCAATACTAGCCATGAGGCCAGCAGAACCGCCGCCAATTACGATTACATCATATGTCATTCCATAAAGCCCCTGCCTCGCGTATTTTCTCATATCATAGCATGTAAAGAGCAAGATATTCAAAAGATACACACAGTACGTGGATAACTTGTTGATAAAATAGCTGTTTTCGTGGATAACCGACCTATCGTCTGTGGACAAACATAGGTGAATTGTGGATAACATGCATTTTTCCCTAATTTCATCCACAATCGATCTTCCGTGCAATCCTTTAGGTAAAGCTATCAACACCCTGCTTACCATGTCCGTCGCTAAAATGATAGTGATCGACCTGAAGATCCAGCCATCGATGCCCGAGGGAGGTTTCCCGCCCGTAGTAGTGAAGCTCATCATACTTGGTAAGCACAATCGCTTCACAAGCGTCACTGCGTTAGGCGAAGAGGGACAGGCCAGCCTCTAGCCCAAGTGAGCCTAACAATCGTGCCCATACATGGCATGCCACGAGATCATGACCAGCAACTGTGCATTGCAGTACATCGCTGCCGGAGTCAGCATCTCTGCGATCTTCGAGTGGATTGTACGTAGATAGCGCTCCCTCTGGCATCGCAATCGCACCTAACTTGGCGTTCTCGTGCCATGGATTTTGAATCCCGATCATCCATGGCTCCTGCTCGGAGCTAGATGGTCCCCAGATCGTGACATCGCCCTGAGATAGCAGGCGTCCCCGTGAAATGGATAAGGTTTTCTTCAAATAGTCGGTTAATCTTTTCAGGGACCAACTTTTGTCGAGTCCTTGCAAATGAATATACGTATGCTCCGGCAGTGTAACTGATTTGGTCGTAGGATTTACCTTCCAACCTTGCGTTGCAGGAGCTGGTATGTGGGTTAGCGTGGTCTTCTCTTTATATAGAAGAGGCGTATATTTACCATCTGTGATGGCTTGATACATTTCAGCAAGGAACAGTACCTCTAGCATGGCGTTGGACACAAGGCAGCTTTCACCGGCTAATGTATTTAAAAGGTTAATTTCACTGTCAGGGAGGCTTTGGCTGAATCGCTTTTCTTCACGCCCGAACCATTCGTTGCCGATCTCATGAATCCGCAGCTGTTGTCTCTGCTCACCGAGGGGAAGAAGAAGTTCAATAGCCGAGTCCAGCGTTTGAAAATGAAAGGGGAGGAAGGTGTTTGTTGTCATTGTCATCAGGAATTCCTCTTTTCTGTCGAGTCCATACTTATAATGAGATCAGTATATGAGGGGTAGCTGAGATTGAATTGACCGTTAGCTGAAAAGTAGCTGAAGATATGTTAACTTTCAGCTAGCTTTCAGCCGCTGCTCAGATTGCTTTTAGGCAGGATATGGGATACTGATTGTAGAAGTCGTGTACGAATGAATTTCTCGGGGGAGACGATGGCAGATGCGTCAATTAAAAGGGATTAAAATACTACTCGTCGATGACGAGCCGCATATCTTAGAATTTCTAGAGCTAGGGCTAACGAACGAAGGCTTCGAAGTGATGACGGCACAAGATGGCATCAGTGCGATCACAGCTTGTAATAAATTTCAGCCGCATATCGCGATTCTGGATGTCATGATGCCTGGGATGGATGGTTTCGAGGTATGTCGCATGATTAAGAAGACAGACAATGTCGCGGTCATTATGCTAACAGCCAAAGATGAAATCGATGATCGGGTAAAAGGGTTAACACTCGGAGCCGATGATTACATGATCAAACCGTTTAGCTTTGAGGAGCTGCTAGCGCGGATCTATGCGCGGATTCGGAACCATTTTCCAAACTTGTTCGGGGAAGTCGTTATTGGACCGCTTCGCATGGACGACCGCCGCAAAGAAATCAGTATGCATGATCGGATCTTGGAGCTATCGCCAACGGAATACGAGTTGCTTAAATTTATGGCGATCAATCACGGTCTCGTGCTGAGTAAGACGATGATTCTGGATAAAGTGTGGGGCTATGATTTTGGCGGTGAGGAAAATATTGTGGAAGTGTACATACGCTCCCTGCGCGACAAATTAGGAGATAAGGAGCACAAGCTGATTCGCACCATTCGCGGGGCGGGGTATCGGATGGATTTGACATGAAGACGCGCGGTTGGTTCGCTGCTGTCTTGGAGACGAAATCCTTAAAGTTTCAAATTTTATCTCGCACCTTATTGGTGATGTCGGCACTCTTGCTGTTAATTGGCGTGTTTCAATATGTATTCATGCAGCAGTTTATGTTTCAAAATAAAGCAGAGACGATTCGCAACCAGCTTGCAGCACTGCCGCCTAACGTGTGGCTTCGGGCTGAGCTAGGAGGAGATAAGAGTACAAGCCCATTTCTGCCTAGGCAGGATTTCATGCGCAACAATCGGCAGGATAATTTCGGCGAAGGTCCGCGGATTTTCGTACCGGATTTAACAATTGCGCTGATTGATGACAAAGGGACCTATAAACTCGTTTCCTCCCAAGATGAACAGTCGACGCTGGAGTTGGACAAAGAAGAATATGTGAGAATCCTGCAAAAGCGCACAAAGAAGCAGGAACATTTAATCATGAAAGACAGCAAAGGGAATGAGCAATTAATTGTGTTTCATCAAATCGGGGGAGGGGAACCAGATCGTTCCCGCGGCTATCAGGGGCTCATTCAAGCAAGTACAAGCACAGCGCCGATTAAGGATGTTCTCCTAAGGCAGCTGCTCACGTTCCTATTTCTATCCATGCTTGCGATGGTTATTGGGTTGCTAGGTTTCCTGCCTGTGCTGCGCCGGACACTTGTGCCACTGTCTAATTTGGTAGATACGGTAAAAAGTATTGATTCCGGTAACTTGAATGAACGCTTCCCTGACCATCAAGGGCAGGCGGAGATGGATCGCTTAGCGACTTCCTTCAATAGTATGCTGGAGCGGTTGGAATTTTCTTTTGAGGCGGAAAAGGAAGCGAAGGAGCAGATGCGGCGTTTTGCTGCGGATGCCTCGCATGAGCTTCGCACACCGCTTACTTCCATTCATGGCTTCCTGGAGGTGCTGCTGCGTGGGGCATATCAACAGCCTGAACCGCTGTTGAAAGCTTTGAAAAGTATGCACGGCGAATCCGTCCGTATTAATAAATTAGTTGAGGACCTGCTGCTATTGGCGCGGTTGGACCGAACGCCGTCTTTCCATAAGACGGAGGTAGCCATGGACGATGTGCTTCATGAAATGGAGCATCAGCTGCGTCTGCTCGCAGGCGAGAGGGTGGTCACCTTCCTCTTGGAGCCGGAGACGCTGTGTCATTGCGATCCGGATAAAATCAAGCAAGTGATCCTCAACTTGTTCCACAATGCCGTCCAGCATACGCATCCAGAGACAGGTGAGGTAAGGGTCTCACTGACGAGGAGGGACGCAGGCATTGAGATCGCTGTACGTGATAACGGCCCAGGGATTGCGCCGGAGCATATCGCCCATTTGTTCGATCGGTTTTACCGCATCGACTCCTCGCGGGCAAGACGCAGCGGCGGAGCGGGCTTAGGCCTTTCGATTACGCGCTCCATTGTGGAGCTGCATGGCGGATCTATTCATGTGGAGAGCACCGTCGGTGAGGGAAGCGCGTTTATCGTGCGGTTGCCGCGATAGGTAGGAGAAGAAGAGGCTGACGCTGAGGCGTTGGCCTCTTTTGTGTTGGCGGCGTGCCCAGTGGCACCCGGATTCATGCCGAGTATTCAGCTTCGGCGGCGGCAATAGATGGATTTCATACAGTTAATTTGGATGAAAATCCTGATTTTGAGCAAATAGATGGATTTCATGTAGCTAAATTCAGCTGAAGTGGCTGATTTCACTGAAATCGTCAGAAATAGATGGAGGAAATCCAGTTAAAGGTTGGTAGTAGGGAATTGTGCGGGAATTAACTGTACTTTTTACTGTTAATGGTTGTGGGGAAGGGGAATGCATCCCAGCGCAAACAGTTTTCGCAACCCACCATAAACTAGCTACTCTAACCCATCCTCCTCCCCACCAGCATTGCCTATCCCGCGTACACGAAAGGCCAACCGTCGAACGGTTGGCCCTTGGCATCAGCTAAGAAACAAGCTTACGGCTACTCGGGCGAAGTGCCCATGATGCCATGACGAGCGCTAGAAATACTAGCGGCTGGGCAGCGAGGACTAAGCCATCGCCATTCAAAATATGCGAAGCTGCTGCTCCCGTGAGCTCGAAGAAAAAGCCAGCGTATGCCCATTCTTTCAGTCGGGGAAAACGCGGGATCAGGATGGCAATGACGGCCATCAGCTTCCAGAAGCCCAGGATGGTCAAAATATACTCGGGATATCCGAGCCCAGTCAATGTAGTGATTTGCTGCTCACCATGGGTTATGAAGAAGAATCCTCCGATGACGAAACTCGCAGGTCCTAGGATGGTGGTTACCCAGTAAGCGATTAGCTTATTGCGCTCTTTACGATAAGACATTAGACAGCGTCCCCCTATCTATTTCGAAATTGTGCTCATATAATCCTTATTCTACCATAAAGAATGCTGAAATCGAACACCAGTACGCAAATTTTAATGTAATTTAAGCCATACCATTTTCAGCCAATTCTCAGATAGCTCTCAACCAACCTTCAGTTTACGCTCAGATGGGTTTCAGGTAAGGGGTCTATACTTGGTTTTGTAAGGGAAACACAAACACAAATCCAAAGATGAGGTGGAATACCATTATGAAAAAAATCAGCAAAAAAATTCTCGCAGGTTCACTAGTAGCATCTTTTGTCATCGGAGTTGGCTTAGTAGGAGCCCTACATAACGAAGCGTTCGCAGATACAGCAGTAGGAAATTCCACAAGCACAGCGGCACCAACAGCAGGACAGGGCGGCAAAGGCTTTAACGATAAAGGTCGTGGACAAATGGGAGATCGCGGTGGCTTCCGTGGCGGTAACGTGATAAAAGAAACAGCAACGATTCTAAGCGTTGAAGAAAGCGCTGTGCAGGAAGCACTTAAAGCAGATAAAACATTAGCAGCGTTTGCCCTTGAAAAAGGATTATCGAAGGAAGATTACTTGTCCAAGCTTGTTGCAGCCGAGACAGCTACGATTACAGCTGAAGTCACAGCTGGGAAGCTGACACAAGAGAAGGCCGATGAGATTATTAAAGGTTTGAGCGACCAATTAACGAAGCAAATTGATAGCACTGGCTTCAAGGGCGGCTTTCCAGGCGGCGGTAAAGGTGGACCTGGAGGTAAAGGAGGTCCAGGAGGCTTTGGTGGTGGACACTTCGGCAATCCAGAAGTCATCACGACAATTCTGGGTATTACACAAGATGAGTTGAGAACAGAGCTGGAATCAGGCAAATCCCTCGTGGATATCGCAACAGCGAAAGGGATTAGCGAAGATGATTTGATCAGCAAAATTAAAGACGGTATGACAGATTCGATCAAGAAGGCTGTTGAGGAGAAAGGTACGGCTCACCAGCGTCCTGATCGGGGTGCATCCAAACAATCAGCAACACCAGCTCCGACAGCTACTAACTAAGGGGTTGTAATAGAAAGCTGCTCACCATGTGAGCGGCTTTTTGTGCTTGAGGTGGGAAGTTGCTGCAATGTTGCTAGATAGGGAGCACTTAAAGTAGCTAAGTGTAGGAATATGTCGAGCATAACAACTGGAAAACATACAGTTAATTTCGCATGAATTCCCGTTTTCATTCTACTAACTGTAAAAAGTACAGCTAATTTCGAGCTATTAGGCCAAGTACGCCAGAAAGTGAAGAAATAGATGTACATTTTCCATCTAATCTCTAGATTTGATGGAAAACCAGAAGAATAGCTGGAGTTTTTCCAGTTAATTGTGCGTAGGGTGGCAGACGGGTGGCAATAATCTTGGTGGCAGTCGGATTTCGGCGGTAGCAGCAGTGGCAGTGGCACTGGCAATATCGGTAGCAGCACTGGTATTGGTACTGGCAGCAACAGTAGTGTAGCAGTAGCAGTGGTAGTAGCAGTAGCACTAGCAATATCTGCAGCAGCAGCAACTTCAGCGCTGGCACACAGCCCGTCCCCATTTTCAGCAAACGCTCAGCTTTCGTTCAACTTACTTTCAGCTTACACTCAGACAGGTTTCAGTCGCCCCTAGTAGACTACATCTTGTGAAGATTGTACGACCTAGGCAACGAGTGTTTAGGTAAACCGTGAGAGGGGTTATGACGGATGAAAGTAGGCAGTAAGAAAAGGTGGCTCATAGTAGCCCTGGCGGCCATCCTGTGTGGGGCAGGTACATACTACTATGTACATAATAATGCGAAGCCAGCAACAGCGGCAACACAACAAACGACAATGAAAGTGACCAAGGGCGCCATTTCGATGGCCGTATCAGGGACCTCCCAATTGGACGCTAAGGATAAGCAAAACATTGTGATCCCGATCGAAGGTATCATCAAAACGATGAATTTAACCCAGAATCAAGCGGTTAAAAAAGGCGATGTGCTCGTCGAACTTTCTGTCCCGTCAACGGAAACGAATCTCAAGGAAGCGCAAGTGACCTTGGGGCAGCTGGAGAGTGATCTAGCTGAGCTGCAGTCTGAACAAGGAAATATGAGCGTATCCTCTCCGATGTCGGGCAAGATCACACTGAATGCTAATTTTGATGTTGGCAGCCAAGTGAATAAAACGACGAAGATCGGTACGATTTCAGATACAACGCAGTTTAAGGTAAAACTGCCATTTTCACTGCAAGAAGCTGTGCAACTGAAAAAAGGTGACCCCGTAGAGCTGAGCGTGGATGGCTACTTGTTATCCAAGGTTGGAGCAGTCGATACGATTGGCCATGAAATTAGCGCTGACGCGAATGGGAATAAAGTGGTGTTGGTCGATGTGCTCGTCGATAACGATGGTACGCTTTCGGCAGGCTTAAAGGTCAAAGGCAGTATCGGCAGCGGCACTACCAAGGTGGCGTCCTCCGATCAGGCTGAACTTGCTTATGTGCGCACGGCGTCTATTTTCTCCGAAGCTAGCGGTACGGTGAAAACGCTGAAATTCAAAGATGGCGATACGATTAAACAAGGCGATCTGATTGTGACCCTTTTTAACGACGACCTCCAAAAGAATATCGTCTCCAAACAATCTGCCATTGAAAGCCAGAAGATTCGTGTCAGCGATGCCCAGCAAAAAGTCGATCAATTAACGATCAAAGCACCGTTTGATGGCGTGTTCTCGGCGGATTTTGCCAACAGTAAAAATAATGTCCTTCGGAATTACCCGGTTGGCGCGCAGATTAATGCGAACACCACGCTCGGTGCAGTGGCTAGTCTAAGCACGATGCAGCTCGCAATTGCTGTGGATGAGCTTGATCTGACGAGTGTGAAGGTCGGACAAAAGGTTAACGTAAAAGTCGATGCGATTGCAGGGAAAACTTTTACAGGTGAAGTGACTTCTGTATCCAATGTGGGTACAACGACGAATGGCGTGACTACGTATGATGCGGTTGTGGCCATTCCGAATACAGCACAGAATGATTTGAAATATGCGATGACGGCGACGGCTGAAATCCTCATCCAAGATAAGAAGGATATTCTCGTACTACCGATTCAAGTCGTGACGACAACAAGAGGCAAGTCGACGGTTACGGTGAAGAAGGCCGATGGTACAACGGAAGAGCGGGAGTTAAAAGTAGGTATTCGAAGCAAAACGCAAGTTGAAGTGCTCGATGGCGTAAAAGAAGGCGAAGAGGTAGTCACGCCAGTTCGCAGAGCGACAACGACGACAAATCAGCAACAGCAAGGCTTCCCAGGCGGAGGTGCTTTCCCAGGTGGCGCAGGCGGATTCCAAGGCGGTGCAGGTGGAGCTGCTGGCGGCGGTGGTTTCCAGGGTGGCGGTAATGCTGGCGGTGGCGGAGCGCGTCAATAAAGAGCTAGCCTTGCCCCTGAAAGGAGCGAATGGGATGAATATCATTGAGCTAAATGAGATCACGAAGAGTTACACCCGTGGTGCGGAGGAATTGCAGATTTTGCGCGGCATTACCCTGCATATTGCAGAAGGGGATTTTGTCGCCATTATTGGTCCCAGCGGATCGGGTAAATCGACGTTGATGAATACAATTGGGCTGCTAGACAGCCCAACGTCAGGTTCATATACATTGGATGGCGTAGCTACTGAGAAAATGTCAGACAACGGACTTGCTCAGCTGCGCAATCGGAAGATTGGTTTCATTTTTCAACAGTTTAACCTGTTGCCAAGGCTGACAGCGATGGAGAACGTGGAGCTTCCGATGATTTATGCAGGTATTCCTCCTAAACAACGGAAAGAACAAGCCAAGCGCATGCTGACGAAGTTAGGGATGGGAGAACGTGGACATCACAAGCCAAGTGAGCTTTCGGGTGGACAGCAGCAGCGGGTTGCGATTGCGCGTGCATTGGCCATTTCACCGTCGCTCATTCTAGCGGATGAACCGACAGGCGCCTTGGATTCCAAAACGGGCATCGAGGTACTCGAGTTGATCAAAGAGTTAAATCAGCAGGGCAATACGATTGTGTTGATCACCCATGATCATCACATTGCAGACAATGCGAAGCGCGTGGTGGCGCTGCGAGATGGCGAAATCGTCAGTGATACGCGCAATGATGCTTGGTCGGTTGAAGTGCCTAAGTTAGAGGAGGCGCATTCATGAGAATTTGGGAGCTTTTCCAAATGGCGATGAGCACCATTCGCTCGAATCCGTTACGAACGGTTCTGACCATGCTAGGCGTTATTATCGGGGTTGCTTCGGTGATCACGCTTGTCTCGATTGGTCAAGGAACCTCCAAAGCCATCGAAAAGCAATATGAAGGACTAGGAACGAATCTCCTAACGGTTAACCTAATGGGGAACGGACGCGCCACACAGTTGAATTACGATGAGTTCATGACCCTAGAGGGCACAGCGGGCATCTCGTCGATTGCACCCACTATGACGCAGAATAGTAGCATTAAGTTCGACCGCACAACGGAGAGCTACAATGTGATCGGAACGAATGACCGTTATTTGGATCTGCAAAAGGGGAAGATGGCCAGCGGACGTTTCCTCGCTCAGGCAGATTTGGATTTCCGCAATCATGTTGCGGTTATCGGGAGTGAAGTGGCTACGAAGTTTTTTGGCAAGGAAGATCCGATCGACGAAGAAATTAATGTGAAAGGCTACATGTACACGATTATCGGTGTTCTTCAAACGAAAGGCTCCAATACGAGCGGAACTTCTTTAGACAGCTCCGTGTTGGTGCCGCTGCCGACGATGAGCCGGGATTTTAAGCTAGGTAACATTCGGACTGCCTATGTGGAAGCATCCTCTGGTGACCTCGTTAGCCGAGCACAATTAGCCGTAGAAGCTTACTTATTTCAGAAGTTTAAAAGCACGACCGGCTACAATATTTTGAACTCATCCGAGCTCATTAGCGCAAGACAAACGGCGTCTAGCACGCTGACCAACCAATTGGTTGCTGTTGCTGCGATTTCCCTGCTTGTAGGCGGGATCGGGATTATGAATATTATGCTCGTGACGGTGAGTGAGCGGACGAGAGAGATCGGGATTCGGAAGTCGATTGGGGCGAAGCGAAGAAATATTTTGCTGCAATTCCTAGTCGAAGCTACCTTGATTAGCGGGATGGGTGGTCTGATCGGTCTGCTGGTCGGGGTCGCTTTATCACTGGCCTGGCCGTATATCAATCCAAGCCAAGAGACGAGTCTTTCGATCAACGTAGGGCTTTACGCATTTTTATTCTCAGCACTTGTTGGTGTCATTTTCGGTTTATATCCAGCGAATAAAGCATCAAAATTAAAACCTATCGACGCTCTGCGTTACGATTAGGCAACAGGAGGTTTGTACTATGATTCGTCAACTAACATCGATTGGACTCCGCTCCAAAAACTCACTTAAACAGACAAGTCTAGCTGTACTACTGACGGGAAGTTTGCTGGCTGCCTCATGGGCAGCTCCAGTACCTTCCGCACACGCCGCATCCGAGGGCGTTTTTATCTCGAAGGATTCCTATTTTATGCTAAATAGAGCTTCACTTTCCTCATCATCCTTGCAATTTTCCGTCCTGTTCCATAATGGAGAAAATCAGACGCTTGATTTTAACAAGTATGGTGTACGTGTCACGGATGGTGCTGGACATAGTTACACGGCCAATTTGAGTGAGAAAAAGAGCGGCATCGTGAACGGCGGGCAAGAGGAAAGCTTCAGATTCTACGCGAATTTGCCAACTGGTGAAAATGCTGCTGATTTGAAAGTGGATGTATTCCGCTGGGATTACAATAAATCCGACTTCATGAATCATCTCGGTGAGCTGCCGATTGCCTCCGTCATCCAAGATGGGCAGCTGGAAGCGCCAGAAGAAATTATTAGCTTGCGCACGCTAGACAGCACACTTGCGAATGATGCGTCCCTTGCTTTTGGGCTAGGCCAGAGCGTACGTGTGACCGAGAATGGCAAATGGTACATGTACACGCAAGTTGCAGCAAAGAACTTAGGTTCAAGCAGCGTGAAAGTACCCGCAGGATTGCTAGCTAGACTTGTGGATGCCAATGGTATGAAATACACGGCGACAGTTGCGAGTGGGGCGGATACGGCTATTTTGCCCAATCAGTCCGATACCTTGACGCTCAAAACGCTAATTTCTAAAGGCATGCCTACAAGCGGGCTAACGTTGGAATATTATTATCTCAATCAAAGTGAAGATGTTTCACTGGGAACTTTAAGTATGAATTCGTCGCTGAATACGGTAGCTTTGGGCGTGAAACAGAGCTATGCGGGGCAGCAAGATGGCGAGAACGTGACTGCGAAGGCAAGCTCGTCTACGTATTCGATTCAAGCGGATGGTGTCCATGTTCAGACGGTGGTTACACTGAGCAATGACGGGGACGTTGTCGCTCCTGTCCCTTCCTTGGCAGCCTCCTACCAGTTCGGTGACTCAGGCTCATCCGTGTCATCGACAGATAACAGTACGCGCAGCGGCTTTTTAGCGCCGAAGGAAACGGCGACTTATTACTTCAATGCGACGCTGCCAACGGGCATCGATCCGAATGCGGCACAGCTCGTGCTGTGGCAGAAAGCGGCGGCTAGCACGGGAAGCACGACGGGGAGCGGGACAACGACCACGACAGGTAGTACGGGAAGCGGATCAACGGCAGGTAACAGTGGGGCTACGACGGGAACAACAGGAACAACAGGATCTACAGGAACAACAGGAACAACGGGACAACAGCCTGTGGCTGTTTTCGTGCTCAAAGGCGCGAGCGTAGCCCAAAACGGCTTCACCACAGCGGTAGACTATGAGCTTGGAACCAAGCTTGCTCTGGGCAGCAGCGTTGTGAACCCGAATCTGGATGTATCGCTCATTGAGCTTCATGCGCATGAGAATGACGATCTTGGCTACAAAACCGCGATCGCCAAATACAAAATTACGAACAACGGCACGAGCACGCTCGCGCTGCCTGATCTCCAGAACGAGCTCATCGATAATAAAGGCAATGCATATACCGGCTCTCGTCAAAGCGCGGCGGCTACGCAAATTGCACCAGGAAGCTCCTATGTAGTCAGCTACTCCTACTTGCTGCCTAATAAAGAAACGACAGAAGATGATTCATTTGCGCTGAATGTGTACGATGATAAGTCCGTTTCAGAAGGCAATGTGTCCGCAGGGACGTTCAAAGTTGCTTTACAGGGAGAAGAAACTGGAGATACCATCGCGATCTATCCATTCTCACTTAAAGTGAATGACAGCTCGATTGGCTGGACGTATAGCGGCGGAACCTATTCCTATGTTCTTCAACTAGACATGGATATTACACATGAAGATCAAGTCATTATTGATTCTAATTTCTCCAAAATCCAATTTGAAATGGTCGATTCTCTCGGTCGTATCGTTGGCACCCAAGATGCTTCATTAATGGGTACAGGCAAGTTAACGAGCGGTAGCCAGAGAGTAAGCATTTCCGGTTTGAAAAACGAGCAAGTGCAAACTGGCGTCATTGTCAATATGTATGAAGTCATTGACACACCGAACGGAACGGCGAAGCGCCTTCTGAAGCAATTTAAGTAAAAGAGAAAACAGCCCTACCCTTGGATTTGAACTGTGACCCGTAAGATGGACACTTTGAAAAAAGTGCCCTCTTACGGGTCATTTGTGTTTTAATCAGACTATGAGAATGGAGCGGAGGAAGAAA
>NZ_LMSD01000003.1 GCF_001428045.1 Paenibacillus sp. Soil750 | reverse complement strand
GAATAGCACAATTGGTTACATGTCACCTGAGCAATTTGAGCAGCTATACTACCAGCAAGTCGCATAACTTAGTGACGTCCACTTTCTTGACAGAAGAGCATTTATACATCTAAACACAAATTGGCAGTCACCATGCGTCCGCAAGCTACAAGCCAACCTCATTTAACTCGACTTTTTCTTACACTAAGCAAACCGAAATCAACTATCCTTCGTTACCTCTATTAGTACATACGAAGGAGTTGGACGCTTTGAACAAATGGAAGCAAGCAAGCCTTTGTGGGATGATCCTCCTCGCAGCTTCAGGGTGCAGCGGAAAAGAAGCCAGTCCAGCAGCCGTCTCACCTGTCGCCGCTTCGGCCACGCAGTCACCTGTAGCGACAACGACTGCACCAGCAACACCGACGCCACAGGTGTCGGTGACCGTAACGCCAGCGGCAACGTCAGCGCCTGCCGCTACAGCAAGTCCAGTAGCGGTAGCCAGTGCTACTCCGCAACCTCAAGCATCGGCGACGCCATCGGCAAAGCCAACATCGGCACCAACCCCAGTGCCTGCTAGCGCGACGCCTGCACCTACTGCAGCACCTACGCCTGTCCCTTCTGTCAAGCCACAGGACACGCCGGCAAGCATCCCAAGCGCAAAAGCCGAACTGCTCTATAAAGACAACTGCTTGGTATGCCATGGTGTAGGCTTGGCAGGAGATTACGGCCCGAACCTAACGAAAGTTGGTTCACGTAGAACAAAGGAACAGATCGTCACACAAATCATGAACGGTAAAGTCGAGATGCCAGGATTCAAAGACACCTTGAAAGCAGACGAAGTTGAAGCCTTAGCGAATTGGCTTTCGGGTATGAAATAGGTCATGGGGGACTTCTCACAGTATTTCTTATAGGGGCAACTTCCTAATCTAGAGCTCTTTTGTCTCACAGGGGGTAGCTCTAAGGATTAACTGGATTTCCTACATCTATTTTCGAGGAAAAGTAGCTTATTGGGAGATTAACTGGATTTCCTACATCTATTTTTGCTCAAAATTACCCGTTTGCCGATTTCGCTCATAAATAACGGGAGGAAATCCAGTTAGTTTGCGAAATCACGGCATTTCGCTTGAATTAGCTACAGAAAATCCAGTTATTTAAACATTGCCTTCGGGGACTTCTCGCTGTATATGGAGAGTTTCTATTGTCGTAACAAAAAAACGGGCATTCCCTCTTTGAACCAAAGAGGGAATGCCCGTTTTTCTTCTCAGCTTAAACTGACCCCAACACTTTCTTCCCTCGTGGCTGGCTGCCATTAGGATCCGGTTCCAACGTAACACCGATGGAATCGATATTCAAATTTTTGGCATGAACATCATATGACAGTACGCCTACCCCTTTATTATCCACACGCAGCGTTCCGCAGTTGTACTTTTTCCCGTTATGATTCAACCATACCTGATAAGTCCAATCGCCACTCGTTTCATTCAGTCCCGACAAGTTCACGACAACTTTATGAACATCCCCGTACTGCACAACCCAAGCTGTTCCCGAGGCTGCTGGCATGGAAGTGTCCGCCGATGTCAAATTGAACGTATTGACAACCTTTGAAGGCTCACTCATACCACTTGCTGTTTCCTTGGTGTGAAAAGCGTCATAGTTCCATATAGCACCTACAATGATACCAAGTACGACCACGGCAGCTGCCCCATACATCCATGCTAATGAACGCCGCTTAAGAATTGGGCCTTTATTGGGCTCTACGTTATGAATCAGTTCTTTATGGTTCACTTCTTTATGGATTGGCTCATTACGAATGGCCTCCATCACTTGCCCTTTCAAATCCGGCGGAAGTTCCACCTCTTCCATGTGGTAAGGTAGCGTAAGCCAGACAGAGCGCAATTCTAGTAATTCCTCTCTGCATGAGTCACAGGTGCGCAGATGCCGTTCGAAAGAAGCACGTTCCCATTCTGTGCATTCGCCTGTTAAATAATTGATGAGATAGCTGCAGTCAATAGGTTCTTGTTCTTTCATACGTCATCCTCCCCTCGTGATGTCAAATGCTTACGAAGTATTTTTAAGCATTGATGTAGTCGGCTCTTTACGGTGCCTACTGGTTCATTCTTTTTAGAAGCAATCTCACTTAACGAATAGCCTTCCCAATACATCATTTCGATCAATTCAATCTGATTCGTTGATAAATGCACATAGGCTTGTTGAATTTGTTCAACCGTCGACTTACGGGATATGACCGACTCCGGATTCGCATCCCCCGAAACGAGTGCTTGTTCCCACTCACGAGGCTCAAATCGAACGACTTGGCCCAGTTTACGATTCTTGCGTACATAGTCAATCGTAATATTGCGTGTGATCGTAATCATCCAATTGACGAATACGCCTTTGCTGGCATCATAGCCCTTGCCTGTTGTCCACAGACGCGTAAACACCAATTGTACGATTTCTCTAGCTTCCTGCTCATTCTTCATGGATTTCATAGCAAACGAGTACACTAGCTTAGCATAACGATCGTAGAGCTCTTCTAAAGCAGAGTGCTCTTTCGCCATAATTAGCTGCATAAGCTCCCCATCTGTTCGATTTCGCATAGCTTGGCTCTCCCCGAGTGAAATTGATGTCTAATTAACTCTTACATTACCATATTTCCAGCTCGAATAGACAAAAACTCCAACCTTTCTGCATCAAGCAGAAGGCCAGAGTTCACAGTTACAGCTTTTCTGTTACCTGCTACCTGATTTCAGTTTTTGCAGGATCTAGAACGAACCACACTTTTCCTACGTTTTGCCCCGTCGTATCCCCAGGGTTTTTATCTTTAATCCAATAGTACAATGGCCAACCTTTGTAGGTGTTTTGCTTGGTTCCGTCAGTTCGAGTGAATTCTCCGAAATCACTCCCATTCAAATCACTCGACACCGTCAGATTCGCATCATAGAAAATCGGCCAATTTACAATACATGCACCAACACAAGAGTTCACATCGGCTTTATCCTTGGTAAACAAGTACAGCGCCATGCCATTAGCATCGACTAGATATGTGCCAAGTTGATCCGATTTGCTTGTTTTTACCGAACTGTTGACAGCTTTCGTTCCGCTGAAAGTCGCTGGATCTACGACGAACCATACATTACCCACATTTTGTCCTGTCGTATCCCCCATCTTCTTATCGTCTACCCAATAGTACAAAGGAAAGCCTTTGTAGGTTGTTTGCTTCTTGCCATCCGCACGAATGATCGTTCCAAAATCAGCCGAGTTCGTACCCGTAGGTGCAGCTATGTGGTCGGCATTATATAAAGGCCATTTCTCCAAACATTTTCCAGCACAATTGCTGACACCTTTCGTATCTTTGTCGTAATAATAAAGTGTCATGCCCTTGGTATCCGTCAAATAGTTGCCAAGATCGGCTTTGGTCCCTATAGCAATTCCAGCTGCCGGCTTAATGACATACCAGATCTTACCAACCGCATCGCCTTTCGTATCCCCTGCTGCTTGATCCATAGCATAATAATATAAAGGCCATCCTTTGTACATCAATTGCTGCTTACCATCTTTACGCAGTAACACACTGAAATCGGCTGCTTGAAAGCCTGCTGGCACCATCAGTTGATCATCGTAATAGACAGGCCATTTTGCTAAGCAAGCATCCACACATGAATTCGGATCAGCTGCATCTTTTGTAAAATAGTAGAGTGTCATTCCTTTGGAATCAGCCAAATAGCTTCCAAGTGCATCGTTTTTCTTTAATTGAAGTGATTTGTATGTAAGTACTTCAAGCTTATTCGCAGCAAGGATACCTTTTTCTGATAACACCGTTGCAAGTGTTTTGTTACTGCCTTTCAATGGCGCGTGCAAGGCTTCGATTGTTGCAGTTGCCACATTCATATTGACGACTTGCCCTACACTTGCGATTTTGGATAATCCCTTTTGTTCAGCGAAAGCAAGTGCCTGATCGAACTCAAAATCTGTTCCCTGCTTGTAACCGAGGGCTTCCAGTAACACCTTGTAATATGCTTGAGCTGTGATGCCAGATACGGGATCAAATTGATCTCCACCTATGCCTTGCCAACCTAGCTCAGGGTGATCTTTGAGGTAACCAAGAACCGCTTGGCCCTCTTTGTAGACAAGACTCGCATCCTTGAAATTATTCATCCCACTGTAAGCTAATGCTTCAGTTTCCAGTCCTTTTAATCGTAGAAACATGATCGCTGCTTGAAATCTCGTTGTAGACTTATTTAGATATTCCGTCGTAAGTCCGTTGCCGTCTCCTTGTAAAATACCCAGATCGCCTGCCACATCGGTCTCTGATTTCACATGCATTTGCTCAGCTGCAATCGCTGTCAAAGCGGTCAGACCCATGATAACACCTAGAAGTACAACAGCTGAAATGACTAATTTCTTTAAATACCTCATACCCGTACACGCCTCCTTAAATGGGGTGAAGCAAACTCAATTTTGAGTGGAATGCTTTTCCTATTTAAGGTAACGAAGCGGAATAGATATCGGTTTGTACTTCTTTCATAAATTAATTAAACAGAAGAAATGAAACAACATTTCATCGGATAGACGACCTTCCTTTGCCATGATAAGATATAGGGAAGCGTTATTTTTAGCCAAAAAGCCTATTAACATAGAATCGTTACTTAGCTTTCCAGATGGAAAGCTGTCAGGAGGTACCATGGGAAAGACCGATGTTCGCCGAGATGCCATCATGCATGCAATTAAAGATAAAGGCTCCATTGCCTTGACGGATATTGTGAAGCAATTCAATGTCTCTGAAGCAACTGCACGACGAGATCTAGAAATTCTCGAGCAAGAAAAACGCTGTATCCGCACCTTTGGCGGAGCTGTGCTTGAGAGCTTGAAAGTGGAAGTTCCCTTCTTTAATAAAATGGACCTCTACACAGATGAAAAGAAAGAAATCGCTGACAAAGCCCTTCGTTACATCGAGGATGGCGATATTATCGGGCTAACAGGTGGAACGACTACGACTTTCATTGCCAAAAAACTGAACCAATTCAAAAACTTAACCGTCATTACGAATGCCGTGAATATTGCCTATGAGCTCATCGGAACGCCTGGCCTTCAGTTGATTCTAACTGGTGGTGTGATTCGCACACAAACCTTTGAGCTTTCAGGTCCGCTTGCAAATGCTACACTTGATAATCTCAGTATCCGCAAAACATTTATGGGCTGCGACGGTATCTCCCTCTCCCGCGGCATGATGATCTACAACGAGCTTGAAGCCGAAACGAATCGCCGGATGATGAAGCAATCGATGGAAACGTATCTGGTGGCTGATCATTCCAAATTTAGCCGAAGCTCTTTGTTTGTTATTGGTGAGGTACAGGAAGCAGTTGGAATCATTAGCGACTCCTCCATCACGCCTGAAATGAAGCTGGCGTTCAAGGAATCGGGAACACCATTTCTATAAAACAATAAAGCGATATCCCTAGCCATCAGGCCAAGAGATATCGCTTTTTTCGCTTTATATGCTTATTTCAGTTCACTGCTTGGCTGTGGAATTGGAGCAGACTTCATTTTCAAAGACGGCACCATAATACCAACACCGATAACAAAAAGCAACGCCGATGTGAGGTAGATCGATTCAAGTGAGAAAGACGCTTTAATCGTCCCTGCCAGACTCATGGTAATGACCATCGAACCCATAAAGAGCGGTGTTAGAATACCATTCACGCGTCCAACGAAAGATTCCTCGGCATTCCCTAGAATTAATGTACTAATCCCGATCTGAATAGCTGGCATCACAAGTCCTGAGATAAACTGCATCAGAAGTGCCAACCATACCAAATGCGTCACACCTAGCATGGCAAAAGTGGCTGCGCTAACCGCCATACCGACGGTGAGCATCGCTTGTGGGGATATTTTTTTGGCAAAGGCCATCGTTACACCACCGCCTATAATCATCGCGGCCCCATTCGCCGCCATAAACCACTGCAAGCTCGACTTCTCTAAGCCTAATTGCTCAGTTACTAGAAAAATGCCAAGTGGGCTTATCAACCCAATCGCTAGACCAGCAACTGCAAAACAACCACCAAGGATGACTAGCATACGGTTCCTTAGCACATAACGAAAGCCTTGACCCATTTCCGTGAAAATATGCGTAGTGCGCGGCTCCGATGTATCTTCTTTCATATCTTTAGGTAGGAACGTAAGAACCAGAGCTGATAACAGGAAGCATGCTCCCATGATCGCCACAGCCGTTTCGATCCCGAAACGATAATAGATGAATGAGCCCAGCATCGGCCCCAAAATCATGAAAATCGCCATCATCGATTGAAACATCGACATCCCCAGTTGCATTTGCGAAGCAGGGACATGCACTTTAAACAGCTTCATGTTGGAAGGTTGAGAGAATTGGGAAAGAATCGATGACACCAATGTGGCGAAGAAGATCGCTTTCCAGGACCCCATATACAACGTGATCAAAATAACAAAAACAGATGCTGCGCTAAGTAAATCGCACCAAACCATCGTCAGCTTGGGCCTCCAGCGATCGGCGAATGCCCCACCGATAAAAGAAAAGATAAATATCGGCGCGAACTCCGCTACCGAGATTAAGGAAAGCGAGTATGGATCATTATTCGTCATGTCCGTAACATAGAGCAGAATCGCAAAGTTACGTATCCAAATTCCGATTTGAAGCAAAATGCCCGATAGCATAATCGTTTGAACGAATCGATTTGCAAAAAAAGATCGCATCGTTGGCTCGGATTGAGCGTTTGCTTGACTCATTTGAAAAAAAACACCCCTTCATCATTAGATCGCTTGTGAAATGCGTGAAATGTGCGCATTGTTCCTACGTAATTGGAAACGAAAAGTTTCACAAGCCTTTCTGATTTTACTAAGAGATGCATCAAGTTGCTAGATATAAATTTTGTATATTTATTTTCCCCTAGTCTTGTCTCCAGCCAATCGGATATTCCTCCGACAACGTGATAGGTAAACGCCCAACAGCTGCTTCACGACCAAGCAACACATTAGCTAGCGAAACCATCGCCAGCGGTCGATTCTCATAACAAGCATAGTACGTTTTCACTTCAGGGAACTCAAGCAAGTCATATGGATTACGCCCTGCCGCGACGATGAGATGCACATCTTCTTTCTGTGCCAATGCCTTAACCAGCTGTGTTTGTCCCTCAGAGAACGTCGCATTGTAGGTCACAATGACCACTTGCTCATAGGATTCGCAACGCTTCAATGTCTCCGCAATTTCCTCTTCGGAAGGAAATAAACCCAAGTACATCTCTTGCACAGGCTCCCCAGTCAACTCGGACAACACACTGCCAAGAGTTCCTTCACGATCAACAACCTCATCGATTTCCGTCCCCGATTGGACTTCCGTCCAAATCACGCATGTTTTCTCATTTACTTGAATGTTTTTACCTACTTCATCCTTGACCTTTGTGATGCTCTTACGACTTAACTCCTTCGCCAGCAGCTGATGTTCAGGTGTCGAGATGGGCCCATCTGGAACCTGCGTTAGTGTATCATAACGGATTTCACGCTTGTATTTATAGGTCATAATGCGTAGAACAGACTCATCAATGCGTGCTTCTGAAACCCGACCGCTTTCCACAGCAGCAATGACCGCTTCCATAGCCGCGATCTGACGCTCCAACTCATGGCTTACCAGCAAAATATCCGCCCCCGCTTCGAGTGCACGAACTGCCCCTTCCGCTACGCCAACCCCTTCAGAGATCGCCTTCATTTCTAAGCAATCCGTGACAATTAGCCCTTTGAAGCCAAGCTGACCGCGCAGTAATTCAGTCAGTATCTTGTACGACAACGTCGAAGGTACACTGCTGTCTTCCAACGCTTCAAAGACCACATGTGCGGACATAATCGCATCTACGCCGCCTTCAATGGCCTTAATGAACGGGGCTAGCTCCAGCTCCATTAATCGCTCCATGCTATGCGGAACCACAGGTAAATCATGATGCGAATCAGCTGTCGTATCCCCATGCCCAGGGAAGTGCTTCACGGTTGCGATTACGCCCATATCTTGCAACCCTTTGACAGCGTGCGTGCCCATATCACTAACAATTGCCGCTGTTTCACCATAAGAACGGACGCCAATGACGGGATTTAACGGGTTATTATTAATGTCTAAGCAAGGCGCCAAGTTCATGTTCACGCCCATTTGGCGAAGCTCTTTCCCCATCACCTTCGCGCTGGCGTAAACGCCAGATGGTGCAAAGGCAGCACCTAATGCCATATTCCCCGGCAGCAACGTTGCTCCCTTTTCAACTCGTGACACCATTCCGCCTTCTTGATCCACGGAAATAAATAACGGCTGGCCGCCACTATTGAGGGAGATCGCTTGCAAATCGGCAGACAGCTGAGCAAGCTGATGAGCGTCCTTCACATTACGACGGAAATAAATAACGCCGCCAATCCCGTACTCCTCGATTAATTGCGTAATATGAGGATTCGGTTCCAGTGCGTCAAACCCACAAGCGAATAATTGGCCTACCTTTTGACGTAACGTGAGTGGTTTATAGTTCGAATTTCCTGCTGATGACATGTATGTACACGCTCCTTGAGAGTTTAATTAGGCTTTGATATTTTCCATGATGCCTCTCTGTAGAAGGAGATACATCACAACAACCGGAATCATGCTGATCATGATCGCCGCGCATAGCGAACCATAGTTCATATTCAATTGGTCATAGAAGGCCACCATGCTCACAGGGAGCGTCCTCAGCTTCTCTTTGGTCAGAAATAAATTAGCCATGATGAATTCATTCCAGCTCGTAAGAAAGTTCAACATGAATACAGTAAATAGAGACGGTAGTGAAATAGGAACGATGATCCGACACAACAACCCGTATATGGAGAGCCCATCCATAATGCCCGCTTCTTCCAGTTCATTCGGTATGGAAGTAAGGAAGCTGCTTACCATGAATACGGTCCAAGGTAATCCTACTGTCACATAAGGCAGAATTAATGCTAATGGTGTGTTATACAGATGCAAGTTTCTTAACAGCATATACAACGGGACCAGTAGGGAAGCGGCAGGCACCAGCAGAGCCAGGATCAGAATCCTTTTCAGAACAAGACTTAACTTTGGAAAAGACATCCGAGTCAGCGCATAAGCGGTCGCAGTTCCTAGCGCTAACGAAACAATAGCTGAAACCGTTGAATTGATCACACTATTCATAAAATAATGGCCCACATGTGCGCCATTCCACGCATTCCAATAATTCGATAACGAAAGTTCTGTGGGAAAGGACCATGGGGCAGTAATGATTTCTTTATTCGTTTTGAAAGATGAATTCAACGTCCACACAAGTGGAAATAAAATCACCCCGATGTAGATCAACAAGACCGCATGTGGAAAAACACGGCGCAGGAGGCTTCCTCTCATAAGCGCGCCTCCTCCTGGTTCCTTGTGAACCATCCGAATACGGACGTTAAGAAAGCCGTAAAAAGGAGGATCAATACCGCGATACTGTTAGCGTAGCCATACTCACCGATTCGATAAGCTTTTTTGATCATATAGGACGCCATAACTTCCGTAATACCATAGGGATTCCCACCTGTCATGACAACTACAATGTCCATGGCTTTCATGCCGCCTGTAATGGATAAAAGCAACATAACCACAATGACGGGTCTTAGCAGCGGCAGAATGACGAACCATCCTTGTCTCAGGCTGCCTGCACCATCCAATTGAGCGGCTTCTACCAAATGTTTCGGAATGGCATAGATCGCAGATACAACGAGCACCACATAGAATCCCATCCATTGCCAAGCATTTGTAATCAAAATGGCGAGCATCGCCGTCGCCCCATCTGCCAGCCAAGCATGCTGCCAGCTCGATAAACCGACAGCTTCTAAGACTTGGTTAAGCAGCCCCGCCTGTGGATGATAAATGAAATCCCAGAGTACACCTACGACTGCAGTCGATAGAATCGTTGGAAGGAAAATCAATGTTTTATAAAATGCTATCCAACGCTTAATTTTACTCACAAGCAGTGCGATACCTACGATTATGGGAATTTGAATCCCCATGGAAAAACCAATAAAGTACATATTATTTCGCACGGCAATCCAGAAATAAGGATCTTGAAAAGCAGCAACGAAATTGTCCAGCCCATTAAATGTTGCCGGGGAGATGCCGTTCCACTCTGTAAAACCGTAACGCAGCGACATCAGCATTGGATACAAGAAAAAAGTCGCAAATATGAGCAGCGTCGGCAAAGTAAAGAGCGTATATGCCCAAGCATTTCTTCCCATTTTGTTCATATGTCATCCTACTACTATTTGGAATGGGTTTCTTCTTTATTCGAAGCCTCTTGCTGCTTCTGTAATTCCGTCATCAGTGAGGCCGGATCTGTTCTTCCGCCAAGTAACTCCTGCATCCCGCGTTCAAGCTTCTCGCGAACCTTCGTTTGAATGCGGGAATCGAAGGCCGGGAAGGTTCCTTTACTATTCGCAAACACATGTAATATTTCCGTAATCAAGGGGTTCACTTGACTCGTATCTTGCAGCTTCATCGCCGGTGGCATGCCCTCTTCAACCAGTTGCCTCTTCTGCATCGATTCTGTATACATTTGCTTAATGAATTCTTTAATCGCCAGCAATTGTTCGGGGGTTATCTTTTTGGAAAAGCCATAAGCATTGGACCAGCCCCCATTGATATACCCGTCCCCTGGCCCCCCCATAGAAGGGAAGTTCATGAAGCCGACATCACGAGCAATGACTGATTTCTCAGGATCAAGGAGTGGCGTGTTTGCCCAGCTGCCATCAAACATGAAAGCTGCGTTTCCACTGCTGAATGTATTTTGCTGTTCGGCATAGGCAAGCGCTAGACTGCCATCTTGGAAATAGTCTTTCTGAATGAGTGTTCGATACTGTTCAAAAGCTTTCAATACCTCTGGGTCTGTCCATTGCTTGCTCCCATTCAAAAATCCCTCGATCGATTCCGCACCTGCCGTGCGTACCCACATTGTATTAATCATCATATTAATAACCCAGGAGTCTTTAGCGGCCATGGCAAAAGGGGTAATCTTGGCAGCTTTCAACTTCGCCGCAGCGGCTACCAGATCGTCCCAGGTTTCGGGCAGCTTGATTCCCTGCTGGGTCAAAATCTTTTTGTTATAGTACAGGCCTTCCACATAACCAGCCATCGGGATCCCATAGATTTTGCCATTCACCGTGAACTCTTCGAAGCTATAGAACTTATCCGTTAACCCAAGCTCTTGCAGGATGGGGGTTAGGTCCAGCAATCGATTCGCTTTCACATAATCCTTCGTATCCGTGCCTCCGAACAGGTCGAATATTTCTGGCGGATTCCCAGCAGCCATTTCTGCTCGCAGCTTTTCGAAACGATTCACCTTATCTTCCACACCATCTAATGTAATCGTCAAGCCAGGCACTTTGGCTTCGGTCGCTTTGACAACATCCTGCAGCATGGCGAGACGTTTCTTCTGCGTATCCTTTACCTGTGTATGCCGGATGGTCAGCAAGATTGGCGCATTCTGGACACCTTTCCCGTTAGACGCATCACGCCCTGAATCCGATTCATCCGAAAATATACTGCATCCCGACAGCATGAACGTGAGAGCCACGGCACCTGCGCTCCAAATTAGTGTTCGTTTCCTCATCCACTTAGTTCTCCTTTAAGCTTACCATCTAAGTATAATTGAACCCCTGTACGTACTAAAGACAGATAAATTCCTAATCTAGGGGCAAATTCCTCTAGTTCCCTTCCTTACGCTTATCACGATACTCGGAAGGAATTTCGCCAGTAAACTTCTGAAATACCTTAGTAAAATAGCGCCGTTCAATGTAACCCACACATTTTCCGATATCCGTAATGCTTTTGTCACTGTGAAGCAACAAGGATTTCGCCTGCTCCATCCGATGTTTCGTCACATACTCCACAAAGGTTTCCCCAAAGTGTTGTTTAAATAACAAACTGAAATAACTCGAACTAATCCCTAAGGAGCTGGCTACATCTTCAATGCCGAAATCCGTTGAATAATGCGTTCGAATATAATCCTTAGCAGCTGCCATGAGGAGCTCACTATTTTTCTTCTTATTCGTACCTTCGAGCCCGTTCGATACAAGTTGTACCATAACCTGCAGTAAATGCGGGATACTTTCGCTTTTATCCAGCTCACGCCAAATCTGTTCTTCTTCCTGACTATCGAGGGCATTCATTTCACGCAGCTCTCTCAGCACATGCAGGATCAAATAGTGCAGCATCTGATAGGCGCGAGCGAATGAACCCTCCGACAAACCCTCCAGCAATAATTTAAGGCGATTCAGCGCATCCTCGGTCTTTGGACGATTCAACTGCTTCATGCCTGTAACAATTTCCTCTACCAAAAACCAAAGCGAACTACTCGCATCCGAAGATTCTTTGGCTTCTTTATATGGCAGCACAGATTGCTGCTTATCTAAATTCAACTGCATGAATCTCTGCAGCTTTCGATACGTATCCGCTAACTGTTGTAATCCTACAGGCCCTGGAAAGTAGCCCACACTAATCCCCAGCTTCACAGATTGACTAACATTTCGTTGAAGCTTAGGGGCTAGCTCAAGCAATTTCATTTCTACGGACATAGGGTCAGCTTCCTCCCACGCCATGAGCAGTGACCATTCCCCTTCTCGCATCTGAAGAACGGTGTGGTTGGATATCTCGTCCGCCAAGGAATCCTGTAGGACATTACGTACAGCGAAGTTCCACAGCTTGCGTTCTTGCTCGGTCCACAGCAATGATTTCTGGGAATAATTATCTACATCAATAATGGCAAACACATAGCGCAGTGTCTCTAAATCCCCTTGATCAATTGGGAGTTGCGTACTCGCTGTAATATCCGCATAGTCCATCATGATATCTTGCAAAATCTTCTCGTAAGCCAAGCTTCTGATCTTCCCCCACTTAAGGAGTTCTTCCTGATGGTTCTGTTTCTTGGCACGAATTTCGCCGGCAAGCTTACGAATCGAATTCTCCAGTTCTTCGTAATTGATCGGCTTTAGAATATAATCACTCACCCCCACCCGCAACAGTGAGCGCACATAGTCAAAATCCTGATACCCCGTCACCATCAGCACCGTGCAGTCCTCATTGATTTCCCGGAGCTTATGGATAAACGTAATGCCGTCCATTTGCGGCATCCGAATATCACTCATCACGATGTCCGGGATATGCTGAATACATAGCTCCAAGGCCTCAAGACCATTTTTGGCTGTGCCTACAATATCAATTTCGAGCTCTTCCCAAGGAATGACCGCTTGCAAATTACGTAAAATGTTAGGCTCATCATCTGCCAAAATCGCTTTTAACCTCACCCTGCATCCCTCTTCCTTTTCGGAATGATCACTTTCATCGTTGTACCTTGACCTTCTTGGGAACAAATAAACATCCCATAGTGCTCGCCATATTGAATCCGAACGCGATCGGCAACATTACTTACACCAAGGCCTCTGCGCTCTTCATTCGATTCCAGAATCTCATGAAAAGGCGTCTCCAGCTCGGTTTTATAATGGAATTTCGCTAACTTTTCGTTGCTAATGCCCACGCCATTATCCGTCACATATAGCCCAATCCGATCGCCTTCGTCCACAACCTTCACCGAAATTACCCCCATATAATCAATGGGTTCAAAGCCATGTTGCAAGCTGTTCTCGACCAATGGCTGCAAGGTTAGCTTCAGAATGTCCTCATGGAGCAGTTCCGGAGGCGCCTCGATCGTATATTGAAACTGATCCTCAAAGCGGAACTCCTGAATTTCCAAATAGCTGCGCAAATGCTCAAGCTCCTGTTTCAATGTAATCTCTTCCCGGTTTTCCATTCCGATTCTCAGCAAATTCCCTAGACGAATCACCATCTGGCTGACTTTCTTTCCTTGGTTTTGGATGGCGAGTACATTAATTGACTCGAGTGTATTAAAAAGAAAATGAGGCTTAATCTGCGCTTGCAGCAACATGAGCTCTGCTTTGTTTTTGCGGTCCTGCTGACGCTTCACCTCTTCCAGCAAATCCTCAATCCTTACGACTAGACTATTAAATCCTCTCGCTAGCGCTGTGGTTTCATCCTTTCCGCTCACTTCCAAACGGGTAGTCAGATCACCACGCTCCACCTTTTTCATAGAGGACAGCATGCGAAGAATCAGTTGAATAATACGTCTTACAAAGACAAGGTTATAGACCAGAGCAAAGAACAAACAAATAAACGTAATACCTGCCACCAGCTTCATAATCGTCTCGATTTCCCCAGCGACATATTTCCATGACGTGATCGACACGACACTCCAATCCTGAACCCCCATCCCATTAATATTCAAATGATAGAGGGAAATCAGACTTTTTTCATTTTGAAAATCGGCTTTAAAACTGTAATTGTTGAATCCAAGATCCAATTTACCCTGGGTTAATTGAAGGACATTCGCCCCTTCTAAGCTTTGTTTATTATCGTAAAAAATAAGACCGTTTTTGTTGATCAGCAGATAACGTTTGGAGTTTTGCTCGCTCGTATTGAAGGATTTGAATATTTGATCCAGCTCATTAAATTTAAATTTCAACAGCATATAGCCGAGATTATCCATTGTCCAAAAATCTTTCACCATGCGCGCTTGGTAGAATTCGCCGCGGCCTGAACCGAACTCCTTGAACTCGGAGGGTCCAATCCAGAGTGGACTGCCATTCAGTTCCTGAATGTGCTGGAAGGCCATGCTTTGCTGAATCGTTTGCCATGGAATTGAACTTCCGCTCGTTCGCCCTGCGCTAAAAGATTTGCCGCTATTGTTGTAAATGACGACGGATTGAACCGGTGAATACGTCAGAATCGAGCCGCGAAGCAGCGTATCAAATGTGTTCAAATCATAGGAGGAGAGGGGATCCGCATTCGGTTTCGTTGCATCTATCGTACGATAGATGCCTTGGATGCTATCTTTTACCATCCAGAAGTCGGAGAAATAGTTCGCTTCCTTGAACATGTAGTAAATATTACGAGAGATCGCTTGCAGCGTGACTTCTGTTAAGTCTCCGTATTTCTTCTCAATAAGCTGCTGGGAGACCGTGTACACCGCTGACCCTAGGACGAATAAAGGGATGATGATGAAAAGTAAAAAACCGATAAATACTTTTTTGTTCAGATTCATCGTTGCGCTGCTCTCCTTCTAGATCGAATCGGACATCTGGTTACGCTCCCGAGATTCGAATCTCAGGTTCTACACTTATATGTACATTGCCTCGCAAGGCTTTGCTAATCATGCAAGTTTGTTCCGCACGGAATGCGGCTTTGCTTATTTTATCCAGTTGAGCTTCGGTCATATGTGGTGGCACAAGAATAAGAGGACGATGGACGATCGCGTTCACTTTCATCGTTGGTCGGTTCTGGACGTAGATGTGAGAGCTGAGTTCAAGGGATTGGATGCCTTCTCTTGCGAGCAGTGTGCCTAGGGTGATTATGTAACAGGTTGCCGCGGCGCCGAGCAGCATTTCTTCGGGATTCCTCCCCACGCCGGGACCATCAAATTCGCTTGGGACGGAAATGGATGTCTGGAAGCCATCCGTTTGGAGTTGGCCGGTCCCATGAAGACCGCCTGTCCATGTTGCTTTAAGTTCAAATACTTGTTCTGGCATGGGAAGTGTGCCTCTTTCTATGTATGATCAAAACCTTACGTTAAAACAAACCCTCAATTCACAATCAACCTTTCGTAAAGCCTTCCACTTTCCAACCTTGCAAACTTTCCAGAGCTTCCGAGCCTCCAAACCTTCCAAACCCCATCAAACCTTACAATCCTTACAATCCTTACAATCCTTACAACCCTGATCAAACCTCCAGCAAACCATGGTTGATTTGCTTTTATTGTAATGGAAGTGCCTATGATTCACCAGCCATGATCAACATAAAAAATCGTTCCCGCACCTGATCAGCACGAAAACGATTTATCTAACTACAATTGATCTCTATGAAATTGCGTAATTCATGTGTTGGAATATCAAAACAATGAAAGCCCTACCTCTCTTTCATCCTTGCGGCTCCAATGACCGCGCCAGTGCGAATTGCGTTACAAACACTTACTGCCGAAACACTTACGTTGCCTCGGGTTTACCATAAATGAGCTGATGGACTGCGCATTGGGAGAAAAACAAACAAGGAGAGGGGGTTACTTTCTTCTCGCTAATCGTTCGTGTGGGGTAAATGAGGCTAAATATGAAGTGTTTATATGGTTTCATTTCAATCAACTTTAATATTATATAATAATTGTACAAGTGTGTCAATACGTTGTTGATATACTGTGTGTATGTGCTAGTATATAGAAATAGTTGGTCGTAAAGCATACGCCGCTTTTCTAATATCCGCCCAGGCTGATATAGAGAAGTGGCTTTATTTATTTCAAGGAGGCATCCACATGAAAATTGAATTTGAAGTTGCACATGACGGCTTTATCGCGTACCACACGTCTACTCGAAAAGGTGACTCTCTTCGCAGACTATTGGAGGGCCACAGTCATGCTGAAAAACTATTTCTTTTGCAGGTCTGGTGGCCTTCTTTTAAACATTTCAACGATCTTCATCCTGAATATGAAGTGAAAGACTTCCGAGATGGAACCCGATTCCTTGATTTTGCTTTTATCAAACATACACTCAAACTTGCTATCCAAATCGACGGTTTCACAACCCACGCCTCGCAAATTAGCCGCTCCCAATTCTCGGATCACCTCATTCGTCAAAACCACCTCATCATCGATGGCTGGAAAATCCTCCGTTTCTCCTACGACGATATCAAAGATCGCCCACGTATGTGCCAACAAATCTTACAACAATTTATGGGCCCCTATCTGGGTATGAACGAAGGTCCGGTCAAAGTGATAAGCTACGTGGAGAAGGAAATTTTGCGTTATGCGATTTCCAGTAATAATGTCCTTACAACTCAAGATGTATGTCAAGTACTGGCTATCGAAGCTCAGAAAGCACGCCAACTGCTCAAGGTCATGCATGAGAAAAACATGCTTGAATCTGCAGGAAAAGGGACGCAACGGATCCGATGCTACCGCCCAACGGCTGAAATACTTCAGCATATGATGGGTTAGTGCGGAGAGATTCGGCGGATTCGCCCGCTTCAACTTCTACAGTGATGTTTTTCATCACTATCCGCATCACTATCCGCGCATTCCTCCCGATTTGACCTGCTTTAGTGATGTTTTTCATCACTAACAGCATCATTTTCCTCGGATTCGCCCCGATTCACCTGCTGTAGTGATGTTTTTCATCACTAACGGCATTACCAAAAACCCGCAGGCACAACGCCCGCGGGTTCACTTTACACCTTAAATTTCTGCAGCGAAATTTGCAATTCTTCCGCTAGTCCTGCCAGTGACTTCGCGGAATTCTCAATTTCCTCCGTGGTCGACATTTGCTGCTGACTCGCAGCAGATGTCTCTTGGCTGACGGAAATCCCCGTCTCCGAAACGGAGCTCACGATGCGCATCACTTGCTCGATACGCAAGTTCGCATCTACAAGCTGGTGGATGTTCCGATTCACATCTTCCACTTTCGTATTCACTTTCTCGACCGAAGTCTCGATATGTACGAACGATTCCTGTGCTTCCGCCGAAATCGTCAATCCCTCTTGCACTTTTCCTGCTCCTGCATGCATGGAGCTAACAGCTTGGTTGATCTGTCGTTGGATCGTCGAAACCAGATCCGTAATATTTCGCGCCGAAGTGGACGACTGCTCCGCAAGTTTGCGCACTTCCCCAGCAACGACCGCGAATCCACGCCCAGCTTCTCCTGCACGAGCTGCTTCAATCGCTGCATTCAAGGAAAGCAGATTCGTCTGCGTCGAAATCTCGTTAATGACATTGACGATTTCACCAATTTTGTGTGCATTTTTACCCAAAGCTTCGATAACCACATTAACGTCACGGACCGCGTCTGAAATCTCAGACATCTGTCCCGCGATCGAAACGACCGATTGTTTACCATGCTGAGCGGCCTGCGTCGCTTGATTCACTAGCGTAGCAACCACTTGCGCCGACTCATCAATTTGCTTCGTGCTAGTCAGCATAAGACCAACGGCCTCATTCGCTTGCGTCACACCAGCAAATTGCTTATCGAAATCCTCCGATAACTTCTGACTAGAAGTTGCAACCTGCCTTGCCGCCAGAGAGCTTTGCTCTGAGCTAGCAAGAAGCTCTTCGGAACTCGCTGAAAGTGTTAAAGCATTATCCGAGATTTGCATAACTAGGCTGCGCAAGCTTCCTGTCATGACATTAAAGGAATTCGTTAACTTACCTACCTCATCCTCATAAGGGTAGTCCCCTTTTACGGACAGATCTCCACCGGCTGCCTTTTCCATGTTTTCTTGGAGTTTGCGAATAGGTGTAGAAATGATCATATCCAACGTCAATGCACCCAAGGTCATCACAATAATTGCAATGATGATCGTCAGTATAATGACCCAATGCGAGGTCGCTGAATCCGAACTACTGGATTTCTGGAATTGTTCAGCCGCGGATTCTTTGAGCCCTACAAGCTTATCTAATGCTTCTACCGTTTTATCACCTTGCGGTGATACTTCATTATTGTAAACCTGATAAGCAACTTGATTATTTTGCGACGCTTGATCCATGGTTTTAGTGACGAATTCACGATATTTCAGGTTCAATTCCTCGAAGCTTTTGAAGGCTCCGGCCTCTTCCTCATTGAGCGCAATCCCTGCAATTTTCGTAACTAAATCTTTATTCGTGCCCGCATTCTCATCCAACTTGGCTTTTAACTTAGCCTTATATTTCACATCCGTGGATAGCATCATCTCTAGCAAATTAGACTCGGTTTCATTGAAATTTGTTTTTAGTTGATTAATCCATTTGACAGATAGCAGACTTTCCTCGTACATTCTAGTAGAGTTGCTAGACATCTTGTCCATATAATGATAGCCCGTAATCCCTACAATTAATAAAAATAAAATGGCAATCGCATTCATGAACAGCAATTTAAAACGAAGTTTCAGATTACGAAGGATGGACAGGTTCACGTTGAGCTTTCCTGTGCTATGCATGCTGTTCAATTCCGATTTCAATTTCAAAGTTACCCATTCTCCCCCCGAGTGTAAATCATCTAACAATCTTTTCCATGGCATAAAATCTAACATCAAAAATAATTAATTTACCTATGGTTTATTTTACAAAACAGTGCCCCTTATGTAAAGGAAAATTCGTATAAAACCTACGTAGAGCAATCGTTTCACTTACCATAAACTACCACCTCAGCGAAAAGATAAGGGGCAAATACACATGGAATCAATCGGAATTATTGTGAACCCGCTTTCAGGCAATGGCAGAGGAGCTAACATCTGGGGAGACATCCAAGCCTACCTTCAAGCGAATCGAATCTCTTATTTAGCCAAATTAACAACCCAAGCAGGTGAAGCAACGCAACATGCCATTACACTGATACAAGTGCATCACGTTCACCGGATTATTATTATTGGCGGAGATGGTACCGTTCATGAAGCAGCAGGTGGCGTTTGGCAGCATCAGAATAGCAACGGTTCCTCTCCAGTCTGCTCCCTCGCGGTTATCCCGGCAGGAACAGGCAATGATTTTGCAAAAGCCTACGGTATACCTAATCATCCATTGGAAGCACTACACATTGCCCTACATGCCGCCGACACATTGCAAATTGACCTACTTCATGCCAGTCAGATTAATCAGGTGGCAGTTAATAGCATCGGCGCAGGCTTTGACGGCATGGTCGCCAAACTTACGAATGAAGCCAGCTACAAAAAGTTTCTCAACCGCCTTGGATTAGGTAGGTTATCTTATTTCATCTCTATCCTTCGTGTGTTCGCAACCTATCAACCTTCCACCGCATGGATAGAGGTAGACGGAAGCGTAACGAAATTACCCAATATGTGGCTGGCTGCCGTTGCGAATATTCCTTTTTACGGAGGCGCCATTCAAATTTGCCCGACAGCAAGTCCAACAGACGGAATGGCCGATGTTGTTGTTATTCAAAGCAAAAGCCGCATTCGCCTCTTGCCCGTTCTTTTCACCGTGTACCAAGGTAAGCACACCGAGCATCCTGCTGTAACATTTTATAAAGGAAAATCGATCTCTATTCGGACAGAAAAGCCCTTGCTTGTCCAAGCAGACGGAGAGTTCGCCGGTTCCACTCCTCTTCAAATCGAACTCCTACCTGCCGCCATTACCGTCATACGTTCAAAACCCACAGCTTAAGCTGTGGGTTTACCTTTACCTTCACCATCGCTTGTCAGTGCCCATTGCTTCATCGTCACATAATCAATCTTCCCACTCCCCAATAGCGGCAGCTTCTCGATATAGCGAAACTCAGAAGGCATATAAATCACGGGCTGCCCCTCCTGCCTCATCAACTCGCGGAGCGCTTCAAGAGGACTCACCTTACTGGTATGAAAAACAATGATGCGCTCACCTTTTCGCCGATCAGGCACATGGACAGCAGCACAAACCGCAGGTGCGGCCAAACTCTTAGATACAAGCTCTTCGACCATGAGAAGCGATACTTTTTCGCCACCTATTTTAGCAAAAGACTGCAAACGCGCTTGAATGAACAAGTAACCTTGATCATCCAACGTCACAATATCCCCGGTGCTATACCACTCCGATGCAGGAACGAAGCCCCGACTATGAATCAAATACCCTTTCATCACATTCGGGCCTCTAACGAGCAGATGACCACCTGTCGCAATCCCATCTACCGCTTCCACCACAGCCTCAATCCCTGGCAGCAATTTGCCTACCGAACCTTTCTTCCCATGCATCGGTGTATTTAGTGATATAACGGGCGTCGTTTCCGTCGTTCCATAGCCCTCTAGAATGCGAATCCCGAATTTATCCTGCCAAATTTGGCGCACTTCCTCTTTCAGCCTTTCGGCACCAGCCACAACATAACGCAAGGAATGAGCAAAATCATAAGGATGCGCCGTTCTCGCGTAAGCACCAAGAAACGTTGACGTGCCAAATAAAATCGTAATATTTCTGTCATACACGAGCTCTGGAATGACTTTGTAATGCAAAGGATTGGGATATAGAACCAGCTTCAACCCCGAAAGAATCGGAAGCATCGTCCCCGCTGTCAGCCCGAACGAATGAAACATCGGCATGCTGCCAAGCACACTATCTGAACTATTAAAGGCAATAACAAGCCTTGCCTGCTGAATATTCGCGCAAATATTTCGGTGCGTCAGGACGACACCCTTCGGTTTACTCTCACTGCCTGAAGTGAATAGCACAGCTTCATTAAGACCAACACCCACTGGCCCCTTCTTCCGCATCAAAAAGTCCAACAAACCATGGAACTTATCTTGTAAAGTTAGCGCTTCCTTAACGTCCTCCAGATAAATAAGCGTGAATAACCTGCTAGCACTCTGGATAAAATCGGATAAACCCGCCTTCTCGATAAAAACTCTAGACGTCAGTACGGTACTCACTTCTGCCGTTTCACACGCTTCCAGCATTGCCTGCCTACCGGCAGAGTAATTCAATATCGCCGGCGTAACGCCTAATCGGAATACTGCAAACAACGTCACCACATGTCCCGCGGCATTGGGAAGCAATAAGGCAACCCGCCTTTGTCCATTCAAAAGCTTGCCCAACCGAACTGCCAATGTATAGCTACTCAACTGCAGCTTCCGATACGTCAATGCAGAATGACTCATCACATCTTCGCAAATGACCCGCGATTGACCATGTCGACTAGCCGCTGCCAGCAGTTCGTTGAATAAGTTAACCTCGGGTTGAAGGCGACTATCCAGCAAATGATCTAACAGTTTAGTGCGGATTGCCTCCGTCGCCTGCTCCTTTTGAACTTTTCTCGTGAACCGCTCATCACCTGCCGGGACCTGAAAAGCTTCACCAAAAGCAATGTTCACCTTTGGAAACCAGCGTTGCTTTATTTTTCCACGTAAATACGATAGCTTCGAATGCTCCAAACCCTCAATAGAAATCGGCACAATGCGTGCCTGCGATCGTAGTGCAAGGTATCCGATGCCACCATATATTTTCATCATGCCACCTGTCGTCGTGATTCGTCCT
Source organism: Paenibacillus sp. Soil750 (assembly GCF_001428045.1). Lineage (GTDB taxonomy): Bacteria > Bacillota > Bacilli > Paenibacillales > NBRC-103111 > Paenibacillus_E > Paenibacillus_E allorhizoplanae. The sequence continues at coordinate 211,029 of NZ_LMSD01000003.1, read as the reverse complement.
TCTGGAAAAATGACAAGAGGTGTTCCACTTTGAATCGTTTTCAGCATGGTACGAACCGCATAAGGGTTCGAGGTATCTACAGTGATATGTGCCCTGAAGTGGAGTACCCACGCAAATCGCTTCGCAATGTTCGTATTCACTACGAATGCCACATCTTTAGGCAAGATCAAAGCGAGCACCACCGCATCCAACAACGATACGTGGTTCGGAATAAGAACTGTTTTGCCCGTCATATCGAGTTTCGCCATGCCCGTCACTTTCACCTTAAAAGCAAGCAACACAAACAGACGCAAGCACGGAAGTAAAAGCCTTACTAGCGTAACGAACATCCATTTGAACATGGAAATTCCCCCTATTGGTATCTCAGTCTGTCAATAGTTCATTGTATGCGGGAAACAGAAATAAGACCTCGGCATGTGTATGCTTCGGTCTATTTATTCTTGGCTATGTATTGAAAAAACTTTTATCGAAGTCCTTTATGGTCAAAAGAAGAGACGACAACGTCCTCAAACCGCTTCATTATAGTTGAATTGATTCCCTCTTGCCCAGAAAAAAACTAAACTCTTACCGCACGTGCCATATCTAATCAGTGCGCGCGGTTTGAGTTCAACTTGTTCTTAAACATTTAGACACTATAATTTGAACTTGAGGATCAAATGCTGCAGATTTTCAGCCATTGCAGACAGATGAGTAGCGGATGATGAAATGCCTTCCATCGAAACCAACTGCATATCTGATGCACTGGCAACAGCCTGTGTATTATCGTTAGCATTTCTGGCAATGAATGCCGTCGAGGCAATAGATGCTGTGATTTGCTCGGATGAAGCGGCCATTTGCTCTGAAATAGCTGAAACCTCTTGAATTTCATTGTTGATATGCTGAATGGAATCGAGAATAGAGCCGAACTTTTCACTCGTCGTTTCAGCTACAGAGATCCCTATCGTAACTTCACGAGTAACGGATTGTATCGCCTCTACAGCGTGCTTAGTTTCTGTTTGAATTTCATGGATTAACGCAGCAATTTCGTTAGCAGATGAGCTGGATTGTGCAGATAATTTTTTCACTTCATTTGCAACGACGGCAAACCCTCTTCCTCCTGCACCCGCTCTTGCTGCTTCGATTGACGCATTCAATGCCAATAAGTTGGTCTGGGTCGCAATGTCAGAGATCATCGATACAATCGCACCAATTTCTTCCGATCGCTTCCCCAACCGCCCTACAAAGTCTGCCGTTGTGGTGGTGGAATCTTGAATGAATCCCATTTGAGTAACTACTTGACGGATAGACTCATTTCCTTGCTCGGCCTGTATCGAGGTTTCAACGGACTTTTCCGAAACGACGGATGAGGTTTCTGCAATTCGTCCGATTCCTATAGCCATTTCTTCCATAGCCTTAGCAGCTTCTTCTGTACTGATGAGCTGATCGGCGGCCCCTCCAGCAACTTCTTGAACAGCTGTGGCAATTTGTCTCGAAGAGGCAGCTGTTTGATTAGCACTTGCTGCAAGTTCTTCGGATAAAATAGCGACCTGAGCGGAGGTTGTAGCCGTTTGCTGCAAAGTTTCCCTCAAATGAACAACCATATCGTTCGCTGCTTTGGCCAATTGCCCCAACTCGTCCTTGCTTCTTATTTTTAAAGGCTGTACATCTAGTTCCCCTTTGGCTACTTGGACAATATGAGAAGTAACCTTATGTAAGGCTTTGGAAACTAGCAGATGAACACTCACAACGACTGCTGCCGCTGCAAGCAAGCTAAAGATCAACAATAAGGTCAGACCGGTCTTCGCTGAAGAGAAGGCGCCGATTGCTTCCTTCGTTGCATGGACAGCCTCGCCTTTATTATATATTTTCATTTTGTCAAAGATGGCCTGGACACTCACATTTAGCCCTTCTGCTTCTGCAAGCAATTGTGCAGCCTTAGCGCCATTCTTATTTTGACTTGCTTCTAAAATCTGTTTGTTGAGGTCTTTATATTCGTTCCATTTAAGTTTAAATTCATCGATATTTTTACGATCTTCTTCCAAGACAACCTTTTTATCATACTCGGTCATCGTTAAATCGATTTTTCGGTACACTTGAGCAATACTGCTTTCCTGTCTGTCTTTACCTGTCTTGAGCGTTTCTTCTAGATGCATCATTGTCAACCGCATGACATGCTCCACCTCGAAATTCAACTCATTGATTAACTCTACCCCCGGCAAAGAGACAGCCGTTATGGAATCAATCCGTCCCTTCATGATATTCATTCGATTGAGTGAAAATAGAGCCATAATAAGCATGAGTACAAAAATGATGGCAATCCCGAGCATAATTTTTTTCCCAACAGATAATCTCATATATCAACTACCTTCTATTCATAAAATAAAATGGCTGCTCACGCTATTCAAATTGAATCCATATCCCTGTCTTATCATCCGATAACTTGAAACGTGGGTAACGCAGGCAATCCTTATCATTTAATTCAAGATTAATCAACCAATCCGCATATCCAGCCAATGTGCTGTTTGTAATGCTGGTAGTCAACTCGTGAATGACGTCAATCGGCTCGCTGCCAAGTTCTGTATGCGGGAATAGCCCATCGCTAACAATCAGCAATGACTTCAACTGAATACGGTTGATTCTACCGTACTCGATGAAGTCGGCCAGATGTGGTTCTCCGCTCAAAACGGTATAGCCGGCCATCGTATTCATTTTCGATTTATTTTGTAAAATGATCGGTTTGACGAGCTCCCAAAGGTCTTCTCGCTTAACAATGCCATTTTCGATACCTTGTTCCCAAATGCGTTTGGATTCTAGATCAATATGCGCGACCTGATCGCGTGATATCGTTCGAAACGATCCATCCTGATAAACGGCAACAATCATGCAATCTCCAACCTGGGCATAATCAATAAAATTATCCTCTATTCGGATGAGAGCGAGCGAACTCGTCCATAAAGCTGCTTTATCCGATGTTTGGATACCGGCTTCCGCCATGTTCTCCCGTAATCGGATATTGGCTTGGATCACTAAATGCTTGAGATCAAAATCCGAAGCATCCTCCACTTGAAGCGACTCCAGGTACTGTTTGATTACTTGTGAGGCCAAGTACCCTCCCGTTTCTTTGTTAGGGCCCCGAAAGGGATGCAGAGAAGTTGCACCATCCAATACCCCAAATAAATTTAAACGTTCATTGCCGACGAGTGCATCTTCATTCCATTCACCGCTACCCTGCAAGGAGATTTTTTCTACATTCATAGTTGTTAAGCCACCTTTCTCTCATGTATGCGTGCATTCTTCATTCTATTTGCGAGGTCAATTCCCGAATTCATCCTCAAAATGTGCTTCCTTTACAAGTTTTGGCTCTTGTTCCAATTGCTCCAGAAGGGATTGCGTATATTCCCAGCGTTCGAAGTCGCCCTTAGCGGGCCTCTTTGCTGAGAACATACGTACCGAATCAAGAATCATCTTTTGACTCGTACTCCATTGCCCTTCTTCTTGCAGTTTCATTAGGACATCGGACCGCGAAGGAATTAGACCACTACTACGCCATAAAGAATCTTGCGTCTTCTCATGGATCATATAAGAAATAAAGCTGTTTGCCGCCTTCACTTTGGTTTCAGAAGAGTTTAAAACAATCAACCCATCGATGCTTGGCACAATTCCCTGTTGTTCCTGCCTGGGTAACCGCTGGGCATTATATTTGAACTTACCGCCAATATATCGTTCTACCGTTTGCAACTGTTCAGAAGAGCTTATGAATAAACCGATTTTCCCATTAATGAAATCACTTGCAGCCCGACGATGAGTGAGCGGCTTCATAATATTCAAGCTATGAACCCACTCTCCCCACATCGAAATAGCAGAGTCGAACTTAGCATTTTCATCGGGATTCCCATTGCTCGCCTCTACGTTTAAGCTCCCCAAATACCACGGCACTTCTTTGTCGAAGGCAATTCCCCAATGCCCTTTGTTAACGCCATCGTTCCCAATCGAGTTTGTTTCTATTGCAGCATTCACTACTTCACTCCACCCCGAAAACGAACCGTTTTGAGAGTTCTTCATCAGTTCCTCCCGGTAATAAAGCAACGGTATGCTCCCGCCGATCGGCACAGCCCAATCTAGGTCCGAATAGTGGAAGGGCTCTGTGAACGTAGGCTGCAGTTTCTTCCATTCTGGTATAGATAGATTATCTACGGGAAACACCGCCCCGGCATCCACTAACTGGCCAATTCCATAAAAGCTTTTAATTTCAGCAAGCTGTGGCGCCGCATTAGCGGAAATAGCCGCCATCAACTCCGTAAATAAATGATCACTCGAGCGGAAGTATCTCACATCCACATCGATATTAGGATACGTTTGCTGAAACTCATTAATAGAGGTTTCCAAGTCTTGACTGTAAACCCAAATGGAAAGGGCGGTTCCACTAACAAATTCTCCGCTCGTAGTATTCGATTTCTTATGATTAAACATAAAAGAAGTTACAATTATAAGGATCAGTTGTATCGCTATGCTCCAAATTATCCATCTGTTTAGCTTCATTTTTCCTCCCGGTAAGCTCATCATGACAATCTTTTTCATTGTAGCACGACAAGTTCCTGAAAACATGAGCCTTCATGAAAGACGCTTATCACGTAAGCCGTTACAACTGCAGCCCCTTCTTGCTAAGCTTATTAGCTATGATCAAGGAGATTAGCGTGGTAAGGGACAAGATCGATGCCAGGGCCGCACCTGTACCGTAGTTAGCGGTAAATACTTCGCTGTAAATCGTCACCGTAATGGTTGCTGTCGCCCCGTAGTAAAGAACAATCGTAGAACTTAACTCATTAATGGTCGTTACCCAACTCAGAATGGCTCCGGACAATACACCGGGTGCCATCAAACGTCCCGTTGTCTTGAAGAATGTCTTCATCGGCGGAACACCAAGGCTGATTGAAGCTTCTTCTACGCTGCGATCCAATTGATACAAGATTGCCGTACTGGAACGAATCGTGTATGGCAGCTTACGCACCACATAAGCGATGACCAGAATGACCCATGTCCCTGTTAGTACGACAGGAGGCTTATTAAAAGCAATGATCATGCTGATCCCCAGAACAGTTCCCGGCATGACATAAGGTATCATGATCAAGGAATCGAGCATCGCCGTTAACTTCGATTTCCTACGCACCAACACGTAGGCTACGAGCATCCCCATCACGACCATGATCACGATGGATATTAAGGAGTAGGTGTACGTATTTAAGATCGCCTTAGGTACGCGGAACAAAATTTCTTTATAACTATCTAAACTAAATCCATTTTGAAATACCGGTCCCTTCGTTTTGATGAAGGAGGTTACAATGACCGTCGCCTGAGGAATAATCGATACACAAGCGACCAACAGAGCAAAGCCAGTAAATAGCCATTTCTTCATCGGCCCCAGAATTTCCACTTTCGGTGTACGCATACCCGTCATCGTATAATTTTTGCGGGAGACAAAGTATCGTTGAAGAAATAGAATACTCGTAGAACAAACAATTAGGATCACACTTAACGTACTAGCCATGGCGGGGTTCCCACCCATCTCACTTATGAACTGCTCGTAAGCTAAGATTGGGAGTACTTTGAAACCTTGGCCTAGCAGCATCGGTGTACCAAAATCTGCAAACGATGCCATAAACACCATTAATGCACCAGCTGACAATGTAGGAAAAATCAACGGAATCGTAACGGTACGCAGCCTGTGGAAGCTTGAACGTCCCAAACTTTCTGCCGCCTCTTCGAGCGAAGTGTCAATTGTTTTCAGTGCACCTGAAACATATAAATAAATATGTGGATAGAACTGAAGGGTAAAGACGAAAACAATGCCCTTCCATCCATATATGGAGGTAAATGGAATCCCGATATCATGCATGAAACGTGTTAAAAAGCCGTTATTGCCTAACATCAAAATCCAAGAATACGCTCCGATAAAAGGAGGGGAAAGTAGGGACATAATAACAAGAATTTGAATAATACCTTTAAATTTCACATTGTAGCGAGTTGTAATATACGCAAGCGGAACTCCTATTAGGATCGAGAACACAGTTGTAAATACGGATACCTTTAAACTGTTCCAAAGCGCACTGTAATAATACTTCAGCTTAATAAAGTTCGCGTAATTAGCTAATGAGAACATCCCCTGGTCATTAAAAAAGCTGTTGAACAGCAAGGAGAATAACGGGTATACAATAAAAGCGAGTAGAAAAAGATATACAAATAGCGTTACCCAGGACCAGAAGTCCCATTGCTTGAAGGAGAACCACCGGCTTTTCTTAACGGTTTGCACGGTAGACCGCCTCCTTACCGCTTTCATCAAACATCGTTGCTTTGTCCAGCTGCAAATTCACATAAACAACCTGTTTCACCTTGCGCAGCTGATGGGGTTCAACAGCATGCTCTTGAACGTCGATCACAAAACCATTTGGAAGCTCGATTAAATAGCTTACTTTTTCGCCAAGGAAAGTAACGGATTTGACAGTACCTCGAATCAAATTCTCGCCTGTGTTCTCGGATTCAAGACGTATACGTTCTGGACGCAGCGAGAACATCGATTTCCCTTCGTATGGCTTCAAGAGAGGTAACCGGAAGGACGTTCCGAGCAATTGAATCTCTGCTTCGTTTTGATCGCTGCTAGTGCCGCGGCACTCGGCCTCGATAAAGTTCGATGTACCGATAAAATTAGCTACAAATTGGTTGGCCGGATAGGCATAAATGTCCTCTGGAGGAGCAATTTGTTGAATGATACCTTCGCTCATTACGGCAATGCGGTCGGAAACAGCCAAAGCTTCTTCTTGATCATGCGTTACATAAATCGTTGTAATGTTCAGTTCCTTTTGCAGCCTACGGATGTCCGATCTCATCTTGATACGTAATTTGGCGTCAAGGTTGGACAACGGTTCGTCCATTAACAGTAAGCCTGGACGAATAACGATAGCCCGTGCCAAAGCAATACGTTGCTGCTGACCACCGCTCATATTAGAAGGAACACGATCTCGCAAGTGCTGTAGCTGAACCATCTCCAACGCTTCCATTACGCGCTGTTCCGTTTCTTTTTTATTCACATTCCGAGCCTTTAATCCATAAGCCACATTTTCAAAGACGGTCATATGTGGGAAAATCGCATAGTTTTGAAAAACCATTCCAATGTTTCTTTCATGCGTCGGCACATCATTTATCTTACGATCGCCGAAGTAGATATCGCCTTCTTCTTGACGGTAGAAGCCAGCAATTGTCCGCAATAGCGTTGTTTTTCCGCATCCGCTTGGTCCAAGTAAAGTGAAGAATTCCCCTTCTTGGATTGTTAAATGAGCATCATTGACCGCCTTGGCGGTTCCGAAATATTTGGTCACGTGGTCAAAGACGATTTTTTGCATGTTATTTACCTCCAATGTCTAAGAAAAAGGTGCCTAGACCGTTAAAGTAAGGCACCGCTCATTTGATCAAATCTTATTCTTGTCCTGATACAATTTTGCCAAAACGTTTAATATTTTCGTCTTTCTTGGTGGAAGCCCAATCAAAATCATAGTCGACGAGCTTGATATCCTTGGCTTGTGCGATACCTTGAATCACTTCAGCATCCTTACGAACGGAACGGCGTTTGAATTCCTTTTGAATGAGAGACTGCACGTCTTTACCTACTAGGAAATCGATAAATTTCTTCGCATCTTCCATATTTTTAGCACCTTTGATGATTGCAGCTCCATCAGGTACAGCTGAAGTTCCTTCGGTTGGATAAATAATGCCGACTTTTGCACCACCTTCAACATAACGATAAGCGGCTTCCTCGAGTGTAACTCCAAGCGCAAATTCTTTGTCAGCTACCCCTTTATAAACCTGGCCGGAACCTGACAATACTTTACCATCCAGGTTGGTTACAAACTTCTTAATAAAACCCCACCCTTGGTCTTTTCCGTTTGCTGTCAGCATGGTGATTAATTGCGTATAGGAAGAACCGGACTTTGCAGGATCCGCATAAGCAATCTTCCCTTTCCATTTCGGATCCGTCAGATCTGTCCAGCCCTTAGGCTCTTCACCTGCTTTAACCAGTTCTTTGTTATACATGATGATCATTGGCAGTGCAGCAAATGGTGTCCACACATTGTTTTTATCTACATATTGCGGAGAAATATTGTCGTATTCTTTTGTTTTATAAGGTTCAAAATATTTTTTATACGCTTCGAGAGAATCGGCACCGCCAGCCCAAAACACATCGCCCAGCGGATTGGTAGCTTCAGCTTGTACACGTTTCAAGAGATCACCTGTACCACCGGAAATCAACTGTACCTCAATGCCTGTACGATCCTGAAACTCCTTAATAATTGGGTTATTGAGCTCAGCTGCATTCGGGGAGTACAAGGTAAGCTTACCGCTCGTCTTTGATGAGGATTGACTAGTCGCAGGTTGTCCAGAAGTTTCAGTCGGTTTCGCTGCTGGGGTCTCTTTGGCACCGCATCCGATCAAAGAACCGACAAGCAACAAGGATAAAAGACTGGTTAGTGATTTTTTCATTTTGTTAACCCTCCATATGTTTTGTGTCTTTATCTTTCTAGTTTTACTATACGTTCAAATGTAAGCACTCTCAATGTGACGAATTTTCGTATTTGTTGAAATTTTTGTTCAAAATAAAAACCCCACCAAGTCATGCAGTGGAGTTTTCATATTATGCCTATAGAGGAAGGGACTCAATCCCAAGCCGTTTGCGAAACTCTGTAGGAGTCTCCCCCGTATACTTGCGAAATAGTTGACTGAAATATCGCGGATCTTGATAACCGACTTGTACGGAGACCTCATAAATTTTAAGACGGGGATTCGTCAGCAACTCCTTGGCTTGTCGTACGCGAATCAAAGTCACGTATTCGAGAAAGCTGGTTCCAACCTGCTTTTTAAACAACCTGCTAAAGTAGCTTTCACTCATATGATAGCGCTCCGCGATACCTTGCAGAGAAATATCCTCAGCGTAATGTTCTCGGATAAACAGCTCGATCTCCTCGAACCCGCTCTTCTTTTGAGGATCTGATTGCTCCACACATTGCCGGTTCCACTCAAATAACGCATCGTTTAAGCGAATCAACCATTGTTCCAGCGAATCATCCACTCGTTCAATTGATGTTAAAAGAAAACCACTATCGATAACTATGTTATGCAATTCGTTATCTCGCAGCAGGAGCGAATTTAACGTTACGATAAATTCGAAAAAGCTTCTTCTTGCCTCCAATCCATCAGAATGGAGGTGTATGAGATGCGAATACCACAGCCGGGTTTGGGCTTCGATGGATGAAGCATTTCCCCATTTGACCAATTCGATCAAATCCTTCAACACGGTATGATTCACACTCGCAGTTTCTTGCTGCTGTTCAATGTCTTCAAACCATATGATTTTCTCGCCACCTAGAAAGACAGTTTGATACAAGGCCCGCATGGCTTGGATATAGGCAGTCGGAATCAAATCGATCGTTGTAAACGAATGGCTGACCGTTAGAACACATCTTTGTGCATAGGAAGATACTAACATCATTAGATTATCAAATAAGATCGCCAGATCGGCTCGTTCGACTTGACGATTGGCCAAAAGCGCATAACGCGTCTCGTTTATTCGCACTAAAGTAAGGGTGGACAGCTCTTTGATTCGTTCCTTGATCTGATCCCTAAGCTGGATGCTATCCGTACCCATGTCTTTAAGACCGTCCATTTGCAGCAATAAAACGCGATATGGAGGGATAACAACTCCTCCTTCTGTGCTTTCTATCCCAGTACCAAACTCTAACAACCATTCTCTTTCAAGCGTCCCCGCATAATCCAGCATAAGATCATAGAGAATCTTCTCTTCAATCAACGGCTGCTCCCAGCCATACTTAACCTTCATTCGTTCCTGTTGTAATTGCAATCGGCGATCCTCATCGAGCTTGGATGTAATGCGTCCAATGACTTGGATGAGCTCATCTGGATTGGTAGGCTTGAGCACAAAATCAGCAGCCCCCAGCTTAACTGCCTTTTGGGCATATATAAAATCATCGAAGCCAGTAAGAAATACAATTTTCACATGTGGCAGCAGCTCCGCCACTTTCTCAGCAAGCTGAATGCCATCCATCGCTGGCATCCGAATATCCGTCAGTAGGATGTCTGGCGGGTTAGCGATAATTCCTTCTAAACCGGCTTGTCCGTCCCTTGCTTCGCCAATCACGGTGCATTGCATTTCTTCCCAAGGAATTGTCAGTTTCAGCCCTTGTAGGACAAGCCACTCATCCTCCACTATGAATAGTTTATACACGATGATCCTCTCCTGAGCGCATAATGGGAATTTCGATAAGAATAATCGTTCCTTGCATGACCTCACTCTCGATTTCAAAACGATAGTTCGAGCCAAAGTAAAGCTGAAGCCGTTTGATCAAGTTTTCCAGTCCAATACCCGTACTCTGCTCACTATCCGATACGTATTTGCCGCTAAGGATACGCTCCACCATTTCGGATGACATCCCTACACCGTTGTCTCGAATTTCGAAGCTTACAAATCCCTCATCACGCCATCCTCTAATTGAAAGATGTCCTATTCCCGGTTTGATCTCTAATCCATGCGTGATGGCATTTTCCACGATTGGTTGAATCAACAGTTTGAGCGTATATAAGGATTCGATTTCTTCATCGATATCAATCTCGACTTCCAACTTATCCCCGTAACGCATCTGTTGAATCACAAGAAAGTTGCGAATTTGATACATATCTTCCTTAACTTGGATGAAAGGTTGCCCTTTGCGGATGCTAAACCGCAGCAACTCTCCAAGTGAAATAACTGTTTTACTAATATCCGTCATTTTATGAATACGTGCCATCCAATTGATCGAATCCAGTGCATTATAAAGAAAATGAGGGTTGAATTGGGCATGGATGGCTTTGATTTCAGCTTCCTTCAGCATTAATTGCTTCTTATAAACCTCATCGATCAACTGCTTGATCCGCTGTACCATTTTATTGAAACTGAGACCTAGCTGCCCGACTTCGTCTCTATATTTGGAAGAAAAGGCAACATCCATATTACCGTTTTCCACGAGATACATTAGCGATTTCAGCTTCCGCAGCGGATTCGTAATCGTTACCGATAACACATAGGCAACCCAGCAGGACACAACACCGAACAAGATCATAATAAATAACATCAAATTACGGATGCTGCTGCTCTCCTTTGTCAAAACGGCTACTGGCACAATACTAACGAGCTTGAAACCCGTAATCTCAGATGTATCGTAAACGACCATGACAGGAGCTGAATCTTTGCTGGTTGGTTCGAAAAATCCTTTGTTACCTGATAATACTTTATCTAAATAAGGTTCGTCTAACTTCGTACCCACGATATGCTTGGACGGCGTACTCGAAATGACATAGCCATTTCGATCTAACAGTAACATCTGTCCGCCAGGCTGCAAGTGGGCCTTGTTATACTTGTCAGCCAACGTATTCTCCATAATATCCACGATCATATAACCAAGCGGTTTGTTCGTTTCAATCTTCTTGAGCAGCCTGCCACTGCTTAAGACAATACCAAAATCCTCCGTCTTTTTCATGCTGTAATGCGTATCCCATATGATATTGCCTCCTGCTAGCCGCATTTTACGAAACAATCCCCAATTCAAGTTATAATCGTCGTATTGATTAGGAAGAAGGTTGCCGGTAAAATAACGATCCCCGTTCTCTCCAAGCAAGTAAATGGCAATATTCCAGTTTTTGAAGCCCAGAAAGGTATCCAGAATATCATTGACCCTTTTTTCATCCTGGTGCTTCTCTGCTAATGGTCTCCCCTGGTCCTTAGACAGTACATCTTGTATTTCTCTGTTGCTATAAATGTACATGGTCAATTGCTCGATATCTTTAACGAAATAATTCAAGCTGTAATTCACTTGAGACAAACTTTCAAGAATCGTCTTGCTCACTTGTGTTTGTACGACCTGTGACGATTTATAATAGGAAAAGGTTCCAAGAATGGATAAGGGGATAATTGCCAACGGAAGGAATAAAATAATGAGCTTTTTCTGAAGGCTTGTACCAAGTAAATAATTCTGAAATCGATCTCGTATGTTGGACATAACCTCACTCTTTCCGTGTGTTTGTAATCATAATTATCTTTATCCAAAGTCTTCTTTTCAATGACAATCGTACAGGACAATAGATCGGACTTCAACCCCCGCAGAAATTAAAAGAGTCCCGTAGAGTGGCTTTTCAGCCAAACTCCCGGGACTTTTATCTAAAGGCATCTAATAACCGTAATTAAAGAATTATTTGCCAAGTTGGTGAATCGGGTGTCCAAGTGCACCTTCAGCGGCATCCATAATCATTTCAGTCAATGTTGGATGTGCATGAATCGTAAGTGCGATATCTTCCAGGTTAGCGCCCATCTCAACAGCAAGCGCTAGCTCACCGATCAGATTCGAAGCTTCTGGTCCTACGATTTGTCCACCAAGCAATTGGCCTGTTTCTTTGTCACCGACAAGCTTTACGAAGCCTTGAGCCGCGTTCAAAGAGTTCGCACGTCCGTTAGCCGCATAAGGGAATTTACCAATGGTAACATTGATTCCTTGCGCTTTCGCTTCGGTTTCGCTTAGACCTACGCCAGCAATCTCCGGATCGGAGAATACGACAGCAGGCATTGCTTTGTAATCAACGATACTTGCGTGTCCAGCAATCGCTTCAGCCGCCACTTTAGCCTCATAGGAAGCTTTGTGTGCCAAGGAGAGACCAGGAACCACATCACCGATTGCAAAAATGTGAGGAATGCTCGTTCTACCTTGGTTATCGACTTCGATCAAACCGCGGTCTGTCATTTTCAAGTTAATCAGGTCTAGTCCAAGTTCGCCGTCTGTGTTCGGACGACGACCAACCGTTACAAGAACGTAATCTGCCGTGACTTGTTTCTCTTCGCCTTTAACTGTGAATGTAACCGTAACATCGTTGTCTGTTTTCGTACAGGATTGCGCTAACGCTTCGGTATGAACCTCTACGCCAACTTTCTCTAAGTTCTTAGCTACCAGCTTCGTTAATTCTTTCTCGAAGCCAGGAAGCACGTGATCAGAGCCTTCCAATACAGTCACTTTCGTACCGAATTTCGCATACGTTTGGCCAAGCTCGATCCCGATATAACCACCACCGATAACGATCATGCTTTTCGGGATTTCAGGCAAGTTCAACGCTTCTGTTGAAGAGATGATTCTTCCACCGTAAGGGAAAGCTTTCAACTCAATCGGACGGGAACCTGTTGCGATAATACAGTTTTTGAAACGGTAACGCGGTGCTTCTGCATCATTGAACACACGCGCTTCGTGCTCGTTGATAAACATCGCTTCACCTTGGAACGTTTGGATCTTGTTGCCTTTTAGCAAGCCGCTAACGCCACCTGTTTGTTTAGCAACAATGCTGTTTTTCCAAGCTTGTACCTTCGCAAAGTCCACTTTCACGTTCTCTACGGAGATCCCGATGCTATCGGCATGCTGAGCGTGCTCATACGTATGTGCTGCCGAGATCAAAGCTTTGGATGGGATACAGCCGCGGTTCAAACATACGCCGCCCCAAGCGTCTTTATCAACAATAAGAACACTTTGTCCAAGCTGTGCTGCGCGAATCGCAGCAACGTAACCGCCAGGACCCGCGCCGATAACCAACAAATCTATATCTAAAGAAGCATCTCCTACAACCATGATGTTACACCTCCAAGACGAGAAGCTCTGGATCAGCCAGAAGCTGTTTGATGTAGTTCAAGAAGCTTTGTGCTGTCGCTCCGTCAACGATACGGTGATCGAAACTCAAGGAAAGCGCCATTACGTGTCCAACAGCGATTTCACCGTTTTTCACAACTGGTTTTTCTGTGATACGGCCTGCACCTAAGATCGCAACTTCAGGGAAGTTGATTACCGGTGTGAAGAACATACCGCCAACAGACCCAATGTTCGTGATCGAAATGGTGCCGCCTTTCATTTCGTTCGGAGACAATTTGCCCTCGCGACCGCGCACAGCCAAATCCTTAATCGCTGCTGCGACGGACCATACGTTTTTACGGTCAGCATCATGGATAACAGGAACGAGCAAGCCGTTGTCTGTATCTGTTGCGATCCCGATGTTGTAGTACTTTTTGTAGACGATTTCTTGCTTCTCTTCGTCGATCATCGCGTTCATGACCGGGAATTGACGGCAAGCTGCAACCAATGCTTTCACGATGAAAGGAAGGTATGTCAGTTTCACGCCTTTTTTCTCTGCTAGAGGCTTCGTACGGTTACGAAGAGCGACAAGTGCCGACACGTCGATCTCATCCATCAATGTCACGTGCGGAGCCGTGTACACGGATTTAACCATCGCGTTCGCGATGATTTTACGGATGCCCTTGAACGGAATCCGTTCTTCGACGCGATCGCCAGATGTTACTACTTGCACTGATGACGCCGCAGGTGCCGCTGCTGTTTCGTCAGCTACTGGTGCTGCTGCATCTGTTGCTGCCGTAGCCGCTGTGCCAGCTCCTCCAAAGCCTTCCACGTCCTCGCGTGTTACGCGGCCGTGCTTCCCTGTAGGCGTCACCTCTGCGAGTGTGATGCCTTTCTCTCTTGCCAGCTTACGGACGCTAGGCGTCGCAAGCACTTCACGGCCCGCGCTACCTGTTGGCGCGGCTGCTGGTACAGCTGCTGCCGCAGGAGCTGCAGCTGGTGCTGCTACTGCTGCTGGCGCAGGTGCCGCAGCAGGTGGAGCTGCTACAGCCACGGCTGGTGCCGCGTGGCTGGAACCTTGATGCATTGAAGCCGCAGGCATCTCGCCTGTCACTTCAATCGTCATCACAAGCTCACCGATTGTGCAGACTTGTCCATCTTTGACTGCAACGCTGACGATCTTGCCTTCAACCGGACAAGGAACTTCAACGACTGCTTTATCATTCTGTACTTCCATAAGAATCGTTTCGTCAGTTACGGTGTCACCCGCTTTAACTAACATTTTCACGATCTCGCCTTCATGTATGCCTTCACCAAGCTCTGGGAACTTGTATTCAAACAATGCCACGTGTACGACCTCCTGTTACCTTCGACTGGGTGAATTAGAATTCAAGTACTTTCTTAATTCCAGCAATAACGCTTGCTGGACTTGGCAACCAAGCATCTTCGATCTGTGCAAATGGATACACCGTATCTGGTGGTGAAATACGTAGAACTGGCGCTTCCAGATGTAGAATCGCTTTTTCATTAATTTGAGCAATAACCTCTGCAGCTACTCCAGATGTTTTTTGCGCTTCTTGAACGATAATCGCGCGATTTGTTTTCTTAATGGAAGCGACAATGGTATCAATATCCAATGGAAGAAGTGTACGAAGGTCGATAACTTCGACTTTCACACCTTCTGTTTTTTCGATTTCTTCAGCGGCTTTCATGGATGTGTGTACCATTGCGCCGTAAGTAATGATTGTAACGTCTGAACCTTCTTTGACAACATTCGCTTTACCAAGTTCGACTGTATATTCGCCTTCTGGTACTTCGCCGCGGAACGCACGGTATAAGTTCAAATGCTCCATGAAGAAAACAGGGTCATTATCGCGAATAGCTGCAATTAGTAGTCCTTTCGCATCATAAGGATTGGAAGGAACAACAACTTTAATCCCTGGTGTTTGAACAAGTAGACCCTCAAGTGCATCAGTATGAAGCTCAGCCGCTTTTACCCCGCCGCCAAATGGCGTACGGAATACGATTGGGGAGTTATAACGACCGCCGGAACGGTAACGCATACGAGCTGCTTGCACGCAAATTTGGTCAAGTGCTTCGTAGATGAAACCTACGAATTGGATTTCAGCGATTGGGCGGAAGCCCTGTACGCCTAAACCAACCGCAAGTCCGCCGATTGCGGACTCAGCAAGAGGCGTATCGAATACGCGCTCTTCGCCGAATTCTTTTTGTAATCCTTCTGTTGCACGGAACACGCCACCAACATTACCAACGTCTTCACCGAACAAAATAACATTAGGATCTCTTTCTAATTCTACGCGCATCGCGTCTTTTATCGCTTGAATCATTGTCATTTGTGCCATGACTACTCTGTGCCTCCTAAAGTTAAAACTTGTTTCGAACGTTTGCTCTATTTATACAATTCTTTTTGTTCTTCCAAATGTGAAGGCGTAACTTCGAACATGGAGTCGATCAAACCAGCGACTGTCATCTTCTCTGTTTCTTCCGCTTTTTTGATGTGCTCAGCAACAGTAGCTTTCGCTTCTTCCTTCACTTTCGCTTCTTCTTCTTCGCTCCAAAGACCTTTTTTCGTCAAGAACAAACGCATACGTGTAAGCGGATCTCTTGGTTCCCAATCGGACTCTTCGTCTTTAGTACGGTATTTCGTCGTATCATCGGCCAAGGAATGTGGACGGAAACGGTATGTTAATGCTTCGATCAACGTAGCGCCTTCGCCTTTGCGTCCTCTTTCAGCAGCTTCTGTAACAGCTTGAACTACAGCTAGAACGTCCATGCCATCTACTTGCACGCCTTTGATACCCGCAGCAACGGATTTATGTGCAACAGAAAGTGCTCCTGTTTGTTTCGAATAAGGTGTTGTAATCGCGTAACCATTGTTTTGTACAAAGTAAATGACAGGCAATTTAAATGCGCCTGCAAAGTTCATACCTTCGTAGAAATCACCTTCAGAGCTTCCGCCGTCACCTGTGTATGTGATTGCTACACGCGGTTGGTTGCGTTTTTTGAAAGCCATCGCTACGCCTGTTGCGTGAAGAATTTGTGCGCCGATAATAATTTGTGGCATAAGTACGTGAACATCTTGCGGAATTTGTCCGCCATGTTGATGACCGCGGGAATACAAGAATGCTTGATAAAGCGGAAGACCGTGCCATACCAGTTGCGGCATATCGCGGTAACCAGGGCAAATGAAATCGTCTTTATTTAGGGCAAATTCACTACCGATCATGGATGCTTCTTGACCAGAAACCGGTGCATAGAAACCAAGACGGCCTTGACGACCAAGATTAACTGCTCTTTCATCCCATACGCGTGTGAATACCATTCTTCTCATTAATTCTTTTAATTGTTCATCGCTAAGCTTCGGCATTTTGTCGGGATTTACGACTGTGCCGTCTGGAGCAAGAACCTGCAATGGCTCAACCTTTTCTGTGGTCACTTCATAATTTGCTTGGCTGACAAGTGGCTTACTCATACCATTTCACCTCTTATATGATTTTGGTGCCTACTATCTGAACTTCTGTTATAGTATTATTATAATCCTGTTTTGGTGAATTGTACACCAGTAGTGGCGGGGTATCTCACCTTTTTTACTGTCAGTGAATAGTACAGTTTAACAAAATATATAATACAGTTTATAAGGAAACAACAACTGCTATAATACACCTACCCCAATTGAGAAGGAGATCCACGATGCTAGACGACTCCCGTTTGTATAAGCGTACTATTGTCAAAGATGAAGTCACCTCGAGCCTGCTTGGAGAAAATCGTCCCCTGCGGATCTATCTCCCCCCTGGTTATAACGAACTACTCTCTTATCCCGTTATTTACTGTCAAGATGGTGAACAGTTCTTTAATTTTGGCAGAATTGCTACAACCCTTACTCGTTTAATCTTAGATGAGGATTTAGAGCCTGCCATCGTAGTCGGTGTCGATGTGAATAATGTGAATCGGACATCCGAATATGCGCCTGAAGGAGAGCGTCATGATGTCTACTGTCAATTTTTCGCAGAGGAGCTTCTCCCTTATGTAGAAAGTCGTTATCCCGTCCGTACGGAGCGATCAGAACGCATTCTTGCAGGAGATTCACTTGGTGGAACAGTTTCCTTGCATCTCGCCTTAGATTATCCTAGCCTTTTTTGCCGAGTTATATCCTTGTCAGGCGCATTTTTCGACATAACCCGTGAAAGAATTAAACAAGAGGATGACTTATCTTGGCTTGAGATTTATATGTTAATCGGCACAGACGAAACTGACGTTACAACAGAGCGGGGTACCTTCGATTTCGTCCGGGAAAACAGACTGACGCACACGTTTTTGCAAGACAAAAATGCCACGCTTCACTATACAGAGAAACCTGGCAAGCATATATGGGGTTTTTGGCAAATTGAACTGCCAGAAGCGCTGCATTATTTTTTAGGATGAAATCGCATAGCGCTCCTTCATTAGCGTAATCATTTCATGTATCTGAGAATCGTCGGGATAGCCGGCGATTTCCTCAGCTTGAGCAAACGGAATGCCTCGATTGTTCATTTCCTGTCGCAGCTGCTCAACAAACAACTCTGCTGTTAATGGCAAGTGCAAACACTCCGCTAAGCTTGACATGCTTTCCTGAACCACAATCGGATAGTCATGTTTGGTTGATGATATGGCAGCTCTCTCATAAAAACCACGAGCTAATGCAGCCTTCTCCTCGCCGCGCCCTTCAACAATTAGAAAAGCTTGTACTGAAATAGCAAGCTGCTGTCTGCGTTGTGCAATACCGCAAAATTTACGCCCTCCAATACTCAGATCGAATTCTCCTGGGCAAAATGAACCAATAATTTCTCCTTGGTCAATTCGGTCCGTAATGGAAGCCATTACTTCTCGAATTACTCCGACCATTAGGTCGAAATCTTTGCGATGCTCCATATCTCCCGCTTCCTTCGGGAGCAGCAAAGAAATATTAACAACTCCCTTATCTAAGGGTACTGCCGCTCCACCAGAATTACGTACAGCTGTATCATAACCTTGGCTTCGCAGCCATTCGTCTGCATTCGCTGCGCTTGGCAATCGGCTATCTCTTAATCCCATAACGAACGCACGCGGGTGCCGCCAAATATGTAAGATGGGAGATGTTCCTTGCCCAATTGCACGGCATAAAAGCTCTTCTAAAGCAAAAGCATATAATATCGGTTTAGATTCGGTATCATTTGAACGATCTAGCAAGCGTAAAGTTGAAGGCAGTTGGGTCGCCATTATGTTAAGTCTCCTGAGTTTAGAATGTGTCATCAGCCTGGATAGCCAAATAGGCTTAACATCCATCATACCTGTTATTTGCTGTTTGACAACCCTTGGCTCGCCAAAATGTCCATGATCCCCTTAAATAAAGGAATCGCCTTATTACTTTCTGTTGGGTCTGTATTTTTGATTACGACAGAAACGGCATAACGAGGAGTCTCCACAGGTCCATAGCCAATGAACCATTGATTTACTTTCTCTTGATTACCATTTTGAATCTGCGCTGTCCCTGATTTACCCGCCAGCTTCCACTTCGCGCCTTGCAGACTTTGACCTGTTCCTTCTGTGACAACCTCCCTCATCCAACTCAGCAAAGTACGACTCGTTGCAGCTGATATTTTGCCATCATCAGAAGCTAAGCTTTTAACAGGAAATGCCTCCATCTCACGTCCCGTTTGATATTGGATTTCTTGCACAACTCTAGGGGTAAAACCCTTCCCATCATTCAACAAGGTCACAACCATATTCGAAGCCTGCAGTGGAGTCATTCTGACGTCCCTTTGACCAATTGCCGTTTGCATGAGAACCCCCTCATCATTCTCTGGGGTATGTGCAGCAAATAATTGCCCTCTCTCTTCGGAATCAAATTGTTCAAAAGCATCTCTCGTATCTGTTTTCCCTGTCCAGCCTACCTCATTAAGTACACCTAACTTATTGGCATATTTCTCTAATTGAGCGGCAGTTAGACGCCGCATGACATTCGCGAACACAATATTACACGATTGCGCATATCCCTCTTCTAAGGTTAAAGGTCCATGCCCATCTTTCCGCCAGCAAGTAAAGCCATACTTCCCGAGCGCCCCTTCACAATCAAACGTTTCCGTAGGTGTCACAACCTTCTCATCCAACGCTGCCGCGGCTACAATTGTTTTGAAAATCGAACCAGGAGCCGTCGCTTTGATTGCATAATTACTCCAATTATTACTGGCTAGATCTACTTGTAAAGGATTGTAGTTCGGCCTGCTCGCCATTGCGATAACATCGCCTTGTGCTGCCTCTTGCACAACTGCCGCTCCTTCGCGAATATTCAACTTATCCATTAGAGCTTCAATTTGCTGCTGCACATGGCTGTCTAAGGTCGTAATTAGCTTCACAGGGTAGAAAGAGTTATCCGGTGCAATCATCCGTGCGTCCAATCCCGCTAGAGGCCTCTTCCCCGCATCCGTGAAATAGGATATCGAGGTTTCACCCACACCCCGAAGCCATGCGTCGAACGATTTCTCAAGGCCTGCTCCGCCAATCTTCGAAGTCAGAGCAAGTCGCCCTTTTTCCAAATCTGAGCCGTAGAGTTGCATTACACGATCTGGATTTTGACCGATAAAGCCAACTAGCTGACGTGCTGTCATGCCAGTAGGATAGCGGTCTTCCATTTCAACTACCTTAATATTCGCTAAGCCTAACCCATCTATCTCCTTCACTTGTTGGGAACTCAACGAGAGTGCCTTCCCCCCATCTTGCGTCCCCCATACTTGCGGCTCTTTCAAATTACGAGCAAAGGATAACCAACCCTCTTTATTCGTCTTCAGAATACGTGCTAATTGGCTCACCTCCTGCCCATTCATCGCAAATTCGCTATTGATCGGGAAAGCGACCAGCGCTTTCACAATTTTGCCAGTCAATGGCTGTAGATTGCGATCTAATATCTCGCCTCTTCCACTCTCTAAGACAAGTGCGCGTTGCCTTTGAATCACGGAATTTTTCACCAAATTGATTCCTCGTGATGAATAGCTTTCCGTTGCGGCGATTTGGATCCAGAATAATTTACCGAATATACCTAGAAATACAAGCAGAATCAAAAAGAGCATCAAAAACATACGTCTCTTCTCCATCGATGATAATTGATTCTCACTCATGGTACGATCCCCTTTTATATGCTTCAATTGACCTTATTGCTATCAGTATCGGCATTCTAGCTTCACATCAAACCGCTTGCACGCTGCGAAAATGCAAAAAAATCCACCCTCCGATTGGAGAGTGGACTCGACTTGCTATTACACTTCGAATTTGGATAATGTATCGGTCAATGATTGGGACAATTGATCCAGCTTGTCCGACAATTTCACCAAACCATCACTAATGCTCAGTTGTTCGGAGCTTAGGGAAGCAACTTCCTCGGAAGTCGCCAACGATTCCTCAGCAACTGCACTGACATTCGTCATTGCATCCGACAGCACCACTTGTGATTGTTCTAGTGTAGAAATGGAGTCACTTACGGTGCTCAATTGAACAATAAAGCCACCCATATGATTCGTTACTTGTTTGAAAATGGTATCTGCTTCTTTTACAGCCATAATCTGTTCTTGGAAGATTGGGGTTGCTGTAGAAAGAACTTTAACGGTTTCGTCGATCTCACCTTGAATCGTTTCGGTAATTTGACCAACAACATCAATGGATTGTTTAGACTGATCAGCAAGTTTACGAATTTCATCTGCAACGACCATGAAGCCTTTGCCCGCTGTACCTGCACGTGCCGCTTCAATCGTGGCATTCAATGACAAGATATTCGTTTGCTTCGAAATGTTATTCAACAGATCCAAAATTTTACGGATCGAACGTGTGCTTTCTTTCAGTTTATCCACTTTATCAACCATGGAGCGAATCATTTCTTCCGTCAGATTCGTTTTGGCAATCAACTCTGACATGTACTTCGTTCCAAGCTCACTGGACGTTTGTACATCCGCTGCCGCAGTTCCCATCTCAAGATTGGCTTCAATAACTTGTTTCATTTGAATGCCGATATGATGCGTCAGCTCGTTGCCCTTCTCAGACTCCGTTGCCAAACCGCCTGCGCCATTGGAAATCTCATCCGTCGCAACAGCAATTTCTCTTGCCGCTGTTGCTGTTACTTTAGAGGAGTTCGTCAATTCTTGCGCCGTTTCAAATACGGCCTGTGCAGAAGTACTCGTTTGTTGTACCAGTGTCGTGATCTGCTGCATCATGACGTCAAAGCTTGCACCTAGCTGCCCAATCTCATCCTTGGACTTGTAATTGGCGCGAACCGTTAGTTTACCTTTGGCACCTTGCTGCATCAGGTTACGTAGATTAATCAGTGGACTACCAATCATTCTAGCTACGATGATACCGATGATGACCGCTGCAATCGCAGCAAATAAGGCGATCAGGAGCGTGTAGTTGTAAATTTTCTTCGCATCTTTCACTAGCGCACTAACTGGAATATCACCAACCAAGTTCCAACCCGATACGGCTGACTTGTAGAATGCAACCAAGTGATCATCTTTCGTAATAAAGGAACCATGTTCCTCTGCAATCTGTTCTTTCGTAAGTTGGATTGAAGATTCCTTGCCAATCTGACTCATATCTTTTAATGCAATATTCTTATTCGCCGTATTCGTAATGATGACATTACTGTCATCCCCTAATGACATTCCGCTAAGCTCTTTCGTTAAAATGTCTGTGCTTAGTTCTAAGACTAGAACAGCAGTAGAAGAGTTCGTTAACGTATTACGCATCAGACGGCTGATCGCAAACGTATTCGTAGAGCTGCTTGAGTAACCTTTGGCTTGACTATCTAACCAAGTCACTTTACCCGCGTTTTCTACAGTTGCTTTAAACCACTCTGTCGAAGCAGAATTTTCAGTTGCCGGAGAGCCACCAGCTCCCGTAATCACAATCAACTTACCGTCTGGACGATACAAATGAAGCGTTTTAATTGATTTGTTGGAGAAGGTCACTACGTTTAATTTCTCTGTCAATTGACGTGTAACATCTAGTGCTTCATAGGAGGATGCCTCCAATTTAGGAACCTTATCAAGTAAATCCTGCAATTCTTTATTGAGCATAATTTGTAACGATACATCATCAAAGGTCTGATACAGGAAATCTAATTTCTGACCTGCTTGTGTCACGGTTTGTAAACTGGATTCGGACACCTTATTCTTAATTACACTTTTGGAGACAGAATACGAAATCATCCCTACTACAAGAACGAAAAACAAAATACTAATAAAAAACATCAGAAATAACTTCATACCAACAGATTTCACAGGATTTTCGAGCTTAATGTTGCTCGGACCTTTGAACGCGTATGTACCATTCGGTGAAGTTGATCCACCACCTGCAGTGTCAACATTTCGACCCCTTCGAACTTGACCAGTTGCTTGAACTACTTTGTTTAAAATGGAGCGGATACCTTGGAGTTTTTTTGTCATTTCGTTCACCACCATTAGTTTCTAATTACCTTCTTTTGATTGTTTACTCAAATGAAAAGGTTTACATGCATTGTTACACGTAAATTTCGACATTCATTTCCAATATCCTCTATAAAACGATATAAAAGAATAAAAAAAAGCTTTCTCCAATATAACTTACACTGGAGAAAGCTTCCATGGTACTATTTTCCTGTTTTCTTACGCATCATATCCCATTTTTTCACAGGTAAATCCACTTTTATCTGAACTAACTGTAAGGGATGTCTAGCTGCGGTTAATTCTTGACCCGCTTCATCTTGGATAACGCCAACCGTTTGTTTAAAATGCGTCCCTTCAGGGCCGAAAAACTCAATTTCTTGGCCAGGCTTGAAATGATTCCTTTGCTGAATAAGAGCAATACCAGTATCTGCGTTATACCCCATAACCAATCCAACGAAATCAAAACCAACGACCTTATCTTCTGGTTCAAAAATGTGGTCCTCATGACCTGGCGCTTCATAAAAGAATCCATCGTTCAAAGGTCGATTCGCCGCTTTATGAATCTCATCTTGCCACACAGGATTGAGCTTGAAGTGCTCAGGATCCTCGAAATATGCATCGATCGCCTGACGATAAGCATTCACAACCGTTGCCACGTAGTGAATACTCTTCATTCTGCCTTCGATCTTAAAGCTATCCACACCCGATTCAATCATATCCGCGATATGATCAATCATGCTTAAATCCTTGGATCCCATGGTGAAAGCATCATCATCCTCAGCAAACATAGGGAAATCCGTTGCCAAGGGGGCATCAGGCGGCTGATCTTTCGTGAATAAGTCATATTTCCAGCGGCATGATTGCGAGCAGCCGCCGCGGTTCGAGTCGCGATCCGTAAAGTGATTGGACAACACACACCGCCCCGAGTATGAACTGCACATGGCGCCATGAATAAAGGCTTCAATTTCGACATCCACATGCGCCTTGATTTCATCGATTTCCTGCATGCTGACCTCACGCGCTAATACGACACGTTCGATTCCTTGATCTTTCCAGAACTGTACGGTTTGCCAGTTCATCACCGACTGCTGCGTACTAACGTGGACTTCGAGCTCCGGAGCAACGCGTCGACACGTTTCCATGATGATGGGATCTGCGGCGATAATAGCCGAAATACCAACCTCTTGCAGCCCTCGCAAGTACTCATCTAAGCCTTCAATATCCTCGTTATGTGCGTAGATATTCGTTGCTACGAATACTTTGGCACCATATTGCTTGGCGAATTCGACACCTTCACGCATTTCCTCTTTGGAGAAATTATCCGCGTTTGAACGTAAACCGTACTTCTGTCCACCGATATATACAGCATCTGCGCCATAATGAATCGCAAATTTCAGCTTTTCCAAATTACCTGCTGGAGCTAGAAGCTCCGGCTTATCTAGTCTTACACGCTTACCTCTGGCTCGTGCTTCTACGGCTGTAGTCATCTAGGAGTGCACCTTCTTTCTTCGATCAATATACCTGTTCTTTATAGAAAAAACCGAAACTTAGCTCACGCTCAGGATCTTGTAGCGCCACAATCGCATCCAGCCATTCTTGTTGAAACTCATAGCCTTCGGGATTCGCAATATAAGCATCAATCGCAGCGCGATAGCTTTTTACGACCGTTTCATTGTACTCTGATGATTTGAGCAAGCCTTCAATTTTCAAACTATCAATATTCCCATCGATAAGCTCTGGCAAATTCTCAAGCATACAAAAGTCTTCGGAACTCATAATGTGCGTACCATTACAATCCTCATAGACAGGATAACGTTGGTCGCGTCGTTCGTGTTCAATAAGAAATAGTCCACGCTCTTTCGAACGGTCCTCTTCCGTCTTTGTCCCTTGATGTGCCATATAATTTTTGACAAGCTCACGCTTGGAGTGATAAATATTCGTAATTCCATGCACTTGAACTTCAACAGGAATCTCTGACTTCGCTTTAAAATCCAGCACCTGCTCCATGTTCAACTCTCTTGCGAGAACAACTCGAACTGCGCCTTGCTTGCCCCAATAATTCGCGGTTGCATAATTCGTTGAAGTCATTTCCGCATTCCAATGAAGAGGCAGCGACTTAGGCAATTGACGAACCGTCATAAGGACTGCTGGATCTCCGAAAATAATGGCGTCAACATCATTTGCCTGAAGGGCGGCTAAGTAATCTTTTAAACCTTCGAGTGTTTGATTATCCAAAATATTGTTGACCGCGACATACACTTTCGCGTTCCGTTCGTGAGCCCATGCGACGGCTTCCCCGATCTCATCCAGCTTCACTTCGCCTGGCAGCCGAAGCCCGTAGCGATCTTCCCCTATAATAACGGCATCTGCACCTGCAAGTATCATTTGTTTCAAATCAGCGACTGAACCACAGCTGATGACTAATTCTGGTTTATTCACGTGCTTACCTACCTTCTGTCAACTTAATTCGTGGCCTTCTTACTATTTGCAATATTCTTCTTATGCTCTTCAAAGGTTTCTGCAAACAAATGACCCATAGTTCCATCCTTCTTCGTCACATAGAAAACATACTTCGTTTCCTCCGGATAGATTGCTGCCTTAATCGAGGCTAGACTAGGACTCGCAATCGGACCTGGTGGCAAGCCAGTATTCAAATACGTGTTATATGGACTCTCGATTTGAAGATCCTTTTCCAATAAGCGCTCCTTTGACTTATCGAATAAATACTGTACCGTCGCATCAATCTGAAGCGGCATGTTCATTTTCAAACGATTCACGATGACCCCGGAAACAGTAGCTCGCTCCGAATCAACAACAACCTCCCGCTCAATCAACGAAGCAATCGTCAGCATTTGGTGTATCGAGAGATTACGAGCCTTTAACTTGTCCTTCCAATCAGGTGGAAGCGTCGCGAGCATCTTGTCTAGTTGGTCTAATGAACGTTCGACAAACTCCTTTTCGGTAGAGCCTTTCTTAAATTCATACGTTTCAGGGAATATATATCCCTCTAGTCGATGTCTGATATTTTTAGTGTCCGGAATGGATAGCGTTGACTCATTTTTAAAGCCTGCAGGATCATCGACAAGCCCCAGAAACGTTTCTTTCTTCCAAGTACTCTGTTCGCTCACTTTCGTGGCGATCTGCTCAATTGTAAAGCCCTCAGGTATCGTGATGCGAATCATGTCTTCCTTCACAACATCTCCCTTGTTGAGCTTATCAATCATCGCTTCAAATGTCATACCTGGCTTCATCGCATATTCACCAGCTTGAAATTTGGAGCCCTGCTTTTTAAACTTTAAATAGTACGTGAAAATGGAAGAATTCTTAATGAGACCTTTGGTTTCTAATTCATCTGCGATCTGTATCGAGCTGGAGCCTTGCGGAATCGATACACGGACCTCTTGGTCAGTAGCATCAACTGGCTGCAGCGCACTTGCAATAAACAATCCAATGCCACCCGCTGTACCGAGAACAAGCAACACAACGATGCTAAAGCTAATCAATACCCATTTCAGCACTCTACGCTTAGGCTTCTGTAATTCTTCTAGCTCATCATCCATATTCACAACGCTTCGATTCCTCCTAAGAACATCCCTCATCAAGCCTTGGCTGTAGCTTACCTTACTAGCATTAACCATATGCACAACAAAACCGAGCGGATATCATCCGCTCGGTTATCTACTTCTCACAAATCGTCTTGCTCAGGGAAAACCATTTCGTCGTATAACTCCGAAACCGTTTCCCACTCATCGTCATCGTCAATGGTAACTAGTTCATATTCACCGTCAGCACCCGAAATGACACGAAAAAGAGCAACTTCCTCTTCCTTCTTCAAGGCTTCCGATTGCATAACAGCATATGTTTGGTTCTCATAGACGAATTCTTTCAGAAGTTGATACACCGTCGACTCACTTTGGTCGTCAGACAACAGAATATCATCCCCGTAAGTTTTGCGCAATACATCAGAAGGTGTTGTCAAACTCATGCTTCTTCTTCCTCATCGAACTCCGCCATTAAGGTGTTGAACGTTTCTTCCACAATGTTCCATTCTTCTTCGTCGTCAATGGTGAATAGCTTCAAATCCTCACCATCGTCGTCTTCTTCGTAACGGAATGCATACACTTCGTCGGATTCTTCGTCTCCGCCGTCTGTAGGCACAACCATCATATATTTCTTATCTGAACCGTCCACTTCGAATTTCATGATAACCTCGAACTCTTCTTCGTTGCCTTCATCGTCCGGGATGTAAATGATTTCTGGTTCTTCTTCACGCAATTCTTCTTTGGACATGTTCATTCACCTCTTCATATTGGCATCCATATACCCTTGTAGAATTAGCTGTGCAGCCATCTTATCAATGACTAGCTTCCGTTTCTTCCGACTTACATCCGCTTCAAGAAGCGTCCGTGTCGCAGCTACGGTTGTTAATCGCTCATCCCATAGGTGTACTGGTACACTGATTTTTTGCTCTAATTCTTGAGAAAAGGCAATCGCAATCTCGCCGCGGGGGCCAATCGTATTGTTCATATTCTTGGGCAACCCCACTACAACCTGCGATACGCCATATTCATTAACAATCTGTATAAGCCGTTCAATGTCTTCTCCCGGCTTATTGCGGCGAATCACTTCAAGCCCTTGGGCCGTCCATCCAAGCTCATCACTTAATGCGACACCAATGGTTTTATCCCCATAATCCAAGCCCATCCATCTCATGCTGGTTCTCTTTTCTTCTATTTGTGTTGACCCAGATATGCACGAACTAATTCTTCAATCAGTTCATCCCGTTCCCGTTTACGAATGAGGCTTCTCGCATTATTGTGACGCGGAATGTAGGCAGGATCTCCCGAAAGCAAGTAACCAACAATCTGGTTAATCGGATTATACCCTTTTTCCTGAAGAGCATCATACACCGCCAGCAATACATCCTTCGGCGAAGTTTCGATCTCTTCCGCCTTCACATTGAACTTCATCGTTTTGTCCATGGAACTCATCAGGAGCACCCCACTTCCTTGTGACCTTTGTAAAATAATTGAAAAAACTTGCGTTATACATGTGATATATTCTCTATGGTTTTAAAAATTCCTGTCCATTAGAAAAATAATTATACGAATTGGGAAAGTAGCCCCTCGACACTCGCTAACGCCGCTTGCAATTTCGATGCATCCTTACCACCGGCTTGCGCCATGTCTGGACGACCGCCACCGCTGCCGCCAACGGCCCCCGCGACTTCTTTAATAATTTTACCCGCATGGAAGCCTTTGGAAACCAAATCAGGTGTTACAGCAGCAACTAGATTGACTTTATCTTCTGCAGCAGCACCGAGAACGATAACAGCTGAACCCAACTTCCCTTTCATTTCATCAACGATGTTACGAAGAGAATCCATATCAGCCGCATTGACTTGGGCTGCTAGAACAGAAACACCTGCAACTTGTTTCACTTGATCCGTGAGCGAACCTGCTTCAATACGACCAAGCTTTCCACGAAGTGACTCATTCTCACGCGCCAACTCTTTCAATTGCTGTAAGGTAGCATCAACGCGTTTAGGAACATCCGTGATGTTCGATTTCAGCAAGCCAGCTGCTTCTTTTAACAGTTGCAGTTGACCATCCAAATACTCATACGCACTGCGTCCAGAAACGGCTTCAATCCGACGTACGCCGGAGCCAATCCCTGATTCACTTACAATTTTGAACAAACCGATTTGACCTGTATTTTGAACGTGACATCCTCCACAGAGCTCCAAGGAATAATCGCCGACTTGTACAACGCGAACGATGTCGCCATACTTCTCACCGAATAGTGCCATAGCGCCCATTGCTTTCGCCTCTGCGATCGCTTTGAGGGAAATATCTACATTCGTGCTATTCCAAATTTGTTGATTCACACGGTGTTCTACGTCTTGCAGCTCTTCACTAGTGATAGAGCCGAAATGAGAGAAGTCAAACCGCAAGCGATCTGGTTCAACGAGGGACCCCGCTTGATTAACATGCGTGCCCAACACTTCCTTAAGGGCTTTATGCAGCAAGTGAGTCGCTGTATGGTTTTTAATGATATCCGTACGTGGTGCAGACGCTACAATCGCCTCTACCGAGTCACCTTTGCGAAGTACGCCAGATTCAACAATAACCTTGTGTACATGTTGGCCATGCGGCGCTTTCATCACATCAACAACCTGCAGAGTGACTTGTCCATTACGAATCGTACCATGATCACTAACTTGACCACCGCTCTCTGCATAGAAAGGCGTACGATCTAGAACAACCTGACAAGTCTCACCAACTCCGACAAGCTCCACGAGCTCATTCTCATGGACAATCGCTTCGATATTAGCAGTAACTACCAATTCATTATATCCAACAAATTCGCTTTTAATCGTTAATTCGGACAGTGGTCCGCCTTGAACCTTCATGCCGCCTTCTTTGTTACTAGCTGCACGAGCGCGATCCCGCTGCTCCTTCATGGAAGCATCAAAGCCAGCACGATCAACGGTTAACCCCTTCTCCGACGCAAAATCCTCCGTCAAATCAAACGGGAAGCCGTACGTATCATAAAGTTTGAAAGCATCCGGCCCGCTGATTTGGTTCGTGCCTGCTTGCTGCGTTTTCTGAACCATCTCGGCAAGAATGATCAACCCGTCGCTCAACGTCTCATGGAAACGTTCCTCTTCGGTACGGATCACTTTCTCAATGAACTCACGCTTATCTACAACCTCTGGGTAATAAACACCCATGATGTCGCCAACCGTAGACACCAGCTTGAATAAAAACGGTTTATCAAGTCCAAGTACTTTCCCATAACGAACTGCCCGGCGCAGCAAACGGCGAATGATATAGCCGCGACCTTCATTGGAAGGAAGCACGCCATCTCCAACGGAGAAAGCTACTGTACGGATATGGTCAGCGATGACTTTAAGAGCCACATCATGCTCTTCATTTACATGGTAAGTAACACCAGTGAGCTCACACGTTTTCTCAATGATCGGCAAGAACAGATCGGTATCGAAGTTCGAGTCAACATCCTGAAGAATGGAAGCGAAACGCTCCAATCCTGCGCCTGTATCAATATTTTTATTAGGAAGCGGTGTGTAGCTGCCATCGGAGTTGTGGTTGAACTGTGTAAATACGAGGTTCCACACTTCAAGGAAACGCTCATTCTCGCCGCCAGGCCAGCACTCTGGATCAGACAAGTCACCGTATTTATCGCCGCGATCGTAGAAAATTTCTGTACAAGGACCACAAGGACCTTCACCAATATCCCAGAAATTATCTTCTTTCAACTTATAAATACGCTCTTCTGGAATGCCGATTTGCTTGTTCCAAATGTCAAAAGCTTCCTCATCATCTTCGTGAACGGTTACTGAAATCCGATTTGGATCAAAGCCGATCCATTGCGGATCTGTTAGGAACTCCCAAGCCCATGGAATAACTTCTTTCTTGAAATAATCACCAATAGAGAAGTTGCCCAGCATTTCAAAAAAGGTATGGTGACGACGTGTTTTACCTACATTCTCGATATCATTGGTACGAATACATTTCTGAGCATTCGTAATCCGTGGATTCTCTGGGATTTCACGTCCATCCAGATATGGCTTTAACGGTGCAATCCCTGCATTAATCCACAATAAAGATGGATCGTTGTGCGGAACTAATGAGGAGCTCGGCTCAACCTTATGCCCTTTACTTGCGAAAAATTGCAACCACTTCGAACGAATTTCACTTGCTTTCATCTCTGTGAGCCTCCATATTTAGGATAAGTTTACAAAAAACAAAAAACGCCCCTGCAGCTAACAGGGACGAATCATCGCGGTACCACCCTGGTTATTGGTTTCGTACTCCCCTTGCCAACGGCGTAGAGCGAATCCAATCTCCTTGTGCGGATTTGTAACGGGTCCAACCGGTGGAGTTCATCCACACTCCGAAACGAGCTTTGGGCCATCCTAGCACCGAAAGGTTCTTCCAGCCGATCTTCGCAGTTTTCGCTGCCAAGCGGAACCTCTTCTCTGACGATGAGCTATGGCTTACTAAGTTTCATCAACGCTTTAATTCACATATAGATAAGGCAAATTATAACTTTATGGGGGTTGCCTGTCAATATTAGGGCATTTTACGGTAGAATATAGTCATATGGAGGTGCTTCACATAGATATTTCAACACTTACTTTGCTCGGTCTCATTTTCCCCATCTTCGTCATAATCATTTACATAATGGTGAAGACAGTCATTAAGAAGCAAATTCCGGACAGCCGTTACAATCCGTTTGACTACATAACGGGGCAATCACATGTTGAATTTCAAGAACAAAAGGAACAAAAAGAGGAAGATGACAGCCAGGGTGATGTGATATTCCAGAATTAATTAGAAAACGAGCCCGCGAATCCGCGTTGCTCCGTTTTTGTTCTTGCAGAATTTATAAGAATTAATAGTGTGAAGCGGCAAAGAAACAGTTTGTTGCAGAATTAGTTAGAAAAAAATTTGCTGAGCTCCATTTCCAATTGTATAAATATGCATAAACAAATCATCATTCAGAAGCAACACGATCGTTCAAGAATGTCTACTTGAAGTCGATCCATTCTTTTCCCCCACATAAGAACCAGTTCTCATAACGAGTTCCGCTTTGGCCGTATTCCGGAAGACACTCAAATTGGGAATACCAGCGTACTGCGCGAAGCTTGGAAAGTCGTATGTAATCACGACAAGCCGGCTGCAAATCGCTGCCGGCTTGATTGTACGCTATGTAAATATTATAAAAGCAGTTTTTTTAGAACTGGTTCAAGTGCGTCTGCCATCCGCAGAAAACCAAGATCCGTTGGATGCGAGCCGTCTACTGTGCATTCGAAGAAATCTTCATTACCGAGCGATCCGGAGCCGTCGAAGAAATAAATATTCAAGTCCCCTTGCTCCCGCAACTCGTTAACGAGAGACTGTTCGAAACGCTTACGTTCCATTCTGGCCTCGTACAAGTGTGGGGTCAGCTCCTCACGCGCGTAACGAATTCGCGAGACAACCAAGATCGGTGTTACCGGATGAACTCCCCTATAAATTCTAATAAATTCCGGAAGTGTCTTACGGAAAAGTTCGGTGCTCACGCAATTGCCTTCATAATCAATGACCATACACGCAGGGTCATTAATCTGCGAAATGATTTCGGCAACCTCCGGCTCTCCCTTGCCGCTTCCAGAGAAACCAAGATTAATAAATTCCAGCGGAATTCTTCGGCTCAAAATGTTCGTATAAGCCATGCCAGGCCGCGAGGCGCAGCCGCCTTGCGTAATCGAAGTTCCATAGATGACTACTTTCTTTCCGGAAGCGTAGTTGGGAGGAGCGGTTACGGTTGCGCCCTCATCTAAACCGATCCATATCTCCTCCACCCCTTGATAGAGCGGCAAGTTAAGGACGATATTACGCATCGAGACATTCCAATTGGTAAATAACGCACATTCATACTCGGTGAGAATGAGGTCATATTTCGTTGTGTTGACGTACCTTAGGGGAAGGAGACTGTCGGGAGAACCCACGTAGCAATCGATGCCGCATTGTCCGGTTGCCGGCATATGTACCATATTGGCTTTGCCTTTCAGTTTCACCCTTACCGATAGAGAAGAGGAATCCGACTGAAACCGGATTTGTCCTCCTGCAGTATGATTGGCTAAGCGATCGACGGCTTCCGGAGTAGCCCCGGATGGTAAAGTCGGCAATCTGCGATAGATTTTTTCTTGCGCAAACCAAGCTAACCCGGAAATTTGAAAAGGCTGCTCCATAGGGGAATACCAATGAATCAAGCCATCGAACGTTTCATTGGGACGCATTCCGGGATCGTATTGCTCTATCAGATTCTTCTCTTTTTTTTCCACATGACCATTCCTTCCATAAACAATGGTGTATAATCGTTTACGACCCAATTCTTATTTACAGGAATGCAAATTTTGCCTGTACTTTGATTACTGAAGGGAGCGGTGGAGTTTACGACTATGTTTTCCCCCTACCTTTATACCGGCACTAACCCCCGGCTCTCAGGCCCCTTATACAATTGTTCAGAACTCGGTTATGTCCAGACCAAAAATAAATTTTTGCACTACCTTGGCGACACCGTCCTCGTTGTTGGACGCAGTGACGGCATCAGCGATCGCCTTGACCTGCTCCTCAGCGTTGCCCATCGCCACGCCAAGCCCAGCCGCCCGCAGCATCGAAATATCATTCTCGCTGTCGCCAACCGCCAAGACCTGCGCCATCTCGACGCCAAGCAACCGGCAAACCTTCCGCACGCCGCTTTCCTTCGTGATTCCCTTGACAGAGATTTCCACATTGACCGGAGCGGAAGCGGTAATCTCTAACTCACCCCAGCCGAGCAACTCCTCACGGATACGCGCCACTACCCCCAAATCGTCATGCTTCATGCCGAATTTCATCCAATCCGTTTCGAACAGCTCTTCGCTCCAATTGCCCTGGCCAGACAGGCTCTCCACGGAATATCCCCAGAAGTGAGCATCTTCCCGGCGAGCCAGCTCATGCAGCCGGCGAACGGTTTCTCGCGGCAAATAGGTGCGAGCCATCAACTGGTTCGGCCCTTCCCAAATTTCCGCTCCGTTCAACATAACCATAGGCGAATCGAGCTCCAGTTCCTCCCAAAAAGAGCTTGCGGTCTGCATCCCCCGCCCTGTAGCGAACATTACGGTTACCCCATGATCCACAGCTTTCCGGAGCCACTTCTTCGTTTCTTCCGTCACCTGCTTATCGTCGGTAAGCAGCGTGCCGTCCATATCCAAAGCCAGCAATTTATATTCAGGCATTCCCTTGATCTCCTCCATGCTCTCTTTCCGATTACAACGACAGACTGTCGACAGGCACTCGCCCAAAACTTCCAACAGCTTGCCCGTCATAAACCAGGTCGGGATTCTGCGACAGCTTATTTCCTGCTAAGCCTTCACGCGTCCACTTTCATCCAAAGTTATCGGCTCACCCCGGCGAACCGACTCGTAAGCCGCTGCAGCGACAGCAGCCGACCGAAGGCCGTCCTTGCCGGTAATCGGCACTTCCCTGTTGTTTCTTATCGCATCGATGAAAGCCTTCACCAGACTGCGGTTCATATCGTCTCCCCAGTGGCTCCACTGGGCTTTCATTCTCTCGTCGCTGTAGACCTCGCTCTTCTGGCCAAAGGCATTGACGGAAAGCAGACCGTTCGATCCAACAATCTCCAACGTAACATCTCCCCAGTAAGGGAAGGACTTCGTGCGCGACCAGCTGGTATCGATCGAAGCAAAAGCTCCGTTCGCGAACTTCACGTGCAATATCCCGGCGTCATCCACTGGAATCTCATGAAACAGGGTCGCAGCTTCAGCGTACACCTCCGTTACAGGACTGTCCAACATCCAGTTGAGCAGATCCATGACATGAACGGAATGGTCCAGTAGGGCGCCTCCACCCGATAGCGCAGGATCAATGAACCAACCTCCTGGCATGGTGCCTCGGTTCGAGCCTTTCACTGCAACGACCTCGCCGATTTCGCCCCTGTCGATCGCTGCCTTGGCCTGCACAACTGCAGGAAGGAAGCGGCAGGGAAACGCTGTCATCAGCCGGACTCCGTTCTTCTCGCAAGCAGCTACCATCTGTTCCATTTCCTCCACGTTCAAGCCTAGCGGCTTCTCACACAGCACATGCTTTCCCGCTTCCGCTGCGGAAATCGTGACCTCGGCATGATGAACGTTCTCCGAGCAGATGACCACCGCATCACAGCCGCTGCTCAGCAGCTCACGGTAATCCGCAAAATAACGGATTTCGGCATCCTCCTGCAAAAACGGCTCCACCCGAGCACGGTTCTCATCCGCTATGCCCGCTACCTTCACACCTGGTAGCATCCTGAGCTGGCGATAGAAGCCGGCAGCATGGCCATGGGCGAAACTGATCATACCTATCTTTACAACATTCGTTAACTCAGTCAATACGTCTCTCCCCTTCCTGTCCAACTTCATCACTGTATACGTACCGGACGACCTGTGGCGGCGGATTCAATCGCGGCAAGGCCCGTCTGCAGCGCACTTCGGGCGTCAGCGATCGTTATGTCCGGCTCGGCGCCGGTCTGCAGACATTCCACGAAATGAGCGAGCTCCAAGTAATACGGATTATACATAGAAGGGCTTTTGGGAAGCGGGAGAGCAGGGGTCTCAGGCAAATCGTTATTTACTTTGAACATCTTGAGCGAAACGGCTTCCTCACTGTTAAAGCGGATGACACCTCCACTGCCGGCCAGTTCCACGCTCGTCGTAAAAGGGCCTGGAAATCCCCAATAGCCCTCGAGATGCGCAATCCCGCCATTTTCGAAACGCAGGGTAGCCAGAGCATAGTCGAGACCCTCGTGCCTACGGTTCATTGCATACACGGATACGGCCTTCCCGAAGATGCTTTGAGCAAAATCAATATCGTGAATCATTAGGTCGAGGATCACTCCGCCGCTGATCTCACTATTGGTGTACCAAGTCTTCGCAACACCCGGATTACCGCCCATCCGTCTTGTATGCAGCACTCCAGGCTTCCCGACTACTCCATCTGCAGCCTTGCAGCGTATATCGGTATAGCTTGGGAAGAAGCGTACCACATGACCGATGAACAGCCTTACTCCCTGCTGCTCGCAGACAGCAGTCATCTCATCCGCTTCCTCGAGCGACAAGGCGAATGGCTTCTCGCAAATGATATGCTTCCCGAGACGGGCGGCCCTGAGAACAAATTCCTTATGCATGTGCGTTGGTAAGCAGATATCTAAAACCTCCGGACACGCCTCCGACACCATTTGATCGAAATCCGAAAAAGCCTTTGTCTCCAACCTCCCGGCAAGCGCCCGAGCTGCTTCTTCCTGCATATCACACACTCCGACAAGCTTAATACCGGGCATTCTAATCCATTCAGCCCCATGGGTACGGCCCATTGTACCACAGCCGATTACAGCAATCTTCATACAGGATTCTCCTTTTCGCAAAACAGCCTTAACCCCCGTTAAATGACTGATAAATGTATCGGCGGAACGTCGAAGAACCGGTTCATGACCAGCCCAGCCGCCAGAACCGAATCGTCCGGTGTCTGCTCCAGCCGAAGAAGTCGGACCTTACGGCAGGATTCCGGAATGTTCTCCAGAATACGCTTTCTAAGCGGGTCCATCAGATAATTTCCCGTATGGTCCAGCACCTTGCCGGTAAACAGTACATGATCTGGGTTCAAGAAGGTGATCAAGTTACTGAGGGCGGAGCTTACCGCCTCGGCCATCTTTGCAAGCCACTCCCGCGCAACCGGATCCCCTTCCCGAATCCGATGCCCGAACTCCTCCAGCGTAAATCCCAGGTTGCGTTTCATTCCGCTTCCAGAGACCAGCGTAGTCAGGCAGCCCTTGGCTCCGCAGTGGCACGGCAGGGCTTCGATGCCGAAGAACGTTTTACAATGCCCCAGCTCGCCCGCCACATGTCCGGCCCCCGAATTCAGTTGCTTGTTCATCACATGAGCTCCGCCGATGCCGTAATCCAATTTTACTGTCACGTTATGATTCGATGCAGCCAGGCTTCCGTTCAAATTTTCCACAAGCGCAAGAAGGTTCGCGTCATTCTCCAGATAGACCGGCAGGTTGTAATGCTGCTCAAGCCTTTCCCTTAGCGGGAAATTCCGCCAATGCAGACCTGAAGAAAGCAGCACGACGCCGTCCGTGGAATCGACCAGCCCCTGGATACTACATCCGATGCCTTTGAGCTGGTTCATCTTCGGCACCCGTTTTAGCAAATGGTCGATCACCTTAACGATGCACTCGACCTTATTCTCATCATGGTCTTCATTACTACCGGAAAACATCGTTTCCGTGACTTCACAGATGGGTACATTCCGGAAATCCACCAGTGTACCACGCACGTATTTGACCGCAACCTCGATCCCGATGGCGAATAAATTTCCGCTTTTGACGACAAGTGGAACGGGCTTGCGGCCCACCCCGTTTTCCAACGGAACATTTTCCTGCAGAATATCTTCTCTAAGCAGCCTGTTTACAATGTTCGTAATCGTCTGCGGGGTCAGTCCCGTTTTCTCCGCCAGATTTACCCGGGAGATCGGCCCTTCTGCGTAAATCAATCGAAGCACCTTCTGCTGATTCACAGACTTCAGCCATTTACTGCTTGTGTTCTCGTTCATTTGTGCACAAGACAGCTCCTTCCTATCGCTATCCCTTTTCTCTCTACCTAGCCCTTAACCGCACCTAAAGTGGCGCCCTGCATAATCATCCGCTGGAACAGCATGAACACAATGATCGAAGGCACCATCGCAATCATCACCCCTGCAAACAACGTAACCCAATCCGCCGTAAACTCCATCATTTTATTGGCTTGGTACATCTGCACCGCAATCGTGTATTTCTCCGGATCGCTCAAGTAGATGAACGGACCCATAAAGTTGTTATAATATCCGAGGAACTTGAAAATGGCTACGGTAACAATCCCGGGAGTAGAAAGCGGCACGATGACTCGCCAAAAAACTTGAAAGATCGAAGCGCCGTCCATATGCGCACTTTCCTCCAAATCCTTGGGCAGCGACTTCATAAAGCCTCCCAGAAGCATCAAGTAGAATACACTTTCCCCTAAGGCGGACAGCAAAATCAAACCTGTCAGGCTGTTGGTTAAATG
Source organism: Paenibacillus sp. Soil750 (assembly GCF_001428045.1). GTDB lineage: Bacteria > Bacillota > Bacilli > Paenibacillales > NBRC-103111 > Paenibacillus_E > Paenibacillus_E allorhizoplanae. Next base: position 173,260 of record NZ_LMSD01000003.1, on the reverse strand, counting down.
TAACTCACGCATGATTACGTATTGAGGAACCAAGGCATTAATGCCGGGAAGGAATAACGAAAGCATGATCAAGCCCCAAATGAGGTTCCTTCCCTTGAATTCCATCCTTGTCAGCGCATAGGCATTAAGTGTAGTAAAAAAGAGACTTACTACAAGGCTTCCGCCCACATAATAAAGTGTATTTAACAAGGATTGACCGAAGCCATATTCGGTCCAGGCAATGACATAATTCGACCATTGCGCTTGTTTGGGAAGGCTCCAGATGTCCTTGAAAAATTCCGGATTGGACTTTAGAGACTCATAGAACACCCACACCAGCGGAAACAGGATTGATAAAGCCCACACATACAGTACCAAACGCCACACAACGTCCATAAACGTCATTTTTTCCTTCAATTTCATCTTCTCCCCTCTTTAAAAAATATGTTCCTAATACTCTACGCCCCGGTTCGGCAGAAACTTATCCATCAGCAGTTTGGCCGTGATCAAGATGACAAACAGAATCATACCGACAGCGGATGCGTAACCGTAGTTGATGTACTCTTTACCGAAAGCAAGGTTGAACATATAGAGACCGATTACATCCGTGGAGCCGGATGGGCCGCCATTAGTCATAATCAGAATAAGCTCGAAAGTCTTGAGCGTGCTGATCACGAGGAACAGCGCGCTGACCCGGACGACGGGCAGAATGAGCGGCAGCGTAATCTTGAATAACCTCGTCATATGTCCTGCGCCTTCGATAATAGCCGATTCATACAGCGACTTGGGAATGCCCGACATAGCATTTACAAAAATGATGACATAGAGCCCGACGCCTCCCCAAACCCATGGTGGGATCAGCGCCCACAGTGCCGTACTATCGTTGCCCAGCCAATAAAAATGGTTCATATCGATCCCGAGCAGCTTCAGGCCGCTGTTAAGCAGGCCGTATGTGCCGTCATATATGAACGCCCATAATAAAGCAACGACGACAATCGATAAAACGTTCGGAAAAAAGAACAGGATTTTCAGGAACTCATTTTCCACATAACTCTTGTATGTGACCAGATAAGCAAGCAGTAAGGAAATGAGCACGACCAGCGCCGGTACCGTCGCCATAAAAATAAGATTGTGCTTAAGCGCCCGCCATACATACTCGTCCTGAATCGCGGTAACAAAGTTGCTGAGCCCTACAAACTTGGAATCCGTAAGCCCGTCCCAATCCAATAACGCATAGTAAACGGATAAAACATTCGGAAACAGCGTGAACAGCAGATAGCCCCCGAACGGCGGCACGACAGCCAGGATGAGAAAAATCCACTTCTGAGTCCGCGCTTTATCCAGTCCCATGCGGCCGGAATAAGAGGGTTTAACTTTCACTACAGTAGGTTCGGACAAAGGAAGTCAACTCCTATCAAGGGAAATGGAAAAGCGGAGAGGATCCCCTCCCCGCATATAAACTTATTTTTTCTGAGCTTCTACGGCTTTCTTGAGCAAAGCGTCTGCTTCTTCGAGAATCGGCTTCGGATCCTGCTTGCCTAATACGATCTTCACCGTGGCTTCCTCCATCATCTTATTGGCTTTGGCCAGGTTCGGATCGGAGATGCTAACGGTTCTGTGCGGCTTATACGACCGGGCATCGTTATCCTTAATATACTTCAGAATCGCCTGCGCAGAGGTGGAAAGCTTAACGACTTTACTCGAATCGTCAATCAAGTCTTTTCTCATCGGGAGGGCGCCCGCTTTTTCTGCGGCAAACTGCTGGTTATCCAACGTCATCAGCCACAGAATGAACTCCTTGGACCACTTCTTGTTCAGATCAGGCTTGCCGGCCCACATGTATTGGAAGTTGGTGATTCCACTTCGGATCCAAAGCTTTTGTTCCACCTTATCCCTGAACGGCACCGCCATAAAGCCCCATTTGAAGTCTTCTGGAGTGGTCTTCTTCATTTCGTTCTCCACATGGCTTCCTGTGGAAACCATCGCGGCCTGTCCTTGAATCACCTGCATCTGGGACTGGGTATGGTTTAACGCCGGCAATCCTTCCGGGAAGTATCCCTTCTTGCCAAGCTCATACAGGCGGTTCCAGTGTTCCAAGCTTTCCTCGCTGGTAAATTGAGGGACATTGTACGTTTTATAGTTCTCGATTACCTTATCTGCGTTTCCTTTGATATCGGCCAGCTCAAACAGCTTTGCAGGTCCAAAGGCCCAGTCATAGTAATTAGGGTAAACTCCCGGGAAAGTAATCGGAGCAAGGCCGTCCGCCTTAATTTTGGCAAGCAGGTCGTTAAACTCGGCCCATGTCTTCGGATTCTGGTTCCAGCCCTTCTGCTCGAACAGCGTCTTATTGAAGAACAATCCTCCGTAAGAGCTCGAGGTGGCAAACTCGTATACCTTTCCGTTCACCTTGGTGAACGATTCGGCGAGGCCCGGCATCATGAGTTCCTTCATTGCTTTGCCCGGTACGTCCGGAAGCTTTTTGTCGAACATGTCATCGAAAGGCTCGAGCTTACCGGCTTCTGCCAGGGAAATGATGCCTTGTGCTCCGGACGGCGGCGTGGTGTTGAAAATGTCGAACATGTCGTTATCGTTGCCTGCGGAAACTTTCGTTTGAATCATGCTCTTCATGTCCGCAGATGCTGTAACGTCGAAGGAAACGTTCGGGTATTTGGCCTGGAAGGATTTTACGGCATAATCGAACCATTCCCTTCCATAGCCTCCCATGAAGAAGCCGATCTTCAGCGTCACTTTTTCCGTCTTCGACAGCCCGTTTTCGTAGACATCTTCTTTAGTCTGATTCTGAGGCTGACTCGCGGAAGGCTTTTCCGTTTTTCCTGTACACCCTGCAAGCAGAGAACCTGACATAGCAACTGCCAAGCTTAAAGCCGTAAGCTTTCCAAATTTGTTTCTCATACTTAAACCCCCCTCGAATTAATAAATAAAATTGATTTATTAAATCCAATAATACAGTGTAATTGTTTGGCGATGATTATCGTTTTGTAAGGGATCTGTTAAAAATCGCTGATTAATAAGGTTTGAACGCGCTTACAATTTACACTCTATTAATAAATCAATTTTATTTATTATTATCCTACCTCTTTTTTCTTGTTGATACAATAGAAATCTTTCGACAAAATCCCTGACTTTACCCAGTAATGTCCTGCGTGGTAAACTAATTTCTACTAAGAGAATAAACGTGTTCAGTTCAAGGAAGAGGTCGACTTATGTCCACATTGAAACATGCAAGCCACACGCTGCTTAAATCCATAAATCAGCAGAAGGTGCTGCATCTGATCTATTCGGAATGTCCGATCTCCCGTGTAGAGCTAGCTGGAAAAACCGGACTTAGTCAGCAAACCGTCACCAACATCGTCAACCGTCTTCTCGAGGATCAAGTGATCGTCGAAGGCGCACCGCAATCCCTTGAGAGCGGCAGCGGCCGTAAGCGCGTCCCCCTGCTGCTTAACGGTTCCCGATTCAGTGCGATCGGAATTGAATTGTCAGGCACATCGGCACGGGGGGCGGTATATAATTTTCAGCACGTCCGCTTGGCGGAAGCTGAAGTGAAGGCAGACCGTTACGAGACCGAAGAGGACTTGCTCCGGGTGATCCGCAGTGTAATTGACAAACTCATGGGCCAGATCCCTGACCCTACCTTCCTGAAAGGAATCGGCTTCAGCGTCCATGGACTCGTTGACTCCTCCGAAGGCATTCTGCTTCGCTCGCCGGGGCTCGGCTGGAAGCGGATACCGCTTGCGAAGCTGCTCGAGGAAGAGTATGGGCTGCCCGTCTTTCTGGAGAATGACACCAATCTGCTTGCGCTCAACGAAAATATGGGCGGAAGTCTGATTTCCTCCAAAAACAATGTGACACTTAAATTAGCCAGAGGCATCGGGGGCGCCATCGTCGTAGAAAAGCTACTGGTCACCGGCTCCTCCTTCGTAGCAGGCGAGGTTGGCCACTATAAGGCGTTTATGCCGCCCTACGATTATGAGTGCTACTGTGGTGGCAGAGGGTGCCTAACCACATTGGCTTCCTCCAGGGGCTTGCTGCGGACGCTCGGTCGGAGTTGGGAGCAGTTCAATGAAGCTGTCCGCGCCGTAGACCCCGAAACCGTTAAGCTGAGCGAGGTGGTGAGGACGGCGATCGTTTACGCCGTTGCCAATATCGTCACCCTGCTCAATCCGGACAGTATTCTGCTCACCGGGTTTATGCTCCCGGTATGGGGGGAGTCGTTCGTCGACGAACTCAAAGCGCGGGTGATGGCCCAAGTACCGGAAACGTGCCGGAACGTAGAGTTTCTACACCTTACCGACGTGGAGGACGAGACTGCACTGGCCGTCGGGCTTGTCGTGCAGAGCGTGTTCAAGATCCCGCTCGATAGCCTGTCGCTGTGACTGGTAGTCACCGCTCGGTTGTACATCAGTAAACTGGAAATACAGGGTTATAGACGATATTTTCACAACGAAAAACCCCTGGAAGAGATGAGCAATCTTCCAGGGGCTTTTGTTTATTTGCGTCTTCCAAGCAGGTTATCGGTTCCAGACTCGAAGCAGGGCCGCAGCTTTATCATTCATCCACTGCCTGGCGTCGGCTGACGCTAGTTCTTCAAGTGCTTTATTGTTGAGATGCTTAATAAAGTCCTCGATCTTCTTGGCTGCCTGATCCTGCTGTCCCTTCTGCACATGGCTCTCCGCCTGGCTCAGCGCATTCTCCAGCTGTTTGGCCAGCGGATGGGTAACCTTACCGGGGGCAATAAAGCGCTGCAGGCCGTTCTGCAGAGCAGGCAGGTCGATCGATGTCTTAAAACTTACCGGCTCGCTGAGCACAGATTCTGCTCCCGACGAGTGTACGGACTTGACCTGGAACGTATACACCGTATCTGGCTCCAGTCCCGTCAAATTGTACACCGTGCCGGTCACCGTGGAGACGGTCCCATGACTGCTGTACACCTGGTAGGTCACGCTGCTTCCGTCGGATGCCATTACCGGTGACCAGCTCAACTGCGCCGAACCCGCGATCACGTTTGCAACCTTCACGTCTTGTGGCGCTTCAACGGTAAGGCGGGTACGGAAGGACCAAATATCCGAGTACATCCGTCCTCCGAAGTTGTCCTCCGCCAGTGCGTACCATTCATAATTCGTGCTTCCTTTCAGGCCGTTCCAGTTGACCATGGCTGTGGAACCGCTGGCCGCCTGCGCCGATCCAATCGCATCGTTAGCGTATACTTTTACCGTCATCGCGTCGGTCGCCACTCTTTTCACCATCGGTTTCAGGTCCACCGAAAGTTTAAACTCGTCCTTGCTAGGATCGTAATAATTGTAATCGTCCAAATACGGGGAATACGTATTAACATAGACGGTATCCGTCTCCGTATCAAAATGCAGAAGCTTCAAATATCCATTTCCGCCGTTCGGAATGCCCTGATAATCATTAAGAATCTGGTACACTTTGCGATCCGGCTGTCCGTCCTTGTTATCATCAAGCTGGTCGGTACGCAGTGCACTTCCGGTGAAATGACCGCTCATGACCATCCATACGTTAGGATTCGGAACTACTACTTTCTGGTAAATCTCGTTGCCAGTTGCGGATCTCGTTGCGTTATTTTGCAAATAATTATGAACCACAATGGCCGCTTTACGATCCGGATACTGCTTCAGAACGCTGTTCATCCAGTCCATATCCTCATCATTCATACCCCAGCCCATGTAGACGAAAATAAAATCGTTACCGCCTGCTGATATCAGGTCATAGTGACCTTTGTTATCTTTGTACGACTCTCCGTAGTAAGGCTGTTCCTTAAAGCGGTTCTCTCCGAAATACTTCGAGAATTCCGAGTAATCCGGCACTGATGTCGCTCCTCCGTCGAACACGTCATGGTTGCCCGCGACTAAACCCCAAGGAATTTGGGCGTCTTCCACCACCTTCATAAACTTATCCGCACGTTCCCACTGTCCTTTGATGCCTGCGGAGTTTACAATGTCCCCCACTTGCATCACATATTGAATATTCATCGATTCTTTGGCATCGCGCAGGAAATTGACTTGGGACTCAAAATACTCCGGCTGAATTTCCGCGTAGATCTGTGTGTCCGGGATAGAGGCAATGGTAAAATCGTACTGCTCACGGCGCGGAATCTCGTCCTGAATCAGGACTTGGACTTTGCCGTTTCTTGCATAATTGCCGCCGTCCACCGCCGCTGAGAGGTTAAAGTCTTCCTCGGAAATGGCCACTGTGGACGCTAGGGAATCCCACTTTGCCGCAGGATAATTCCATGCGTACAAACCTACTTTACGACCCTTGAGCGAATGCCCTTCCCAACTTAGCTCGAGACGATCGCCGGCGCCGGTTTCCGCCCTCACTTCCACTTCAAAGCGCTGATAAGGAAACTGTTCAGTAGAGTCATTAGTGACGTAACGGTCATCGGAGGCTCCGGCGGCTGTTTGTTCTTCGGCGGTCAGCTGCATTTCTCCCGGACTCGTCAAGGTCAGAGGAGGCTCTACATCAGCCGCATGCTTGTAAGCGGTCACTCCCGCGTCCGCGGCGGTGATCTTTTGCCCTTTAAAGAACTTCACGTTCAGCGGGTCGCCGGTCGGATCGGAAACCGATACCTGCAGGCTCACATTCGTGTCCGTATCCTGTGCACCGTCCGCCGGCGCCGCTAGGAGCGGCATACCCGGAAGCTCTACAGGCGTTGTGAACTTGGTCGTTTTCTCCGTCGATTTGCCCCCGGCGTCTACAGCCTTAAGCACAAGATTATGCTCCCCCGGAGTGAGAGCCGCAGAGGAGGTGGAATACGGAACCTCAATGAGCTTGCCATCCAGTCTCACCTCGAAGGATTTGACGGAGGAAGCCGCATCCGATGCGGAAGCTTGTATCTCAAAAGCCCCTTTGTAAGTACTGCCTTCCGTAATATTCGCAGTTACAACCGGACCTTGATTGTCTACCATCACGCTCGCTGTGTCCTTGCTGCCGTCAGGCAGCGACACCTCGACCCGATGAGGTCCCTCAACGGCTGCTGCGGTGTTCCATCGGTAGGAGATCCCGTCCCAATAGCGCTCGGGAATCGTGAAGTTGAAGTACACAACCGGAAGGAAGCGTCCGTTATCTCCCATGTCCAATATGGTGGCCGGATTCGCATATTTCGGGTCGCGTATGACCGTACCGTCCGCCAAAACAAGCCGGACATTGCGGATATTGAAATCATCCAGGCCGGGCTCCGGCTGGTTCTCATAATAAGGTCGGGTTGATGAACCCGCTCGCAGTGCAATCGGATTCGCCTGACCGTACTTGAACAAATCGGGCCGTACCGGCACCACCATGGTTTTGTAATCATTGGTTTGGAACGGAATCAAGTACAGCGTCTCGCTGCCCATGGTGGTCACGTTCTGCCCTACATTTATGTCGTCCGCTTCAAATACAAAATAAGCCGTTTTCTCCATGGCTCGTTCCGTTGGACTGACCGGCTGGCCGTCGATCGACAGCGACATGGACCCTGCGGTGGTAGACGAACCGATCAGAACCCGCTCACCAGACAGAACATCGCCATCAAGAACGTTCAGCGCAGGGCTTTTCTCATTCCCAGCCAAGCTGATCGTTTTCGGAGCCGTTGACGTTGTGTTGAAGGTATCGGATGCTTGGAAATAGTAGTCGAGTGTCGGGCTCCCGAACCATTCCATCATCTCCAACGAGTAGCGGAAGCGTCCGTCGGCGCCGCGAGGCGAGGTTACCATTTTATAATTCGTCGTCTTGTTGGATTTATAGTATAGATTAACGGACGCAAGAAGACGATCATCTGCCGCTTCGGCCATCAGCTCAATTGGCTTGATCAGGTCAATGCCGGAGTGATCTGAAAGATCCTTTACCGACGGCGGGACAGGGTCGTTCACAGTGAGGACAGGCTCCGCGGGTACGTTAGCCGGGTTGAAGGTTCCCGGGGAGGCCGGCAACGTCTTGGAGCTGAGCTTCTTCATATCGAGACTGCCGGCGTCTGGAACGCCGTACTCGATACTCAGATCCGCAGCTGTATCGATCACGCCTGGATTAAAGCTCGCACGTACAATGTCGGTTCCTGTATTAGTAGCTACTACGAGGGTTCTTTCCCTCAGGTTGTTAAGACCGCCGGGAATCCGGACAATGTCTTTATTTTCAACGAGCGAGGTTTGAAAATGCTGATTAAAGTCAGCCACCGTCTTGGGCTCCCCTGACGCCGTAACCGCCCAGAAAACCATGGCCTGCTTAGGCTGGATGATAATCTGTTTATCGGTGTAAGGCCGCCAGAATAAATCCTGGCCGGGCTCCCCAGGGTACCTGTATAAAATAGAATAGTCCTTGAAGTCGATCGGCTGGTCGCTGTTGTTATAAACCTCTAGGTACTCGTAGGGATCCTCTCCCAGTGCATCGTCTCCACCGGAGTCAGGGACCATTTCAGTAATGAGCATGCGGGGGATTCCAGTGCCCGCTTCGATGGCGGCTGCACTTTCTGCAGCTGCAGAGCTGCTAAGCGTCAGCAGAGAGCTGGCGGCAAGGTGCGCGGCCATCAGGCAGGTGAAGCAGCGGGTTAACAGTTTCTTGTTCACTTGTTAGTCATCTCCTTGTTTTCAATTTTCACAATGATTTCGAAGTACAGGAAATAGCTTCATTCGTTTATTCGTTTATTCAATTAATAAATCATTTAGATTTATTAATTATCGATAAATATCATTCGCCATCAATGCTACGTTTCCTCTTTTGTTTTTGTAAACATTTTTTTGAGATATGGAAATGAGATTGGGTTATTAGTGAGGGTATAAGCAGAGCCGCGGCATATTTTGATAGCGGAGATTCCAGTTATAGCTGCAAAAAAAGAAGCAGACAACAACTGAGACTCATCAGATGTCTGCTTCTTTTTGTATCTTTATTCATTAAATTATATAAAAATGTTTTTTAAGTATTTCCGAAACAAAACGTCTAATAAGCTATTCTAAAAAAAATAATAAAAAAAATATAATAATAAGAAGGAAGGATGATAAAGACAAGCATCTGAAATAGTCATTTACCTCGTTTAATTTTATCAGAAAATCACCGTTGACAATGATTCTCAATAGAAGTATACTAGTTTTATTGATAATGATTTTCATTATCGAACTTACAATAACAGCTTGTTTAATACTCACTTATTCCGTAGTCCATTTCATGGTTTACGTATGGGCCACAACCTTTTCTAACTCCTCAACCCTCGTGCAAAACCCTTTGGACCATGATCCCGCAAGTCATGGCTCAAGGGGTTTTGTGCGTCTTTTGCTTGTTTCCAGATCAATTTGTCTAGGTTGTTTGTTTATGAACGAAGTGGATGAACACATGCTGGATGATGACTTTCATTACGGCGAAGAAGGGTACCGCCAAGATCAATCCCACAACGCCAGCTACTTCTCCACCAACAAGCAAGGCGAAGATGATAAATAGCGGATGCATGTGCAGCGTTTTACCTACGATTTGTGGCGAAATCACATTCCCCTCGAGAATTTGCACCGTCAAATTGACAAGTGCGACGAACAGCACCATTTTCAACGAGACGGTTGAAGCCATAATAATAGCCGGTGCCGCACCCAAAAAAGGCCCCATATACGGGATAATATTGAAGATCGCGACAACGCTGGCGAGCAATAACGGGTACGGCATTCCTATTAGCCAGTAGCCCACATACGCTAGCACACCAATAATCAAGCACACGAGGAGCTGCCCGCGTATATAGTTGCCAAGCGCCGTATCAATGTCCATGAGCAGGGAGACGGTTTTTTTGCGATGCTTCGTCGGTACAATGGCTAGCGCGGTTTTCTCGATAATCTGAAAATCCTTCAAGATGTAGAAAGACAGGAACGGCACAATGAAAGCTATAAACAGCATATTGATCGTCGTCCCAATTTGATTCATGTAATTCGCAACCGCCATGGAAATCTTCGTCTCCAGTTTCCCTATGGAATGATTAAAGCCATTTCGAACACTGTCAGGCAGCAGTTGATTTTGATTAAAGCCATCAACAAGGGACTGTGCTTTCATCGCCATTTGTGGCATATGTTCATTTAATTCAGCCGCTTGCTCCACAAACATTGGTGTCATATTCATAATAATGACCGTCACTGATGTGATAAACACACTATAAATCAACAATACGGCAATTGTTCTCGGCATTTTGCGTTTGTTCAGAATCGTGACAACAGGATTTAAAATATACGAGATGATTATCGCTATAAAAAACGGCATCACGATGGCTTTAATGAATGTGAAAAAGTGAAACAAGATAGGTTTAATCAGCAAAAGCAAATATAACCCGACTAAGATTAATAAGGCATATATCAACCCCACAAACCATTTATTACTCCAAAATCGTTCCATGCTGCCTCCACCTCTGTCATTTGAATTCAATGTAACGTTCATACAGTATGTGTACTAGCTGTCCAATTTAATCCTGACTTGGCACCTTATGACAAAAAAAGCGTTATTGTTCAAGCGATTCCTCGCCTGACCAATAACGCTTCAACTGTTAACTTTAGTTCACGTGCTCGTGGATATGAGAAACTTCTTCCTCAAAAAACAAATCATCCAGAGAACTTAACGTTCCATCTTCCTCAACTTGATAAACGGACATCTTATCTCCGTTTACGCTGAGTTCAATGAAACAACCCCAACAGTAAAATTGATGGGAACCGATCTTTCCAATATCTTTGGAATTACAGTTTGGACAACGCATCATGCTCACCCTATTCTTCTTTGGATACGAAGAGTTCTTCTACTTCCTGAGCGCAATGTCCAGGCACGATGATTGCATCTTCCCCCATGGTTGCCGATTCTGGCATGGGAAGCCACTTTCGCCCTTCTTTTAAATCAGAAATAAACCCTTCGGACAATTCATAACCTACTATTTGTTTACCCCAATTCTGGTTTAAATAAACATCTTCTACCACGCCTAATTCGTGCCCTCCCACTGTGATGACCGGGAGTCCCTTAATCTTGTCGCTTCCCTCAAGAAAAGCATGGCACTCATTCTTCTGTCCAAATTCACAAATGACACTATCGTTCGGTATGGTTATAGCATCCTCTCCGGCAGCAACGATTCCCTCCCATGAAATGTATCGTAAGGACGAGAACCACGTCTTCGCTTCGAGTATAATGCCGCTTATGTTCCACGTTGGGTCAATCAATAAATCCTTTACTTCACCAACTTGCTTACCCGACTCAACGGTTAACACGGGAAGTCCTATTAATTCATGCGCTCTGCGCAAAGCGTAACGCCTCCTAGAACCACCCAGTACTACTTATTACGCAACCGCTCTATAATGGTTGCAACTTTCTGGGCAGCCGTTTCGATTTGTTCTTTAGAATTCCCCATTCCAAAGCTAAATCGCACAGCGGAGTGTGTCACATTTTCTGGAAGTTTCATGGCTTGTAAGACATGCGAAACTTCAAGTGAGCCAGACGTGCATGCGGAGCCGCTTGCAGCAGCTACCTGTTCTAAATCAAGATTCATTAAAAGTGTTTCTGTAGAAACACCTGGAAAAGAAATGTTTAGAATGTGCGGGACATGCCAAGCCTTATGCCCGTTAATCACAAACCCCTCACAGCCCAATTGCTGTTCTAAGATGGAAATCATGTGTTCGCGTAGCCTACTTGCTTGTGTGTAGTTGCGTTCTTGGAGCGGAAGAATGGTTTCAACTGCTTTGGCGAAGCCGGCAATGGCGGGGATATTTTCAGTTCCAGCCCTTCGCTTGCGTTCTTGTGAACCACCGAATACGTGAGGAAGCAGCTTCGTATGCTTGGAAACGTAGAGGGCACCTGCGCCTTTGGGGCCATAAATTTTGTGGGCAGACAGGCTCACGAGATCGACCGGCAGTTCGGCAAGATTCAGGGAAATCTTCCCTAAAGCTTGCACCGCATCGACATGAAAGGTAATGCCAAGTTTTTGTGCTAGCCGACCAATTTGCTCAATGGGTTGGATAGTCCCTACTTCATTGTTCACATACATCATAGAAATTAAAGCTGTATCGGGACGAATAGCTGCTTCCACATCTTCTATTTGAATAAGTCCATCTGAACCTACCGGGACGTATGTAACTTCAAATCCAAGGCTTTCCAACCGTTCACAGGGATGAAGCACGGCGTGATGCTCGATCGCACTCGTTACGATATGCTTTCTGCCAGCTTGATCCCCATGCATGATCCCAAAGATCGCCATATTATTGCTTTCTGTTCCGCCGCTTGTAAAGATAAGCTCACCAGGCAAACAGCCTAAGGATTTCGCCATACCATCACGGAAGCGATTCAACGCAGTTCTTGCCGCACGGCCGAAGCTATGCGTACTGGAAGGATTACCGTAATTTGTTGTATAGAAAGGCAACATAGCCTCCCATACTTCAGCATGTACGGGCGTTGTTGCAGCATGATCAAGATAAATAGGTTCCATATGTCACCTTAAATGTAAAACATGTAATTATCGTTTTTACCTTTATCCTCAAAAGAAATCAGATTCGCCAATGTTGTGGAGTCCAGCACATCTGCAATGCTATCACGAATACGAATCCACAAGTCCCTTTTGGCGGGATCATCTTCTTCCGTAAAATCTACGGGGCTGATCGGTCCTTCAAGTACGCGAATTACTTCACCTGCAGTTACCTGTTCGGCAGATTTAGAAAGAATATAACCGCCGTAAGCTCCGCGGATACTTTTGACTAAACCCGCATTCCGTAAAGGAGCTACAAGCTGCTCAAGATAATGTTCAGAAAGCTGATGTCTCTCAGCAATGCTCTTCAGTGAAGTCGGTCCTTCACCCACTCGGTTGGCCAATTCCATCATGATCGTTAGTCCATAACGACCTTTTGTGGAAATCTTCAAAATTAACACCTCATTCAACATGATATGCCATCAAGGAGTCTGTATATATCGCTAAAACTTGAGATGCTTACCAAATCTGCTACCCACGCTTTAACACCAGGGTCGTCCCTATCTAGGTAAACAGCGTTTCCATTTTTCGCAAAAACATTCCAAAACATCCGTATATCGTATCTATGTTATCACAAAACCCTTGTAATGTGGGGGAAAAACAATGACATTCTCATGAAATATTTTAAATTTGAGCAATTGGCATGTATAATAGTAGTGTTCAAAATGAACAGCTCTACCAAAGTCAAGCAAGATGGAAAAGAGGTTTACGCTATGGAAACAAAAAAACGTGTCATCTTAGGAATGTCTGGAGGTGTCGATTCTTCGGTCGCCGCGCTGCTGCTCAAAGAGCAAGGTTATGAAGTCATTGGCATTTTCATGAAAAACTGGGATGATACTGACGAATTTGGTCATTGTACGGCAGAAGAAGATGCAGAGGATGTCAGACGGGTCTGTGACCAGCTCGACATTCCTTTCTATACAGTAAATTTTGAGAAGCAGTATTACGACAAAGTTTTCGCCTACTTTTTGGACGAGTACACCAAGGGCCGCACGCCAAACCCAGATGTCATGTGTAACCGTGAAATTAAATTCGGGGAATTGCTGCAAAAGGTACTCGATTTAGGCGGCGACTACATCGCGACTGGACATTACGCACAAGTGAAGGAACAAGACGGCGAATTCGTGTTGATGCGTGGAAATGATTCGAATAAGGATCAGACTTATTTCCTTAACGTCCTTAATCAAAGTCAGCTCGCCAAAGCGATGTTCCCAATCGGTCACTTGCCCAAGTCCAAGGTACGTGAAATTGCTGAAGCAGCTGGCCTTGCAACGGCGAAGAAGAAAGATAGTACTGGGATTTGTTTCATTGGCGAGCGCGACTTCAAGACGTTCCTCAGCCAATACCTCCCTGCTCGCCCAGGCAATATGGTCGATATTCGGGGTGGTGAAATCAAAGGGCGTCATGACGGGTTAATGTATTACACATTAGGCCAAAGACAAGGCCTTGGGATTGGTGGATCCGGCTCTGGTGAGCCATGGTTCGTTGTGGACAAAAATTTGGAGACAAACGAATTGCTCGTCGTGCAAGGGGAACAACATCCTGGACTTTACTCTAAGGGTCTGACGGCAACTGATGTAAACTGGATCTCTTCGAAAAAGCCAGAAGGTACCTACACCTGCACAGCCAAATTCCGCTATCGCCAAGCGGATCAAGGTGTCGTAATTACCTTGCAACCCGACGGCAGCTGCGAAGTTGTTTTCGATAAGCCGCAAAAAGCAGTTACGCCAGGCCAATCTGTTGTCTTTTATGATGGTGAGATATGTCTTGGCGGCGCTGTGATTGATAAGGTTCATAAGTAAGAGCACGGCAAGCATAAGGGCAAGAAATTCATGCAAAGATTAGTGTGGAGGAGAATGTGTATGGCTATGAATGAGGTAACGATTAAAGCTGATACGTATGAAGATGTGAAAAGGCTCGTTAAGGAAATTGGAATTCTGCCCCTCTCTTCGTTTATCCCTGAGCATCCTTCTCTTGAATCCTTAACGGTCCATGAGCAATGGCATACTGGACTCGAAACAGATCCTTGGTTATGGCGCGATCGCCTTCCTGGTGATGGTCTTGCGGCTTATGGACGTTTTTTCGCCAAGAAACCCTTATTAATTTCTTCTGAGTTATTTCCGTTGATCAAAAACTTACTGGAAGATCCCTACACGGTGGACGAGCGTTATTCGGATGGTGAGCTCTCCAAAGCCGCAGTAGATGTGTATCACGCCATTGCTGGGAATGAAGGCATCGATGTGAAAGCTCTACGCGCTGCGACCGATTTGAAATCGAAAGAATCCAAAAATGAATTCGATCGTGCCTTGATTGACTTGCAGAGCAAAACTGATATTGTGATTGCGGGGATTAGTGAGCGTCTGAACGCCAATGGTACGAAAAACGGCTGGAACAGCACCTGTTATATGACCGCTTCGCATTGGATGGAGCTGCATGGCCTTACGAAGAATATTCTGCCAACACCTGAAGCGAAAGCTCAGCTGCGAACGTTTCTACAAGAACAGTACAGTGAGGCTGCTGGCAAGTATTTAACGAAAATCTTTAAGCTGTAATGGAGGAGGAGCACTTAGGAGCACTTAGGAGCACTTAGGAGCACTTAGGTGCTCCTTTTTTGTTGATTGCACATGGTTAATTCAGCTTCTTTTCTCCCCCAAAGGGACGTATAAGGGAACGGAGATGCACTATTTACTTGAAAAGAAGGGAATACATTATTGGAACTCTTGAGTGGATATCAACCCTACTATTGCTGTTATTTACCGTGCTCGAAGACGCATGCAAGCTCCCACTGTCGCACACGCTAAGCTCGAAAGGTGTGAGCGATACTGAGCAAAATCATAGCTATTTTACTCATGTTTGGCTTGAGCTGGATTGAATCATCTTCACCTGCACTTGCAGCAGGCACCATCCAACATGGCAGCGGCAGCCATACCATAAGAGCACCCATACATGACCCCTCCTATGCCAAGTGGAGCCGTCTTGCTTTTCAAGAAGCCGGTAAGGTGTATACGTTGCTGGATTACAAATACATTGGAAAGTCCAACGTAGCACCAGGTGTCGTACAACAGCAGTTCCGCTTCTGGGTCAAAAAGGATGGCGCTGAATTCCCACTCATCGTCTCCATTCGGTATGATCCCGTTACAGAAAAGGTATTTACCATACTTATGGAGCAAGAAAATAGAGGGACACTACGGATTCTATGAATCTGTAGGTGTCCCTCTTCTTTTATGCTGATTAAGCTTCATCTTCTCTTCTGTGCCTTGATTGGTTGCCGCGAAAATCACTTCATGCTGAATCTCATCCGGCAAGTATTGTTGTCGTACGAAATGCCCTGGATAATTATGCGGATACATATAGCCTTTATGACCAAGTTTCTCCGCACCTTTGTAGTGTGTATCACGTAGATGCAGCGGAACTTCCGCTGATTTCACCCGCTCCATCAACTCCTGTGCACGCATGATGGCAAGTGGAATCGAGTTGGACTTCGGACTTTCCACCGCGAATAAAATTGCCTGGGAAATGATGTACTTCGATTCTGGCCAGCCGATCTTATGGTACGCGTCCATCGCCGTAACCGACTGGACCATCGCCTGCGGATTGGCGAGTCCGATATCTTCGCTGCAAGCAACGATCAGACGCCGCAGGAAGGTCATAGGATCCATGCCGAGCTTCTCGACGGCATAGAGGAACCAGAACAGCGCGGCGTCGCTAGAGCCGCGCACGCTCTTGTGAAAGGCGGACAAGACGTCATACTGCGTCGACTCGTCCGCTTTCACGATCGGGCGGCGAATCGACTCCTCCGCCACCTCACGCGTGATATGAACCGTGCCGTCCGGTTCAGGTGAAGTCGTCAGCGCTGCGAGCTCCAGCGCGTTCAGGGATCGGCGGATGTCGCCATTGGCCATCTGCCCGATGTGCTGCAGCGCCTCCTCGTCCACTTGGAGGCGCATGAAGCCGAGCCCCTTCACGGGATCGGCGATGGCTCTTCGCATGGCGATGAGCGCATGCTCCGCCGTGAGCGGCTCGAGCTGAAACAGCGTCGAGCGCGACAAGAGGGCCCCGTTCACATGGTGAAAGGGGTTCTCTGTAGTCGCCCCGATGAAGATGAGGATGCCCTGCTCTACCGCAGGAAGCAGCGCGTCCTGCCGCGAGGTGTTGAAGCGATGGACTTCGTCCAGAAACAGGGTCGTTTTACGACCGTACATCGCTTTGGTGCTTTTGGCCAGTTCAATGATTTCACGGACGTCCTTCACGGAAGCATCCACAGCATTGAGCTTCATAAATTCGCCTTGGGTTCGGTTCGCAATAATATTCGCTAACGTCGTCTTCCCTGTCCCTGGAGGTCCGTAGAGAAGGATCGACGTCACTTGATCAGCCTCAATCGCCCGTCGGAGGAGCTTGCCTTTGCCAACAATTTGTTCTTGGCCGATATATTCATCCAATGTCGTTGGTCGCATCCGGTCGGCAAGCAGCTTGCCCACTGGATCTTGGGATGACGCATATGTAAACAAATCCATGATTAGTTTCCTTTACTTGGTGCTAAAAGTTGGTCTGTCCATTATACCTTGCCTCGATTGGCCTTGTCATGTCTACTCAAACAAAAGCTCCTCCAATGCGCTTGGATTACGCATGGAGGAGCTATATTTAATGTGAAACAACAGGCTCGCTTTTTGCATCCTGACGAGGTGCTGGGGCTGCGAAACGCAGTGGGCCTGCAATAAAGGCAGCACCTAACCCCACAACACCAAAGGCAATACTTAGAATAAAGCCATGATTGATCGCTGTTCCTAGCGAGTCGCGCAGGAAGTTCAATGTCGCTGGAGACAGCTCCGAACCTGCACGTATCAATTGCTCGGGGTTCCCCAACGTAGCAAGTTTATCAAGCGGCATTTGATGCGCAGCAGCACCATCCTG
Organism: Paenibacillus sp. Soil750; assembly: GCF_001428045.1. Lineage (GTDB taxonomy): Bacteria > Bacillota > Bacilli > Paenibacillales > NBRC-103111 > Paenibacillus_E > Paenibacillus_E allorhizoplanae. The sequence goes on along the minus strand of NZ_LMSD01000003.1, from coordinate 155,895 downwards.
GATAAGGCTACTGTAGTTATTGTTCACGATAGTCGCCATAATCGACGCACCTAGAACCCCGCCAATATTCCGCCAAAACCCAACGATCGAGGAGCTGACACCGATATATTTGCGGTCTACACTTTGGGCAACGGCATTTTGAGCCACACTCATTAAGGGTCCGATCGCACCAACGCCAAGAAGGACCATAAGCACGATCATGTAGAACTTACTTGCATCATGACTGACTACGCTAAGCAGGTAACTGACAACAATACCCGCTGTCATACTGAATGCGAACACAGCACGGAAGCTGAAGTAACGCTGTAGGAACCCGAAGCCAACAGCACCAACCATTAAGGAAAACATCATAGGAGTCAGCAAACTATTCGAATTCGCATTTCCCAGAACCGCTGTTGAGAAAATAGGCAAGTACGCAATAGCCGAAAACATAATCGCACCTTGACATAGACAAGCTAAGACGGTAGCCAGAACCATCCGATTTTTGAATAAAGGTAACGGAAGAATGGGTTCATGCGCTCGGCGCTCAACTTGAATAAACAAGAAGCCAATGACAACTGCGACAGCTAACAAACTAATGATTTGCCATGAACCCCAGGCGTAATCCTTACCACCGAACTCAAGGGCCAGCATAAGTGAAACGGTTGTTACGATGAGAAACAGCGTGCCCAGATAATCGATTTTCGGACGACGATCGGAGCGAGATTCTTTTAGAGCAAAGAACAAGACAAGGAACGATAATACACCAAGCGGCAAATTCACGTAGAAACACCAGCGCCAGCCCCATGACTCTGCCAAGAGCGTTCCAATTTGTGGTCCAGCAACGGAAGATAGTCCAAAGATCCCTGCAAAAACGCCTGACAGCTTCGCCGCCTGCTTAGGGTCGGCAAATATCGTGTAAATGATCGTAAACGATATCGGGAAAATCGCTCCAGATCCGATACCTTGAATGGCCCGAAACACAATAAGTTGAGTCATATCCTGTGCCATTCCACATAATGCTGATCCAATCAGGAAGATTGAAATCCCAATCATGTAAAACAATTTTCTACCGAACATATCCGACAACTTACCAAATACGAGCATCGTGCTTGTTGAAGCTAGCATATATGCCGTGAATACCCAGCTAATCTTGTCAAAGCCATTAATGTCGCTAATGATGTGTGAAATCGCCGCAGATGTCACTGTGTTGTCCAGTGCGGACATGAGAAGTCCGAGTGCCATCGCCAATATAATCAAACCTGTTTTCTTATTCGCCATTTTGTACATAACCTCACTTCTGTTCGATAATTTTCAATCGTGCAATGCCCTTCGTCAACGTGTGTAACTGGCTTTCTGTATTGCTAATGCCAATTTGAATGCATATCTCTTGTGTAGGCGACATCTCCGGCTGACAGTCTGCATACAACTTACGCAAACTTTCAAGGCTGTTCTTCGTCCGTTCGAGGTACGTTTCTAACACACCGACCACTACTTCTGTGTCTACAAATTCGCCAAAAAACAGCCTTGTCATCGCATCGGACTTGAACTCATTGTCTTCCACAGGACTATACATATACGTTTTAAAATGGTGCTGCCCCTCCTCCGTGATGGTAAACACATTCTTATTGGGTTTGCCTTCTTGGATCACGCTTTGTTTGGTGATCAGACCTTCTTTCTCCATTTTGCTTAACGTTGGATAAATCGTGCCATAGCTCGCGTTGTAAAAGTAGGAAAATATCGTCTCGAGTTTATGCTTAATGTCGTATCCAGATAAGCTATGGTGCATAAGTAAGCCTAAAATGACATCTTGACTGTTCATGTTGTCTGTCCTCCAATGGTTTGATGTTGCTCAATTACAAGTATTAATTTAACAGAACATATATATCGAGTCAACATATACTTATTCGATATATATTAAAATTGTGTAAAAAAAAGATACCCAGTAAACCGGGTATCTGCTATGCCTTATTTTTGCTTCGCACCAATCTCCAGCAAATCCTTCACAGCCGCACTCACCATGATAAGTCCCGCTACAGGAGGTACAAAAGAATTACTCGCAGGCGGTTGTTGCGCCTTACGTCTATCTGGTGCATCCGCAGGCACGATTTGCTCTGTAACGTCTTCCCGTGGCTTCATGGGTTCTTCCATCGAGAAAACGACCTTCACGCCCTTCTTAATGCCCTCTTTACGTAATCTTTGGCGAATAACGCGTGCGATTGGATCCATACTTGTCTTCGAAATATCAGCAATTCTAAATTGCGTAGGATCCATTTTATTGGCTGCACCCATACAAGAAATCATCGGAATTTTGCGTTCAAGACATTGCTTGATCAGATGAATCTTGTAGGAAATCGTATCACTTGCGTCGAGCACATAGTCAATTGGATAAGCGAATACTTGCTCATATGTTTCTTCTGTATAGAACATCCGGAGAGAAATAACTTCACACTCGGGGTTTATCAAAAGGATACGGTCCCGCATCAGATCAGCCTTAGGCTGACCTACTGTTGTCGTAAGCGCATGGATCTGACGGTTGATATTCGTGATATCGACAACATCCTTGTCGATCAGAATTAAACGTCCAACGCCAGATCGTGCTAAAGCTTCAGCCGCGATGGAGCCGACACCACCAATACCGAGTACAACAACGGTACTATTTTTCATAATTTCTAGACCCTCAGGGCCTATCGCGAGTTCAGTTCTCGAAAATTGGTGAAGCATGGGAACACTTCCTCTTCAAAGTTCTTAGGCTTTCGCAGCAGGCTGCTTAAGCGCTAAGCGAATCGATAGTTGTTCTAGTTGTTTATCATCAACAGTTCCCGGAGCGTCCATCAACAAGTCTGTTGCGCTAGCTGTTTTCGGGAATGCGATCGTTTCTCTTAGGTTCGTACGGCCTGTGATTAACATCACCAAACGGTCAAATCCGAAGGCAAAGCCACCGTGTGGAGGCGTACCGTATTCAAATGCTTCCAGCAAGAAGCCGAATTGTTCATACGCTTCTTCTTTGGAGAAGCCTAGCGCTGCGAACATTTTCTCTTGCACATCACGTTGGTAAATCCGCATGGATCCGCCGCCTACTTCATAGCCGTTCAAGACTAGATCGTATGCTTGCGCGCGAATTTGACCTGGATCTGTATCAAAGAAATGAATGTCTTCTTCGTTCGGACGAGTGAACGGGTGATGTTCTGCTACATAACGTTTCGCTTCTTCGTCATATCCAAGAAGTGGGAAGTCTACAACCCATGCATATTTGAATACCGAGTCATCGATAAGACCAAGTTGACGACCTATTTTCAAACGAAGATTACCTAGCACATCAGCAACGACTTTCTTTTTATCCGCAGAGAATAGAAGTAGATCTCCATCTTCCGCGCCTAAACGCTCTGTCAATGCAGCGATTTCAGCTTCGTTGAAGAATTTCACGATAGGCCCTTTGAACTCGCCGTCTTTCACTTGAATCCAAGCAAGACCCTTCGCGCCGTAACGTGCTGCAAATGGAAGAAGATCGTCAATTTCTTTACGACTCCAAGTGCCGCAGCCTTTGGCATTAAGTGCTTTAACTTGGCCACCGCCGTTTACTACACTTGCGAATACTTGAACGCCAGAAGTAGAAACGATGTCGGATACATCCTTCAGTTCAAGGTCAAAACGAAGATCAGGCTTATCTGAGCCATATTTCGCCATCGCGTCCGCATGTGTAATCCGTTGGAACGGACGAGGAATGTCAACATTCGCTGTTTCTTTCATCAGTTTCACAACAAGCTCTTCAAGAATCTCAAGAAGCTGATCCTGGGATAAGAAGGACGTCTCGATGTCGACTTGTGTGAACTCAGGCTGACGATCTGCACGAAGATCTTCGTCGCGGAAACAACGAGCAATTTGGTAGTAACGCTCAAGACCACTAACCATCAACAACTGTTTAAAGATTTGTGGGGATTGTGGAAGTGCAAAGAACTCACCAGGATGGACGCGGCTTGGTACTAAGTAATCACGTGCGCCTTCTGGTGTACTTTTCGTCAAGATCGGTGTTTCTACATCAATGAAGCCTTGGGAATCCAAGAAATTACGGAATACGTTGGATGCTTTGGAGCGCAGCATCAAGGTACGTTGCATTTCTGGACGACGCAGGTCTAGGTAACGATATTTCAAACGAACCGCTTCATCCACTTCTACGCCATCTTCAATGAAGAACGGAGGTGTTTTCGCTGCGTTCATGATTTCGATTTCTGTAACTTGAATTTCGATTTCACCTGTCGGGATGTTTTTGTTCACTGTTTCAGCATCACGTTCTACGACTTTCCCTTTAACTGCAAGCACGTATTCATTACGTGCACGGTCTGCAATCGCCAATGCGTCGCCAGAGAAATTCGGGCTAAACACCGTTTGTATTAAGCCACTGCGATCACGTAGATCGATGAAAAGAAGGCCGCCAAAGTCGCGTCTTACTTGCACCCACCCATTAAGTATTACTGTTTCGCCTACATGGGCTTTTGTTAGCTGCCCACAATGATGTGTTTTGAGCATCATGATTGTTATTTCCTCCTCGTAGTGTCCATATTGGTGTAGTTGTCTATTCGAATAGTGTCTTTGCAGCGTTTGAAGCAAGATCCACTAAACTTAGCGTGATTTGATTTCCTGTTTCCATCTTCTTCAGCGTAATCTCGCCGCGTGCCAACTCATCGTCACCAAGAATCGCCACATAGGTTGCTTGGAAACGATCAGCGGACTTCATTTGAGCCTTCATCTTGCGGCCCTGATAGTCCTTCTCTGCTTTTAAGCCTTGAACTCTAAGCTGGTGCAGAAGTTTTGTAACTTCTTTCTCCGCGGCTTCGCCTAGACCAATCAAGTACACATCAAGCGGCTCAGGCTTAGGAATTTCAACCCCTTGCGCTTGCAGTACAAGCAGAATACGCTCTAGACCAAGACCTAAGCCTACACCTGGTTGATCTGTACCATGGCCACCGATTTGTTCGACTAGACCATTGTAGCGTCCGCCCCCACCAATCGTGTCTATTGCACCGATACCTGCTGCTTTATATTCAAACGCAGTGTGCGTGTAGTAATCCAGACCGCGCACAAGACGAGGATTAATATGGTACGGAATCTCCATCGCTGTTAAGTGCTCTTGCACTTGTGCAAAGTGAGTGCTGCACTCTTCATCCAAGAACTCAAGGATATCAGGTGCGCCTACACCATATTTTTGATCGATTTTGCAATCGAGAATACGCATTGGATTACGGTCGTAGCGCGACTGACAATCCTTACATAGCTGATCCTTCACTGGGGCAAAGAAAGCCTGCAGTTGCTCACGATAAGCCGTTCTAACCGCAGGTGTACCTACGGAGTTAACCTCCACGGTTACCTCTTTTAGTCCAATCTCTTTATAGAACGTGTAGCCAAGCGCGATCACTTCGGCGTCAATACTTGGATCCACGGATCCGAATGCTTCAATTCCGAACTGATGAAACTGGCGGTATCTCCCCGCTTGCGGCTGTTCATAGCGGAACATAGGTCCCACATAAAACAACTTTGTCAGATCAGGGATACCATAGAGTTTATTTTCTACATACGCTCTAACGACCCCCGCCGTACCTTCAGGGCGAAGCGTCATGCTCCGGTCACCTTTATCAAGAAAGGTATACATTTCTTTTTCAACGATATCTGTCGTTTCTCCAACCCCGCGCGAAAAAAGCTCAGTACTCTCGAAAATTGGTGAACGGATTTCTTTGTAATTAAAACGTTGACACAAGTCTCTCGCTTTGGATTCTAGGTACTGCCATTTCTCGACCTCGCCTGGAAGCAGATCTTGTGTACCTTTCGGCTTCTGAATACTCATTGAAGTAACCTCCCTTTTTCTCTACTTACGCGCCTTTCTAAAAGCAAAAAATCCCCCATCCCCGACTTACGTCAGGGACGAGAGATTTGATTAACAAATTCACCCGTGGTACCACCCACATTCAGCATGCTATGTTTCCTGCTTACGCAATCAAACACATCTTGCTCTTTGCGGTTAACGCCCGCTATTCGCACAACTACTACTTAGCACATGAGCTCATGGCTGTTCCCAGTTGGTCCTCGGGGAGGTCTGTTCATTCGCTCATCATGGGAAGCTTGCAGCCTAGGCTTCCTTCTCTGTACATGTGGGGGCAAATTACTGTGTCCCTTCAATGGATCACATTCTTATGGAATTACATTATGGTTATTGTAAACATTGGTAAGGGCAAAGTCAAGAGACAACCATACTTACTATGCATCCTCAACCTATATTTAGTTAAAAGTGTCCGCCCATTTCTGTACTTCATCCATAACAGGCTGAAGTCCTTTCCCTTTAGGCGTTAATTCATACTCAATCCGTACCGGTGTCTCTGGATAAACATGCCGAATAATAATCTCCGCAGCTTCGAGCTCCTTGAATCTTTCTGAGAGCATGCGATCACTCATACTTGGGATTAATACGGAGATATCTTTAAACCGCTTAGGCCCAGATAACAATACATTCACGATAAGTCCTGTCCAACGTTTTCCCAGAAGTTCGAATGCATGCTCGAATTTGGGACATAGTTGATCATTTTCCATCTTAATCATCTCCTTCGAGTTCTTGCCGATTACGGCACCAAACACTTCTGTAATAACTATTTTAACATAGTCGCTTGACAAAAGTAAGTGCTTCGTAATAATATACTAACATAAAGTAAGTTGTTAAACAAAATATATTAAAAGAGGAGATGTTAGTATGGCATTAGGACTATTGATTATTCGTTTGGTGATTGGGTTAACAATGGCGGCACACGGTACACAGAAATTGTTTGGTTGGTTTGGAGGTTACGGACCTAAAGGTACAGGCGGATTCTTCGAATCCATCGGTATCAAACCAGGTGTCATGATGGCGGTCGTAGCTGGTTTAATCGAATTAGGTGGCGGCCTGCTCTTCGCCGCTGGTTTGTGGACAGAAGTTGGCGCTGCTCTTATTATTATTACAATGATTATGGCTATTATTAAAGTTCATGGCAAAAACGGCTATTGGGTAACTTCCAATGGATTTGAATATAATCTAGCCTTACTAGTCATAGCACTTGGCGTTGCTTTAATCGGTGCTGGTGATTATTCCATAGATGCACTTATGTAAAAATTAAATTCGCAAACCGTCCAGCTTAGGCTGTGGCGGTTTTTCTTTGTATACAAAGAAAATAGCCTGCAGCACGAGGCAGCAGGCTTTCAAAAGTTTATATTTTAAAGGGGGTCGACTATTAGTATATCCCTCCTAGATTAAAGGAACATGAAGCTCTTATTACAATTTGATTACACCAAAATCCCGTTAACTTTCAAGCATTTTCATTTCGTTTCATCCGTATATTCATCCTATTTTCACATATACATGTACAACAAGGCGGATGGCCTTGAATATAACATCTGGAGGCTGTAACAATGACACTACAAAACGAGTTTCAAGAGGAACGTCAAGATCTCGTGGTGCTTTTCTCTGAGGAATCCGAAACCGAAGCCGAAACTGTAGAAGATCAAACTGCTGACGAAGAAGCAGCCGAAGAAGAGGCCATTGAAGAGTCAGATACGGATGCTGAAGAAGCGGAAGAAGAAGCGGCTGATGAGGAAGAAGCAGAAGCTGAGGAATCAGAGGAAGCTGAAAGTGAAGAATCCGCAGACGAGGAGGCAGAAGCTGCCGACGACGAAGAAGCAGAGGAATCCGCTGAAGCAGAAGCGGACGAAGAAGCTGCCGACGAAGACTGAGAAATGTAACCGCAACCATCCTTTCTGTCATAGCCAACTACAAACTAAGAGCCTTACAGCCACATCTACTGCGGCAATAAGGCTCTTTATTGATGTATCTAAGGCTTACCTGTCAAACCAATCTTAACGTCACGAATCATCATGTACGTATCTGCATTGGTGAGTTTTTGCTTATCTGCAATGCCATTAATCGTAGCTTCTGTTAGCAGTTTTCCCTCTACGAGCTTCGCTTGCGCTTCAGCAGCCGTGCCCTTAATACCAAGTGCTTGCGTGAAGGTATAGCTTGCTTGCTCAAGAGTCAACGGAATTTTGTCCGCATTGTCCACCTTAGCGATGGCTTGGTTAACGTCTCCTGCAAATGCATCCGGCTTCATCTTCCTCGCGCCACCAACCACATTGACCATTCGTTTCGGATTAGCCGCGTCGTCAAGGCGGAAGTTATTATCATAAGCACCAGATGCTAGTCCGAGCATCATCGCCGTTTTCAAACCCTCGAATGACTTATGTTCCATAAATGGCTGCGGCTTAATGGTCATCGGCTGAACTTCCATGCCTTGCTTATTCAGCTGAGCCTGCAGCTTTGCTATCATGTCCTTGGATGCTGAAATCTGACGGAACGTCATATTCTCCGCTTTTGCCAAACTCACCGCAGCTCCAGCCGCCTCACCCTCTGCCATGCCCGTCGGCATAACGCGAGCACTTCCATGTGGCAGTGTATCGTAACTTGCCGCTCTACCTACCACAAGTAACCCATCAATCTTCTGTGGAACGATGCTGCGGAATGGAATCGCATATTGTTTCGGCTTACACACGACATTACCTGAGTCTGTAGGCGCTATACGCTGGATATCCACGGGGTAAGATCCGAAGCCGATGCGATCCCACTGATCCGCATTTGTACAAACATCGACGATACTCAATCGGTATTCACCCTGCATATGTCGAGTCTCCCTCACATAAAGCTCTGGTGCTGAACCATCGAGCTCAACGGATGAGAATTCCGGGAACGTTTTCTGCATATAAGCAACAATATTCGGCAGTTCCTTCTTCCCAATATCGAATGCTTCTTGAACCGATTTCGGATCAAAGGTATCTACGCCAAAAATCTGCAAGGCATTAATAAGCACCGTATTGTTATTTTGCCTCCCCATATTGAGGCCTCTCATTTTGGCTCTTTCCTTGTTAAGTGCAGGATAATTGCTCATTTCACTGTATCCAAATACACTCACATCGGTAACACCCGTACCCGAATTGTCATCCCCATTCAATCGATTGGCCATCAATTTCCATACTTCAGGTGTGACATTCTTCAAACGAAACGCCAGCGTGACGGCCATTTTCGATTTTGGATCTCCGATATCCTCATGTCCCATTGTAAAAGGAACCCCTGCTGCTGCTGCGAAGTCACCATCTTGTGTCGCATCAATGACTGAAGCGGCTTTGACAACTTGCGTGCTGCCATTTTCAAGTGTTATCGTCGCACCCTGCACCGCATTTTTATTTTGCGAAAGCAGTGGGTCTATCTTCTTGGTTTTCATCAAGACATCAATATTCTTTTCATTCTTTACGGCATCGTAGAAGGCATTGGCCGCTGTATTCACATCGAAGGAATCGCCTTCCGTTTTGGCATACCATTCCGAGAAATACCCTTTATTCCAGACATCATCCTTGCCGAGCAAGGTTTTGCTTGTGGAATAATTCATATCCAAGGAATTAATCCAGCCGAGTGTCATTAATCCGCCAAAAATCTCACGATCCCGGCCATCGACTAAAAGTGTGCTCAATCCATTCCGAGCTGATGAAACCGCAGCGGCTACGCCCTCCGGGTCTGTTCCAATTACAATGACATCATAGGCTTCTTTCGCCTTTTTTACCGATTTCACTTCTTCAAGGGCTTGTTGCTGATCACTATGTCCTTTGGCGTTCTTATGGTGATTATATTGATAGTACATGGCGGCCGTTGCAGCAACCAGCGTAAGTACAATCAAAACTACCATTAACCATAGCCAACCTCTGGATGTGGATTTGTTGCGATTCGAATTTGCCATTACGACTTTAAGCACCCACCTTATCTCCTGCATGTCTTACAATAATTCCATAGGCTAGTTTACCACAATTTGATGGAGGAGAGAAATTCTGCCTTCGGCACAAATAAAACCACGCAAGGCTGACGAACAGCGCACACGTGGTTTTATGAATTACCGGAACGATTTCTTTGGGATACTTTTCATTTTTTCCTGATCAGAAGTGAATTCTGCACTAATTTCAACATCCGCAAAGGCATTTCCTTGACTCATCCGCTCAGCCATAGAGGAATGGAAAAGTTGCTGTATCGGGGCAGTCATCATCTTTTCTTTTATGGATTGACGCATCTGTAGGCTCCTAACCGCTAGTTTATACATGTATAGTATAACCAGTGACTAGACTGCCTATCCTGAATCCTTCTCCCAAATAGCTTATTTACTATCGATCATCAAGGTAACAGGTCCCCAATTCGTTAGGGAAACATCCATCATTTCACCAAATGCACCCGTTTCAACTTGTAAACCCTGCTCTCTGAGCAATCTGTTGAATTCCTGATACAAAGGTTCTGCTTGTTCGGGCCTTGCCGCTGACATGAAATTTGGCCGTTTGCCTTTACGACAATCTCCATATAGCGTAAATTGTGACACAGACAAGATAGCTCCGCCTGTCTCAAGGACAGACAAATTCATTTTACCTGTTTCATCTTCAAAAATTCGAAGCCCGGCCACTTTATCTGCAAGATACTTCGCATCGTGTTCGGTATCTTCATGGGTTATGCCTACCAATAGCATGAGCCCCTGCTCAATGCGACCGATAGTTTGATTATTGACGGTGACTTCCGCATTCTTACAACGTTGAACAACAACTCTCATCGTTCCTAAATCCCCTTAGTAACTAGGTCTGCATAATCCGTTGAACCGAATAAATATCTTTAACGCGTTTTATTTTTTCTACAACGGACTGTAGGTGGTCGATATTTTTAATCAAAATCGTCATATGAATCGTCGCCATTTTGTTCTTATCGGAACGCCCAGAAACAGCTGAAATCATTGTCTTGCTCTCCGAAACAGCTTGCAGCACTTCGTTTAAGAAGCCGCGGCGGTCATGGCCTGTTATCTCAATTTCCACATTGAAATTAGACTCAACAGCCTCTGCCCAATCCACTTCAATAACCCGTTCCTCCTCGCCCATACTCGTTGGAATGTTCGTGCAATCCGACCGATGGACAGAAACGCCGCGCCCGCGAGTAATATAGCCAATAATGAAATCCCCAGGAACTGGATTGCAGCAACGAGCAAATCGGACAAGCAAGTTATCTACACCTTTGACGCGTACACCGTTTGTAGGACGGCTTTTGCGCTCCGAGGATACAGGTGCTTTGACCTCTTTCACTTCACTGCTTAGCTTAATAATCTGGGCTTCTTCCGCTTCCTTACGCAGCTTCTCTGTTAGCTTGGTACATATTTGTGCTGCCGTTATGCCACCAAAGCCAACCGCTGAGAGCATGTCTTCAATATCGCTAAAATTAAACTTCTTCGCCGCTTCCAACATTTTATCATCGCTCATTAAGGTTGGAGGATCGATGGCTAAGCGTTTAAGCTCACGTTCAATCATATCCTTACCTTTTTCAACGTTCTCTTCACGCTTTTCTTTCTTAAACCACTGCTTAATTTTACTGCGTGCGTGGGAGGATTGCGCGATTTTGATCCAATCTTGACTTGGCCCATAGGAATGCTTAGAAGTTAGGATTTCAATAATATCACCGGTTTTGAGCTTATGATCGAGCGGAACGATCCGCGAATTGACTTTGGCACCAATGGTACGGTTGCCGATTTCTGTATGAATCCGATATGCAAAATCCAACGGAACTGCGCCAGCTGGAAGCTCGATGACTTCCCCTTTTGGCGTAAATACGAAAACAAGATCCGAGAAGAAATCCATCTTCATGGATTCCATGAATTCAGACGCATCGTTCGTTTCATGCTGAAGCTCCAGAATTTCGCGGAACCAGCTCATTTTATCCTCGAAGGTACCCGATGGAACAACAGTGCCGCCTTCTTTGTAAGCCCAATGTGCGGCGATCCCGAACTCGGAGGTACGATGCATTTCCCACGTCCGAATCTGAACCTCTAACGGCTCACCCTTCGGCCCAATAACGGTCGTGTGCAAGGATTGATACATATTCGGCTTCGGCATCGCAATATAATCCTTGAAACGGCCAGGCATCGGTTTCCATAACGTATGAATGATACCCAAAGAAGCATAGCAATCTTTAATGCCGTCAACAATGACGCGTAAAGCCATGAGATCGTAGATCTCGTTAAATTGCTTGCCGCGGGAGCTCATTTTTTTGTAAATGCTGTAGAGATGCTTCGGTCTTCCCGAAATATCCCCCTGAATCCCCATCTCATCTAACTTCTCTTTGATGCTGTGAATGACATCTTCAATGTATTGCTCACGCTCAGTCCGTTTCTTCTGCATGAGATTCACAATCCGATAGTATTGCTGCGGATTCAAATAACGGAGGGCAATGTCCTCCATCTCCCATTTGATTGTGGAAATACCGAGTCGATGGGCAATCGGGCAGAAAATCTCCAGCGTTTCTTCCGCAATGCGGCGCTGGCTTTCTTCCGATTGATACTTAAGTGTCCGCATGTTATGCAAACGATCCGCAAGCTTAATCAGAATAACCCGAATATCCTGCGCCATCGCAACGAACATTTTGCGGTAATTCTCATTCTGTTGCTCTTCTTTGGATTTGAACTTAATGCGCTCCAGCTTCGTCAAACCATCAACGAGCATCGCACAGGTTTTCCCGAATTTATCTAAAACAGTTTCGAGTGAAACTGTCGTGTCTTCAACCACATCATGCAGAAGTGCGGCGATCACCGAAGTGACATCCATCTGCATATTCACCAATATATCTGCAACAGCGAGTGGATGCAGAATATAGGGCTCACCCGATTTGCGTACTTGGCCATGATGGGCTTCATCCGCGAATTCATAGGCCTCCCGAATCCTCTGCAAATCATTCTCTTTCAGATAGGTGGCGGCCTTTTCCAGCAGCTGCTCTATACCCATGCATTACCCATTCCCTTTAGTCGATTTTTATTCATTATGCCTGCTAGTCAGGCCCCTCGTCAACTATTCACGTACAGGCTTCGACAAAAAGCATCATAGCTGCCGCAAACTCATCACATTTACTCCTTAGAATGCTATGAAAAAGAGAATCGAATAACGAACATTCGATTCTCCAACCCTGTCTTAATATTGAACAAGTGATACGACATCAAAACCTTCGAATTTGCTGCGGCCATCCAAGTACGTAAGCTCGATTAAGAAAGCAGCTCCGACGATTTCTCCACCAAGCTGTTTGATCAAATCAATGGACGTTTGAATCGTTCCGCCTGTTGCAAGCAAGTCATCCGCAATAAGCACTTTCTGTCCAGGCTTAATGGCATCCTTGTGCATAGCCAACTTATCTTTGCCGTACTCTAGCGCATAATCCGCTTCGATCGTTTCGCCGGGCAATTTGCCACTTTTGCGAATTGGAATAAAGCCCACGCCGAGTGCTGTAGCCAGAGGGGCACCAATGACAAATCCACGCGCTTCCGGACCTGCAATTACGTCAATTTCCTTGTCTTGAATGAGTTGTTTTAATTGCTCGATGGCTTCTTTATACACAGGGCCATTCTGCAACAGCGTCGTAATATCTTTAAAACGAATACCTGGCTGTGGAAAATCCGGGATAACGCGGATATAATCTTTGAAATTCATATGATTTCCTCCAATGTAAACTCTGTTTATTTTATGTGATCAGCGATCCATTGCTCCAGCTCTTTCGCTGAAGAATACATAACAATGGCTTCAACTTCTTGACGATGCAATCGATGCTGGTACAATCGTGATGTTGTTAAATCTCTTTTGGCAGGTGTGGCACTTAATGTAACCATATTATCATGTTTTACGACAAATTCTAATTCCTCAAAAACAGATAAAATAAAATGAATCATTCCGAGTGATAATCCTGACCGTTTACTGAAAGATGTCATCATCCTGGTATCTTGCAGTTGAAGTGATTTCTCCTTTTGCAAGGTACCATACAGCATCTTGAACATATCCCTTGAAGGCAATGTATTGCCGCTGTCCTGCCCTAGCTCGGCAAATACAGGGTAGCACCGCATCATCCCTGTCGCCTGCTGAAGTACTGATTTCAAGCTGTCAATACGACGAGGCAACGTGTACAGAATGACATCTTGCAGCTCATCGAACGCCACCCCGTTCGCTGCCTCATTGGCTGGCCTTACTTGGCCAGTATCCTGCACGATCCAATACGGCACTTGATGCCCGACTTGTGCAGCTACTGTTTGATACAACGGTGCATCCGCTTCATCAAACAGCACGATTCCAGGTGAGCGCAGTGGCGCCGCTGGTCCTGCTGAGAGATTGCTCGCAAGCGCTGCAAGCTTCAGGTGTAATTGTCCCGTGCCACGCCAATCAAATACCTGCGTGTGCGGGATTCGCAGATCCTGCATGATGATCTGTGGCTTTCTAACACCATTCCACTCATTAATCGAAAGTTCTCCTAAGATATCTATCTTGGCCGAGGGGGCAATTAATGCTGCTAAGCTACCTTTGCCAAAGCCCACGGCTTCTACCGAACAGCTAACTTCATCCTTAGCTTGAGATAGTCCCAGCTTCAAATGCTGTTTTTCTTTGCCCATGGTCCGAATATCTTCAAGACCTAAATCCGTGAACATGAACTTAGGCGATGGATTCCCCATTCCGAATGGTGCCAGTAATTCTAGCCCCTCAATGCTTGCAATCGGGACATCAGCTAGGTTGCACGCATTATCTACCCGTAATACAGGTACGAAGTCCTGATCCGTTAACGTTGCCGCTGCAAGCTCATTTAGTCGAATTGCGAAAGCTTCCAGATGGCTGCTATCCAAGCTCATCCCTGCGGCTGCTTGATGACCACCGTAGTGGTCCAGTAGGTCCTTACAAGCTGTCAACGCTTTGTGCAAATCAAAGCCTGCAATCGAACGTGCAGAGCCTTTGGCCATACCCTTATGGGGATCAATGCTCAGCACAAGCGTAGGTCGATAGAATTTCTCCACAATCTTGGAGGCTACAATCCCAACGACACCAACATTCCAGTTCTCTTTAGCTACGACAATGACTTTATCCAAGCCCTTCGCTCGCTGCTCCTCAGCCATCGCAAATGCTTCTTGGACCATATCCTCAACAATTTGTTGACGCTCTTTATTCAGCATATCCAATTCGAAGGCAATTTGCTCCGCTTCTTTTTCATCTGTTGTGGTCAACAGCTTGACGGCAATATCAGCCGCTTCTAAGCGACCACTCGCATTAATTTTCGGAGCGAGCGAGAAACCGATGTGTCCAGCAGTAATCTCTTTCCGTTCAATGCCCGACACACCGATCAACGAACGAAATCCAACATAGCTGGAATCCTGCATACGTGCGAGGCCCATCTTCACTAGCAACCGATTCTCACCTGTGAGCGGCATAAGGTCGGCAACGGTTCCAAGCGCAGCGAACTCAAGAAGTTCCTCTGGAAACCGCTCTAGCAGCGCATGTGCAAGTTTAAATGCCACACCTACACCTGCTAATAGCTTGTAGGGATACGGACAGCCAGGCTTCTTAGGATTAATCACAGCTAACGCGTCAGGCAGCACTTCTGGTGGTTCATGATGATCAGTCACAATCACATCTAAACCAATTTCATGGCAATACGCTATTTCATCAACAGCACTTATTCCCGTATCCACAGTGATAAGCAACTGGACACCTTGTTCCTTGGCCAAGTCCATTGCAGCACGATTCAATCCATAGCCTTCTCGAATCCGATGTGGAATGTAAGTATCGAAATGTGCTCCTAACCCTTTTAACAAATGCGCCATTAAGGATGTACTGCTTACTCCATCTGCATCATAATCGCCGTAAATACGAATGAATTCCTTATTGTGTAAGGCTTTGCGAATACGCTCCACAGCTGGAAGCATCCCATCTAACAAATAGGGATCATGGTAATCACCGACGCCACCTTGCATAAATTGTTTGGCCTCAGACACGCTGCGAATATCTCGAAGAACTAGAATACGGGCTACCAAGGGATCCAACTGCAGCTCACGAACAAATTCTTCAACAAGCGCCTCATCCGCATTTCCAATGTTCCATCTTGCCTTCGGTGCTAGCACTTGGTGGCTCCTCCTTGGTGTTTTCCTATGAAAATTTCACGGTACGTAATCTTCGAAAACAATGATTTAGTGTAAAACAGACGGCAGCTCACTTGCTTCCACATCTGCCTGCTTATAAGGGTAACCTGCATCGTAAGGATTTACATGTATGTATACATGCGATACATGATGGTATTGCTTCATCAGCTGTTGTTTAATCTTCTTTGACACCTCATGCCCTTCCCAAACTGAAAGCCTAGGATTCACACTGATGGTCATGTCGATGACAACATAATGCCCATGTTCTCTCGCGTTCAAATCATCAACCATAATCACACCATGAATCTTTTGAACAGCTTTAACAAAATCAGCTGCCTCTTCTTGGTGAAGAACTTTTGCTGTTGGTGTAGATATGGTTTTGCTGACTAACGAGAAACCCATTTTACCTATAAAAAGTGCAACGATGAGTCCTGCAAAGGTGTCTACATAAGAAAATGCTGTAAATCCAATTGCTTGAGTCAGCATCGTGTAGAGAACACTTACAGTGACCACAAAAGAAGAGTATATATCGGAACGGCGTCTTCGTGCATTGGCAATAAATTCCTCAGTCCCTAACTGTTTACCAAGCTTACTTAAGAATTGGAACATCGCTTCCTTCGCAAGCAGCGAAAAAACGAGAACAGCGAAGGTCATTATGGTGGCATCATATTCGACCTGGTTGATCAAGGATTTAACCGTAATAACGCCTAATTCAGCACCAATTAATAAGATCAAGACAATGAATAGAATAGAACTTACTGAAATTTGTGGATCCAATCCACGTAAAGAAGCTCCAGCAAGTTGCACTCTCATCATCCTTACTCTGTTGATGGCAGCAGCAACTACACAAATTCCTGCTCCCGACTGCGCGGCAGCTGCGACCAGAGAATTACTATGTACTTGAAAGCCAACAATCCCCATCAGACAAGCTAACACGGTAAGTACAAGTATTGCTGACCAAAGCGCGTATTCTGTCTTACGAAATCCCTCATCATTCACGTGGACATTCCCCCTGAACGGATACAAAGGCCGCGCAACAATCACGCGGCCGGTTATTATGGTTATTACGCTGCAGCTTTCTTTTTAGAACGTGATAAGGAATTTCTTTTGAACAAGTACCATAAGGAACATGCAATGAAGATGGAAGAGTAAGCACCGCTCGTTAAACCAATTAACTTAGCCAAAGCGAACAACTTAATGGACTCGCTTCCGAACAGATACAAACAACCTGCAGCGATTAACACGACGAGTACTGTATTAATGTTACGTGCCATCGTTTGCCAGATACTGTCGTTAACGAGTGCAACTAAATCTGCATCTGTCTTCAGTTTAGCAAAACGCAGGTTCTCACGAATCCGGTCAAAAATAACGATCTTATCATTAATGGAATAACCGATTGTGGTCAATACAGCCGCAAGGAACGGAAGATTCACTTCGAAGCGGAAAATGGCAAACATCGCGATAACGATGAACGCATCGTGTAGAATAGCGATAATCGCAGCCAAAGCAAAACGCCATTCAAAACGGATACTTACGTACAAACAAATTAGTACGCTTGAAATTGCAACTGCATAGACAGCTTTCATCAATAATTCTTTCGCTAGCTGTGGATCCACGGTATTAATTTCCTTGGAAACTTCTGCGCTATAAGCTGTTGCAAAAGCGGTTTGGATTTTGTTCACTGTCGCATCGTCAAGCACGTCATCGAAACGAATAGACACGCGATCACTATTGTTACCACCAATTGTAGGATCCGCATATTTCGACTTCACATCACCGTTGGTGTTCAAGCCATGCAAGATTTCCTCAACCTTCGCACTGTCCAGTTGTTTACCCACAACGAGGTCGATATTCGTTCCTGCTTTGAAATCGACACCGAAATTCATACCTGAGATTAACATAACAACTAACCCAATGATAAGAATTGCAGCCGATAAGATGAAAAATTTATTACGATTTTTTACAAAATCATACTTTTGCTTAGAGTCCACGGATGTCTGCCTCCTTCACACCGAAATAACTTGGCTTTTTCAGCAAATTACCCCGGATAATAAGATGTAGCAGCCATCTGGAGAACAAAACGTTCGTTAAGATACTGATAATAATACTCATCATCGTAATAACTGCGAATCCGCGAATAGCACCGTTACCTACATAATACAGCACGATACCCGCGATTAAATTCGTAACGTTCGCATCCATAATCGTACGGAAGGAATGCTTCGTCCCTGCTTTCAAAGAAGAAAGGATACTCTTGCCTGCACGGATTTCTTCGCGAATTCTTTCGTATGTGATAATGTTCGCATCAACGGCCATCCCTGCACCTAATACAAGGGCGGCAATACCAGGCAACGTCAACGTGGCATTCATAAAGTCAAAGATCGCTAATAAAACCCATACATACGTAATCAAAGTGAAAGCAGCAACTAAACCTGGAACACGGTAGTAAATCACCATGAACAAGAAGATTAAGATCGAAGCGATTAACCCTGCTCTGGCTGTTTCATGCAAGGAGGCTTTTCCTAATGTCGCATCGACACGTTGTATGTATTTTTCCGTTAATTTAAGAGGCATTGCACCCAAGTTAATCATCTTCGCTACTTTGGTTGCTTCTGCAACGTTTGTTTGTGTAATGATTGCTGAGTCGCTGTCAATTGGGAAATTAACCGATGCCGTGGACTGTACAACATCATCCAAGTAAATAGACAAGGTACTGCCAACCAACTTCGTTGTTACTTCTTTGAATTTCTCTCTGCTCTTCATTTTGATCTCAACGATCGGTTGCTTCGTATTCGGATCATAGCTTAATTTCGCTGCATTCTCGACGAAGTCTGTTCCATTCATGTATACCGTTCCATCAGGACCTCTGAAAGTAAGTACAGACGGTTTGGACATCAAAGTACGAACTTCTTCTTCGTTCTCAACACCTGCAAGACGAACACGGATGCGATCTGATCCTTCTGGGTACACCTCAGGCTCAGCAACGCCAAGTGAATCCGCACGTTTAGCAAGGCTTTGTGCAGCTTCCGTAAGCGTTTCCTTCGTGAGGGGTTGTCCAGCCGTTAATGGCTCTGCGGTGTACAATATTTCAAAACCGCCTTTTAAATCCAATCCAAGCTTAATACGATCTACAAGCCCAGGGCTCGTTATTCCAACTGCGCCAAGAACAATGACAACCGTTAGAAAAAAGAACGAAATTCTTTTCCAATCCAGCATCTGTTGCTAGTCTCCCTTCAATACTCAATATGCCTATTATACTCAGGTCTGAAAAACGAGTCAATTTAAGTCGTTTCACGCAAAAAATAAGCCCATTCTTAGAATTGGGCTCCTCTATACATACTAATCGTCATCCAGTTCATAAACGCTGTAGATTTGAGGGACAAAATGTCATTTACGATTTGATGGAGAGAGGGCAACCCTGTTTTGCGGTATTTATCACTTACACAATCCCATATATCCTTGCCAGTAACGTGCTCGTATCCAAGCAGAATAAACTCTTCAACCTTGCTCAAACACAAACTTTCGATAATTTCATTCAGTTCTTGATCCGACATACCTGGATGCTCTTCTTCACTTCCGTTATCCTGTGCGTCATTCATGGGGGATCCTCCTAAAAGTTTTGCTTAAGCAAAACTATCTACGTAAGCATAAGCTAAGGCATTCGTTTTACCTGTAAGTTATATAGTTCGATAGCCACCTCGGAATTTCCTGCCAAATGCGCACTTGTCCATAAAATCTTAGCATGAGCTTGGACAGCTCGCGCATAGTCATAGGTATGACAATATCGGAAGAGGGTATGGCAGTGACCAAGCAGTCGTTTATTAGAGGTACAATGATCCTGCTCGCCGCAGGCATTTTGAATCGCATACTTGGCTTCATACCCCGAATGACTTTACCGCGCGTGATCGGGGCTGAAGGCATTGGTATTTATCAAATGGGTTGGCCATTCCTGTCCGTTATTTTAACTATCATTACCGGAGGTATTCCCATTGCCATTGCCAAGCTGATCGCAGAAGCGGAAGCTGAGAAGAATGAGACCCGGATTCGCAGCATTTTGCGCATATCTCTAGCGATCACGATATCACTTAGCTTCATTTTTACAGTTGTCTGCCTGCTAGGAGCATCATGGATCACGTCTCATTTATTGACGGATTCCCGTGTTTACTATACTTTCCTATGTATGAGCCCCATGATACCCATTATTGGCGTCTCTGCTGTTTATCGCGGCTACTTTCAAGGCAGACAAAATATGATTCCTACCGCGACCTCACAAATTATGGAAACGTTGATTCGTATTATCATGGTTCTCGTCTGTTCCTATATGATGGTCCCTTATGGCATCGAATATGCGGCAGCAGGTGCGATGATTGGCGTTTTGGCAGGCGAAATTGGCGGACTAGCCGTATTGGCTATTCATTTTAGATGGGATAAAAAAGCTTTAGCTAAGCCTCCAATTGCTCAAATAGGAACGAAGAAAACAACAGGTCGACTCTCCAATCTGCGTAGAATCTTACGTATCTCAATCCCGATCACAGGAAGCAAACTTATCGGTGCTGGCTCCTACTTATTGGAGTCGATCTTAATTGCTCAAAGCTTAGCGATCGCCGGCATTACCACATCACTTGCAACCGCGCAGTACGGAGCCTTACAAGGTATGATCATTCCTATCATCCTTTTACCGAGTGCACTGACCATGTCATTATCCGTTTCTCTGATTCCCTCATTAAGTGAAGCTGCCGCCCGCAAAGACCTCAAGACTATCCACATGCGATTGCATCAATCGTTAAAACTCGCTTTAGTGACAGGTGCCCCTTTCTCTGTATTGATGTTCGTACTCGCTGAACCGATTTGCAAGTATCTGTACAATCAGCCTGATGTCAGTGTCATGCTTAAGATGATGGCACCGATCGCGATATTCATTTATTTTCAAGCTCCGCTGCAATCTGCCTTACAAGCATTAAACAAGCCTGGAGCTGCTCTAATCAACACGTTAATTGGATCGACAGTCAAGTTATTCTTAATCTATTGGTTGGCCAGCAAGCCCGAAATGGGCATACACGGCGCTGTATTCGCCATTAATGTGAATATCGTTTTGGTTACACTGCTACACTGGAATAGTGTCGTTCGTCTGCTCAAATTCCGTATGGAAGGCAGCAGTTTCGGGAAAATTGGCGCGGCCATGCTTCTCTCAGGTCTTGTTTGTTATTTTATCATGTACACGCCTTGGGTGTCCGCGACCTGGATACGATTTGTGTCCTCCTTATTGTTAGGGCTCTTTTCCTATATCTTTTTCATCACGGTATTTCGACTCATCAGTCTTAAAGATATCGGTCGACTGCTGAATATGGGCAAAAAATTAATACGTTGAATTCCAGCGACTCACCTCTTTCGATCAAGAAACATTCTGCCGCGATGATCAATTGAACAATAGAAGATTTCTTTAAAATCCCTAGCTCCTTGTTCTTGCAGCTGATTTTTCAACCAAAATCTCGTTTGACCAATTTTCTCTAAGTTTTCGTCTTGTACTTTACCATCCATAATAAGAGGCAGCGGCAAGCCTTCGTAACGAATCTTGTTATTTAATTTCGTTACCTCCAGCCCTGTCTCTTTTTCATTTTTATCTTTCTCAACTACACTTAACTTCCCCGAAGGTTCCAAGATCGCAAATTCCACATCGGCCACGTTCATAATTTTATTTTGTCTCAATTGCAGCATCAGATCATCTAAATTATAACGATGCTTCTTCATTTCGTTTCGATTAATCATTCCTTTATTGATGAGCACACTCGGTTTCCCGTCGAAAAGCACACGAATGGTGCGACTTTTCAACGTAATATAGGCAATGACAACTTGAATAAGCACCAGAGTCCCCATCGGTAAAATACCAGACACAAGAGGCTTCTTCACGTCCTCAAGCACGAACACAGCAATTTCCGCAATCATGATCGAAATGACTAGATCGAAAAGCGAAAGCTTACCAATTTCACGTTTCCCCATAATACGAAGCATGAGAAAAACAACAAAATAGATAAGCACCGTACGCAAAAAAATGGTCAGAATCTCCATCGCAACCTCCCTGATCTAAGCTCTAGCTCGTTCTCGGAGTTCACTGGTATTCTGACCGCGTACGCACCTCATCATGCAGATATTACGTATTCAATTGTTGGCAATTACAACAAGAATAATTTGAAATATAACGTAGAAATCAAGAGCAGCACGAAACAAATCGGGGCAGCAACCATCACATACTCACTTTGTTTTAACTTTACACCATCATGATAGGTAAAAGATGCCGCGTATAAGCTGGCGATTGAGCTCACTAGTGTCACACCGCTTCCTATCCCGCTTCCGACGATCAATGCCCACCACATCGGCTGAGTTGACGTCTCTACAAGCTGCTCCATTTGATCAACAATCGGAATCATCGCAGCAATGAATGGGATATTATCCATCATCGCTGTACCAAAACTATTCAACCATAACAATAGAATGGATAGGAACGGGATGCTCCCTTGGCTTAGCTCTAGCCCTCGATTTGCAATAAAACCTGAAAAACCTGCATACGTCAAGCCCCCAACCATGATAAAAAGTCCCAAGAAAAAGAGCCATTGTGTTTCTCTCAAGTGATGCCATACCGCACCAAAATCCTTATTTCTAATTACCTCAAAAATATCTTTGTAATTCATAGCTAGTAAAGCAATAGCCCCGGAGGCTGTAATGTAGGCTGGACTCCATGCTAATAAACCATGAAGACATAGCACAACTAAGGTCACCCCTGTAATTATACTGCTTCCCAAGACGAATTCTTTATGGGGAGATAAATAGGAGCTTGGCTTAATGCTTAACAGCTCACGCATGTGTGCTTCAGCCGCTACTAAGCGCTTTCGATAGATCAACCACATAATGAGATAAACGACGGCTAACAGCAAGCAAATCAGAGGAAATAATTGAATGAACATTTCCCCCGCCGAAATATGCCCTGACGCCCCTAGCATACGGCTAGGTATATTCCCCATAATCGTTGCTGCACCGCCAATATGTACGGATAATAACATCGATATTAGAAATGGGGCCGGCAGTAACCTCATTTTTCTGGACGCAATTATGATGAAAGGAACGATGACAACAACAGCCATTAAACTATCCAAGAGCGCAGAGATCAGCGCCGCTAGCAGCGAGAGACTAATGATAACGGTAAGTGCCCGCATGCGATATTTTCGAACAATTGAACTTACGATATACGAAATAATGCCAGTTTTCTGGAAAAGGCTCGATATGATGAAAAGACTCACGAGATAGATTAAAATCGGCCAACTCGCGTAGGTTGTTAGTGCTTTTTGGAGCGGTACAATGCCTAAAATCAGCATCAAACAAGCCCCACCAAGCGCGGTATACATACGATCCCATTTTTCAATCAATATACAAATGTAAGCAGCTGCAAAAATAAGCAGCGCCGCTACAGCTTGCCACATCACCGGTCCATGAGAGAATTCAGTCATAAATAATCACACTCCTTTGATCTATAGTTTGTACTAATTCTATGTGCTTGGCCATACAATGATGATAATGAAGCGCTCGAATATAGGAAAGGAATGATGCCTGTGAACCCTATGAAAACGGTCAGTCAGGTTCGAATAACATCGCCATTATTTTCAGGACTTGTCTACTCATTTAGTATGATGACCATTGGAACCATTGTGACCTCCTTGTTTTTGCTTTTAACAAGCACACAAGAAAGCTCCTTACACACATTAACAACCATCATCCACGCGGTCTCCTTATTTATTGGAGGATGGGTTTCAGGTAAACGGGCCGGTAACCGCGGCTGGTATCACGGGGGCATGGTCGGCGTCTTCTATTTCATTCTCATTTTCTTAGTCGGTTTTCTGGCATTCGATGCAGGGTTGAATCTTCAGTCCCTCCAATTACTTGGCATTTTATTCGCATCTGGGGCGCTCGGTGGCATACTTGGTGTAAATACTCAAAAATAAGTCTTTTCCGTGAAGATTGCACTTCCCCCCCGTTGAATGTGGTATAATGTCATAGTTATTGCCGCACAAAACTTCCAATATATAGGGGGATACAACTTGAGCCCTTTTCAATCTATGACGCATGCGACAGTTTATATTGTACTAACAATTTTCGCTTTTGTAATTATCGCAACGCGAAAGAGCCCATACACGATTGCCAGTAGTTTAGTTCATGAAATATTTACTTCACGCAAGTTCCTTTTTCATTTCATCGCGTTGCTGATGATCCTCATGTTTAACAAGATGGAGATGGCAATTGAGAAAGGCATGCAATACAAAGCCGATTTCACGAAGTCAATCTATGGCATTGAGGGTGACTTTGTAGCAACGATCCAGAACCTTTTTCATAATGATATCCTTACGATCGTATGTAGTTATTTCTATGTCATTATATTCCCATCGATTATGATTACTTCCATTGCTATTTACACGTATCAGAAGAATCATAAACTTTTTTATGCGGTCTGTTATGCACTCATGTTCAATTATATGATTGCCATCCCTTTTTATCTTTTTTTCCCGGTTAACGAAGTATGGTTTTTCCACCCTAAAGTAGATCTTCTAATCTTAGATGTGTTCCCAACTTTCGAGCAAGATTACAGACCATTATCAGGACTCGATAATTGCTTCCCAAGTTTGCATACTTCCATATCCATTTCAATGGCCGTCATCGCGGTAAAAAGCCGAAACACATTTTGGAAAATTTTCGTACCCTGTTCAGCAGCCTTTATTATTTTCACAATCTTCTATTTAGGCATTCACTGGTTGTCCGATATGTGTGCTGGTGTCGTACTCGGTGTCGTTGCTGCTCGAATGGGTCTGCGCATTGCCGAAGGTCGTCTTATCCTTGGTGAGCGTGCACTCCTTAAACGCCCTGTAAAGAATAACGAATATTAAATATATGTAAATAAAAAGCGAGAGCCTATTATAGGACCTCGCTTTTTGTTAACTTATTCCTTAGTAGCAGGCGTTTGTGCAACTGCATTAACGGCAGAGCGATCAAAAGTCATTTTCGTTGCATCGTTGACACGAAGTACGCAAATGTCATCTGTGATTTCTACAATCGTGCCATGAAGACCGCCAATCGTAACAACCTTATCCCCTTTTTTCAATCCTCCGAGCATTTGACTACGTGTTTTCTGTCTTTTTTGCTGTGGACGAATAAGTAAGAAGTACAGAACTACGAACATAAGCACTAAAGGTCCGTATGTATACAAATATCCTACTGCACCAGTGGTACCTTCTTCAGCTAGAAACATAGGTATCCTCCTCTCTTAGAATCCTCTTTCATTATCATTCAGCCCGTAAGCGGCAAAGAAGGTATCGCGGAAATCAAGTAATCGATCTTCCTTAATGGCTTCTCTTACTTCACGCATAAGCTGTAGTAGAAAGTGAAGGTTATGAATCGTCGTCAAGCGAATCCCGAATGTTTCATCTGCTTTGATGAGATGTCGAATATAGGCGCGACTGTAATTCGTACATGTATAACAAGAACATTTGGCATCCAGCGGGCCGAAGTCCGTTGCATATTTCGCATTACGAATAACTAGACGACCTGAGCTTGTCATACAAGTCCCGTTTCTAGCAATCCGCGTCGGTAATACACAATCAAACATATCAATGCCTCGGATAGCGCCTTCAATCAATGCGTCCGGCGAGCCAACCCCCATCAAATAACGGGGCTTATTCGCAGGCATAAGTGGTGTTGTGTAATCTAGCACTTCATACATCAAGTGCTTAGGCTCACCTACACTCAGTCCACCAATAGCATACCCCGGGAAATCCATGGAAGTCAACTGCTCTGCGCTCAGCTTGCGTAGATCCTCATGCATACCACCTTGGATGATTGCAAACAAGCCTTGATCCTGAGGTCTTGCATGACTTTGCAGACAGCGCTCCGCCCACCGCGTCGTACGCTCCAGTGATTTCTTCACGTAATCGTATTCCGCTGGAAACGGCGGACACTCGTCGAAGGCCATCATAATGTCAGAACCAAGAGCATTCTGAATTTCCATCGCCTTCTCTGGAGATAGGAATAACTTATCACCATTCAAATGCGATTTGAATGTGACGCCTTCCTCCGTAATTTTACGCATATTGCTCAAGCTAAAAACTTGAAATCCACCACTGTCCGTCAGGATCGGTCGATCCCAATTCATGAACTTGTGCAACCCACCAGCTTCTTTCACTATCTCGTGTCCAGGGCGAATGAATAAGTGGTACGTGTTGCTTAAAATAATTTGAGCGTCCATCGTTTTCAATTCTTCCGGACTCATTGTTTTCACAGTTGCCTGTGTACCTACCGGCATGAACGCTGGCGTTTCGATAACACCATGCGGGGTGTGAACGCGGCCTAAACGAGCGCCAGATTGTTTACAGGTTTTAATCGATTCATACGTTACTGCTGCTGTCATGATATCCACTTCCTATTCTAAGCTTGCTTTTCTTGTTCAATCGGATGAATTAATAAATCAACATGGCATCGCCGAAGCTGAAAAATCGGTACTCTTCCTTCACAGCTTCTTCGTAGGCTCGCATAACATTGGCCTTACCAGCCAATGCACTAATGAGCATAAGCAATGTTGACTTTGGCAGATGAAAGTTCGTTAACAACACATCTACGACACCAAACGTGTAGCCAGGATAAATGAAAATGGACGTCCAACCTTGGGAGGCCTGAATGAGTAAAGGTTGACCTTCTTGGTAGCCTGACTGCTCACGGCTTAATCCAGCTGCTGTCTCTAACGTTCGTGCAGATGTTGTCCCAACCGCAATAACTCGTTTCCCCGCTGATTTCGTCTCATTAATTAATGCAGCTGTTTCTTCGGATAAAATGTAATATTCAGCATGCATCTGGTGATCTTCGATCTTATCCACGGACACAGGGCGGAATGTACCTAGACCTACGTGCAGTGTCACGAAGGCTAGTCGGACACCTTTGTCCTTCAGTCTCTCCAAATAATCTGCTGTAAAGTGCAAGCCTGCCGTTGGCGCGGCAGATGACCCTTCATGCTTCGCATAAACGGTTTGATATCGTTCCCGCTCTGATAGCTGCTCTTTGATATAAGGCGGAAGCGGCATCTCGCCTAATCGATCCAAGATTTCATTGAAAATCCCGGTGTACCGGAATTGCAGAACACGAGCTCCCATGTCGCCAACTTCAACGACTTCCGCAGTTAGTAGTGGCTCGCCATCATCGTCAGCCGCAGTGCCGAATACCGCAACAGAGCCAAGCTGCATGCGTTTCCCTGGCTTCACCAGTGCCTCCCAAAGATCCTCGCCTAGCGGCTTAAGCAGCAATAACTCCACTTTAGCGCCCGTGTCTTTCTTCATACCAAAAAGCCGTGCTGGAATGACTCGTGTATCATTCATCACGAGTAAATCCCCGGCTTCTAAATAGGATATCAAATCTTCAAAAGTGCGATGAGCGGTTTCGCCAGTTTCTTTATTCAGTGTAAGCAGTCTAGACGCCGTGCGTTCTAGCAGCGGCGTCTGGGCAATCAAAGATTCAGGTAATTCAAAATCGAACGCTTGTACTTCCATGTTAGTTATTCATTCCTTCGTTATGTTGACTCCAGTAAAGTACGTCTGAAGTATTTTTTTATAATCGTAGCCCTTCTCTGCAAAGCCTTTTGCACCCCATTGCGACATGCCCACGCCATGCCCAAAACCTTTTCCACGGAAAATAATTTGATTTCCTTGAAGGGCAATTGATCCCTTAGATGGGATGCTGGATGAAGATGTAGGTGACACTGTACCTGTCAACGCGGGCTTACTTATGCCCGTACTGCTTAGTGTCATTAAATCCGTTTTCTTCACAGCTGTTGGCTGCGTTTGTTTCCCGGATAACACATAGACGCTGTCTGATGGCGAACTGCTCGAAACCACACCTGAGCCGCTTAAGATCGCAATGCTCGCACCGCTTGAAACAGATGAGCTAGTACCAGTATAACTGCCCGCTCCTTCTATTTCAAACAGCGTACTCGGTAAACCACCCAACACACCCCGAATAGCATCCGGATTGTCCACCTTCACGACAACACCGTTAGCCTTCAACTCGATTGCTCGGCCTGACGGGCCTCTCTTGGAAACTTCCAGTGAAGTCAACTCACCGTTGATGGGAATCTTAGCAGCTTCAAGTTTACTCTTGATTTCACTTAAGCTATAAGGACCTCTTATCCAAGAGTAAGCATTCGATTCTCTTTCTTGACCAAGTATGACAACTTTTTCTTTGGTTGCCAGTTTAGCTATGGCAGGATTCGCAACATTATCCACATAAGGTGCTGACCGTACGTTAACATCTGCCTCTGTAGCTTCGTAAATAGCTTTTCCTGCCTTGTCCTTCTGTCCACTATCCTTCACATACATGCTATGTACAAAACCGATTCTGCCGTCTGTCAGTTGAATTTGATACCAAATGGCTTTGCCCTGCTCAGCGCCTTCATCCGGGCTAGCAACGCTTCGCAAATAATCAACCGAATTGCCCCAAGCCTCCGTAGAATCTGCTGTTATTCCCCCCGCATTAGAAGCAAAAACAGGTGAAATCAAGCCTCGCTTATTCGAAATCACTTCATCCTTCGTTGCATCAACCGCTAGATTGCCAGCAGTAAATTCTTTATCCAAGCCATAGTAAGCCTGTTCAAGCGTTGTATCCGTAACTTGCGCAATCTCATACTTGTTTCCTTGAACGATCGCATAAGTACGCGCAGCTACAGCTTGAGCCTTCAGCGCTTCTGCTGGCCATTGTGAGTTCAGCTCTGCGCCAATAACCCCATATAAATATTGATCCATAGGAAGCTCATTGACCAACGCCAATCGATCGTGATAGGTGCTAATCTCCATATCGCCACGGAAACTGCGGTCCATACGTTCTTTCACAGCTATGCCCTGTTTCTTAGGATGTATCACTGTTTTCTGCTCACCAACTGCAGTCACATAATGAGCCACAGCAGCTGCGGGATTGCTTGAGGTGGTTACATCCGACCTGCGGATCAAGTAGGCTGCCTTCGTATTCGCTGGTTGGAGAGGCGTATTGGGTGCAGCTTTCAGTGCAGCTTGCTTCACTAACTCAAGCTTGGCATCCGTTGCCTCGCTCCCTAACCAAACACTATAGGCCACATTGCCAGCCACATCCGCCTGTAAAACCAACTCAGCTTGGACACCAGCCCCCGAGTACACGGCGATTTGCTGCTGTGCTGCGGCCTCTGATGCATACGTCCCCGCACTCCAATGGAGCGGACCACTGACCACAGGTGCAACCGATTTCGTTAAAGCAGCAACCGTAGGGTCCTTCAATGCCCCAGTTGCTGCATTTTCGGCTTCAGCCTGCGTAGGCAAATTCCCGTAATACACTTGATACACCATTTTACCAAGCTTTGTACGACTTAACACGAAGCTTTCCTCTGCCATGGCAGCCAGCTTGGTGTTCAACGATTTGGCCGTAGCAAAATCTGCCGTTTCCAACATCATCATACTATACTGATCTAATGACATTCGAATCATTGTATCCGAAATGGAAGCCCATGGCTTCGCCTCCGTATTCGCTGAGCTCCGCACGCCAATATCAAATCCACCTGGGGATGAAAGTGAAACTAGCGGTTCAATCTTTTTATATTTGGCAGCATTAATGACAAGGGCAACACGAATCTGATCCAAATGCTTAATCCCATCGGCATTCGCTTCGGATCCTCCGTATAAAGTGGCTGTAAACGTTAGTGCTGCTGCCGTTATGATGGCAATTCGCTTTGGGTTAACTAGCTGATGTCTTCCAAACATAAAGGTATCGTATCCTTTCTTACGCTATCATCTAGTAATGTAGACTCTAGCAAGAGACAGAAGTTTTGTTAATTCGCTGAAAAAAGACAAAAAAAGCTCTTGCCCGCCCTTCTAGCAGCGGCAAAAGCTTACAATTGTCATTTCATGATGGCTAATCTTTAACTAATTTAACGTTGCTCCGGTACAGGTAACCCGAGGTGGTGGTAAGCTTGCGGCGTCACAGTCCGCCCTCTAGGCGTACGCTGCATAAAACCAATTTGAAGCAAATACGGCTCATAGACGTCTTCAATGGTTTGGCTTTCTTCACCGATGGTTGCAGCGATCGTTTCAAGCCCGACAGGGCCCCCTTGGAAGCTCTGAATAATCGCCCGCAGCATCTTATGGTCAATTTCATCCAATCCCAGATCATCCACTTGCAGGAGTCTAAGCGACTCCTTAGCAAGCTCCATGGTGATGATGCCGTCGCCCCTCACCTGTGCAAAATCGCGCACCCGCTTCAGCAATCGGTTCGCGATACGCGGAGTCCCGCGCGAACGCATACCGATCTCGCGCGCAGCATCACCAACGATGCCGACCTGCAAGATGTCGGCTGTCCGACTGACGATGTAGCTGAGCTCATCGACCGTGTAGAACTCTAACCGACTGACGACCCCAAATCGGTCGCGTAGAGGCGCAGAGAGCAGCCCAACGCGTGTCGTGGCGCCGATCAAGGTAAATGGCGGCAGGTCGAGACGCACAGAGCGTGCGCTTGGCCCCTTGCCGATGATAATGTCAAGGGCAAAATCCTCCATCGCTGGGTACAACACCTCTTCCACCGTCCGGTGGAGTCGGTGGATCTCATCGATGAAAAGCACATCCCCCTCCTGCAAATTCGTCAGGATGGCAGCAAGATCTCCAGGCCGCTCAATAGCAGGCCCGGAGGTTGTACGAATATTCACGCCAAGTTCATTGGCGATAATGTTGGAGAGCGTTGTTTTACCGAGTCCAGGCGGCCCGTACAGAAGTACATGATCTAGGGCTTCTTTCCTCATTTTCGCTGCTTCGATATAGATCTTGAGGTTCTCCTTCGCCTGTTTCTGCCCGATATATTCAGCCAAAAAACGTGGACGCAGACTATACTCGACCACATTGTCTTCCATCATAAAATTAGCCGATATGATCCGCTCATTGTCCATGGTGCCCCTCCTTTCTTTGCACGTTCAGTTGCTTACATGGTGAATAAAGCTTGCAAAGCAAGCTTCACCAGCACATCAACAGAATCCGATGGCCCAGCTTTAGGCTTCACTTGCAGCCATGCACGATCAACTTCTGCTTCCGTATAGCCAAGTGTCATCAAGGCTTCCTTCGCTTCACTCCAAGGCAGTCCGCCTTCCGTTAATTGTGCCGATCCGACAACACTTAATGCGACTGCAGCCTCCGGACTAGAGAAGCTCACAGAACCTAGCTTATCTTTCAAGTCTAGAATAATCCGTTGGGCCGTTTTCTTCCCGATCCCAGGAAGCTTGGTTAGAAACGCCAAATTTTCTTGACTTATCGCTAGTATGACTGCTTCAGGTCTTCCACCTGCTGCTAGAATGCCGAGCGCTACTTTGGGACCAATTCCACTAACATCCAGCAATAAGCGGAATAAAGACTGTTCATCGCGCGTAATAAAGCCAAACAGGAGATGAGCATCTTCCCTTACATGATAATGGATGAACATCGTGACATCTTCATTCTCTTTATGCGAAAGCGCATAAGGGTTCGGGCAAAAAACACGATAGCCCACACCATTCACATCGAGAACCGCATAGTCACTTTCACGTAGAGCTACTTTACCTCGTAAGAAATCTATCATCGTTTGACCTCGTTTATTCTAGATTGAAGTGCGGAGGAATGTGCATGACAAATAGCGATAGCGAGCGCATCAGCGACGTCATCTGGCTTCGGTATTTGGGACAACTTCAACAAAATCTTAACCATCTCCTGCACTTGCTTCTTCTCTGCATTCCCATAACCTACAACGGCTTGTTTGACTTGAAGTGGCGTATATTCAGCAATCGGCAACCCTGCCTGCACGCCCGCAAGAATCATTACACCTCGCGCCTGGCCTACGGTGAATGCCGTTGTTACATTTCGATTAAAAAATAGTTTCTCAATGGACATCACATCTGGTTTATATTTCTCTATCAATTGTACTGTAGCGTCATAGACATCCTTCAACCGGATACCTGGATCCGTGTGTGCTTCCGTTTGAATCGAACCATATTGTACCGGAACTAATTTACTGCCGATTTTATCAATAAAGCCAAAGCCTACGATCGCGATCCCTGGATCAATCCCTAGAATACGCAAAAAATTTCTCTCCCATCTATTAAAAAAGCGAACATATGTAGTCATTTCCATTATAGCAGATAACAAAAAAAAGAGATAGACTCGGGAATTCCCGAAACTATCTCTTAGGCTTTTTCTATGGTATTGTGTGAACTAAGGACGTGACATTGCACCTTCCGTAACTTCTATGGCATAATCGCTGAACGTTGATAATACGCTATTATACTCCTCTATATCCGTTACTCGAATTCCTTCGTGGAGTTGTGCCACTGTATCTCTTGGTAAACTGCTTTCTAACTGCTGAATATTGAGTTGGAAAAAGGTTCGAATAATGTGATTGTTTGCTGGAGTCCCATTGAATAACGACAAATTGCTGCTGCCGTCTATTCCGAATACTGCTTTTTCTTTGCAGTCTGGAGATAAATCTTCAATGTTTTCCGTAAAAACAACCGCGCCTGTCTCTTGAATGCTTAACTGCCAACTAGGGTGTTGTTTCTGCAGTGAGAGTAGTTCTTGTGACGTATGCGAACCCAATTGACTGCGTTCTTCTCCACAAACATAGGACTTGAGCAAATAGCTTTCTCTGCGATCGGAAATGGCTTGCAACAATTTCGTTGCTTCCTGAAGACGTACATCTTCTTCTGGAGTTAAACCAGCAATGGTCGCGCGACTGGCAACTTTCGTGCTGTAGGGGGCATCATCACCAAATACGGACCAGGTAACCATAGCAACCAGAACGAATATCCCTAAGGTCAACCAACTTCGCTTCCAGCGTAATCTCTTTTTCAATTGCTTCAAGAACCGATGTACAATCACGTTATCCCCTTCTTCTTGTTTTTTCGTATTGTTTCCATTTGCAAGAAGCACTATACATCATTTACCATAGAAGAGAATGAAACCAATCAAGACGGATGGTGAATTTACCATGAACGGAAGAAAGCCAATTAAACGCACAACTCTCCTCATTATCGGCGTCGTTATATTGTGGGGAAGTGTAGCTTTATGGAACGAAATCCATAAAATTGGAACAGGCAACTCGAATACGAACACAACCTCTGTCTCCCATTCCAATCCAAGTCCTCGTAGCTAATGTCACGAAACTTACAAGATTTCGGTAACAATTGGTTATAATCGTGCTCTCGCACTCATTTGAATTTGACTGTAGCCACAGAAATGATATAGTCAAAGATAGATAAAAACTCTCATAGGCATACAGGAATGACGATATAAATGTTATAAGCAAATGAGACTGGTCTAAACCTTTTTCTAAACGACAACTCTAAGGAGGGAAACATCATGAATGTGGCAGAACTTCAATTAATTCAATTATCCAGACGAGGCGATCGCAACGCTTTCGTGGAGTTAGTCGAGCTCTATCGTAGCAAAATACAAAAGCTTGCGTTTAAGATGCTGCATAACCGTCCTGATTCTGAGGATATTGTGCAAGAAACCTTTATCCGCGTCTATTTGAATTTAAACCACTTTGATGAAAGCCAGAATTTCTCAACCTGGATTTATCGGATCGGAAAAAACGTTGCCATCGATTTGCTGCGTAAAAAAAGGCCTGTTCAATCCCTCGACGCGGAGCTAAATGATTTTGATGATGATTACAGCTATTACAGTAAGCTTGCCAGTCAAGATCAATCGCCAGAACATGCGGTACTTCAAACAGAAATTCAAGAGCATATGCACGCATCCATCAACAAATTAGCAGACAAATATAAAGGTATTATTACGCTGTACTATCTAGAGGAGCTTTCTCTACAAGAAATTAGCGAGCGTCTGAACCTGCCGATTACGACTGTGAAAACTCGTTTGCACCGGGGGCGTGAGCTTCTTCGCAAAAAATGGGGAATGAATTTCGTTATTGGTTTAATGACCTTCTTCACATTAGGCATGATCGCTTGATTCCCTGCAGAATAGGAATAAGCCACAAACCACGATATCCATCGTGATTTGTGGCTTATTTTTTTGAATCTTAAAAATTAATCCACGGACCGTTCGATTTGCTCGGTTCCCGCTTCTCTATGCCCCGTTCTTGTTGCTGTAAGAACGAACTCAAGGCTGAGGCTCCTGATAATTTCACTTTTCGTGTTGTGCGGCTTCCGCTTGTTTTGGGTTTAACTGATTTTTGCTTGTCACGAATGTCAATGTCAATTTCCGCTTGCGTATCTGTAACCTGCTTTAGTTCATGGGTATGAACTTGCGGCAACAAAGATGTTTCTTCATAAGGAGCGTGCTGGCCTGCACCCGCATAAGGAATACCATAAGGATCATGTTGGAACGCATATTGTTGCGCCATAAGATGATCATACGGCATCGGAGGCGGATAAAAGGCAGGCATCGCAGTCATCTCCTGTGACGCATTATCCCAAGGGTTCCCCATCGGAACATTCCCGTAATGGGCTGGATAGTTCATCCAAGGGTGCTCATTCATAGAAGGTCCGCCACACCCGCATCCCTCATCGACTGCAGTGACTGGAGCTGCCATCGTCGGAAGCTGCTCACACGGCTCCTCCTGATACGGAGGATACGATGGATACGCTGGAAGCGTCATTGCCTCATGGTGCTGCTCGGGGTAAGCAAAGACTTCTGTGGCTGTAATATGAAATTGCTGGAACGGATGTACCGCTTGCCCATAGGGTTGATGGAGTCCATGATCTTCCATGACGGGAGCTGGAATAACTGGCGCTGGCGGCATTACTTGTGGCATGGCTGGAACCGTTTCCCCCGTAGATAACGGAGGTGCTTCAACGACAGGTTGTTGTGGGCTTGCGATAATTGGCTGTTGATAAGCATCTGTTGGCGGCATTGGCTCAGTCATTGGCACGGGAGCAAACGGCTCTGTGCTAAGCTTTGATGGATTGTGGTGCGTGTGGTGCATGCCATGCTGATTACTATGCGTATGTCCATGCTGCATTTTGGGGACAAAAACCACATCCCCCGTCATAAGTACATTTGGATTCTTAAGGTGTGCATTCGCTTTAATCATTGCTTGCAGTGGTACATCCCACGCCTTTCCTAGCTTCCATAAACTGTCACCTTGCTGTACAACATGCTTATAAACATAATCAGATGCAGGTGGTTCAACAGGTTTAACTGTAGATGGAATTTTCACTTTCATCCCAATCTCAATCTGATTTGGATCAGCTATTTGCGGATTAAGTGCAATAATCTGGTCTAGGGTGGTGTTGTATTTTTTTGCGAGCTCGTACAGGGTATCGCCTTTTTTGACAATATGGATTTTCAAAACCCTACCTCCTTAAAGTTTTCTACAGAAAACTGGCTTGTAAGCATCTCCTTCGCGTTTCTCTTCCAATCGCCATAAACTTGGCCGCGTCAGCATCGCTTATTCACAATAATGATATTACAGTTTATGCACGTTCCTAGGCTTTTGCCCCTGTCGCACAAAAAAAATCCCTCGCGTCATAAACGCAAGGGATTTTCCTTAGGATCCTATATACGGATAGCTTGGATAACAGCCCAAAATTCGAACCTGACACCCAATAGCTTCGATCTCTTGTATAGCTGAAGGCAGAAGAACAGAGTCCATCGTACCCGCAATATCGATATAGAAATAATAATTGCCAAGCTTCTTCTTCGTCGGTTTCGATTCAATCTTGGAAAGATTAATTCTCCGCCAAGCAAAAGCCGATAGAACTTGGTGCAGTGCACCTGGATAATCCTCTGGAAGAGTAACCAGAATCGTCGTCTTCATATCCTCCGACGGCATCAACTCCGACGCTTCTTTACCTACAAGCAAGAAGCGAGTCATATTATCCTTGTGATCTTGAATCTCACGTTGCAGCATCGGCACACCATAGTTCGTCGAAGCAATGGCCGTTCCAATCGCAGCAACTGTCGGGTCCTGAAGAGTAGACACGATGCGTACTCCTTCAGCCGTAGAGCTTACTTGTTCAAACTCGGCCTCACGTAAATATTGCTTCATAAATTGATTGCATTGTGCAGGTACAACTTGATGAGAGAGTACCTTGCGAATATGACGATAGGGATTCAATCCGTCAACTTCTACATCGGGATTCGGGTAACCAATCAGATTCATATCAATCGGAAATACCCATTCTGCTCGAATCGGAAGATCAACTTCATGAACGAGCCAATCCACGTGGAGATGTACAGAGCCTTCTAGCGTATTCTCAATGGGGATCACACTTAAATCGGTTTCACCCGATGCCGTTGCATTGAAAACCTCAGAGATCAGCTTGTACGAGACATACGTAAACTTCTCACCTAGAAAGTGACGTGTAGCTTCTTCCGAGAATGTACTGGGTCCAAGAATCGCAACTTTCTTCATGCCAGCACCTCATTTTCCACCAAGGATAGAAGACTCTCATCTCCGCTTTGAAGGACAGTCGTCGTGACACCTTCTCGGCTCGGTTTCAGCCATAGAAGCTTGGCTTCAATGCCTTCCTTCGCCAACGTATCTTGAAGAAACATCTCTAGCTCCGTCTTCTTCTTACTGCGTGCATCGACCAGTGCTAACATGGTTGGTCCCGCCCCGCTCAAAGCAACACCAAGCGCACCATGGTCTTCACATTCATTCAATAGTGTCTTCATGCCAGGGATAAGTGCCGCGCGATAAGGCTGATGCAATCTGTCCTTCATTGCAAGACGAATCATCTCAAGGTTCCCCGTGCTCAAGGCAGCAACAAGTAACGAGGAGTGACTAAGATTGAACACCGCATCCTTCATTGTTACATGCTGCGGCATAACGCCTCTCGCCTTTTCGGTCGATAGCTGGAAGGCTGGTATCGCCACCAACACCTCCAAATTGTGATGGGGCTCAATCCGAATGGACTCTGCTCTCACTTCGTCCCAGAACGCAACGACAATGCCGCCATATAGACTTGCACCCACATTATCAGGGTGCTTCTCTAGCCGCGAAGCGATTTGAAACAGCTCATAGGTTGAGAATCGATTCCCAATAAGCGCGTTCGCACCTGCAAGCGCCCCTACGATTGCCGAAGCACTGCTTCCTAAACCACGCGTAAGTGGAATTTCACTATACATAGAAATCTCAAGTTCTGGATGCGAAACATCAGCTTTATCAAACACCATTTGAGCTACTTTATAAATTAAATTCGATTTATCCGTAGGAATTCCACTCATCTGATCGCCGATCAATTGAATTCTTGTCTGATCAGAGATCGCCATATCAATCCAAGCATATAAGTTCAAGGCCATCCCCAAGGAGTCAAAGCCGGGACCTAGATTCGCTGTGCTTGCCGGAACTTTCACCCTTACCTTTTGTTCTGTCTTGTAGCTCATTTCGAAATTGCGCCTCTCTTCACTCAAAATAAACGGCTACGCCGTCCTTTGGGGACGGGAGCGTTTTATGGAGAAATATAGCCCGAATAATTATGTGAAACATATGAATCCCTATATTTTAAAATAAACATCTAACGCACTCCTCCTAGGACGAGTGCGTTACCGATTGCTAGCCTTCTACACGATACACGCTCTTAATCGCATGGATAACATCCATGGATTCGAATTGATTCAATACATTTTTCATGCTCGCTTGATTAGCGTCATGTGTAATAATGATGATTTCAGCTTTCGGGTTCGATTTATTCGGATGTTGGAAGACTGATTCCAAGCTAACCTCATGTTCTGCGAAAATTTGTGTAATTTGGGCAAGCACGCCTGCTTTGTCTTCAACATGAAGTAAGATGAAGTTTTTGGAAGCAATTTGTTCGTCCGTTTTAAGCTTCTTCTCTTTGTAAGGAGCTTGTACCGTACGTCCATTAATACCTAATTTCAAGTTGCGTACAACAGCCACTAGATCAGCTACAACAGATGTTGCTGTAGGAAGCTCACCTGCACCCGCACCGTAGAACATCGTTTCACCAACCGCTTCACCAGTCACATAAACGGCATTGAATACACCATTTACGGAAGCTAGTGGATGTGAGTTTTTGACCATAGTCGGTTGAACGCTGACGGAGATATGGCCATCATGATTCTCGGCAATACCAAGCAATTTTACTTCATAGCCTAACTTTTTACCGTACTGAATATCTTCCTTCGTTACTTTGGAAATACCTTTCGCTTCCACATCGCTCAAAGCGACATTGGCATGAAAACCAAGCGTCGATAAGATCGTCATTTTGCGAGCAGCATCTAAGCCCTCAACATCCGAAGTAGGGTCCGCTTCTGCATAGCCTAATTCTTGTGCTTCTTTCAACACATCGGCATAAGCAGCGCCTTCTTGACTCATTTTAGTTAAAATGTAGTTCGTCGTGCCGTTCACAATCCCCATAATTTTCGTGATGCGATCGGAGGAGAAACCTTCAACAAGTGCACGAATAATCGGAATTCCGCCTGCAACACTCGCTTCATAAAAGACATCGCAATTATTTTCAGCGGCTTTGGCCAAAATTTCAGCACCATGCATCGCCATTAGATCCTTATTCGCTGTAATGATGTGTTTGCCGTTCCCAAGTGCTGTTAGAATGTGGGCTTTCGTTGCTTCAACGCCACCCATCACTTCAACAACGATATCGATGTCGCTATCGCCAATGACGTCCCAGACGTTCTCTGTAAGTTTATCTGCATCTACAGAAATGTTGCGATGTTTGGACTTATCTTGTACAAGAATTTTTGCGATTTCAATAGCTGAACCTGTTTGACGTTGCAAATCTTCTTGATGGCCTTCAACAATACGTACGACACCTGTTCCTACAGTTCCTAATCCTAGTAAACCAACCTTGATGGGTTTCATTTCATTACCTCCTGAATTGTATGCTAATCTTAACTGCCTTGACCGATGACCATGGCACGCTTGACTCCGTCTTGCGCTCCTAAGCGATCCACAATTTCCCGGATCTCCTCGCCCATGGATGAAATTTCTAAGGATATAACGACATTCGCCATACCCTGTAATGGAATCGTTTGGTGGATGGTCAACACATTGCCATCCAAATTGGCGATGAGTGCGAGTACACGGGACAATATCCCGGATCTATGCTCCAAATCCATTGAAATTGTAATTATGCGTTCGCGCTCTAGCTTGCTAAGTGGATGAATGCCATCTTTATACTTATAAAAGGCGCTTCTGCTCAGCCCAACTTGTTCGACAGCGTCGTGAATCGTCTTCACTTCACCCCGTGCAAGTAACTCCTTGGCCTGTGCTGTCTTCAGAACACCTTCTGGAAGAATGTCCTCGCGGACTAAGTAGTACCTCTCAGGTCCGATGTGCTTCATGGTTGGAAGAAACTCTTTGCTCTCCGGCACCTAACTACCGTCCTCTCCAAAAAGACTAATGTTTCCCTATAGAGGACATTATATCGAAACATGCCTTGTGAAGCAATAGGCAAAATGCATCCAAGCATTCGCCTTTGCAGCCCCTTCCTTTTCTATGATAAGCTGAAACGGAACTAACGAAGGGAGGGGATCTCTCCATGATTACATTACGAATGATGTCTACCGCACTTTTATGGAACAAGCATGACGAGCTCCTCATGATGAAACGCGCATTAAACCGCACGCTCTCTCCCGGCTTATGGGCGGCAATTGGCGGTCATCTCGAACCGCATGAAATTAGCCAACCAAGAACGGCTTGCTTTCGTGAGGTTTGGGAAGAAACCGGCATCGAGCAAGACGAGATTCAAGATTTACATCTACAATATGTCTTACTTCGGCTCAATGGCCAAGAAATACGCCAACAGTTTTTCTATGTCGGTAAAACGGATGTGAATCCACGAATCGTTACATCGGAAGGTGATTTGCATTGGATTCACAAAGTAGACGTCCTAGATCGCCCGATGCCCTATATTTTCCGCTGCTTACTCGAACATTATTTCAGCGTAGGCCCGACTTCTCATCCGTGGATAGGCTCTGCAGGGATTCAATCAGGGACAGACACACCTACAATACATTGGAACCCCTTATTGGACCCGATGCAAATTTAATCCGACCCCTGACTTGGAAAAGAGCAGACAACGATTTCTCGTTGCCTGCTCTTTTTGTAGCATTCTTATAACGCACTGCCTCCGAATAGAAAGCGATATTCCCAATGCCGATTTGCAATGGAATCAATTCGCACACCGCCACTTTCTTTGGAATACGTCGAAAGTATTTGACCATTACCTAAATAAATAGCCACATGGGTAATCGTTTGTGCAGACTTATTAATACCTGCATAGTTGGATTGCGCCGTCCCTTTATAAGACATAAAGAACATCAGATCGCCAACCTTGAGGTTATGCCAGTCCGTTACATTGTGTCCGAGCGACTTCACATACGCACCTTGACCTCTTGAATCCGATGGTAATTTCAGTCCAATTCCGTCCAAGAATGATTGACGCACAAAATCAGAACAATCAAACGTTGAGGTGTTATCACGACTGGACCCATATTCATATGGCGTTCCCATGTATTTCTTGCCTGCTGCTATCACCTTTTGAATCTTTTCGCTTGTTGTCCCACCTGTGTTCGTACCAGGAGATGTGCTTCCACCTGAGGTTGATATGTAGGTAGGACTTGTGCTTATGTATCCTTCACGACCATCTGATGCTTTGACTTTATACCAGTAAGCATTTACTTTCTGGAGGATTTGAACCGTTTCTCCTGCCTTCAGATAACGGATTCGCGTTGCATTCTCGTTAGCCGCTGTGCGGAAGCTCACGCTTGCGACGATACGTCCTGTCCCCGTTGCAGGAGACGTTGTTTGACCGTTTGCTTTTATGTACTTTGAACTTGTTGAGACATAACCGATTTGACCGTTCGTCACTTGAACTCTATACCAGTAGGCATTCACTTTCTCGATAATGGAGACTGGCTCTCCGGCTTTTAAATAGCGAATACGCGGTGAATTCTCGTCTGGGCTTTGGCGGAAACTCACACTGCTAACGACTTCACCAGTAGTTGCAGCAGAAGCTGCTTTAGGGAATGGGACTGTGACAGCACCAAATAGTAATGATGGGATAAGGGCAAAAGCAAGTAGTTGTTTCTTCATGAAGTAAGCCTCCTAGCGTTTTGTACTTACGAATCCTGATGACACTAGTAAATGGTAACATATCCATTGATTAAGTTTTAGCTGTAACATCTACCAATTTTCCTACCCCCATAAAATAAACGGCTACTCCGTCCTACTTGGACAGGTGCGTTTATCTAAAAATATAGATAAATTATCGTGTGAAACTATATATTCTATATTTCAAAAAAAGCCCCCCATTTTGCTGTCTACTCACAGCTTTTTGGAAGGCCTTTAACCTATTTTCGATGAGGAATCATCACTGTCGGCAAGATCTTGCAGTTTCAAATACTGACTCTGATCAATCCAGCGCTGCATGATTTTCTGCGCTTCTTTCCGCTGTAGTAAAGCTTCGGCAAGCTGAAAGCCCTCTTCGTAACTATCTACCTTATCAAACCATTTCAATCTTAGCCCCGTATTGAAAATGACGTGATCACGTTCACGTTTGACTTCTGTCCCATCCTCGCCTGCAATAATGCGTTTCACCATCGTAATCTGATCTTCTTTCGCCAAATTTGGTAAAGGTGTACTCGTAAAGCCAAATTTCTGCGGTTCCACACTACGAGACTCATCCCCCCAAGGGGTCACGATTCGGATCATGCTGTTCTCATAAAGTGGTAAATCCTCAGAGCCATCAATGCCGCTGATAATATACGCTTGTTGAAACCCCGAACGCATTGAAATCGGAATCAAGGATTCCATTGCTTTGCGCTGTTGTACACCAATAATTAAGTTCGTCGAAAGCACAGGATTCAATACTTTCTCTATCGTATCGATGACAGTTCGTATACCTAATTGCTCCCTGACCTGCTTCAACCGTCCAATTGGCGGACACAGCTGCTCTGTAGGTAGAAATCCGATATGCAAATGAAATAACATGGATTGCCAAGCCTTCACAGAAAGATGCAAGGAAACACCTAAGCTTTCTACAATCTCTTTCAGTGCTGTCCCTTGGCGGGCCGGAAGCGCATCACCACCTTGCATTACTTGGGTGAACCCCACTGACGCAAGCAGCAGGCTGACGGGCAACGTAACAGGAAATCGCTTTCTCCCTTCCGTAGGCCCTATTGAATTAAGCGAGTTAGGCTGAGTATGATAATTCAATGAATAGCCGCGATAGACATCAATAAAGGCCATCAACTCGTCATCCGCTTCCCCTTTCATACATAACGCCATTAAAAAGGCAGCGCATTGCGCATCTGTTGAATCTCCTTTCGCCATTTCACCAGCAGCTTCTACAGCTTCATCATAGGTTAAATTTCGCATTCGCGTCGGATCCGACCCCATCGCTTGAATCCATCTCTTCATCATACTCCTCCTTTCTTAGGTCCATTTTGTGTTATATTAACTTACATAATTATCGTGTTATATCTAAAATGGTAATGCTTTTATTAATTCGTGTCAAGTATTGTGACATTAAATGAGTCGAAATAAAAAAAACACCTATCCCGTTGGGATAAGTGCTCTTGGATTATAAATTATTTTCATCAAACTCGAAGTCAAAGTCACCAATTTGAATCGTTTGTCCATGAACAGCGCCACGTTTACGCAACTCATCATCAATGCCCATGTTACGCAAAATACGAGCAAAACGCGCGATTCCATCTTGGGTCGTAAAATTCGTCCGCTTGATCAATTTCTCAATCGATGGGCTCTCGATAACGAATACATCATTATCACGACGAATCGTGAAGTCATTCTCTTCGCGTTTCTCAAAGCGATATACTTTACGCTCTTCTGTCCCAGCAACTCCCTCGACCTCAGGAGCATTCGGGATGCTTTCCACGATGTCAGAAATCTTATACAGCAACTCTTGAACGCCACCGCGTGTCAATGCCGAAATCGGATAAACGGCATAATCCTTGCCGTCAGCTGCCAACTGCTCTTTGAACAAGGCCAAGTTATCTTCCGACTCTGGCATATCCATTTTGTTGGCTACAACGATTTGAGGACGTTGCTCTAACTTCGCATTATAGAGCTTGATTTCTTCATTGATTTTGATGAAATCCTCATAAGGATCACGTCCGTCCGCAGCCGACATGTCCACGACATGTACAATGACTCGCGTCCGCTCTACGTGACGTAGAAACTCATGGCCCAAGCCTACACCTTCGTGAGCGCCTTCGATCAAACCTGGCAAATCTGCCATCACGAAGCTTCTGCCATCCCCAACATCAACTACACCTAGGTTA
Source organism: Paenibacillus sp. Soil750 (assembly GCF_001428045.1). GTDB lineage: Bacteria > Bacillota > Bacilli > Paenibacillales > NBRC-103111 > Paenibacillus_E > Paenibacillus_E allorhizoplanae. The sequence continues at coordinate 112,595 of NZ_LMSD01000003.1, read as the reverse complement.
GGAGTTAACGTTGTGAAGTGATACGCTGCAATCTTAGGCTTCGCGGCAGAAACGACAGACAATAAAGTTGATTTACCCACGCTCGGGAAACCTACAAGCCCTACGTCAGCCATTACTTTCATTTCTAAGATAACCCAACGTTCTACGCCTTCTTCACCGTTCTCCGCAATCTCAGGAGCTGTCACGCGAGCAGTTGCAAAGCGCGTGTTCCCTCTTCCGCCTCGGCCACCCTTCGCAACGACGACTTCTTGCCCATGACGCGTTAAGTCAGCGATCACTTCTTGCGTGTCATCATCAATAATGGTCGTCCCAGGGGGAATACGAACGATCATATCCTCTGAGTTAGCTCCATGCATCGATTTGTTACGGCCTTTCTCGCCGCGTTCTGCTTTAAAGTGCTTCTGATAACGGAAATCCATCAATGTCCGTAAGCCCTCGTCTACGCGGAAAACAACATCACCACCGTTGCCACCGTCACCGCCGGCAGGACCACCCTCCGGTACATACTTCTCCCGACGGAAAGCAACTAAACCGTCACCACCGTCGCCGCCTTTTACAAAAATCTTCGCCTTATCAACAAACATTTCTACACCTCAACTTTATATATGAAACGGCAATCGTAGCGTGACACTTGCTTCTTCTTCATGCCAATCATCATTCTCAAGCAAATACTGTGAATCTTTCGATGAAAAACGCGCCAAAACCGATTGCTCAAGTTGTTCCCGATTATAGGGGCCTTGATATACAAAATCAAGCAGTAAGCCATCTTCTTGAACATCAAACTCCAAGCTGAGAGTGCCACTTTCCCCATCTTCGAATGCCGTATGTTCCTGAATGCATGCCACCATTTGCCGAACCAATCGTTCAATCAGTCCGTGCTGGATCGGGAGTTGTCCAAGATTAATTTCTTGCTCAACTTCCACATTCAGCTCTAACATCTTTGACTGCACACGGAATTGAAGCAAGTAAGCAATAAAAGAGGGGATTCCCAGCTTGGAGAGATTGCTTTCCTGCTGCATAGTCATTTTTATTTTTTCCATATAGGGCCGCAAATTATCAAACTTCTTCATTTGAATGTAACCAAATAAAATCTGGGTATCATTCATCCAATCATGCCGCAAGCGATTTACAACGGCAATCAGCTTCAGATGATCCTCTTGCTCTTGCTGCTTCAGCGTAGAACGCCACTTTTCTTCCATTCTACTTACTTCTAGTCTCCAAGCTGTATACCCACTTACGAGAATGATTAGTAGGAATGCCACTCTAATAATCCACGGTTCTGTAACCAACAAGCCAGTCAATCCTATGAGCACAAGTGCTAATACATAGACTTGTGCGCTGCCCAATTGCTTCATTATCCGCTCGCCCCGTTCTCCTGCTTTGTAACCGTTCATCCAGTATATCATGATGCCTGGAAAACTTCACCAAACAAACGAGAAAACCCCCGCCCCGGGCCATCCGAAATGAGTGATCACGGTTAGAGGTTTTTTCCATACATATTGAGAAAAAATCCCTGGATGAACTCTCGCTCACCAGGGATTCTAATTACGCTTCTAGAGCTGCAGCTACTGGAGCTACATCAACTGGGTATACGCTCACTTTTTTGCGATCGCGGCCCAAACGCTCGAATTTCACTACGCCTTGTACCAAAGCGAAAAGTGTATCATCCGAACCGATGCCTACGTTCGTTCCTGGGTGAATTTTCGTACCGCGTTGACGGTAGAGAATGCTTCCAGCAGTAACAGTTTGACCGTCAGCACGTTTAGCGCCAAGGCGCTTAGAGTGTGAGTCACGACCGTTCTTTGTGGAACCTACCCCTTTTTTGGAAGCGAATAATTGGAGATCCAATTTCAAAAACATGGTGTTATCCTCCTTTGTGATAGATTGTTTCAATCGTTATATAGTCACCGTAAGTTTGTTCAATCGTTTGTAACATAACGACCATCGATTCTATAATTAACTGCACTTGACCCCAAGTTTCAGGCATGGCACGCGCACTATCCGGGATGGTTACATCCAGCAGTCCAGGCTCCATTTCGTGAATCGGAATCACACCGGTTAAGGATTCTATCGAGTTACATGTACCAACGGAAATCGCTGATACCGCGGCGCAGACCAAGTCTTTGCCAGGCACGTCATATTCAGCATGGCCTTCCACTACAAAAGAAAGAATTTGAGGCGAATCCGGTGCAAGACGTTCTATGGTCACGTAGATCATAGGGCTTGTCTCTTACGCTTGGATTTTCTCAACTACTACTCTTGTGTACGGTTGACGATGACCTTGCTTTTTGTGATAGTTCTTTTTCGGTTTGTACTTATAAACGATGACTTTTGCACCTTTGCCGTGTTTCTCCACTTTCGCGGAAACTGAAGCACCTGCAACCAATGGAGCACCTACTACTAGGCCATCTTCTTTGGAAACCAAGAACACACGATCAAAAGAAACAACCTCACCCTCAGCAGCGTTCAATTTTTCGATGTAAAGAACATCGCCCTCTTGAACTTTGTACTGTTTACCACCTGTTTCAATAATTGCGTACATTTTCATTACCTCCTCATGTCTCAGACTCGCCTTGTGCAGGTGACGGAACAGAATTAATTCCATTCGCGTACTTCGACCTGTTTCGTGCGGTTACAGCATGCCTAAACAACACACTCCGAGTATTATATCACAGTTATATTTTCATATGCAAACCTTTTATTTGCGTTTCCGAGTCATTTCCAACAATCCTAACTTGGTCCAACCTACAATTGTCGTCTTAGAACGATCCTTGCGTACAGCTTCCGCCATATTCGCCATGACCTTCGCACGATTGTCTTCTGCATGCATGTCAATAAAATCGACAATAATAATGCCTCTCAGATTTCGAAGCCGCAAAAGCCTAGGGATCTCGATAGCTGCTTCCCGATTAATATCTGTAACCGTTTGCTCTAAATCAATAGACCCCGTGTATCGTCCCGTATTGACATCAATTACTGTCAGCGCTTCAGTTTGATCGATGATTAAATACCCTCCGCTAGGGAGCCAGATTTTACGACGAAAGCTCTGGTTCAACTCTTCCGTGACGCCGAAATGATCGAACATAGGTGTTCTACGGTCGTAGAAAGCAATGCGGCCACGCCAACCCGGTTGCTGCTTGCGTAATAAGGTTCTCATTTCCTCAAAAACCTTATTATTGCTCATCCACACTTCTTGAACTTCATCCGATATCACATCTCGCGCTAGTTTGGGCAATAAATCGAGATCTTGATAAAGCTGTGCGGGAACATGTGTTTCTTCTCGCTTCGCTAGAATGGTACTCCACACATCGCGTAAATTTTGCAAATCGTCTCGAATAGCTTCTTCACTTTGACCTATTGCACCTGTTCGAATAATCACGCCTTCACTAGGCATAAGATTACCCTCTGCTAGCTGCTTTAGTCGCTGTCGCTCAGCCTCTAGATCAATTTTACGAGATATGGCAATATAATCCGCATCTGGCATATAAACAATCCAACGGCCCGGAATGGAAACATGCGTAGTCACTCTTGCCCCTTTGGTCCCCTGTGGATCCTTGCTCACTTGAACCATTAGCATTTGCCCCACTTCAGCAATATCCGTAATGGAAGGCTTAATCTTAGGTTGCTTGTCCACATGAACGGGGAGGAGATCGTCTATATAAAGAAAGGCATTCTTCGCAAGTCCAATGTCGACGAATGCCGCTTGCATGCCGGGAAGTACGTTAACGATGCGGCCCATGTAGATGCTGCCTGCCCGTTGAGATTCAAGCGGATACTGCGTATCATACTCCACAAGACGTCCATCCTCTAGCAATGCCGCTTGTGTAAGCTCTGGTGCGCAGTGAATTATCAGTTGCTTCATACATGTTCACCTCACCAGTTATTTTACATGAAAAGATCGGAAACTGCACTCCCCGGTTTTTTCCCATCTAAATAACCGCCGACGATTTGCTGTTCGGGCAGCACAGCTTGGATGCGCCCTGCTTCATTCACGACATAAATTAAGTGGTATCGTTCGCGCATAAAAAGCTTCAATGTCTCCGCCATCGTTAGCTGCTTCGTAATTACAATCGGCTGCGCTCTAGTACCTCGGCTCAGCAACTGCCCTACTCGCAACCCGCGACCCATTAGGAAACGTAGGAAATGATAGGGAATCTGTCGGTAAGCATACCAATTGGATACAAGTAGAAACAGTCCTATCACTAGAATATTAATTGGCAGTTGACCTTGTACGAGCTGAATAATCGCCATAACAATGATTGAGGAGCTTATGATCATACTGATCCAAACCGAATAAACAATCGTATTATGAAACGACATGATATAGCCTAACAAGCCCTGCATGATTTTCCCGCCATCGAGCGGCATCACTGGTATCAGATTGAATAATCCGATCATGAGATTTGCTTCAATGAAGTAATCCCACCAGTTACCACTTCCAATATCCAGTGACTTCAATATCAACGCCAGCAGTATCATCCATACGTGTTGAAGTGGTCCCGCTATGGCAACGATCAACTCCTCACGAGTAGACGTACTCCCTAGCTCATCAACAATTAAGACACCACCAAAGGGAAGTAGCTGAACTTCTTGGACCCTCCAACCGAACCCTTTCGCCGCGGTTAAATGCCCTAGTTCATGGATGAGTACGATGCCGAATAACGTGATTGCCTCCAAGAAATACCCCGTTATCGCACAGCCAATCATAATTAAAGTGAATAATGGATGAAATCGATATTTCGTCCCTGCCCATTTAATCAAAGGTGATCACATCCACCGGGTTGATCGTAACGCCTTCTTTCATGACTGAGAAATACAAATTCCCCTTTGTTGGATCTTTGGCAGAAGCTTTTCCTATGGGCTCCCCTACCTTCATCCAATCGCCAACAGCTACAGTAATCTCACTTAGTCCACCGTATAAAGATTCCAATCCACCAGGATGTCGAATCATAATCGTTAATCCCGTATCCGTAGTTGTACCTGCGAAAATAACCTGCCCCGTGTCCATCGCATACACCGGGGCAAACTCAGCCGTGTTCAATTTGACTCCCTTATGGATTGTTCCATCGTAGCTGACCAACACGCTTCCTTTCGTCGGTGCGAACAGCGTACGCTTCGAGGTACTTACAATCACAGCTTCATTGCCTGCGCGGTTAAAGCTTGGAATAAAGGAAGGAGCCCCTCCGAACTTATCGGCATACCAAGCGGACAAAGCCGTAAAGTCATAGGACTGCGTTAGTGCTGCTGTTATATATAGCTTTCCTTGATTAGCCCATGGCTTGTCTATCTGAAACATGCCGTAAACAGATGCAAATAGGGCACCACTGATGAGCAGCTTCAAGGCAATTCTCCGCGCAGATGGCGGGGTAAGAATTCCTCTTTCTGCATCATCATTCGCCGTATCCATCATAAGCTTCTGTCTCCAGGCAAATTCAGGGTCCTCCATTCGTCTTCTCCAGTCAGGATCAGCATATAACGGCATTTCCTCTATTTGTCGTGTTGGCATTAGGAAATCAACCGACGGAGAGGATCTGTGTGAACTTCCATTCCCAAGTGTTGCTTCTGACGATTCTCTCAAATGGCGAAGTCGCTCTAGCCGGCGTTGCTTTACTTTATCTTTTATAACCATAGAATCCCCTCCTCATAGACTTTCATTAGTACAGCCTATGAGCAGATGGACAAGATTATGTGAAAAGTACAGCCTTCGTTCTGATTGCAGAAATAGAAAAAGCCCGCGGCCTCGATAAGGTCACGGACTTAACATAGGTATAGCCATTAAAACAATTCAGGCGCACGCTCTTGATGCAGCTTCACACTCATGACAAGGCCTAGTGAAAGCATATTGATGAGAAGCGAGGTCCCTCCATAACTGACGAAAGGAAGTGTAATACCGGTTAATGGCATAATGCCAATCATCATTCCAACGTTCTCAAAAATTTGGAATACGAACATAGATACAACACCAACAACGATATATGCGCCAGCAAGCTGAGAACTTTGAATAGAGATCAGAATCATACGATAAATAAGCAAGAAATAAATAAGCAAAAGTACGGCAGAACCACGGAATCCAAACTCTTCCCCTACAACAACGAAGATCGAATCCGAATAGGCGAAAGGAATGAAATTACTGTGCACAGAGGTCCCCTTCAAGAAACCCTCACCTTCCAAACCACCAGAACCAATCGCCCTTACCGCGTTGCGTACCTGATAATTATCATCATCCGATACATCCTGCGGATAAAGGAACGTATCTATCCGATCCATCCAGTGACTGAAGCCGTATCCCTTAAGCATTTCAAACAAACTATCATGAAAATGTTTATATAACGTCAGTGTCAGGAAACCTACTCCGACCACGAGAAGGATACTTATTAACACTTGTGAGTATTTGATATTCCCAATCCATAGCATCCCTATCAAAATAATAACAAAAATAATCGCATTCCCTAGATCCGGCTGTATGAGAACAAGCACAAACGGGAGAAACACAGCTACCCCTACAGGAATAATATCATTCTTCACCTGAAGCAAGTCCCCGCCGCGTCTGGCAAGGAGAGCTGTAATGCAAATAATCAAGATTAATTTGACGAGCTCTGCTGGTTGAAATGTCAATCCTCCAGGAAGTTCAAACCAGCCGCGCGCACCGTGAATTTTTTTACCAAAAAAATAGACGGCAATCAAAGAGACAATTCCAATCCCATACAAATATGGAGCAATTCGTATAAGTACACGATAATCGAATAAACTACAAGCTAGAAATGCGACGAGTCCTACCGCATATAAAATCAGAATTTTCGAAATGCTGATGTTAATGGTCGGGTGATCGACAGATGAGCTGTAGACCATCATTGTACTTATCACCATGAAGGCAAACAGAATGACAACAATTGGAATATCAATGTTTTTCAGTTTGGCAAACACAGAACAATCATCCTATTCCAATAAACTTTTTCATTCGTTTTACCCAACCGGTTTTGTCCTCTAGCTGCATAAGTGGCACGGTATCACCAACAATACGCCTAGCAATATTCCGATACGCAATGGCTGCACGTGATGATGGGTTCATCACCGTTGGTTCACCTAAATTAGCCGCCTTAATTACGTGCTCATCATCCGGTACAATTCCTAACAAATCTATTGCAAGTACAGAGCAAATTTCATCGATATCCAGCATTTCACCTTTTTTCACCATTTGAGGGCGAATACGGTTAATGACAAGCTTCGGTGAAGATATTTTCTCATTTTCCAAAAGGCCAATAATCCGATCCGCATCACGCACAGCGGCATTTTCCGGAGTCGTCACAACAATCGCTTTATCTGCGCCTGCAACCGCGTTCTTGAAGCCCTGCTCAATCCCCGCTGGACAGTCGATAATGACATATTCGAAATCATTTTTTAGTTCCAAAATAATCGTCCGCACCTGTTCCGGAGTTACGGCGTGCTTGTCCTTCGTTTGAGCAGCTGGTAATAAATACAGCTCATCAAATCGTTTATCCTTAATTAGTGCTTGCGGCAATCGGCAACGCCCTTCCGCAACGTCCACAAGATCATAGATAATCCGATTTTCCAATCCCATCACGACATCCAGATTACGTAAACCAATATCCGTATCAACCATGCATACTTTCTTCCCCAGAAGTGCAAGTGCAGTCCCCAGATTAGCGGAAGTCGTCGTTTTACCAACGCCACCTTTACCTGAGGTGACAACGATAGCCTCTCCCATATTCCTCACCCCAGACACAGTTTATATGTTAAAAATATTTAATTAATTGGAGCATCCGGCCAAATCCGATGAAGCTGATGCAGCTTATCGATTTCCATTTTGCCTTCTTTGACATAAGCAAATTCCATGAAAGCCTCCTCGATCCCCCACTCATCTGGAGAACGACTGATGACCCCGGCAATTCGTAATTGTGTAGGCCGCATATGAGACGCAGCAATGATTGCTTTCTCGTCTCCATCTGACCCTGCGTGAGCCATACCGCGAAGTGAACCCATTATGTAAATGTTCCCTGTGGAGGTAATGATTCCGCCTGGGTTAACATCACCTAAATAAAGTAAATCGCCTTCGTTGTGAAGGGTTTGTCCTGAACGAATCATTCCTCTTAGCGTTGTCATGGATACCTTGGGCTCCGGTGGAGCCTCCACCTTAGGCGGTTCACTCTCGATGGATTGAATCAAGAGATTCCCCTTCTGCTTAATTACAGCTCGAATCTCTTCTTTCTGCTCATCGGTGGCCACACGGTTGCCCAATTTGACATTCACATGAATAATCGGACCCGTTAATATTTGTTGATGCGTTTTCTCAAGCTTATGTTGCAGCTCTTGCAACAGCTCTTGCCAATCGCATGCGTCATTTAGTAAAAAAACTAGGCCATCTTTGACCCCTTTAATCATAACATGGTGCTTCGCTACAGACATAATGGCATGACGACCTCCCAACCTATACATTTCGGCCCTTGTTCTAAATTCTCCTGCTTATCGCCTGGAAAATTAATCTTCCTTCGCTGAAGCTGCAAGTCGTTTGCCTTCAAGCAGTTTGCGGATGGGAACGTAGCAAATCAAGGCCACAAGTAAATTGAATAGAACACTTGGGAGCATGTAATGGGTGAGAGCAAAATTCAAATCAATGGCAATCACTTTGAATAAGCGGTTGATCCCATAGTTGAGAAACTCAAATATTAATAATCCTAAGCTTGTAATAAGCAAGTTGTAAAAAATTAGATTGGGCTGCTTGCGCTGCGCAAGACCTGCCAAATAGCCTACGAGCCCCATGCTGAAAGAGTACACACCCAACATCGATCCATAATAAGTAAAATCATGTAATAATCCGAACAGAAGACCGTAAAGAAGAGCCGCATGACGATGATGAAAAAGTCCAATAAACATAATGAATACCAAAGGTAAGTGAGGTGTTACATAGACGATCGATTGCCAAGAGGCTGGCAGTAACCATACGACTAAACTGCCTTGAAGGATAAACAGACCGAACAAGATGAGCCATAACACATGTCTATTCATTTGTTGGCTCACCTCATTTCACTTCCGGAACTTCAACGACGAACACTTCACGGATTCGGTTAAAGGATGCTTTCGGCTTCACCATTACCTTATACGTAATGCCGAATTCCCCAGGTCCAATGGAAGAGATCGTCCCAACTTCAATCCCCTTTGGAAATACCTGCCCTAAGCCTGATGTAATAATCGTATCGCCGATTTTCATATCGTCAGCATGTTCAACCTTATTCATCACTAGCTCCCCAAGCTTGGGATCATAGGATTCAATCATCCCGAATGGCTGTGACTCATTCCCTTTGACTGTGACAGCAATGGCTTTGGAGTTGTTGTCGGTATCATTGGTCTCCGACAAGAGCTGCACGTTGGAGTGAAACCCAAATACTTTACTCACTCTTCCCACTAAGCCATCGACAGACATAACCGCCATATTTTCCTTAATCCCATCTTTATCACCCAAATTAATCGTTACGGTGCTGTTGTAGGGGTCGGGATCAATCGTGACGACCTCAGCGATTCTGTACGTATAATTGTTAGCTTCACGCTGACGTTCTGTGAAACCAAGTGATTCCATGAGTCGTTTGTTCTGCGATTCAAGTTCATTCAACCTTTGCGTATCTCGAGCGTATTGTGTGAGCGTCAGCTTCAACGTCTTGTTTTCTTCATATATGACACGCAGTTGTCTGATGTCTTCGAAGAAGCCCGCTACCTGCGCAGCGGGCTTGTACAAGAGTCCTTGCGTCCATGATATGGAGTCTTTGACGAATTTCTCAGGCCATGTCATCGGCCCTCGATTCCCAAGTGTTAGTCCCATTAAAATAAAGAAACAGACTAAACCGGACATAAGAAAAATAAGTCGTTTATTTCCCATGAATTTAAACAAATTAGCACCTTCTAACGAAAATTAACCCTTATACCTTGAACCAGATCCTGATTTGTTTTTGAATAAGTGAATATTCTCTAATGCACGTCCCGTTCCAATCGCAACGCAATCGAGCGGATTTTCGGCAACCATAACGGGCATACCCGTTTCTCTTGCCAGGAGTCGGTCCAAATTACGAAGCAATCCGCCTCCGCCAGTCAATACAATACCGCGATCCATAATATCCGCAGACAGCTCTGGTGGACATTTCTCAAGCGTGACCTTTACAGCCTCCACAATAGCACTTACCGTGTCAGACAACGATTCCGTAATTTCTACGGATGTTACACTAATTGTTTTAGGTAACCCGCTTACAAGATCACGACCACGAATTTCCATCGAATCGGCTTTATCTGTGTTAAGCGCTGAGCCAATTTCAATCTTCAGTGTTTCCGCGGTACGTTCCCCAATCATGAGGTTGTAGGTACGTTTAATATATTGAATAATGGCCTCATCCATTTCATCACCAGCGATACGAATCGATCGACTGGTTACAATACCGCCAAGTGAGATAACAGCAACTTCTGTCGTACCTCCGCCAATATCAACAACCATACTCCCTGTCGGCTCCCATACTGGAAGATCCGCTCCAATCGCAGCAGCGAAAGGCTCTTCGATCGTGTAAGCTTCTCTTGCTCCCGCTTGCTTCGTAGCATCTTCAACAGCACGCTTTTCTACAGCGGTAATCCCCGATGGCACACACACCATGACATTCGGATGACGCGGAAACAACCAACGTTGCTTCTGAGCTTGTCGAATAAAATATCGAATCATCGTTGCGGTCGTGTCGAAATCGGCAATAACGCCATCCTTCATCGGACGTACTGCACGGATATTCCCCGGTGTACGACCAATCATCTTTTTGGCTGATTCACCGACTGCTTCAATTGTTTTTGTATCTGTACGAAGGGCGACCACCGAAGGCTCCCTAACGATAATTCCTCTGCCTTTCACATAAACCAATGTATTCGCGGTACCCAAATCAATCCCTAGATCTTTCGTAAAACCACCAAACATACAAACGGCTCCTTTCCTGTAGCGTGTTCTATTATATTACATAAAGCCTTGTTCCTTCAAACTTATAAATCTCTGATCTCCAATGATAACATGATCCAACACTTCAATACCAATTATTGCTCCAGCTTCTACTAATCGACCTGTCAGACTAATATCTTCCGGACTTGGGGTAGGATCTCCACTGGGATGGTTATGTACACAAATGATCGAGGCACTGCTTCGTTTAATCGCTGCACGAAAAACTTCCCTAGGATGTACAATCGACGCGTTCAAGCTGCCCATAGATAAAGTCTCTTGCGCAATGACATGATTTTTAGTATTAAGGAACAAGCAAACAAAATGCTCTTTCTGTAAATAGCGAAGATCCTCGCTCATTAAATTGGCGATATCTTTGGGCGAACGAATCGTTATCCGCTCCTCATATGAGCTTTTGGCTAGCCTGCGTCCTAGCTCAATACCCGCAAGAATTTGAAGAGCCTTGGCATCACCAATCCCCTTGATCTGCGTTAATTGATCCTTGCTCATATCTACAAGACTGCGCAGCCCCCCGCTTTCACTTAGAATCCGGCTTGCCAAATAAATGGCTGATTCCGCTACCGTTCCTGTCCGTAATAATATAGCAAGCAGTTCGGCATGACTTAACGCGCCTGCCCCCAGTTGAAGCATTCGCTCCCGAGGTCTTTCTTCGATCGGAACTTCTCGCAGCATCAAGCTTGAGCTTTCCATGTTTTCCCCTCTTCCGTAATGTAGGATATGTTACTTATTGCTATCCCATGCATGCGGGTACAAGCCCTAAAAACAACATAAAACCCCCGGATTGTGAGATCCGAGGGCTTCTAGGATAGAGATTCTGTATTCGATTTCGGACATTCAAATGCCCTTATTTGTTCTAACATACTGCCAATTGTATGACCTTCAAAGTAATTTTCCATTTGCTTCTCAGCATCGTTGAAAACTTTACCCATCAATCTATCCATTTTGGATGATATCATACAAGGTTTGGACTCATCACCAGAGCACCAGCTCGGCTTCAAAGTACCTTGACATGTCAATCTGTAAATCTCCCCGAGTGTGACTTCCTCAGGCTTGCAACTCAGTATAAAACCGCCACCGATGCCTTCCTTCGTTGACACGTACCCTGCTTTTCGAAGAAAGCCCATAACTTTACGAATACGGGCAGAATGCGTTGATACATTAGCAGCAATTTCTTCACTAGTTGCCATATGATCAGGTAAGTGAGCTAACAGAACAAGGCTGTGGACGGCAATTGTAAATTCGCTGTTCATGGCAGGTACCTCCCAGAAGAATGCGAAGTCATGTCGCTTACTGTCATTGTAACCGTTACAGATTGCTCAGTCAATCTTATTACCCTATTTTGGACTAGAATGGATAGAGTTGGAAATGGCACTACAGAACTTGAATATCAAACGTCAACAGCAAGTCACTCAACAAGGAAAGTGGAAGTCCCACAACGGTGAAATAATCCCCCTCGATCCCGCTGATTATCGTTGCGCCAATACCTTGAATTGCGTAAGACCCGGCTTTATCTTTGGGTTCCCCAGTAGCAATATAGCGTAAAATTTGTTCATCCGTCATCGGTTTCATCCGTACATGCGTCACGCTATGCGAGACTACTTGTTGACCCGTTGCTGCATCCACACAAGCAACACCACTGTAAACCTGGTGCACATTCCCTTGCAGACCCTTGAGCATGCGGAAAGCATCTTGCTCGTCGACTGGTTTACCTAGAATCTCCTCGTTATACACAACAACTGTATCAGATCCAATGATAATCCCATGTTGCTCTTGAACCTCTAGCATTTCTCTGACTGTTGAAGCCTTACGTAAAGAAAGTAACTCAACGAGCTCAGATGGTGTTATTTTTTGTTCGACGGTCTCATCCGCGTCACTCACACGAATAATATAGGGTAGTCCGAAAGATTGGATTAGCTCCTGCCTCCGCGGCGACGATGAAGCAAGAATTAGTCTTTGATGTTCTTTGGTTTGCACGCTCAACAACTCCTAAAATAATAATCCCTCTGCTTTAACGTTCAAAAACTCACTAGAGTTTCCGATATAGGAGATAAGCTCCTACTAGTCCAATAATGCTGCATAGGTTTAGCTTCACCAAAAGGTGGAATTCGTATTTCACAACTTGTAAATCAGCTTTAGGTTCCCAAGAAATTTGAACTGATTTGGTTAAAAATGCGAGAGCAGGAACGGGCGCCAGCAGCTGGCCGATAATAATCCCAGTAATTAACCCGACGATTAAAAAAATGATCAGTGTAAATGTGCTTTTTTTCATTCCTGTCATCCTCTCCAAGTATGTACAAGCACTATTATACGGGGAATCCCCTCTTTTTTCCATGCAAAATAAGCGGCCGGCAGTTGAATAAACCGATGGTGATTCTTACCTGCTTACAGCCTAGATCAATCCTAGTAAAATAGTCACCGGAGGTAATTTCAACTATGACTCTACTTAAACGACTTATTCTGTTCACTTTATTCCTTACAATTGCATTCCCTTACCAGGCATTCGCTTACAAGGTTGTACTCGATCCCGGGCATGGGGGAAGTGACCCTGGCGCAATTGGTGTTGGTGGACTCCGTGAAACAGATGTCAATCTGGACATCACGTTAAAGGTTCGACAAGCCCTTCTTGAACGCGGTTACGAGGTCGTCTTGACACGCACCAACGACACTTTCTTATCACTAGCTGAAAGGGTTGCCTTCACGAATGAACAGCAGGCTGACTTATTCGTATCCATTCATGCTAACGCACATTCGAGCAGTAAAGCTAATGGAACCATGGTACTCTACTATGATAATGCATACCCACAAGAAGATTACCCAGCAAGCAGTGCGATGACGCAATTAACGCCTTATAGTAAAGATTTGGCACAGCGTGTGCAGGACGCATTACTCTCGCAATCCGGGACCAAAGACTTAGGGCTGACACCAAGCGCTGTCTACGTGGCCCGAATGGGAACCATTCCGAGTATTCTAGTAGAAACAGCTTTTCTCACGAATGCTAGTGATGCTGCCTTGCTTGCTAGTAGCGCTATGCGATCAAAGATGGCCATCGGCATCGCCAATGGGATTAGTAGCTATGAACCACCTCTTTTTACTGACATGCTTGTACATTGGTCCAGATCATCTGTACTTCGCATGAAGTATAAAGGTATTGTCGAAGGTGTCGGCAACAATTATGAACCAGACCGTGCGCTTACGAGAGCAGAGTTCCTTACACTGATGGATCGCGTATTTACCTTCAGCAAGCTGCCGGCTGTCTGCAGCACGACCGGAAGTGTGACTTCCAGTGTGTATGGCTGCGGGACTGGAGACTCGAAAAGCTATTCGGACTTATCTGCTTCCCATTGGGCAAGCGGCGTTTTTGCCAAAGCGGCCAAATTAAACTTACTACAAGGGTATGCCGATGGGACGATTCGACCTAACCAGGCGATTACGCGCGGGGAAGTTGCTTATTTATTCAATCAGCTTCTACAAATGACATCACCAACTGCACAACCCACGTATACAGCCGCATTCGATGATGTACCGAAGTCCATGTGGAGCGCTTCTGCCATCCTAATTTTGAAAGATAAAGGCATCATTAATGGCATATCGGACACTTCCTTTAAGCCTGATCAAACGATGACAAGGGCTGAGATTGCCGCCCTGCTCGATCGTTACCTCACGAAATAACAAGAAAGCCGTGTATCCCGGACTCCGTAGAGTTCAGGGTACACGGCTTTCTCCTTATGCTACGCTAATCGTCTTAAGAAGATTTTTCTGAGCAATAATGTACTGCATCAAGGCTGACTGCGCTTGCCACATCAAGGCCTGAGATGGTGTTTTCTTGTATTCTTCCATCGATTGAACGGCACTATTGATCGCACTTGTCATTTTCGTCAGCAACGGCTTAACATCATCCCCCGCCCCGTTAGACAGTCCCGTACCGAGCGCGATTAGTGCCTGATGCGAAGTACGAATCGACTGTAAAGAGACATCCGTAAGTGCTGTCGGCTTCGTCTCAGCCAAATGAACAAGTGTCAATCCACTCATTGTGGTCACAAGCTTGTCGCCCTCAGCAATATAATTGGGCAGGGACTCGGCCTTTGAGCCAGACCAACGAATGCCCGTTACCGCTGGGAAATCCACATTTTTCATAAAAACCTCAATCGTTTTATCCGTAGCCTCCACACCTTGTCTCAAGGCAATGGCATCGTCTCTCGTCTTTGCAAAGCCGACAAACACAGTAAGCTTATCGGAATTATCCATCGCGGAAGCAAGACCCTTTTTATTGAGTGAATCCTGAACTGCCTGAGCGCCTTGAAGCGAACTGAACACTCCATTTTGCAAAAATGTATATGATTTAGCGGGAATTTGCACAGCAGTAACAGCTGCTGTTGTAGCTGGGAGAGCTACATCCCCTGTGCCCGTTTGTGTTTTGGTCGTGGAAGCAGCGGATTGTGTATTAGGTGATGGCACCGTAATTTTGGTAGGATTCGATGTCACTATACTCGTGCTCGTATCTCGATCTGAAGAGAACATGGAAAGCACGAAGAAACCGAATGCGATTCCCGTTACCACTGCCCCCGCTACAGATGTTGCTATGCGAATCCACGGCGCACCGGTCGACTTCGCATACCGAGTTCCAGTCCCCGGATCCCGGTAAGGCTCTTTGGAAGTCCAATTGGACCATTCCTCTCGATTGTCCGCAGGTGCAGGCTCAGGCTCCCGCTCTTGTCGAATAACCGTTGTTGGAATTGGAGAATTCTGCAGTTCACGAGATATTTGGGTTTCTCGAATGATGCGTTCTACACGCTCACCTTCTGATTCAATCTGGCTATGCCAGCTCCCAAAATCAGTAGTGAACGTATTCAACGCATGCGGTTCAAATAATGACTCTACTTGCTCTCTTTCTGCTTGATCATATGGGGTTACCTCTTTGGGGCTGCGATCTATCTTCGGTTCTATAACTTTATACTCTTCTTGATAGAGCGGAATGACGTTCTCTTCTTGTTCATGCACCCTGGCTGCTCTGCGTGTGGACTCTGCCCCTGCCTTAGGGTCGAAGCGATATGTGATTCTACCTTTGTTCATTCTCTTCCCTCACTCCTCATCATATATATCCCGAAACGGGTAAAATGCCGTATTATCTTGTCCCAATCTTCTGTTACTAGAGTATGAGAGAGAGAACCATATTATGATTTATTCAAGAAAAAAAGACCGCCTCCAGCCCTTCGGCTCAAGCGATCTTCTCTCTAGGTATGTGATTCGTATTTCTTACGCAGCGATTTAGCCAATCCATCCGCTGCCTTCCAGATGTCTCCTGCGCCCATTGTGAGAACGAGGTCACCAGGTTGAACATGGTCTACCAAATACGTTAGTACTTCTTCGCGTGTGGCAATGTGCTGAACATTCGGGTTGCTGTTGCTGCGTATCAACTCAACTAGCTTAACAGAGTCAACACCTTCAATCCGTTGTTCTCCTGCCGGTGAATAAATATCTGTAATGATCACTTCATCTGCTTCTAAGAAGGAGCGGCTAAACTGCTCGAACAAATAGTAGGTTCGCGTATAGCGTTGCGGCTGGAACACAGCGATGATCCGCTTTCTTGTTGCTTTCGCAGCAGAAATCGTTGCTTGAATTTCTGTCGGGTGATGCGCGTAATCATCAATGACCAAGATGTTCTCAACTTCTCCGAGTACTTGGAATCTACGCTTTGCGCCACGAAACTCCTGAATTGCTTCCGCAATGTTCTCGAAAGATAGTCCTGCTTCCAAGCAAGTAATCAGTGTCGCAAGTGCATTGTATACGTTATGTTTACCAGGCACTGACAGGCTGACTTGGCCAAGTGTTGAACCATTAAACTCAACCGTAAAGGTTACCTTGCGATCACCTAGTGAGATATCACGTGCAATATAATCCGCTTTCGTCTCAATCCCGTACGTAATCACTTGACTTTGAATTTCCGGAATCATTTCACGTAGGAATTCATCATCCTGACATACAATCGCTTTTCCGCCAGGTCTAACTTGGCTCAAGAATTGTTTGTATGCTTTCTTCAAGTTTTCGAAATCGCCATTGTAATTCTCCAAATGGTCGGCTTCGATATTGTTCACTAACGCAAGAGTTGGGTGATATTGCAAGAAGGTGCCATCGCTTTCATCGGCCTCCGCAACAACATACTCTCCTTTGCCAGCTTTGGCATTACTGCCAACATTCATAATTTCTCCACCGATAATATACGTTGGATCTGTGCCGCAAATCTCCATGACCAAAGCAATCATGGAGGACGTTGTTGTCTTCCCGTGGGCGCCTGCTACGGCAATCCCTTTGCGTTCATTCATCAGCCTTCCCAACATTTGTGAGCGATGAATAATCGGAATGTTCATTTGTTCTGCCGCTTGCATTTCCACATTATCTTTGGCTAATGCTGTCGAGTATACAACCAAATCGGCTCCCGATACGTTCGTTGCCTCATGGCCGATAAAGACTCTAGCACCTTTAGCTTTCAGTTTATCTGTAAGCTCTTGTTGTGCAAGATCTGACCCCGAAATGCGGTATCCCATTTCGAGCATGACTTTGGCAATGGCACTCATGCCGTATCCGCCGATTCCTATAAAATGTACGTGTTCTGCTTGACTCACGCCGTTCTCACCATCCTTTTTCAGAATCGGTTTGATAGGTTATCCAAGAACGAACATCAGAGATTAAATACAGCGTGCCGGATACGACCGCCAGATCATCCTGCTCAGTTCTATTTGTTAATAAGGTTAGAGCTTGCTTCCAATCGCGTTCTACAACAACATCTATCTCGAGATTCATCTCTCGAAGCAGACCATTTGCAATTTCAGCGAGAAGGTAAGCATCCCCTTTTTTATGAAAATTTGCCTCTGTAATAATGAGCGTATCCACCAATGGTAGTATATGCCTTAAGTAGCCTGTATGATTCTTCGTAGCTAGCATTCCAATCATCATGTGAAGCTTCTTGTAGCTATACACATTCTGAAGTGCTGCAGCTAGTGTCGCAGCCCCCTCAGGGTTATGAGCCCCATCTATAAGGATGCGCGGCTCCTGTGAAACCATTTCCAATCTACCTGGCCATTTGGTTCCCACAAGCCCCTTCTGCAAATCTGAGTCCTCCACGATGGTGGCGTAATATTGACGAAGAACCTCAAGTGTCATGACTGCTACGGCAGCATTCTTCAATTGATGTTCACCATTCAATGTAATCGACAGATTCGGAATAGGTCGAAATGGTCCGTTAAACTGAAAACTTTGATGATCTAGCTCACTGTTCACTTCGGTCAAGTTAAATTGATCGCCAAGTGAATAAAGTGTCGCTTTCTTTGCCTTCGCCGTTTGTTCGATAACACTCCAAATCGCCGCAGGCTCCACAGCTGTAATGACGGGTACTCCTGCCTTAATAATCCCCGCTTTTTCAGCTGCTACAAGCTCTAGGGTATCCCCCAGAATATCCATGTGATCATGACCGACATTCGTAATCACGGTAACAATTGGATTCACGATATTCGTGCTATCCAGCCTTCCCCCGAGTCCCGTTTCCCATACGACATAATCAGGATAAGCCACTTTACCAAAGTATAGTATCGCCAATGCCGTTGATATTTCAAACATGGTTGGCGGGCCTACCTCTGTGACTGCAATCTCATCTACAATTGGCTTCATCTCATTCACTAAACGAAGCAGTACATCATCCTCAATATCGACGCCATTGACTTGTATACGGTTCGTATACCTCACCAAGTAAGGCGACGTAAACGTGCCCACATCATAACCGCATGCTTGAAGCACGGAAGCAAGGTAAGCGCATGTTGAGCCCTTTCCATTCGTTCCGGCCACATGAATGAACTTCAGCCTGCGTTCGGGGTTACCCAACTTCTCCATGAGTAGATGCATACGTTGGAGGCCCGGCTTCATGCCGAGCTTCTCCATCCGTCCAACGATCCAATCAATGGCTTCCTGTGCGGATTGGAATTCACCCGCAGTGTTCTTGATTTCATTCATTGTTCTCATCCTCTTTTACTATATGAATCGCCAAGTAGACGAACCTAGGCAATCGTATAATTTACGTTCCTTATGCCTTTAACTCCGCTAATCGAGCGATAACTTTATCCCGTTTGTCTGCATAATCAGCAAGCTTGGCTTTCTCTTCTTCGATGACTTTGGCTGGCGCCTTAGCTACAAAACCTTCATTACCCAGTTTCTTCTCGATGCGCTCAACTTCACCATGTAAGGATTGCAGCTCTTTGTCCAAGCGTGCAAGCTCTTGCGTGATATCGATCAAGCCCGCTAATGGCAAGTAAAGCTCTGCCCCCGTGATAATCGACGTCATTGCTTTGTCAGGTGCTGTCATTGTAAGGTCAATTTCAAGAAGAGACGTGTTACAGAAACGTTTCAGATATTCTTCATTTTTGCTGAGAATGTCCTGTGTCTCTGCACTAGCTGGTTTGATCAAGAGCTCAACTTTCTTACTCATCGGCACATTCACTTCAGCACGGATATTACGAACGGAACGAATCGCTTCCATCAAAAGCTCCATCTCCCGAATCGCATCCGGCGCTTCGAAAGCGACATTCTCAGTCGGCCAAGCCGCGAGTGTAATCGTGTCCCCAACATGCGGCAAATGCTGCCAAATTTCCTCAGAAATGAATGGCATGAACGGATGAATCAAACGTTGCGTTTGATCTAATACATAAGCTAGTACTGATTGTGTCTGCTTTTTCGCCGCTGCATCCGTTCCATATAAGCTCAGTTTACTGAACTCAATGTACCAGTCACAGAGATCATCCCAGATGAAGTTATAAAGTAGACGGCCAGTTTCGCCGAACTCATAACTATCAATTAGACGAGTCACATCACGAACGGTTTCATTCAAACGATGCAATATCCACCGATCCGCTGTCCCTAATGAGCCTGTCAAATTTATATCTGCTGCGTTTACGCCTTCCAAATTCATCAGAGCAAATCGGGATGCGTTCCAAATCTTATTGGCAAAATTACGAGCTTGCTCAACCCGCTCCCAACGGAAGCGCAAATCTTGACCCGGCGTGCTGCTCGTAGAAATCATATAGCGCATCGCATCCGCGCCGTATTTCTCGATCACTTCCAACGGATCAACGCCGTTTCCGAGCGATTTGGACATTTTACGTCCTTCGGAATCACGAACAAGACCATGCATGAGCACATCTTTAAATGGAAGTTGATCCGTAAATTCGAGTCCTTGGAAAATCATCCGAGCGACCCAGAAGTAAATGATATCGTAACCAGTAACGAGGACACTCGTCGGATAGAAACGCTTCATATCCTCAGAATCATTCGGCCACCCTAAAGTGGAGAAAGGCCATAGCGCCGAGCTGAACCATGTATCCAGTACATCGTTATCTTGGTTAAGATTCGCACTTTGACAATGGGAGCAAGCAGTAGCATCCTCACGAGCTACAGTGATTTGACCGCAATCCGCACAGTGCCAAGCAGGAATTCGGTGACCCCACCATAGTTGACGGGAAATACACCAGTCACGCACATTTTCAATCCAGTTCAAATACGTTTTCTCGAAGCGATCGGGTACAAAATTAACACCCTTGCCTGATTTTTGTGCTTCAATCGCTTGATCAGCGAGCGGCTGCATTTTCACGAACCATTGGGTAGACAAGTAAGGCTCAATTACGGCACCACTGCGCTCACTATGTCCAACTTGATGAACGTGCTCTTCGATTTTGATTAGAACACCTTGCTCTTTCAAATCAGCAACGATTTGCTTTCGGCACTCGAAACGGTCTTGCCCCTGATATGGGCCGGCATTCGCGTTCATCGTTCCCGTTTCGTCCATAACTAGAATTTGCGGCAGATTGTGACGCTTTCCTACTTCGAAATCGTTCGGATCATGCGCAGGCGTAATTTTTACCGCGCCGCTTCCGAATTCTTTTTCAACATAATCGTCTGCAATAATCGGAATTTCACGGTTAACAATCGGTAGCAGCAAAGACTTCCCTATGAGATGCTTATAGCGCTCATCCTTCGGATGAACAGCTACTGCTGTGTCCCCCAGCATCGTCTCAGGACGCGTTGTAGCGACAACGATCGAACCTGATCCGTCTGTTGTTTCATATTTCAAATGGTACAGCGCACCTTGAACTTCTTTGTATTCTACTTCAATATCCGAAAGTGCTGTGCGTGCCGCTGGATCCCAGTTAATAATATAGTTGCCGCGATAAATGAGACCCTTTTCAAACAAGCTTACGAAAACTTCACGAACCGCTTGCGAAAGCCCTTCATCCAATGTGAAACGTTCACGTGAATAATCAAGCGAGAAGCCCATTTTGGCCCATTGCTCACGAATCGTATCCGCGTATAATTCCTTCCACTCCCAGACCTTCTCCAAGAATTTCTCACGCCCAAGATCATAACGTGTTTGTCCTTGTTCGCGCAGCTTCTGCTCTACACGTGTTTGTGTAGCAATACCAGCATGGTCAGAACCAGGCAGCCAAAGCGTGTCAAAGCCCTGCATCCGCTTCGTACGAATAAGAATATCTTGCAGTGTAAAATCTAATGCATGCCCGATGTGCAGCATCCCTGTTACGTTCGGTGGTGGTATTACAATTGTATAGGTTTCCGCATCAGGACGGTTACCTGCCTTGAAAAATTCATTCTTAATCCAGTAGTCGTACCATTTACGCTCCGCTTCTTTCGGGTCGTACGTGGTAGGCATTTCCGTTTGTAATTTCGTTTCGGTCATAAAAGTACCTCCATATCTGGTTAGTTGTTATAAACACAAAAAAACCTTTCGCCCCAAAAAGGACGAAAGGTATAGCTTCCGTGGTACCACCTTCATTTCATGCGACTTGCCCCAATAGCAAATAACATGACACTTAAACAGATAACGGCTGCGACCGGAAAATGCTAATGCAGGCGAGATATGAATCTCGGCGATTGCACTCACATTTACTGCTCCAGGGCGACTTCGATCGGATGTATCCTGAGGAACCTCTCAGCGCTGCAGTTCCACTCTCTGAAGGGCGTTCCGACTACTACTCCCTATCTTTGCAATTCCATATGTTGGTTTGAAAATGAGTTACACTATATGATATCGAATTATCGACACATAGTCAATAATTTCGAACGCCTATTATAAGGATTATTTTCTAGTATTGGATGAAACGGTGGAATTTATACGAGGTCAAACATAAAGAGCCCCCAGCCGCTATCAGCAGCCAGAAGCTCTTGCCTATGTATCATTATTTATTTGGGTAAATAAATAACTTGCCCCACAACAATATCCTGATCGCCTAGACGATTCATCAATTGAAGCTCACGCGTTGTCAGCTGATAGCGCTTCGCGATGGATTCTAAGGTGTCATCCTTCTGAACGATACATAGTTTGAGCTTCCTGAACTCTTGTGACTCCGATCTGCTCTGAAGGAATAATCGCCGCCACTCTACTGCATCTATCCGCGATTCCGCCTCAAGAGCCGCTTGCGCCTCAGCTTCCGCAAGCCGCTTGTCGGAAAGATACGTGCCTGCCTTAGATAATAGCGATTTGATGCCATACGGGTTAACCTCCACAGCGTCCGTTGCCTTCTTGCCAAAGGCAACTTTTAGTTCCTTTTTTTCCTCCGTAACGACGGTACTATCAGCATGCGGGGTCACTTTTAGCTCGATTTGTTCAAATTCCACACCTACCGTGTCGTCCCCCGAAAAGGATTCAGGCTGAGCCGCAACGACGGTTGGTTCTGGTGCAGCTGCAATCAACGTTGGTGTTGGCGTAGGTAAAGGTGTAGGAAGAACAGGTGCTGGTGGTGGTTGAATCACTTGTTGAACTTGTTGAACTGGTTGAACCTGTGGTTCTTGAACAAACGGTTCTGGTGTAGGTTCTGATGCGTAAGGCATGACGGGCTCGGAGCGCGGGTACTCAATTTGATGGACAAAAGTAACCTCTTCTTCCTCTCGCCAGCTTTCTTGCGGCACAGAAACCATTTCTACACCTTGCAAGGAAAGTACACCAGTTACATTTAGACTTCGTGCCGATAAAAGGTCGATATCAAAATTCTCGATCTCCACCTGAATATCTTCTACACGATGAATGCGATTCAAGGGCAGCGTAATTTCAACAGGAATTAAATGCTCAAGCGTGCGAGGGCTGCCGCCTTCTTCACTAAAGTAGTTACCTGTAAGTAGTAGATTCCCCTTTAAAATCGCTTGATCATCCAGCGTTATTACTTGAATATGCGGAAGCAATTCTACCTCATTCAATTCTTGTATAGCTGCCAAATTCTCCTGCAAATGCACACGTTCATAAATATCAAAGCGTAACCCTGGTTGTTGTTCAGACACCGAATGAATCCTCCCTTCCGTTAATTCGAAACAAAAACAGCTCCGAATTGTTGGGTGATATACTTGATTGTCTCTAAAAGTATATGGGTGGATGCGGCCAGGCATGACTACATTTTTAATTCATTGACATTTGATCCAACAACATCTTGAAATCTAGTGGATACGGTGCTTGTACAACGACCTCATTTTGCGTGATCGGATGCTTAAATAGAAGTCGTTCTCCATGCAGGGCTTGTCGTTGAAACATACGTGAAGAACCTCCATATAAAGTATCACCTACGAGTGGATGCCCTAAATGGCTGAGATGGACTCGAATTTGATGTGTTCTGCCCGTCTCTAGCTCCACTTCCACGAGTGCCCCTGCTTTCATTTGTTGAACGACACGGAAATGTGTAACTGCTTGATCCCCATTGGGAGTCACTCTTCGCTTCCCTGGCTGATGGCGATCCTTGCCGATTGGTTCATCAATCCATCCTTCTTTTTCTTTGAAAATTCCATGAGCTAGCGCAATATAGCGTCTATCGATTTGTTTTTCTCGCATGGCCTCATCTAATAGGACATGCGCCCATTCATTTTTGGCATAAAGTACAACGCCCGTCGTATCTTGATCTAGACGATGTATATGCCTAACGCCGCATGCTTGTCCTGTCGCTTCATAATAGTGAGCTACCGCATTGGCAAGTGTCCCTCCCTGACCAGCTTCAGATGGATGGACAGACTTACCAGCTGGTTTATTCACGACTAGAGTGAACTCATCTTCAAATAAAACGTCTAATGGGTAAGATTCAGGTTTAAACGCCGCCTTTTCCTGAGGAAAAACCTTAAGCAGAATCGTATTATTGTCTATGCGAATAAGTCCCTGGGAAGCTAATCGCAGGAAAAATTTGCGAGGCACCGGCAAATAAGCCGCTAATTCTTCAACAGCGCCCGGTTTAAGCGGTTTCCATTGCTCATTCGGAAGCGGTAACTCCAACCATTCTCCATTGCGCGACCAAGTCATCATGATTTTAAGCCTTTACGAAATGATAGAAAGATTGCTAGCAGAATGAGTAGAAATACAAAAACAATCGCCATAAGGTCGATTGGGAAATCAAAAAAGTAATAACGTTTCATAATTAGAACGAGCTCCTTAAGAAAGAGGGATTAAGTACACTTTATTTTAACAATTACCATTACCATTTGCATGCAAAAATATGATACTATTATTCTTGTATTGTTTTTTTTCGACATTTTCTATCATTTTATTAATAGAGCAGGAGAGGTTTACCTTGGGTAGTTCAATTGCAAATCATTTTCGGAATTATAGTTGGCTGAAGCGGACTTTACTCGTTATAGCAGTATGTACATTTTTAAGTTCTAGCTTTCTATTTCTAACCCCGCCAGGGACATTCATTCGTGAATATTTGGCCAAAACCGTCATAACAACGCAGCACCGCGACTGGGCCTGGATCTTTGTAGGTGCACAGCGTCGAGATCAAATGGTTCTCGAAATGCAGAATTTAACGGAAGTTAACTCGATCGAGAAACAAGATATTGAGGCTGTTCAGTTTAATACAAACCGCCCCATTGAGAGTCTCGTCAAAGTAGAAGATATTTCAGGCACCCTGTGGAAGGGTAAACGAATGTATGTATATGATCCACGATCAATCCGTGTTGTTGTTCCTTCCAAACAAGGTGAGGGTGAACGAATTACAGCCATGGTTCAACGCACAGGTGCTGTTGCCGGTGTCAATGGCGGTGGCTTCAATGATCCTGACGGCCTTGGAAACGGATTTGCCCCAATCGGTGCTATTATGTCCGGTGGAGAAATTCTTTATACCGACCAAGAGGGAAGCAACCCGCAACAAATTGTTGGGTTCACGAACGAAGGAACACTCATTATCGGAAAATATACGATTAACGAATTACTGAAGCTTGGCGTCTCTGAAGCAGTTTCCTTCTATCCACGAGTTATCGCTAACGGTAAACCGCTTATTACAAGCGGTGATGGCGGCTGGGGACGTGCACCGCGTACAGCAGTTGGACAAAAAGCTGACGGTACGGTTATCTTTATCGTCATTGATGGCCGTCAAACATCAAGTGTTGGTGCTACACTGAAAGAAGTTCAGGATCTTTTCTTAGAAGACGATGTCATCAACGCTGGATTCCTTGATGGCGGAGCATCTTCTGAAATGGTTTATAATAATGCACTCATTACAAAACCATCTAGCCGTTATGGCGAGCGTCGCTTACCTTCAGCCTTCTTAGTATTCGATCATCCTGAGAAAGTCGAAGTGAAGAACATTTGGGCTGGCTTGACGACGATTGATGCAGGCGGTGCTTCAACTCACCCTGAATTCTTGAAAGAACAAGCAGAACTGAAGGCGCAAGGTAAATTACCAACGCCTACGCCGAAAGCAACGCCTACACCATCTCCAAAACCGGAAAACACAGCAGAATCAGTCAAAGCTGGCGGGTCATCTTCACCTTCAACTACCGACTCGACGAAGCCGAACTCGACGGATAAGCCGTCAACTGGAACACCGACGAATACAACTAGCCCAACACCAACAAATACAGGTAACCCTACACCGACTCCAACGCCTACACCAACACCAAGTAGTGGGAATAATACAGGTGGAAATAACACGGGTACTACGAAGCCAACGACGACGACAACAACGTCGCCTACGCCGAGCCCCACACCGAAGCCTGCAACGAATGGAACAGAGACTTCACCTAACACATCTACATCTACTTCTTCAACAGTTAAACCGAATTAGAACGTTCTATCCTAGTTAAAAAACCAGTTAGCATCTTATTTTTTCGGATGTTAGTTGGTTTTTTTGCGGGTACATCTAGTTGCCACACGAATTGTTATGGCTAACATATCGTTCAAAGCTTGGGGAAGGAGGAGCATAGCACTAGCACCTCCAAGAAGCGATAAACATCGTCTGAGCAGCGTTTCAGTGTTCGCATCCCTTTTCTGCGTCCCATGTACGCTCCTATTTCCGCGACCCTCATCCCTGCATCCATACCGGGCGCACAATTGTGCTAACTGGAAAATATACAGCTAATTACGATATATTTCCTCGAAAACTCGATATAACTGTAGAATATGTAATTAAAAATGCCTCTTTTGTTCCGATTGGGTAAAATGGATAAAATTAACTGGAAGGAATCCATCTATTCTGCGTTTGAGCGGATAATCCCAAAATTTAACTGTATAATATCCATCTATTTGCCTGGAGCACATGACCTCTAATAAAAGGGCAGCCCTCACGTAGAACATTCTACGGAGGGCTGCCCCTTTCTTAATTTTATAATCGTTTCAAGGCTTCGCGATGAGCCTCAATCGTCGTTTCAATATCCGCATCGGAATGCACCGTAGACACAAACATACCCTCAAACTGCGAAGGTGCAACGGAAACACCTAAATCCAATAGGTTACCGAAATAGGCATTAAATCGGCCAAGGTCGGATGTTTTGGCTGTGTCGTAGTTGGTGACTGCTATCTCCGTGAAAAACGGACAAACCATGGAGCCTACACGATTGATCGTGCTGGCAATACCGAATTCAGCAGCATTCGCAGCAAAGCCTGCTTCTAGTCTAGCTGACTTGCGTTCCAGTTCCTCATAAACATTCGGCTCGCCTAGTAAGGACAACGTTGCGAAACCAGCTGCCATGGCAAGTGGGTTACCCGATAACGTACCTGCTTGGTAAATCGGACCCGCAGGAGCAATCTGCTCCATGATGTCTAAACGGCCGCCATAAGCACCTACAGGAAGCCCGCCGCCGATAACTTTACCTAGACATGTTAAATCAGGTGTTACGCCGTATAAACCTTGTGCACAGTTCTTATGCACGCGGAAACCGGTCATAACCTCATCAAAAATCAACAAGGAGCCATACTGCTTAGTAATGTCACGCAGACCTTGCAAGAAGCCATCTGCTGGAGGAACAACCCCCATATTCCCTGCAATGGGTTCAACGATAAGCGCGGCAATTTCTTCTCCAAACTTTTCAAAAACAAGCTTCACGGAATCCAAATCATTATAAGGCACAGTAATGGTGTTAGACGCCACGCTGCTTGGTACACCAGGACTATCTGGTAATCCAAGTGTAGCAACCCCAGACCCAGCCTTAATCAACAAAGCATCCGCGTGCCCATGATAGCTTCCTTCGAATTTCACGATCTTGTCGCGCTTCGTGAATCCACGAGCTAGGCGCAACGCACTCATGGTAGCTTCTGTCCCCGAATTGACCATGCGAACCATATCAATGGACGGTACGCGTTCAATAACAAGCTTTGCCATCTCAGTTTCGAGCAACGTCGGTGCTCCGAAGCTTGTCCCCTTAATTGCTGTAGCGTGGATCGCTTCCAAAACCTTTGGATGAGCATGACCTACGATGAGTGGTCCCCATGAACCCACATAATCAATAAACGTATTCCCATCAATATCCGTTACTCGCGAGCCAGATCCACTCTCCATGAATAACGGTGTTAAACCCACCGATTTAAAAGCACGAACTGGACTGTTGACTCCTCCAGGAATCAACTTTCTTGATTCTTGGAAAGCAGCCGCTGACAGTTTGTCGATTCTGCTCGAATTTACCATTATTTAGCCCCCGATGACGTGATCTTGTGATAAAATAAGGTCATATCCTACCATTAACTACCTATAAAGGCGGTACAACCTATGCTAGAGCATATCAAGAAAGTTCCTTTATTTGCCCAACTTAGCGAGCATCAATTGAACGCCCTTATTGAGATTTGTACAAGACGTACTTATAAAGCAGGCACGATCCTTTTTCAAGAAAAAGAAATCGGTTCTGTCTTCTATATGGTACTTAGCGGTTCCGTTAAAATTTATACAACAAGCCAAGCAGGTGAGGAAAAAATACTGTCGATCTGCAAAACCAGTGAAAGCTTCGGCGAGCTGTCTCTCATTGATGGCAAACCACGTTCTGCCTCAGCTCAAACCTTAGAAGAATGCACACTCCTAACAATAACCGGCCAAAGCTTCCTTGAACTACTTCGTAATCATTTTGACATTAGCCTAGGTATCATGCAAGAACTTAGTAATCGTCTACGCGATACGAATCAACAAGTCTATGATTTAACCTTCGTAGATGCAAGAACACGCGTCATTAAGAGTTTGATCAAAATGGCGAACTCGCACGGTCTGCGTAAAGGCACCACTATCGTCATTAAGCTTGTACTTAACTTTGATGAAATCTCCCAGCTAGCTGGGGTTCAAAAATCAACGCTCATGCAAGTCATACGTGATCTCGAAGAGAAGAAAATCTTGACCATCTCAGCCAGTGAATTCACTTTAGAGTTGACCAAGCTCCGATAACATTATCGTGTTAGAACAAGATCAGCAAGTTGATTTGCTGCTTCTTTTCCTTGCCGTATGCAATCAGGCAGTCCTACGCCATGAAACCCTGCCCCCGTGACCAGTACTCGCGGCATGGCTGCAGTTAGTTCTTTTTTGAAATTCGCGATCGCCTCTAAATGGCCAACAGGGTATTGCGGCATGGAATGCATCAACCTCGTTACTTCAACAAAATCAGGTTCAGCTGTAATCCCAAGCAGATCAGCTATATCATGCCGTGCTTTACTGATTAATTGCTCATCGGACCATGCTGGCCATTCCTGCTCACCAGAACGACCAATATAACAACGAAGCAGCACCTTGCCTTCTGGTGCAGCATGCAGCCACTTCGCTGAGGTTAACGTACACGCTGTAATGGTATAGCCCTCATGCTTAGGAACGAGGAAACCGGAGGCATCCAGTTCAAATGGAATATCTTTACGATCGAAGGCCATAATCACATTAGCTACCGATATATAATCAATCTTCGCTAGCTTGCTTGCAGCTGGCAGCTCCGAAAGCAGCTTCGCCGCTTGATACGTTGGCGTCGTCAAGATGACCCCGTCAACGAGCTCACGTTGACCATCCTCAAAGACTACTTCTGTTTGTCCCCCATCCACACTACACACCGAAACAACGCTAACTCCTGTACGTAAATCAACGGTAGTACGCATGGCATCAACCAAACCTGTCACTAAGGATTCGAGCCCTCGCTTAAACGTTACAAAGACTGAATTGCGAACAGCCGCAGGTAAATGCGCGCTTTCCTCGGTCACATTTTTTCGGCTCGCCATCATCCCAAGAATTAAACTTCGGTTCTTCTGCTCCATGGCCCGAAACTGCGGGAAAGTGGATTTCAGGCTTAGCTTATACGTATCCCCGGCGTAGATCCCTGCAAGCAGCGGCTCAACAATACGCTCAAGCACTTCCTTACCAAGTCGGCGCTCCAGAAAATGTCCAAGCGACTCGTCATCTGTGACATCCCGCTTCGGTTTAATCAAGTCCAACGCAGCGCGAAGCTTGCCGAGTGGTGAAATAAGGCCTGTCTTCATAAATGGTGTCATTTGAGTCGGAATTCCCAGAACCAAGCCTGGAGGCATACGATGCAGCTTTCTCCCGCGAACGATATAAGTCTTCTTCGCTTTCGGATTCGTACCTGTCAGCTCATTTTCCATGCCGAGATCATAAGCCAAATCAATAATGGGACGTTTACGCGCTAGAAAGGAATCTGGCCCCTTTTCAATCACAAAACCGTCACGCTCAATCGTATGAATTTTCCCGCCAAATGACGGTGATTTCTCGACAACAGAAATGCGAAAGGGGGCACCTCCACCATCAGCTTCCGTCATCTGTTTTTTCAAATAAAAAGCAGCACTTAGCCCCGTAATACCCCCGCCAATAATCATATAATGAGGCACGTTGTTACTCATTGTGAACCAGCTGCCTCTTGCCATTTCTTATAGACAACATCACTTAAGGTTTCCATATATAGAGGATCCGTGTTGAGCGACTCTGTACGTTCCAAATGAACGCCTAGCTCTTTCGCCAGCCCTTGCGCTTCAATATCGATATCATAAAGGACTTCTAAATGATCGGAAACGAAACCGATTGGACAGAGAAGTATCTTATCCACGCCTTCTTCTTGCTTAATCGTACGCATGACATCCATAATGTCTGGACCTAACCAAGGCATTGCTGTCTGGCCCGCACTTTGCCAACCAAACTGCCAATTCGTAAGACCAACCCGCTCAGCAAGCGCTTTGGAAGTAGCTAGCAATTGATCTGGGTACGGATCCTTCATTTCCAGAATTTTCTCCGGCAAGCTATGCGCTGTAAAGATGACTCTCACGTTATCCCGATCCGCCTCAGCAAATTTCCCCAAAGCTTTCTCTACGCGTGTTTGTAAAGCATCCAGCAGCTTCCCATGGAGATGATAATCTAGAACGAAAGTCATCTTAAGACCTAGCGCTTCCGCTTTATCCTTCGCTCTCTTCACATAGCCACCAACACTCATTGTCGAGTAGTGAGGCGCTAGAACGACCCCTACAGCCTCTGTGATGCCGTCTTTAACCATTTGCTCAACACCATCTTCTACGTATGGCTGAGCGTGCTTAAGGCCTTGATAACAGACAAATTCAAGTTCAGGATGCTCCTGACGAAGCGTAGCTTCGAGTCCCTTTACCTGTTTGTTCGTATTTTCACGCAGCGGGAAGAAGCCACCGACAATAGCCTCATAACGCGTCGTTAATTCATGCAATTGCTCCGGGGTCGGCGGATGACCACGACGGATATGCGTATAGTACGCTTCAACTTGATCTAAACTTTCCGGCGTACCGTACGACATCACTAAGACACCAATGCGTGTTTTGGTCATGTTAAACACCACTCTTTCCAGCTTGCTGGGTTAAAACGGAATGCGAATACGTATGCACAAACGTTGTTAATTCCTTCAATTTCTCCAACGATGCTTCTGGGAATAAACCATGTCCTAGGTTGAAAATAAAACCTGGCTGCTTCATCCCTTCATCCATAATTGCTTTCGCTTGCGCTTCAATCACACTCATCGGCGCTGTTAGAATATAGGGATCTAAGTTCCCTTGCACCGCATATCGGTTCTGTAATCTTTCACGACCAACAGAAATCGGTACACGCCAATCCAATCCAATCACATCCGCTTGAATCGTTGTCAGATACGGCAGCAATTCACCTGAACTTACACCAGGAAAATAAATTTTCGGTTCTTTCAAATCCGATAACTCTTTGAAAATCCGCATCATCGTAGGACGTACGTAGACGTCGAAATCAGCTGGAGAGAGTGCCCCCACCCAGCTATCGAATACTTGAACAGCTTTCGCCCCATTAGCGATATGTGCACGCAGATACGTGATAACCATATCCCCTAGCTTATCCATTAAGGCGAACCAGACTGCTGGTTCAGAATACATCATTTGCTTCGTACGAATATAGCTCTTGGAGGGTCTGCCCTCAATCAAGTAGCTGGCGATCGTAAATGGCGCACCTGCAAACGAAATCAACGGAACCTCTAATTCTTTATCTAAAATACGAATCGTTTGAAGAATGTGGGACAAGTCCTTGTCCACATCAATTGGACGAAGTCGATCAACATCTTGTGCAGTACGAACCGGCGTATGTATCACAGGACCGATATCTTTCACAATATCAAAATCAACACCCAACGATGCCACTGGGTTCATAATATCCGAGTACAAAATTGCGGCATCTACGCCAAGCTTTTTGATCGGCATCATCGTTACTTCCGCTGCAAGCTCTGGTTGCTGACAAATCTCAAGCAAGGAGTACTTTTCCTTGATCTTACGGTAGTCCGGATCGTAGCGACCCGCTTGACGCATATACCACACAGGCAGCGTATCAACCTTTTCTTTCCGGCATGCTTTAATAAAATTATCGTTATAACTCATGAGGCACCTTCCTCTTGTTTCCATCTATTCTCATCCATTATGCCCTAATTATACCCCTCTCACAACCAAGGTAAGCTCACCTATTGCGACAAAAGTATGACAAAAGAACCACCCGGACTCCGTTGTACATCACAGAGGACAAATGGTTCATGATCTCCTTACTTTTGCAAGTAGCGAGCGATATCTTTGGCAAAATAGGTCAGGATAATATCTGCTCCTGCACGTTTGAAGCTTGTCATCGTTTCCATCACAATCGCTTCTTCATTCACCCAACCTTGCTGAGCAGCAGCCTTCACCATGGCGTACTCTGCACTCACATTGTAAGCGACAACTGGCAAGTCGAAGTTATCCTTCAGCATGCGGATAATGTCCATGTAAGCGAGCGCTGGCTTCACCATTAAGAAATCTGCTCCCTCGATGACGTCGCTTGACGCTTCACGAAGGGCTTCACGACCGTTAGCCGGATCCATTTGATACGTTTTCCGATCACCGAATTGCGGTGTGGAATGCGCAGCATCACGGAACGGCCCGTAGTAGGCCGAAGCATATTTAACGGAATATGCCATGATCGGCGTGTTCTCATAACCAGCTTCATCAAGTCCAGTACGAATGGCTTGCACATAACCATCCATCATATTGGACGGAGCGATAATATCCGCACCTGCTTTGGCTTGGGAGACAGCTGTACGAACGAGTAATTCCAGAGAAGGATCATTCGCGACATCTGCTTGCCCTGTAATCGGATGGTGATGAATAACGCCACAATGACCTGTATCGGTAAATTGACATAAACACGTATCTGCGATAATCAGCAAGTTAGGGTTGAGCTCTTTAATAAAGCGCGTTGCTTGCTGTACGATACCGTCATCCATAAATGCGGATGTTCCGGTTGCATCTTTATAATCAGGTACACCGAACAAGAGAATCGCTTGGATACCCAATTGCGTGATTTCATCGATTTCCTCTTTCACACGATCGAGTGAGAAATGATACACACCAGGCATCGAGGCAATTTCTGACTTTACATTTGTACCATGAGTAACAAAGATCGGTTGAACGACATCGTTCACTGTCACTTGATTCTCACGAACAAGATTACGAATGGCTGCATTTCCGCGTAAGCGGCGGTTACGAACGATTGGAAAACTCATGATGGATTTCCGCCTCCTTGAATCATGCTTTGTACCAAAGAAGCCACTGTTGCTTCTTCAGCCGTATATGTAATCGACAGTCCTGCTTGTAAGACAGTATCTGCCGTTTTGGGACCAATAACTGCAATTTCCACGCCTTGCAACAACGATAACGGATCTTCCATACCGAGTTGCTTTAGCGCTTCAAGTAAATTCGTAACGGTCGATGAGCTTGTAAAAGTAATGATATGAATGCTTTGATTCTGCAAAAGATGAATAATCTCTTCTCCGTCATCGGTGGTCAGTACATTCTCGTACACATCCACTTCGGTAACTTCGAGGCCGAGCTCCTTCAATTTAGACGGTAAATAATCACGTGCTAAATCTGCTGTCGGCAGCAACACTTTCTGACCTGCGTTCAAATCCCCTTGAATGGCATCTAGGATACCTTCCCCATGATACTTAGCCGGTAGGACGTCTGCGATGATACCACGCTCAGCGAGCGCCTCAGCGGTCTTAGGACCTACTGCAGCAATTCGTGCGTTCCCCATTCTGCGAACATCAATACCTAATTCACGCAGTCTGCGGAAAAAGAATTCAACACCATTTGCACTCGTTAGCACAATCCAGTCAAACTCCTGCAGTCTCTCTAGTGCGAGATCCAATGCTTGCCTAGCTTCTTGGCGACTTGGCGGCTGTAAACGAATGACTGGGAATTCGACGGGTTCTCCACCCAAATCATCGATCATATCCACAAGTTCACTCGCTTGACTCCGAGCTCTCGTGACAAGTACTCGCTTGCCAAACAGCGGCTTCTTCTCCATCCAAGCCAGCTTCTCACGAAGCTTAACTACCTCACCCACGATGATGACGGCTGGAGATTTGAAATTCGCTTCTCTTACTTTTTCTGTGATATCTGCAAGTGTACCTGTAATCGTCGCTTGATCCGCCCATGTTCCCCATCGCACTAAGGCAACAGGCATTTCTGGCGGTTTCCCACAACGAATTAACTCACGGCATATTTGCTCTAAATTGGCAACGCCCATCAGGAACACCATCGTGCCAATCGCTTTGGCCAGATGCTCCCAGTTTAAGCTGGAATACGTTTTATTCGGATACTCATGGCCCGTTACAATCGCAACGGACGACGTGAAATCGCGATGTGTGACAGGAATACCCGCATAAGCTGGAACAGCAATCGAGGAGGTGATTCCTGGGATAATGTCATACGTTATCCCGTTATCTGCCAACAGCTCGGCTTCTTCACCAACGCGACCGAATACACTCGGATCTCCACCTTTAAGTCGTGTTACGATCTTCCCTTGTAAAGCCAAATCCACTAGCAACTGATTGATTTCTTCTTGCTTTAATATATGTTTATCCGGCAGCTTGCCAACAAAGATGAGTTCTGCTTCTGGTCTACGATGTTTCAATAAGCGTGGATTCGCCAGTCGATCATATACGATGACATCAGCTCTTTGGATCGCTTCCATCCCGCGTACCGAGATGAGCTTAGGATCTCCAGGACCCGCTCCAACAAGAAAAACTCTTCCTTTGTTCACAGCCATCACTCCCTGACCTCAGCTAGAATTTTCTCTGCTCCTTGTGCGATGAGCTTCTCTGCGACTAACGCGCCCAACGCTTCCGGATCGTTCCCGGAAGCCGTCTCCTTGAGCATGGTCACGCCGTCCGGCGTCCCGACCATGCCGGTCAGTGTCAACAGCGGGGCGTCTTCCCCGCTACTGTTCTCGACGCTCGCGTATGCGCCGAGCGGCACCTGGCAGCCTCCGTTGAGTCTGCCGAGGAAAGCCCGCTCCGCTCGCACCGCGAGCGCCGTTGGCTCATGCTGGAACTTGCCCAGCAAGTCCAGCACGAATGCGTCGTTGCCGCGGCACTCGATGCACAGCGCTCCCTGCCCTACGGCAGGGAGGCAGAGCTCGGGCGGCAAGTAGGCACTGATGCGATCTTGCCAGCCGATCCGGTGAAGACCGGCGGCAGCAAGCATAATCGCATCGAAATTCTCTTCTTCGAGCTTGCGCAGCCTCGAATCAATATTTCCCCGGATCGACTCGATCCGGAGGTCCGGGCGGTGGTGCTGCAGCTGGCTTGCACGGCGCAGTGAGCTTGTGCCGACGAGCGCGCCCTGCGGCAGCTCGTCAAGGGATTTGCCGCCGCGCGTGATCAACGCATCGCGCGGATCTTCGCGCTTGGGAATCGCGCCTACAACGAGACCTTCGGGCAGCTCGAAAGGCATGTCCTTCATGCTATGAACGGCGATATCAATCTCGCCGTCCGTCAGCGCTTGTTCGATTTCCTTCACGAACAGGCCCTTGCCACCGACCTTGGATAACGTGACGTCCAGAATCCGATCGCCCTTCGTAACAATTTTCTTGATTTCAAATTGACATTCGATACCATGTTCGGCAGCAAGCTGCTTCAAAAGTTCCACAGCTTGTCCTGTTTGAGTCAGTGCCAAAGCACTTTGTCTTGTCCCTACAATTATCGTTTTCATTCGTCTCCGCCTCCTATACGTGCTGCCCAATCTCATTGATGAAAGACCAAGAAGGCCGTCCACTCTCTACTTGCTCTCGCTCTTGTGATTGCATCCAAGCTTCGCCATGTAAGGCTAGGTTGAACTTCTCTTTCCAGTCTTCAAACTTGCCTTCTCGGATCAAAGGCATGAGATCCCACGCCAGCATGTCTTTAAATAGACCCTGCCTTGCTTTTTTATCCTTCACGCGTTCTTGAATGAACAAGCGAGTTTCACTGAGAAAATCCAAATAAATTTCATACTCATCACCATAGGTCTTGTCGATCTCTTTGGCAATCTTACGCGCTGCTGATGGACTAGCTCCACCAGTGGAGACTGTAATGACCAACTTGCCACGACGAACAACGGAAGGTAGGATAAACGAGCTTAGTTCTGGTTTATCTACAATATTGATGAGCACATCATGCACATTCGCATCCTGTGCGATCTGTCTATTGACTTGTGCATCGTTCGTTGCCGCAATGACTAATGCGAATTGTGCCTCGCCATGGGCTAACCATATCTCTTCATCATAGGGCTGTCTCTTCACGATCAGATTCGGTTGAGGCCCCAGCTCTAGAATTCCAACCGTGAACGCTGGACTTACAATCGTCACCTCGGCTCCAGCCGCAAGCAACGATCGTAATTTTCGTTCTGCTATCGGACCTCCGCCAACAATCAAGCACCGGCGTCTTGCTAAATTCATCATAACGGGAAAAGGATGCTGCCAACCATTTAGCTCCATATCCACCCGTGAAAATCAGAAACAAGGTTCGAAACAACGAAATTCAACACGACGATACAGAAAGCTGCCAAATTCCAAACAGCTAGCTTATTCCCCGAAATCCGCATGGATTTATGTTGAAATAAGTAAAACGCGTAGGCTGCCAAAACGAAGAAAGAATTGATTACTTTGGGATCATAGAGAAGATTGCGATTGCCTTCAAGCACAACCCACACCACACCAAGACTTAAAGCCATTAGAAGCAACGGTCCCCCGATAATGACCGATAAATACGTATAATGCTCAATTTTCTCAAGAGATGGCAATCTCATGACAGCCTGAGAGAAGTTTTTACTCTTCAACCTTGCATGTAAAAATATGTACATCCCTGAAAAAATAGCGGCAATTGAAAAGGCGGCATAGCTGCCAATCGCTAGCGAAATATGAATGAATAATAGCTCATCATTAATGTCCCAATCGGATTTGATCGGCACGACATGCGGATTTCCAAATATATTCAGTGCAAGAATCGCAAAGCCAAGTACATTCACAAAAAACACGAACAATTCAATTCGAAAAAAACGGTTGACGATCAATGAAATCGTTACAATCAGCCACGAAAACATAAAGAGTACGTCAGATCGTACGAAAGCCCATTCCGTCAAATGACCGTATAAACTGATAGCCAAGTAAGCGGTTTGCAAAACCCATACAAACAAAAGCAGCCCCGTCCCCATCCGTTTCGCGCTTCGGCTCGCATTGGCGAAATCCGAAAAGTAAAACAGTAGGCTCAGGGCATACATATAAATCATCGCATCAAACAACCAGCTACGTGTAACCATGGCACCTCTCCTAGGCGGTTAGCGCCTTTTTATCAAGATGGAGCTAGAACATCCGCGTTTTGCAAACTACGAACGGACAGCTTCTCATCCAACGTTTGTTTACTTTCCACTTTGTTAAAGCCTGACTCCAACTCTTGTGCTATTTGATCTGCCTGTTCTTGTTGTTTAAGCGTATCTTCTAATGCGAAAAGCTTCGTGAAAATTTCGAGAGCATCGTCGCCATGGCGCTCTCCCGCCATTTCTTTGATTCTTAGAATCGGATCACGCAACACCTGATTCACAATACTCTTCGTTAATTTACGAATCACTTTAATTTCACGTTCATCCAGATCAGTCAGCTTATTCAGCATGTTCTCCATGGTTTCTTCGTGAATCTGATTCGCTTTCGTTTGCAAAGCACTAATCAGTGGGCTCACACCAAGTGTCTTCGTCCATTGGTCAAAGGCAGCGATTTCGGACGTGATCATGATTTCAATCTTAGCCGCTTCTTTCTTCCTCTCCTGTAAATGCTTATCCACAATATGCTCCAAATCATCAATATCGTAGAGGAACACATTAGGCAAGCCGCTAATCTCAGGATCTAGATCCCGCGGAACCGCGATATCCATCATGAAGAGCGGACGTGATTTTCTTTTTTGCACATAAGTTTGAATATCCTTCTTCGTCAGAACGTATCCAGGTGCTCCAGTCGAGCTAATGATAATATCAACCTCAGGTAAATATTTCGGCATTTCCTCTAGTGTGCAAGCCACACCGCTAAATTTGCCGGCTAAATCCATAGCTCTTTCCAACGTGCGATTCACAACGATAACTTTGTTTGCACCATTTGCATACAAATGCTTCACGGTCAACTCGCTCATCTTACCCGCACCAACAATCATAATGGTTTTGTTCATGTAACTTCCGAAGATCCGCTTACCGAGTTCTACAGCCGCATAGCTGATGGAGACTGGATTATTACTGATACCCGTCTCTGAATGTGCTTTCTTCGCAAGTGTTATCGCTTGTTTAAACAGTGTGTTGAAATAAGAGCCCGTTGCTTTCAATTGTTGAGATGCTAAAAAAGCATCCCTTACTTGACCGAGAATCTGAG
This sequence comes from Paenibacillus sp. Soil750, assembly GCF_001428045.1. Classification (GTDB taxonomy): domain Bacteria; phylum Bacillota; class Bacilli; order Paenibacillales; family NBRC-103111; genus Paenibacillus_E; species Paenibacillus_E allorhizoplanae. The sequence continues at coordinate 74,159 of NZ_LMSD01000003.1, read as the reverse complement.
TCTCCCCAATGACCATCGAATCAAGCCCCGTTGTTACACGGAACAAATGCTCATTTGCTTTGTCATTCTCATACATATATAAATGCTTCTGGAACTCATCCTTCTTCACATGAAACCAACGCTCAAGGAAGTGCGTTAAGTAATGACTGCACAATTGAGGTCGATCCACGACAGCATAAATTTCGGTGCGATTGCAGGTGGCAACAATAACACATTCTAGAATACTTTTCGTCTCTTTCAACTCAGCGATTGCTTTGGGTAAATCTTGATCTGAGAACGCAAACTTTTCACGAATTTCTACCGGGGCTGTCCGATAATTCAAACCAACTGCGATAATATGCAATGTTACCACCTGCCTTTCGTTTTATTTAGAATCATTATAGCACAGCAATACCGACATTCCGACAAAATATTTGAATAAATTATGAATGCTTTAGTACTGTTCGTTAGTTTTAACAGCTCCGTGCTCCTCTATACCTCATCCATACAGAATCCCCTATTGCAGGCCTTTTTTTCTTAAAAAGGACGTCATTTCGCGATCTAGTTTAGATAACTCCGTATTCTGCGATGAAATGATATCGCCGTTCGAAGCCATCATTTTCTCATAGACCTCATACATGTGCCCAAATTGCTTTTGGGCTTCCTTCAATGTTAATGTCTCATCCGCTTTCAGCGCTCTCACGCCACCGAGCTGCAACCTCTGTATGTACTGGCTTAGTTGGTTCATGAAGCTAAGCGAGCTTAACTCCTCTTTTCCCCCTGCTGCCAAAATCAATCGCTCATGCGTGTATTCCGCTGAGTACAGTGCTCGTCTCACTGGATCGAGCTCATTCGTACTTTTACTCTGAGAGGCTTCTTCTAGACTACTCTTCAATATTTCCATTTGAAATAAGGATACTTGGAACAGTAAATGTGTGGCATCGTGATCTTCCTTTTTATGACCTAACATTTGGGCGAGTTGATAAATTGGCCAAATGATGAGAAAGAGAACAACGACATACACCACCAATTTCCTAATGATTTTATGCTTCAAGCTTCTTCCCCCACCTCAAGTGAACTGGACATGTATCGCCAATATCATTGTATGGGTATCTGAACAAACAAATAACCACGGATTTCTCCGTGGTTACCGTTATCTTTGCAGAATTTTATTTAACAAGCTCTGCTTGCTTTATTTCAGGAGTTTCTACTTGTAGTTCACCCATTCCGCGAACAAGTTTCTTCGCATAGAACGTTTCTGGTTTTAGTACGGACACCATAAAGTCGATGGCTAATTGAGGGTCGACTGTCTCACCGCATGTATAACAATCAAGTGCGGCAAAACCTCTCTCAGGATAAGTATGAATGGAGAGATGACTCTCGGACAACATGACAAGAACTGTTGCTCCTTGTGGTTCGAATTGCTTGGATTGTACAGATAAAACAGTTGCTCCACATACCTCGGCAGCTTCAACCATCTGAGCTTGCAGCCATTCTGCATTGTTCAGAAGTTCAAAATCTACCCCCCAAGTATCAACAGCAACGTGTCTTCCGAAAGTTGAGTATTCTGTTTCCATCTTTCGGTTCCCCCTTCCTAGGAATAAAATGTGTGAAAAAAATTTCATCCGCTAGGACCTACGTCATTCACTTCCCGAGGGTATAATCTCTCGCAACATTCAATGTCCTGAGTGAATCCTGGTTCCTATATTGTTTCAACGAGAATAAAAATAACATCTATCGACGATAAATGCAATAGTTTTTTTTGTTAAAGGCTAACTGTCACATCGGCGCCATATCTAAATTATGTCGTAATGCCTTTGTATGTGCCTGAAAACAAAGAGAGACCCAAAAATGGGTCTCAATAAATATAGCATGTATGGGTGATTATGCCTCCAAAACGAACAAACGATGTGTAAGCTCATTGAGGCGAATGTCGATCTGTTGGTGTTCATCCCTAGCCTGCAGCATGTTACGCATATCAAGAAGGTGATTGATTTGATCGTAGATCATTTCAATTTCTTGCTCAACTTCTCTTTTCTGGAACATCATCTGCATGAGGCCAATGGTATCTTTGTGCTCATAGACAATTGTTAACAGTTGACCTTTGATTTCCTCGATCTTCACAACGGTTCCGCGTTCATAATAATAAACCATCGTGTAGCTTGGGTAAATCCGATTCACTTTAGCGCTGCCTTTGAATTCCGATACTGCTTTACGCATTAAATTTGCTAATAAGGTATTACTTAATCTGCAGGATCCTGTGCATTCATATAGGCCCGATTTCTTTTCAAATGAGAGGACGATTTCTTGACCTTCGCCATCTTGAAAAACAACTTCTTGATTCCCGTTTTCCAAAACTTTGACTTGCAGTGTCACTTGATGGTCCACAAACATTTGAAAAAACTTCAACATATCGGCTTCTGTTAACTGGAGGCAGGTTTTGACATATTCAGTCGCTAACCTTTGTGCCATAAAAATCCCTCGATTCTTTGTTTTCAAGCCATTAACTATTACCTTGCTTATTATTATACTACAAGAGACACGAATATTCCTGCCGGCAAATCATGATAATCAGCCAAATATTCTGAAAAATGCTTGATAAACTGGAATGCCATCAAATTTCCCCCAGATTACCTCGCTTTCCCGTATGCTTCTTTTTGATTTCCTCTATCTTTGATCGTTATCCTTTACAATACGCAAAAAACCGCCCTGCGATTAGGACGGTTGCGGATCGTTTACGGCGCTAGTTAGTACTTCTTCGGTTTGAGGCTCCGGTTCGCCATAAGCAATCGCTTGCTCTAGAATTCCCCACAGTTCGTCTTTGCCAAGCCCAAGCTCAGAAGAGAACATCAGCGGTTGAACCCCTTTATCCATCCCTAATGTTTCACGTACAATCTTCAAATGTTTAGCCCATCTGCTCTTAGGAATCTTGTCCGCTTTGGTCGCAACAACAAGAACAGGCACGTCCATGTGGCGAAGCCATTCGTACATCGCCTGATCATCTTTGGAAGGCGGATGTCTCAGGTCAACTAACTGCATCACAAGGCGCAAAGGCTCACGATTCAATAAATAGCTTTCAATGAATTTGCCCCATTGCTCGCGCTTGGTTTTGGATACCTTTGCGTAGCCATAGCCGGGGAGATCAACGAAATATAAGTCCTGATTAATTTTATAATAGTTAAGAGTCTGCGTCTTGCCCGGTTGTGAACTGGTTCTAGCTAAGTTTTTACGAGAAATCAAACAGTTAATGAGTGACGATTTCCCAACATTAGAACGCCCTGCCAGCGCTATCTCTGGCAAGGCATCCTCTGGATATTGGCTAGGTCCAACCGCGCTGATAATAAATTCAGCTTGATTGACTTTCATGAATATTCAACTACTTTCTAAGTCGATCCGACGTTTGCCGTCGGCTTATTTTTGATAAGCGCGTGTTCCAGCACTTGATCCATGTGGCTGACAGGGATGAACGTCATCTCTGTGCGGACACTTTCTGGAATTTCGATAATGTCTTTCTCGTTGTCTTGCGGTAAAAGAATTGTACGTATCCCCGCACGATGTGCCGCTAGTGCCTTTTCCTTCAAGCCCCCGATTGGAAGTACCCGACCGCGAAGCGTGACCTCTCCAGTCATCGCCACTAAGCGTGAAACGGGAATGTTCGTCAATGCAGAGATTAATGCGGTAGCCATTGTAATCCCCGCTGATGGACCATCCTTCGGAATAGCACCTTCAGGAATATGAATGTGTACATCATTCTTCTCATGGAAATCTGGGGCAATGCCCAGGACATCTGCTCGCGAACGTGTGTAACTGAAAGCTGCTTGTGCAGATTCCTTCATGACATCACCTAGTTTACCCGTCAAAGTTAACTTGCCAGTACCAGGCAGTACAGATACCTCAATGACGAGTGTATCTCCCCCAACTTCCGTCCATGCTAGACCTGTAACAGCACCGATCTGATCCTTCTCTTCTGCAACATTATATTTGAACTTAACAGGACCTAAATAGTCACTTAAGTTATCTACAGTTACATGAACAGGTGTCTCCGGGTCTGAAACGATCTTCTTAGCTGCTTTGCGATTCATACCTGCAACCTGCTGCTCTAGATTACGTACGCCAGCTTCTCGCGTATATTCGCGCACAATCTTCATCAAAGCAGCCTCATCAACGACTAGTTGCTCTTCTTCAAGACCGTGATCACGTTTCTGCTTAGGAAGTAAATATTTCTTGGCAATTTGGAGCTTCTCGATCTCCGTATAACCTGGAATATATAGAACCTCCATCCGATCTAGCAGAGGACGAGGAATATTATGCACAGCATTCGCCGTAGTCACAAACATCACGTTGGATAAATCAAAAGGAACTTCAATGAAATGATCACTAAAAGTGCTGTTTTGTTCAGGATCCAATACTTCAAGCAAGGCTGAGGCAGGATCTCCACGGAAATCCATCGCCATCTTGTCAATTTCATCTAATAAGAAAACGGGATTATTCGCGCCTGCATTCTTCATGCCTTGAATGATTCGTCCAGGCATAGCGCCAACGTACGTACGACGATGACCGCGAATTTCAGCTTCATCCCTCACGCCGCCTAGCGAAATACGGATGAACTGTCTTCCCATGGATCTAGCAATTGAACGAGCAATCGACGTTTTACCAACCCCAGGAGGGCCAACTAAACAAAGAATCGGACCTTTGAGCTTCTTGACTAGCTTCTGTACGGCTAAGTACTCCAGCACTCGCTCTTTTGGCTTCTCGAGACCAAAATGATCCTCATTCAATATCTCTTCTGCTTTATCTAGGTCCAAATCGTCATCGGTCGATTTGTGCCAAGGAAGGCCTAGCAACCAATCAATATAATTGCGAATGATGCCGCCTTCTGCTGAAGTAGCAGGCATTTTCTCCAATCGATCAATCTCTTTCTCAACCTTCTCACGAACCTTATCAGGAAGCTCGGCTTCAGCTAGCTGGTTACGTAACTCATCAACTTCACCAGCACGACCTTCTTTATCCCCAAGCTCTTTCTGAATCGCCTTCATCTGCTCACGGAGGTAGTATTCCTTCTGTGTTTTCTCCATTTGCTTCTTGACACGCTGACTGATTTTGCGTTCGAGTTCAAGCACTTCCCGCTCATTATTCAAAATATTAAGCATTTTCTCGAGCCGTTCACGTACGTCAACGGTCTCGAGAATATCTTGTTTATCTTTAATTTTAAGCGATAAATGACTACAAATCACATCTGCTAAACGGCCTGGCTCATCAATATCAGATACCGCGGCAAGCGTTTCAGGCGTGACTTTCTTGGAAAGATTGATATAATGCTCGAATTGACTTAGCACACTTCTCATCAAAGCATCAATCTCAGGATCTGAAATTTCTTGCTCTGGCAATTCTTTCACGGTTACTTCGTAATACTCGTCATTCGTCAAGTACTCTACGATTTCAGCACGTAAAACACCCTCTACTAAAACGCGAATCGTACCATTCGGTAATTTGAGCATTTGCCGCACTTTTGCGATGGTTCCGATGCGATAAATATCCTCTTTGGTTGGTTCTTCTATGTTGATCTCTGATTGAGAGCAGAGGAGAATCATGCTGTCATCCACCATCGCCCGCTCGAGTGCTTTCACCGATTTTTCTCGCCCTACATCCAGGTGTAGAACCATGCTCGGATAGACCAGCAGTCCCCTAAGTGGCAATAACGGCAATCTGCGCACCTTCATTTTTCCAGGCCCCATCCTCTGCACCTCCAATAATAGGGATCCTTGAACCTTCGTTCAAAGTCTCACCTTGAAATAAAGTAATAATAGGTATCACATAATAAATCGGCTTTATTTTTAGTTAAACACACTCGTCCAGAGGACGGTGTAGCCGTTTATTTTATCTATGTGGGATTATCTCCCTACGTTGCCCTTTACATTTTAACAAAACTCTAAACAAAACACCAATTGAGGGCTGACGCGCCATGTAAGGTCTCGAAAACCTCTCTTTAAGAGTCAATTGTATGCTGTGAATTGGCATGTAGAATGGGTAAAGTTGTAGCTGGAATCGTTCTTTCCATAGAGAAAGGTAATGGAATCACATTATCATGAAGCTCAATGCCGAGTGCAGCTGCAAGTACTTCTTCAATTGTTTCTGCTGCGACAACTTCAACACCAGGTAAATCAGCAAACAAAGCTTGCCAATTTTCCTTTGGAATAATAACACGGGTAGCTCCTGCTTGGAATGCCGCCTCTACTTTGGCTACTACACCTCCAACAGGCTTCACTTTCCCATGAATGCTCATTTCTCCCGTCATGGCTAATTTGTTATCTACAGGTATTTTATGTATGGCTGAGGCGATCGCTGTAGCCATCGAAATACCTGCGGATGGTCCATCAATCGGCACCCCGCCAGGGAAATTAATATGCAGATCATAATCCGACGTATTAAAACCTAGTTTACGAAGAACAGTTAACACATTTTCCACAGAACCTCTGGCCATGCTTTTACGACGAATGGTTCGGGAACCCCCGCCCATTTCTTCTTCATCTACAACACCTGTAATATTGAATTTCCCTGTACCTGCAACAGCAATTGGGATCGCAGTAACTTCAATCTCCAGTAGAGTGCCCAAATTGGGTCCATAAACAGCTAAGCCATTAACAAACCCTATTTGAGGCTGTGCAGGCACCTTCCGCTCTGGTCTAGGTGGTATTTGGGAAGAATTCACGACCCATTCAATGTCAGCTGCTGTGATCGAATCCCGCTTATCGGTTAGAGCAATCCCCGCGGCTAATTGAATCACATTGACTGCCTCGCGGCCATTTGTTGCATATTTCGTTACAACTTCAATGGCATCTTCACATTTCTTGAAACCAATTTTATCAAGCGCTTTTCTTGCAATTTCTCCTACTTCACCAGGCAAAAGTGGTCGGAAGAAAATTTCCAAACAACGTGAACGGATGGCAGGAGGAATTTCACTCGGTGTGCGGGTCGTCGCACCAACCAAACGAAAATCTGCCGGTAGCCCATTTTGAAATATATCATGAATATAGCCAGGAATATTCGCATCCTCAGAGCTGTAATAAGCACTCTCTAAGAACACTTTACGATCTTCAAGCACCTTTAATAATTTGTTCATTTGCGTCGCGTGTAATTCACCAATTTCGTCAATGAACAAAATTCCCCCATGCGCCTTTGTTACAGCACCTGGTTTCGGTTGCGGTATTCCAGCAACTCCCATCGCGCCTGCTCCTTGATAAATAGGATCATGTACGGATCCAATCAGCGGATCAGCAATACCACGCTCGTCAAAACGAGCAGTCGTAGCATCTATCTCTGTAAACTTAGAGTCAGGTCGAAAAGGAGATTCTTGATTTTTCTTCGCTTCTTCTAATATGACGCGGGCTGCTGCAGTTTTTCCAACGCCGGGAGGGCCGTAAATAAGCACATGTTGAGGATTCGGACCGCATAGTGCCGCTTTCAGAGCCTTCAATCCTTCGATTTGGCCAACGATATCCTGCACAGAAGAAGGTCTCGTTTTCTCAGACAGAGGCTTGGTAAGTGAAATGGATCGCAACTTGCGCAATTTCTCCAGTTCTTTCCTAGACTCTCTATCCACTGCAGACTTGTTCGTCTGTTGATTTCGCAGTAAATTCCAGAAATACAACCCGATTACAACTGCAAAAAACACTTGAATGACCATTAGAATGATACTTAAACTCATGTGTTGAACCTCCTTAAACACGTCATCTTCGATTAGGTACGTTTAAATGTGTTGCCTATCTGCCTTTGTTAATTTCCATTATTCCCGTGTAAAAGAAGGTTAATCCAATTCAAGCAAACTTTTGCATCACGTATGATAGCCCCCTTGCTGTAGAAGGATAAGGGTAGTTATTCTTGCAAAAGGATGTGGCGGGATTTGAAGAAATACTTGTTGATTATCCTACTTACGCTATTTCTTTGCGTGCCTAATTGGCAGTTAGTTTCAGCTGCTCGTAATGATCCCCTTCTTCCATCCGCGGACATTATTCTCGACGTAGGACATGGCGGAATCGATAGCGGAACCATGGTGGGCAAATATGAAGAAAAAGATATGAATCTAGCTATCGCTAAAAAGACGTATAAAGCACTAGTTAAAAGAGGTTATCGTGTTATCATAAATCGCACCGAAGATTACGCATTGAGTGATGATAATAGATGGTCATTTGGAGGCAGACACAGAAAAGATCTCGCACAACGCTCTGGTCTAGCCAATACCATTAAACCGAAAATCATGCTCAGCTTGCATATCAATTGGTCCAAAAAATCAAACACACGCGGTCCCCTTGTCATTTATCAAAATCAATCTGACAGTATTTTATTGGCAAACTTGCTGCAAGACACATTAAATAACGTTTATGGGATGGAAGAGCTCCCTGTGCTCGGCAAAAAATATTTTGTACTCCGGTTTACAAAATGCCCTTCCGTCATTGTTGAACTTGGGTTTTTATCCAATAAAACGGATCGCAAGCTGTTAAATGATAGTCATCATCAAGCAAAGCTTGCCAAAGCGATTACACATGCTGTCGATCAATATTTCTCTATGACGCAACCGAAATCGTAAATCTAACCATTATTTGACCATTTGTGAAATAGGAACAAAGGTTGCTTCCTTCTGAATACTTGGAATAGCTTCATGGATGACATGAGCTGTTTTCTTCCCAGGAGGCCCAACATGACCAATAGCAATAACTTCATCTTTTTCATGGATGAGTTTCTTCAGTCTGACCATTTGCTTATTAATATGACTATACGTATACAAATCGTCGAAGAAAAGTTGATTGTCCGCATGCGGTACGCCACGTGAATCTGCAATCTTGCCAATTAAGCTCTTTGGTGTGGTCCGGCTGTCCAGTAAGATTAGATTTCGTTCTTTGCAAATCTCGATAAGGATCTTCATGACTCTTTCGTCCGCGGTCGCTTTGGAACCCATATGGTTATTAATTCCTATGGCATAAGGAACATCGTCGATTGCCGCAACGATCCGTTTATGTATTTCTTCGCTGGACAAGTCTGTGGTGATTGCGCCTGGACCCAACCAACTCTTCTTCCCTCTTACAGGCTCCATTGGAAGGTGCAGTATGACCTCGAGTCCTCTGTCATGAGCTAACTGTGCATCCTGCTTCGTTGAGGGCAAGAAAGGCATAACAGCCACTGTAAATGGAATAGGCAGCTTCAGCATTTCCGCTGTCCCCTCCATGTTATTGCCAAAATCGTCAATGACGATGGCTACTTTCTTCGTAATCGCTCCCGTCGGCTGTTGCGGGATTACATCAGGTTCGGCATGTGTAAAACTTGGATTCGCGATCAAGACAGTCCCCATGATTAGGGTAAGCGCTACCTGTCGATATGACGCAAACGTTGGAAATAACTTCATCCTCTTCTCCTCCTTAAAGTTTCCTCAGAAAGTCTTACTACCAATTGAGCATGCTTTCCAGTTTTACTCATTATGCTTCACTTCCTATTCAAATATGCGCTTGGACATAGGCATGCAAAAAAACCGTTAAAGACTCATCGTTGAGTTCATTAACGGTTTGTTATTTTGTTCTACTATTTACTTAGTGCTGCTTGCGCCCAGGGATGACCCCAGTCTGTTCGTAGGAAGCCACAATAATATCAATTTCTTTTTTCAATTCAGCAAGCAGTTCAGCCTCAGGCACTTTACGAATCATTTCTCCGTAACGGAACAACATACCTTCTCCACGAGCCCCTGCGATGCCAATATCCGCTTCTCTCGCTTCACCAGGCCCGTTCACGGCACAACCCAGTACAGAAACCTTAATCGGCACTTTGATTTTGGCAATATAATCTTCCACTTCATTAGCGATCGAGAATAAGTCAATATCCAGACGACCACATGTCGGACAAGAAACTAATGTAGCGGCGTTCGTAATTAAACCGAATGTTTTGAGAAGTTCTCTTGCAACTTTAATTTCTTCAACAGGGTCAGCACTCAGAGAAATACGAAGCGTGTTACCGATACCCATATTAAGCAAAGTTCCAATCCCCGCGGCGCTTTTTACAGCACCAGTAAAGAGAGTCCCTGCCTCTGTAATACCAAGATGAAGCGGATAATTAAACGCCTTCGCAGCTTGCGAATACGCCGCAATGGCCATAGGGACATCAGAAGCCTTCAAGGATACGATGATATCATGGAAATCAAGTTCTTCCAAAATGTTGATATGGAACAGAGCGCTTTCTACCATCGCTTCAGGCGTTGGATAGCCGTACTTTTCAAGAAGATGATTCTCAAGGGAGCCCGCATTAACGCCGATACGAATCGGGATGCCACGCTCTTTACATGCCTTCACAACCGCCTCAACCTTCTCACGGCGACCGATATTACCTGGATTAATGCGGACTTTATCAATGCCGTTCTCAATCGCTGCAAGAGCCAAACGATGATCGAAGTGAATATCAGAGACCAACGGAATATGAATTTGTTTCTTAATTTCCTTGATAGCTTCTGCGGCTTCCTTATTGTTGACCGTCACACGCACAAGCTGACAACCTGCTTCTTCTAAGCGAAGAATCTCTGCAACTGTCGCTTTGACATCAGCGGTTTTGGTTGTGCACATGCTTTGCATGATTACTTCGTTACTGCCACCGATCGTTAAATCACCTACCCGAACGGCTCTGGTATCTCGTCTATGGAACATTTTGGTTTCTCTCCCCATGACACCAAACATCCTCCGCTCCAATTCCCAGAAATGGAAATCGGATTGGAGGCTGTGTGTTCATTTATAAAATTATAGGTTAAGCACTTTCTTCCTTCTTCTTACCAGATGGCTGTGCGCCTTCTTTGGTAGTCAGAACAGGCGTAATCTTGTTTTGAACTGTTTCTTTGGAAACGACACAAGAAGATACATCCGTTCTTGAAGGAACTTCGAACATCACATCAAGCATAATGCTTTCAATGATAGCCCTTAGACCACGAGCACCGGTGTTCCGTTTAATCGCTTCTTTGGCAATCGCATCAAGTGCTTCTGCATCAAATTCAAGCGAAACATTATCCATCTCGAGCATCTTCTGGTACTGCTTCACGAGCGCGTTCTTAGGCTCGGAAAGAATACGCACAAGCGCTGCTTCATCAAGCGGCTCTAATGTTGAGATAACCGGTAAACGACCTACGAACTCCGGAATCAAACCGAATCTCAATAGATCCTCAGGAAGGACCATCGATAGGTATTCACCTGGTTTCAAATCAACCTTCATGCCATCCGTGCTAAAGCCAATTACTTTTTTACCAATTCTGCGTTTGATAATTTGCTCTAAACCATCAAAAGCTCCACCACAAATAAAGAGAATATTCGTCGTGTCGATTTGAATGAATTCTTGATGCGGATGCTTACGCCCACCTTGTGGAGGTACGGAAGCTACTGTGCCTTCAAGAATTTTGAGAAGAGCTTGTTGTACACCTTCACCGGAAACATCGCGTGTAATGGATGGGTTCTCGGATTTACGTGCAACTTTATCAATCTCATCGATATAGATAATGCCGCGCTCTGCTTTTTCAACATCGTAATCAGCTGCTTGGATCAGTTTGAGCAAGATGTTTTCGACATCTTCCCCTACGTAACCAGCTTCTGTCAATGAAGTTGCATCAGCAATTGCAAATGGCACATTCAAAATTTTCGCAAGTGTTTGCGCAAGAAGTGTTTTACCACTACCTGTTGGTCCTAGAAGGACGATATTACTTTTTTGAAGCTCAACATCTTCAAGCTTGTTCTGCGAGTTGATCCGTTTGTAGTGGTTATACACGGCAACAGCCAAGGATTTCTTCGCTTGTTCTTGACCAATAACGTATTGATCCAAGATATTACGAATTTCCTTTGGTTTCGGAACATCTTTCAGATCCAGTTCTTCTTCATGCCCTAATTCTTCTTCCACAATCTCCGTACAAAGCTCTATACATTCATCACAAATGTAAACTCCCGGTCCGGCAACAAGTTTACGAACTTGGTCCTGGGATTTTCCACAAAAGGAACATTTGAGTTGGCCTTTTTCATCGTTAAATTTAAACATGGGATCACTCCTTTATTTCAAGTCGTTTCGAGTGATAACCTCGTCGATTAACCCGTATGCCTTCGCTTCTTCAGCGCTCATAAAGTTATCCCGGTCGGTGTCTCTTTCGATCTTTTCAAGCGGCTGTCCCGTTCGGTCCACGTAAATCTGGTTGAGTTTATTCTTGGTCTTGATAATCCAATCCGCATGGATTTTGATATCGGTTGCTTGACCTCTAACACCGCCGAGCGGTTGGTGAATCATTACTTCTGCATTCGGCAGCGCGTATCGCTTACCTTTGGCTCCTGCTGTCAAAAGCAAAGAACCCATACTTGCGGCCATACCTACACAAATCGTAGATACATCCGGTTTAATAAACTGCATGGTATCAAAGATACCCATTCCAGCCGTAACAGACCCACCAGGTGAGTTGATATATAAGTGAATATCTTTTTCAGGGTCCTGGGCGGATAAAAAGAGCAGCTGGGCAATGACCAAATTAGCCACATCGTCATCAATAGCGGTCCCGATGAAGATTATGCGGTCCTTAAGTAAACGCGAGTAGATATCGTAGGAACGCTCCCCACGAGCCTCTTGTTCTACAACCATAGGAATAAGACTCATTGTACCAACTCCTTTTGCGGCAAGCGCCATGTTCTCTCACTTGAGATTCAATTACAGTTTAACACGATTGGGCAACAATGTCATTTTTCTGAAATCACCTATGTAAGCGGTAATGCGTATGTACTAAGGCGTTTAGACGTAAATTAGGGTAAAAGAAAGGCACGTTGCTTGCGTACGTGCCTTTACTTACCTTATTTACACGGCTGCGGAAACATGCTTGCTATTTTGAAGCAAGAAATCAACCGTTTTTCTGATTACTAGATCATTGCTAAGACCTTCAAGAGATCCGTTGGAAGCAAACAGCTCACGAAGTTCAGCTGTTGATTTTTGGTAAGACGGTGCATATTTCTCAAGTTCCGCGTCAACTTCTTCGTCGGAAACTGTGATTTTTTCTGCAGCTGCGATAGCTTCAAGAACAAGGTTGTTACGAACACGCTTCTCAGCATCTTCTTTCATTTGTTCTTTCAATGCGCTCTCGTTTTGACCGGAGAACTGGTAGTAAATCTCAAGCGTCATGCCTTGGGAGCGAAGACGTCTTTCGAATTCTTTTACCATGATATCAAGCTCAGCTTCAACCATCGAACCTGGAATTTCAACATCTGCGTTAGCAGCAGCTTTCTCAACAACTGCAGTTTCAAGTGCAGCTTCGGAATCTTTCTCTTTGCGCTCTTGCATACGTTTTTGAAGCTCTTCTTTGTACTCAACAAGTGTATCGAACTCACTTACGTCTTTAGCGAACTCATCATCAAGCTCAGGCAGGTTTTTGCGTTTGATATCGTGAAGTTTCACTTTAAACACAGCTGCTTTGCCTTTCAGATCTTCGGAATGGTAGTTTTCAGGGAAGCTAACGTTAACTTCCTCCTCTTCGTCCTTACCAAGACCAACAAGTTGCTCTTCGAAACCTGGGATGAATGAGTTGGATCCAAGCTCAAGGGAATACTTTTCCGCTTTTCCGCCTTCGAAAGCTACTTCATCAACGAATCCTTCGAAATCAATGATCACGACATCGCCGTTAGCAGCTTGTCCTTCTTCAAGAACAACCAATTCAGCATGACGTTGTTGCAAACGTGCAAGCTCTTCATTCAGTTCTTCTTCAGACACAGTAGCGTTAACCGCTTCTACTTCGATACCTTTGTAGTCACCAAGCGCTACTTCAGGCTTAACTGTTACTTTAGCTTTGAATTTCAAGACTTGACCTTTACCAAATTGCTCAACATCTACTTCTGGACGATCTACAGGCTCAATTTTAACCTCTTCAATCGCTTCAACGTAAACTTCTGGCAAAATGATATCTAAAGCATCTTGATACAAGCTTTCAACACCGAATTTAGCTTCAAAGATTGAACGTGGCACTTTCCCTTTACGGAATCCTGGAACATTTACTTTCGCTGATACCTTTTTAAATGCTTTATCCAAAGCATCTGCTACACGTTCTGCCCCAACTTCAACTTCAAGAACGCCAACGTTCTTCTCTATTTTTTCCCAACTTGCTTTCATTTTATGCCTTCCCCTCCAAAAATGTACCATGACATATATTTTTCACGTTAAGCTCATTATAACCATTCTATTATACCATATAACATTTTCATTTCAAGCGAGCTTTGTTCTTAGCCAGGATCCGGGCTAAATTGCTTTACAAAAGCGGTCAGCACGTTGTGCGCGCGCTTCCACTGCAGTGTCATCGCATCCACGATTCCATAAGTCTCTAACAGCTCATCTCGATCAACCGTACCAAACAATTTGTCTTGCAAAATCGCATGCAGCGCTGAGGCCCACACATCTACCGCGCTTTCTTCTGCCCTTAGCAGCTCCGTGTAAATCGAGGTGCCATATGCATAGGCAAGAAACTCCTGCCAAGTCTGAGTCGCAAAGTAAACAAAGTCAGGTTGGCTTATTTCACTAATGTCCCCGACTCTACGAATCATATCACGAATTCGCAATGGAAAATCCTCCGCTGTAAGCGGCGTCTCATCGATTTCGACGAGAACTGTTCGGCCATTCTTAGGAAACTCAATTAAGCCGTGCTCTCCCATTTGCTTAAGTGTCTGTAACGCTCTGAATTGAAGATGCGGATGTCTAGGCCTTTCACAAAGCCATGTCTTCACATACTGGCTCACCTCAGGTTGCTCGATAAAAGCAAGTTGCTCCAATGCGCTTACTTGTTCCTCTAGCGAACCTTCTTGCAGCATGGTTTGAAGCTTCAACACAAAAGCACCATCATCTGAAGCTGATTTATCCTGGATATACTGGCGCAATAAGGCGGATTCTTCTTCCGAATCCTCTTCTTCTGTCACGGATGATGAGAACATCGTTTCCGGAAACATAGTGAGCAGCCAGTGGCGCAGGGCTTCCCATTGATCAGACTTACTCGCATCTACATTAGGGAACTGCAGCAAAAAAGTAAGCATCTCCAGTGCTTCTTTATACTGCTCCGAGCGCAACAGCTTCATTAGCTCGTCTTCATAGAACTGCTCTGTTTTAGGAAAAAGGATGACATTATTGGGCGTAGGATCTGATATAGGGATCACCTCTGTTCGTGGTCTCGCTTGTGCCAGTTTACTCCATCATCCAAATGATTGCAAAAATATTTAAAAATGAAGTTGACTCGCATTATACGTTATGATATATTAACTCTTGCTTCGCCAAACGGATCTCGTCCAGGCGGTAAGAAGTGTCATAGGTCTCAGTAGCTCAGCTGGATAGAGCACACGCCTTCTAAGCGTGCGGTCGGGGGTTCGAATCCCTCCTGGGACGTCAAAGCAAGAGGGAAGAGCGCGAGAAATCGCGGTCTTTTTTTTATTCCCAAAAAAAAAGCACCCCGCTGCATTTGCAAGCAAGGTGCTGATACGACTGATAGATTCCTTCGCCTACACGGATGGCCGATTCGGCTGATGATGACCCGGCTCCGTTGAATCGAGATTCGACTGAATACGGGATGATTGCTTCGAGTGATCGATCGCACTTTGTGTTTTCTGCATCATACTTTTCTTTTTACCCATGGTAAGCAACTCCTTCTATTCATAGAATGAACGCCACCTTAGTATGGAGGGTTTCCGTACAGACTATGCTGGTTATCATTTCCTTCTCTCTAGCATCAAGTCAGGGAAGCATATACCGGAGAGTAACAAAGAGCCTGTAGGGATATCCCTACAGGCTCTTGCTCATGCCAAACGACGTTAGTGCATCTTGTGAGGCAAATTCTTGCCTGTATGACCGTCACCTTGTGTCCTTTTATTCTTCTCGGCTTTCCTCTGCTTCTCATGCAGCTTGCTAATGAAATGACTATCCATGAGCACTCGCCTCCTGAATAAAGAATGGCATTACCCTAATAGAATGTCACGCAAGGTCCGTATTTAATCGCATTGCCAAATTTATTATTGCGCCTCTGAATTCAACATCGGTTAATGCTTTCTCGTACAAAGATTCAAAAGTTGCTCGATTTTGGATAAATTCAGGCTCGGATTTAATGGCTGTTTGCGTCCAGTTAATCAATACATTCTCAGCTTGTATGAGTTCGTTATAAGCGCGATGCAAGCCAACCTTTTCAATAATTTCTTCCATTTCAGCTTGACCCAATTCTACGCCATCTTGTTTTGCATTTTCAATTCGAATATCCGCTTGCGCGCTAATTTGCAAAAAGTGCTCTTTCGATGCTAAATAATCAACTTGAGCTCTTGAGTATTTTATTCCCATTGTCATCACCTTCGTTTATATAATGGCAGTACTTGGATTGATTGTAACAGTCTTGTCAACAAAACACAAAAAGCACGGGCTCATCTTCCTTTTGTCATGTTCTGGACAGACATTTAATACCTTCCATTCGCATACCCTTTATCATTATGCTCTCTTCAAAAGAAAGGAAGGAACGTCTATGTGCGGAATAACGGGTTGGATAGATTGGCGGAAAGACTTGACCGGGTACCCGTCCATTCTAGAAAATATGACGGAAACGCTCCAACTGCGCGGACCTGATGCCTCTGGTACCTGGATCTCACAGCATTGTGCCCTCGGACATCGACGTCTAAGTGTTATGGATCCTGAGAATGGCGCTCAGCCCATGGTCCGTAAACAAGGCGACTATACGTATACCATCGTATATAATGGCGAACTCTATAATGCCCCAGAGTTAAAAAAAGAGCTCGAGCTTCGCGGCCATCAATTTCGAACAACGTGTGATACCGAAGTGCTGCTCGTTGCTTTTATGGAGTGGGGAAAAGCTTGCGTAGATCGTCTGAACGGCATCTTTGCTTTCGCAGCTTGGAATGACCAAGAGCAGTCACTGACCCTGGTACGGGACAGACTCGGTGTTAAGCCTCTTTTTTATTCCCATCAGGATAGTGTATTATTATTCGGCTCAGAACCAAAAGCCATTCTAGCTCACCCTGATTTTAAAGCTGAGGTTGGCGCCGAAGGCTTTGCAGAAATATTCGCTGTCGGACCGGCTAGAACGCCTGGACATGGGATTTATCGCAACATGTCAGAGCTGAAGCCAGGTCAATTTGCCATTTTTGATCGGAATGGCTTATCCATTCGAACATACTGGAAGCTCGAAAGCCATCAGCATCCTGATGATATCGCCGGTACAGCTGCGCAGGTTGGGCAATTGCTTAATGATACAGCAGAGCGCCAATTAGTTTCAGACGTCCCCATCTGTACACTCCTCTCTGGAGGACTAGATTCTAGCGCCCTCACCGCGCTGGCTGCGACGCATTACAAAAATAGCGGGCAAGGACCGCTTCATACCTTCTCCGTGGACTACAAGGATAACGATAAGCACTTCAAAGCGAACCTATTCCAACCAAACTCAGACGCACCTTGGATAAAAAGGATGACTGAGCATTTAGGAACGGAGCATCATTACATTGAGTTCGATACGCCGGAGCTTGTGGAATCTCTGAAGACAGCAGTGATCGCCCGCGATACACCGGGCATGGCCGATGTCGACGGGTCCCTCTATTTATTTTGCCGAGAAATCAAAAAAGAAGCTACGGTTGCAATCTCTGGAGAAGCGGCTGACGAAATATTCGGTGGATACCCTTGGTTCCACAATACAGAAGCACTAGAAGCGAACACGTTCCCCTGGTCACTCAAGCTAGCGAATCGGGTCGACCTGCTCGCCTCAGACTTCGTCGACTGGATTAAACCTGTCGAATATGTCAGCAATCGATACCAGCAAGCCTTAAGCGAGGTACCTCGTTTAGCTGGGGAAACCAAGCAGCAGAATCGGATGCGAGAAATGTCCTATTTGAATATCACGCGTTTCATGCCTACGTTGCTTGATCGTAAAGACCGTATGAGTATGGCCGTAGGCCTCGAGGTACGCGTTCCCTTCTGTGATCACCGTCTAGTTGAATACGTGTGGAACATTCCATGGGAAATTAAAACATCCGGAGACAGAGAAAAAGGCATATTACGTCAAGCATTAAGAGGTGTATTGCCTGAAGATGTGCTGACGAGGAAGAAAAGTCCATATCCGAAAACGCACAACCCGAATTATTTAACCGCGGTAAGAAAATGGGTTTTGGAAATTCTGGATGATCCCTCATCCCCTATCTTGCCTTTTATTGATGTCAAAAAGATTCGCGCACTCGCCAGCTCCGAGTCCAACGATTTCGACCTCCCTTGGTTCGGTCAGTTGATGACAGGTCCTCAGCTATTCGCTTATTTAGCTCAAGTGGATATGTGGCTAAGAACTTATAAAATCTCGATCCGATAAATGAAATTGCAGTGAAAATAGAAAAGACCTGCGTCCACGCATTCACGTGGTTGCAGGTCTTTCTGTGTTTTAGTTCGTTTGATCAGGAAGCTGATCCAAAAACATACGCAAGGCTTTGGCGCGATGACTCATTTCATTCTTCTCTTCCACCGTCAACTCAGCCATCGTTCGGCCCAGTGATGGGATATAGAATAGTGGATCGTAACCAAATCCGCCTTCACCGCGCTCCTCATGAATAATAAAGCCTTGGCAGACATCCTCCGCTTCGATCACTTCATTCGCAACGGGATCAATTAAAGTGAGTGCACAAACGAAGGATGCCTCACTAAGTAATGGAGGGTGGCCATCCCCTGCGCTCAGCTCGATCCGATCTTCCAATTCATGCAAAGCTTGAAGTAGTCTGGCATTATTGTCAGCATCCGTTGCGTTTTCTCCCGCGTAGCGAGCCGAATATACACCTGGATCACCACCAAGAGCCGTAACGCATAAACCGGAATCATCAGCAAGTACAGGTACATGAAGATGCGCAGAGATGATTTGCGCCTTGATCCGCGCATTCTCTGCAAAGGTCTTCCCACTCTCAACGATTTCTGGTAAATCCGAGTAATCCGCTAAGCTTCGAACCTTATACCCTTTAGCTCCGAAAAGCTTGGCGAACTCTTTCACTTTACCTTCGTTTCGCGTTGCAATGACAACAAAATTACTTTGTAGCCGCATGCCCAGCACCTCGAATACGATCTGCGATCGGTCCTAGCACACCGGATTGTACTTCGATCATGGTGTTAATCCCCGATTCCGCTAACGCTAGCAATTCATCAAGCTCTTTACGGGAAAAAGGAGCATCCTCGCCCGTTCCTTGAACCTCAACGAATTGACCTCGCCCTGTCATCACGACGTTCATATCCACTTTCGCTTTGGAATCCTCTTCGTAATTAAGATCGAGCTTCGGAATATCTCCAATAACGCCAACACTGACAGCAGCGAGGAAGTCGTTGATTGGGAACTTGGCAAGGTTTTTATCATTAGCAAGCTTGTTGATTGCAAAAGCCATCGCTACGAAAGCCCCCGTAATGGACGCTGTACGCGTACCGCCATCTGCTTGAATCACATCGCAATCCAGCGTAATGGATCTTTCACCTAGCGCTTCCAAACTGACAACCGAACGTAATGCTCGACCGATTAGACGTTGAATTTCCATCGTGCGTCCACCGAGCTTACCTTTTGCCGCTTCACGCTGATTACGAACTTGTGTTGCCCGCGGCAGCATCGAATACTCCGCTGTAACCCAGCCTTTCCCTTGCCCTTTCATAAAAGGAGGAACACGCTCTTCAACCGTTGCTGTACAAATGACTTTCGTATCCCCGACCTCAATGAGGACCGAGCCTTCTGCGTGTTTTATATAATGAGGGGTTATTTGCATAGGTCGCAGTTCTTGATCCGTTCTTCCACCAATTCTCATAAATGTCTTTCTCCTCCTGTAGCTACATCTAAAGCTCTAATCCTTACGCCCCATTGTAACAAACTCATCAAGGAAAAGCATCCTAACACTAGTCAATATGGAAAAAACCGAAAAACCACCAGGGACTCCACCGTTAAGAACGTTGGAATCACCTGGTGGAACGTTGGTTATCAATACGATTAAAGCTTGATCGCAGGATTAATATGCGCGGGTCTCAGGACAGGCTTACTGTAGTTTTGATTATCTGTAGACGTAATTTTCACAGCGCCATCCACCTTAATTTGTACCTGTTTAAATGTTGTGTTCTCAGTTAAAGACAAGATGACGGATTGCAACGCATCGGCTGAAGCTTTCTGATCCGTTCCCAGCAGCTTGTTAGAGAAGTCCACGGTGATGAGACCCTCGCCTGGCTTAATGCTCTTCAACTCTGTCGTTGCATTGAGGACAGCAGCAAGTCCTTTCTTCTGATCTGGCCCTTTAATTAACTGCTCGACAACAGCCTTCGCAACATCGTCCGTTCTCTTTATAAGTCGAGTCACAGGGACATAATATTTGTAATTTTGATCATTTTGATTTAGGAAATAGAGTGTAACCGGAGTAGCTTGACCAAATTCGGTATCCTCTGCTTTTTCCAGATTGATCCCCATCGTGCGCGCTAATGGTACATCAAGAGGTGTTCGGCCCTTTGGCATCTCTTTCAGGTCCTTGCCATCTACACGCAGTTGAACCTTATCGATCGTAGGGAAGTTCGTCAAGTTCCACGTGATAGCCTCAAGGAGCTTGCGCTCATCCTTCACATCGTAGTTGAGGAATTCTTTGGAGAAATCAACCGTAGCACTTTTGTCTGATTTTACATTTAAACTAATAACCTTAGTCCCCTTCGGTAGAAGTGCTTGGAAACCTGAAGGCAGCTGACTCGTTTCTGGTCCGCCATCAACCATGTACTCTAATGTCGTCTTAGCAACGGAGACTGTCTTAGGTAAAGCTAGACTTAACGGTGTCACGAAGCCTTTGGCATCTTTCACATACACCGTCATTTGTGACGTAATATCTTCAGACATGTCGACTGTAACCGCTGCTGAAGTCGTCTTCACATCTACGTCTGTACCCGCCCCAGGAGGTGCATCGATGTCACTCTTCTTTCCACTGCCCAAAATCGAACATCCCGTGGTCAGTAGAACAATCACCCCCGCTAAAGCGGCTGAACGAATCCAATGTTGATGTTTCATTTGCTTATTTCCTCCTTCGATTTTTGCTATTCGCATGGCCTGTACGATGCTTTTTCGTATTACTATGTATACGAGGCTTTGTCCGATTTATAACTACTTTTTGTCCACCTTTCTATGAATCACAAAAAAACTTAATGACTACGAGGATTATCACCAATCTTCGTCAATTCGAACTCATATGCTATACTGAATACCAGCATGAAACTGAAATAAAAAACCACTATCAGTTGCAATAACTACTTTCTGATATTGGATGAAGGAGGTCTTGTAATGAGAACATTTCTGAAGGAAAAGACCCTCATTTTCAATGAATTTCGAGAAGAGGTTTTCAGTCATTATCCACAAGCTGTCATTGAGGAAGCTGTTGCTAGATTGCTTGTTGAAATAAAAGGCATCAAGAAAATCCCCACCGATTTGATCACAACCACACTGCTCGGGGTATTAAGTAAAACAGAAACATTCAACGTCATGTCTACACTCATGGAGCTTCAAAAAAAGGTGAAACATGATGCAGAACTGCTAGCGAGCATGAAAGACCCTGCCTATAACGTTCATCGCACAATTGCGATGTCCATTTGCGGATTATACGGGAGCGGTGCGATCTCACTCTTCGGTTTCATCGACTGCAAATTCCGCTTCTTTTTCCCGACGAAAAGACCTAAATCCTTCATCTCCAAGGGGATTTGTGCAATTGTCGCATCAACCGCAAGTGTCATTATTTCGGATAGCGTGAAGATGGATTACTCCAAACGCAATCTGCAAATGCTTGAGGCACGAGGTGTTCTTCTGGATGATATGGTCGAGATCCTTGACCAGTTGCAACGTCCTTACAATCCAGATATGCCACGCAGTCTCTGTGAAGAGCATATTCTGGCGGTACTTCGCAAACAGCAAACCTTTCATGCGCTCCAACTCGCGATCAAGATTGATACCGCTGTCGAAGCCAAAGAATTCAACCCTCAATACAATCATATTGTGGGGATGGACGAAGGACTTTTCGGCGTCGATGAAAGCATCGCAACTGCCGTTCCTCTCATGTACGGAACCATTGCGCTCACGAATTTCGGCTATCTTGATAAAGCCAAAATCGGCATTATCGAAGAGCTCGATAGTGATCACGCAGATGGTAAATGCAATACGTTTATCGATGATATGGTCTGTGGGATTGTTGCGGCAGCTTGTGGTCGGTTAGCGCATAACCATACGCCGACGTATAGTAAGCCGTTGAAGTAAGAGTCTGAAACGATAGTGTACGATTAGGAACAATTGACTGGTTATTGAAAGTGCGAAAGGGAACGTACTGGCGCTATTCGGATGAAAATCGGGGTAAGTGCAGGTGCTAGGGAACGTAGGGACGCTAAATTGAAGAAAAATGGGTTTTCGGCACCATTTCGGAAGAAATAAGGGATCTACGTTCCCCCTCTGGGTGAAATCGGCTGCTTAGGAGCAAAATAGAGGATCTTGGTTCCCTTACTTCAAGGCTATGTAAAGGTAAGCTGGGACTTACGTTATAGAAGCAAAGAAAACCCTCCAACTATGACATAGTTGGAGGGTTTTCTTTATTTAGAAATCGCGACGTAGGACACGCGATCTGCTTGCGGATCCACCTGCTGGATGCGGCCCTCGGCCTCCAGCAGAATCAAGTGCGCGATCGTCTCCGACAGCGCGAATCGCAGCTGGTGCACGCTCAGTCGGTCGCCGAACGTCGCCCGGCACACCTCATAAGCGCTCTGCGGCGCGCTTAGCTGCCCTTCCATGAGCGCAAGCCGCTCATGGTGATGGCGCACGAGCTCCTCTGCGCGCGCGCCAAAGCCCTGCCATGGCTCCCGGTGCCCCGGGTAAGCCATCACAACCGGCAGCCCGCTGATCTCCTGCAGGCTGCTCAGGTATGCGCCGAGCGGGTTTTCTTCCACCTGCGGGAGGAAGGAAACGTTCGGCGATATTTGCGGCAGGACGTGGTCGCCGCAAAACATCACCTGCGCCTCAGCGTCGTAGAAGACGAGATGCCCCGCGGCATGGCCGGGGGTCTCGATGGCTTCATAGACGCGGTCGCCGAGGCGCACAGGCCCTTCACGCAGCAGGGTAACCTGCGGCTGCGGGGAGACCAGATCGACGAAGCTCACCATGTGCTTCGTCATCTCTTCCATCCCGGCTTCAGGGAAGCCATGCCGGGCGAACAGCTCGAGGAGCAGCGGAGACATCGGCTGCTCCGGGCCCCACAGGAGCTGCACCTGCGCGTATCCGGTCTCCGATAGGAGAACCGGCGCGCCTGTGCGCTCTTGGAACCAACCAGCCATCCCGTAGTGGTCGGGATGGTGGTGGGTGAGCACAATTTGTTCCACGTGCTCATACCCGATCCCTTGCTCTTTGAGCACTTGCTCCCAGAGCGCCTCTGCTTCCGGGGTATGCAGTCCCGGATCGATCACAGTGTAACCTTTGCTGCCACGAATCAAGTAAGCATTCACCCAACGCAAAGGAAATGGCAACGGCACCTTCACTTGTGTTATTTCATCTGTATGTACGGTCACGACGTTCATATCCCGGTAGTCATCCTTCCTTATGTCCAACAAAAATCATCCGACTCGAAGTTTCTGGCGAATAAGCCTGGCCTTCATAGTCACCAAAGACATGATCAATATGTAATCCAGCTTTGACCAACATCGCCTCAAACACCGGACGCTCGTACAATTTCACCTGCTCCAAATAATGCCGATCTGGTGCACCCGCTTGCGAAATCATAATCCGTTTGCGCACACAACCGTCTTCGATTGTTCTCGACTCACGAATGGTCAAATCCTCTTCCTTCCGTTCGGACTGCGCGACCAAGTTCGCTTTCACATAAACCGGATTCAGAAAATCGATAATGAATCGACCTTCTTTTTTTAAAAGCCGATACATTTCATGAAGCACTTTCTCATTCTGCTCATCTTCATCAAAATAGCCAAAAGACGTAAACAAATTCACTACCGCATCGAACGGCTCACTTAGTGGCACATTCCGCATATCACCGTGAACCCATGTCACTCGCTCTTCTCCACCCTGCTTGACGGCTTCCTGTAACAGTACTTTCGACAAATCAACGCCAGTTACGGTATAACCAAGCTCCGAAAGCGCCAACGAATGCCGTCCCATTCCACAACAGAGATCCAAAAGACGAGCCCCTTGCTCCAAGTCCAACCAATTCACCATTTTCTTCACTTCATGGTAAGCACCCTGCATATCTCTATGTTTATACACAAGTAAATAATCATCGCCAAAACTTTCTTGGTACCACGCCATCTTTTCAACACCTTCAGCTTTGTGATTAAATTTCTACGATAAAATGTTATAAGAGCAGCCGTTTTTTCATAATCCGCAAACCCTCTAGCGCTTCTTCCTTGCTAAAATTCCCAGCCTTCAACTGCTCGTCCTCAACCTGAAGCAGCTTTTCATAAAAAATGAGACCTTGCTTTGGCAGTTCTGACTTCTCCGGGTGATCCTCCATATAATGAAACAAAACATCTTCAACCTTCGCATAATTGCTTTGTTTCTCATAATGTAAAAAAAGTTGCCTCTTCATTCCCTCTGGGATTTCCCAGCCTTGAAGATAATTCAAACTCGTAACCATCCGAGTGGCAATCTCATCATTAACCTCATCCTCAGGCTCAACTTCTTCCGACAAAGACAAATGCAGAAGTAAATCTAAGGACTTCAGGTGCGCCCAATAGGCCTCCCCATCTTCCTCATGCTGCTTCAACAGCTCACCTTGCCCCACAAACATATCGCTAATGACTAACGCCTTCGCTGTATCTATGCTCCCTTGGTAGGATAGCAATTCCAGAATATCCTTACTGGACAAAGACTGGAGGGAACGGATATTCAAACCCAATAAATGACGACTTGCTTCATCTAACTGTCTCTGCGCATCTTCAATCGGGATATGTTCCTTGTTAAAAAGAATCCGATGCAGCACCACCGTCAATTGTTCAATCTGTCGCATCAAATAATCACGCCTGAACATCCGAAGCAGCTCCTCTCGGTTTCAAATACACCTCAATTCAGCTTACCACGCCTCGCGCTGAAACTCAAAAATACATTCCGCCTATTTTTCACATATACCGCACCATTGACATCAGCCCTTCATAAACTAATTTTGACTGTATCCCTTAACCTTGTAATTCCCAATACCCGAGCAAGGAGGGGTGACACACATCCATGGGCAGCGACCACAAAAACAAATTTTTACTTACGAACCGCGAACGCGAAGTATTCGAACTCTTAGTGCAGGACAAAACGACAAAGGATATCGCACAGCAGCTTTTCATAAGTGAAAAGACTGTGAGGAATCATATATCGAACGTCATGCAAAAGCTGAACGTAAAGGGTCGTTCACAAGCGGTTGTAGAACTGATTAAGCTTGGGGAATTAAAGATCTGATTCCGTCAGCAAAGGGATCCATGCAAGCCACCCACCCTCCTTCGGAGGGAAACGGGGGCTTTTATGTTTGTTTTGAGTTTCAGCCACTCTACTTACCACTACCATACTGGCCGATGTAGCTATCAACTTGCCAAGTAACTATCCAACCACCGACCCCACACACGAATTAGCTGGATTTTGTACATCTAAATTCACTCAAAACGCGCTGAAATTGAGTTTAGATGGATTTTATGTAGTTATATTTGCTCACTTTAGCAATATCGAGGTAAATGGGTTAAATTAACTGTACCTTTTCCATCTAATTAGAATTTCCGTTGATTTCCCTTCATAATAGCTGTAGAAAATCCATTTAAAGTAACAGATGTAGCATGTGGTGGGAGGTTGTAAGTCGGGATCGCAAGTGGAGGTTGGCTGAGTGCTAGTTGCTGGGGGACTGGTTGGTGGATGGTGGGGGTACGGGGTACGGGTTGTTAACCAAAACAAACACCCCCAGTTGAAATCCAACTGGGGCACTCTATTTCATTCCACTCGCTCAACCTTCACAGCGCATATCTTAAACTCCGGCATCCGACTCGTTGGATCCAAGGCATCATTCGTCAACACGTTGATCGAATGCTCGTCGCCCCAATGGAAAGGAACGAAGACGGTGCGAGGTTGAATCCCCTCGGTGACCTTGACTTGAAAAACGAGAGATCCACGCCGGCTTGTGATCCGGATTTTTTGTTCCACACTTAGGCCGATTCGCTTGGCCAAAGACGGATGAATTTCGGCAACCGGAACGGGTGCCTTCTTATTAAGAGCTTCGGTTCGGCGCGTCTGCGCACCGCTTAAATAATGGTTGGCCAGACGGCCCGTTGTGAGCACGAACGGAAAGTCGCTATCAATAGGCTCGGCAGGCATTTTCGGCTGTATGCCGAATAATATGGCTTTCCCATCCGCATGATGAAAACGATCTTGGAATAATTGTGGTGTTCCCGGATGGTCGGCTGACCCACATGGCCAGAAGATCCCTTTCTCTTTTTGCAAACGTTCATAGGTGATGCCGCTATAATCGGCTTTGCCACCTGCGGTAGCTGCAGCTAGTTCACGAAACACGTCTTCAATACCCGCATATTGAAAGTAGGCGCCTCGTCCTAGCGCATCAGCTAGTTCGCTGATAATGTGATAGTCCAGTTTGCAATTCCCCGGAAGCTCCATGGCTTTCCTGCGATGGAACACTCGCCCCTCCAGGTTGGTCATGGTTCCTTCCGCTTCAGCAAAAGATGAACCAGGCAACAAATAATGCGCATACCGTGCCGTTTCGGTCTCGAACATATCTACGACCACGAGTAATTCTAGCTTTTGTAAGGCACGCTCTACCATCTTATTATTCGGGCTAGAAACTAGTGGATTAGAGCCCAGTACGATTAATGCTTTAATTTCACCTTCATCGATTTTCTGCAGCAATTCATAGGCGGAAACACCTTTACCTGGTAGCTCACTTGGATCAATGCCCCATACTTTCGCCACATGTTCACGAGCAGCAGGATCTTCGATCAAGCGGTAGCCTGGCAGCTGGTCGGCTTTTTGCCCATGCTCACGTCCACCTTGGCCGTTTGCTTGACCAGTCACAGCGCCATAGCCGCAGCCAGAACGCCCTATTTTACCCGTGAGCAGTGTCAGGTTAATGTAATTGAGTGTATTCTCAACCCCATTCACTTGTTGCTCCAAACCTCTTGCCGTTAGCACGATCCCCGTCTCTGCCTTCGCAAAGCCGCGTGCAATTGTACGAATCACCGCTTCAAGTACGCCAGTTAAATATTCAACGCGAGCTGGTGTGAACGATTTGACTGCTTCTTTCACTTGTTCGAAACCAGATGTACGTGATTGAACGAACTTCTGATCAATGAGGTTCTCGGCAATCATGACATGGAGTAGCCCATTAATGAAGACGGAGTCAAAACCAGGTTGAAGTCTCACATGAATATCTGCCGTCTTGGAGGTCATCGTATTGCGCGGATCAATGGTCACAATCACGGCGCCTTTTTTCTTTGCTTCTAATAGATAAGGCATCATCGTAGGCTGGCACTCCGCAATATTCGTACCCGCTAGAATGATATATTTCGCATTTGGAATTTCCGATAAAGGCATAGTCATCCCACGATCAATTCCGAAAGCTTTATTACTCGCAGCCGCAGCTGATGACATACAATAACGACCGTTATAATCGATATATTTGGACCTAAGCGCCACACGCGTAAACTTACCAAGTAAGTAACTTACTTCATTCGTCAACGATCCGCCGCCATAGACGCCAATCGCATCACGCCCATGTTCAGCCTGCAACGATGTAATCCTCTTCGCAATATCTGAATACGCATGAGCCCAAGAAACCGGCTGCCAATGGCCTACTCTTGCGACTTCCCTATGAAGCGGCTCCAGAATTCGTTCCGAATGAACGACATGCTCCAAAGCATTCAGACCTTTTTGACATAATCGGCCTGTTGCAACTGGGAAATTCGCGCTCGGCTTAATCGTTAAACCTTCTGCCTTATCACTGGGTAGTATCTCCAATCCACACTGCATACTGCAAAAGCAACAATGGGAGGAGGGCTGTTCATCCGATAATGTTACCAGTGCTGTTTTCAACGCTCCCACCCCCGCAGATCAAGCTCTCTTTATAGGTATATAAGAGTTATATAAGGGCTAACAAGCCATTTCATCATTGATCGGAAATCCGATAAAAACGGTACCGTCATCCACTTTAGTCAAGTACGTTTTCACGCAACCTGTATCAGGTGCTTGCACGAGTCCGGAAGGCAAATGGATCTTGCGATCATGCATAGGGCAGAACACGTGGTCATCACAGACGATGCCTTCGGCAAGGACGCCCTCTTTATGCGGACAACGATTCTGAATCGCTTGAAGCTTACCACTTTTCAATTTGAATAAGGCAACCTCTTCCCCTTGATATCGAATCGTCTTCCCTGTATTAAAGGCTAAATCCTCATAAGAAACGGCTTGCACCCAAATCATTTGCTCATTTTGTGTTATCATCTTCTCTGCTCCTCCCTGTTTATCTCTCTATTTCTATTTCAGTTCAACAACTTCATATAGATCGCGTTGGATTTTCTTGCTATCAATGGCTTGCTTCCATGGATCTTGTGTCACGGATAGCGCCAAATCCATGCGTTCACACAATTGCTTACGCTCTTGGTCATTTTGGACAACATCACGAATATGATCGATTCCTAGACGGTGTACCCATTCACTCGTACGCTCGCCGTATTTACCCGTTTCGCGGTAGTATTGCAGATAAGCTTCTGTATATTCGATGATCTCTTCTTCGGTCTTCACCGTGCTCATCAAATCACCTACGCGGACTTTTACGCCACCGTTACCACCTGCATACAGCTCCCAGCCACCATCGACAGATACGACTCCTAGATCTTTAATTCCGGATTCCGCACAATTTCGCGGACAACCTGAAACAGCAAGCTTCACTTTGGCTGGCGTATTCAAGCGTTCAAAACGTTTCTCCAACTCGATACCAACACCCATCGCATCCCCCGTACCGAAACGACAGAAGGTTTCGCCGACACATGTTTTCACTGTCCGTAAGGCTTTACCGTAAGCGTACCCTGATGGCATATCCAATGCTTCCCACATGGCGGTCAAATCTTCTTTTTTCACACCTAACAAGTCGAGTCGTTGTCCGCCAGTAAATTTCACCGTCGGTACGTTGAATTGTTCAGCAACCTCTGCAATGCGCTTAAGCTCTGTCGGATTCGTAACACCACCATAAATTCGTGGGACAACGGAGTACGTACCGTCTTTTTGTATATTGGCATGCATACGCTCGTTCACGAAACGGGACGTGCTGTCATCTTTATACGTTTCAGGGCTAATCATGCCCAAATAATAATTGAGTGCTGGACGGCATTTGGAGCAGCCTTCTTCATTTTTCCATTCAAGGACGTTCATCACTTCGCGCACATGAGATAATCCTTTTTCCCGAATAGCCGTCACTACTTCATCTCGCGTGTGCGTTGTACAGCCACAGATTGTTTCTTTCGCTGCGTTTTTATCATAAGAAGCCCCAAGGGTGAAAGCCAACAGATCACTGACTAATGGCTTACAGCCTCCACAGGAACGCGATGCCGTTGTACAGTTCTTCACTTCATCTACAGTCGTTAATCCCTGATCCTTAATGGCGGAACAAATCGTCCCTTTCGTTACACCGTTACAACCACAGATAATCGCGTCATCCTTCATCTCTGCAACCCCGGAAGCCGCACCACCACCGCCACTCGAACCGTCCGTTAGAATCGCCGTTTTTCCCATACCGCTAATATCTGTTTCTTCTCGAATCATTTGCATAAGTCGCGTACCATCAGCTGTATCACCAAAGAGTACCGCACCGATAATTTTATTATCTTTAATAACGACTTTCTTATAGACACCAGAGAATTCATCGTGAATACGAATTGCTTTGGTTCCTTCCGCCTCAACGAATTGACCGCCTGAGAATACATCAACACCGGATACTTTGAGCTTCGTGTACAAAATAGAGCCTTCATACGGGCCTGTTTCTACGCCAGCCAAATGCTTTGCCAGTACGGCACCTTGCTCATAGAGCGGTGCAACTAGACCATAGGCGATGCCTCTGTGCATCGCACATTCACCAACGGCATACACATTCGGAACGCTAGTTTGCAAGTAATCATTGACAATAATGCCTGGATTACACTCAACGCCAGCTTCTTTCGCAAGGGCTACATTAGGACGAATACCTACCGCCATGACGATTAGATCCGCTTCAGCTATCGTACCATCCTTAAATTTAAGCCCTGTCACCCGTTTGTCTCCCACAATTTCTGCCGATTGCTTCTCTAACAGAAAGTTGATACCTTGCTCTTCAAGAGCAGCTTGCAGCATTTTGGACGCTGTGCGATCCAGTTGACGCTCCATAATCGTATCGACGATGTGAACAACATCGACTTTCATACCGAGATTGAGGAAGCCACGCGCTGCTTCTAAACCCAGCAAACCGCCGCCGATGACGATCGCTTTCTTGTACTTTTTAGCCGACTCAATCATGATTTCACAGTCGCGAATCGTTCTATAGGCCATAACGCCTTCTTTGTCTGCACCTGGCATAGGAATCATGAATGGATTAGAACCCGTTGCCAAAATTAATTTATCATAAGAAACGGTCAAGCCTTTATCGCTCGTGACGGTTTGAGCCAGTGTGTCGATGCCCGTGATGGTTTGATTCGTATATAATGTAATGTTATTGTTCGTATACCATTCATAAGGGTGGATAACGATATCCTCAACCTTTGAATCGCCGGAGAGCACATAGGACAACAAGATTCTATTGTAGTTCGGATGCGGTTCACTACCGAAAATCGTAACCTCATATTTATCGGGTGCCAGTTTTAGTAAATGTTCAACGGCATTAACACCCGCCATTCCATTTCCGACCAGGACTAGCTTCTCTTTTTTGACTGTCATTGTGATCATCCTTCCATCCATTTACTATGGCATTCAATTGAATTTGAGTAGTTGTGAAAAAAGGGTCATTTAGGAGCAGGGCTCCCAAATGACAAATTTGGGATATGGAGCTTGAGCAGTTCGATTGTTCGAAAAGAACTGCAAAGACGCTAGTCGTAACGTCTTTGCCCATACAGCCTGATGAGCAGGCTGCATGAGCAAAAACCTTACTGGATGTGCCGCTGACCACGTAGAATCAGCGGCGTTCCCTGCTTATGTTAAGCCTGAATCGTATCCATGCTCGAAGACGCTACTTTCACCTTACCGCCTTCGCCAATCCATGTACGTTTCCATTGCCCTTGAACAACCGCAATAATGACGATACAACTTAGTGCAATTCCACTCAGAATCAGGAAGCCTGGTGTGAAAGAACCCGTGGATAATTTCAGGTTTCCAAGAATTTTAGGCAAGAAGTAACCACCTAATCCCCCTGCTGCTCCAACAATTCCTGTCATCACACCAATTTCCGCTTTGAAACGCTGTGGCACGAGTTGGAATACCGAACCATTTCCCATTCCGAAGGCCATCATAGCAACGAAGAGCATGACTGTCGTCAATGAAAGTGCTGGAAGCGTCGAGATACCTGCCATCATTAATCCAACAACACCATATAGAACCATTAACATACGAATTCCGCCAATCTTATCTGCAAGCCATCCTCCAACGGGACGGAAGAAGCTACCACCGATGACACATAAAGTTGTAAAGTCTGCAGCACGCACAGGAGAAAGCCCATATTGTGTATTAAAGAAAATCGTAAGATAAGATGCCATTCCTACAAAACCACCGAAAGTTACACTATAGAAAATACAGAACAACCACGAATCCTTCTGTTTCAATACTTTACCGTACTCTGCAATCGTTTTTGGTGCTGGTTTATTGGGACTATCCTTTGCCAAAATACTGAAAATGACTAGTGTTATTGCAATTGGAATCATGGCAACCCCGAAAACAACGTGCCAATCTCCATAATGTTGTGCTAAACGATTTGCAAACAAGGTAGCGAAAATCGTCCCGCTATTTCCTGCACCTGCAATCCCCATTGCTAATCCTTGATACTGTGGCGGGTACCAGCTGCTAGCGAGCGGTAGTGCTGCAGCAAAGCTTGCTCCTGCGATACCTAGCATTAGAGCTACAAAATACATATCTCCCATCGTGTTAGCGAACTGCCATCCCCAGAATAATGGAATTAAGGTAAGAGAAAGCCCAATCTGTCCTGTTAGTTTAGGACCAATTTTATCCGTTAGTACGCCAAGTACTAGTCGTAGGACCGCCCCCCCTAAAGTTGGTAAAGCAACCAAATTAGCTTTTTGTGCGGCATCCAACCCAAAATCTTTGGCTAGGATGACAGCTAGCGGTCCAAGAAGCACCCAGACCATGAAACTCATGTCAAAATACAAGAATGAACTGAACAAAGACCCTTTGTGCCCTACTTGCATAAAACTTTTCCGATCTACCATGCAATCCCTCTCCTTTTGTGAGGCTTTTCGCCTTCTTTTTGTCCTATCCATTTGTTTGACTGCGCGTTGACAGAAAAGGCCGACAAACATACCCTATCAGTCACGGGATGTTTATCGGCCTCATTGCCACTGCTGCCACTTCCTCGTGAACAGCATGATAGATGTAGTTTTTTCATAACAATGAACATAAAAAGCCTATCCAGTTACGTATTTGTAAGGGGATAGGCGCCGTTGCCTTCGTTAAGTGGCACATCATTGTGCCGATTTCTTAACTTGATTATACGATGCACTTAATTCTATGTCAATAAACTTAACACAAAAAATTATATCAGAGAATTTGAGTAGCATATCGACAAATTTCAGGTGCATATGCTATAGTATTGCCGTATAATAATACCAAATAAGATCGAAACCTAACATGTACTTGTCATGAGTTAAAGTTATTCAAGATGGAGGTATTCCCATGTTGCAATCATTCATTCTGGTCGACGAGTTCATGACAACTCGCTCAGCTGCCTCCTCTGAGCCCTCACATGCTGTTCGAACGGAAGACATGCAAGGAAAAGAATTTTTACCTGATGAAATCATGAAGGATTTGGGGTTCCGCATTTATACTTCATCTAATATGAAAGAAATTTCCTTTATCATCCCTAAGGTCGATGCTGTATTATTATCAGTAGGTCCCGAACAAGTCACAGATTGGCGTATACGCTTGCTTGCACAGCGGAGTCTTCCCATA
The DNA here is from genome assembly GCF_001428045.1 of Paenibacillus sp. Soil750. Taxonomy (GTDB): domain Bacteria; phylum Bacillota; class Bacilli; order Paenibacillales; family NBRC-103111; genus Paenibacillus_E; species Paenibacillus_E allorhizoplanae. Next base: position 40,978 of record NZ_LMSD01000003.1, on the reverse strand, counting down.
TTCTGGTGGTGTGATACGCAAACTTTTCCTTCTAATGAATGTAAGATGGATGCGGGAATAGATGGCTTGATCGGTCCCACGATGAGCCCACTAGAAATTCATTGTGCGTTGATACTGGGTGTGAACCATTATTTCCAACGAACCGAGTGGCATCAGGAGCGCGAACAACTGCTGTCCAAGCTTGAAGAACGTAAGTGGGTTGATCAGGCGAAGCGAATTTTATGCGAAATCAAAGGTATCTCGGAAGCTGAAGCTTATGATTTCCTCCGTAAACAAGCTATGAATGAACGTAAGCGTATGGTCGACGTCGCAACCTCCATCGTCAAGGTATATCAGATACTACAGGATCAGAACAAAGGGGGCCGCAAACGATGATATCCTTATTAAAAGAAGTAGGCCGCGGTAAACGCGGAGCCAGAGACCTTACCTATGAAGAAGCGGCTCAAGCAGCCGAACTCATCCTAACCGGTGCAGCCACCCAAGCTCAGATCGGCGCTTTTCTTGTAGCTGAGCGAATTAAAATGGAATCACCTGATGAAATCAAAGCCTTTATTCATGCCTTACGACAACGTATTAGCACTTATCCCATGGCAGGAAGTATCGATTGTGCCGGTCCCTATGATGGTCGCACTCGCACATTTATCGCAACATTACCGACCGCATTCGTACTCGCAGCCTGCGGATTGCCAACAACTTTGCATGGCAGCCCTAGCATGCCTCCTAAATGGGGCATCACCTTGTCCGATGTGCTTACAGCAATGGGGGTAAATGCACTTGAAGCATCACGTGAAGCATTAGTTTCTGCTGCGGCGCGAACAGGCTTCTTATTCACACCGACCGAAAGCTGGTGTGAACCGCTTGGCGAGCTGCGCGAAATTCGTAAAGAACTCGGTTTGAGAACCGTGTTCAATACGGCGGAGAAGCTGCTGCGTTTTACAGAAGCTCCCTATATGGCTGTTGGTGTGTTTCACGGCACTGTTTTTGAGAAAATCACGAATTTGCTCATTGAATTAGGTGTTTCTCGCGGTATTGTGGTGCAGGGTATGGAGGGCTCAGAGGACTTAGGTGTTGATAAACGTACAAGAACCTACCTTATCCAAGACGGGGCAAGTGAGTTATTCATTGTAGATCCTGAAATTTATGAGCTGATGGTTGAAGTGCCAGCCCAGGAATGGACGGCTGAACTGCAAGCAGAGACCACACTTTCTGTCCTTCGCGGCGATGCTTCACTCCCCTACTTAAATATGGTACTGCTCAACAGTGCTGTCCGTTTGTGGATTTCCCAGAAAGCTGGCTCCATTGAAGAAGGCATCTATATGGCCCGTCATGCGATTGAGCAAGGTGCAGCACTCCAGAAGTATACGGAATGGACCGAAGCAATTAAACCTGTATCTGCCACATAAGCATCGTTGAAACAAAAAGGACGTAATGAATGCTCACGCATCCGTTACGTCCTTTTTCCTATGTTGTCTATTTACCAATAAACTGTTGGGTGAACATTTTACCGCACGGCCCGCCATCTACAATGCCGATACCAATATGCGTGTAATCTTTGCTAAGTATATTCGCTTTATGTCCTGGAGAGTTCATTAAAGCTTCATGAGCTGCTTGAACGCTTTGGTTACAAGCAATGTTCTCCCCTGCTGCATTATACGTAATTCCGAATTTCTCCATCATATCGAATGGTGAACCATACGTTGGTGAGTCATGGGAGAAATATTTGTTATCCACCATATCTTGGCTTTTTAGACGGGCTGTTTTGGTCAACTCTAGATCAGCTGTAAGCGCAGCGAGACCAATAGCCGTTCGCTCTTTATTCACAAGATCCAGCATTTGCTGCTCTTCTACCGTTAATCCTGACGTTGAGGGAACCTGTGGAGCAGGTGTTGGACTCGGTATATCCGGCGCCGGTGTTGGTACTGGCGTTGGCGTTGGCGTCGCCTTCTTGGGAATCTTCAAATTACCATAAGCCCACAGGATGGATTGTAAGGTTTGATCATCAACATTTCCCGTTACTGGCAAACCATATCTACTTTGAAACGCTTTAACCCCAGCTTGTGTTTGATTACCATAATAGCCTGTAATCGGTCCCGAGTAGTAACCAAGAGACTTCAACATCCCTTGAACCGCGTATACATCTGGGCCTTTTGCACCTTTGCCATACGCAAAAACAGTCGTTGTGGAAGCACTGAACAAGACCACACAGATGAGGACTATCCAGATCAACCTCTTTTTGCCTTGTAACATGCGTTACGTTCACTTCCCGTCGTCTTCAGTATCTTCGTCACAAGATGGACGATAAGGGTAGCATTTCCTTCGAGTTGATCTTTTATCCAAATCATGAAAATTCTATCTACCTAATCCCTTATTTACATATATCAATCAGAAGATGGAATTCTACACTTTAGGGATTTCTCCGACTGTAGTCTGAGTTGAAACCATCCCACAGCCATATTCGCATTAAGATTGATATCGCTATACTTGTGCCTAGAGAAATAAAGAGATAGATCATGAAAGGGAGCGAGTCGTGTGACATGGTTTACGAAATGGGCTTTTAGTAACAAAGCAGCAGTCATTTTTTTGGTGATATTAATTTTAGGCACGGGAATCGGTAGTTATTTTAAATTGCCAATGGAATTTCTCCCAAGTGCAGATTTCCCACAGATTAGTGTTACGGTCGTCGGCCAAGGCTACGATGCTAAATCCATGCTAGATAGTGCAACTACACCTATAGAGAAAGCTGTCTCCAGTGTGCCGGGTAAGAAAGAAATATTCTCCACATCATCCGACGGCTTCATGAAAATTGATATGACATTTGATTCGGATATTAAAATGAAGGATGCCCAAGCTAGCGTGCAAGAAGCACTCTCCTCGATTGTTCTCCCTGCGGGGATGTCGAAGCCTTTCGTTATTCGATTAAATACCTCGATGATTCCACTCTCCTGGGTATCCCTTAACTTCAAAGATGGCATCACCAAGCAAAATGTTGAGCTAGCACAAGAGAAAATATTACCTGAGTTTCAGAAAATCAGAGGACTTGCTAGCGTAGCGCTTGGTGGCACATCCGTTTCCCAGGTGATTATTCACCCTGATAAAGATAAGCTGGCTAGTGCGAAATTGCCTGCTCAGGTGCTGATGGGTGTCCTTCAAGGGCAGAACGTGACTGTCAATGTCGGTGAAAGGCCCATCGATGGCAAAACAAGTGCCATTAAGGTCGTGGGGAACCTAAACGACCTGAATACGCTTACTAATTTAACCGTTGCACCTGGCGTCAAGTTAAAAGATGTTGCCACTGTTGAAGTTGCTGCAAACAAAGATACACTGACCCGTATTAACGGCAAAGATTCCCTTACCTTGGTAGTAACCAAGGATGCTAGCTCCAATGCGGTTGATATCAGTAAGGAAGTAGATAAAATCTCAGAAGAAATCGCAACGAAATACCCGAATGCAACGGCAGAAGTGATTTATTCCACGGCTGAATCTGTGGTCACTTCCGTGAACAGTATGATGAGAGAAGTGTTACTTGGCGCCTTATTCGCGACAATTGTGATTCTGATCTTCCTAAGAAATGTTCGTTCCACGTTCATTACGATCGTTTCTATCCCTCTTTCACTTGGATTAACATTGTTCCTGCTTTCCCAATCTGGTGTGACACTGAATATCTTGACCCTTGGCGGGGTCGCAGTAGCCGTAGGACGGCTCGTGGATGATAGTATCGTTGTTATTGAAAATATTTTCCGAAGAACCCAGAAGACGGAGTTCTCCAAGGAATTAATCCTTGATGCAACGCGTGAGGTCGCTAGAGCGATTACTGCTTCTACTTTAACAACCGTTGCAGTGTTCCTACCGCTTGGACTTTTGAAAGGCTCATTACAAGCGTTCCTGCTTCCTTTTGCCTTAACCGTTACCTACTCTCTGCTGTCCTCCTTGCTGGTTGCATTAACCGTCGTACCTGTGATGAGCGCTTGGTTGCTGCGCAAAACGAAATTAAAGGAGCATAAAGAGTCGCAGGGTCTTAGAAACATCTTATCCTGGAGCTTGAACCATAAGTTCATCTCCATTCTTGTTTCGCTTATTCTGTTTGGCGGTTCGATTGCTCTATACTTCGTCATGCCAAAAGGTGCAGTTGCAGGTTCCACAGCAAGCCAGTTGAGTGTCACGCTTTCCTACGCACCTGAAACTCCGATTTCTACCGTGCGCGAAAAAGCAATGGAACTAGAAAAATTCATGCTCGAACAAAGTGAGCTTGATCATCTTATTCTGCAACAAGGAAATACCGAAGATAATGCAAAATGGGGCAGCGTCGCACCTCCAACAATCGCAACTTTCCAAGTATTCATGAAGAAAGATGTGGATACACAGCACTTTATCGACCAGGTAATCACTCAAAAATCCAAATATCCGGACGCTGATTTGCAAGCAGGCGGCGGTGGCTTCGATGGTAGCAGCGGTTCCGCGATTACCGTTGATTTAACAGGAGATTCCGCCAAGAGCTTAGATCAAGCTGCAGCGGATGTCATTGCGGCAATTAAAGGTATTGAAGGTGTTGAGAAAGTTACGAGTAATCAAAATGTAACCAAACCTGGCTATTCGATTACAGTTGATCCTGCTCTGGCTAAACCTGAGGAAATTGCAGGTACAATTCGCTCTCTGATGAACCCAACACCCATTGGTTCGATGAAGCTGGAGAACAAAGAAATACCTGTTGTGTTAGATGCTTTAATTAATCCTTCGACGGTTTCCGACCTATCGAATATTCAAATCATGACAGCAACGGGTCCAGCTGCCTTGACCTCCGTTGCGAAGATCGAAAAAACAAATGAGTCCAACACGATCCTTCATAAGGATAGTCAACAATTCTTGCGTGTGACGGCACTCGTAGACTCAACTAAACTATCCAAAATCAACACAGAGATCACGAAAAACACCAAAGATCTCAAGCTTCCAGCCCATATTGCTTTGAGCGTTGGCGGAGCATCTGCTGAGCAATCCAGTGATTTTGCCGACTTGTTCATGACCATGGGAATCTCCATTGGAATCGTACTGCTGATCATGGTCATCACGTTTAAATCCTTCCGTGCACCAATCGCGAGCATGGTATCCCTTCCTTTTGCGGCCGTCGGTGCGATTGTCGGGATGATGATCACCAAGACATCCTTCGACGTTACGTCGATCTTCGGATTCTTGATGCTGATCGGTATCGTCGTCACGAATGCCATCGTCTTGATTGATCGTGTGAAGCAAAACGAAGAACACATGACTATTCGTGAATCCTTGCTTGAAGCAGCGGCTACACGGATGCGTCCGATCTTGATGACAGCCGTAGCTACCATTTGTGCGATGGTGCCGCTTGTTCTTGCCAAAGCCGAAGAAGGCAGCATCGTTTCCCGAGGCTTAGCAGTAGTGGTTATCGGCGGTCTGACTTCAGCAACGATCTTCACGTTGATCATGGTCCCAACGGTATATGAACTTCTGCATGCTAGAAAAGCAAAACGTCAAAGAAGATATCTTGGAACGGTTCGATAATCGCGCTAACGTCAACAAAAAAGGCGAGCAAGCTGATATTCAGCTTACTCGCCTTACCTATTTTCAATTAATAAACGTCACGTTGGTAACGCCCTTGCTCTTGCAAGCCATTCAAATAGGCTTCAGCCTCTTCGCGGCTCAACTTACCTTCTTTTTCAATGATGTCGATTAAGGTGTTGTGAACATCCTTCGCCATGTTTTGTTTATCGCCACACACGTAGAAGTAAGCTCCGCCTTCTAGCCAAGCGAATAGCTCGTGGCTATTCTCCTGCATTTTATTCTGCACATACACTTTCTGCGCCGTATCACGGGAGAAGGCTACATCGATTTTGGTCAACGCGCCCGCCTGTTGATATTGCTCCAGCTCTTCCTGATACAGATAATCTGTCGCTGAACGCTGGTCACCAAAGAACAGCCATGCTTTGCCTGTCGCTTTGCTCACCGCACGCTCTTGGATAAAGGAACGGAATGGCGCAATTCCTGTACCAGGACCTACCATGATGATATCCTGCTCCGAGGACTCCGGCAGGTTAAAATGTTTATTCAGTTGAACAAAGACAGGAACGGTATCTCCTTCGTTCAGGCGCTCTGCACACATCACGGAACATACACCTTTGCGCTCGCGGCCGTGTGCCATGTAGCGAACAGCACCGATCGTAAGATGAACTTCACCTGGATTAGCTGCAAAGCTACTTGCAATGGAATATAAGCGTGGCGGCATTTTTCTTAATAAAGCGACAATTTCGTGTGGGGAAGCTTTCCATGGTCCGAATTCGCTCAGTAAATCCAGCAAATCGCGGCCGTCTGTATAAGCCTTCAACTGCTCAGTATCTGCCACAAGCTGCTTCAATGCTTCATTGTCGGAAAATTCAACGGCTTGCTGAACGATTTTTCTGGACAACAGCGTAAGCTCGAAATGCTTCAAAAGCGCTTCTTTCAAAGGGAGTGTTTCGTTTTGTTTATTAATGACAACCGCCGTGTCCGCATCCCATTTCATAACCTCAAGGATACCAGCGACCAACTCCGGATCGTTGTCAGGTACTACACCTAAGCAATCGCCAGGCACATAGGACAAGCCAGAGCCTTCAAGCGAAAGCTCAATATGGCGTGTTTCTTTTGTGGAGCCTTCACCGTTCAAATTAATATTTTTCAACACTTTCGCTTGAAACGGATTGGTTCTGGAAAACAAGGATGGTACTTTTTCGACATCAGTAACTTGCATTTCTCTTCACCCCAGAAGAATTTTTATTATTTAGAATAGCACATGCCGCTCAACTTAGAAATGTTTTTTAATTAACCATATTATGAATTTTTAACTTTTTCCAAAAAATTAAACAATTTGTCTTAATTAAAAACCAATTCATGTAAATAATACGACGCAACCTTAACAAATGTGAGAATTTTTCAGTACATTCTTCTTCATCCTCCCATTGACAAAGCACACAGCCATATCATAAACTAAAATTAGTACCAAGTACTAATATCTAGTGCTAATTTTTTTCAAACTAAATCCCAAAGGAGTGTTCCGCATGTCTTCCTCCAGCCCCTTGCAAGCCCGAATTTCAGCCATTGGCACCTATGTGCCTGAGCATATTTTGACTAACGATGAGCTTTCCCGCATGGTCGATACGAACGATGAATGGATCGTGCAGCGCACAGGAATTCGAGCGCGCCGAATAGCTGGAGCACATGAGTTCTCCAGCCATTTATGTATAGCAGCCGTGCAAAATTTGGTCGATCGATACCCAAATTCCCTTGACGATGTAGACCTTATCATCGTGTCCACACATACACCAGATTTACCATCAACGCCAGTTGCGTGTCAGGTTCAAGCCCACTTCGGTATCCAGGCTGCAGGAGCCTATGATCTCAATGCGACGTGTGCTGGATTCGCTTATGCACTTCACACCGCAAGTGCGCTTGTGGCTGCCGGCGTACATCACAAAATACTCGTGATCGGTGGCGACGCCTTATCCAAGATCACAGATTACACAGACCGATCCACCTGCATCCTATTCGGCGATGGCGCTGGCGCCATCGTCGTTGAGCGCGAAGAAGCTAAGCCGGCATTCCTCGCTTATCATATGGGATCTGATGGTACAGGCGCTAAGCATGTGTACCGGACGGGACTGGCGTCAGAGCTGAATGGCGATCCGCTGCTAGGGGAAGGGAAGCTTGTCCAGAACGGGCGCGAAGTATACCGATTCGCTGTTTCTACCGTACCGCAGGGCATTGAGGTGCTGCTGCAAAAAAGCGGCTTGCCGCTCGCGGCGATTGATTGGTTCATCCCTCATAGCGCAAACCTGCGCATGATAGACTCCATCTGTGAAAAGAGTGGGATCTCGATCAACAAAGCGTTATACAGCCTTGAATACTTCGGAAACACTTCCGCCGCTTCGATCCCTCTTGCGCTGGATTTGGGGATAAGAGAAGGAAAAGTTAAGGTTGGCGACAACTTGTTACTCTATGGATTTGGCGGGGGTTTGACGCACGCAGGTTTAATCGTACGTTGGGGTTAATAAGTTTGCATTCGCTTGTGTTCGTACTTGGGTGTGTGACTACACATTTTTATTCAACCATGGCTTAGCCGGCTTGCCATTGACACGCTTTCGAGTAGGCTGCTTCGTTAATTTCAACATCAACGCATGCTGATAATCACTTATCGACTTCAGATTATCCGCGACATGACCAGCGAGCTGTTCAGAACCCTCTACGTGGTCCGCTACAGATTCAATGATTCTGCATAACGCTCGCTGGCTTCTGGCCAGCGAGATCAACATATGCAGCTCCACGCGTTCCCGATTCCATTCCTTCACAGCTTCCCATCCTCGCCAAACGGAAGCAGGCTGCCGAATTCCATACCGTCGTCGGACCCTAAGCCTAATGCGGAACCTGAAGGATGTTTCCCAAGTAACGCCTTCATCTGGCGATTTAGCGCATTTTCCATCTTTGTTAAACCATCTATCAGTTCAATGACACTCTCATGTATTTGGCCAGTTACTTTCATTTTATGGTCATGGCCTTCTAGATTTGTCGAATTGATATGCTGACAAATCCAGTTTTGCGACTTCGACGCTTCAACGACTCTTGCTTCCAGCATCAGACTTATTTCATATTGCAGCTTGGCTGTCGCATCTAACATTTGCATATAAAGATCTGTTCTATCCAAGGTCATTCCCTCTATTCCTCATCAGTTACATGGATTTCCTTCATAACTAATTCCGTTTGCATCGCCATAGCTTCTTCCAATTCAGCGAGGCTGTTTAAATAAGTAGTTACATTTTTGGTTAGTTGTAATGCCCGCTTCTGCAGCATATCCAATCCAGCAAACTCAGGATGAGAATCCGGCAGATCTCCTGCAATTGCCGCCATTTGCGTAGACACATGCCGATGTGTTTCCAATATTCGTCCCATTTGGCTATGTGAAGCTGCAATATGAGAAATAATTTGCGTCACCCGCTCCTCCACACTTACTCCTCCTACAACCTTTTTCACTCTACGTTATGCCGCTGATAGTGAAACGGTGCCTAAATAAACTGAAAGGGATCGACGCCCCATTTATGGATAAATTTCTTACGATTGCGTCGCAGCAGCAAGAGCTTAGATCGACGGCTATTTTTTCGAAAACTAACACTTCCACGATGATAAACGAAGCAATCGCCTGCTATGAGCAGCTGATATCCCGCTAATCGCGCACGGTAGGAGAAGTCATCATCCTCATAATATCCGGGTGCAAATCGTTCATCCAACACGCCTACCTGCTCAACCAGCTTCCGCTTAAATAGTAAACAGAAGCCAACCAAGCGTTTCGTTTCCCGCCATTTCCTAGGATTTACATGATTATAGATGTGGGCCATGTTCGAAATACCAGTGAAAGGGACACGAATTTTTTGTTTGCCATTGACATAGTTAGAGACGGGACCTACCATCCCTACCTCTTCTCGACTGTATAAGCAGTTCAGCAACATGGGCAGCCAATTAGGGGTGACGATTGTATCGTTATTCAAAAGCATTAACGAGTCACCTTCCGCAAAAAGCAAACCGTAATTGCATGCAGCTGGAAAACCGAGATTGGCTGGCAGTGCCACAAACTTGATATTTTCATTGCGGCAGTAAGTCGATGTTCCGTCCCCAGAGCCATTATCCACAACTATAATTTCATAAGGCACGGATGTATGCTGGCGGATAGATGTGACACAGGCTTTCAGCAAAGGTAGACCGTTAAACGTCGGAATTATGATGCTCGTTAATTGCAAGTTCATGCCTCCTTACTAATGTGCCATTTTCAATTCCGAATGCTACATTCTGAATACACGGAAGCAGCTCATCCGCATTTACAACCTTGTCCCCTTCTATGAAAAGCAAGAAATCTGACCGCGATATCCTCGCAGCCAAAGCTCTTGCGTCCTCTGGTTCGATTCTTTGAGGATTATGAATAATAATGGCACGGGAATGGCTTCTAACCATATCTAACGTACGGTCTACAGAGCCGTGTACAATGACGATAATCTCCCTAAATGGTAAACGTCCCAATGGCTCCAACACATGCTCGATCGTTCCTTCTGCATTGGAAGCTAGGATGATCGCACCGACAGGGGGGACACTTGTCCTATTTACTCGAGCAAAAGATCTCTTACGCTTAGGAATGAATCGGCGTTTTGGTTTCTTTAGGAGTTTTCGTTTGCTTCCCTTCCTTAAGAAAACCTGCTCCCTCACCCGCTTCTTTCTGATAAGTTTAAGCAACTGGGCTCACCTCATGACTTCACTTTAAGCAATCGTTGGATTCGTAAGCTCCCACGTATATCCTTCTGCGAAGCCAACACCGTAGCTCGCATTGTAAGCTTCATTGAAGGCTCGGTCATAGGCCAGTTGGGCTCTCCTGGCTCTTGGACTTTGGATAATACGGCGCGGGACTTTGCGGCGACGAGCTATGATTCGACTCCCCTTACGTCTAGGAAATCGGATCAGACGACGAACTAATCTGCGGTTTCCCTTTCGCCTTGCGAGTGGCCTCAACCGACGAATGGCACGTCCCTTTTTTCTAATAAGGTTACGCTTTTTTAGACCTACCTTTCTTGGCGATCCCACTCGCTTCTTTCGAATCTTTCTGCTTATGGTCAGCTTGTGAACCTTCCTTTTCGTGATCAATTTCTACACCTCATCTTTCTAAAATGGTTCTCTTCAAGTCAATTTCATTAACTTCATTGTTCAGCCTTTATCTAGGTCCAAATATGATGGAAAGCATCGTAATAAGTCGATTGGTATAGGTATGATCTCGCATCGTGCGATAGAGCCCACGCATGGCTATTTGCTTACGTTCCTCTTCATGAATTAAATAATGATTCATTTTGTAAAGCATTTCTTCTGTGGATGCATACGTCACGATATCATAGTCTGGCGTATAGAAATTGACTAAATCATCCCGAATGTCTGTCAATTGAAAAGCCCCACAACCGGAAATTTCAAATGTTCGCGGATTAGGAGAGGCGCCGGTAATTCGACGAGAGTTGTGGTTATACGATTGGTCATCGAAAGCTCTATGCATATTAATGACGATATTCGCCCCATTGTAGAACGTGGCGGTTTGATCTGGCGACATCCACGTATTCAATTGAATTTGAGGTGCAAGCAGGCGATATTTCTTCAACCGTTCCCACCAAATTCCTGAGATAATGATACGTTTGCTCGCTAAAAACGGTGTAATCTGATTGAACACGCCAACACGGTTCCAGTAAGCCGAGCCAATAAAACAAATATCGCGGTGGACACCTTTTGGCACTGGTCTTGGTCGAAACATTTCCGGTTGAAAGGCTAGAGGTAAATAATGAACCTGCTGACATCCCATCTCCCGATATAACTGTACACAATTCACTTCTAAGGTAAATAAATAATCATAGTGCCTCGCATAGGAAGCAGTAATATCCGTGTAATAGGGATCATCAGTTAGCCATATGGCAGTCCGAATCCCCATATGGCGAACCCGATCAACAACATCCAAGGAGAGATTCATCCCCTCTAAAACAATCATCACATCAGGTCGGTACCTCGCTGCAAGCGTTTCGACATTGGCTTTTGGATTCCCGATACGGATCAGATCCTTGTCACAGTTTCCTATAATCAACTCGCGAACTATAGGCCGAAGGCCGTTAATAACAGCGAGATCCAATGGCTCGTAGGGATACCCTTTGCCCGATGTAACAAACAGCACACGTACGTCCCAGACAGGACTTGGCGCACGGTCACGAGCCGCTTTTTGCATGATCGCTTCACATTGTCCCATCCTGACTCCATTAGCGCGACCTAATTGATTCCCATCAGCAAGTCCGCGCTCCCGAGCATGCGCACTATTGATAAAACTCACACCCCTCACTCCCTTCTAAGCAAATACAATGTCCAACAACTTAACTAAACGATTTGCAAACGAATGTTCCATTCGTGTTCTTCTCATCCCATTAATCGCAATACGCAATCGATCTTCCTCATGAATTAAATAATGACTTAGTTTATGAAGAAGCTCTCCCGTATGTTGGAAGGTTTCGATTTCATGTCCAGGCCGATAGTGCTGCTCCAGATCATGGCGATAATCCGTTATTTGCAAGGTTCCACATCCCGCGATCTCATAGGTTCTCGGATTAATGGAATATCCCGGTATATTTCTGCTGTTTTTATTGTAGGTTGCATCATACGTAAGTCGGTGAATATTTAGGACGATTTTGGCACCATTATAATACTTCACTGACTCTTCGACCGGAACGCCCTCTAACTTAATCCCTTGTTGAAGCAAGGCGAAGCGATCTAAACGATCCCATAATCCCCCAGCAATAACCACTTTTCTCCCTATCAAGAAGGGAGTTAACTCATTGAAGAGAGCAATTCGGTTAGGAAAGCCCGTACCTATAAAGCAGATATCGCTTAGGTAGTTAGGGCTAATAGGCTGAGGTTTAAACACAGTTGGGTTAGCCGCCAAAGGCAAGTAGTGAACTTGCCTGCAGCCTATACCCTGATAGAACGGTACACAAGACATTTCATGCGTGAATACATAATCATAGTGAGGGGCTAATGCGTCTGTCTGATCAGTAAAATAGGGATCGTCCGCAAACCAAATGGCAGTTCGAATCCCCATCTGTCTTACTTGATCCACATGATTAGCATGATCATTAGGGAAAACATGAAGCCCATTCATGACAAGCACCAGATTTGGTTTAAGCTCATTCGCTAATCGGAGCATATCCGCAGCCGTGGCTGTGTATACAACTCGGACTGTTTGTTGCAGACCATGAATAATTCCTTTGTCAATGGCATCGAAGATACCCTGAACAATAAATAAAACACTAGCTTCTCTCAGCGGTGTGGGTGCTGGATAGCAGGTGTCGAGAGCATATTGGCATCTCCCCATACGAAAGCCACTTTCTCTTCCAGCTTGAAATCCCTGAATGCGCCCCTCCGCTATGCGGTTACGAATTACCATGTATCTTTCACCCTCTTAGCCCTAACTGCTGTATCGTAATAATCTACCTGTAGAAAGAAATCCAGCGCCGTTCGCCAATCTCGCATAGGCTCAAACCCATTGCTTTGCATAGCATTGTGTGCAAATGCGGTATACATAGGTCTTGCAGCTGGTGCTGGCGGGAAAGCGTGCGTAGGCACAGGATTCAGGGAAATATGCGCCATGCCAGCCGCTTGGAGGATATGCAAGGCGAATTCATATCTGGAGCATACGCCTTGATTCGAGGCATGATAGAGACCATATCGGTCCGTTTCAATAAGCTCACGAATGAAAATGGCCAGATCCAAGCAATAGGTCGGCGAGCCAAATTGATCATCCACGATGGATAAAGTCAGATTCTCTCGCGCCTTCTCCAATACTTTAGTTACAAAATTCATTCCTTTCTGACCATATAACCAAGAGGTTCGTACAATAAAATGCTTCATGCAAGTCATGGCAACGAATTTCTCCCCAAGAAGCTTGGATTGTCCGTAGCTATTGAGCGGATTGGGTACATCCGTCTCTTTATAGGGACTTTGCTTCGTGCCATCGAATACATAATCCGTACTGACATAGACGAGCTTGGCCCCAACGATCGCACAAGCCTGCGCAAGATGAAGAGCACCCAAAGCGTTCACTTGATAGGCAGACTCCTTCTCGAATTCAGCTCTATCTACATTGGTATAGGCAGCAGCATGAACAACAACATCCGGTCGTTCGTTCAACAGCTTCTCCATGACCTCTTGTTCTTGTCTAACATCCAATTCCGATTTCCCCCAAGAGATAACTTCATGCATCTGGCTCAGCACTCGCTTAAGGTCATATCCTAACTGCCCCCCGGCACCTGTAATAACGATTTTCACCTGTGATCAGCTTCTTTATCTACACGGTACGAACCGTCTGCAATACGGGCGCACCACTCGTTTTCACTTACATACCACTCTAGTGTCTTTTGCAGGCCCTTCTCAAATGAGTAAGCCGGTGTCCACCCTAACTCGCGACGTATCTTCGAGCTATCGATGGCGTATCGCCGATCATGTCCAAGCCGATCCGCCACATATTGAATTAAAGATTCAGGTTTGCCCAGCAGCTTCAAAATGCTCTGGACAACTTCCAAATTCGTTCGCTCATTCTGACCACCAATGTTGTAGACCTCTCCCGGCACACCAGCTTCAATCACACGTTCAATGGCAGAGCAATGATCGTCTACATATAACCAGTCTCGTACATTCAGTCCATCACCATATAGGGGTATCGTTTCATCGCGCAGCGCACGTGTAATCAAAAGTGGGATTAGCTTCTCTGGAAATTGGCGGGGACCATAATTATTGGAGCAACGTGTAATCACAGCTGGAAATCCATACGTCTCATAGTAAGCTCTTACTAGCAAATCAGAGCCTGCTTTACTAGCTGAATATGGAGAATTCGGCGCAATTGGTGTTACTTCACTGAAAGCTCCTTCAGCCCCTAGTGATCCATACACTTCGTCTGTGGATATATGAATAAACTTCTTAACCTGACCTTGACGTGCGGCCTCAAGCAAGATTTGAGTGCCAACCACATTCGTTCTTACAAAACTGCCAGGGTCATGAATACTTCGATCTACATGGGATTCAGCGGCAAAGTGAACAACCACATCAATGCCTTGCATCAGTTTCATCATGAGCGCCTCATCACCAATATCACTTTGCACAAATTGATAGCCAACTTGACCATCAAACAGCCTAGCATTTTCCCTATTCCCTGCATACGTAAGTAAATCAACATTAATTATTTGATCATCTGGATGATGTTTTTTCCAGTAATGAATAAAATTACTTCCTATAAAACCCATACCTCCTGTCACAAGCAATGACTGCATTAGCTGTACCCCTTTCTAACTAACAGCGTGGCTTGAAAGAGCGATTCATGCGTGCCCGCGTCAATCCACCAACCTGTCAAGAACATATGGGCGAGCGTACCTGTGGCTGCATACACATTATTGACATCTGTGATTTCCATCTCGCCTCTTGCTGAAGGTGATTGTGATTTAATAATCTCAAAGACAGAAGAGTCATATAAATAGATCCCCGTCACAGCAAATGGAGAGGCTGGATACTCCGGTTTCTCTATAATGCGTTCAATTTGATTGTGCTTCATCGTTGCTACGCCATATCTACGAGGATCCTCCACCTCTTTTAATATGACCATAGCCCCTTCATCTTGCTGGTAAAAGGTTTCAATCATGGACTGAAGTGGATCTAGGAATAAATTATCTCCCAATATGACCACGAATTTCTCACCCTCCCCCACAAAATCCTCCGCCAATGCTAAGGCTTGTGCAATACCTCCTGCTTTCTCTTGAATCTTGTAGGTTAGATTCACCCCGAACAGGTCACCACTACCCAAGTAATCTACATATAAGCTCGCAGATTGTTTCCCAGTAATGACAAGAACATCCTGAATGCCTGCCTGACTTAGTTTATCAATGGCATATTGAATCATGGGCAGCTCACCAACTGGAAGTAAATGTTTGTTAATAATATGTGTTAAAGGGCGTAAACGACTTCCAGTTCCTCCTGCAAGTACGACACCTTTCACAAGTCATCCCCCTTCACGAACGTTCGTATGATTTCTTATGGTGCATAGTCACATCCATTTCTACTATCATATGCTTTCGTGATAGACGGAAATTGGACGATTACCCCTAAATTGAAAATTGGTCATCAATCTATCTATCGAATAGCCAAAAAACAAAAAACAGTAGTCTCGCTTAAGTGCGAGACACTGTTTTTTTTGTTTTTTGAAGGAAGGACTCGCATCTTACATCGATTAATGACTCTTACCGATGGCCATCCAATTCACAATGCCATGTTGATCGGGTGAAAACTTGGCTCGGATAATGGACAACACCGCGCTGCCTGTAGACTTTTGACTCACAATGACATAACAAGCTGGATGATTCGTGATCGCTGTTAACACATAATTTGTATTCTCATATTCCTCTTCAAAATGAAGTACCAGCTCTATGGTCTCATCCTGAATCTTCATAACAAATGGCTCAAGACCGAACTGTTGCAACACATTTCTTTGCCCGGAGGAGCTGCGCACAACATTATCTGCCAATTTCGTCACCGTAATTGAGGCATCTGCAACATGTTGATTCGTGATAACCCCAGCTTGCAGCTTACTTCCATCAATACTGCCCGTTGCTAAGTGGAAATCCGTTACCGCTCCCTGTGCCAGCTTATAGCTGTCTACACTGCCATCAGCGAGTTTAGCGGTATCGATCGCCCCGTCAATAACTTTGCTGCCATCAATACTGTTGACGGATAGCTTCGCTCCTGTAACAGCATCATCAGACAGGTGCTCCGTATTCACCGCACCGAATACGAGTTTTGTGCTGTCCACACTACTAGGAGCTAGCTTTTCACCTGTGACGGTTTCGTCTTGCAGGTGCTCACTTCCGATCGTTCCCTCGATTAGCTTGGAACTATCTATGCTGGCATTTTGAAGTTTCCCCCCGTCAATAGAGCCAGGAGCAAGATGGCTGCTAGTCACTGAGCCCAAGGAGAGCTTCAATCCATCAATGATAAAGTCCGATAAATGTTCTCGTTGTATCGCACCGTAGACAATTTTACTGCTATCTACACTTCCCGACGCCAGCTTAGAAGCATCTACAACATGATCAGCCAAATGGTCACTATTTACAGCACCTGAAGCCAGCTTACTTCCATCCACGCTTTCTGGTGCCAATTTCACACCATATACGGCATGATCAGCAAGATGATAATTGTTCACTGCGCCCGACATCAGTTTACTGCCATCTACAGAGTTCACAGCTAACTTTTCAGAGTCAATAGCTCCTGCAAGGAGATGCTGATTACTTACGGAACCATGCGCCAATTTCGTACCATTCACCACGCCTAATGAAAGATGTTCGTCTGTGATTGTGCCAGGCATGATTTTCGAGCCTTCTACACTATGATTCGCCAGCTTCGTACCAACGACCGCTCCTTCTGCCAGATGCTCCGTGTTGATCGCGCGAAAAGCAACCTTCGTGCTAATGATGGACCCATCCGCCAAATGCCTGGCAACTACCGCAGCAGGTGCCAACTTGCTACCATGCACACTTTCATTCGCCAATTTCGAGGCGGTGATCGCACCGTCGATGATATGCTCTGCATTCACCGCTTTGCTCGAAATTTTGGTACTAATGATACTGCCATCAGCCAACTTATCTGAAGTTACTACTTCATCCTCTAGCTTCGCGTTCGTTATGGCTTGATCTTCAATGGTCCACGTCGTCACAGATTCTGCTTGAAGGTGTTGTGTGCTCACCGCTCCATTCGCGAGCTTTTCTTCGGTGACTGCACTGTCGGCTAAGATTTCAGTCGTGATTGCATTTTCTTGTAGTTTACTGCCCATTAGACTTCGATCAGCGAATACCTCCAATGTAATGGATCCTTGTGCCAAATGTTCAGAAGTAATCGTCCCTTGTTTAATATGAACACCATCGATAATTTCATCTTGCAAATGACGTGATTCTATTGACATCGGAGCGATCTTCGCCGTTGTTACGGCTTCCTCAGCAAGCTTACTCGTCGTAATGCTTTCTTCCTGAATATGTCTAGTAGTGATGGCTTCATCCGCAATATGGTTGCGTTGAATCGCGTGCAAATCGATTTGTTTCTCACCAATCGCACCTTTTGCGATGTGACCAGCAGCAATAATCTCTTCCTGCAGATGAGCAGAATTGATGGTGCGGTAGGCAATTTTGTTGGAGGTGACACTCTCATCCTTTAGTTTAGAATTAGCAACACTCCCCTCTGCCAATTTATCTGTAATGATGGAACCTGCAGCAATTTTGGAGCTAGATATCACATTCTCCTCTAGATGATCAGTCCTTATCATATGTGAACCGATATGTTTGGCGATGATGGCACCTTGCGCAATTTTATCCGCAGTGACCGCACCGTCATGCAATTTGCTGTTAGAAATAACTTGATCGTTCAAGTGGTCAGACTCAATAGCTTGCGGCGTTATATGTTTGCTCGCTATGATCTTCTCGCCCAATTTCGCCACGGTAATCGCACCATCTTGAATGAGCTTCGTTTCTATGGCACCTTCCCCAATATGTTTAGTACGAATTGCTTGATCAGCTATGTGGTAACTGGTTACCTCACCGCCTTCAATATGAATACCTCTCACCGCGGATTGTGTGATATGCATCGAATCTACGGCATGCGGAGCAAGCTTACCACTTGTTACAGTCTGATCAGCGAGTTTGTCACTTGTAATTAAGTGATTTTTTAAATGTTCGGACTGAACACTATCGGCCTGGATATGAATAGAACCGATACTGCCAATCCCCAATTTTTCTTCCGTTACAGCACCATCTCTAATTTTCGCAGAGGTGATGGAAGCGTCCATGAGCTTAGCCGTATCAATAATATAGTTGGCCAGATGCTTCGTCTGAACAGCACCGCTGAGGATTTTATCTGACGTGATCGCTTGTTGATCAATATAGTCACTTGTAATAATCAGTTCTGATAAATGTTGTGGCAAAATAGAAGCGTCTGCCAGTTTGGTGGCATCCACTGACCTATCAGCAATTTTGGCAGTTGTAATGCTGCTATCGGACAGCTTTCCGCCAGATATTGAATTATCTTGAATTTTATCTCCTGCTATACTGTTTGGAGCAATATGTTCATCATGGATAGCCTGGTTGGCAATTTTCGGACGGGTTACGCTTGCATGAGCTAATTTGGAAGGCTCAATCGCGCCATCCTTAATTGATCTGACACCAATGCTGAACGGTTTTATCTTCGTGTCATCGATTGATCGGCTTGCAATTTTGTCCCATGTTACCGCTTCATCTACAATGTCGTCTGTATAGACAACCGGGTCAACGAATTTCCCCGTTTTTCGCTCCGTTAATAACAGATCAGGTGTGATTTGCTCTGCAACCTTGGAGACATGCAAGACTTTGTTTGATTCTGTCTTTTCTGTCTTCTCTGTCTTCTCTGTCACCGCTGGATTCGTTTTCGCGATTAGTTTGGGTTGTTCTACCAATTTTTCTTGCTTTATTGGTGCTTCATCGAGCCATTTTAATTCATTCAAGTTAGCGTTCACTTTGTGCACGTTCGCTTTCTGGGTAGTGCTGCTCTTACGCTTATTCATATGACTCCTCTCCATTCGCCAAGATTTATCTTTGGTAACATATTCATTCTCACCTTAATAAGTACATTAGCCCCAAAAAATGTGCGCTCACCTAGACAAGTGCCGTTTCCTTCAACATTCGACTGTACAACTCTGACCTCACCTCAGCAGCTCGCTGCCATGTGAACAGGTTATCAACCCGCTTGATGCCGTTTTCCCCCAGATTACGTTGCAGGCTTTCATCTTTCAGTAACCGTATGACACGCTCAGGGAGTTCATTGTCAATGGCGCCCAGTTCGATTAAATAGCCAGTTTTGCCATCTTCCACAACCTCTTGAATACCGCCTACTCTAGTTGCAACAACGGGAACACCAGAAGCCATGGCCTCAACATTGACAAGTCCAAAAGCTTCCTTCCCAATCGAGGGGACAACAAAAACATCGGCGATTCGGACCCATTTAGGCATTTCTTGATGCTTCACATACGGAATAAATTGGACATGCTCTGGCATCATCCTCGCTGCTTTAACTAATTGCCTGACATACTTGGTTTCTTTCTTAGATCCATAATAAGCACTCCCAATGATTACAAGCTTGGCGCTTGGTTCACTCTTTATGACACTTTTCATCGCTTTCAGCAGATGATGAACACCTTTCTTAGGAATCAATCTACCTACATATAAAATAATTTTGCGATGCTCACATTCCAATCCATTGCGCATATCCATACGAGATTTGATGCCTTCATCCGACCATTTGGAAATAAATTGAGCAACATCAACACCTAAATAGTGTGTAACTATTTTATGGGCAGCACTAGGCACTTTTTTTTGCAGAAACCGCTTTAGAAAGTCGCTATTCACGATAATGACATCAGCAGCACGCAAACAAACGGTTAGAGATGCATTAGAAATATAGGGTCTAGTAATAAAAGACGTAGAGTGGAGGACGAGACTTAATTTGGAATGAGGGTATCGTTTACGAAGAAAGGGAAGGAAGCGTGGCCGATTATCCACTTGAATAATACCAGGACTTAACGAGGATATCTGTTTAGCTACATGTTTCATATAGGTAGTTTGTGTCTGATAAGGTACTCGCTGATACGTTACATCCTGCCGAATTTCCTTCCAAGGTTGATAGGATGTTTTCCGTCCAAATACGACTACAGGCATGCTCTTCACCAACTGCTCCGCTGTCTTCTGAACCACTTGCTCAACCGAGCTACTAGTCCCTGAGGGTATAGGAAAAGAGCCTGGAGTGACAATGACAAGACGGTTCGATTGCGGCTTCCGTTTAGTCTTCAACTTCTAAACCTCCTGGATAAAATGAGGCTGAGCTCCCCCCATTCTGCTACTTCTTCTATACATATGCGGATAAAGTGGCAAAGCATGGGCATCTGTCCTTGTTTTAGAAGAAAGTATCGGCATTTGTACAAACAAGTCTTGTTCTTTTTCCATAAACTAAGTGTGATTCCGTTTTCGGCAAATATTCAAGCCCCAATTAAAGAGGGAGTGAAGTCAATGAGTAATCCCTATGTGGGTATTTTAGTTAACGATTCCTTGTTTGCAGGTATTCCTCTAGGGAACACACAATACGAAGCCATTCGTTTTTACGAGGATGCTGGCAAACTCTATGGCCTTACGCCTTGTTATTTCCGAATTCATGATGTTCATATGAAAACAATGAAGGTATATGCCTATGTAAAGGATGGCCAACATTTTATAAGAAAATGGTCTGATCTCCCTAAAGTCATTCATAATCGTGCCATTTATTTGGACTCTTCTTCAGCACGAATTTTGGAAGCATGGACACAGCAAGGTGTTACGCTGTTTAATCGTTGGAACCGTTATAGCAAGATGCGTATCCATGAAATCTTAATGA
This sequence comes from Paenibacillus sp. Soil750, assembly GCF_001428045.1. Lineage (GTDB taxonomy): Bacteria > Bacillota > Bacilli > Paenibacillales > NBRC-103111 > Paenibacillus_E > Paenibacillus_E allorhizoplanae. Next base: position 19,945 of record NZ_LMSD01000003.1, on the reverse strand, counting down.
AAAATGAGAGCATTCGCCCGCATCTCCCCTGTACATTTCCAGCTACAATTGAAAATGTTAAGGCCATGATGGATTCGTTTGACACATTAATTATCAAACCAACCAATTCTAGCATCGGACGCGGTGTGATGAAATTAGAGCGTCAAGGGAACTTATGGAAACTCCTCTATCCCGTTAACATGAAGCTTTCGAATCGGACTTGGCGAACACTCAAGTTCCGTCAACACTTGCCCCTGCTTCTCCGCCGGCGGATTGTAAGGAGCAGCTATATGGTTCAACAATGCCTGCCTCTTGCCACGGTAGATGGTTCTCCCTTTGACCTGCGCGTTTCCGTTCAGCGTGGGAATGATGGATCATGGGGCGTTACTGGCATCATTGCCAAGGTAGCCTCCCGTAAGCATTTCTTAACGAATGTCGCGCAAGGCGGGCGTGTCAGTTCCTTATCCGATATTTTGAATAACCACTATCCTCAGCTTGACCCGGAGACCGTATGTCTCCAGATGACGAATTTCGCGCTCTTGGTCGCCAAGCATCTCAGCACAGAATTGCCAAACTTGGCTGATTTAGGACTCGACATTGCTATGACGAACGATGGCTTCCCTTTATTTATCGAATGCAATGGGAAGGATCAACGTTACAGTTTCCGTGAGGCAAATATGCAAGAGTGTTGGAAAGCCACCTATTTCAACCCTATAGCCTATGCCAAATTCATCTTAGACGGTGGCACGCCTCCGTGCTAGAAGCTGGAGCGGGAGCAGCAGAACGAAGCAAAAAACCGTCATTCCGAGTTTACTCGGGGGGACGGTTTTTTTTGGGTGGGGCGCGGTTGAGTGATAGTGTATAAGACGCAGCTTCACCTATGTCCGAGGCGCTCTCAACCCACTTGAATTGAAATGTAACTGTATAAAGTACATCTATTTTCGGCGATAATCCCTCTCTGCGAGGAATAACTGGAAAAAATACATCTAATTCAAGCAATATCCTCTCAATAAGGAGAAAAACGAGAATTTAGCTACATATTTTCCATTTAAATCAAAAAATCAATTGAAATCTTTCAATATAGCTGTATATTTTCCAGTTATTTCAATTCAACTACAGCATGCAGACCCATCTCTGCCTCGCCAAAGTCCTATTTCGTATATCTGTTTTCTCGAGATCTCAAAGATGTACGTGATTCCGACCCAAATAGCTAGTTTACCATAGGCAGAATGAGGTGCATTGTAACGCTGTGTTGATGGGGGCGAGGGTTATAAAGTAGCTAGTTTGTTGTGTGTCCCCCCCCCCGCACCCTTCCGTGCGGTGGTCGACTGAGATCATGGCATCTCAGCACCACCACGACGCCAACCCTTACTTCGCACTAAGCGGAGCAAGCACCCGCTGAACTTCAGCATTCAGCAGCTTCGGATCCGGTACAGTTACCGGCTGATCCTGAAGCTTATACTTCATTTTCAGTTTATAGACCTGTTGCACACTTTGGTCAATCGTGTCTAAGGGAATCCGCCCCGCTTGAACAGCGGTACGCAAGGAGTTAATAACGGTTATCGCTTTCTGAGGATCGTGCCCGACCATCACGACATTGGAACCCGCGAGCACAGACTTCACGGCAGCTTCGCCCATTTCATAATTTTCCGCAATGGCGCCCATCGTCATATCATCTGTCATGATGAGCCCCTTGAAGCCAAGCTCCTTGCGTAGAAGATCCGTCATGATCGTCTTCGACATCGAAGCCGGGTATTTCGTATCTATTTTTGGCAGCAAAATATGAGCGACCATAATCGCATCCGCCTGATGCTTAATAGCATCTGCAAAAGGAATCAGCTCAAGCTTCCGCAAGCGAGCGAGGTCATTTTGAACAACGGGTAAGCCAATATGTGAATCAACAGCCGTATCCCCGTGTCCCGGAAAATGCTTCACAACCGGAACGACCTTCATCTCTTGTATGCCATTCATCATCGGAATTCCGAAGCTACTTACGAGCGCTGCATTCGCGCCAAAAGATCGATCGCCAATAACCGGGTTCTTGGGGTTGCTGTTGATATCCAAATCAGGCGCAAAATCCATATTAAGCCCATAGGCATTCAGCTCTTTCCCCAGCAACTGACCGATGCTGTGAGCCAACTCGGTTTTACCCGATTTTCCAATCGTCTGACTTGTCGGTGTTTTCGAGATTTCATCGGGCAATCGCGTTACCCTGCCGCCTTCTTCATCGACACCAAGCCACAGTGGAAGCTTGTTCACCGTATTCGTCTTTTTCAAATCATTGACTAGGCTCACTAATTGATTCGTATCTTTCACATTCGGCTTATACAGAATAATGCCACCTACATGATAGGTTGCAATCAATTTACGTGCTTCTTCATTCATACTATAATCATCGATTCCAGCGATTATCATCTGACCTAGCTTCTCATCCAGTGTCATTTTAGGAAAATTCACCGATGCTACCGGAGTTGGCGAAGGCGTAGGAGCAACCGACGGGATAGGTGTAGAGGTAGGCACCACTGTTGGCGAAACAGTAACTGACGGTGAACTCGGGATAGGAGTTCCACTTGGCTGAGCTTCATGACGTGTCGCACAACCCGTAATAAGGAGCATTAACCCTCCAACTGTTCCAATTCTACGCATGATTTGGGAATAATTTCGTTTCATCTTTGCCACCTGCCTTTACATCACAGTCACTATATAGAGTAGACGCACCATGCATTGGAATCGTTGAATTGCCGCTTCACTCGCTGCGAATTCCTTTTAAAAAACAATGCAGCAACATATAAATCCCATATGCCCCTAAATAACCACCAGTGAACAGAAACAGCTTGTTCGTAAAAACAACATGGATGTTCGTCATGAAAACCGTATCATCTCGAAGGATCTGGTACACGTGCATGGAAGTGATTGCACCAAATATATACGCACATAAAACCGCTGCCCCTGCGAATACATGTTTAAAGGAATGTAGTAACCAAGCACTAGCAAGCATAACTAGCGGAATCAGAATAACAAAAATAACGATTATTATCGACATTGTCGCGTTCACCTCTTCAACAGCATTGACGAATTTGCTGTCGAAAATACAGAAAACCACTTGGCTAGTCCCAAGGAATTGAACAATAGGCAATTGATTCTTTTACTTTTCTGTGGCAAGATTAGCGAAGAACCGATAATAGGAAACGATGTGCTAAGGCCAGAGTCCTTCCTAACCAACGAATGAACAGGAGTTTATGATCTATGTCTAAGCCTTTTTTCCGATTACTGACCGAGTTGTCTTCACGCAAATGGGTCTCACAACTGACAGGTGCCCTTGCTCGTTCCAAAATAAGCCGACTCTTTATCCCTCGTTTTGCCCAAACCTATGGCATTCGCATTGAAGATGCTGAAAAGCATATCAAGGAGTATAAATCCCTGAATGATTTCTTCACTCGCCGATTGAAGCCAGGCTTGCGCCCGATTCACGAAGACACAACACGTGTTGTAAGTCCGGTTGATGCCATGATTACAGGTATTGGCGATATCAAAGAAGGCTTAATCGTCAATGTCAAAGGTCAAGATTATACAATCGACGAGTTGCTTAACCGCTCACCGCGCACAGTGAATTATAATAACGGCTTTTATTTCGTTCTATATCTGAGTCCAACTGATTATCACCGAATTCATTCACCAATCTCGGGGGATATCTTGGAGAAAGAGCATGTCCTAGGGAAAGTGTATCCCGTTAATGAATTCGGACTGCGTCATATGAAACGTGTACTTAGCCGCAACGAGCGATTAATTACATTCATTCAACACGCAACTGGAGAAGTAGCCGTTGTCAAAGTCGGTGCACTGAATGTGAGCTCCATCCAATATGTAACACCCCTTCCAAAAACGCTTGAACGCGGTCAAGAGCTCGCCTATTTCGAGTTCGGCTCCACGGTTGTTCTGTTATTTGAAGATGGGATGTTCGAAGCACGTCCTGATCTAAAGCTTGGCTCAAAAGTGAAAATGGGCGAAGATCTCGGGCGTTTCTTGGACAACTAGCCTAGTCGGGAATCAGAACCTGAGAGGAGAAAACCATGGCATCCATTTCAACACCATCTCCTAATCATAGCTCGAAAAGCTTGCAAGGAACGGGAGATGTCAAACCAACTGTTTATCGGATTTTATTCGCTATTGGGCTTGTTCATTTGCTCAACGATTCCATTCAATCCGTAATTCCAGCTATTTTCCCCATTCTGAAAGATGAAATGGGACTTAGCTACGCACAAGTCGGATGGGTGCAATTCGCGATTAACTTTACAGCATCCATTATGCAGCCTGTCGTTGGACTCTATACGGACCGGAAGCCATCGCCCTACATGCTGCCAATTGGGATGACATCAACCTTGATCGGTATGCTGCTGCTAGCATTTGCTCATTCGTATTGGGTAGTCCTTTTGTCTGTTTGTTTTGTCGGACTTGGGTCGGCAGCCTTCCATCCAGAAGGCTCACGCGTTTCACATATGGCAGCTGGTAATCGAAAAGGCCTCGCCCAATCGATCTTCCAAGTCGGTGGCAACGCTGGTCAGTCATTGGCTCCCATTATGACCAAATGGATCTTCATTCCGTTAGGATTGTTCGGATCGATCTGGTTTACCGGTGTCGCGGCTATCGCGATCGCTGTACAAATGTACATAGCACGTTGGTACAAGGTTGTCCTGCAAGACGCACCAGTGAAGGCCAAAACCGTCGTAAAACGGGTTGTTAGTCCGCAGCGGCGCAAGCAAGTCATGTTCGCTATCAGTGTATTGATATTCCTTGTGTTTGTTCGTTCCTGGTATGGCGCGGCTATGAGCGGATATTTCGCCTTCTTCCTTCAAGACAAATATGGTATTTCCATAGACAGAGCGCAGAATTTTATTTTCTTATTCCTAGCGGCTGGGGCCGTTGGTACTTTCTTTGGCGGGCCGATTGCGGATCGCTTCGGTAAACGTAATGTCATTTTCTTTTCCATGTTAGGATCGGCACCATTCGCCTTATTGCTACCGCATGTGTCCGTCGGTTGGGCGTACGTGTTGCTCGTTATTATCGGTGTTATTCTTTTAGCCAGCTTCTCTGTTACCGTCGTTTATGCTCAAATGCTTTTCCCTGGGAAAGTGGGGACTGTATCCGGTCTCATCACAGGTTTAGCCTTCGGTCTAGGAGGTATCGGAAGTGTCGTACTCGGTAACCTTTGTGATACGATCGGAACGTCCCGCGTCATGGAGCTCTGTGCGTTCCTGCCTTTGCTGGGAGTACTTACTTTCTTGCTGCCTACCGATCGTAAGTTGAAGGAATGGACAGAAGAACAAGCCTAAAACATAAAAAGCAGTTCGGCACGCTGAGTCAGCGTTGTACCGAACTGCTTTTTTCAATTAATCGTGATGTGACTCGTTTACTTCGCGTTGACTGCGACGACGTGCAACACCTGATTCAAACGCCGCTTCCATAACAGCTTCTCTAACCTTCTCAACAACAGCGTGGTTGAACACGCTCGGGATAATGTAGTATTCGTTCAGCTCGTCCTCATTTACGACAGCAGCAATCGCTTTGGCTGCAGCAAGCTTCATCTCTTGCGTGATCTTAGAAGCCCGGCAGTCTAACACGCCGCGGAAAATACCTGGAAAACAAAGTACATTGTTAATTTGATTCGGATAATCGGAGCGTCCTGTCGCCATGACACGAACATAAGGCTCAGCTTCCTCTGGTGTGATTTCCGGTGTGGGATTCGCCATTGCGAAAACAATCGGGTCTGCCGCCATCCGTTTCACATCATCTTGCTTCAGCACGCCTGGTCCTGACAGCCCGATAAAAATATCTGCACCTGAGATGACATCAGATAAGGTACCACGTTCTAGCCCAGGGTTCGTGTTTTCAGCGTACCACTCCCAAGCCTTGTTCGTGAATTCATCTCCTCGCACAATAGCCCCTTGACGATCCACACCAATGACATTGGTAACGCCTGCTGAGATTAGCATTTTGGTACATGCAATACCAGCAGCCCCGATACCTGTGATAACTACCTTACATGATTCCAATTGCTTTCCTACCAGCTTAACCGCATTTAGCAGCCCGGCTAGAATAACAACCGCTGTTCCATGCTGATCATCATGAAAAACAGGAATATCAAGCTCATTAATTAAACGTTCTTCGATTTCAAAACAACGCGGGGAAGAAATATCCTCCAAATTAATACCGCCAAATCCTGGCGCAATCGCCTTCACGGTACGAATAATTTCTTCGGTATCTTGGGTGTCCAGACAAATTGGGAACGCATCTACGCCTGCCATTTGTTTAAATAGCATCGCTTTCCCTTCCATCACGGGCATTGCCGCTTCTGGTCCAATATTTCCAAGCCCTAGTACAGCCGTACCATCTGAAACGACAGCAACGGTATTTCTTTTAATCGTCAACGAATGTGCCTTGCTCGGGTCTTCATGAATCGCCATACATACTCTGGCAACTCCAGGTGTATATACGCGGGACAAATCGTCCCTGTTTTTAATCGGTACTTTGGGGGTGACTTCAATTTTCCCACCCAAATGAAGCAGGAAGGTCTGATCTGACACGTTAATGATGCGGACACCTGGAATAACCTTTAGTGCTTTCGTTATTGTTTCCGTATGCTCGGGATCACTTACTTTGACTGTAATATCACGTGTAGTCGTCGTTTTGCTAGCTCTTGTGACGTCAATCGCCACTATATCGCCGCCTGCATCACCAATGGCTGTTGCAATTCTTCCAAAGGTTACGAGTTCTTTATGTATTTCCAGTCGCACGATGACACTTGTGCCCCCACCATTTAATCCAGCCATGAAAGGATCACTCCTACGAATTGTAATTTAATTGAACACATGTTAGATGATAACATACAACCTATTGCAAACAAAGTTATTGCCCAAAAGACTTATCTTGCACAGTGATAGAGACTTTTTATGGTAGGCGAGAAGGAATTAGGAAAAGTATGGTACAGATAGAGCAGGAAGCATGGTAATAAAGGGTCAGATAAATCCTACAGAGACTGAGCGGAGCAAGGTGATGCCTTGCCTGATCTCAGCCTCTGTTAGATGGGCGAATCCGAAGCATACTCCCGCTCTGCCGTCCGGGAGTGCGTAGTTGCCGGCGTCCGTCCAGGTCACGCCGACTGCCCGACATGCGGCTGCATACGCGATATAGGTGCGAAGCTCACCGCGCCACCAGCCGAACAGATGCAGCCCGCTATCGCTGTCCACCCACTCGAAGAGGGTGGACAGCTGCTCCTGCAGCAGCGCCTGCAGGAGCAAGAACTTGCTCGCGTACACCCGCCGCATGCGGCGCAGGTGTCGCTCGTAGCCGCCGCTCGCCATGAAGGCGGCGAGCGAGCGCTGTTCGAGCAGCCCCGTTGGGTGCGGCTCGTATAGCCGCTTCGCGGCTACAAAAGCGTCGTGCAGCGCCTCCGGCAGCACGACATAGCCGATGCGCAGGTCCTGCAGCATCGTTTTGGAAAAGGTGCCGATGTAGACCACTCGGCCCTCTTGGTCCAGCACCTTGAGCGGCTCAATCGGCCGCCCGCGGTGCCTGAACTCGCTGTCATAATCGTCTTCGACGATGACAGCGCCTTGCTCCGCCGCCCAGCGCAGCAGCTGCTGGCGGCGCTCCAGGCCCAGCACCGCCCCCGTAGGAAATTGGCGGCTGGGCGTTACGAACAGCAGCCGCGCGTTCCACGGCTGCGGGATAAGCCCTTGCCCGTCCACAGGCGCGTGGACGGGTACTCCGCCAGCCGCCAGCACAGCGCGGCTGGCGCCTTGATACCCGGGCCGCTCCAGCACCACGGGGTCGCCCGGGTTTACGAGCAGCTGGGTCAGCAGGGCTATCGCCTGCATCGACCCATTGACGATTACGATGCGCTCCGGCGGCGCATCGATGCCTCGCATCCGCCTCAGGTGCACCGCAATCGCTTCGCGAAGCGCGTAGTGTCCCTCGGCGATGTGAGCGTCCTCTTGCGGCGACTCCGTCATCCGCCGCACCTGTTCGTACATCCCGCGGTTCCATTGCTCCCGCGGGAACTGGTCCATCTGCGGACGCGCCACCACGAATGCAATTTCTCTTCCAGCTTGCTTACCTTCTAGCTTTTCCCCCTGCTCTTTGTCACCATCAATTCTTCCCTCTCGCTCTCTCCTACGCCCCCCAGCATCTACACCTTCGCTCACTCGGGCGCCCCAAGCCGACAATTCTATATTCTTTCCCACCTTGGCCTCATACATCACATGACCGTCCGCATAGACGACGAAAGTGCCTCTGCCAACATCTGCCTGCAAATATCCCTCTGCAATCAGCATATCGTACACCTGATTTACTGTCCCCCGAGAAATGCCCAATCGATCAGCCAAGTCCCGGCTAGATGGCAATTTCGTATTCTGCTTCAACTTATTTCCCACAATTTCATCGCGAAGCGCATGATACAATGCGGCGTATTTACTAGGATATTGTGTGCAGTACGTTTGAAACGGCAAATAAAATGCCATACAACCACTTCTTTTCTTTTTAAAATGGTACATATAAATTGAGTCATATTGGTACTTATTATGAATCCAATCATACAGTATGCTTACTACAATCACATTAAAATCATTCACGAGTAAGGAGAAATCAAACTATGAATCTACTACCGCCAACCCTAGAAGGAACTCGCGTCACCTTGCTTCCTTTGCATGAGTCACATATTCCTGGACTGATCGAGGCTGCTAACGACCCTGCCATTTTCTCATTTATGACACCCTTGCTTAATCCTGCCGAAGTTCACAAATTTGTCTACCAAGCACTTAACGAGCAGGAAGCGGGACAAGGAATCCCTTTCAGCGTCTACGATAGAGCTACAGATACCATCGTCGGCAGTACACGACTTTTCGATATTTCCATCCCTCATCGGAATTTGGAGATTGGGCATACCTGGTACAATTCAAGTGTTTGGAGAACTCGTGTGAATACAGAATGTAAGTATTTATTGCTTCAATACTGCTTTGAATCTCTAGATCTTCTGCGTGTTCAGCTCAAAACAGATCTTCGCAACGAACGCTCCCAAGCAGCAATTGCCCGTATAGGAGCCCAGAAAGAAGGTATTCTTCGTCAACATCGTGTGCTTCACGATGGTTATGTACGAGATACAGTTATGTTTAGTATCCTTGACAACGAGTGGCCGCAAGTCAAGCAACGACTAGAAGGTTTTTTAATCAAATAAGCCTATGGCAAGTGACTGGAATGCGTTCATCCATGGCACTTGCTTCTTTTGATATCAATTCGCAGAAAATTTGTTTAGCGCAGTGACGTGCAGGTGTGAAAGTGATATAATAACTGGGAAAAAATGAATCGCTCATTGGAAGGAATGACCCAATCTTATGAATCCTTTGGCAAGTCAGTTAAACGAGACCCTGCAACGTGAAAATTCTCACGTACATGACATGCTTTCCGCATTAGGTAAATCGATTTACTTCCCGAAAGAAGGCATTCTCAGCCAATCGGCTGAAGCGAAGGCCAAAGCCAAGAAATTCAATGCTACCATCGGTATTGCGATCGAAAATGGTCAACCAATGCATCTGAAGGTCATTCAAGATACACTCTCCACTTACAATCCTAAAGATATATATGAATACGCTCCACCGGCTGGTAAGCCTGAGCTTCGTACAGCTTGGCGCAAAAAGATGCTCGAAGAAAACCCGGGCATTGGCAGCAAGCTTATCGGTAACCCGATTGTAACGAATGCTTTGACACATGGTCTAAGTATCGCTGCTGATCTCTTTGCAGATGTTGGTGATGCGGTTATTATTCCTGATAAAAATTGGGAAAATTACGAGCTCACTTTCGAGATTCGCCGCGGTGCTCAAATCGTGAACTATCCGCTCTATAACGAACAAGAGAGATTTAATTCCGAAGGATTGCGTGATGCACTCCTTGCTCAGAAGTCCAAAGGCAAAGCCATCGTCGTGCTGAACTTCCCGAACAATCCAACGGGCTATACGCCTGATGTGGAAGATGGCAATGCCATTACGGCCGCGATCAAAGAAGCTGCTGAAGCTGGGATTAACGTAGTTGTTCTGACGGACGATGCTTATTTCGGTCTTTTCTTTGAAAATTCCTTGCATGAATCCTTGTTCGGTCAATTGGCTGACCTGCATCCACGTGTGCTTGCAGTCAAAATTGACGGAGCAACCAAAGAAGAATACGTTTGGGGCTTCCGTGTAGGCTTCATAACGTATGCGGGTCAAAGTGATGCACTTCTTAGTGCGCTCGAACAAAAAACAATGGGGATTATCCGTGCGACAATTTCCAGTGGACCGCATCCGTCCCAAACGTTCGTGCTTCACGCCTTGAACTCACCAGAATTCAATGCTCAGAAACAAGAGAAATACGAAATCATGAAAGGCCGCGCGAACCGTACGAAATCCATTTTGGACAGCGGCAAGTTCGACGATGCATGGGGCTACTACCCTTTCAACTCCGGCTATTTCATGTGCTTGAAGCTCAAAACCGTTGACGCTGAAGCATTGCGCGTACATTTATTGAATCAGCATGGTGTAGGCACAATCGCGCTTGGCGAGACCGATCTTCGTGTAGCATTCTCTTGTATCGAAGAATGCAATTTGGAAGAGCTATTCAATATCATCTATCAAAGTGTTAAAGAAATAGAGACAGTTGCCGCAAGCAAATAGGCAGACAACGTAAAAAGAGGTGTCCCAGTAGCCATGTATGTGGCGGGGACCCTCTTTTTTTACGAAAGTGCAACTATTTCTGTTGGCAAAGCTCATCTTGACATCTTTCGGCCCTAAAAATTGCCTTTTGGCACTTATTCATCTACGTTAAACTGTTTTCCCCGAAAATAAGTGTCTTTTTGCATCTTTGACCGTGTACATATTACTTAGATAAACGTCTTCCCACCTGGAATGGAAGTTATATACGACAAATCACGTTCAGATTATCCTCTAAACACTTCAATTAGATGTAACTGTCATCCCATACCCGTCGAACATTGCGGAGGTGGAGCTACTACAAAGGTTGAACTGCTGCGTACATATCTCCCCTGCCCTACCTTGACCTCAGTTTCATCAAACTCCGCGACAAGCCCGCCGCCAATCATTTTTCCATCCATCAACACCAAGATGTAAGTTCCAAACAACATCGCATTCGTAAAATCTGCATCCCGATGTATGATATTCATAGGCCCCCCAGTAAATACTTTCCTATTATTTCTATGTATAAGCCACTATACCTTTTCCAGCGTTACAGTATAGTTACACACAATCAACACAGCGAAAAGGCTTGGAAGGTTCCCTACCCTGTCGCCTATTGGCGCTCCCTGCCCCTCTATCCCAATCAAACAAGTTCGAAGAGGATCTTTACATCTGTTCGTTTCTTTCACGTTGGATCCTCGAAGGTGCCGTCTGTAGTCGCCCAACCGCTGGCAAAATGAGAATGGCTACAATAGCTAATATGCCGATAGCTACAATCCTATTCCCTAACAAGAGTTGAACAATCAAGGAAAGCACAATCCCCCCTAAGTTGCCAAATAGCAGCAACAAGCCTGTGACCGCGCCGACTGACTGCGGATCGGATTTGGCCTCTGCCAGCGAAAGCATCACGGGTAAATCAGCCAGTAAAAGAAAACCGCATATCACTAGCAAGCTGATGAACATCCACTGGGGCATACCGACTGCAAGTCCGATCAGAAGTACCACGCTCGCCACGAGTGAAAAGCGTACAACCACTCGCGCGCGCTGACCGCGCAGCGCCCATCGTGGCACAATCGCAGCACCGACAATACCTGCCGCCGTCATTACACCGATGCCAATGCCGACTTGCTGGGCATTGAAACCGATAGCGCTGGCCAACACTTCAAGCCATGTCGCCAGTGTAATGAAAATGCCGAAGCCAGCGAACAGGAGCAGGCTGAACAGCCTTACCCAACGCTGCGACCATAGGGTCGCAATCGCGCTGAACCCTAACGTGCTGCTCGTATCATCAGCCGCATCGACCCCAAACACTGGCGCTCGTCTTAGCGCCACAAGCATAGCAACGGCGGCAATGACGCTAATGGCGCCTTGTGTCCACAGGACAGCTGACATCCCTTGCCATGCTAGTAAAAAAGGAACGGTGACGGTTGAGATAAGGATACCGACGAACAAACTGGCCGTACCAGCCGCAATCGCATTAGCTCGTTGCTCTGGACGTACATAGAGCACAGCTAATTTGTTCACGGCGTTGAGTACGAGAGGCTGACCTACGGATATCACAATCTGTCCGATGAGCGCATATTCATAGCCAGGTAGAATACGAATAAGTGCTCCAACCGCAGTCAACGCAGCGCCAATGAGCAGCGATCCGCGAAACCAACGATCAGCAGCCATGCCAGAAGGAATTGAAAGCAATACATAGACAAGAGGAAATACGAGTGATAACCAGCCTACGGCATCGACAGAAACATGCCACTCACTGGAAGCCGCCGTCGTAATCGGCGTAAATGTGACCCATAGCAGCTGAGTCACCGCCGCTAATAAAGCGTAAGCAGTAACGACCGCCCAGCGTGACCGAGTCACACCTACACTTAGCTCCACCATCCAGACACCTCCCCATTTTCTTGTCAACCTTAACCGGTCACACCGAAAATCTTTTCCAGATACCCGTTCAGCATAATACCGTCCGGATCCAACACCTCTCGTATATGGCAAAATGGCTGCCACATCGGATACCTATCGTTTAGCTTATCTGCGTTAAGTGAATGCATTTTGCCCCAGTGCGGCCTGCCGCCGTGTTTCAGGAAAATGTCCTCCATCCCCGCAAAATAGTCCTCATGCGGCATTCCTTTATACATATGAATCGCAATGTACGAAGAATCCCTCCCGAATGCTGGACTCAACCAGATATCGTCCCCCTTAGCAAAGCGGCATTCTATCGGAAAATGAACGTTGTATTTGTCCTTCATCATCTTTTCACGCATTTCTTCAATAACGGTGGGCATGGCTTCTGCTGGGAGATTGTATTCCATCTCATTAAATCGAACAAGTCTTTGCGTCGCGAACAGTCGATGACTGTAATCTACTTTGGTGCCCACAGGCACTTGCGAGGCGGATATCCGACTCACCGTCCGACTGAGTTTCGGGACCTTACGACACAGTTCAGACAACAGACCGAAAACCGTATTTTCGAGTAGGACATCCCCGATGTAATCACGCACCTTGCGGCTCGTCACCGCGTGATCCGTGGGATTCATGAATTTCAGCTGACACGGTTCAGCGTAAGGAAACCAATAAAATTCAAAATGCCGATGTCCACTCGCGATATCAGGCAACTCCTGTAAGCATTGTTTCAGTGGCATACGCTTGCTTTCGTACATCATTTTGTAAGTGGGTTGGAGCCGTAGCTTCACTTGCACAATAATACCTAACGCGCCAAGTGATACCTGCATCGCTTTAAACATATCAAGATGAGTCACAGCTGTACATGTGATTACCTCACCTGCGCCAGTCACCATTGTCAGACCTACCACTTGCGTAGCGATATTGCCGAACTGCTGACCAGTGCCATGCGTCCCTGTGCTGATTGCACCAGCTATCGACTGTACATCGATGTCCCCGAGATTCTCCTGTGCCAGCCCTTGAGCGTACAGCAGCTCCCCAAGCAGCTTGAGCTTCGTCCCTGCCCATACCGTTGCGGTCCGCTCCTCAGCGTCTACCTCTATGAGGCCCTGCATGCGGTCCAGGGTGATAAGCACATCATCCGATGCCGCAATCGGTGTAAAAGAATGCCCCGTGCCGACAACACGCAGCCTGCGTCCTTGTCGTCTGCAAAGCAGCACCGCATCAACCACCGCTTCTATGGAGTCCGGATACAGTACAGACTGCGGTGTTGCCTGTACGATACCTGACCAATTGGTCCATATCCCTGATTTGCTCATCATAGAAAACACGCCCCCATACCGCGATACGTTGGATATGTAGATACAATATTGCCCTGCGAAACGGCATATAGCGTAAGGAATCGCTCACATAGTTCTCCTGCTTTCGCATGTCGGAAAAACACCGGATCGCCCAGCTCCAACTGGACTCCACCCCGCACACGAAGCGGCGTTTGTACTTCTCCTGCACCTTCCAATGGAAATAGCTCCAGACCTTCCGGCAAATACGGCTTAGGCCGTTTGTCTATACCCGTCGGTCCCGAAGCCGTATAACCGCCGCCCATACAGGTTACGATATTTGGCTGTGGACGTCGCACCACCTCTACTGCATACCCAGCAGCAGGTTTATAGTGAAATGACTTGTAGTTGTCGAATAAGCCAGGGGAGTAAAACCCAGATCCTGTAGTGATCTCTGTCACTGTTGTCTCTGCCCGCGAACTGTCCATGCTGCCCGTACCTCCCGCATTGACGAAACGAAGCTTAGCTCCCATCGCTTCAAGCCCACGCGCCACTTCCTCTCTCCACTGTGCAGCTTTGCGAATGGAGGTTTTTTTCATCCTGCGGATTAGCGCGTTTTTCACAGCTTGCCCAGGCACATTATCGCCTACACCGGCAATCTGCGCCTCGTATCCCATAATGCCATCAAGCCGCAGCCAACTCGCTCCGACTATCCGCTCAGCCACAGAGCGAACCTGCTCCCATCGGGTCAACGGCGATCGCCATACCCCAAAATGCAATCCAGGAAAATCCGTCGACATGTCGATGTCGATACAAACAGGAACAATAACCTGTTTAGCCGTCGCCAGCCGCCCAATGTGTTCAACATGCTCGATACAATCGACCATGAACGTAATCGTTTTGCCTTCACCTATTAGCGAAATCACATCGGTAAGCCCCTCTGCGTGCCACTGCGGATAGCCTAGTAAAAGATCATCAAACCCTTGTCGGGCTAGAAAAGCAGCCTCCTCCACCGTATAACACATAATTCCTTGGTACGCAGGATCAGCTGCCAAAATACGGCGAATCACATCCGGACAGCGAATGGACTTACTCGCCACCCGAATCTTCTTTCCCCCAGCTTCCTGCGCAATGGCCTTGATGTTAGCATCCAATAGATCCAAATCTACGAATGCGAATGGCTTCGGTACATCCTTGAAAATCTGCTTATAGTACTCGTAGGATCCTATCATGAGACTTACCTCTTCCTAGTGAGTCGTAATTAAGGCTTCGTCAGCCTGCGAATGATTTTCAACCCGATTTGACTAGAGGGATATCGAAAAGGGATATCGAACCTCGTCGTCTGCTTTAATATACTTTTCATATGTGAAAATATGTGAAAACTCATTTCGCCATGATAGCTGCCCATTCCGCTCTCGCCGACGCCGCCAACAGGCAAATGTGTAGAACCAAAATGCATCAGCGTATCATTGACACAACCACCGCCGAATGAAATTTGCTCGAGCATGACATCTTGGACTTTTTTATCTTCCGAAAATACATACAGTGCCAGCGGCTTCGGCCTAGCTTGGACTAAGCCTACTACTTCATCCAGATTGTCATAGGTTAGAACAGGAAGTATAGGGCCGAAAATCTCCTCCTGCATGACTGGCATATCCCATGTGATATTTTCAAGTACCGTCGGTTCGATTTGCAGTGTCTGATCGTCAGCTAACCCACCAATAGCGACCTTTCCATCATTCAAAAAGTGACGCAACCGCTCGTAATGACGGCGAGAAATGATTTTGCCGTAATCAGTGCTTTGCAGCGGCTTGTCGCCATAGAAGGATTTGATAGCCTCTTGCAAATAGGCCAGCAGCTTATCTTTCACACTCCGATGCACAAGCAAATAGTCTGGAGCCACGCAAGTCTGTCCCGCATTAGAGAACTTCCCGAAGGCGATACGCTGCGCCGCCAGCTTTATATGTGCGTCATGATGTACGATGCATGGGCTCTTTCCGCCGAGCTCTAGCGTGACTCGTGTAAGATGCTTCGCTGCTGCCTCCATCACGATTTTCCCAACGGCAACACTGCCTGTAAAAAAGATTTTGTCAAACGGCTGCTCCAACAGCGCGGTACTTTCTTCCACACCACCTTCCACAACAGCAATATATTGCGGTTCGAAGGTAGCGCGTACGATCGAGGTCATCACAGCAGATACCGCTGGCGCTAGCTCTGACGGCTTTAACACAACCGTATTGCCAGCCGCAATTGCCCCTACTAACGGATCAAATGCCAACATAAATGGATAATTCCATGGAGCAATGATTAATGCCGCCCCCAGTGGCTCAGGGATTATGTAGCTGCGACTCCCCGAATGCGTCATCGGAGATTTCACTTTCTTCGGCTTCATCCAATGTTTCAGATGCTTGATGACATGAGCTATTTCTTGATAAACGATGCCTATTTCAAAAGCGTACGCTTCCTTCTCTCCTTTATTCAAATCGGTGCGCAACGCCTGAATAATCTCTAATTCCCGATCGACAATCGCTTGTTTCAGCTTTTTGAGCTGTGTAAGCCGAAAAGCGAGTCCTCGTGTCGAACCGGAGAGATAGTACTTCTTTTGTTGATCCATCAATTGGCTTATCGTCATGCAAATCTCCTTCTTTCGAATATTTATATTCTGGTTGTGCATTCACAATCATTTATGAAAACGTTTACAAATATCAGTATTAAACAATTACGTAATCCTATAAGTTTACCATCCCAATCGCCACAGTGACAATATCACGATTCTGCTCCGATCATGATTTCGTCATATCGAGAAAATAGTCCTGATCGCTCAGGTCTTCTGAAAACAAAAGAAAAACCCTTATTCCAAAGGGTTTTTCTTTACAAATGGGATGCGGTCGGAGGGATTTGAACAGTAGGACCAGCCGCTCTGCTGTCACCTGTTACTTCTTGCTTTTATTCGCTTTGTTACACTTCGTTTAGCTTTTATCTTTTTCTTTATGAAGTATTTTTTTCTTCCTTTTAAATTTGTTCTTCTTTGCAATTTTATATTTTTTCTTCTTCTTAGCAATTTTAAATTTGTTCTTCTTCTAAGCAGTTTTAATTTTTTTCTTCCTCTTAGCCGTTTTAATTTCCTTCCTCTTAGCAATTTAAATTTTCTTCCTCTTAGCCGTTTTAGCTTTACTCGTCTTTTCATAAATTCATTAATTTTCTGTTCATACAACGTGATATATTGGTCCACCATTGTAGCAGTCGTGAACTTGGTAAGCACATATTCTCTTAGGACATGTGGTGGCGGGAATGGCTCATGTAAAGCTTTGTGCGCAAGTTCATCTATGCTATTACATACTAACTGAGGAAAGCCTTCAAGTACCTCTAAGGCGGCACCATTGTTCAAGGCTAGTACGGGGGTGCCTGAAATCATAGCCTCAATCAATACAAGTCCAAAAGGCTCCTTCCAAATAGACGGAAAGAGGACACATCGAGCTCTCTTAAGGAGCTCCTGCTTTTGTTTACTTGCAACAGCACCTATATAGTGAATGTTTTCATTATTATCAATACGGGGCTGTAAAATGTTTCGGAAATATTCTTCATCTTTAATAGGTCCGGCTATAATTAGCTTTTGGTGATTGCGTTCAGCAACTTCAATTGCATGAATGACGCCTTTGTCGGGGAGTATCCTCCCAATAAACAATAAATAGTCATCTTTTCCTTCACTGTACTCGTATTCATCTGGATTAATTCCGTTGTGAACAACTAGGCCTTTGACGCCGGCATTCTTCCGAGCAGCGTGACTGACATAAACGGAATCATGGAATTCAATATTGGTAGGTAAATGATGAGTGGGTAACACGGGAATTCCCATTTTTCTTAATCTGACAATAGAAGAAAAAGTGTGGTCATGAATCAGGTCTACTTTCGAAGGTCTTGTTTTACGGATAAATGCGGGTAAGTGTCGATCTTCGAAATATTTGGGGAATGGTACTACCTTTGCTGAAACTTTACTTCCCTTAGGAGCGTATAAAACAACCTTATGTCCACGTTTTACCAATTCCTGTGTAATTTCGTAAACCATTTTCTCTGTTCCAGCTGTGTCAACAGCTGATACAGGGCTACAGATTGGTGAAATGACTTGTATGATGCTTAAGGTTCGTTTTTTTTGAGTTGCATATTTTGCTGCATATTTTGGTATATTTCTTGTTTCATTCTTTGTATCATTCTTTGTTTCATTCTGGTTTGTTGCATATATTGGCGTACTTTGATTAAATAAACCAAATAAGTCACGAATCTCATTCGTTTCAACTGCTTGGCGATTATACTCTCCAACGCTTAATAATTCTCGATGTTTCCTTGCATACTCCCAGAAATGCTCAGCATACTCCGGTTTAAAATCAATATAAAAATTGATACATTTAGTTACAAAAAAGAGAATTTCCTCTTTAAAACTATTATTCAACTGTGCATGTTCGATTAAACGGTCCCAGGCTCGTAAAATATCTAACACTTTGGGTCCGCTGCTATTTGCGATAGAACCTGGTCTAGACCTTTTGTAATAATATAAAGGAATATTCAAATAAGCTGGCATATTCGCTAGACTGATCAGAATTGGAGTTGATGCAACATCCTCATACCAAATATTTAAATACTCAATTTTTTGTAATAATTCCTTTTTGTAGAGCTTATTCCAAGGAACCACTTGAGCGTAAAGAATAGCCTGCTTTTGCGTAAAGATGTCTTGTGCGTATCCCTTCTCTGGAATAGTCAGATCTTCATCTTCGTACCTACTAAAATAATCACAAATGACCATGTCATGCCCATCTAAAGCTTTCGTATACAACAACTCAAACATATTGTTAGCAATCCAATCGTCCGAGTCAACGAAACCGATATAGTCGCCTCTAGACTGAGCAATCCCTACATTCCGAGAGTTACCTACACCTTGGTTTTCAGCATAGTGAATACTTATTATACGTTCAGGTTCCTGTTTCACGAACTCTTTAATAATTTCGGAAGAATGGTCTGATGAACCATCATTGATAATAACTAACTCCATGACACTCCATATGGTTTGGTTAATTATAGATTGCAAACACTTACTGAGGAATTCCCCAGTATTGAATACAGGGACGATAACTGAAATATTAGGACGAACTGGTGTTTCTACTTTTGAAATGATCTCATTCGAGCCAAGAATAGGTTCCCCCTCCTCTACTGTTGAATTTCATACATTCATATTCCTATATTTAATTATGGCTTGTGTATTTGCTGACTTCTCCTATAAATGGGTAGTATTATTACCTAAGCGAAGCGCCAAGTAACGGGCAATCCATTATTACTGCATTCTTCCATCTGTACTAAAATAGATAAAACCCTTACTAGGTAAGGGTTTCAAGATAATAAAACTGGGATGTGGCTTATTTCTACACAATACTCCGTCCATAATCCCAAGAACGTGCCTAGAACGGCAGGGTGCATACTCTCAGGGGTACTACGCTCGTAATTTATTAAACTGTATTACTTCATTTATTCTATCTGTTGTAAAAGAAAAAAAAACCCTTATATAACAAGGGTTTTAGGCTTGTAAAGCTGGGATGCGGTCGGAGGGATTTGAACCCTCACGCCTTGTGAGCGCCACCCCCTCAAGATGGTGTGTCTGCCGTTCCACCACGACCGCTTAAGAAAATATACTGGGGATCTAGGATTTGAACCTAGGCATGACGGAGTCAAAGTCCGTTGCCTTACCGCTTGGCTAATCCCCATTATGAAGGGAAAAGGGCGACCGATGGGACTTGAACCCACGAATGCCGGATCCACAAACCGGTGCGTTAACCCCTTCGCCACGATCGCCACAGTAGGAATATTATTCCCTTAAAACTAGATACGAAACTTTAACGTAAAGTTAGGATTTGCTTAGGTTTTCTGGGCCCCAATCAAGTATTCGGAATTCGCTACAAAGCTTATCTTCACTTGGTTGGGATTTGGTTAAGCCCTCGACCGATTAGTATTCGTCAGCTGCATACGTTGCCGCACTTCCACCTCGAACCTATCAACCTCGTCGTCTACAAGGGGTCTTACATACTG
>NZ_LMSD01000002.1:811-244049 GCF_001428045.1 Paenibacillus sp. Soil750 | reverse complement strand
ATTAAAAAAGATGACTCCTGATGAATTCAGAAGTCACCTTTTAGCGGCCTAATTAGGCCATGGGGTCTTTCTTTTAAAACGTCCACAATTAGGGTCACAGTTCAAATAGGGCGCAGCCGCTGTTTTCTTTCTCATTCTGCGTCTTGAGAGCTGTCCGAAATATGCAGAACGGACTCAAGGTACTTTTTATTATGCTGGATATTCCGATCTTTGGGTCTGTAGGTGCGGGCAATTTCATTGTGCTTATAAGCATTTGCGTGTTGCCCTAGATGGTCATAACAGACACAGAGTTGTAGATGTGGCAGCCAAGTTGAAAATTTAGGATTAGAGAATCCCAAATTGTGTGTCGGGACCTGCAGTTCTGAAGCTAATTTGTACCAAAACACAGCTGGTTCATATTGCTTCCGAGTTAGAAAATAATAGCCTAGACGACAACAGAACTCAGCACGCGGGCTGTCATATTGAAAGGATCGGAAAACGGACTGTAATTCCATTTCACTGTTGCCTAGCTGATTGTAACAATCCGCTAGATTACTGCAGGAGGAGATTTCATCCTCCACCCAGCCCTTTCCATTCGCCAAGAATTTATTGTAATAAATAATTGCTTTTGCATACTTGTTATGATCTTTTAATTCATTCGCGAAATAATATAAATCCCTTGGCGTGAACGTTTCTCCACGCAGTAGTCTATTCTGGAATATTTTGAGATTCCTGTCGCTCTTCGTATGGATTCGGCAATGTGTAACGGTAATGTCAGAGTCCATAATATTGCCGCTAACCTCTAAATATTCGTGGATCGCGCCTATCCATTTGAACTGATTCTCCCGTTTCACCAACCGATTTCGCTTAAATCTGAAAGTCGGGGTGCCAAATTCATCAAAGGCATAATTATAAAACATCGTGACCGAATCGACGGAAGGCTCCAGATCTGCTTTTAACTTTATAAGCTTGTTGCAATCTTCTTCTTTCAAAATATCATCCGCGTCCAGCCATAGAATGTAGTCTTTCGTGGCTCGCCGGAAAGCAAAGTTACGTGCTGCCGAGAAATCATCTATCCATTTAAAATCATAGATGTGATCCGTAAAGGAGTTTGCTATCGATTTCGTTTGGTCGGTAGAACCGGTATCTACTATGATGATCTCGTCAACCGCTTTCGCAACGGAAGATAAACAAGGTCGTAGTGTTTTCTCCTCATTTTTAACGATAAGACAAAGACTAATGGTAATCAACGTTTTCACTCGCTTTCTATACATGGAATAAAATCGAATCTGGTCTTTCTAAACTATTCATAGTTTCAATAAGAGGGCACGGCATATGAATAAAGGGTAAGCTCCTTATCATGAGATTCTTTTATATACAGGATGGTTACATCGAACCAAAATTCCTTTGACGGAATATGGTGATCAAAAAGGAGTTGCGGTATGGAACGGTTTTTTGAAAAAATAATAAAACCCATTCTAATCAAATACGAGGCTAAACACATTGTAGAAATTGGCGTTTTCCTAGGTGGTCGTACGACCATAAAATTGCTTGAGTTTTGTAAAATAATGAACGGTAAGCTAACAGTCATTGATCCTGCACCGGGATTTAATACTTATGCTTATGAAGCTGTTTTTTCAGAGGAATTAGTCTTTCATCAAAAGCACAGTCTGGAGGTATTATCAGAACTTCAAGCTGCTGATGTATTTCTCATCGACGGAGACCATAATTGGTACACCGTTTATCATGAATTAATGGCAATAGAGCAAATGGCAATTAGATCAGGTAAATTTCCGATTGTCATTCTTCATGATACGGAGTGGCCATATGGAAGACGTGATTCTTACTACTTTCCCGAAACGATACCTACCCAATATCGTAAATTGCATGCCCAAAAAGGGGTTAAAGCTGGCTCCAGTGAGCTTGTTGAAACAGGGGGGATTAATGAAACCCAGTTCAATGCGATGAATGAATATGGGGAAGAAAACGGTGTATTGACAGCAATAGAAGATTTCTTGAAGGTAACGACTTTCTCTCTAAGCTTCCATCGCGTTTACACGAATAATGGATTAGGAATTCTTGTTCCTAGCGACGAAAAGGTAGATACGGTGATGCAGTATATTACGGATACATCAGGTTTATAAAAGAAGAGGCTGCTCCCCATATATTTGGGCGCAGCCGCTTCTTTTTGCGGTACATATGACTTGAAGTCTATCAACTATTACATGTTCGATATGTGTTTAGAAGTGCGTTGGGAGGTTCTAGTTCGAACTTTAGCACCTAATTCAATCAAGTATTTACAAATAATGTTTTTTTCCATCATTTGTCCTCTCTCATTCGTCCATGCACTGAAAGTTTGTACACATATACTATACGAGGAAACTAGAGTAGTTTCATTTTAATTAAGGGAGGTTGGGCTTATTAAAAGAAACCGTATCTCGATTGCAGATTACTAGCATTAATATAATATGGAGGTGAAAGTACGTTGAGTAAACTTGCTCAGTTAATGAATTTAATTGGAATCGTAGGAATAATGAACATCAAAAAAATTGAAATCGAGTATTTTGACGAAGAAGAATACAAAATAAAGTTCGAAATAGGCGATGGCCCCATTCAAAGAATGTCCGAGCTTGAGGATTTTCTAGAAGACATTGATTGGATCCAGGTCGAGGAAATTGAGATTGAATTGTACAACGGTGGGGAAATTGAAATAGAATTTCCTTATGTAGGTGGTGTTACAGGAGCAACAGGAGCAACAGGCGCGACAGGAGCAGCAGGTGCAACTGGAGCTACGGGTGCTGCAGGTGCTACAGGAGCTACGGGTGCTGTAGGTGCAACTGGAGCTACGGGTGCTGCAGGTGCCGTAGGTGCTACAGGAGCAACAGGAGCAACAGGAGCAACAGGAGCGACAGGTGCTACAGGTGCGACAGGCGCTACAGGAGCAACGGGAGCTACTGGTGCTACAGGAGCTACAGGTGCGACAGGAGCAACAGGTGTGACAGGAGCTACAGGAGCTACGGGAGCTACAGGAGCGATAGGAGCTACAGGAGCTACAGGAGCAATAGGAGCAACCGGAGCAACGGGTCCAGCTGGTGGTCCACCGGGACCAACAGGAGCAACGGGATCAACAGGTGACACAGGAGCGACCGGAGCGACCGGAGCAACCGGAGCTACAGGAGCAACCGGAGCAACAGGAGCAACCGGAGCAACAGGAGTAACAGGAGCAACGGGAGCTACAGGAGCAACAGGCGCGACAGGAGCGACAGGAGCTACAGGAGCAACAGGTGTGACAGGAGCAACCGGAGCTACGGGAGCAACAGGAGCTACAGGAGCAACCGGAGCAACAGGAGCAATAGGAGCAACCGGAGCAACGGGTCCAGCTGGTGGTCCACCGGGACCAACAGGAGCAACAGGTGCAGATGGAGCAACAGGAGCAACCGGAGCAACGGGTGCAGATGGAGCAGTTGGTGCAACAGGAGCGACTGGTGCAACAGGTGCAACAGGTGAAGTTGGAGCAACCGGAGCAACAGGAGCAGTTGGTGAAGTTGGAGCAACCGGAGCAACGGGTGCAACAGGTGCAACAGGTGTAGTTGGAGCAACCGGAGCAACAGGAGCAGTTGGTGAAGTTGGAGCAACCGGAGCAACGGGTGCAACAGGTGTAGTTGGAGCAACCGGAGCAACGGGAGCAACMGGAGCAGTTGGAGAAGTTGGAGCAACCGGAGCAACGGGTGCAACAGGTGTAGTTGGAGCAACCGGAGCAACGGGAGCAACMGGAGCAGTTGGAGAAGTTGGAGCAACAGGAGCAACGGGTGCAACTGGTATAGTTGGAGCAACCGGAGCAACCGGGGCAACAGGAGCAGTTGGAGAAGTTGGAGCAACCGGAGCAACGGGAGCAACAGGTGTAGTTGGAGCAACAGGAGCAACCGGGGCAACAGGAGCAGTTGGAGAAGTTGGAGCAACCGGAGCAACGGGAGCAACAGGTGTAGTTGGAGCAACAGGAGCAACCGNGGAGCAACCGGAGCAACAGGAGCAGTTGGAGAAGTTGGAGCAACCGGAGCAACGGGAGCAACAGGTGTAGTTGGAGCAACMGGAGCAACCGGGGCAACAGGAGCAGTTGGAGAAGTTGGAGCAACCGGAGCAACGGGAGCAACAGGTGTAGTTGGAGCAACCGGAGCAACAGGAGCAGTTGGTGCAGTTGGTGCAACAGGTGCAACAGGAGCAACAGGTGTAGTTGGAGCAACCGGAGCAACAGGAGCAGTTGGTGCAGTTGGTGCAACAGGTGCAACCGGAGCAACAGGAGAAGTTGGAGCAGTTGGTGCAACAGGAGCAACGGGGGCAACAGGAGCAGTTGGAGAAGTTGGAGCAACCGGAGCAACGGGAGCAACAGGTGTCGTTGGAGCAGTTGGTGCAACAGGAGCAACGGGAGCAACCGGAGCAGTTGGAGAAGTTGGAGCAACGGGAGCAACGGGAGCAACAGGTGTCGTTGGAGCTGTTGGTGCAACCGGAGCAACGGGAGCAACAGGAGCAGTTGGAGAAGTTGGAGCAACCGGAGCAACCGGAGCAACGGGAGCAACAGGTGTCGTTGGAGCTGTTGGTGCAACAGGAGCAACGGGAGCAACGGGAGCAACCGGAGCAGTTGGTGACACAGGAGCGACCGGAGCGACGGGGCCAGCAGGTGGTCCACCAGGACCAACCGGAGCAACAGGAGCAACGGGAGCAACCGGAGCAACAGGAGAAGTTGGAGCAACCGGAGCAACTGGTGCAACGGGAGCAGCTGGAGCAACAGGAGCTACAGGTATACCCGGATCAGGCGCATATGTTCCATTTGCATCTGGTGGACCAATTACGATGACAACTGTTGCACTTGGATTAGCTGGAACAGCAGGACTTGTAGGATTTGGAAGTTCAGCTTCTAATGTTACCTTATTACCTGGTCCAGTTATCGATTTAACAGGTACTATTGTGGGTCCTCTTCTTGACTTTGCATTTTCTGTATCGAGACCTGTAATTATCACAGAAATTTCAGCGTTCTTCAGTGAGACTGCAGCATTAGCTATCGGTATAGGAACAACGATTACAGTAACTGCTCGATTATTTAGCGCAACGGCAACTAGCAATTCATTTACTCCAGTTCCAGGTGCTGTCGTAACATTATCACCAGGTCTTCCAACCCCAATATCCTTAGGTGATATTACTAGTGGTATTACTACAGGTTTATCGATTTCTGTTCCAGCACAAACACGTCTGTTAATGGTGTTTTCTGCTACTGCAGCAGGTGCTTCACTTCTAAATACTGTAGTTGGGTATGCAAGTGCTGGTATTACACTTAACTAATATTTTCAAAATACTATCCAATATTCAGTTGGAAAATTGCTCTATTCTGTCTGGTTTCATTGCCCTATGATGTTTGATGGGAATGAAATCTAGGAGATAGAGTCTTTTTTTTTGGGTAATTTGGTAGCGGGTGATATGTATTCATCCTCCTCGACGTAGTAGTTTTGACTCTTGCTTCTATTGAAGAAACATTTTTCCTATACATATAGTCATATGCATATTTTGGACTGGACAACCATCTATTGCCAAAAAGTACAGACAAACCTCTGGGATAATCCGTATGATGAAGCATCACAGGAGGTGTTGTAGTTGAGTCTCTTAGTTGGCAAAAAGAAAAGTACCACGACAGTGAAAAAACGTGTAATTATTAAAAAAAGTGGAGCGAAGCTCCATAAAGTAAGTGGATGCGGCTGCCATAAACGTAAGAAAAGAGTGAAGAAACACTGTCACAAAATTGTATTTAAGAAAATCAAGCGGAAATGCTGTAAAAAAGGCCCCAAAGGAGATCGCGGTCCACGCGGTTTTAGAGGTTTCAGAGGTTTCACTGGAGCAGCAGGAGCAGCAGGAGCGGCAGGAGCGGCTGGTGCAACAGGGGCAACTGGAGAAGCAGGAGCACACGGTGCAACTGGAGCAAATGGAGCAACAGGAGCAATCGGAGCAACAGGGCCAACAGGGCCAAAAGGGCCAAAAGGCAAAAAAGGCGACGATGGCGATAGAGGTAAAAGAGGCCATACAGGTCCAACAGGTCCTAAAGGGGATCATGGACATCATGGACACCATGGACCAACGGGACCGCATGGTGCAGCAGGAGCTACTGGAGCAACAGGACCATACGGAATTGGGGGCACTGGACCAACCGGGGCACCAGGAGCAGCGGGAGCAATGGGGCCAATGGGGCCAATGGGTCCAATGGGTCCAATGGGGCCAATGGGGCCGTTAGGTCCGATGGGTCCGATGGGTCCAACGGGTGTAGGAGCAGCGGGAGCAATGGGGCCAATGGGGCCAATGGGGCCGTTAGGTCCGATGGGTCCGATGGGTCCGATGGGTCCAACGGGTGTAGGAGCAGCGGGAGCAATGGGACCAATGGGGCCGTTAGGTCCGATGGGTCCAACGGGTGTAGGAGCAACGGGAGCAACGGGAGCAATAGGTCCGATGGGACCAACGGGTCCAGGGGTAGGAGAAACTGGAGCGACGGGAGCAACAGGTGCGCCAGGGACAGCTGGCGCAGTAGGAGCAACAGGAGCCACGGGAGCAGCCGGAGTTGCAGGAGCAGCAGGAGCCACGGGAGCAGCCGGAACAGTAGGAGCAACAGGAGCCACGGGAGCAGCCGGAGTTGCAGGAGCAACAGGAGCCACGGGAGCAGCCGGAACAGTAGGGGCAACAGGAGCCACGGGAGCAGCCGGAGCAGCAGGAACAGTAGGAGCAACAGGAGCCACGGGAGCAGCTGGAGCAGCAGGTGAAACGGGAGCAGTTGGAGCGACAGGAGCCACGGGAGCAGCCGGACCGGGATCCATTATTCCATTTGCATCAGGTATTCCAGTAGCATTAGCATCGGTTATAGGAGGTGTGCTCAACACTGGAGGCCTTATCGGCTTCGGAAGTTCAGTCGATAATGTTGTTGTTGGTGGAGCAACTATTAATCTCTCGGCAAGCGGTGGACTTCTCGACTTCGCATTCTCCTCACCTCGCGCCGGAACAGTCACATCTATATCTGCATTTTTCAGTGTTACGGCTGGCGTCACGGTGGCAAGCCCAGTCACGATCAGGGCAACCTTATATAGAGCAGCTGCAGGTAGTAATATCTTCTCGCCGACCTCTGCTGTATTACCGTTGACTCCAGCATTAACTGGTTTAATTAATATAGGTACGACTAGGAATGCAATACTTCCAGTTAATGTGGCAGTTGCAGCACAAGATCGCCTCTTAATGGTATTCTCCCTCGATACAGGCGGTCTAGATCTTCTGGAAACTGTAATAGGCTTTGCTAGTGCAGGTATTACGATTAACTAATGTTTAGATAATAGTTAGGTTATTAATAACAGAGCTCAAGGTAACTCCTATTCATTGCCCAGTCTATTACTAGGGATGAATGGTAGTTACTTGAGCTTTTTCTTATTACGCGAACTCTATTTATTCCAACTCGAATTCTTTCATTTTATTGTAAAGCGTTCCGCGAGAGATCCCAAGTAACTTTGCTGCCGCACTTTTGTTGCCCGCTGTTTTGGCTAAAGCTTCTTCGATTAACGTGATTTCATCCGTTTCTGCAGCTTTTTCCTTCAGTTGAAAACCGTATGCTTCTGCATCCTGAATCAGACTTGGCTGCTGCTCTTGCAAGGCAGGTGGTAAATGTTCAAGCGTGATCATCTCATCTTCATTTAAAATAATGCACCGCTCAATGATATTTTTCAATTCTTGAATGTTGCCAGGCCAATTGTATTGGGACAGCGCTAGAATTACCTCTGGCGACAGACCAGGTGCTGGTTTCTGGTAATGCATTGAAAATTGCTTCAAATACATATGAACCATCGCCGGGATATCTTCGTTTCGTTCACGCAAAGGTGGGATTCGGATAGAAACAACATTCAGCGCATAGTAAAGATCAGTTCTGAATTCATGGGAAGCAACCTTGCTAGCAAGATCCTGCGTAGTTGCAATAATAATGCGAGTTCTTACACTGATAGGTTGATTGCCGCCAGAACGGACAAGCATTTGCTTGGTGATGTATCGATAGAGTTTGGCTTGAAGCTCCAGAGACATTTTCTCAATTTCGTTAATAAATAGTGTACCCTCTTTGGCTAATTCTAATTTACCGGGTTGACCACTTTCGTTTCCACTGAATGCCCCACCTTGATAGCCGAACAATTCCGTTTCCAAAATGCCAGCAGGTACAATGCCGCAATGAACAGTTATAAAAGGCTGCTTCGAGCGCGAGCTCGATTGATGAATAATTTGGGCGAGTTGCTCTTTCCCAACGCCTGATTCTCCGATGAGCAGGACGGGGGTATCCGTAGCCGCGACTTTTTTGGCCCATTGAATAACTTTGCCGATGGCAGGCCCCTTTCCTTTGATAAGGGCAAAAGGGTCATCTTGCGACGCTTCATTCGGAAGCCCAACGGACTCGACTGTTGTTAATTGTTCGTTAAGTCGCACCAATTGAGTAATATCTTGTTCAGTTGCAATACCGCCAATTATCGTGCCTGCGGCATCTCTGATCGGTGATGCATTAATGAGTACATGTGTGTCAGGTCTTGGGCGGTGATATGTATTGCGAATGAGTCTGCCTTCATCTAACATTTTCAAAACCATTAAGGTTTCCACATCAAAATGTTCACCTATGCGCTTGCCAACGATGTCTTCACGCGGCAGCCCATAGAGCTCTTCTGCGACAGGGTTCCAACAAATCACGGCACCATCCCGATCAACAACGGTGACGGCGTCAGTCACAGTATCTGCGAGAGCAGCGAAGTAGGCGTACCACTTCTGCCCTTCATTCATCACATATGCGGCATATGCACCTAGGGGGACATAGCCTAGAATAGTGTCTTGTTCATTGGTGCAAAGAAAGGA
Source organism: Paenibacillus sp. Soil750 (assembly GCF_001428045.1). Taxonomy (GTDB): domain Bacteria; phylum Bacillota; class Bacilli; order Paenibacillales; family NBRC-103111; genus Paenibacillus_E; species Paenibacillus_E allorhizoplanae. The sequence goes on along the minus strand of NZ_LMSD01000002.1, from coordinate 235,169 downwards.
GCGAGTTTCTCTGCGTATCAGCTGCTGAATGTGGTCTGGGTCGTGGAGCTCCTTCAATGAGCAATTTGGAACGTTAAAATAGTTCATATTTACAAGATGTGCAAGCATCGTCGATGCTTCAAAAGCTTTCAATAACTCTGCATCCTCTGGTGTAAATAATGCTGCGGCACCTTCTTGTTGGACGATTACGGCGGTTCCTTTTTGAATAATAGAAATGAGCTCCGTAAATGTCGTCTCTATTGGAAGTCTTTGAATCTGTGTGTGTAATGGAAAGTGTTCAGGAATGAACATGTTAACCCTCTTTTATCCGCCTTATTTGGTTTTAATTTACCATGAAAAGGTAGGTGATTCAACACAACTTGGCTCTATGATGAATATTGTACAGATATGACATGAATTAACGGTGTATTGTACAAGTTTGAAATTATTTTTAAACAAATAGTGTTCAAAATCGAAAATAAAGTGTATAATTTGATTATAAATTAAACACAAGTGTACAATTTCTTCTTGGAGGCAACCACAGATGGAACTCATGATGCGTAATATGTTTCAATCCCTAGGCAAAAGTCGCGCAGCCAATCGCTTAGCGAAGAAATATGGACTCCGATTTGGCGCAGCACGCTTTGTAGCTGGTGAGACGATTCAGCAATCGATCAATGCCGTGCGTGGTTTGAATCAAGATGGCCGCGTGGCGACGTTGGACCATTTGGGCGAGTTTGTTTTTAGCGAGGAAGAAGCGTTAGAATCGGCTGCGATGTGCATCCAAACCCTCGACGCGATTGCGGAGTCGGGCGTTCGCTCCAATTTATCCTTGAAGATGACTTCCTTAGGATTAGATATTAGCAGAGAACTTTGCGTAAGCAGCATGAAACGGATATTGGATCGTGCGCGGATGCATGGGAATTTTGTCCGTATCGATATGGAGGATTATGCGCATTGTCAGGTTTCGCTTGATATTTACCGCGAGCTTCGTCAAGAATACGACAATGTCGGGATCGTGATTCAGGCTTATCTGTTCCGCACTCTGAAGGATATTGATGATTTACATGAGCTTGGCGCGAATTTGCGATTGGTGAAGGGAGCTTATAAGGAGTCTCCTGAGGTTGCTTTTCCAGAGAAAAGTGCTGTCGATGAGAATTACAAAGTCATTATTCAGAAGCATCTGTTGAATGGACACTATACAGCTGTCGCTAGTCATGATGAGGTGATTATTAATTTCACGAAACAATTCGTGAGTGAGAATAACATCGGGAAAGATCAGTTCGAGTTCCAAATGCTTTATGGAATCTGTGAAGATTTGCAAAAGCAACTCGTGAAAGAAGGCTACCGTGTTCGTATTTACGTGCCATATGGCGTGGATTGGTTCGGTTATTTCATGAGAAGGTTAGCAGAGCGTCCAGCCAATGTCTGGTTTGTGCTTAAAAATATGTTCAAATAAAGTTTAAATACGATTAAACAAATAAATAGCTTTCTATCCGGAGAGGAGCCATTATACATGACTACATTATCAACGAAGGTAATTCCATACGCGAATGAACCGTTTACGAATTTTGCACTAGAGGACAATTTGAAGGCGATGCAAGATGCTATTGCGAAGGTGAAGGGCGAGCTTGGGCGCGAGTACCCGTTATATATTGGATCTGAGAAGGTCATGACGGAAGCGAAGATTACATCAATCAATCCAGGCAATGTGGATGAAGTGATCGGGTACGTGAGTAAGGCTGATCAGGCTTTGGCTGAAAAAGCAATGAACACCGCACTCGAAACGTTCGAGTCCTGGAAGAAGGTTCCCGCTAGAGAGCGCGCGGAATATTTATTCAAAGCGGCGGCACTTATGCGTGCTCGTAAGCATGAATTCTCAGCACTGATGATCCTTGAGTCTGGTAAAAACTACGTCGAAGCGGATGTCGATACCGCGGAAGCGATTGATTTCATCGAGTTCTATGCGCGTGAAATGATCCGTTTGAGCGGGATCAATGAGACACAGCCTTTGGTGCGTATTCCTGGTGAGAACAACCAGATTTCCTATATCCCGCTTGGTGTTGGCGTTGTGATTCCGCCGTGGAATTTCCCACTTGCAATTTGTGTAGGAATGACGGTTTCTGCTGTTGTTTCCGGGAATACGGTGTTGTTGAAGCCAGCATCTACGACACCTGTTATCGCACATAAATTTATCGCTTTGATGGAGGAAGTAGGTCTGCCAGCGGGGGTGATCAACTTCATTCCGGGCAGTGGTGCTGAGGTTGGCGACTATTTGACGACGCATCCGAAAACACGTTTTATCTCATTCACAGGTTCGAAAGAAATTGGCTTACGGATTAACCGTTTGGCTGCTGATGTGGCTCCAGGGCAGATTTGGATTAAGCGAGTCATCGCTGAAATGGGTGGAAAAGACGGCATCGTTGTCGACGAAACAGCGGATCTGGATGCAGCTGCTGCTGCGATTGTGGCTTCGGCATTTGGCTTCCAAGGGCAGAAATGTTCCGCGGGTTCCCGCGCAATCATTGTAGAATCGGTCTACGATGAAGTGGTTGAGAAGATTGTCGCATACACGAACAGACTACAAAGCGGACTGCCAGAGTTAAACTTCGCGGCAGGTCCGGTCATTGATAAAGCATCGTATGAGCGGGTTTTGGACTACATCGAGGTTGGCAAAAGCGAAGGCACGCTGCTAGTTGGCGGCGGCAAAGCGGAAGGCAATGGCTATTACATTCAGCCAACCGTGTTCGGTGATGTGAGTGGCAAGGCGCGCCTGATGCAGGAAGAGATCTTTGGGCCTGTGCTTGCGATTGCGAAAGCCGCGGATTGGCAGGAAGCGATTGCGATGTACAACGATACGGAGTTTGGGTTGACGGGATCTTACTTCTCCACGGATGAAGATCGCATCGCAGAAGCGTTAGAGACCGTTCATTGCGGTAACTTGTACATCAACCGCAAATGTACAGGAGCACTTGTTGGCGTACACCCCTTCGGCGGGTTCAACATGTCGGGTACCGACTCCAAGGCTGGCGGCTACGACTACTTGATGTTGCTGACGCAGGCGAAGTTGACTTCACGTAAGGTGTAGGAATTAATTGCCGGATGAATAGCAGGCGACAATATTTATAGGCGGCCCCACTTCAATGAAGTGGGGTTTTTATGTTTTAGCGCGCCTTGCAAGCTAGGCACAACTAAATTTATGAAATTTAAATCGAGGTAAGAGCGAGCCAAGTCGCTTCGTAGCTAACAGGCAACTGGTGGAGGGATCTTAAGGTTGAAGCCCACGCTCGTCCGATATGTGGACGATCTGGTTATCCTTCGAAGAACCAAATAGAAAACTTGAAGAGCTTTGCTTATCTTATTTTTTGGGGGCTTGAAATGACTCTATACTCTCCATCAAAAATGTCCTCCGATTCTCGATAAAAGAAAGAATGAATCCTCGCTCGCCTAAAAATATGCCATCGCCGACTTTTTTATTAGGATCGAGATGGATAAATGGATGAAGCAATTGCTGCAGTGAAATAATTTCAGGCTCCAGTGCCATCTCCGTAAAATGCTCGCGAAAAATGGCATGCAAAAGATTACAATATGATGAGCGAAACGAGGACACATCCAAGATACGCGCAGTGAGTGTATTAAACCCCTCTATCGGAAGATACGTATGCTTCAGTACGTGTCCGTTCACATTTCTTCCCCAGGTTGCGTCGTAATCCCACGGAATGATAGTAAACCGTTCTGTTTCTCTATTGCGGTATAAAGCGTAATTATGAATAAAACCGTCGAAGTTTTGAGTGCATACGGCTCCCGCTAACCACCGAAGATAACTATCGACATCCAACAGCTTTTCAATTTCGGCTTCAAATTGAGCGACTGGGGTAGTGTTGATTTTATAAATAAACGTGCGTAAATCGGCATCGTCTACAGCAGTTCCGCACTTTCTCATATACCCTTCTTCAAGGAAGTCTTTAACTTCAGAGGTTTTAGGATTAAGAAGCGAGAAATTGGCCTTCGAATTTATGGCATAATAAATCGGCCCGTCGGGCAATTCTCTTGTTTGTAAAAAACGATCATCTACAGATTCAAGCTTCAAATATATACCGACAAATTGTTCATTGATGTACAGCAGCACATGGTAGGTTTGAGGTGATAGGGTTCCGATACGGGTAAAAAAGTCAAAGGAAAGTTTGTTTCGTATGAGTGAGGGGTCTGCATATTCGGCATTAAGATGAAACTCTCGTTCACCCTTGTAAACCATTGGTGAAATGAACTTGACCTGGAACGATTTTTTTGGAAATTTACGGGTATGTGAGCCCCGATAGGCCAGCTTTATTTGATATTCATCTTGATTAAGGCGAAGGACTGCCGGGATCCATAGCTCTAAGTAGATGTTCTTGTTTAATTTTTCGAGCTGCTCGGGAATTGCAGTAATGTGAAAATGTGGGATAGAAAGATTATCAGTAGTGCTCATTCTGCCACCTCTTGTAAGTTGTATTTTACATAATATAGTATTAAGATTTCATGCAATATGTCACTCTAGTAGGGAAATGCTTGTTTTCTTTTCTAGCCCTCGCAATATATGTTCTAGCTCATAAACTAGTAGGACAAAGAAAAGAGGTGGTGGAATAATTGGAGCGATTAAATAAAGAGGAACTTAAACATGTTCTCGATTCGATTGAACCAGAGTTACAAATTTATATGAGTAATAATCCGAAAAAATCGAAATCAGATTGTTGTTGTACGACAACGTCCACGACAACGTCCACATCATCAAAGTGTTGTAAGAGAGGGCCTAGAGGGAAGAAGGGGCATAAAGGAAAGAGAGGAGCAACCGGAGCAACAGGAGTAGCAGGAGCAGCTGGAGCAACGGGAGCAGCAGGAGCAACAGGGGCAACCGGAGCAGCTGGAGCAACAGGTGTTGCAGGAGCAGCAGGAGCAACGGGAGCAGCTGGAGCAACGGGAGCAGCAGGAGCAACAGGGGCAATAGGAGTAACTGGAGCAACAGGTGTTGCAGGAGCAGCAGGAGCAACAGGTGTTGCAGGAGCAGCAGGAGCAACCGGAGTAACTGGACCGACTGGAGCAACTGGTGCAGCTGGAGCAACGGGAGCTACAGGAGTAACTGGAGCAGCAGGAGCAACGGGAGTAGCAGGAGCAGCAGGAGCAACAGGAGCAACCGGAGCAACAGGTGACACAGGAGCGACCGGAGCGACGGGGCCAGCAGGTGGACCACAGGGACCAACTGGAGCAACCGGACCAACCGGAGCAGCAGGAGCAACCGGAGCTGTTGGAGGAACCGGAGCAGCAGGAGCAACCGGAGCAACAGGAGCAGCAGGAGCGACTGGAGGAACCGGAGCAACTGGAGCAACGGGTGCAACCGGAGCAGCAGGAGCGACTGGAGGAACCGGAGCAGCAGGAGGAACCGGAGCAACTGGAGCAACTGGTGCAATAGGGGTAACTGGAGCGACTGGAGGAACAGGAGCAGTTGGAGCAACCGGAGTAACAGGAGTAGCCGGAGCAACCGGTGCAACTGGTGCAATAGGAGTAACTGGAGCGACTGGAGCGACTGGAGTAACAGGAGCAACTGGAGCAGCAGGAGCGACTGGAGGAACAGGAGCAACTGGTTGGAGCAACCGGAGCAACCGGAGCGACTGGAGCAAGAGGAGCAACCGGAGCGACACCGACTAATTTTACAAAAATTCTTAATTTTGGTGGAAATAATGCAGGATTTCAACGTTTAGCAGGGTCGCCTGGAGCGCTTTCCAATATGGTGCCTTATGTCGATGCTGCGAATGGAAGCGTAGTTGCTTTTTCTGGAGCAATAGCTGTAAACAACTTACCTGCTGGAGTGTATCTTTTCCAAGTATGTTTTGATGTTATTAATACTGCAGGGGCACCGTTAGCAGCTAACATCATATCTACAATTACTCTTACAACTACGGCTTCGCTTACTGGAACCATAGTCTTCTCAATTAGACCTACAGATGTAGGAGCTCAACCCGTGCGTCTTTCCAATGGTGCTGCCTATGCAGTCACACCAAATGCCACAGTAACATGGACTAGTAATATAGCTGGTAACCCTGTCATAAGAAATGATGCAATTTCAGTATACCTAAATATGAACGTTACACAAAATGCCGTTTACTCTGTGTATATTTCTTCTGCTGTTTAAATAGAGAAGGACTGTCCTAGGCGGTCTGGATCGGGTATTATCACTTATGGTCAACAACCTAAAAAAGGTTATCTGTGTAGATTACCTTGCGTTGTTGACCATGAGTGATTTTCATGTCAGAAAACATATGAATATTACTCTCCGGTCAATCTCATTTCTCCAACCCCACAGTAAATCCAATAGTTGCCCACAAGGGGCAGATTTGAGATAATGCTCATATTGAAATTAGATGAGAATGGGAGTGACATCTTTGGACAAGCAACAACAAACGAAACAAACTTTAGCCTTTATTGGATCTTACGCCGATGCGAAGAATCCGGGGGTTTATACGGCACAATTTGATGCAAAAACAGGTAGCTTAGCGCTTACCCATAACGTAACGGGTCTCCAAAATCCAACCTTTCTAGCTGTCGATGCTGCAAATTGGCGATTATACGTACTAGGTGAAGGTGTTGGTACGGAAGGTCAGAAATGTGGAGCAGCTAGTGCCTACACCATACAGTCAGAAACGGGTGAATTAACACTACTTAATCAAGAAAACACGCTGCCTGCGACAACATGCCACATCCAGCTAGACAACATGAATCAAGTTGTAATGGTTACGAGCTATCATGGTGGCATGGTTGGCTTATCTCCAATTTTAGCCAATGGCCAGCTTGGGACTTCCGCGGACATTCAACAGCATCATGGTGCGAGCCTACTTCCCGTACAGGATCGGCCGCGAGCGCATTCCGTTTTCGTTGATCGTGCAAATCGTTTCATAGGTGCATGTGATTTAGGCCTTGATAAAATTATCCTATACAAACTCGATCTCGCCGCTAAGCGTCTCATTCCACATGGCGAAGTGTCTGTCACGCCTGGTTCGGGGCCGCGCCATTTTGCCTTCCACCCGTCCTACAAGTACGGGTATGTGATTAATGAGCTCGGTTCCACGGTTACAGCATTCAGCTATGATGAGGAACAAGGTAAACTAACAGAAATCCAGACGATTCCAACCCTACCAGCCTCCTACGATGGCGAAAATGGGTGCGCAGACATCCACGTCTCACCTGACGGACGCTACCTTTATGGTTCCAATCGCGGACACGATAGCATCGTAGTTTATGCCATTGACAATCAAACAGGAAAGCTCTCCGTTGTGGAACATGCACCAACCCTAGGGAAGCACCCACGAAATTTTGGGATTTCGCCTGATGGACGTTTTGTCCTAGTCGCGAATAAAGATTCTGACAATATCGTTAGCTTTGCGCGCGATGAGACGACTGGGAAACTAGTCCCAACTGGCAGTGTACTTGAGATGTCTCAGCCTGTATGCATCAAGTTCCTACCGGTACAATGACACCTTTTACAGAGAGAGTTCTCGAAATCATTCGATCCATTCCCGAAGGAAGAGTGATGACGTATGGCCAAATTGCGCGGCAAGCCGGAAGTCCAAGAGCAGCTCGGCAAGTTGTGCGGATTCTGCATGCCATGAGCAAAAAGTTCCGTCTCCCCTGGCACAGAGTCCTCAATGTTCGTGGAGAAATCGCGATCCAAGATGATGAGGGTGCGCAGCTGCAGCGGTTTTTGCTAGTATCTGAGGGTATCCATGTTACGGACGAGTTGACAGTATCTCTTGCGGAATATCAAGTTCAATCGGAAGCAGAATGAAGTAGCATGATCTAGGCTTCGTCTAGTATACTTTAAAACAAATAATATGACATTGGTCGTGAAGCACACGCCGTTTTTATCATGGTAACTGAGGAATAGGTCCTTTCAGTTATAGTGATGAGAGCGGCGTTTTGTTTTGGGTCCACTTAAGGAGAGATGGCTAATGAAATTTGAACAAGCATTCGCAGCATTTATGGCACAACAAATTGCAGATGACACAAACCCCCGTAGAAGGGAACGATTAGAACGAGGTTTAGGCCATGCGGAGATGGAGTTTCTTCGGTCCATTTGGTATCCAAAGGTCGGCAACTTCAACGATCTGTATCCCCAATGGGAGGTTCGTGACTTCGCGAACGGCTATCGTTATTTGGATTTTGCCTATATGCCTAGAGATGTAAAAGCCGCAATTGAAATTCAAGGTTACAGTTCACATGCGCGAGATCTTGAAGTTTGGCGATTCAAAGATTTGTGCATCCGTCATGCACACCTCGCATTAGATGGGTGGTTAGTTCTCCCTCTTGCCTACCCTTCGATAGTTGAAGCACCGAAACAATGCCAACAGTTGATTCTTTCTCTTATTGGCAAGTTTATGGCCACCGATGTTCTACCGACACTCTCTTGGCTGGAAAGTGAAATCATTCGTTTCGCTCGCAGAACAATCCGTCCATTTACAGCTCCAGAACTATCTGTGCATCTCAAAGTAAGTAAAAGACACGCTAGAACTTTGTTGCATGTGTTATGTGATAAGCAACTTTTGGTTGTAGCGAGTGGTAATGAACGTGCACGCAGCTATCAACTCCACTTATAGCGTATGAGAGGGAACGTAGATTCACTATATGACGCATTAGCTGCTAAAAGTGATCCCAAGGGGAACGAGGAAGCCCTATTCTAGTGGAATATGGCCAAATCCAGACGAAAATGTAGAAATAGCGCACCCACGTTCCTCTCACGTCTGGAATCAACCCCCAAATGCACAATTAACGCACCCACGTTCCCTCCCCGAGAGAGGGGAGGGATGTCGGGGGCAGTCGCTCTCTCCACCACACAGGAAAATTCTATATCCTCCCTGAAAGCGTTTGCGATACAATGTGAGCATGGAGGTGTACGTTCATGAAAACCATGCTATACAAACTTACGCTGAAGAAGCGCATGTGGGTGTCGTTCGTTCTGCTGATTGCCATCTCGATCGCGGCGACAGGGGGACTGTCTTACTATATAAGTGCGCGCGTCATAGAGCGGAACACGTTCCAGCTCAGCCAGGATAATCTAAACACCTCTGCACGTGTGTTGGATGAGAAAGCAAAGCAGATTCTCGTGTCGGTGTTGAATATTATGATTTCGCAGCCATTTGTCCAGATGTCGAAGGATTCTGCCGCTGGCAAGAAAGATGGCTACTACGGTCACATGACAGCGATGAACTCGGCGTTCACGCAAGCGAAGCTGGCAGAGCCGTCGATCGAATCGATTTTTATTGCGACGCCGATTGGAGAATTCTATTCTGCCAGTTACTATCGGAATCAAGGCTACTCTTTCTATGATTCGCCGCTGTACGAGAAGGCGCAACTAACCAAAGAGCCATTCTGGGTCGAAGGGCATGAAGATCTTCTTTTTCAAGGGAAAGATCGCGTTATTTCGTTAGTTATGAAATCGATCAGTGATAGTCCAAACATGTATTTTGTTGTGAATTTGAACGAGAAGGCGATCCAAGGCATACTGTCCGACCGGCACACCGAGAAGGAAGATCAGAATTTGTTCCTTGTGAATCGGAATGCTGCAAGCGTGCTATTGAATCAGCCGAATTTACCCAAGAGCTATGACAAATATTTCCTTGAGAAACATATTGGGACGAGCTTGAGGGGCCATTTCGAGGTTGGGATTACGGAGCAATACGACCTAATTAACTATGCGACCCTGCAATTCAATCCGGACTGGCTGCTGCTCAGCGTCCAATCGAGATCTGATCTGCTCAAGGATTTGAGCTGGATTCAATGGGCGACCGGCATCATTATGCTCGTCTGCATCATTATGGCGGTACTGGTGTCGAATGTGCTTTCGGCGATTTTGCTGAAGCCGCTGTATCATCTGCAAATGCTGATGAGTAAGGTAGGACGCAATGATCTGTCAGTTCGATTCCAGAGCCATTATCAAGATGAGGTCAGTCAGGTTGGTCATAAATTTAACAGCATGCTGCTGGAAATCAATGAACTCATCGACGAAGTGAAGGACGCTGAACGAGAGAAACGAAAGTCCGAAGCCAAGGCGTTGCAGGCACAGATTTCACCGCATTTTTTATATAACACACTTAATACGATCATTTGGAAAATGGAAACGGGCGAATTGGATAACTCCAAGTCGATGGTCATCGCCTTATCACAGCTCTTTCAATTAGGCCTCAATCATGGCGAAGAATGGACGACGGTGGAGAAAGAACTACTTCATGTGCGGCAGTATTTGACGATACAACAGCTTTGCTATGAGGAGCTTTTTGACTTTGAAATTGTGGTAAGCAGTGATACCAGCCAAACACTTCCCATTATGAAAATCATGCTCCAACCCTTGGTTGAGAATAGTTTACTTCACGGGTTTGAGCATATGGAATCTGGCGGCAAGATTCGTATTGAACTTACATCCGATCATCTACAAATGCATATTGTTGTTGAAGATAACGGTTCCGGCATGGATGCAGATAAGCTGCAACTGAGCCTGAATCATCCTAACACAGAGAAGAAAGGCTATGCGCTGCGGAATGTCTTCAACCGCTTGCAGCTGTACTATGGTGGCGAGGCAACGATGGTTCTCACGAGTGAGCCTTTTGAAGCGACAAAGGTGTATATAACGATTCCGATCAAGGGGGAAGTCTAACATGAGTAGGTCTGATATAACACTTTGTGTCATTGATGATATAAGAAGTGTCGTTCGAGGGATCGCTGATTTGATCCAAATCGACACACATGGTGTGCAGGTAGTAGGGACAGCAGGCAATGGAGAGGACGGCTTGCAGATGGTCTTAGAGCTCAGGCCAGATATCGTCTTAACGGATATTCGAATGCCGCGAATGGATGGTTTGGAGATGACGAAGGCAATCACAGCGGTGATGCCCAATTGCAAAGTAATCCTGCTCAGCGGCTATACCGATTTCGAATATGCGCAGCAGGCGCTTCGTTTAGGTGCGTTCGATTTTATAGCGAAGCCGTTCTTGAAAACAGCGATTGAAGCGGTTGTGCAGAAAGCGAAAGAGCAAATTGAGCTGGATCGTGTCCATTTTGCCAAACAAAGCGAAATGGAACGTCAAATTAAGGAAAGCATGCCGCTGCTGCGCCAAGAATATTTGCATCTGTTGCTGCGTTACAACGCCAATGAAGCGAGGCTGAAGGAACGTTGGGACTATTTGAAGCTCGATCTAAATCGGGAGCGCCTCGTCATTATGTGTATTGAAATCGATGGTTTTGCGAAGCAAGTGGATACCCATGGCATTCATGACGTTGAACTGGCTCGTTTCGCAGTCAAAAACATCCTCGAAGAAACACTCGCTTCTGCCACGAAATCCATTGTATTCCGGGAGCAATTGAGCGGCTTCATTTGTCTGCTGAATGTGCCAACTCACATGGATATCGTTACGCTGGCTGAACAGTGTCGCGAGCATATGCTGAACTACTCACGCTACACGATCTCTATCGGTGTCGGACTTGAGGCCAGAACGATTCACGAGCTGCCCCAATCTTATCAGCAGGCAACGGAAGCCTTGTCCCACAATTTCTATACAGGCGGGAATAGTGTTTTCTTCTATGAAGACATTCAGCATCATGCTGCTACACGTTCTAGACATAGTGCCGAGCAAGAAAAAGAATTGTTCAATTACTTACGTATGGGCAATAAAGAGAGAGCGCTGCCTCTTCTGCAGAGCATTGTACATAGCTATTCGGGGGTACAACCTAGCGATGTGATGAATGTGTGCTATGAGCTAGGGCTGCTTATGTATCGCATTTTCGCTGAGAAGATTACGATGCCAAGTGGGATGGATGAGCTGACAGCGAAGCTGGATCTTCTGAAAAAGGGAGAGCGCTTGACGCTGCGCGAGTTAAATGAATTGCTCAATCAATTGGTTTCAGCAGGTTGCGACGCTTTGCACAAGCAGCGTGAGCTGGAAGCGGATTCGGTCATCGCCCAGGCGATTCAGTATATGAGAGAGAATTTGGACAAGAATGTAACGGTCACTGATTTAGCGAAGCATGTGTATTTGAGCGGCAGTTATTTTGCGAATCTGTTCAAAAAGGTGACAGGGACGACGCTCATCAACTACATGAACGGACTGCGAATCGAGAAGGCGAAGGAGATGCTCCTTGAGGATAAGCAGGTGCAAGAAGTTGCGATTCATCTGGGTTACGAGGATCGATCCTACTTCACAGACGTGTTCAAGAGACATGTCGGGATGACACCGACGGAGTTCAAGCAAATCTATAAACCGTCCTAATACAATCATATTTTCCTAGTGAATAGTGGTTTTACCCTCCTCACAGCTAGAGTGAATTCGCTTACACTTTAGAAGTAAACACATGGGAAAAGAAAAGGGAGGCCAACCATTTATGCGTAAGAAACCGTTTCATCTCGCTGCATCCGCAGCTCTGCTAGTCACCTTATCTGCTTGCGGGAGCGGCCATACAGCGGATACATCTGCAAGCCCAGCAGCTACAGCTGCAGCAACAGCAGCGGCAAGTTCCGCAGCGCCAGCAGCAGCCACCGGCCCCAAAACAAAGCTAACTTACTGGACGAACGACCGTGGTGCATCGGATCATATCAAAGCGGAGATCGCGAAGTATAATGCCGAGAATAAGGACAATATCGAAGTCGAAGTCACGATTATGGCTGACAACTATGAGCAATCTTTAGATGTCGCTTTCGCTAGTAATCAAGCACCGGACATTATCAAGACATCAGGCTCTAATTTTGCCCCGTTCATCAAGAAAGGCTACCTAGAACCATTAGACACCTACATGACCCCTGAATTCAAAACCCGTTTCAAGAACCTCATCATCGACGACGGGAACCGTGTGGAGAATAAAATTTACTCTTTGCCGAACTATGGTATCACTTGGCGCCTTATCTATAACGTCGATCTTTTCCAAAAAGCGGGTATTACTGCACCGCCGAAAACGATCAATGAAATGGTCGAGACAGCCAAGAAGCTTACCGTTGCTGGGAAGGATATTGGTGCGTATGGCTTCGCAGGTAACTTCAAAAATAACGGCGGCTTTGGCCGTTCCGCTTCTCCGATTGTCGCGCTAAGTACAGGGATCTTGGATGGCTTTAACTTCAAAACAGGCAAGTTCGACTTTGCCAGTCAAATCCCAATGCTCGAGGCTCTGCGCAAAATGAAGCAGGATGGCAGTATGATTCCTGGCTTTGAATTACTTGATATCGACCCGCTCCGTGCACAATTTGCGGAAGGTAAAATCGGCATGTACATCAATCATGCGAGTGAGCCAGGTGTATACAAGAACCAATTTCCTGCCAAAATCAAATGGAGTGCGGCCCCGCTTCCTACGGTAGATGGCACAATCAATGGCGCTTCGCCATTCTCAAATGCGACGGTATGGCTCGCGATGAGTGCGAAATCGGCGAACAAAGCGAAGGCGTGGAAATTCATCGAAACGATGTACGGTCCGGAAGTGTTGAAAACATACCAAGAGGATAGTGTAGGGATCTCCGCTGTACCAGATGTGCTGGCTGTTGCGAAAAAACCAGGATTCGCCAATATGGACTTGTTCCTACCTAACAAATATGACGCCTTATTCCCAGTTGTCCCAGCAGTGACGCCAGAAGGTAAAAATTTGGGCGATGAAGCCTTGCGATACATCCTAGAGGGCGGCGATGTGAATAAAATAACGACAGATTTGTCAACACGCTATAACACCGCTCTAGATAAAGCGAGACAAACAGGTACGACCAAGAATCAACCCATGCCCGACTTTGATGCCAAAAATCTACAAGGCAGTCTAGTTAAATAAGATCACGCTAGGAGAGGAAGCTATCCGCCTGAAACCGTGTGTTTGAAGCGGGTAGCTCTTTTTCTCAAGTAGAAAGGAGCCTTGCAATGATGAAACGTAAGCATGCGCTTGCCCCTTATATCCTTACATTTCCGAGTCTTTTTCTGACTTTGGTGCTTAGCATTTACCCGTTAGGGTGGGCCATGCGCTATATGTTTTACAGCTATCCTGGCTATGGGGCTAAGACCTTCAATGGCTTAGATAATTTCAGAAGACTGTATGAGGACGAGACTTATTGGCAATCGGTTATCAATACCTTGGTGTATGCTGGGGGCAAAATCATTCTAACCTTACCCATCGCCTTAGTGCTCGCCGTGATACTTAACGGGGCATTGCGTGGACGACATCTGTTTCGTGCGATTTATTTTCTACCAACGGTCATTAGTACAGCTGTCATGTCTGTCGTCTTCTACGTTATTTTCAATTCGTATAATGGGATTCTCAATCAATATCTTGTGAAATACGGTATTATCCATTCGAATATCGATTGGCTGGGAACGAAGTTCGCCATGCTCACGATGATCATCATCGCCGTTTGGGGTGCCATCGGGAATTACATGCTGCTGTTCCTCGCCGGATTGCAAAATATACCGCAGGACGTCTACGAAAGTGCCGCCATTGACGGGGCAAATGGTTGGAAGAAATTTATTTACATCACTGTCCCTATGTTAGGCCCTGTGCTGCAAATGATCGTACTACTCGCCATAACAGCAGCCTTAAAAGGCTATGAGAGCATCATGGTGTTGACTGAAGGCGGGCCTATTGGCAAAACAGAAGTCATGTATCTTTACGTGTATAAGCTCTTCTTCCCCGTATCGTCGGCAGGCGGTGCTGTTCAGCAGCAAATCGGTTACGGCAGTGCAGTTGGTTTCGTATCCGCGCTGATTGTTGGCGTTGTAACGTTAGGTTATTTCTACTTATCTAAACGTTTGAATCAGATTAACGAATAGGAGATGAGGCTTACATGCAGACGGTTCCAACTCGTATAACGAATAACAAAACAACCTCGCTACCCTCCTATATCTCACTGTTCATTGCGAAACTAACGGGTAAGCTCATTCTATGGGCATTTCTGATTCTAATCGTGGTGTTCACCTTATTTCCGGTCATCATGGCTGTGCTTGGTTCTTTCAAAACAAATGCAGAAGTAACCACAGGTGCAACGTTCTGGCCATCCGTCTGGCAATTTTCCAACTATGCGAAAGCCTGGAAGGGTGCGAATTTCGCCCATTTTACGATGAATAGTTTGTTCGTTAGTATTGCAACCACGATAGGTAGTCTACTTGTAGCTTCGTTAGCTGCTTATGCCGTGGATCGACAGGAATTTACGGGTAAAAAAGTCTATGTGGCGCTGCTCGCGTCCACGATGTTCATCTCGATCGGCGCTGTTGTACTGCGCCCGCAATTCGAATTGATGGTGCATTTGAATCTGCACAAGTCCTTATGGGGCGTTGTGATCATCTTGATCAGTGGTCATGCAGCAACCTTCTTTACGCTCATTGGTTTCTTTAAAGGGATCCCGCGAGATCTAGATGAGGCAGCGAAGATTGACGGCTGCAGCGTTTATGGCATTTACTGGCGGATTATCCTGCCGCTATTGGCGCCTGGGCTAGGCGTTGCCGGGTTATTCGTTTTCCGCAATGCGTGGAACGAATACATTTTGCCTTTGGTATTCACGATGACGAAACCAGCGCTTCAAACGTTGACTGTAGGGTTAGCCAGCTTGCGCTATGGCACCTCAGCCGCTGCGGAGACGCACATTATGCTCGCTGGCGCCTGTATGTCGATTTTGCCGATACTCATCGTGTATATCCTTGCGAACAAATCATTCATTAGTGTCACAGCGGGTTCTGTCAAAGGATAATTCGTGTGAGTAAAGGAGATCATGATGCAATTTTATCTGACCAATGCGGAGCTGCGTGAAGCGGCAGGGACGTTTAAAGCGTATTTTCCTCTACGTGTGGAACACATTTTGGAGCAAGCCGACCATTCTTGTGCGGGACAGTTCAAGCTTCCTTATACGATGGCTGCAGGGGAGTGGATCGATCACGGTTTGCGTCCGGATTGGTTGTACAATCCTACGGAGGACCTGGAGTATACATGGATTCTTAATCGACATTGGCATCTGCGCGACTTGGGAATTGCGTATATATTAACAGGGGATGAACGGTATGTGGAGGCTTATAAGCGGCATATCACGAGTTGGATCGAGCAGAATCCCAAGCCAACCTCGCTAACATACGAGAAGATGGTGTATTTCCAACGGCCTGGTCCATGGCGGTTACTCGAAGTGGGATTGCGTGTGCAATCCTGGGTCTGGGGATATATGTTGATGAGCCATAGTGCGCTGCTGGATGGAGATTTTGAAAGAAAGTGGAGAGACAGCTTGGCCGAACAAGCGACGTTTCTGTCGAGGTATCTGGGAGAAACCTCGATCAATCATGCCACCATGCATATGCAAGGGTTGTTCATGGTTGGCACGTTCCTTGCCGATCATGCGGAGGCGCCATATTTCCGCCAGCTTGCCCAAGAGCGGCTTATGCTTTGTCTGCACGATCAGATTCGTGCGGATGGGATTCAAAATGAGCTGACACCGCATTATCATACGGCCAGCTTGGATATGTTTGGAACGCCATTTCTACTGGCGAAGCAGACGGGGCATCCTTTTCCAAACAGCTATCTGGAAAAGTTGAAATCGATGGTGGCTTTTAGCGTAGCGACGATACGGCCAGATGGTAAGGCTGTCGCGCTATCTGATTCGGATAGCGGTGCGCATGTGCGAGCGAAAGTCGGCTTTATAGGCGCAATTTGTGAGGATGAAGCCATCTGCCAGCAAGGCGAGATCAGTGAGGGGCTGCTCTGGCTGTTAGGAAGCGAGAAGTTCGTGTATTGGACGGAGCGGATGGGAGGAATGGAGAAGGAAATTCGGTCAACCGTTGCCTTCCCTGATTCGGGCTATTATGTGATGCAAGATGCGCAGCAGTATGTGTTCTTTGACGCAGCACCGCTAGGCGGAGCACATGGTCATGCGGATGCTTTGCATTTTGAATGGATGCATGGAGGGCGCTTAATCTTTGGAGATTCAGGCAGATACACGTACCAAGAAGGCGAATGGCGGCGGTATTTCAAAGGAACTTCGGCACACAACACGATTACGGTCGATGGACAGGATCAAACGCCGTACCTATCGACGCAGCAATGGGGAGAGCCGGAAGCGACTGTTGAGCTACATCGTTGGTTGTCTTGCGAGGCCTATGATTTCATTGATGCTTCGCATCATGGCTATGCGCGATTGAGCGAGCCAGTTGCGCATCGAAGATGGCTATTGATGGGGAAATCGCTGCCATTCCTCCTTGTCGTGGATGAGTTGGATGGCGTAGGTACGCATGTGATCGAGCAAATGTTTCATTTGTCCGATGAAGCTAGGGTGATGGATTGGAGCTATGGGATTGATGAGGGGGTGGAAGCGTCGATTTCATACGGTGAGGAGCTTGGGAAGACATCGGGTTGCCGGATGTACTGGGCTGGGAGTGCAGGGGCTCAGGCGTCTCTTGCGACGAAAGAGGGGTGGAGATCCGACCATTATGGCTCAAAGAAAGTAATCCCGGTCTTAGCGTACCGTCAATCTTTTACGCAAAGAGCGGTTATCGCTACGTTATGTTTACCTGAGTGTGAGTCGAATGAAAGTGAGGCGTGGCAGTTAGCGCTTTTGAAGGTTAATGAGGTGGCAGGTTCTACGGAGATTCAGATTCTGTTAAAAGGATCCGTCGATAGTCAGGTAGCCATAATGGTGAATCAGCGAGGTGTTTCGATAGAGGAGAATTGAGAAATAAGGGATGTGAATGAGAGGAGGGGATGAATAGCGAAAGTGTTGTAAGCGCTTACGATTTATTATGGCTCGCTCATTTGAAGGAGGACGTTAGATGCGAATACCGTGGAGTTTAGGCAAAATGAATCTAAGGATCGTCTTGATGTTATTCACTTCGTTAGTGATAAGTACACTGTTTGCAGTGACAAACAACGCACAGGCAGACACGAGTCGGGAGCAGATTTCATTGAATGGGGTGTGGGACTTTTATCCGAATGGCGGAGCAACCCGCTACGATATTACGGTCCCTTCCTATTGGGATACATCTGCTGGCTTTGGGTACCCAACATCATGGAATACACTGAACTATGGGGTATATAAAAGGAATTTCACGGTGCCCTCATCAATGACAGGGAAGGAAATCTTCCTAGACCTCGAGAATATCGGCCCGCTGTCCAAAGTGTTCGTTAACGGCACACAACTAGCGACAGAAACAGACGGTTACTTGATGACGAGATTGCCGTATAAGCTGGATATCACACCTCTCGCTATTGTTGGGGGGACGAATACGTTAGAAGTACGTGTGTGGGGTTACTATGCGCTGCCAGCCGATGCCAAGGATGCAAGTGGAAAATCCCTATATCCCATTGGTGTGGACAATCAGAGTTGGGGTCAAGGTCGCGGAATCAACGATGACGTAGCGTTAGTGGCGTATCCCAAAGTATTTGTTTCAGATACATTCGTCATCACCGATTTGAAAAATAACACGTCACCTTCCGACGACGAAATAACGGTGAAAACGACGGTGACGAACGCGACAGCGATCAGCCAAACGGTCACGGTCACAAATAGCGCTCAGCTCGTTGGCGGTAGTACAGAGAAAACTTTCTCTGACCAAACCGTGACGGTGGCAGCCAATAGTTCGCAAACCGTGACATGGTCCGCTGTACCTTGGACGAATGCGAAATATTGGTGGACGCACGACCCTAAGCTGTACAATTTGAACACGAGTCTTACTCAAAGTGCGGTCACGATCGACAGCTTAGTAACACGATTTGGATTTAGACAATTTGCTGTAAACACGAATTACTATCAGCTCAATGGTATTAAAACGAATCTCCGCGGAGATGCGCTGCAGTTCAACTGGGCAACGGGTAGTGGACACGGGGCAGCATATAGCTCATCGCAATCGTATGCGAATGCGAGCATTGCCGAGGTTAAACTAACCATGGATGAATGGAAAACCACCTACAATGTTGCGCGAACGCACATTCACGGAGGGATCAAGCAAGTATACGACTATGCGGATGAAATCGGCTTACTTCTCATTGATGAGACGCCTTACTGGCAGTATCACAGTGTGCATAGTTATACAACTGATGCAATGGATCACATTACGAAATGGGTTAAACAATGGGTGAATGCGAGGAAGAATCATGCAAGTATTGTGATCTGGAGCGGAGGTAATGAAAATTGGAGTTCAACGAGCAACAATACGACAATTCTGCATCCAACCATTGCAGCGGCAATCACATCGATTGATACATCGAAACCAATTATTCAGGATGACTTTACAACGGCAGATCAAGAGAATCATCACTATACGGGCGGTTACCAAATAGGCTGGTTGAACAATAGCACGATGTATGGACTGTACACGAATAACAGTACGAAACCCAAAGGTGAAGGGGAAGCATACACACCTTCGGGTGGGTGGCCGACACTCAATGCGAATGGGACGTATAACGCAACGTTGGCGAAAGATATTTTGAACGATAATGTCGTTTCACAAGCCGTTTGGCACCGTGCGGCTGATCGGATGACAAGAGCGATGAGATATGCGGGCTTTGCAGACATTCGCTATTATGCCAATTGGATCTATGCTTATGAAGTGACGGAGGATACCTTGTATCCGACGTGGTCAGATATGACGACACCAGGATTGAAGCCGGTCGCGATTAATCGACCTGTGTTTAACGCGTATGATTCAGCGAAACCAGCCTTTATCAAATCAGATTCGTATGAGTACACCCATAATACGTACTCACCTGTTGCTGCTTTTGATAAGGATGGGGATAAGAATAATTTGATCGGGGCTTCACCTCTTATATTTTCGGGAGGTACGGCTACAACTCGAACAATTATTGTGTATAACGATGAGCAGCAGGACGGAACTAGCGTGGATGTGAATTGGGAAGCGGGATATTTGAATCCTGGGAATGGCACCTATACGAGTTTCCAAACGGGTACATTTAATGTCTCGGTACCGTATGGCAACAAAGTGGAGCAAGCGATTTCGTTTACGCCGCCTACAGGTGTTTCAGCGCAATGGCTGCAATTGAAATTAACGGCGAAGAAGGGCACGATCACGAAGTTCCAAGAAACGAATCGGCTTGGCGCATTGGGGAGCATCCCAGCTGCGAAGATGGATGTACCAGCTAGCATCAATGTTGGTGTTAAGAATGTGACGAACAGTTTTCAAAAGCACAAATTGAAGATCATCAATAAAGGCGGCGGTTTAAGCACAAATTGGACGGTTAGTGGTCAAGGCGATTGGCTTGGGCTTACACAATCCTCAGGAAATTTGCGAGGGGAGCGGGAGATCTATTTTACGATTAATACGGTAGGTTTGGCGCCTAATTCAAGTTACTCCAAGACTTTAACGTTCAGTGAAGCAGGTGGTACATCGGATACGGTTACGATTAGTTTTCAAACAGATGGTAATCCGGGTACGACAAGCACCAGTTCAGTCACACTTCTGAGTGACGATTTCGAATCTGGCTCAGCAGCAGGGTGGTCGACAACAGGTGGAACGTGGGGTGTCATCACAGATGGTACGAAGGTATACACCCAGTCGAATACCACGGTTGGTGGAGCTACTGCTTTTATTGGTGACAGTACTTGGCAGCATTACAGCGTCTCAGCGAGGCTCAAAGCGGATGCCTTCGATGCAGGGAATTACGCGGGGATTGGAGTTGTTGCACGGTATGTGGATAGTAGTAATTATTACGCATTCATGTACTACAAGCTGACGAATACACTGAAAATCACGAAGCTGGCTGCCGGTGTCGCAAGTGATGTTGTGACGATGCCTTATACACTCAACACAGGCACTTGGTATGACTTCAAAGCTGTTGTCAACGGGGCCACACTGGAGTTATGGGTGAATGGGACGAAGCAGTTGACGGGGACGGATACAACGCTTACTTCAGGCAAAATCGGAATGTACGCTCATCGGGCAAATGCCAAATTTGATAATGTGAGCGTGGCGCCTATTTTCGGTGATGATTATGAGTCAGGATCAGCCTCAAGCTGGGCAACAACTGGAGGCACATGGAGCGTTGTGACGGATGGTACGAAGGTATTTAACCAGTCGAACAATGCGGCTGTTAGTATCAATGCGTATTCCGGACTGAGTACTTGGCAGAATTATACGGTTGCCGCAAAAGTCAAAGCTGACAGCTTCGATGCCGGCAATCTAGCTGGACTTGGTCTTATCGCACGACGTGTGGATGCGAACAATTACTATACATTTATGTACTATAAGTCCACGAATAGTCTGAAGATCCTCGAAGTCGTCGGCGGTACGCCTACCGACCTCGTCACCGTGCCATTCACGTTCACCTTGGGGGCCTGGTATGACTTCAAAGCTGTGGTAAATGGCAGCACGCTAGAATTCTGGGTGAACGGAACGAAACTGCTGACAACGACGGATACGAGTTTCACCTCGGGGCAAATTGGTCTTTATTCGCATCGGGCGAGCAGCAAATTTGATAATGTGAGTATTTACTAAAAGTAGCTAGGAGAGCCGCTTCTTCCCTTTTGCGGGGTAGGAGGGGCTCTTTTTCGCCCAAAAATCTGAAAACATCACGCAAAGAGTTACAAAGTTTCCAAACCGAGAATAGACTACTGTAATACAAGGCCATACGGACAGGAGGCATGTTATGAGTGACAGAACCCTTTATCTATTCGATGGCATCAATAAGACCTCTGTAAAACTGATTGTTGAGCAAATTATGAAACTTAATCAATTTGATGACGACAAAGATAAGAAGGAAAAGGATTATAAACGCCTGCCGATCGACCTGATCATAAATAGTAACGGAGGCAGTGTATACGATGGCTTTGGTCTTATTAATGTGATTGAGAACAGTAAAACACCCGTTCACACCTATGTGTACGGACTAGCGGCAAGTATGAGTTTGCTGATCGCAGTTAGCGGGCACAAAAGGCACGCAGGTCGACTGAGTACCTTTATGTATCACTCCGTTTCCACACATATTGATGGTCATTTGGAGCATTTGAAGAATCGAGTGGATGAAACGCAGAGGCTGCAGAACATCTATGATGAATGTATTTTGTCCAAAACGAATCTGCAAGCGGAGGAGCTCGCTCGTGTGAAGGAACATCAACGGAACTGGTACATGAGTCCAGAAGAGGCGTTAACCTATGGCATCATTGATACGATCATTTAGGCAAAGTGGGAGAGAAGCCCAAGGGATTCTCTTTTTTCTTTGTTTTTTCTGGGCATTTGGTGTTTAATTGAGAGATAGAGACATGGGGCGGCAACAACTGCTTCCGAATGAAAAGGAGAACCCTACTGTGTACAAAATTGTATTTTTTGATATTGATGGTACGTTAATTAATGAGGACAAGCAGGTGCCAGAGAGCACCGTTAAGGCGATTCACGATCTGAAAAAGAGCGGGATCGAACCCGTTATTGCAACCGGACGAGCACCTTATTTCATCAAGCCACTTGCGGAGTTACTTGGCATTGATTCCTATGTGTGCTTGAATGGCGGATATGCCGTCTACAAAGGCGAGCCTCTCTACCACCGCGTAATCGCTAAGAGTGCGATCGAAGCTCTAGTTGAGCTAGCTGCTGCTCATCAGCATTCACTCGTATTCGAGGGTCAGCATGCATTTGCAACAGATACACAGGATCACCCATTTGTACATAGCTCTGTATCCTCGTTAAAAGTTGATTTGCCAAGTTATGATCCGCATTTCTGGAAATCGAACGATATTTATCAAATTTTCCTGCACTGTGAAGCCAAAGATGAACATTTGTACGAGGGGTTGCTTTCAGATTTTAAGCTCATTCGTTGGCACGAACATGCGATGGATGTGTTGCCTGCAGGTGGTTCTAAGGCACAAGGCATAGCGGCGATGCTAGAGTTGGTCGGTTTGAAGCCGGAAGATGCGGTAGCTTTTGGTGATGGTTTGAATGATATGGAGATGCTTTCTTATGTCGGCTTCGGCATCGCCATGGGCAATTCGCATAAGGATTTATTGCCATACGCTGATCATGTGACTACACATGTGGATGAAGAAGGCGTACGAAACGGTCTTATCACAGCAGGACTACTTTAAGTCATTTTAAGAAAGAACGCTAATAAATAGGGTGAATAGGATGAAAATTGCTTTTTTTGATTCAGGTCTAGGTGGAATCACAGTTCTGAACGAAGCCATGAAGCGAATGCCTCAGGAAGATTTCGTTTATTTTGCCGATACCGCGCATGTTCCCTATGGTATGAAGTCGAAAGATGAGGTTCTAACCTTCGTCAAGCAATCCGTTGATACCATAATTCAACAAGAAGTTAAGGCGCTTGTCATCGCCTGTAATACAGCAACAAGTATCGCGATCGCAGAGTTACGGAGAATCCACCAGATTCCTATTATTGGAATGGAGCCAGCTGTTAAGCCAGCCGTAGAGATGAATCGTTCTTCTGGCAAAAGGGTGCTCGTATTCGCCACAAAGCTTACACTTCAGGAAGCAAAATATAGAGAACTCGTATCCCGCATCGATGATATGGGAATGGTAGATTCCGTACCGCTTCCAGAGTTGGTCCAATTTTGTGAAAATCTCATGATGGATGGTCCGCAGATCGTTGATTATTTTAAGACCAAATTAGCTCCATTTGATCTGAGTACTTTTGGTACGGTTGTACTTGGCTGTACACATTATCCATTTTATCGTGGGATTTTGAGTCAAATCCTACCGAACCACATTCAAATTGTAGATGGAAGTATAGGGACTGTGAATCACTTAATGCAAGTGTTGCAGGACAGCAGCCAACTCCAGGGTACGGGGAACGGACATGTGAAATGGATGTGCTCCAGCTTAGATGACGCCTACATAAAGAAGATGGAAAAGGCGCTTGCCTTCCTTCAAACGGTAAAATAAAAAGAAGCAGTTCATAACTAGAACTTCTAGTTACGAACTGCTTTTTCTTATTAGGAGCTATATGCGAATCTCTAGAAGCTCGTAGCTTATAATGCCCATGGGTGCATTCACACTAATGACATCGCCTACCGATTTATTCATGAGCGAGATGCCAAGCGGACTTTCATACGAAATTTTATTTTCGTTGACATTAGCTTCTTGAGAACCAACAATCTTGTACTCGATTTTTTCGGCGAATTCCACGTCATTCAATATGACGGTTGAGCCAACTTGTACCTTGGAAGTACCCGTGTTCTTCACAACTTTGGCCTTCTTGAGCATCCGTTCAATCGTGAGAACGCGTGTTTCCATGAAAGACTGGTCGTTCTTGGCAGAATGATATTCGCTGTTTTCCTTAAGGTCACCGTAGGAGATAGCCAATTTGATACGTTCTGCTAATTCCTTACGCTTCACTGTTTTCAATTCTTCAAGTTCAAGCTCTAAACTGCGTAAACCCTCAGGGGTCAAAATGATTTCATCATTGGACAAAAGTAAAGCACCTCGTTTCATTCGATATTAGCTATACTACTAAAGTCTATGAGACAAGTAAAGCAATCGGCATAAGGAATTATTTGTGATGATCCCAATTAGGAAGATTTATGCTGCATGGATTTGCGAATGGAAGCCCCAAACATTTTAAGGATTGTTTGTCTCGGGAGGATCCGTGCGAGTAGTGCAATGAAGGCATTATTGCCTCCATCAAGGACGAAAGATGAACGTTTGCCAAGTGCTTTTAGTTCATCTAATTTGGCTTTGGATCGGGCTACTAGAATGAGCGGATGTCCTTTGGCAGCTAATTTACGAGCAAAGGCTTCACCTATTCCCGAGGATGCACCTGTAATTAAAACAGTAGCTGACATATGAAAATTCCTCCCGCAATTTTATATTATAACCAAATAAAGGTGAGAATACCTTTTAATTGATAGACAACAAATTCGTCAGCTACTATACTAACATAACGTGGCAGTGATTTCTGCGTTATTTGTCGAAATTTTATCGCAATTTTTTTGCGCAGAATTGTAATGTCCAGCATACAAAATGAGAAAGTGTGACAACTTCATGAGAATAAACAGAAGAGTTATTTATATCACTTTTATAATTGTTATTTTGTTATTAATTACGAACAATAGCTCCTATTATTGGTATGCAAAATCCATCTTAACGCAGGAAATGTCAGAGCAAATGGCAACGACAGCGAATCAAATTCGAACGTCGATTGAACAGTCAGAAGCGGGAGCATTCTTTGTGGAAGATATGATTGGGGAACAATTACGATCGGCCGCTATCTTTGCCAAAACGAAGCTGGATCCCGATATCGACAAGGTAACGAATGAACAACTTGTTCCCCTTGCTGCTGAAGCAGGTGTCGATGGATTTTCACTCATGAAGCGCAGCGGAATCGGCGATGATATCATGGTTGGTAAATCCTCTGATCCCAATGAACTTACGCTCACAAGCACAATTACGTTTGGGTATTGGTTTACCGCTTTTGACCAATTGATGAAATATCACAATGTTACGATACCTGAAGGGCAAAAACTTCCTAATTTCTGGGCGGGAATTTATGAAGTGCCTGCTTCAGGCACGAGCGATGTTAGTAAATTTGGCTATTATTACGACGGGGAAGCGAATTATATTATTTGTGTGTTTGTAAATGCAGGTAAAATTAAGAAGTTCAAGGATATTATTGGTGCGGATACGATTGTCAAAAAAACACTGACATCCAATCCGGATATTATAGAAATTTCCGGATTAAACGGGATCACATTCGGTACGAAGCCGAAGGAATATACGAGACCGAATGGCATTATGTATGTTTCCATGTATGACCGTCCTGTGCTTTTCGGTACACATAACATCATTCAAGTGAATGATTTCACGAATTTCAAACGTGCTATACAGGACGAAAAGCCAGTGAGTGTGGTTGAAAGCTATAAGGGAAAACCGATTCTAAAGACATTTGTGTATGTGCCAATTAAAGAGAGAGTAACGGATGTTCAGCGAGAAATCCCTTATGTGATAACCATTGTTTCGGACTACCAGTCCATACAGAAGACGTTAAATGACCAACTTATTCGTGTAGCTCTGATCATTGTTCTATTTACCGTATTCAGTTGTCTTCTTGTATTTCTTGTATTCCGATTCAATACGAAGTCGCGTGAAACAGCCGTTCAGTCGACACAAGAAATGTATATTCAAAATGTAGACCTTATGTTTGCAACGATTCGTAGTCAGCGACATGATTTCCTGAATCATGTTCAAACCCTCTATGCCTTATTGACCAATGGGGAAAAAGAGGATCAAATGCGCTATATGGAGGAATTAATTGAGGAAATTAATGAAGTCAATGATATTATTCGAATTGGACAGCCAGCTATCGCTGCATTAATCCAATCGAAAATAACACTTGCAATGCGCACCAAAGTATCTTTCAGTTATGAATTCATAGGTCTGGATGGATTATCCCTTGGTGTGAAATCGGTTGATCTCGTGAAAATTATCGGGAATCTCATTGATAATGCCTTTGATGAAGCGAATAAATTCCCAGCAGAAGAGCGAGAGGTTTCTGTAAAAGGTTGGAAAGAATCGAACGCTGTGAAGATTTCAGTCAAGAATCGGGTGAATCCATCTTTTCATCTGGAAGACGACACGGATTTGTTCGCGATCGGCTATAGCACCAAATTAGAAGGTGGACATCAAGGGCTCGGTTTGCCAGTAGTTAAGGAACGTGTTGAGTACTATCGAGGAACGATTGAAGTTACATTGGAGGAAGGCTTTATTTGTTTTCAGCTATCGATTCCCATGCAATAGCAGAAATGAGAAAAATCGCGATTTGGTCAGCCGAATCAGCGATTTTTTTTGGTCTTATTTTGTAAATGAATAAGGCAGATATGGCAACACATAGTTCCAAAATGGAAGTACAAGACAGACAACGAGTAAAACCCAACGGAATACAGTTTCACTCGCGGAGCCGGTGTCGATTGCAATCCATTTGGGGAGCAGTCGGATTTTGAGCGTGATCGGCCAGAAGAGTTGGACACCACGATCATTCAGTAGGTCGATTAAGGAATGGGAAGCGTACGCAAGGATGAATACCCAGAAATATAAAGGCGGCAGAGGTAAGCATATCATCGCGAGCAGCGCCATAAAAAGCAAAGAATGCGTCAATGTTCGATGTTTGATTTTTAAAACATGAAGCAAGGCAGACAAAGGAAAGAGAACCTTGGCCATGGTGGAACCTGGTTTATCTACATCGGCTAAGGTACCTGCCAAACAACCGAGTAATAAAGAACCTGCAGCATCCCATGTGAAGAAACTGATGTCGCCTTGAATAAGTACGATTTCGGCTGCAATCATTCCAGCGACACTGTGTGTTTTTTGTAGCATAATAAGCGCCTTCCTATCTATAAGTTCATATAACTTTATACTATTCGAGTTATACATGGAAATTAAGGGTATCGCAATACAAAAGAGATATTGTCGTATTTCACCTATATAAATGTCTGAATACACCTTACAAACAAGAGGATGGATATTCTACAATAAGTCATAAAGATGCAATAAATAAGGAAGCGCATCTCACACGACAGCTCGTGTATCTAGGAGGAGAAACCTATGAGTTTCATTCGAATTTCAGCTTTGCTTTGTGAATACCAAGTTAATCCAATCGGATTGGATACGGCTCAACCACGCTTTACTTGGCAGCTTGAAGCTGATACTAACGCTACCGTGCAATCAGCATATCAGATTCAGGTAAGCATGTATCCTAGTGATTTTGAACCAGCGAGCTTGGTTTGGGATACGGCCCGTATCGCTTCAGATCAATCTGTGCTTGTTGCCTATGCTGGCCTTGAGCTGCAGCCGCGGACTCGGTATTACTGTCGAGTGAAGGTATGGAACCAATCCGGTTTGGCTTCGCCATGGAGTGAAATCGCTTACTGGGAAATGGGACAGCTTCAAGTATCTGATTGGCAAGCGGCATGGATTACGCCAGATCCTTCACATATAGACCCGGATGCGGAAGAAGCCTATTATCTTCGGAAAACCTTCCAAGTAAACGGGCAGATTCGCAAGGCGACGATTTATGCGACAAGCCACGGTGTATATGAACTGGAGCTTGATGGTACGAGAGTTGGCGATTGGGAGTTGACGCCAGGCTGGACCAGCTACAAGCACCGTCTGCAGGTTCAGAGCTACGATGTTACGAGCAGTCTGATCTCAGGGAAGCAACACACGATTGGCGCTGCGTTAGCGAATGGGTGGTTCAAAGGCAACCTCGCGTGGAAGCATCAGCGGAATGTTTTTGGAAGCGTACGGGCACTGCTCATGCAAATGCATATCGTTTATGAGGACGGTACCGAAGAGATTATCGTCAGCGATTCCTCCTGGCGAGCATCGCTTGGGCCAGTCCGCATGTCAGAGCTATATCATGGCGAAATCTACGATGCGGGGTTAGAGCTTTCGGGTTGGAGTCTGCCAAGTTATGATGACCAAGATTGGGTTCCGAGTGTTGAACTCGATTATGGCAAGGAAACATTGGTGATGCAAGAGAATGAACCCTCCCGTGTGACGGAACTGTTGCAGCCTGTCGCTGTGATTGAAACCCCGTCAGGGGAAACTGTGCTTGATTTTGGTCAAAATATGGTAGGAAAAGTACAGATGCAATTAAATCTGCCCGTGGGTACACGCATTGAGCTGCTGCATGCAGAAGTGCTTGATGCACAAGGGAATTTCTATATTGGCAATCTGAGGTCAGCGAAGCAGTCGGTTACCTACGTGTGTAGTGGAAAAGGAGAAGAATCTTATGCACCGCATTTCTCCTTCCAAGGCTTCCGTTATGTCAAAGTTGTGGGATGGCCACAGGATGTTGTATTCGATGCTGCATGTTTTACAGGGCAGGTTATCCACACCGATATGGTAGCGAAGGGAACGTTTGAATGCTCGCATGCACTTTTGAATCAGCTGCAGCGAAATATTGTTTGGGGGCAGCGAGGTAATTTCCTCGATGTGCCTACCGATTGTCCGCAGCGCGATGAAAGGTTAGGCTGGACGGGGGATGCTCAGGTGTTCATTCGAACAGCAGCCTTTAATTATGATGTAGCACTCTTTTTCAGCAAATGGTTACGAGATTTGAAAGCGGATCAACGTGAGGATGGAGGCGTTCCCTTCGTCATCCCGCATGTGCTTTTTGAGAAAGATCATTCTTCTGCAGCTTGGGGAGATGCGGCGGTGATTTGCCCGTGGACACTTTATCAGGTTTATGGGGATCAACGCGTCCTAGAAGAACAGTATGACAGTATGAAAGGTTGGATTAACTATATCCGTCAGCAAGGCGAGAACGAATACTTGTGGCAAACCGGCTTCCACTTCGGTGATTGGCTCGGACTGGACGCCAAAGAGGGCAGTTATGTCGGGGCAACGCCCAAAGATCTAATCGCAACTTGCTTCTATGCGTATTCGACTTCGCTTTTTGTCAAAACAGCAGAAGTTCTAGGACGCGAAGCGGATGTCGTTGAATACACAGCGCTCTATGAGAATATTGTTGAAGCATTTACAGCGGAGTTTGTGACACCAAGTGGAAGATTAGCAGGACATACACAAACTGCGCATGTGCTTCCGTTGATGTTCGGACTTGTTCAGGGAAGCACACGGGAACGCTTAGCGGCGACCCTTGCTCAGTATGTCAAAGAGCAAAATTACCATCTCACGACAGGCTTCGTCGGCACACCATATCTATGTCATGTACTTACAGAGAATGGCTATCATGATGTGGCAGTCAAGCTTGTTATGCAAGAGGATTATCCTTCCTGGTTGTACACGATTCATAAAGGGGCTACCACGATTTGGGAACACTGGGATGGTATTAAACCGGATGGTACGTTCTGGAGTGATGATATGAATTCCTATAATCACTACGCATATGGTGCAATTGGCGATTGGTTGTATCGGAAAGTAGCTGGTTTGGATTCCGACGACCGGCAGCCAGGGTACAAACGGATGAGCTTCCGACCTCGGACGGATTCGGGTCTTACGTATGCCAAAGCATCCCTCATCACGAATTATGGGGAGGTTCGCAGTGAATGGTCCGTTGAAGAATCGGGGGACATTCGTTATACGTTCCAGCTCCCGCCAAACACTAGCGGAGAGGTCATCTTAGCTGGATCGACTCTCTCGGAAGTGACATGCGATGGTCAAAAGTTAGAGTCCATCTCGGGTATTCAAGGGGCTAGGGAAGATGAAGGCAATGTAAGAATTGAGCTTGGCTCAGGAGTCTATCGATTTCAAGTACAGCGTACAAACTCCCTATCTTTGTCATTCTAAGTTTATCGAGTATAATAGACGTAACAAAGGTTCTTAGAGGGAGAGTTACAGATGGCTGTCATCAACGCAATGGAAACCGTGGTTAAGCAGTTGTTCGAAGAATTCCGGAAGAACTATGAATTGAAGTGTGATTGTTTAACGTGCCAAGATGATATATTGGCAATCGCGCTGAACAAGCTTCCACCACGTTATACTTCCAGTGACAAGGGACATCTATTTGTAAAAGGTGAATTCACGAATCAACAGTTGCGCTCTGACGTCATGCGAGAATTAATGGAAGCATCAAGCATTGTTGAACATCATCAGCATCATCGCGAGTAAATGCAAGTTAGGACTACGCCGCTATCTCCGTTCAGACGGAGGTGGCGGCGTTTTTGATTTGGGGTGAATACGCGGCACAGTAACCCTACATCACAGCTGAGACTCACTCACTATCTCAACATAGTTCTTACGCACTATCATGCGCGAACCAGCGCCACAAACCCATTTATCGTGCCTCCCTGAATGCAAACAAAATTACATAATATAGAAAAAAAAGAGGTAAGAGATGCAAAAAAAAATGCGCTGTTTTTTCACGCACTTCAAGCTAAGATAGAAATAGGAATTTCCAAATAAATGAAAATTAGGAGGGGTTCATGTGAAATCAGAGCAATTTAATGGCATTTTTGATTCGGTGTTAACGGATGTTGTACAACAATCTTATGGCAATATATGCTTGCCCTCCGATGAACAAATCCAACAATCGATGAAGAAAATGATGTCGATGCTAGAAGAAAACCCGAAATGGTTGTTGCACAATGAATGATCGCGATAATTTGAAAGCCATCTCCAATGACACGCTTGTTGATGCCTATATAAATGCAAGCCGGATGAAGCTGAGTAAGGAATTTCTCATGTTTTTACTTTTAGAAATTCAAGCTAGACAGATTAGTTTATTCCGAGAAAATAGTTTAGAAAGCACAAGCTAATGTTCATCCCAAGTGGTGAGTTTAAAAAAAGGTATGAATCCTTTACAATGTAACGGACAGGAAACTCCTGACGTTGCATGGTAGGGGATTTTTTGTTTTCGCTAAAGGGAGGGCATTCATGCATATACTTCAGAAGTTGATTCCAACAACACATTGGTTCCGCAACCAACGCATTCGATATAAAATCATACTTATTTATTTCCCGCTCATCTTCGTGCCCTTGTTTGTGCTGGGTTTCGTTTCGAACCAAGTCTACACGAATGCAATCGTCAAAAAAACAATCAAAAACGTGTCGGACAACTCTTCCCTCATCATTACCCGCATCACAGGCATATTAACGAACGTGGAAAGTTGCGCAAATATGTTAACCATCAATCTTAATAAGGTGATCGTAGAAGATCCCCAATCCTTAGCTGCACCAGAAACTAGCCTGCAAATGTACACGCAAATCACGAATCAGCTGAGCTTTGCCTTGCTTGTTTTCCCTGATGTGCAGTCAGCGGCATTCATTGATACGAATAATCGAGTCTATGGCTCGAATGTACTCATGGAGCGGAATCGGGAGTGGATACCCACAAGTCCCATGCTCAAACAAATTGATGCATCGAGCGGGAATAACATTTGGTTCCCCATGCAGCGCAGGGATTATTTAACGAATGGCTCCCAAGAAACGGTGATGACGTTAGGCAAGCGGGTTGTAAACATCTATACAGGACAGAAGCTTGGCCAGCTTGTGCTCAATATCAAGGAAAGCTCCTTATCCGCAATTTATCAGAAAATCGGTTCGATCCAAGATGGCAGCTACTTTATTGTGGATAATGAAGGTGTTGTTACCTCTTCGCAGCATCCAGAGGAAGTCCTCCAAGAAGTGGCGAATCCCGAGATGAAGCGTTGGATCACATCAAGTAAGCATGTGTCCGAACCGACTTCTTTCGAATATGAGAAAACACTCGTTGTCAGCTCCGATGTACCTAGCTTTGGTTGGAAATTAATTTCGATGGCGCCTCTTGCATCCTTAACGGCAGATACACACAAAATTACGTTGCTTATCGTGCTGCTGGGTATTGTTTGCCTCTTTTTTGCCCTTCTTGGCGCAGGAATGCTCTCCCAATTGATTGCCAAGCCCATAATGGGGCTCACGAAATACATGAAGAGGGTTAAGGAAGGCAGCTTAGACATTGAGTTCCAAGTAAATTCAGAAGATGAAATCGGGATGCTGTCTTCTGGTTTTAATGCGATGATTCGGCGGATTCAAGAGCTTCTGACCAACATAAATTGGGAGCAAAAGAAGAAGCGGGAATACGAACTTGCCCTGATTCAAGCGCAGATTAAGCCGCATTTCCTCTATAATACGTTGGATGTCATCTATACCTTGTCAGAAATGGGACGAACCCGCGATGTGCAGCGGACGACGAAAGCACTGGCTGATTTCTATCGCGCTGCGCTTAGTAAAGGCCGCGAAACCATCACGATTGAAGAAGAAATTCGCAACGTGAAAGACTATTTAGCTATTCAACGGATCCGCTATTCCGATGTATTTACCTATGAATTTGATATTCATAACGATGTGCTAAGCGGTCAAATTCCGAAACTCACCATACAGCCGCTTATCGAAAACGCGATTTATCACGGGCTCAAAACGAAAGGAAGTCTTGGACTTCTCAAGGTAACAGGCGAAATTGTTGATGCCAAAATAAAAATCATTGTCGCCGATGATGGTGTGGGTATGGATTCAGATCGGCTCGAGGCAATCGTGAAAAAGACCGAATCTCCGCAAGAGGCTGTGGGATATGGCTTCAAGAATGTGAATGACCGTATCCAATTGTACTATGGAGATGAATATGGCTTACAAATTACAAGTGAACAAGGACAAGGCACGGAAGTTACACTATGGTTGCCTTTTCAAAGTGACGAGGAGTAGATGAGCATGCAGAAAATAGTGATCGTCGATGATGAATCGATTTTCCGAGAATATTTGCGTTCAGCATTAGACTGGGAGGCCTATGGCTTTGAACTTTGTGCCGAAGCGAAGAACGGGATCGAAGCCCTCGAACAAGTTCAATTGCATCAGCCTGATATAGCACTTGTAGATATAACCATGCCTTTCATGGATGGTTTGACCCTTACTGAGCAATTGAAGGAGCACTATCCAGCAACGAGCGTGGTTCTCATCACAGGACATAATGAATTTGATTATGCACGCAAGGCGCTGAAACTCGGCGTGGAGGATTATATCCTCAAGCCGTTCTCCAAGGATGAACTCATCTTGACGCTACTTAAGCTGCAGAAGGAGCATGAGAAAGCACGGGAAGAACGATCCACCCTCAAGGAAAATCAACAATTGATGAAAGAAAGCTACTTGAACCATTTGCTTAGCAGTGACTATCATCATTCTCCAGAGGAAACAACTCAGAAGCTCCAACAACTCGGGGAGTCTTTCGCCTCCTCCTTGTTTGTGGTTGCGTGCATTGAGATTGACCATATGGATGTCAAGTGGAATCAAGTGAGCGATCGCTTACTGTGGAAATATGCGGTTACGAACATTCTCAATGAAGCGTTAGAGGAGACGGGGCATCACCTTATTTTCAACGGGGCAGAAGGGCGGATTATTTGTCTAGTCGAGCATCAAGGGGGGAAGGAACTCGAGGTGCCTGCGTTAGAGGGATATGAGAAGCTCATTTTTCTGATCAAAAAGTACCTGAAATTCACGATCACCATCGGTGTTGGTCGGAGTCAGTCTGGCTACGGCGGAATTCGAACTTCTTACCTAGAAGCGTTAGAGGCTTTACAAAACAAATTCGTCTTAGGAAATGATCGCGTCATTGCGTACGGTTCCAGTGTGCTTGATTCTGGTAAGCAGGCGCTCTACCCGACGGAAGTCAACGAGGAGCTTCTCGTACTCTTGCGCATGCATAATACGGAGAAAGTAGAAGATAAGCTGGAAGAAGTTTTCCAATCCATTCGGGAGCAGCGCTTGTCTTTGGAGTATACCTATGTGATATCCATGGGACTTATCTCAGTTTGTTTATCCTATGTCACGGAGATGGGGCATCCCATCGAGGATTGCTTTGGCGAAGTCTTTTACCCTTATAGTGAAATCAAGCGGTTGGGTTCAATCGAGAGCACATCGATATGGATCAAGGAGCTATTCGCTAAGGCGATTCAATATACCAACAAGCACAAGAAGACGAGATCCTCGAAAATTGCCCAATCAGCCAAAGAGTACATCGAGGGGCAATATATGGATTCGGAGCTCCAATTGGATCAGATTGCCCAGCAGGTGTTCATTAACCCAAGCTATTTGCGGGCGATATTTAAGAAGGAAATCGGCATGACTGTAACGGATTATGTGACACATGTTCGTATGCATAAAGCGAAGGAATTACTTGGCAGGGGAAACATTCGATTGGCGGATATTGCGGAGCAGATTGGGGTCAATGACCCTAGTTATTTTAGCAAAAGCTTCAAGAAATTCTTCGGCTATTCGCCAAGTGAGTATGAGAATAATCGCATATAACGACTGCACACAAATGTGCGGATTTTACAAGAAGCCCTCAGTTATTCCATTATCACTGTGGGTTTTTGCCTCTATACTGAGGATGTAAAGAGGAGAAACGCACAAGAATTATTGGGAGGTCTACACATGAAAAAGATGGCAGTTACTCTCGTAAGCTTACTCGCGGCGACTAGCCTAGCAGCTTGCGGTTCCACAGAAACACCGAAAGAAACAACCAGCGCGGCCCCGGCGGCAACAGCTGCAGCTACGACAGCTCCGGCTAAGGCGGATGCAAAGCCAGTCAAACTTAGAATTTATGCCCAATATGCAGATGAAGATACGAAAACACCTTATGACTATGCGGTAGCTGAATTGAAAAAGGAAATGCCTAACGTAGAGCTTGAGCTGGATATCCAAGCACAAGATGATGGACAGAAGTTAAAGACGTATGCAGCGACGGGGAATCTTCCAGACATTTTCCAAGCAGGTCTAGACATTATCGACACGTTCAAAAAATCCAATAACATCCTGATGTTGGATGAGTATGTAACGAAGTTTGGCTTCAAGGACAAAATGCAGCCGAGCGCAATGAACACGCTGGTGACGGATGATGGACACACATATGCATTCCCGTATGCAGGGAACGAAGTAGCCCTGTTGTACTACAACAAAG
The DNA here is from genome assembly GCF_001428045.1 of Paenibacillus sp. Soil750. Taxonomy (GTDB): domain Bacteria; phylum Bacillota; class Bacilli; order Paenibacillales; family NBRC-103111; genus Paenibacillus_E; species Paenibacillus_E allorhizoplanae. The sequence goes on along the minus strand of NZ_LMSD01000002.1, from coordinate 199,838 downwards.
ATTTGTTCCAACAAAACGGCGTGAAAGTACCAACAACGTATGATGAAATGATGACAGCTGTTAAAACGTTCAATGCAAAAGGTGTGACACCGCTTTCCATTTTTGCCAAAGAGAAATGGCCTTGCGTAGCGCTGTATGACATGTTCGTAACACGAGCTGATCCAGGCGGTATTAACAAGTTGGATAAAGGTACGGCGAAAGCAGAAGACGCGGCGTACAAAACAGCTGCTGATAAAATTATCGAGCTTGTGAAAGCAGGCATGTTGCCAAAAGGCGCAACCAACTTGAACTATGACCAAGCCGCGGCACTTTACCATGAAGGTAAAGCAGCCATGTTCATCAACGGTCAATGGGAAATTGAGGCCGCAACCAAAGCGCTTGGTGACAAAGCCGGCTACATGTACTTGCCAGCAGCGGATGCAGCAGCCTATGAAAAAGGTAAAACAGCATTCAGTGGCAGCGGTGGTCCAGGTGGATATGCGGTATCCGCAAACACAAAGGATAAAGAGCTAGCAGCGAAAGTTGCCTCATTCATTTCCTTGAAATATGCTGAGTACAAGTTCACGAACCGCAGCAACCCGATCGTAGCTACCAAAGTGGATAAGCCGATTGTGAAGCAGTTCCCTCCAATGATGGATCAACTTTCCAAGGATATACCGAAAATCACAAGCACAACCGCTTTCTCATGGGGCTTGTCCAATCCGAAGTTCAAAGCAGCACTTGAAGATGCAACTCAAAACCTAATGACAGGTAATTATACGTCTGATCAATTCGTCAAAGATTTGAATAAAGCAGCAGTAACAGCCAAATAAATGTGATTCTATGACAAGGAGACTCACCCTGGAATGCTCAAACCCAGAGTGAGTCTTCTACTCTACAAGGGAAGTGATGACATGCGCAAATTCATGGGAAATAAAGTAGCGATTATGCTGTTCACGCTGCCGGCTCTCCTTTTGTATACAGTGATCGTGTTTTATCCGATTTTACAAACCTTTTACCGCAGTACCTTCGAATGGGATGGATTGAGTGAAGGCACGTTTATCTTTCTAGATAACTACACGCGATTGTTTCAAGATAGTATTTTCTATACGTCCCTCTATAACGGTCTTGTGTTTGCAGGCATCTTAGCCGTTGTGCAAATTGGGATCGGGTCTGTACTCGCTTTTGCCGTAGCAGAGGGTTTCAAAGGGAGTAAGCTTCTACGCATTTCCTACTTCATTCCGGTTGTACTTTCAATTACCGTCGTCTGTCAACTCTGGTTGGCGATGTATAACAGTGAGTATGGGTTGATCAACAAAGTGTTTGAAGCGCTGGGCATCTCCTATCGTCAAGACTGGCTGACGAACAGCAAAACAGCGATCTTCGCGATTGCCTTCGTAAATGCTTGGCAGTACATGGGCTACCAGTTCGCGCTGCTTCTTGCGGCTGTGAAGTCTGTACCTGAACAGTACTTAGAGGCTGCCCGTATCGACGGCGCTTCCAAATTCAAAGCACATATGAAGATTACGATTCCGATGCTGGCTGAGACGTACAAATTTTGCTTAGTCCTCGCAATTACAGGTGGGTTGAACGCTTTTGCTAACATGTTTATCATGACAGGCGGCGGGCCAGGTAACTCCACCTACACGTTGACGTACCTGATGTACCGTTCTGCTTTCCGTGTTGGCGAATTCGGTTATGGCAGTGCGGCAGCAGCATTCCTTGTCATTGAATGTTTGATTGTAACGTTAGCGATTAACAAACTTATCGCACGTGAACGTATTACCTTTTAAAGGAGGATGTTTAAGATGAACGGCTTACTCAAATTACGCAAAAAAAATCCGCTCCTTGGCATCCTATTATGGGTGTATGCGGGATTGTCGGTGTATCCGTTATTGTGGATGATCTTTTATTCACTGAAAAATAATAATGAAATTTTCGTTACGAATCCTTTCGGAATTCCAACGCATTTTCGCTTCGAAAATTATGTGGATGCTTGGTCCAAATTTAATGTACCGCAGTACTTTAGCAACAGCTTGCTCGTGGCAGCCTGCACCGTTGTAGGGACGATTGTCCTCTCTGTAACGTTTTCCTATGCGGTAGCTCGCATGCAATGGCGTTTCAAGGAAGTCGCAAGAATCTATGTAGTCATCGGGATGTTCATTCCTGTACAAGTCATCATGATCCCATTGGCTATTCTTGTTCGTGATTTCCACTTAGCTAACACGTATGGTGCACTTATCGTTCCTTATATTGCATTTAATATTTCGTTCTCCAGTATGGTGTTCTATGGTTTCTTTCGTTCAATCCCGGTTGAGCTTGAAGAATCCGCTTGCATGGATGGGGCTAGCATCTATCGGACGTTTTACACCATTATTTTACCTATTATCAAGCCGGCAATGGCAACGATGGTCATTTTCGTTTTCTTATCCTCGTGGAATGAATTCACGATGGCCCTCATTTTAATTACCAAAGAATCGCTGAAAACCTTACCGCTTGGATTACTCTTCTTCCAAGGTCAGTTTACGACAAACTGGGGCGCGATGGGGGCAGCAATGACGATTGCCAGCTTGCCAACGGTACTCGTTTATGTCCTCTTCAGTGAGCAAGTTGAGAAGGCGATGACCGTAGGGTCAGCTGTGAAAGGCTAAATATGTAAAAAAAGATGAAATGACCCCTTTTTGGGGTCATTTTTTGCATGAAAAGTGCTCATTTAACCATATATCAATTCCCCTTATAAGTCTCATAAGATGAATCTAATTGACCTATGATGCGCACTATGATAGTTTTCAATGGAGAGTAAAAATAGTGCGAATTATAGCAAAGCTTATCAATACATGCTGATGAGGTGGATTTTGTTGGAACTTCAAGTCTTAAACAGTCCTTTTAACCAAGAGCAAGTTGAATTGCTCAACCGCGTCCTACCAACGTTAACGGATACTCAACGTATTTGGCTGAGTGGCTATCTAACAGCTCAACAGGGTTCGACAAATTCCGTGGCTGCACCAGTTACTACCGTGCCAACGGCTGTAGCTAGTCAACCTGTTATTTCCAAAGAAGTAACAGTACTATTCGGATCCCAAACAGGTAATTCTCATGGATTAGCTAAAAAGCTAGCGAAGAAGCTAGAAGAGCAATCGTTCCAAGTCACGCTTTCTTCCATGAGTGATTTCAAACCGAACAATTTGAAAAAGGTTCAAAACCTTCTTATGATCGTTAGTACGCATGGCGAAGGCGATCCACCGGATAATGCGATTTCATTCTACGAATTCCTTCATAGCAAAAGAGCACCTCAATTAGAAGAACTTCGTTATTCTGTTCTTTCCTTGGGTGATACGTCGTATGAATTCTTCTGTCAAACAGGTAAAGATTTTGATAAACGTTTGCAGGAGCTTGGTGCCAAATCATTAACTGAGCGTGTTGATTGTGATGTTGACTTTGATGAGCCGGCTGCAGCTTGGGTTTCTGGTGTGCTGGGTGCTTTAAATGCGGCATCAGCTACAGCTTCCGTTGGTGGTGCAGCAGTATCGACTGGGCATGCAGCTTCCGGAGAGTCGGAATACTCCAGAACGAACCCGTTCCAAGCGGAAGTGCTTGAGAACTTGAACTTAAATGGCCGCGGCTCCGATCGTGAAACTCGCCATGTGGAAATCTCCTTAGAGGGTTCCAATCTGCAATATGAGCCAGGAGACAGCTTGGGTGTATTCCCAGAGAATCATCCGCGTCTAGTTACTGAATTGATTCAAGCTATGGATTGGAATGCAAGTACGCCTGTTGCTGTCAACAAAAATGGGGAAGAGCGTCCGTTGCAAGAAGCGCTTACTCGTTACTATGAAATCACTACATTGACGAAGCCTTTGTTAGAGCAAGTTGCAAAGCTTTCTTCTAACGAGAAGCTTCAAGCACTTGTTGCTGCTGGCAATGAAGCTGAGTTGAAATCGTACATCGCTGGCCGCGATTTATTAGATTTAGTGCAAGACTTCTCCCTACAAGGTGTGTCTGCTAGTCAATTCGTAGCCGTGCTTCGTAAACTGCCTGCTCGTTTGTATTCCATTGCTAGCTCATCCAAAGCTTCACCAGATGAAGTGCACATCACTGTACGTGCGGTTCGCTATGAAGCGAATGGCCGTAATCGTTATGGTGTTTGTTCCGTTCACTTGGCAGAGCGTGCACAGTCAGGTGCAGCGTTGCCGGTTTATATTCAGAGCAACCCGAATTTCAAGCTTCCTGAGAACCCAGAAACGCCAATTATTATGATTGGACCTGGTACTGGTGTAGCGCCATTCCGTTCGTTCCTTGCAGAGAGAGAAGAGACGGGTGCAGATGGTAAAACGTGGTTATTCTATGGAGATCAACACTTCGCTACAGATTTCTTGTACCAAGTTGAATGGCAGCGTTGGTTGAAAGACGGCGTTCTAACGAAACTAGACGTAGCGTTCTCTCGTGATACGGATCAAAAAGTATACGTGCAGAACCGTATGTTGGAGAAAAGTCGCGAGCTGTATCAATGGCTGCAAGAAGGCGCTGTTGTCTATATTTGCGGAGACGAGAAGAAGATGGCACACGATGTGAATGCTGCGCTGCTCACGATTCTTGAGCAAGAAGGCGGATTAAATAACGAAGAAGCCGTGCAATATTTGGCTAATATGCAACAGCAAAAACGTTATCAACGGGATGTTTATTAAAACGGGATCCCCGCGATCGCGAGAGGAGAAAGCTCAAGATGTCAGAAAATAATTTACTATCGAAGAATAGTGCTCCGCATAGTGATGTTGAACAAATTAAAATCCGCAGTAATTATTTACGCGGAAGTCTAGAAGAAACGCTTGAAAATCGCATCACCGGTTCCATCCCTGAGGATGACAACCGTTTGATGAAATTCCACGGCAGCTACATGCAAGACGATCGTGACTTGCGTAATGAACGTGCGAAGCAGAAGCTTGAGCCTGCCTATCAGTTCATGCTGCGCGTACGTGCTGCAGGCGGTATCGTAACCTCTGACCAATGGTTGATGATGGATCGTGTTGCTCAGAAATATGCGAATGGCACCATTCGTCTTACAACACGTCAATCCTTTCAATTGCATGGCGTGATCAAATGGAACATGAAGAAAACGATTCAAGAAGTTAACGCATCTATGCTAAGCACGCTTGCTGCATGTGGCGACGTGAATCGTAACGTGATGTGTAACCCGAACCCCTACCAATCCGAAATTCACGGCGAGGTATATGAGTGGGCGAATCGCATCTCAAACCACTTGGATCCACGTACGAGAGCGTATCATGAGATTTGGTTAGACGGCGAGAAAATCGTCGATAGCCGCGACGCAGAAGAGCAAGAGCCGATTTACGGACCTGTGTATTTGCCACGTAAGTTCAAAATCGGTATCGCAGTCCCACCATCCAACGATGTAGATGTATATTCACAAGATCTTGGTTACATCGCGGTTATTGAAGATGGCCGTTTGGTGGGCTTTAACGTATCCGTCGGTGGCGGTATGGGGATGTCTCACGGAGATGTCAAAACGTATCCGCAAGTTGGTCAAGTGATCGGCTTCATTAAGCCGGAGCAGGCTGTTGATCTAGCTGAGAAAACAGTCATGATCCAACGCGATTACGGGGATCGTTCCGTTCGTAAGCATGCTCGTTTCAAATACACAATCGATGATCGCGGTATTGAGTGGTTCGTGAATGAACTACAAACGCGTCTAGGTTGGAACCTTGAGCCAGCTCGCGCCTTCCATTTCGAATCCAACGGAGATCGTTATGGTTGGGTGAAGGGCAGCAATGGCAAATGGCATTTCACAATGTTCATTCAGAATGGCCGCGTGATGGATGATGGAGACTACCGTCTGATGACAGGTCTTCGTGAAATTGCAAAGATTCACACGGGTGATTTCCGCCTAACGTCGAATCAGAACTTGATCATCGGCAACGTCAGCGCTCAGAAAAAGAAGAAAATCGAAGAACTGATCAAAGATCACGGCATTACGGATGGTCTTCACTATTCAGCATTGCGTAGAAACTCGATGGCGTGTGTTGCGTTCCCAACTTGCGGACTTGCAATGGCGGAATCGGAACGTTACCTACCGTCTTTGATTACGAAAGTCGAGTCCATTCTTGAAGGTGTAGGCTTACGTGAGCAGGAAATTACGATTCGGATGACAGGTTGCCCGAATGGTTGCGCACGACCAATGCTTGCTGAACTTGCGTTCATCGGTAAGGCTGCAGGCAAGTACAACATGTACCTTGGTGGCGGATTTGCAGGAAACCGCTTGAATAAATTGTACAAAGAGAACATCGGTGAATCTGAGATTCTGGATTCCTTGCAAACGATCATTCCTCATTATGCCAAAGAGCGTCAGCATGAAGAACACTTCGGTGACTTCGTTATCCGCGCTGGCTACGTGAAAGAAGTTCGTTCAGGTCAAGATTTCCACGCTTAAAATGAAAAGAGCAGTTCGAGTCGTTCGAGACTTGAACTGCTTTTTTTACCTCAATCAGCAATCTAATGCGAAATAGATGGAAAATCCCCATCTATTTCCTTGCATTTCTAACCTAAAAGGAAGATAACTGGAAAAACTCCAGCTATTTTCGGTCATTTCTTGCGAAATTTGCAGAAACCCGATAATTATCTGGAGTTTTTCCATCTACATGTAGAATACAACCGATTTACTTGAATTTAGCTGTATGTTTTCAAGTTAAAGCTAAGAGCCTTGAGATCGGAATTTACACCTGTTCCCGTTCTCAGCGACTCTTTCTCTCACTTATCTCCTCACTGTGCCCCCTTGCTCACCCAAAACGTCACATTATCCCCAGCCAAGCCCTTGGTTCCTGCTTTTGGTTCCTGTCTCGTTACGATACCTTTGGCCTGGGTGCTTGTTTCAATGACAAAGTTGTAGTGAAGTCCTGCAGCTAGCGCGAGCTGTTCCGCATCCGCTTGTGTCTTGCCTACCAGATTAGGTACTTCAGTTTCCTCGGAAGCTTCATTCATACTCGTTAGCTTAGCATTTGGCGTGGCACTTGGGCTTACGGTTGCTATTGGTGTACTTGTTGGCGTAGGAGAGATGATGACGACGGTTTGAACAACCTTTGGCTCTGGCCACAGATACCATACAGAGATAATCCCTATCACGAGAGCTGAAACGGAACCTAGCGCAATCAATTTAGCTGAACGAGTAGATCGGGTATGGCTCTCATATTGAGCAGTTGGCAGTACTTCTGTTGTCTCCTCAGAGATCAGCTCATCTTGTTTTATACTTTTGTTGTTAGAGTTGTTAGGGACAGAAGGAGGTAAACTCCGCAGTCCGAATACGAGTGAGGATAGCGAAGATTGCCCATGACATATAAATTTGATGAGGCGAATCAAAGCTAATTTTTGCTCTGTCGTCGCACTTGGAATAGAAGCACGCTCCAGACTCGTATGCATAACCTCGAATGTGTCGGAAATCGTTTCGCTCCCCGTAAGCAACTGAATCATTAAGCGGCAAAGGCCAACGGCTCCTTGCTCTTGATGTTCATCTACCTCCCAATAGTTGATGACGGAAAGTTTATTCTGATCGGTTAACCATAAATTATCTGGACGTACGGAAAAGCCTGTAATCTTGTCTTCCATTGCATCTAACAAGGAAACTCCTAGGTCGCTAATAATCGCGACAACAGCGGCATAGGTCCATTTGCGTTTGAACATGGTATGGGCAAACAGCGAACCACTTTTGGCTTGTAAAATAATGGTGACGGCATCCTGGGCGATAGATGTATCCAACATGTGATGAAATCCATCGTGAATAAACGCGGCTTTATCCTGAAGTGAGCTTATGTAATCGACACCGAGTTGATTGTGACGAAGCGCTTTACGATACAGTAATACTTTGCGAGTCAGAAATACATCATCACCATAATGGAGAGTTCCATGAGGGAAAGAGACGATTTGTGTACTTGGCACGTATCGTGTACCTATTCGATCGGGCATGGAATAACCATCCTCTCTGGCGTGTATGATTGGTTTACCCTTTATTATAAAGGATTCGAAGGCAGATAGGAATTTAGGAGTACTCGTTATAAAAAATCACATAATTAAGTGAAAAATTTGTGGAATTTTATCAAAATAGTTCGAATTGCCTGTATTTTGATAGGATTCGTTGTAAGATGGGTCCATAAATTAAGTTTCGTGTCAGTATAGTTGACGCAAATGGAGGCGTGGATCAGGATGAAAGATAACCGAATGGGTACTAACTTGACTTCACCGTTGTTTAAGCATGCAATTTACTTATTGAATAAACTTAGGTACCCGCATAAATTTTTCCTTATAGGTTGTGTATTCATAATTCCGATTACACTGTTAGCCGAACAATTATTAGCTGGGACAACGCAAAATATGCGTGGAGCTAAACGCGAAATGTCAGGGATATCTGTTCAACGTGAATTGGGTGAATTGTTGATCCGATTGGATCAATTCGGACAAGGTTTACCTTCGACGGACGGTGTTCAACCACCTGAGAAGACAGATTTGAAACAAGTGCAAGTACAAATTGATCGTACCATGTCGTGGTTGAAAGCGGAAGTGGAGCATGCCAATACATCATTGCTGGAAGAGAAATTTGTTTCAGCTATCTTGGAGCAGTGGCAATCAATTACTTCGAGTATAGATGGGTTAAGTCAGAAGTACTATGAACTTCAACATGAGCAAATGGAACAACAGGTGATCCAACTCATACATACGGTTGAACAGCAGGCAAAACTGGATTTGGATCCTGAGGAAAGCACGAGTGCCCTCATAGACTTTACTGTACATCTTTTTCCTGCATTTTGGAACAATCTTGAGAAAATTGAGCGAAAAGGCATCGAAGTTGCTGCTCGTCGGTCTATCAAAAACCCGGAGGAACAAGAGGAACTAATCCATCTAAGTGGTGAAGGACAGTCTATTTTAACAGAGATTCAATCGGTTGGTGAACAGTTGCATAAGCTAAATCCTGAGACTGCCTCCATGAGTCTTGCCTTGCATGAAAAGAGTGTATCGTCTGCGCTTGTAACATTCGGAGCATTGAATGAGAAGCTAGTCAATACGGGTGTTATTCAAATTACGGCGAAAGAATTCGCGGCTACATCACGTACATCCAAAGAGGCAGCAATTGCTCTGTATACGTACCAGATTAGCTTGTTAACCGAATTACTCCAACAACGTGTGGATGCTTATACGAAAAGTTTAGTGTTTGACGCACTTATTGTACTGGGAGTACTGCTTCTAGCTGCGTATTTGTTTATGGCTTTTTATATATCTGTGAAAAAGGGGATTGACGAGCTAGCTCGAGCTTCACAGCTGCTTGTTGAAGGGGATATGACAGTCCGTGTCCAATCCCACTCTAAGGATGAATTTAGCAGCGTGGTAAACGCTTTTAATCACATTGCAGATAGCTTTACAGATGTTATTCGCCAGAGTCGACTTGTCGTTCAGCGAGCATTCGACTCGTCCAAGCAACTTCAAGCGAATGTGAAGGATACCTCCGCTGATTCGAAGGCTATTCAGTCCATCATGACCGATATGTCACAAGGCTCGGAGGTCTTGATGAAAGGCTCAGAGGAAACCTCATTTGCGATGAACGAGGTGGCTGCCGGGGTTCAGCGCATTGCAGAAACATCCTCATTCGTCGCTGAAGCGGCCAACGAAGCTGCGCTCGAAGCAAGACAAGGCTTTGAAGATATGAACCTAGCTGTACATCAAATGACTTCAATCAAAATGAAAGTATTTGAAACGGCAACCACGATCTCGGAGCTTGTTGATTTATGCACGCAGATTGATCGAATGCTTGATGTGATCACAGATATTTCCGGGCAAACTCGGCTTCTGGCTTTGAATGCTTCCATTGAAGCGGCGAGAGCAGGTGATCAGGGTAGGGGTTTCCAGGTGGTCGCTACAGAGGTAAGGAAGTTAGCTGATCAATCAAGCGAATCTGCCAAGAACATTGTTCAGTTGATTGCGAAAGTGAAGAGCAGCTCTAAATCTGTCGTAGAGAAAGCGCAATTGGAGATTGCCGAAGTAGAGAAGGGGGGCATGCTAATCGCAAAGGTAGGCATCGTATTTGAATCGATCTTGCACGCTGTTGATCAGGTAGCGGAACAAATTCAGGAGGTCTCAGCCGCTTCTGAGCAAATATCCGCGAGTACACAGCAAGTATCCGCCTCGATGGAGGATAGTGTTCAGATTTCACGGAAAGCAACTTCTTACACACATGATGTTACCTTGTCTCTACAGAAACAAGCAGCCTCGACCATGGAAGTCGAGCGCTCCTCAACAACATTGAATCACATTTCCGAGGAGCTATTACACGCATTAACTCATTTTCAGCTTGATTAATACGTATGGCATAAACCTTTCATTGCTGACTACCACAGCAATGAAAGGTTTTATTTTACTAGGATTATTCTATGCGTAAGCGGTTCTAAATGATATGATAGAGAAACCATGTTTTGACAAATTAAACCAAAATGAGGAGGAAGTATGTTGAAAAAGGTCGCAATTTTGGGTGGCGGTGTTGCTGGATTGAGTGCTGCTCATGAGCTGATCGTACGAGGATATGATGTGTCTGTTTACGAGTTTAAGAGTATTCCAGGCGGAAAAGCGAGAAGTATGCCATATGTTGGTAGTGGGAAGGGTGGACGAAGGGATTTGCCGGGAGAACACGGCTTTCGTTTATTCCCACGCTTTTATCGACATGTCATTGATACGTTGAAACGAATTCCTTACGAAAATAAAACCGTTTACGATAACTTAATGGAAGTAACGCGATTAGATATCGCTACCCATACAGCACCACTGCAGCCTCTCCCTGCCAAAATCGTAGTTAACAAAGATAATATAGCATTAGCGAAGGATCTGATAAGTCATAAACTTGGGCTTACGAAAGAAGATTTAGAGCAATATGGTAGGAAGCTTTGGCAAGTCATGACGAGTTGTGAAGAGCGCATTCGCGAGGAATATGAAACGATCGATTGGTGGGATTTCATAGAAGCAGAGAAGCAATCTCCTGCATTCCAGAATATATTTGCAGGTTTCACCAAAACGTTGGTTGCCTGTCAATCCAAAGTCGCAAGTACGCAAACTGTAGGGCCTGTAGCAGCTCAGATGACGCTGAATCTGTCTACGCCAGGAACGAGCTTCGTGCGTCTCTTGAATGGGCCAACGAATGATAAATGGATATACCCTTGGTTGACGTTTCTTCAGGGGCGAGGCGTGGACTATCATTTAAATGCCAAAGTTGAGCGTATTCATTGTGTTGACGGGATTATCCGCAGTGCGGAGATTACGGAGAACGGGGAAACGATCCATATTGAAGCGGATTACTATATTGCTGCGTTCCCTGTTGAAGTGATGGGGCCTCTAATTACAGAGGCTATGCTCGAGGCGGATCCAACGCTCCAAGGGGTTCAGAGGCTTGTGGATTCGGTCGCTTGGATGAACGGCATTCAATATTATTTGAAAGAAGACGTCCCCGTAACACATGGACATGTGATTTACTTGGATGCTCCATGGTCATTGACTTCCATCTCCCAGAAACAATTTTGGCCAGATGTGAATTTAAGTGAATATGGTGATGGCAGCGTCAGAGGAGTTCTCTCCATTGATATTTCTGATTGGGATGCACCTGGTATTCTTTATGGTAAACCGGCGACCCATTGTACACCAGAAGAAATTAAGGAAGAAGTCTGGGCTCAGATGAAGCAAAGTCTGAATGTAGATGGTGCGGTTATTTTGAGGGACGAGAATCTTCATTCCTGGTTTTTGGATAGTGACATTCAATATGATGAAGTGGCACAAGCTTGCACGAATGAAGCCCTTCTGTTCATTAATCGTGTCGGTACGTGGGAAGATCGGCCAGAAGCTTTCACTGGCATTCCGAATCTCTTCTTAGCGTCAGATTATGTGCGTACAAACACGAATCTAGCGACGATGGAAGGGGCTAATGAAGCAGCGAGACGAGCGGTTAATGCCCTGCTGAAACAAGATGAATCAACAGAGATGCCATGTGAAATATGGGACATGTATAAATTCGAGATGGGGAATATCGATGTGTTAAAAGTTTTTCGACAGAAGGACAAGAAGCGCTTCGACAAAGGACTTCCTTGGAATGGCAAAGTTCTAAATTTTAAGTTCTGACAGGCGATTTTGTGAGGGGGTATTAGGGTTGATTTTTCCGGATTTTGAGTTCATCAGACCCATCCACCAGGATGAACGGACGGTCCTATATCGTGCGGTTCATAAGCAGTCTATGGAGAAAGTAATGATTAAGACACTTCGTTCTGATTTTCCGATTTCCTCGGATATTGCCAGACTTAAGCGCGAGTATGAGATTGGGAAGATGCTGGATATTCCCTGTGTGCTTAAACCATTATCCCTTCCGAAATTCCAGAATAATTTTGCTTTGATTTTAGAAGACTTTGATGGCGAAGCATTAGCCAATTTATTCCCGGTCTTCAGAAAGTCCATTCAGGATTTCTTAGCAGCTGCCATTCAAATCGTCAAGATGGTTGGGGATGTTCATAAAAGGTATGTTATTCATAAAGATATCAATCCAAGCAATATTTTCGTGAATTGGGAAAAGCAAATCATGAAACTGGGTGATTTCAGCATCTCATCTTTTACAAGAGAGCGGCAAGAGATGCTGGATCCTTTGATGCTAGAGGGAACGCTTCAATATATGTCCCCAGAGCAAACAGGGCGAATGAATCGGATCATCGATTATCGGACGGATTACTATTCGTTAGGAGTTACGTTCTATGAAATGTTGACGGGGAGATTACCTTTCCAAACGGAAGATCCGGTGGAATTAATTCACGGGCATTTAGCAGTGACTCCTCCACCTCCCGATCAATTAGTGAACGGTATTCCTAAACCAATTTCTGATATGATCATGAAGCTGCTTTCCAAGAATGCCGAGGATCGCTATCAAAGTGCGTATGGTATCCTGCAGGATCTCGAATATTGCTTAGTGAAAATCAACGCTGGAGAGGATATTGGGGAATTTACAGTAGGGATGTATGATATGACGGATCGATTTCAGATTCCGCAAGGCTTATATGGGCGAGACAAAGAGATCGATAAACTGCTGCATGTGTATGAGCAGGCCGTTCATGGCTCATTGGAAGCGGTTTGGGTAACAGGGGAGTCTGGATTTGGTAAGACGTTCCTAATTGCTGAAACGATGAAAATGATTATGAAGGACCGTGGGTGGTTCCTCTCAGGGCGATTCGAGCCGAATAAACAGCACGTATCCTATCACGCGCTCTCGCAAGCGCTGAGGGAATTAGTAAGACAGCTACTGACAGGTAAAAATAGGCAAATTGAAGAGTACCGTGACCGGTTGCTTAGTGTCTTAGGAACTAGCGGCAAAGTCATTATTGATCTTGTACCTGAGTTAGCTTTACTGATAGGCGAACAGCCGAATGCGAAGCAGCTTCCGCAAAAAGAAACGCAGAATCGCCTGCATTATTTGCTGCAACAATTTTTGTTGGTTTTTTCGGGGAAAGATCGACCGATCGTTCTATTCTTAGATGATCTGCAGTGGGCAGATACGGCATCCTTACAATTTTTGGATCTGCTTTTGAACAATACACAAATGAAATATTTCATGTTTATTGGTTCATATCGCGGTGAGTATGATACGAATTGGTTGTCTTCTATGCATGTTCAACTACTCGATAAGCTGCCGCAGCACCTTGTGTTGGATCGAATCGTGTTAAAAGCGTTGAAGCTAGAGGATGTTCAAACCTTGGTTGCGGAGTCCTTGATTTCGGATGAGGAGCACGTTACGGAGCTGGCTGTGCTTATTTTGCAGAAGACTGGAGGCAATCCATTCTTCGTCAAACAATTTCTGACGGCCTTGCATGAGCAAGATTTACTCTCGTTTAATTATAAGGAAAATCGTTGGATCTGGGATATGAACGAGATTCAAAAACTGCGAATTACAGACAATCTGATGTTTCTTCTTGCTGAAAAATTAGACCGTATGCCACCGAATACGCAAAATATCTTGCGCTTAGCTGCTTGTTTGGGCGTTTCTTTTGACTTGGAAGCATTGGGTATTATAATGGGAAAATCCTTCATCGACGCTTTGCAAGAGTTGGAACTGACGATACAGAATGGTTTGATTATCCCCGTAGGAACAGATTATAAATTCTATAACGATGCACAAGGTGAAGCGGCTGCGAGAGATATTCGGTTTATGTTTGTCCATGATTCCATTCAAGAAGCTGTATATGGCTCCATTGAGGAATTGAAGCTGCCTGGGATGCATCTGAGCATCGCTCGGATGCTGCTGAAGGAACTGGCGAATGATGAGATAGAGAAGCGTCTGCTTGAAATTGTTAATCATATGAATTTAGGTTCAGCACTGCTCAGTATGGATCATGAATTAATGCAATTACTTGAATTTAATTATAATGCGGGACGCAAAGCGAAATCCTCGAATGCGTATCGTTCGGCTATCCAATATTTTAATAAGGCATTAGAAGTGATGGATCAGATTGAGGGATTTGAGCAGAAAGAATTAGGTTTTGCGATTCGCTTGGAGAAGTCGGAATGCCTCTATTTGAGTGGTCAAGCGGAGGAGGCAGAAACCCTCTATGAGCAATTGCTGTTAGGACCATTATCCAACGAGCAGAAGCTAGAGGTCTATAATCTGCAAGTCGTCTTGCACACGAATATTGGCAAGCATCATCAGAGTATCAAGGTTGGATTAAAGGCATTAGCAGAGCATGGCATCCGATTGTCTGTTGCACCGTCTAACATGTATATCTTAATGACGTATATAAATGTGAGAGGTTTGATCGGGCGAAGAAGTACGCTGGAGCTGTATGATTTACCAATTATGGAAGATAAGTTTCGGATGAAACTAATTGATTTAATGATGAGTGTCGCGGTGTCTGCCTATTTCGTAAATACGAATTTATTCGTTCCTTTTATGTTAATTATGACAAAGCTTGCTTTGAAGTATGGGAATACGCCTTCGATGGCGTATGTGTATGGTGCTTATGGCCTGATTCTTGGGTCAGGCTTTGGAGATTACCAGAGGGGCTATCAATATGGTCAACTTGGCGAGCGGATGAACGCAAGGTTTCAATCTCACCAATATCGGAGTAAAAGTTATTTCTCATTGGGATTGTTCATTTCTCCTTGGGTGAAATCGTTACGCATTTGTCTGGAACACTTGAAAGAGTCATTTCGATGCGGCATTGAAGATGGCGACCTTGTGTTTGCCGGGTATGCGCTAACCTATCAGATGCTTATGAAGGATTTTCAGGGAGCTGTACTCGCGGAAGTTAAAGAAGATTTGGCCAAAAACTATCGCATTTTGGAACAGACGAATCATCATGATACCCTGCTTATGCTTGAGATGCTGCGAATGCTGACCTTGAATTTGGAAGGGATGTCGGTGAATCCGATCCTTTTCGGCAATCATCAGGAAGAGGAAGAACAATTCGTTAGTAAGCTTAAAGTTCACCCAAATCAGGTTATTATCCATGTATATTCGGTAAAAAAAATGATGCTGTACTATTTGTTCGGTTATTTTGAAGATGCAGTAAAGACAGGGAAGTCGACAGAGTTATATCAAGCTGCATCTTTTGGTTTATTTCATATACCTGAAAATTACTTCTATTATGTCCTCTCCATTGCAGCGGCATTTCCTGAGCTTCCAAGTGATGAACAGAGATGGCTTGCTAGGCGAGTTAAGAAAATGCTCAGAAAGATGGATAAGTGGGCTGCTCATTGCCCTGAGAACTATTCGCACTTAACATTGCTCATGCATGCAGAGTGGAATCGTGTGAGGGGGTTTGGGCAATTAGCGGAGCAAGGATATGAATCGGCCATACGACAAGCGCGTGAGCAAGGATTTATTCAACATGAAGCCATGGCTTGCGAGATAGCGGGGAAATATTACAAGCAAAGTGGCCGCGAAAAATTCGCAAAAACGTATTTCGTTGATGCTTACTTTGGTTATGTGAATTGGGGGGCAAAAGCGAAGGCGGATGATCTAAGGCTTAGATATCCGGCTTACTTTACAGGTCGTGCGGAGTCGCCTGATTGGGCAACAACCAAAATCAGTGATTATTCCTTACAAGCCATTGATTTTAAAACAATTATGAATACGTCGCGCTCCCTCTCAAGTGAAGTGAATCTAGAGCAACTGATCAAACGATTGATGGAGATTGTTACGTATTCTTCCGGTGCAGAGCGTAGTATTCTTGTTTTGAAAGATAAGGATCGCTTGTACGTTGAAGCGGAGATGCTTGCGAGCTCAGGGAAGGATTCCTGTAGGGTGAGCTCTGTTTTGCTCGAAACACGTGATAATGTTCCGCAATCCGTGATCCAGTATGTTGCGCGTATGAAAGAGGGGATCGTGTTAGATGATGCGGAGAAATCAACGCTTTTCTCATACGATCCTTACATAAGACAAGCGGAAAGTAAATCCATCTTCTGTGAACCGATTCTACATCAAGGTAATCTAATTGGTGTCTTTTATTTGGAAAACAATTTAATTCGCAATGCCTTTACATCAGATCGCTTGGATGTGATCAAGTTACTATCCGCTCAAGCTGCGATATCCATTGAGAATGCTAGATTATACAATGATCTGGAGTCCAAAGTAAAAGAACGTACAAATGAGTTAATCTTGATGGAGACTTCGCGGCGCGATCTTTTATCGAACATTTCACACGATCTAGGGACGCCACTCACATCGATCCAAGGTTATGTAGAAGCGATTCTAGATGATGTCATTCAAGAACCAGAAGAACAGAAGAAATATTTGAGCGTCGTGCATATGCGTATCGTTGGTATTCAACGTTTAATTACGGATTTATATCAACTGAGCCGACTTGAAACGAAGCAGTTCCATTTCCAACTGGCCTCAACGTCTTGTATGACGATGATTCGTCAGCTTTTTGACAAATATGAATTGGATACTCAAAATGCTGGAATTGCCTACACGTTAAACATGGCGCAGATGAATGGGCAGGACATGCTGACTGTGGATGTGGATCGAATTGAGCAGGTGTATGCCAACATTATTTACAATGCGATTAAATTTTCGACCAAGGGATGTTCCATTCATGTTCAAGCCGAGATAAGGGACCAGCCACGTGAACTTGTTATTCGGGTATCCGACACAGGAGTTGGGATTAGTGAGGAGGATCTACCTCATATTTTCGAACGGTTCTATAAGGTATCCAAATCAAGAAGCAACTCGGGCGGAAGCGGCTTAGGGCTCGCAATAGCCAAGGAAATCGTGCAATATCATGGTGGGCAAATTTGGGCGGAAAGCCGATTAGGTCAGGGCTGCAGCATTTCATTCTCACTTCCTTTACATCGCATATAAGTGCTCTAAACCGTACATCTTACTAAGAGGTGTGCGGTTTTTCTCATGGAAAGGAGTGTCTATACCAAAGGTGTTTCCAATGCTATTGAATTAGAGTTGTGATATACTTCTGTAGATATTAGTCATCGAAGGAGTTTACACACATATGCAATCATTTATTCAGTATAATCCAACACGATTATGGTTTGGCGTAGGTCAGATCAAACAATTGCAACAAGAGCTAGGAAATACCGGGAAACGCGTGCTGCTAGTTTATGGTGGAGGTAGTATCCGGGAAAATGGTGTATACGATGCTGTGATGAAGCAGCTTCTAGATAGGCAAGCCATTGTAGTTGAAATGTCGGGTGTTGAACCTAACCCCAGGTTGACAACAGTGAATAAAGGTATTGAGCTATGCCGAGTGAATCAAATCGATCTGATCCTTGCTGTTGGTGGGGGGAGTGTCATTGATTGTGCTAAAGCCATTTCGATAGGTGTTTATTACGATGGGGATGTTTGGGACATCATTACGAGGAAAGTTGAACCGCAGGAGGCTCTGCCTCTGGGGACCGTATTAACACTAGCCGCGACAGGCTCGGAGATGAATAACATCTCGGTTATTACCAATTGGGATCGAAATGAGAAGCGCGGTTGGAGCAGTCCATTAGCTTATCCGGCTTTTTCTATTTTGGACCCTGCTTATACCACATCCGTTCCATTAGATCAGACGGTTTATGGCATTGTAGATATGATGTCACATGTGCTTGAACAATATTTCCACCGAACCGAGCATGCCCCGATGATGGATCGTTTCATGGAAGCTGTCTTGCTGACCGTTATGGAGGCTGCGCCGAAGCTATTATCGAATCTGGAAGATATCGAGCATCGTGCGACGATTATGTATGCAGGAACTACCGCATTTAATGGTTTGCTGTCTTGTGGGACAGATGGAGGCGATTGGGCGTCTCATCAAATTGAGCATGGTTTATCCGCCGTTTACGATATTCCTCACGGAGGAGGACTTGCTATTGTATTCCCGAATTGGATGATGCATTGTGCAGAAGATGATCCTTCGCGGATGAAGAAATTGGCCATATCGGTTTTCGGGATCGATGACACGGGAAAAACGGATCACGAAGTGGCTCTAGAAGGAATTCAAGCCTTGCGTCAATTCTGGGATTCACTCGGAGCGCCGAGCCAGCTCGGCTATTATGGTATTGATGATCAGCGCATCGAAGAATTAGTGCACAAATCATTTATGAAATCTACGATTGGTCAATATAAAGTCATGACTAGAGACACTGTCAGAGATATCTTGTTAAGGTCATTAGCATGAAATACTACGTATATGTATTAGCTGGCGCTTGCAGCTTTGGGTTGTTGTCAACATTCGTAAAGAAGGCTTACGAGTCTGGTTTTCATGTGGGTGAGGTGGTTGGCTCACAAATCTTTTTTGGACTCATCATGATGTGGATCATGGCTTTCGTAACGGCCAAATCAGCTAAACAAGGATCAGCAGAAGCCCAAACGTTTCGTGTTTCACCTCGTAATGCCCTCCTGCTCATGTTAGTAGGAACAAGCTCAGGCTTAACCGGGATATTTTATTATGCAGCATTGCAATACGTTTCCGCATCATTTGCCATACTTTTATTATTTCAATTTACATGGATTGGTATCGTCCTAGAAGCTATTATGGATCGAAAACGTCCCAGCAAAGATAAACTCATCGCACTTATTTTCTTATTTATCGGCATTATTATGGCAAGTGGTTATCTAAAAGGAAATCTCGAAGCACCCTCGTGGCTTGGAGTAGGGTTAGGATTGCTATCTGCATTGACGTACGCGGTGTTTATTGCCATGAGCGGTAAGGTTGCTAAGCAAATTGCGCCAATCACGCGAGGTGCTGTGATGCAAACAGGCTCCTTTATCATCGTCATGCTGATCTTCCCGCCTCATTTCTTGTGGAATGGCTCCCTGCATGAATCACTATTGCCATGGGCATTACTGCTAGCCTTGTTCGGTGTCGTAATACCCCCATTGTTCTTTGCCATCGGTGTACCGCGTATTGGCGGTGGAATGGCCACGATCATGAGCGCAGCGGAGCTGCCGACGGCTGTCATTATGTCCTTCATCGTACTCCACGAATCTGTGAGTGGACTGCAGTGGTTAGGTGTAATTGTGACGATGTTAGGCATAGCGTTGCCAGAGTTATTGAAACGAAGACAACGTGCCCATCGTCTTCAAACCGAATGATACAAGTGGATCTCCAAGTAAGCAGGAGATCCACTTTTTTTGCACAAAAAAAGGCCTATAGGCCTTTAACATGAAAGCTATACAATCGCAAGCTGTTTCACTTCAAACTTAACTGTTGTTAAATGAGTGAGCTCAGGGAGCGAGAAATACTCAGCTAATCGACGAAGGCGCATGTAAATTGTTCGTAAAATAACAGAATCCAATTCGGTAATCATTGCTCGATTCGCGATATAGTCGGTCATACTCATTTTGATTAGAAAAGGACTGTTTCTTAAATCTGTATATTTCTTAGGTTGAAGCGGGTTGCCCAAGTTAGTCAAATATTTGGTTTGCTTCAAAGCGGATTGAAAACGTTCGACACAGGTTTTGGAAACGGGTATGTACCTTTTGCCGCCCATAGCGTCAGACACAGTAAGTATTTGCTTTTTTTCATCTAAGGAATTACTTTTCAAATAAACAATTTCGTGCGGAGCGACACCCTCGATAAGTAGACGAATAATAATAGCATCTTGCGGATTGATACATTGTGTCTCGATAAATTGGATTTTCTCTAGAGTAAGAATACGAAATCAACATCCCTTCAAGTTTGAACTTAATTTTCTGCAAATTACATTTGGTTTTCAGAAATAAGCAACTATACATGATATGAGATGTGCGGATGG
The DNA here is from genome assembly GCF_001428045.1 of Paenibacillus sp. Soil750. Taxonomy (GTDB): domain Bacteria; phylum Bacillota; class Bacilli; order Paenibacillales; family NBRC-103111; genus Paenibacillus_E; species Paenibacillus_E allorhizoplanae. The sequence continues at coordinate 179,594 of NZ_LMSD01000002.1, read as the reverse complement.
AATATGCCTAGAACTTTGTTATGAGGTAACTATAGCTGAAAATGAAGGATGGAACAATGAGGGAAAAGCCCTAAATAATGTTAGTCTAAATTCGACAAATTCATCGAGTGCCACATTATTTCGAGCTACAGAAAAGGGGGGAGGGCTATGGATTTTCGTTGATAGGGAAAGGATCAGAGCTGGTAGGTGGGACATGTGTGACTACGGATGTCACATTGCTGCGATAATGGTTTTAAGTTCCTTCGTAAATTCTTTGCAAGGCAGTGAAAGATGTCGGCTCTTAAGGCGCAAGGTTCGGAAGGAAACCCCAAAATCTATACCAGTGACTTCTATTGCAACAATGCTCCCTGTTTCTAAATAAGGGTCATACCGCATCCCTGTCTCCGTATAGAAGCCAATCGCGATTCCTTCAGAAATAATCCGTTTAGCTGCTTCTGAATTCCCTAGCTTAAAAAGAATATTAGGCTCGCCATGCTTTTTAAATATGTTCATTAAGTAATCAGAGGAAATCAAAAGAGGCTCTTGAAGGAGTTCTTCAATAGTGATGCTTTTTCGGTGCGCTAAAGGGGATTTTTTACCCACATAGGCCATAATTCGGCAGTCCATCAAATGTTCCGAGATCAGCTGCGTGTTGGGGCTTTGATAATTTCTTGCGACAGCAATGAGTCCCAAATCGACTTGTCCACTTAGAACCTCTTGGATAATCTGTGGATAATTCAATTCCATCATGATTAGATCAACATCCGTGTGCTTATCTTTGAAAACAGCCAGCGTTGGAGGCAAAACACTCAAACAAAGACTTGGCACAGAGGCAATGGAGAGAGAGCCTGAAAGTTGATTGAATTGAAACCCTGCTGTTTCACGAAGTTCTTCTACTTTATTCATGATCTCTATAGCTTTGCTAATAATTAATTTCCCGTCTTCCGTAGGAGTGGCTCCGGTGCGCGAACGGACGAAAAGCTTCACGCCGAGCTCTTCCTCTAAGCTGACAATCGCTTGAGAGATGTTCGGCTGGGATACGTGAAGCTTTTCCGCTGCTAAAGAAATGGAACCTGTTTGATTAATTTCAATAATATAAATGAGTTGTTCAATTCGCATAGTTCACCTATTCTGCATGTCAGTTAACGTAACTATATCCGAATTGGTAGAGATGAACAATATGAGAGAAGGACTATTTTAAGAGATGCCATATTCAACTTGACTGAGGCTCTGTTCCCGTTGTTGCCCGTTATACACGATGCGAGAAAGTAAAATGCTGATTTCATATAATGCGAATAAGGGAATAGCTACCATAAGATGAGAGATTAGATCAGGAGGAGAGATGAGACTAGCTGTAATAATAAGAATCAAATAAGCGTATCTGCGTACTTTGTGAAGTAATTTAGGATTCAGCAGCTTCAGTTTCGTGAGGAACATAACGACAATCGGAAGTTCGAAGGCTAAAGACAACGGAATAATAATATTGAGCATAAAGCTGAAATATTGAGCAACACCGTAGGTTTGAGTTAATCCAAGGTTTTCGGTAACGCTCAAAGTGAATTTGATACACATCGGGAACACAACGAAGTAACCGAAAGCTAAACCAATCATGAAACATAAAAACGTATAGGGAATGTACCGCAGTGTGGCGACTTGCTCTTCTTTAGTAAGTCCTTTTTTAACGAAAGCCCATATTTGATAAAGGATAAAAGGAAGCGTTAACGTGAGAGAGACGGCGAATGCGATCAACATATAAATACGAAGGCTATCCATCGGTGAGAAGACATGCCAAGTAATATCGGATGCTGTAGAGCTGTGTTTGAGGTAAAGGAGAATTTGCTGGGCGAAAATGAAACCAATAATTAACGTAAGGATCATGGCAATAAGGATACGAATAATGCGTGTGCGCAGTTCTGTTAGATGCTCGACCAGTGACATCATTTCTTTGATTTGCATAGGAGTCCTCCAGTCTAATGGGGATGTAAGTGTTAGGAACCGGCTAGCATTCGTCTTAATTCTACCGTATGAAAGCCGTCAGTTAGCTTTGTGTGTATATCCATAATCGTTTGTATATCCTCGAATGAATATTTACGAACGCCTCCCTTGCTTCTGTCTGGAAAAATAAGCTTGCGGTCCTCATAGTAGCGAATTTGCCTTTCTGTTAACCCTGTCAGTTCACTTACGATACCAATTTGAATTACCTTCTTCTTTGTCATCATCAGCCTATCCCTCCAGTTAAATGTAAGGTTAACTAACTTATAAGTGACATTAATTAATGAAACTCTATCATTATCTGGAAAATCTATCAAATAAGCGTTGGTTATCTTAGTATAACTAAAATTTATGTAATGTTATCTTACATAAAATAATGACTATTCCTTCTCTCGCTGTTACGTTTAAGTAGCGGATAGCCAAACTCAAACACGAGGAGATGGATGTATGGAGAAGACACCGATCCAGGAAGATCAAATTACACGCAGACAATTTCTGACAACAGTCGGCAAACTAGGAGGGTCAGCTGCAATATTCAGTGTGATGGGTACTTTAGGACTACTCTCCCCTGAAACGATGAAAGCAGCAGATTATACACCGCCGTCGGGCAGGGATCTTACATCAACAAACCGCAATGGGAAGAAAGTGATCATCTTAGGTGGAGGGATTGCCGGAATGACGGCAGCCTATGAGTTAGGGAATGCAGGTTATCAGTGCACCATCCTAGAAGCGAGAGCACGCTCAGGTGGACGAGCATGGACGGTGCGCAGAGGTACGACGGTAACGGAGATCGGTGGCGTAAAGCAAGTAGCCCGCTTCGATAATGGCATGTATTTCAATGCAGGGCCAATGCGAATTCCTCAATTTCATGTGACACTGGATTATGCCCGTAAATTCGGAGTTGCCATAGAACCTTTTAACAATGTGAATGAGAGCGGGTACTACTATAACGAAAATGTAGGCGAGTTGTCAGGAGTGAAAATTCCTAAGCGGCAAGCAAAAGCCGATGTGCGTGGTTATGTCGCAGAAATGCTGGCTAAAGCTGTTAATCAGAAAGCGTTAGATCTACCTTTGACAACAGAAGAGAAAACGAAGCTTGTTGCGTATTTGAAAAGCGAAGGGGATTTGAATGCGGATCTGTTCTATAAAGGTTCAAGCAGAGCTGGATATGTGGAAGAGCCGGGGGGTAAATTTGACGCAGGTGTTCGTAGGGATCCATTTAGCTTGAAAGCGATTATTAATTCTGGTTTTGGTCAATTTCTCAGCAGTGAGTATGGCTATGATCAGCAAATGATGATGTTCCACCCTGTAGGCGGGATGGATATGATTGCGAAGGCGTTCGAGAAACGCGTAGGCGATAAAATTCAATTCAATGCGGAAGTTCAGGAGATTAAGCAGTCTTCCGATGGCGTTAAGATTTTGTATAAGGACTTGCTTAGCGGAGCAAATAAAGAGATTGCTGGCGATTTCTGTATCTGTACCATCCCGCTTCCTGTCCTCAAGAACATTAAAGCAGACTTTTCTCCCGAAATGTCAACCGCAATAGCGAAGATTAGCTATGCTGCAGCAGGCAAAATTGGCCTTCAATTCAAGCGTCGCTTCTGGGAAGAAGATGAGATGATTTATGGTGGAAGCTCATTAACGAATATGGATATTGCCAATATCTATTACCCGCCGACCGACTATTTTTCTAAAAAAGGAATTCTATTAGGCTATTATTCATTTGGAGGAAACGCAGATAAACTAGGTAGTATGTCACTTGCAGCTCGTGAGGAATATGCATTAAGCCAAGGCGCAAAGATTCATCCGCAGTACCACAAGGAGTTCGAAGCATCTTTCTCTGTGGATTGGAAGAAAATTAAATATAATCAAGGCGGCTGGGCCTCCTATACGGCAGACGATCGTAAGAACTACTATCCAACCCTATGCCAACCCGATGGTCGAATTTATTTGGCAGGAGAGCATATCAGTTATATTACTGCATGGCAGGCCGGGGCTATTGAGTCTGCGCGGAAAGTCGTTACTGAAATTCATGAGCGAGTAATGAAAGAGTAGAGGAGAAGGAGTGAATCATGATGAATATCACGAAAAAGTGGAAGACGATCGTAGCAGCTACCGTTGGTTCATGCCTGATTTGCGTAAGTGCTTATGCGGCTGGGACAGAGAAATCAAGTAAATATAATGCAGAGCCGATTAACGAAGTTGAATTTTATGGTAATCCTGCTTCTTCCATTGCTGCGGGTGTGTCGGTCCCTGCGGGAGCATCCTATTTATTTACGAGTGGAACGGTGCCGCCGGTTATTAACAAAGAAGGCAAGACCGTATATGAGCGTTACGGGGATACGAAAACACAGGGGATTGGCATTCTAAAAGCCATTGAAACGCAATTAAAAGATAAAGGTCTCACACTTGCAGATGTTGCCTATCTTCGTGTCTATGTGACACCAGATGCAGCCAAAGAAGGCAAATTCGATTATCAAGGTTGGTTTGACGCATATGCGCAATTTTTTGGTACAGAAGCTAATCCTGTGAAGCCAGCACGTTCCACGGTTGGGATTGCAAGCCTCGTTAGCTCGGATTGGCTAATTGAAATTGAAGCTGTTGCTGTGTATCCAAAGCGCCATAACCAAGACTAATGAAACGGAGATGATGTGCCTATGCTGCAAAATATTGGATTACCTGGACTCATGTTAATTTTAGTCGTTGTATTGGTATTGTTTGGACCGTCTAAGCTGCCTGAACTTGGTCGAGCTGTAGGTCGTACCCTGCATGAATTTAAAAATTCAGCTAGGGAGCTCGTAGGTGAAGGGAAAGAATCCCCTGAACACTTGGAAGCTCCGGACAAACGTGTAGAAAAGGTCAACGTATAATCAGGCTAGGATAAACAGATCTTGTTTATTTTCTCTCAGGAGAAAATGGCAGGATCTGTTTTTTTTTTTTGTGTGCGTGCATCTATCTAAACAAAACACAGGAATTCCTAGAATTTGTACAATTGTTTTGTACAAGAATATGATAGAGTGTGCTCACGCTCATATTGTAAACGATTTCCAATAATCGGGAGGGATAGCTGTTGAAACTTAGCACTAGTGTTGATGTCACCAAAGAGCCCTTTCATCTAAATCATGAGAAATCAAGTCGAAAGCAGTATTGGGAGATTTATCATGCCCATTCATGTATGGAATTCCTTTATGTGTATGAGGGGGTAGGACGTGTGGAAGTGAACAAACGCTGGTACACCATTGAGCCAGGCAGCCTTTTGATTTTCCAACCATTTCAATTGCATCGTATTCAAATCCAAGGTCCCTTTGTTCGATCTATCCTGATGTTTGATCCGTACAGATTGGATACAGCGCTGCGCGCTTTTAGCGGGATTCGCACATGGTTTAATACGCTTTGGAAGCATGCGTTAACCCGTCATGTGATCCCTCAGCAACAGCATCTAGCTAAATTTTATGAGCATTTACATGGGAAAATAAGTCGTGTTTCGATGCATAAACAGCAAGAAGAATTTGTTCTATGCTTAATATCCATGCTTCAGCAGCTTGAGCCATTTGAAAGTGAAATTTGCGAGGCGCCAAAGGAGAAGATGAAGCTGAGCAGTAATCATACGGCTGGGCAGATCACAGAATGGATTGAAAAACATTACAAAGATAAATTTGATTTACAACGGATGTCGGAGGATTTGCATCTCTCCACCTTTTATTTATCTCATGTTTTTCGGCAGTCAACGGGGCGCACAATAACGGAATTTATTATATCTCGCAGATTAAGGGAAGCCTGTCTCTTGCTTGAAACCACGTCGAAATCGGCTAGTTATATCGCTCAGGAGGTGGGCTTTCAGAATGTCTCTTACTTTTCACGTGTGTTTAAAAACATCCTTGGAACGACACCGAAGTCGTATCGCATGCAGGTATAAAAGACAGCAACACAGTGCAAGTTCTGAGCAATAGCGGGAAACATGTTCAGGCGATGATCTCTTATAATTCTATTTGTAAGCGCTATCTAATGGGAACTGAGGAGGAATAATAATGAGAAAGCTTTTCAAGGCATGGGAAGGTAAGATAGGAATTGTGGCCATATTCTCATCAGTTGTGCTACTACTTGCAATTCCTACAGTGGCAGGAGCAGCGACAACCACATTAAGCCCATCTGATGATTCCTATGTGCATGAAGGTAACCCGACAAGCAATTATGGAACAGCCACTTCGTTGTATGTGAAAAATGACCCAGGTGCTTCTCGGTATACGTATCTCAAATACAGTCTCTCAGGCCTTTCGGGTGTAACGAGTGCGAAGCTCCGGATTTATGGCAGCGCATCCGCATCAACCGTTCTATCCGCGTATCAAACAACCGACAGCTGGACGCAATCCGCGATTACCTGGAGCACGAAACCAACGGTTGGCAGCTCAGCGGGTAGTGTTGCCATTAATACGACAACGGTGTACAACGAGATTGATGTGACAGCTTATGTGACTGCACAAGCGGCAGGAGATGGTGTCGTTTCATTTGCACTTCAAGAAAGTGTAGGTAAATACACCACACTGAATAGTAATGAGAATGCCTCGAACAAGCCGCAGCTAGTTGTCGTTAGCGGTGGTGGCACGGGTGGGGATACCCAAGCGCCAACAGCGCCTGCTGGATTCAATGGGACGGCGGCATCCAGCAGCCAGATCAATCTCAGTTGGAGTGCATCGACAGATAATGTTGGCGTAACGGGATATGATGTGTATCGGAATGGCGCATTCCTTAAGACCGTGACGGGTACTTCCACGAGTGACACGGGTTTAGCGGCGTCTACTTCGTATAGTTACTATGTGAAAGCTAAAGATGCGGCTGGGAATGCTTCAAGCCAAAGCAACACAATGAATGTGACAACAACTGCGGGGACGCCGCCTACTGGTTGTTCAAATGCACTGACAACAACGGTTGCGATTCAAAATGCGATGAAGAATGCAGTGGCAGGGTCCGTCATTTTGCTTGCCCCTGGTAATTATGTAGGTGATCGTTCGACGAGTGGTGATCCAGGTGGGCAAGGTCTATTTTATTCGGATCAGAGTGGAACGGCTTCCAATCCGATTGTTCTGAAGAGTTGTGATGCGGCGAATCCAGCTGTACTCAAGGGCGTGAATGTGAATGATGGCTCCTATGGCATTCACTTGACAGGTAACTATTGGCAGATTCGCGATGTTGAAATTACGCAAGCACAAAAAGGCATCATTATCGACAATGGGAACAACAACTTGTTAAATAACGTAGAGGTTCACAATGTAGGTGATGAGGGTGTCCACTTCCGCGACGGCAGTTCCTATAATACATTGTCGTACTCGCTTATTTACGATACAGGGTTGTATCAAGCAGGGTATGGAGAAGGTGCTTATGTGGGTTCCGATTCCAGCTCGCCTTATGAGCATGTTGTGACAGGGAACGTGATTAGTCATACAAATTTCGATGGCGGTATTACAGCAGAACATATTGATGTGAAGGAAGGCGCGAGCGGAACGATCATCGAGTACTGCACGTTTAATGGTACGGGGATAAGTGGTGCAAACAGTGCTGACAGCTTCGTTGACGTAAAAGGTGTGAATACCATTGTCCGCTACAATCAAGGGTATCGGAATGGCAACGCGAATGTAGTCGATGCTTTCCAAGTTCGTACGCATGGTACGGACTATGCGACAGGTGTGAATAATTCTTTTAACAATAACACCGTAAATTTGGACAGTATTGCAGGATACGTCGTCTATGCAACAAGTGCGGCAACAGGAACCACTGCGGTGAATGATGTACGTACAGGTGGGGGGAATCTGTATAACTCGAATGTGAACGAATAGGGTAGTGTAGGAGTCCGAGAGGGCTCCTTTTTGCCGTGTATGACAAGCTAAATATCGACATTCTGTCGTAAGTATGGGATTATGAGGAGAAGAGTTTGGTAACTATTACGCAGGGAGTGAAAGGCATGTCACGCAAGTGGGAAAGAATGGTAAGTAAGAATACGAAAAAGGCAAACTTGACTCGCACCAAGCAAGGGAAGGCGCCTATTTCAACGGATCCTGATCGTCCGGTCGTCTTTAAAGGAAGAAGCATCCTGTTGGCTGCGTTCTTCATCGTAGTTTCGCTCTTCTTGTTATTTACGTTGACGAAAACCGAAGGGGACAAAATGTACTGGTATACAACGCTTAGCTACTTGGTAGTCGGCGTACTTATTTATTTCGTGCGGAGACCGTACTTGCGAGTGACCAAGACGAATCTCTCGAAGCGAGGTCTGGCCCGAGAATTAGTGCTTGGTGCGGAAAATATTAAAGAGATTGTACACGCACCTGGTCAAATTATCATTGAGCTTACTGGCAAGTCTCCTCGTTGGGTATATAACAAAACGTTGAACCGTTTTGATATCGCGGCGATGGCGTCTAAGCTGAAAAAATTTGCAGAAACCAATAAAATTTCCTTTGTAGATAAAACCGTATAGGTAAGAAGCCTCCAATTCCACGTGTGGGGTTGGGGGCTTTTTGCATTAAAACAATCCGGATCGCTGAATCTCTGCATAAAATTGGTTGAACTCCTCAATCGTCAGCTGCTGCTGAGCATCCGAAAGAGCTGTGGCCGGATTGGGATGGACTTCGACCATGATCCCATCCGCTCCTGCGGCCAAGGCTGCCTTGGCACAAGGAGCGAAAATGTCCTTGCGTCCCGTAGAATGGGTCACATCGACCAGGACGGGCAAATGGCTTTCTTGCTTCAGAATCGGAACTGCCGAGATGTCGAGTGTATTTCGCGTCGCCCGCTCATAGGTTCGGATGCCACGTTCAATTAACATCACCTGCGTATTTCCGCGAGATAGGATGTACTCGGCAGCATGCAGGAATTCATCGAGCGTAGCAGACAGGCCGCGCTTCAACAGTATCGGAATACGTACTTCGCCAGCCGCCTTCAGTAGTTCAAAATTGTGCATGTTCCTCGCGCCAATTTGGATCACGTCGATGTACTGTCCTGCGATCTCGATATGTGCGGGATCAACGATTTCGCTGATCGTCTGGAGTCCGAATTCATCGGCGACTTCTTTGAGAATTCGTAATCCTTCGAGTCCGAGCCCTTGGAAATCATAGGGAGATGTGCGAGGCTTGAAGGCACCTCCGCGCAGCACGGTCACACCAGCGTTTTTTAAAGCGGCAGCAACAGCGCGTACTTGCTCAACGCTCTCTACAGAGCAGGGGCCTGCGATCATGATCGGTTTACCTCCGCCGATGGCGGCAGGACCAAGTTGAATGATGGTATCTGCTAGTTGCCGTTTACGACTAACGAGCAGCTGTTTCTTGTGAACCGTTTGTTGCAGAGTCAGCGAAGCTTGGAATATTTGTTTAAAAAGGTGACGAATTGTTTCGTCATCGAATGGGCCTGTATTTCGTGCAACCAAGGTGTCTAGCATTTTCTTTTCACGTAGCGGGTCGAATTTCGGCACGCCTTGTTTTTCCTTCTCCAGCCCGATCTCTTGGGTAATGCGTGCTCTTTCGGAGAGCAGCTCCCGCAGATTCTCATTTATTTCATCAATTCGATTTCTAAGGTCATCTAACCTCGTATTCTCCATTTATGTTCACCCTTTGGCTTTAAAACATATCAGCTTTACAACTTTGACTTCTATGCGCTTAAACCAATTTATGTTACAAGGCAGCCGATGTGCAGTATCTTACAGTAAAAAAGGTGTTTATATCCATTCTACAGCTCATAACCAATGATAGGATCGAAACGGCTTATATAACGGGCATCAGACAAGGATGCCAACAGCTTATTGCGGCAGTAGATCAGAAATGGGTTCTCAAGTTGTACCATTCGTCCCATCGACCGAGACATCCGCACGATTCGGTTTGTCCGAGCCATTCGCGCATTCTCATATGCTGAAAGTGCAGCCGGAATATCAGGATTTCGGAGGCACCTTGCCAGTACGATGGCATCTTCGATTGCCTGAGCACCTCCCTGTCCCAAATTGGGCAGCATCGGGTGTGCGGCATCGCCGAGAAGCGTCATTCTGTCTGAACTCCATTTGGATAGGAGAGGGCGGTCAACGATGTTATGAGCCAGAATGGTCGTTGCCTCTGTTGCTTCAATCGCAGACACGATTGGGCTGTACCAACCGTGAAATTGACGCAGCAACTCAGATTGTCTCTCTTCTACCGGAGGTAGTTTTCCTTGTGGTGCATTAATCGCGGCAAACCAGAATACACGGCCATTGCCGAGGCTTGAGAGACCGAATCGTTTTCCCGGTCCAAGTGCCTCGAACCCGCCACCATTATTTGTGTTGCGCGCCTCCTCCTGTGTACATACGCCTCTTAAAGCAATATATCCCGAATAACGGACTGGGCTTTGACCAAATAGTCGTTCTCGTACAGCAGAGTTAAACCCATCAGATCCGATAATGACATCAGCATATTCCTGCGTACCATCTTGGAAAACAGCGGTAACTCCTCGTTCACTCTGTGTCCCATTGATCCATTGTTTATTGGTCTGAATGGTAGTTGTGGCTGTTACTGCTTGCACAAGAATCGCTTGTAAGTCAGCTCTATGAATGACATAGCTTTGCGTTCCGTATAGTGCCGCTTGTTTGGCAGCTGGGAGACTCGTAATCATCGTGCCATCCCATTTTCGAATGTCTGCTTGAATAACAGGTGCTCCCACGTTCCGGATTGTTTCTCCAATGCCAAGCAAATCGAGTGCTTTCATGGCGTTAGCTGCGAGTACGATTCCAGCCCCAGCTTCTCTCAGTGATGTTGCTTTGTCGTAAACTGCTACACGCCATCCCTGTTGCTGAAGTGACAATGCCGTACATAATCCACCGATTCCCGCTCCAATGACTATCGCTTTCCTTGACGTTACTGCATCCATGTGTATGACCTCCAGCTTCGTTAGATCGCCGCTATAATACTTAGTCTCATCATAAACAATGAGCTCCCTAATGACCACCCAAAAAGTATGCCCGAATCAAATTCGTTAAGATATAAATGGGTAATCTCTCTTCGTTGTTGTCATTTTTCTGCTAGATTCGGAATAATAGTTTAGGAGGGAGAAGAAGGGGGAGTATGCTATGCTCACACTAAAGTCATGGACGGGCTTATTTCAAAGGGGAGCAACGGATACAGATATTTACCAGACGGTTAAAGTGAGGGCACCTCGGGATTATTTTAACCGAGCAGATGCTTTTTTGGAGGATATTGTCTATACCTCGCAAGAGGAGTTAACTGGAATCAACAAAACATTCTTAGTCAAACTATTATTTGATAATTTTATGGATCATGTGCGCAAGGGCAAGGATTTATATACATACATTTTACAGCTTAGAAGCAAATTTGGAGGCATTGTTGCCTCTGCAAACACGAATGAGCGAGCGAACGGTGGAACTGTACCCGGCTTTCAATGGGGACTTTCCTTTCAGGAGGGCCATTCGGATAGTGCTGCGTATTTAACACTCAACGTCAGACTGCACCCAGCCGAAACTAATCGGATGCGTGTTTTTTTCGACGATATGAACTGGAAACATCATCAAGCGCTCAACATGGATATGAATGAGCTCTTATCCCTGCTTTTTATTGAATTTATTACGGAACTTCGGAATGGATTAACCGAGGCGACGAAGGAAGAGATTGTAGCGGCTATTGTTCATAAATGGGAAGAACAATAGCTCGCTATCTCAGAGAGGTTGTGTTGATGAGCGAACAATGAGCTCAGAAGGAAGCATGATTCTGCGAGATGCATCGCTAGCTTCTCCTTCTATGCGTTCAATGAGTAGTTGCATGCCTAATTTCCCGAATTGGTAAGCTGGTTGTGACGCAACGGTGAGAAATGGATTGATTGCACCTGCTGGTCCGAAGTCGTCGAAACAGACAACAGACATGTCTCTTGGTACTTGTAGGCCGCGAAGGCGCAGGGATTGGATGACACCAACGGCCAGCATATTATTAGCTGCGAAAATAGCGGTAGGTGGATCATCAAGTTGAAGCAGCTCATGGAGTGCAGTCTCATCGTGGAAATCGCGGTAACCTATATGGAGTACGAGTGAATCATCGGGGGTTATTCCGTTTAGTTGAAGCGCCTCATTATAGCCTATGTATCGCAATCGAGCTGTTGAAACATCCTGTGAACCGTTAACTAAAGCGATGCGTTGATGCCCCTGTGTAATCAAATGTTCAACCAGATTCCGGGCACCTTCCTTGCTGTCGCCAAGGACAACATCCGCATCAATACCGGGGATTTCACGATCCAATACAACAAATGGAATTTGATGCTTCTGCAATTGCAGTAAATTGTCATGAGAATGATCGCCTGCTGGTGCGAATAATACGCCATCTACCCGTGTGGATAGAATCATATCGACGTAATCTTTCTCTTTCTCATAGTCCTCATCACTATTGGCAAAAAGCAATCGATAGCCCGCCTTCTTCGCTGCATCCTCAGCGCCTCGGGCTAAGGTTGTATAGAACGGATTGGTAATATCCGTGATGAGAAGAGAGATGAGATTCGTCTTCTGGGAAACTAAGCTGCGTGCCAATGCATTAGGAATATAATGGAGCTCGTCCATGACTTTCCGCACTCGCTTACGCGTCTCTTCGCTGATTCGGCCCGTATTATTGATAACTCGGGAAACCGTCATCGCGGAAACACCAGCCTTCTCGGCGATGTCATAGATTGTTATCACGTGTTAATCTCCTTTGCTAGCCGGTTTATTTCATATTGTATAGAAATAAAGGATTGACAGCAAGACATAAAGTTGTTAATTTTGAGTTATCGATAACACAAGATTTTTAAGGAGATGATGAGTATGTTAAAAGGGATACCTTCTATCCTTTCGCCTGAGTTGCTCAAAGTATTAATGGAGATGGGGCATGGGGATGAAATCATCTTGGCAGACGGGAATTTCCCGGCAGCCAGTCATGCGAACCGTCTGTTACGTTGCGATGGCCATGGTGTACCAGAATTGTTGAAAGCGATCTTATCCCTGTATCCACTTGATACATACGGTAATGAGCCTGTTGCGCTTATGGCTGTCGTTCCTGGAGATCCAGTTGAAACACCGATCTGGGGCGAGTACGAGGGGATCATACGTGAACATACAACTCCTGCCATCGAGTACGTGGAACGTTTTGCTTTTTATGAGCGGGCGAAGAAAGCTTATGCCATTGTAGCGACGAGTGAAAAGGCACTGTATGCCAATATTATTTTAAGAAAAGGCGTTATTAGTGAGTAAATGAATTATCGATAACCCTGAGGTTGTTTAAACCTAATTAATACTTAATAAGAAGCGAGGTTACTTTATGTCAACTACATCCTTTTACTCGAATCGACCAATTGGTAGAACTGGCCTGTTTGTCTCTGCGCTTTGTGTTGGTGGAGCTCCGTTTGGTGATATGCCGGAAACTTTTAATTTTAGCGCACCAGAGGAAATCGCACTGGACACAATTCGCGCTGCCTTTGCTAGCCCGATTAACTTTCTCGATACAGCAGCTGCCTATGGTGAAGGCGAGAGTGAGCGCCGCATTGGCAAGGTCATAAAAGAGAACGGTGGACTCCCAGCGGGTTTTGTGCTCGCAACCAAAGCAGATCGGTGTTTACAGACTGGCGACTTCAGCGGGGAGCAAATAAAAAGATCAATTGAAGGAAGTCTTAGTCGGTTAGGACTAGATCGTCTACAATATGTCTATATCCATGACCCGGAGCATTCCACCTTTGAAAATGTTATGGGAGCAGGTGGGCCGCTTGAGGTGTTGAAAAACTTCAAGGAGCAGGGTGTCATAGATCACATTGGCATATCTGGTGGACCTATCGACATGCTTATTCGTTATGTAGAGACTGGGGAGTTTAGCGCCGTTGAGACCCATAACCGCTATACACTGCTCAATCGCTCAGCCGATCCTTTGCTTGATATTGCCAATCAATTGGGGGTTGCTGTCATTAACGCAGCACCTTATGGCAGCGGAATGTTGGCAAAAGGGCCGGATGCCTACGCACGTTATGCGTATAGTGAGGCACCTCCTTTGTTAATTGAACGTGCAAGATCCTTAATGAAAGTTTGCCAGGAATTTGATGTACCTTTAGCCGCAGCTGCGCTCCAATTCTCCATGCGTGACTCCCGAGTCGCGAGTACTGTCGTTGGAATGAGCAAGCCGGAACGAGTAGCACAGACATTGGAACTTGCCAATTATTCAATTCCTTCAGAACTTTGGCCTGCACTGGACGACATCGGATATTCGATGGATGATCCCGAATCAGAGAGATTTTCATAAAAATGTTGCGTGCATTCTCTCTTCAGACAATTCATATTTGATGAGTCATTTTCAAAAAGGAGATAGGTATCGATGAATGAAATTTACCAATTTGATGAAATTGCTAGACTGCCGTTACCTGGGGATAATTGTGCTGTTGCAACGCGCAATTTGGACGCCGGCACCGTCATTCATTATGAAGGCGAAACCATAATCATAGATTATACGGTTTTGGAAGGTCATCGTTTTGCTGTGAAGACAATTGATCCCGGTGTTGAACTGTTATCTTGGGAAATGCCGTTTGGTGTGGCTCTGCAAGTGATTCAGCCGGGTCAATATGTGATTAATGAGGCAGTGTTAGATGCACTTAGCGGGCGTCAATTGAAATTTTCACTGCCTGTTAGGCCTAATTTTACGGATAAAATTCCGCCATATGTTTTTGCTGAGGCGAATTTTAAGCCCGCACCAGCATCACCCGCGTACTCAGATATTCGCACTTTTATGGGTTATCGCCGCAGTGAACCCCGTGGCGTTGGTACTCGTAACCACATAGTTCTTTTAGGTACCACCTCGCGTACGGGCAGCTATTCGAAGCAGCTTGCCGCTCGACTACAAGGTGAACTGAAGAACTATCCCCATATCGATGGGATTGTACCTGTGGCGCATACAGAGGGCAGCACAGATAAGCTTAATAACCTGGATTTACTGCTGCGGACACTTGCCGGATTTATCGTAAATCCTAACGTGGGTGCCGTCTTAGTAGTTGATTATGACAATGAACCGGTAACCAACAAAATGGTGGAAGCGTATATACGAGAACACAGCTACCCGATCGATGATGTATTGCACAAGTTTGTGTCACTCCAAGGCGGCTTTGAACAGAATCTGGCTCAAGGCGAAGCGATTATCAGGGAGTGGCTGCCTACGGTTAATGCGATGCAACGGACGGAGGAATCGATTAGTCACCTGAAAATTGGACTGCAATGCGGTGGCTCGGACGCTTTTTCCGGTATTTCAGCGAACCCGTTGCTTGGCTGGATATCTGAAGAATTGGTGCGCTACGGCGGCGCTGCCAGCATAGCCGAAACCGATGAATTAATTGGCGCGGAACCCTATGTTCTGTCAAAGGTTCGTGACCTTGAAACCGCCAATAAATTCTTGGAACTTGTGAACCGTTTCAAGGAGCGTACGTCTTGGCACGGTGCTAGTGCAGAGGGAAATCCATCTGGCGGTAATATATTTCGCGGCCTTTATAACATTTATCTCAAATCCATTGGTGCTGCCCGTAAGAAAGATCCGATCACTCGCCTCGATTATGCCACAGAATATGGGGAGCTCATGAAAGATGGCGGATACTATTTCATGGATAGCCCCGGCAACGATCTCGAGAGTATCGCCGGACAGGTGGCTGCAGGCTGCAACATGATTTTCTTTACGACTGGTAATGGCTCAATCACCAATTTTCCTTATGTGCCGACGGTCAAGGTCGTCACTACGTCGCGCCGCTTCCAATTGCTCACGAATGATATGGATGTCAACGCTGGTAAATTTTTGGAAGGCGTGTCCATGGATGAGCTCGGCAAAGAGGTTTTCGAACTGACTATCCAAACAGCTTCTGGTCAGCGTAGTGTCGGTGAGAAGGCGGGTCATTCCCAGGTGCAGATCTGGCGCAATTGGCAGCAAAATGATGCAAGTCAGTTGGAGTTATTGCTTCATCCATATAAACCAACGGGAGAGCCTATTGAAATTATAGAAGATACAGATGCGTTGGATAGCTCGTTTCAATTTTCCTTCACACGGCATCAAAATCGCCAAGCGAGCGACAATATCGGCTTGATTCTGCCAACCAGTCTCTGTGCTGGCCAGGTAGCAAATATGATAACGCAGAAGCTGAATAAACAGGGAGTTGGGCAACCTGATGTCTCACGTTTTGTGGCTTTGGCACATACGGAGGGCTGCGGCAATTCGGGGGGGCAAGCTGAAAAGTTGTATGCCCGAACAATGATAGGTTATATCACACACCCGATGGTGAAGCACTGTTTGCTGCTGGAGCATGGCTGCGAGAAAACCCACAACGACTATATGCACCATCTGATGGAAGAGATGGGTGTTGAAACGAGCTCCCTTGGTTTTGCCAGCATTCAGCTTGACGGCGGAATTACAAAGGTGACGGAGAAGGTAGAAGCGTGGTTTGCCGATCAAGTGGCAGCAGCTGGAGTAACTGAGAAGGAGACAGTCGGTCTGGCAGGACTTCGTATTGGCCTCCTAAGCGATGGTTCCATCTCCGATGATGAAGGAGAACAGCTAGTGAAGCTGACTCAAATGGTTGTTGGCGCTGGTGGGTTAGTGGTAATTCCAGAGAACAGCGGTCTACTTTCAACGGCTTCTTATAGCCAAAATATATTGACTTCGTCCAATGTCCAGCCGTCAATTGCATATGGGGAACATGTCCGCCGCAATGGCTTCCATATCATGGAGACCCCGACGGAGCATTGGGTGGAGACGGTTACTGGCCTAGCTGCTACAGGGGTAGAGATCATTATCGCGCTAGTCGGTAATCGCCCGATGCAGACGCATCCCTTCGTTCCTATGCTGCAAATAGCATCGGAAACGGGAATGCAGCAAAACGATGACAATGATCTGGATTTACTGCTCAGTGGAGAGCCGAACGCTTGGACGAACAGTATACTCGAGCGCGTCAAGCAAGTCATTGAGCATACCTATACGCCTCGTCTCTACCAGCAAGGTAATATTGATTTCCAATTAACACGGGGCTTTTTGGGTGTTTCATTGTGAATTTAATTTGGAAAAGAATTTGAGCTACGAAAAAGCCACCCTCAACGATTTGTTGGGAGTGGCTCTTTATTGTCAACTGTCCAAGCTAGATTCTTCGATCCAATTGATCCGTTTCATAATCAGGTCAGCTAAAGTCGTATCTGCGGTTGAAAACTCTTTTTGCAACTGAGAAACGACAGGACGAATTTTATTCATTGCTGAAAGGGTTTGGCTTTGAGAATTCGTGATCCGACCTTGTACAATCCAGTCTGCAATGAGGCCATCAAACCAGTAATCAGCCATTTTCAACGTGTCGCTGATATCAATTTCAATATGAAAACTTCGATTCAAGTCAGTTAGTTCGTCACGAAAATTCAAAATCTGGTGATTAGCCTGATGAATGAGTCGTTTGGCATCATCCACATGACTATGCTTTGCATGGGTGCTTATCATGCCGCCGCCGCCCCATAAGTCCCATTTCCCCCAATTCTCTGCTTTCTCTAAGCTATTGGAGGCATCAGTTAACGAAGCTAGAACAAGCTTTCCAGCAGTCAGTGCTTCTTGTAGCTCTTTTACCAAAAGCTTCTGATCGTCGATGTTGTCGTCCATTCGTTCAAGTTCTCTAGATAATAGTGGTGCGTTTAAAAGTGCCTCTTCCTTCACTGCCATTAGCTTCTTATAGTCGTCTGCAGCACGTTGATAGTTGGCGAGGTCATCACCGACTTGAATCAAAGCATTCTGTGCATCCAGAAGTGCCTGTTTGGCCGTTTCTAACTGAAGAGCAGCGGTAAGGACTTGTTGCCGTTCCATTTCAAGTTGCTCGGATTTACTGCGGAGAATTGTGTGGAATAGATTGGTAAGTGACAATCGCGTCAATCGTTCTACATCTGCCTGCTCCGATTCAAGTTGTAACTCAAGCCGTCCTATGAGACGTTCCTGCTCATATACTCTATTCAGAAGATCTTCTCTTTTGCGTTCTGCTTTGTGCAGTCGAAACATCCGTTCTTTCGCTACCCTCAATTGAAGGTTTAGATTATCTGGCATCTTCATCCCTCGTTTCCCAGCATTTGTTAGATGGATCACTTTTTCAATACGTGCTAGTCGGTTAGGGGTTTCGGAATTTTTTTCACATACACTTTGTGACTTCCCTATGGTATAATTCTTTCTTTGTAAGTTTAGAGAGAAATAGGAGAAATCATATGATTACCAAACAACTTTCACCACTTGTTCAAACGTTAGATTTGAAACCGCACCCTGAGGGTGGATGGTACAAAGAGCTATGGAAAGCCTCATTCGAAATCCCAAAAGAAGTACTCCATGCAGCATACTCGGGTTCGCGATACGCAGCAACTTCGATCTATTTCCTGCTTCACCCAGATGAATTTTCGGAGTGGCACACCGTATTGTCCGACGAGTTATGGTTATGGCACTCTGGCAGCCCGATCGTGCTTACATTAGGAGGAACGAGTGAGCAGCCTAAAGCGACACAGGAAATTATTCTAGGTCCTGATGTGCTCAACGGTCAGCATCCACAGGCACTTGTCCCAGCACATGTATGGCAAATGGCGCGACCGCTAGGCGATGAACCCGTTCTGGTTTCCTGTGTAGTTGCACCAGGTTTCCATTATGATGATTTCAAATTAATTAAGAGATGATAGGACATAGATTTATTTTACTAGTGTCATGTAATTTGGTATCTTGAAGATAAGATTGATTTTAAGCGTAAAGCATACGCCGCTAGCTCTTTTTTGGAGCTAGCGGCGTTTTATTTTTTGGGAGGAGATGATCATAGTGTTCGAGAAGGAGTATGCAATCTTTTGGGAAGAGCAGGTTAGGCATGCAAGTGGTCAGAGGCTAGAGATGCTGCAGAGGGACCTGACAGGAACGAAGAAACTTTTGGAAGAAGCACTTCTGCCTGTTTTGGGATCGTTAGATGGATTGGTGCTTGAATATGAAATGACGAGCCTGTCAGGTGTGAAAATATATGGCGACGTGTTTCACCCTAACTTACGGACCGTTTTCGAGGAAGACAGTTTCATCACCCATGCGGAGAAAATCACGAGAGACCGTTTTTCATTTGAG
Organism: Paenibacillus sp. Soil750; assembly: GCF_001428045.1. Classification (GTDB taxonomy): domain Bacteria; phylum Bacillota; class Bacilli; order Paenibacillales; family NBRC-103111; genus Paenibacillus_E; species Paenibacillus_E allorhizoplanae. Next base: position 160,521 of record NZ_LMSD01000002.1, on the reverse strand, counting down.
AGGGCACGTGCACGTTCTGTTGCGATATTAGGTTACACTTATTTTCCATATAGTCGAGATGAGCTAGAGAAGAAGGCGAGTTTTTGCCAAAGAAACTTGTATGAATTAATCGGTCGGATTGGCAACGCGGATGGTGTCGGGTTTCTCCAGCTGCCAGTGTACGAGCGGGAAGTTTTGAGGTTCTCGTTACTAGGTAACAATCCTTTTCGTCTGACGGATGTATGTACGTGGCTACAGCTTAAAAGTGAGACTTGCCGAAACGTATTGCGAGACCTGGAAGCAAAAGGTTTGGTGTATCCCATTGGCAGAGGAACGATGAGAAGTCATAAATTCATGATTACGGAAAAAGCGATAGGTCTCTTGCATCGTAGGATGTATTGAAACTCGAAAAAATCGAGTTACGGGTGGCTACGAAGGCGAAAGGAGTTCCGTAAGTCGAAAAAATCGAGTTACAGGTGACGACCGAGGCGAATGGAGGTCTGTAAGTCGATAAAATCGAGTTACGCGAGACAACAACGGTTATTGAACTTCTGTAACTCCAAAAAATCGAGTTACACACTCCACACCCAGCTTCCACACATCCCACACAATAAACGTAATAAAACACATATTCACATCGATTGTTGTACAATAAAATGGAGTTATGGCAAGTAAATGAACGAGGTGGCAGCATGGTTAATATTTTGGTTGTAGATGATGAGCCGATGATTTGCAAGGGGGTTGCGACGATCTTAAAGCAATCTAAATTGGACATAAACGAAGTTTTCATCGCGTATAACGGGTTTGAGGCGCTGGATTTTATACATTTAGAGAAAATAGATCTGGTATTTACAGATATTCAGATGGAGAAAATGAATGGCATTGAATTGATCGAGAACATATTTTTAGAGGATCCGTCCATTCCGATTGTGATATTGTCGGCACATGGTGAGTTTGAGTATGCGCAGAAAGCGATCCGTTTTGGAGCAAAAGAGTATTTGGTTAAGCCGATTACGCCACCGCATCTCATATCCGTTGTGACCAAGCTGCTGAAGGAAAAGGAAGAGAAGGGTCAGCGCTTTGCGAATTGGGAAGGCTCGCGTACCCTGCCTGGCCATATGACGCATGAGACGAATTATTATTTAAATGAATTGGTGACGGGGACGATCCATGAGTCCGAGGTTCCTACAATAAAAGAAACACTGGATAATCGCATGAATGGCACGTATTTTAGCATGCTGACTATCAAATTATCATTAGAACGTGGCGGCATCCATGATCAGGAAATATCCACGTTGAAGGATCGCAGTTTGTTGAAATACGCAGCGTTGAACATCATGGAGGAAACCGCGAGTCAGTGGAGCCATCTTGTTTTCAATAATCACAACTCCACCTTCACCTTGCTGCTGCAAATAACAGAAGAGGAGAGCAGAGGCTCGATGCGTGTGAACCAGCTATTGATGGTGGCTCAAATGATCCATACTAATCTGCTGAAATATTTGAATGTGAAGAGTCAAATCGGCATCAGTCGCATCCGTGAGGGCATTACGCAGTGGCCGGTGATGTATAAAGAAGCGCTCGAAAGCTTAACTTGTTGTGAGACCAATAAGGGTCACTACATGTTCTATATTGAGGATAAAGACAGCATCAATCCGGATCCCGACTTAACCATAGCTAGTGTAGATGAGGCGAACAACCGAATCGTATATGAGACGAAAGTGTATATCGAGGGTCATTTCTGCGATAAAGGATTGAAGCTGCAAGATATCGCAGATGCGGTGCATTTAAGTCCGAATTATTTGAGTTATTTGTTCAAAAAAGTGATGGGCACGAACATCTGGGACTATGTCACGAAGCTGCGGATGGAAGAAGGGAAGCGTCTCATTCTGACGACAGATAAACGACGCTACGAGATTTCCGAGGAAATCGGTTACGAATCTCCGGAGCATTTTAGCAAAATTTTCAAAAAACATTTCGGAATTAATATCTCGGAAGTGAAACAAACAGGTGCGTAACATACGACATACTAAGCGTAATACGACACATCGCCCTTGCCTTGAACTCCCCTTATAATCAAAAATGTAGCAACTACAAGTGAATGCGATTCGAAAGGGGAACCAAACATGAGAGCAAAGAAAGCGTCTACAATGAGTGCGATTGCGTTAACGGTATTGATAGCGGGGTGCAGTTCAAGCAACGGAACATCAAGCACGACAAGCCCAGCTCCAGCGGCAAAAGAGTCCACACCAGCTGCTGCAACAACAGCACCTGCTGCGAAGAAAGTAACGATTACGGCTCAAAGCTTTAAAGCCGATCAAAAAGAGAAGAATGATCAGTTAGATCAGCGGATTGCTCGATTTAAAACGAAATTCCCGAATGCTGATTTCAAAAAAGACGACTGGCAGTACAATCCGCTCGAAATCGGGATCAAAATGGCTTCGAACAGTGCCCCAACGGAGTATACGACGTATGCAACAGAAGGCAAAGTGCTTGTCGATAAGAAATGGGTTGCGGATATTACCGATTCCATGAGCTCATGGGCGCATGCCAAGGATATGAATGATCTGCTTTCCAAACCTTTTGTTGTTAATGGGAAAACATACGGTGTACCGATTGATGGTTACGTCATGACGATCACGTTAAATAAAAAGCTGTTCAAAGAGAAAGGCGTAGACCTTCCGCCAATGGATTGGACATGGGACGATCTGCTAGCCGCAGCGAGAAAAATCAATGATCCAGCGAAAGGGATTGCAGGCTTTATTCCTATGGGTAAAGGGCCGGAAGCTGGTTGGAACTGGACGAATTTCCTGTATGCTGCAGGTGGCGATGTACAGAAGCTAGATAATGGTAAAGTAGTCGGCGTGTTCAATTCGGATGCTGGTTTGCAAGCGCTTGAATTCTACAAGAAACTGAAGGATGAGAACCTGATCCCGCAGAACTGGGCACTTGGTTATGGCGATGCTTTGAATGCATTTGCTCAAGGGCGTGGCGCGATGGTTATGTGTGGCAGTGGTAACGCAGCGGATACGGCGATCAACGAAGGCGGCATCAGTAAGGATGATCTCGTTGTGTATCCTATGCCTTCATTTACGAAAGGCGGTAAGCATACAGGAGTACTTGGCGGTAACTATCGCGTAATTAATCCGAAGAGCGATAAAGACCAACAAGAAATGGCGTTCAAATGGATTACAGATGAGTACTTCACTGACGATTTCTTGAACTCCACGAAGAAAGAAATCGAAGATCGTAAAGGGAAAAACCGCGTGTACATTCCACAACCGATCAACTACTGGAAAGATTCCTCTGATTTCGGTAAAAAGTATACAGATCTCTTAACGAAGTACGATAACGTGTTCAAATACGATCCACAATTGCTTGCTCTATGGGATGGTAAGCCAGAAGCGCAATACGAAGCTCAAAAATACTATACAGAAATGGCAAATGTCATTCAAAAAGTATTTACAACGAAAGATGTGGACTTGAAAAAAGCACTGTCTGAAGCCGCGACCAAAGTGCAAACGGAAACGTTTGACAAAGTGAAGGTCGAATAGGTAAGCCTAACTGACTTCTACCTGCGGCCGCTTATTCTGGAGTGGCTGTAGGTAGAGGTTTTCTCACTATAAGGAGTGTTTAGGATGGATGCAGAGCTGAGTTCACAACCGATCGTAGCAAGCCGGGTATCGAAGAAGAAAATGAACTGGTATTTATGGGGTACGCTGTTTATTTTACCGGAAGTCGTGTTATTCATTATTTTTCTATGGGTGCCTATTTTCAAAGGGATTTTCTATAGCTTCTACAACGTTGATTTCGTAGATGGCAATCATTTCACTGGCTTAGCAAATTATGTGAGTATTCTGAAGGATGATCTACTTTGGATTTCAATTAAGAATACATTGATCTATATGGCTTTGGGTATTATTCTGGGCTTCTGGATCCCGCCGTTAGTGGCCATCGCGGTTTCGGAGCTTCGTCGGTTTCAAGGGGCAGCACGGATCATCAGCTATTTACCTAGTGCGGTGCCTGCGATTGTTTTGTACGGTATGTGGATGTGGTTTTTTGATGCCGTAGGGCCAATTAACAGTTTGTTGCAGAAAATAGGCATAGACCAAGTTTCGTTTTTTAGTCCGAAATTGGCGATGGCTTCGATTGTTGTTCTAGAAACATGGCAAAGCTTTGGGGCAGCTACGTTAATCTATATTGCGGCGATCGTCGGGATCCCGAAGGATTTGTACGAAGCCGCTGAAATTGATGGCGCCAGTGTATGGCAGCGTGTTCGATATATCATTTTGCCTAGCATCAAAACCTTAATGGGATTATTGTTGGTTCTCCAACTGATCACGACCTCTCAAGGCTTCCAAGCACAACTATCCATGACGGATGGCGGTCCGAATAATGCAACGCTGACGTACTTGTTATGGCTTAACCACACGGCGTTCCGTGATTTGGAATTCGGTAAAGCGAGTGCCATGGGCAGCTTGATGTTCTTTGTGCTCATAGGAATGACCATCCTTTACAACGTCATGCAGCGTAGGAGTGAGAAAGCATGAAGCAAGGCGAACGAGGATTAATTTCTCAGCATGATTTCAAAAAAGGATCCGTCAAATTCGGTTACACCCTCATGGTGCTGCTTATCGTGGCGATTGCGGTTACGACGATCTATCCGTTTCTGAATACGTTTTTTGGCTCACTGAAAACGCGGGAAGAGTTTTTCACTTTTCCTCCCACTTTTTTTCCGAAACACTGGATTTGGAAAAATTATGACGATGCGTTTAACAGCTTCGACCTGCCATTGTTGACGTTTTTGAAAAATACCATATTCATTTATATGGGGAATGTCGTGTGCTCGTTGTTATTTATAGGGCTAGCCGCATATGCGTTATCTCATTTGAAAGTCCCGTTCAAGCGATGGATAACACTATTCTTTTTCTCTACACTGTTGATTCCGCCAGCAACGTACATTGTACCTAACTTTTTGAATTTGAAAAGCTTAGGAATGATCAATACCTACTGGGCCTTCTGGTTGCCCGCGGCGGCAAATGCTTATTTCATGCTGCTGCTCAAAAATTTCTTCGATGGCATTCACAAGGAAGTGCTGGAAGCAGCGCGTATCGATGGGGCAAGTGAATTCAAATCCTTCATTCGGATTGCAATTCCGCTGTCAATGCCGATCATTGGCACGCTGCTCATGTTGTCGTTCTCGACGACGTGGAATGATTTCTACTGGCCGAGCATTGTGATGACGGATAAAAGCATGTACCCGCTGGCCACAGGTATTTATCGTTATGTGGTGTATTCCAACTCGGTCATTCCATGGAGTGTACGCTTTGCGGTGTTGACCATGGCGATGCTGCCGCCGGTACTGTTCTTCTTGATTTTCCAGAAGTTTATGATTCGTGGCTTATCAGTATCGAGCGTGAAAGGATAGGGAGAAGCGTCCTTCAGAATGCGAATTCTGGAGGCGTTTTCTTTTGCGTTTAAAGGAGTTTCTTTCCGGCATAGCGAACGTACTGATAGCCTAACCAACAGCGGTGCTGCTTCTTCTGGTAGCTTGACGGAAAGTTTTTTGAAAGGATGGTAAGAGGGATGCGTAAAATGCTGCAAAATATGAAGCTGATGAAAAAGTTGATCCTATTGCTAATCGTCTTCGTGGTGATTCCAACGCTCATGTTGGATTTGGTTGTTGCCAAGAAGTTGGAATCCATTACGGAGGAACAAGTAGGGACAGCTCTGCTCCAATTAGTCCGGGGAAGTCATTTGACACTAGACCGCGAAAGCAGCGATTTTGAAGAAAAAACGGAAAAAATTATGATTTCGCAAGAAATCCAACAATTAGTGAGCGTCCCATCATCCTCTGAATATGAACGTTTTGAAATTTTCAAAGCGTTAGATAAATATTTGAACAATTATTCAACCAATGCGGTGAGATATTCCTTGTTTTTCTCAGATAAGGATAAGTTGTATTCGTTTGTCCCTAATTCAGACCTGTTGAATAATGGCGTGTTTTATTCGACAGATATGACGGATCTTTCGTGGTATAAAGCGGTCAGCAATGCGAAAGGCAGAGGGATTATTCGTGTCATTGATAAATTCGGATATAACCCGAACAACACGCAAACGGTAGCCTATTTAAGGCAACTAAACAGTATTTATAACGGCGAAACGGTTATCGGCTACTTGGTTGTTTCCGGCATTGAAACGCCGTTACAGTTAGATTTCGTCCCTTTTGATAAGTATAAAGATGCCCAAATACTGCTGCTAGATCCCGATAATACGGTCTTGGCGACGAATACCGAAGCCTTCGGGATTGGCTCGAAGATTGGTGTGCCCGAAGGCAAGGAAGAGGGGGTTTATAAGCAGATTGAGAACGGCAATGAGATCATGTCGGTCATTCACACAAGTGAATTTACGGGGACGAAGCTGCTGATGCGTGTTCCCGTCCAGTCGATCATTATCGATCATATCAGTGTTCAGCGCTTGGTCGATTGGATTATGTTGATTTATTTCTTTATTTTGATTTTGGCGAGTATGTATTTCATACAATCGATTTTGAAGCCAATTTCTCGACTGGCTCGAATCACGAATTCGTATCATCCAGGAAAAGCTTTGGGCATTACCATGCATGCGGAGAGTAAAAATGAGATCGTGCTGCTGAGCAATCATTTCATCCGAATGACCAATCGATTGAATCAGACGATTTATGATCAATATGAGCTTGAATTAAAGCATAAGGAAGTTGAATTGTCGATATTACATACACAAATCAATCCTCATCTTCTCTATAACACGTTGGAGTCTGTTTACTGGCATACTTTAATGGAGGGGGCAGCGGAGTCCGCGGAAATGATTAAGGATTTGTCGCTCATTATGCGAATTGGGCTAAGTAAGGGGAAGCTGCTCATTCCGGTGATGGAAGAAATCAATCATGCGGAGGCGTATGTGCGGCTGCAGCTGTTCCGCTATGAGTACGCATTCAAGGCGTATTGGGAAATCGAAGAAGAGGCTAAACGTTATCTGATGCCAAAGGTGCTCCTGCAGCCGATTATTGAGAATGCCATCCTCCACGGAATCAAGAATATGAGCCATGATGGGGAGCTTTGGATCAAGGTGAAGCATACGGAAGGTAAACTGATTATTAGTGTGGAGGACAACGGCTATCGCCCTGCGGATATCGGGATGTTGAATGCCATTTTGCAGGGGAAAGAGAGCAGTAAGGGATTCGGTATTATTAATGTGCAAAAGCGGATCCAGCTGCATTTCGGGGAAGGCTTTGGCTTGCAGTATGCGTTGCGGGAGGATCAGGGGGTACGCGCGTGGATTGAGATTCCAGCTGTGCTGGATGAGACGGATTTGAAATAGGAGCAGGGAGCTGCAAATTGCAAGTAAACCCCTTACATCCCACTCTATCAGCGAGGCCGCTGCCATTTCTTGCGATAGACCAGCGGCGTGTCACCGGTACGGTCTTTGAACAGATTGATAAAGTGGCTGACGTTATCGATGCCAATCGTGGTTGCTATTTCAGATACAGGCATATCAGAGTATTTTAAGCGTTCCTTGGCATGTGTCATTCGAATGCTAATCAAGTATTCATGAGGCGAGAAACCTGTATACTGCTTAAACCGTTTGGCCATATGGTATTTACTAACGGCATGCTCACGAGCAAGCTCGTCTAGAGAGATGGATTCCCTAAATCTGGATTCCAGGGTTTGGCATATAGCATCAATGTAATCAGGCTTGTCCGATTCGGATAAGCCTATTTGCTGCGCAGAGAGGACGATCTCTGTCAGCAGCTCAACGAGCAACTTCGATGTGAGGAACTCTGTTGATGCGTTTCGTTGTTGTTGGATCTGCAATGTTTGACGTAGCAGCTTGGATACGTGGGATTCGTTGCTTTGCTGCAAAACTGGCTCGTGTGAGGCTGCATAATGCTCATAATAGGCTGATGACGCACTCCCGTGAAAATGTACCCATAGAAGCTCAAGTGGTTCCTGGGGATGGGTTGCGTAATGATGGTAGCTATCACAGTGGATGAAAAATAACTGATGAGCTTCTAATGAATAGCTGTTATCCCGATATCTTAACTGTCCTTTACCTCGTAAAATGTAAGCAATCAAATAGGAATTAAGACCTTCACGTTCTGTGAAATACCCTGGAAGCGTATGGAAATGACCTATTTCTTGTACATAAAACAGGTTTGTTTTGGCAAATGAGGAAGGGCTGGCAATGAAACGAATCGAGTCTTCCGACCATGCAGTAGTGAAATTTTCTTTCATGAGAGAGGCGCCTCCGAGGCTTTCGCAAGATTCTATTATTATATGCCAAGATTATTGGATGTTATCTTGATTGTAAGCCATTACAATAAGTTTATAAAGCTATTATTTATGGACGAATGGAGATGTTTCGATGTCAATTTACCCAGCAATTAAGGCAAGCCTCAAGCCTCGAATTGGATTATATTCTGTTGGACTCCGAGCATATTGGGAGCAGTTTCCTGGTTTAAAAGAACGATTAGAAGAATATGGACGCTTTATTGAACACAAAATGGCCTCATGGGCTGACGTGTATTACTATGGGCTCGTTGATACGGAAGGGGAAGGGCGGAAGGCAGGCGAATGGCTGAACGAGCGACAAGTGGATCTTGTTTTCTGCCATGCAGCAACCTACTCCACAAGTTCTACAGTGCTACCGGTGCATCAAATCTGTAAAGCACCTGTTGTCTTCCTCAATTTACAGCCAACAGCGAGACTTAATTATGAGCAGTCTACGACAGGGGAATGGTTGGCGCATTGTGGAGCTTGTCCTGTGCCAGAGTTCGCCAATGTATTCAATCGAGCGGGTATCCCATTCCGAGTTGTGAATGGGATGCTGGGGCTCGACTATACGCCAGCCATTTCATTAACGAATGAAGTGACGAATGAGCGCCGTGAGGCGGTGCGTGCGTGGAAGGAAATTGAAGAGTGGGTGCGGGCAGCGGGAGTACCTAGGACCTTGCAGCATAGCCGCTTCGGTTTCTTAGGCAATACCTATAGCGGGATGCTCGATATGTATAGTGATTTTACGATGGTTTCTGCGCAGACAGGTCTGCATGTGGAAGTGCTTGAAATGTGTGATCTGGATCGCATGCTGCGAGAAGTGACGGCACAGGATATGAAACGGAAGCTGGGTGAACTGCATGACATGTTCCAGATCAGCGGCGACTCCCCTTCGGATCCGATTGCAAAGAAGCCAACAGAGGAGCAGCTGGAGTGGTCTTGTCGGGTAGCTGCCGCGCAAGAGAAGCTTGTGCGGGCCTATGATTTAGACGCCTTGTCGTACTATTACCACGGTGCACCAGGCGGTGAATACGAGAAGCTGCAAGGCGGCTTCATTGTCGGTCACTCGCTGCTTACAGCGCGTGGCATTCCTTGCTCTGGCGAAGGAGACCTGAAGACGGCTGTCGCGATGAAGATCAGCGATATTCTCGGCGTCGGCGGCTCCTTCTCGGAAATCGTCGTCGTGGATTATATCGACGAGACGATTCTGCTTGGCCATGACGGGCCGTTCCACATCGCGATTTCCGAAGGAAAGCCGATTTTGCGCGGCATGGGGCTGTATCACGGCAAGCAGGGCACTGGCGTGTCCGTCGAAGCCAAGGTGAAGACAGGCGCGATCACGACGCTGAATGTGACGCAGACTGGCGATGGTAAGCTGAAGCTGATCTCGAGCGAAGGCGAGTCGACGAACGGGCCAATTATGAAGATCGGCAACACGCAGACACCGGTGAAGTTCCGCGAGCACCCGGATGCGTACATGTCGCGATGGTTTGCAGAAGCGCCGACGCATCACTGCGCGATGTCCATTGGGCACAATGCATCCCAATTTCAGAAAGTCGCAGAGTTGCTGAAGTTGAAGCATGTGATTTTGTAGCTGCTACGATAGAGTGAGAGTGGAGTTAGTCGATGAAACCGACTAACTGCCACACAACAGAGGCAAAGAGAGTGTAATTAGTCGACAAAACCGACTAACTGCCCCACAACAGAGGCAAAGAAAGTGTAGTTAGTCGATGAAACCGACTAACTCCTGCGCAACAGAGGCAAAGAGAGTGTAGTTAGTCGACAAAACCGACTAACTCCCACCACCAAATAGAAAACGCAACAGTCCGAAAAGGACTGTTGCGTTTTTGGCATCCACGTACTTATCGCCGTAACTTTACTACGGCATTCCTTCTCACTTCACCCAGATGACAGTGTGTGCTCCAATTCATTCGTATATCCACATTCGTGGAAGTGCTTGATTAATTTTGCGGAAAGGAAGATAGATCTTCGGATGATTCAGAAATTCCTGTCACATCAATATAATGATCGATTGAATCAAGAACCTGACTTAACGGAGATTGAGTAAATATAATGCGATCCGCGTGAATAGCGTTATAGGTGCTATCATCTTTGTTAATTTTGAATCCTCTATAATTCTCGTATATGGTTTTCATGGCAATCTCTCCTTCGCTAGGATGTATATAATAAAATACCATCTTATGGATAAGTTTGGTAGAGGTGTAAAATAAGAGATTCTGTCACTTTATGAATGTTCATGTGAATTTCACATTAAAATCGTGAACTGGAGAAGATAATAGGTGGATATACGTGTTTTTTGCTATTCTGTTCTTTTTTATGTTACAGTTATGTGGAGGTGATTTCAAGTGTTAAAATTAAGTATTTTGGATCAATCGCAAATTGGAGAAGGTCGTAATGCCGCGCAGACGTTGGCCGAGACGACTGAACTTGCACAAGAAGCTGATCGAATTGGCTACAGCCGATTCTGGGTGTCAGAGCATCATGCTTCACAAGCCTTGGCGCATTCAAGTCCAGAGGTTCTAATCGCACATTTGGCAGCCAAAACAGAGCGCATCCGACTAGGCTCTGGCGGCATCATGATGCCGCATTATAGTGCATATAAAGTTGCTGAAAACTTCCGCTTGTTAGAAGCTCTTCATCCGGGGCGTATTGATGTTGGGCTTGGTCGTGCACCAGGCGGTATGCCGATATCCACGCGTGCACTGCAAGAGGGCAAATATACAGGTGTTGACCAATACCCGCAGCAAATCGCTGATTTGACGGGTTATTTATATGATTCACTTCCGGCGGGGCATAGGTTCGCCGCACTGCATGCATCACCAATTATCCCGACGGCACCCGAGATTTGGCTGCTCGGATCTTCCTACGACAGTGCAAGAATTGCTGCTGATCAAGGGGCGGCTTTCGGTTTCGCGCAATTTTTTGGAAACGCGGATTGTGAGCAGGCACTGCGAATTTATCGCGAGCATTTCACACCGTCAATCCTGAATGAGAAGCCTCACTCTCTAGCAGCTGTTTTGGTCATCTGTGCAGACACGGAAGAAGAAGCCAATCAACTGGCGCTTAGCACAGACTTGTTCTTCTTGTCTTTAGGTCGCGGCATGCTGCTTCCCTCATTCCCTTCCGTGAATACGGCGCTCAATTACCCGTATACGGAGAATGACTATGCCATGATTCGTGATGGTCGTCACAGACGAATTGTTGGTACGCCGAAGCAAGTGAAGGAAGAGATCTTGAAGTTGAATGAAGCTTATCAAGCGGATGAAATCATGGTCGTTTCGCCGATTCATAACATCGAAGCTCGCTTGCATTCGTATCGTTTGCTGGCGAAGGCGTTCGATCTGTAGAGATATGGGAGCCTGTGCTCCTATTGTCAGATGCGCTCGCCAAATTAAACGGACTTCCCGTATCGAACGGGGCTCACCTAATCAAACGGGTCATGCCCCATCATCACTCGCGCCATTAACTGGAAAAAGTACAGTTAATTTCACTGAATATCCACGAAAAATCTGAAATAACTGGATTTCATGTAGTTAATTTCAGCGATTTGGTTTGATTTCAACCAATCGGTGAAGATTAGCTGTAGGTTTTCCAGTTAATCTCTTTAATCAGCGATTTAGCGTGAAATTAGCTACATGTTTTCCATTAATTTTGCAAATCGAGTGGTAGGAGGTAGGGTGTCCGCGCATCCAACCAGCGTCATGCTGAAAACCACATTTGCGTTTTTTGGCGACTGCCATTACACTTAAACAAAAAACGGTGGAGTGGTGGCATGAGCAAGAATCGCGTATGGAACAAGGGAAAACGGAATGGTGGAGGCGGGCCTGCACCTGGAACAAGCTACAAAGAGAAGCTTGCAGCAGAGCAACCTTTTAAAGCGGAAGTGATTGATCTTTCGAATCCAATTAATCAAGTGAAGCGCATGAGCCGTGAGAACTGGGTAGAACGTCCGACCCGACCAGCTCGCGCGCAACAGCCGAGTAAGTAACTGACACGACAAAGCCTATCTAGTCTCCATTCATGGAGATGGTGAGGGCTTTTTTTTATGCCAAAATTCTCGTTAGCTAGTCACTCATGCGACTTTTTTCGCCTAAAACCTCATATAAATGGAAAAAGTGCCGAAGGTGAGATGGTTATGTGCCAAGCGGATAGGTTCGACTAAGGAGGATATGCATCATGAGAACCGTCTTGAAGCTAGAAATCGAGGAAGCGAAGGTGATGATTGCTGCTGGTATTCAAGCTGCGGAGGAGGCTCAGGCGGCAGAAACGATTTGTATCGTTGACGAAGGCGGTTATTTGTTGGCATTAGAGCGAATGAACGGTGCACGCAATACGAGCCCTGAGTTGGCAATGGCGAAAGCTTTTACGGCAAGTGGGCATAGACGTTCTACACACTTGTTTAATCAGCCTGGCGGGCCAGCGACGATCCATGGGGAAGCGTTTGGCATTCATGCCATGATGCCGGGGAAGTTTGCGATTTTCGTAGGTGGCTTTCCTATCGTGGTTAACGGTCAAGTTATTGGCGGGGTTGGCGTGAGCGGAGGGGCTGGCGAGGAGGATATTGCCGTTGGAGTGGCGACCTTGAAGGCGCTGCAACAGCACCTAGGCGAACAATTCGAAGTGCTTACCGATGCGGATATTAAAAAGTAAGAAGCGAAGCGACCGCGTTCCAATGTGTGGTGTAAAAAGAACCCCCCGAAACCTCTCTATTGAGAGATGTCGGGGGGCGATTCACTATAGCAGGCTTCTCACGTACGAGAACGTTTCTTCAATCGTATGATCTTGGAGCCGCTCTAACGAAATGTCGACTCCAGGCTTATTCGAGTGAAGCTTTGCCAAGAAAGAGGCTGTCTCGAATATCCCTTTACCGGACTCAATTTCATTCTTTCGACCATTGTCCACAACATAATCTTTCAAATGAGTCAGCACAATTCGGCTGCCAAAAGTTGCGAAGGCATGATCCAAGAAAGCTTCTTGATCTCGTGGCTCAACCACAGTTGGCGGAATCAGATTAACCGGATCGAAAACAACACCTAATGTGCTGGAAGGCACTTCAGCTAAGATTTGCGCCATTTTCTCTGTGCTAGACAAAGTATGTGTGACAACCGGCTCTAATCCGATGTGAACACCCCAACGCTCGGCCTCTTCTGCTAATTCCTCAACCGTTTGCTTCAGGATGGACCATCCTTTGGCCTCATACCCGTTAGCATCCTCTGCAAGATACGTTGTTAGATCACCTGTTTCAGTCGCCACAATGGACGTTCCGAAATCACGGGCGTAACGCAAATGCTCTTTGAATCTATCGATTTCATAACGACGCTGCTGCGGATCGGGATGAATGGGATTGATGTAGCATCCGAGCACGCCAATCCGCACGCCTGCGCGATGAAATTGCTCGCCAATATGATTGGCGAGAGCTGGGCTTAATTTCCCAAGACTTAAATCATAATCGCTAATCGCTTTACTGAGTGCTAATTGAACGAAGTCAATCCCTCGTCCGCTTAACTTCGCGGTCAATTCCTTCAAGGGCAGATGGCCGACGGTATGAGCGAGTGTCCCGATACCCATCTATCTGGCCATCCATCCGCCGTCCACGCATAGTACGTGACCGTTCATATAATCGGAAGCGCCCGAAGACAAGAATACAACAGGACCTTTCAAATCTTCAGGTGAACCCCAACGACCCGCTGGAATACGCTCCGTGATAGAAGCAGTACGTTTCTCATCTTTGAGAATTGGAGCTGTGTTATTCGTCGTCATATAGCCTGGTGCGATGGCATTGATTTGGATGCCTTTTCCAGCCCATTCGTTCGCTAATGCTTTCGTCACACCTGCAATCGCATGCTTACTAGCTGTGTAACCTGGCACGTTAATTCCGCCTTGATACGTCAACATGGAAGCAATGTTCACGATTTTACCGCTGCCGCGCTCGATCATATGACGACCAATCAGCTGGCATAGGAAGAATGCCGAGTTCAAGTTCAGGTCAATAACATCGTGCCAATCTTGACGCGCATGGTCAACAGCTGGAGTACGACGGATAATACCCGCGTTATTTACTAGGATATCGATGCTGCCGTAAATGCCAATCGCTCTAGCGACGACATCCTCAAGGATGTTTTCATTGCTTAGATCTGCAGCGATAAGCTCGGCTTTACCGCCTAATGCGCGGATTGCTTCAACAGTTTGAACGCTTTCAGAAGAGGAAACCGCGATGACGTTTGCGCCTGCTTCTGCAAGTCCGATCGCCATAGCTTGGCCTAGGCCGCCTGAAGCGCCTGTAACGAATGCTGTTTTTCCCGATAGATTAAAAAGTGTCATAACGTACTCCTTTTCTAAAAAAGAAATGATAGGTTTCAACCTTGCAACTTGCTCTTAACGTGTTTCAATCTGGATGCCTGTTTCGCGGAACTGCTGAGCCGTTTCTTCTGTCAACCCGCTATCGGTTAGAATCATAGCAACCTCAGAAAGGGATGCGAAAGTTCGTAACGCACATTGCCCGAATTTGAAATGATCGATAACCCCATAGACGGTTGCGCTGGAGCTGATTAATGCACGTTTATACTCGACAAGATCATTTGTATAAATCGTAAAGCCATGCTGCAGGTGCACCCCAGTGGCAGAAATAAACGATTTCTGAATGTTGAGGCCGCGTACATAGTCTACGGCTTCGGGGCCGGCAAGCATGTTGCGCAGTCGATAGCCACCTGGCACGACAAGCCGAATTTCATCCTTGTGGACAAGTTCAGAAATAATGTAAAGATCGTTAGTTACAACGGTAAGCGCCTGATTATCCAGCCGCCTAGCAATTTCAAGCGTTGTCGAGCCACCATCCAGTGCGATAATATCGCGAGGTTGGATGTATCGGAGTGCGAGAGAAGCAATCTCCGATTTCTTGTCCGCATGTTTAATATTCGGTTCTTTCGCAGAGAGAATGCCTAATTGGTCACTTTGAGCTAGCAAAGCACCGCCATGAATGCGGATAAGCAGCCCCTTTTCTTCCAGTTTGGCTAAATCTTCGCGAATGGTTTTTCCTGTTACTTGTAGACGTTCACTCAGCTCATTCACAGTGACTTCTTTCTGAGCGAGTAAAACTTCCATGATCGTTTCATATCTACGTAATGGATTCATCGGGATTCATCCGTTCTTCTAATGGGAGTACCGATTATTTCAAATCTTGCATAGCAACTGCGTCCATATCGTTGAACATTTGATTTTCGCCAGCCATACCCCAAATGAATGTGTAGTTGTTCGTACCAACACCGCTGTGGATGGACCAGCTTGGTGAGATGACAGCTTGCTCATTGCGCATAACAACGTGACGAGTTTGTTGTGGCTCACCCATCATGTGGAAGACAACTGCATCTTCTGGCATGTCAAAATAGAAATAAACCTCGGAACGACGGTTGTGTGTATGAGTCGGCATTGTATTCCACATGTTGCCTGGCTTCAATAATGTCATACCCATAACAAGTTGACAGCTTTGAATACCGTCCAAGTGGATGTATTTATAAATCGTACGCTCATTGGAAGTATTGATGCTGCCGAGGTGAGCAGGTGTCGCTTCGCTAATCGCTACTTTCACAGTTGGGTACGTTGTGTGAGCTGGTGTGGAGTTGAAGTAGAACTTCGCTGGGTTCGCTGCGTCATCGCTTGCGAAAGAAATTTCTTTGGAACCAAGTCCGATGTAAATACAGTCTTTGGAATCCATTGTGTACGCTGTACCATCAACAGTGATTGTACCTCTTGCTCCAACATTGATAATACCGATTTCGCGGCGCTCTAAGAAGTAGTCAGCAGCCATTTCTTTCGTGTCAGCTTCTAATTTAAGCGTTTCAGTTGTAGGCAAAACTCCGCCAATAATAAAACGGTCAACGTGGGAGTAAACTAATGTCACTTGGTTTTCTGTAAATAAGGATTGAATTTGAAATTCAGCTTGTAAACGTTCAGTATCAAATTGTTTAACTTCATTCGGGTGTGATGCATAGCGGATATCCATGGATTAATCTCTCCTTGAGTTGGTTTATTTGTGTTGATATACGTTCATATAGGTTTAATTTACTTCATATCAACCATTTAGGCAAGGAGATCTTGTGTGCGATTTGTAGAAATTAGGGAAGTTGTGAATAAAGTGAGCGGAAAGTGTACAAAACAAGCAAACGGGCACAGCTATTAGGAAATTAATAAGGAGGAGGCATACATCGATGGACAAAAGTCACTATTTCGACCACGTTTGCAATGATACAATTCCGACACTGCCAGAAGAAGAAGATACAACTCCGACTGATATGTTAAGTGATGCCGTTGCGGAAATTATGGATAATTTAAGTCATCCATTTTCAGATGATGATTATACAGATCGAGACTAAAGGATGCAGTTGAATCCCTTCCATTGGAAGGGATTTTCTTTTTGAAGGCAGGGGAGTACAATGACCATATGAACGGATGGAAAGGAGCCCCTGATGCCACAATCGACAAGATTATTTCCTGGTTTGTTACCGAATCACCCCTGTCATCCACAGGTGGTTGCTTATTATTTTAAACAATGGCAAGGCTTCCATATGCCCTTTCACCGACATGATGCGACTGAGATCATGTATACCATACAAGGCTTTTGTGAGATAGAGATACAGCTTTCACCAACACGAACTGAACGAGTTAGATTGAAAAAAGGGGAGTTCATTCTTCTCAATGCCAATATTGCTCATCGACTTATTGTTGAAGATGATGAGCCGTGTCGGATGCTTAATGTGGAATTTCGGTTTACTCCGCATCAGGGCGTGATGCCCTCCTTACAACAGCTTGCCGCGGAAGAGAAACAGCTGAACTCTTTATTAGAAATTCAGACCGCTTATTTAGTGCTGCGTGATCCAGATGAAGTATATCATGTGATGAAAAGTTTGGTGCTTGAGCTGGATAAGCCGGCTGACAAGAGCGAGTCCATGATTCAACTGTTGTTTGCGCAACTGCTGATCCGAATCGCCCGTTTACGGCGTGAATCCGCAAGCAGTAGTTTGGTACAAAGTGAATGGTATGTGAAGAAAAGCATGGATTATATGCATCAAAATTACGATCGCGAGATTCAAGTGAAAGAAATAGCAGGGGCTGTGAATTTGCATCCAGGCTACTTACAGCGCATTTTCAAAGCGGTGACTGGACAAACCTTAATGGCGTACTTAACGGAAATCAGAATGGAAAAAGCACAAATGCTGCTGCTCGAAACAGACATTCCGATTGCGGATATTTCTGATTATATCGGGGTGGGTAGCCGTCAGTATTTTCATCTGTTATTCAAGGCGCACACGAACTTAACTCCTACGGATTATCGCAAATCGATGAACACGCACAAACATATGTATCCTGAAGGAAGTTAGGATTTTTGACAATTGATATGTGAATTAGTTAGGAATTTGATAACGTTTTCTCTCTTTGCTTGGTACAATGTGAAGCATAGACGAAGTGATAGAGAGGGCGATAAATATGGCATTTAAGGTAGTATTCATTGGCGCAGGCAGTATTGGTTTCACTCGTGGACTACTTAGAGATTTATTAGCTGTACCAGAATTTCATAATATCCAAGTGGCTTTTACAGACATTAATCCACACAATTTAGAGATGGTGACGGAGCTATGCCAACGTGATATCCATGAGAATGGCTTATCGATTCAGATCCAAGCGACGACAGATCGCAGGGAAGCGTTAGAAGGCGCCAAATACGTACTTTGTACAATTCGTGTAGGCGGTTTAGAGGCTTTTGCAACGGATGTGGACATTCCTTTGAAATATGGTGTGGATCAATGCGTAGGTGATACATTGTGTGCGGGTGGCATCATGTACGGTCAACGTGGCATATCTGAAATGCTTCGTATCTGCCAAGATATTCGCGAGGTTGCAGCGCCTGATGTCACATTGTTGAATTATGCAAACCCAATGGCCATGTTGACTTGGGCTTGTAATAAGTATGGCGGCGTTCGTACGATTGGCCTTTGCCATGGTGTACAACATGGACATCATCAAATCGCAAATGTTTATGGCTTGGATAAGAAAGACGTTGACATTATATGCGCAGGCATTAATCATCAAACATGGTATATCCAAGCTTCCCATGAGGGGAAGGATTTGACAGCAGGCTTATTAGAAGCATTTGAAAATCATGCCGTGTATGCACGAACAGAGAAAGTTCGCATTGATATGCTGCGCCGCTTTGGCTACTATAGCACGGAGTCCAATGGACATTTGAGTGAATATGTTCCTTGGTATCGGAAACGGGCAAGTGAAATTGGGGATTGGATTGATATGGGGTCTTGGATTAATGGTGAAACAGGCGGTTACTTACGTGTGTGCACGGAGGGACGACGTTGGTTCGAAACCGATTTCCCGAACTGGATGAAGGATCCCGCATTCGTCTATGCGAGCGAGAAGCGCAGCGAAGAGCATGGTTCCTACATTATTGAGGGACTAGAAACAGGGCGCGTATATCGTGGTCATTTTAACTTAGTGAATAAAGGTGTGATTTCGAATTTACCTGATGATGCGATTATTGAAGCACCAGGCTATGTCGATCGCAACGGCATCTCGATGCCGCATGTCGGTGAGCTGCCATTGGGCCCAGCGGCGATATGTAATGTCAGTATCTCCGTTCAGCGCTTAGCTGTAGAAGCAGCAGTTCATGGAGATGATAAGCTGCTGCGTCAAGCGTTTATGATGGATCCGCTCGTTGGAGCTGTTTGCAATCCGAAGGAAATTTGGCAAATGGTAGACGAAATGTTGGTTGCACAAGAGGCATGGCTGCCGCAATATGGTGCGGCAATTGCTGAAGCCAAACAGCGTCTTGCAGCAGGGAACCTCATTCCGACGCGTGACTATGAAGGGGCTGCTCGTGTGAAGGTGAAAACGGTCGCTGATATGCAGCAAGATCGTGAGGCCGCCAACAAGAACGCAGGGGAAGCTGACAAAGGGAAGGATCGCGCGACGACAACGGCGTGAGGTTCGTTTCTTTTCAAGTATGTTCATTTGGGTTCTTTTCGGGTATAATTAGTGAGTAAGTGAAGGGCCGCTTGCGGTCCTTCTTTTTCATTTCAGGATGGAAGCGTTTTATAACGAAAGGGGAAAGTCAGATGTCTAATATTGGCGTATGGGAAGCTGCAGAACCAGGCGTGACTCGTTGTATTTTGAAAGCAGAGGTAGGTTTAATGATGATGGAGGTTCACTTTGAACCTGGGGCGATTGGCTATCAGCATAGTCATGTTCACGAACAAATGTCGTATTGCTTGAAAGGTAAAATCGAATTCACAATCGATGGCGTTGTTACGGTTATTGAACAGGGCCAAACGGTTTATATACCAAGTGGAGCTAAACATGGTGTTACCGCGTTGGAAGACTCTGCACTCTTAGATGTATTTACACCGATTCGCGAAGATTTGGTGAAAAGATAACCAGTTGCTCCCGCAACTGGTTTTACTTTGAGTACGAATATTGAATGCGTTTACATTTGTTAAATGGAGGCAGACTATGCGAAAAAGGGGACGTAAAGCGTGGAATTGGTTTCACCGCAGCTTATTTTTACGTGATCGTCCACTGACTGTTAAATTGCTCGTATATTCAGCCATGCTAGTTGTGATTCCGCTATGTGTTGTTGGATTCATCTCCTATCAGAAATCGTCCGAGGTGCTTCGGGAAGAAGCGAATCTAAGTAATGCACAAATTATTGAGCAGGTTAAGCTCCATATCGAGTACTACATACGCGATTTCGAAATTGACTCGATCCGCATGCAAAACCACCCAGCCATGCAGCAATTCCTACGGATGACGAGTGAGCAAGAAGTGAAGGAATCCGGCATCCGCGAACCCTTGCTGCAATTATTTCACGATACCGCGTACTCTCGATCGGATATTTCACGCATCCTGCTAGTTATGGAGGATAAAGCAGTTCTGGATACAAGCTTCAACAAGAACGTAACTCCAGCCATAGAATTAATTCAAGAACCGTGGTTTTCAAGTGTTCCTAACAATAGTGATATTCGACTTATTATTCGTCCGCCCTCACCACGCTATGAGCTCGAATATGTGCCTGTGCTCTCCATTGTGAAAAGGCTAGTGAGTCAGAATACATTGGAACCGGTTGCAACCTTGATCATGGAAGTGAATTTCAAACGTATTCAAGAAATTGCTGATCGCGTAACGATTGGACGCACGGGATATCTCTCGATCATCGACTCCGCGGGTCACTATATATTTTCCCCAGCCAATGAGGAGATTGGTCAGTTGTCTGAGCTTGAGCAATTACCGATTATTCTCACGCAAGATAGCGGCTCTTACCAAGCATCAACAGGAGATAAACCGTTCTATACGTGGAGTAAATCGTCCTATCTGAATTGGCGATTAGTCACAATGATTCCGGAATCCGAATTGACGCATGGTACGCAGTATATTAGGCAAACCATTTGGTGGACTGTTGTCTTTACGCTGCTTATCGCCTATTTAATCGGCATTGGTTTCGCGACTAGCATTGTTCGACCGATACGATCACTTCAGTTTTTTATGAAAAGAGTGAAAGCAGGGGATTTCCAGTCCCGCGTGGATATAGAGTCCAAAGATGAGATCGGTCAGTTAACGAATGATTTTAATAAAATGGTTGAGAAGCTGCAAGTGCTTTTAGATGAAATTTACTATTCAGAGCTGCGCGAGAAAGATCTTCAGCTTCGCCAGAAAGAGACGGAACTGAAAGTGCTGCAATCCCAAGTGAACCCGCACTTTTTGATGAATGCGTTAGAAACGGTCCGAGGTATGGCATTGGAAAAGGATATGACGGATATTTCTGTATTGGTTGCTTCATTGGCTCGACTACTTCGCTACAATTTGAATCATGCAGGCGCAACGATTTCCGTGCAACAAGAAGTTCATATCTGTGACATGTATTTGCGGATTCAGCAATATAGGTTCCAAGAGAGACTCACGTATTCGTTTCAGATTCCATCATGGGCAGAGACGCAGTTGATAGCCAAGTTTGCTCTCCAGCCACTTGTTGAGAATTGTGTCATTCATGGCTTAGAGACGAGTGCTTTGCCCGTGCATATTGATATTTCTGCAAAACGTTATGACGAGAAGCATTTTGTAATAGAAATAAAAGATACTGGAACCGGAATACCAGTTGATAGACTGAGGTCCTTACAGCTCGATTTGCGTCAAAAAGATATGGTGACTGCTGTCTCACAGATTGGCATAGTCAATGTACATCGGCGAATTTCGTACTTATTTGAGGAGGATTCTGGCCTTGAACTGGAAAGTAGCGTTGGTGCTGGAACCACAGTTAGGATTAAGCTGCCATTGAAGCTACATGGAGAGGGAGGGGCTAGTTGTGTATAAAATCATACTAGTGGATGATGAGAAATGGGTCCGTGTTGTGTTGCGGAAAGCTGTTGAGCAGACCAAGCTGCCTGTAGCTATTATGCAGGAATGTGGAAATGGGTTAGAGGCACTCGACGCGCTTCAGCATCATCAAGCAGATCTCGTGATATCTGACATTAAGATGCCGGTTATGGATGGAATTGGATTAGCGGAGCAACTGGCACTTAAATCAGTGAATGTCATTTTAGTCAGTGGGTATGATGATTTTCAACTAGCCCAGAAAGCCATTCGGTATGGTGTGAAGGATTTTTTGTTAAAGCCTGTTGAAACGGAAGCCATGGCGGATTGTTTGCGCAGATGGATTCAAGAACGTGAGTCGCGGGAAGAAGCCTTACGTACTGATATTTCCGTAATAAATTCAGATGAACTATCCGCTATTGCACGCGTTCAGCAATTCGTAATGGCGAATGTGCATAAAGAAATTTCTTTGACTGATGCAGCGACACTGGTACATCTCAATCCAAGTTATTTAAGCCAGCTTTTTAAGCAGCAAACCGGGGGTAAGTTCGTTGATTTCGTTATTGAAATGCGAATGGATGAGGCGAAGCGACTGCTTGTAAAAACATCCCTGCGTGTTTCGGAAATCGCGGAAAGACTTGGATATGCGGATATTTCTTACTTCAGTAGTACGTTTAAGAAGATCACCACATACTCCCCGCTAGAATACCGCAAAAGTGGCGGAATGCCAAAAGAAAAAGGACACATGTGAGGCGCCTTTCACCTGCATGTATCCTTTTTTTCAATTCTGGCTTACTTTTTCGCTTTCTCAATCGCTTCCAGGGTTTCTTTATATTCACTGCGATATTTCTCGATAACAGGCTTCACAGCATCTTGCCAAGGCTTAAGGTCGGAAACATCTGTAATCGTGACGCCAGCTGCCTTTACTTTAGCTTCTGAATCCTTCTCGAATTTATCCCATTCGGCTTTTTGCGTTTTGACGGACTCCTGAGCTGCTTTCTTAATTAAATCCTTATCTTCGTTTGAAAGCTTATCCCAAGCTACTTTGGAAATCAGTAAAACTTCAGGTACACGTTGATGTTGGTCTAGAATGAGATTCTTAGCCTGTTGGAAATGGTTGGAAGAGAAATAGCTTGGATAGTTGTTTTCTGCGGCATCAATGATTCCGGTTTGTAATGCATTGAAGACATCACCGTAGGGCATGGGAGTTGCATTTGCGCCAAGTGCAGCCATGAGATCGATATTGACTTTATTTTGAATAACACGTATTTTGAGTCCCTTAAGATCGGCTAAAGTTTTAATCGGTTTCTTTGAGTAGAAATGTCGTGCACCAGAGCTATAGTAGGCAAGACCCTTCATGCGGGAGGTCTCCAGGCTATCCAGAAGCTTCGTCCCTTGCTCACTCTCTAGAAACTTCCATTGATGAGCGTCATTGTCGAAAATATAAGGCAAGCTGAACACTTCATATTGCTTGTTGAATCCGCCTAGAGCACCTGTGCTGACGCGGGTAAATTCGATGGCGCCGAGCTGGACTTGCTCGATAACAGCCTTCTCTTCACCTAACTGGGATGCGGGGAATACATCGATTTTGATACGACCATCTGATGCTTGATTGACCAACTCAGCGAATTTCTTATCGCCAATTGTTGTCGGGTAATCAGCCGGGTGCGTTTCAGCTAAACGGAAATTTAATTTAGGTCCATCACTTTTTTTCGTTGCTGAAGCGGGTGTAGTTGTTCCGGGTGCTGAAGTTGAGCTGTTCGTAGGCGTGCTGCCGCAAGCTGAAAGTAACAAACTTGTACCAATGACTGTGCTGAGGATAGCGAAATATTTTTTATTTATATGCATGTCGATTATCACCCTTTGTCCGAAAGTTTGGTAGATCTTTTAACTATTTGAGAAGATTAGGCAGCCACATGACGAGGCCTGGAATATAGGTCAGGATCATTAGGACGATACACATGACATAGAAGAATGGCATCATCGCCTTCGTACCTTCAGAAATCGAAATATTGCCTATCGCGGATCCAACAAACAAGACGGTCCCGACAGGTGGGGTCAGTAGTCCAATGCCTAAGTTTAACATCATAATGATGCCGAAGTGAACAGGATCCATGCCAAGGGCCGTTACGACGGGCAATAAGATTGGCGTCATAATTAAGATTAGCGGTGCCATATCCATAGGTGCGCCTAGTACTAACAAAAGTACATTGATAATTAACAAAATAATAATGGGATTGTCGGTAACCCCTAACATCCAGTCCGTTAACATGCCAGGAACCTTGAGGAAGGCAAGCACATAGCTGAAGGTAGCCGAGGCTGCAATTAAGAATAGGACCATGGATACGGTTCGAAAGGTACGCTTCAGTATGATCCACATACGGCTGATTGGAATATCCCGATAGACGAGAAACGTAAGGATGAAAGCATATAAACAAGCGAGCGCGCCGCTTTCCGTTGCTGTAAACCATCCAGTGAATATGCCGCCCAAAATAATGACCGCAGTTAGAAGTGACAGAAGCCCGTCACGAACGATTTTTGGAATTTCACGTAACGGAACCGTTTCACTCTTAGTATAACCGCGTTTAATTGCAATGATATAGCTTGTAACCATGAGGGATACACAGAGAATTAGACCAGGGACTATGCCTGCGAGGAACAAAGAAGCAATGGAGATGCCGCCGCCTGCTGCAAGGGAATAAAGGACAAGGTTGTGACTCGGTGGAACAACAACGCCTTGAATGGCGGCAGAAACTGTGACGCCTACGGCGTAGTCCGTGTCATATCCTTTCTTTTTCATCATGGGAATCATGACAGAGCCAATAGAAGAAACATCAGCTATCGCGGAGCCTGAGATATTACCGAAAAACATACATGCCACACAATTCACCATGGCAAGCCCACCGCGAATCCCACCAACAAGAACCTGAGCGAGATTGATAAGTCGAAGAGCCATTTGTCCTTCACTCATGATCTGGCCAGCAAGGATGAAGAAGGGGATCGTCAGCAAGGAGTAAGAATTCATACCTTGAATCATGGTTTGGCCTACGGTTGCAAGTGGAACCTTCAAGTAAACAAGGGTAAGCAGTGATGAGCCTGCCAACGCTAAAGAGATCGGAAAACGCAGGACGATCAGACCAACGAAGGTGACACATAAGATGAGAATGGCAATGGTCGAGTCCATTAGTGGGTTCCTCCTTCCTTTAAATTGACATGCCGTTTCGTTTCAATCCCAAATAGCTGCAAAAGTGCATAAGCACAAGTCATGACGCCAGTAATCGGCATAATGACATACAACGTACTGTTGGGTAGACCTGTTGCTGGCAGTTCGGATTCGTGCATCATGACAGTGAAATCCCAGCCGTATAGCACAAGATAGGTACCAAATGCGAGAATCGTGATTTCAATGAGCTTATCAAGCGCTTTATTGAATGAAGCTGGAAGCTTGTGTGTGAAGGAATCAATGCCAAGATGAAGCTTCTCTCGAAAACCAATCGCGATTCCCATGAATGAAAACCAGACAAGCAGTAACATAGTGACTTCTTCGGACCAGAAAAAAACGAAATTGAATAACTTACGCGTCATGACCTGAGCGGTGACGATGATAATCATACTCAGTAAACCGATAAGAGACGCCGACTCAATAAAGGTATCGATACCAAGAGCTATTTTTCTGAACAATCGCATCGTGAAATGGACCTCCTTTCTCTATTTGTAAGTGCTTCCATTTGCAATGTCTTTAGTATAGCCGTCGGTTTCTTGGGCAGGTACGCCATAGTTTTTAGTTTTTTTTGTAATATTTTTAGAATCGTTGAAAGTGAAGATCAGTATTGACTGGTGATTGTCGGCAAAGTAAAGTTGAAATTATGAAATCTACCATATGTGACAAAGGAAGGGTTGAGCCTTATGCAAAATAGCGGTAAATTTGCTTGGACATGGACGATTCGCGAAGAAGATCTTGAGGAATATGTGGAGATGCACTTAGCTCCTTGGCCAGAGATTATGGAGGAACATAGTAAAGCGGGTATCCGAGATTACTCCATTTTTCAAAATGGTGCGCAATTTTTCTATGTATTCTTGTGCGATGATATAGATGCTGCTTTCGCCTATCTGGCAGAGAGTGATGCCTGTAATCGGTGGAATGCCATTACATCCAAAATGGTTGTAGGCTCATTCGATTTCCGTGAAGCCGTTCCGATTACGCCGATGCGTGAGGTTTTCTATCTGAAATAAGTTATTTTGGAAGAAGGATGACTAGAGATTATTCTAGCATCCTTTTCTCATTTTCCGACTATTGACAGAGATGGCATACCGTGGTTTTAGGGGAATTGAAACCTACTTGAAGTACTACTAGGATTGGGATAGTATGAATAGCAGAGCAATTTTTGTTGAAAGGGACGTGAAAAATGAATAACCTCAACTTAAGTTTATTATTAAAAGCATCACGATTTCGGGTTATTCCAGTCATGGTTATTCCTGTCGTTTTAGGTGGATTAGGAGCAATCGTATGGAACGATACATTTCATCCAATCTTATTTGTGCTAACTTTCATTGGGTCAATTGCTGCGCACTTATTCTCGAATATGATTAATGACTTATGGGATTTTCGTAATGGCATTGATACGGCAGCCAGGGAAACAGCCTCAACCATTTCGACCAATTCAGGTTTTCTAGCCAATGGCACCATTGCAGAGCGAACGTTTAGTTTTCTGACATGGTCATTATTTGCTGTAGCACTTATTTGTGGTCTTATCTTAAGCATAAGCAGCGGCTGGCTCGTACTCGTTTTCGGTGGTTTAGGTGCTTTGATTGCCTATTTCTATGTGGCACCGCCTATTAAATTTGGTTATCGCGGCAAAGGATATAGCGAGATTGCTATTTTGCTGTCATTCGGCATTCTGCCTACTTTAGGCAGCTATTATGTGCAGACTATGCAAGTCGATTATCGACCGATTTTGCTATCTTTGCCGATCGGCCTGTTGACTACATTAATTCTATTTAATCATCATTTCCTTCACTGGCAATCAGATCAAAGTGCGGGTAAGCGAACGCTAGTTGTTGTATGGGGCGAGAAGAGAGCGCTCGTATTCTCCAAATGTTTATTCGTACTCTCTTATTTAGCCTTGATTTTGTGTGTGATAGTAGACGTTTTCCCTTACTATGCCCTGCTTGCTTTAGTGACAGCCATACCATTTTATCGGGTATATGGTGATTTGAAGTCAGAGAATCCTTCTCCGGCCTATCTGCCATTAATGGGTGCTTCACTAAAAGCAACAACCAGAGGCGGCTTGATTATGATGCTGGCTTTGGTCGTCCAAGCTATTTTTCAATGAGAATTTTACAACAAAGTGAGGTCATAAGCGATGAGCAAGCAATTTACAATAGGTGATTTCCACACCATTTTATCTGAAGGCGAAGTTTGGAAAATAGGTGGGTTCCCGATGCCAGATGGGTCCTTCTGGGAATTTAGAGAGCCGAATGCGACGATTATTGTTCGAAATGGCATTCTATATGCACGTGCGCCGCTTAGCCGCAAAAATGACTATGTACAATTTCTAGATAACGCAAAGCATATGTATTATTCAGCTCAAGATGTTGAGGTGCCCGAAGAAGGAGAAATTTCCTTCGAGCTTCAAATCCGTGCTCGCACGCAGAACACAGAGCCGAACGATTTATATGATGGCTTCGTCTCCTTGAATTTGCTTGATTTCACGACAGGCGCTGCGCTAGATTTCTTTGCAGGGAATGATAAGTATGCGAGTGTATATGCCGTACTTCCTTTCCCGGGTGTACAAGTTCCTGAGACGGACAAAACGCGCTTCTTCTGTATTTTCAAAGAGGAAACGAATTTCCAACCACGTGAATTCAATACGTACAAAATTACGTATCACCGCGGCAATGACGAAGTCATTTTCTATGTGAATGGTGTCGAAGTGCGACGTGAGAAAAATGTACCGATCAAATTCAATCGATTCACAGTTGCCCTAGGTATGATGACGGAGAAGGATTTGACACCACAAGGCAGTGTCTCCTTGCATGGACAGACGATTATCGGCGAGTGGTCACCTGTAACAGTTACAATAACGGAATAAGAAGAAATACATGAAAGAGCTCGAACTTCGTTTCTGAAGTAGGGCTCTTTTTTGCACGCTCCTGCCTATGGGTGAATACACTGGAGTACTCAGTGATTAGGCTTCTTAGGAGGTACAGGTATGCGGAAATATACCGTCAAACAGGACCCTCGCGATTTTCGTGATTTCACATACAGGAGTGTCAATTATATTCGGGAATCTCAGTTGCCGGGGCAAATCGATTTACGGGGCAAACTCACTCCGATTGTCAACCAAGGTTCTTTAGGATCATGCACATCAAATGCAATTGTAAGTGGATTGCGAGAGTATTGGCTGCGATCTGAAGAAGAGAACCCAACGCGGCTATCTCGCCTTTATCATTACTGGCATGAACGTGAGTTAGAAAATACGGTGAATCGTGATGCAGGGGCGACAATCCGTGACGGCATGAAAGTGTTGCATAAAACAGGCGTTTGTCCAGAGGAAGTATGGCCGTATAAGATTGCAAATTTTAAAGAAACACCGAATTATCAAGCGGAGTCTCTTGCTAGATATTATCGTATTGAAGGCTATCATCGCATCCATGATTTAGCAGGGATGAAGGCTGCGCTCGCGGATGGCTCGCCTGTTGTATTTGGAATATGGCTGTATGATTCATTTGAGAATAAGAAAGCTTCCAGTACTGGGAAAATCCCATATCCCAATCGGAAAAAGGAAAAACTTCTTGGCGGTCATGCGCTACTTGCGGTTGGCTATAAGGATGGAAAGGAAAAAGGAAAAGGCGTTATTATTGCACGAAACTCTTGGGGAACCGCATGGGGAGACGCAGGATACTGCTATATTCCTTATTCTTTTTTCAGAAATAAATCACTGACCTTTGATTACTGGACTGGTAAATAAATTTGTCTAAATAGAGGAGGCCTATTTCGATGATGAGTGTGGAAGATGCGAACAAGATCATAGCTTTCTTATCAGCAGCCTATTTCGCGACCTCAGATCCGGAAGCACAGAAGGAATTTAATCGGTTAGCCAATGAAGTGAGGAAAGCTTCGGGACAGCCGCCACAATGAGTATCGGAAGGAATTTCAACGAAACGAGGGACGGCACTCATGCCAAAGGACCAACTGAAATTGCTCATTCTCATTTTATTTGTATTGCTAATTCTACTTCTTAGTTTGTTAATTTGAAAAAAGAACAAACAGCCGCTGCGTTTTTCGCGCAGCGGCTGTTTGGCGTTTAAAAGCCTTTATATTGCGGCTCTTCATTTTCTAACTGCTGGACGCGACTGGCAACTTGATCAACGATTTGCTGGGTCGATTGGGCCGCTGTCTCATATAATTGCTTGGCCTCTTGATTTTGTGTGCTTAGGGCGAAGGTTTCAAGACTGGCTTGGGCACTTTTTAAGGATGCCAAGGTGGTTTTAACGTCTGATGCTACTGTCATGTCGTATACACTCCTCAATTTTGATAATGGATGAGAACAAATCAATGCCATATGTGCTCACTTGTTTGCGGTTGTTAATATGCCCCCAATGTAAGTGATACATGTTAACAAATAAATCCAATTTAGAGCAATAATAGTTAGGGGGCAAATGACACATAATGTAGATATTGAAAGTTGAAGAAGGGGGAGGAATGATGTGCCGGACTGGATACTTATTGCGATTCGAGCATTAAGTACCTTGATGTTTCTGTTTGTATTGACGCGGATTCTAGGTAAAAAACAAATTTCTCAGCTCACTTTCTTTGAATATGTGATAGGAATAACGCTCGGGGATCTAGCTGGGAACATTTCGACTGACGTTGAAGCAAATTATTTTCATGGTGTAATTGCGATTCTAATATGGGTGCTTGTGCCATTAGTGCTGGAATTACTAACGTTAAAGAGCAAGATCCTTCGACTTTGGTTTGAAGGCAATGGCAGAGTTCTCATTAAGGATGGCAAGATTCTAGAAGGTAATTTAAAAAAGGAACGTTATACAGGGGATGAATTACTCGAACAGCTGCGTACAAAAGGTGTATTTCGGGTCGCGGATGTGGAATTTGCGATGCTGGAGTCCAGCGGTGATTTGAGTATTCTACTAAAGAGTGAGAACCAACCACTAACGCCAAACCATTTAGGGCTAAAGCTTCCTATAGAGAAACCAACTCAAGCCGTTATGATGGATGGTGTTATTCAAAATGAGCCCTTAGCTGCAGCGGGTAAAAGTAGAGGCTGGCTGCAATCTGAACTTGAAAAGATGAGTGTGGCCAAAGAAAATGTATTTCTTGGACAGGTCGATACGCATGGTGAATTATCTGTTGACCTTTTTGATGACCAAATAGTCCTACCGGTATCTACAGAACGACCTGCCGTACTTGCGTGCTTGAAGAAATGTGAAGCAGATCTAGAGTTGTACTCTTTAACGACGAACAATTCTGAAGCTAAACAGATGTATGAAACATGTTCCATGCAGTTAACTCAAATTATCCAGCAGGTACATACGATTCTCAGAGCTTAGGTTTTGAGGGAATAGGAGTAAGTCATGCCTAACAACAAGAAGAAAAACTTAACGATGACACAACAGGAGTACCAAAAATTAGCTAAGCAGCAAGAACCTAAAAGACCTGTACTTAAAAATTGCGGTAGAGCCTTTCTGGTAGGTGGGACAATCTGCTTGATCGGTGAGTGCTTTATGCATTTGTTCATAAATTGCTTTGGTTTTACGGAGAAGACCGCCGGCAACCCCACAGTTGCTGTCATGATAATTATCTCGGTTATCTTAACAAGCTTGGGTATTTACGACAAAATCGCACAGTGGGCAGGTGGCGGAAGCTCTGTCCCAGTTACTGGATTTGCGAACTCACTATGTTCCGCAGCAATTGAGCATCGTGCTGAGGGGCTTGTGCTCGGTGTTGGCGGCAATATGTTTAAATTAGCGGGTTCTGTCATCGTTTTTGGAACAGTGGCGGCCTTTTTTGTAGGGATTGCACATCTGATCTTCACGGGGGGCTGACGAGATGCTGAAGGGACACCAAAGCTGGCTATTTGAAAATCGGCCTGTCATTCTTTCAACAGGCACTGTTGTTGGTCCTGATGAAGGGAAAGGACCGCTCAATGAAGATTTTGATATCGTCCACGGCGATTTGACTGTTGGTCAAAAAACGTGGGAAAAAGCTGAGAAAGCGTTGCTAGAGGAAGCTGCTCAGCTTGCACTGACGAAAGCCGGCCTTACCGACGGCCAAATCCAGTTCTATGTTGGGGGAGATCTGATGAATCAGATCATCTCCAACACGTTCGCTGCGCGGACACTGAATATCCCTTATCTAGGGATATTCGGTGCTTGCTCCACGTCGATGGAAGGGCTGGCGCTAGCTGCTCAACTAGTAGACTCTGGTGCAGCCAATTATGTCATGGCTGGCACGTGCAGCCATAATTGCACGGCGGAGAAGCAATTCCGTTATCCTACAGAATATGGGTCTCAGAAGCCGCCGACGGCGCAGTACACCGTCACTGGCGCAGGGGTAGCCGTACTTGGGAAGACTGGTGACGGCCCTGTCGTCACCGCGGCCACGATCGGACGAGTCGTGGATATGGGGATCACGGATCCGTTTAATATGGGCGCTGCCATGGCGCCTGCCGCTGTCGACACGATCCAAACACATTGCCGCGAGTTGAATCGTGACCCTTCCTATTACGATCTCATCGTGACGGGGGACCTCGCATCGGTGGGGATCAGCATTGCACGTGAGCTCTTTCACAAGCATCAATTCCCTATCGAGCAGACAACCTATAGCGATTGTGGATTAATGATCTTTGATCGAGAAACGCAAACGGTTCAAGCTGGGGGGAGTGGTTGCGGTTGCTCTGCTACAGTGACCTATGGGCACTTATTAAAGCGTATGGCAAAAGGAGAATTGAAGCGAATCCTCGTTGTCGCAACAGGTGCCTTACTTTCACCAATTTCATTCCAACAAGGTGAAAGTATTCCCTGTATCGCACATGCTGTTTCCATAGAGTCTGGAGGTTTATACGTATGAGTTTTTTCTGGGCATTTGTTGTTGGAGGAGCCATCTGTGTACTGGGTCAGCTGATGATGGACGTTGGGAAATTAACACCAGCTCACACCATGAGCACGTTGGTTGTACTTGGTGCCATCGCCGATGGCTGTAATTTATATGAACCGTTGATTGCCTTTGCTGGCGCTGGTGCGACAGTGCCGATCACGAGTTTCGGGAATGCACTCGTTCATGGGGCTCTGGAAGAACTGCATAAGGAAGGCTATATAGGCATTATTACAGGTATTTTCAAGGTGACCAGTGCAGGGATTTCCGCCGCGATCATCTTCTCCTTTTTAGCTGCTTTGTTTGTGAAACCCAAGGGTTGAAGCAGGCTGATGCGGAAGGCTAAACATAATGTAAAAAAGGCGCCGGGAGGCGTCTTTTTTTGCATTTATGTATGGTTTGCGGTGGTGGGCTTTTGGAATTGTTTTGGTAAGTCGTCTAAGGCTCATTTACGTGGTTAATTTTAACAAATAACTTTAGAGGATTTACAAGTATACGGAAGAAAAACTTTCCTGTAAACTAGATTTACGTACATTTTGTTTGTTTTCTGAGCGAAACAGAAGATGAAGCAGGTTCGTACAAAAAAGCGATGTTTACGCATATAAGCTTTCGACGAAAACTCAGTAGTGCTTACGAAGCAAGTTTTGCAAGCAAAACTCTAAGGAGGATCAACACATGGAAACTGCCACCCAGCATCATGTAGAAGTACTAGCTAGGCTGAAAGCAAATTTAGAATCATGTATTCTTGGCAAAAGTGCCGAAATTGAATTGTTGCTTACTGCGATGTTGGCAGGTGGTCATGTTCTGCTTGAGGATGTCCCAGGGACAGGAAAAACTGTACTTATTAAAGCGCTGGCGAAATCTATTAGTGGGCAATTTCGCCGTATTCAATGTAACCCGGACTTATTGCCAACGGATATAACTGGCGTATCTATATATCACCCTAAAGAAGAGAAGTTTCTTTTCCGATCAGGGCCGATTATGACTAATATTTTACTCGTCGATGAGATTAACCGTGCGACGACCAAAACGCAATCAGCTCTGCTTGAAGCGATGGAAGAACAACATATTACGGTAGATGGTGATTTGCATGAACTCCCATCCCCGTTCCTTATGCTAGCCACTCAGAATCCAATTGATTTTGAGGGAACGTATACATTGCCAGAGGCACAATTAGATCGATTTATGATCAAGTTGAGCTTAGGCTACCCGAGTGAAGCTGCCGAGAAAATGATGATAGCTTCCCAAAGCAAGGTACATCCGATGGAAGCGCTGCATGCCATTGTGGATACGAAGCAAGTTCTTGAAATTCAAGAGCAGGTTCGCCTGGTACATTTGGATGAAGCCGTGGCTGATTACTTAGTTACCATTTCGAGAAAAACACGGGAACATCACGCGGTCTTCCTCGGTGCGAGTCCAAGGGCTACGCTATCGTTGGTATTAGCCTCTAAAGCCTATGCCTTCTTACATGGTCGCGATTATGTCATCCCAGATGATATTAAATATTTAGCTCCTTTTGTACTGGGTCACCGTATGATCCTTCAAATGGAAGCGCGTATGGATGGTGTCAGTATTGCCTCTGTGCTCGCGACGATTTTTGAGCAAGTACGGGTTCCGGTTAGATTGGAGAAGTGAGCCTATGAAACGACCCGTATTCAAACGATTCGGGGAACTCACCCGGCTTCCGGCACCTTTTTGGCTACTTGTAACTTGCTTGTTGGCTAGCTTGTTATTCATGCTTTTTCAAGGTGGCAAGCTGGCTTCCATGCTGTTCATAACGATGACTTTTTTAACGATCTATTTACTCTCAGGGAACTGGAGCGGCATCAGACGTGTGCAAGGGACTCGGAAGCTTACAAATACAAGCGTAGAAGCCAAACTGGAGGCAGGACAATCTTTACAAATTCAGCTCGGCGTCCAATTACCAGGCTATTGGCCAGTTCCTTACGTGATGATTAAAGATCAGCTTATACGTCAGAATGGGGACGAATCTGTTTTCGAAGGATCTATCGTTCCAGACTGGAAGCGTCGGGGTGAATTCACGTACAGCACGCCGCCTCTTCGGAGAGGGTATTATCGGTTTGGAGAAACGGAATGCTTGACCGAAGATATTTTCGGATTTTTTCAGCATAAAGGTCGATTAGATCTGCAACAACCAATTACTGTGTACCCCCAAACCGTTACGATTCGCGAATGGGCGCAATTTCATCAAATGCTCAAAGGTATGCAGCATCACTCAACGGCGACGAGCGCACACCGGGAAACGACTCAAATCAATGGTGTTCGTGAGTACATTTATGGTGATCGCCTTTCACGTATTCACTGGAATGCAACGGCGAAGACAGGGACTTGGAAGTCGAAGGAGTTCGAGCGAGAATCCTTGCCGAAAACCATCGTTTTATTGGACCGAACTGCTCGAGCATACCGAGATGCGGCCGAATTTGAGCTAGCAGTGTCTGTTGCAGCATCTCTATTCCGATATGGAACTGGACGCGAAATGGCACTTGGCTTACTGTCGATTGGCAAGGAATTTACTTATTTTGAACCGAAGCACAGTCAGCATCATTACAAGGAGATTGTTAAACATCTCGTTGGTGTTGATGCGGATGGTTTTCAATCGTTAGGCCAGATTTTGAAGGAACGTTCACAGGATTGGCCTGCAGGTAGTTTAATTGTGCTCATTTCTCCTCAAAAAGGTAGTGCAATGCTGCAGATGTTTCAGCAAATGGCACTGCTTCAAATGAAGCCATGTCATATTTGGGTTCATGGCCAAGCAGATCAAGCTCTCAGCCCACAGGGTGTGGAGCATATTTCCGCACATGAGGATTATATTAAGGCCATTCGCTCACAAGGCTATATGGGGTATGAAGTAAGTCAATTGACGGACTTGCCTAACCTCTTGGGAGGGGCGAAACGGTATGCCTAACACATGGTGGAGCAGAATTCTTCTCAAGGATTGGGCATTGCGCGTATCTGCGATATTCGTGGGGATATTCCTTTACCAATTTCTGATTTGGATTATGAAGGAAGATGGTTTGTGGCTTCCAGAGACGGTTTCGTTCGTTACCTGGACCTTAGTTCTTACTACAGCGACCTACTGTATTCCCAAAATAAAAGACGGTTGGCGGGGGTTTCTTCAATTCGTTCTTATCATCTGGTTCCATGGTTTGGGCATGGGCTATCATTGGGTAGCCGTACATATTACAACATGGAAAGAGGCGCTTCGTTTCATTGGACTTAACGCGGGGCAGCTTGAACCGTATATTTGGTTTAGTTTGGGAGCATGGATCATTTATTTATTCGCCATGTGGTCCGTTCAATCAAGGTTCCGTATTGTTGTCCTTATTTTTGTTAGCATTTTGTTTTTTGCTGTTCGTGATTCCTTTAGTATGATTTTCCTTTGGCCGCAAGTGGCGATGATTATGCTTTGTGGATTTCTGCTTTTAATTGTGAGACATTTCTCCCAATTGAAGAAAAAAGCGCCTGACGTTTGGGAAACGATTTCCGATTACCCGTCATCATTTGTTGTTCCTATTTGCATCTTAATTGGTGTAATTGCGTTAGCAGGGGTGTTTGCTCCAACCGTAAATCCGATTCTGACGGATCCTTACACAGCTTGGAAAGTAAGTCGCGGTGAAGAAGTGCCGTTGCTTGGAAAAGGTGTGAGTATAGCGGCATCAACAGCTGATGCCTCATCCGGCTATAGCCGAGATGACAGCCGTCTGGGTGGCGGATTTCGATTTGATTACACGCCGGTGATGACTGTTGAATCTACGAAACGAACCTACTTCCGTGGGGAAACCCGATCGATGTATAACGGTAAAGGATGGGAGCTTGGACCGACGGAGAAGAGATTGCCTGCGTATCGGGTGAATTTGAATCCGTTACCGCTAGACCCACGTTTTGATGTATCACAATTGAAAACACAAGAAGTTACTCAAAGTGTTGTGATGGATCGAGATGAGACGTTCCCGGTCTTATTCGGGGGCTATGCCATTCAGAAAATAGTGGAAATCAATCAAGGTGAGAATCCGTTCCAACGCATCATTTGGACACCGCGACAATCGGAACTTCGATTTACGGGACGGACTAATTATCCGAAAGACTACTCGATCGTTGTCCAAGAGCCGATTCTAGAGGAAGATCTACTGCGGCAAACGCAGCAAGATTTTACCAACAAACCGGAGTGGGCAGAATACCTGCAAGTTCCTGTAGATTTACCTGAGCGAGTGAAGCAGTTAGCGCTTGATATTACGAAATCCGCGACTAATCCTTATGATAAAGCGAAATTGATTGAGAAGTATTTATCCGAGCATTATCCTTATACGAATACGCCTGATGAAACAAAAGGGAAGAGCAAGGATTTCGTGGATCGTTTCTTATTCGAAGTGAAACAGGGATATTGTGACTACTACTCGACTGCAATGGCTGTCCTCACACGATCACTTGGATTACCTACTCGTTGGGTGAAAGGATACTCCTCAGGCGCTTCTTCGATTGCTGACGACATTCGCGAGCAGGGTATCTTGAGCCAGTTAGGAGCAACGCTTGATTTAGACGGTGCTGGCACTTATACGGTTCGCAACTCAGATGCGCATTCTTGGGTAGAAGTTTACTTTGAAGGCTTTGGCTGGATCTCTTTCGAGCCAACCTCCGGCTTTGCGTTGCCTAATGTGTTCCCTGAAGCAGCACCTGTTGTAGAAGATTTACCCACAGACACTGAAACTAGCACATTGCCTGAAGAAACGACAGAAGCAGCAAGTTTCACATGGCTCTGGCTGACATTAAGTGGTGTAGTTGTCGCAGCACTTCTTGCTGTTGCTGTATTCTTCTTAGTAAGAAGCGAGGCGTGGCATAGTTGGCGTGCTCGCAGGAAACAGCTGCAAGTCGTGAATTTTAATCAGAAAATCATCGTTGAATTTGAAAGAATGCTCCGTGCTTGTCGTCGTAAAGGATACACGCGATATGAGTATGAAACGGTACGCGAAGCAACAACCAGATGGTCAACGCAGAGCAAATGGATGAAGAAAGAATTGGACGCATTAATTGAGCTGTTCGAACGTGCAAAATACAGTCAATTAGCTGTGTCTGAAGTTGAATATCAACAAGCGAACCAATTAATTATCCGTGTGAAAGAACAAATTAAATGATGAGCCGAAGCCACTCTCCCATCTAGGAGGGTGGCTTCCTATGAGAGGAGATTTATTCAGATGGCGTTTATCGATTGTCATTTTCATTCAGAATCCCTTGGTGTCGCAGCTTCCATGCATGTCATATTACCTCAAGTTGCCAAAAGTCAGATTGGACTAGCCTCACATGCTTTTGGTGGAAAGCACCCTACCCTCTTTTTGTTGCATGGATTGTCCGACGACCATACCATATGGATGCGTAGAACATCCATTGAGCGCTATGCTTCTCAGCATGGAATTGCTGTGATTATGCCAGCTGTAAACCGCAGCTTTTATGCAGATATGGCGTCAGGTCCAAAGTATTGGGAGTTCATTAGTGAAGAATTACCTGTATTAGCAAGATCATTCTTTCCTTTAGCCGAAGAACGAGAGCTGAATTACGTGGCCGGACTGTCTATGGGGGGTTATGGCGCGATGAAGTTGGCACTTTCGCATCCGAATCGGTATGCAGCGGGAGCGAGTTTGTCAGGAGCCGTAGATATTGTTGAGCGCGCTAATGCATTTCCGAATGATTTTCAATTAATTTATGGCGATGTGACGACGATAAAAAATACCCCAAATGATTTATTCTATCTCGCCAATCAGCTTGTTGCTAGTAAACAAGAGCAACCTAAGCTCTATCAATGTTGTGGTACTGAGGATTTTCTATATGAAGATAACGTTCGATTCAGGGATTATTGCCTTGCACAAGGGCTGGAAATTACCTATGAAGAAGAGTCCGCCACCCATGAATGGGGATATTGGGATCGCAAAATTCAACGCGTTTTAGAGTGGTTGCCTTTGCCAACAAGAGACTAGTGAGAAAAACTTCTATCGAAGTCGTTCGAGGATGATCGACCGCGTTTTAATGTTGTTTTTATCGCCAATAAGAATTTGTTCTCCGTGTATCGGAAACTTATAAATTCTTATGTGGAAGGAAAATATGTTCTTTTCTTTTTGCAACAAACGAGGCACTATGATATAGTTTCACGTATATGTCAAGGAAGCAGTTGGAGGGAATTTGTTTGCTGAAAAAGCTTGTACCCAGACAGTCTGTTCATACAATTTATGATATTGATGCCAATCACCTGTGGGGATTCGGTATTCGCGGAATTATAACCGATCTTGATAATACACTTGTCGGTGCACGTGATCCACATGCGACACCTGAGTTAATAGAATGGCTGAATCATTTGCAGCAGATCGGCTTCAAAGTTGTTATTGTGTCGAACAACCACCATAACAGAGTTTCGACCTTTGCTAAGCCACTGGGCATTCCGTTTATTCACCGTGCCAAAAAACCGACAAATGCTTCCTTCCATAAAGCGATGAAGGTGCTTGGAACGAATGCGCGACAGACGACTGTTATCGGGGATCAAATGCTGACAGATGTGCTTGGCGGCAATCGAATGGGGTTATACACGATCCTGGTTCAACCTATCTCAAGAGAAGATGAAGGCTTCTTCACGAAAGTGAATCGGCAGATTGAGAAATGGGCTCTAGCAAGGATGAAGAAATAGGGAGGTTTCATGAGTACAGAAACAATACAACATTGTGCGGGTTGCGGCATTGGGCTGCAAACAGAAGACAAAAGTAAGCTGGGCTTTATTCCAGAGGCTGCTTTGCAGAAGGAACCTTTGATTTGCCAGCGCTGTTATCGGATTAAGCATTATAATGAGTCTTCGAGTATTACCCTTCAACAAGACGACTTCCTGAAATTATTAGGACATGTTGGTCAAACGAAGGCGTTAGTCGTGAAGATCGTGGATATTTTTGATTTTGAAGGCAGTATGATTAGCTCACTTGCCCGATTTATTGGGAATAATCCCGTTCTACTCGTAGTTAACAAAATTGATTTACTTCCGAAAGTGACGAATGCCAACAAAATCATTAACTGGGTGCAGCGCAGAGTCAAGGAAGAGAACCTTAAGGTTGTTGATATCGTGCTTTGCAGCGCGAAGAAAAACATCGGTTTTGATCGTGTTATTTCGGCTGTACAAGAATATCGTGGCAACATGGACGTGTACGTGGTTGGTGCTACGAACGTAGGGAAATCGACGCTCATTAATCGTCTGATCAGTGATTATAGTGATCTGGAAGCCGAATTAACGACGTCACAATATCCGGGAACTACACTTGATCTAGTCAAAATCCCTCTGGATGACGGGAAATTCATTATTGATACACCTGGGATTGTGTACAAGCATCGTCTTACGGAGGTAGTGAAGAAGCGTGATTTAACGCCGCTCATGCCGGACAAACCGCTGAAACCAATGGTATTTCAACTTAATGAGGGACAAACCTTATTCTTCGGTGCATTAGTTCGTTTTGATTTTATCCAAGGTGAGCATCAATCCTTCACCATATATACGTCAAATGCCATTCAGATTCATCGTACGAAGCTAGAGCGAGCGGATCAGTTATATGAAGAACATAAGGGTGTTATGCTGACTCCTCCGGCGCAGGCGGATCTTGAAGAGCTTCCGAAGTTGGTCAAACATCCGTTGCACATTCCGAAGGGAAAACAGATGGATGTGCTGATCTCTGGTTTGGGATGGATTAAAGTGAACAGCCTTGCTGGTGCTCAGCTTGCTGTGCATGCACCGAAAGGTATTAAAGTCATTACACGGGAGTCGTTGATTTAGGAGAGAACATGGGGGAAATCATGGAGAAACTAGTGACGCCTATCGATAGTCATACAGTTTTATACGGGGTTTTTGGGGATCCGATCAGGCATTCTCGTTCTCCGATTATGTTGAATCGTGCTTTTCAGGAAGCGGGCATCAATGGCGTATATGCAGCTTTTCACGTGAAGCCAGAAGCTCTTGGCGAGGCAGTTCGGGGAATTAGGGCACTTGGTTATCGTGGAGTGAATGTGACGATTCCGCATAAAGTTGATGTCATGAACTACCTCGATGAGATCGATGAAGGGGCTTTAATCGTTGGCGCAGTCAATACCATTGTGAATGAGAATGGTAAGCTCAAAGGCTTTAATACCGATGGGATCGGGTATGTTCGTTCTTTGAAGGAAGAGACGGGAATCGAGCTCAAAGGTAAACGAGTTCTTGTACTTGGTGCTGGCGGCGCGGCGAGAGGTGTCGCTTATGCACTTGCGAAAGAAGGTGCGAGCCGCATTTATATCGCGAATCGTACCAAGGAGCGTGCAATCGAATTGGCAGCCACAATTGGTGCTTTCACCGAAACCGTTGGTTTAGGGATGGACGAGCTGGAGAACGTTGTGGACAATGTGGAATTCGTGCTGAATACGACTTCCGCTGGTATGCATCCTAATGTTGATGAGCTCCCCTTACCGCTTCACTTGCTTCGACCGCATCACCTCGTTAGTGATCTTATTTATAACCCGCGAATCACGAGATTTCTTCGTGAAGCGGAAGCCGTTGGGTCTCGCATTCATGGCGGGCTCGGCATGTTTATTTATCAAGGCGCGTATGCCTTCGAGTATTGGACGGGTACACCTGCGCCGGTTGCGGCGATGAGACAGGTGGTAGAACAGTCGTTAACTGAATAAGAATGAATAGAGGGACATCAATGTTATCAGGCAAACAAAAAAGATATTTGCGCTCTTTGGCGCACCATGTAGATCCAATTTTTCAAGTAGGTAAAGGTGGCGTGAATGAGCATTTGATTCGTCACATCAATGAAGCAATTGAAGTTCGTGAATTGATCAAAATTACGGTTCTCAACAACAGTGGAGAAGATCGTCAAGAGGTCGGAGCTGAATTATCCGAGAAATCTGGCGCAGAGCTTGTTCAGGTTATTGGGAAAATCGTCGTGCTTTACAAAGAATCGCGTGACAATAAGAAGATTGAACTGCCGCGCTAATGAGGTGGACGTATGCTTGTCGGAATTATGGGAGGTACGTTCGATCCCATTCATACCGGTCATTTAATCGCAGCTGAACGTGCGAGGGTGGAAGGGGGCTTGGACGAGGTTTGGCTCATGCCAGCGAACGTCCCGCCGCATAAACCTAATGCCCCGAAAGGAACGAGCCAGCAGCGTTGGGAGATGGTTTGCCTTGCTGCAGAAGGCAATCCTTTTTTTCGTCCTATCGATATCGAAATTAACAAAGGCGGCGTATCCTATAGTATCGATACGATTGAGCTGTTGAAATCGCAATATCCGGACATCGCGTTCACTTACATTATTGGCGCGGATATGGTTCAGTATTTGCCGCAGTGGCATCGTATCGATGACATCGTGCGGCATATTCATTTTATTGGATTAGCCAGACCTGGTTATGAGCTGGACTTGAAGCAGCTTCCCGAACATATACGAAACCGAGTGAAGCTTGTTCCGATGCCCCTCGTTGAAATTTCATCGACAGCTATTCGGGCGTTGAGACTGAAGAGGGATCCTGTCAGGTATCTTGTGCCAGATAAGGTTGGGCAATTCATGGAGGTGAATGACTTATATGAAACGTGAAGACCTCATGGCAGCTGTGAAAGAGCAAATGCCGGAGCGGCGTTGGCAGCATACGCTTGGTGTGATGGAAACGAGCGTTATGCTGGCTGAGCGATTTGGCGGGGATGCGGTCAAAGCGGATGTTGCAGCGATTTTGCACGATTATTGCAAGTATTGGCCTACTGGGGAGCAAGCTAAGATTATTCGTGAGAACGATTTACCGCAAGATTTGTTAGTTTTCGATAAAGAGTTATGGCATTCACATGCAGGGGCTTTCATCGCGAAGACGCAATTCGGAATCGACGACGAAGGAATTTTAGATGCGATTCGGTATCATACGTCTGGTCGAGAACAGATGACGCTGCTCGACAAAATTGTTTGCTTGGCGGATTATATGGAGCCAGGTCGTGATTTTCCAGGAGTCGAAACTATTCGTGAACTGGCAAAAACGAGTCTTGAACGCGCGTTGATTGCTGGTTTCGACTCCACGATCAACTTCTTGATTTCCAAAGGAAAGCGCATTTATCCGTTAACAATTCTGACACGGAATGATTTATTGGAACAAATACAACTACACACCTAATGACATGGAGGATGATTGCATGAGTAAAAACCCAGAAGAAATATTAGCATTCGTTGTTGAGGCAGCGGAAGACAAGAAAGCGGCAGATATCGTTAGCTTGAATTTGAAAGGCGTATCCTTAATCGCTGATTATTTCGTTATTTGTCATGGGAATTCTGAAACACAAGTTCAAGCGATTGCAGGCGAGGCTCGTAAAAAAGCACACGAACATGGTGTTCATATTCGAGGATTTGAAGGCGTTGATACCGCAAGATGGGTACTGCTTGATTTAGGGGATGTTGTTCTCCACGTTTTCCATCGTGATGACCGTGAATACTATAACATCGAAAGACTTTGGTCCGATGCTAAAGTTGTGGAGCGCGTATGAGAATGGAAGCAGGATCCCTTGTTACCTTAGAGGTAGCAAGGGAAGTTCCACCAAACGGCTTCTTCCTGAGCGATGGTTATCAGGATTTTCTGCTCCCTTACGCAGAAATCGTAGGTAATCGAATTAGTCCGGGAGATAAAGTGGAAGTTTTCTTATTCCACGATACGCAGGATCGAATCATGGCCACTATGAAACGTCCACTACTGACCATGGGTCAGGTGGGACTTTTAGAGGTTGTTGATATTCATCCGCGTTTTGGCTATTTCTTAGAAATGGGTCTAGGGCGTCATCTGCTTTTGCCTTATCGGCATGTGCCTGAATTTGAGGATCTTCGTCCTCAAGTAGGTGACAAAGTATTTGCTACGCTTGCGCATGATCGACAAGGCCGATTAATCGCGAAGTTGGCACTTGAAGAAGATTTGGCTCCACTTTGTGTACGAGCACCTTCAAGTTGGACGAACCAATGGGTGAAAGCACGCGTGTATCGCCCTCTGCAAATGGGTACTTTCGTCATCTGTGAAGCAGGTGTCCTTGGATATGGCGTCATTGGGCTTATCATTCCACAAGAGCGAACACGTTTACTTCGCGTAGGTGAGCAAGTGGATGTAAGGATTGCCTTCGTCCGTGAAGAAGATGGACGAGTTAATCTATCCATGAGGCTTCCTAAGGAAAAAGGACGCGATGAAGATGCAGAGCGTATCCTTGAAGTGCTGCGTGAACGTCCAGGAAATGCGATGCCATTTTCGGATAAAACACAAGCTGATGTTATTAAAGATAAATTCGGACTAAGTAAGGCAGCCTTCAAACGTGCCTTAGGTAAACTTATGAAAGATGGGCTCATCTATCAGGAAGCAGATTGGACCTATCTGAAACAAGAGGAGACGCAAGGCTGAGATGAGTTACGAAAAATTCGCCTACACGTACGATCGCTTGATGAGCAGCATGCCTTATGAAGACTGGCTTCGATTTGTGAAGGAAAGTTTCGTGCGATTTGGTGCAAAGCCTGCAACGCTCGTTGATTTAGGTTGCGGAACAGGTAATTTGTCGATTCCATTGGCTGCTGAAGGTATTCTGGTGACTGGCATAGATCTGTCCGAGGATATGTTGGCTGTCGCTGAGCAGAAGTATAGCGAACAACCCAGTCAGCTTCGCGGCGGTGGCATTCGTTGGATTCAGCAGGATATACGCGAATGGGAACTTGGCGAGGAAGTGGATATCGCGATCTCGTTTTGTGACAGCCTCAACTATTTACTAGAGGAAGAAGACATTGTAGATGCTTTCCGTCAAACATGGGCGGGACTTAAGCC
Organism: Paenibacillus sp. Soil750; assembly: GCF_001428045.1. Lineage (GTDB taxonomy): Bacteria > Bacillota > Bacilli > Paenibacillales > NBRC-103111 > Paenibacillus_E > Paenibacillus_E allorhizoplanae. Next base: position 116,886 of record NZ_LMSD01000002.1, on the reverse strand, counting down.
AGGTGGGTTATTCCTCTTTGATGTACATCCGCCACAGCAATTGTTCGCATATGCAGAATCGCAGCCCTTTTTTCTAAACGAAGACGATGTTGCTTACATATGGACAAGCGAATTAGATGAGGAACGTGTTCAGATTGAACATGATTTAACGATCTTCGTCAAGGACATCGGCCAACTGGAAACCTTCCGTCGCATTGATGAGACGCATGAACAAAGAGCATATCCCTTGCAGTGGCTGGAACAAATGCTGATCGAGGTAGGTTTTCGTGAGGTACATCAAGCAGCTGACTTTACATGGGAGCAACCAACTGAGAAGACAGAGCGCGCTTTCTTTATTGCGAAAAAATAATGCTGACGGGAATTTGCCATCGGCTTGACAGTGCGGCATTATTTTACATATAATCAAAGCTAATCAGTTGTATGGAAAGCTTAGATGAGGAATAGTACCTTGTACAGCATCTTTCAGAGAGTCGGAGCTAGGGTGTGAGCCGGCAGATGTTAGTCTTGAGAACTCGCCTCGGAGCTAGAAGGTGAACCGCCTGATCCTGGATCAGATGCGCTAGCTGGATCGTCTCACCCGCGTTAAGGGGCAGAGTGAACACAGGTGAAGAACGCCTTGTGTTAACTAGGGTGGTACCACGGGAATTATACCTCTCGTCCCTAGCGATATCCGCTAGCGATGTGAGGTTTTTTTGTGCGTATTTGCATACATGAGTAGCGAGCAACTTAAGGAGGCATGGAAGGTCATGACACAGGAATTGAAAGAAACGAAAGAACAACAGGGCTATAATCCACAAGCGATTGAACCCAAGTGGCAGGCTTACTGGGATGCGAAGAAAACATTTAAGGTGTTGGAAAATTCGGATAAGCCGAAATTCTATGCTTTGGATATGTTCCCATACCCATCAGGAGCTGGCTTGCACGTAGGTCATCCAGAAGGCTACACAGCGACAGATATCGTTTCCCGTTTTAAACGGATGAGAGGTTTTAATGTCCTTCACCCAATGGGCTGGGATGCGTTCGGACTTCCTGCTGAGCAATATGCCTTAGACACAGGGAATGATCCTCGCGAATTTACGAAGAAAAACATTGATACGTTCCGCCGTCAAATTAAGTCACTTGGCTTCTCCTATGATTGGGATCGGGAGATCAGCACAACGGATCCGGAGTATTACAAATGGACACAATGGATTTTCATCCAACTATATAATAAAGGACTTGCTTATGTTGATGAAGTTCCTGTTAACTGGTGTCCGGCACTTGGAACGGTACTTGCGAATGAGGAAGTCATTGACGGTTTAAGTGAACGTGGGAACCATCCAGTAATTCGGAAACCGATGCGTCAGTGGATTTTGAGAATTACGGAATATGCGGAGCGTTTGCTTGAAGATCTTGAGGAACTTGATTGGTCTGAGAGTATTAAAGATATGCAGCGCAACTGGATTGGTAAATCGACTGGTGCTGAGGTTCAATTCGCGATTGAAGGTCATGCGGAGAAAAGTTTAACGGTTTTCACTACGCGTCCAGATACACTCTTCGGTGCAACTTATTGTGTATTAGCGCCGGAACATGAGCTTGTAGCGCAGATCACAACTGAAGTGCAATCAGCTGCGATCAAAGAATATCAAGAGAAAGCTTCACGTAAGAGCGACTTGGAGCGTACAGATTTGGCAAAAGACAAATCCGGTGTGTTCACAGGGGCTTATGCGATCAATCCGGTTAATGATACAAAGGTGCCAATCTGGATCGCTGATTATGTCCTTGGCGGTTACGGTACTGGGGCGATCATGGCAGTTCCTGGACACGATCAACGTGACTGGGAATTTGCGAAGCAATTTGATTTGCCAATTATCGAAGTGGTTCAAGGCGGAGATGTGGAGAAGGAAGCCTATGCAGGCGACGGCAAGCATGTGAATTCCGGTCCAATCGATGGATTGAACATTGAGCAAGGCATTAGCCACATGATCGCTTGGTTGGAGCAAAATAGCAAAGGCCGCGGCAAAGTAACGTATCGTTTGAGAGATTGGCTGTTCAGCCGTCAACGCTACTGGGGTGAGCCGATTCCGATTCTTCACCTTGAAGATGGCACCATGAAACCTGTTCCTGTGGATCAACTGCCATTATTGCTTCCACAAGTGGATGAAATCAAACCGTCCGGTACTGGGGAGTCACCGCTTGCTAACGTTTCTGAATGGGTGAATACGATTGACCCAGAAACGGGTATGAAAGCTCGTCGTGAGACGAATACGATGCCGCAATGGGCGGGAAGCTGCTGGTATTACCTGCGTTTCATCGATCCAAAGAATGATGAAGCCTTCTGTTCAGATGAGCTGCAAAAGCAATGGTTGCCAGTTGATCTATACATTGGTGGAGCGGAGCACGCAGTTCTTCACTTGCTGTACGCACGTTTCTGGCATAAAGTGCTTTATGATCTTGGTTTTGTGCATACCAAAGAGCCATTCCATAAGCTTGTTAACCAAGGGATGATTCTTGGCGAGAACATGGAGAAAATGAGTAAATCACGCGGCAATGTTGTGAATCCAGATGATATCGTGAGCGATCAAGGTGCGGATACACTTCGTATTTATGAAATGTTCATGGGACCATTGGAAGCGACTAAACCGTGGAATACAACGGGTGTAGACGGAATCTACCGTTTCTTGAATCGCGTGTGGAGACTGTTCGTTGATGATAACGGTCAGGTTCACGCCAAAATTAGCGGGGATGAAACGCTGGGCAGTGACACATTCAAACGCACATGGCACCGTTCGATCAAAAAGATTACGGAAGATTTCGATGCGCTTCGCTTTAACACAGCGATTAGCCAAATGATGATTTTTGTCAACGAAGCTTACAAAACAGAGCGCCTGCCACTTGAAGCAATGAAAAATTTCGTGCAAATGCTTTCCCCAATCGCTCCACATTTAGCAGAAGAGCTTTGGGAGAAATTAGGCGGCGTAGAATCCATTACGTACGAAGCATGGCCAGCTTATGATGAAGCATGGACTGTGGATAATGAAGTTGAAATCGTTGTTCAGATCAATGGGAAAATTGTCGATCGCGTGATGATTTCCAAAGATACAGATGAAGCAGCGATGGAGAAAATGGCTTTTGAACTCGACAAAGTCAAAGAAGCGACCGCCGGAAAGGCCGTTCGCAAATTGATTGTTGTAAAGGGTAAATTAGTCAATATCGTTGTTGGTTAAGAAATGAAGGTATAATGCGTTGGGAAGGCTACTGTTTTTGCTTTAAGGTGAAAAGCTGCTCAGCCTTCTCAATGTCTTCTTCATATTTCGCATGTGTAGCACTAATTACTTGAGAAAAAACTCCGCAAAGCTCCTTTTCCAATATACGCAAGCCCTCTGCCGTAATGCCCCCAGGAACAGATACCCGCTTTTGTAAGCTAACAGGGTTGAAGCCTCCAGTTGTAAGCAACTTTCCTGTACCTAACGTCATTTCACTTGCCAGCAATGTAGCCTCTTCTGCAGAAATACCCGTTTCCTCTACAGCCGCATCAATGAATGCTTGAATAAAGCTAGCTAGAAAAGCAGGGCCACAACTAGATAAATCTGATGAAATTCTCGTATAATTCTCAGATACACGTATGGGTGTAGAGATATGTGTGAAAATATTTTCAAGCCATTCTTTATCTTCGGGCTGCATGCGATTTCCATGAATACACAACGTAGCACCACTTAAAACGTAGTTCGTGATACTCGGTATGATTTTACTAATTTTAGCTGGTAAAAGACCTTCTAAATGCTTAATCAGAATAGGACTCGTGATGGATATTATAAATTGAGAGGAAAGCACGTCCTCTTTGATTTCATCAATAACCTTTATGAATTCAGATGGTTTCACACATAAGAAAATCAAATCACTTCCACGCACGACTTCTCGATTCGTTTCAGCCACGTGCAGGCCAGGATAGTTCTCCGCAAGTAGTTCAACTTTACGTGATGTGCGATTGCTAGCAATAATTTGCTCGGGATTGAATGCCCCGGAATGAATGAATGCTTCAATCAGTATACTTCCCATACTCCCAGTACCGATGAATCCAGCTTTCATCAAGTGATCCCTCCCGATAAAATCAGTCTTTATACGAATACCAACCTATAATCGCGGTCGCTCAGCCATGAAAGGCAAGGATAGAGGTCCAAGCATCGTCTCATCCGTATTGTGACTAGTCGTGTGGTCAATGGGACGCTTTTTCATGTATATGGTTGCCGAAACGCAAATATGCTAAGAAAGAAGGTAGTATGTGGATTTATTTGGAAATAAAATAAAGAAAATTGGGCTGATTCTTGGTGCTGTCTCGCTTTTTGTTTGGGTTGTGTGGCCATTTCTACGTGGAGGACAGGCAACCATTCAAACAGCGTTCATGCCGATCAATGCCCAGATGGAAGAATTGCTTGTGCAAGGGGAGAATGAGAAAAAAGCGGCAACTGGGAAAGCTGTGCCCGTCGGTAATGAAAAAGCTAAAGTAACACCAAAGGCGAGTTCGAATGAATCATCGTCATCTTCAGAAGTGATATCCACATCCTCAAGTTCAACGGGAGCAAGCACGCAAACTTCGCCTCCATCTTCAGAGACTCATCCAACCTCCGCTGCTAGTCCTGTACCTCCTCCAATACCTGCACCTCCGTCGAATGAAGCTCAAAAGGGACTTTTAGATTTAAACACGGCTACGTTGGAGCAGTTAGATAAACTGCCTGGGATCGGTGAAAGTAAAGCGAAAACTATTCTCGAGTATCGGATGAAAAAGGGACGTTTCAAGCGAGTCGAAGAACTCAAGGACGTGAAAGGGATCGGAGATAAGATGTTTGATAAGCTGAAAGGGTTCATATATGTAGGGCCAGTCTAGCACTGTCTTTTCATTTCTAGCAAAATATGAGAAAATACTAGAAATCGTTTTAACTTCGAAAATAGTAATGGAAAATCTAGTCATCAGGAGGGAGTCAATCATCATGAGCATCCGGAAAGATTGGGATACGTATTTCCTCGATATTGCCTATATGGCCTCCACACGCTCACGGTGCAACCGTAGACATGTTGGAGCGGTACTAGTTCAAGGGAAAAAGCTGCTCGGAACAGCCTATAATGGCGCACCGATGGGCGTAGCAGATTGCACGGAAGCGGGTTGTATGCTTGTTGAAGAAATCGAGCTGAAGCTCGTTGCTGATGTAGAGGAAGTCGTAAGGAAGCACCGTTGTATTCGCACTATTCATGCGGAACAGAATTTGTTGCTGTTTACCGATCGGGAAGATCGTGAGGGTTCTACCGTTTATGTCACGGATCAACCTTGCTGGACCTGTGCGAATATGCTGGCTAACAGCGGGGTGACAGAGATCGTGTTTCATCGGGGGTATCCGAAGGATCATGAGAAAGTTAGCGAGTTAATGGGAGCTAGAGGCATCTCGTTCCGTCAGATGACCACATATGAGCCGCCTGCAGGTACGGTATCGGAGGTAGTGAATTAATTAGCACGCTGTCAGCTTTGACGAAGCCTAGAAAGCACGCGTTCATGCAAATGTGCTTGTTTGATTCGTATTCCACAGCTAGGGAAATAGTCATTGTGTTGACAATTCCCATAGCTGCTTATACGGCAGTGCCAAAGCTTGAGCGACTACGTATAAAGGTTTTACAACATTACGGCCTGTTCTTTGTGCTTTTTAAGTTGTCGCTGTATACGAATAGCGAATAAAGCGGCAATGAAGCAGGTAAGACCTGCAATAAAGAATGTTTGTGAGTAGGTGCCAAGCCAGTCTCGCATTACACCTGCTCCGTACGCGGCAAAGGAAGCCCCGATCTGATGAGCCACTACAATCCAGCCGAATATCATGCCAGATTTTTCTTTACCGAAAGTTTCTCCTGCAAGTTTAGCGGTTGGTGGTACGGTTGCGATCCAATCGAGTCCGTAAAATACGGAGAACACGACTAGCATGTACGGTGTAGTAGCTAAGGCATACGGTAAAAATATGAGGGATAAACCGCGCAGACCGTAGTACCAGAAAAGTAGCCAGCGACTGTCGAATCGGTCAGTTAACCAGCCAGATATCGTTGTTCCGAATAAATCAAACGCGCCCATCATGGCTAGTAGTCCGGCAGCGGCAACTTCCATCATCCCGTAATCTCCGCAAGCGGCAATGAGGTGTGTGCCAATCAAACCATTTGTCGAGAATCCACAAATGAAGAAGGTGCCCGCGAGCAGCCAAAATGTTTTATTTTTACTTGCAATAACGAGGTTCTGGATAGGGGTAAGAAATACATTGCCCTTGAAAGGCTCTGGCTTTACAACCTCTGTGGTACCGTATGGCGCTGCTCCAACATCTGAAGGATTATTCTTCATCCATATGGCTACCAAAATAAAGACAACTATGATAGCGGCAACCGCTGCATACATCGCATACCGCCAGCCGTAATCGGAAGTCACCTTTGCAATCAAAGGGAGGAATAGCAACTGACCCGTTGCTGCACTTGCTGTCAGTATGCCAACTACGAGCCCCTTACGTTTGACGAACCATAGATTGCTGACAGTGATACCAAGCACGTTGGCCATCATTCCACTTGCAAGTCCGGAAACGACTCCCCCACAGCAAATCGAACTGCCACAAGGAATTAATCAGCGGCGTAACGGCAAGGCTGGCACCTAGAACGGACAGTGCGAGCAGTACAACCTTGCGGATACCGAATCGTAATAACAGTGCTGCAGAAAACGGACCAACAAGTCCATATAGCAAAATTCCGATAGAGGCGACACTTGATATAGCCGCGCGGCTCCAACCGAATTCCTCTTGGAAAGGGATCATCAAGACGCTTGGCATGGAGCGTATGCCTGCTGACACAAGTAATGTGACGAACGTTAGCAACACAATAATCCAGCCGTAATAAAACTTGCTTTTTGTTTGATTCATAATCTACACCTCATCTTATATTTCTAATTTCTCACTGGCTGATTCCAAGGATTGCGTCAATAGAGTCGCGATTTCATCTCCAAGGATAGCCTTATAAGAACGAAGAAGTTCCTTCGATGCTGCACGAAGGTATGGCTCGAGTTCAATTGCTTTGTCCGTGGGGAAGACGAGTACAGTTTTTCCCTTTACTTGGCGCTCCACGAGTCGTTTGTTTTCTAGCTTATCGATAAATCTGGTGAGAGTAGATGGCGTAATATAGAGTTTTTCTGAAAGCTCTTTCTGTGGAATTCCAGGTTTTGCAACAACCAGTCTGAGTAAATAACCGTAAGCAGGTGCAAGCCCTGTTGTTGCAAATGCATCGTCGGCCATTCGGCTAATGGCCCGACTTAGCCGATTTGTAGTGAAGTATAAGCATTCATGCAGAAAAGCTGCATTGTTATCCGTTTCTGTTACTTGAGCTTTTTTGTTAGTCATATTTTGCCCTCCTCTTATTTTGTATGTACAACGAATATAATCCAAGTGATTTCGCCTGTCAATTGTAATTATGAATCAAGATGGATTTAGAAATGTGAACGGAATGTAGTTAAGGGGAAGAACCTCTTTCTATTGCAGCCATTGTGGGTGCGTTAGAAAGAGGTTTTTTGTTTGGGATCGTAAGAAAGTGAAAATGAAGGAGAGATCTCCCATGAAAAGATCAGTTGTTCAAGGATGCTGTCTGTGGATAAGTGGCTATGTACTCGCGATCTATACTGAGCTCCCGTGGCTGACATGGATGACAAGCGCGCTGCTGGTAGCCGCGCTCGTCATCCTCTACGCGCTGCGCCTGCCTGGCCGGCAGCAGCTGGGCGCTTTGCTGCTGGTCGTAATAGCCTACGGCTATTATCAAGGGACCGACCAGCGCAACATCACTGCGCTGCCGCTGGCGCAGCAGCAGATCAGCCCTGACGGCAGCGAGGCCATGCTGCTCGGCCGGTTTGCCAGCCCTGTCACCCTTGAAGGTGACAGGGCCAGCTTCACCCTGGAAGCGGAGTCCGTCCGCTTCCAAGACAACACCGCTTTCCCGCTCGGCGGGGAAAGCGTGCAGGTCTCGCTGCGCCTGATGGAGCAGGCGCAGCAGGCGATCGCGTCGGGCTGGCGCCGCGGCGACGCCATCACGCTAACGGGGACGCTGCGCAGCCCGTCCCCGGCCCGCAACTTCGGCGGCTTCGACTACCGCCGATATTTGCGCCTTCACCACACTCATTGGCTGCTTTCAGCCAAAGGGGTGGATCAGGCGCAGGTGCAGCCTGCGGCAGCGCACCTCAGCGTCGTCCAGCTGCTGCGCTGGAACGACGAGCTGCGCGCAGCGCTCAGCAGGCGCATGGATCTGATCTTTCCCGCGTCGCAGGCGGGGTTCATGAAAAGCATGTTGATCGGCCTCACGGACGATCTGGACCCAGACCGCTTCCAGCAATTTTCACAGCTAGGACTGACACATATTTTAGCAATCTCAGGCTTGAATATTGCCGTGTTTCTAGGTGTATGCATTTGGATCTTGCGCCGTTTTAAAGTCACCAAAGAAACTTATTTGCTCATCTGCATGGGCTTGCTCCCTTTCTATGTCCTCGTGACTGGGGCATCGCCGTCCATAGTCAGGGCAGGGCTAATGTCGATGATCGCCCTGTACGCAGCTCGGCGTGGAGGTATGAAAGAGGTTTTGCACATACTAGCCGTAGCAGCGTGGGCTATGCTGGTATGGGACCCTTACTTTTTGCTGGATGTAAGCTTCCAGCTTTCCTTCCTAGTCACACTTGGACTCATCCTCGGTGTGCAACGAGTAACGGTATTGCTCACACCTTACTTAACTTCTCCTACACTCCGAAACACCCTCGCCATCACACTCGTTTCCCAATCCGTCTCTTTTCCGGTCTCCATTTACTACTTCAATCAGTTTTCCTTGTTATCTTGGATAGCGAATGCCGTGTTAGTCCCCGTAATCAGCATGATTGTGTTTCCAGCAGGTTTGGTTGCGTTAGCGCTTGGTCTAGTTTACATTCCTTTAGGTCAAAGAATTGGTCAACTCATCACTTGGCTGAATCAAGCTATTTTCTGGATTACCGATCAACTTCAGCAGATACCTCATCTCACTATGATTTGGCCATCTCCTAGTATGCCTTGGATCTGTTTTTACTATGGATTCTTAGTTATGATCTATCTACTCTGGCAGCGAAGTTACCTACATTCGAAAGATGAGATACCTATTATATTGGAGGTTAGTACGAGGAAAAGCACACAGGGAATGCCAATTAAACTCAGTCTACTTCTTGCAATAAGCGGCTTTCTCATCCTGTTATGGATGGGGTATTCACCGAATCGTTTTCAACGAACAGGGCTTGTGCAATTTATCGATGTTGGACAAGGTGATGCAATTCTAATTCGAACGCCTTACGGTCGTCAGTTATTAATCGATGGAGGAGGGACACTCACATTCCGTAAGCCAGGTGATGATTGGAAAATCCGCAAGGATCCGTATGAAGTAGGGCGTAAACTGCTTGTTCCTCTCCTCAAGAAACGAGGGATACAAAGATTAGATCTTCTCGTGCTTACACATGAGGATGCTGATCATAGCGGCGGTTTACAGGCTGTTATTGAACAAATACCAGTGAAGCAATTTCTATTTAACGGAACATTTAAGGAAAGCAGCTCTATGACGACCTTTTTTTCCACATTGGTTCAAAAAGAAGTCCCCTTATTACCCGCCCAAGTAGAAAATTGGATTGACATCGACCCCGTTACGAAATTGCAGGTGATATATCCACTTGAAACGAATCCAACAATGATTGAAGTTGTCAAAGAGCAGAATGCGAGATCTGTTGTCTTCTTGCTTGAAATGGAAGGAACACGTTGGCTGTTCACTGGGGATATGGAGAAAGAATCCGAAGCGGCAGTGCTGGATTATTTACGTGATCATCCTGCTTTAGTAGATTCCTCCAACTCTGCCGCCAAAATCAGCAGCAGCAATAACAAAATCGATGTTCTTAAAGTTGCCCACCATGGTAGTAAAACCTCAACGACCTCAGAGTGGTTGACCTACTGGAAACCAGCTGTGGCAGTAATCTCAGTGGGTGCCATGAATACCTACGGCCATCCTTCTCCAGAAATTACAGATCGCTTGGTCAATGAGAACGTAGCCATATATAGGACTGATCGAATGGGGGAAGTACAGATGGAGGTGCGGAAATCAGGGATTTTCACACGAATGAAATTATGGAAATAGAAAGAGGAAGGTTTAAACTATCACTCCCACCGCAAGTATAGTCCTAGAAGCAGCATTTCCTGATGGAATGTTCTTCTAGGGCTTTTTCTGTTGTAAAAATCAACTATTGTGAAACTAATTTTCATTTTTTACGTCTAAAAGATGTTATGTGGCTCATTATTTGTTATTCTGATAGATGCAAGTTATTAATATATTTATTCTAAAAAAATTGCAACCTTATGAGATGCGAGCGCGTCTGTAAGAATGCAAGGGGGAGGGATCCCAGTGATAGCACCCGAACTGGTAAGATCAGCACAAGCCGGTGACCGTGATGCGCTCATTACCCTATTGCGAGAGATTGAGTCTCACGTTTATCGGACGGCTTTTTATATTTTGAATAATGAACAGGATGCGCTTGATGCTTCGCAGGAAGCTCTTCTTCGGATTTATACCAAAATTAATTCCTATGAAGAAAAAGCCTTGTTCAAAACGTGGGTGCAGCGGATTGTTACGAATATCTGCATCGATAAATTTCGCAGAGCGAAGCCAACGGTTTCAATGGATGAACATGAGATGACTTTTACAGCTGATAATGATGTAGAACAGGAAATATTGACAGGCTACCTAGCTCAGGATATTAGAGAGGCAATTGAAAAGCTTCCCGAACACCATCGCACTGTAGTTGTTCTACGTTATTTGCAGGACTTTTCGTATCATGAAATTGCAGAATCGCTTAATTTACCACTCAATACGGTGAAGTCTTACTTATTCCGAGCTAGACACACCTTACAGTCGTTACTCCAAGATTATCAGAAAGGAGGTGTTCGGGGATGAAATGTCAAGAGGTGATGATGTTCATGCAAAGACAGCTAGATGGAGATTTAACTCCAAAAGAAGAAAATGAGCTGCATGCTCACCTTATGCATTGTTTGGACTGTGCACAGATGTTTGAGCGTCTGCAGGCATTGTCGAACGAATTGTCCCAGCTTCCTAAGGTTATGCCGCCTTTCAGTTTGGTTGATGCTATTATGCCACAGCTACTTGAATTGGATAAACAAAATGCGATGGAAGTGGCGGATAATGTTGTTGTCTTCCCATCGAAGGTTGCTAGGATTGAATCAGTAGAAGACATGCCTAAGCGCTCAGGGGTGAGCCGATTTAAAGAACAGTTCTCGTGGAAAATCGCAAGCGGCGTTGTTGCCGCGGGATTGATTATTGGATTTTTCGCATTTAATATGCAAAAGCCTGTTATCGACAATGCGGACGGTATTATGTCTCGTTCAAGCTCTGATTCCAAAGCTGCGGCGGAGAAGCGTGTAATGGCAACTTCAGAAACGAATCAACAAATAGGCAGCGATGACATCGCTAAAACCAAGGAAACAGCTGCGACAAATGAAGGATCGCTAGTTGCACCTACGGCCGATTTATTTGCAAAAGGGGCAGACACAGCAAACACTTCTACTGGCAACGGTGGGAATTCGCCGCAGGCTACTTCCAAGGCACAGCTAGAAAAACCAGGTGCATATATTTCGCCAACGAATGGCGGTGACATGCAGACGAACAAGGTATCACCATCTACATCTGCTCCAGAGCGGTTGAGAGATCCTGATGCATCTGTTCCAAAGTCGGATAAGATGGATTCCAATGCTGAGGCCGCTACGCCTGCCGCTGGCTTAAGCGTACCGCAATCATCGTTAGAGCCGAAGTCGACGGAGTCACCAGTCAGGAAAACAGCGCCGACACCAACCGTTGATCCTTCGAGTTCAGACCGAATAAGTGCGAGTCAAGGTATTCTCTCATATACCGTTCCTCAAGGGGAGGCTAAGCTAAAGTCAACAACGGGTACTTATGAGGCAACGATTGAAGACCGACACGTGGTCATTCGAAACACCCTCACGCTTGAGCTTGTATTTGCTTCCAAGCATGTATGGCAAGCAGAAGATCAAATTAGGTTGTTGGAATGGTCGAAGGATGACAAGCTGTTCTATGAGGTTATTAGTAAAGGATTGCTTCAAACGATTCTTATCGATGTCAAAGAGAAAACAGAAGCCAATAAATAAAAAGAAATTTCGTTGCACCAATTTGGCTGAAATTGCGTAAACTATCTTAGGGAATATGGAACAGTTCATTCATCCACACGAGTTAAGGTTTCTAGGGCCTTGAATCGGTGTTTAAATAGACTGGCGAAGGGATTGCATCAAAGTCTTCGGGCTTTGACGTAATCCCTTTGTTGTTGTTAAAATAAACAGGAGGGGTGAATGCTAGTCATGGATGCCAAAAGAGCATTAAAAGATATACAAGCAGGCCGCCCAGCGCCCGTTTATTTATGCTACGGACCTGAGAAATATAAAATGCGCGAATTTATTCAGATTTTAACAGATTCATTAATGGGGCCAGAAGACCGGGAATTTGCAGTGAGTAAATTTGATTTGAGTGAAATGCCACTTTCATCTGCGCTAGATGATGCAGAAACGTTACCTTTTATGGTGCCGAAGAAACTGGTTATTGCTAAAAATGCGATGTTTTTCACTGGAGCGAAGGAAAATACGAAGCTAGAGCACAATATGGATCGCTTAACAGACTATTTGAAATCACCAGCGGAACATACGGTCGTGGTATTCACAGTGGATGCCGATAAATTGGACGAGCGTAAGAAGATTGTAAAGGCTTTAAAGGATATGGAGGCAGCTGTGCCGTTCCTTTCTTTGAGCGCAGAGGAATTGACGGATTGGGTTGCTAAACAAGCCAATACGCTTGGCTTTACATTCTCAGGTGGCGCGGCAGACCAGTTGATCTTGTATACTGGAGGCAATTTACAATCGCTATCGGCCGAACTTGAGAAGATTTCCTTATATGTCGGTGCCGAGGGAGTAGCTTCACCTGACGTTATAGATCAATTGGTCGCTCGGAGCACGGAGCAGAACGTATTCATACTTATTGAAGATATCGTGAATGTGCGGTTGGAGCGGGCATTTGTGATCTTAGAGGAGCTTCTGAAGCAGCGAGAGGAGCCGATCAAAATCGCGTCGCTTATCGCCAGACAATTCCGGATCATGTTGCAGGTGAAGGAGCTTGGCAAGCAGGGCTATTCACAGCAACAGATGGCTTCACAAATTGGCTTGCATCCTTTTGCGGTTAAAGTTGCCGAAGGGCAGGCACGAAAATACGATGGGCAGAAGCTGAGCCGAATTATGGGTGAGCTTGCTGATCTTGATTTGCAGATGAAAACGGGGAAAATTGATAAAGTGTTAGGGTTGGAATTATTTCTTCTTAGGCTGGCTGCCTAGGAAGAACAATGGAAAAAAGACTAATTCTCCTAGGAGAATTAGTCTTTTGCTTTTATGTCCGTGAATTACGCTTGAGCCGAAAGAGCGTTTAGCTTTTTAGCTAGACGGGACTTCTTGCGGTTAGCGGCATTTTTATGAATTAAACCTTTAGAAGCAGCTTTGTCTAATTTCTTAGAAGCAGAAACTAAAGCTTCAGGGGTCAAAGCTGTTTCGAAAGCTTTCACAGCAGTACGCAAAGCGGACTTGTGGGAAGCGTTGCGAAGACGACGCTTTTCGCTAACTTTTACTCGTTTAATAGCGGATTTAATGTTTGGCATGAAATTCACCTCCTACTTACAAAACACGTTCAACGTTACATTTGTATGTTTGCTGACAACTTTAAGTATTCTACCACGCAATATTTCAAATTGCAAGAGCTGTCAATAGGTTTTCAGTGGTCTTTATCTCTGCATAACGCCGCGGCATCTGTCACACAATAAGCAACACAGCGCAAGTATGAAAGGGGAACTCCAATGGACTTAGGCATATTTAACACACAGACCGATCTTGCACTCGATGCAAGGGATATGGCCCATGCAGCCAATCAGGGGCAACCGATTCCTGGTATTGAACAGGAGTTCACACGGGAAAACGGGATTCGCGTAACCAAAATAAACGTCCTAAACGAAGAAGGCTCCAAAGCGCTAGGTAAGCTTCTGGGTCATTATATAACGATTGAGGTACCCGCACTCCGGGAGAAAGACAGTCAGCTTCAAGATCGCGTGGCGACGAAGCTCGCTCAGGAGTTTGAGCAGTTTTTACGACAAGTCGGTATTCCGAAAAATGCGAAAGCCCTGATTATTGGACTTGGTAATGGAAATGTTACTCCCGATGCCTTGGGGCCACTCGTCGTTGAGAATATTATGGTGACGCGTCATTACTTTGAACTTGTACCTGAAGATGTGAGTCCGGGCTATCGAGCTGTAAGTGCTGTAGCCCCAGGGGTACTCGGCACAACGGGGATCGAAAGCAGCGACATCGTGCAAGGAATTGTGGATAAATCCAAGCCTGATTTCATCATCGCTATAGATGCGCTGGCATCTAGATCCTTGGATCGTGTTAATACGACCATTCAGATCGCAGACACCGGCATCCATCCAGGTTCAGGAATTGGCAATAAGCGTAAAGGCTTGACGAAGGAGCAACTGGGTATTCCAGTTATTGCGATTGGGGTCCCTACCGTTGTGTATGCCTCAACAATTGTGAACAATGCTTTTGATCTCATGCAGAAGCATTTCAGCGGTCAAACGAGCAATACGGGGCAGATATTCGGACTTCTGGACAATATCAACGAAGACGAGCGGCTGCAACTGGTCAAAGAGGTGCTAAACCCCGTAGGACACGACCTACTCGTTACTCCGAAGGAGATTGACCAATTTATTGAGGATATAGCCAATATCATTGCCAGCGGCTTAAACGCGGCTTTACATGACGCTGTAGATGTCGATAACGTAGCTGCGTACACGCATTAATGAAACGAGAGAACTGAGCCTACTTACGTGGGGGCAGTTCTTTTTGGCGTTCATGCTGCCTATCAAATCAAGTAGAGAACCTTCCATCCTTTCTATGATAAAAACTTCTATCGAAGCCCTTCGAGGATGAGCGACCGGGTTTTAAAGGTTGTTTTTATCGCCAATAAGAATTTGTTCTTCCGAATCTCGGAAACTTGTAAATTCTTATGTGGTCAAAAAAATCTAGTGAAAACTAGTTCTATCGTTCGGGCTCGTTTCATAGATTGAATTAAGATAGTTTAGGAGGAATCAAACTATGAAATGGACATCAGCCACATGGAATTTCAGCCAAGTTCGCAAAACCTTTCAGAGCGCCAGTTCCGTCGGGAAAACGTTTATGGTTCTTAGCACCTCGACCTTAGCTCTATTCGTACTTATTGGTCTGGGTGGCGTCCTACAAAGCAGATTAATGTCTACATCGCCTGTATCATCCATGAAAGGTCTCGCCGCCTCTGTCACGAATCAGTTTTTTATCGATATGTTGGGTATGGAAGTCCCTCATTTAAATAAGGATCAGAAAAAGTTCACTTTCTCCCAACACAACGTGTTTCACTTCGCTTTTCAGATGATGACGGATATTAATCCAAGTGATCCTAAGAGTTTAGTCGCAAGTGAAGTGCCCGGCATGGAGTTGAATAAGTCGACGGTATTAGTAAGAGGGAGCGAAACGAATCCAAGTGCCCCCTATGATCTAAATCCAATATCCAGTGATTTGGAAGCGGAAGCTAGATTTCCACAGCCAACGCCGTCAGTGGAGCCGACACCGATTAGCTCTTCAACCCCTTCTCCTAATGCAGTTGCACAACCACCGAAAACAGCTGGCGATAATATCGCTTTTATCTATCAAACACACAGTAATGAGTCCTTTCTACCAGAGCTGAAAGGTGTATCCGATCCAGATAAAGCCTACAGCGATAAAGTGAATATCATCTCCGTCGGGCAACGGTTAGCTCAGAATCTAGAAAGAGATGGCATTGGTGCTGTGCATTCTTCAACTGTTTATCCGAGTACTGTCAAAGGGTTTGAATATCCGTATTCCTACAAGTATTCAGCCAAAACGCTTCAGGAAGCGATGGCTTCGCATAAGGATTTACAGTACTTCTTCGATATTCATCGCGATTCTGCAGCGCGCAGCAAAACAACAGCAACGATCGAAGGCAAGGATGTCGCACAAGTCTATTTTATAATCGGCGGAAAAAACCCGAACTGGAAAAAGAACGAAGAATTTGCAAGAAAAATTCATCAAGTGCTGGAAGAGAAGCACCCCGGGGTCTCGAAAGGGATTCATGCGAAAGAAGCCAGCGAGGGCAACGGGTTGTACAACCAGAACATTTCGCCGAATAGTATTTTGATCGAGGTGGGAGGGCCTTACAATACCCTCGAGGAGTGCTATCGGACGACAGATTGGCTGGCTGAAGCGATATCCGAAGTAATTTTGAACGCGAAAAAAGTGGATGCACCCGTGACTACACCTAAAAACTCGTAAGCGAGTTAACATTGGAGGAGGGAATAAAATGAGGCTGAGGCACTTTTATATCAAGGTTGGCTTGTTTGGACTCTTGCTGTTGTTTTGTATCTTGTTCGGCGTCAGTCTAGCTTCCAGCGGCATGGAACGCATAGAAGGTCCTCAGCCTTCCTCCAAAGCAGCCCAACAAGTTGCGCCAACGAAGGCACCGGGAAAAGTAGTAACGACGGTTGCCCAAGCATCGTCTACGCCTACACAAGCTAGTAAAGACACGGTTGTAAAAGGGAAACAGGCGACAGAGCCACAAGCTGAACCTGTTGCCATTCATGATAATTCATTGAATCGTGTAGGGAATAAATTAGGCGAACTTTTACAGATAACGGCGCACCATGGCATTAAATTGTTTATTTCTTTGTTTGATGCTGTTTTAGGCAAAGGCTAGGTGTGCATTGCTCCGACTTCCCACAACTGCTATAATGAAAATTATTTGCATGTAGTGGGGGTTAGTCTTTAGCATGACGGACATTCGAGAAAGACAACAAAGAATTCGCAACTTTTCAATTATCGCTCATATCGATCACGGTAAATCAACGCTAGCTGATCGCATTCTGGAATATACAGGTGCATTGTCTTCACGTGAGATGCAAGAGCAAGTTCTCGACCAGATGGATCTGGAGCGTGAACGCGGAATTACGATTAAACTTCAAGCGGTGAGATTAGGTTACCGCGCAGACGATGGTGTCGATTACATCCTTAACTTGATTGATACACCAGGACACGTAGACTTTACTTATGAGGTTTCACGAAGCCTAGCGGCTTGTGAAGGCGCATTGCTGGTTGTTGATGCGGCTCAAGGGATTGAAGCTCAAACATTAGCAAACGTATATCTCGCATTGGAAAATAATTTAGAAATTTTACCAGTTATCAATAAAATTGATTTACCAAGTGCGGACCCTGATAAAGTAAAGCAAGAGATCGAAGACGTGATCGGGCTTGACGCAAGCGATGCTGTACATGCATCAGCTAAAGCGGGGATCGGTATTAAAGAGATCATTGAGCAAATTTGCTTAAAGGTACCGGCACCACAAGGTAATCCTGACGCACCACTGAAGGCATTGATTTTCGACTCCCACTATGACAGCTACAAAGGTGTTATCGTATACGTGCGTGTTGTGGACGGCGCGATCAAAGCAGGCTCCAAAATCAAAATGATGGCAACAGGCAAAGTATTTGAAGTTATTGAAGTAGGTGCGTTCAAACCTAGAATGTCATCGGTTCCTTCCCTAGAGGTTGGAGATGTTGGTTTTATCGTTGCCGGTATTAAAAATGTTGGAGACACCCGTGTCGGTGACACGGTAACGGAAGCAGATCGCCCTTCACCTGAAGCGCTGCCAGGTTACCGTCGCATTAACCCAATGGTTTTCTGTGGATTGTATCCAATCGAAACGACCGATTATAACGATTTGCGTGAAGCGCTGCAAAAACTTGAACTGAATGATGCTTCCTTGCGTTTCGAGCCTGAAACCTCAACAGCATTAGGCTTCGGTTTCCGTTGCGGATTCTTAGGACTCTTGCATATGGAAATCATTCAGGAGCGGATCGAACGTGAGTTCAACATCCCATTGATTACAACGGCACCGAGCGTTATTTACCGGATTACGTTAACGAATGGTGATGTCATGGAAATTGACAATCCATCGAACTATCCGGATCCACAACGAATTGATTTCGTTGAGGAGCCATACGTGAAAGCTTCTGTCATCGTGCCTAATGATTATGTGGGTACCATTATGGAGCTTTGCCAAGGTAAACGCGGTGAATATATGAATATGGAATACTTAGATACGAATCGTGTTACATTGACTTACGAAATCCCGCTATCTGAAATTGTCTACGATTTCTTCGATATGCTGAAGTCACGGACGAAGGGCTATGCTTCCTTCGACTATGAAGTTAGTGGCTACAAGAAATCGAATCTCGTGAAAATGGACATCTTGCTTAATTCTGAGCAAGTGGATGCACTTTCCTTCATCGTTCACAGAGATACAGCTTATCATCGTGGCAAAATCATTTGTGACAAGCTCAAGGAGCTTATCCCGCGGCAAATGTTTGAGGTGCCGATTCAAGCGGCAATTGGACAGAAAATCGTGGCGCGTGAGACCGTAAAAGCGATGCGTAAGAACGTACTTGCGAAGTGTTACGGTGGTGACATTTCCCGTAAGCGTAAATTGTTAGATAAGCAAAAAGAAGGTAAAAAACGCATGAAGCAGGTCGGTAGCGTAGAAGTGCCGCAAGAAGCGTTCATGGCTGTTTTGAAAATCGACGAATAGATGCATGGAACTCAAAGCTGGGGTGGCAGCGTACGCTGTCCCTTGGCTTTTTGTCAATTGTGACCGTGGAAAGGAATACCCTTATGTTAGTTACTTATACAACGCCTACGGCGGTGTACATTCATATCCCTTTTTGCACAAATAAATGTCATTACTGCGACTTTAACTCGTACGTGCTCAAAGGCCAACCTGTGATGGAATATCTAGATGCGCTTGAGCGTGAAATGGAGCTCACGGTAAGGAACCATCCTCCTCAGAAGGTGGAGACGATCTTTGTCGGCGGGGGAACGCCAACGGTGTTGCTTCCAGATCAAATGGAACGTTTCTTACGTATCGTACGCACTTATTTCCCAGCGGACAGTACAGAAGTCGAATTTTCGATGGAGGCCAACCCGGGAACAACGGACGAAGATAAACTTGCTGTCATGAAAGCTGGCGGTGTAAATCGCATCAGCTTTGGTGTGCAATCGTTTAACAATGATATTCTTGCGGCGATCGGCCGTATTCATAATACAGATGATGTGCATAGAAGTATTGCCAATGCGAAAAAGCTAGGCTTCGATAATTTATCGATCGACCTGATGTTCGGGCTTCCGAAGCAAACGGTGGAAATCATGCAGGCTACATTAGATGAGGCGCTATCGCTTGATTTGCAGCATTATTCAATATACAGCTTGAAAGTAGAAGAAAACACGTTATTCCACACCTTGTTCAACAAAAATCAACTGCCGCTCCCGAGTGAAGATGAGGAAGTCGATATGTACGAGTTGATTATGAAAAGGCTGGAGGGAGCGGGTTACAAGCAATATGAAATCAGTAACTTTGCCAAACCGGGCCGCGAAAGCAGACATAATACGATGTATTGGCGCAACCGTTCTTATTACGGATTAGGCGCAGGTGCACACGGGTATATGAATGGTAAGCGTCATGTGAATGTGAAGGGCATCCAACCGTACATTGATGCAACGAAGCTTGGTTTACCGATCATGGAGCAATTCGATGTTACTCCACAAGAAGCGATGGAAGACTTTATGATGGTTGGCTTGCGCCTGCTAGAGGGTGTGCGAAGCAACGACTTCATGGATCAATTCGGAGAGACGATCGAATCCCATTTTGGAGCTACCCTGCAAAGCTGGATAAACAAAAAGCTGATTGAGCAAACGCCAGAAGGATATCGTCTGTCCAAGCACGGCATTTTGTTAGGAAATGAAGTCTTTGCCTCGTTCTTAAGCTAATCCGAAATAGCGCAAAAAACGCTTGTGCATTTATACGTATTGTTGTATATTTATACATGAATCCACAAGCGAAACAGCGGAAAGCCGCAGGGCGCTAGCGTGGCTTTTATGCATTTTTGTGCGAATGGTGGGTGGGGAAGCGTGAATACATCAACTACGGTGTCCGTAAGAAAAGCTTCAGTGGATGATATCGATAAACTTTTTGAAATTATACAGGGGTATGCCAAGCAAGGCATCATGCTGCCGCGGAGCAGGGAAATGCTCCAAGATCAAATTGATACGTTTGTTGTCGCTGAATTTGATGGCTTATTAATAGGCTGCGGTTCATTGACGAGACTAGGACCAGATCTTGTTGAGATTCGCTCACTTGGGATGACGCCTGGCTACAAGGGTCAAGGGATCGGTGGCAAGCTGGTTGATTTCTTAGTTGAAGAGGCAAGAAGTCAAGGAATTATTAAAGTTATGGCACTTACTTATGAAGTGGCTTTCTTTCTGAAAAACGGCTTTACACTCGTTCCGAAGGAGATTTTTCCTGAGAAGGTTTGGAGAGACTGCATGCATTGCAAAAAACAGTATTGTTGCGACGAAATCGCCGTACTTAAACGTTTGGATTGACTTGACAACAGACCTTAGGGTCTGTTATTTTTGTATTAGGATTTAGCACTCACTAAATACGAGTGCTAACGAAGGTGGCAAATAGTGAGAAGTGAGGAGGAGGGGTACTCATGTTGACAGAGCGCCAACGCATGATTTTAAGTGCAATCATTGATGATTACGTTCGTTCAGCGGAGCCAATTGGTTCGCGAAGTATTTCGAAGCGTGGGAATGTTGGTTTTAGTCCAGCGACCATACGTAATGAAATGTCTGATCTCGAAGAAATGGGCTATCTTGAGCAGCCTCATACGTCCGCAGGTCGTATTCCTTCACACAAAGGTTATCGCTATTATGTCGATCATTTGTTGAAGCACGGCTCCTTGCAAAGTCATGATTTGGACTCCATGAAGGGGGCTTTCGCAGAACGTATTCAAGAGATGGAAGGTGTTATTCAGCACGTTGCTGGCATGCTCTCCAGTCTTACGAATTACACGTCTATTGTGCTCGGTCCTGAAGTATTTAGCACGACATTGAAGCATATCCAAATTATTCCGATCTCGGATACAACGGCTGTTGCGATCCTAGTGATGAATACGGGTCATGTTGAAAATAAGACTGTAACGATACCCGAAGGGATTCCGATGTCGGAAATCGAGAAGGTCGTTAATATTCTGAACACTAGGCTTAAGAATGTGCCATTGGTTCAGTTTAAATCGAAGCTCTACAATGAAATTTCTAACGAGTTAAGCAAATATGTCACCGGCTATCAAGAGCTTCTTGGTTTGGTGGAAAGCGTGCTTCAAAGTGATGAGAAGGACCGTGTATTCCTTAGTGGGATGACAAATATGCTTACACAGCCTGAGTTTAAGGACGTGGAGAAAGTAAAGAGCATTTTTGATCTGCTGGAAGAAGCACCAACCCTAATCAAGTTATTTACTCCGTCAAATGAAGGCATTGAGATTAAAATTGGTGCTGAGAATAGTATTGAAGCCATATCGAATTGCAGTTTAATTACAGCTTCTTATTCCATTGGCGGTACGCCGCTTGGAACGATTGGTATTTTGGGACCTACTCGCATGGAATACGGTAGAGTCATTGGTTTAATGGAACATCTATCGAAGCATATGGAATTGGTCCTAGGACGTTGGTATGGCAAATGACAGGAGTCAAACCCATGCACGGTGAAAGTGAAGAACGGTACTCTACGTTAGTGAATAATGCTGCGGCAGTCAGAGCGATTTGTTCTGCTGTCGAAGGAACCCTAGGTCCTAAAGGACTAGATACCATGTTAGTTGGCGGCCAAGGTGATGTCATCATTACTAACGATGGTGTAACCATATTGGAAAAGATGGATGTTACTCATCCTGCTGCTAGGCTAATGATTCAAGTCGCTCGCAGTCAACAACGCCAAATTGGCGATGGCACAACGACAGCCACAGTGCTTGCCGGAGCCATGGTGCAAGAAGGCGTCGCACAAGTTACTCGCGGCGTCCCTGTTGCCAAGGTTGTCACTGGCATGCTACAGGGCATTGAATTGGCCGTAGCGAGCTTACAGGGCCGTAGTCGTCAGATTGTAGGCCTTGGAGATCGCGCGCTGCAGCGGATTGCTTATACGGCGGGGCGCGAGCAAACAGATATCGCTAAGCTTATCATTCAAGCAGCGGAAGCGGTCGGTGAGGCGAAGCTGCGCGAAGAAGGCTATCGCTTCGCGGACAGCGTGATCGCACATGAAGAAGCGAGTAGCGAGGTTTGGACCGGCATTCTGCTGAACCAGAAGCCGATGAACCTACATCTCGAGCATGAGCGGCGAGATGCGCGCATTCTCGTGCTGCATGATGCCCTGGAGCCTGAGGCGGTCAGCGAAGAATCGCTGGTAACCGAGGCAGGCTTCCAGCGCTACATGCAGCTCCGGGAGCTCTTCCGCAGCAGCCTCGGCTCGCTGCTGGAGCTTGGCGTCGGGCTGATTGCATCAGACCGCGGGGTTGACCCTGAGGCGGAGCAGTTCTGCTCCGACCATGGCATCCTCGTGCTGCAGCGGCTGTCCCGCCGGGACTTGCAGCTGCTGAGCGAGCACACCGGCGCTAGGCCGGTGCGGCGCACGGCGCTGCGCAAGAGCGCGCCGGAGCTGAGCGCTGCTCTCGGTCACGCGGGCTATGCCGCGTATGACGAGCGGTTAGAGCGCGTACGCGTGGCGCGCGGTCACGGCGAACAGCACGTGACCGTGATCGTTGGTGCCGCGACGCGCGAAGCGGCGCATGAGCGCTCGCGCATCGCGAAGGACGCTGCGTCAGCCGTCCAAGCCGCCGTGCGCGGCGGGTACTTGCCTGGCGGCGGCGCAGCGGAGATGGCCGTCGCACATGATCTGGAGCGTGTGCGCGAGACGATGAAGGGCATGGAGGGCTTTGGTGTGGCCGCTGTCGCGGGAGCACTGCGCAAGCCACTGTCGCAAATCGTCGTGAATGCAGGCTACAATCCGCTCGAGAAGGTTGAAGAGTTGAAAGCGGCCCAGCTTGCGCAGGATACGGACAGCCTAGGGATCGATTGTGATACGGGGTTGATCACGGATTTTGTGGAAGCGGGGATCATGGATCCGACAGATGTGAAAATTCACGCTCTGCAAGCGGCTGGGGAAGTTGCTGCCGCGGTGCTGCGTATCCATACAGTGATTAAGATGAAGCAGCCTTTTGAAGAGAACTAAAGATGGGCAAACTAAACCCAAATCCATCGTGTATTATGTTTAGGAGGTGAAGGACAATTGAGTACTGGAGATAACAAAACAGTCGAACAAGACATTGACACTACATACGCAGCCGATAACGAAGCAACGACTGATGAAGCTGGTGTAGAAGTTTCCGAGGAAGCTACAGTATCTAGCGAATTGGAACAGGCGCGTGTGCAAGCCGAAGAAAACTATCAGCGTTTATTACGCGTTCAAGCGGACTTCGACAACTTCCGTCGCCGTGCAAGAGCGGAGAAGGAAGATTTCGCGAAATACGCTTCGCTAAAATTGATTGAGCAGCTATTACCGATTGTGGATAACTTTGATCGCGCGCTGTCTTCAAGCAAAGAGACGAAGGATTTCGACGCATTGGTGAAGGGCTTGGATATGACATACCGCGGTATCGATCAACTATTAACTGCTGAAGGGCTTAAGCCTATCGAAGCTGTTGGTCAACCGTTCAACCCTGAATTCCATCAAGCCGTGATGCAAGTGGAATCCGAGGAGCATGAAGAAGGTATTGTTGTAGAAGAATTGCAAAAAGGCTATATCCTAAAAGATAAGGTCATCCGACCTGCAATGGTTAAAGTTAGCGTATAGTTGATCTTATTCCATTCTAAAAAACTAATGACGTTCCTAGGGAACATAAGGAGGCATCTTTACATGAGTAAAGTAATTGGTATTGACTTAGGTACTACAAATTCTTGCGTTGCCGTTATGGAAGGCGGAGAAGCTGTTGTTATTCCAAATCCAGAAGGTAACCGCACAACGCCATCCGTTGTAGGTTTCAAGAAAGATGGCGAGCGTGTAGTTGGTGAAACTGCTAAACGTCAAGCGATCACAAACCCAGACAAAACAATCAGTTCCATCAAGCGTCACATTGGTACGAACCATAAAGAGCACATTGATGGCAAAGACTACACGCCACAAGAGATCTCTGCAATCATCTTGCAAAAGCTAAAAGCGGATGCAGAAGCTTACCTTGGTCAAACGGTTACGCAAGCGGTAATCACGGTTCCTGCTTACTTCAACGATAGCCAACGTCAAGCAACTAAAGATGCTGGTAAAATTGCTGGTCTTGAAGTACTTCGTATCGTCAATGAGCCAACTGCTGCAGCACTTGCATACGGTTTGGAAAAAACAGAAGATCAAACAATTCTTGTTTATGACCTTGGTGGCGGTACATTCGACGTATCCATCCTTGAGCTAGGCGATGGTTTCTTCGAAGTTAAAGCAACAAGCGGTGACAACAAATTGGGCGGAGATGACTTTGACCAAGTTGTTATGGATTACCTCGTTGCTGAATTCAAAAAAGAACAAGGCATTGACCTTTCCAAAGATAAAGCGGCAGTTCAACGTTTGAAAGATGCTGCTGAAAAAGCGAAAAAAGAACTTTCTGGTGTTTTGACTACGACGGTTTCCCTTCCGTTCATCACGGTAGCAGACGGCGTACCTCAGCATTTGGAGTTAAACTTGACGCGTGCGAAGTTCGAAGAGCTTTCCGCTGGTCTAGTTGAAAGAACATTAGGACCAACTCGTCAAGCACTTCAAGATTCTGGTTTGTCCACAAGCCAAATCGATAAAGTTGTTCTAGTTGGTGGATCCACTCGTATTCCTGCGGTTGTAGAAGCAATCAAGAAATTAATCGGTAAAGAGCCACACAAAGGTGTTAACCCGGATGAAGTTGTTGCCCTTGGCGCAGCTGTTCAAGCTGGTGTCTTGACTGGTGAGGTGAAAGACGTTGTTCTTCTTGACGTAACACCACTTTCCCTTGGTATCGAAACAGCAGGCGGCGTATTCACGAAAATGATCGACCGCAACACAACGATTCCTACTACGAAATCACAAGTGTACTCCACTTATGCAGATAACCAAACTAGCGTAGAAATTCACGTTCTTCAAGGTGAGCGCTCCATGGCTAGCGGTAACAAAACACTTGGCCGCTTCATGCTAGGTGACATTCCTCCAGCTCCACGCGGCGTTCCGCAAATCGAAGTAAGCTTCGATATCGATGCGAACGGTATCGTTAACGTGTCTGCTTTGGATAAAGGAACAGGCAAAAGCCAAAAAATCACGATCACTTCTTCCAGCGGCTTGAGCGATGCAGAAGTTGAACAAATGGTGAAAGATGCGGAAGCGCATGCTGAAGAAGATCGCGCACGTAAAGAGCTTGTAGAAGCTCGTAACGAAGCTGATCAATTGGTGTACTCCGTTGACAAAACGATCAAAGATCTTGGCGACAAAGTAGACCAAGGCGAGATCGACAAAGCGAATGCAGCGAAAGAGAAAGTTACAGCTGCTCTTGCTGGCAACGATCTTGAGACGATCAAAAAAGCAACAGAAGAATTGACTGAAGTCATTCAACAACTTTCTGTTAAATTATATGAGCAAGCTTCCCAAGATCAAGGCCCAGGTCCTGATGCTGGCGCAGGCGAAGCACCTAAAGGCAGAGAAAATGTTGTAGACGCGGACTACGAAGTGGTTGACGAACCTAAAAAATAAACATATTCTAACTAAATAGAAGTTTAAAGAAGTTTTTTAAACACTGTTTGTTACGCATGGAACGTTAGAGTCAAAGCCCACTGGAGTTTCTCCACGGCTTTGACTTTCCGTTTGTAGTCTTGAACATGGGAGTGGAACAAGTGAGTAAACGTGATTATTACGAGGTGTTAGGTCTCGGGAAGAATGCTTCACAGGAAGAGATCAAGAAGGCTTACCGTAAAATGGCACGTCAATATCACCCTGACGTGAATAAAGCGGCAGATGCAGAAGATAAGTTCAAAGAAGCGAAAGACGCCTATGACGTTCTGAGTGATGATCAGAAGAAAGCGCAATATGATCAGTTCGGTCACGTAGATCCGAATCAAGGATTTGGCGGCGGTCAAGACTTCAGCGGCGGCTTCGGGGATATTTTTGATATGTTCTTTGGCGGCGGTGGCGGTGGCAATCGTCGTAATCCGAATGCCCCACAACGCGGTAATGATTTGCAATACACGATGACAGTGGAATTCAAAGAAGCCATTTTCGGCAAAGAAATGGATATCAACATTCCGCGTACTGAAAATTGTGATACATGTCATGGTTCCGGTGCCAAAGCTGGAACAAAGCCAGAAACATGTGGCGGCTGTCATGGTAGCGGACAACAAGAAGTGGTTCAGAATACAGCATTTGGCCGTATTGTGAATCGCCGCGTATGTACGTCATGTAATGGTTCCGGTAAAATCATCAAAGAAAAATGCGGAACATGTCATGGCGCTGGTAAAGTGAAAAAGACTCGCACCATTCACATCAAGATTCCAGCTGGGGTAGATGATGGTGCTCAACTTCGCGTTTCTGGTGAAGGTGAAGGCGGAACACGTGGAGGCCCGTCAGGTGATCTTTATGTTGTGATTCGTGTGAAAAACCATGAGTTCTTCCAACGTGAAGGTAATGATGTGTACTGTGAAGTGCCATTGACTTTCATGCAGGCGGCGCTTGGTGATGAAATTGAAATCCCTACGCTAACTGAGAAAGTGAAGCTCAAGATTCCAGCAGGTACGCAAACCGATACGTACTTCCGTCTGAAAGGCAAAGGCGTTCCGCATCTTCGTGGATTCGGTCAAGGGGATCAACACGTGAAAGTCATCGTGATGACACCGACGAACTTGTCAGAAGATCAGAAGGATTTACTGCGTCAGTTCGGCAAGCAAAGCGGCGAGCATACGCATGAGCAAAGCCAGTCTATTTTTGAACGTATGAAAAGAGCCTTCTTAGGCGACTAGATGACTAAGGCACCTCGAGTGTGTGGATGACAGATTTAATCTGTGTATTCACACGTTTGAGGTGCTTTTTGCTTTGAAGTGAATTTCTATCCATTCAGTGGATGTATATCCAATGCAAACTTCTTCGCGATTTCTACCCGAACCCGAACCCCTCTTGACTAGAAACCAATCAGAAGACACGTAGCACCCAGCAGCAGCACCGCCTAACGGACATGGCAGACGCTATTTGTTTAAAATCAGGGGAATTGGAGCGCTAACGGACACAGAAGTCACTATTGGGGTGTAAATCAGCTTATATGTGGAAATTTTACCGAAATAGCTGCAATAGTGTCCGTTAGCCATAGAAAAGGTGATTTTTAAGCGAATTAGCGTTCGCTGTGTCCGTTAGGGGATGCAATCGATTATTGAGGAACCTGAGACATTGAAGACACTATTTTGTTTAAAATCATGATAGTTGAAACGCTAGTAGCCCCAGATGTCACCTAATGAAAGTTCATCTTCTCGCACCCATTGATCATCTCTTAACAAATCCTATCAAATTTACAATACCTTCATATGATTTTGACGTTCTCCGAATCTACGAGCCTTATGCTAGGAAGGTGAAATACTATTTTTGGAGGGAAGACATTTGAAAAAAGGGTTAAAGCAATTAATGGGTTCAGGAATGGCAGTTTCCTTATTAACTCTAAGTTTAGCAGGCACAGTATCCGCTGCAGATTCAGTAACACCATCAACAGCTCCGTCATCAGTTCCTTCTAAAAATTTGATCGTACTCATCGGCGATGGGATGGGGCCAGCTGAAGTGACAGCTGCTCGTTACTACGCGAAGAAATTCCTGGGTAAAGACCGTCTGGAATTGGATGGCGGCTATTATGTGGGGAAAGCGACTACATATTCACAATCAAGTCCTTACACAACAGAGTCAGGTGCGATTACGGATTCAGCTGCAGCGGCTACTGCTTTTTCAACAGGCAATAAAACATACAACAATGCGATCAGTGTATCCAATGGGGATGTAGCTAAGCCGTATGCTTCTGTTATTGAAGCAGCGATGAAGCAAGGCAAAGCAACTGGTTTAGTATCAACTGATAATATTACTGGGGCAACTCCTGCTGTATGGGCGTCACATGTTCGCCAACGCAGCAACCAGAATGCGATTGCTTCGCAATATTTGAACAGTGGTGTTGATGTTATCTTCGGCGGGGGGAAAGTTAACTTCACGACGAAAGAGGACAAAGGTAAGCGTACTGACAAAAATATCATTCCTGATTTTCAAGCAAAGGGCTACCAAACGGCTTTTGATAAAAAAGGCTTAGATGCTATCCCTGTAACCGCGGGCAAGGCGCTTGGACTTTTCGCAGATGCCGAAATTCCTTATGTACTTGACCGTACGGATACGGTGCCGTCGTTACCACAATTATCGCAAAAAGCACTTGATATTTTATCCCAAAATAAAAATGGCTTCGTCTTGTTAGTTGAGCAAGGTCGTATTGACCACGCGGGTCATGCGAACGATCTTCCTGCGAATATTCAAGAGATGCTAGAGTTGGATGCGACATTCAAAACGCTAGTGGATTTTGCTAAAAAAGATGGTAATACATCCGTTGTCGTATCAGCAGATCATGAAACAGGCGGTTTGTCTCTTGCAAGAGACAATGTATATGAATTGAATGTTGATTTGTTTAACAAACAGAAGCACTCGTATGAGTATATCGATGGCATCTTGAAAAAAGCTCAAACCGCAGATGATATCCGCAAAATCGTAGCAGACAACATTGGCTTCACGGATCTTTCTGATGAGGAAGTACAATTGATTCTGAACGGTGACGGCTCATCCTACGGTCGTGGTGGCGGTTATAATGCAGTCGTGTCGAAGCGTCTTGCTGTAGGCTGGACAGGACATGGTCATACAGGGGTTGATGTTGGTGTTTGGGCTTATGGTCCGATAGCTGATCTTGTCAAAGGTGATGTAGATAACACGGATATTGCTAAAAGCGGTGCGAAAGTGATTGGCGCTGATTTAGCAGCTGCAACGAAAGAGCTTCAAGATAAATATCTGTACCCGATGTTCAAAGTAACACGTGACTCCAAAACTTTGTTTACGGCAAGATCATTAGCAGAATCCCTCGGAATTCAAGTAGCATGGGATGAAGCGACGGGTACAGTTACTTTTACAAAGGATAGTCAAAAGGTTTCCGTTCTAGTCTCATCTGGTGCGATCACAGTAAATGGTACTGCAAGCGCATGGGTTGGTAATGTGGATAACGGCAAGTTGTATTTGCCACTAGAAGCTTTTAATCAACTGACTGGAAAAACGTACACATGGGATTCCTTTAATGAGCGTATTGTGAAAAATTAAACAGTGGAGCAGACGGACATGGGGAGCTCCTTCCCTGTGTCCTCTTTTCTTTTGGAGTCGAATGGAAGCGAGGGCCTACAGATGATTAGTCTACAAGGAATATCGAAATCTTTCGAACTGCATGGTCAAAGATTATCTATTTTACAGGTGACCCATTGGCATATTCAAAAAGGTGAAAGAATTGCACTGATGGGAGCAAGTGGCTGTGGAAAAAGCACGCTTTTACATCTGCTTAGCGGGGTCATAACAGCTGATCAGGGAGAGGTTTGGGTGGCTGGACGCCCCGTTCATCTCCTCACCGAAAGTAAACGAGATCGCTTCCGCGCGGAGAATATCGGTTATATTTTTCAGGATTTTCATCTGATAGCTTCGTTAACTGTTAGGCAAAATATTGAACTAATCATTCCGCGCACTGGGACGAAGCAGGAAAGAAAGAAAAAGCTCGACGATTGGTTGGAGCGTGTGGGCTTGCAGGATCGGGGGCATCATCTACCTTCTCAATTATCTCGGGGTCAACAGCAAAGAGCCGCCATCGTTCGGGCATTAATCACCAAGCCTCCCTTGCTATTAGCGGATGAACCTACGGGAAGTTTGGACTGGGACACAGCGAGTGAAATGATGACGTTGCTGCTTGATATTTGCAGAGATGAGGAATTGACTTTACTGACAGTCACACATGATCGGCATATTGCAGACATGTTCCCCAAACGTGTGTATATGCATGAGCTGAACGAACTACTTAGGAGTGTTTCCGTATGAAAGTAATTTCCTTACTTTGGAGTCACATCTGGCATCGCAAAACTTTGTCACTCTTGACCATAAGCTCTGTGGCAATTACAGCAGCACTTGTTGTATTTCTACTGTTATGCAGCCAAGGTGTGGAGCAAGGTGCTGAAAAAGGCTATGGCCCCTTCGAAGTCACGATTGGCGCGAAAGGCAGCGCTTCTCAGCTTGCACTTAATACCTACTACCATATTGGTGCGCCGACGGGCAATGTTCCGATTACGGTTTTAGAAGATGTTCGCAAAAATGAATTCGTCGAGTCCGCCTATGCCATGACCACGGGGGATAATTATAATGGTTTTCCGATTGTCGGCATGGAACCCGGTTATTTCTTAACTCGTTATGGTGCAGCGAAACAAATGGCGCAAGGTAAGTTGTACGGTGCGCTAGGAGAAACCATTGTTGGTTCCTATGTGGCTAGCTCTTTGGGTCTTCATGTAGGAGACACTTTCGCAGGTGCACATGGGCTTATACAAGGTTTGGAGGAAGAAGATGGAGAGGAAGAAGAGCATAATCATGCATTCACCTATACGGTGGTGGGGATATTGCCACCATTCCATACATCGGATGATCGAGCTGTTTTCACTACATTGGACTATGCGTGGGCTGTTCACGAAAGTCAGCCAAATTCGGCTAAAGAGATTACTGCGATTGTCGTTAAACCGAAATCACTGCTAGGAGCCCAGTCAATCAAAACGGTATTCGCACAATACAACAATGTGCAGGCTGTCTATACAAGCAAGGCGATTGCCGATGTTGTAAATGTTGTAGATCAAGGGACACAAGCGGTGAAGTTCGTGACGATGATATGCATTCTGTTAGCGGCGGGATCTATTCTACTGTCTCTGACTGCTGCGGTACATGAACGCAAGAGAGACGTCGCACTGTTACGACTCATCGGGAAATCAAAGTATTTCATCTGGCTTTCGCTTATTGGTGAGGGTGTTGTTTTAACATTGATCGGCTTAACACTTGGGCTTGCTGCTGGACATATCGGAGGATATGTGAGCGGTGATGCCGTCTTTGCAAATACAGGACTACAAATACAGGCGGGAGCTTTCGTGCCAGGGGAATCCTTACTAGTTGTAGTTACCTTGTTGATCGCGATTGTCGCGTCCATAGGCCCAGCAATTCAAGCTTATCGTGTGGATCCATTGCAATTATTCCGTTCTTGAGGTGACATGAGGATGAAAAATAAACATAGAATCACTGGGCTAAGCTTGTTTGCCTTGTTCGTTATCCTTTCGGGTTGTGGTCAAAAGCAGACAGAGCTCAGAGGGCAATCCTTCGGAAGTATCGTGTCGAATGTGGAGTCTGTTGCATCTCCGATACCGAACAGTAGTGTCTCCTCTAAGGAGACACCTACCGCAGGGCCTACAGAAATGCCTGGCGCAACACCTGCTGCAACTCCCATTGTAACCCCCATAGTGACTCCAAGCCCAAGCGCTGCTGTTCAAAGTGTGACTGCATCTGCATCCTCCAATGCTGCCCCTTCCATAGTTCCAACGCCTTCCCCACGGGCTCAGATAGAAAGTGGTAATTCGAGCACTGGAGTGGTAACATCTAAGCCTCCAGAGCCTATCACAGCGTTACCAGCGAAACAACAGCAATTGTCAAACGAACTGAAATGGGATGAGTTTTTCGATTCAGATAAACAAGATACACCATCTAATAAGTTTTGGGATTTGAATGGAAAAACCGTACAGATCAAAGGCTTTATGGGAGAGGTGTTATCCTTTGATAAACATTGGTTTCTACTGATTCCTAAGCCTGGTGCCGAGTGTCCATTTGATAATGGCGATGAAACATACTGGAATAAGATCATGATTGTATACGTGCCTGATTCAATGAAACTCAGGTATACCTCCGGCCCTTTGCAACTCACAGGAAGGCTTGATGTTGGCATTAAGCTTGATGAGTCGGGTTACAAAACGATGTTTCGCCTATATGATGCTTCTTTTGAGAAAATAAAAGAATAAACGTGATCTGGCTTTTGCATAAAACGATGCCCGTTCGCAAATGATATATGGGGCTATCATGAAAGAAATTAGGAATATATTGGAGGCATGACAACATGAATCAGAAAAACAACAATCAAGGACAAAGCAATCTACCCGTTGCTAAGCAAGAGGATGTAGAATTTTCAGCGGAAGTAGCGGATAAAGACGATTTCGAAGCTGCTGAGCGCGCACAAGCGGCGGATGATCGTCAGGAAGATCAGTAATGGCGGAAAGAGGGATTCTTGCCTATTTTCATTCTCCCGAACAAGCGGAAGGTGTTGCTTCTAAATTGAAGGCCTTGCGCGCTGTAGATGTGCAGGTTGACCGCTTCACAAATGATATCGGCAGTGGATTTGAGACGTCGATGGCAGACAGTATGATTAGTCAAGATCATGAGATCGATGCGGTAGGACTTGATATTGTATTGGCAGCAGTCATTGATGAGCAGTGTTATGAACAGGCAATCCGTGTGATTGAAACAGCGGGGGGCTCGGTTTAAACAAGAAGCACCTGTTCCATTGGACCTCAAGTTTCGGGGCCGACGGGACAGGTGCTTTTTAACTGTGGAGATAGTGGAAAATTATTCAACGCTCATCAATTTGACGAGCTTATCCGGATTATTCGTAATAATGCTAGTCACACCAAGTGCCAACATGCGTCGCATCATCCGTGTATCATTAACAGTCCAAACATAAACTTCTTTATGGCGATTCTCGGCGAGTCTCATGAAAGATTCATTCACAAGAGGGTAGGCCGCAGAAATGACTTCATAATCAGAACTTTTCATTAGTTCATCGAGATTTTCTGTGTTTTGACCAACGATGAGGCCAGTCTTTATGGAGGCGTTAAGTGATTTTACTTTATGCAAAAGATCCGCATCGAAAGAGGTCACCGTACATTCTTTAACAAAATTATGCGATTGGATGATGTCCACTGTTTTTTGTGCAAGCTCCACTACATGGCCATTATTTTTCAACTCGATATTCAGCTTCATATGACCTTTGACGAGAGAAATAACTTCATCCAGCGTAGGGACATGCTCATCTTTGTAATCCTTATGATACCAATTTCCTGCACTTGCTTGTTTGAGTTCAGTTGAGGTGACATCCCACATGTTTTTGTTGATACCGGTTGTCCTATACACACTATTGTCATGCATGAGCATGACGACACCATCAGCGGTTTCTTGCACATCTAACTCTGCGTACCCTGCGTGATCAGTAATGGCTTGTTGAAATGCAGCTAGTGTATTCTCAGGTGTATTTCCTGAACTTCCGCGATGTGCAGTAACTTGACTATAATTATCAGCCATCATGGTTTTGGTAGTCAGTGGTGCGATGAGTGCCATTGCAAGGAAAATGGGAAGAACCATGAGTGTTTTGCGCATAAGATGTCTCCGTTCTTACGATACATAATGATGATGACAAATTCAATGTAACACCTAAGTGTTAGAACTGTGTTAAGAAAATAAAAAAGCGCTTACATGAATGACTTCATTTTACCCCAGAAGCGAAGTGTAGTACAATACTCTTTGTGAAAATAGACCTATTAGGTTCATTTTACATAGGGAATAACCGACAGGAGGAGCAATACCGATGCTTTGGCAAGAATTAACTGTACATACGACAGAAGAAGCGATTGAAATGATAACCAACTTTGTTCATGAATTGGGAGCCGGAGGTGTTTCCATTGAAGAATCCGGTACCTTAAATAAAGAGAGAGATACGTCGTTTGGCCAATTATACGAAACGCCATTTAACGATATCCCGGAAGGTAGAGCAGTCATCAAAGGTTACTTCTATCACGGCACTGACATGGAGCCTATTCTGGCTAATTTGAAGGCTTCTGTGGAACAATTGGCGGATTTTGATATTGATACGGGGAACCCGACGTTTGAGGTTGTTGAAGTCGATGATGAAGACTGGGCGCATGCATGGAAAACATATTTCAAACCAATTCGTGTATCCGATCGCTTGACTATTAAACCTACTTGGGAAGAATATACGGCTTCACCAGGCGAATTGATCTTGGAGCTCGATCCAGGTATGGCGTTCGGGACAGGCACGCATGCAACAACTTCACTTTGTTTGAAAACGTTGGAGAAAGTTCTTCAGCCTGGTGATGATGTGATTGATGTAGGAACGGGCTCAGGTATTCTTTCCATTGCAGCGGCTAAGCTTGGTGCGAAGCATGTACTTGCTGTGGATCTGGATCCCGTTGCGGTTACTAGTGCGTTGGATAATACGAAGCAAAACCAACTCGAAGATCAAATCACTGTGAAACTTAGTGATCTTCTTGGCGTAATTAAAGAAAGCGAGTCCGAAGGGGATGCGGGATTAGGTGTTTCCATTCCTGTTCAGCTCGTTGTTGCGAATATTTTGGCTGAGGTCATTGTCATGTTCGTTGATGATGTGTACGAGGTGTTGCAACAAGGCGGTTATTACATAACTTCAGGGATTATTACGAACAAAGAAGCGGATGTAGAAAAAGCACTGGTTGCAGCTAAATTCACGATCGTAGAGAAAAACTATGATTCGAATTGGGTTGTGATCGTAGCTAGAAAGCTGTAGGTGTTGGCTCATGGGAGGCTTATTATTTTACGAATGGAATACATTGCCGTTTGTGATTTTGGCTTTAGTTATTTCATTTACATTACACGAATGGGCGCATGCATATAGCGCCTATAAATTAGGAGATTCTACGGCTTATCAGTTCGGTCGCGTTTCCTTGAACCCAATGGTCCATCTGGACCTCTTCGGGACAATTATGCTGCTGATTGCCGGATTTGGCTGGGCAAAGCCTGTACCGGTCAACCGTGGCAACTTTAAACGCCCTCGGTTATACGGGATTATTGTTACTGCAGCTGGGCCGCTTAGTAACTTGCTTTTGGCATTTATCACGATTGTTATTGCCGTATTATTTCAGAAATACGGCTGGCTCGAGGGGATGTCCAAGGGAAGTGGAGATGCAATTATTCAGTTCCTCAATAAAATGCTGCAAATTAATATCACACTGTTTTTATTTAATTTAATTCCAATTCCTCCGCTAGATGGGTACCGAATTATTCAAGATTTGGTTGATTTCAAATATACTGAAGCTGTTCAGAAGTTTGAACAATGGGCATCAGTTATTTTCCTTCTAATCGTGTTTATTGGACCTTTGCGTAGGGTTACACTGGATCCGTATTTGAGTTTGGGAAATGATATAGTTAACTACTTCTTTAAAATTATTACAACCATCTTAGGCATGTAATCCTAACCAGATAGTTCCATATGGATTTTCGGGATCAAACGAGGTATGATGGTGTGTGGAAGTTCTACTTGCAAGAAACAAACGGTTCAAATGAAGTTCACATGAACGAAGATAGAGAGGCTTTGACTATGCAACGTTATTTTCTCCCGCCTGAGCAGTTCCATGCTGCTACACAAACGGTCACCATTGAGGGTGACGACGCGCATCATCTTGGTCGCGTCATGCGAGCAGAAATAGGAGATAAAGTGATCTGCAGTAATGGTGTGGATCGTGAGGTTCTCGTTCGGATCACTCACCTGGATAAGGGAGCTGTTACAGCGGAGATCGTGGAAGAGCTTACGATGGATGCGGAAGCGTCAGTTGACGTATGGATTGCACAGAGCTTACCCAAAGGCGATAAGATGGAGCTTATTATTCAAAAAGGGACTGAGATCGGGGCAGCCCGGTTTCTTCCTTTTTTATCGGAACGAACCATTGTACAGTACGATGCGAAGAAAGAAGCTAAGCGCACGGAGCGCTGGCAGAAAATCGCGAAGGAAGCGGCAGAGCAAGCCCATCGCAACCGTGTACCACAGATTGAATCCGTCTACTCGTGGAAGCAACTGCTGCAGCGGGCGAAGGAAGCGGATGTCGCTTGGATTTGTTATGAGAAAGAAGATGGTCAACAACTGAAACCTGCGATTCAGTCCGCGATAGCAGCAGGGCAAATCGAACCAGGTAAGCAAGTGTTGATTGCGGTAGGCCCCGAGGGTGGATTCACAGAGCAAGAAATTAAGCAAGCTGAAGAAGCTGGCTTTCGCTCGGTTTCGCTGGGGAATCGTATTTTACGGACGGAGACGGCCGCGATGGTCGGCCTTACGTGTCTGTTCTATGAAACCGGAGAAATGGGAGGATAAGCGAAAATGGCAACGGTAGCGTTTCATACACTAGGATGTAAAGTAAACTTTTATGATACAGAAGCAATTTGGCAGCTTTTCAAAAATGAGGGCTATGAGCAAGTTGATTTCGAAAATACAGCGGATGTCTATGTGATTAACACATGTACGGTTACGAATACAGGGGATAAGAAAAGTCGTCAAATGATTCGTCGTGCGATTCGTCGTAATCCAGAAGCAATTGTAGCTGTAACTGGTTGTTACGCACAAACATCACCGGCTGAAATTATGGCGATTCCAGGCGTAGACATGGTGATCGGGACGCAGGATCGTGAGAAAATCATTCCGCTCGTGAAGCAATTTGAGTCGGATCGTCAACCGATTAACGCCGTTCGCAACATCATGAAAACCCGTACTTTCGAAGAATTGGATGTGCCTGATTTTGCTGATCGCACAAGGGCTTTTCTGAAAATTCAAGAAGGCTGCAACAACTTCTGTACCTTCTGTATTATCCCGTGGTCACGTGGACTCATGCGTAGCCGGGAACCGCAAAGCGTAATAGCACAAGCGGAGCAACTGGTTGCAGCAGGCTATCAAGAAATCGTACTCACAGGTATTCATACTGGGGGCTATGGCGAAGATATTGAAGACTACAGCTTGGCGAAGCTTTTGAAGGATTTGGATAAAGTGGAAGGCTTGAAGCGCATTCGGATCTCTTCCATTGAAGCTAGTCAAATTACGGATGAAGTGATTGATGTTCTGAAATCTTCGGACAAAATGTGCCGTCATCTGCATATCCCGTTACAAGCGGGCGATGATCAGGTGCTTGCGCGGATGCGTCGGAAATATACAACTGCTGAGTTCGCTCGTAAAATTGAGCGACTGCACGAAATTATGCCGGATGTGGCGATCACGACGGATGTAATCGTTGGTTTCCCAGGTGAGACAGAAGAGATGTTCCGTGATGGCTACAAGTTTATGGAGCAAATGAAGTTCTCTGAAATGCACGTTTTCCCTTATTCCAAGCGGACAGGTACGCCTGCTGCCCGGATGGAGGATCAAGTGGATGAAGAAATCAAAAATGCGCGTGTTCACGAACTTATTGATCTATCTGAGAAAATGCAATTGGCGTATGCGCAGAAATTTGTTGGGCAAGTCCTGGAAGTCATTCCGGAACGTACCTACAAAGGCGCTCCAGATAGCGGATTGTACAGTGGTTATTCTGACAACTATGTGCAGTTAGTCTTTGAAGGCTCGGAAGAGATGATCGGTCAAGTATGCCGTGTGAAGGTTACGGAAGCCGGTGTCAATGAAAGCAAGGGACAACTCGTACGCATTCTTGAAGGCGTAGTGAATTTGTAAGTGAAGTTGTAAGGCAATTCCCCACCTCTACGCGTGGTCGTTCCTTTAGAATGACTGCGATAGAGGTTTTCTCGATTACACCGGAGCTTACAGTAATGGATGAAATGACTAAATTAGATGAGGTGCTTCATAATGACATTGAACGCGAAAGAAATTGCTAGTTATATTGACCATACGTTATTGAAAGCAGATGCGAGCACAGCGGCGATTCACAAATTGTGTGAGGAAGCTGCGCAGCATCAATTTTTCAGTGTGTGTGTGAATTCGCAGTTTGTAGCAACTGCTGCCAAAGCTCTGGAAGGGACTGGAGTTAAGGTTGCAGCTGTAGTTGGTTTCCCACTTGGCGCTAGTTTGAGTGAAGTTAAAGCATTCGAAGCGGCTAAAGCTGTTGAAAATGGGGCAGCAGAAATCGATACCGTATTGCCGATAGGATTGCTTTTGGAAGGACAATTGGATGCGGTTCGTTCTGATATTAAGCAAGTCGTGGATGCGGTAAAAGGAAAAGCTATCGTCAAAGTGATCATGGAAACGGGTTTCCTAAATGATGAGCAGAAAGCAACAGCCTGTCGTCTTTCGGAAGAAGCTGGTGCTCATTTTGTGAAAACATCGACTGGTTTTGGACCTGGTGGAGCTACGGTAGAAGATGTTCGCTTGATGCGTCAAAATGTGTCCAACACAATTGGCGTTAAAGCATCTGGCGGCGTGCGCGACGTAGAGACGGCGATTGCGATGATTGAAGCGGGAGCAACTAGACTAGGGACTAGCTCTGGTGTAGCTATTGTGAACGGAACTCAAGGCGCTTCCACATACTAAGATAGCAGAGAGGCAACGCGATTAAGGAACCTACGATGTTGAAAATGGTTTGGGACCTTGCGATTTGCGATGCTGCATCATTAGCTAATAGAGCGGAAAGACTGACGAGCCAGTGGATGAATGGATAAAAAAGGATTGCCCCTCCCACATTCAGCAGCACATGTGACCAGGCGACATAACGCCCGGCGCGCGAGCTGCTCATGCCAGCGATCACTGCGGTGACACAGGTGCCAACGTTGGCACCAATGGTAATGGCAACGCCGAGCTCAACGGGGATCGCCCCTGTGGCGGCGAGGCTCATCGCCATTGCAATGACGGCTGCGCTGCTATGCACGAGCGCGGTCACCGCTGCGCCTGCGAGGATGCCCCAGAGCAGGCTCGTTTGCGCCTGGTGCACGAACCAGGCGAACAGACCGCGGGACTGCAGGGCAGGCCCGATGGTTTGCATGATCTTGATGCCGAGCAGCACGAGAGAGAAGCCAGCCGCCGCGAGCGAGCCGTAGCGGACGCTGCGCAGCCATTGGCGACCGCCGTCATGCACGGCGGTCTGCGGTAGTGCCGCGCCTGCGTGCGCGGCGTTGGAGCGGGGCTCGCTTGCCTGAGGCAGCGGCCCGGCCAGCCAACTCGCCAGCCACACGCTGGCGCTGGCGATCAAGATCGGCACGCCGATACCACCTAAGCTGAGCCCGATCAGCTCAGTGGTGAGGCACGTGCCGATATTGGTTCCGAGAATCACGCCAAGTGTTCTCGGGAAGGACAGGACGCCAGCGCCGACGAGGCCGATGGCGATGACTGTGATGGCGGTGCTGCTCTGCAGCGCCGCGGTGAGCACAGTGCCGGTGATAAGGCCGCGCACCGGTGTTCGGGTAAACCGCTCCAGCCATAGCTGGAGGCGGGGGCCTGCCCAGGTCTGAAGCGAGGTTTCCATTAGCTTCATCCCGAGCAGAAATAAGATAAAGCCTGTTGCAACAGGCAGTATAATAGCATGAATCATGAGAGGGATCTCCTTTCCGTGAGTGTACGACGTTTTCAACCAATATATGTGACCGTAAAGACAAGCATGACAAGCCAGATGGTATAGGTGAACGGTTTCACGCAAAGGACGGCTAAAATAATGGCAGCAGTATTTTTACATAAGAAACGCAAACCTCGCTTGGAGCAAGGACATCCGTGGGTGTATAAGAGTGAAATTGAGCGTACGGATGGGGACATTGTGCCTGGACAGCTTGTATCCGTTCAAAATCACCTAGGCAAATATCTAGCAACGGGCTATTATAACGAAGCTTCACAGCTTACGGTACGTATTGTATCGTATAACCCGATTGAGACGATGACGAAGGCGTTTTTCGTCGAAAGATTCACACGGTGCTTCCTACATCGTCAGCGCTTTGTGAAAGGAGCGCAGTCTTATCGTCTCGTATATGGAGAAGCTGATTTTCTGCCAGATCTTATTGTTGATAAATTCGAGAACACATTGGTTGTTCAGCTTTTGACTTTGGGGATGGATCTCTGCCGAGACAACATCGTCGACGCACTGGTACAAGTTATGAAGCCAGTAGGGATCTATGAGCGAAGTGACGTTTCCATCCGTGAACTGGAAGGTCTGAAGCAGACAAAGGGACTTCTGTATGGAGATTGTGCGAAGCATGTTGATATTTTAGAAAATGGCCTTCGCATTCGCGTTGATATTGAGGAAGGGCAGAAGACGGGTTACTTCTTCGACCAACGTGAGAATCGTGCGGCGATCGCACCGTTGATGACTGGCTGGGGGCATCGCAGTGGCATCAATTTGACGGAAGTTGAAGAAAATGGTGTAACGCAAATGCTCCCTGTGAACGCGAATGGCAAAGTAGTGACGTTTCCACTGTGGGACGGCGCTTCTGTGCTGGAGTGCTTCTCACATACGGGAAGCTTCACGCTTAACGCGTGTCAATTCGGAGCCAAAAAAGTAACTTGCCTCGATATCTCTGAGCATGCGATTGAAAGTGCACGCACGAACGTTGCGTTGAATGGCTTTGAGGATCGCGTCGAATTCGTTGTCGCGGATGCCTTTGAGTACTTGCGTACGCAAGTGAAAGGTTTGGATGAGCGCAAGCTTCGCGCTGTGGCTGGTGCAGCAGGTCAAGCTAAGATAGACACTTCTAAGCCTGTGGGCACTGGTGGACGTACGTGGGACGTCGTCATTCTCGATCCTCCTGCCTTCGCTAAGACCAAAAGTGCTGTGGAAGGAGCTTGCCGCGGCTATAAGGACATCAATTTGCATGGCATGAAGCTTGTGAATGAAGGGGGCTATCTCGTCACAGCAAGCTGTTCCTACCATATGCATCCTGAGCTATTCCTTGAAACGATTCATGCAGCAGCAACAGATGCAGGCAAGCTGCTACGCTTAATTGAGTTCCGTGGGGCAGGCATGGATCACCCGCGTATTCTAGGCGTAGATGAAGGACATTATTTGAAGTTTGCGATTTTTGAAGTGCGCAGCAAATAAACAGATTTAAGTGAGCGAAGCCGGTTAATCTGGCTTTGCTTTTTTTTGTTGAGTTTGATGGTGTTGGTGTTGGTACTGGTGGGAGGGGGCTGGCACCCAATAGTCCGATATCGACGTCAAGCTAATGTTGTGTAGAGTTGTGAAAGGCGTGTATCAGATAGTTTTCATAGCGTATCCCTTTTTGTTTTTTGCGTTCCATGCTATACTAATAGAATGTATGTTCGTAAATGGTTCCGCCAATTAAACCCCTTAGATCCTCCTCCATCATCTACCACGCCGACTCACAACCAAAAATATGCTAGAATAGAGAGATAGAATACGAGAATTGCTTACGAAGCAAGCTTTCCGACGGAAAGTGTTAGGAGGCCTTGAATGTCCATTCGATTCGTGATTGGTAGAGCCGGAAGCGGCAAGAGTGAACGTTGTCTGACTGAAATGAAGCAGCAGCTGGCATCGGCGCCCGAAGGTGATCCGTTGATTTTGCTTGTTCCTGAACAAGCTACATTTCAAGCTGAGCATGCACTAGTATCGGATCCAAGTATTCGTGGGATGATCCGCGCGCAAGTATTAAGCTTTCACCGTTTAGCTTGGCGTGTCATGCAAGAAGAAGGCGGGACAGCTCGGCTGCCTATTGATGATACAGGAAAGAAACTGCTGTTAACGAGCATTTTACATAAATACAAGGATAAACTCCGACTCTTTGGTCATTCTGCTGAGCAAATGGGCTTTGTTGACCGATTGAATCAGCTCTTTACGGAAATGAAACGCTATTGTGTGACGGCTGAACAGCTGGAAACGCATGAAAATAAACGAGTAACTAATCTGGGTGAACACGGTTTACTGAGGGACAAAATGCATGATATTCAGCTGGTGTATCGTCAATTTGAGGCAGAGCTTGCGAGGCAGTATTTGGACGGTGAGGATTACTTAACGCTACTCGCAGAGCAAGTTCAAAGCTCAGTTTATTTGCGTTCAGCATCAGTCTGGATTGATGGATTTCATGGCTTTACACCGCAAGAATTCAAAGTGATTGGTGCGCTATTTGCTGCTTGTAAGCAAGTAACGATTACATTATGTCTGGATCGCGAACTGCAGGCGGGGGATACACCGGATGAATTGGATTTATTTCATCCCACAGCTACGACGATGGTACGTTTACAGGATTTGATATGGCAACTGGGTCTTGGTGCGGCTGAAGTTCTTCTTCTCGGTCAAGAGCGTTCACCGCGATACGAGGATAGTCCTGCGCTTGCCTATTTGGAGCAGAATTTTGACCGTCGAATCGGTGGCGGAGCTCCGAAATATAAGCCTTCTCCAGGAGAGAAGATTGGCGACCAGCTCGTCATTAGGGAAGCCGTTCATCGTCGCGCAGAAGTTGAGGGTGCAGTGCGTGATATGCTTCAGCTAGTTCGAGAACATGGTGTGCGTTGGCGTGAAATGGCTATCATGGTACGGAATATGGAAGGATATCAAGATCTGTTAAACATGGTACTAACGGATTATGAGATCCCGCACTTTTTCGATCAGAAGCGTTCGGTGCTGCATCATCCACTCGTGGAATTCATTCGCTCTGCGCTCGAGGTTATACAGCATAATTGGCATTATGATGCCGTTTTCCGTTGTATCAAAACGGACTTACTGCTGCCTCTTGATGCGACAACGCAAAGGACTGAGCTAGATAAATTAGAGAATTATGTACTTGCATTCGGGATTCAAGGTTATAGATGGACGGATGGCAAGCCATGGTCGTATAAGTTTCGTGCCAATTTGGAGCAAGCAGAAGATGGGATAAATGAACAAACCGCGGAGCTTCAAGCTTTAAATACGAGCAAATCGTGGGTCGTTGGTCCCTTGTTGGCGTTATCCAATCGCCTTACACAAGCGCGTACGGTAAAATATCAGGTCGAAGCGGTTTATGAGTTATTGGTAACCGTTCAGGCGCCAGAGAAGTTAGAAGCGTGGACGCAGCAAGCAACACTTGATGGAAAGCCAGAAAAGGCTCGCGAGCACGGTCAAATGTGGAACAGTGTCATGGATATGCTTGATCAATTGGTAGAAACCATGGGCGATGATGAACTTTCCTTAGAGCTGTTTAACGGACTGATTGAAACAGGGATGGAAAGCATGAAGCTGGGGTTAGTTCCGCCATCGATGGATCAATTGCTGATCGGAAGTATGGATCGAACTCGCTCAAGCGGGATTCGGTATGCGTATATATTAGGTGTGAATGACGGGGTTATTCCTGCGCAGATGGCTGAAAAAGGTGTGCTCACAGAAGCGGAACGTAGTGTTCTCATGGACTCTGGATTACCAATGGCGGATGGAAGCCGTCGTAAGCTGTTAGATGAGCAATTTATCGTTTATACATCGTTGACTGTGCCAGGTAAGAGGCTTTGGATGAGTTATCCATTAGCAGATGAAGAGGGGAAATCCTTATTGCCTTCGGAGCTGATCAGACAGATGCGACAGCTGTTCCCAGGAACGGAAGAACCTCTGCTTCTTGCCGAACCTTCAGCGGAAGCCCCTGAAAGTGAGCAAGCTGCCTATCTGTCGCATCCGACACAGGCGATCTCCTATTTGGCTGTACGCATGAAGCATTGGATGCTAGGTGGCCGTATTTCAGAGCTATGGTGGGATGCGTACAATTGGTACGCGGAACAACCCGCTTGGCAGATGAAACTACAATCGCTGGTTCTGGCGTTGCAATATACAAACAAAGAGAAGGGGCTTTCCACTTCTACTAGCAAACTGTTATATGGGCAGCACTTACGTGCCAGCGTTTCGCGCATGGAAAAGTATGTGGCTTGTCCGTTCTCGCATTTCATTTCTCATGGCTTAAGGCTGCAAGAACGTCGCGTATATCGTTTGGATGCTCCGGATATTGGTCAATTGTTCCACGCAGCATTGAATCAGTTCGTTCAGAAGCTGCAGCAGGACCAGCTAGATTGGGGTTCGCTTTCCGCAGAGCAGTGTATGGAGAGGTCTGCACAAGTTGTGGACGAGCTCGCACCTAGACTCCAAGGAGAAATTCTCCTTAGTTCAAGTCGTTACGCTTATATAGCTCGGAAACTTAAGCAAGTGGTTGGTAGGGCGGCTGTTATTCTCGGTGAACACGCCAAACATGGTCAATTTCAGCCCCTTGGATTGGAGATTGATTTTGGACCAGGTAAGGATTTGCCGTCGTTGACGTTTGAATTGGAAAACGGTTGTACGATGGAGATTATAGGCCGAATCGACCGGGTAGATCGAGCGGATGGTGAGAACGGTGTGCTTTTACGAGTCATTGACTACAAATCCAGTCAAACAGCTTTGCAGCTCTCCGAAGTGTACTACGGACTATCGTTACAGATGCTGACTTATTTGGACGTTATACTTACGCATGCAGAGACATGGCTTGGCGCCCAAGCGAAGCCGGCAGGTGTACTTTATTTCCATGTGCATAATCCGATGCTCCAACAAAAGAATGCTCTTGATCCTGCCTCTGTCGAAAAGGAGCTGCGTAAACGTTTCAAAATGAAGGGTTTGATTACGGCTGATGCTGAGATAGCTGGATTGATGGATGATGAGCTTATCCATAGCTCGGGGCATTCACAGCTCATCCCTGTTGCTTTAAAGAAAGATGGGAGTTTTTACTCGACTTCATCGGTAGCGACGGACGAGCAGTGGGATACGCTGCGGACCTATGTACGCAAACAAGTAAAGCAAATTGGTACGAACATTACGGACGGACACGTTGATATTGCTCCATATCGGTTAGGGAAAAAATCTGCCTGTCAGCATTGCTCGTATACGTCGATTTGTCAAATAGATCCCTTATTTGAAGGAAATGAAATCCAAGTCTTTCGACCACGTGCGAAGGATCAGGTTTGGAC
Organism: Paenibacillus sp. Soil750; assembly: GCF_001428045.1. Lineage (GTDB taxonomy): Bacteria > Bacillota > Bacilli > Paenibacillales > NBRC-103111 > Paenibacillus_E > Paenibacillus_E allorhizoplanae. The sequence goes on along the minus strand of NZ_LMSD01000002.1, from coordinate 71,992 downwards.
GGAGTTGGCTGCACAGGCAAGCCAGTCGTGAAGGTAGAAAGGAGCGTACAAGGTGACACATCAGCAAGAACCTAAGCCTATCGGTAGTACATGGACGGACGATCAATGGGACGCGATAACCCTTAAGGGGCAGAATATGCTGGTTGCCGCTGCTGCGGGCTCTGGCAAGACAGCCGTACTCGTAGAACGAATCATTCGACGGATCTCCAATGAGTGGGAGCCAATTGATGTAGACCGATTACTCGTTGCTACCTTTACGAAGGCAGCAGCTTCAGAAATGAAGCATCGGATTCGAGAAGCACTTGAGAAGGAACTCATGAAACAGCCGCATTCCCAGCATCTGCGAAAGCAACTTGCACTCATGGGTAAAGCGTCCATTACTACGCTGCATTCCTTTTGTTTAGAGGTTGTACAACGGTATTTTAGTCTTATCCAGTTAGACCCTGGCTTTCGGATAGCGAATGAAACAGAAGCTGAATTGCTTCGTCAAGATTTGCTTGGAGAGATGCTTGAAGAATATTACGCGGAAAGTAATGAGAACAGTGCGTTTTGGCAATTGGTAGACTCCTTCAGTGGTGAACGTAACGATAGCGCGATTATGCAGCTCATTCAGAAGCTATACGATGTATCTCGCAGTCATCCTTGGCCAGAGCATTGGTTAAGAGGAACAGCTTCTATGTTCGGTCCGCGAGCAGATCAAGCTGACCAAGTGAGTGTGGGTGAGGCAAACGCAATAGTTGAAGAGGCCCTGCCTTTTGTTGCCGCGGCATCTGCACCAGTGGATTATTCACTTTGGGAGCAAAGTCTTATTCGTGATCTTTCCCTTGAACTAGAGGGGGCAGCGGACTTGCTAGGACAAGCCATGTATATTGCTGAATCCCCGGGAGGACCTGCTCCTTATATCGATAATCTTCGTGATGATTTATTGCTCGTTCAGAATTTACTGGAAACAACGACATATCCCTGGTCCGTCTTGTATCTTGGTTTTCAAACGGTAGAGTTCGGCAAGCTCAAAGCCTGTAAAGGCGATGATTTTGATAAAGGACTACAAGAAGAAGTTAAAGAACTACGGAACAAGGCGAAGGATCAAATTAACAAATTAAAAGAAGAATTGTTCGGACGGACACCAGAGCAATTTCATCAAGAAATTGCAGAAATGGCTCCTTTATTGCATGTCCTTGTCGATCTTATCGTTGATTTTGGCAAAAGATATCAAGCTGCTAAAGCAGCGAAGGGTCTGATTGACTTTGCTGATTTGGAGCATTACTGCTTGCAAATTCTTAGTGCACCTGGTTCCATGCCAGGTGAATTATACCCTTCAGAAGCTGCTCAAGCGTATCGGAAACAATTTGCTGAAGTGCTCCTGGATGAATACCAGGATACGAATCGTGTTCAAGAAGCCATTGTTGAGCTGATTTCAACAGCTAAGCCTGGGAATCGGTTTATGGTTGGCGATGTAAAGCAAAGTATTTATCGGTTTCGATTGGCAGAGCCAGGTCTGTTTTTAGAGAAATACAAAGCGTATCGATCTAACAAAGAGTTAACATCTGGTGGAGAAATGACCGGTGGAAGAATTGACTTAGCTAGAAATTTCCGAAGTCGTCTTCAAGTCGTCGATGCAGTTAACTTTATTTTCAAACAAATGATGAATGAAACTGTCGGTGAAATTGCTTATGATGAGCGTGCGGAACTGGTGTACGGAGCTGGGTATCCGCCTTCCGCATCCGATTGTTCTGTGGAAATGCTGATCATAGACCGTGCGAAAGACGGAGCCGACAAAAGCGATACATTCGTGGAAGAATCGGAAGAAAATGGGGACGAATCGAACGTTGATGGTGCTGAAAGCGGGACTGATCCTGCCTTGGAAGCAGAAGAGCTGGAAACTGCGCAGTTGGAAGCACGTACCATTGCTCGTCAAATCAGGGGTTTATTAGGTGCTGAGAATCAAGAAGCTTTTCAGGTGTTTGATAAAAGAACTGGCGGCAATCGGCCGGTAACCTACAGGGATATCGTGATTTTACTCAGAGCAACCCAAGCGTGGTCTCCCATTATAATCGACGAGCTGAAGAAGCAGGGAATACCTGCTTATGCTGAGCTCAGCACAGGGTACTTCTCGGCAACCGAAGTCGAGACAATGCTCTCCTTATTGAAGGTCATCGACAATCCTTATCAGGACGTACCCTTGGCTGCTGTTTTGCGATCGCCGATGGTGGGGCTAACTGCTGAAGATTTAGCACAAATTCGAGTTGCGGATAAATCCGTAGCTTTCTATGAGTCTGTACTGCGGACTGCCGGGCAAAATACCCATAATGAGAATGAACAGTTGTCGATGAAATTGACTGTGTTTCTTGAACAATTAGAACAATGGCGAAATGACGCGAGGCAGGGCTCTCTTGCTGACTTAATCTGGCGTATCTTTAGACAAACCGGCTATTATGATTTCGCTGGCGGCCTGCCTGGCGGCATGCAAAGACAAGCCAATTTAAGGGCGCTCTATGATAGAGCTAGACAATACGAGAGTACATCCTTGCGTGGATTATTCCGGTTTTTACGATTTATTGAGCGGATGAAAGAAAGCGGTGGCGATCTTGGAACCGCGCGTGCGTTGGGTGAACAGGAAGACGTTGTACGAATTATGTCTATTCATAAGAGTAAGGGTCTGGAATTTCCTGTGGTATTCGTGGCGGGTATGACGAAAATGTTTAATCAACGCGATTTGAATGAGGCATTTTTATTGCATAAAGAGCTTGGCTTTGGACCGAGATTTGTAGACACGACGCTTCGTGTCAGTTACCCGACGTTACCTTCTCTTGCTATTAAAAAGAGGCTGAAACTAGAGCTTCTAGCTGAAGAAATGCGTGTTCTATATGTAGCTCTTACGAGAGCGCGCGAGAAGTTGTACCTATTAGGCACTGTGAAATCTCTTGATAAACTTTTGCGCGGATGGGGACGTCACTTATCAAGAGAGGCTTGGTACTTGCCTGATTTTGAGTTAGCGAAAGCGAAGAGCTATCTGGATTGGGTAGGACCGGCGTTGCTTCGTCATCCTGATGCAGTCTTGTGGCGAGAAAGACTTGGCATTAGTGAGATGTCTTCAGATGTACGTTTGCTGCGTGATTCCTCGCAATGGAAACTATCTATCATTACGCCAGAAAGCTTGCAGCAGTTGGATGTTTTAGAAGATGCGGCTTTCGAGCCAGATCAAGATCGATTTATGGCCATTCAGCAACGAGAGGTTGTCACTACATCGGGGAAATGGAAAGATGCTTTAGATGAGCGTTTATCCTGGCAATATGATTTTCCAGGTGCACCTAAACATTTTGCCAAAACCACAGTTTCGGAGATGAAACGATTATCTGAAATCAACCGAATCGCAGATGAGTTGGAGTCACCGAACTCTGTGGATACCACATCTATACTGGGGCCTGCGTTAGAAACCAGTCAACAAGCTCCTTCGATATGGCGTAGACCGAGATTTATGGAAGAGAAGAAGCTGACTGCGGCAGAGAAAGGGACTGTCGTTCATGCTGTTATGCAAAATATGTCCCTATCGGAATTGCCTACAGTGGCAAGTATCCAATCGACACTTCAGGAGATGTTGGACAAACAAACCATGACGCAGGAGCAGCGTGATGTGGTAGATATTCCTGTCATATTGAAGTTTTTTGAGACGTCGGTTGGCAAAAGAATGCTTCAGTCACATCATGTTCAGCGTGAGGTTCCATTTAGCTATGGACTTCCTGCAGATGAGGTTTATTCGGAGACGGATCCATCAACGCTTGGTGAGACTGTACTTATTCAAGGGGTCATTGACTGTCTATTTGAAGATGAACTGGGACTCGTTCTCGTAGATTATAAAACAGATGCTGTTAGAGGAAGTACGGAATCAGAACTTCAACTACGCTATGAGAAGCAAATAGGCTTGTACGCACGAGCTGTGGAACATATCTGGAAACGTCCGATACACGGGAAATTCCTCTATTTCTTTGATGGTGCGAAGTTGGTGGAAATGTAGTCATAGAAAACGAAGGCCAAACCAGGGTTAGGAAGGAGATGAGACATGCGAATTTTACACACAGCGGATTGGCATTTTGGACGAGCCTTGGAAGGTCGAAGTCGGATGGATGAACAAATCGCGTTTATGGATGAATTGGTGCGCATCGTGGAAGATCAAGCCATTGATCTGGTGTTGATTGCAGGAGATATTTATGACAGTGTGAATCCTCCTGCTGCTGCGGAGCAGTTGTTTTATGAAGGCATTGCGAGATTAGCTGATGGCGGGAAAAGACATGTAGCGATTATTTCAGGCAATCATGATCATCCGGATCGACTTGCAGCTTCGGGTCCGCTTGCAGCAACGCAAGGAATCACCTTGATAGGTTTGCCAATTCAAGAAATTCAGTCGATTGGAATCGCGCGTACGGGTGAGCTTGCACGACTAATCGCTTTGCCGTATCCTTCGGAATCACGTTTGAAGGAGTTGTTGTCCGAGGTTGCGGAGGAAGAAGTGCTGCGCAGCAAATATTCGGAGCGAGTAGGGGCACTCATTCGCAAACAGGCAGCTTCCTTTGAAGCTAGTACAGTGAATTTGATTATGAGTCATCTGTATGTCCTTGGAGGGCATGAAACGGAGTCTGAGCGACCTATTCAAGTAGGCGGCGCTTATACGGTTGATACAACGGCATTGACAGCGGGAGCACAATACGTTGCGCTAGGCCATTTGCATCGTCCGCAAAATGTGAAGGCAGCATCACCCATTCGATATAGTGGATCGCCGTTAGCCTACAGCTTCTCGGAAGAGGGTCAAGCCAAATCGGTTACGATACTTGATCTTGCCCCTGGGCAGGTAGCCGAACCCAAGGAGATTTTCTTGAACTCCGGACGCCCTTTAGTGAGTTGGAAGGCAAAGGAAGGCATTGGGCAGGTTCATCAATGGTTAGATGAGCAACGGGATAGCACGGCATGGATCGATTTGGAGATTACGATGACATCGGCTATGTCCATTGAACAAATACAATCGTTACGTAAAGCGTACGAAGGATTCATTCACATTCGGCCCATCTATCCGGAAATGGAAGTTGTACGTTCGGCGATGCCGAGAGCAGCTTTTTCGATGGAAGAGCATTTCACACGCTTCTATGCGCGCCAAACAGGAGGCGCACAGCCTGAGCCTGCATTAGTTCAATTATTTTTGGAGCTGCTGCAAGAGAAAGATCTTGGGGATACCACTGGCGGCGATTAATTGAGCAGGGATGGATGTACGTGAACAGCTAGCAAGCAAATTGTTTTCCCCAACTAATGCTTGTGGATAACTTTGTGATGTGAATGAAAGGAGGAAATTAATTGCGTCCAATTCAGTTACAGATGTCAGGTTTGCAAAGCTATCGAGAGCTGCAAACGATCGATTTTAGCCAGCTCGTAGATGCGGGTGTGTTTGGTATTTTTGGACCAACAGGCAGCGGGAAATCATCGATCTTAGATGCGATAACGCTATCGCTCTATGGCAAAGTAGAAAGGGCAAGCGGTGGCACACAAGCGATCATGAATCATGCGGAGCAAACGCTGTTCGTTTCTTTTACATTTGAACTGACGAACGCATCGAGCACAGCGCGATACCGAGTAGAGCGGCAATTCAAGCGCGGAGCTGAAATGTCCATTAACGGAACGATTTCACGTCTCTTACATATACGCGATAACGAAACGATTGTGCTGGCGGATAAGGCAGGCGAAGTCAATCAACAGGTCCAGAATATACTCGGTCTGTCTATGCAGGATTTTACAAGAGCAGTCGTGCTCCCGCAAGGAAAGTTCGCAGAGTTTTTGACTTTGACAGGCAAAGATCGCAGGCAAATGCTGCAACGTCTTTTCCATCTTGAAACCTATGGGGATCAATTAAGCTCAAAAGTCAGCTCTAAAGTAAAAGAAACGGACAGTGCCGTTAAACAGCTTGCTGCTGAACAGCAGGGCTTGGGCGATGCGACCACAGCAGCTTTGGAGGAAGCGAATAGAAGACTTCTTGAAACGGAACAAGAGGCGGTTCGAAGTCGACTTCATTTGGAGCAACAGGAGAAGGCCTACGAAGAAAACAAACAAGTCTATCAATGGATAAAGGAATCGGAAGGTATTGAACAAGAGCAGCGAAAGCATCATGAACAAGAAGAACTTATTGCTGAAAAAGAACAGATCCTAAAGCTGGCTGAACAAGCGGAGCGGGTTATACCCTACTTGGATCAACATAAACTGGCTGCTAAAGATGTGTTGTCAAGCAAAGCACTTCTTGAAACGGCAACGTTATCCCTGGCCAGCTCGGAAACTGATTTTCAGCGAGCATCGCTTGCTTTTGATAAAGCGGGGCAGGATCTAGTCGCACAAGAAGGGCCATTATTGCTGCGTTTGGATCAATTGGAACAAGCGCTTGTGATAGGACAGGAGCTCGAACAAGTACAGTCGCAAATTCAAGCAGCACAAACACAAGAAGCTGAAGTGAAATCAGCCTTATTAAGTTTGCGTGCGGATATGTCGAAAGCGCATGAAACGAAGCAAAAAGCGGTTGCCAAACAAACAGAACTGAAAGCTCAATTAAAACTGGTTGAGACGGATGCTGCGAAGAGGCAACAATTGCAATACGCTGTGCAGGAGAAAAAGGCTATACTTCTTCTTCAGGCTCAAGAGCTAGAAGCACAACGAAACAAAGTTGACAAAGTGAATGCATGTAACACTGTGGAGCAATCGAGAGCATTGATTTTGGACAAACAGAGAGTGTTGTATGCTCGGTTTTTAAGTTGGTTTGAAGCTAGTGCTTCGATTGAATGGCAATTACAGAAACAACAAGGCTTATTTACAGCTTTCTCGACTGGTCTGCAAGGGTGGTTGGAAGAGCAAAGAAAGCAATTGAAGCATCAAGAACGTCATGCCTTGGCTGCTTTGTTGGCTTCAGAATTGGAAATGGGAGAATCGTGCCCCGTGTGTGGTGCTCTAGAGCATCCAGCGCTGCATAAGAGTAGCGTAAACGCAGAGGATTCGGATAAGAACAGCGTTTCTGAAAACTTACTGCATCAAATCGAACCGTACTTGCAGCAAGCGAAAGAAAGTCAGTATCAAGGGTTGCAACTCATTCGAAGTATGGCGGATCAACATAAGCAGGCTGCAGCTTTGAGTTTCCCTGATGAAGCGATAAGTAAACAAATAGAAGAAGTTGCTGGCCGGGACCTTGCGCTTCAAGAAGCTGCAGCAGGTCAAGAAATCGGTGATCAAGTAAGTCCACTTAGTTCGCTTATGGTCATGAGCTTGGAAGATTGGAACAAGGCATGGGAGAGTGTGAATTCAGCTTCTCAAAACCTTGCTTCTCAAGTGGAAGCATCTGGGAAGGCATATGAACATTTGCTCAAAGAACACGTACAATTGACACAACAAGATTTAGTCCTAGGAGCGCAAGGGCAAGCGGCTGCTAGCTTGGTTGTAGAAGCTGAAGCTAGATTAAGTGGCCTGACGGCTGCTATCCAAGATCAAGTTCTCCAGTGGCAAGAGCGATTCGCAGAGCTGAGCTGGGAAATTGTTGAAGAACAACTCCAACAGATCCTGGATCATGAGCGGATGGCGGATGAGCTGCGTGGCCGAATTGAGAAAAGCATCCCTTTCCTCGAGGAGCTGCTCGTCAACATCGACAAGCTGCAACTTGCTGCGCAGGAGCGCGAGCGTACGGCTTTGCAGCTCCATGAGCGGCTGCAAGGGCTCGCGCTGCTCGCCGCCGACAAGTCGCGGCAGCTCGCTCTGCGCGCGCCTGGCGCGGCGGTGCCGCAGCTCATCGCGGAGGCGACCTCCGCGCTTGCACAGCTGCGGCAGCTCGCGCAGATGACCAAGCTCGCGCACGCTGCTGCGCAGCGCGAGCAGTCCCTGGCGGCGCAGCGCTACAGCGCCGCCACCGAAGCAGCTGCCGCCGCGGCGCGGCAGCTGGCGCAGACCGAGCGCGCGCTGGCCAGCGCGCTCGAGAAAGGCGGCTTCGCATCGCGCGAAGCCGCAGAGGCCGCGGCGCTGGCGCCTGAGCAGCGCCGCCAGTGGACGCAGCTCGCGGCGGAGCACCGCGAGCGCGAGCAGGCGCTGCGCGCCCAGCTGGCGCAGCTGGCAGCGAAGCTGCAGGGCCGCGTGCTGAGCGCGGCCGAATGGGCGCAGTCGCAGGCGCAGCTGAGCGACGCGAAGGCCGGCGCCGAGGCCGCGCTGGAAGCGCGCGCTAAGGCGGCGCAGGGCGCCAGCGAGCTCGCTGCGCGGCACTTGCGCTGGTGCGAGCTCGAAGCGCAGCGCGTTGAGCAGGCGACGCTGCTAGAACGGCTTGGCAAGCTGCAAGCCGTGCTCAAGGCGAATGCCTTCGTCGAGTACCTTGCCGAAGAGCAGTTAATGCAAGTAAGCCGCGCGGCATCTGAGCGACTGGGTGAGTTAACGCGTCGACGATATGGGATTGAGGTCGACTCTGGCGGTGGCTTCGTCATTCGTGACGATGCGAATGGTGGGGTGAAGCGACCAGTTGGCACGCTTTCTGGTGGGGAAACCTTCCTTACCTCGTTAGCATTAGCGTTAGCCTTGTCCGCTCAGATTCAGCTAAAAGGCGAATATCCTTTAGAGTTTTTCTTCCTCGATGAGGGCTTCGGCACACTGGACCAAGAGTTGCTAGACATGGTCATAGGAGCGCTAGAGAAGCTGCATACAGATCGATTAGCTGTGGGTGTCATCTCTCACGTACCCGAACTCCGTGCACGACTCGTACGTAAATTAATTGTTCAACCCGCAGAACCATCTGGCCGCGGGAGTCGTATTTCTCTTGAAGAACTTTAATTGAATTGTTCAATAAGTCTATTTTTGAACACGGAATAGTCGATGGAGCACAGCTTTCACTACGCTGCGCTCCTCATTTCTATCACCTAAATGAAGGCTAATGACCCGCTATCGGTCATTAGCCTTTTTTTTGTTTCCTGCCAGCTCCTTAGGTAAAGGCATCATGCCGAATCGTACAAGTTGGCATACACTGCACCAACATGACGAAAAGGGGAATGTGAATGGCAACATTTCATGAAGCACTGAAACATAAGAATCGTCTCTCGCCTGTATTATTGAAAAGGGCAGAGGTTATGGGCGTCGGCGTCGGATACGCAGATCCCAAAAAACCAACCGCGGGTGCGAGTGTCATTGTGTACACCAATCAAAAAATCATGCCATCAGGATTAAATAATTTGAAAAGCGTTGCTTCTAAATTAGGTTCGTCTGTTCCTGTGCGTTTTCTCTCTGCGGATTCTTTCAAAGCACATGTGTTAAAGGCTCCTAAACCCAAAGTGTACAAGGCAACTACTTTTCAAAGTAGAAATCGTCCAGTCCCTGGCGGGGTGAGCATTGGTAAGACGAATCCCTCCTCGACAGGGACTGCTGGTTTAATCGTAATCAAAAATAATCAACTTTACATCCTAAGTAACAACCATGTACTGATCAGAAATAATTCTTCTGCATTCTCCGAAACGGTTCAACCTGGTCCGGCAGATGGCGGAACATCGGGGGCTGATCGTGTAGGGAGAGCGTATCAATTTGTGCCATTACGTCCTGGTGAAGTTAATTTTCAGGATTCGTCTATTGCCCTTCCAACCTCAAACAGTCTATTAAACCCAAAATATTTACGCAGTGCATCGGGCGACTTAATTACAGTGCCAGGCCATCTTCTAAGCTATCCTGTTGGACTTCAAGTGTTTAAATCAGGTCGTACTTCAGGTGCTGTAAGAGGAACTGTGGAGTCTAATAATGTCGATGTGCGTGTTACTTATGGAGGCAGCTTAGGTACGCTGTTGTTTCGCAATCAGACTGTCATTGTAGGAACTTCGGGTCCCGTATCACTTCCAGGTGATTCAGGCTCTGTATGGCTCCGTTCCAGTGATCGCTATGCGGTAGCGCTTAATTTCGCTGGTCCAGCGGATGGCTCTCGTTCAATAAGTAATCCGATCGGTGTTGTTATGGCATCTTATGGGGTACGTACGGCTATTCCAGCTGCGGGTGGCACGTATACGGCAGGTAAAATAAAAGGAGCTGCACCTCATGGCGATGCCTCTTATGTACAGCCTTTGACGGCGCAACAACGGAAGCGTACAAGAGCTATTTTGGTAAAATCCCATAAATAAAATAAGTATTAGAACTGGAATTCCGAAGGCTATTCACATAAAACGAGGTGATCGCAATCCTTGTTTCTGTTTCATAGCCAGCGGCAGTTCCATTTACATAGTTCCACGACTCAATCATTTACTGGCGATCCCGATTTCTGGTCGAATCGTCTGCCCCTCGAGTGCCACCCCATAAGAGATAGATTTCAAATAAGCTAATTGCTTTTCTTCGTACACGGAACCTTTGGGGACGATTTGATTTTTTTCAATGTAAAAAGGTTGAAACGACATCTCGATTTGTTCTTCATCGAGCTTCAAATGGAGTAGACCTGTGTCCGCTTTGGGACCAGTGACATAGTCAGGGAATAGGAAATTACCGATCGAATAGGCAATGGGCTTGCCTTTGTAATATTCAAAACCTTGTAACACATGCACATGACTCCCGATGATGGCATCTGCACCTGCATCTATCATTTGTTTGGCAAATTCGCGCTGCCATACCTCAGGGCGATTATTCATCTCCACTCCCCAATGCAAATAGACAAGAACGTAATCGGCACTCTCGCGTTCCCGAGCAATCGCATCAAGCACTGGCTTTCGATCATAGGCCTGAGCAATACCAGGCTTGTTCTTACCTGCAAACCAATCCCCGGTTGGGATGAACCGAGAGAAGGCGAGAAATTTCACTGTTTTTCCTTTCACATTAACGCTCTTTGCTCGGTACGCCTCTTGTGCATTCAGACCACCTCCCACATAAAGCAGGCCAGCTTTATCTAGATGGGTAAGTGTGTCGAGAAACCCCTTCTGCAAGAAATCCATGGAATGATTATTGGCAACAGATACCATATCAAAACCAGCATTTTTCAAACCACTAAGGGATTCGGGATTCGATTTAAAATTATAGATCTGATTGGTATCCTTTTCATTCTCCAGGGTTACTGCCGTTTCAAGATTGACGAAAGAGAAATCAGCTTGTTCGATCTCGGATTGAATATGTAAGAAGGGATAATCAGGGCCATATCGGTTAATTGCTTCTTTGACTGACCAATCGAACATCGCATCGCCGGCATAAAGAATATGCAAGGGTTCTGGTCTGTCTTGTTTGGTTGGTGTTGGTTGTACATATACGACACTTGGAGAACTGTCAGTTTCGATTGTACCGAGAATAGAGGGAGGTGTTTGACTAATTTCTTCAATGTATCCTGTCGGTTTTGCCGTTGGTAAGGGTTCCAAAACGTGTTCGATGTTTACTTCCTGTGCAGATTCAGATGATCTTGATTCAATAGGGATGGACTTCATTCCAATGGACAAGGGGTTAAGTGTGGCTTCACAACCAACAAATAATGAACTTATACAAACTGCCAACAGGAGAACTACCCCTATATTTTTCATACGATGCAAACCCTTTCGCACTCTTTTTTCTATATTTTAACAATGGTTAATTGCAAAAGGGATCGAACCATCGTGTTGAAATCATGAAAATCGAGCCAACTTTATCTGAAAGGTAGGGGATTTTGTAATTTTTTTGAGGAATATGCTACTTTTCCGCTTCTGATAACGTATCAAGTACAAGCGAATATTTTAGAACACCTTGAAAGGGAGTATGTATCTCTTGAAAATGAATAAACGAATAGGAATTCTATCACTGGCTGTTAGTATTCTTGCAGCGGGTATCGCGGGATCTCCTGCACCAACTCGTGCGGACGTTGTATGGGATCATTGGACACAAGCAGAGTCGTTGCAAGCGTCTGGAAATTCCAAAGCAGCTGTACCCCATTGGGTATATCTGGCTGACTACTATGCAAGTGCAGGTGACTGGGAGAATGCGGCCCTTTTCAGTGGCAAATTAGACAAGTATTTTGACGATATCGGTGATTATGATCAAGCAATTCATTATTATGAGCAAGAAAATCAATATTGGGTCAATGCAGGGAAGGATTGGGGCGCTGTCAAATTGCAGCGTGCAGATCAAATTCGGACAACCGTTGAATTGTATCGAGAAGAAAATATCGAGAGCATCATTCAGGAGCGTTCCCAATCAGTTAGCTTACGCTTAGCTAAGTTTGAACCAGTCTACGGCACATATTTAGGTATGTATTCCGAGCAAGATCCTAAAGTCGGTAATACATTTACAAAAATGCAATCTGTCTATGGCAAAAAGCATGCGATTTACTTAGCTTATGCTCACTGGGGTCAAAGCTTTCCAGTCTCTTATGCGAAGCGTGCTAAAGATGCTGGCGGTGCCTTGCAAATCGCTTGGGAGCCAGACAATGGACTAGATCCTGTTACAGATGGAGCTTATTTACGGAGCTGGGCGAAAGAGGCGAAAGCCGCTGGAATTCCAATTTTTCTACGATTTGCAGGAGAAATGAACGGTGCATGGGTGAAATGGCATGGGAATCCTGCACAGTATATCGCGAAGTTTAGAATGCTTCATGATGTTTTTGCGACGGACGCGCCTAACGTGGCTATGGTATGGAGCCCGGGAGATGTACCGGCCAATGATATCGATCCCTACTATCCAGGTGATGCGTACGTGGACTGGGTTGGTGTCAGTTTATACATTGAGCCTTACGAAAATGGTGATCCATCACTGCCATCCATGCTTGCGACAAGCAACGTTGAAAGACTTACAAGATTGTACAACACCTATGCGGACCGTAAACCTTTGATGCTGAGTGAGACTGGCGTTCCACATTACTCACATTCGGCTGGTGAAGATTACACGGAATGGGCGAAGTTGAATCTACAGCGTTTGTATGAAATTATGCCTTACAAGTATCCAAGATTGAAAGCTATTACGTATTTTAATGTAGATCAGCAAATGAATAATGCGAAGAATGACTACTCGTTATCGACATCCTCTGATATTCAAACTTATTACAGCCAGTTGATCGCGAATCCTTATCTACTTTCTGAAGTGAAAGACGCAGCTAAACCAGCTGACCGTGTAGGTTATGTGCCGATCGATGCTGATCATCAAGCATTTACGAAACAGACGAGAATCATTCCTTTTATCAAAATACCTGAAGTGTACATTGGTAAAGTGGAGTATCTTCTGAATGGTCGAGTTATTGCTTCTCAAACGAGTTTACCTTACGGACTAGATCTTAAAGCTGGCGAGGTGCCAGAAGGCTCTGTTCTACAGCTGCGTGTCTTGAATAAATCCGGTCAACAAGTGGCGTTCCGCACGTTTGGAATTTCATCACAAGTTTCAGTGAATATCAATGGTACTGTACAGCAGTTTGAACAAGCCCCTGCCATTGTAAATGGATCGACATTTACGCCACTTCGAGCCATTTTCGAAGCAATGGGAGCTAAAGTTGATTATGAAGCGGCTACCCGTTCCGTCACGGCAACCAAAGGGAACACTACCGTAAAGCTGACACTTGACCAAAAAACGGTCTATGTGAATGGCAAGCCGATTGAATTGGAAGAACCAGCCAGACTAGTCAATGGCTACACACTTGCGCCTGCTAGATTCGTAGGTGAAACTTTTGGTGGGATCGTCAACTGGGATGGGGCAACTAGAACGGTGTCCATTACCAGCAAATAATTCGTAAATAAAAAGCTGCTTCAATTTCTGACGACAAGTCAGATCTTGAGCAGCTTTTTGTTTATTGTTTCATTTGTGCAAGATTATACGTTCTGCAAAGCTTGCTCCACTTCCTGTACGATGGATAAAGCCGCGCTGCGTGCACTCGAGAATGCGCGTTCAGCAAGCTCGCCTTTTCCTGTGCAGCCGTCTCCACAGAAGTAGAACGGAATATTTTCCACGCGAGTTGGCAAAAGTCGGTTGGTTGCAATATTTTTCACACTGGAAACCATCGCTTTCTTGGATACACGCTTAACCGCAGTGACATCGCGCCAGCCTGGGTAGTGCATGTCGAATAGGGCTTCCATTTGCGAGGTTTTATTGTCCAAATAGGCCTTGCGTTCCTCGTCGTTATCGAATTTATCACTTAGGTAAGCGATACCTTGCAGCAATTGTCCACCCTCTGGGACTAGTGTATGGTCTGTTGCAGAAACATCGCTGATGAATAGTTTATTATCCATGTCACTGATGTAACTGAATGGTCTAGCGACGACGCGGCTCAATCCAATATCATAAACCATAACTTCGGTTGCTGTATTGGACTCATATGGGGCAAGGAACGGCTCCCAAGCCGAACCTTTAAGTAGTTTTACTACTTGTTGTACCGGCATTGCGAAGATCACTTTATCAAACGCCATTTCACGTGTTTTCGTTTTTAATACAAATTTACGATCTTCATAACGAAGTCCGTCGACACCTTCCTGTAAGGCGATTTCCCACTTGCCAGAAGTGGTCAACTTTTGTTTGAGCTGATTTGTGATAACAGCCCAGCTGCCCAAGACATAATTAACAGGCTTACTAGACAAGAACAAGTTGTGATAATACTCGCTGATTACAGCGCCGGACACGTTGCGAGCATCCTCAGGCGTAATGAAGAAGTTGGAGCAAACCAAATGCTCCCATAGTTCTTTAACATCTTCATCTGCGTTAGATTCGGCAAGATAGTCGGCTAAGGTAGCGTAGTTCTTGATATTGTGGATATTAGCAATAATGGCCGCGATTTCGCCTACAAAGCGAACTTTTTGAATCGTGCTTAGCAAATCAGTTTTGAGTAAATTAATGGCATCCAGCGGTGCGGTTGTAAGTTGATTATGCTTCGCATAGACGACTTTCCGTTTATCTACTTGTTTAGATGAGAAGGAAAGACCAAGTTCACGTTCCATCGTAGTCAGTGTATGACGATCAATGCCGTAGATGGCATGCGCACCGTAGTTGAGCGTGAAACCTGCTTTTTCATACGTAAATGCTCGCCCTCCCAGCTGTGGACTGCGTTCAAATAGAATACCTTCTACGTGTGGATTTTCTGATAAATATGCGGCTGCTGTTAAACCAGCTAAACCTCCGCCGATAATGGCTACTTTCATTCGCTTTTCCTCCTTGGGGACGGGTTCTACCTGCAACGATGCGTAAGGTTCTTCAGAACGAAGTCCTACCCAAAGCCAGGCTAAGTTGTTTTTCATCATGGAGAGCAGGTCGGCATCATCTTGATTGCACCAAGTGAGAATCGTTCCGGTATACATGCATACAAGCAGTTCAATCTTTTTAGGCTCCGGGAGCCAGTGCATTAAGCTTTGTGTCAGGACTTTCAATTGCTGAAGTTCCTCTGATTTTACCGTGTCATTTTGTAAAGAAAGTGCCTGCAAACTACGAATTAGTCGTGGTGACATTTGAATATTCGACGATAAGTCTAAAAATAGACGATTAATATGACCTTCTAGCGATTGTACCTTCGAGGGAGGCTGTTTCACCCAATCCTGAATCAGTTGCGTTTGTTTACTGTATAGTGCTGAAATAATGGCATCTTTACTTTTGAAATAATGATAAAAGGTTCCTTTGGAGGTGCTGGTTGCTGCGATAATATCATCGACAGATACGTTCTCGTAGCCTTTCTCCATGAACATCGTTAAAGCAACTTCCATCATTACATCACGCTTTTTGCGGGTCGAGGCTCTCATGAATTGACTCATCCGCTCACTCCATTCAAACAATCCATTTACATTTATTATATGCAAAAATAGACTTGCAGTCTACAAGTGAATTGACCGGTGTCAAAAAGGATCCGCGGATTAAATAATCTAACTCATTCTTTCCCGTGTGGAACTCTTCAGCTCGGTATATACTTCACCTTAGAACACCTTGAGAGGATGAAATAACCACTTGAATAAAGCAGATTTAGGATGGCATGTAAGTTTCGAAAAAGCCTTTGAACCCTATCTTAACGAAGAAGGATTTGTCGCAGGTCGCGTCTCCTTAGAACATAAACATATGTATCGCGTTCAGACGGAAGTTGGCGAAGTGTTGGCTGAAGTTTCTGGCAAAATGCGTCATCAAGCGCTACATCGCGAAGATTACCCTGCGGTAGGGGATTGGGTCGTGATATCGCTACGTGAAGGCGAGCAGCGTGCCGTGATTCATGCCGTGCTTCCTCGTCGAAGTAAGTTTTCCCGTAAAGTGGCTGGACAAGTCACGGAAGAGCAAATTGTTGCAACTAATGTAGATACCGTATTTCTGGTAAATGCGTTAAATCAAGATTTTAATGTTCGCCGCATTGAGCGTTACTTAGTCTTAGCATGGGAGAGTGGCGCTAATCCTGTCATCGTATTAAGCAAGGCTGATCTATGCGCGAACCCAGACGAGTTGGCGGCTGAAGTGGCCGCTGTTGCCATTGGCGTACCCATTCACATTATTAGTTCTGCCGAGAATCGTGGCTTAGATGAACTTGCTGGCTATATGACTCGCGGACAGACAGTTGCGCTGCTAGGGTCGTCAGGGGTAGGGAAATCAACCTTGGTGAACCGTATTTATGGCCGAGATATACTGAACACGGGAGATATTCGATCAGGTGATGACAAAGGAAAGCATACGACAACGCACCGTGAGCTGATTTTATTGCCAGATGGCGGTATTCTAATCGATACCCCAGGGATGAGAGAGCTGCAGCTTTGGAGTGCTTCTGAGGGATTGAGTACATCCTTCCAGGATATTGAGGAATACGCGGAGCATTGCTTCTTTCAAGATTGTAAGCATGAGAATGAACCCAAATGTGCGGTGAAATCCGCGTTGGACTCGGGAGCTTTGGCCGCGGAGCGTTTTCAGAATTATGTGAAATTACAGAAGGAACTGGCTTATTTGGCTCGCAAGGAGGACAAAGGACTTCAAGCAGCCGAAAAAGCTAAATGGAAGAAGATCCATCAATCCCTCAAGAGTCAACCTCATCGGTAACTCCGATAAGATTTGGATTGGATTTTTTGAGCGCTTTCCGATAAACTTAAAGGTAAGTAGGATAACACTGTCGGGAGGACGAATGGATCAATGAGTGATTGTATTTTTTGTAAAATCATTGCAGGGGATCTTCCCTCTAAGAAAGTCTATGAAGATGATCAGATTCTAGCTTTTCATGATATTCAGCCAGCGGCACCGATTCACGTCCTTATTATTCCGAAGAAACACTTTGCTTCTTTAGCGGCGGGACAGCCAGAAGATTGGGTAATCGTGGGGCAAATGCAGCGTGTAGCTGCTGAGATTGCTAGAGAGCTAGAGGTAGAAGATTCCGGTTATCGTGTGATCACGAACATTGGAGCAAACGCTGGTCAAATTGTTCATCATTTGCATTATCATTTGATGGCAGGTGCTAGATTGGCACCGCTTGGGGTTCATAACTAATCTTTCTAGTAGGAAAGATCAGTTTTGCGATTGACACCCTAATTACTATCACCTATAATGAGATTTGATGAACCGTTTTGTCTTAGATGGTCTGTTCGGAGGGAGGGAAAACTGTTGTCAGAAACTCGAGTTCGTAAGAACGAAACTATAGATGCTGCACTTCGTCGCTTTAAGCGTTCCATCGCTAAGGATGGCGTTCTTGCAGAAGTTAAGAAACGTAAGCATTATGACAAGCCTAGCGTTAAGCGCAAGCTTAAATCTGAGGCTGCTCGTAAAAGAAAGTTCTAGGAGGCAACATGAGCTTAAGCGATCGATTGAACGAAGATATGAAACAAGCGATGAAGAGTCGGGACAAGTTTAAGCTCTCTGTAATTCGAATGGTACGTTCTACGATTAAGAATTCTGAGATTGATCTGAAAAGACCCTTAGACGACAATGAAGTGCTTGATGTTCTAACTCGTGAGATCAAACAGCGTAAGGATTCCCTCCAAGAATTTAGCAAGGCAGGTCGTGACGATCTAGCCGACAACCTGAAGGCGGAACTTGTTATTCTAGCTGAGTACATGCCGCAACAGCTTTCTGAGGAAGAAGTGAAAGCCATTGTACAGCAGACCATCCAGCAAATTGGTGCTTCTTCCAAAGCGGATATGGGCAAAGTGATGACGGCATTGATGCCTCAGGTTAAAGGACGCGCTGATGGTAAACTAATCAATCAGTTAGTTCAACAATTATTAGGTTAATACCAAATATGTTTCGTGAAGACCAAGTGGATTATTCCATTTGGTCTTTTTTCTACATGATCAGAAGCTTTTTCAAAATTTCTACTAATTTCCGAAACAGTTCATAAGTTAATACGTACATACCTATTGAGTAGGAAGTTTGAAGGGAAGGAGTGAACGACGATGTTTCTCGATAATCTATCCGCGTTTCTGACTCACCCTGTGACAGGTACTGTATTATTGATGGTTGGAATTATTGGTATAGCGCTGGAGCTGCTTTTTTTCAGTAGTGGATTGTTGGCTTTGGCGGGGGTTGCTGGCTTTAGTTTATATTTCTTAGGTTTTTACTTAGCTGGCTTTGCGAGTTTTGGAGACTTAGCCGTCTTGGGACTTGGTTTGGTTCTCTTGATTTTAGAATTGGTTGTGCCAAGTTTCGGTATTCTAAGTGTTCTAGGGGCGATTTGCCTATTCGGCGGTGTGCTGATGGCTTCTTCAGATCCTAAGGAAGCAGCGTTCATGTTAGTTATTGCATTGCTAGTCGCCATTGTGGTTGTCATTGCAGCAATTAGAACGTTTAAACATCGCGGCGTTTGGAACCGTTTCATTCTCAAGGAGCAGCTAACCACGAGCAAGGGTTTTACATCGAGCCCAGATCGATCTAATTTAGTTGGTTTGACGGGGGAAGCCATAACGCCATTGCGACCTGCAGGTACGGCGTTGATTCAAGGAGAACGTGTTGATGTTGTCACGCATGGTAGTTTTATTTCCGTAAATAAAGCAATTATCGTTGTGGAAGTTGAAGGGGTTCGTGTTGTGGTGAAAGCCGCGGATGACCAACCTAATCATTAGGAGGATACAAACAAATGACGATTGAACCAGGCTTATACTTAGTGCTGCTTGCGGCCATCATTATCATCGTGTTATCGATTTTACTAAGTGTTGTACCAGTTATGCTATGGATATCTGCGCTGGCTTCCGGTGTAAGAATCAGCATTATTACCTTGATTGCTATGAGACTACGTCGGGTTACCCCAAGTCGTATTGTGAACCCAATGATTAAAGCAACGAAAGCCGGGATTGATCTTAGTGTCAATCAATTGGAAAGTCACTACCTAGCTGGAGGTAATGTTGACCGAGTTGTGAATGCATTAATTGCTGCACATCGTGCCAAAATTCATTTGGAGTTTGAGCGCGCGGCGGCCATTGACTTGGCGGGTCGTGATGTGTTGTTAGCTGTTCAGATGAGTGTAAATCCGCGTGTTATTGAAACGCCGAATGTTTCAGCCGTCGCGAAGAACGGTATTGAAGTAAAGGTTATTGCGAGAGTTACGGTTCGTGCGAACATTGATCGACTCGTAGGTGGAGCCGGCGAAGAGACAATTATTGCCCGTGTCGGAGAGGGGATCGTGACAACCGTAGGTTCCAGTGAATCTCATAAGGATGTCCTAGAAAATCCAGACATGATCTCACGTACTGTTTTAGGTAAAGGCTTGGATGCGGGAACAGCTTTTGAAATTCTGTCTATTGATATTGCGGATGTGGATGTTGGTAAAAATATTGGTGCTCATTTGCAAACAGAGCAAGCGGAGGCAGACAAACGTATTGCTCAGGCGAAAGCAGAGGAACGCCGCGCAATGGCCGTTGCAGCAGAACAGGAAATGAAAGCACGAGTTGTTGAAATGCGTGCTAAGGTTGTTGAGTCAGAGTCACAAGTACCTCTTGCCATGGCTGAAGCTCTGCGAAATGGTCAATTAGGCGTTATGGATTACATGAATCTCAAAAATATTGAATCCGATACGCAAATGCGTTCCTCTTTAGGTAAAGTAAACGATGGAAAAAATGAAAAAGAATAAGGTTTGTGAGGTGATCAAATGGAACAGCTTATCGCATTTTTATTTAAGAACTGGTATTTGGTCATTATAGCGTTAACCTTCTTCTATCAAATACAAAGCAGACGCAAGCGAGCTGAGCAGAGTGCGCAAAGGAAGGGGATGCCGACCTTTGGTAACGGCCCAAGCGACGCTAGAAGGCCTGCAGAAGCGAAGAAAGTACAACCAGGTCATATGGCTCCGTCTAGTCGTCCAGAGCGCACACGAGACGAATTTAATCAGTCTGGGCTTGGTAAAACAACCGCAACTGCTCAGAAGCAGAAGCCCTCACCCTTCACGCCACAAGTGGTGAAAAGTGGAACCCCAGCGAGTTCGCCCATCTATGCAGATGAGATCTCAACAGCAAGCCAATTTCCAGATCAACCGAATCGGGATCAAGTTCTTCAAGGTGTTGTTTGGGCAGAGATATTAGGCCCGCCACGCGCCAAAAAGCCCTACCGTCGATGACGACCATTTCATGAACGTCCACTTGCTAATGCGAGGAGACGTTTTTTTTTATGCCTCTTTTTCATAAAAGCGGCTACCGTCGCATAATTTGGTAGAAAGTCTATGCGCCTTTTCTGCATTCTTGATCTTCTAGTTAGAGGGGGTACTGCCCAGCTATGCGTCGCTTGACCCGCAAATGGAACCAGTTCACGGCCAAGATCCTTGATCTTCCCCAAGATGTTGTACAGGATTTGCCGCGAATCACGATGATCGGCAACGTACAGCTTTATGTTGAGAACCACCGGGGCGTACTGCATTTTTCCAGTGAGATTCTGAAGCTGGAGTTAGCGAAAGGAACGCTGGAAGTATGCGGCCAACAATTGGTCATAAGAGCGATTCTTTCAGAAGAGGTATTCATTGAAGGCATCATCGATCATGTGAAATATATGCCTTAATGTAGTGGTAGTGCGAATGAGAACTGGAGGCTGAGTCATGAAACAATCCCTATTCATTGCCCGTTTGCGTGGCTATGTACGCATACAAATTAGAGGCAAGGACTGCGAAAGGTTGATTCGTCCCATGGTGGAGGGGGGCTTCTCCATTTGGGATATTCAAACTGGCAAAGATGGGAAGCTGGAGCTGTACATCCTTATCAAAGATTTCTTCCGACTTCGGCCGCTTTTGAAACGGACAGGCTGCAGAATGCATGTGGTAGAGCGGTTTGGGCTGCCATTTTTTATGGATAAAATTGGACGGAGAAAAGTATTATTTGGCGGCATTGCTGCTTTCATTATTAGTCTCTATGTGCTCACGTCTTTGGTGTGGCAAGTGAGTGTGGACGGCAATGACCGTATTGCATCGTCTGACATTTTGCAGGCCGCATCCAAGCAAGGCATACATAAGTTTCAGTGGAAATTTAAGTTGGACAAGACCGAGGATCTCTCACGGGCTATTCAGCAGCAATTGCCTAGTGCAGCGTGGGTTGGTGTCGAAATTCGAGGAACGCACATCACAATAAAGGTTGTTGAGGCGACCATCCCAGGAAAAGGTCCATTGAAAAATCCGCGAAACATTGTGGCTTCCAAAAGTGCGCTCGTAACGGAAATACAATCGGTAAAGGGAAAGCCGATGGTTAAACCGAATACCTATGTCCGCAAAGGGGCTGTTTTGATCTCGGGTACGATTGGCGACGAGCAAAATAGTCAAATCGTGGTCGCAGATGGTAAGATAAGAGGAGTGGTCTGGTATACCTCCCGAATTGAAGCTCCGCTTACGAAACAATATAAGGTCTTCACAGGGGAAACAGAACATCGAAGTTATCTTGTAGTAGGTTCAAGAGCGTTACAGCTTACAGGCTATGGGAAGACGGCATTCGAACAATTTGAAACGATACCTGATCGCAAAACACTAGCTTGGCGCTCATTTTCAATCCCTCTAGGCTGGCTGCATGAGAAAATAATGGAGGTACATGTCGTTGAAGAGCCTGTGGAAGCGGCGAACGCTAAAAAGGTGGGTATCGAGCAAGCTAGAGCTAAATTATTGGCCGCTGCAGGCGAGGATGCGAGGATCGTTGGAGAAAAAATTTTGCATGAAAAAACAGAGAATGGTAAAATTTATATAGACGTTCATTTTGAGGTCGAAGAGAATATTGCTGAAGAACAACCAATTGTGACACAAGGAGAATGAGGCCCTGTTGATAGAAAATGCGCAATCTGTAAAAATTACATTGAAAAATCCAAACGAAGGACTAGCTTTGTTTGGTCCGCAGGATAAATTCTTACATGTCATCGAACGAGAAATTGAAGCTCAAATCTTTACGCGCGAAGCCGAAATAACAATTCAGGGCAGAGCTGCGGAAGTGAACTCACTTCAGCAGCTTTTTGAAGTTCTGCTGCAACTGATTCGCAATAATTACACGGTAACTGAGCGTGATGTTCTATATGCCGTTGAGTTAGCGAAGCAAATGAAAGCAGAGCAATTATTGGATCTGTTCAAAGGTGAAATTACATCCACACATAAAGGAAAGCCGATTCGTGTCAAAACGATTGGGCAGAAGAAGTATGTGGACACGATCAAGAAGAAAGATATTGTCTTTGGGATAGGTCCAGCAGGTACAGGTAAGACCTATTTAGCCGTAGTTCTTGCCGTGACGCGATTGAAAGAAGGGGCTGTCAAACGTATTGTTCTCACACGTCCAGCCGTCGAAGCAGGGGAAAGTTTAGGGTTTCTGCCAGGGGACTTACAGGAAAAAGTTGACCCTTATTTACGCCCATTGTATGATGCTCTTAATGACGTCCTTGGGCCTGAGCAAGTTGCGAAGTCACTAGAGCGTGGACTCATCGAAATCGCCCCTTTAGCTTATATGAGAGGGCGTACGTTGGATGATTCCTTCATCATTCTGGATGAGGCACAGAACACGACGCCAGAGCAAATGAAAATGTTCCTAACGAGACTTGGTTTCGGTTCCAAAATGGTCATTACAGGTGATGTGACACAGATTGATTTACCTAGAGGGAAGTCCTCTGGTTTGGTTGAAGCGTCCCGAATTCTAAGTGGTATTGAAGAATTGGGCTTTATTTATTTTGATGAAGGTGATGTTGTACGTCATTCTCTTGTTCAGAAAATAATTGTCGCCTATAACGCTGAAATGAATAAGTAATGATGCTAGGTTGGATAGATAGAGAGGAATGACCTCCGTAATGAAAAATGAAGTGCAAATGAAAGGCAAATTTCATTACCGGCTGAGCGGATGGAAATACAATACTGGCTTAAGAGTACTCTTGTTTCTCATATTGGGATTGATATTCTATGCCACCCTCTATGCTAAGCTCGTTCCACAAGTATTCGATATTACCTTAGGTATGAAGAGTGAGAAGACGATTTACGCACCAGAGCAGATTGAGAACGCTGTCGCGACGGAACAAGCCAAAGAAGACGCTGCAAAGCGCGTTCAGCCTGTCTATAAGATCGTTAATCTCAAAAATGAAGTCATTAGTGATGCTATTTTTGATAAGTTATCTCAGATCAACGCCGATGAAGAAGTGAAGTTCGATGATAAAGTTAGCATTTACCGTCGTGTCATTCCGCAGTTGATTAGTGACCTAACGAATGATGCTATCAAAACATTGCGCAATAGTGGGCAATATAATGATTTGTTACTGGAACAAATCCAACTCGGTCTATCGGATCAGAAATATCCGCTGCCAGAGGAAATTTATTTTAAACTGCCACGGTTGACCAAGGAAGACCTTGCTGACATGCGCCCCGTGACGAAAGAAATCGTGACTAAGCTTATGAATGATCAGATTCTCGACGCACAGACAGCGCGGGCAAAGGTAGCAGAGGTTGTGAATACGTCTACGCTATCGAAGAATACATCCCGTGAGATGGTTACCGAGATTGCCAGAGCGTTGATTACCCCGAATAAATTTTTTGATCAAAAAGGTACCGATGATGCGAAAGGACAAGCTAGGGGCAATATGAAGACCGTGTATATTAATAAGAATGATGTCCTGGTTAAAGCCGGAGATGTCATTACGGAAGAAATATACACGCGGTTGGAAAAGCTGAAGCTGCTAAAGGATAAAGCGAATCATCTGCCTCAGCTCGGTCTTGGCATCCTTTGTGCACTCTTGTCATTTGTGATCTTTATATTTGTTAGACAGAGTAACTTACAGGTCAAATACAATAATTTACAACTGGTTATGCTTGTTCTCATCTTCGTGATGAATATTGCTGGTATGAAAATCATTTCACTGCTCCAGAATTTTGATTATCCATTTATTGGGTATTTGGCTCCGACAGCACTCGGCAGCATCTTGATCGCTATCTTACTGGATGCACCGCTTGCTTTTATTTCATCTGTTTTGTTCTCAATCATTGCAAGTATTATTTTTAATACAGAGCATGATGCGTTATTCGATTTTCGGTTTGGCCTAGTTAGCCTAGTTATTTGTTTTAGCGGTGTCTTTACGATTCAACGTGCAAGTCAGCGTGCGACAATTTTGAAAGCGGGCTTAATGATCGCCTTTTTCTCCATGCTAACGATCACGGCGATGCTGTTGATGGAAGATCACTTTCAACAAAGAGAAGCACTGATGTCCTTGTCTTTCGCTACAGCTGGAGGACTTGTAACAGTCGTTTTCGTCATCGGATTGCTTCCGTTTTTTGAGGCTTCTTTCGGAATTCTGTCTCCGCTTAAGCTGGTAGAGCTTTCAAATCCGAATCATCCACTGCTACGCAAGCTGCTAACGGAAACACCAGGGACGTATCATCACAGCGTGATGGTTGGCAACCTGTCCGAAGCTGCTGCTGAATCCATTGGTGCAGATGGTCTTTTGTGCCGGGTAGGATCGTACTATCATGATATTGGCAAAACCAAGCGGCCTAGCTACTTTATTGAAAATCAAACGAATATCGAGAATCCGCATGATCGTATAGATCCGAATCTGAGCAAGTCCATTATTATTGCGCATCCGCGCGATGGTGTTGATATGCTGAAGGATTATAAAATGCCTAAACCGATCCGCGATATCGCTGAACAGCATCATGGAACAACACTATTGCACTTTTTCTATCATAAAGCGAAGAAGCAAGCTGAAGAAGAGAATAGTGAGAAAGGGATACGTGAAGAAGATTTCCGTTATCCTGGGCCTAAAGCACAATCAAAGGAAGCGGCTATTGTCGGAATTGCAGATAGTGTGGAGGCAGCGGTACGTTCATTACGTAACCCAACCCTCGAACAAATCGATTCCATGGTAACCAAAATTATCAAATCACGGTTGGACGATGGTCAATTCAACGAATGTGACCTCACATTGAAGGAGCTTGATAAGATTGCTAAAACATTGAATGAAACTTTGTTAGGCATCTTCCATTCTCGCATTGAATATCCAAGTGAATTAACGGCTAAGAAGCCAGGAGCATAAGAAGGAGGGCTTATCCCTATGGCAAGTGTAGATTTGACATTAGCATGGAGCAGTGAACAAGAAGAGAAAGAAATCTCGCCTGCGTTCATTGAAAAGCTAGAGGAGCTTCTCAAGCTTGCAGGTGAAATTGAAGGCGTATCAGAAGGTGAGGTTGCCCTCACGTTCGTTGATGATGAGACGATCCAAGATTTGAACAAGCAATACCGCAATTTAGACAAGCCTACAGATGTCCTATCCTTTGCAATGAGTGAATTTGGGGATGACGAGATTCCAATTAACTATGAAGATGATGGTGACGATTCTGAGGGAGAGCTAGAAGAAGGTGAAACCGTATCAGAGGCGTTCATAGAGCCGCTTGGCGATATTATTATTTCCGTACCACGTGCGATTGCGCAAGCGGAAGAGTATGGTCATTCCGTTGAACGTGAACTTGGATTCTTATTTGTCCATGGCTTCTTGCATCTGATTGGTTATGATCACCAGAGTGAAGAAGAAGAGAAAGTGATGTTCGCTAAACAGGAGGACATTTTGCAGAAGGCAGGCTTGACACGCTAATGTCAGGCGGCTTCCGTAAATGGCGCAGAAGCTTTCGGTATGCCTATGAAGGAATCAAATATGCACTAGATACGCAGCGAAATATGAAATTTCATTTTTCCGTTGCGTTTCTTGTGTTATTAGCAGCTCTTTTCATTCATTTATCCAAAACCGATATTTTGTTTATTTTGTTGGCCGTCACACTTATGATTGTCACAGAATTAATTAATACGGCTGTCGAGAAAACGGTGGATCTAGCTATGCCAGACCGCCATCCGCTAGCCAAAATTGCGAAGGACGTCGCCGCGGCGTCCGTATTGGTGTCTGCTATGTTTGCAATCGTTGTCGGTTTAGTTGTCTTCTATGAGCCTGTCGATCGATTGTTAAGGCACGCCAGACTCGAAGAAACACCGATGTCAGCGGGTGCGATATGGATCTTGATAGCATTAGTCATGCTAACAGTTATCGTGATTGAGACAAGGTTCTCGGACAAAGGGAAACTAGTTAGACCAAGTTTATTAACAGCTATCGCCTTTGCGATTGCTACTGTCATATTGGTATTAGTCACCGAAACGATCGCCGCGTTACTTGGGTATACGCTGTCTATTATTATCCTTATTGTCTTGTATGATAAGAAAACAAGGCCTTTCCCAGCACTCTTTTTGGGAGCAATGATTGGTATTGTAGTGACGATCCTCGCTTTTTCCTGCTTAAACATGCTATAACTTAACTATTACTAAATCAAAGGGTGGATGGCTATGAATCCGCAAGAACTCATTGAATTCGCTAAAGAAGCGATGAAGCGAGCCTATACGCCTTATTCTAACTTTCAGGTCGGTGCCGCATTATTGGATGCGAATGGACACGTGCACTTAGGGTGTAATGTCG
Organism: Paenibacillus sp. Soil750; assembly: GCF_001428045.1. GTDB lineage: Bacteria > Bacillota > Bacilli > Paenibacillales > NBRC-103111 > Paenibacillus_E > Paenibacillus_E allorhizoplanae. Next base: position 45,220 of record NZ_LMSD01000002.1, on the reverse strand, counting down.
AAAATGCAGCCTATGGACCGACGAATTGTGCCGAGAGAACTGCGTTATTCCGTGCTATTGCAGATGGGCATCCGAGGGGATCCTTTCAAGCAATCGCGGTAACTGGAGATACGGAAGGGCCGATTTCGCCATGCGGCGTATGTCGACAAGTATTAATTGAATTGTGCGAACCGGAAATGCCTGTTTATTTGAGTAATCTCAAAGGAGCTTTCGTTCAAACGACGGTGGCTGCTTTATTGCCAGGCGCTTTTACAACGAAAGATTTGCACACAAATGGAGGATAAGTAGAAGTGGCCAAAAAAGAATTTAAATCAGGGTTTGTCGCGATTATCGGACGCCCAAATGTCGGGAAATCAACACTAATGAACCAAATTATCGGACAAAAGATTGCGATCATGTCAGATAAGCCTCAAACAACTAGGAATAAGATCCATGGTGTATATACATCGGATAATGGGCAAATTGTATTTCTAGACACACCAGGTATCCATAAACCTACGTCTAAGTTAGGTGATTACATGAGTAAAGTTGCTCATGGGACACTAGGTGAAGTAGATGCTGTATTATTTTTGGTAGACGTTGCAGATGGTATAGGTGGTGGAGACCGTTATATTATCGAGCAGTTAAAGCATATTGAAACGCCAGTAATATTGGTCTTAAATAAAATCGACCTCGTTCAGCCTGAGGCGCTGCTTGCCATTATTACGAATTACAAAGACCTGTATAATTTCGCTGAAATCGTACCTGTGTCTGCGTTGAAAGGGAACAATGTAACGACGCTTCTAGAGCAAATTATTCGCTACTTGCCGGAAGGACCTCAATACTATCCTGCGGACCAAATTACAGATCACCCGGAGCAATTCGTATGTGCGGAGCTTGTACGTGAGAAAATTTTGCATATGACACGGGAAGAAATTCCACACTCTATTGCCGTACAGATTGAAGATATGCGTGTCGAACCGAATGGGATCGTTCATATCTCCGCGGTCATTTTCGTGGAACGTGAGTCGCAAAAAGGAATCGTTATCGGTAAACAAGGTGCGTTGCTGAAGGAAATTGGGCGACAAGCCCGTCGAGATATTGAAACACTTCTAGGCTCCAAAACATTCTTAGAATTATGGGTGAAAGTCAAGAAAGACTGGAGAAATCAAGATAGAGTCCTTCGTGATCTTGGTTTCCGTCACGAGTAATTTTTTTCCTAAGAGTACCAGTTTTTACATCGCATACTGAGGCGCCCAATGCACATCCTATGAACATCACGTTCGATGGGGAGGATGCTGAACATGAAAGATTTTTCGTGGACGTATTTTTCAAAGACCGGTGATGTGGACGCCTATCTGCTGTACAAACAAGTAACGGGAGAACCTGGCATGGATTCGGAAGTGCAAGAAGAGGATCAAAGTAACGAAGAGCCGCTTGATGGTCTGAATATGTGACAGTAAGAATTCATGTATTCAGAGAGCGGCATTCATGGGGGAAGCTATTTGCTGCATAGCGTTGAAGGAATTGTCATTCGTAGTATGGACTACGGAGAAGGCAACAAAATTATTCGTTTATTCACCCCTGAGCTGGGAAAAGTGGGAGTCATGGCTCGCGGTGCGAAGAAACTGAAAAGCAAACATGGCGCCGTTACGCAGCTGTTTACGTACGGCGATTTTGTTTTTTTCAAACAACGAGGTCAGATGGGATCTCTTAACGGGGCCGAAATTATTGAGGCACATCATGCGCTACGAGAAGACTTACATAAATCGGCTTATGCTTCGTATTTAGCAGAGATGACGGATCGCATGCTGGGTGATGAAGAGGGAAATAACTACATATTTGAACAGCTCAAGGCTGGTTTAATGGCAATTGAAGAAAATAAGGACATGCAAATTGTCACCCATTTATATGAAATGAAAATGTTTGATTTAGCTGGCTATTTACCAATAACGGATGCCTGTGTCGCCTGTGGTGAAACTACAGGAATCACGACTTTCGGTCCTAATATGGGTGGTACATTATGTAGTCGGTGTCGGTTTAAAGATCCTTCTGCGATTGCCATTGGTGAAGGAGCGCAGAAACTGCTTAGACTTTTTCCAAGAATGGATATGCGCAGACTGGGATCTGTTCAAGTGAAAGCCGAGACGAAAGAGCAGCTTAAGCAATGCATGCGTGCCTACATGGACGTTCATATTGGTGTACAGTGGAAATCAAGAGGTTTCATTGAACAAATGGAGAAATACAATATTTAAGTGACGATGGATTCAATTGACATGTGTTTCTCCCTTTGATATGATGTGGTGGAAAACACCTCGCCCTTGTGCTGTCCGCATATCGGTGAGGTTTTTCTCATGCTGTCGTTCTGTTCTAATGTTCTTTACATACAAATGCTAGTGTAGGGTCTGTCCCTGCTGAAAGGGGTTAGGAAGATGGAACATCCACAACCTACTCGTGTTTATGTTGTTTCTGATTCTGTGGGTGAAACAGGAGAATCTGTCGTTCGGGCAGCTGCTATGCAATTTCATCCAGTGCCTGTTGAAATCGTACGTGCTCCTTTTATTCACGATTTCGAGGGTATTGATAAAGTGATCAATGGGATTCGAACGCATGGAGGAATCGTTGTATTTACGTTAGTTATCCCCGAGCTGCGTGATGATTTGATTACGAAAGCGAAACAATATGATATTCCCTTTATCGATTTGCTTGGACCCGTTGTGACGACGCTAGGGAAAGCATTACGGCAAGAACCACGTAGACAACCTGGAATGATCCATCCATTGGATGAAGATTATTTCAAGAAGGTTGAAGCCGTTGAATTTGCGGTTAAATATGATGATGGTCGCGATTTTAGCGGCATTCAGAAAGCCGATATCATTCTATTAGGTGTATCGCGTACGTCCAAAACACCATTATCTATGTATTTAGCGCACAAAAGATTGAAAGTGGCGAATGTGCCATTAGTTCCGGAAATGCAGCCGCCTGCAGCCATTTATACTGTGCCAAAGGATAAGATTATTGGGCTGCGTATAGATCCTGATAAGTTAAATGTGATCCGTCAGGAACGACTTCGTACACTTGGTCTTGCAGAAAATGCAACCTATGCGAATGTAGAACGTATTAAAATAGAACTGGATTTTGCTGATAAAATTATGAGTAAAATCGGGTGTGTCATCTTTGATGTATCAAATCGCGCTGTTGAAGAAACAGCCAGTTTAATTATGGATCATATTGAACATATCTAGTAAGCTTTTATGTTCTGGCTTGCAGGATTTTTTGCAAGTCCATCGTATATAATAGTACGGTGAGATTTCTTCTGAAGGCAGGGGCTGTCACTTGAGTGCAAGAAGTATTATCGTTGATGCCGATGCTTGTCCTGTAAAGTCGGAAATCGAACAGGCAGGTAGACAGTTTGGCGTACAAGTTGTTCTAGTTGCTTCATTCGATCATAAGATGAAGGAAAATCCAGGTGTGAAGGTAGTTCAAGTAGATCGTTCCGATCAATCTGTCGATTTATATATTGCCAATCAGATTCGGTCAGGTGATATTCTGGTAACACAAGACTTTGGACTCGCCGCGTTAGGTTTAGCGAAGGGTTCGATTTGTTTGACGAATCGGGGGCAGGAATATACCGATAGTTCGATTGATTATCTGTTGGAACGCCGCCATGCCTCCGCCAAAATGCGAAGAAATGGTAAGCATACGAAAGGGCCAAAACCCTTTACAGAGACGGATCGTAAAAATTTTCTACATGGTTTGACAAATCTTTTAAAAAATTTGCAGGAAATCGAAAACAAGTAGCGAATAGTAATTAGTCGGAAAAGCGACCTGAATTGTAGGTGGATTGAAATGAGGTACGGACGCATACCTGAAGAGGTTATTGAGGCTGTACTGAAGCGCCATGATATCGTAGATGTCATCGGCAGGCACGTACATTTAAGCAAACAAGGGCATTATATGAAGGGATTATGTCCTTTCCACTCGGAGAAAAGTCCTTCGTTTACGGTTACACCAGAGAAACAGATCTATCGTTGCTTTGGTTGCCAGGCGGGCGGGAACTTAATTCGGTTCATTATGGAAATCGAAGGCTTAAGCTTTGCAGAAGCGATCACGAAGCTTGCAGAAGACGCAGATATCCCAATAACTTGGGAAGAAGTATCTGACGAGCAGAATGAGCAACAGCAAGAAAAAGCTACCCTTTTAAAGGCCTATGAATTTGCGGCTAAATTCTATCATTACGTCGTGGGTAATACCGATCAAGGTAAAGCGGCGAAAGGCTATCTAAGCTCTAGAGGAATCTCCGATAAGCTGATTGATACGTTTCAGATTGGTTACGCACCGTTAATGTGGGACACGCTTGTTCAACAATTGGACAAACGAGGATTTGATTTAGCTCTAATGGAAAAGGGCGGCTTGATTTCCGCCAAACATGAAGGTCATGGGTACGTGGACAAATTCCGTGAACGTATCATGTTCCCTATTTGCGACTCTACAGGCAAGGTCATCGCATTTGCTGGCAGAGCCATGGGGGATGCGCAACCCAAATATTTAAATAGTCCCGAATCCATCCTTTTCAATAAAAGCAGAACTTTGTACAATCTACACCTTTCTCGGCCGAATATGCGAAAGCTTCAGCAAGCCGTTATTTTCGAAGGATATGTGGATTTGATCAAAGCATGGGAAGCGGGCATTACTAATGGTGTTGCGACGATGGGCACGGCATTAACCAAAGAGCATGCAACCTTACTGAACCGCAACGCGGATGAAATCGTCATTTGCTATGATGGTGATAATGCAGGACAATCTGCAGCTTTCAAGAGTATTCCTTTATTGGAAGACACCGGAAGCCGAGTCAGTGTTGCGATGCTGCCAGATGGCAAAGATCCTGATGATTATGTTCGTCAATATGGGTTTGACCGATTCGCAAGGGAGATTATTGGAGCTTCCGTGCCATCGATGAAATATAAGCTATTATATATCCGCAAAAATTTTAAATTGCATGAGGACGGTGAACGATTACGTTATCTGCAATCCGCTGTGAAATTAATTAGCCAGTTGCATTCTCCAATGGAACGCGAACATTATCTCAAACAGTTAGCCTCAGAGTTTCCGGATTCTTCTTATGAAGCCATGAAGTTAGATCTCCATGAAATCTTATTACAATCGGAAAAAAACCGACCAGATGGGGATAATAAACCAATTCTGTGGAATAATGTTATGAATAATGGGAGACCAGCGGAACGAACAAAGAAAAAAACGCCCTCGCTACTACCCGCATATCATAATGCAGAGCGTTTGATTTTAGCTGTAATGATGCACGATCGTGACGTATGTGCTCATGTTGAAGCGCAATTGGGTGACCAGTTTAATGTTGAAGCTCACGCAGTCTTAGCTGCTTATTTATATGCTTACTACGCTCAGTATTTAGAGCCCGATGCAAGCCGATACATTGCCATGCTGCAAGACGAACAGCTGGAGAGCTTGGCTAGTTCCATCGTTATGATGGGAGCTGGTCATGGACTAAACGAACAAGTGATTGACGACTATATTCGCCAAATTCGCAAAGTTCCAATGCAAGAAGAAGTTGAACGAAAGAAAGAAGAACAAGCTCGCGCAGTACGCGAGGGAGACCATCTTAGAGCTGCACAAATTGCAATTGAAATTATTGCCCTAGAAAAACGGTTGAAGTCATCTTAGCTAAACTGATATGACTAGGGAGGAGGGAGTCCGTACCATGGCGAATGATCAGCGTACAGAATTAGAGACAGAATTGACCCTGGACCAGGTGAAAGACCAACTTATAGAGCAGGGGAAAAAACGGTCCTCACTAACTTACAAGGATATCATGGAGAAATTAGCTCCCTTCGATCAGGATCCTGAGCAAATCGATGAGTTCTTTGAACAACTTTCCGAGCAAGGTATTGATGTGGGGAATGAATCGGACGAAGATTCGATGAATCCGGAAGAAAATGAGCGCGATGAATTTAACTTCGATGATGATCTGGCTTTGCCGCCGGGGATTAAAATTAATGATCCAGTTCGGATGTATTTGAAAGAAATTGGTCGCGTACCGCTTCTTTCCGCGGAAGACGAAGTGGGGTTGGCAAAACGTATTGAAAATGGGGATGAGGAAGCGAAGCGTCGTTTAGCAGAAGCTAACCTTCGACTCGTTGTAAGTATTGCCAAACGTTATGTAGGTCGCGGTATGCTGTTCCTTGATTTGATTCAAGAAGGTAATATGGGTCTTATTAAGGCTGTGGAGAAGTTCGACCATACCAAAGGTTACAAATTCAGTACCTATGCGACCTGGTGGATTCGTCAAGCGATTACTCGTGCCATTGCGGATCAAGCGAGAACGATTCGGATTCCGGTACATATGGTTGAAACGATTAACAAATTGATTCGTGTATCTCGTCAATTGCTGCAAGAATTGGGGCGCGAACCTACGCCAGAAGAAATTGCTAAAGAGATGGATTTAAGCACGGATAAAGTTCGTGAAATCATGAAAATTGCACAAGAGCCTGTTTCTTTAGAAACACCGATCGGTGAAGAAGATGATTCACACTTAGGGGATTTTATCGAGGATCAAGAGGCGCTAGCGCCAGCGGATGCAGCGGCATACGAACTTCTGAAAGAACAGCTTGAAGACGTGCTGGATACGTTAACTGAAAGAGAAGAGAATGTGCTTCGCTTGCGTTTCGGACTTGATGACGGACGTACAAGAACATTAGAAGAAGTCGGTAAAGTATTCGGAGTTACAAGGGAACGGATCCGTCAGATTGAAGCAAAAGCTTTGCGGAAATTAAGACATCCAAGCCGTAGCAAACGTTTGAAGGACTTTTTGGAATAAAATCGCTTGGAGTGGGCCCTGCCAAATTCGGCGGGGTCTTTTTTTGCGGTTTTCAATAAAAAATTTACTAAAATCTGAGCATTGAATCACCGATAAAGTAGCTAGGAAGGTGAGCGAATAGATGGATGCTGAGAGAAGAAAAGTAATAGTAAGAGAAATCGATCATTGGCGCCGGAGCAAATTGCTTCCCGAGCATTATTGCGATTTTCTAATGAATTTGTATGTGGATGATATGACCCCTAAACCTGCTTCACTTTTAGGTGTTTCGGCTACGGCTGTAACAAACAGTAATTGGAAAATATGGTTGTTCGCATTAGCGGTAATTGCCGCTCTTGCCTTATCTGCTCTTAATTTTAACTCTTTTGGATTGCCAATGCAAATTGGTATTTCCACACTTTTTGTCATCATTTGTTATGCCGTCGCATACAGACAATTTAGTCGTACGCCTGTCATTGCCTATGTTTTGTGCGGCATAGCATCTATTGCTATGTTACTTTTGGGGCTACATATAATGGATTTGTCGGGTATTCACACGTCAACTACGTATATTGGTTATTTGGCATTTTGCAGTTGTATTTGGTTATTTAATGGTTTGATTGGTCGAATGGCGATTTTCCAAATTTGTGGATGGCTAGGGCTTGTAGGGACTTATAGTTGGTTGTTGATGCAAAAATTAGAGCATCCTGCTTGGTTTTCATTAGAATTAAGCTGGGTTCCTGTGAGTGTTGTACTCATATGGATGGCTTGGCTTGCGCATCACACGAATAAACAAGCGGCAAGCGTGCTCATGCTAGTAGGGGGCTTGGTTTGGTTTATTCCTGAGGCGATGACCTTCCTTGTAGATATAGAAATGAGCTCGCGTCTCATTCAAATATCATTTACGGCCAAATTAGTTTCGGTAGGCGTAGCATTATTTTTGCTGCGAAAAAAATGGGTAGAGTGGGTAATGTAGCATATGGTTAAATTATCGAAAAGACTTCAAATGATTGCTGACCGCGTGCCAGTGGGTTCGAAAGTAGCCGACATTGGATCGGATCATGCTTTATTGCCAACCTATTTGGCGCAGCAGGGGATTATTGTAGCTGCGGTAGCAGGGGAAGTAAACCCTGGACCTTTCGAGGCAGCGCAAAGACAGGTGCTCGAAAGTGGTTTATCTAAGATCATTCAAGTTAGATCGGGTGATGGTCTTGCCGTAATTGAGGCTGGCGAAGTGAATGTCATCACAATCGCTGGCATGGGCGGCAGCTTGATGGCGAGTATTCTAGAGGCAGGTAAATCAAAGCTTCCGGGTGTTCAGCATTTGATTTTACAGCCGAATGTGGGTGAAGATCATGTGCGCCGTTGGCTTCTGGGTAATGGTTGGAAGTTGGAATCAGAGACTATTCTTGAAGAAGACGGCAAAATCTATGAGATATTAACGGCGGTGACCGCTGATACAGAGGAGCGCGGAGCTTTAGAAGCGCTTTATGAGGAGCGTCTTCTTCCAGGTGGAGTTACTGTTTCGAAGGAACGCTTGCAACAAATGGGGCCTTATTTGATTAATGAGGCGCCTGAGGTCTGGTTTATGAAGTGGGAAAGTGAACTGAAGAAACTTGCCATGATCGTAGATCAGTTAAAGCTGTCCACGGCAGAAGCCTCTATTGCAAAAGCAGAGCAAGTTAGCCAAGAAATGCATGAAATAAAGGAGGTACTCGCGTGCTTGCAAAAGGTCAAACCGTAATCCAGCTGTTTGAACAGCTGGCTCCTAAGCATTACGCGATGGCAGATGATAAGATCGGCCTACAGCTAGGCTCTCTTCAAAAAGAGATCACGAAAGTGCTTGTTGCACTTGATGTGACAGATGCCGTTGTTGATGAAGCTATCGAAGTTGGGGCCAACCTTATAATCGCGCATCATGCGATTATTTTTAGACCTTTGGCTCATCTGCAGACAGAAACACCAGCAGGTCGTTTATATGAAAAATTAATTAAGAATGATATCGCGGTTTATATAGCCCATACGAACCTTGATGTGGCAGAAGGCGGCGTTAATGACTTGCTTTCGGAACAACTTGGCCTAACCGAAATGACGCACTTGGAAGATGTGCATACAGAGAAGCTGCAGAAGCTTGTAGTCTTCGTACCCGAGACGCATCATCAAGTCGTGCTGGATGCTCTATTTAAGGCTGGAGCAGGCGGCATTGGCCAATACAGCTCTTGCAGCTTCAATATCCCCGGGACGGGGACGTTCCTGCCGCAGGAAGGGGCTACTCCGTTTATCGGGGAAGTTGGGAAGTTGGAACGCGTACAAGAGGTACGCGTAGAGACGATCGTAACCGCTAGCGTGCAGCGCAAAGCGGTTACTGCTATGCTGAAGGCTCACCCCTACGAGGAGGTGGCCTATGACCTCTACCCGATGGACCTCAAGGGTAGAGTGTTCGGTTTGGGCCGCGTGGGCAAGCTGCCCGCGGCAATGACACTTCGCGAGCTCACGGAGCACGCGAAGGTTGTGTTCGACGTGCCGACGGTGCGCGTCGTCGGCGATCTATCACGGCCCATCCGCAAGGTGGCCGTGTTGGGTGGCTCTGGCGGCCGCTATATGCGGCACGCCATGTTTGCCGGCGCCGATGTGCTGGTCACCGGCGACATTGACTACCACACCGCGCACGATGCGCTCGCGGCAGGGTTAGCCCTCCTCGACGTTGGGCATAACGTCGAGAAGATTATGAAGCGCGGCGTCGCGGAATATCTCGCCGCGCAGCTTGCTAAGACGGATACGCAGGTGCACGCATCCGCGATTAACACGGAGCCGTTTCAATTCGTCTAGGCAGCTTAAGGTTGCTTCTGGAAAGAAAGGAAACGACCATGTGTTGTAATTCGAAGGCATTCCTAGTATACTAGCCTATGCAATGGAAAGTTTGACAGACAATCGCTGGCTATGGGTAAGCCATAGCGAGAGGAAAGTCCGGGCTTCATAAGGCAGGGTGCTGGATAACGTCCAGTCAACGCGAGTTGAAGGATAGGGCCACAGAAATGGACCGCCGATGGCTTGAAATATAGCACAGGCAAGGGTGGAACCGTGGTGTAAGAGACCACGAGGTTCTATGGTGACATAGATCCTGGTAAACCCCACTTGGAGCAAGACCTAATGGAACGCTAGCTGCTTTCGAGGCAGCAGTCTTAGCCTGAGACGCGTTCGGGTTGGTCGCTTGAGCTGTGCAGCAATGTACAGCCTAGATAGATGATTGTCGCTTCAATAGTGGCAGGGGAGCAGACGCCCGTTACGACCACTGGAAGTACAGAACCCGGCTTACGGCAAACTTTCCACTCAGTCGGTTACCCGCAAGGCTTCGGCTTTGCGGGTATTTTAATTTTAAAATGAATAAAAACCTTCAATCCCGCTAGGGTTTGAAGGTTTTTAACTGTGCATGGAAGGTGGTGAGTGTTCTATTTCTCAAGCCCCAAGCTGCCCGCATACTTCTTCGGTACAAGATGTAATTGGCGCGCTAATTCCTGTGGCCAGTAGGACAAAGGGGATGTATTCTGCTTCGCCATTTCAAGTGCTTTGACGACATCAATGACGCCATAACCAAAGTATTTGTCATGACCTTTGTCGCCTAGATCTTGAGCGGACTGCCTCATAATTTCATAAACGTCCGTATTTTTTAGACTAGGATTAGCAGATCGAATTAAAGCTGCGAGTGCTGTTACATGGGGACTAGCCATGGATGTACCTGATAAGGCAGCATATTGATTGTTCGGATACGTACTGGCGATGGTGACACCAGGCGCAGTCACATCAATATAGTCGCCATAATTGGAGAAGGGTGCTTTCTCATTCTGTGAATCTATAGCGGCAACTGCAAATACCTCAGGGTAAGCAGCTGGATATCCAGGTTGTTCGGTATTGTCATTTCCGCTAGCTGCGATGAGTGCAACATCCTTATCATAGGCATATTGAATAGCATCATGGAGAAATCCTGAATCTGCGTAATTGCCTAGACTGAGATTCATGACTTTTGCACCGTGATCCGTTGCCCAAATGATCCCTTGAGCTACCGAATATGTGCTGCCTGCACCTGTCTGATCCAGTACTTTAACGGGTAACACTTTATTAAACCAAGTCATCCCCGCAACGCCTAATTGATTGTTGACAAGAGCTGAAATAACGCCTGTGACATGTGTACCATGTCCAACATCGTCTTGTGGATTATCATTGCCACTGATGACATTGTAACCAGGCAATAATTGTCCTTGGAGGTCTGGATGTGCCAGATCTACACCCGTATCAACAACAGCTACAATGACATTGTCAGCGCCGCGGTTTAGCTGCCAGCCTTGTACTGTTTCGATCAGCGGCAGATTCCATTGATATTTTTGATATAAATTATCATTGGGTATGAAGTTTGTAGAGACTGGTGTTTGATTGCTATCTGAATTGGTGCTGGATGGGTTTGAATCTTTACGTTCTTGATCATCATAGTAATCATTGGTCATATAAAGAAAGTGTGGTTCAACATACACAACATTCCATTTACCGAAATAAGCGATCAATGATTTGGCGTCTCTATCATTCGTGCGGAAAACGTAGGTATAGCCTAATTTTTGCGCAGATGTTGCATGGATTTCCTTCTTGATTTGATTGAGCTCATCTTCTGTAGGATCTTTTTTGAAACGGACGACGACTTCATTCTGTTGATAGTGACTAGTCCCTTGATTATCTTCGGGATGATCGACAATCTTCTCTTTTAGTGTATTCGTTTCAACGGCTTTTACTTTCCAACGGTTCTCGTTGGGATAAGGTTCAAGTCTTAAATTTTTCATCTGATGATCGGTGACTTGTGCGAGTACATCTTGATGTATGACCCCGATAAGTGAATCCTGACCATTGGTTGAAGGAGTACCTTGTACGAAGTAAACGTGATGTCCAGCACCGAATTTAGGTGATTGATAAATCTCGCCCTTATCAACGGCAGCTTTCGCTTCTCTCAAATAGGTAGCGGCCTGGTCTGTATAAGTTGGAGGGAGTTCGCCAGATTTGATGCCTTGCTCCCAATTTTGGCCGCGCTTTGACCACACAAGCACATCCATTTTCTCATGGTGATTTCGCATGTTTTTTAACACATTGGTTACAGGTTCACCGCTTTCGATTTGACTGAGCATTGTCTTATAATCGATAGCGCATTGACTTCTGCAAAGTTCATCTGTAAGTTTTACATCTTGTTCTAATAGCGCAAGCTTGGACGTTGTTTCATACTTCGCACTGTAGACCTCAGGACCAGGTTTAGTACGATGTTGAGGCTGGTGAGGGAAGAGGACAACTCCTAATCCCAGAACAACCGCAATGGTGGAGAGATAACGCCACATGATCATGCCCTCCTTTTTGTTTGTAGAAAAAGGTCAACTCGTTAATGAAAAACATATTATCTAAGAGTAGGGTTAGGCGAGCGGGTATCTTTTATGCATGGTAACTGGTGTTTTACATATACCACTTCGGGATAAATTATGGTAGGATAGAAGTAGCGCAATTATAGGAGGTCTTCTAACATGGCTGTTTTTAATGTGAAAAATGTTTGTGATTCCACGCGTACGAAACTCAAAGAAACGACGGCCAAAATGGAACTGTTTCTTAATCAACATTCGCTCTCATTGTTAAATGTGGAAAATGATCCAGCAATGGATGAATTTTACCGCGGGTATTTACAGGATACTCGTCATCTTCTAGTTTTTTGTGAAGTGGCATATGAGAAATTGGGCGTTAGTTTAAGACGTCCTACTTTTAATGTTGATTTTTCGGAAAAAGTGCTCTATGAGGTATACCATACATGTGTTAATACCTTTTTCTATCCTAAGAATGAGTGCTACTCCGAAGATGGTCGTTACGCTTACACAGGACAAGATGCGATTCGTTTCCGCAAGAAACCATCACGTGAAGTACGTGATTTAACGATCGAATTGTCCAAGGTGTTCGAAGAGCTTCGTGAAGATCTTGCTTACTATGAAACAGATTACATTACACAACGCCGTATGCAAGGCGAAAAAGTTTAATCAATCACAAAGATACCTACAAAGGGATGCGGCCACAACGCATCCCTTTTCATATAAAAGGGAGGAAATCGTATGAAGCTAGAACACTTAGTCAGCGTTAGCAAGGACATCATTAAGCTGAATCAACATCCTAGCGGAGGTTACGTGGCTTCTCCTCTTTTTTCAACGTATTCCTATAGTTGGCTTCGTGATGGTACTTTTATAGCAAATGCGATGGATCGTGTAGGAGAAACGAAAAGTGCGGAGCAATTCTATCGTTGGGTACATCGAGTTCTGAAAGACAAACGTCCGCGGCTAACGGAGTTATTGCGAAAACACGAGAATAAGGAATGGATTGATCGTTCCGAGTTTTTGGGGACAAGGTATCACTTGGATGGGCGGGATGATCATTCTGAATGGGGTCACTTCCAGTTGGATGGTTACGGCGCATGGATCTGGGGGCTTGTTGAACATATTCGCATGACTGGTCATACGACACTTCTGGAAGAGTTCAGGGAAAGCATTGAAATAACAGTTGACTATATAATGACATTCTGGCACTATCCGAATTTTGATTGCTGGGAGGAATATCCCGATTATGTCCATCCCGCAACTTTGGCTTGTTTATATGGAGGACTGAAGGCGTTAGGCGAGCTAGAAGGGCGTCAGGACTTGATCGAGAAAGCTGATCTCATACGACATTTCATACATACCCATGCTGTTCATGACGGACGATTCGTGAAGTCAATTCATTGTGTGAACGAAGTTTGGCAGCCTGCTCTATTTGGTGTGGATGCAAGCCTAATGTGGCTCGCCTTACCATTTGGGGTATGTGAGCCCACTGACCCAATTATGCTTCGAACGGTGCTAGCGATTGAAGCAGATCTCAAACATAACGGGATTCAGCGCTACATCGAGGATCGATATTACGGTGGCGGTGAGTGGCTGCTACTGACCGCTTGGTATGGTTGGATCCAGCTTGAACTTGGAAATAAAGATGAAGCTCAGCGCTGTTTGGCATGGATAGCAAGTAAGGCTGATGAGCTCGGACGTTTACCAGAGCAAGTAGATGATCATCTTCGCGAAGCGGCGGTGTATAAGGAATGGATTGAGAAGCATGGTTATCCTGCAGTTCCGCTGTTGTGGTCACATGCCATGTTCTTGGTCTTATCTGACAGACTTAACTAAGCATAGTTCACTCCTGAGGCGGGCAAATTGTTAAGGGGGTGATAATGATGCCAGCAGTCAAATGCGCAGTAGCGAATTGTGAATATTGGACACAAGGAAACAACTGTCATGCGGACACGATTATGATTGAAATTGATCAACATGCTCATGCTAGCTACAATGAAGAATTTGCTTCAGAGGAATCGTTTGATACTACTCATCATGATACTGCAACTAAAGCAGCTAATACGTGTTGCCACACGTTTAAGCCTGCAACTAAACATTAGGTATGTGTAACGCGGAGGTAGCATGAATAAAGAGGACAGTTCTTTAGACAATGCCACCAAGGAGCGATTCCAGAAGAGTCAGCTTCATCTCGAAAGCGGACTCCATGCCCAAGAAGAATACGCAGCTGAGATTGCTGTACCTCAGGCCAGAATAAGCCGAGATTATAAGTCCAGTTCGACCTCGACAGTTTCTGATGAGGAAGTCGCTGAGCTCGTAGAAGCTGTAACACGCAATAAAGCAGTGGGGTATGTGGCACTCTTTGTTGCTCTGGCTTCTCTATTTGTATGGCCAGTACTGCTTGGGATTTCAGGTATTATTCTCGGTGTTATTGCTTTTGTAATGGGGAATAAGAGCTTGGGTTCTTGGTCCGTTGCTCTTGGTTTTATTGCCGTTGCCGCCTATTTTTTATTGATTCCATATTATTCCTAGCAAGCAAAGCAAGCTGAGAAATCGGCTTGTTTTTTATTTTTTTATGAAAAAAAGGTGAAAAAGAGCTTAAGAATGCCACTATTCCTGTGTAAAAGCGCAAGAAGGGCTCATTTTAATGTGTTTACGCCCATTTGCTCGTACTATTTGGCTTCAAGTGTCATATTCGCACCTTTGAATGATTACAGTATTATTATATAATGAGTAGTGATATTTAATAAAATTAAAATCGAAAATTAAGGGAGGTGTACCTACTCTCCTGGGTGCAGCTTTTGCACTTGTTAGGGGATAGGTAAGGTATTGGAAGATCCTTTGCCCGAAACGTTAATCAGTTTTCTGTTAATGTTTGGACTAGTGTTGTTAAACGGTTTTTTTGTCGCAGCAGAATTTGCAATGGTGAAAGTGCGTGGAAGTCGGATTGAATCGCTTGTCGGTGAAGGCCGGCGTAATGCGAAGTTTGCACAAGGTATTATGAATAATCTTGATGCTTACCTTGGTGCGTGTCAATTAGGAATTACACTTACCTCGTTAGGACTTGGTTACGTAGGTGAACCGACATTTGCCAAAATTTTAGAGCCTTTATTTGCTCCGCTGGGATTACCAGACTCAGTTTTTCACACGATTACATTTATTATTGCTTTTTCCTTAATGACAACTCTTCATATCACATTAGGTGAACAGTTTCCCAAAACGTATGCGATTCGTAAAGCGGAACAAATTACGTTGCTCTCTGCAGGACCCATGGTATTATTCTATAAAATGATGTACCCGTTCATTTGGACATTGAATGGCATTTCGAATTGGATGTTGCGCCGTGCTGGGATTGAGCCTACAACGGAACATGAATCTGCGCATACGGAGGACGAAATTCGAGTCCTGATGCAGGAAAGCCACAAAAACGGACTAATAGATAACACAGAGCTCACGCTTGTTGATAATATATTCGGATTTGCTGAGACGACAGCACGCGAGATTATGATTCCTCGTACTGAGATGGAATGCTTATATGCAGGACTTTCTTATGCGGAGAACCTTGCTATCGCGATCAAAGAAATGCGAACACGTTACCCTGTGTGTGATCCAGATAAGGATAACATCATCGGTTTTGTTCACATTAAGGATTTGCTAAAACCAGATGCCAACCTAAAAGGCATTAAGAAAATCATTAGACCGATTACCACAGTACCGGATTCCATTCATATCAGTGATTTGCTGAAAATGATGCAGAAACGCAAGAGCCAAATGGCTTTGCTCATTGATGAATACGGCGGTACATCAGGTTTAGTGACGCTGGAAGACATTATGGAAGAAATTGTTGGTGAAATCCAGGATGAGTTTGACGAGGAGCGCCCAACGATTGAAATGAAAGATGAGAATACTTTCTCAATAGATGGACTGTTGTTGATTGATGAAGTCAATGATTACTTCGGACTTGAAATCGAGTCGGATGACTATGATACGATCGGTGGTTGGATTTATTCTCAAACGGAAATTCCTCCTAGTCGTAATCAACAGGTAAGCTATAACGACGAGTTTATGTTTATCGTTGAAGAAACCGATCATTTGCGCATATCACGTGTCACAGTGAGAAGATCATTGAATGAGAATGAAATGCTGCAACAGAATATTTCTTGAAAGGCAAGAGGGGGCAGTCAATAGACTGTCCTTTTTTTTGCATGCGAATAAAAGTATAGTCGTCAGGGCTCAAAACGTGTACAATGAATACATCGAAAATGAAAAAGTGAGGTCTGAGAATGAACAGCATCACGAATACGCAAGGAATTGACCCTAGAGTGTTGAAGGAGCTGCTTCAGCTTCAGACGATGAGTAAATTAAGTCTTTTCGCTGATAACCCCTCAACTTCAAGCTCAGACGAAACCAGTGATTTTAGTGAGCTTTTGAACACATTGATGGGTCAAGGTGTGGGTACGGGGACTGATCCGCTAGATGCATCTGATCTTAATCAATCGCTAAGCAACCTGCCAAGCGCGTTAGGCGCTTTGAATAAATCATATACACCTCTGCAGTCCCTCTCACAGTCAACATCTGCTTCACAGTTTGAAGGGCTCATTGGGCAAGCTAGTTTAAAATATGGCGTAGATACCTCTTTGGTTAAAGCGGTCATTCAGCAAGAATCTGCTTTCAATCATCAGGCGGTTTCCTCCGCAGGTGCCAAAGGATTAATGCAGCTTATGGACGGGACGAGCAGCGGTTATGGGGTCACAAATCCATTTGATCCAAAGCAGAACATCGATGCAGGTACACATTTCCTTAGTGGATTGCTTAAGAAATATAATGGGAACGAAGGCGTTGCACTTGCTGCTTACAATGCTGGGCCTGGTCGTGTCGATCGCTTAGGGATAAAGACAGATGAGGATTTGGCCACTAAGCTTCAGTTCTTGCCAAAAGAGACACAAGCGTATGTGTCGAAAGTACTCGATCATCGTACTAATTTTGCTCAATAAATACGGTTCCAATGGGCTGGTTTTCGCATGTGTTATGCGGAGATCGGCTTTTCGCATTGTTGCCTACTTACTTGAGTTCTCATCGGATATACGTTTTAATAGGAAAAGCATCCCATGAAACATGAAACATTTAGTTTAGCGGTATGAAGGGGAATCTGCAAACCATGCTTTATATGGATTACGCGGCAACGTCGCCGCTTTATGAAGAAGTCATAGAAACGATCGCAGAAGTAATGAAATCTCATTATGGAAATCCATCCTCCATTCATCGGCTTGGTGTAGAAGCCGAAAAGCTTCTGCAGAGTGCGAAGGGAGTCATAGCTTCATCGCTTAAGGTATCGCCGAACGAAATCATTTGTACTTCTGGCGGGACTGAGAGTAATAACTTAGCGATCAAAGGCGTAGCCTACAACTACCAGCAACGAGGCAAGCATCTGATTACTACGCAAATTGAGCATCCATCCGTTAAGGAAGTATTTGCTGGACTTGAGCAGGAGGGCTTTCGTGTTACTTATTTGCCTGTCTCAAAGACTGGCAGCGTGCAGTTAGAGGATCTTCAAGCAGCGATTTGTGAGGATACGATCCTTGTTAGTATCATGTATGTGAATAACGAGATTGGTACGATTCAACCGATTCGAGAAATCGGTCAATACCTCGCGGGATTTCCGAAAATCATATTTCATGTGGACGCCGTGCAAGGGATTGCTAAGCTTCTTCTAGAGCCGAGGGCATGGGGAATAGATCTCTGCAGCGCTTCTGCGCATAAATTCCGAGGGCCAAAGGGTACAGGGTTCTTGTATCGGAGAGAAGGCGTACAGATCAAACCACTGCTTGCAGGAGGGGGACAAGAATTTGGTGTTCGTTCAGGTACGGAGAACGTCCCTTTGATCGTGGGCATGGCTAAAGCACTTCGAATCAGTATGGACAATCTTGCAGCGAAGATTGCTCACAAGCAGGCGCTTAGGCAGCAATTGTTGTCCGGCATCGGTGAAATACCTGAGCTTTCGATTTCTGGCTCTGAGCTAGAGCAGGAGATGACTCCCCATATTGTCCATTTTACTTTTGCAGGAATGAAAGCAGAGGTCGTCGTGCATGCCCTTGAGCAGAAGGGGATCTACATCTCTACGAGATCAGCTTGTACTTCTGGGGAGTCGGAGCCTAGTGAGGTTATGCTGGCATTGGGTTATCCGCGAGATGTGGCTGCTAGCGGCTTAAGAATAAGTTTTTCTGATGAACATCAAGAGCAAGATATAGCGCTATTCCTGCGCTCATTACAAGAGGTGGTCAAGGAGCTTGCTCCCATGAGAAATCCATCCGTCATTCATAGGGGGAAGCGAAATTGAAACCGGATTGTTTAATATTACGTTTTGGCGAAATGATGTTAAAAGGTAAAAATCGCAGACGTTTTGAACAGAGCGTTATGATTCAAATACGTAAAGTTTTAAGTTCTTTTCCTGATGTTAGGTATATTCCTGAGTTTGGACGCGTATATGTGGAGCTAGGGGGTGCCGCTTATGAACAGGCTTCTGCTTCCTTACAGCGTGTTTTTGGACTTGCATCCTTCAGTCCAGCTTATCATGCGCCATTGGAACTAGCGTCAATTCAGGAGACAGCGCTGCGGTTAATGCAGGCATTACCTAAGCAACCGGCGACATTTAAAGTGACAGTTCGCAGAGTCAATAAATCATTTCCACATGACTCTCAGCAGATGAATTACTTAGTTGGCGGCTATGTGCTTCAAGCGATTCCGGGGTTACAGGTAGATGTTCGAAAGCCTGAGGTCGAATTGCGAGTAGAAATCCGAGAGGATAAGGTGCTTTTATACGTTGAAGTCATTGAAGGGGCTGGGGGATTCCCGTCAGGTACAAGTGGCAAAGCGCTTCTCATGCTGTCTGGAGGTATTGATAGTCCTGTTGCAGGATGGTTAGCCATGCGCAAAGGATTGACGATGGAGGCCATTCATTTTCATAGTTACCCCTATACAAGCGAGCGGGCGAAGGATAAGGTCATTCAGCTTGCGAATCAGTTGGCAGGCTACACGGATTCCCTCAAGCTTCACATGGTGTCTTTTACGGAGGTTCAGACCTCCATTCATCGTGTGTATCAGGATAATCTGCTAGTCACGCTTATTAGAAGGGCTATGTACCGAATTGCCGAACGGATTGCTGAGCGTGAAGGGCTCGGAGCTATAGTTACTGGTGAGAGCTTGGGGCAAGTTGCCAGTCAAACCTTGCCAAGTTTAAATGCCATTGGTCGTGTGGTCACTTTACCGCTCCTACAACCGTTGATGATGATGGACAAGCAAGAGATTATTGGTCTTGCTGAATCGATTGGGACTTTTTCTATTTCGATTTTACCCTATGAAGATTGCTGCTCCTTATTTCTTCCGCCATCGCCTAGTACGAATCCTAATTTAACCTTGGTGGAGAAACTGGAAGCTAGCATGGGTTTTCTAAATGAGTTAATTGACAAAGCGGTTTTAGAAACAGAAACTATTGAAATCGTACATGGACAATTGAAACAGGAAACTAACGCCCATTTATTCTAACTCCTCGATGCTGCTGTGATCGCAACCTTTCCCATCACTTGCTCTCCATGTTCGCCAGGAGGTCGTGAAGCAATGATTGATGCGCTATTATTATTTCTACAGATTATGTTAATCAATATCGTTCTGAGCGGCGATAATGCTGTTGTCATCGCATTAGCCAGCAAGAATCTACCGCTCGAGCAGCGCAAGCTTGCGATTTGGTGGGGGGCGTTCGGCGCTATTGCTTTGCGCTTAATATTGACACTTGTTGCCGTAAGTCTGCTTTCTATTCCTTTTATTCAAGCGGGCGGTTCTATCTTGCTCTTATGGATAGCGATAAAGCTACTTACTGACGAAGAGGGGCATTCGAATGTCAAGGAAGCTTCAACGCTTGGCAAAGCGATTTGGACCATTATTGTTGCAGATTTCGTCATGAGTTTGGACAATGTATTAGCGATTGCAGCCAAAGGAAATGGCAATAATACAGTCATTATTTTAGGTATTGGACTCAGTATTCCGATCATTATTTGGGGGAGTACACTAGTGATGAATTTATTGCAGAAATACCCGATTCTGGTATTTATCGGAGCGGGGATTCTTGGTTATACAGCAGGGGAAATGTTTGTGAAGGATGAGAAAATGATTGATTGGCTGCTGCATGATTATGAGTTTTTACATGTTTGGATCCCCATTATGGCGACCATAGTCGTTATTGCGGCGGGTGGAATCGCCAAAGGGGTACGAACACTTCAATTCAAGACACGGAATGAATGAGTACAAAGCACGCTGACCATGGGTCAGTGTGCTGTTTTTTTATGCCAAGTGAAAGCCCAGAAGGACCAGCCATAGATCAAGAGGAAAAGGATAATTAATCCTGTGGAATACCGATACATCATGGCATAACTGCCACTCCAGTTAGCCAGAGCCCCTAGCGCCATGGCGCCTAGTCCAATGCCTAGATCGTTGGCTGAGAAGAAGGTTCCATTAGCGGCACCTCGACGGTCAGGGGAAGAACGCTGGATTGTCCACGCCTGCAGAGCAGGTTGTATGGAGCCAAACCCAACGCCATAGCATAAGGCCGCAATCGCAAGGCTAGTATTGGAGTGTGCATACGAAAGCAATAATAGGCCAGTAATCGTGAATGCCGCGCCAGGAAGCAGAACCCACTCAGGCCCTTTACGATCAAAGAGAACCCCTGTGAGGGGACGTACGAGCAGAACCATACTAGCATTACATAAGAAGAACAAACCAACGTTTGGAATACCTGCTTCTAAACCGAATAAGGTAATGAAAGTCACAATTCCTCCATAACAGATTGCGCTGCAGAGTAGCAGGGCAGAGGGGAGGAGCGCGCTCTGTTCCCATAGGCGATCGACAAAGCGAGGTCGCTGACGTGGTTTCACGGGTAGAAGGGGCTTCGGATATGTAATGAAAAGCGAGCTAAACAAAGATAATAGCGCAAGAATGGTTGAGATTAAAAGCACATAAGAAAACCCAATGGAATGCATCACCCACAGGCCCGTTAACGGTCCGAGGGCCATGGCCAAAGTGTTGGATAACCCGTAATAACCCATCCCCTCACCGCGGCGTTCAGGAGGGATGATGTCTGCTATTACGGTTCCGAGCGATGTCGTCGACAACCCCCAGCCGATACCATGAACAAAGCGTGCTGCTAGAATTAGTGTAACTGCTGCGATATACGAATAACCTGCAATCGTAAATGCGCAAATCGCTAAACCAACTAGAAGCACATGTTTTCTTCCTAAAAGATCTAATGCTCTGCCTGCGAATGGCCTTGTCAGGAGCGAGGAAATGGTGAAGATCCCAATGACAAGGCCGATCTGGATATTGTCTCCACCTAATTGTGAAAGATGAGTAGGTATCGTAGGGATCAGCATTTGAAAACTAAAAAAAAGCAATAAATTTGCGAGTGATGTGATTAGAAAGGCTTTGGTCCAAAGTGGTTTCCGTTGTGACTTGTTACTTCTAAGAGTTCGTTCCATGATACCTCCCCAGTTGAACTTCAGACGACCATTCGCCAGGGCAAATGGGTTCTTTGCGAGCTTTAGTATACCCAGTCAATTGGAATCAAACGCAAAGTTGTGTCCATTATAAACACCTAGCAATTTCATGCCATGTGAGCTAAAATATTTGTTGAAGGGTGTCGATTAATGAGCTGATTACCCTATTCAACCTATGCCCATTTGAGGAGGGATTCGTATCGCTAGAAATAGCTACTCCATTGGTATTGTATTTATTGGCTTGGCTGTCTTGTTGTTGCTAGGCAAATTGGGAGTCTTCCAGTTGTTGATATCCTTTTTTTGGCCGCTTGTATTACTCGTGCCTGGACTACTCTTTCATTTGTTGTATTTCAACCGTCGATTACCAGCGGGCGTTCTCGTTCCTGGCGGCATTTTAACCGTATATGCCCTTATGTTTTTCTTTTGCAATTTATTTGGTTGGGGCTCTATGGCCTATATTTGGCCAGGTTTCATATTAGGTCCTGCAATTGGTTTATATGAACTCCACTTGTTTGATCGGGGGAGTGATCGCGGTATTTGGATCGCAGCTATGGTGTTAGGAATCGTTTCGGCAGCGCTTTTTGCTTTGACTTTACTAGTCAAACTAGGGATTTATGTAATCGCTTTGATCCTTGTGGTTGTTGGACTTTCCATGATTTTCCGAAAGCGAAGATTATGGTGAACTTGCTTCTTTCCAGTTAAAAGTTTTGTTAAGTGTGCCTTTTGTCTTGCATAATGTCGAGAAACTGCGTATACTAAGGGTAAATGTCAAGCGTCGGCGCTTATGTCCGACGCTTGTTTTATGAACAGAGACGAAAATTATAGGGTAGAGAGGGTTTGACATTCATGCATGCAAGAGACAAGATTCGCAACATTGCCATTATCGCACACGTTGACCACGGTAAAACAACACTCGTAGATAAATTGCTTCAACAATCCGGAACATTCCGCGATAACGAAGCTATTCAAGAAAGAGCGATGGACTCCAATGATCTAGAGAGAGAGCGCGGTATTACCATCCTTGCCAAAAATACGGCGATTAACTATAAAGATTACTTGATTAACATTGTAGATACACCAGGACATGCTGACTTCGGCGGCGAAGTTGAACGGATTATGAAGATGGTAGACGGTGTATTGTTGGTAGTAGATGCTTTCGAAGGTACAATGCCACAAACGAAATTCGTTCTACGTAAAGCACTTGAGAGCAACCTTTCTCCAGTTGTTGTTGTAAACAAAATTGACCGTCCGAACGCTCGTCCACAAGAAGTTGTTGACGAAGTTCTTGACTTGTTCATCGAACTTGGTGCTACTGACGAGCAACTAGATTTCCACGTTGTATATGCTTCCGCATTGCAAGGGACTTCAAGTCTTGATCCAGAGAAACAAGATGATAACATGGAAGCTATTTATGAAACAGTTGTTCAGCACATTCCAGCTCCTACAGAAGATGTTGAACAACCACTACAATTCCTTGTTACATTGATGGATTACAATGAGTACTTGGGTCGTATCGGTGTAGGCCGTGTGAACCGCGGTAAAATCCGTCAAGGTCAGACAGTTACGGTTATGACTCGTGAAGGCGGACAAAAACAAGCTAGAATCGAGAAGCTTTTCGGATTCAGTGGTTTGAAGCGTATCGAGATTGAAGAAGCAGCTGCAGGGGATATCATTGCCATTGCAGGTATCAAAGATATTAACATTGGTGAAACGGTAGCAGATCCTGCGAACCCAGAAGCATTGCCAGTCTTGAAAATCGATGAGCCAACGCTTCAAATGACATTTATCGTAAACAACTCGCCATTCGCGGGGCGTGAAGGTAAATGGGTTACTTCCCGTAAAATCCGTGAACGTCTATATAAAGAGCTTGAAACAGACGTTTCCTTGCGCGTTGAAGATACAGACAGCCCGGATGCATTCGTTGTATCAGGCCGCGGTGAGCTTCACTTAGGTATTTTGATCGAGAACATGCGCCGTGAAGGCTTTGAATTGCAAGTTTCCAAACCAGAAGTTATCATTCGTCAAATCGACGGACAAAAAATGGAACCGATTGAGCATTTAATCATCGACGTTCCAGAAGACAGTATGGGTTCCGTTATGGAGAGCTTAGGTTCACGAAAAGCCGAAATGGTCAACATGATCAACAACGGCAGCGGTAACGTTCGTCTAGAGTTCAAGATCCCAGCACGAGGTTTGATCGGTTACAGAACGAACTTCTTGACATTGACTCGTGGTTACGGAATTATGAACCATGCGTTTGACAGCTACGGCCCTTACCAAGGAGCTGGCGTTGGCGGACGTCATGAAGGCGTACTTGTATCCAGCGAATCCGGTGTTTCCACACTTTACGGAATTCTTTCCGTAGAAGATCGCGGTATCTTGTTCGTACATCCGCAAACAGAAGTTTACGAAGGCATGGTTGTTGGTGAACATACACGCGACAACGATATCATCGTTAACATTTGTAAAGAAAAAGCGGTAAACAACATTCGTTCCGCGAACAAAGAAGAAACAGTAAAAATGAAAACACCTCGTTCGTACTCTTTGGAACAAGCGCTTGAGTATTTGAACGATGATGAGTATTGCGAAATCACTCCTAAATCGGTTCGTATCCGTAAAAAGATTTTGAACAAGAGCGAGCGCGAGCGTGCTGAGAAGCACCGCAAAACTGCGGAAGCTAACGTTTAATTCACAAAGTGTTCGAATAAAGGGAAATGTCGGCTATTCAGCCGCATTTCCCTTTATTTCTTTGTCGTTTTAAGGGATAATGAAGAATGACTAAGCGATGAGCTAACTTATTACTTATTAATGAAATGGAGTGTATGTTCGTTGACTGCCCTGAATGAATGGTTTGCCAATCACCTCTTGATCACGTATCTATTAATCTTTGTTTTCATGTCCTATGTGTACAATAAAGTGTTTCGTACACGCAAACTGCCTGTACTCAAAACGGCTCTAATCTATGTGCTGCTAGCAATCGGTTCCGTGATGCTCCTCGTCTTCCAAATCGTAGGCTTGCCTATTGTACTTTGTTTGGCCGTAGCGATCTCTCTAATGTTCATGGTGAGAATTCGTTATTTCATTGAAAAAAGAACTGGCAAAAGGCCGACTTAATTTAACGAGTAAGGAGCTCATGCCTGATGACGCGATATTGGTTAACACCTATTCTAAGTTATTCACCGCTCGTATTGGGGGCAGAGCGCATGAGTTGCATGCCAGACGCAGAATTCGAATCGTTCCGCCAGCTTGCAGGCCAACATCATCCTCGATTGCTCCAGATGTTTAAAGTGAGCCTCTTGCTGAGTGATGATGAAGAGATATGTGGATCAGACCTCGTAGAATTAGATTTAACGAATGAAGGAAACCTTGTATTTGATGGTGAGCCATTTCATCTTTCGCACTGCGCAGAAGCCTTTTTGGACCGTTTGTTGACTAGGCGGGAGTCGAAGGCACTGCTAATGGCAATGGATGAACACAGGGAAGCTAGTAATGGCATGCATGCCGTGTGGATCAAACAATGGTTGGATTGGTTAGATGCCGGTTATGATATTGTGTTACTAAGAGAGGATGGACGCTGAGATGAAGCTAGGGGATGCTTTTTTCAATTGGCTGCAGATGCATATTGTGTCCCAGGCTCGTCCTGAGGATGAAGCGGCGAAAGATACGTTGGATTTTTTTGCGCTTATTTTAGTCGAAGATCACGGGGTTAGTAATCTTGAAGTGCTGCCTATTGAAGATCCAATGAAAATATGGATTGGCTATGACCATGAAGGGGAATATCATAAACATTGTTTCGACCGCGAGAGTGCGGAAAAGCTGTTGGATGATATCAACTCGAATCCCATCTACAATAATCAATAGCGGTTTAACGCTGTGAATTAAGGACATAACTTTAACAAATCAACGTACACTTAAATATATCTGGGCAATAAGGAGTGCCTGTTGATTTGAAAATAGATACATAATGGTGGAACGCTTGGCACTCGCTATGCTATACTGTAAGTGTAAGGAGCGTTTTCAACCACCTAGTAGGAGGCGCAAACGATATGGCTGAACTTCTAACAGCTGCACCGATGCAATGGATAGATAGCGCCCACATGATGTATAAAGCTGAATATGCGAAAGCTTGTGAGAGCCGAGATGCCCTTTTTTCACTCGGCCAAGTTTTTGATGCGATAAAAAAAGCCTAGATCTGCGTATGCAGGCAGGCTTTTTGTCATCTTCAGCGATTTATCGGGCTGGAACCTGGGGGCTATTCCCATTGGAACCTGCGTTATCGATGTCTGGATCATTGCGGATATCTCGTGGCAGTTGTGGCATCACACGACCAACGATATCAGCCATTTGTTCTGCGAAGCCTTGTATAGGTCTTCCTGCTTGAATGTTATCCCGGATGTTGCGTAAGCGTTGATCTAAATCCATATCAGCCGTCACGATTGCATTGACACCATAAGGATCCTTCTTGAGTGCCTCGGCCACCGAATATTTAATGGTTCCGACTTTGGCTCGATCAAGTTCCTTCTTAATGTTAATGCCGACGACAGCTGTATTGCCGAAGACGACGCAATGTGCGCTTTCGACCTGCGGGATTCCCATTGCTAGGTTTTCCAAATGCGCTGCAACTGCCTTAGAATCTTTAATTTCTAGCTTTTGCGGAGCAATTTGTTGAACTTTTACTTGCTTTTGATTCGTATCTTGAGAGGGGGCACCACTTTTCGGCTCTTGACTGCAGCCTACCGCGAGGATCAGTATCAGTCCGCATACGTATATTAGTCTCACCAGAATCGTTCCCTTCTTTCCTTGAATCTCGCGTTTAGTTTGTCCTGTACGGTTAGGTTGTATGTATGAATATAACCAATGATCTAACGCCAAATCTGGGAGGGGACACACCAATGAAAAAAATTTACGTGTTAGATACCAATGTACTGCTTCAGGATCCCAATGCTTTATTCGCATTTGAAGATAATGAAGTGGTCATACCCGCCGTGGTGTTGGAAGAAATCGATTCTAAGAAACGAAATGCGGATGAAATCGGTCGCAATGCTAGACATGTCTCGAGATTACTAGATGGATTAAGGGCCAAAGGCAATCTATCCGACGGTATTACACTTGGACATGGCGGCAGCATTAAAGTGGAGCTTAACCATCGCAGCTTTGCGAAACTACAAGATACGTTTGCTGAATTAACGAACGACAATCGCATTCTAGCAGTTGCTCTTAATTACCATTTGGAAGAACAAGAAAATGATGTAGCTAGACCTGTCGTTATTGTCAGTAAAGATACGTTGGTTCGAATTAAGGCGGATGTACTGGGTATTCCGGCACAGGATTACTTAACAGATCGGATTGTGGCTCAAACCGATATGTATACTGGTTATATCACGCTCTTTGTTCATCCTTCGATCATTGATGAGTTCTATTCGTATCGCTTCTTGACCGTGACATCACTTAATTTGAGCTATATGCTGCACCCGCACGAATTCGTAATCCTGCGCGATGAGCTGGGCTCTTCCAAGTCCGCACTGCTCAAAGTTACACCAGATGCCAAAAAGCTTGAGCCGCTTTACATGAGTAATGATCCCATCTGGGGAATTGCCGCGCGCAATGCGCAGCAGCGAATGGCTCTTGAGCTTCTGCTCAATGACGATATCCCGCTCGTCACCCTAACTGGGAAAGCGGGTACAGGTAAAACGCTGCTTACGTTAGCTGCGGGGCTCATGAAAATTGAGGATGATCGTAAATATAAAAAATTGTTAATTGCTCGTCCGGTCGTTCCGATGGGCAAGGATATCGGTTACCTGCCTGGTGAAAAAGATGAAAAGCTGCGCCCTTGGATGCAGCCGATCTATGATAATTTGGAATACTTATTCGATACCAAAAAACCGGGTGATATTGAAAAAATACTTGCCGGTCTAGGTAGTATTCAAGTAGAGGCGTTAACGTATATTCGCGGACGTTCCATACCTGGGCAATTTATTATTATCGATGAAGCACAGAACCTCTCGAAACACGAAGTGAAAACGATCGTATCGCGTGTTGGAGAGGGCAGTAAAATCGTTCTTCTCGGTGATCCGGATCAAATTGACCATCCATACCTAGATGCATCAAGCAATGGGCTTACGTATGTGGTAGAGCGCTTTAAACAGGAAGGCATAAGCGGACACATCACTTTAGAACGCGGCGAACGCTCGCATCTGGCTCAATTGGCTGCAGATTTGCTCTAAATAGAGAAAAGCCCACATCGGCCGATGTGGGCTTTTTGCTGCATTTACCTAAGGATTTCGATGCTGCAGCGATAAGCTTTGGCAATTCCGTGCATGAGCTCTTCGAGCTGCCGATCAACGACGTACACGTCATGGTCGCCATCTTTGTACTGCGCGATGAGATGCTCTTCAACCTGAAGGGCTGCTTGATCAACCTCGGCAGCGGGACTATTGGTGGTGAAGCGGAAAGGGATCACGATTTTATCGTACAAATAGTTATGTTCTGCACGACTAGTGAACCCGTAGTCACTGAACAAATCAGTCAATTCTGCTTCTTCAACTAGCAAACGGAGCTCCATTATAGAGGTCTCGATATTAAAATGGGCCATGACTTCAAGCGCAGCACGTTGTTGCTCTTCGTTACTGACAATCAGCATTTCTTTATCGCGATCGAATAACTCGACTTTGCCGGCAAGCGCTTTGACGATTTGGGCATAGAAGCCAGGTATTTTTCCGTCGGGCAGATCCATCATTAGACCAATTTTGAATTCCATGGTTGTTGTCCTCACTTTGCGTTCATTATCCCTACTAGTTTACAGAGATAATTTGAGTTTCACAACTGCCACGCCTTTTTTGGTTTCTACACTGATCACATCGAGATAGCTTACTACTTTTTTCGGTACAAAACCTAATGAAAATTCCTTCGTAAAGTCTGCGATGGTCGTGTCTGGCAGCTTGAAGCTGTTAAATTCAAGATTATCAACAACAAAGCGGACTTCATTCAAGTTCTCTGCGTTCGTAAGAAGGACGAAGTTCCCTTGTATGGATATCTGCAACTCGCCTTTTTTGCCAGTTGCGACCATGGCTCCATCTTTGAATTCAAAATTCAACGTCTTCAGAAGCTCGCTCTTCGAGTGAAGATACGTATTGAAATCTGTGTCCGTCAGATTGACAACTGGTGTTGTGGATGTAATGCTAATATATTTACTGTCTGACATTAGAAATTGTGGCAGTTCGCGGAAAGCCAAAGATAAATTGTCCAGATAATCTCTGGCCAAAGGCAAGCCTTCTTGCTTCCATTGATCATTTAAACTCTTTATCTGGGTTGCAATAACCTGAGCTTGTGCACTGACAGCCAGCTGTTTGTCCAGCTCTTCTTGAAGCTTGACAAGCCGCTCGCGCTGCTCAAGGAATTTAGTTTTGGTATTCTGAAGCTCAGTTCGAGAATTCGCTAATTCCGTTTGTAACTTAGTGAGCTTCTGAAAGGAATCCGTGAATTGGGCTAGTGAGCGATGGTCATTCGTGATGATCATCTGTAAGTATTCGAACATGCGCAAGACGTCAGTAAAGGAGTTTGCCGCGAAAAGAAGCATCCAGATCGAGTCTCGATCTCCTGTATAATACGCTCGTAGCACTTTGCCTGCATGCTTGCGAGTTGCATCCACATTACCGCTTTGCTTTACGATATCTTGTTCATTCTGTTTAATTTGCTCACCAATTTTGGCATCCTGCTCGTTAAGACGAGCAACCTCTTTATCGATTTCGAAAATGGTGAGCCCTTTCTGGAGCAGTTCCTTAGCTTCATCTTGAGATGATGTCGTTTCTTCGGCCAAAGCGCCTCCAGAAGGCAATGTGATTTGTATGAGCAAAACAATGGACAACAGCAAGGCTGTGAGTTTTTTTGAATTCATTGATGGTATTCTCCCCCTATGAATAGATTATCATATTTCTATTAAATGAAGCACAAAAAAATACTTACCTTTGGGGAAAGGTAAGTATTTAACCTTATTCCTATTTTTTGGCGGCTGGTGTTAAGAGTTTGAGAATATCATCAAAACTCTTCACTTTAGCAGGAATTTCCTTTGTCAGAGGTGTGCCTTGATTAATCGCATCAGTGGTTTGATGGAGTGTAATGTGATTGTCGAGGACTTTGCCATCTAGCGTTACTGAGAACGTGATATCGAGTGTCTGATCACGAATAAAGCCTTGATCATCTATCGCGATCTTCATGCTGCTTGGTGCTTTCAGCGCTATAGAAACCATCCCATTTTTCTTGAGTGCTTCAGCTTTATCGGCTGTTAGTAAACCATTTGTTTGTAAGGTACCAATGAACTCTGGTAATTTGGCTTGAAATTGCGTATTTATTTCTTTTACATTTTTGGTAGTCAGATCAACTTGAATCGATTTAGCTGTGGACCCGTCAGTTAGCTTAACAGGATCTTTGGCTTGCTTAAACCACTTCGCATCCAATCCTTCGAAAATCAATTTCGTAAGAGCGGTGGAAACTTGAGGTGTATTTTTCAATGTGTCAGCCGTTAAAGGACTAGCCGTTGTGCTGCTCATTTTTTGTAAATCTATTGCATAGAACTCATCAGCTGTCTTATTTAAGGCTGGCATATTAAAATACAATTTGCTATCTTTAATGAGAATTGGTATATCGACGGGGGAAGTAGATCCCTTAGGTGTTATACGTAAGTCTGACTGATATTGGAGCGGGTCTGCTTGGCTAATACCCTTCCACGTAATCGTGCTCTCTCTGATCAAAGATAACAACCCGTTGGTAAGAGGATTTGCTGATTTCATTAAACCATCACTGATTGCGAGAGTCGTGCTTCCATCGAACGTATAAGATTTCAATTCCGATTGTTTGTTTACAGATTGTTGAAATGCTTCTTTGACTTGCGTATTGTCTGTGCAAGCGGTCAACGAGACTAGGCCAATTGCCGTTATCGCTGTTAGGGTAATCCACTTTTTTGTCATGCTGGGCTGTCTCTCCTTCCATAATCCTTTATCATTATAAGGGTTTCCTACTCATTTGTCTGTAAGTAAAGAACTGGGGGTTTTACAATCGTGAATCAACTAGAGCCTACTAGCGTTGCCGCTGCACTGAAGGAACATATTTGCTCGACACTAGATCAAAGAATATCCTTTCGAGACTATATGGAGATATGCTTATACCACGATACAGTCGGTTATTACCGAAAGGATCAAATAAAAATAGGTAAACAAGGAGATTTCTATACCAGCTCTTCCATAGGAACCGTAATGGGTGAAATGGTTGCTTCTTTCATTTATAACCATCTACGAACGCAATCCAATCTGCCTCCTCATCTTGAAATTGTTGAATGGGGGGGAGGCAATGGGCGAATGGCACGCCAGTTGCTTGATGAAATGAGGCTTGCTGCACCCGATCTATATGAACGATTAACGTATACGCTAATTGAATCGAGTGCCTATCACCGCCAATTGCAACAAGAAAGGCTTGTTGAACATGTGGATCGAATTCGTTTCGTGGATGAAACAGCTTGGTTAAGTGAGCCTCCAAGCGATCATGTGTATGTATTGGCCAATGAGTTGCTGGATGCCTTCCCGATTCACCGCCTACAATACAAAGATGGGGCATTTCGTGAATCGTTTGTGATCTGGCAGGAGCAAGCGCCTTATTTGCAAGAGATCTGGTTACCTCTTGGGTCTGGACGCATATTAGACTATCTAACTGCACTAGAAGTTCAATGGCAAGATGGTCAGATTAGTGAATTGAATCTTGAGGCAGTAGATTGGTATGTTCGTCTTTCGGGACGGATGCTAAGCGGGTGCGTTATGGCAATTGATTATGGTGATGTGGAGGAGGAGCTGTACGCCTCACATCGGCATCAAGGGACATTAATGTGCTATCGTAAGCACGAAGCGCACGATAATCCTTTTATCGACCCAGGTGAACAGGACATCACGGCACATGTTAATTTTAGCTTATGTCAAAAGGCTGCGGTTTCCGCAGGGTTTGAGCCCTATGTGTTTCAGACACAGCGTCAGTTCTTAGTTGAGCAGGGTATTTTGGAAAAACTGCAAAATCATTTCGATCCCAATCCATTTAGTGATGTGTCCAAAAGAAATCGTTCGATCCGACAATTATTGTTAAGCGATGGAATGAGTGAATTGTTTAAAGTGTTTATTGCCATTAAAAAAGGTGAACCGGCATAATTGCCGATTCACCTTTTTGCTCGTTATCTGCGTTAGACGGACATTTTGAAAAATGACCAATACGTAAATCCGCTGAAGGAGATAATCATGTATCCCCAGAACAGCAATATGTAAGTACGTTCTGACAAGCGCATATAGCCTAGAATGACGAATACGGCAGTTTGAAAAAAGAAAATCAGAGACATAGGTATCATATCGCCAGCTAAGCTCATTAGTGCGATAACAAGTGTCCAAAAACCTAGAACCCGAAACATGCGATCCATTCTCGTTACATCCCCCTCTCGTACCACGTTGCACAATAACTACAACACATTATACCGTTTGATCCAAGTGGTGTAAACCGTCAAACGGTGACGAAATTGAAAACATTTCATCATATAGACGTAGTATGTCTTTTTATACGAATCCCATGTATGAGGGTCAAAAAATTTGGCAATACCATTTAGTATCAAATAGATTCTATGAACTCTAGTACGGGCATAGAAATAGTAATAATGGCAACGAATCAATTGATACCTGTCTGACTAATTGATTCTTCTTTATGATGTATCCGCAGGTAGGAGAGAATTTGATCAGGAATCGAAGCTCCCGAAAAGGAGAGACTTTGCTCTCCGACCAAAGATCCCTATAATTTGTTAGGAGGTTTGGCCTTATGTCGGCAATTAGACAAGATGCTTGGAGCGATGAAGACGACTTAATTTTAGCGGAGTTGACATTGCGTCATATCCGAGAAGGAAGTACACAATTATCTGCGTTTGAAGAAGTTGGGGAGCGCATTGGACGAACCGCGGCAGCGTGTGGATTTCGCTGGAACAGCTTTGTACGGAAGAAATATGAAGCAGCCATTCAAATTGCGAAAGCACAGCGTCAGAAACGGACACAGCTGAAAAAGCATGCACCTGTTTCAATTTCCGGATCTTCTTCCATTGGTTTACTGGATAGTCCTGATGTATCTACTGGCAAGAATGAAGTATTTACTGAAGAAACGCTATCTATCGATGCAGTCATTCGTTTCTTACGGCAATGGCGCAGTACCTATCAGGATATGAATCGTCATATTAAAACGTTGGAAAAAGAACTGCAGGACAAAGAGGACGAACTCGATAGACTTGGCAGAGAAAATAATAAGCTGAATAAACAAGTGAATGAAGTTGAAACCGATTATCGCGTCGTGAATGATGATTATAAAGCGCTTATTCAAATCATGGACCGTGCCAGAAAAATGGCCTTCCTTGTAGAGGAAGAGGAAGAAGAGAAGCCGCGTTTCAAAATGGATGCAAATGGTAATTTGGAAAGAGTCGAATAATCTTTAGATGACTTAAAATGAAAAGCTGCAAATCAAGGGGAGCCTTGGTCTGTGGCTTTTTTGCTGTATAATAGTGGATACATGAATAAAGGTGGTTATTGCATGCATATCATGATCATCGGTGCTGGCTCTCTTGGCCTTCTTTTTGCTGCTAAGCTTGCCCCGAATTGTTCGCAATTAACAATAGTAACAAGATCTGAAGGACAAGCTAGAGAATTAGAGGAGCACGGCATCCAACTCGTTGGGACAGGGTCACTAGAGACGAAGCTTGCGAAGTCGATTGTATTTCAAAGCTATTCTGAGGAGATTAGTGGAAATGTGGCCGCAGTTGCGCGGGAAGTCGATTATATCTTCCTTATGGTGAAACAGACGGCAATATCACCAGAACTTATCACTTATATACAAAACAATATGACATGTCACACCCACTTGATATGCTTTCAGAATGGTGTTGGTCATGAAGTGAAATTAGGCCAAGCCATCGGGTGGGACAAGCTATTATTTGCCATTACAACAGAAGGGGCTAAGCGAATTGGGCCTACATCCGTTAAACATACAGGGCATGGAATCACATATGTGGGGGAGTTAGAATCGAATAATCTTGCTGTCACAAATCATCAACATATTTTCATTGTGCAGTTGCTGGAGTTAGCAGGATTTCGTGCGGAATTGTCGAAAAATATGGAAGTTAGAATCTGGACTAAATTAGTCATCAATGCGGTCATCAACCCACTCACAGCCATTCTACGTGTTCAAAATGGTGAATTGCTACGTTCGGTATGGACCCTTTCAATTATGCAAGATCTTTATCAAGAAGTGCTTCGATTGGCTGCTGCCAAAGGAATTGAACTTCCGGTTGACTTATGGGATACCGTTCAGGCTGTTTGCGAAGCGACAAAAACGAATCATTCCTCTATGTTGCAAGATATTGAGGCTTCGCGTCATACGGAAATTGACTATTTAAATGGCAGTTTAGTGAAGATGGGCAATGAAATGGGCCTCGATCTACCTGCAAATAGCATGGTGTATAGAATGATTAAAGCGATAGAAAATTAAGAGGTGAAACTTTTTGTTGAATAGTTTCGTTAGTCTATTATCTACCTTATATGCCATGTTGGCTGTAGCGCCATTTATCACGTTTGTTTTAGTATGGTTTCTAATCTTTCTATTTCTGAAGGATAAGAAGATGACCACGAGGTTTACTATGGATATCACAACTTTGTTTCTGCTAGGATCCGTATCCTTGATGTGGAACAAACTTTTTCATACCCAATTTGGTTTTTGGTTAATTGTCCTAATCTTATTAATTGCATTTGGTATTATAGGGGGTTATCAAAATCATTTGAAAGGGGAAACTAATTTAATCAAAGTAGGCAGGCTGGTATGGCGTCTTAGCTTTGTAGGCTTATCGGCATTATATATTCTGTTATTTTTCGTTCATATAGGTAAAAACTACCTTTTTTCAACATGAATCTCTTTGCGTTTCCCTGATTTTGGATATTATGGGCATTAATTAAACGGATCTTTGTAATATTTATTTGAGATTTGTAGAAAATAACAAACAAAATCGTCTAGATTTTATTAACCGTTGGTTGTATAATTAAAAACCGTGAGAGTAAATTTTTTTACCAGTTATTTAGACAGAGGTAAATTAATTGTGGACAAACTCATCGTTTATGTTATAATTCCTTGCGTAGACTCTAGTAAATTTTTTTACCAGAGGTTCGAGGGATATAATATAACATTAAAGAAGCGGTTTCATTGTTCTCCGGGTTAAAGGTGTAATGCTAATGTTAGAAAAGCTGACAAATCACCTAACCATAGATGTCTAGACATACATATTTTAAAGGAGGAGTTTATATGAAAGCGACAAAGTGGGTTACTACAGCAGTAGCATTAACGCTTATGGGTAGCGTAGCAGTTGGTTGTGGAAAAAGTGAGGAAACACCAGCGGTATCACCAACAGATGGTACAAAAGGTACAACAGCACCAGCTTCCAACAAACCTCAAGAAATTAAAATCAATTTCTCGGCAGAGCCTCCTGTTATGGATAGCTCCAAAGCTACAGCGAATGCTGCTTTTACATTTATTAGCGCATTTAACGAAGGTCTATACCGTACAGATAAAGACGGTAAAGCAACTCCAGGTCTTGCAAAAGATTTCCCTAAAATTTCTGCAGATGGTCTAACTTACACAATCGACATTCGTGACAATGCGAACTGGTCAGATGGTACACCGGTTAAAGCACAAGATTTTGCTTATTCCTTCAAACGTACATTGGATCCAGCTACAAAAGGGCAATATAGCTTTGTAGTAGCATGGATTAAAGGTGGAGAAGCTGTTACTAAAGCTAAAACTCCTGAAGAAGTGAAAAAAGCGCAAGACGCTCTAGGAGTTAAAGTTCTTGGCGACAAACAACTAGAAATCACACTTGAAAAACCGGTTGCATTCTTTACACAAATGCTTGCATTCGGAACTTTCTTGCCACAACGCGAAGATTTCGTAACGAAAGCTGGCGACAAATATGGCGCAGAAGCTGACAAAGTAATCGGTGCAGGTCCATTCATTTTGAGTAAATGGGATCATGGCCAAACACTTGAGCTTGTTAAAAATGAAAAATATTGGGATGCTGCAAATGTGAAGTTAACAAAAGCAACAGTCAATATCGTTAAAGACACAAATACAGGCCTTAACCTATATGAAACAGATGCGGCTGATTTGACTGAAATCAATCGTGATCAACTTACTTTGTACAAAGGTAAACCGGACAACCTGCCTAAACCAGAGTTGACGAACTCCTACTTGATGTACCAAGTGAAGAAACAACCAGCTCTTGCGAACAAAAAAATTCGTCAAGCGCTTGGTATGGCAATCGATCGTCAAGCTTATGTAGATACAGTTCTTGCTAACGGTTCCGTTGCTTCCACTGGTCTTGTACCAGGTGGTACTTCTGACGGTGCTGGCGGTGAATTCCGTAAAACAGCTGGCGAAACTCAACCGAAGTTCGATGCTGCTAAAGCGAAAACTTTGCTAGCTGAAGGTTTGAAAGAGCTTGGTCTAACAGCACTTCCAAAAATGAAAGTGAACGCGGATGATACAGAAACTGCGAAAAAATCACTTGAGTTCATCCTTGCACAATGGAAACAAAACCTTGGTTACGTAGCTGAAGCGAACCCAGTTCCTCATGCATTGCGTATCGAGCTTTCCTCCAAAAAAGATTTCGATATCGTTCTTTCCCTATGGGGCGCGGATTACAACGATCCAATGACGTTCTTGGATATGTGGGTAACTGGCGGCGAGTTTGATGAAGGTGACTACAGCAACCCAGAGTACGATAAACTTGTGAAGTCCGCTCAAACAGAAACAGATACTACGAAACGTGCTAAAGCTTTGGTTGAAGCTGAGAAAATCCTTATGGATGATCAAGGTGTAGCTCCATTGTACTTCCGTACTCGTGCGTATCTGAAAAAAGCATCCATTTCTGGTTTGATTCTTCCATCATTTGGTCAAGAGTGGGAATTGAAATGGGCTACAGTTAAGTAATCTTTAAAGAAGTTTTTTAGCAGAAGGGGCCGTTCGCACCTCGTGGGAGCGGCCTCTTCTAAGTTTCTTGTCTTATATTTTAATAAAGGAGGAGCAATATGATTAAGTTCATTCTTCGCCGTTTCCTATATGCGCTTATTACGTTATGGCTAATCGCAACATTTACTTTCGTTCTGATGAAAAACTTGCCAGGTAATCCACTAGGAGAAGGCGCTGAGAAGATTCCGAAAGCTACGAGAGATATGTTGATGAAGCAATACGGTCTAGATAAGCCGTTGTGGGAACAATACTTGACATTCATGAACAATATCATCCATGGCGATCTAGGAGCTTCCTTTCAATTCCCTGCTCACAAAGTAACTGATATTATCAAACAAGCTTTCCCTTCGTCCTTAGAACTTGGATTAATTTCAATTGTAATTGCAATTGTTGTTGGTTTAACTTTAGGGATTATTGCAGCCTTGAAACATAATAAAGTTGGCGATTACACTGCTATGTTCATTGCGATCCTAGGTGTGTCCATTCCGTCCTTCGTGCTTGGTCCCATGCTTTCTTATTATGTAGGTGTGAAGTGGGGAATTTTGCCTGCTGGTTTATGGAAAGGTCCAGAATACAAGGTATTACCAGCTATTGCTTTGTCCTTCGGTACAATTGCTATTTTGGCGCGGTTAATGCGTACGTCCATGTTAGACGTTTTGAATCAAGATTATATTAAAACAGCGAAATCAAAAGGTTTGTCAACTATAACAGTTGTAGTTAAGCATACAATTCGTAATGCGATATTACCGGTCATCACGATTATCGGTCCAATATTTGTAAACGTCATCACAGGTACGTTAGTTGTTGAACAAATTTTTAGTGTACCAGGTTTGGGTAAACATTTTGTGTCATCTGTATATTCGAATGATTATACGATGATTTCTGGATTAACTATCTTTTACTCAGCAATATTGATTGTCGTTATCTTTATTACAGACGTTGTGTATGGCTTAGTAGACCCTAGAATTCGTCTTGGGAAAGGCGGGAAATAATTCATGCAAACTCCAAATGAATCAACAGAGACTAACTACAAGTTTGCTCCCGTTTCAAATAAATCTCTAACTGGTGAAGTAATTGTACGACCTTCACTTAATTATTGGCAGGACGCATGGAGACGACTTAAGAAAAATAGACTGGCTATGGCTGGCTTAATTATATTGGTAACTTTAATCGTACTTTCGATTATCGTTCCATTTGTTTCAAGCTACGATTATCAGACGCAAAACTTAAAGCTTAAAAATGCGGTGCCAAGCAGTTCGCACTTCTTTGGAACAGATGATTTCGGTCGAGATGTGTGGACGCGTGTATGGTGGGGTACTCGAATCTCCCTATTTATTGGTATTACGGCGGCATTGATTGACTTAGTAGTTGGTGTTATTTACGGTGGGATTTCCGCGTATTACGGTGGGAAAGTTGATGAAGTGATGCAACGTTCCATTGAGATTGTCTACGCAATTCCTTTCTTGTTGATTGCCATTCTATTGATCATGGTTATTGGCTCAGGGGTTTCTTCCATTATTATCGCCTATAGTATTACAGGGTGGGTACCTATGGCCCGACTTGTTCGTGGACAAATGCTTACACTTAAAGAACAAGAGTTCGTATTGGCTTCGCGTACACTGGGAGCTTCTCCCATGAGAATAATTATGCGTAGTTTAATCCCCAATGCGCTTGGTATAATCATTGTACAGATCACATTCGTTGTGCCATCTGCGATCTTTACTGAAGCTTTCTTGAGCTTTATCGGTCTTGGTGTAAAGCCGCCGCTGGCATCGCTAGGTAACTTGCTGTCAGACGGTGCTAACTATATTCGGTTATATCCGCATCGCCTTATTTTCCCGACAATTGTGTTCAGCTTAATCTTGTTGAGCTTCAATCTACTCGGCGATGGGCTTCGTGATGCGCTAGATCCAAAAATGCGCAAGTAAGAAGGGGTGAATAATGATGAGCACCAAAGACAATTTGCTAGAAGTGAAAGATTTGAGAGTTTCATTCCAGACGTATGCGGGTGAAGTTCAAGCTGTTCGTGGCGTATCTTTTTCTTTGAAAAAAGGTGAAGTGTTGGCGATTGTAGGTGAATCCGGCTGCGGTAAATCCGTAACGGCACAAACGCTCATGCGTTTAATTCCTACTCCGCCTAGTTATATAAAAAGCGGCTCTATCATGTTTGATGGGAAAGTGGATATTACCAAACTTTCCAATAAGCAAATGGAGAAAATTCGTGGCTCAGAAATGGGTATGATTTTCCAGGATCCAATGACTTCATTGAATCCGACAATGAAAATCGGTGATCAGATCACGGAAGGTTTGATCAAACACGAAGGTTTAAGTAAAAGCGCTGCAAAAGATAGAGCTATCGAAATTCTAAAGCTTGTTGGTATCAACTCGCCTGAGGGTCGTATTCATCAATATCCACACGAACTTTCCGGTGGTATGCGTCAACGCGTTATGATCGCGATTGCTCTTGCGTGTTCGCCTAAGCTTCTGATTGCAGATGAGCCAACAACAGCGCTAGACGTTACCATTCAGGCTCAAATTATTGATTTGATGAAGAAGATCTCTGTTGAAACGGACTCATCCATTATCTTGATTACGCATGATCTTGGTGTTGTTGCTGATATGGCAGGGCGCGTTGTGGTTATGTATGCAGGAAAAATTATTGAACAAGGTACCGTAGATGAAATATTCTATGAGCCGCAGCATCCATATACATGGGGCTTGCTTCGTTCAGTGCCGCGGTTGGATACGAACGCGAATGAGGAGCTTGTGCCGATTCCAGGTACACCTCCAGATTTGTTCGCTCCACCGAAAGGGTGTGCCTTCGCAGCTAGATGTCCATATGCGATGAATCACTGTCTGGAAGAAGATCCGGCACATTCCGTGCTGTCTGAAACACATTCAGCGGCTTGCTGGTTACTTCACCCGGATGCGCCGAAGGTTGAACGTCCTGTAGGAGTGGGAGGTAATAGGCATGTCTAAAACATTGGCTAAGTCTGAGCAACCGATTTTGCAAATTCGCAATATGAAGAAACATTTCAATCTTGGAAACGGCAAGATCTTGAAAGCCGTAGACAACTTTTCTATAGAAATTAAACGTGGTGAAACGTTTGGTCTTGTTGGGGAGTCCGGTTGTGGTAAATCCACAGCAGGAAGAACCATCATTAAGCTTTATGATGCGACGGAAGGCGAAGTCATTTTCGATGGCGAAGATGTTCATAAGCTGACTGGGAAAAAGTTGAAGGAATTCAACCGGAATATGCAAATGGTATTCCAAGATCCTTACGCATCCCTGAACCCACGTATGACTGTCGGGAATATCATTGCTGAAGGTATTGATATCCATGGCTTATACAAAGGTGCAAAGCGTAAAGAACGTGTTATGGAATTACTTCGTGCAGTTGGTTTGAATGATGAGCATGCTAGCCGATTCCCACATGAATTCTCCGGTGGTCAACGTCAACGTATCGGGATTGCCCGTGCGCTTGCGATTGAACCGAAATTCATTAT
The DNA here is from genome assembly GCF_001428045.1 of Paenibacillus sp. Soil750. Taxonomy (GTDB): domain Bacteria; phylum Bacillota; class Bacilli; order Paenibacillales; family NBRC-103111; genus Paenibacillus_E; species Paenibacillus_E allorhizoplanae. Next base: position 4,913 of record NZ_LMSD01000002.1, on the reverse strand, counting down.
CGCAGATGAGCCGATTTCTGCTTTGGACGTTTCCGTTCAGGCACAAGTCGTTAACCTTTTCAAAAGATTACAAAAAGAAATGGGCTTAACTTACTTATTTATCGCGCATGATTTGGCGATGGTGAAGCACATCTCCGACCGTATCGGGGTTATGTATTTAGGGAATCTAGTAGAAGTTACAACTTCTGATGCCCTATATGCGAAACCGTTACACCCATATACACAATCGCTGCTTTCAGCGATTCCAATTCCGGATCCAGAAGTTGAGCGTACACGCGAGCGTATTATCCTTCAAGGCGATGTACCGAGTCCGCTTAACCCGCCTAGTGGTTGCCCATTCCGTACACGTTGTCCACAAGCGATGGCGAAGTGTGCAGATTCCATGCCGCCTAGCAAAGAAGTGGAACCGAATCACTTTGTTGCTTGTCATCTATACTAATAAATCTAGCCGTCCCTAAGGGGCGGCTTTTCCTCGTTATCTTAACCTTTGCACAATTGTAATTAGAAAAAATACAGTTTTGACGATTTCAGGGCTACCGTGTACAATCAAAGGATAGTTGTTTTATTTGTTATGAAGAGGAGACACTAGTCGCATATGCAAATGGAAACTTTTCAATGGAAGAAAAATCAGACATTGGCGGAAGATTATATAACGGGTAAAGGTAAGGCGAAGTCGTTGTTCCCTTATCATTTTGGAAACGCGGAAGATTGGCAGGCTCGTGTGAATTGGCTGGACGGAGCTAAGGATGCCCCGCATGTCGAGCGTGAGCGGCTTGTAGGGATGCTAGAAGCTTACAATCGACGTGTAGGGAATACAGATGTGGCTCTCGAGCATATCGCAGCATTAGGCGATCAGCAAACGCTGGCGATTGTTGGTGGTCAACAAGCGGGATTGTTTGGCGGACAGTTGATGATCCTTTATAAGGCCATCACGATTATTCAATTGGCGCGGGAGTGGCGTACTAAGCTGCAACGCATAGTCGTTCCGATTTTTTGGATCGCTGGTGAGGATCACGACTTCGATGAAGTCAATCACGTCCATGTTCTTTCGAATACGCAGCAGATTGAGAAGCTGAAGGTGGAGCATCCAACTGGTGTAAGGACGTCCGTGAGTCGCCTGCCACTGTCCTCTGAAGCCTGGGAAGAGGCATTGAATAAGTTAGATCAATCACTAATGGATACGGAATTCAAAGCGTCCTTGTTAGATAAAATGCGTTCAGCTGCAGGAGATGGCGCGACACTTTCAGATGCTTTCGCTCGTTGGATGGCGATGTTGTTTGGCGAGTATGGACTTGTGTTGATCGATGCGGATGAGCCTTCGGTTCGTGCACTAGAGTCATCTATGTTTGAGCAAATGGTAGTGCAAAATGAGTCATTTACCGCTTCCTTACTGCGCAGTCAAGCTGAAGTCAGTCAATCGGGTTATGGGATTCAAGCGGAAATTCATGAGGATGCTGCGAACCTCTTCGTTTTCGCCGAAGGTGCGAGATTGCTGCTTCATCGTGAGAGAGAGCACTTTACGGATAAGAAAAATACGGTTAGTTACACGAAAGCTGAACTTCGTGATAAAGCGGAGTCGACACCGGAACAGTTGAGCAATAATGTCATGTCTCGGCCGCTTATGCAGGAATATCTATTTCCAGTTCTGGCAACAGTGCTTGGTCCTGGGGAAATTGCTTACTGGGCGCTGACGAAGCAAGCGTTCGAGCATTTTCATATGCGTATGCCGATTGTGGTGCCGCGACTGGAGTTTACATTGATTGAGGGTACGATAAAGAAACAGATGGACAAATACGAGCTTACTTTGACAGACGTTCTGGAACGCTTTGATGAGAAGAAACAAGCTTGGTTGGATGCGCAAGATACACTTCAGCTCAACGAACGGTTTGAAGCTGTTAAGGAGTCCTTCCTTAGCGCCTACGCTCCCCTTGTGGAGTCTCTTAGTAGTATTAATCCTGGTGTCAAAAAGCTTGGAGATACGAATCTGGCTAAAATTGTGGAACAAATTGAATATTTGCACCATAAGGCAAGCGAAGCGTCACATACGCAATTCGATGCAGCAATCCGACAGTTAGACCGTGTTCGACTTACTATTTTTCCGTTAGCCAAGCCACAAGAAAGAGTGTATAATGGGTGTGCTTATCTGAATCGTTATGGGAATGTTTGGCTGCATCATTTACTTGAGACGCCAATACCTGTAGACGGCATGCATCGTATCTATTATTTGTAGGAGGAACGAAGATGACAATTGCAACAAACAGTATTGTAACTGACATGGCGTTAGCGCCAGATGGTCATTTGAAAATTGATTGGGTTCAGGCGCACATGCCTGTTTTGAATCGAATTCGTGAGCAATTTGAGAAAGAACAGCCTTTCAAAGGTTTGAAAGTAACGATCTCTTTGCATTTGGAAGCTAAAACTGCTTACTTAGCAAAGGTTGTTAAAGCTGGAGGAGCTGAAGTTACGATCACAGGTAGTAACCCGCTTTCCACGCAAGATGATGTATGTGCGGCGCTTGTTGAAGATGGAATCACGGTATTTGCCAAATACAACCCAAGTGCAGAAGAATACAAAGAGCTTCTTATTAAATCATTAGAATCCAAACCAGACCTCATTATTGATGACGGTGGCGACTTAGTTTCACTTCTTCACTCCGAGCGTAAAGATTTGGCTGTAAATGTGCGCGGTGGTGCAGAAGAAACAACAACAGGGATTCTTCGTTTGAAAGCGATGGAGAAAGACGGGAAACTTGGTTTCCCAATGGTTGCTGTTAATGATGCTTACTGTAAATACTTGTTTGATAACCGTTATGGTACAGGTCAATCCGTTTGGGATGGCATCAACCGTACAACAAACTTGGTGGTTGCAGGTAAAACCGTCGTTGTAGTTGGCTATGGCTGGTGTGGTAAAGGTGTGGCTATGCGTGCCAAAGGTTTAGGCGCTAACGTAATCGTAACTGAAATCGATGCGATTAAAGGCGTTGAAGCGTATATGGATGGTTTCGCAGTTATGCCAATGATCGAAGCTGCGAAATTGGGTGATTTCTTCGTTACGGTTACAGGTAACCGCGATGTTATCCGTGGCGAACACTACAAAGTGATGAAAGATGGCGCAATTCTTTCGAACGCGGGACACTTTGATGTTGAAGTAAACAAACCGGAGTTAGAGGCGTTGTCTTCCTCCAAACGTACAGTTCGACGTAACATTGAAGAGTATCAACTGACGGATGGTCGTAAAGTGTATATCTTGGCTGAAGGTCGCTTAGTTAACCTAGCTGCTGGGGATGGTCATCCTGCCGAGATCATGGATATGACATTTGCGCTTCAAGCGATGTCCTTGAAATATGTGAATGATGCTTATCAAACTCTAGGAAATACAGTTGTCAATGTTCCTTATGTGTTGGATGAGCAAGTTGCTCGCTTCAAGCTTGAATCACTAGGTACGAGTGTGGATGCTCTCTCAGATGAGCAAAAAGCTTACCTAGATAGCTGGGATGAGCACTAGAATATACATGATGTGATGATGATGCCCTTTGGTCCACTGTTGTGGATTGGAGGGCATTTTTCTTGAGTTTAGTCCAAGTCCCGATACAATAGATGTATTTTGTACAGTTAATTAAGTAGGAATTGGCTAGTTTATAACATTAACTGGATTTTTTACAGGTAATTTTTAGGGATTTTGTCAAACTGAGTAATAAAGTGCTCTTCTGTCAAGAAAGTGGACGTCACTAAGTTATGCGACTTGCTGGTAGTATAGCTGCTCAAATTGCTCAGGTGACATGTAACCAATTGTGCTATTCATGCTCTTCTGTCAAGAAAGTGGACGTCACTAAGTTATGCGACTTGCTGGTAGTATAGCTGCTCAAATTGCTCAGGTGACATGTAACCAATTGTGCTATTCGACCTTGTCCTGTTGTAAAAGAACTCAAGATATCGATACAGCTTCTGATGGGCTTCTTGTTTAGTCTTGAATTTTGGGTTGCTGTAGATGAATTCACGCTTCATAATGCTATGAAATGCCTCCATACAGGCATTGTCATAACAGTTACCTTTACGACTCATACTGGGCGTTATCCCATAGCTTTCTAGCTGACTGCGGTACT
>NZ_LMSD01000002.1:0-717 GCF_001428045.1 Paenibacillus sp. Soil750 | reverse complement strand
GGGAGCAATCGGCTGATCGTGATTCGAATCTGTTGTTTGAACTCTAAATTTCCGTGCCATACAAGAGCGTAGACCTTGTTCACGCATAATGAGGCCGACCGTCCGTTCCGATACACACAAGCCTTCCTTCAAAAGTTCTTTGTGTATTCGTGGGCTGCCATAGATTTCATGCTTGAGTTGAAAGTGATATTTAATACGATCTGTTATTTCTTCTTTGCGTTTGCACTGCTCAGAGACCTCAGCTGCTCGCCATTTGTAATATCCGCTCTTGGAGACCTTTAACACTTTGCACATCTTCTCCAATCGAAACTCRGAGCGGTGATCTTCAATGAACTTAAACCTCAGTTCTTTTCTTTGCTGAAGATGTGCATGGCCTTTTTTAGAATCGCGATCTCCTCCTTCAGATCTTCGATTTCCCGTTTCTGGTCATCAATGAGCTGAGACTGCTCGCGGAGGTTTTCCACTTTGTTCACAGGTTCATGGTCAAACTCCCGATATTTCCCCAACCAGTTACGAAGGGTACCAGGATTGATATTCAACTCATCCGCAATATGCTCTAGAGATTTAGTCTGTTCTTGCACATACTTTACAGCTTCACGTTTAAAAGTTTCATTATATCGTTGTCTTGATTCGCTCATGGAAAGACACCTCTTAGTTAATAGTTAAGATTATTATCACTTCTACACTAAGAGACGTCCACTATTAATTCTAAGTGCA
>NZ_LMSD01000001.1 GCF_001428045.1 Paenibacillus sp. Soil750 | reverse complement strand
TGGCCTAATTAGGCCGCTAAAAGGTGACTTCTGAATTCATCAGGAGTCATCTTTTTTAATCCCCATTGGTAACGTTCCGAGTTGTAATACGAAATATAATCGTCCACACGTGCTCTTAATTCGTGTAGTGATTCTGAATCTTTGTATGTCAGATCATCTTTCATATGACCGAAAAAAGATTCYATTGATGCATTGTCCCAACAGTTACCTTTGCGAGACATGGATTGGATGAATCCTACTTTGCTTACTAAGTTTCGGATTTTAGGATGYGTATAGTGCATGCCTTGATCCGAGTGAAAGATGGCTGCAGGATGAATATTACCATCCAATCGCTCTAGGAGTCTGTAAATCGTTTGCTCGACAATAGAGAGCTCTAACGATGAAGAGAGATAGTGAGCTAGTATCTGTTTGGTCGCACCGTCTTTAACGCATGAGAGATATGCCCATTGCCYATTCCCATAACGTAGATAGGTAATGTCTGTAAGCAATACCTTCTCTGGCTCTCCTTGGTCAAATTGGCGCTTCAATAGATTTGGACATGTCTGGTGCTCTTGTGTCGCTTTAGCCATTTTACGATATGGATTAGAACGCCTAATGGTTGCAACGAGATTAAACTTACTCATTAACCTTCGGATCTTCTTGTGGTTCATAACGACGCAACTCTTGCGCTCTAATCTCATTTTAATTGCCTGAGCTCCTGCTTTTCCCTTCAATGCAAAGTAGTGCTCTTTAATAAGGTAACCGTCACGTTCGTCTGCAAACGCCCTGAGCTGCCGGGATTCTTCAGCTCGTAACCATCTGTAATAACTACTTGGGACAGCACCTGCAAGCTTACAAAGGTAGCGCGTCATACGCTGTAATCCATGTTGACGAATGGTGTGATTGACCAACTGGAAGCGCTCGGAGGGTGTTAATGTTTCCTCAGCATCTTTTGCTTTTCGAGCGCTTCCAGCTTTTTTAAGAACTCATTCTCGACCTCAAGGAGCTTAATTCGTGCCTCGGCTTGCTTTAGTTTTTCCTCTATAGACATCTCAACCGCAGCTCTTCTGCCAGTGCTTCCTTTCCCACGACGTTCCTCCAACAGCCCTTTTTCACCTTGAGCAACGTAAATATTGCGCCAACGCTTCAGGCAATGCTTTGGTTTTTTGTGGCCAATAATGTCCACGTTAAACCCTGCCATTAGAAAAATTCCCATTGGCGTTTGGCCTTTTTCGTAAGCTTGAACAGCCGCAATCTTAAATGCAGGAGCATATGTGATGCTCTTTTCAGTCACATTGAGGACATTTGGATTTATTTCCAGCTCTTTAATCTCTTGCTCTGAGAAACCCTTCTCCCGCATTAATGAACTATATTTCTTGCTCATGTTTTCTTCCTCCGCTCCATTCTCATAGTCTGATTAAAACACAAATGACCCGTAAGAGGGCACTTTTTTCAAAGTGTCCATCTTACGGGTCACAGTTCAGTTTCTTCCTCCGCTCCATTCTCATAGTCTGATTAAAACACAAATGACCCGTAAGAGGGCACTTTTTTCAAAGTGTCCATCTTACGGGTCACAGTTCATAGCAACTTGGATGAGGCTTCTTTCTATTGACCTTTCAATTCTGCAGCGGCTTGCTCAGCTTGCTTATGCTCCAATGATTCGGTCAAGCGCTCTTTACTCATGAGAACCGCTGCCACAACAGCCAAAGCTGTTGGAATCAGTGCCCACATGAATGTATACGAAATCGAGGATGATAACCCTGCTGTAATTTTATCAAGTACAGGTGCAGGGATTTGAGCACGCATTTCAGGTGCCAGCAGTACCCTAGGATCACTAAACGCTGGATTGTCAGCCATGTTGCCTTGCCCGCTTCCAGCAAAAATCTCCTTGAGCTTCGCTGTGAAATCATTCCGTTGAATGATTCCGAATAGTGTAATCCCTAAAGTCATACCTAAGGAACGAACGAAAGAGACTGTTGCATTCACAGAACCACGCTGCGACGGATCAAAGTGATGAATCGCCGCATTGGAAAGTACGGAGAAGCTCGCACCGATCCCAACACCAACGACGATCATGCACATTGTCACATACAAACGACTTGTATCCGGTTCAAGCTGTGTCAACATGTACATACCTGCTGCTAGAATGACAACAAAGACCATCATAATGTTCCGGTATGGCATCTTATTCATTAAGAAACCGCCGCCTACCGCTGAGAATACAGAGCCTACCATCATCGGCAAGAGTACGAGCCCTGAATTGGTCGCTGTTCCACCAAGCACACCTTGAATATAAATGGGAATATACACAGATGCCGTGATAAAGCCCATCCCGCTCAATAATCCAAGCGCATTACTCGTCGTAAACAAACGGTTCTTAAACATCGGGAATGAAATGATCGGTTCGATTACTTTTCTTTCAATGATGATAAAGCAAATCGTTAGCACAGTGAAAGCTGCAAACAGTCCGATAATTAAGCTGGAATCCCATGCATATTTATTTCCACCAAGCTCAAGGGCAAACATCATGCTAACAACGGCACCAACCAGCGTAACGGCACCCCACCAGTCGATCTTCTGTTTCGTATGAATCGGTGATTCTTTGTAGTAGATCGCAATAAAAATAAGGGCCAAAATTCCAAGAGGAATATTGACATAGAAGACCCAATGCCAGTTAATATAATCCGTAATATAAGCGCCAAGCAACGGTCCGAAAATACTGGACAAACCGAATACCGCACCGAACAAACCGCCTAACTTCCCGCGTTGTTCGACAGGTACCGTATCAAACATGATCGTGAACGCAATTGGAATCAGCGCTCCGCCACCAATACCTTGCAGTGCTCGGTAGATACTAAGTTGAACAATACTTTCTGCCGTACCACACAAGATAGAAGCAGCCAAGAAGACAATTAATCCAAAAATAAAAAACCGTTTGCGCCCGAACATATCGGATAACTTCCCAAAAATCGGCATACCTGCCATTTCAGCAACCATATAGGCCGATGTTACCCAAACAAACTTATCCAGTCCACCAAGATCTCCTACAATGGTTCCCATCGCTGTGGCAACAATTGTATTATCCATTGACGCCATTAACATGGCCAAGAGTAGACCTGCTAAGACGAAGCCTACTTTATTATTTGAACTCGTCATTCGTACACATTCCTTTACAATTTGTTTTCGCCTTACACCCTGAACTTACAAACATTATTACAACTTGCGTGACTCTTTCACAATGGCACCCTTCTTCTTCTCTAAGTGTACCTTGTATTCTACTAGATCGACTTCACAACCAGGACCGATGACAACTTGGTTGCCGCGAACAACTTTCGCTCTCGTGTGCTCCACGTAGATATCATCCCCTTCAATAACCGATACCGTTACCTTAGCATGCGATGAGGGTCTGAAGAATAAGCTAAACGGATGAAGCAAACTCGCTTTGCGAATTCTAATTTTCTCTCCGCCAATCTCTTTCGCCGTTGAATCTTGGAAAAGTCTAATGTTGATCTCTCCTGCGTTCAGTAGTCCTCCCACATCAAACATGCCCTTTAGATGAAACACATCGACTTCGCAATCCCCTCCTGCAGCGATATGCCCTTTAAGTGCAATCATGGTGCCTTGCATATGACCTTTCACTTCAATCGTCCCTGAACCAGTAAGTGATCCAATTTCTGCATCACCACTGATACTCACCGTCCCCGAATTTTTCATTGTATCGCTTCGAACATTTCCCGTCAATGAAAAAGTGCCCACAATGCCTGCTTCGCCTGCCTGCAAATTACCTTCCATCTCTAATGTTCCGATACATTTCAGAAGCCGGCATTGCGTATCGCCTTCAATGATGCCTTCTCCAACAATTTTCATTCGATCATACAGGCCCCCTGCCGCGGTAGAGCTGCCCGTAATCTTCAAATTACCAATTTGCGAACGTTTGTTTGTGTCTATTCCCATTGTACCTCAAACCCTCCTCTCTTTGCTACACTTTTTCGCTGCGTTTCACCTTAGATTGTTTATCTTGCTCGAGCTTTGCCGTATATTCGATGAGTCCAATCTCACAACCAGGTCCAATTGTAATATCCGCTCCTCTTACGACATCAGCCGTTGTATATTCCAAGTAAATATGGTCGCCTTCGACGGTTTGAACCGTCAAATGATTACCAATCCCCAGAGGCAGAATCTTCAACCAACTTGCCAAGCCAATGCCTCGCTGCTTACGTATTTGGATTCGTTCTCCGCCGATCTCTGAAATTTTACTATGCCCATGCAAGGTAACAAGGACCGTATCTGCATTAAGCGTGCCCACCTGCAGCTTACCATTGGCATTAAACTTCTCCGCCTCACAATTGCCTGTTATTATTGAAGAGCCATTAATTTCAAGGCTCTCGCCCGCATAATTACCCTCAATCTTGACTTTGCCATGAATTCGGGTACGTCTGGCCTTCAGACTCCCCTGAATCGTTAGCGTTCCATGCAATTCTGCCGTTTCAGATGTAATACTGCCATTCACTTCTGCACGCCCATTTAGCGTAAAATCGGAGCATATAACGTCCCCTTCCAAACGCCCCATGCCGTCGATTTTAACCGTACGGAAGCTCCCACCATTAGAAGATCCTATTCCGGAAATCATCAGTTTACGCTTCAATTCTGCTGTATGCATAGGTGTCACCTCCTCACGTTGTTGTTATTTTCAGTTTCAGTTCTTCAATCTTCTTCGCCACCTGCACGCGGAGCACAACCTTCACGCCTTGCTCGAAGAATAATTCACTGCCTGTCGTAACCAGTAGACATAAAGTTAAACCCATCTTACGTATAAAAATCAGATCACAAGGCTTACCTTCAAACTTGGCATATTGCTCTTTCAAAGTCAGAAGCAAGTATTTCCCTTCATCGAGGCTTATTTCACCGGATTGTAAGCAGTCCTCTAATAGAAACAGAAACAACATTTCTTCAAAGCTGTATACCGCTGTCGCTCCCAAAAATGGAGATGCATAATCTATGGTTTGATGAGAAACAATGTTTCGTTTAATTAGCTCTAATTTGTCTATTTCCATGTCATTTGGCACGATAGAGAACACATCCGCTAATTCATCCAGCGATAAATCATCTTTCATATTTACAATTTTATCGATACGTGCCAGCATCTGCCCCTTCGGAAAGAACGTTTCCTGTCCCGTAAACGCTGATTTTCGTATAAACCATTCCTCTGGAACTAAATTTTTGCGTTTCCAGCGGTAAAGTTGCCCATAAGATATGCCTGTTAGCTCGAGTAGCTCTTTCTTCGATATCAAATCTTCATCCAAGGTACATCCCTCCTTTGCCACTTCAATGTAACATAACAATGTTACGCAGTAAATCAGCCTTGAGACTGAACTAAACTCAAACAAAAAAAACCACCCAGTCATCCCAGGTGGTTTATCTTTCATCTATATTACTTAAAATACAAAATCATCGTCCGTCAAAGCCTCGACGTGAATTGTACGCACATAACCATTGCCTTTTTTGGAGAAAAAGTCATGCTGCTTCGTCTTCGTACTCAGTCCGTTCAATACAATCGGGTTGATATCCTCTTCTGGGAACATCGGTTCAACGCCTAGGTTCATAAACGCCTTGTTCGCGTTGTAGCGAAGGAATGCTTTCACTTCGTCTGCCAGTCCCAGCGGTCCGTACAGACTATCCGTGTAGCCTTCTTCATTCGCATGTAGCTCTTTCAATAGCGAACACAACGTCGCGTACGCTTCGTCTTGCTCGGCAGGGCTTAGCTCCGCGTAGACTTCTTGTGCCAGCACACCTATGTACAACCCATGGATGCTCTCATCGCGTAGAATCAAGTCAATGATCTCGCCGCTGCTCGTCATTTTACCTTGGCCAGCCAAGTACAACGGATAATAGAAACCGCTATAGAACAAATAGCTTTCTAGCAGAACTGACGAAGCCATCGCTAGATACAGCTCTTTGGTCGTATTAATATTCTCATAGTAATGTGAAATCTTATTCGCCTTAAACTGCAAGTGTGGATTCCGCTCCACCCATTGGAACAGCTCGTTGATCTCTTCTGTCGTAGACAGCGTTGTGAAAATCGAACTGTAAGACTTCGCATGGATCTGCTCCATCATCCCCATGAAGCTAAGCACAGCTTTGCGCTGCAACCCATCCACATGCTCAAGGATCTTCGGCATCCCGACGCCGCCCTGCATAGTATCGAGCAACGTCAGACCGCCAAGCACTTTCATATATAGCTCACGCTCAACGTTGCTGAGTGTGATCCAGGACATTTTATCATCAGACAATGGAATTTCTTCATCTGTCCAGAATTGCATAATATTTTGATTCCAGAACGTAATTGTAAAATCATCATCAGGCCGGTTCCAATTCACCGCTTTTTTGACGATAGGTTTATTGATCGTTGGTGCACTTGTCATGAATGGTAGTCCCCTTCCTACTTATACTGAGCAGCTTACACATTCCTCAACGGATAGCTGGTTGGTTCTTGTGTAGTAGAGCGATTTAAGTCCTTTGTGTGCCGCATACAGGTATAATCTAGCAAGTTGTCTTGTTGAAACATCACTGTTTACGTGTAAAATGGTCGAGATCCCTTGATCCACATGCGTTTGAATCTCCGAGATGAGGTCAAGAATCTTGAATTGATCCATTTGATAAGCGGATTTATAGTAGAAGAAATTGTCACGTGCCATGAATGGCATCGGATAATACGTTGTCGAATTCGCATACGTACGTGTCTCAATAGGTTCAACAATTGGCATAACACTGGATGTTGAATTTTGGATATACGAGATGCTTTGCGTTGGCGCTATAGCCAAACGGTACGCATGGTAAAGCCCGTGCTTCTGAACGTTAGCTTGCAAAGCTTTCCAATCGCTAGGCGACGGAATCGGCATGCCTTCGAATAATGCTTTCACTCTATCCGAGAGCGGACGGTAATCTGTTTCTGTATAACGGGTAAAATAGTTCCCATTCGCATATTCCGACAGCTCAAAGCCTTCGAAAGTTTGGCCGGATTCTTTGGCAATCTCCATACTTTTTTCAATGGAATAGAAATTCATCGCTGCAAAGAAGGTGCGAACGAAATCCTTCGCTTCAGCACTCTCATAAGCAATTTTGTTCTTGGACAAATAGCCGTGCAAATTCATAACGCCAAGACCGACAGAATGCAGTTCACGATTCGCTTTGGCAACACCTGGCGCATTGTGGATCGTCGTCATATCACTCACTGAAGTTAGAGCAATCATGCCTTCGTGCACGGTTTCGCGCAGCTTTTTACGATCCATCACATTGGCAATATTCATCGAAGCTAGATTACAACTGATATCGCGAAGAATGGTGTCTTCTTGACCGTAATCATTGATTTCGGACGTCTCCTGCAGTTGGAAAATCTCTGTACAAAGATTGGACATTTTGATCGTCCCAATCCCCTTCAAAGCATGATCCTTATTCGCATTCGTACGATTCATCATATATGGATAACCGGATTCCAGTTGAGTTGTCGCAATTTTGGTCAGCATATCACGTGCATTCATGATTGCTTTCTTCTTAACTTTAGGGTTCGCTAGAAGTTCATCATACATCTCATCCATATCCAGATCATCCATATGCTTGCCATAGGCTTGCAGAACGGTGTAAGGAGCGAAAATATGTAGAGGCTTGTTCTCCTCAGCTAACTTATAAAATTTATTCGGTACAATAAGTCCGATGGAGAGTGTTTTCAAACGGGATTTCTCATCCGCATTAATTTTCTTACTATCTAGGAACTCCATAACGTCCCAGCCGAAAATGTTGTAATACGCCGCGCCTGAGCCCTTGCGTTGACCCATTTGATCCGCATAGGAGAACGCATCCTCCATCAACTTAAGAACAGGAATAATACCTTTCGCCGCGCCCTCAACACCTTTAATCGTTTCACCGCGCCCGCGAAGCTTCGATAAATTCACGGCTACACCGCCGCCAATTTTGGACAACTGCATACATGTTGCTAATACATAGTTGATGGAATTTAAGGAATCGTCCATTTCTAACAAGAAGCACGATACTAATTCGCCACGACGACTCTTGCCTGCGTTCAAGAACGTAGGTGTCGCTGGCTGCAAGCGCTGCTCCATCATGGATAGGGCCAGTACGCGTGCTGTCTCAGCGTTTCCGCGACCCAAGTACAGGGCTACGATCGCTACGCGATCAGGGAAATGCTCGAGGTATAACGTCTTATCGTCACTGCGTAAAGCGTAATCTGTATAAAATTTCGAAGCTGCCATATACGATGCGAACTCGAATTGATTGTCATGTGCCACTTGATACACGCTGTTAACTTCATCTTCGGTGTATTTGTCATAAACGTTCTCGTAGAAGTTATTGTCGATCATATAACGAACCTTCGAAGAGGTATCGGGGAATGTGAGGCTTCTGCTGTGTACTTCTTCTATGAACACCTTAACAGCTTCTTTATCCTTCTCTAATTGAAAAAAACCATCCGTACCGCGTTGCATTAATTCATTATTAAGTTCAATGTGCCGCAATTGCTTGTACCCCCTGAACAAATCGTTCTACATCATTTTTCGTGCCGGATAATTCAAATTTGGTTAATACGGGAACATCATAAAGTGCTGAGATCGTATCTGCGCTTTTGGCGAAGCCGTCTCCCCAGTTGCGATTACCGCTTGCTGCAACGCCTTGAAGACGAGAGGAATTACTTTCTAGGAAAGAAGCTACCTTGGGAGGAATTTGTCCAAAACCAGTTGTATACGTCACGAGTACGAATGGCTCGTCCATTGTCATCGCTTCCTCAATTTGTACCGCGGGCATCTGGAGCTTCGCAATAAAACGGCGAACATTTCCAGTCTTCGAATCGTAAGCAATCAACATAGCTTCCGTCTCCTATCATTCTCAATTCTCTCTATCTTGTGCCTTCGCTTGCGGGTAACCTATATGTAGTAAAGATACCAATTCTATCGTCTGTCATTCGCGAGTTCATCTACCCATTAATCGACAGAATCTGCATTTGTTTCACGACTCCGTAAACGGTCAAAAAAGCTTGAAACCTGCGGTTTCACTTGATTTCCGGCTCGATATGAGCCTTCTGCTAGCAATCTCGCAATGCGCTTTTTATCACGACATCTAGTTGATAGATTCAAATTTATATCAATATATTGTGTTTGTCAACGAGCAAAACGACCTATTTACAATTCCAAAACACGTAATCCTAGACGGGGCGTGGCTCGATGGGTTTAGAAAAAATATTTTCATTTTTTACTTGATTTTTTCGGATATGTCGAAATGACTAGGACATTCCTCCTCTACTAGATCTAGTCCAAACTCATCTTCCAATTACCGCTTTTAAACCTGCTCAGTGACCCTCTACAGGCTTTTAAACGCCTCGGTCGAAACTACATGCCTCAGCACAAAAAAAGCTATTCACGCGCACACGAGGGTGCCATGAATAGCTTAATTCATTTTCCTAGCTGTTGCGTTGTTGGAAATCCGTCATGAAATCAGCGAGTGCTTTACATGATGCGTAAGGAACTGCGTTATACGTGGAAGCACGTAAACCACCGACACTGCGATGACCTTTCAATCCAACGAACCCTTGCTGCTCGGTTTCTTTAATGAACTTCTTCTCCAGCTCTTCATCTTGCAAGCGGAATGTAATATTCATCGCAGAACGGCTTCCTAGATCTACCGGTCCACGGTAGAAGCCATTGCTGCTATCAATTGCGCTATAAATAAGGCCTGATTTTTCTACATTATTCTTCTGAATAACCGTCAATCCGCCTTGCTCTTCAATCCATTTCAACACCAGATTCACCATATAAATGGAGTATGCTGGCGGTGTGTTATACAAGGAATTGTTTTTGCTATGCGTTTCATAACGCATCATCGTTGGGATTGTTTTTGGCAGATCAACGAGTAGATCGTCTTTAATAATCGCAACGGTCACACCAGATGGTCCAAGGTTCTTCTGTGCTCCCGCATAGATCATGCTGAACTTCGAAACGTCGACTGGGCGGCTCAAGATATCACTGGACATATCACCGATCAGAGGAATGTTGCCTGTTTCCGGAAAGCTTTGGAATTGCGCACCTTCAATCGTCTCATTGGACGTGATGTGCAGGTAAGCTGAATTCGGATCTAAGTTAATGTCACTCAATGCAGGAATTTTCATAAATTTCTGTTCTTTCGAACTAGCAGCAAGCGAAACTTCTCCGAATAGTGCTGCTTCTTGCACAGCCTTCTCGGCCCAAGCGCCTGTCAGCACATAGCTGCCAACCTTGCCTGCCTTCAAGAAATTCATAGGGATCATGGAGAACTGAGAGCTCGCTCCACCTGTCAAAAAGAGAATTTGGTACCCATCTGGAATACCAAAAATACGCTTCAATAACGCTTGTGTTTCATTGTGCACTTGCTCATATTCCGAACTACGGTGAGAAATTTCCATAATGGACATGCCAATGCCTTTAAAATCAACAAACTCTTCTTGTGCTCTCTGAAGTACTTCGAGAGGTAAAGCCGCAGGCCCTGCGTTAAAGTTATAGGCCCTGTTTCCCATGAGTGACCACACCTTTGCGTTTTGTATTATGGCTATGATAGCAATATTCTGTGCAAGCATCAAGTAAAACCTCAAACAGGCCCTACGAGACTTGTCAGAATTCCTCGATAAATCGCTACCATATCTTCCAGCTTCATTCGCACAAGTCCGCTAGAAGACGGACACACATAATCAATAACGCCTTCTACCATCGGCTGCGGTTGACTGCCCCAGGAGATGCCTCTTCTGCCGCTATACTGCTCATAGACACCCTTCCCCACGAAGCAAACAACCTTCGGTCGGTAGGTCTCAATTTTCGCTTTCAGAATTCGTCTGCCCTCACGATACTCGTCTGCCGTAATTTCTGCTGCTGTCAAAGAAGGGCGTGCCACGATATTCGTGAAGCCATAACCGATTTCAAGCAGATCACCATCCTCTTGCGGCTTGTAAAGCCTTGGCGTTAATCCCGCCTGCAACAAAATGCGATAGAATCGATTATTCGGATTCGCATAATGATGCCCGGTTTCCCCTGATCGAATACTCGGATTATAGCCAACGAAGAGAATTTGCAAACCCTCCGCCATATGATCTGAAATTGCCGCTAGTTCCAACCGTGCACCTCCTGCGAGTTATATAAACTTTAAATTTTCATACGTTTTACCTAGCACTGTTGCTGTGTCTCCATTTAACCACGAGTCAATTAGCGTACTATATACAGAACGGAAATCAACCTCATATTTCAAATCTCCATTATCTAAGTTACTCAAGCTCGGATAGGCACCGTATAGACCGCCCTTCACCTTGCCGCCAATGACAAACATCGGTGCCGCTGTTCCGTGGTCGGTTCCACCGCTGCCGTTCTCTTTAACACGACGTCCAAACTCGGAGAACACCATGACAGCGACGCGATCCTGCAGCCCCTGTGCCTGCAAATCCTGATAGAACGCAGTTAACCCTTCATCGACCTGTGTCAGCATTTGTGCATGCTGCAGTTTCTCATCCGCATGATCGTCAAATCCACCTACTTCTACATTAAAGAGCCGCGTCCCTGATTTTCCAGCCAGCAACTTCGTTACAAGCTGTAAGTCCCTTGCAAAATTCGTATTGGGGTACTCAATTTTCTTCGTATAGGTAGCAGCAAGAGATTGGATCGCTTCTACGCTCTTATAAGCTTCCGATCCTCGAGCAGAAATGACCCGCAGTTGATCGAACGAATTCGATGCCCCATACATATCCAAGAACGCTTTGGTTATTCTATTCTTGTCCATCAACGCTGTCTTAGGATCGAATACATGATAGGACTCCAGGGATTGAATCACTGGAAAGCTTGATTGATCAGTGGCGAAGGCTTTGCTGCCTGATCCGCCAATTTGAATCACTTTGAGAGGATTGGGATTCTTCTGTAACGAAGCTTCCGCATACCGTGCCAACCAACCGCTGCGGCTCATTTTCGCAGGCTCTGCGGTTTGCCAA
The DNA here is from genome assembly GCF_001428045.1 of Paenibacillus sp. Soil750. GTDB lineage: Bacteria > Bacillota > Bacilli > Paenibacillales > NBRC-103111 > Paenibacillus_E > Paenibacillus_E allorhizoplanae. The sequence continues at coordinate 717,297 of NZ_LMSD01000001.1, read as the reverse complement.
ATTTCCATAGAGCGAAAGTGTGAATGATTAGGCTCCGGATATCCAACTCCTTGTATAATAGCCATTTTTCCTAATTTATACAACGCTGCTAATCCTGTAAGACTAGGATGTAGGCCCACGTGAGAATCGAGCGCTAGTACTTCCTTCTGTTCATAAGCAAGCGTAGGCCGTGAATCATAATAGACGCCCTGTCCGTAGGGAATCAATGTATTGATCCCGTCATTGCCGCCGCTTAACTGCACAACAACCAAGACTGGGTCTTCCACGCTAGGTTCGGAGCTCCCTGCCCATAGTGATTTACCTGTTTCCGTGAAAAGTGCACCACCAAGCCCGAGGGTTGCGAATAACGCCGTTCCTTTGATCAGAAAATCTCTTCTCGTTAATTTCACAAGTTTCCCCCCTATTTCATCTGAGCTTCAGGACTAATCAAAACAAGCTGCAGGAGACCTCGTAAGCCGGTTAGTTTTTGCTTTGTTTGGTTTGTATGTACAATGGTGTCATCTGCGTAAGCACGCAAGCTCGCCTGTGTTTGTTCGGATAAGTCCGAGATCCCCATGAGCTCTGCATAGAGCTTCGCCCACTCCATAGGTGACTCCACTTGATTCGGTTTGAACGCTGACGCATTCAGCTGTTGTCCGTTCATTTGCTTCGCGATTCCCTCAGCGAACTGGTACCTTGCCAATAAACAGTTCGTTGTGAGCCAAGAGGCACCACCTCTCCAGCCTGCAACATCGGGAGGGACGAATAGTTCCTGCCCCATCTTTCGCATCGCTTGGGCATGCCCCTTGGCGACGGAGAGCTCGCAGCATTTCAGGATACCCGCTACATAATCTGCTGGTGTTTTAATAAGCGACATCCGATTGGTATCCGCGTAGAATTCATCGGAAAGGAATAGTGCCTGAAGCACTTCCCCCACCGTATTCTTCTGTGTAATTAATCCAGCAATGGTCTGAATCCAACGATCGGACGGTGTGTCCGTTGCAAAATAGTTCAACAACTTCGTCGCTAGAAACGTTGGCAATGCTTGTTGATGAAATAAGATATCAATTACATCGTCTGCATCTAATTTCCCGCTTTCCCCGAGCAATGTCTTGGCATCGTTATCGTGCTGTTTGGCATTGTAGTTGACCTTATGATCATTTTTATTGTACGTCCAGCCTGTAAAAGCGCGCGCAGATTCCTTCACATCCGTTTCGGTGTAGTGACCGATGCCAAGTGTGAATAACTCCATCACCTCACGGGCGTAATTCTCATTCGGCTTCCCCTTCTTATTCTGGTTCACATCCAGCCAAATCATCATGGCAGGGTCCTTGCCGATTTCGATAAGCAGCTCTTTGAAATTCCCCAATGCATATTGACGGAACAGTTCATTTTGCTTCACCATGAGCGACGCATCTTTCACTTTATAATTCGCCGTCGCGAAATGTCCATGCCAAAACAACGTCATCTTCTCGATGAGCGGCGTAGGTGAGTTCACCATCCGATAAAGCCAGTACATCTGTTGATCTACTAGCAAGAGCGGATCCAAAGCTTTCTTCCCGTCCGTATGAAACTGGTCAAAGGAAGCTAGCTCCGGAGCTTTGTCGATCAACGATTCACCCGTTACTAAGCGCCGAACTGTTTCTTCCCGTCCTAGCGCCAAGCAAGCTGCAACTTCTTCCTTCGCCACACCAAATCCCGCACGCAGTAAAAGATGAACAACTTCCTTGCTGGTCCACTGGACTCCCATGATCTCCCCACCGTTCATTTTTTTCCATACTGTACCATATAAATGTGTCAAAAGTATGTAGAAATACAAATAACCAAGTCTAGTGACTTGGTTATTTGTATTCACATGGGTGCCAAACGTTATAATTTCGCTGATCCCACGAGCTGCTCAGCTAGCTGTAGGAAGGATCCAACAACACGTCGCACTCGCTTATCGACATCTGGATGAATGTCTTCGAAGAGGGCGTCTTCGCGGAAGCTCTTGCGTTGATCGCCACCAATCGAAATCCACTCCGGACTGTTAATCCCATGTAGATTGCGGACGGTCGTCTGCATCTGGGTCAGCGAGCTGACAGCTACCGCTCCGCCTGAGGAGCTGACGGATAGCACAGCTTTGTTATGGAAATGATCCTGTCCAACATGATCCAGCGCATTTTTGAGCACACCGGACATTCCACTATGATACTCAGGCGTTGCCAAGACAATTGCATCGGCGGACAACATCGCCTGTTTAAAAGCTCCAAGTGCTTGGTGGTCCTTTCCATCATCTTCAGGTGTATAGAAAGGTAACGGCGTCTTGTATAAATCTATTAGTGTTACTTCATGTTGATTTTGTGTTGCCAAATGCTGAATATATGTGGCAAGTCTTGTACTCGTAGCAGCTCCATGATTGCTTCCTGCAACAATCGCAATTTTCATCGTTAATTCTTCCTTCCTTTAAAAAGAAAACTGCTCCTCCATAGCGTCCTATGAAGGGGCAGTTCCTATTATCATATCGTATAAGTGCTAAAGATTAGCAATCGAAGTAAAGGTTGTACTCGTGTGGGTGAATACGGATTGCAACTTGTTTCGCTTCGCCACGTTTCAAGTCGATGTAGTTATCGATGAAATCTTGTGTGAATACGCCGCCTTCAAGCAAGAAGTCGGAATCAGCTGCAAGAGCATCCAAAGCTTCGTCTAATGTACCAGGAACGCTGCGGATCTCAGCTTTCTCAGCATCTGACATTTCATAGATGTTAGTATCGAAAGGACCGTATCCAAGGGCACGTGGATCGATTTTCTTTTTGATACCGTCAAGACCAGCCATCAACATTGCTGCGAAAGCAAGGTATGGGTTAGCTGTGCTGTCTGGTGTACGGAACTCAATACGACAACCCTTAGGTGTCACAGCTGCGATTGGAATACGAACTGCTGCTGAACGGTTACCTTTGGAGAATACAAGGTTTACCGGAGCTTCGTAACCAGGAACTAGACGTTTGAAGGAGTTTGTACTTGGGTTTGTGATCGCGATCAACGCTGGAGCGTGATACAGGATACCACCGATGTAGTTAATAGCCATTTCGGAAAGGTTAGCATATGCGCCTTTTTCGTAGAACAAAGGGTTACCTTCGTTGAAAATGGACATATGAACGTGCATTCCGCTACCGTTGTCACCAAATAGTGGTTTCGGCATGAATGTAGCTACTTTACCGTATTCTCTCGCTGTGTTAGCAACGATGTACTTGTATTTAAGCAGGTTGTCTGCTGTTTTAGTCAATGTGTCAAAACGGAAGTTGATTTCAGCTTGACCAGCTGTTGCCACTTCATGGTGATGACGCTCAATGCGAAGACCTGCATCAGCAAGCTTATTACACATTTCGGAACGGATATCTTGTTGAGAATCCATAGGAGCTACTGGAACGTAACCGCCTTTTACTGGAACTTTATAAGCAAGGTTGCCGCCTTCTTCTTTACGAGCTGTGTTCCAACCAGCTTCTTCGGAATCAACTTCGAAGTAGGATTTGTTCATACCATTTTCGAAACGAACATCATCAAAGATGAAGAATTCGGATTCTGGTGCGAAGTATGCTGTTGTACCAACGCCTGTTGTTTGCAAATATTCTTCAGCCTTTTGAGCGATGCTACGTGGATCACGGTCATAACGGTCGCCTTCAGGTGTATGGATGTTGCTCATAATAATCAAAGTAGGGTGTGCTGTGAAAGGATCCACATAAGCGGTTTCCGTATCTGGCATCATTACCATGTCAGATTGTTCAATACCACGGAATCCTGGGATGGACGAACCGTCGAAAGCTACGCCATTCACGAAAGTTTCTTCATCTACTTCAGTAGCTGGTAGTGAGATATGTTGTGCTTTACCGGCAAGACCTACGAAACGAAAATCTACCCACTCAATATTCTTTTCCTTGATAAGGTTCAACACGTTTTGAACTGACATTTAAAAAACCCTCCCATTTCCGTACATTCAACGTACTTTGCATGATTAATGTTCTTCTTTTGCTTGTTTTCTTTCACATATTATATAGCGATTCCTCTAACACAGTCAATACTTATGTCAGGTATTTTTTAAAGGAGTGTAAGCTATTCTTACACTATTTTCCCACAATTGCCATAAATCCAAAAACAGGAAAAAGGTTTCCCCATTTCTGAAGAAACCCCTTCCTATGAAAACCGTATATTACGCCAAAATGGCTTCTTTCTTCGTATCAAACTTCTTACCAAGTAATGGAGCAAGCTTCTCAAGATCAGATAGCAAATGGGCAAATTGATCTGGGAACAACGATTGTACGCCGTCTCCTGTCATTGAATTGTCCGGATCTGTATGCATTTCGATGATTAATCCGTCCGCTCCAGCTGCAACAGATGCTTTCGTCATTGGAACTACCAACTCTCTGCGTCCTGTTCCATGACTTGGATCTGAGATAACCGGCAAGTGACTCAACGATTTAAGTACTGGGATTGCTGATAAATCTAACGTATTTCGTGTGTAGGTTTCGAATGTACGGATTCCGCGCTCACATAGCATAACGTTCGGATTACCGCCTGCAAGAATGTACTCAGCAGCATTCAAGAATTCATCATACGTCGAGCTGAATCCACGTTTAAGCAAAACTGGCGTTTGAATCGTTCCTAATTTGCGAAGTAGATCAAAGTTTTGCATATTACGCGTACCTACTTGCAGAATGTCCGCGTATTCCGCACATACATCCACGTACTCCGGTGTCATGACTTCTGTAATCGTAAGTAGGCCGTGTTTCTTACCCGCTTCAGCCATCATGATCAGACCTTCCACACCAACACCTTGGAAGCTGTATGGACCTGTTCTTGGTTTAAAAGCACCGCCGCGGAGCACCTGCCCGCCAGCTGCTTTCACTAAGCGAGCAATCTCATCGATCTGCTCCGGCGTTTCAACTGCGCAAGGGCCACCCATGACGACAAGTTGTTCACCGCCGATTTCAACACCTTTAATAGAAATAACCGTATCAGCAGGATGGAAATCACGACTAGCCAGCTTGTAAGACTTCGAGATTTTCACAACTTGCTCAACGCCAGACATTTGACGAAGTTGTTCCGCTAATTTCGGATCCGCTTGACCAATGATCCCAATTACTGTACGATCCTCACCTTTGGAAACATGCGCTTGAACCCCTTGCTTTTCGATAAATTGCACAATTTCCTGAATACGCTCATCCGAAGTTTTGTTTGATGTAATTGCGATCATGTGATCCACGCTCCTATTTCATTTATTATGGGATAATTGATTATCAGTCCACTGACATGCTTCAACGCTTGTTCGCTTCTACGCTTTTATGCTTTTAACCGCTAAAGTAAATATACAACGCTCGACGAGAATTCGTCAAGCGCTAATTTATTACCTATTCTTTTGATTCACCAGGAGCTAACTGATCTTTACGTATTCTACGTTTTTCTTTACGGCGATTCGTGTGGTACTTGAGCAGAAGCACGACTGGGAAATAAGCAATAATACCAAGGAAAAGACCAACGACCATCCCACCGACAATTAAATCCAAACCGCTGCGAATAATATTAGAGAGGAGATGCGGTAGATGGTGGATCAGATAGATCTTAAAATGCTTCGGCACTAAATATTCCCCGACCTGCTTATTAAGAATGGAAAAAGGTATATAGATGACTTTACCGAACACAAAGCCAATTAAAGCCGCAGGCAAGTTTGCTCTCAGTAGGTAAACCAATGGAAAGATAAGAACAAACGCAAACCCTGCAGTCGGTAATGTGAACATCTCAACGAATAGACCAATCGAAAAGCCTCTTGCTACCATGGAAGGACCGCCCTTGGCACGTAAAAGAAGTAAATATTTGAATTTGAACCAACGTTTAGTACTTTTCCAATCGTAGCGAGCTTTCATCATTTTCACCTTCTGAGTACTTTGCATGCTAGTTTCAATCCCGTCGAGTGGAATAAGCAGGAATTACACGGTACTTGCTGCTTTGGATTTAACAGGGGGAATTAGTTTCTTCATATTAATAGTACGTTTTATTTCCCAACTGGTTTCATCTTTCGCATCGTAATTTTCTAAATAGGTAATGACCTCTTTGGTGATCGGTGTGGGCGTGGAAGCCCCTGATGTTACACCTACTTTACGTACACTCGCCAACCATTCTCTGTTTAATTCAGAAACGTCTGAGATACGGTAAGCCATTACACCAGCGATCTCTTGTGAAACCTGAGCCAAGCGGTTCGAATTGTTGCTTTTCGGATCCCCAACGACAATGACCAGATCCACTTCTTTTGCCTGCTCCGCGACGGCTTCTTGACGAACCTGCGTTGCCAAGCATATTTCATTATGAATTTCAGCTTTTGGGAAAAGCGTTAATAACCGATTCATAATATGTTTAATATCCCACTGACTCATCGTGGTTTGATTCGTAATGATGATTCGATTCGACTTCAGATTAAGGAGCTCAGCCTCTTCCAGCTTCTCAATCAAATGTACATGATCTGGTGCTACGCCAATAGCTCCTTCTGGCTCTGGATGTCCTTTTTTCCCGATATAAATAATGTCATAACCGTCTGCTACTTTTTCACGAATTAAATCATGCGTCTTCGTTACATCTGGACATGTTGCGTCTACAACAGTAAGTCCTTTGTCACGCGCCAAACGTCTTACCTCAGGAGAAACCCCATGTGCAGTAAAAATAACAGTCCCTGTCTCCACTTGCTGCAAAATCTCAAGGCGATTCTCGCCATCCAGCGTGATGACTCCTTCCTCTTTGAAGAAATCGGTCACATGCGCATTATGAACAATCATGCCTAAGATATATATAGGTCTGGGAAGATTTAAATTTTTAGCAGTTTGCATAGCGAGCGCCATAGCATCAACAACCCCATAACAGTAACCTCTGGGGGATATTCGAACAACTTCCATCTGTTCCACCTACCTAAACCGTTGTATTTCTTCTAATTATATCTGATTATATGGCATGAGGGAAGTTTGCCGGCAGCCAGATTAAAAAGGTACTTCCTTCGTCCTTCCGAGTGGTGACTTCCACAGATCCATCATGCTCATCAATGATCCATTTGGCAATAGATAAACCAAGCCCCGTACCCGTCGTAACCCCTCTGGATAAATCCGCGCGATAGAACCGATCGAAAATATGAGGAATATCTTCTTTATCCATCCCTATGCCAGTATCTGAGATCCGTATGCCAATAAAGCTGTTTCTACGTATCGCCTCAATGGTTACGGAACCCATAGGTGTATATTTAAAAGCATTTTCAATAAAGATGAACAACAATTGCTGCAGGTAATCTCGGTTTCCTTGAACCATGGCATCTTCGAGCGCATCAAGATTCCCCACTTGCCATTCAGCCGTATGCTCGAGCAGCTGTGCCCTCCTTACGACTTCGTGAACTAGCGGCTTGAACTCAATCGGATGTTTCTCCATAAGAACACCCGCATCAGCCCTCGCAAGAGCGAGTAAATCATTGACTAATCTGCTCATTCGTTGCGCTTCCCCGGCAATATCGTGCATAGCTTCCAAAGACATTTGAACCTGATCTGGCGTAGCTAATTCTTTGGTCCCCGATGTTTGCTTCCACATTTTCTCCAACAAATCCACATTACCACGAATCGTTGTTAGTGGAGTCCTAAGCTCATGTGAAGCATCCGATACAAATCGTCGCTGTGCGCGGTAGGCCTCATCTAATTCCACATACGTAATTTGAATACGGGCAAGCATGCCATTGATTGTATTCGTCAATCGGCCAATTTCATCTAGAGGTCCATCGTAATGAATCCGCTTCTCAAGATCGTCTCCGCTTTCGATTTGATTCGCAGCATCTATTACTCGCTCAATTGGTTTTAATACCTTACGTGCCAAGAACCAACCTAAGGAGGCAGCGACGATAATCGTTAAAATAGCCCAAATGATAAGCGTATAACGCAGCGTGACAGCCGTTCTCTCGTAACTGCCGATCGGCACAGCTGATTGCAGAATGCCAATGAGATGTGCTTTATTATCTGTTAGGCCTAGATGGTAGATCAGAAAATCCTGATTAAGAATTTTCGTCTTCTCAAAATAACCAATCTCATCTTCAAGTTTATCTACTTGGCGTTGCAGTTTATCGATTGTCGATTGGCCAATAGGCAGCGTCTGATCATAATATTGTAAATTCTGAGATCGGTTAAAACTCTTTAGCGCGATATTATATAATTGTAAAAAAGTATTGGTGGAATAGAAATCTCTGCTTTCTAATTCAAGATCAACAACTAGCCCTTTCTGAGAAAGAGCAATGCTTTTCTGAATACGAGTGGAGCTGTTGACGGCCTCTCTTTTCACATCTTGACGAATTTGATCATAAAGGAAATAGTTCAAGAAGAAATAGAGAACAATGCCAAAAAGGAGCATCGTGATAGCCAATATGCCTGAATACCATAGCGTAAGCCGCAGGCGAAGCGACATCTTAATTTTCCCCTCTCAATACATAGCCTGCTCCTCGGACCGTTTGAATCAAACGCTTATGGCCAAATTCTTCAGTTTTCTGGCGTAACAAAGCTATGTAAACCTCTAAGACATTGGACTCACCGCTGTAATCGTAACCCCAAATCTTTTCCATGATAATATCCCTCGACAGCACTCGCTTCGGATTCTGCATAAAGAGATGCAATAAATCGAACTCTTTCGTCGTTAATTCAATCAGTTTCTCGCCACGGAAAACCTCCCGTGTATCTAAATCCAGTACTGCATCTTCAAAGCTGAGCCGATTGTTCATCTGTTCCGGTCGTTCCGTTCTTCGACGTAGTAATACTCGCACTCTCGCAAGCAGCTCTTCCAAAGCAAAGGGCTTGACCAAATAATCATCAGCACCCAAATCCAAACCTTTGACACGATCACTAATATCGTCCTTAGCAGTCAGCATGAGAATCGGCACTTCGCTGCCGCTTTCACGAATTCGACGAACAACTTCCCACCCATCGATGTGCGGCATCATGACGTCCAAAATAATTAGCTGCGGTTCTGTCACCAACATTTGCTTGAGACCTTCTAAACCGTTAGCTGCCGTCGTAACCAAATAGCCCTCAAATGCTAGTCCACGTCTCAGCATGGAAGTGATTTTCTCATCATCATCAATAACCATAATATTCTCTCTCATTGGTCCGCCCCCATTCTACACTCTATTGTAGCAAAATTACCGCCTAGCAAAAAGAAGCAGAGCCTGCAAGCTTGAGGCCGCGGACTCTACTTCCTTCAATTATGTGCTTGGAGCTTACTGAGCTGGTGTCTCAGCAAGTGTATTTTTGTCTCCTACCGTAACTGGGACTTCTGTACGCTTGCCATCACGAATAATGCCCAGCGTTACTTTGTCGCCAACTTTCGTTCCTTGAACCTTCGTAATCAACTCTTGTGAGTTCTTGATTTTGGTGCCATTCAAATCAACGATCACATCATATTGACGCAAGCCTGCTGTGAATGCGGGGCTCTTACGTTGAACACTTCCAACCAAAGCGCCATCTGTGTTAGGAAGCTTCAATTCACTCACCCAATCTTGACCGATATCTTGCAGACCAACACCAAGGTAAGGAACAGGCTCTTTCGGAATCGTAACATTATTCTTCAAGTTATCTAGTACAGAAGAAATTGTGCTAGTCGGAATCGCAAAACCAATCCCTTGCGCTTGTGAACTTACCGCTGTGTTTATCCCAATAACTTCACCGTTAAGGTTCAAGAGAGGACCACCAGAGTTACCAGGGTTAATGGAAGCATCTGTTTGTAGCAAATGTTTATACTCACGCGTCCCTTTCTCATCAGGGATACTAATTGGACGTTCTTTCGCACTAAGTACACCAACGGTTACTGTGTGGTCGAATCCGTAAGGGTTACCAATCGCAACAACCCAATCACCTACGTTTACGTCATCCGCTTTACCAAGAGGAAGGATCGGGAAATCTTTCTCGCCCTCAATTTTGAGTACGGCCAAATCTAAATCATAGCTGTTACCCAGCAATTTCGCTTTAAAAGGCTTATCATAGCCTTCTACGGTAATTTGAATTTCATCAGCACCGTCAACCACATGCTCATTTGTCAGGATATATCCTGTCTTTTCGAAAATAAAGCCAGTTCCCATACCAGCAGGTTGCAACTGTCCGTTCCCCGTGTCATTTTGACCACTCTTAGGTGTCGTTTGACCACCACCATTATCACCAAAGAACTGACGGAAGAATGGATCATCGAACAGTGAGTTTCCTCCATTGCTGCGACTCGTTGTCTTCGGCTTAACGAGTGATTCAACCTTTACGATGGCAGGACCTGCATTTTGAGCGATCGCGGCAATATTACCCGGGCGAACAACATCAAGAGCAGCATTCTTCACTTCACCGCCATTACTATTCGAGCTGCTTGCCACGGTTGTTGCTGAACTTGAACCAGAAGCTAGTGGTTGGTTACCTGAAAACAAGTTCGTTTTGTCCGCTGTAAACATCAACGCGCTGACAACGAGCGCTCCTGCCATGAATGCTGCAAAGACACTTTTTACGGAAGAACGCTTCTTCGCATTAGGATCCCACGCCGCTGGACCTTGAGGAGTATTCTCTGAACCAAAGCTGAAAGGACGTAACGTCTTAGGCGGTGTTACTTCTACATTCGAAGTACCTTCCGAACTTGTAGAAGACGTTGTTAAGGATTGACCTTCACTTTCTTCATTAAAAGCAGATTTGTAAGGCCCATAGGAGTAATAGTAGGAAGGTCTTTCTTTGTTAGGCTCTTGCCCATCATTACTGCGGGATTGCTCCTGCTCGTTGTTATCATTATTCTGCGGCTTGAAAAAGTCGCTGTAGTCTTTTTTATTTTCATCCATGGGTCTTACCTCCATAATTAAAGTTATAAGTGCATGTTCTTCTGAAGGATCTTGTTGTTCTCTATGTGTCTATCATGCACTCACAACCTTAAACGAATATTAAAAATCAATAAAATGGAGGTAAAAATAGGACATAAATTAATGAATCCATGCTTTTTCAACTGATTTTAATACGTTTGCAGCTTCTTTTACCCATTTATCCTCAATCCCAGCATCCGAATCCAGCGGTGTTTGGAACTGATCGATCAAAGCTCCCGCTGTCTCCACGTCAGCTTCAGGATCCAATCCTTCATTATAGACATGTTTCAGAACAAAAGGAGTACCGACCTCAACGACGGCATCCGTCGCTTCCACATCGCCTTCAATTCTGCCCGTGACGACTTGAACGGGAATTCGTAACCAAACTTTATTCGCCTCATCCAGCGAACGATCGAAGTAGCCATGGTCATAATCCCAACCGCCACCTAAGTTAAAATCAAATTGTTCTAGCTGGGCACGCACCTTATCAAATGTTTCCTGTACCTGCTCCAGTGAGGAAGTTAGTGGTTTCATAGCGATTGGACACTCCTTAAGCGCTCATATTATTTTACTTACGCATAGAATGTGCCAAATTGACATTTTTATGTGCGATAGTCCCTCAATTTGTTCGTGCTGTTAAACCCATCCTTTTCGATGCGCGAATATCGCTAATTGTGTCCGATCGTCAAGCTCACACTTCATCAACAAGTTGCTGACGTGTGTTTTAACTGTTTTGATACTAATAAAAAGCTCTTCGGAAATATCCTTATTACTTTTTCCTTCGGCAATTAAGAGGAGCACTTCACGTTCCCGAGCTGTTAGCCCCTCCTGTTCCGGTAATTCACTCCGCTGTCTAATACCTCTAGTCAAGGCTTGCGACACTTCAGTATTCATGACTGGCATGCCGCGGTAGGCACTCTGAATCGCATGAATCAACTGATCGGAAGAAACCGTCTTCAACATATAGCTGATAGCTCCGGATTCAACAGCTTCCAGCACCTTGGCTTCCTCCAGAAAGGAGGTCAGCATAATTACTTTTATCTGTGGAAACTCATCACAAATTAGCTTCGTAGCACCAATCCCATCCAACACGGGCATCGTTAAATCCATTAAAATGACATCTGGCAGTGATGGAAGGCTTTCTTCCTTCAACTGATCAAAAGCAGATTGACCATTTGACGCTTCCCCCACTACTTCTAAACCAGGCTCCAATGAAATGTAAGTACGCAATCCCACTCGTACCATGTCGTGATCGTCCACAATCATTACTTTAATGTTCGGATTCATTCTTGTTTTCCCCCAGAATGCCCTGAAAATCGCGGAATACGAACGCGCACGCGAGTTCCTGAGCCTAATTTACTATCAATCTCCACTTCTCCGCCTAGCTTTTGCGCTCGTTCTCTCATGGTTGACAGGCCGTGGGAAGCAGAAGGAATATCTCTTCGTTCAAACCCTTGACCATCGTCCTGCAATTGCAGCACATATTGATGTTCTCTTTCGTAGATTGCCAATCGAACCTGTTTGGCCGAGGCATGTTTAATGACATTCGCAAGTCCTTCTTGGATAATGAGGAAAAACTGATGTTCAATCGCCTCAGAAATAATTTCAGGCAGTGAAACATCAAGTTGACCCTGAAGTTCATGGGTCCGGCAATATTCCGGGAACCATTTCTCCAAGGCTTCTTGTAGGCTCATATCTTTTAATTCAATGGGTCGTAGTTGTGAAATGAGGCCACGCATCTGCTTCTGAGCATGATGGGACATCTCAATGAGCTGGTTCATTAGCGATGGTGCAGCCGCTGGGTTTCTTTCTAATATTTTGGGAAGTGAGGAAGCCGACATATGGATCGCGAATAGCTCTTGGCTCACTGTATCATGAAGATCTCTTGCAAGCCTGCGTCTTTCTTCCATCACAGCACTCTCTGTCAGCTCCTGATCCCGAATGGCTTCGGCTTCCCCTAGCTTTTGCATCAGCTGCACGCGTTCTTCAATCGAAGTTGCCATGCTGTTAAAAGCATCATACAAGTATAAGAAAGGCTCTACTGGCTCCATATCAATTCGAACAGAGAAATTCCCTTTTGACAATTCCAGCATTGCGACGTGAAGCTCGTCTACCTTGCGCTGCCATCTTCTGGTTGCAATGAAACCTACGGACAAGCTCACTACAAGAATCGCGAAAGCGAACCACAAACGGAACTCCCAAGAACTCAGTTCTTTCTCGTAATATTCAAGTACGATATAAATACCTGAAACCGTTACTACGCTCGAGATTAGAAAGTAATTCAGCAGCTGCCACTTCATATTGAACATTCGCAATTTGTACATGCTCCATCCTTAACCTATCTTTTTAATAGTAATATCGCCAATAAACATACTTGTTGTTACGACAATTTTATGTTCCGCTTCTTCATAATGTGAGGTTTGCGTTCTGATGTTGCGCAGAAAACCACTTTCACGCCGATCAAGAACCTTCATATCTCCAATAAAGGAGCTTGCCATGACACGAACCTCAACATCCATATCGTTCGGGATGAAAATCTTCACATCGCCAATAAATGCCGTAACATGAATCGTTGTTTCGCCACGTGGAATTGACGCACGCGTAAGATCGATAACCGAATCGCCAATAAAGTGAGAGATCTGAATAGGTTTTAATTCCCAAGCCTCTTGGCCGAGGTGAACATCGCCAATAAAGCCATGACGGTGTAGAACATTACCTGAATCAAAATTATGAACGAAGCCATCATATTTGTGATGGTGTTGTTGTTTGTGTTTGTGTTGGGAGTCTGTCCATTCTCCATGCTCCTCGTCCTTTGGATACGTGCCGTGGATATCCTTCAGCACTTCCTTTTCTTCAGCAGTAAGGCCATGTTTCATGTTACTCGCTGAAGTATGATCCATGTGTTCTTTCGAATTGTTGGAAAGATCGCCAGACACGTTCCAATTTCCCGACTCCCATTGTTTCTTATAGTGGGAATGTCGTGCTCGATTCGCTTCTCGCCGAGCTTGTCTTTCTTCATCTTTCGCTTTCTTAATGGAAGGCCACTCCGGCGACTCTTTCTTACCCGGTTTAAAAATCACATTTAAACCAAAAAGTATTAAAGCAACCGGCGCAAGAAATTTAAACATTTCTCCAATAGAAAGGTCGGTTACATTTAGATTTTTCAAGAGAAATATGGTTCCTACGCCGCACATCATCAAGCTGCCTATGGATCCACCCCAATGATACTTTCGCTGTGAGACAAAGCCGATGAGCCCATAAAAAATCAGAATCGCAGGCCAATACGTAGACACTAAATAACCGATATCAATTTGAATAATTCCTAATTGATTTAGTAAAAAGAGTGTTCCCGCGGATACGAGTACTAGCCCCCAAATCATTCTTTGAAACATATGCGGATTCATACTTTCTTCCTCCATTTGTGTAAAGCGTTGTTAAGATAACTCTAGTTTATAAGATACAAGGTGGAATGAAAAGAGACGTTAGATTGAAGGCGATCTCCGCCTCAAGACCGATATTTCAAAAGCCCCTATAAGAAAACCTAACATGGATGTCGTATAAGACGAACATTTCACTGGAGATGTTATGTATTCTTACGCATTCCGTTGACATGCTTATCATCAGAACCGTATAATTGGGCTGAGAACGCAAGTATTATAAGGAGAGATTACAGGAATGGATCAAATCCAACAACTTACTTCTGGCCTGGACACAATTTGGGTCGTATTGACTGCTGCCATGATTTTATTAATGGAAGGCGGCTTCGCCTTACTAGAAGCAGGGTTTGTCAGACAAAAGAATGCCGTAAGTATTATCATGAAAGTATTTGTCGATATCTCATTCGGTGCGCTTATTTTTTACTTCTTTGGATTTGCACTTATGTACGGTAAAGACATCGGAGGCATTCTAGGTACAACTGGCTTCTTTATGGGCGGAGATTTATCACACATCGCGTTGACAATCTCACATGATACCTATTGGTTATTCCAATGTGCTTTTGTTATCGCCGTCATTTCAATTGTATCCGGAGCTGTAGCAGAACGCATCAATTTTCGCGCTTATATTCTTTACACGATAGCCATGACCGGATTAATCTATCCCATTGCTGGCCATTGGGTTTGGGGTGTTGGTGGTTGGCTCGGCAAGCTGGGCATGGTTGATTTCGCTGGATCAGCTGTCATCCACGGACTTGGCGGTTTCTCCGCACTCGCCGCAGCCATAATCATCGGTCCGCGAATTGGTAAATTCTCTGCCGATGGTAAAGCTAACATTGTCCCCCCGTCTAATTTGCCACTAGCCTCTGTAGGCGCATTTATCTTATGGTTCGGTTGGTTTGGGTTTAACTCTGGGAGTACGTTAAGCGCTACCAATACATCGATCGGGCACATCGCGGTTACCACGATGCTATCCGCCGCAGCCGGTTGTGCGGCCTGCATTCTGTTTACTATGATGCGTTATCGCAAAGCGGACCCACCCATGGTGATTAATGGTGCACTCGCCGGACTCGTCGGAATAACTGCAGGTTGCTCATTCGTCAGTGATGCAGCAGCGATCTGTATCGGTGCGATCTGCGGAATTGCCATGGTCTACGCAACGGAAATGCTGGAAGCTAGACAGATTGATGACCCCGTTGGTGCTTTTCCTGTACATGGGATCAGCGGAAGTATAGGCACTCTAGCTGTTGGCTTATGTGCGAAGCCGGATGCGATCCGCGAAGGAACAGCTGGATTATTCTACGGCGGAGGCTTCCACCTCCTAGGTGTTCAAGCACTTGGTCTTGTCACTGTCTGTGCGTGGGGTTTCTTCATCACTTGGGTTTTCTTAAAGCTCATTAAGCTTATCGTTCCTTTACGCGTGAGTCGCGACGAAGAGTTGATTGGCCTAGATGTTGGCTCTCATGGGGTTCCAGCATATAGCCAAGAAGAAGGATTCTTGGACCTACAACACTTGAAGAATAACCAATAATAAAGAAGAGGACACCGCACATGCAGTGTCCTCTTCTTTTTATGATGAGAATATGTCTTCAAATTCCTCTGGGAACGTAATATCGTCGCCAGGCTTAGAATCATTCAGTATTTGTCTAGCTTGCTCGATTTCGGCACGGAGCTTTCTTACCTGCTCCATAGGTTTCTTCACATAATGAATATATTCAACAGCAAGATGATGATCAGGCTTCTTACCAGATAACATGCGTCGAAAAGATGACATGGTTTGATAAGCCCGTTCTTCTTTCATTCTCTTCACTTCATATCGCTCAACAACCTGCTCAATTTCCCGAGCTTGCTGCTCTTTCCGCGTAATAAAAGCCTCCAAGAAGGGAAGTACCTCCGCAGCTTTCCTTGTTGTTCTTAAGGGCATACCATCCGATCGTAATGCTTGCAGCATGTTCCATCACCTATCTCTCCGTGTCAAGATTTATAACAGTAATCTTATTTTACACTAAAAAGAGTGGTTTGAGAACTATTAATTTAACACTAAATCAATTCCGACGACACCAATTGGCGTTCCCATGTCATCTATAACGGATTTCGACAACGTAATGCATGGTTTTTTCGTAATAGCTGACACGTACTCATCCGAAATGAAGAGCTCACCTGCCATTGCACGCTTCCACCATTCTCTCCCCTTTGCATTCACTAGCCCTGCTTCTGGCTGAGAGTAGATGAAGGTTCCATCTCCGCGGTTCGACCATATCGCTTCTATCCCTGCTGTTTTCTTCAAAATCCCATGTAAATGCGAGGCATGCTTATCTTCGACCAACGATTTGATGTCAGGTACGCGAACAAGCGCATTCAATAATTGCTTCATCTCTTCAATGTTGACATGAATAGTTCCCTGCTTGCTCTTCATGCCAACTGCTTGTATGGCCGTGATCAGCTCAGCGGAAGAACGATCTAAATTCTGATTAATATGCTGCAATCTTGAAACCTCGTGCCGCTGCTTCTTCATTTGGTCCAGTGTATGCTCAACGCTCGACATCGTCTCATTCATCAAATCAACGACTTCCCCTAGGGATGTTCTCGTTCCTGTAACCAGAGAGGATTGGTGCTTCGTTGAACTAGTCGTACTTGCCACTAGACTGTTCACATGCAGGATCAAGGAAAAGATCGTATCGATCTTGCCTTTCATCACCTTCATCTCATCAATCCCGTGTGTCACAGAAGCTTTCTCTTCAGCTACTGCGGCGACAACTTGAGAAACACCACTCTCAATATCAGCAAGAAGCTCGGAAGACTTCTGAACGGCTTCATGGCTTTGTGCTGCTAGCTTCTTAATCTCTTGTGCTACCACAGAGAAGCCTCTTCCATGTTCACCGGCTCTAGCCGCTTCAATAGATGCATTCAAAGCAAGCAATGATGTTTGGGCAACGACCTCCGTTATGAACGTATTGATCTCTTCAATTTTCGATGTATGCTCGGTCAAATCTTGAATTTTCTTCTGCATCGTATCATTATTTACGTGTAAATCGTTCATTACTTCATCTGTTGTATTCAAGGAGCGGCAGACGTCCACTACCGTATCTTTGGTTTGTTCACTTTCACGATGCATATGTAACGACGAATCCAGAATCTGATCCGCAGCTGCAGCAACTTGCTGAATCGCAGCAAAGGCTTCTTGGAGCTGTCCAGCGGCATGTTGGCTTCTCCCCTTCAATTCCTCTTCACCTTGGATGGAAGCATCCGCAATTTGAAGTAGATGTCCGATAGAGCGATTGACTTCTTCTACTGCCGCTGCAAGTCGATCCGCAACGACCTGGGATTCTTGAATAAACGTACGGAATTGTTCTTCGTGATGGAGTGCCCCTTGTTCTTGCTCCTTACCAGATGCTCTTGAACTCAGTAATGCACCTACACCCAGTAAGATAAAAACAGCGACATTAACTACGGCAACCCATTTCGAAGCAGAAAATAAAGCGAATACATTTACAAGCATACCAATAAGTACAAAACCGTAGAACCAAGCTCTCTGCTTTGAATCCGTCCACATGTGCAACCGGAACTCCTCCCAAAAGGAACAAAATGTTAGTTTTTGTTACATTATATCGAATATAGAAGGCCTTGAAAAGAAATAAAAAACGGAGACCCTCTCGGATCTCCGTCTTTCCAACAAAGCTATTTGTTATTTATTTTGGTTTTGTGTGTTGTTTTGTTGCTGCTTATTAGGTACCGCTACTTCAGTAGCAAATTCAGCGTCTTGCGCTGCTTTCTTGTTGTTCTTGTTCTTTGCCATGTCAATCACCTCCTGTATGAGTATCTTTTCCCAAACAGGATTTTTTATGAATTTCTTTTTTACAAAATGGAACATTACAGCGCTTTGGCCGGAGCCAGTATTTCATCCTTCAGCTGCTTCCAAATAACCTCTGTGACTTTACCATTCCCTTTTTTCACGACGAACACCTTGACCGTCTTTTTACCCCATTCTTTATATACCTGATCTTTCGTGTTGAAATAAAGATCAATTTTCTTTCCTTTAATCGCACTCCCTGTATCTGCTACAACCCCGTAACCGTAGCCCGGTATAAACAATACGGTACCTAACGGGAACACTTTGGTGTCTGCTGCAATTGTTGATAACGCCTTATCATCACGCATGACTTTCATACCAGAATACGTGATTCCATAAGAAGGATGGTCTGGATTCTTTCCTGTTGATTCTTTACCCGCGGAATACCCGGTCGCTGTCACTTCAACTACCGTGTATTTGGATAAATCAGAATCCAAGTTGGGAATAAAGCGATAACTTACTTGTTGTTGATGCTCCTGTGCAACAGGACGTGCAACCGGAATCACCGCACCTGCTTGATTGTCCCGTTGATCTCGTATATGGGTATCGGTATTTGCCGCCCTATAGTTCCCCTGATAACTAGCCTCTTCTCCGAAAAGCACGACCATAACGGTAAGCACCATCCATGCCAAAATCCATTTGGATTGCTTCGAAGTATCGGTTATTTTCATCGTTTTAAGCCTCCCCCTACTAATGTAGGCTTTCCATTTCCTTTCATCACTAAACCTCCACATACAGACTCACTGTATAACATGTCCTTCTTTTAACCACTTATTCACATCTTTAAACCACTTATTCACATCGCAAAGGATTTTTGAGAACGCAAAAAAGCAGAGAAGTGACTAGCACTTCTCTGCTTCTTATAGGAACAAATAGGAGTTACAGTTTGTTTTTGATTTCTTCTTGAATCATACTGATAACTTGATCAATCGGCTGTGTACCTAGATCCCCTTGACCGCGTTTACGGATGGACAAGCTGTCATTCTTCACTTCGTTTTCACCAACAACCAGCATGAAAGGAATTTTCTCCAGCTGGGCTTCCCTGATTTTGTAGCCTAACTTCTCATTCCGATTATCCGCCTCAACGCGAATACCAGCTTCTCGAAGTCGGTCTGTCACCTGATTGGAGAACTCTTCAAATGCAGGCGATACAGGAATAACTTTCGCTTGAGTTGGCATTAACCATGTTGGCAACGCACCAGCGAAATTCTCTAGCAAGAAAGCTGTCATACGCTCCATTGTAGAAATGATACCTCTATGGATTACGACTGGGCGATGTTTCTGACCGTCTTCCCCTGTGTATTCAAGCTGGAAACGTTCAGGAAGCAAGAAATCGATTTGTGCAGTTGAAAGAGTTTCTTCTTTCTTCAACGCTGTCTTGATTTGAACATCTAATTTAGGACCATAGAATGCCGCTTCACCTTCTGCTTCAAAGAATGGCAAACCAAGCTCTTCCACAACTTCACGAAGCATGCGTTGGGAAGTTTCCCACATTTCATCATCCTGGAAGTACTTCTCTGTATCCTTCGGATCACGATAGGAAAGACGGAAACGGTAGTCCGTGATTCCAAAGTCCGCGTAC
Source organism: Paenibacillus sp. Soil750 (assembly GCF_001428045.1). GTDB lineage: Bacteria > Bacillota > Bacilli > Paenibacillales > NBRC-103111 > Paenibacillus_E > Paenibacillus_E allorhizoplanae. Next base: position 697,588 of record NZ_LMSD01000001.1, on the reverse strand, counting down.
ACTTGACGGATCAATGTAACAACGCGGGAGAACTCTTCTTTAATTTGATCCAATCGGCAGAAGATGTGAGCATCATTCAATGTCATTGCACGAACCCGGTGCAAACCAGTCAAAGCGCCTGACATCTCATAGCGGTGCATGGTGCCAAGTTCAGCGATACGAACTGGCAAATCACGGTAACTGCGCATGTCACTCTTATATACCATCATATGGTGCGGACAGTTCATTGGACGAAGGACAAGCTCTTCATTGTCCATGACCATTTTTGGGAACATATCTTCACTGTAGTGATCCCAGTGCCCGGAAGTTTTGTACAATTCAACGTTCGCAAGTACAGGCGTATACACGTGTTGGTAGCCTAGACGCTCTTCCAAATCAACGATATAGCGCTCCATTGTGCGTCTTAGCTTAGCACCATTTGGCAGCCAAAGCGGTAAGCCTTGACCAACTTCACGTGAGAATGCGAACATTTTGAGCTCACGGCCTAGTTTACGGTGATCACGCTTCTTCGCCTCTTCAAGCAAGTGCAAATGCTCATCCAGTTGCGCTTTCTTAGGGAACGCAGTCCCGTAGATGCGTTGCAGCATTTTATTTTTTGCATCTCCACGCCAGTAAGCACCAGCAACACTCAACAATTTGAACGCTTTAATGCGTCCTGTTGACGGCAAATGCGGTCCGCGGCAGAGGTCAAAGAATTCACCTTGGTCATAGATCGTAAGAACGGAATCTTCCGGTAGATCACGAATCAATTCTAGCTTGAACGGATCTTCCATTTCTGTAAAAATACGAATCGCTTCCTCACGGGAAACAACGCGGCGCGTAATCGCCAAATTTTCGTTTGAGATACGCTCCATTTCCTTCTCGATTTTGATCAAATCTTCAGGATTCAATGGTGTTTCCAAATCGATATCATAATAGAAGCCGTCCTCAATTACAGGACCGATTCCGAGCTTAACTGCTTTATTGCCATAAATACGCTTGATCGCTTGTGCCATCAAATGCGCTGTGCTATGACGGTACATTTCTAGTCCTGCTTCGCTATCCAACGTTAAAATTTCAACATCAACATCATGATTCAAAGCGAAGGATAAATCTACGGATTTCCCGTTTACTTTACCACCCACTGCATTTTTCTTCAGACCGGATGAAATGGATTCGGCCACTTGCTCAATCGTCGTACCCACTGCATACTCTCTCACTGCGCCATCTGGTAATTTTACTTGAACAACCATCTTCCCTGCCTCCTAATTGTGTAAGTGAATAGTGAATTGAACGCAAAAAAGCACACTTCATCCCATAAAGGGACGAGTGCGCTCAGCTCGTGGTTCCACCCTAATTCGATTCGCTCTAACCCAAAGGGTAAGTCGAATCCTCATCAGCATTCGTTAACGGGAATGATTCCGGTACTGTATAGTATCGCACCTGCAAGTCAGGTCGAATTCCACAATACGGCTACAAAGGGGTAAACAATCCGATTCGCTGAAGGAGATTGCAGCCTGGTCTCCTCTCTCTGAGCAGTTCATACAGAAAGTTCTTGTCTTTGATACTAACGCCTTCGTTCACTATTATAAATGGCGAGAGAGGCAAGGTCAAGGGGATAGTTGATCCTGCTTTTTGGCATCTCCGAGATAAAGGTCGCAGGTACGGCAATAACTGCACACCGATGTGCGGTCTTCGAAGATTTGCCCTATCGTCTTGATAATCGTTAATTCAGGATCCCGAGTATGAATGTAAATGTTAGCTGGTGAGACCGTGATCAGTGTGCTTACAATCATATCCTCGAAATTGATGTCCTTCTCCAACATCTCCATTCGAAAGCTGGCATCGAATTCATTCGCATCAATGGGTTCCATCCGATCATTCAGAATGACGAATTCGTGGCCGCCTTTATGAATGAGATGCGCTGCGGGTATCTTGGCCTCTTGAATGTAGACGAAATATTGTAGAAGCGAAATAAATTCCTGATACTGGCGGTCCATCATAAACTCATCAATCGCATATTCAGCAATTTCCCTTAGTTCTTCCCTATACTCCTGAATGCGAAATTTGAGGAAGCCATCTAAGCTAATCTGCGGATTCTCCTCGAGCAATGTGTTTATCTGTTCCTTGAGCAGCCCAATACGACGAAGCCTACTTGGGCTACTATTCATCAGCGGCAACCCTTCCAGCTCACTCTCTTGGATCAAGGATGGCTTACAGTAACCTTCGATGGCCTCGATGTCTGACTGCTTTTCATATTTAAAATCCTTGGTGATCAAGTTACGTAAAATGCTGGATTCCTTGTCCGCTACAATGTGGCTTGCCAACACTTCAGCGAGGCAAGCTCGTACTTCAGTCTCATGAATATGTGGATCGTGGATCACACTTCCTGCTTCCGCTTCCACATAAATAAAAGCACGTGTTTCACACCAAGTATAGGTGGCCGTTAACCCATTTTGGGCGATATGTAAATGCTGCAGCGCTTGCTTCACCTGTGCGCTCAGCGAACGTACATAGGATTCCTCGACATTGATTAGGGCAATTGCAAACAGTTCCATGTGCTCACTCCTTCCATCTATGCATCCTCCTCTTAAGAGTATATGGTCGATGCGAGGGAGATATACAACGAACAATTTGCCATTTGAGGAAGGGGATACATGCAAAAAAGGAGCAGCACATGGCTGCCCCTCTCAAAAGTAAGGATGGCGTTTTACAGTTGTTCTAACAGAATCTTCACCAGTAAGAAAGGGAGAGCACCAATGGAGATGAAAGCAAAAAGGAATCCTTGTACAAAGCTTTTAAGCAATTTCACAAAAATCACTCCGATCTTCAATCTCGAATTTGTGGTGTTCCCCCCATTGTACTCTTATTGACCCGCGGTTACCTGAAGCTTAGATTAATTTCCGCTTAAAATGATGAAGAAAAAGGAGAATGAATCGATGTTTTGAGCAACTACATCGTATAGGCGTTGATTTCACTCGAGTTAGTCGGTTTTACAGACTATCTCGAGGCCGTTGACCCTGAACGACAAAAAACGCTTATCCCTCCAAACCCCTCCAGTGGATTTGATAGCAGATAAGCGTTATCGTTCTACATGTTTAGTTCTGCATCACAAAATCACGATCAATCTTCACATTCTCGTCGTCAAACACACGCAGAATCTGATATTTCGTATTCCGCTGTGCAGGAATTTTGCCTGCTTGACGGATGATGTCCAGCGTCGAAGACACGTTGACCTTGTGCGTGGTGCCCGCCGCGGATACAACGTTCTCTTCGATCATGGTGCTGCCGAAGTCGTTACAGCCATAGCTCAACGTCTGCTTACCAACCTCAGGTCCCATGGTGACCCATGAGGATTGGAAGTTCGGCACGTTGTCCAGCATGATGCGGCTGATCGCCAACGTTTTCAAGTACTCTTCAGGCGTAACTTTCTCCGCCTTCATATTCGTGTTGTCTGGTTGGAACGTCCACGGTATGAATGCCAGGAAGCCCGGTGTGTTCAGCTTTTGCAGCAACACATCGTCTTGCGCATCACGGATACGCAGCATATGCAGTGCACGCTCTTCCATGGATTCGCCGAAGCCGATAACCATCGTACCCGTCGTGTGCATGCCAAGCTTATGAGCCGTTTGCATGACATCCATCCAATCGCGCCATGAACCCTTCAACTTGGAGATCTTGCGACGCGTGCGGTCATCAAGGATTTCTGCTCCGCCGCCTGGCAACGAATCAAGGCCCGCTTCATGCAATTGACGAACGATTTCCTCAAGCGATAGGCCGCCGGAAACGTCTTTCATTTTCATAATTTCAGCGGGTGAAAAGGAGTGCATCGTGATATCGAAGCGCTTCTTAATTTCTTTTAAAATATTCGTATAGTAGCTGAAAGGCAGATTCGGATTCGTACCGCCTTGCATAAGTATCTCAGTTCCATCAACATCCAAGGTCTCTTGAATCTTCTGGAAGATCGTTTCATCTGGCAGTACATACCCTTCCGCGGAACCTGGTGGACGGTAGAAAGCACAGAATCGGCAGTACACATCACAGATGTTCGTGTAGTTGATATTCCGCCCAATCACGAAAGTCGTAATCGGATCTGGGTGCCATTTTTTCATAATCTGATTAGCGGTGTCGCCAATTTTCTCTATTTGATCGGATTCGAAAAGCGTAATACATTCTTCTACATCAATTCGTCCGCCTGCTTGTGCTTTATTTAAAATGCGATCGATCGGTTTCATTGCAACTCACTCCTTTACTTTCTGAAGGCTCGTATCCATTAATCGTACCATACTCATGCCAAAAAAGCAGCACAGGGCTGCTTTTTCCAGACGTTATTCCTTTGTAAATATGAATAATTTCTGAATACCGTAACACTTAACCGCGCAGAGCTTGTTCCAAATCTTCAATAATATCTTCGATATCTTCCAGCCCAACCGAATATCTCACGAGACCATCTGTAATTCCGCGCAATAAACGTACTTCCTTCGGCATAGCAGCATGCGACATCATGGCCGGATATGACAAGATACTCTCTACAGCACCCAAGCTCACAGCTACGAGTGGGATTTTAACTTTACTTAGCAACTTCTTCGCTTTCTCACCAGAGCCAACATCAAATGAGACGACAGCTCCATAACCAAGTGATTGCTTCTCATGGATTTCTCTACCTGGATGGTTAGGCAAACCTGGGTAGTAAACCACGTCGATATCCGGCTGCTCGGTCAGCCATTGTGCTAATCGACGAGCGCCCTTCTCGGACATTTCCATACGGGCTTGCAACGTTTTCATACCGCGAATGAGCAGCCATGAATCTTGAATGCCGAGTACGTTCCCCATGCCATTTTGAATTTGCTTCATTCGACGACCGAGGCTGTCATTCGCTACAACAGCTAGTCCCGCTAACACATCACTGTGACCGCCAAGGAATTTCGTTGCACTATGCAGTACGATGTCAATGCCTAGCTCAATTGGACGTTGATGATATGGTGTCATGAATGTATTATCCAACATCGTAAGTAGGTCATGCTCTTTCGCAAAAGCAGCAATCTCACCAATATCCGTAATACGAAGTGTTGGATTCGAAGGCGTCTCGATGAAAACGGCTCTCGTATTGGAACGTAGAGCTGCTCTCACTTCTGCGATGTTCGTCATATCTACAAACGTAGATTCCACGCCCATACGGTTCATAATCGTAGTCAGCAAACGATAAGTACCGCCGTACACGTCTTCTGTACAAATGACATGATCTCCTTGCGACAACAACATCAACGCAGAAGAGATAGCTGCCATCCCAGAGGCGAACGCAAACCCGCGCGTACCGCCTTCTAGCAATGCGATGTAATCCTCTAACGCTTGACGCGTCGGGTTACCAGACCGTGTGTAGTCGTATTCTTGGTTCGCTTCCAAATCAGCCTGATGAAAGGTTGAAGCCTGATACAGAGGCACACTGGATGCCCCTGTCGCTTCATCAATTTCAGCGCCAAAATGGATCAGTCTTGTGGCAAATTTGCCATGTGCTTTACGTTTCTCTTTGTCTGAAGAAGAATGGCTCATGATTGTGGAGCTCCTTCCAACTCGGCTTGTGCTGCATCTAGGGCATTCGACAAATCCGTGATCAAATCATCAATATGCTCGATCCCAACAGAGAAGCGAAGCAGACGGTCATCAACACCAATTTGCTCTCTAATTTCAAGCGGAATGTCCGCATGTGTTTGTACAGCTGGATAAGTCATCAAGGATTCAACCCCGCCTAAGCTTTCTGCGAATGCAATGAGCTTAATATGACGAAGAATCGGTTCAATTAAGCGTGCATCTTTCACCTTGAAGGAGAATATCCCTGTGTTGCCGCTGGATTGTTTATTTTGAATCGCAAAGCCAGGGTGTGATTCAAGCGCTGGATAGTATACGTCTGAAATCAACTTGTGCTCAAGCAAGAAATTTGCAATGGCTGTAGCATTCTGCTCATGACGCTCCATACGCAACGCGAGGGTTTTCATTCCTCTCATTAGAAGCCAGCTGTCTTGCGGTCCAAGCACAGCACCAATGGAGTTATGGAGAATAGCCATTTGCTCCGAAAGCTCTTTCCCTTTTGTAACAATCAGACCCGCTAGTACATCATTATGTCCGCCCAAATATTTCGTTGCACTATGGATAACGATATCGGCCCCAAGCTCAATTGGACGTTGTAGATACGGTGTAAGCAGCGTGTTATCGACGATGGAGACGATGCCCTTTTTACGGGCCCATGTACATACAAGCTCAAGATCTGTAATCATCATCAATGGGTTTGTTGGTGTTTCAATAACAAGCCCCTTCGTATTGGACTGATAAGCACCTTCTAAAGCATCCAAATCATTCGTATCTACATAAGTAGCCGTTACACCGAAACGGGACATGATCCTTTCCAATAGACGATACGTACCTCCATATAAATCCAAGGAAACAATCAAATGATCACCTTGGCTGAAATATGCGAAAATCGTTTGCAATGCCGCCATGCCTGAGGAACACGCAAAGCCTGCATCTCCGGACTCGAGCTGAGCAATAGCGTCTTCTAGCACTTTACGCGTTGGACTCTTCGTACGCGCATAATCAAATCCAGTGCTCTGTCCCAGCTTAGGGTGGCGAAACGCAGTAGATTGATAAATAGGAAAGCTAACAGCACCTGTAACAGGTTCTTCAATAGAGCCAATTTGAGCAAGACGACTTTCGATTTTCAACAAGGGAATTTCCTCCTCAGGGGTATGTGTTCGATTTTACAATTGCGAGCTTGCCAAGCTTTCATTTATGTTTACCGTCAACTCAAAAGGTGTTTCTTGATATACATAATAGTTCAGCCAGTTCGAGAACAGCAAATTCGCATGGGCTCTCCAAGTGTTGTAAGGCAGTCTACTCGGATCGTTATTCGGGTAATAATTGTTCGGGATATCAATCGGCAGCCCTTTGGCCACATCGCGGTCATACTCCCATTTCAAGGAACAAGCATCATATTCCGAATGTCCTGTTACGAAAATATGCTTACCATCGCGTGTTGCGACGATATATACACCAGACTCATCGGATTCTGATAAAATTTCTAAATCCGGACATCGCTCAATATCTTCACGATTAATATCGGTGTGTCGTGATTGCGGAACATTGAATACTTCATCAAAACCGCGCAACAACTTCGTGTTCGGAACACTTACCGTATGTGGGAATACGCCAAATGTCTTCTTCTCTAGCCCATATTTGCGTACGCCGAAATGATGGTATAAGCCTGCTTGAGCCGCCCAACAAATATGCAGGGTGGAAGTCACATTCCGCTTGCTCCATTCAAGAATCTGCGTCAGCTCTTCCCAGTAATTCACATCTTCGAATTCCATTTGTTCTACGGGCGCACCCGTAATAATCATACCATCCAGCTTATCGTCTTTGATATCATCAAAAGTTTTGTAAAACATATCTAAATGTTCGAGGGACGTATTTTTGGAAGTATGAGTTTTCGGATGTAGCAACACGAACTCCACTTGCAGTGGCGTGTTTCCGATCAAGCGCAACAGCTGCGTCTCCGTCGTTTCTTTGGTCGGCATTAAGTTAAGCAGGGCAATGCGAAGTGGACGTATATCCTGATGATACGCGACGGATTCATCCATGGTGAAGATGTTCTCTTGGTTTAAAATTTCTTTGGCAGGCAGGTTGTCAGGAATCTTGATCGGCATCCTGTTCACTCCTCTTCTTTAATTTAGGTTTAGTTGAAAAATCTATGAGAAATGCAAAAATGACCTTCTCTGGAATCAGAGAAAGGCCATGAAAAATCAAAGTCAATGTCCTTCTCTTATCTCCCAGATTCGCTGTAAACAGCGTTTCCGCAAGAATTAGCACCGTGCTCCCCTTTTTGCAAAGGTTTGTCGGTTGCCGGGTGTCATAGGGCTAGTCCCTCCACCTACTCTTGATAAGAAAACGTAACGTATGCGATTAGGATTATCATACTATAAAATTAACGAAAGTCAAGATGGTAAGACTTGTACATGTCAGTGATCCTAAAAAAATTAGTAGTTGTAGCCAAGCTGTTATTAAAATGATACAATTTGTATTGTGGCAAGCTGTTTAAGTTTAGGTACGAAAGGTTATTACTAAGGATTAGCTTTTCATAGCAGATGTTTCTAAACGAATAAGAATTTTTGAAGAAATGAGGGCTATAATGTCAACCCAAACATCGGATAATTTCTCTGCATTCGCCTCCTTACATCGTTATTTTGCCTTTATTGAAACCGACAAACCTACACTAGAGCAAGCCCAAATCGCTGTCTCACAGCTTCACCTCGTTTATGGAGCTGAGAGCGAAGATGATCTGATGAAGCGCGGCGGTCCTGAGATCATTCAAATGTACACAGACGTCAAAAATAAGATTTTAAATGCCGCCAAGTAAGTTTTGGCGGTTTTATTTTTTTGGCACAGACTTTGCCTATTCTCCATAAGCTAACTTATCGACATTTCCCCTTGTTACATCAAACTTTTTGGCTTGAAACAGGGTATATGAACGGGTATACTAGACAAGTATTCGACACGGACGGAAAAGGAGGGCATACGCTTGGACGGAGAACCGAGGAGTAGAACCTGCAAGGCGAATAAACAATTTCAAAGTGTAGGAATGAAGTCGGTTAATCCATCATCCAGAGCATTGCTCTTCTAGATGTACTAACCGGCTGATTCCATTCAAAGGGGTGGGCAGATGAAAACACGGTTGGTTCAAAATGGTATTTTTACGTTAGTTGATGATGTTACTGCTGCGCTGACACCTCCAAGCCAAGGCTTTTACTGGATTGATGCGGGGATCGAGGACTTGGAATTACTTCAGCCTCTTTTTCATTTGCATGATTTGGCCGTAGAAGATTGCCTTAGTGAGGAAGAACAGCGTCCTAAGATTGAATTTTATGATTCTCATTATTTCATTGTTATTAATAGTATTCGTTTCGATGATGAGGAAATTTTCTTACGCGCACTTAATCTATTTCTAAGCAAACATGTGATCATTACTGTAACAAGACAAAAAATTAATGAGCTGCGCGCACTCAAACCCTTCCTATGGGAGGAAGAAGTGAACAGCGCCGATCGTTTCTTATATCATTTGGTCGATCTCGTCGTCGATAACTATGTGGCGGTCGGTGACCGAATTGAAGCCAAAATTGAGAAGCTGGAAGAAGATATTCTAATGGCGACGAAGAAGTCGCATTTGAATGAAATTATCGGTCTTCGTTCTGAAATTTTATGGCTGAAAAAGATGCTTGTGCCTCAACGTGACGTTATTGGGACGCTCGGTAAAAAAGAGCTCAGATTGATCGATCATCAGCTCCAAAAGTACTTCGGCGACATTTATGAGAATGCCGTCAAAATCGTCGATACATTCGATACGCTCCGCGATCTTATGGGGAACTTACGAGAAGCTTATCAATCCAGCCTAGCGAACCGCGCCAATGATATCATGCGCGTGTTTACCGCGTTGACGACGATCTTCATGCCCTTGACATTCATTACCGGTGTTTTCGGGATGAATTTCGATAATATTCTCGGACTGCATCTAACCCCTCATGGGGATGAAATCGTGCTAGCCTTTATGGGCGTCCTCGGCATTGCCATGTATGTGCTGTTCCGCAAGAAAGAATGGCTATGATCGACTCAGATCGATGTATAGATAAAGGGTGACTTCTAGCAGAAACGTAGGAATACTGCCTAGAAGTCACCCTTTTTAGCATTTAACTTAGGATAGCTTGATTCTAACAAATTTCCGTTTCCCGACTTGCAGAATATCGCCATCCACCGGCATAATTTGCGCATGAATATCTGTCAGCTTCTGTTCGTTGATTTTCACAGCTCCTTGTTCTACGCTTCGCCTAGCTTCCCCATTCGACGCATGCAACGATAAGCTGACTAACAACTTGATAATGGACAAGCTTCCTGCTTCCAGATCGCTGCTGTCTAGGTTTACTTCCTCAATGCTATCTGGCAAAGCGCGCTTTTGAAAAACAGTAATAAAATGCTGTTCCGCCTCCTCAGCCGCTTCCACACCGTGGTACATCTCAACATACAATTTCGCCAGCCTAAGCTTGGCATCTCTCGGATGGATCGTACCCGCTTCGAGCCCTTGCTGCAGCTCATCGATTTCCTCATTCGACAAGGCTGTCGTTAACTCGAAATATTTGAGCATGAGCGTATCTGGAATGGACATGGTTTTACCGAAAATGTCATTCGGCTGCTCATCGATACCGATATAGTTACGCAGGCTTTTGCTCATCTTCTGAACGCCATCCAGTCCCTCGAGCAACGGCATCAGGATCGCCACCTGACCCTCTTTGATCTCATATGCCCCTTGAAGCGTGCGCCCCATCAAGATATTAAAAGTCTGATCGGTTCCACCGAGCTCAATATCACTTTCTAAAGAAACCGAGTCGTAGCCTTGCATAAGCGGGTAGAAAAATTCGTGCACATGTATCGGCTGATTCGCCGCATACCGCTTTGCAAAGTCATCTCTTTCTAGCATGCGAGCAACCGTCACTTTACCAGCAAGTCTTAGCACATCGTCAAAGCGCAGCTCACCTAACCAAGTGGAGTTATAGTAGAAGGATGTTTTGTTTATATCCAACACCTTGGCTAGCTGGGTCTGGTACGTTTGCGCGTTATGCTTTACGTCTTCCTCCGAAAGCTGTTTACGTGTCTCGGATTTCCCTGTCGGATCGCCGATGCGTCCCGTGAAATCACCAATAATTAGCTGAACCTCATGTCCCAAGTCTTGGAATTGATGAAGCTTGTGTAGGACGACCGTATGTCCGATGTGGATATCTGGTGCAGAGGGGTCTAGTCCTAGCTTTACTTTGAGTGGTGTCCCTGTCACTACCGCCTTCATAATCTTCATCTTCAGCGCTTCTTCTGGCACGATTTCCGCAGTGCCGCGTTTGAGGATACTTAATTGATGCTCAACTTGTTGCTGCTGTTCCACAGTAAGCTTATCCCAAGACAACATACGATCCCTCCATTCGATTGGTTATAAAAGAAAACAAAAAAGACAACCTCAACGTCCACAAAGGGACGAGAGATTGTCTCGCGGTACCACCCTAATTAAAGAGATTGGTTGCACGCCTACAAGCATGCCACTTCTCTTTCACTTAGAAAATTAACGACAAATAGTTTGCCGGGTGTAAGCTACTAGTGCTCGATAGAGCATGTTCCCTCCACCAACTCAGAACTGTAATTCGGACAATATGCTTGCATCGGTTTGCACCTTCCACCGACTCTCTGCAGCAGCGGCATTTCTCCTACTTCGGGCTTCGCCCATGTTCGTCATCGCTTTGACGGATATTAGATTATTGACCATTTAATCATATCCCACATCCCTTTGTCAATGCACATTAACTAGCTGCTTGGATCGCATTTCTTTCCTTCTCTCTGCGAAAACGTAACCGAAGCAGACGCAGCCACTCATAAGCACGATCGAGCTCTTTCCCCTTCAGTTCTTCCGTCCCGATGAGACTTTTGAGAACAGGCTTTAAATAGCGATCACCTTCAGATTCATATGCATTCCACGCTTTAATTTGCTCCTCCTCTGATATCGAAGATAGTTCAGCTTCCACGAGAGGGTCCATATCGTAGCCTTCACGATCCAAATCTTCCACCCACAACAGCAATTCTCTCCGCGGCATCGTCAGATTCGCCTGAAGATCCGCCAAGCTCCCGCCTCCAGCAACGATTTCTAACAGCTTGCGTTTGCTGACTTCACGATCAAGCTCGATTCGCAGCTTCTGCTCCTTCTGAGCAAGGAGCCAACCCTCGAACTTCATCGTATCCACATAGTTGGCAACCCAATCCAACGGAAAGCCGTTCGTGCGTGTGCACTCGCCTATCCGTCCAAGCAATTGATCGGCGTACTGTGCCGTTTTCTGCTCACCAAACCCAGGAATCTGTTGAAGCTCTTCCTTGGTCTGTGGCAAGAACACTGAAATCATCCGTAGGACACGGTTCGTTGCAAGGATATAGGGTGCCTTCTTCTCACGAGCAGCCTGCTCACGACGCCATGCACGCAGTGACTCGAACACCTCTTCATTCGGATTCTCCTCACAGTAATACGTTAGCATTTGTGTCATTTTCGCTTTACCTGATAGTCCTTGCGTAAGATCTAATTCCGTGTGTACCAACGGCCGAAAGCCGCTTCGAATTTTCTCACGCAAGCCTTGACGGAATGCAAATAGCATCTCATCCCAGCTTATTCCTTGGAACCATTCGTCTTGCGTAAGCTTACCCATCATGTCAGGTTCACTCCAATACACACTCCAAATCCCTTGTTCTTCGACAATCGAAACCTGCGCGGAAATCACTTGCTGATCCCCTGAATTCTTCTCTAACGTGTTAAGAAATACAATGTTCATCCCTTTCCATGCCTCCAGACGTTTATATGAAATAGTGTAAGAAAAACGAAAAAGCACCTCTTCCGCCCACTAGGCAGAAAAGGTGCTTCCCATTTCCAATATCCAAATCATACCATGTTTGTCAGTTAGGCGCAAGAACCGTTTTGCCCCCAGACCCTTATCGGTTATAATAGACCCATACTAGAAAGAGAATGGAGGGCCCTCATGTCTGATTATGACTTTTTATATGATCATCAAGAAGAAACAACAACGCGTTTTGTCTGTTTCGTTGGCAATGCTTTACACCGTTTTGACCTCGCTATCATGACCACAACCCGTTATTATGGCAAGAAGCTGGTTATCGATTTGCAATCGGGCCGCAGTGCTGTTATTGGACCGGACGATTTGAACGAAGAAGGCTACCTCGAGCATGTGTTTAAGATTAACGAAGAACAAGCTCAAGAGCTTACCGAATTTTTATCTCAAATTATCGGTTCCATACATTTTACGGATATTTAAGGGATTGTCGGGGGACACTGGAAAAAGCAAAACCTGAAAAGGAGGCTTATCCATGCGTAAGAAGTCACCACACATCAACAATGTAGAGGGATTAGGCTTCCTCTCAGAAGACCGCCTCGCTGCGTACACAGACCTCAAGTCGGTAGAATCACAGCGTAATGACATGATCCCCGAGGAGTTTCCCGAAGGGCCGTATGGCACAAGTATGTTGTCAGAATCCCTTGGGAAAAGCACCCCTTGGCGAGAGGATCAACGCCCTACCAACCGTTTTGCTTATGAGAATCGTGAGCTGCACGAAGGTATTACAAGAGACTATCCTGGAGCAGATGATGCTACGGGAGAGTCTACCGAAGGCTTGTCCTAGGTAAAAGAGAAACGCCACGAACACCCGGCAAAGGGATGTTCGTGGCGTTTTTAGTTGTTGATTATTTGCCCAGCAACTCTAAGTGTCTGCCAATATGATGACGAAGTCCTTCAGCAAAGGTATCTTCTTGATCAGCCAATGTTTGGAAGAACTCGTCTGCAAATGTGCGGCTTCCGTCTTCATTTTTCACTTGAAGAAGCAAACCATACGTGATGTGCAGCAATTGACGTGCATTATTTTCTTCCATGTAATCAGGCAATTGAGCATCTGATACATCACTAAGTGGAACGATTGCGTTGATATCTGTTGTCACGTGGTAGTAAGCTGTCGCTTCAACAAAGTGGTCAAGCGCAAATTGGTGCATACGGCGATACAGCGTAGGGTTCACTTTCGCTACAACACGTACCGCTTCGAGCCAATTTGTACCCGCTGTTTTGATGTGGAACAAACCATTCGTGTATTGCCCGATCAATGGGAACACACTGAATTTATCACTGCCGGAATGGATGCTTAGCTTGTATTCAAAATGAACAGCAATCGCAGCATGACTAGCTAGCTCACGCTCAAATTGCGCGATATCTCCGATGTAGTCGATCCCTTTTTGGAACTCACCACAGAAGCGTGGCGCCATGCTGAAAATCGTAACACCACGGTCACGTAGCTCATTGGCTACCAAATAATGTGCCTCTGGGGAAGTTGGCGTCGCTGTTTCATCAATGGAAATTTCGAAATCAACCGCACGATCAAGTGTAACGATATACTTACGGTAGATCGCTTCCATGAAATTAATAGCTGCATCATAGATCAGCACATCTTTCTTCAAAGCTTCCGCTGTATAAGCAAGAGTAGCTCCTGGTACATTTGGTGCTGTTTGCAGGTAGCGCTCTTCATAGCGGCTGCGCAGGCTAGCAGGCAGTTGCTCATATTTTGCTGCGATTTCTGCTTCGCTCATGGATTCAATCGTGTTGTCGATATTCTCGGAGCAATCTAGCGTCAACATCGTAAAACCAAGACGCAACGCGTACTCGATGTCCTCTTCTTTCTTCAAGTGGTCGCCATCAGCACCGTATCCGTCTGTATAGCCCTCTTGCAGAACCGCATAAGCCGCTGCATCCAATACATCCTCATAGGTGCGACCAGTCAAAGCTAGCTCACGAATACTTTGTTGCGCCAATACAGGACGAATATCTTTGCCGCGGATCGTTTGGATATGACCAGGACTTGCGATACCAAGTCGATCGCCTAAACCCATTGTTGCTACTTGTGTTCCGAACGCTTGTGGTGCTGTGTATGGCAAAAATTGATTGATAATCAAGCGATTTTCATGTGTAAGTGGGGCTACTTTCTCTCCATCTACGATTTCACCTTGCAGTTGGTCGAACAATTCGCCAGATCCTACGACGATTAGTCGTTTTCCCTCTGTTGTGCGTACCATAAGCAATGTTGTATCTCCCACTTGGGTGAGGGAAGATGTATACACTTTAATAACCTCGGATGAGAAGTCGTTTACTTTTCCTGCGCGTACTGCTTCTATAAGTGCGTTCATGTTCAATTTCCTCCTATTTGTGCAAGCGCTTGCTATTTCATCTATACATCCATTTTATCGCAAGTAAGGAGCGTTTTCTCTTCATCTATTCCTATTTTTCGCGAGAACTGTTCATATTTTTCACTAAAAAATATGATATACTTCAGTTACCTCATTTCCAAACAAGGAGCAGCGCCTATGTCACGTACCGTCACCTTCGGCAATGAAGATGAAGGCCCTTTCTACATCCAGCATATTCATCGCTCTGGATCTTTTGAGAGGACCCAGCACATGCATGATATGTATGAACTCTACTATTTATACGAAGGAGAACGCATGTATTTCATTCGTGATCGTTCCTATCTCATTCTTCCAGGAGATTTGGTCCTCATCAATCGACGTGAACTTCATGCCACCTCCGACTCAGATAAACTCGGTCATGCGAGAGTCGTCATTAATTTTAGCGACAGCATTTTGGAAGATACGAAAGAAGCGGCACCTTTCTTACTGGATGCCTTCACGCATGATACGCCTGTATTACGGCTCGATCTGCCCACTCGGCGTCTTGTTGAAGACATGCTAGGTAAATTAATCCATGAAGCCAAGGAGCCTGCAATGGGGCAAACTTTTGCCATGACACACTTTTTAATCGAGTTGTTACTATTCACGGCACGTTTCGTTCGCATACATCCGGTCACCTCACCCGAACACGTTTCTCCCCTGCACCGGAAAATATCTACTATCGTGCGATTTATTAACGCCCATTTCGCTGAACCGATGAGACTCGAGGAGCTTGCAGAACGATTCGAAATCAGCTCCGCCTATTTAAGCCGAATGTTTAAGGAAATCACCGGATTTTCGCTGGTTGAATATGTGAATCTCGTTCGAGTACAAGAAGCTCAGAGGCTGTTAGCTACAACGAGGTTGAAAGTCATCGTGATCGCTGAGCAAGTCGGCTTCGGTTCCCTCGTGCAATTCGGACGTGTGTTCCGTCAAATGACGAAAATGACACCGCTGCGTTATCGGCAGTCGGCTGTTTTGCAATAGATAGGTAGAACGAAACCGTGTTGCTTAGCTCGTTTCGAGACAATCTAAAAAGCCCGCACAATGCGGGCTTCACTTCCAAACTATTCTAACCGTTTAATACGGATCATTATACTTTTATAATCACCACGCAGGCTTACAGCAACACCAAGGTTCATAAGTGTTGAGCCCTGACGGACGAAGGGTTCTCCTTCATCTATATTCACCTCATAGGAGGCATGAGACACTAGGCCCTGTAGAAGCAAATGCCGAACTTCAGAGCCAAAATGTTGCGATTGCAGGAACGTAAACACAACGCTCTCGCTACGATCCTTGCTGTTATACTGATAAGCCGCTACATTCGAATCTCGCAATGATGACAGCCGATACATATCACCATTGAGAATAACCGGCCTGATCTCCTTATATAGCTCTACATATCTCTTCGCTTTCTCCATTTCTTCTGTCGACCATTTGCTGATGTTCGCCCCAATGCCCAAACCGCCCATCATTGCGCTATGGAATCGATAGGATAGAGGAAGACTCCTGCCGTTAAAACCGTGTGGTGATTCCGTCACCCAACACATCATGACGGAAGGACTGTAGGCGTAGGAGAACCCCTCCTGAATCGATATACGGTCGCGTGCATCCGTGTTATCACTTATCCATGCTTGATCAGCATAGCGCAGAATGCCTAGATCAATTCTCGCACCGCCGCCCGCGCAAGTCTCAAATTCCACATGGGGGAAGCGTCCCCTGAGTTCAGCCCAAATGTCATACAAGTGATCGACATGTTTGATCCACATGGAAGCACCCACATCCTGCCCCGAGGCAACCGTACCAGGCTCTGTTACGGTTCGGTTCATATCCCATTTGATAAATCGGATATCATACTTTGTAAGTAAGGTCGTCATGAAATGAAGGACAAATTGTTTCACTTCTGGCAGCCCCAAGTTCAATAATAATTGATTTCGCAGCTGCGTACCTTCGCGTGTCGGGAATTGATACACCCATTCCGGATGTGCTCGGAACAAGTCGCTGTTCGGATTGACAGACTCTGGCTCGACCCATAACCCGAATTCCATGCCCAGTTCCTTTACATAGTCGATTAACTCCTCAAGACCGTTGGGGAATTTCTCCGCATTGACATACCAGTCTCCTAAGCCCGCTCGGTCGCTATGGCGCTCGCCGAACCAGCCGTCGTCAACAACGAAACGTTCCACGCCTAGACGAGCTGCCTGCTGGGCCAGCTCCTTTTGCCCTTCTACAGTTACGGCGAATTCCGTCGCCTCCCATGAATTGTACAGCACTTTGCGCAGCTCACTTGTCGGCAGCACGTAATCCCTTTGGTACTTGTGCAGGTTGCGGCTCATCTGACCGAATCCACCAGATGTAAATCCGCCGACGAATACAGGTGTAGCATACACTTCACCAGGTGCGAGCACAAAGGCGCTGTCAAAATCATTCACGCCGCCTACAATTCGCACATGCCCGAATGTCGATTTCTCCGCAACGATTTTCCAGTTGCCGCTCCAACCAAGTGCCCCAAACCACACACTTCCCGAGGTTTCGTCGGCTTTTCCATTGTCGATAGCGAACCATGGATTAGCATGAGGCCCCGTAAAGCCTCTGCGTGATTCCAGCACCTTTTTCCCTTCGGACAAGACCGTCGATCTTAATTGATATTCCCCTGCCCAGCGACCTGTCACATGCGTCATTCTGTAATCAGGTAGAGCCTGCACCGTCCAGACTGCCGCCGTGACCTGCTCAATGCGAACGGACTCTGTCTGCGAATTACGCACGTGCACAAAGCGCTCAATCAGATCGTACTCAGGGATCGCTTTATAATGAACTTCGATATCTAATGGATAGTAACTATCCACCATCCGCAGTACGATTTCATTTTCGCCCACAACTCGATATCCTTCATACCTCAGCTTCAAGTCACGTACACCGTCTGCAAATGAAACTTTCAGCGCTGGTTCAGCATAATTACAGCCACCCCAGCCTCCATACTCCTCCGTTTCCCGATCGATTTCTGCATCGAATGAGCTGTGCAGCCTACTTTTCAATAAATACCCACAATCCGCTGCTTCAACGTGTGCGCCCCAATATAAGTGCTGAATGATGCCTTTCTCATTAATCCCGAACACATACGAAGATTTATCAGTGCGAATTTCGAAGATGTTCGCTTGTTCCAAAACCGTTACAGACACCTATACCGTCCCCCTTATGTCTCCATGAATCTATCCCTTGATCGCCCCAGCGGCAATCCCTTTGATGATGAATCTCTGCATGAATAAGAAAAAAATGATGATCGGAATCATGCCCATAACCGCATAAGCGAAAGCAAGATTCAAGTCACTGCTGTATTGACCGAAAAAGAAGTACTGCTGCAGGGGAATGGTGCGGTAGTTTTTGTCCTGCAGGTAGAGCAGTGGAAGTAAGAAGTCATTCCAAATGTACAACGCATTCAGGACGAGTACCGTAGCCGTTACCGGCTTGAGCAAAGGCATCACAACTCGGATAAAAATACCCGGTGTCGAGCAGCCATCAATCCTAGCAGCTTCTTCAATTTCACGTGAAATACCTTTCACGAAACCTGTGTAAAACAATACACCCATCTGCACGCCGAAACCGCCATAGATCAGCGCTAGTCCCCAATGTGAATTCACGAGATGGAATGATTTGCCGATCTGGTACAACGGCAGCATGATCACTTGAAAAGGGACCATCATACCCGATAGAAATAGGATAAAAATGAAGTTGTAAAATGGCTTACTTCTGCGCGCAATTGCATATCCAGCCAATGCAGAAGCAAAGATAATCAAAGCAACCGAGATGCCGGTTACAATCAAGCTATTTATAAATGCTGCGGGATACTTGGACGTACTCCAAGCGTGCGTGTAATTAACAAAATTCAAGCTCGTCGGCAGCGAATAGAAGGAATCGAAGGTTTGCTTCGCTGTTTTGAGTGACATCAGTAAGGCAACATACATCGGAAACACAAACAGAATAGCCAGAATTGCAACCGCAACAAACGTGCTGTATCGTGTGATTTTCATTACATCTCCACTTCCCGTCTTCTGAAAATGGATAATTGTACAATCGTCACGATGACCAGGATGACGAAGAAAATCATCGATAACGCCATGCCGTAGCCTGCTTTAAAGGAGTTAAAGGCTGTTTTATAAATGAAGGTTGTAATAACCTCCGTTGCAAAGCCCGGTCCCCCCTGAGTGGTTACCCAAACGAGATCAAACACTTTGAGCGAGCCCGTCAACACGAGCAACAGATTAATTGTAATCGACGGCGCAAGCAGTGGTAATGTCACATGCCAAAACGCTCGACCTGCTCCAGCACCATCCATTTTGGCACTCTCTACAAGCTCGCTCGGAATGCCCTGTAAACCAGCGATATAGATAATCATAGGTGCACCTACACCCTGCCACAGGGCTACAAGAATCAATCCGAATAAAGCATGATCGGGATTGCCAAGCGGACTTGTCACATCCAGACCGAATAGGGTCAGCAGCTTGGGGAAGCCTGTGCTGAAGTTATATTTCCAAATAAATCCAGATAATACAATAGAGAGAATACTCGGCAGGAAGAAAATCGTCCGAAACAAGTTCTTAAACTTCAAATAAGAATCCAGAAGCAACGCCAGTAGAAGAGATAGCCCATTCACAAGCACCATTAGAATAAATGCATATTTAAACGTATTTCCAAGCGCGGCCCATACATCCGAGTCTTGAAAAGCATGCACGTAGTTTTCCCACCCAATATATGTCAGCTTCCGTGATACACCATCCCAACTTGTGAAGGAATATCGCGTTCCTATCACAAATGGAATGAGGACGGCTAACGTAAATAACAGAATACCCGGAATAAGGAACAGAACATACCAGAACTCACCACGGATCATTCGTTTCATATTTCCCATAGGTTAAATTCCCTTTCTGATAAATAACGGCATAGGCAGTAGCCTATGCCGTTATAACGCTGTCGTTATTTGTGGTTTTTGGCAACCCAGTCATCCAGATCCTTAATGATTTGATCAGGTGTTGCTTTCTTGAAGAACACTTTTTGAACATATTGCGTAAATTGTGAATTCCAATCAATGGTCGTCGTAATAAAGGATTGCGAATCATACGTTAACCCTTTATCAAAATACGGCTTAAGATCATTGACCGCTGGCGCGATGTCTGTTGAGGCACCTTTGACAAAGCTAAGCGAGTTAATATTTTTCACCCAAGCATCTCCGCCCTCTTTGCTGGCCATGAAGGCAAGGAATTTCAACGCTGCCTCTTTATTCGCTGATTTGCTGTTTACGGCAAGAGAGGCATCCGGGTTGAATTCAAGCTTATTCAAGCTTTCATCATTGCTGAACGGATACGGGAAGTAGCCCATGCCTGTTTTGTATAATTCCGGATTCTTCTTCTGAATATCCGCTAAAGGCCAAGTTCCCATGTACATCATTCCTACATCGCCTTTGGAGAAGAGGTCTACGACGCCATTGTAATCGACGCCAAGCTGATCCTTATTACCGAGGTCAAACAAGTCTTGTGCATGAGCAATAACCGTTTTGGACGCAGGGTTGTCAGCGAATTTCGCTGTGCCCTTTTCTATTTTGGTGAAAAAGTCCGCCTGTTTCTCTACCAGTGTTGTATTACTTGGCAGGTCTCGGCTCAACCACATGCCTAACGTCCAGTTATCTTTCCAGCCAAGGGCGAAAGGAGTTTTGCCCGCTTCCTTTATTTTTTTGGCCGCAGCAATCATCGCATCGTACGTCCTAGGAACCTGGAGGCCGAGATCGCTGAATATTTTTTTGTTATAGAAAACGGCAATTGGGGTAGCGTTAACTGGCATGATATAGTTTTTACCGTCGGTTGCTTGCGCTTTCAATACGCTAGGATCGAAGTTGGACATGAAATCCTTACCCGTCAAATCCTCAAGGTAACCGCCATCATGGAGCAGCTTCGTATTGCTGCCCGCATTTAATGTAAACACATCCACGATGTCGCCGCTGGCCATTTTCGTTTTCAATAAAGTGTAGTAATCATCATATTTAACAGGCTGTACTTCGACCTTGATGTTAGGGTTTTGCTTTTCGAACTGCTCGACGATTTTGGCTACACCGTCCGTAACATCACTTTTGAAATGCATAAACGAAATCGTAACTGGCTTCTCTACTTTTGCCGTTGCGGTCGCAGTAGCAGCTGACTTAGTCTCGCTGCTTGCAGCTGGTGCTGCCGTGCTTGCCGTATTGCTGTTGCTGCCGCATGCTGACAATAATATAGCCACCATCGTTGCCGAAACACTTACACTTGCAAACTTGTTCATATCTGTAACCCCTCTTCCTCGTTTTCGGTTTAGAACAGTGCACGCTCGTTCTGAATCCTATCTTACGCTCTGAAAGAAGGAATCGTAATAAAATAAATTGTCGTTCTGATGTTCAAAATTTTGGTAGTTAAGTCTTAGCCGCATACTTCTCTCGGTATTCTGAAGGCGTTTGTCCCGTGAACTTTTTGAACACTTGGCTGAAGTATCGTTGGTTCTCATAGCCCACAAGCTCGGATATCTCACTAATTTTATATTCGGACATGTGCAGCAGCTCGCATGATTTTTCCATCCGTTTACGCGTCACATACTCAATAAAGTTCTCAGAGGTCACGGATTTAAACTGCTTGCTTAAGTAACTTGGGTCGAGATGAAAGCGAGTAGCGATGTCGATCAGACTGATGTCTTCAAAATAGTGCGTATCCAAATAGGCAGCAATCTCGTGCATAGAATGAACGGATGAGGTCGTCCCCTTGCTCGCATGATACTCCTCAGTAGCCTCGGAGAACTGTTCGATGAAGTGGTTGAACTGACTGTGATCCACGATGCCTGCAAGTGAACGTGCATCAAATAGCTGCGGATAAACAATCACCATGTCTGACATCTCAGCGGCGGCCATTTCTGTTAGCTTCTTCAGCGATCGCTGTCCCTCACGGATGGTCAATCCACTCATTTTATCCGCTTTGCGCAGCAAATTCCGCAGCAGCTCGCGACACTCGCCCCCATTCCCTGCCGCCAATGCTTGCTGCAAGGTCTTCAGCTCAAACACCGTTAACAACTCCGATGCAGCAGGGGACGCTCCTGTGTATTGTTCCTGGGAGTTCAGTAAAAAATCGGTCGCATACAGCGTATTATTTCTCAACTGATCATTGGCCATGTCATAAGCCTCTGGCAGCCGTTCCAATTTAGTGAACACTCGGCTTAAACCAGCTACCACGTCAAGCTGCAGCATCTGGTTTATCACGTTATGGAAGGACGTAAGTAAGTGTCGGATATGCTTCTCATCATAGGATGACTCTGGTGCGTATAGACAAAGACTCATCCTATCGTCCGACTTATAAATAAGCGGTGCAACATCCAGTCTTTCAGAGGAGAGTACCTCAGCCAAAATATTTTCGATACTATACATTAACAAATCTGCATTCCCATGAAATTTTTTTATAGAGATGTCCTGAAAGTTGCGGAACATACAGACAGCTAGCCGAAAACTGCCTCTGGCGCTAGAGATTGCAAGTTCTTCCGCTTGCGTTTGGATATCTATGACATTCGTGATACGGCGGCTCGTGACATGTTGGAAGAACACTTCTCTGCGGAGCTGCCACATGTCTTGGGTGAATTTCTTTTGCTGCTGCAGTGTCAAATGGTTGTGGCTTGCCTCCATGGCTTTCACCAACGCACTTTTCAAATCCAACAGGGAAATCGGCTTCAGCACGTACTCACAAGCCTGATAAGTCACTGCCGCTTTCATATATTCAAATTGCGAGTAGCCGCTAATGACAATCACCTTAATCTCGGCATAATTGGTATACAAGGCTTCTAAAAACTGTTGACCGTTCATGACCGGCATGTTCATGTCCGTCACAATAATATGAGGCTTGCTAATACGTATAAGCTCCAACGCTTCTTCGCCATGTCGCGCTTCGGCAATAACCTCCACGTCCAGAGCTAGCTCACTAATCATTTTGCAAACGGACTTCCTTCCCAATGATTCGTCATCCACGACCATTACTTTGTACAAAGCTGTCACCCCTATAATAATTGTACGGAATTCGTATGCGAATCGCCGTTCCGATGCCTAACTCACTCTCCACCTCAAGGCCAAATGGCGATCCATAAACGAGTCTTAATCGTTCATGCACATTTTTGAGCCCGATGGATACTCCGTAGAAAACGTCGGACGATTTGTTCTCGAACGATGATCGCAGCGCAACCAACTTATCGGTTTCGATGCCTGGTCCGTTATCCTGCACCGTCAGCACAATGGAATCCGATTCCCGCAGCACGCTCACGCAGATCCGCAGCGACTGCCCCTCATCCCGCTTGCTGAACGCATGCACAATAACATTCTCAATAATCGGCTGCATGACGAATCGAATGATCGCACAGTCCATCAGATCAGTTGCGACGTCGAACTCAATCTCCAGCGTCTCCTCAAAGCGGAGCTGTTGGATGTACAAGTAGTTATTCACGTGCGCAAGCTCCTGACCAATCGTCGAGGCGACATTGCCTTCATAGAAGCTGTACCGAAACATGTCTCCTAACGCACGGCACATCTCGTGAATTTCATAATCCCCGATCAGTACAGCTTTGCCACCGATCGTCTGCAACGTATTGTAAAGAAAATGCGGATTAATCTGCATTTGAAGCGCTAGAATTTGTGCTTCTTTATTGAGAAGCTGCATTTCGTATTTGGATTCAATCAACTCACGAATTTTATCTGTCATGAAATTAAAATTGCCCGTCAGCTCCGAGATATCATCACGATAATTGACATTCTGAGGCAGACTGACATGGAAATTGCCTTTGCGAACAGTTTTCATCGCTTTTCCGAGCAGCTTGATGGGTCGGGTAATATAATGCTGCGCGAGAATCGAGAGCAGTGAAATGCTCAGCATCACGAAAATAAACGCCCCAATCGTAGTAAGCAAAATGTTCCTGCGGTTCTGTTCAAGTTCAGGATTCGGATACACAATGGAAAGCGAAATATTGCCATAATTGAGTCGGGAGGTAGCGACGAATAAATCTTTCTTTTTCAAAAATTGAATGTTCTTAGGATCATTTTGTGAGCTGATCTCCGGCTTTTCATATTTCGGTATGATATCCGCATATTTGCCATTCGTCTGATAAAAGGGCTCGCCGCTGGCGTTCTGCAAGACGATGATGTTCGGCGAATGATTATTCGCTTCAATCATCTTCGATAATTCCTTGCTCTGAATGTAAAATACGAGCGTACCGAACTTCGTTCTATAGAATGGATCATAAATAGGAATGGAATAAACAAAAAAATCCTGCTGTAGTGTGACATCCTTATAGGTAAACATAAGCGCCTGTTGAAATGGCAAATCGAGCATCTCCTTGTAATGAGGAATGCTCTGATCCATTTTGACGGACTCGTAGCTAGCCGCTCTAGACCATGAATCTTCCAGCTTATTTTCTTTGCCGAAGATCATGATCTTAATAATGTCTTTGTTTTTATTCTGTATCAGCAAATCATAGTTCTTAATCGATTCCCTGAGCAAAATGATATCGGCATCATTATAATTAGCCCCATGCTCCATGAGATTCAGGATGCGTTCGAAACCATATATTTGTAGGGCAGATGAAGAAATATTGCTGAAATATTGATCTAAATACCCCGATAAATACTCGGCATTCTGATCCGAACTTCGAAACATCGAATTTTCCAAAGAACGCGTACTCGACTTAAAAAAAATCATCGAGAGTACAAGCATGGGGATCAAGGAGATCAGGACACTGCTCCAAACAATTTTCGTACGGATGCTCCTATTAATAAATAGCCACCTGATCATGCCATCCCAACTTCCCTGTTGTTCAAATTAAAATTGGATCGATTATACCACATTGTAACATCAATCCTGCTGCTTACAAATTCAACTTTTTGTAGTCTTGATGTTCAAATTTTTGGTTTACTCATAACGCTAAACAGGTACCCACCGTCTAGACACTTGTTCAAAGTGTCCAACAATGAGTACCTGTTTTTTTTAAAATCTCATGTTACTTTTTGTTTTTGTCCAAGATCGCTGTTGCATCTTTACGGAAAGAGACTGCCGCTTCTTGAACCGTTATTTTCTTGTACATTATTTTCTCAGCTGTATCTTTTAGCAGTTTCTCGATTTCGATGGAACCAACTGGGTTCGGAGGATCCATTGGCGCACTGTTTTTCTCAGCCCAAGCGACATAGTCAAATACTTTGATTTCATTCGGGCTTAACAGCGGCTTCAAAGATTCTTTCACTTTGGATGCTACTGGTACTCCACGCTCGCCTTTAATGATTTTATTCGCTTCAATATCATTGATCCAGAAATCAATAAATTTAGCAGCTTCCTCTTGTACTTTGGAACTGCTTGATATAGACCAGTACATACTTGGTTTCAAGAATAACCCTTTGTTTGCATCAGGACCTGGCATTGGCTGCAGAACAAGCTCACGTTTCGAAGCTGTAGCTAGACCAATAAATTGATTAGACCAACCATTGGAGGAAATGGAATTACCCAATGTCAACTCGTCATCTTCTGGTGTGCCTTTCTTTTGTGCAGCCTTATCAAGCGCCAGCACGCTTCCAGCGTCATAATATTTCTTAGAGCGAGTGAAATAATCAACAAACAGCTTATCGTCGGTATAACCTAGGGCTGTGCCTTCTGCGTTATACATTTTTTGCCCAAGCGTACGCAGGTAATATGGGAAGAAAACGTCATCTCGGAATCCGCCCGTGATTTTGCCTGCGGCTTTCGCTTTTTCAGTAATCGCATCCAAATCATTCCATGTCCAGTTCTTTTCAGGAGGCGTAATATTTGCTTTTTTCAACATCTCGAAGTCCATAATGCTGGTCAAAGCATTAACCCCTATGTTCATAGCTACGAGCTTCCCGCCTACTTGACCACCTGAGACAGCATTTGGACTAACGTCATCCACGTTAAGAATTTTGCTCTTCGTAAAAGTCGTCAAATCCGCCAATTGGTTTCTTCCACCGTATTGTGTCAAATAAGAGATGTCCATCTGTATAATATCTGGCAGTTGATTCGCAGCAGCTTGAGGAGCAAGCTTCTTCCAATAATCATCGAAGGCTGCATATTCAGCTTCAATTTTCACGTTCGGATGTGCTTTCTCATACATTTCAATAACTTTCAGCGTATAATCGTGACGCGCTTGACCGCCCCACCAGGCCATGCGAAGCTTTACTGGGTCCTTACTTGCACTTACTGTTGCACTAGGAGTCGTTGTTGTTGTTGGCGCTGTTGTAGCTCCTCCACTTTGGTTACTAGAAGTACCCGAAGAACAAGCGGTTGCTGTGAAAATCATGGATAATGACATTAATGTAACTACTGCCTTTTTCATGGTTTTTCTCCCCTTTGTACGTACATTTCGAAATCGTAATCGCTTACATTTCTATTATCTGCTAAAAATTAACATTCGTTAATCAAAAAAACCGTCATCTTTGTTCAATTTTCAGTTTCCGCTACGGGTAGCAAAGTAAAAAAGACAGCACCTGAGTACAGGCACTGTCCCTATTTAATGAATTATCCGATCAATCTTATTAATCCTTTATACGCAATTTCATCGAATTTGCTAATGACCTTCTCCCGATCCATCGCCCACGCGCAATCTTCAAGTGCACAAGCGACCGGCGCATCCAAGCGAATTGTCGCCAGATCAAGCGAAAGATGCAGCATATCCAGCTCCGCTTCGATCTTCGCACGCACGCCTTTCGGAAGTGCAGCTAAGTTCTCGAGGATACCAGCAATGTTCACATATTCGTTGAGCAATTTGGTTGCTGTTTTTTCCCCAATTCCTTTGACCCCTGGATAATTGTCTGCGGTATCACCCGTTAACCCCTTCAGATCAATAATTTGGGCTGGAGTAAGGCTTTTCTCCTCCATGAGTGTTTCTAGCGTGTACACCATGTAGTTGGATTGCCCTTTTTTCATAATAATAACTTCGGTATTCTCATCCACGAGCTGGAGCATATCATGATCCCCGGTTAAGATCTGGACTTTCGTGTGGGGGCTATAGAAACGAGCCAAGGTGCCGATACAATCATCTGCTTCATAACCTGGGACGCCGACATTCGGAATATTGAAGCTGGCTGTCACTTCTTTGACCAGATCAAATTGTGGGATTAACTCTTCTGGAGCAGGTCCACGATTCGCTTTGTAGGCTTCAAATTTCTCCGTACGGAAGGTCTTACTTCCCATATCCCAACAACACACGACGTGAGTCGGTTTGAACGTGCCAATCGCATCAAGCAAATATTTCAGAAATCCGTACACACCATTGATCGGCACGCCATGATCAGTTCTCATGATATAACCACTTGATGATGTTGCATAATAACCGCGAAATAATAAGGCCATGCCGTCTACGAGCAGCACAGATTCAGATGAATTTTGTGACATTAATAATAGCTCCCATTCCTGTGAAAATATGAATTATTCATTACAAGTAGTATAGCACGCCATACAGGTTCCCGACACGCAAAAACCCGCCATCAGCAAAAGTTACCAAGGACGGGTTAGCGTGTGCTATATAATTAGCGGCTCGTATGCCATTTAATTTCCTGAATGAATTCCGACACGGACTCTTTCAAACGCGAAGTGATTTCATCATCGAGGATCGCTTGTCCTTGATCTCCCCATGTCACTTGTTTATCCAACACATACACACCTTGTAAAATATTCTGTGCGCCTAGGACAGACAACACTGGTTTGAGTGCATAATCAATCGCGAGCAAGTGCGCGTAGGTTCCTCCAACCGCTAATGGAAGTACGATTTTACGCTCGAGTCCTTTTTGCGGCAGCAGATCCAAGAATGCTTTCAACACGCCTGTGTAGGAAGCTTTGTAGACGGGCGTAGCTACGAAAACAGCATCTGCTTCAGCCACACGCTTACTCGCATCTACAATGGCTTCACTGTCGAATTTCGCATATAACAAATCCTCAGCCGGCAGGTCGCGAACCTTGATCCAATCTACTTCTAAACCTGCTTGCAGAAGCTCGCTCTTAGCAACTTCAATTACACCATGTAATCGGGAGGTTGGGGTTGGACTTCCTGAAATAATTACTACTTTAGCCATTTGATTCACGCTCCATTAGCAATTTGTGGGTGAAAAAAGAGACTCCGCCTCCATGTATTCGGGTACATAGTGGGAGTCTCCTGCTGTTCGGTCGACTTATTTCAATTCATAGTAATTCACTTGGAATTATATTACCATGGCTTCTATGTGACGTCAATCCATCATCTCAAAAGAAATTCCAGCCCGGCAACCATCTTAAAAAGAACGAGTATTTCGCTGGTATAATCATCCCCGATAGAATCGGATAGAACAGTGCGAATAGCACGAAGACGGCAGCTAAGTAGCCGTAGACCCATCTTCTTCGCTGCAGCGGTCCTTGCTCCAAATAGTCCTTGATGTAATAGGTCAAGATCAGTACCAAGAACGGTACCATTGCAAAATAGTGATAAATAAACGTTAGTCGCGGTACCAACATCCAAGGTAAGTACTGTGAGCAGTAAGCAATAAGCAGCATGCGCAGCAATTTATCCTTGCGTTTGAATGCGAGATAGAAGGACATCAGCACGGTAATAAAACCTGGCCACCACACCAACGGATTACCGAAGGAAACGATGCTCGAAAGCATGCCCTGCGGCATCAGCTTCGCTTGATAATACCAGATCGGGCGTATCATCATCGGCCATTCCCACCATGGTGAGGAGAACGGATGCGTAGCGACGAGATCCTTGTGGTATTTGTACATATGAACCTGATAAGTGACAACATCCTTCAACTGATGTCCAGGACCTGGAACCATCATGAAAGGGATATAGGATAGTGTATAGACGCCTAACGGTACAATAACAAACATGAGTACGCACCATAGTATGGTAAGCAATGTGTTGCTTACGAAAAGCTTTTGTACCCTTAGGAGCTTCGTAGATTCTTCCACCGAGAGAAGATCATCATATACGCCCCCGCTCTCCTCCATTTCAACTTCATCACGACTGTTCTCCCTCAGTACGCGCTTGGCAAATTGGTACTCTCTGTATCGCTCCCATAACGAGATGAATAAGAGGACGGCCAAGCCGGCACCGCCGTAAATGACAATCCATTTGGAAGCAGCACCGATCCCGAAGAACAAACCGGAAAGTCCCAGTGGGATTAGCGTCGTCCACAGCTTTTCACGGAAGAAGCTCAACGTTGTATACCGATACATGAAATAGAACATGAGCATAATGAAAAATACACCGTACACATCAATCGTGGAAATTCTTGTTTGGGCAAAATGCATGAAATCAAAGCTGAGTAAAAAGGCAGCAATAAGGGCATATTCGGAACGGCCAAACATCCGCTTCGCGAACACATACATAATTGGAATCATGCCTACTCCGAATAGCGTACCGATAATACGCCAGCCGAATGGATTTAAACCGAACACGTAAATACCGATGGAAATGAATATTTTGCCCAGCGGCGGATGTGTGCTTTCATAAGGCTCAATCTTGTGAAGATGCTCATACGCTGTTCTTGCATGATAAATCTCATCGAAATACGTGCCATTCATGTATGTAGGTGTATAGGGGACGACACTTGGCTCATCAAATAAATGAGCTGTTTTCCCGTTATCGGCAGCGTCAACATCTACTTCCTTCAGACTAGCGATCTGTAATGGCGTCGTTCCCCCATCTCCGAAAATTCCGATTTCATGAAGATGCAGCTTCGCACTCTCTTGTGTATCGATCACAATTTTGACATAGCGAGCTTCTTTATTCGCTTCTATGGTATGCCAGGTGAACACCTTCGTGTGGTCGGATTTAACCGCCATGGCGTCCTGCCACTGTTCACCATCATTCGAAAACCAATACGAGTAAGCACCTTCCCCAACGCCAGCAAAGCTATTAATGCGTGTAATCTGATGCGTGCTGCCGAGATCAGCAATGACCGTCTCTCCTCCACGTGTTGGCTGCCAGAACGTCGTGGGATCCTTATGTCCGCCTAGATGGAATAGCGCAATGATCGCATAAACCACCATAAGAACACCTAAATATAAGACATCTTTACGCGAGAAAAAGCGCCCGCGCTTCCCTCTTTCTATATGATCCTCTCCCTTATGGAAAATTGCCTTCCAAAGTGAGGTTTCTCTGAGATTCGTTGCTTTCTCTTCCAGATCATCTTCCATTGGAAGAACTTCGACCTTGTTGTCAACTAGAGGCATAGTTTCCTCCACAGTTTCATCCCCATCTGATTTCACGAAAAGCCTCCATCCCAATATACAAGCATAAACAAACATCATAACATTGATCGCCGAAACCGTCAGCATCAAAGGATTATATCGCGGAATGTGATAGTCCTGATGAAAGCTCCGCAGGAGTACATCACCAATATTGATAAAATGCGTAATACTAAAGCCGATAAACAGCCATAGAATTCGGCGATCCTTTAAGTATATGAAGCTCGTTAATGCTAACAATAGACCGTAGTGCAAGTAGCGCTCATGCATTTTGGTCATACACATAAACATTGCCGTGATAAATACGAACGATATGTATAAGACGGCACCGCGTTTATTTTTACCTAGCCAATAAAGTAGACAGACGTATCCGATGGACAGAATCATTAATACGACTCCGATCCATTTATAAGACAAATGCCAGAAACCACTGTTGATGTCCACGAAGTTCCCGCCAAGAAGTGCGAACAGATTAAACGCGTTGAGTGATGCATATGGATAGGAAGCTAACGTGCCCGAGTACAATTCGATCATCCAGCCATAGCCTCTGCCCATTGCAAAAGGAAGTGAAAGAACAGCCATTGTGGCTACGCCTGTCAACACGCTAAGCAGCCAAACCATCAACTTGCGTGCCCTTATTACATCTATCAATAGGAAAATACCGAACAGCAGCGCTTGAGGTTTAAGTAACAGAGCAAGTGCGATAAAGAACGCGGCTTGCGGCAGTTTGCCTTTCATCTGCATCAATAACGTAGCCACAATAAATAACATGAAAAAAGAATCTACCTGTCCCCATACCGCGGAATTCGCCCAAATGGCTGGATTGAAGGCAAATAGGGCAGCAATCCAGAGCGCCTGTTTCCAGGTACGTGCTCCCTCATGTTTACTCATCGCTAGTCGAAATAACAGATAAATAGTCCCAAGATCTGCAAGGATTGCTGGAAGCTTAAGAATAAGTAAGGAGCTGCTGCTTTCCCAAGGAATAGACAGCTTATGATGTACAAAGCCCACAACGTATAGGACATACATGTAGCCAGGGGGATAATCTAGAAAATAATCTTTGGCATTCGTATATAAGTCCCTTAATCCTACTGTATAAGCGCGATCTGCCCACGCCATGAACGTTCGCACGTCCGTATCATAGCCTACCCATGTGGGGGCCAAAACCAGTCTAAGTATGAGGGCAATCAGAAGCATGAATCCTAAAAGAAAAAATGTATAGGGAGCTACTCCCCGTTGCTTGAACCAGCTGACCATGCGACATCTCCTTAGCTTGAACTATTCTCATTATACCTGTCCACACTCTTGCAGAAAAGGAAAAAAGCACCGACGGTTAGTCAGTGCTTGGGTTCAATCTTTTCGATGCGCTCACAAATGTCATGCAACCAATCATAATCCCCTGTCAGTGAGGCACAGAGCGATAAATTTTCTAATTTTAATCGATTCCATACATAAGTCGCGTTCGCTTCCATGCATAGCATTAATTCCTCTTGCTCGCCTCGAGTTAGCTCTCGGGCTCTACGTAGTGTCCATAATTCCGCCATACGTTGATGAACGGCTAACATCATTCTTAGCCCCCTGCCGGGTGGAGTCGCTTTCATTAGCTAGTATAGACAAACTTAGAAGACTCGAAACAGTGTCCTACTCTCTTTGTCGTCATTGCTTTTTATGTGAAAAAGGAAGAAAGCAAGAGAGCTCGTCCACTCTCTTGCTCCTTCTTGCTCTCAATTGGGTACGATCATTAAGGAATATGAACAACAGCAATTTTATCAATTGGGAAATAGAATACAGTACCAGCACCATTAGCAATAACAACATTGCCATTTTGGATACCTAGAAATCTACCTTGATGATTTGGTGTAGTGCCAGCATGAATCGTAATAACCGTACCAAGTCCAACATGAGCCAAAGTAGCATATACGGAGCAACTCATTGTGTTTTCCTCCCTTCAAACTTTATATGATATCGTATGCTAGTTCTTTATTTTTGGTATAGACAAATGAATACTAGGATTCGTATATTTTGAGAATAGTAATCTGACGAAAGGTATACAAACGAAAAATAACCCCTTCAGTCTCAATTCTCATTGAGATCGAAAGGGTTATTGGTTTCTAGCTATGCAGAGGATACTTCTTCAGAATCACTAGCGGAATCCGTGCCTTCTAGGAAGAATTGCACGAGCTTTGCATGTTTTTTCAACGATTTCTCGTGAATGAGGTTAATTTTCCCATTATCCAACGAGCCAAATACATAGATTAACTCTTCATTGTCATGTGACCAATCGAAGCCTTCTAGCAATTGTAAGGACTGCGTCCACTCATCATTATATTCGCCATTCGGGAATAAGAATCGATTCGCATACAGGGCAATACTTTCCTGAATCACACGGTTCGCGGATGTATATTGTGCCAAACCTGGCTGCTCTGGCATCATTGGTAGAATCGTATTGAAGAATTGATGCAAGATTTCAACATACGTCGATGGATCATGTCGAATTTTACGTTGCAGTTCATAAGAAGGCTGCATTCTACCCGAGAACAGCATCGTCGCCGTTGCATACAACCAGCTGAAACATGTAAAGTTACGGTTAAAAGAGGTCAAGTTACTGCGTCTCTCCACACCCGCCGCCTTCAGATACACATTGTGATCTACGACCTGCTGAATAACTAGATTAAGCGGATCAATGGAGTCAAAGGAATGACCGAGTTCTTTACTAACCAGCTGCACTTTGGAGTTGATGTCACCAAATAACTGCTGCTCTTCTTCCTCCGTTAAGCCGATATAAATTTGCACAGCAAGCTGTGTTTCCATCAGGTCCAAACGTCTACCCTCAAGTTGATTAATCGTGCCTTCTGTTTCCTCAACCTCTTGCTTAATCTCCGCATCGTCACTAAACTTCCGTTGCTTAATCTTCAGCAGAGCCAGCTTCTTCTCATAGCGTCGTACTTCTTTCTGCATCTGATCGTTCACATAGCCAAGTGCTAGAATCCGATGCTGACCATCTAGGATGGAAAGCTTAGAGCCGTGTCGCAAGAGGAATTCCTTCGCTCCCTTAGAGAGTTGGTTCACTTCGCGAAGCGATAAGGTAACAGGACCGAAGAACACATGGTCCAATTCGCGTTCTTGCAAATAAGTCGAAATCTTCCTGCGCTGCATGTTACTCAGCTTCCGTTGAACCATGGGATCGATCATCGTATAGTTCAGCAGGTCCTGAACGCGCAAAGCTACAGTCGCGAGACCGAACTTTTCGCAGAAAGGATGGATAGTCATTTTTAGGCGTAATCCTTCCATTAGCTCACGTCCTCCTTATTCGCAAAACTAGCTTTATAGTCTTCTGCATCACTGATTAGGAATGCATTCTGATCTTGATAGAAGCTCTTAATGTGGTTGTAAGCTTTCATGATACGTGTACGTCTTGGGAGACGATCCTTCTCTTCTCCAGCATAAATACTGTTCCAGTTGACATGCGGCAATATTTTCAAAGCATGCTCAAGTGCATAGCGATTAAAGCTGCCTGTTTTCGTCGCTTCTTCATGCATGAAGAGGGCTAACGCAATTTGGATATTCTCAGACCACACAATTTCACCCTTAGTCGGTGATGGCAAGTGTGTCAATAATCCGTTAAAGTAGCCGCCTGCCAGCGAAATAAGCTCCTGCAAATCTTTGTCCGCATATTGATAGTTGTTATTACGAGCAGCCGATTTCATTCGTCCTTCAAACAATCCCACTAGAATTTCAATCAACAAATGGTAGGAGAATAAATACTCCGGCGATTTGCCACGCTCTGAGAACATATCCACAGTTAGCTTCTGCATCGCAGGCGCTTTCGCTGCTAACTCTGTAGCTGCCACATGATAGAACCGGCGTTGATCACGAAGAACAGCCAAGTTGCCACCAAGCTTACGAGGAAGCTTGTTAATATCGGAGAATAATTGACGTTCTTGACGCGCATTAATGTCTAGATAGGTCATTGTTGAGATTGGGAACGCATATAACCGACGCAACTTCTCCGTAATCTCATCCATTTTGTCATATTCACGACGATCTTTCGCTCGTGCCATCTGACTTTGCAATGTTTCCATAATCCGTTGGAAAGCTGCCAAGCGATGCTGACCGTCAACGACATACAATTTCTCAATCGGCTGTAAGCGAAGGGCTTGATGGTCCTCATCGTAATGTCCTGCGCCTCTTGCTGAGAAAATGATGCCAGGGAAATAGATTGGCTGGCGATCTTCCAAATATAAATTCACATAGTCAATTAACTTTGAGAGGTTCCGCGGAATAATCGCACGTTGTACTTCTAAATCCACCTCAAAAATAGAAAATAGTTTGCTAATAGGTAATGTAGCAGCGATTGTCGCTTGACCGAACGTCTGTCCTAAAATTCCGGGAATCTCTACGTACGATGACGGCTTCTGTTCAGCTAACAGCTCCGATAGTGAAGAAATGGCATCCATATACTTACCCCTTTCAACGTATAAATTTTCTCAATCTTATACCTAAATATGTCTCTCATTCTCCTATTTTTACCAAAATCTCTAACTTTCATTCTAAGGTCCGAAGCCAATCTCCTATTCGCCTTGCTGCCTCAAGTAATCGAGCTTCTTCTTGCACTAAAGCAATACGGACAAATCCTTCTCCTTCAGCGCCAAATGCATCGCCAGGAATAACAACAACACCTGTCTGAAACAACATTTCCCGGGAAATTTGTCGAGACGTCCACCCCTTAGGGACTTCCGCCCAAATAAACATTGTTGCTTTTGGTGGTGGAATGATCCAACCCGCATCATTTAATGCCGAAATAAATGAATTTCGTCTTTTCTCATACATACTTGAGACAGAATGATCGCTTTCCATATCTTCTTCTAATGCTGCAATACCTGCTGCTTGTATAGCCCCAAATACCCCGTAATCAATATTCGATTTCAGCGTCTTCAGTGCCTTAACTGCATCTGCATGACCGGTTAGAAATGCGATGCGACAACCTGCCATATTGAAGCTTTTCGATAAAGAATGGAATTCAATAGCAACCTCCTTAGCACCTTCAATCTCCAAAATGCTCATGGGCTTATAGCCGTCAAAAGCCATTTCGGAATAGGCAAGATCATGTACTATAAGCAAATCGTGCTTCTTCGCATACGAAATCAAATACTCAAAGAAAGCATGATCTGCAACAGCAGACAACGGATTGCTTGGGTAGTTTAGCAAGATGAATTTCGCCTTAGCAGCCACGTCATCTGGGATGTCCTCTAGTTGCGGTAAAAAATGATTTGCTGCACGCAGCGGTAGTAAATAGGGTTCAACCCCTGCCAAGACAAGGCTTGCCGAATATATGGGATAACCTGGATCAGGGACAATGGCCATATCCCCAGGATCACAGAGAGAAAGCGCTAAGTGAGCAAGCCCATCTTGTGAGCCCATTAAGGTTAAGATCTCAGTTTCAGCATCTAGCTGCACACCGAATCGATACTTATACCATTTGGCTACCGCTTCGCGAAAGGCCAAACTCCCTTCGGATGTTGGGTAACCGTAATGTGTAGGATTACGAACTGCCTCTGCCATTGCTTCCAAAATGCGATCTGAGGGAGGCTGGTCAGGACTTCCTATACCTAAATCTATGACGTCTACCCCTTGGTTCATAACCTCTCTCTTCCATTCAGCAACTTCCGAAAAAATAGCCGAGCCTAGCTGCTGCAGCCGTCTGGATCCTTTAAATGTCATAGATAGCTTCCTCATTATGTGAAATGTGATGTTAGGAAATGATGCCGACCTGATGAACGAGTCTTATCATATAGAGCAAAAACAAGATTAATACCAAATAAGAGATCCCAAACTTCCAGCGGGTCTTAACGGGTACGTCATAATAGCTTTCTTGCATCCCTAGTGGTGAGTATTCCACTTGAACCTGGAGGCCGAGATGCAAGCCATCCTCTTTATTCATGCGTTCTGCTTTTACTAGTTGCACTCGCTTAACAATCGCCTGCACAGGCAAATATGCGTGCCCTTCGAATCCAATCGCATGCCATGACATAATCAAAGTTTGTCGGCCCGCACCTGGTCCTTGCAGCTCCGAATAGGTGATATAGTCCAAGTCACGTGTATGGCTTTCACCTGGGATCATATAGCCTTGTTGCAGCAAATGATTAGCCGGAAATTCGAATCGTGTAGCGACAGTTACGCGTTCTTCTTTATGGCGATACCGCACATATTTCTTGTATAAATCCCAGGCAAACATCGCCCAGATGATCAAGAAAATAATCTTACTCGAAAAGTAACTATCGAGATACACAATAAGGATGAGCCCGCCAACTAAGCCAACCAACCATAACCAGCGTGTTACGGCTGTTGAGATTCGTCCGCCGTCCAAGGGATGTATTGGCAGCAAGTTGATCAGATTCAGATAAAAAGCAGCGTAGGCAACGGAAACGATCACTGCTGAATCAAAATAAACACCTACACCAAAAGCGGCAACGCCTCCAAGAGTCCCCAGAACAGGACCTCCTATACCTATAAAGGCTTCCGTTGCTGCATCAGTTGGATTCTTTTTCATCGTGATCAACGCACCGAGGAATGGGATGAAGACTGGTGCCGAGACGGGTAACCCCTTCATCTTCGCTGCAAGCACATGACCTAACTCATGGATGAGGATCATAAGTACCAGACCAATGGCAAACGGCAATGGCGCCAGGTAAGCGTAAGCCCAGATCGTGATAAACATCGAGATGACAGCGCCGCCAATTTTCCCAAACTTCAAAGCGGCAAGCAGCAGCTTGCCTTGTGATAAGAGGACAGCGATAAATCCGCCAATGGCTAATGGTGACTTCTTGCGTGTTGGTTTCTGGTTGTCTCCCACGTCCTTATCACCCTTTCGCCCAAACATCCTCAAACACATCTTCTTTGAAGCCTACGGTCACTTTATGTCCATCCGTTACAATAGGTCGCTTAATTAATCGCCCATTCGAGGCTAGCAAATCAAGCATTTGTTCTTGTGACATACCTGGCAGTTTGTCTTTCAAATTCATCTCTTTGTAGACATCACCTGATGTATTGAAAAACTTCTTAATCTCAAAACCACTTAGCTTAAGTAATTCTGCAAGTTCTATCGCTGAAGGTGGCGTTTCAAATAAAGGGACCTGCTCTGTAATCTCAATTTCATGTGCTTTCAGCCACTTTACAGTACTCCTACACGTCCCACATTTATCGTAACCATACACTTTAACTCCCACGTTGTAATAACTCCTTTATGCTGTATGTTGATCAAATAGAACTACTTAAAATTTTGGGCTAATTATGAAGGAAAGTCAAGTAATTGCAAAGAAAAACCATCCAAAAATTGGCATGGTTTCGGTTTTATTACCTTTTTTCATCTAACCATTGCTCAAGTTGAGATAAATCGGCAGGTAATGGCGCGTTAAATTCGGTCCATTCCCTTGTACCTGGGTGTACGAAGCCCAGTTTATACGCATGAAGTGCTTGACGAATCAAGCGTTCGCCAGCTTCTAGTTCAGCTGCAAGCTCCCCGTACTGAGGCAATGTGTACATCTTATCCCCCAACAGTGGATGGCCCAGATGGCGCATATGCACACGAATTTGATGCGTACGCCCCGTTTCCAGCCAAATTCGGACAAGAGCAGCTTTCTCGAATTGTTTCACGACCTCATAGTGGGTTACCGCACGGTATCCGTCAGGCCTAACAATACGCACATGCGGCTGCTCGTCATCACGATCAATGGGCTCATCGATCGTTCCTGTAGGCGCAGCAACCGTACCCCAGACGAAGGCGAGGTACTCTTTTTTCACGAGATGCTGAATCATTTGTTCAGAAATTTGTTGGTGCACATAAGGTGTTTTCGCAATGGCTAGGACACCCGAAGTTTCTTGATCCAATCGATGCACCGGGCGGAAACGGCACGTAATCCCTGCTTGCTGCCAGTGGAAAACAACGCCATTCGCAATTGTATTCACATAATGACCATGTGTCGGATGGACAATGATGCCCGCATCTTTAGCTAAGATGAGCAGATGCTCATCTTCATGTAGAATGTGCAGCGGAAGCTCCTGAGGCAGAATATCCTCCGATTGCTCTTCCTCCATCCGAATTTCTACACGATCGCCAGCCTTCACTTTGATATTGATGTATTGCCTTTCCCCATTAACCGTAATCCCACGCTCTGTAAGCTTGATTCGAGATAACAATTTCCGTGAGACCATCAATCTTTTTTGGAGCACCGTTTTGAGAATGAAGCCTTCTTCCTCTGGCGGAATAACGTATACTAATGGTTCATAGTAGCTCATGATTTACGTTTAAACACCTCAGCACTGCGTATATATTCTACATCAGCAATTCCCTCTCGGAAGTTCGCTGTGCGAGCAATCGTGAAGAAAAAGTCCGATAATCGGTTCAAATAGCGGCGCACCTCGGGATTAATCTCCTGTGTACGGGCTAGTGTAACGACAAGACGTTCAGCTCTACGGCAAACCGTACGACATACATGTAACGTAGAGGATACGGTCCCGCCTCCAGGCAAAATAAAACGAGTGATATCTGGCGTCTCAGCATCATATTTATCAATCCAAGCTTCTAACGCATCTACCATATCTGCCGTTACTTTATAAGGACGCAAATCCTGCTTCATCAGTGCAAGATCTGAACCGCAATCGAACAGCTCATGCTGAACTTGCAGCAAATCAGGCAATAAATCCGGGTATTTCTGCGGATCCATGAAACTCATCGCTTGACCTAGAAAGCTATTCAGCTCATCCGTCGTTCCATAGGCCTCGACACGATCATCATCTTTGTCCACACGACCACCAATCACACCGGTTTGGCCAGCATCTCCCGTACGCGTATATATTTTCATCTTAAAACCCCTCCCGTTTCGTAGGATGTGTTACATCCATCATCTCATAAACGCGCTTCATATCCAAGTGAGCTCGTACATGGTCAGCCAATCGATCAAATGCAGCTTCCCGGCGCTCCTTATAACGTAGTCCTTGTAAGATTGGGGATAAACCCTTTTGTAATCGAATCTGGTTCAACCAAGCTCTACGGAAATCATCATTGTGCAAAATACCATGGATATAGGTTCCCCACACACGGCCATCTAGCGAAACGGCTCCGTCAGGATGCAGGGAAGTTTCATGAGGTTCCTCTAATTCCGTGCTTAATTGAGGAGCTATTTGAAAAGGAGGTACG
Organism: Paenibacillus sp. Soil750; assembly: GCF_001428045.1. GTDB lineage: Bacteria > Bacillota > Bacilli > Paenibacillales > NBRC-103111 > Paenibacillus_E > Paenibacillus_E allorhizoplanae. The sequence goes on along the minus strand of NZ_LMSD01000001.1, from coordinate 658,305 downwards.
TTTTCATGCACATATTGCGTCCTGCCCATGTGAATTTCATAGCCGTCGATCACAAAGTTCGATGCGAAAAGCGTGCTGGCACCTTGTACCCTTACCGTTCGTTTATCCGGTGTGAACACCGTTTCTGTCGGAAGCAGCCCTAAGCCTTCAAGCCTAGCATGCTCCGATTCGTACCTGCCAGGATCCGAGAGTGTGACACCTAGCATTTGATAACCTGCACAAATACCAACAATCCAACCTTTGTCCTCATGAGCAAAAGAAACTAATCGCGCAGCCAGTCCCGACTCCTTCAGATAGTGCAAATCTTCCATCGTATTCTTACTTCCTGGAAGTAAGACGACGTCCGGCTCTCCCCATTCAGCTAAGGAATCAATATATCTGAAATGAATGTCGGATTCTTCTTGCAGCGGATCAAAATCTGTGAAGTTCGAAAGACGAGGCAAACGAATGACTGCAACGTCCAATTGATCTGATTTTTTTCCTTGATGGTTCGTAGACCTTCTGCTTTGCGTACGTTTGGAATCGAGTGATGCTGAGTCCTCGTCCTCAATACCAAGCTGGTGCAAATAAGGAATAACGCCAAGCACTGGCTTCCCTGTGCGCTCTTCCAGCCAATCCAAACCAGGCTTCAGCAAGCTGACATCCCCGCGAAATTTATTAATAATAAAGCCTTTCACCCGGTCTCGTTCCTCTGGGGTCAAGATTTCAAGCGTACCCACAATGGAAGCAAAAACCCCACCACGATCAATATCAGCAACCAGCAGCACCGGTGAATCTGCCCAACCAGCCAGCCTCATATTGACGATGTCGCGATCTTTCAGATTGACTTCCGCCGGACTTCCTGCCCCTTCTAGAACGACAATGTCATATTCGCTTCGCAAGCGTTCTAAAGCATCTTTCACGATCGCTTCCGCTTTTGGCAAATAAGACTCTCTATACGCCCGTGCATCCAAATCTGCATAAGGCTTCCCATGAACAACAACTTGAGCGACCATGTCTTGTTTAGGTTTGAGCAGAATCGGGTTCATATCTGTCGTAGCGACAATTCGGCAAGCATCTGCTTGCACACCTTGCGCTCTGCCTATTTCTTTGCCATCGAATGTGATGTAAGAGTTGAGGGACATATTTTGCGATTTAAAAGGCGCTGTCTGCCAACCGTCCTGCACAAAAATACGGCATAAGGCCGCCGTAAGAATACTTTTGCCAACATCGGAAGCTGTGCCTTGAATCATGAGAACTGCTGACTTTGATTCACGCATGGCCTGTACCTCCACTCCTTGTTAAATCATTCATCATCCTGCGTAAGGCTTGTAGTAAACCCTCATTATCCTCGCGAAGACGAATGGCTACGCGACAATAACGTTCATTCAACCCTTCGAATAATGAAGCATCCCGAATTAGAATTCCTTGGCGCCCCATATACTTTTGAGCCTGTTTTACACTAATCCCACTCGACACAGGAAATGAAAACAACAAGAAGTTCACATCACTTGGTACTACTTCCAAGCCGATATGACGCAGTTGCTCTATCAGCCAAGGCTTCTCGACGTTCAGCCACTCCATTGTGGACTGTTCGAACGCTTCATCTCCCAGCACTGCAACCCCCATCTGTTGAGCGAGATAATTCACACTCCATTGTACCTGCTGCTGTCGCAATTGCTGGATAAGATCAGGGTGAGCTACCATAAAACCTAAACGAATGCCTGGGATTGAATAAAATTTCGTCATTGAACGGATCACAATCAGGTCTTGGTTTGTTGAGGCAAGTTTCAGCAGCGAATGTTCAGACTCCTGTGGAACAAAATCCATAAAAGCCTCGTCGAGCACAAGCTTACGCCCACTCTGAAGCAGATTGCTTAGCACGTTGCGAGGAATCAGTTTACCTGTCGGATTATTGGGATGCCCGAGGAAAAACAAGTCAACTATTGGCAGCGCTGCTTCGACATCTTGCCATTGTAGTTCAAATTGATGCTCAGGAAGTAAGGAGATATTCGTTAGCCTGCCACCCGTTTTGTGAACCGCTTCCTCATACTCGCTAAAAGATGGCCTAGCAAGCCCCGTCACGCTTGGCTTCACTACCCGGATGATCAAATCAATCAGCTCTGCGGCACCATTTCCAACTAAAATACTCTCTGGATCAATCTCATATTTCTGAGCTAGTTTTCGGCGAAGCTCACGCACCGCAGGATCTGGATATTTGACGATATCGCGCCAGCTCGCTGTTAGAATCTCCTTGACCACCTCAGGAGGCCCAAGAGGATTCATATTCGAGCTGTAATCCAGAAACTGTTCCTTAGGCAGATTAAAAGCTTCTTCCGCTGTCCACAGATCACCTCCATGTCCATAACGCTCTAACATAATGGTCATTCCTTTCACGAAAAGATGACAGATCCTATCCTACATACCAAAGATGATAATGACAGCTAACAACAGCACGCTCTCCAGCAGCTCATTTAAAGCGCCATATGTATCTCCTGTAAGTCCGCCAAGCTTGCTGCTGATATAAGCTGCAATTCCGCTTCCAACTAACGTGGTGATGGCCATAAAGCTTATAACAATACTCCAGTTCGGTAACGAAATTGTGTAGTTATTGTAAATGCATAGCGTAGTCGTTAATAGGGCTACTAAAAGAGATACTGTGACATGCTTGCTGTTAACACCACGAAACAGACTGCCTAACCCCGAATTCGGCCTTGCATAAGGCCAGATTCGAATGGCTGCCACCATAAACCAACGACTCCATATCGGCACGATGGCCAGTAAGAGAAGCATGTTACCTCGTTCCCCTGCTTGGTTGGCATCCAGTATGGTATAGAGCAAGGAAAATTTTAGTAAAAGATGCAGGACGCACACAATAACGCCCATTGCACCCACGCGGCTATCTTTCATAATCTCAAGCATTTGCTCGCGAGGACGGTGACTGAGAATCCCATCTGCCGTATCCATTAGGCCATCCAGATGCAGTCCGCCTGTGAGAATGACCCATAACGTTAGGAGCAGGATGGATGCTGGCATGGTTGGCAGCACGTGGGAGAGCCCAGTTCCCGCCAACAGGAGAAGCAGTCCGATTATGAAGCCAACAAGCGGGTAAAACATAGAGCTGCGCTGAAATACGCGCTCGGTATAATCAATCTGCACCGGAATCGGCAGACGCGTTAGGAATTGAAATGCGGCTACACAGGCTCGCAGCCAGTCTACCAAAGCATGAGTACGACGCACAGGAGTCCTCCCATCACTACAAAACTGACGCCGTAGAGCATGCTCACGGCGTTCACGATATCCCGCTGCGTTCGCGGACGCAGCGGCCAGCCCAAGCGGGCGCGCTCACTAGCCGCGCCGCCATAGACGTTCAGCCCGCCGAGTTCGATCCCGAGTGCCCCGGCTACCGCCGACTCCGGGATCCCGCTGTTCGGGCTGGGGTGTAGATGCGCGAAGCGGCGAATCGCCGCCGCCGCGCGCGGAGCTGAGAGGCCCGGCTTCGCCAGGGCCACGAGGATCAGCAGGATCCCGGTGAGCCGCGCCGGGATCCAGTTCAGGGCGTCGTCCCAGCGGGCCGACGCGGTGCCGAAATGACGGTATCTGTCATTTCGGTAGCCGACCATCGAATCCAGCGTATTCGATGCACGGTATAGCATCGCCAGCGGGGCACCGCCGATGAGCGCATAGAACAAGGGCGCGATGACCGCGTCCACGATGTTCTCCGCGACCGTCTCCACGACGGCTCGCGTGAGCTCCTCCTCGTGGAGCGCATCGGTATCCCGGCCAACGATGTAGCCGGTGTACTTGCGAGCATCCACGAGATTGCCCTCACGCAGCGGATTGTAGACCAGATACGCAGCATCCTTTAAGCCTTTGATCGCCACCGTCGTGGAGATGAGCCAGGTTGATACTGCGTACCCTAGCCACGGATGAATATCATTTGCGAAATGTACCAGCACAAGAACCACAATAAAACTCAGTGTAATTGTGGACAGCATGAGTAGGAAGCCCTTCAGGCGCAGCCACTTTGGATGGTTACCTTCTATGGGACTCGATATATCTTCTCTCGGATGCAGTCTATCTTCTACCCAGCGGATCCAGCGTCCAATGAGTATAACGGGATGCGTGGGCCATTTCGGATCACCAATCAGCCAGTCTAATGCTATTGCAGCAGCCGTCATCCAGACGATTTCCTGCCATGTATATATCCACATAAGGGCTTCACCATTCCGTACTTACTTCTCGATTAGTCTAAAATATAGGCATTACTTTTTAATTCGATCGGAATACCGACCGTAACCAGAAAAACCTGCAGACAGACTTCAGCTACACGCTGATTCATCCGTCCAGCCAAATCTCTGAATTGACGGCCAAGCGGGTATTCCGGCACAATACCGTCGCCCACTTCATTCGTAACTAAAATAAGTTGTCCACTGTAGGAGGACACGACATCCACGAGCTCGTCAATTTGATTGGATACGAGTTGAACTGCATGGCTCTCCTGCTCGTAATAGAGCAGCCAGTTCGTCAGCCAGAGTGTCAGGCAGTCCACTAACACCACGGCATCCTCGCCGCTCTCCTGAAGCTGCGTGAGACAGTCTCGCAGCGCATACGGCTCCTCCCGGGTTTCCCAAGGGAATCCCGAGTGAAGCCTCGTCTGCTGGTGCAGACCTACCCGCTCCTTCATTTCCTCATCGTAGATGTGGGAGGTCGCGATGTAAACCCCACGCTCGCAGCGATGCATCGCCAGCTTCTCCGCAAAGGAGCTCTTGCCGCTGCGCGCGCCGCCCGTTACCAGAACCGCCATCGTGTTCGCCTCCTTCTCTCTGCTTGTTACTCCCTCGAAACGCCTGCGCTTTCGAAGGTCGCCATTTCCTTCATGATCTTGCCTGCGGCATCGATCAAGTTGAACACAAGCACTGCGCCTGTGCCTTCGCCAAGTCGCATATCCATCTGCAGCATCGCTGCGAGGCCAACCGACTCGAGCACCTTCGCATGCCCCTGCTCCTGCGATAAGTGCGAGGCGAGCATGTAGGACGCGCTTAGCGGAGCTAATCGGATCGCCACAAGCGCTGCGGTCGACGAGATGAAGCCGTCGACGACAACCGGGCAGCGATGCTTCGCTGCGCCCAAGATCACTCCAACGAGACCGGCGATCTCCAATCCGCCGACCTTACTCAACACCTCAAGCGCATACTCACCACTTGAGCCTTCTTCTGCACTTGCACTTGCACTTGCACTTGCACCAGCACTCGCTCCTGCCCCACGCTCACGTAACCCATTCACGTCCAGCGCCGTATTCACAACCGACTGCTTATGCAGCCAAGTCGTATCATCAATGCCCGTTCCACGGCCTACAGCAAGACAAGTGTCTAATCCCGTCAACGCGCACAAAATCGCTGCGCTCGCCGTTGTATTACCAATCCCCATTTCGCCCGTAGCGAAAAGTCGGTACCCTTTTGCCACTAAATCGTCCACAATTTCACTGCCAGCTACTATCGCTTGGGTCGTCTCCTCCAAGGTAAGAGCCGCTTCCTTCGCCATGTTGCGCGTGCCTTTTCTAACTTTGCGAGAGACAAGATTCGGATGCTCCAAATCTGCATTAACCCCCATATCCACACAAACTACATCAGCTCCGGCATGTCTAGCAAGAACATTAACAGCAGCCCCGCCATATAGGAAATTAAGCACCATTTGCGGTGTCACTGCCGCTGGGAAGGCACTGATGCCTTCCTCACAAACACCATGATCACCAGCCATGACAATAACCGCTTTTTTCTCAAAAGTCGGCATCACTTCACCTGTAATCCCAGCGACTTGGCGTGCGATATCCTCAAGCTTTCCCAAGCTTCCTTGCGGCTTCGTCAATTGATTCAAATGGTTATTGGCTTGAAGAGCCACCTCTTGATGGATCGGTTCAATCGCGTTAATCAAGTTATGTAAATTGTTCATTATCATCTTCCTCCGGACTCTCATTATTTCCCAGGTTGTAATAATATCTGCGGTACCTCACTAATAGGATGCTTAAGAACAATCGGCTCTGTTCCGTATACTTCAGCTATTTGTGTACTTGTAATAATTTCTGCAGGCGTTCCAAGGGCCGTTACTCGCCCCTCATGTACGATCATCAATCTCGTGCAATACTGCGCTGCCAAATTCAAATCATGCAGAACAGCTATAACCGTTAGTTCCGACTCCTGCTGCCAAGAACGAATATAATCCATCATCTGTATTTGATAACCGATATCTAGAAAAGTAGTTGGCTCATCGAGCATGAGCAAGCTTGGTTGCTGGGCCATCACCTTGGCCAACGCAACGCGCTGCCGCTCCCCGCCACTCAGACGTTCAATCGTACGGTCTACAAGCCCTTCCAACTCAAGCTTTGTGATAATAGCATCAATGAGTCCATCCGATTCAGTCGTATCTTCCCCTAGCCAATTCTGGAACGGGTAGCGTCCCATCTCCACGACTTCACGAACTGTGAAGCCAACTGGGGGCAAAGCATCTTGCTGAAGAACAGCGAGCCATTTGGCAAGCTCTTTTCGCGAATACGAGGATACCTTCTTTCCTTTTAAAAGCACACTGCCACTACTGACAGGATCCATGCCTGAGAGAAGTCGAAGCAGGGTAGATTTCCCGCTGCCATTGGGTCCAATAATCCCAAAAAACTCCCCCTGCCCAACCTCAAAACTCATATTATCCAGCACTTGTTGCTCTCGAAAGCTCTGAAAAAGCCCCTCCACTTGAATCATCGTGATCAACCTCTCAACGTTTTCTTATCTTTATGGAGCAGATAGGCAAAAAATGGTGCACCCAGAAACGCCGTAACCACTCCGAGAGGAATTTCTGTAGGACTAAGGAGAGTTCGGGCCAAAGTATCTGCCCATAACACATAAATCCCACCGCCGATCGCAGACAAAGGAATGATTAGTCGATAGTCCGGACCAACCAACAGTCGTACCAAGTGCGGTACGATCAGCCCAACAAAGCCAATCACCCCTGCTACAGACACAGCAGCCGCCGTAATCAACGTGGAAGCGATCAGTACGATCAGTTTCGTACGCTCGACATGAACACCGAGATGAGCAGCTTGGCGCTCTCCCAATGCCAGCAGATTTAAAGATCTCGCATAGCTTAGCAGAATCACGATGCCTATTACGAGATAAGGTAAAATCATATACGTATATGACCATCCGCGCATCGATAGACTGCCCATAAGCCAGAAAAGAATTTCATTAATCGTTTGATCCGATATCGCTACCAAAAAGGATACAAACGCACCTAGAAATGCTTGCATAACAACGCCGGATAAAATCAGCGTTTCCATCTTCAGCTTCCCATCAATCATCGCTAACTTCAAGACTAAGAATAGGGAAATAAGGCCTGTCACGAAAGCCACAATCGGAATCGACCATTGTCCGAACCAAGCATATTGCAGCCCGAAATAAATAAGAAAAGCAGCCCCGACAGAAGCTCCTGAAGATACACCGAGCGAATAAGGATCGGCGAGTGGATTGCGCAGAACCCCTTGAAAACCAGCACCGGCTATGGAGAGTACTGCCCCAACAAGGATACCCAGAAGCAGGCGAGGGATTCGTACTTTATTAATGATTTGTTCAGACGATTGTGGCCAGTCCACCTCAATATGACTTCCTATCCAAGGAAGATGTTTCGCCAGAATCCCCACAATATGCGAAATTGGAAGCTGAGCTGAGCCGATGGATAAACTCACCACAATAGAAAGAAGAAGGAGTATAACGCCTACTCCTCCTCCAAGCATTAATTTTCTTTTCATTATTTCACCAATTCAGGATAGATCCCTTTCGCTATTTCCAGCAGCCCCTCCGTCAATCTCGGACCTGGGCGACTTACGGAGTTCTGGTCGAGACCTACCACACGTTTATTTTTCACGGCATCAATGGCATCCCACCCACCGCGTGAACGAATGATTTCTTCTAACGGCTTTTTACTTTTGAAATCGACAATTCCATTCGCGAACAAGATGACATTCGGATTTTGCTGAATGATCTTCTCTTCACTGATCTCGTACCAGCCAGCTTTATCCGCAGCAACGTTAATCCCCCCAGCTAGGGTAATCAATTCATCCATGAACACGCCGCTGCCCACAGTCCAACCTGGTGCAAACTCGATGTATACTTTTTTCTTGTTCTCCTGCTTCACGTCTTTCACGGCATCAACAACCTTTTGACGATCCGTTTTCATTTTGGCAACAACTTTTTCCGCTTGCTCTTGATGATCCGTAATCTGTCCGAATGTTAGAATATTGTTCATGGCATCATCTAACGTTTTGGGATCTACTTTAAATACGTTAATGTTCATCGTACGAAGTTTCTCAACGGATGTAGTATCCATCGAAACACCAGTGATAACAACATTCGCATTCGTAGCAATGACAGCCTCCACGTTTGGCTTTGTAATGCTGCCTAGCTTCGGCTTCGATTTAGCCGCTTCGGGATAATCATCGAAATCCGAGACACCAACAATATTGGCTTCTAGTCCAATGGCAAACAGCGTTTCTGTCTCTGATGGCGACACGGATGCGATTCGCTCTGGCGCTTTATCGAACGTAAACTCTTTGCCTGTTGCATCTTTTACTTTCAAAGGATATGTCGTTTTCTTTGCTGCAGCAGGTGCTGCCGACGATGTCGTAGTTGGCGCCTTCGTCCCCACACCGCCTAGTTTCGATGGATCCGTTATTTCTGTTTCCTTCTTCGCACAAGCCGCTAACGAGATCGCGGTTGCTACCGCTAGTGTAAGAATAAGACCCCTTTTGAAATTGCTCTGTTTCATCACTTAAACCCTCTTTCCTTATTTTCAATTCATAGTCTAAAATAAAAAAGTCCCCTTGTTCACTAGGAACGGAGGAGACGATAAATCGCGGTATATGGCAACGGACTTACGTGCGCTGCTTCCTGATTTAACGCGATCCTTTTCCTCGAAGGATGTTGTATCGGCACCATAGGCAGGTATCCTGACTCTTCAGACTTATACAAGACTGAATTACAGTGGCGGGACCGTGCCGGATTCAAACCGGCTTCCCCTTAACTAATAATGTTCCATTTGGAGCATTACCAGTACCTATAGTTGCAAATTAAGCTATTTGTCGATTATAGACGTTCTCTTATTTTTGCGCAATAATTTGGATGACTTTCAATGCCTCGTCCATTTTCGGAGCATTCTGTGGAATGAACGCATATAACCCTTTACCTTCAAAGCCTTGCTCTTTCATCCATTTGTTTCCAGCAAGCGGAATGCCGTACAGATGCTTCTCCGCGGCCTTACCTTCTTCTTTGATCTCGATAACCCCATCTGGGTAATCCTTAGGGTTGATTATGTTATCCAATGAAACGAATCCCGCTTGGTTGCTCAAGCCTTTGAACTGCTCTTCTCCCAAGATGAAGATCCCGTTACCACCAGCAGCTAGCTCCACAATCATTTTTTCCAATGAAAAAATAGGTGATGTATTCAGCTTTACAGTAGGAATTTCGCCTATCTTGGATTTCAAAGATACTTCCAACTTCTCCGCCGCATCACTTGGAAACCCGTTAGGTCCCATCATAAACACCGATACATCTGCCTTCGGTCCACCACAAGCTGTAAGCATTAACATCATTCCTAGCATGACAACGAATAACCATTTTGCTTTCATGTGTTTGTAATTCCCTCCGTAAAGTACTCTCTCTTTATCGATAATCGCCAGAAAAGTCGGTTTTCACCGACTTTTCTTTCCAGATGTCATATATTCATTTATTTTTTGATCCAGCATCGTACTTAATTCAACAACCGCATCAGATGTCATTTCTCGACCTTCCATGACCATCTGTTCCATTTTACGCCTCAACGTATTGATCTCTTCTTCAAGTAAAGCTAGGGAATTTTGCTTCTTGGCATTTCTGGTCAGCCAACGCTGTCCGAACTCTTGCTCGCGAATTTGAAATTGCTTCTGAAAGTTAGTAAGCTGATATTCCATAAAAGCCACGCTCATCCCTCCTTACTCTTAGAATACCAGTTTTCGTCTCCTATGAACATATGAATTTATAAAGAATATTATAATTTCCTCAAGAAATTACCGATTCTCTCTAATGCTTCATTCAGTTGGGAAACACTATAGGCATAAGAGCACCGTAGAAATCCTTCTCCACCTAAACCAAATACATCACCAGGTACTGCAGCTACCTTAGACTCATACAAAAGTCGCTGTGCGAATTCGTCTGAGGTTAATCCTGTTGCCACAATGCTTGGGAACGCATAGAATGCGCCCTGTGGTTCATGACATTCAAGTCCGACTTCACGGAAGCCTTTGACAACTAATCGTCTCCGTTGATTATAGGATTCAATCATCCGGTCTTTCTCTTCCAATCCATTCGTCAACGCTTCATGAGCGGCTACTTGCCCCATGACAGGTGCACACATGACCGTATATTGGTGAATCTTGGTCATTGCCGAGATTAGCTCTCTGTGACCGCAAGCATACCCCATCCGCCAGCCTGTCATTGCGAAAGCCTTGGAGAATCCGCTAACGAGAATCGTCCGATCCTGCATCCCAGGAACTGCTGCGAAGCTCACATGCTTCTGCCCGTACGTCAATTCCGCATAAATTTCATCAGAAATGACAATCAGATCATGTTCTTCAACAACTTTCGCAATCGGCAACCAGTCTTCATACGTCATAATGCCGCCAGTTGGATTACTAGGATAGCAGAGAATTAATATTTTGGATTTTGGCGTAATCGCATCGCGAAGTGCCTTTTCCGTCAATTTAAACTGATCCTTTGCAAAAGTTTCGATACCCACTGGCACACCACCACTAATAGCCGTGATTGGCGAGTATGAAATATAACAAGGCTCAGGTATCAGAATCTCATCCCCAGGTGTAATGAGTGAACGCAGCGCTAGATCGATAGCTTCACTGCCGCCTACCGTTACAAGCACCTCGTTCGAAGGCTCATATTTCACTTTAAAAGAGGTATACAAATAGTTCGCAATCGCTTCTCGTAGTTCAGGAATACCAGAGTTTGGCGTATATTTCGTTCTGCCGCGCTCCAAGGAATGTACAGCTGCTTCACGAACGTGCCAAGGTGTGGAAAAGTCAGGTTCGCCAACACCTAGTGAGATGATGTCCTCTTTACTATTGCTTACGAGATCAAAAAACTTCCGAATCCCAGAAGGCTTCATTTCACGTACCGCAGGAGCGAGGTAGTCCTTCATCGATTTTTTGCTAGTTTGAATCGTAGTCTCATCCTTGATCATAGCGCTACCTCTCCCTTACGGCGAAACAAGCATTCGGTGATCATCTTCTTGATCTTCGAAAATAATGCCGTCTTGTTTGTATTTTTTCAAAATAAAATTCGTTTTCGTAGAAAGCACACGGTCGATTGGCGACAACTTGTTGGAAACGAATGAAGCCACCTGTTTGAGCGAGCTCCCCTCAATCTCAACGAGCAAATCATACGCGCCAGACATGAGATAAACCGATTTGACTTCCGGATATAAATAGATCCGTTCCGCAATCGCATCAAACCCGCGCCCGCGCTCCGGCGTAATTTGTACTTCAATTAGGGCGGTAACCTTTTCGTCATCTACTTTGCTCCAGTTCACGACCGTCGCGTATTTGACAATGACCTTATCCGCTTCCATCTCGCTTATCGCTCGCGCAACTTCGGCCTCCGCCGTTCCTAACATGGTGGCGATCAGATCCGCGCTCCTGCGGGCGTCTTCCTTTAGTAAATCGAGAATTTTAAGCTTCAAAGTATCCATGGTTAAACCTACCTTTCTGAGATATGTTTCGTTCATCCATTCATCTTACAATGAATTGCTGTCCTAATTCAATTACTGATCGCTGATGAAAGCCAGAATATTTATATATATTTGAAAATTCCGCTAGGATTGGCAAAATAAAAAGCCACTGGATAACCATCCGAGTGGCTCAATGCTCCCAATTCACCTCGTATAAGGGTTAAAAGAGATCCATACTTAAATATCGCTCGCCTGTATCTGGTGCAATACAAAGCACTCGCTTTCCTGCCCCGAGCTTTCTTGCAACCTGCATCCCTGTCCATACTGAGGCTCCAGCAGAAGGACCGACAAGAATGCCTTCCTTACTCGCCAAATCCTTCATCATTTGGATAGCATCCTCATCTGCTACTTGTACAATCTCATCATAGATGCTTGTGTTCAAAATAGCCGGGACAAAGCCTGGACTTGTTCCCACGAGCTTATGTGGTCCAGGGCTTCCACCTGAAAGCACAGGTGACCCCTTCGGCTCCACCACATAAATCTGGATGTTCGGCAAATGCTCACGAAGCACTTCACCAGTCCCCGTAATCGTACCTCCAGTTCCTGAGGTAGCAACAAAAGCATCCAGTTTGCCCTCCATTTGCTGCAAAATTTCAGGTGCAGTCGTTACGCGATGAATACTCGGATTCGCTGGATTTTCAAACTGCTGTGGAATAAAGCTGCCAGGGATTTGATCCCGTAACTCCACAGCTTTCGCAATGGCACCTGGCATCCGCAAAGCGGCTGGTGTTAGAACCACTTCGGCACCATAGGCTTTCAGGATATTAATGCGTTCCTTGCTCATATTGTCCGGCATAATCAAGATGGCCTTGTAGCCCTTGGCCGCCGCGTTCATCGCGAGTCCGATCCCCGTATTTCCGCTAGTAGGCTCAATAATTGTCGCACCTGGCTGAAGTTGTCCTGACTTCTCAGCCTGATCAATGAGATTCCATGCAGCCCGGTCCTTCACGCTTCCGCTCGGATTGAAATACTCCAATTTCACATACAACTCAGCAGCTTCCGGTTCCAATAAGCGATTTACGCGCACCGCGGGGGTATCTCCGATCAGCTCTGTGATGCTATTCACCATTTTTGGTGGCATTGGTGCCCCCTCCTCATCCCTTACTCATGCTACTCACATTTTCACGCTGAAACCTAGCCGCTGTCAAGACTTGACTGCAGGTAACTGGTTTCGAATGAATACCCAAGAGAAAAATGTTGAGCTTCCGATGACGAGTAACAGCACATTGATGACAAGCGGCTCTTTACTCCAAGAAATAACACATATAAATAAAAGTACGCCACATACGCGCCCTACATTCAGTGATAACTCACGCAGAACAATATACTCTTCTCGCTGTTTGGCACTTTCATCATCCGATCCAATTAAGTCAAACACAACGGACACCATTGGAATGGAGTACATGGGGAAAAAAAGTGCAGAACCGATCCCGAATATCAGCAATGTGCTGAAAGACATTTTCCAGAAAAATGGCAAAATCACAAGAACAACCATCACCGAGCCAATGAACATACTCATTTTCCGAAAAGAAGGACGAATGAAACGCCCTGCTGCCCAGAAGCTAACTAACGCTACGGATGAAGTAATTAGAGCGAAATTACCTAGACTGGCTTCACTTGAAGTCGATATGTACACGAGCAATCCAATCATAAATCCAAATACACCCTCACGCACGCCTTGAAAAAGTAAAGCCAGACTTACTCGCTTCCAAGGTGTTTGAGGTTGCCTAAGGATTCGCAGAGGCAATAGCCATTCGTAGGTGCCACTCAATTTCCTCTTCTTCAGAAAAAAACTGACCACAACGCCTAATAGAAATATGCCTAACGAGATGGAAAAGATAAGACGATATCCCGCTCCATCCCCTAACGTAACGATGAGTAAACCTGAAATCCAAGGAGCGATAATCCCTGCACCAGCACCCAATAAGCCAACCCAACCATTGAATCGATCTCGATTATCTGGATCTGTCACTTCAAAGTAAACAACGTTGAAAGCAATCCAGAACAAGCCTACAGAGATCCCTTGGACCATACCTAACCAAACGAAGTAGTGGACACTGCTAGTCCCCATCCAGAGCACCAGCATGTAAAAACACGCTGATATGGATACACCAATACGTAAGCAATTCATTTTATTGTGTTCTTTTACCCACTTTCCAGCCAACCAAAAGGTAATAGCCATCGTCAAATGGGTTGTTAAGGTAAACCAGCCGATTAACGTAAAGTCATTTTTGGCTTTCCACAAATAAACACCGACGAATGTACCCGATAAGGCATTTGCTCCGCCGAATAGTGCATGAACAACGAGCAAAAGGATCGCTTGAGCATCCAGTTTCCCTTTACTTTTCACATTCGTTTGATTCGTTTGCATACTCCTCCTCCTAATTGAGACCGATTATAGGCTTTTGTTAACCTTCCCCTTTGGAGTGAAATTATGAGGCGAATGCACGCAAAAAAACCGAATCCACAAGGACTCGGTTTCATTTCTAACGATCTTATTCTGATTTGATGCGTTCAACCATCAGTAATCGGTCCGTGTCTGAAAGCACTTTCTCAACTCGGAAACAAGATGGACACACATAAACATCCGTCGTGAAAGGGCCTGTTAAGAACGCACTCCCTAACGTTTTGGGAATCGTGGGGGTGAAGGAAGCTCCGCTTGTCACTTCAGTTCCAGCTAGGAGCAAGAATTCATGACAACTTGAGCACTCAGGTGCTTCTTCCTGCTCATCCGTTAATTGTTGGACCTTCTCGCCATACTTATCAAGTGGCTCATCGGAATCATCCCAAGCCAATGATAAATCCTCATCGGATTCGGCATATTCTTGCTCATTGAAACGAAGCTTCTGCCCTGTTTGCTTAACCTTCAAATCAATGCTGCGGTAATCATTCAATTCATTAAAACAGTGTGGACACTCATCCTCTGGTCCAATTTCGGGATCCCAAACGATCTCGGTTTGACACCACGGACATACAACTTCTTCATTGCTACTCATTGCGAAATCCTCCAGCTAATTGCATCTAGGCATATTTCCATACATAATAAACCCCTGCCGCTACAAACACAAGCGCGATAGCAAACAAGGTTCCCCACAGGTATTTCATTGTTCAAGCCTCCAAGACTATGTATGATACTAAGTTACACATGCTCCAACCACATAGGATAAGGAGACAGACAACGTTAAGGATAAGAAACCTACCGCACGATTATCCTTCTTAATTTCCTCATCAATTTTGAAATAAGGCGTTAGGAACTCAAAGATAAAGTATGCGACCAACAACAGCACGAAGCCATATCCGGCCCAAACGAGAGAGTGAATCATGGTGTCATTGTTTAAAATGGCGAAACGGAACAAGTTGCAAATCCCAAAAATTTTCCCACCAGTAGCCATGGCGACCGATAGATTTCCTTTTTTAATTTCAGCCCAATCATCATACTTCGTAACCATTTCGAAGATAGTAAGGAAAACAACAAGCGCGACCACTGCTACAGCAAAAAAAGCAAGCGTAGCTAAATACGGATTACTTAACAAGACATCCACCTCTTCGTTCATATCATCTCCTGCCTTCCTTTACACAAGTAGAGAGATTTTAACGAAATCCCTTATTCCCTATATATGGTAGTAGAGACTGAGTATGACTCAGTCTCTCGCAGGTACAACTAGTATATCATTAGGATTGTTTTTTTTCAGCAAGCTTAGCTTTCATTGCAGCCAATTCATCATTGATCTCACTGCTGCTTCCACCCAAACCAGCAATCTCATCATCTAAGCTGCGGTTTTTGGAGCGAATCTCTCCACTTGCTTGTGCTTCAGCTTCCATTTGAAGAACCTTTTCACTCATACGATCAAAGCCTTTAGCAGCATTGTCTGTACCAAATCCAGACATTGCTTGGTTGATTTGTTTTTGTGCTTTCGCTGTTTCTGCGCGAGCAATTAACAAATCTTTTTTGTTTTTCATTTTATTAAACTCGTCTTTCATCTCCGCCAACTGCCCACGAAGCTGATCCGCATTTGTTTTGGCTAGATCATATTGACGTTTCAGTTCATCATAACGACCTTGGTGCTCTTTCTTATCTTCCAGTGCGCGGCGGGCCAAATCTTCATTCCCTGCTTCCAGGGCTTTCATAGCCTGCTCTGTACGTTTTGTAACCATCTCTTCGGACTCTTCAAATTGCAATTTAAATTTCTTCTCGATAGCAATTTGTTTCGCAACTGCCGTTTCAGCTTCCAAAATATCTTCTTCCATATCGCGTAAAAACTGATTTAACATTTTGACAGGATCTTCTGCCTTATCCAATAAATCATTAACTGAAGCCATTGTCATATCACGAAGTCTTTTGAAAATTCCCATCTAAAATTCCTCCTAAGGTTTAATACTCTTTTATATCTATTTCATACGCATTACCGAAGAATGAGTTTCAAAAAGGATCAAAAATTTAAAAGTTATTTCAATTCGACAACCGTAACCCCAGCTCCGCCTTCATTGTAATTGCCCATCCGATAGCTCTTCACGTGTCGATGTCGACGCAAATATTCTTGCATTCCCGTTCTAAGGACACCTGTTCCTTTACCATGAATCAAATACACTTGGCCAAAATTACTCAAGAAGGATTCATCTAAGAAGCGGTCTGCCTCAATCAAAGCTTCTTCCATATTCATGCCGCGCATATCCAATTCCATTTTGACATTATCATCGCGGGTTCGCTTGAGAGTCGTAGCCACTTTCTGCGGTTGCTTCGACTGTGGCGCATTGCCAGTTTTTTCAAGGTTGGATAACTGAACTTTCATTTTCATAATACCCAATTGAACATTGGCTTCGGTTGTTCCCACTAGCTCAACAACGTGTCCTTTTTGTCCTAATGAAATGACTCTGACTTCATCTCCAGCTTCTATTCGCTCAGGACGCTTCTTCAATGCACGCACTTGCTTGCTGCGCAGTTCTGGTGTTGCTTGATCCAGACGTCGCTTCGCCTCAACTAGCTTGTGGTCCTTGACACCACCGGCTTCTTCCAGTGCCATGCGACGCAGGTCCGCAATGACTTCGTCAGCTTCGCGGCGAGCTTTGACAACAGCTTCGCGAGCATCGCGCTCCGCTTTTTCGAGCAGCTTATCACGTTGCTCATCGAATTTGAGCTGCTGAGCCTCCAACGATTTGCGCATCGCTTCAGCTTCTTTACGCAACTCTTCCGCAGCATAACGTTCAGATTCTGCGATCAGGCGATTTTCCTCGAGGGACGCAATCATCGACTCTACGCGCTGATCTTCCTCTCCTACCTGTGTTCGCGCATGTTCAATAATGCGACGAGACAATCCAAGCCGCTCAGCAATAGCAAAAGCATTACTTCGCCCAGGAACACCGACTAACAAGCGATATGTCGGACTAAGCGTTTGAATATCAAACTCCATGCTAGCGTTAATCGTACCTTGTTTCTGATAAGCATACGCCTTCAATTCCGAGTAATGCGTTGTTGCAATAATGCGGCAGCCAATTTGATGAATATAGTCCAAAATTGAAATCGCCAGTGCGGATCCTTCAGCAGGATCAGTACCCGCGCCTAACTCATCTAGCAATACTAAGCTTTTCGGTGTCATATCGCGCAAAATGCTAATGATATTCGTCATATGACTCGAAAACGTACTTAAGTTTTGCTCAATACTTTGTTCATCGCCAATATCCGCATAGATGGCATCAAATACGCAGAGCTGCGTCCCTTCTTCAGCGGGTACAAACAGTCCAGACATCGCCATCAGACTCAGAAGTCCAACCGTTTTAAGAGAAACCGTCTTACCGCCTGTATTTGGGCCAGTGACGATAATTTGTGAGTAATCGTTGCCCAACTCCAGATCGAGTGGCACAACGGCATCCGCCGCGATCAACGGGTGTCTTCCTCTTTTAATCTTAATAAAGCCTCTATCATTCAATCTTGGCATTGTAGCCTTTAATTCTCTAGCTAGACCTGCTTTGGCAAAAGTAAAATCAAGCTCTGCTAACTGATCCACATCCAAAACAAGCACTTCCACTTGTTCAGCAACTAGCTCAGTCAATGCCCGCAGAATTTTCTCAATTTCAGCCTCTTCTTTAAATTTGAGTTCACGAATTTTATTATTTAATTGCACGATAGCATCTGGTTCTATATATAGTGTCGCACCCGAAGCTGACTGATCATGAATCATTCCGCCAAAGCTGGAACGATACTCTGATTTCACAGGAATAACGAATCGGTCATTCCGAATCGTTATGAGCACATCCTGCAGCATCTTCTGGACAGAAGAATTACGAATCATTTGTTCCAATCTTTCGCGCACTCTACCTTCACCTGTGCGAAGCTCACTTCGAACTCGCCCTAATTCAGGGCTAGCTCCATCAACAACTACTGCATTTTCGTCGATGCAGCTATTGATTTTATCTTCTAGTTGTTTATTTTCTGTCAACAACTCCACTTGCGCCTTTAACATTGGGATCGCATATTCCTCATGAGCAGCAAGCACAAATCGCTTCAATCTACGCGATCCAAACATCGTAGTTGAGATTTCCAACAGCTCTGTCGGATTCAGCATGCCACCAATTCTAGCTCTATGCAGAGGCGCACGAATATCTCGGATGCCCCCGAAAGGTGCATTCCCTTTTAACCTCTCTACATTTACCGCCTCATCAGTAGCTTGTAAGCGAAGCTTAACGAGTTCGAAATCTCCTTTAGGTTCCAGCTTCTCCGCTGTCTCTTTACCTAATGATGTCGAAGCATGATGAGCTACTTTATGTAAAATCTTCTGATATTCTAATGTTTTTATTATTTTCGGATTCAATGTTCCAACCTCTTTTCTCTACCCTATATTATAAACCAAATAGATCCTGATTAGCTACGGAGACAATGATTATATGGAAGATACTGCCCACCATAATTATTACAAAGTTGGATACACTAAGTCGTGCATCTAATCCTCTGCCAAAGGAATTGCAAATCTTCACAATCAAAGCATCTTTTCAAAAAATCGTTTTTTTGTCAATGGTCCTATTCCATGACAGAAAGAAGGAGGTTCACGACATGCATCTTCTTGGACATCTGGTAAGGTTTATTGTTTCAGCTTTGGTTTTAATGTTTGTAAGCTGGTTAGTTCCAGGGTTCTCAGTCGGCGGATTTTGGAGTGCATTTTTCTTGGCACTCGTTATCGCAATCGCGGCTTGGATCATTGAAGGAATCTTCGGCAAGCAAATCACCCCATTTGGCAGAGGACTCGTAGGTTTTATTGTGAGCGCATTAGTCATTTGGGCCGCTCAATTTATTGTGACCAATGTGTCTACGAGCATGATAGGTGCCATTTTAGCTGCTTTAGTCATTGGGATCATCGACCTATTCATTCCAGTGAAAACCCCTTTCGAACAGGGGATCACTGGTAGAGAAGATCGTCGATAAACTTGTCAGTTTCCATAACTGATAGCTAAAGTAAAGCCAAAAAAAAGATCGGCCTGCAGCGTTCTCACTCGCCGGGCCGATCTTTTCTTTGTGGTTTCACCAGTTTGTCACTGTAATTTGGAAATAGGTCGTGTACAATAATAAAGATATTATTATGTATACGGAGGGGTACCCATGAAAAAACTTACAATTCTTATGATGGGACTAGCAGTACTTATTGCCATCACAGCATGTGGAAACAAAGACTCCAAAACAACAACAGAAGCTACAACAACACCAGCTACAACTACGGCAGCCACAGCTTCCCCAGCCGCTACTACGAAAGCTGCAGCAGGTGGACAAGAAGTTGTATTAAAAGCTACAAATTTTCAATTTGATAAAACCGAATATCGTATCAAAAAAGGCGAGTCTGTCACAATCACACTTGACAATTCTCAAGGTATTCACGGAGCATCCATTAAAGAGTTTAACATCAACCTCAACAATGGAAATAAAACCGTTACCTTTACACCAGATAAAACAGGATCATTCCCTATCACTTGCTCCATCATGTGCGGATCTGGCCATGCGAATATGAAAACGACGCTTATCGTTGAATAATTACTAATACTTGCTCAATTAACCTTTTCACGACTTCTGTGATAAGGTTTTTCTTTATTTTCAGACGACTTGAAAATATCGTAAAAAATGCGGATACAAAAACACAGATATACACGCATTCATCCACTTTTTAAACATATCTTCTTCAGCATATTTAACGTCTCTAGAAGTCCTAAACAGGAAGCTTGCTAGAATGCTCGTATTCTTCCTAACTCTGATGCTTTTCTCTTCACTCTTTGGTTGCTCAATATTGCCTGCTTTAGATTCTGCAGTTAGCATTTCTGTCTTAAGCTTCCCCATTCGGGCATATTGCTTGTGTAAGGCTAATTGAATTTTTTCAAGTATCAACTTAGCAGTCCGATAGTTCACACTAAGCAAATTTGCAAAAGCTGGGACCGAATAGGTAAATTCATCTTGAATCAATATTCGAATGGCTTTGAACCAGAGTAATAAAGGTAACTTCGATTTATGCATGACAGTACCAGCAGTAATAGATATTTGAGTCCGGCACTCCTTACATTCGAGTAAACTACGTGTTTTCACTTTATAAAATGAATTATGATCACATCTCGGACAAGAGAACCCATTCGCCCAACGACTTCTCATTAAGA
The DNA here is from genome assembly GCF_001428045.1 of Paenibacillus sp. Soil750. Classification (GTDB taxonomy): domain Bacteria; phylum Bacillota; class Bacilli; order Paenibacillales; family NBRC-103111; genus Paenibacillus_E; species Paenibacillus_E allorhizoplanae. The sequence continues at coordinate 637,884 of NZ_LMSD01000001.1, read as the reverse complement.
ACTGCTCACACTCTTCCTCTGATTGGAAAGCATTACTCATTGAACCTATTAGATGCATTTCCATATCAGATCCACCCCATCAATAGAACTTGTGTTCCTATATGTATTATATCGAACATTTGTTTCCATGTAAAGAAAAAAATGTTTATTTTGGCGAGAGTACTCTGGATTATTATCTTTTCTGAGATACCTACAATTGATTACCATTGTCCACTTGTTTAAGCTACTTTTGATACAACACTCAAGGCGCCTCGTATGGGGAGGAGATCTGTAACAGCTTTCAATGGAGATGCGCCCTTCCTTTAAGGAAGAAGTGGGTTCGAGTTAGATTTCATTGTGTACCTGATTTGTGTAAAATGGAATTCTTTCGGGGTAGAGTAAGTGATGTGGGTTCGAAATAAATTGCCTAATTGCTTAACCGTTTTGTTAATAAATCGAATTATTTTAGGTGAGTAGTGATGCGGGTCCGAGTTGGACTGACTCATTATTTACCTGATTTGTGTGGGAGTGGAATTATTTGACGATGGAGTAGTGATGCGGGCTCGATTTCGATTTACTTACGTTATCTATTTGGGGGAATCGACTAATTTTGAAATTGTAGATACTTCAGAAAAAATGTTTCGCGATATAGCTGCCCCACGGCAGGCCTACCGATGCTACTTGAACCTCAACCTCTCACTCTACACCTCCGCTCTTCTCTACCCTCTCTTCTCTCTTCTCTCTTCTCTCTTCTTATCTCTTATCTCTTATCTCTTATCTCTTATCTCTTATCTCTCATTCCTTATCTCTCATTCCTTATCTCTCATTCCTTATCTCTCATTCCTTATCCCTTATCCCTTATCCCTTATCCCTTTTCCCTTTTCCCTTATCCCTTATCCCTTATCCCTTATCCCTTTTGCATTATATATGTCTCCCCCTAAAACAAATAAAAACTACCGCACTTTTTTTCAAAAGGCAATAGTTTCTATAGGGAGATTCCTTGTTTCCACAGGTCATGAAGTTTCCCCGCAACCTGCGGCAGCTCGTTAATTAAATACGGAGCTATAGATGAGCTTGCTAGCAGCTTCTGGGGGCCATCTGATGGAATGATAGTCATCACATTTACAGCAATTACAATGATGAGCAGTGCTTCTGCTAACCCCAGTAATGCGCCGCTCCAACGGTTAATGGTGCTTAGCCCTGGAGTTTTGGCAAGAACATTCAAGGCTCTGCCAATGACCATGAGTGCAAGTTTAACACCAAAAAACAGGAGCGCAAAGGCAATGGCATTTAGAATATAAGTATCTAAATTGAGTCCTTTTACGATGAATTCATATTTTTGATAATTTTGATAAGTTGGTAATGAGATCGCACTCTTGAGTAACGGAGCAAGATCCTTGTAAAAATAAAAGGCAACTAGATAAGCGAGAATCATACCCGAAATAGAAACGATTTGTGAAATAAATCCTCTAAAGTAGCCAATCAACAGTCCTAAGGCAATGACAGACATTAAGACGTAATCAAGTAGGTTCACTGTCACTTAGGGCTACCCAATTGGACTATCAGCTTCTACAAGCTCAATCCATTCGTTGTATTCGATTTGAAGTTTAGCATATTCTTCACGCAATTTTCGGTATTCCTCTTTGACTGCATGAAGTTCTTCTTGTTGAGCTTCGTCGTTCATACTCAGCTGTAGGAGCTCTTCTTTTTCCTGCTGAGCTTGAGCCCAAATAAGTTCTTTCTGCTCTTCAAATTCTTGAGCTCGTGTTTCTCGTTCTATCTGCATTTGCGCAAGTAATTCCTCAATTTTCCCTTGATAATGCTGAATGATCGTTGCCTTTTGCTCCTCAAGCTGTTGTTGGAACGATGCTTGTTGTTTGTGATAGTGACCTTCTAGATCACCCTTCGCCTCTTCAAATCGGCGGGCTTTAGCCTCTTCTTCTTCCTGATATAACAACGCGAGCGAGTCAATATCCTCTTTATGAGCGCTCGCTGCTACTTCTAACTCAGCTTGGTGTTTCTGTTTAATCACATGAATCTCAGCATGATGACCACGCACGATGGCTGCTATTTCGTTATGATTTTTCGTATTGTTCAAGGTTAACTCATCTCGGTGCTGCTTAGAGAGCGATTCCAATTCATTGTGATGCTTCTCTGAAATTGAACTTAATTCAGATTGGTGCAGTTCCGAAATTGCCTGCAGTTCATTTTGGTGGTTCTCAGAAATTGCACTCAATTCATTTTGGTGTTGATTTGTGAGAAGAGCAATCTCATTTTGATGATTTTCTGTCAGAGAAGCAATTTCGAAATGGTGCTCATCAATTTGATTTGCTAATTCACTTTGGAGTTTATCCGTAATTACTGTTAACTCCGTTTGGTATTCCTCTGAAATTGTTTCAATTTCATTGAGATGACTATCTGAAATAGCTACTAATTCTGCTTGATGCTCTTCTGACATGATTGCGATTGCTGCTTGTTGTTCTTCAGTTAAGATCGCGGTTGCAACTTGATGCTCCTCAACCAAAAGTGCTATTGCAGCTTGATGCCCGTCTGTAAGTGTCCCAATAGCGGATTGATGCTCTTGTCTCAAAGACGCTAATTGAGATTGATGCTCCCGAGCCATGGAAGCTTGTACTTCCTGGTGCTGCACGGTTATAGATTTGATTTGTGCTTGGTACTGCTTATGGATGACATCGATATCAGAACCGGTTTGCTTGGATAGTAATGCCAACGCATCTTGGTGCTGAAGTTCTGCGTTTTCTTTATCTTGCAGATGTAACTGGATAAGTGATTGTTTCTCTTCTTGCATCTGTTGGTGCAAACTTTCATTTTCTTTGCGATGTGCTTCCGCGATGACATCTAACTCAACTTTATGCTGTTCAGTTAACTTAAGAAGCTGTTGCGATTTATGTTGCTGCGCTTGCTCAAGCTGCTTTTTGCTTTGTTGATACTGTTGTTTTTCTTGATCAAGCTGCTGCTTGCTTTGTTGATGCTGTTGTTTTTCTTGGTCAAGCTGCTGTTTGACTTGTAAGCCTTGGCGTTTCTCCTGATCAAGCTGTTGCTTGAGCTGTTCTATTTGTTTATTTGCTTGCTCTTGTTGTTGTTTCACTTGATCATTCTGTTGTTTGGCTTGTTCGATCTGTTGTTTCGTTTGATCAATCTGTTGTTTGGCTTGAACCTGCTGTTGCTTCGCTTGTTCAAGTTGTTGCTTGGCCTGCTCTAACTGTTGATTACTAAGTTCATACTTCTGTTTCATTTGCAGCATTTGCTGATTCGATTGTTCTTGTTCTTGTCTTACTTTTATCATTTCTTGCTTATATTGTTTTTCTAGTTCTGGGATTTGTTGCAGCTTCCCGTTTTGCTCAGCGAGTAAGGCTTGGTTCTTGTCATCCTCTTGCTTTAATTCGTGATACCGTGTTGTGAGCTTCTCGTAGGCGATTTTCGTCGCTTCCTGCTCTTTCTGAACTTTGCTAAGCTCTTCCAAAATTTCATTCATTCGGAAGCACTCATCAGCCATGTTTACTGCGGCTAAAACAGCAATCCGCTGCGAATCCAAACGGGGGTAACCTTTGGCAATGCGGAACATTTGGTCATTCACATATTCTGCAACGGCCTTCATATGGTTGGTGCTTGTATCTGCTTTGAGCTTGTATTGGTGTCCATATATATCAACAGTAATTCTTGTTTTATCTTCAGTAGTCAAATTAAAATCCTCCCTTAAGATGAAAGGCTGGCCCTATCGAGAATAATTTCGATAAGACCAGCCTATATTCCTGCAACCTATAAGGAAAGTTACACTATTTTCTTAACTCTGCCTCAAATTGTTGTTCAAGTATTGCCACAACTTTGGCGTGGAGTTCAGTTACTTCTTCATCAAGCAAAGTTCTGTCTGCATGACGGTACACAAGTGCGATTGCTACGCTTTTACGATTAGCACCAAGGCGCTCTCCCGTATAGATATCAAATACCTGAATGGACTCCAACAATTCCCCTGCAACCTCGGAAATCGCTTGCTCCATAAGTCCAACTGGGACGCTTGTATTCACCACTACGGCAATATCACGCCCAATAGACGGATAACGAGGTAACAGCTTATAAACAATCTCCTCGCCAGCAGCTTCCAAGATAGGCGCTAGTTCAACTTCAAGCACATACGTATCGTCCAGATCACGCTGTTGTTGTGCAGTCGGATGTAGCTGGCCTATACGACCAATGACTTTTGGACCTTCAGCGGAAGCCAGTGAGATTTCAGCTGTACGACCTGGGTGGAAGCCTTCTGGTGCTGCTGACGTATATGTTAGTCCCTTAATTCCAAGGTACGCGATTAAACGATCAAAGATCCCTTTGATGTCGTAGAAATCAACAGCCTCTGCCTTCTGAGCCCAGTGAGCTTGGCGGCGTTTACCTGTCAATACGATCGATAGTAACAGTTTTTCTTGCGGTAGAGCCGTAAGCACTGCTTCGTCAGTAATGAATGCTTTGCCAATTTCAAAAATAGCGACATCATCCATCGTACGATTGCGATTATAGCTAACAACATCAAGCAAATGTGGTACTAGGCTAGTGCGCAGCTGACTGCGGTCTTCGCTCATCGGCATCGCGAGTGGAATTGGCTTCGCTGCCCGGTATAGACCAGGAATAGCATCTACTTGCGCTTGTGGATTCACCTCAGCATCTGCGACACCGTGAGACCGCGGGTTGGTGAAGGAATAAGTAATCACTTCATTCAATCCACTTTGCGTCAAGATATTGCGTGTAATCCGGCGGATGGATTGCTCTTTGGACAGTGACCCTGGCGTCGTAACACCGGTCATCAAGGTTGTCGGGATGTTATCATAGCCGAAGAGACGTGCCACTTCTTCGATCAAATCGACATCACGCGTAATGTCTCCGCGGCGGCTCGGCACATGCACGAGCAGCTTGCCTTCGCCAGCTTGCTCGAATGTGAAATGCAAGCGCGAAAGGATTTGTCCCATCTCGGTCAAGGAAAGCGATGTGCCGAGATAGTTGTTCACGCGGTCAGCAGCAAGCTCGATGCTGACCGCCTTGTGCGTTCCGCTAGCGGCTTCTACGATGCCGTCAGCGACTTTACCTCCTGCGTATTGCGCAATCAGCGCAGCAGCACGATTCAGTGCCGGAATCACCGATTCCGGGTTCACTTCTTTCTCGAAGCGAAGGCTCGCTTCCGAGCGCAGACCTAACTGGCGCGATGTGCGGCGCACAGAGCTGCCAGCGAACTTTGCGGATTCCAGAAGGATCCGCGAAGTTCCATCAGTCACTTCGGAGTTGGCTCCGCCCATAACTCCAGCGATCGCAACAGGCTTGGTGCCGTCCGTGACGAGCAGCATGTGCGGTTCAAGGGTACGTTCCACATCATCAAGCGTAACGAGCTTCTCGCCTGCTTCAGCGAGTCGTACGTCGATGTGTCCGTTGTTCAGCTGCTCCGCGTCAAACGCGTGAAGCGGCTGGCCGTACTCCAACATCACGAAGTTGGTGATGTCGACGATGTTGTTGATGGGGCGGATGCCCGCAGCCATCAAGCGGTTCTGGATCCACAGCGGAGAAGTGCCCACGCGCACGCCTTCGATCAGGCGAGCCGCGTAGTGCGTGCACTGCTCCGTCGCTGTGATCTTCACGCTGATGCGGTCCGCAGCCTTCACACCGGCAGTTCCTGCCGCTTGAAGCGCAGCTTCCGCATCAGGCAGTTTTACTTCGCGGCCAAGGATCGCCGCGATCTCGTAAGCCGCTCCGAGCATGCTCAAGCAATCGGAGCGGTTCGGCGTCAAGTCAAGCTCCATGACTTTATCGCTAATCGCCAATACATCTAGAATCGATTGACCAATTTCCGTATCCTCCGGCAATACCAAGATACCTTCTTGGATTTCCTTCGGAAGCAATTTATCGTTCAATCCAAGCTCTTTTGCGGAGCAGATCATCCCTTGGGATTCTACACCGCGCAGCTTAGCGCGCTTGATTTCCAGTCCACCTGGAAGAACAGCGCCGATCATCGCGACAGGAACTTTTTGACCAGCATCAATATTTTTGGCGCCGCAAACGATTTGTAAATCTTCGCCTTGCCCGGCATCAATCACACAAACGCTTAGTTTGTCTGCATCTGGATGCTTCTCACGGGATTTTACAAATCCAACAACGACGTTGGAAACACCTTTATTGCGATCCTCGACGATATCCACTTCGATACCGCTGCGGGTTAATTTTTCAGCTAATTCCTCGGCTGTGAAGCCTGTTACATCCACGTATTCGGACAACCATTGATATGAAACGTTCATGCTTATACCCTCCTTTTCCTATTGCTTACACATGTAAAAATTGTTTTAAGAAACGCAAATCATTCGTATAGAAATGGCGAATATCTTCGATACCATATTTCAACATAGCGATACGCTCAACACCCATACCGAATGCGAAGCCTGTGTATTCCTTCGGATCATAGCCACCCATTTCAAGAACTCGCGGATGAACCATGCCCGCTCCGAGAATCTCCAACCAACCTGTTTGCTTACACGTACGGCAGCCTTCCCCCCCACACATTGCACAGCTCACATCGACTTCAACACTCGGCTCTGTGAAGGGGAAGAAACTTGGACGCATGCGAATTTTGGTCGCTGGGCCATACATTTCTTGTACGAACTGTAGCAATGTCCCTTTGAGATCACTCATCCGCACATTGCGGTCAATGACCAGACCTTCAATTTGTTGAAACATGTGTGAGTGAGTCGCGTCGTCGTCATCGCGGCGGTATACTTTACCCGGACAGATGATTTTGATCGGAACTTCCCCTTTGCGCTTCTCCATTGTTCTTACTTGAACAGGGGATGTTTGCGTGCGCATCAAAATTTCTTCCGTAATATAGAACGAATCCTGCATATCACGAGCCGGATGATCCTTCGGCAGGTTCAAAGCTTCGAAGTTGTAATAGTCTTGCTCAACCTCTGGACCCTCTGCAATGGTGTAGCCCATCCCGATGAAAATATCTTCAATCTCTTGAATAACTTTGCTTAGAGGATGTACAGCACCTTGCTGGGAAGGACGTCCTGGTAACGTAACGTCGATCATTTCAGAACGAAGTCTGTTTTCAGTTTCTTCCTTCGTGTACGCTGCTTGTTTCTCTTCAATAACAGCTTCAATCGCTGCGCGAACATCATTCGCCACTTGGCCAATGACCGGTCTTTCCTCAGCACTTAACGCGCCCATGCCGCGAAGAACTTCGGTTAATGGTCCTTTTTTGCCCAAATATTTCACTCTTAAATCGTTCAGTTCCTGCTGACTTCCTACGCCGCTTAGCTCCTGCAGCGCTTCCTGCTTCAAAGCTTCTAACCGCTCTTTCATCGAAATCCCTCCTGATTTAGGCCTCTGAATCGCCCTTTATGAAAACACAAAAAAGACTTTCCGCTCCCTCGCAAGGGACGAAAAGCCGTGGTACCACCCTAATTAGATTCGTCTATGTCCAGTTGACAAATAAACGAGTCTCACTTCATTCCAGATAACGGACGATGTGTCCGGTTCCCTCTATTGAGAAGCTGCTTAGCGCTTCTGTTCAAAGGACTGCTCGGGAGTGAACTTCCACAGCCTGATTCTCGGGGCCAGCTCTCAATCATTGGCTTTCCCTCCCTGTCAAGAAGCACTGCGTACTCTTCTCCGTCAAAGCATTTCCACGTATATGTACCAGTTATTATATGCAAGATACAAAGGATATGCAAGTACATCACTCCTTGGTTTTCTGAAATTTTCAGAAATATCCTATTGACTTCATTCATCGACAGGTTTATATTTTACTTAAACAGTTTAAATATTATTAGATTTAATTATTATATTATTTAATTATTAGACAATTCTAACAATTCACAAGGAGGTCATAACTTGGAAGATGAATTGACTGACTATACCAATCGCTTCCGCACAGCATTTGAGACGGCGCATCGCAGATTAGCTCATGTGGTAATTGCTGAAATAGACTCAGAGCTAACACCACGGCATTTATTTATGTTAGCGATGATCTCAAAGGAACAATCACCGAAACAATCTCAGCTTGCAGAGAAGCTAGGTGTAAAGCCAAGTGCAATAACCGTCATGATTGATCGACTTGTCCAAAGTGGGCATGTTATACGTAAGCATCATGAGACTGATCGCCGTATTGTACTCGTTGAAAATACGCCTAAGGGAAATGAAATTCTCGCTGAAGCCACCGAAATTCAGAAGAAAGTAATTGCTCGCGGATTATCTCAGCTTCCCCCGGATGAACTTCATATTTTCGTAAATGCATTCGAAAAATTTACTTCATTTTATTAATTTCATTACATCAAAGGAGCGATACAGATGGAAAATATTCAAAAAGCAGCGCCTAAGGATGTCTCCGAAGCAGCTGCACCTGAGCTCAAAAACAGGGGACTCCTCCTCACTGGCTTGATCATTGCTATGCTGTTCGGAGCTTTGGACGGTACGATCGTAGGAACAGCAATGCCGCGTATCGTTGGTGAGTTCGGCGGACTCGGACTGATGACCTGGTTAACGACAGCTTACATGCTGACTTCCACGGTTATCGTACCCATCGCTGGTAAACTGGCTGATTTAATGGGCCGCCGCGTCATCTATGTAACAGGACTCATCATCTTCATCGTTGCTTCAGCGCTATGCGGAATGTCTCAGAACATGACGGAACTTATCCTGTTCCGCGGTTTGCAAGGTCTTGGCGGTGGTATCATGATGCCGATGGCTATGATTATTATCGGGGATTTATTCACAGGTAAACAGCGTGCCAAATGGCAAGGTGTTTTTGGAGCGATATTCGGTTTATCCTCCGTTATCGGGCCACAAGTTGGTGGTTGGATCGTAGATGCTTGGGACTGGCGTTGGGTGTTTTACATCAACCTGCCTGTTGGTATTCTAGCTGTTATTCTGATCTCGATTGCCTTACCGAAGCATAAATCAGTAGGGAAAGTTAAGTTCGATATCCCAGGTATCGTCACCATGATTGTCGGTGTAGTGAGTTTACTTCTTGCGCTTACGTTTGGCGGTAGTGAGTATGCTTGGGGCTCTTGGCAGATTATTGGCCTGTTCGTACTAGCTGTCGTATCCTTAGTTGCCTTCGTATTCATTGAAAGCAAAGCACAAGAGCCAATCCTTCCTGTGCGTTTGTTCAAAAATAGAACCTTCTCCACCATTAACGGCGTAGGCTTCCTGATGGCGGTTGGTATGTTCGGTGCTATAATGTTCGTTCCTTTGTTCATGCAAGGGATTGTCGGAATTAGCGCGTCCGCTTCTGGTACCGTTATGACACCACTCATGATTACAATGATTGCTGCCAGCGTTGTTTCAGGCCAATTGATTGATAAGATTGGTGTTCGAAGACAAATGCTCATCGGTATGATTGTCATGGCTGTTGGCTTTATTTTCCTTAGCACAATGGGTATTTCTACGACGAAGTTGATCGCTTCTAGCTACATGGTTCTACTTGGTTTAGGAATGGGGCTTGTTATGCCAATTCTGACCCTCGCTTTACAAGAGAGCTTCCCGAAATCGGAGCTTGGTGTGGTAACGTCTTCCAGCCAATTTTTCCGTCAAATCGGCGGTACCTTCGGGATGACGATTCTCGGCGCTATTATGAATCATAAATCAACGATTTTGCTTGAACAAAATTTAGAGCCAGTAGTGAAACAGTTCCCCGCGGAAGTAGGCAGTCCGTTAATTGACATGATTCATAAGAACCCGCAGTCGCTCTACTCCTCCCTATTAAGTCCTGAGGCGTTGGCCAAATTGCCAAAAGAATTAGTGGATAGGTTGCCAATCATTAAAGATGCACTTGTTTCCTCGCTTCATCAAGTGTTTATCTACGGTCTAGTATTCGTGTTACTCGGCGCGATCCTTACGCTATTCGTTGGGAACATTAAACTTTCGGACCGTAAATCGAAGAAAAAAGAAGATGGTGAAGATGATAACCAAGTTTCCCCTCATCTTGCTCACTAAAAAAAGCTCCCTTCCTCTACTTGAGGTTGGGAGCTTCTTTCATGTTAATCAATGGTCCCCATTTGACTGAGAGGGAAAATGCGAAATACGGCTTTGCCGATAATATCTTTTTCAGCTACAAAAGGTGTTGCCGGCCACAAATGAGAATCATAGCTGTCGTTACGATTATCGCCTAAGAAGAAGTATTTCCCTTCGGGCACAGTCACTTCGTGAAAAGTATATGTCATAGGCGCTTGGATATAGGGCTCGTCTACTTTAGCTCCGTTCCTATATAAAGCTCCATCTCTGACCTCAATCGTGTCGCCAGGCAATCCAATCAAACGCTTCACATAGCGATCCTTATTCCCTTCAATCGGGGGCCAAAACACTACGATATCGCCGAATTCAAAGTCAGTTAAAGGCTTCATTTTCTCAACAATCAGCTCGTCTTGTAATTGAATAGTAGGCAGCATCGAACCGGTTGGAACTGTCATTGCTTGCGCAACATAGGTATTAACGACAAGCGCGATAATAACTGCAAACGCTATAGTAGGCACCCATTCTTTCAATAGGCCTAGCACATTTTTTTTGAACAATAGAAACAACATCCTTTCTCCTTAAATTACTCTTATTTACACAGTAACCCATTTATGAAAAGCTTACATTAAACTAAAATAAAATGTTGTTGTATAATGAATTTGGATACCTTAAATAAGGAGAGTGCTTAACATGAAATATCGTAGACTTGGTAAAACAGATCTGAAAGTTTCCATCGTAGGTGTTGGTACTTGGCAATTCGGCGGTGAGTGGGGATTAACCTATACACAAGCAGAAGCGGACGCGATTTTGGATCAAGCTGCAGAGCTTGGTATTAACTTAATTGATACGGCAGAATGCTATGGTGATCACCTTTCCGAGTCATTTATCGGTAATTATTTATCCCGCCGCGATCGCTCTAAGTGGGTTGTAGCGACAAAATTCGGTCATCATTTCCATGACTTATTCACACGAACTGATGAATTTAGCGCAGAAGCCGTCATTAAACAGCTTGACGCATCTCTTGAAGCTTTACATACGGATTATATTGACTTATACCAATTCCATTCCGGACCTGATGCTTTATTCGATAATGATGATCTATGGACGACCCTTGATAAACAAGTACAGGCTGGCAAAATCCGTCACCTAGGCACGTCGATCGGCAGTAATGCCAATATTCATCAAACTGCCGCATCCACGAAGGTGAATTCCAAAGCGATTCAAGTTGTCTACAACCGTCTGGATCGTGCGCCAGAAGATCAGGTTTTCCAATCTTGTATCGATCAAGACCTCGGCGTACTCGCACGTGTACCGTTAGCCAGTGGCTATCTAAGCGGTAAATATAAACCAGGCGCCGTATTTAGTAACACGGACGTTCGGCATCGTCACGATGCTGACAGCGTAAGACAGAAGCTAGAGGAAGTTCAACGTATTCAGCAAAACGAAGTGCCAGAAGGTATGGATATGGCCAAGTGGGCATTGGCTTGGTGCTTGAAGCATGACGCGGTTACATCCGTTATTCCAGGCTGCAAAAACCCAGAGCAAGTCATTGCGAATGCAGCAGCAACAGAGCTGATTAGCGACAATCATCCGCAAGCTTGGAAAGCCTAGAGAAGAGGAAGGACTGACTTCGCCATGCCTCACCAACAGCACGATGAAACCTGGAAGAAGCTTCATAGCCACATCGACGAATGGGTTGCTGTTAGCAAAACGCATACGTCAGAAGGTCATGTCGCTTCCTATATTCCTGAGCTAGCTAACGCTTCTGAGGATATTCTCGGTTTATGCATCATGGATAGCGAAGGGCAAACGATCCTATCCGGTGATTCTAACTTTTGCTTCACCTTGCAAAGTATTTCGAAAGTCTTTTCACTCATTCTTGCACTCATGGATAATGGCGAAGACGTTGTATTCTCCAAAGTTGGAATGGAGCCGACTGGTGATGACTTCAACTCGATGTTGAAGCTCGAGCTTATCGAGCCAGGCATCCCATTCAATCCGCTTATTAACGCCGGAGCGATTGCGATTTCTTCGCTAATCGCGGGGAATAGTACGGATGAACAGGTCGAACGTATCCTGCATTTCTTCAGGGAAATTGCAGATAACCCTTCGCTCTCCATTAATCAAAATGTGTTCAAGTCCGAGTCAGATACGGCTCACCGCAATCGTTCTTTAGCTTATTTCCTCAAGGATAACGGTGTCTTGGACAAGGAAGTTGACGATGTCCTTCGTGTATATTTCAGCCACTGCTCCATCGAGGTGAATTGCACGGATCTAGCCAGAATGGCGCTCGTACTCGCTCATAACGGTGTGGATCCGATCCGCAAGCAACGTCTCATCCCGCGGCGCTTCGTGCAAATTGCTAAGACCTTCATGTTTACCTGTGGGATGTACAATGCCTCTGGTGAATTCGCCATGAATGTCGGGCTACCTGCGAAAAGCGGTGTGTCCGGCAGCATCCTGACGATGGTGCCGGGACAATACGGCATTGGCATCGTTGGACCCGCACTGAACCGTAAAGGCAACAGCACGGCAGGTGTGCATCTGCTTGGCATTCTGTCGCAGGAGTTCGACTGGAGCATGTTTTAACCCGGCTTCCTCCATGCGTACAAAAAAGAACCTTCCCATCCGACTTTCGTTAAGTCTTGGGGAAGGTTCTTTCTTATGTGTATGTGTATACCTTTATTGCATCGATTGCTTGATGCGTTGGAGGGCTTCTATTAATTCATCCACTTCGTGCTCATTCAGTCGAATCGTCACATAGTTCGGTGAAATGCCGCCGTCATTGACTTCAATTAGAGCGGAATCATCTTTGTCATCGAGTTTAACGGAGAGATGGTCTTTATCTAGGACTTGAACCCAAGCCATGGTTATCCTCCTCGCATAGTCAATCTACCTTTCAAACTTAATACACAATGAAGTCTTTGGTATACACTGTCTCATTATCTTCCGTATCCATGACGCGCATTTCTAACTCCCAGTTGCCTCTAAAAGGTAGGTAAGGCCCTTCCGATTTGTAACTAAATTTAGCAAAACCGTAGGACTCCTCTTCCTTATTATCTGTATAGATCGTTAATGGGATAGAAATCGGTGCAATCTCTTTATCGTCCTTATTATGCAAAATCAAGAGAACCTGCTTAGGTTGACCTGACTTTTCAGGCAGCCATACTTTGGCGACGAAGCTGTTATTGCCTGGAATTTTGGGCGTAATATCAACCGAAACATGGACCTTCTCTCCCATCTGATGCCACTGAAGCGGCTCATTAGCAGGAATTGGTGCCATATAGGTAAGCAGTCCCACAAGCACAACAATGATGACCATAAGTGATAAATCCAGCTTTACCCAAACAATTGATTGATTGACTTGCTTTTTGCGTAGGAAGAGTCGAATCACGAACCCCAGCACGGCGACAAGCACCACTACGCCTACCTTCACAAGCAGGAGAATTCCCCACGTTGTGTACGTTAAGTAACGCAGATTGGGTAAGAATAGTAAAACAGAAAGGATCCCTGAAACGGTTAAAACAAGGATCGAGATCAGTGCGAATTTGGAAAACTTCTGCATGTAACTACCTAGCCCCGTCTTGTTATGGCGCCATTTTACATACAGGAGAATTAATCCGCCAACCCAACAAGCTGCGGCTACGAGATGAATAAAATCGAGCCCAATCGTCGCCCACAGAGGTGAGAAGGAGGCTGCGTGGCCGCTGAAGCTTTTGACTGCCAGAAGAGCCAAGGCCCAACTCACATCCAACCATGCCACCCTGCCCAGTATTACAAAGCCTATAAATGATAAGACAAGAAGAAGTACCCATGAAATCCCAATATTAGTCGCACTTAGCAGCTGCCATATTTCATCCACACCGCCGCCGCCCAATAAATCCTCGATATGCGTGAAAATGAGCAGCAATAGGGCAACAATATGTCCGCGTTGCAGATTGAGCGACCAAGCAGAGAGAGATTTCTGAGCTTCTTCACCTTGGGTTCTCACCAATCGTAACCAGAATGCCCAACCCGTCAAGGCCAACAGCATCAGAAACCATAAGCCGCGGGAAGCGTATTGCAGCAACCCCTTGGTCGTCAGCGGCCCTGCGCTGTGATCGTGTCCCGTATGAGCGGATGGTACATCAAGTAGATCCTCCTGAGGCGGATTCCCAACCGTGATCGGATAACTTCCACCCACAGGATGACCATCTGCTGAGATGACGTGGTAACTAATCAAATACACGCCTTCTGCCAACTTCGGCACATCCAGCTTGATCCCCATTTGATCCTTATTCATTATCGCTTTGCGATTCGTTATCTCAGCTCCGCTATGATCATAAACCTTAATATAAAAGAGTCCGCTGTCTAATTGTTCATTGAACGTGACGGACACCACAGCTGGCGAGCTTTCAAGCTTGGCTCCCGCTTCTGGTGTCGCTTCAACTAATGAAGCATGCGCAGAGACGGATTGGGGCACAAGGACAGCACTCAAAAGCATGATCGCTAACACAGCAATCAAGCCCATCGGCAATCGTAGAAACCACATTTTGCTTCGTTGTTGTAATAATCCCATCATCAATATCCCCTAATCCGCTATCGGTCTACGGCCAGCAAACCCATCTTGCTCTCCGTGATAATAACGAATCTGATCCTCTCCTTGCTTCCAACACAGCAACACTTCTTGTCCATTCATGACAGCCGGGAAATCAACAAGTCCTGTATCGATATCCTTCAGCTCGATTCCTGTTTTCTGAAAACTTTGAATGAGTCCACGCGCTTCAATTTGAAGAAATTCCAACGCGGCTTCCAGCACGAAAAAGGGATCCTTTTCCGTGCTGGGCATCGAAGCATATTCATTCTTCTTATGGCGTAACTCCATATATTTGTCCTCAAATTCACGCTTCAAGGCTTGCATCTTCTTCAATTCCTGATCAACAAACGGCAATAAATGATTGGCCTCTTCCAAAGAGAACCATCTCTTCTCCGACATAACGCACCTCCATATCCTTTATTTTAGCAAAAAAACAGACGAACTACGAATTCCACTACTCCGTCTCCGCCTTATCATGAACGTGATGATGCCCATGATGATGACTGTGTCCATGACTTTGACTATGCTCATCCACATGTGTAACAGACAGCTCCGCGTAGGCAACACCTTTTAACACTTGTATGCGTTGCTGCAGCTCTCGAAGCTTCTGCACTTCACCGCGAACAACGAGTATTTCCAAGCATTGCTGATGGTTTAAATGGATATGCATCGTTGAAATAATGGCATGATGGTAGTCATGTTGAAGATCCATTAGCGTGATCGGCAAATCACGGCTATCGTGGTCATATACCATAACAATGGTGCCCGCAACCATTTCTGTTGGCTGCATACTGCTTGAGGTCAAAAGCGCCTTGCGTGCCAAATCACGAATCGCCTCCGAGCGATTATCATACCCTTGTAAAGCAATCAACCGGTCGAATTGCTCGATTAGAGATTGCGGCATCGAAATTCCAAAACGTACCAGATTGTCTTTATCCGACATTGATCTTGCTCCTTCATATGTATCTTCGTCTATCATTCTACTGTATCAGAAAGTGCTGAAGTCGCAAACCTCCTTCAAGGGAAATTGAACCCTAGACAACGTTCATGTGGCGAAAATGCAAAAAAGGAGAGGACATAGCCCCTCCTTTCCTAGACAAGTTTCATTAACTGTTTGACGCGATTCTCCAGCTCCACGAGTGAGAATGGCTTCGTCATATAATCATCGGCTCCCATTAGCAGACCTTTCGCGACGTCCGCTTCCTTCTTCTTACCAGAAAGCATCAGTACCTTCAGATCCTTGGATCGCGCATTCGTATCCGTCTTGAGCTTCTCTAAGATCGTAAAACCATCAAGTCCAGGCAAGATGCCATCCAAAATACAAGCATCGAAAACTTGATCACTCAATAGCTGCCATGCGGCTTCACCATCAGAAACCTGCGTAATAACAATCGGCAAGTGCTCCAACTGCGAAATCAGGATCGCTCTGAGAATCGGATCATCGTCTACGATCAAGAGCTTTTTCTTCTGCAGCTGGGCATTCGCATGGGCAACCAACTTCGTGAATTGTGCACCCTCATCTTCTAGGTCAGCCAGAACAATGCGATTCTTGCCTTGCTGCTTCGCTTGATACATCGCATCGTCTGCTTTCGCTACCCACTCTGCAATTGTGATCCCTGCCTGCCATTCCGCTACCCCAGCTGAGAACGTAATGGAGAACGTTTGACCCTCATTCTGTGCTACGGGCTTCACACGAACTTTATCCAAAACATCTTGCATGATAGACCTAGCTTGATCCACCGTCGTATTCGGAAGTGCGATTACAAACTCTTCACCACCAAAACGTGCCAATAAATCTGTCGAACGTAGATTGACTTGCATCAAATGAGCCAAGCCTTGGAGCACCAAATCCCCTACGTGATGTCCATACGTATCATTGACGTTTTTGAAGCTGTCAATATCGATAAACACGAGAGAAATTGGCGCTGGATAGCGCTCGATACGCTGTAACTCTAATCCAATCTGCAGATCAAAATAACGGCGATTAAACACACCTGTCAGCGGGTCTCGGAAGGCCAACTGTTCGAAATTCCGTGTCCGCTTGAGGAGTCCGTAAATGCGCGCCGCCAATTCTTCATATTGAAATGGCTTCGTCACATAATCATCCGCCCCTAAATGGAAACAACGAACTTTATCGCTGATATCATCACGACCGGATAGCACGATAAGCGGCAGCCATTTCAGAGTAGGATCTTCTTTGAGAAAGTCAAATAGCTCATAGCCTGACTGAGGGTGCATCATAAGGTCTAGGGTAACAAGATCATACGTATGCTCACGCAATAATCTTTTCGCTGACTCCACATCAGCAGCTTCATCAACGACACAATCATCAAGTTGCAATCGTCTAGTCAAATAAGATCGAAGCGCATCGTCATCATCAACAAGTAAAATACGACTTTTGAGCGTTCGAAGCATGGAGCCTGTAACAGGATCCTTTTCCTCATCCATCTGAATTTCCGTTAAACCGATATCCAATTCCATTTTCAATTCAAGCAATAATTCAACCGTTCGTTCAATGCTTTCATGTACAGGACTCGTCGAAAGAAGCAACTCATTATCCTGCTTCTCAATGGCTAGGGTCCATTCCCATTTCCGTACGATGTCTTCTGCTAATTTACCGATTCTTAAATAACCAAAGACTGGCGCACTCCCTTTGAGAGTATGTGCAATCCGATAGCATTGTTGCAAATCCTCAAGGATTGGCTTCATCTGAACCGCTGTCAGCAAGGACTGCAACTGCTGCAGTTGCTTATCATATTCACGAATAAACAGCTTTCTTCCTTGTTTAAGGATTCTTGCATCACGATCGGATTCAAAAGCTGAATCTTTGGATCTCTCTATATTTCTGTGGCTCATAGCAGACAATCACCCTTTATAAGCTTAATCTAACTGATCCTAGTGAATCTATATCCAACCTAGCGTTGCAAGAGCTGCCCGATGGTATCTAATAATTGAAGTGGACTGAAAGGCTTTACAATGTATGTGGTAACACCCGCTGCCTTCGCTTTCTCTTTATCTTTCTCCAGCGCTTTGGCTGTCAGCAGAATCACCGGCAAGTCCTTGTTCACATTATCACTTTGTCTCAACCAGGAGCAAACCTCTACACCCGTACGCTCCGGCATCATGTAATCCAGGATAATTAAATCGTAGGCTTCCTTGCTGAGCTGCTCAATCGCTTGTTGACCATCCTCAACCTCGGTGATGACGTATCCCTCATCCGATAACGTCTCCGTCAGCAGAAAGCGAAGTGCCAATTCATCATCGGCTAGCAAAATTTTGTAAGCTGACATGTTCTCTCTCCTCGAGTCCATAAATTAGTACTAATTATAGCATCATATCTGAGGCCATGACAGGAAAATGTCGGAAAAACTCGAATAGAGTCACGCCTACTTATTATGCAGGTGATATTTCCATGAGGAGCCATGAATAGCTGGAAGTCCACGCGGATTAGGATAACAATACACCCACCCTTCCTTCTCCAAAATGGCGTCTTTTACCCAAATACGCTCGTATTCATTGTCCGCGTGATCTGGACCGTAATACGTTTCCAAAATGTCCATAGCAGCCAGTCCCTCTTCGGTTACTTCAATCCATTCCCCTTCAACCTTATGTTCATCGTCTGTAAGTACTAACGCAGGATAAGGCCCTACATCATATAAACGTCCATAGATCGCGCCAGGTTGCACTCCCAGTAAATACGGAGAGACAACATGATGATTGCTTTCCCCCACCAGTAGCGTGCCATATACAAATACAGATATCATCTCTCTGTTCCTCCTATACATCTACATCCTCTGTATGAATTATTTCGGCATGTAAACTAGGATTTCCTACAAAAAAAAAAGCAGCATCACGATGGATGCTGCTGCTATGCCTGATTGGTTGTTAATTCACGTGTTTTGACGATAATTTTGCGGATGCTGTCTTCGGACAAATGAAACACCTTGATCAGCTCCAACACCGTCGAACCCGTTTGATACAAACGGAAAATCTCACGATTTCTCCGCTCAATGATGATGCGAGTGCCGTTATTTTCTCCCCAGCCAGCACGTTTCTGCTCTTTTTTAGGGATATAGACGATTTCGCCTTGGATATATTCTTGTAATTGTTTTAATAGGTTAGGGGGAAGAACATCTTTCCCGTTCTTGTAACTCATGGATGAAAACCTCCTCAAATTGTGCAAAGCTTAACTTTGACTGATTTGCAGAGAGTATCTTCATCGCCCCTTAACCTCCTACCATTCTCAAAAATGGAATAAAAAAAACACGATCATAATCGTGCCTGTCGGTTGTATATGCAATTATACAATTCAGGTGAACGGTTATTCCACGAATGATATTCAGTTAGGAGACGAGTACCTCTGCGGCGGCCGCAACATTCATCGCTACTGTCATTGTCATTGTGTTCATTAAAAAGCACTCCCTTCACCGTAGTTTATTGTTGTGTTCACTTCGTGTTCACATTTCTCATTATATGTAAAAAGCTTCTCGCTGTCTACTCGTTCGTAAAAGTTATGCGAGGGCCTAGTGGCCCCCGCTTGGAACAGTGACCTCTGCTTACGCAGAGATCACCTCTGTTTGCGTTGTAATCACCTTGATCACTCCTTTCCGAAGGCATTAGCCGGCCGGCTACATACCTATTAACTCATATTGCCGAGCAGGTCTCAAGTGAAAGAATGGTTATAGGAATTCTTTCCTTGTGAGCGGGAAGTGAGTGACGACTTTCGCTGCTCATTGCTCGCGGCTTCTGCGAGTTAGCTGGAAAAGCTCCAGTTAATTTCCTCATTTTTCGGTAAAAAACAGATTTAACGGGAAAACCTACAGCTAAATTTTGAATTTAACCCGCTTTATGATGAAATCGGATAAATTAGCTACAGGAAATCCAGTTATTTTCTAAGAATGAGATAAAACCCTGTGATTAGCTGTAGGTTTTCCAGTTATTCTACTTTACAACAATAATCTTAGGTCCCGAGTATTGGCAATACGAGCAGGACGGTTGGGATGTGTAGAGTGTTTCTGCAAGTTGTTGGAGGATGTATTAGGAGTAGAACTGTATGATGAGTGGTAAGTGATTGGTGTTAGCCGGTTGAGTATGAGTTTGGGACGATTAGGACTGGCTGGCGTAGAGTTTAGTTAGGTAGATGAGGGGGCTGGTGGGAATTGTTGTGTTGACTAGCTAGTGGGGTTGTGGGGAGAAAAAAAGACCTAGCGAATTCACTAGGTCCCCAGCGGCTTGATTTCGATGCCGCTTTTGTTTAACAGCGCGCGGATATCGCGCGCGAATTCCACGGCGTGCACCCCATCGCCGTGGATACAGATCGTGTCCGCGCGCATGCTCAGGTCCTCTCCCGTAAGGGAGAGAACCTTGCCTTCGCGGACAAGCCGCTCTACCTGCGCCGCAGCCTCGGCGGCGCTTTCAAGCAGCGCCCCCGCCTGATCGCGGGGCGTCAAAGAGCCGTCCCGCTGGTAGCTGCGGTCCGCGAAAGCCTCGCTCGCGGTCCGCAGCCCCGCGGCGGTGCCCGCCCGCAGCAGCTCGCTGCCGGGCGGTCCATACAGCGTCAGCTCCGTGCTGACGCTGGCCGTTGCAGCCGCAATCGCGGCGGCTATCTCATGGCGCTTCGCGGCCATGTGGTAAAGCGCGCCATGCGGCTTGACGTGCTGCAGGCGTCCGCCTTCGGCGTGGACGAACGCCTGCAGCGCCCCGAGCTGATACAACGTCAGCTCGTAAGCCTCTGCCGGCGTGATCGCGATCTCGCGCCGGCCGAAGCCTTGCAGATCGGGAAGGCCCGGATGGGCCCCGATCGCAACGCCCTTGCGCAGGCACAGCTGAACTGTGCTGCGCATGGTTGCGGGGTCGCCTGCGTGGAACCCGCAGGCGATGTTGGCGGAGCTGACGTAGTCGAGGAGCTCCGCGTCGCGGCCGAGGCGATAGGCGCCGAAGCCTTCGCCCATGTCACAATTCAAGTCAATGCGCAGCATGACGATTTCACTCCCCATTTAGATGAATGCCACTCAGCATCACTATTCACTCATTTTTTACTCATTTCTTTCTTTACTCATTTCAATCTTCACTCAAATCACTCTAACGATTACACTTACTCATCCCATTCACACATTTCCTACTCAATCCACTGTAAAGTGCATTTTTATCATTCTTCGGGGTGTGGGAGTGGAGAGGGCGTGGGGGTACTATCGGCAGATGTCATGGGAGTCATTCAGATAATTGAAGATCATTTGAGTAATTTTACTAAATAACTGTATTTTCTCCATCTAATCAAGGAGCATTTGGGCAAATTTACGATTTAACTGTATGTTCTCCAGTTAATTTTAACCATTTCCTTCCCATTGGATGATTTAAGGGAAATTAACTGGAGTTTTTCCATTTAAATACCAGAAACATTACAAAGCGCCAAAAATAGCTGGAGATTTTCCAGTTAAGTTGCTAAGGGGGAGGCAGGTAGGGCTCGTCAGGCTCAAAGGGTTCTTAAAGTTAGTCGGGTACGTCAAGTTAGTCAGCTTCTTAGGCTTCGTAGGGTTCCTCGGGCTATGGATTCGTCATGTTCACAAACCCCTTAACCAAGCCCTTATCCCCGCCCCCATCACCTTAAGATCCATCGCCTGAAGCAACAGCTGCTCCTGTGCTTCCAGATGTGTAACCTCCTGAAAGCGAAGCTGTCCACCTGGCTTCACCTGTGCCATCAGCGGCAGATCTGCCGTGATTACGTGACCGATGCGGGGGTATCCACCTGTTGTTTGACAATCAGCCATCAAGAGAATGGGTTGTCCACTTGAGGGAACCTGGATCGTGCCTGCAACGACAGCCTCAGAGATCATTTCGTAGGATAAGCCAGACTCAAGCTCAAGCTTAGGTTCACTCGATAGCCGATACCCCATTCGATCGGATTGGGAGGTCACGAGAAAGCTTTGAGAAAGCAATCTCGACCAGCTGTTAGGTGTAAATGAGGAGGCTTCCTTCCCCTTCACGATCCGTATTATCGGATTGTCGCGATAGTCAGGACGAATCATTGAACTCACAAACTTGCTGCCTCGTTCAACCTCGTTCACAACTTCTAAAGCCAGCCCATCCTTCTCTACTTCCAATACATCCCCAGCACGAATTGCCCTTCCTTCATATCCACCAATAGCCGCTCGCTGATAGGTGCTGCGACTTCCGAGTACGTAATCCGCCTTGAACCCACCGTACACAGCTAGATACGTTCTACACCCATGGGCTGCATATTGTAGGTGCAGCTCATTGCCTGAATAAAGGATAAAGGGCTGCCATAAGGGTGCTGCCATACCATCTACTTCTGCCCTCATGTCTGCTCCACAAATGGCCACCAGCATATCACTTTGTGCAATTAGAATCGGCCCCTGAAGTGTCATTTCCAAGGTAGCAGCTTCCGGGCCATTACCAACCAACAGATTGGCTGCCCGGTGTGCAAACTGATCCATCGGTCCAGACACAATGACACCATGTTTGCGAAAACCATAGCGGCCCTCATCCTGAATGGTGGACAATAGGCCAGGTTTAATGACCTCAAAGCTCATGACTCGCATTCCCTTCCTCTAACGCATGAAACTGCTCTGATGTGATCGCCACAAATTTCACTTGATCACCAACCTTGAGTAAAGATGGGGGAACATTGTCCGGACGAAACATACGAAGTGGCGTTCGACCGATAAGCTGCCAGCCTCCAGGTGTTTCAAAAGGATAAATACCCGTCTGCGCCCCGCCAATACCAACTGAACCGGCTGGAATTTGTGTGCGCGGCACTGATTTACGCGGTGTAGCAAGCCTTTCATCCATCCCGCCCAAATAAGGAAAACCAGGTGCGAAACCAATCATATAAACGGGATACACACGAGAAGTATGCCAAGACACAATTTCTTCCGTACTCACCTGATGATAATCCGCTACATCTGCCAGATCAGGTCCAAATGTAGCCTCATAACAGACTGGAATTTCCCTGATAGCTCCTAACTTCCCGACTAACCCTTCACTATCTCCCTGCATATACGCATCTAGTAACTGCTCAATGCTTTGCAGGACATCGTCATACGGAAGCCATTCTGCTGTCCCATTGGATCGCCCACTTTTTAACACAACGTCAGAAGAATAGTTATAAATGCGGAATGCATCATAATAAATTGTAATGGTTGTATAAGCGGCGACTAGCTCAATGAAGCCATCTCGCCAGTTATTTTCCAAATAATTCACTACTTGCCTGACCTTATGTAGATTCGTTAACGAAATGTCTTCACCTATGCGAATCACAATCGCTGAGTCTCCAAGCGGATGGCATTCGTAGGTAAGTTTGGTCATGCGAAATGCTGCTTTTTCAACCAATTAGCGCAAACATCAGGCCAAACATACGCTTCTGGATGATCGGCTGCGATTCCAATGCCGTGTCGTCCTGATTCGAAGACATGCAGGTCGAAAGGAACGTTATTACGGCTAAGCGCGCTGGCAAAAAGCAAACTATTTTCAACTGGAACCGCTGCATCATCTGCTGTGTGCCACAAGAAGGTTGGTGGCGTATCTGTCGTTACTTGAAGTTCATTGCTTAAGTTATTGACTAATTCTTCACTAGCATCTGCGCCTATCAAATTAATTCGTGAACCTTGGTGCGCGTTCACACCAAATGAAATAACCGGATAACACAGCACCATCAGATTCGGACGGGAGCTGTGGTGTTCAATTGGATCCGCGGAGGTTTGATCTCCCGCATCGTAGTGCGTACCCGCTGTTGCTGCCAAATGCCCGCCTGCCGAAAAACCAAGAATGCCAATGCGGTTCGCATCGACTCCCCATGCCTCGGCATGATGTCTCACGGTACGAATGGCCCGCTGCGCATCTTGCAAGGGAACAGGATGTTTATAGGGTGCTACGCGATAGTTCAACACATAAGCGGATATGCCTAAACCATTCAGCCATTTGGCAATAGGGTCGCCTTCATGAGGGGCACGTCTGCCGTAACCACCGCCTGGACATACAATAACTGCTGCACGTAAGCCGTCTCCCTCTGCTGGATATAAGGTTAAGCTTGGGCAGCCTTGGTTTTCCTCACTTTGACTGTCTTGTGTCGCTCCTGGCCATAATTCAATCGTCGTCCCTGTGTTCAATGTGAAACCCCCTCATGTGATTAACGTACTAAGTTAATAATAGCCAATCCTTACCCAGTAGAAAAGCATCTATTTCAATTCTGAAGGAGCGATTCAACATGATTGTAGTTACAACAGAAACCATTGCCGGTTATGAGGTTACAGAAGTTCTAGGCAGTACCTTCGGTGTCGTCGTGCGGGCCCGAGGCATTGGCGGAGATATTATGGCCTCTCTTAAAGGGTTAATCGGCGGAGAAGTCACGCAGTATACGCAAATGGTGGAGGATGGACGCAGGCAAGCCATGGACCGGTTGGTCAAGAATGCCGCTGCCATGGGCGGGGATGCGATTGTCATGATGCGGTTCGACAGCGGGGATATTGGTCAAAATATGAGCGAAATCGTCGCGTATGGCACTGCCGTTCGGACGCGAAGGCTATGAGCGGGGAATTATCTATTTTGCTCGTATACGGTTTGTGGGTTTTAGGCTTCCTTATACTACTTCTTCTGGGTTATCTCGTTTACGACAAACGCTACAAAACAGATGGGGCCGCGACACCGCAATCGCCTCCAAACGGATTTCTTTTTACACCTGAAGTTTTCATAGATCCCAAAGACGGATTCACCTATCGGGTTTACTACAATCCTCGAACGGGAGATCGTGCTTATATTCGTGAAAAGTAGCTTTTTCAGAAAGAAAAAGCCTGGCAAAAGCCGAGGATCTTACGATTCTCTTGCTCTTGTCAGGCTTTTTACATACATGTCGAAACTATTTCCAAACAACTTTCCAGTTATGGTTTACGCTCGCCTCGATCGTCCCTCGTTCCATAATATAGCCTGCCAGCAGCTCAGCTACATCTGTTGGAATATCTTTGACAACGGGCTTATTCTGGAACATGGCATAGTTGCCTCCGCCTGCAGCGCGATAATTGTTCATGACCACATCGAATGAGGCGTCGAGCACAATCGGTTCCCCTTCAAAATCCAGCTGAACAACCCGATCCCCAACTGGACGAGTAACGTTTAACGTATAGGAGATTCCCTCCCACATATCGTAATTGTAATGGGCAGGCTTCGGTTCCATGAAGGACTTGCTTACTTGCAGCTCTCCATTTTCCGCTGTTTCAAAATACTCCGCAGACTGCTCCAAGGCATCCTTAATATCTTGACCTGAGATTCGAATGACCTTGAGCGTGTTCGGATAGATATAGTTGGAAACGATATCCCGCATGGTAATATCCGATGGAAATCCAGGTGA
Organism: Paenibacillus sp. Soil750; assembly: GCF_001428045.1. Taxonomy (GTDB): domain Bacteria; phylum Bacillota; class Bacilli; order Paenibacillales; family NBRC-103111; genus Paenibacillus_E; species Paenibacillus_E allorhizoplanae. The sequence goes on along the minus strand of NZ_LMSD01000001.1, from coordinate 612,967 downwards.
AACGTTATCGAATAATGCTGTGTTCGAAATCTGAGCACCCGACAGTTCCATCTGTACCTTGTTAATAAACTCAATCAATGCATTGTCTTCCGTACGAATCTGCATAGGATCTCTGACGAGCATGTCACCCGTAAGCTTCCCAATGGGTTGATCCAACCACAACTGTGTCTTCGCCTCGTAAGAACTGATCTGCTGAAGCAGCTCCACGTCTGGCTCCACATTCGCAACAGATAGAAGCTCCGATTGCTTAGAAGCAATTCGCCATTTCCCTTCTACCTGCTCTAGCACGATGTCCACCTTCCCTAGCGTTACACCGGCTGTTCCAGGTTGAACGATGGTTACACCGTTAATTTGGACCCCAGCAATGCTTCGATGCTGATGACCTGTGAGCAGAACGTCTATCCCTTCTACTTCCATACACAGTTGATACCCTTGATTCTCGCCTGTCAGCGGTTCCGTAGGCTCACCAGTTGCGATATCTCTTTCAAATCCACCATGGTAGGAAACAACAACGACATCTACCTGTTCCTGCTCTTTAAGGAATTGTATCCATGTACGAGCAGCGGCAATAGGGTCTTCAAAACGCAGACCGACAATATGTTTCGGGTCTTCCCAATTCGGAATATACGGCGTTGTTAAGCCAAGAATCCCTACACGCACGCCGTCCGCAAATTGCTTAATCAGATATGGTTTACCAAAGAATGGCTCTCCCGTCTCCTCATTCACAATATTGGCACACAACCAAGGGAAATTAGATTCTCGAACTGCCTTCTGGAGCACGTCCATGCCATAATTGAATTCATGATTTCCCAGTACAGCCGCATCATACTCCAAATAGTTCAGACCCAGCACCATAGGATTCATAGGTTCATTATCCAAGCGTGCGTGGTGATAGGCGAGAGGCGTTCCTTGAATCAGGTCCCCGTTATCCAATACAATGACATGCGCTTCCTTGGCGCGTTCCTGTGAGATTAGGGTCGCGATTTTCGACAACCCCACATCATTGGGATGATTATTTGCATAATGAATGGGAAACATATTCCCATGGAGGTCGCTCGTTTCTAAAATCGTAATATGACTTGTTCGTGCTTGTCCAATCTGCGTCAAGCGATTCACTCCAGTTCTTAATTATTGTAAAGTTTTACATATCAGTTGTCAGTTTAACAAATACTTCACACTATCTTCCATATATCTTATGATAATGTTATAGTACAACATAGATAAAAAGTAAATATTTAAACGGAGGTCAAAAAAAACATGAAAAAATTAACAGTACTAAGTTTGTCCATGGTTGTAGCTGCAGGTGCACTTGTTGGCTGCGCGAAAAAAGACGAAACTCCAGCTGCTTCATCAACTGCTAAAGCTACTGCTGCAGCAACAGCGGCGGCAACGGCTACTCCGGCGGCAGCTGCAGGTTTCATTCCTAAAGAACTTAAAGTACAATTCGTACCTTCCCAAAATGCAGAGACACTTGAAGCAAAAGCTAAGCCGCTTGAAAAATTGCTTGGAGATAAACTAGGAATCCCAGTAAAGGTTTCCGTTTCCACAGATTACAACGTTGTTATCGAAGCGATGTCCTCCAAACAAGTTGATGTTGGTTTCTTGCCACCAAGTAACTATGTTGTTGCCCACGATAACCGTAAAGCTGCTGATCTTCTTGTACAAGCACAACGTTTTGGCGTTGATGATGCAACAGGTCAACCAACGAAAGAACTTGTTGATTTCTACAAATCCGAAATTCTTGTTAAAGCCGATTCACCAATTAAATCCGTTGCTGATTTGAAAGGTAAGAAAATGGGCTGGCAAGGTGTTACTTCCGCAGCTGGTTATGTATACCCAGGTCTTGTATTGAAGCAAGCTGGTGTGGATCCAGTGAAAGATGTTACAGGTGTTCAATTCCAAGGACATGACAAAGCGGTTATCGCACTTCTTAACGGCCAAGTTGATGCAGTAGGCGTGTTCCAAGATATCCGTACTAACATGTTGAAAGATTACCCTGAAATCTTCAAACAAACGAAAGTTCTTTCTTTCTCCGACAAAATTCCAAACGATACAATCGCTGTTCGTTCCGATATGGATGCGGCTTGGAAGAAGAAAATTCAAGATGCTTTCATCGCGATCGGTAACGATCCAGAAGGTAAAAAAGTGATCATCGATGTATACACACACCAAGGTTATGTAGCTACGACTGATGATAAATTCAACATCGTTCGTGAAGCTAATAAAGCAATGGGCTTGAAATAATTTCAAAATAATTGTAAATTAAATTACACACGACAGAACAAACCACCGCAGCATGTGTCTAACATCCATGACGCGGTGGTTTTTCCCTTCTAAAATTTACATTCTATACCAGACTTTCCTTGCATATTATGAATGTGGCACGCCCGTCCAAGCTCATCGTTTACTTTCATCTATCAAACGTTTACTAAGTCGGTCGTGTCATAACTCATTGTGGGGTGAAAAACGGGATGTACGAAATGCTGATCATGCGTAAAACAGAAGTGATTATTCGGTGCGGCACCGATGAAGTTCGAGGCGTCATTGCGCAGTATTACCCAGAATTTCAGCTTTTAAAAATAAACAACATTATGATCCCAATCACCTTAATTGAACAAATTGAAATTATAGGGCCGGATGAACCCCTCACGCAAGCTACGCATCGGCTACGTGAGCCTCGTATCCTCCATTTGGTTGCGCAAGGTGGAGTCATCAGTAAGTAAAGTGGCTCTTGAAGTAAAAAGGCAGTTCCTGAAGGTTATAACCTTCAGGAACTGCCTTTTTTGTTCGTCTAGCTCATAGGTTATACGATTCGTTTCCGCAGTGTTCCCGAGATATAGTCAATAACCGATACAGTGACGATAATCCCAATTAAGATAATACCTACACGCGGCCACTGCCTTGCATTCAATGCGAAGATTAACGGTGTCCCTATTCCTCCAGCACCAATGACGCCAAGTAAGGTTGCGGAACGGACATTAATTTCAAAACGGTACAACGTATACGAAATGAAATCTGGTATGACCTGTGGAATAACGGCGAATGACATCCGCTGCCAGAAATTCGCTCCAACGGCTGTCATGGCCTCGGTAGGCCCCATATCCATATTCTCAATGGCCTCGGCATACAATTTGCCCAACATCCCTACAGAATGCAAGCCAAGAGCCATTACGCCCGCGTAGGCGTTCGGTCCAACTGCTTTAATAAAGATCAAAGCCATAATGATTTCTGGAATCGTACGAACGACGCTTAGGAATAGCTTCCCAGTACCAGAAACAGCACGGTACTTGCTCATATTCGCCGCGGCCCAGAAAGCAAAAGGAAGACAAACGATCGCGGATACGAAGTTACCTAAATAGGAAATCGATAAGGTTTCAAGCAAGGAACGAAGTAAATCTTCGCCTTCTGGGATATAGACATATGCCCAGTCTGGGTGGAATAATCCACTGATCATCGCTTTTGTAAGAATCCAAGTGGTTGGTTGGAATCCAGTTAGCTCCAAGCCAGTTAACGCCCATACAAGAAGACCGATCACAGCTACTACGCCAATAATTTTATACGTGTTAGCTTGTGTTTCAGACATCGGTTTGGCACTGCCTTTTAGCAAATACGTGCGGAATCGTGTGCTCACCAAATCAATGATGACGACGATCAATAACGTATAAATAACAATGGCACAAGACTGATCATAACGGAACAGATCGAGTGTGTTTTTGAGCAATAAGCCAATACCACCTGCGCCAACCAGACCGAGGATTGCAGATGCACGAATACTCACTTCAAAGGTGTACAAAAAATGGGCCAAGTACGTAGGAGCAACTTGTGGCAGAACCCCAAAGCGGATCAGCTTCAGTTTATTAGCTCCAACTGCCGTCATCGCTTCAAGAGGACCAGGGTCGATCGCTTCCGTTGATTCATAAGAAAGTTTTGAAATAATACCAAAAGTAAAGAAAATTAGAGCTAACGTACCTGCTGTTGGACCAAAGCCTACTAATACGGCAAATAAGGCTGCATAGAGCAAATCAGGAATGGTACGAACAAAATTCATAATAAATCGAGCAGGATAGGACAACCACGGCGACGATGTTACGTTACGTGCAGCCAACAACGCCATTGGGAACGCGAATAACGCTCCAACAATTGTGCCTAGGATGGACATTTGTATGGTTTGGGCCATCGGCTTCCAAATATCAGCGAAGAATAGCCAATCTGGCGGAAACATTTCTGCGATGAATTTCATGATCTCCGGCGTACCAGTAGCTAATCTTGTCAGCGTCGCATCTGTCTGATAAATGCTGCCGATTAAGAAAAGCACCATGATTGCGATGATCATATAAAACTTGGTGCGCGGAGGCTTTTTGACGGTTGCTACACTCATCCCTCCTGCACCCCCAGCAGCTCATCTTTCTTGATGGCGCGGCCGTAGATCTCGGAGAACACATCATCCGTCGCATCAGCAACAGGTCCATCGTACACGACCTTCCCTGCACGAAGTCCGATAATGCGTGTCGCGTACTCGCGTGCCAAATCGATAAAGTGAAGGTTGACGACGGTTGTTATCCCGAGGTCTTTGTTAATCCGTTTCAGATCATCCATAACTTGACGAGTCGTAAGCGGATCCAATGACGCGACCGGCTCGTCCGCCAAGATGATCTTAGCTTCTTGTGCCAGCGCTCTTGCAATGGAAACACGTTGCTGTTGACCGCCGGACAATTCATCAGCGCGCGAATACGCTTTTTCACGGATATTAACCCGCTCCAGTGCTTTGAGCGAAAGCTCAAGGTCCGCTTTAGGGAACAATCCAAACATCGTGCGAAGGGTGGAATGATACCCAACGCGACCGGAAAGGACGTTTCGAATAACCGTGGATCTTTTGACTAAATTAAAGGTCTGGAAAATCATCCCGATGTCTCTACGCATCCGACGCAACTGTGCGCCATTCGCTTTGGTAATGGATTTCCCATCGATTAGAATCTCACCGCTTGTCGTCTCATGCAGACGATTAATTGAACGTAGCAGTGTGGATTTACCAGCGCCTGATAAACCTACGATTACAACGAACTCCCCTGGGTGTATGGTAAGGTTAATGTCATTTAGGCCAACAGTACCATTTGGATATACCTTTGAAAGATGTTTAAACTCAATCATGATTCGTCCTACTTTCTTTTACACAATTTCAAGTGCTAGACAGACTACTTTCAACGAATAATTGAAAAATCCTTTTTTCTATCATTACCTTTAGAAAAAATTCATATTCCATTGTTCACCATGCACAAAAAAATGACCTCATGCGCTTGCGCAGAGGCCCCCATCTCTTTTATGGATTGTACTTTGCACCCCAGCGCTCCTCAATCTTCATGCCTCTCCAGACGGCAATCGAAACGATCCACGCGACGACGAACATCCCAACCAGAATAAAGCCTAACGTACCAAAATCAATCTCTTGCAGCCACGTCCAGAACGTACCTTCCATACTGAATTCCTCGGAAAGCACCTGTCCAAGCTCGATCACACCAATTATTAACGCCGCTACAACCGCAAGTGCAGTAACGGTCAAATTGTAATATAACTTGCGCACTGGCGTATGAAAAGCCCATTTGTACGCTTTTGTCATAAACATACCATCTGCCGTATCGAATAGGCTCATCCCAGCTGCGAACAAGAGCGGCAGCGAAATTACACCAATGAACGGAATTGCATCCTTCGCCGCATGAGCGGAAATAGCCAGTAAGGCGATTTCACTTGCCGTATCAAAGCCTAAACCGAATAGGAAGCCTAACGGATAGACATGCCAGCTTTTAGTGATGAACGAGAATAACGGTTTAATGAGTCGCGCAATGAACCCACGCGATTCTAACAGCTCTTCAAACTCGTCGTTATCGTATTTGCCGCCGCGAAACTTCAGAAACATTTTATAGAGGCTAATAAGGATTAACAGATTGATAATACCAATGATGACCAGGAATAGTCCAGAGACAGAAGCGCCGATCACACCGCCAAAACGCTGCATCCATGGAAGCTCACGAGCTGCCCATTGCACGGAGAAGGCCGTTACAATCGCCATGACGAATACGACTGACGAATGGCCTAATGAAAAGTAAAAACCGACACCAAGTGGATTTTTCTTCTGTTGTACTAGCTTACGTACCGTATTGTCGATAGCAGCAATATGATCAACATCGAACGCATGACGCATCCCTAACGTGTAAGCCAGTAGTCCGATCCCCCAGAAAGCGGGAGATGTTTTGGCCACGGTATATAAACCGATCAGCCCTAATACGTGTAGGAGGATGATAAAGCCAACGTATCCGGCCCAGCTTTTCCTATCCTCCAGCAAAGATTTCCACATGGTAAATTAACCCCACCTTCCCCATTCGTGTTACGATTTACTAATAATGTAGCACAAGCGTGTGGGAATTGAGAAGTACCGCATCTATTTTTTGTGAAGAATTCTAAATGAGATCTGATATAATAGAAACCGTTCCAATCCTACAGCTATCATTTCTTGGGAAGTCTATTCCATACTTTTATTTTATTAAGGAGCTGATCCTCTGCATGACTATGCGAAAATACAAGCTTTTTACGGTACTGGTGCCCGTCTTTATTATTGGCGGCTTTGAATATATTCGTCATGAATTTTTACTGCGCTATTTGACGATGGAAGCCGGCAATTTCACGATCACAGTAATTACGCTGCTCCTCTCGTATCTCTTCGCTTCCTGGATGTTTACCAGCATGGAACGCAGCAATGAGAAAATCCTACTCAGTGAAGCCCGCAGAGCGGTCTTCGAAGAGCGTGAGCGTCTGGCTCGGGAGCTGCATGACGATTTGGCGCAGACCCTCTTCTTCTTGAACGTGAAGCTGCGTCAAGGTGACATCGAAGAAGCAAAAGCCGCTGTTTCCGAAATCGACAATTCACTTCGCCAAGCTATTTTCAATCTGAGAACGCCGCCAGAAGAAGGTACTTCCTTTGGGCAACGCATTCATACCTACTTAGACAATTGGCGGTTAGTCACAGGCATTGAACTCCAAGAAACCGTGAAAATCACCGAAAACAGCTTCTCACCTAATGAGGAAATCCTCCTTTTCGGCATTATGCAAGAGGCTTTCACTAACATCCGCAAGCATTCGATGGCAACAGATGCTACTTTCCATTTGGAAGATGACAACCATCACTGGCGAATGCACATCACGGACAATGGGTGCGGACTGCAGCCCGATACGAAAGCTAATGCTAAGAGCACGACTTACGGCATCGATCTCATGCAAAAACGAGCTTCCGAGCTTGGGGCTACGCTTGAGCTTCTGAGCGAGAAAGACGCTGGCACGGAACTGATTGTACAAGCTGAAAGAAAGGTGAACAGCTAATGCCCGATCTTATGCCGTTTCGCGTTCTTATTGTTGATGATCATCCCTTAGCACGCAAAGCGATACAAAGCATGCTTGCGCCATGCGCTGATTTCTTCATTGTTGGAGAAGCAAGTACAGGAGAAGATGCCATTCGACTTTGTGGAGAGCTTGCTCCCGATGTCGTCTTGATGGATATCCATATGTCACCGATGGACGGATTAAAGGCTACACGGCACATTAAACAAGCCTATGGCGGGATACGCATCGTTATGCTCACCGTTTCGGATGATGTTGCTGATCTCTTCACGGCTTTGCAATTCGGCGCACAAGGGTATTTGCTCAAAAATATGGATCCCGATGAATGGCTCAGCTATCTGCGTGCCCTGCTTGATGATAATTCAGAGGTGGCGCGCGGCATGGCAGACAAACTATTCGAACGTTTCCGTTCTCCGGTTGGCGCGCAAACAGAAGGCCCGAGCCCTCACATGCTGACGTCACGCGAACAAGAAATTACCGCCTATGTCGCACAAGGGGATAATAATAGAGTCATTGCCGAGAAGCTGCTCATCTCCGAGCATACGGTGAAAAATCACATGAAAAATATTCTCGTGAAGCTATCCTTAGAGAATCGCGTGCAGCTCACCGCATTCGCCATTAAACACGGACTGACACGAAAAGGACAAAACTAGTCGAAAAAATAGCCCAGTCGAGTCATACTCTTATGCTTGTCTATCAGGTAAGATGGACAACATGGTAAGAGTTGATATCGAAAGGGGAAATAAATGCCATGTTTAAAAAATTCATGTTAACCGCAAGCTCGATGATGATCGCATCCTTGCTACTAGTGGGAATTGCTAGTGCTCATGTCACTGTATATCCGAAAGAAGCTACCCAAGGCAGCTATGAAGTTTTCACTGTACGTGTACCTTCTGAGAAGGAAAGTGCTACTGTTAAAGTCGAGGTCAAATTCCCTCTTGATTCCGTAGCTGTATCTCGTTTTGAACCTAAAGCAGGTTGGAAGTACGATATCGCCAAAGACGCTGCCGGCAAAATCACTGGCGTTACTTGGACAGCAACGGGTGATGGACTAGGAGCAACTGAATTCGGTGATTTCAGCATGCAAGGTAAAGTCGCTGATACCGCTACTCAAATCGTTTGGAAGGCTTACCAAACTTACAAGGATGGATCTGTTGTAGAATGGGTTGGGGCGAACGGCTCCGACAAACCCGCTTCTGTCACTACCGTTAAAGCAAAAGCTGCCGCTGGTGCGACTACAGATAGCCACGGGAATGTAACGGCTGGCACAGCATCTGCTGGAGATAGTTCGGAATCGAACACGTCGCTGTACCTGTCCATTGCTGCTGTTGTTCTTGGCGCGTTAGCGTTGATCGTATCGTTGGTTAGAAAACGTAAATAAAGTGAGTGAAACTTCTTCATGAACGAAAGCCTCCAATCGTTGCTCTGTTTCGGACAGAGTAACTACTGGGGGCTTTTGCGCTCGAGTTAGTCGGTTTCATCGACTAACTACACTCCAATTGCCTCTGGTGTGCTCATGTTAGTCGGATTCATCGACTAACTACACTCCAATTGCCTCTAATGCACTCGAGTTAGTCGGTTTCATCGACTAACTCCTCTCCAATTGCCTCTGGTGCGCTCGAGTTAGTCGGTTTCATCGACTAACTACACTCCAATTGCCTCTGGTGTGCTCATGTTAGTCGGTTTCATCGACTAACTCCTCTCCAATTGCCTCTAACTCCACTCCAATTACCTCTAGCGCACTCGAGTTAGTCGGTTTCATCGAATAACTACACTCCAATTGCCTCTAATGCACTCGAGTTAGTCGGTTTCATCGACTAACTCCTCTCCAATTGCCTCTAACGCACTCGAGTTAGTCGGTTTCATCGACTAACTCCTCTCCAATTGCCTCTAATGCGCTCGAGTTAGTCGGTTTCATCGACTAACTCCTCTCCAATTGCCTCTAACGCACTCGAGTTAGTCGGTTTCATCGACTAACTCCTACCCAATTATCCAGTGAAGCCGTATTTGTTACTTATTAATCAAAAAGCCTTGAGCACCCATCTGTGCAAAAACAGTGGGAGTGCTCAAGGCTTTTTTTGTCAGATGACCTAATTCCGTTCGTAAATTCGGAAATAGTACTCATACGGATTCTTCTCGTTACGCTCGCCTTGCTCCGACGATACCAAAGTCCAATTGGACAAGTCGAGATCCGACATAAAGGTATCCGCTTCAAACTCATCCTCGATGTAAGTGATGTACATACGATTCACATGGGAGGCAAATAGTTTGAAGATCTCTGCTCCGCCGATGACGAACAGTTCCTGGTCACGGAATGCATCAATCGCTTCGTCTACCGAGTGAATAACTTCGCAGCCCTCGGCTTGGTACGCGGTATTTTGCGTGAGAATGACATTTCGTCTTCCAGGAAGCGGCTTGCCGATCGACTCGTACGTTTTGCGTCCCATCAGGATGGGATGCCCCATCGTCACGTTTTTGAAAAATTTCAAATCGCCTGGCAAATGCCAAGGCAGCTTATTATTGACGCCAATGGCGCGGTTACGATCCATGGCAAAAATAAATGAGATACTCATACGGCGAATACTCCTTTCGTTACAGCAGTTTCCTTAGATCGCAATCGGCGCCTTAATGCCCGGCAGCGGTGTGTAATTAAGAAATTCAAAATCATCGAATTGGTATTCGAAGATGGAAGCTGGCTTCCTTTTGATTTGAAGCGTTGGCAGCTCTTGCGGCTCTCTCAGTAACTGTTTATTCACTTGTTCAACATGATTCTGATAAATGTGCACGTCGCCGCCGTTCCAGATCAGATCCCCTACTTCCAGATCACACTGCTGAGCAATCATATGGGTTAACAGGGCATACGACGCCAGATTAAAAGGCAGACCCAAGAACGTGTCCACGGACCTCATTTGAAACATGCATGATAACCGACCGTTCGCTACATAAAATTGAAACGCATAGTGGCAAGGCGGTAACGCCATGTTATCCACTTCCGCAGGGTTCCAAGCGCTGACTAAGTGTCTGCGTGAATCTGGATTCGTCTTGATTTGATGAATCAGCTTCTCAATTTGATCGATAATTTGCCCATTTGGCGCCAGCCATGTACGCCACTGTGCACCGTATACGCGGCCAAGATTTCCATTTTCGTCAGCCCACTCATCCCAGATCGAAACACCATTATCGCGCAAATATTGAACATTCGTGCTGCCGCTTATGAACCACAGCAGTTCATGAACAATCGATTTGATGTGCAGCTTCTTCGTTGTTAAAAGAGGGAAACCTTCGCTCAGGTTGATTCGCATCTGACGTCCAAAGACAGAAATCGTTCCTGTTCCCGTGCGATCTCCCTTTTCTACACCTTGATCTAAGACATCCTTAAGCAATTCTAAATAAGCTTTCATAATTTAATCATTCCCCACATTTTCGACATATCTTCTATTATAACATCATCCAATTCGACAATTCATCTCAAATTCCACCCGTATACAAGAAAACCAGGTTTGTTCATAATTAAATATGAATTACCAACTATTACCAAGGAGTGATTTTATGTCCAAAAGGATCTTATTTCTAACTGGTGATGCTGTAGAAGTATTGGAAGTATACTATCCCTATTACCGTGTACTAGAGGAGGGATACGAAGCTGTTATCGCATCTCCTACGAAGAAAGTACTTCGTACCGTCGTTCACGATTTTGTTGAAGATTGGGAAACGTATACCGAGAAACCTGGGCATCTGCTTCCCTCCCACGTCGCTTTCGCCGATGTTGATCCCAGCCAGTTCGATGGACTCATCATTCCGGGCGGTAGAGCTCCCGAATATATTCGTTCGAGTGAAGATGTTCCACGCATCCTTCGTCATTTCCTTGAAGCGGATAAGCCGATCGGTGCCATCTGCCATGGTGCACAAGTATTCGCCGCTCTGAAAGACAGATCCCTTTTCGAGGGGCGCACATTAACGGCGTATAACGCATGTCGCTTGGATGTTGAAGCACTTGGAGCGACCTATACAACCGATACGCTTCATGTCGATGGGAAACTCGTCAGCGGTCATGCATGGCCGGATTTACCAGGCTTTATGCGGGAGTTTTTGAAATTATTGGCCTAATCAGATTACATAGATTATAAAAAGAAACGGGACTGTCTCCTAAGTAGTCTACACTACTCGTGGGACAGTCCCATTTCCTTACTCCGCCACCATCCGATTGGTCAGTGCTCCGAGTTTCTCAATCTCAATCGTCACGATATCCCCATCTTTCAAATATACCTGTTTGTCTGGCGGATACCCTAAAACAACACCCTCAGGTGTCCCTGTTAAAATGATATCTCCCGGCATTAACGTCATATGCTGTGAAATGTAGCTGACGATTTCATCGCAATGGAAGATCATATCCGAAGTATTCGAGTGCTGTCTTACCTCTCCATTTACAACCGTTTTAATCTCAAGATCGTTCGGGTTGCCAATTTCATCAGCTGTCACAATATAGGGACCGATAGGCGCAAATTGATCACACGATTTCCCCAATAGCCATTGCTGCGTCCTTACCTGTAAATCGCGGGCAGACAAATCATTCGCATTACAGTACCCAAAGACGTGAGAAAGTGCTTGTTCCTTCGAAATATATTTCGCTGTTTTACCAATGACAATGGCTAATTCCGCTTCATAATCCACTTTCTCCGAAACCTTAGGTAACGAAATGTCCTCCCCATGACTCGCTAAGGCGTTATTGAACTTGTTGAACAGAATGGGAAATTGCGGGATTTGTGCATTCGTTTCCTCCGCATGTCTGCGATAATTAAGTCCCACGCATATGATTTTATTCGGATGCGTGACGCAGGGCCCAAGGGTTAATGTAGATTCATCCAATAGATAAGCGGTTTGATCTGCATCCGAAACAAGGACCCATTCTATAAATGAAAGCAGATGGTTCAAAGCCTCGGCACCGCCATAAATAACCTCATGGATGGTTGTCGGAATTGCTTTCTCTTCCGTAACTGCGGAGAGTGCCGCCACAACATCGACCACACCTTGCTCTATTTTGACACCTAATCGGTAGTCACCTTTATGAAGAAACGAAAGGAATTTCATGTGCCGTATACTCCTATCATTAGATTATTGATTAACAAGTTCCTTCAACACGGACTCGATGATCGTAAGTGTTGTGTCGACGTCCTCATCGGTATGAGAGTAACTAATATGATTGCGTTTAATGTTCATCGGCATTTTGAAGATGCCCTTCTCGATCAACTTCTTACGATAGGTTACGTATAGCTCTGCATCATTTTGCTGCAAATCCGAGTAGTTCTTCGGCTCGCTATTCATAAAGTATGTCGTCCATACGGAACCAAAACCTGCCACATAAGCCTCGATGCCAAGTCGTTCATGAATGCCACGTATGCCCGAACGCATCTTCTCGCCCAACCGGAAAATATGCTCATGTACCGGTTCGTTCTCCATCAGTTCCAGTGTTGCAATTGAAGCTGCCGTGCCTACGGAGTGCCCGTTATAGGTGCCTGCAAACCACACATCTCCACCTGGGTACGTATTGAAACGCTGCATATATTCACGTTTACCCGCTACAGCGGCGATCGGATAACCATTCGCCATCGCTTTACCCATCGTTGTCAAATCAGGTGTAACGCCAGCAACCTTCTGATAACCGCCAATATCATGGCGGAAGCCTGTAATTACTTCATCAAAGATAAGCAGTGCTCCATGTGCGGTGCAAAGCTCACGAAGCCCTTCCAAGAAGCCAGGCTGCGGCATTACGCAACCGATGTTATGGGGAATCGGCTCAACAATCAACGATGCGATTTGCCCTTTATTCTCACGGAAGGTCCTTTCAACATCATCCAGATCATTAAATGTACAAACTAAGGTATTATCAATCGCTTCATCTAACATACCAGCAGAGCCCGGATCCCTTTTGCCAATCATATCCCAAGAACTAAGCATGTTACGTGCGACATAATCGTGCCAGCCGTGATAGCAGCCTTGAAATTTGATCAGCTTGTTACGTCCTGTAATCGCACGGGTTAAACGAATCGCATGGTAGGTGGCTTCAGATCCTGAATTACAAAAAAGCACTTGTTCTGACGAAGGGACGTGCGTACAAATTTTACGAGCTAATTCTACTTCTAGATCCGTACAGCCGACGCCGTACAAATCCGTTCGTTCAATGGCTTCAATCACTTTACGATTGACGTAGGGATGGCTGTGCCCCAAAATAATCGGGCCAAATGCACCTTGATAATCGATGTATTTCTTGCCATCTGCATCATAAATATAAGCGCCCTCACCTTTCGTAAACACCTTCATAGGATTCACGTTACGAATGGACGTATGTACCCCACCTGGCGAGTATAATTTCGATTCCTCATACAGCTCAATATTCTTTGACATATCTCATACCTCCTGAAAATGATTTATTATAGGGATGCGGTCAGGCCGAGTATCTCTGGCGTGTTGCGATGAATGATGTCTTCGATGATCTGCTCTGGAATGTGCGGCATCTTCGTACCTTCAACCAAGTGATTAATATTCCGAAACAAGTCAATGGTTTGTTGTGTGCTGAAGAAAGGATAATCGGAGCCGAATAAAATCTTATGTGTGACCCCATACTCCATGGCTGAAACGAGTGCGTTATAGAACTGCCATGGTCGTGAACCTAATGCCGATAAATCCATATACATATTGGCATTTTTGCGAACTACAGCAATACATTCATCCACCCAAGGATGACCCATATGTGCAATAACCATTTTCAGATTAGGAAATGCGCGGGCTATTGGATCTAATGCTGCTGGCCTGGACGCATCGAGGTATCCTTCGGGTACAAAAGAGGTGCCTTGATGCCACATAATGGGCAATCCCAATTCATCCGCTTTGGCATACAACTCAAAATGACGTTGCTCACCAGGGTAAAAATTCTGATAAATCGGCCCCAGTTTAAGTCCGCTAAGGCCATATTCCTTGATAGCCTCTTCTAGCAGCCGATCCGCAGCTGGCCTGTTTGGGTCGATGCTTGCAAAGCCGAATAATCGTCCACGATGCTTAGTTACATACTCAGCAACAACCTGATTAGGTACTTGGATGCCGGTAGCAGGAGCGTCAAAAGCAAGCACGATAGCCCCATCAAAAGCACGTATATTTTCTTCATGCATCTCTGGCGTAGCGATGATATCCATATCCTCTCCCCAACTGCGCTTTACCGCAGCTAGGAAGGGGCCATTGGTTTGACCGGGAAGAAATAAATGTGTATGACAATCAAAAATCATCTTCTGCACCACCTTTTAGCTAACATGTAGTCTTTCAAAAATGCGTTAATGCCGTTTTTATGGCATCGGAAAGAGACCGTACTCCATCCGGCAATAGCCCTATCGAGTCGATCTGTTTCATTGCTATATTTTAAAGGGAATTATTTATCGTTTATTGGCCTCATCCATGTGAGAATCCTTACGTGACTGCAGGGAAGGGTGTGTCTCATCATCCTCCATGAAGCCCTTGGTTCCTTTCTTGAACTCCCTTAAGGTCTTGCCAAACGCACGACCTAATTCAGGCAGCTTCTTGGGACCGAACAATACCAGTGCAGTTATAATTAGTAACATAATAGTTGAAGCACTAAAATGCGGCACATAACTCACTCCTTCTGGTTAGACAACTTTTGAACGACAACGTTCGTGATTGGATGCTGTTCTCACACAGAACTAACGGTTAGACGCTCTTCGATATGAGAACACAATACCTCTTCCGTTTCCAAGCCTGCCCAATACATTTTGAGTTCTTGGTTTATACCTGATAACTCGCTTGCACTTATAGCTAAATCCGTGAAATATCGAAAACCAGGTATCGTCTCGCGAAATAGTGAAAATCTGGACGGCAGATAGCGTTTCTCTTCCCCGACCCACTCTGCGGCAGATTTTCTGGCGGGAAGACTGTACGTGTGCTGACGAACGAAAAGTTGGGCCTTATAGCTAGTTAGATATTCCACTAACTTGACCGCCGCGTCCTTCACTTGTGACTTCCGATTAACAGCAAGTCCCGTGTTAAGCAGCATCGTCATCGGTGTACCAAAATGCGGTACAGGGGCAATGTCAAAGGACAGCCTCTCACCGAGTAAGTAATTTAAGTAGAAGTAACTGGTCATGATGATCGACGCTTTGCCTTTGGCTAAGAGCAGCTCGGATTCACCCGTTGTAATGCCTTCTGATAAAGAAGGAATACTGTGCTTCATCTCACCACAATAGCGAAGTGCATCCATCATAGCTGTACCAGCAAGTTTAAGTCTGCCATCTTCATGACGCTCGAACTTCCCGCCTGTCTGCAACAGAAGCAGTGGCCAACGATTTGGCGAATACAAGTCACAGTGAAAACCGAGGCGTTCATTTGGAATCGCCAGTTTTGACGAATAGGTGATCAGATCCTTCCACTGCCAGCTGCTATCCGGCTCCGGCAAGTTCGCCTCATGGAAATGTTCCCGGTTATAACAAAGAATAAGCGGTGAATAAATAAAAGGTTGCACAAGCTGACGACCATCTGCCACAAAAGCATCCGATAAGAATGAATACAGTTCTGGATTCCGTTCCGTCGGCTCCAGCATACCTTCTTCACCCATTTCTACACATTCCTGAAAATCCTTAAAGTTCATCATGACCACGTCGAGAAGACCGCTGGACAAGTACTCGCTGATATAACTGTAATTATTGCTTGAAGTAGGAACAGCTTGCACCCGAATATGTGGGTTTTCCTTTTGAAAACTGGATAGCAGCCTGTGGATATCCGCCTCATCCGTAACGGAGCTATGGAAGCCAAGCTTCACTGTGACGAAAGCGCCTTCAGGAGCACCGACAACCTTGGTTCCGACACGAGGGATTTTCTCAATAAGTCCCTCTGCAACCAGAACGTCCAGCCCTTTTCGTACCGATTGATTGCTTAAATTGTATTCCGCGGCGAATGTTTTCTCGGAAGGTAAATATTCCCCTACCGGCCGCTTTCCTGTCAAAATATCTTCTCTCAATGTGTTGACGAGTTCGCTCAGGCGCGTGCGAGATGAGCTGCGAGTTGTCCGTTTTTCCATCTATAAACCTCATTTCCATCCGATACACTGACAAGATCAGGAAACATGGGCACATCCTGTATCTGCATTGTTATTTGTATTATAGCAACGACCCACCATCACATGTCAATGTACATCAGGTTTCACAACATAACGTTACCGGATATGCGATGAAACCCTTCATTCCATTAATTCTGCCTGTTTTTCTTATGCCTACTATCAAGAAATCGATAAATTGCCTACACTATGTTTCACCGTATCACTTTCTGCTGGAAGTGCAGTCCGATTGACGCCTTCTTCCACGCAAGAAGTCATGAAGAAGTAGGTACCGTTGCCAAATGCGTCAGCCGACACTTCATACTTCCCTCCAGTAAATTGAGAGCCGATCGCTTTCAATTTATTCATCCCACCTTGAATGGAGAAATGTGCTGTACTAGCATCCGAGGCAACACTCGTACAGTTTCCGAAATTCCAAGTAACGACATTCGTTGCATCTACACTTTTCAAAAACGCCTTCTCACCATTTACTCCGCTGAATATCGCACTGCCGTCAATGGTGATCCATTGGTCAGGCTTATTCTTCGGATTGTTGACATCTCCCACCTTATCCCAAGCACCGGTGAGCAAGAAGCAGCAATCCACGAGACCGCCACCTTGCATGATAATTTCACGCGTACCAACCTTCACAGTACCTCCTACTTGAGGGAGGCCTTTGAACCACGTATTAATGAGTGTAAGTTTATTAATGCTTCCGAGTGTGACCTCTTCAATATTGTAGAATTCACTGTTAAGAATAGTGAGTTCACCGTTGCTCGGCGTATATCCTACTTGGGTCGTTCCACTGCGGATCGGACGGGCGATTTCGTAGCCCTTCAGCATGCCGAAGGAGCAGCTATCGATGATGTTCTTCCTTTTGGCACGCGAGGAGCCTTTGGATATCGTCACCATCTCTTGCGCCGTACAGCCTCTCATCTGCAAGCCATCCATATTCACCCAGAATGAACCTGAATTAGCCATTTTCACACCAGGTTTGGTGTACGTAACGACGGCATGGCAATCCTCAAGTGTCAAGTCAGTTAACCGCTTGCTCGCGACAATTCGCGATGCGATATGCTTCTTAACGGTCACACGCTTCGCGCTGTCCCCCCAGGTCGTGCCGCTGTTTGCAAATGATAAAAGCCCAGAGTTGTTGATGTAAGTCAGATCATGTTCGTATTGACCGTGCGTAACGAACGGACCGTACTCATCGCCATCACCGTGACAGTTCTCAACCATACAATAAGCTGCACAGGTAAAATCATTCAAGTGACGTGCATTGCTCGTATTGCAATCTCGGATATGCCCATACAACACGTTGATCTGCTGCGTCAAATAGCCAGTTCCGCCCCAATCGCGTTCTTCTGGGTTCATCAATTGGCAGCGTTCTGTCACATAATGCGTATTGTATCTCCGCATAACGACAGGCCAGAATACTTTGCTAGCCTTGATACCCGATGCATCGCATTCTACAGCGAATTCATAAGCGACCGGATTCGAACCAATCTGATCCCATGTCGGAAATGGCCTGAGACTAGTGCCGTTAGGCGGCACAGGTATACCGATAAAATTCATGTTGCGCACATGGCACCGGAAGGCAGGATTCACTTTTTTATATGTAATCGGACGCCCCTTTGCAAGCAGCCAACCGAGCTTATAGTTAAACCTGACGTGGGTGGCATCGAGAATTTCGGTCACTTTGATCAGGTAATCTAGTTCACGTTGAGCACCGCCAGCCGCGTTGTTCTTAATCTGCGCGTGCCACCAGCTATCCACTTCAAACATCGATGAATCAGCCACTTCAAATATATCTGAATATTCAGATATATCTTCCGTTAACGTAACCGTTTGCGTCACACCAGTTGCGACACCTTGGAAAAACATGACCGCTCCGAAGGGGTTATCCAACGTGTTCAGTTCGATCCCCTCGGTCGTGACGGTGTGGCCGTGGAAATCAATTTCGATATCGCTGCGGTGATACACATGGCGCTTTATGAAATTAAGGTCTGAGTGCGCTTCGACACGGTGAATCGTTAAATCGTTGATCAACACATCCAGCGCAACATCTGCATTTATACTCTTGTCGAAAATGCCAAACCACCGGAAGTCGCCTACTCCCTGATGTACGACTTCAAAGCAACCTTCTCCTTTGGGTGGCTTGACTCCCTTAGCTGCATCATACTGCTCGCGTCCATTGCCGCCATTCGTCAACCTGTGAACGGTACCGCCATTGTCAGCTTTGGTACTGTCCGCTACAAACCGAACCAGTTTGCCGCCTCCGTCACCGCTCTTGTTGTAACCGCCAACGAACACATGCTGGCCGTCTTTCATCTGACCCATTGGGAGTGATTTTAGTTCAGCCACATTGATAACTTGCAGTACGCGATCGCCGTCCTTACTGTCTTTATCGTCTTTGCCATCTTTGTCGTTCGACGACCCATTATCCGCCGATGCGAATCGGGGGCCTAAGACACTGCCAGCCAACATGACGCCGCCAAGCCCTATCGTTGCCAAAACTTTACGTCTACTGATGGCCTCATTCGACTTACCGTTCGTATGATTCTCCTCGTTGCTTACGTCTGTCGCATTCGATTTTCCCTTTTTGTCATCTAGGAAGAACATCGTTGAACAACTCCTCTTCGTAAGGGGGATAGGTAAGACAACTATTTACATCGCTACTTGCGAAGCTCAGGCGGCAATAGGAAGTCAAAATCGCAGCCCTCATCCGCTTGCAGCACACGTTCCAAGAATAGGAGACCATACCCTCGATCATAGGCAGGTGGAGGAGCCTCCCACTTCGCTTTGCGTTCTCGAAGCGTTTCTTCATCTACATGTAACTCCAGCTTGCGCATATCGATGTCGAGTTCGATCTCATCGCCGTTCTGCACGAGCCCTAGTGGTCCACCGATGGCTGCTTCAGGAGCAACATGCACAATCAAGGTGCCGTACGAAGTACCGCTGATGCGGGCATCCGAAATACGTACCATGTCGCGCACCCCTTGCATGAGCAGCTTCTTCGGAATTGGGATTTGCCCGATTTCCGGCATCGCTGGCGCGCCTTTCGGTCCAGCGTTCTTCAACACGAGGACACTGTTCTCATCGACATCCAAATCTGGATCGTCAATCCGTGCATTCAGATCGGCCGGCGATTCGAAGACGACGGCGCGTCCACGGTGTTTTTTGAGATGCGGTGAAACCGCCGTTTGCTTGATTAGTGCACCGTTCGGAGAGAGGTTTCCGCGCAGCACCGCAATACCGCCTTGCGGAGCAATGGGCTGCTCAAGCGGATAGATCAGCTCGCGGTCAGTTACTAGCACGCCTCGCAGGTTCTCTGTCACTGTTTGGCCAGTAACGGTCAAACAATTGCCGTTTAGCAGCGGTTCAATTTCCTTCATCAGCGACGGCACGCCGCCTGCTTCGAAAAACTCTTCCATTTGATATTTGCCAGATGGGCGAACGTTCAGGATAAATGGCGTCGTTGCGCTAATTTCATCGAACCTTTCAAGCGGTAATCGGTAGCCAAGTCGTCCAGCAATAGCTACCAAATGGATGATTGCGTTGGTTGATCCTGCGCATGCCATCGTAACTCGAATTGCGTTATCCAGTGATTCCTTTGTAATAATGTCACGCGGTCGGATGTTGCGACGGACGAGCTCCACGATCTGTTTCCCTGTCTGCTCGGACATATGTCGCCGTCTGGAATCTGGGGCAGGAATTGCCGCACAGCCAGGGAGTGCCATACCAAGCGCTTCGGCAATCGCCGCCATTGTACTGGCCGTCCCCATCACCATGCAGTGACCATCACTGCGGCAAATAGCATTCTCAGCAATGGTGAGCTGCTCGTCTGAGATGTTGCCCGCTTTGTGCTCAAGCGTAAACTGATAACAGTCGGTGCAGGCACCAAGCGTCTGGCCGTTTAATTTGCCGTTCAGCATCGGACCGCCGGTAAGGACTATCGCTGGAATATTAGCACTCACCGCAGCCATCAACTGCGCAGGTACCGTTTTGTCACATCCGCCCAGAAGCACAACGCCATCGATCGGATGCGCTTTGACCATTTCTTCCGTGTCCATCGCCATGAGATTCCGAAGCAGCATCGTCGTTGGCTTAACATATGGTTCGCCAATCGAAATAGTCGGGAATTCCATGGGCAGACCACCGGCTTGCCATACACCACGCTTTACATAGTCAGTCAATTCTCTAAAGTGAGAGTGGCATTTATTCAACTCGCTGAATGTGTTGCAAATACCGATGACCGGCTTTTTTAAATCGTCGTCCGTGTAGCCCATGGATTTCGTAAATGAACGATGGATAAACCCCCAAAGCCCTGTGTCGTTAAAATATTTGTCACCACGAAGTTTATCTTCCTCATTTACCCCATGCTTGTTGTCCTCATCTGCCATGTTAGTAAGTCCTCCTTGCACGCAATCCTGATGTATGGTTACAAAAGTTTACAAATCACAAGCATTGGCAAGATGACCTCCGTCCACAACTAGTGTCGTGCCCGTT
The DNA here is from genome assembly GCF_001428045.1 of Paenibacillus sp. Soil750. Taxonomy (GTDB): domain Bacteria; phylum Bacillota; class Bacilli; order Paenibacillales; family NBRC-103111; genus Paenibacillus_E; species Paenibacillus_E allorhizoplanae. The sequence continues at coordinate 591,981 of NZ_LMSD01000001.1, read as the reverse complement.
ATGTAGGATGCTTCGTCTGATGCCAAGAATAGAAATGCGTTCGCTACTTCCTCAATGGTACCGAGCCTGCGCATCGGGGTTCGTTCCGTCAATGAAAGTGTGACTTCCGATTTCTCCTTCAGTTCGCGATCCAGCGGTGTATCGATGAAGCCAGGCGCAACGCTATTAACACGAATGTTATTCTGAGCCAAATCAACAGCCATCGACTGCGTTAGCAAAACAACGCCGCCTTTGGATGCATTGTAATGAGCCAATACGGCACTTCCGGCTAAGCCATTTTTCGAGGCCATATTGACGATCGAACCGTGAATCCCACCAGCAATCATCCCCTTCGCCACCCATTGGCTCAGTTGGAACGCCGCATTCAAATTTATGTTGATCACCTGCTGCCAACGAAAGAGAGGGATGTCAATGAACGACTCACGTGTTGCAATGCCAGCGTTATTGACCAAAATGTCGATGCCATCCCAGTAAGCCCACGCTTTTTCAGCAGCCTTGTCCACTTGCTCCGGCACACTTAAGTCACAGACGACGGTTGCAACTTGAGGTGTTTGCCCCCTATCTATGGCTTGCTTTCGAATTGTGTCTGCAGATGCTTCAAGCTGATCCGCCCTGTAATCAAGCAATACGACACTTGCTCCTTCTTGCACGAACTTATGTGCAATCCCTTGACCGATGCCTCTGGCACTTCCTGTAATCAATGCTCGTTTTCCTTGCAATCGCACGCGGGAAGCCCTCCATTCCCTAGGTAGTTCACAAACCTGCAAAGTCAGACTGGCGAACATGCCATGCATTCGACAGTCTGAGTTGCTTGATCCGAAGAACGACTACGATTTAGTTGTCCGATTTAAACTTAATCGGTTTGCCTTTGGCTGTGGATGTAAGTTCCGCATAGTTATCGAAAATCGCTTTGCCGCCGAATTTCGTCATCACTTCTTGGCGATATTGCGGCCAGTTAGCAGCGTCCTTCTCTTTATACAAGATTTGAACGTGCAGCTCATTCATTCGCTTGCGCATGGCTCCGATATCCATACCTTCTTTAACAGTAAGAGCGGTACCCACTGACGGAAGAATCTTATATGAGTTGATTTTTTCAACAATTTTCTTATCTCGCTCGGTTACTTTAGGATCAATGATATTCAAACTGAACACTTCCGGTTTACGCGGTGTAAACCAACCATACACTTCAATAAAGTTGTTATTGTCGATCACATCTTTTTTGTAGGCGTCCTGATTGACTTCGATGTCTTTTCCATTACGTTTGTAATCCACGTTTTCTTTCCCGTAACGCGTCAGCAAGAAGCCTTCCTCTCCAGCGAGCCAATCCAGAATTTCAATAGAGCGCTGTACTTTGGCATCTGAGCTTTTGGAGCTGATCAAGAACGGGTTTTGTGGAATCGTCTCTACCCAAGTACCGGTTTTCTCCCACGGATGGAACGGCTCCCAGTCTGCTGTTGTTTGACCTGCAGCCTTCGCTTTCATTTGCAATCCAGCCGGATTGTTATCGAAAGCAAGGTCTCTGCCTTGACCAATCACAATACCTGCTTTACCTTGTGCAGCTTTGTCAAAATGTTGACCATACTTGTTCAGGAACCAGTCCGGATCGACAACTTTCATGTCCAGTAGTGCCTTGATATCTGTAAGCACATTTTGCATGCGGATATCGGTACGAACGTCGATGAACTGGTCATTTTCTACATATGTGTCACCAGCAAAGCCGTTTTTCAGGAATTCTGGGAAGTCCATCGAAATGCTTGCACCGCCGCCTGCCGCTGTAAAACCATACGTATCGTTCTTGCCATTACCGTCTGGATCATTGAACGTAAAAGCTTTCATGACACTCACTAGCTCGTCGTAGTTCGTCGGCATTTTTAAATTAAGCTTGTCGAGCCAGTCTTTCCGAATATAGAAGGTACGGTAGTAACTAGTTTCGTACGGAACAGGGGCACGCTTGAATGCACCTTGTACCTGATACGACTTCAACGTTGCTTCCGACACCCAATTCTTGAAGTAGTTTGGCATTTTGGCCGGTGTGACAATCCCCGTCAAATCTCTCGCAACACCATCACGGATGTAATTATTAGAAGGTACACCGTCTGCGTAGAACACGTCGGGAATGTCGCCAGATGCGATCATCGTATTCAATTTATTGGTATAGTCTTGGCCAAACGGCAAGTAGGTCATTTTCAGTGAGACATTGAATTTCTCTTCAATCGCTTTCTTCACGAAGTCTTTATCGGCCGAAGGAAGTTGGGCGCTTGCATCTGCGATAACCATCCAACTCAGGTCTAGTTTTTCCTTCTTGGCATCTGGGCTCGACGACGTTGTCACCGCCGTATTAGTTGGGGAACTAGAAGCCTCCTCTTTCGAACTCGTGCATGCGACAAGGACCAGCGAAGATGCTAATAATAGCGTAGTTACTTTTGATAACGTTTTCAAATGAAAGACCCCCCTGTTCGTTTTAGAAGAATGAGAACGCGTATGAAACTACTTTCAAGCCATTACTTCCGTCAAATCAATGGATACGAATCGTTTGCGTAATAACCACTGTAGATCTACTTCCCGTTGTCACCTCCTCGTACTTAATACGTGACTGGCTTACAGCCAATTGTAGTAAAGTTGCTGTTAGGCTTATCCTTTGACAGCACCTAACAGCATGCCTTTGACGAAATATTTTTGTAGAAACGGATACACGATTAGAACTGGTATGATCGCCACCACAACGGTTGCCATCTTGATGGTTTCCGGCGGCATGGTATTTAATGAAGATTGAGAAATCGCAAGCTCCTGACTAATGGCCGGTGACACAATCATATTCCGCAGCACAACCTGTATCGGATATAGACTGCGATCATTTAAATACATGACCCCGCCGAAGTAAGCATTCCAGTGATTCACACCGTAGAACAATCCCAACGTTGCCATAATCGGCATCGAGAGCGGCAGCACAATCCGCATAAGTGTACCAATGTCGCTGCAGCCATCGACTTTCGCCGCCTCTTCAATTTCATAGGGAAGGCCTTCGAAGAAGGTCTTCATGATCAGAATATTAAAGGACGAGACAAGACCTGGAATGATAAGTGCCCATAATGAATCCATCAAGCCCGTGGCTTTCACCGTCAAATACATGGGGATGATCCCCCCTGAGAACAACATGGTAAACACGATGCCCATCAGGACGATATTGCGCCCCGGTAAAAATTTCTTCGATAACGGATAGGCCAGCATCGTCGTAATGGCTAGGTTGCACGCTGTACCAACGACCGTTACGAATATCGATACTTGCAGAGCTTTGGGCACAGTGTTGCTGGAGAAAATCGTTTTGAATGCTTCGAATGTGATCGCATGCGGTACGATGACAAATCCACCGTTCTTGAGCACTTCCGTATAGGGTGTGATGGACATAATGAAGACAAAGTAGATTGGAAACAGCGTTGCTAAACAGAAAAGTCCGAGTACGGTGTAAAGAACGGCATCTACAATGCGGTCTGATTTGGTTTTCTTAAGCATGAATGGCATAACGATGCCTCCTTTACCAGATGCCGGACCCGCCGACTTTTTTGGCCAGTTTATTCGCTCCAATAACGAGCACTAGACCGATTACTGATTTGAAAACGCCCATAGCCGCTGGGACACTGAATTCCATTTGTTCAATACCTCGGCGGAAGATCCAGGTGTCTAGGATATCTCCCACATCGTAAACGCGTGCGTTCAAGAATATGTATACTTGTTCGAAGCCGGCATCCATAATATGTCCGATTCGCAAGATTAACAGTAAGATGAACACTTCGCGAATACCTGGGAGCGTAATATGCCACAATTGCCGCCAACGACCTGCGCCATCTACAACAGCTGCTTCATATAATTCGTGGTTGATCGAGGCCAGTGCTGCCAAATAAATGATGGCTCCGAAACCAGTGCTTTTCCAAATATCTGACGTTACTAGCAGGGAACGGAAATAGTCCGAGTTGGTCAACACATCAAGTTCTCCCCAACCCATATCTCGAAAGAACGTCGTAACTAGCCCCGCACCAGGCGCAAAGAATGAAAACACAAGACCGTACACGATAATCCATGATAAGAAATGAGGCCCATAGGTGATCGTTTGTACAATTCTTTTGAACCAAGGAGCACGAATTTCATTTAAAATAAGTGCCAACATGACGTCTGGAAGCATGTTAAACAAAATACGATACACACTGATCAGAAGCGTATTTCGGACTAAACTAGGAAACTCCGGCGAGGCGAATATCGTTCGAAAATTATCGAAGCCAACCCATTCACTCCCCCATAATCCCTTCATGAGGTTATACTTCTTAAACGCAATCACGAGTCCGAACATCGGCACATAGTGATAAATAATGTAATACGCGATCCCCGGAACCATAAGTAAATACAACCATTTGTATCGGAGAAACGTTTTCCAAACATGCGTGGTCATTCGTCTTCTTCCTATGTGTTCACCAGATATCGACTTCACACTTGCTCGCATACCCCATCACCTCCTTTATTAATTGTTAAAGGAATCTGCTACTCCGGCGGGATTGGGTTGTTCATATCGCACGACAATACCCATCGATTTCTGCGGCTTTTCAAAGCAGCTTTGATACATGGTAGGTAACTCTTCGAGTGCGCACTCATTGGTAATCAGCGATTGAATATCAATCCTTTTCTGTGCGATCAAACGTAAAAACTCCCCCATGTTCCTGCCTTCCGTCCAACGAACATAGCCTATCGGGTAATCGACCCCTTGCTGCTCATAGGTTTCCTCATAGCGACCAGGACCGCCCGCACGTGAAATATGAACACTCGCTTCTTTCATAAATAGCAGATCCCGATCAAATTCCGTTCCAGTATCCCCGACGATCACAACACGACCGCGATCCCGCAGCCAACCAATTGCATCATCTATCATACTAAACTTCCGGTTGCTCGCACAAAGCATAACCGCATCTGCACCTTTACAGCCTGGATCGGATTCCACAGCCTTCTGAAGCTCATCCTTAGTGCGGCAGGCAATTGCACCAATAGCCTCAAGCGTTCGGCAGCGTTCCTCAATTAACTCTAAACCAATGACTTTATAAGACGCTGCATGCGCAATACGGGCAATGACTTGCCCAAGTATGCCAAGCCCCGCGATAATAATCGTTTCCCCAAAGCTTAGTTTAGCTTGACGCAAGGCATGAATCGCAATAGCACCAATACCGACAAATGCCGCTTCCTCCTGAGTCACGCCTTCTGGCACAGGTACAACCAAATGCTTGGGAACAAGCAGGAGTTCCCTATGCGCTGGCACCCCATAACAAGCCACTCGTTGTCCAGGGATGACGTGTGTAACACCTTCCCCTATCTCCATAACAATGCCACTAGCACTATAGCCTAAATTGGCATCCCCATTATTGGTTATCATCATTAGCTCGGTACCTACACTAACGACTGAGTATTCCGTCTTCACTTTGACAAATTGAGGAATCATTTCCGGGTTCGGAAGCTCCAACACTTGTGCTGACCCATTGATGCCCTTTACTGCTTTCATAACCCCTACCTCTTTTCTGGTTTATTTCTAATTTATAAAGTACATCACAATGACTAGTTAATTCTTTTGTGGTTTGTTTCTGATGTTTTTTATTATAAGTAGCTGACATGCGTGTTGTCAATAACTTTTTAATTTGGAATCGCTTACAGTGTTAGTTATTCTAACATTAAGTAACCAATTTCCCTTCATTACATAACATGGATATGACATAAAATAAGCCTATCTATGAAAAGACAGGCTCCAAAGGTTATTAAATTATGATGTTTCCCTCTTTATGTCTCACCCTATCCGATTCAACCGGAAGAGATGACCTATCGACTCCTTCTTCTACACAGGCCATCATGAGTAAATAGGAATCATGGCTGAACGCTCTCTCCGCAATCTCATACTTGCCTCCAGAGAAACGAGAACCTATCGCTCTCATTTTATTAGAGCCGTTATGTATGTTGAAATGCGCCGTCTCGGCATCCATTGCTGAGCTTTTGCACTCGCCGATCACCCACGTTACGATTCCTGACACGTCGCCTCGTTTCAAATAGGCCTTTGCTGCATTCGTCCCACTGAACACCGTGCCGCCATCGACCGTAATGGACTGGTCACTTGCACCTTTCTCATAGGGATGAAATGCGCCCATCAAAATCATGCCGCTATTTTCACAACCACCGCCTTGCATAACCACTTCAGGACACCAAACTTGAATGGGTTTTGCCTCTGGAGAAGCTCCTTTAAACCATGTATTCATCAAAACTAGTTTGTTAATACTACCTAGGGAATTATCATCAACGTTGTGAAATTGGCAATTCTGCATCGTGAAATCCGTCATAACTGGCCGAAATCCTACATGGGGATTATCGGGCATACGAGCGATTTCAACCCCCTTTGTCATGCCAAATGAACAACCATCCGCAAGATTACTTCGCTGTGAACGAGATGAGCTCTGTGAAAGTGTAAGCATCGTGTCCGCCGTACAGCCTCGCATTTGCAGCCCATCTGCGTTAGCCCAAATCGTACCGGAATCCACTAATCCCTCTTTCCAGACGGCATGAACATCCTCCAGTGTCAAATCTGTAATTCGCTTGTGTGCAACTACACGCGAAGCCACATGCTTTTTCACGGAGATTCGTTTCGCACTATCTCCCCATGTTGTACCACTGTTGGCAAATGATAATAAACCTGAATTCCCGATAAACGTCAGATCATGCTCGTATTGACCGTGTGTGACAAAAGAGCCATGTTCATCACCATCACCATGGCAGTTCTCCACCATGCAGTATGCTCCGCATGTGAAATCGTTTAAGTGACGGGCGTTGCTTGTATGGCAATCTCGGACATGACCGTACAACACGTTGAGTTGCTGCGTCAGGTATCCGGTTCCTCCCCAGATCACTTCCTCTGGGTTCATTAGCTTGCAACGCTCCGTCACAAAATGAGTGCAATAACGCCGCTCAATGACCGGCCAGAATACCTTAGTGGCTGTGACGTCGCTAACATTGCAAGCAACGGCGAATTCATAGGCAATGGGATGTGATCCTATCTGATCCCAATCTTCAGATGGCTTTATGCTCGTCGACCCATTATCAGGCACAGAAACACCTATAAAGTTCATATTCCTGATGTGACTGTGTATGACAGGCTGCATTTTCTTGTACGTGATTTCCCGTCCCGCAGCAAGCGTCCATCCGAGCTTATAATTCACACGAATATGGCTATCGTCTATGATTTCTGTGACCTGCACCATATAATCCAACTCGCGCTGCGCATAGCCTTCCGGATGGTTCTGAATCCTCGCTACCCACCAGTCTCCCACCTCAAAAGACGTCGTATCTAGCACCTCTAGCACGTCGGTTTGCTCTAGAAGATTAGCAGAGAGTGTAAGAGTCTGTGTTTCTCCTGTTGCTTTCCCCTGAAAAAAAATAACAGCTCCGAATGGATTGCTTTTCGCATTTAGCTCGATCCCGACTGTTGTGACACGACGCCCTCCAAAATCGAGTTCGATGTTGCTGCGGTCGTACGTATGTCTTCTGACAAAGTTAAGATCAGAATGTGACTCAATCCGATGAATCGATACATCGTTCACCATCGCATCCAAGGCGTCGTCTGCATCCCTTGTCGCGTCTAGAATGCCGAACCACCGAAAATCTCCTACCCCGTTATGTACGGTCTTCCATCGACCGCTCCCACCATGTCTAGGATCATGAATCGTGCCGCCGTTGTCGGCTTCGGTGCTGCCAATCATCCAACGAACTAGCTTGGAGCCACCGTCTCCCTTTTGATAATACCCATCCACATAGACAAGCTGCCCATCCTTAATCGTATTAACTTGATACGCTAATAACTCTTCCAGATTTGATAGTTGTATCATCCTATGGCCTCCGTTTACTTCACTTTGCCTTCGAAGCGAATTTTTCAAATCCCATTCTGATTCTCATCTAGTTCACTAATAAAACCTATTCACTTGAATTCCATTGTATCTGGTTTGTTTCAGATTTGTTTCCAAGTTCATAATTCAATAATTCCACTCCGTTGTCAACCTTTTTCTACAAGCATCGATCTATTCAAATTAGCTGTCGCTTACGTTCATTTTGTGCAGATATTGTTTAGGTGTACAGCCGTTGAATCGTTTGAACAACTCATAGAAATGCGCCATATTTCCTATTCCAACCGACTCTGCGATTTCGTTCACACTCCGTTTTTCAGTAACGAGCAGCCGCTCCGCTTTTGAAATACGCTTCTGGTTAACATAGTCGATAAATGAGGCTCCCATCTTGTTCTTAAAATATTTCGAAAAGTACGAATAACTCATACCAGCGATTCGACTGACCTCTCCCATATCGATCTTCTCCGTCAAATGCTCGTCCACATAAACAACAAGCGACCGAATGATATCCGCATCCCCATCCACATTGCCATGTGTCGTTAACAGATCCCGATTGTCATGGCGAAGCAGCATTAAGAGCAGATGCTTGATGTGCATGCTCACCGCAATTTCATACCCTTTCTTAGTTCCCATAACTTCATCATGGGTATCCGTAATAATCTTGGCAATTTCTTTCTTCACTTGATCATTTTCTTGGAAAATATAATTGAGCGCTTCTAACGGATGAAAAATCTCCAAAAAATCTCGATAATACCTCATCATTGCCGGATCAAAATAAGGCTGGAGGTCAATGTGTAGAACGATATAGACGAGATCCTTATCACTTATTTTGCGTCCTCTATGCAGCTGGGAGGAGCCGATTAGCATCACATCCCCGGCTTTGAGCGAGTAGACTTGATTCGGTGTCTGAATTTCGTGGATACCTTGCTCAACTAAAATGAATTCAATCTCTTTATGATAATGCCAGGTATTTCCGTACTCTTTTTCTGCCCCTGACTGGGTGAATCGCCACACTTTCATGCATAATGAGGGGTTCTGATAAGGGATAGGCTCTTTATAAATATGCATGGCTCACAAACACCGCTCTTTCCCTGATGACAAATTTGGATATAAACTGAATAAATGTCCGCATATACGCTACCTTACAATACCTATATCATATTACTTAGTTACATATTTTCATACGATAATATGAGGAGTGAATTTGGCATGAAAATAGCGATCGTTGGTTGCGGGGGGATGGGGAATGTGCACGCCCTCAGCTATGTCAATATGCCTGATGTGGAGTTGACAGGTGTATGCGATCTGGATATCGAGCTAGCACAAGCACTTTCCGTTAAGACAGGAGCACCTGCTTATACGACTTTTGAAGCCATGCTGAACGAGGCTGATTTCGATATCGTCAGTGTGACACTGCCAAGCTACTTACATAAGGAATATACGTTAAAAGCGGCACAAGCTGGCAAACATGTGATATGCGAGAAACCACTTGCCCTTAATTTAGAGGATGCAGCAGCTATGATCCAAGGTTGCGAGCAATACGGCGTCCGCTTGTTTGTCGGACACGTCGTTCGCTTCTTCCCTGAATATGTACAAATGAAGCAAGCCATTGATGAGGGCAAGTTAGGACGAGTCGGCGTCATTCATGCCAAACGAATCGGTTCACACCCTGGTGATGTCAGACCATGGTTCAAAGATTCCGAGAAAAGCGGAGGCGTCATTACCGATCTCATGATCCACGATATTGATTTTCTACGTTGGGCTATCGGCGATGTGAAGTCCGTATATGGCTTGAACCAACGCGTCAATGACTTGGATTATGCGCTAGTCACACTTCTTTTTGAAAACGGAGCCGTTGCCAACGTGGAAGCCTTCTGGGGTTACCAAGGACCGTTCCAAACCGCCGTGGAAATTGCAGGCAGCAAAGGCATCATCCGCAGCGACAGCCAAAAAAGCAGTTCACTCCACATCTGCAAAGCCCCTTCCGATTCAGAAGGCAGACGTTTCGCGGAAGTTCCGCAAAGTCCGGGATACGCTAGTCCTTATGATTTGGAGATTGCCCATTTCATCCAGTGCATCCGAGATGGAAGTGAGCCTATCGTTACTGCGAACGATGCCTATAAAGCACTAGAAATTACGATGGCTGCACTGGAATCAGTTCGTACGGGGAAATCTGTCCAACTGAAGACGAGCTCAACGTTCGGGGAGGAAACAGTATGAAGAAATTAAAAGTAGGTATGATCAGTTTCGCGCACGGCCATGCATACTCTTATTTGGAATCACTACGAGCAATCCCGCAGGTGGAGGTCACGGGTTTTGCAGACGAGAGTCACAGCCGCGTGGAAAAAGTAACCGCTGCATACGGATTGCCTCATTATGAGCGTTATCAGGATTTACTCGCTACGGATCTGGATGCTGTTGTCATTTGTTCCGAGAACGTGCACCACGCAGAGATCACGATCGCAGCGGCGAAAGCAGGCAAGCACGTGCTTTGTGAAAAACCGCTTGGCGTTTCAGTCTCGGAAATGGAGGCCATGATTGCCGCCTGTAAAGAAAACGGTGTTCAATTGATGACCGCATTCCCTTGCCGCTATTTGGCCTCAGTTGTTAAAGCCAAGGAGGCAATCGAACACGGCGAAATCGGTGAGATCGTGGCCATAAAGGGAACCAATCGTGGCTCACTCCCTTCAGGCTGGTTCCTCCAGTCCGAGCTATCTGGCGGCGGTGCCTTATTAGATCATACTGTACACGTCATGGACTTGATGAATTGGATGACCCAATCCGAAGTGAAAGAAGTCTATGCTTATGCGGCTACATTATTCAATGAAAATTTAGAGATCGATGATGCGGGCATGATCCATGTCAAATTCGCGAATGGGGTAATCGGCGTCTTAGACACAAGCTGGTCGCGGAATGCCGCTTTCCCTACTTGGGGAGATGTGACGATGACGATTGTGGGTACGAAAGGAACGCTCTCCATCGATGCTTTTGCTCAAAAGAACGAGCTATATAGCTTAGATAACGGAAAAGGCCAATGGAACTTCTGGGGTGACTCCATGGATGCTTACTTAGTGAAAGCATTTGTTCAAGCGTTGCTGAATGGCGAACAGGTGCCGATCACAGGGGAAGATGGATTACGTTCAACTGTTGTCGCCTTAGCGGGTTACAAATCCGTGGCACTAGGCCAACCCGTGTTGCTGTAAGCGTAAGCTAGACGATATGCACAAGTCAGTAATAATTGCCACCCGGCCCAAAGATGCTTTTTCCTGCAAAATATGATACATTTCATGAAATAGGAAGTCACCTCTATGAGCGGACCTACGGACCTATCTGCTTATAGAAGAGGTTCGCAAACTCCCTCTCTAAAAAACTATGAAATGAGGATTTACCCATGGCAGGAAGAAGTAATGAAGACTTGAAAGAGATTACCCTTCTGGGCAATCAAGGCACGAAATATGTGTTCAATTATGACCCTACACTCTTAGAAGCATTTGATAATAAACACCCCGATCGGGCTTATTTCGTCAAATTTAACTTCCCGGAGTTCACAAGCTTATGTCCTGTAACTGGACAACCGGATTTCGCTACCCTCTACATTTCGTATATTCCTACGATCAAAATGGTCGAGAGCAAGTCCTTGAAACTATACCTTTTCAGCTTCCGCAACCACGGAGATTTCCACGAGGATTGTGTCAATATTATTATGAATGATCTCATCGATTTGATGAATCCGCGCTATATCGAAGTATGGGGCAAGTTCACGCCTCGCGGCGGCATCTCCATTGATCCTTACTGTAACTGGGGTCAACCAGGTACGAAGTACGAAGCCATGGCTGAGCATCGCTTGATGAATCACGATCTATATCCAGAGAAAATTGATAACCGCTAAGATACTAGCAGAAATAAAAAAGCTTGATCAATTCCCAGTAGTGCACTGGGCTTGATCAAGCTTTTTTATTTCTTATATATCCTTGTCTTTGTCCTTGCCCCGGATTACCGTCAAGAGATAAGACATCATGGACGAATCTTCTGCGGTAACGACAATAGCAATTTCATTCGGACCAGGATGCAATTTGATTGTTTTAGAAGGAGAACCGCTTACAACAGTTCCTCCGTCTACGGTCACGGTAGCTGTGCTATCTGATGTGGTTGGTGTTACTTGTATTTTAGAATTCCCAGTAGATACATTGACCGTTTGGGTTGTAAGCAAAGGGTTAAATACAAACGTACCCACGTCGATAGTTAGGTTACCTAAATTCGCATTGTCTGAGAGTAAACGCGTTACCACTAGTCGATAAGTCTTCGTCGTTGTATCTTCTGCGGTAACGACAAGTACTATGACATTTTCACCAACCTGCAGTTGAACGGCATTGGAAGGTGATCCACTAACAACTGGAGCACCGTTTACGGTCAAAGCAGCCTCGCCGCTTCCTGTCGTTGGTGAAATGATAAGCTCAGACGTGCTTTTTGGAACAGAAGACACATACTCCGTCACTGCTGGATCAAATGCCGGGCTTAATGTACCAGCATTCACCTCCAAACCACTTAACGTACTGTCCGTAGAAGGCCATACCTCTGTCGCAGTAACTCCAGCTGCCTTATCATAATTGGTGCCCAAATTGTTTAAGCGATTCTTATTTACCAGAATGTTAGCGCCAGCTTGTAATTGAATGCCATTTGCATTTCCAGTAAGGACATTTCCTTCAATTTGTACATTCTGAGGATCACCAGCGCCGATAAAGTTAGCATTCTGATCCCCTCTATCATGCTCCAGCAAAATGCCCCAATAATTAGACGCCGTATTATTTCGAATGATGTTATTAACAATACGAGTTCCCGGCCCATTTAGAATATTGATACCTACTGCATTTTCGACCGATGTTGTATTTTCGATAATATTGTTCTCAATCAACGTTTCTGGCGTACCCATCGTGACAACAATGCCTTCTCGCGAATTACGGATCACATTGTCATGAATGTGGTTATTTGGGCCGGATTTACTATGATTAGAAGGAGCCGTTCCCCCCGTATTACCAAGGCCCACACCTCCGCCTGTCAAAATATTCTCGATGGTGTTGCCGTACACCTCATTTAAATATTCTAACTCACCATGAAGATCAATGGCGTCTAATTTGGTATTCATATAATGATTGTTACGCAAAACGTTATTGTGCGCGACATTTTGGATTAGGGAACCATGACGTAAATACGGTCCTTCAAACGTTGAATCTTCAACAACATTCCAATACGTATCATTGTCGAAACCAAGTCGATCCACCTTCGGCATCCCTTGAATGGAGGTTCCGTAACCTGCTCCGCCTCCACCTAGATCTGTTGCATTTCGGAATGTGCTGTGGCGAACAACCACATCATGACTGTTCTCAATACGGATAGCCATCCGTCTAAAACGTTCCACCGTAACATGATCAATCGTCACATTATAGGATGGAATTTCTCCATAGTTAGCTATAGCAATGCTGCTATCGGGACCACCTGCATCGGGATTGTTCGTTGCATGCTCGAGAGAGAATGAGCGATTCCAAGTCGATGTGATCGTCAAGTTTGAAACCTTAATATCGTGTTGACTTGATGACTTCACAACGGAACTATTTTTAATATCATCGATGCTGGATTTCAAGATAGTGCCACTTTCACTTTCACCACGTAAATTCACGCCGGACTTCAACTTCAAATTCACAAAGCCATCTGGCGAAGTGATTAGGTTATACACACCGTTTGGCAGGTAAACTTCGTCTCCTGGAGAAGCAGCATTAATGGCATTTTGAATCGCAACACGGTCATCATTCGCATTATCTGCAGGATCCGCACCATAACTAGTTACATTAAGGGTTGCTCCTGTGACAGGGTTCGGTGTATGCAGCGCATGTACAGTGCCATCTGGATTCGTTAATCCTGCTTTGGTGAAAGGAACCGTCACTGGAGGAGCAGTTGGTGTAATGTTCGGTACTATGGCAACTGGAGTGTCGCCTGTTAGATAGGGTGCATAGATCATGACATCCGTTAAGCTGGTAAACGTGCTGCCATCTGAGTTCCCATGTCCTATGATACGCACGAAACGAGCATCCGTATCTGGAATATCAAAAGCTTGCATATTCGCTGTGGTCGCACGGCTGTTTCCACTCCATACATTTGTCCATGCTATAGCATCATTAGAAGTCTCAATATCGATTCGAGTGGAGCGCAGATCACCTTTATAAAATGCAATACCTACATAGCCGATTCGTTTGGTTTGACCTAAATCAAACATGATATACTGACCGTCACCTGATGCTGACCAACGACTGTATAAGTTATTATCTAATGTATTGCTCTCCACATTCCCGTCACTGCTGCTCGCATTTACATCGACAATCGGAATCGGTGTAACAGGCGCTGACAAGGTTGTTGTGTTGTAGGTCAAAGGTTCTGTAGAGTAGTTTCCAGCTACGTCTCCAGCATAGACGGCATAAGATACACTAGTATTCGGTGTCAGGCCTTGAGCCGTATACGTGTTACTGCCCGCAATGGTCGCTGTAAGTGCGCCATCTTGGTAAAGCTTATAGTTTGCTACGGAGCTATCATCTGTTGCTGCTGGCCAAACAAGCTGCACAAAGTCTGTACCTAGATTCATTGACTTTAAGGCAGCACCTGCAGGCCATTGTGGCGGCGTAGTATCGCTTTGCACAATGCGCTTCACAAGAAGCTGCGTTTCCGGATTAGAGACGGAGGTATTATCTTTGGAATAGATGTTGACTGATTTCCCTGATGATAGCGAATCTGCAACCACAAAGGATACGATGCCATCCGCTAAATGTTGCCTCACATAGTCAGAGACATCAATGTCATGATAAATCGGCTTAGCGCCATTTAAGGTAGTAATCGTAAATTGACTGACCTGCTCCATTTGCTGAAGATCTTTTTGAAGGGCAGAAGCATTGTTCCATGTAAACGTATTTTCCTGCCACGAATTGTCGTTTAATCCGAAAACCTGAAAATCCGCTGTCGTCAGGTTGGTTCCTAATTTAGCAGATACTTGCAAAATAAATTTATAACTCGGATCTGAAGCTGCCGTCACATCAAATTTAAAATACATGTATTTCTTTTGGGTACTCGTAGAAGAGATACTGAAGAGTCCGTCCGTTGTACCATTCCTTCTATCGTAATTCGTATCCGCGAGTGTTGGCGTAGCCGTATCTCCGCTCTTCCACGCGATCGCTGCATCCGCCGCAGGGGGAAGTTTCATAACCTCAACCTCAAGATCTGCTGCCATTCCTGCTATAGGAAGGAGCAACGACAATATCATGGAAAACATAAGCATGATTGCAAACTTTTTTTGGACATTATGAAATTTCATTGTAGCAAAACTCCTTATCCTTAAATTATTATAATTGTAAGCGTATACATAAATGATGATACATGCTTTCCGCTCGATTTAATTGTCATTTATTTAGGTTCGGGAGTGACTAAATTCGGATTTCCACAAAAAAACCGATCCCAGAAGGATCGGTTCAAGTTCATTCATCCACCTTATCTTAGTACAAAGGCTGTGGTGTATACGGCTGCGGACATTGCGGGAACGGCAAAATATCTCTCACTTGATTAAATGTATAGTGCTTCGTAGCGAATTGCGTATGGTATAAATATTCAATGACGTAGATCGAGCCACCTTGTACACTGCACAAAATGCCGGATACCCCGGTACCATCCATCAGGGAAATACCAACCGGCCTCCCGATTAAAGCGTAAGCTTTTTGCTGAATAGGCATAAGTCATCATCTCCTGATCTCACCCTATGTCATCATCCGCCCAAAGGTTCAAGATCATTTCAACTTTTCCACGCCTACCCGTCCCGAGAAAAAGGTAGCCCCTCCGCCCATATCCGCCACGCGATCTGGCGTCAGGACATTCACGCGTGTCTTGCTGCCTGGCGTATCCGCCCAAAGCCCTTGACTGACAGCTACCCCGCGCCGCACATCGCGACCAGCCATAACGACAAGCTCGCACTCGCCGCGCTCGTTCCACACCCGTGCGAGATCACCGCTGGCCAAGCCCAAAGCCGATGCATCGTCTTCATGCATATGCAGCTTCGGCACTTTCTCCATGCGAACATGCTTTTCGTTATGAGCAAAGGTTGAATTCAAGAAGTTATGATTCGGCGCCGGAATGAACATAAATGGCAAATCACTGACCTCAGCAAGTGGGACATACGTTGGAAGCGCTGGAAACCCCTTACTCGCCATCTCGGCCGAATAGAGTTCGATTTTGCCGCTAGGCGTCCGAAGTTTCCCAGGAAATAATGGAGTAATCTCCGCCTTCATGAATCCTGTGTCCAGCAACGCATCATAGGTTATTTCAGCTAATGCTGGATTTCCAGGATGATTCAAAGCCTGACGAACCATCTCCTCATCGCTGGCCCGCAGCGCTTCATCCTCGTAGCCCATCATCGAAGCAAGCAGTCGGAACACATCCACATTCGCTTTGCTTTCACCATAAGGCGCAATTACAGGGAGCTGAAGATGCACATAGTGATGCCAATAGGAGCGATAAAAGTCTGTATTTTCAAAAGAGGACGTCGCTGGCAGCACAATATCCGCATATTTGGCTGTTTCCGTTAGGAACAGATCATGCACGACGGTGAATAAATCCTCTCGTTCCAGCCCCTCTTTCACTTTATTCGCATGTGGCGCGACCAACGCTGGGTTGGAATTATATACGTATAACGCATGGATTGGCGGATCTAGCTCGAGCAAAGCGCTGCCAAGCAAGTTCATATTGATTTGTCGAGCTTCCTTCTTACGCAAATCCGGTCGCTGCAAGGCCGGCAAATTATGCTCCAAATAGGCGCCATTCCCTTTGATTGCACCGCCGCCTTGATGCAGCCACTGTCCTGTTAGAGCTGGCAAGCAAGCGATAGTCCGCACGCACATGCCGCCGTTATCATGATGCTGAATCCCGTTCCCTATACGAATAAAGGAAGGGGATGTCTCACCGTATAAACGAGCAAGGCGATAAATGTCCTCTACCGGCACACCAGTTATCTCAGATACGCTAGCAGGATCGTATTGCTTAACATGCTCTCTTAGCTCCTCGTGCCCAACAGTGTATTGGTGTAAGAATGCCTCATCCGTCATCCCCTCAGCAAACAGAATATGCATCATGCCAAGTGCTAGAGCCGCGTCAGTTCCCGGCAAAATGGGAATAAACCAGTCCGCCCAGCGACCTGTTTGGTTCTTATGCGCATCAATTACGATGATTTGTGCGCCGTTTTTGCGGGCTTTCTCGGCCAGCATCACCTGATGCATATTCGTGCTGACCGCATTGATCCCCCACATGATGATCAACTTCGCATGCACCGTATCCTCGGGATCGGTTCCATAGCTGCCGCCCATCGTATATTTATAGCCCTCGGTGCCGGCAGATTCACAAATGGCATACAGCAGACGACTGGCTCCCATTCGATGAAAGAAGCGACGATCCATACCTTCCGTCCCAATCCGTCCCATATTGCCATAGAAACTATACGGCAAGATGGCTTCTGGGCCTTCCGAGGCAATCAATTCTTTCCAGCGACTCGTGATCGTGTCCAATGCCTCATCCCAGGAAATCCGCCTAAAAGAGGCCTCCTCCCCCTTGGGGCCGATTCGTTTCATGGGATACTGCAGCCTTTTATCATCATAAATACGTGCCGTCATGTTGCGAACTTTGTTGCATATGGCTCCCTGTGTCACGGGGTGATCAGGGTCTCCTTCTATTTTAACAATCTTCCCGTCTTCTTTATGAAGCAGTAAACCGCACTGATCTGGACAGTCCAGTGGGCAAACGGCTGGAAAGATACCTTGTTGTTCTTCCGTCATCGTGGTCGTCATTGTTGTGCGCATGATCTTCTTCGTAGCTCCCTTCCACATACATCATTTCTTTACTATATACCGAAATGGAATGGAAGTGAAACCGTGCACTTTTAGTACAATTGTTCATCTGACCAATCTCCCTCTAAGGGATGACCACTCAAATGAGGTAGCTTTAAAGCCTTAATCGCTTGCTGTAAATAGTCACCATTCCAACGAGTGTCCTGTAATTTGGATAATGTGGGCGTGTGAACTGCGCCATTCTCTTGATACAACTGTGCGAGCGAATTCATATCTTTTGTATAAAATGAAGCGTCCCATCTGACTTTGGTCATAATGGCAACGGCAATCTCCACGGGGATCCCTTTAATTCGGGAAATCAGCTCTGCCGCTGCATCGGGATCATTGCGAATAAAGGCGTGTACTCGGAGATGTGCTTTCAAATAAGCGATGGTATCTCCTTCATGATGATGAACCCACTTCTCGTCTGCGACGACACCCGTAAGGTAATCTTCCCCAATTCCTTCTTGAAAAAGCACGTTGCCGACTCCGTGATAGTTAACCAAAGAGATATAAGGCTCCCACATGGCACATCCTGCAATTTTCCTTTTTACAATCCCCGCCATACTCTCATCCATTTCTTTGTGAATGACCTGATCTCCGCCCCCTCCCAGTGATTGGAGCAGCTTCGATAACCGTCTACCTGCACTCGATTGTGCGGCCGACGTGAGTGACCAACCACAAATCTCCGAAATATCACTGGGCTCCAGCCCTTTGCGTAAAATGAGCGAAATCCCTTGTCCACCGGAGGTTTTACCATCAAAAGCAATTAGAACAGGTTTAAAAGCCGGGAACGTCTGACACAGCGAAGCACCTAGGACAATCGGATAGTCTCCCAACGACGCAATCTGAATGCTGCCGCCTACCATCCCTTGCAGAAGCACCGCACCGTTAGCACCATCGAACCATTTCACCTGAACCACACGACTTGGATTGGCTGCGGCAAGCTCTTCTTCCAACCAACCCAGCTCTTTCATGATGAGAGATGTCCACATATGAGCTGTTCCACTCTGATAACCAACCGTTAATGTTGGATTTTCTTGAGCAGATACGGTAGACGATGCTCCTGCTGTAAAGACAGGATTCTGAAGACTAACCGCATGGAGACGTACCCATTGCTCTAATTCTTTCTTATCAATTAAGATCTCTTTGCCAATTTTCACAAAAGGAAGTTGCTTTAATTTACGCCACCGATCAAAGGTCGAACGGCTAACACCGAGTAAATCAATCGCTTCCTGCAAGGGTATCAGATTGAATCGCTGCATGGACATCAAAGTCACCTCGATTGGGTTCATAATGGTCATTCATCGTCATTCCTGTTCATGTGTCGCCAATTTATTGACAGAAAATGGGTGTAATCGTATATTTCATTATATAAACCAATACACAGTAAGTCTATAGGAATTATAAGTTTAAGGATTGGAAATTATCGTAAGGGGGAATTGGATTATGACCATACCATTGAAAAGAAGTTATGTGACAGCCTTATCTTTCGTTCTTGCCTCATCCTTCGTCGTATCCGCTTGTGGCAACAAAGATCAAACCGTTTCAGCAAAAGGCCAGACGCCAGAAGTTTCAGAGCTTCGCTATCAAGGTAGCGTCGGTTCCGTTACATATCCCGAATTAGCTGAAGATTTGGGCTACCTCGCCCCCTTGAAGTTAAAGTTTATCGGCAATACCATTAGCGGTCCGCAAGATATTCAAGCAGTCGTAACCGGTGATACGGATTTTGGCGGAGCCTTCAATGGTGCCATTGTGAAGCTGATCGCTGCGAAGGCACCAATTAAGCCCGTTATTTCTTACTATGGTGTCGATGATAATACGTGGACTGGATATTACGTGCTAGATGGCAGTCCGATTAAAACAGCAAAGGATCTTATCGGCAAAAAAATTGCGGTAAATACGTTAGGTGCACATCATGAATTTGTCATTAAGGAGTATTTGCACAGAGCCGGACTTACAGCTGAGGAAATTAAGCAAGTCACCTTGGTTGTCGTTCCACCGGTGACATCAGAGCAAACACTGCGTGCTGCACAAATTGATGTAGCCGCACTTGGAGGCACCCTTCGTGATAAAGCGTTGGAACGCGGCGGCATTCAGCCTTTATTCAAAGATAAAGATTTATTTGGCAATTTTAGTGCTGGTAGCTATGTGCTGACTGACAAATTCATCAAGAACAATCCCAATGCCTCTCATAAATTTGTTGAAGCGACAGCCAAAGCCATTGAATGGGCTCGCACAACACCTCAGACCGAAGTCGTGGCTCGTTATGAAAAAATCATCAACGCACGCGATCGCAAAGAAGATACCTCTACCGTTAAGTTCTGGAAAAGTACGGGCATTGCAGGTAAAGGAGGGCTCATTTCTGACAAAGAATTCGACACCTGGATCCATTGGCTTGTCAACGAAGGTGTGATTAAAGAGGGACAGTTGAGTGTCAAAGGCCTATATACGAATGAATTTAACCCTTTTGTCAATGAGAAAAAGTAAACATCATCTGAAGAAAACGTGAAGGAGGCAAGTCAATGACAGCTAAAATTAGCATTCAGCATGTGCAGAAATCGTTTCGTATTCAGCGAAACTTGGGGCACCTGAAAGAAGATTCACAGCCCATCTCCGCCTTACAGGATATTAACTTGGACGTCAAACAGGGAGAATTCATGGTCATTGTTGGGCCGAGCGGCTGCGGTAAATCCACACTTCTGGACCTCCTTGCAGGGTTAACGAAGCCTAGCAGCGGACAAATTCTACTAGATGGGAAGCCCATCACAGGGCCTAATCTTGATCGAGGGATTGTGTTCCAGCAGTATGCCTTGTTCCCTTGGAAAACAACACTTGCCAATGTGGAATTTGGCTTGGAGGCTAAGGGCGTGCCTCGTAAGGAACGACGCAAAATTGCCTTAGAGTTTATTCAGTTAGTGGGCCTATCCGGTTTTGAAAATAGATATCCCCACGAAATTTCCGGCGGCATGAAGCAGCGTGTTGCTATCGCAAGAAGCTTAGCTTATGACCCTGAAGTGCTGCTGATGGATGAGCCTTTTGCAGCACTTGATGCACAAACACGAGAAACACTGCAAAGCGAATTATTGCGCATCTGGGAAGCCACGAAGAAAACGATTATTTTTATCACGCACGGTATCGAAGAAGCGGTTTATTTGGGGCAAAGAGTGGCTGTCATGACCTCGCGTCCTGGGCGAATCAAGACGGTGCTTGATATTCCTTTTGAATCGAGGAGAAGTGAAGAAGATTTGAGATCCAACCCAGATTTCGTCAAGCTGCGGCATGAAGTATGGGATTTACTCAAAGATGAAGTAAGCAGAGCGCAAGAACAAGAGAAAAGTAAGACCTTGGATAGCTTTGAGCCTAGTAAATCAGTGATAAAAGGAGGCGTTATCAATGGCTAGTGTAAATGCAGGTAAAGCCCTGATCTTGGGTAGAAAGGAAAGCTTTGATGCCATCGGTTGGATCGTAACAAAGCTGCGAAAAGCATTTAAAAACAGCATTGTGATTATCGCCTTGCTGCTCTTATGGGAATTTGCCCCGCGCCTCGGGCTCGTCGATGCCACATTCTTCCCTCCGATCTCCGAAATCGCTACGGCCTGGTGGCAACTTCTGCTCTCCGGTGATCTAGCTGAGCATACGACTGCAAGCTTATCGCGCTCTCTCGGCGGATTCTTGTTAGCCATATTGCTCAGTATTCCCCTCGGACTTGCGATAGGCTGGTGGAAGCCCGTCTCCGAATATCTCAATCCTCTGCTTGAGTTGCTTCGGAATACCGCAGCGCTGGCCATTCTACCCGTATTCATCCTCTTATTAGGGCTAGGTGAGACCTCTAAAGTTGCCATCGTGCTCTATGCGTGCGCTTTCCCGCTCCTACTGAACACCATTAGTGGTGTGAAAAATGTGGAACCCCTTTTAATTAAATCGGCTCGTTCCATGGGCTTGTCTTCTATTCAACTCTTTCGCAAGGTTATCATCCCTGCTGCAATTCCCACGATTTTCGTAGGCATTCGTCAGGCCGGTGCAAGCTCTATTCTCGTACTTGTCGCCGCTGAAATGGTCGGGGCCAAATCTGGTCTGGGTTATTTAATTCAATATACACAATTCAGCTTTCAGATTACGAACATGTACGCAGGGATTATTTCGATTTCCGTGATTGGTGTCATTATCAATTTTCTTTTAGTTACGCTTGAGAAAAGATTGACCGGCTGGAAGCAAACTTACAGCGAATAAACGAAAAAGGTGGCGTGAATGACCATGAGTCAATCCAAAAGACAACTGCATTTAAATGTTTTTCTCATGAACACTGGACATCACGAAGCTTCATGGAGGCATCAGAACACAGAGCCTGAGAACATAACCGATATTCGATATTTTCAACGGATCGCTCAAATTGCGGAAAAGGCGAAGTTCGACTCTCTCTTTCTCGCAGATGGGTTAGCCGTAGGTCAAAATATTAAGCATGGCGCGTTTGTCGGCCTCGAGCCTTTTACTCTACTATCGGCGTTGGCCGCTGTAACGGAGCATATTGGACTGATTGGTACCGTATCGACGACGTATAACGAACCGTTTCATGTTGCGCGTAAATTCGCTTCGCTGGATCATATCAGCAAAGGTCGCGCTGGTTGGAATATTGTTACGTCTGGCAGTTCCTTTGAAGCCAGTAATTTCAGCAAAGATACCCATTTAGAGCACAGCAAGCGCTATGAACGGGCAAAAGAATTCTTAGATGTCACAACTAGCTTATGGGACAGCTGGGAAGATGAAGCTCTCATCATCGATCGGGAGTCTGGCACTTTCGCGGATCGGAGTAAAGTCCGAGAGATCAATCATGTCGGCGACACATTCAAAGTCCGCGGTCCCTTGAATATTCCTAGATCTCCGCAGGGGTATCCTGTGCTCGTTCAAGCTGGTTCTTCCGAGGATGGCAAAGAATTCGCTGCCCAGTACGCCGAGGCGATATTTACCGCACAGCAAACTCTAGTCGAAGCCCAGCAATTTTACTCCGATGTCAAAGCTAGATTAGTGAAGTATGGCCGATCTCCTGAACAGTTGAAAATACTGCCTGGCATCTGCCCCATCATCGGTAGGACCGAATCTGAGGCCAAAGAGAAAGAGCAACAACTAAACGAATTAACTGTTCCTGAATATGGTCTCAATCAGCTGTCAAATATGCTTGGCGTCAATTTACACTCGTACCCTTTGGATGGTCCGTTACCGGAGCTTCCTAGCTTGTCCGACATCAACGGCAATAAAAGCCGCTTTCAGCTTGTCGTTGACCTCGCTGGGCGCGAGAATTTAACCATCCGCGCGCTGCTTCACCGCCTAGCTGGCGGTCGCGGGCATCGCACATTCGCTGGCACCCCTATCCAGATCGCCGATCAACTCGAAGAATGGTTCCTTTATGGGGGCAGTGATGGCTTTAATGTGATGCCGCCGTATTTACCTGCAGGAATCGAAGAATTCGCAGAGTTTGTCATTCCAGAACTGCAGCGCAGAGGCTTGTTCCGAACTGAGTATTCCGGCTCCACACTTCGGGGGCATTTGGGACTTGCAAGACCTGTTAACCAGTATGCGACTGTTGCCGTAGAAGGCGCATAAAACTATAATATTGGAGGCCAAGACGATGAGTACAAATGAGCAAATTAAGCAAACAGCTGGGGACATTGAGGTATTGCCGATTGCAGGAAGAATTGGCGCAGAAATTAAAGGAGTAAGCCTTCATGCTGAATTGGACACTCACTCGGTTTCAGCGATCCGAGAAGCCTTATTGCAGCATAAAGTGCTTTTCTTTCGTGGACAGCACCAGCTGGATGATGCTGGTCAAGAAGCATTCGCCCGCGTGTTAGGTGCTCCTGTCGCTCATCCCACGGTTCCTATTAAACAGGGTACCGACTATGTGTTAGAGCTAGACTCCAATCATGGGGGAAGAGCTGATTCCTGGCACACAGACGTAACCTTCGTGGATGCTTATCCACAAGCATCCGTCCTCCGTGCCGTCGTTGTGCCACTCTCTGGCGGAGATACCGTTTGGGCGAATACAGCTGCTGCGTATGAGCACCTACCAGCCGAACTTCGCAACCTGGTTGATCAACTCTGGGCACTACATAGTAATGATTACGACTATGCTGCGCATCGTCCCCAAGTATCAGACTCCGCGAAGCAGCATCATCGGGAAGTTTTTGCCTCAACCGTTTATGAAACGGAACATCCTCTCGTCCGTGTGCATCCAGAAACGGGTGAGCGCACCTTGGTGCTTGGGCATTTTGCCAAGAAAATACTCGGCCTTTCTTCTGCCGATTCTGCGCAATTAATTGCGCTTCTTCAATCCCATATCACCAAGCTGGAAAATACCGTTCGTTGGCGCTGGTCGGCTGGCGATGTCGTGATTTGGGATAATCGAGCAACTCAGCATTATGCGATTAATGATTATGGCGATCAACATCGCATTGTGCGCCGAGTTACTGTAGATGGGGATATCCCCGTTAGCATTGATGGTCGACAAAGCGTTACACGCAAAAAGCAGCCTAATGCATCTTAGTAAGTGAGAATAACCGCCCCCTCATGATTGAGGTGGCGGTTATTTGCATAGCTGCTATTGCTTCCTATTCAGGTTCAGTTCCTTCATAATTTTGCGTCCGGTCGGTGTCTGCGCTAAGCCACCTTTGGCTGTTTCCCGATGTTTCTCTGGCATGGCGGTGCCCACTTCGTACATGACTTGGACGACCTCGTCCGAAGGAATGACCGATCTGACACCGGCCAATGCCATATCGGCTGCCGCCATGGCGTTAACCGCGCCGAAGCCGTTGCGCACGATGCAAGGGATTTCCACCAGTCCGCCTACAGGATCACAGATTAGTCCGAGTGTATTCTTAAGTGCAAGCCCTACCGCATGCATCGCTTGTTCTGGCGTACCGCCGCGCAGTTCAACGAGTGCGCCAGCCGCCATCCCGATCGCAGAGCCAACTTCGGCCTGACATCCGCCTTCCGCACCCGAAACGAAAGAATTGTTGGCGATCACATACCCAATCGCTCCCGCACATAGCAGCCCCTTCACCAGATGATCATCCTCCCAGCCAAAACGCTGCTGTGAACTGATAAAAACACCTGGAATGATCCCGCACGAGCCCGCTGTTGGCGTCGCAATAATTCGTCCCATGGACGCGTTAACCTCCGAAACGGCTAGGGCATACGCCATCGCCTTGCAAGCCTCTTCGCCGAGCGATGCCTCCGTTGTCGTGAGATACGAGGCGACACGCTGCGCATCCTTCCCTGTTAACCCGCTTCGCGAAGTCGTGTCCTCGGTCAGGCCTTTGGCCACAGCCTCTTTCATGATTTGATAATACGCTCGCATTTTCTCGAACACATATTCTGGCGGTTTTCCTGATTCTTGACTTTGATCAGCCAGCATCACTTCTGCTATCGTCAAGCCTTCCGCTGCGCATACCTCAGCAAGTTGCTTTAATGTCCGGAATCTCATGCGTCGCCCCTTTCTGCAAGATCCACTTTTCTAACGTCGGTGATCATGTGCAACTGCAACATTTGTTCAATTAAAGTAGCTGGAATGGATGCATCCGTCTCAATGACCGTCATCGCTTCTCGGTTCCGCCCTTTTCGATCCAAATCCATAAATCCAATATTGATTAGATTGCTGCCTAACAGCGTCGTAATATCTGCAATCATCCCTGGCCGATCATGATGTGAAATGACCAATGTCGGATAATTCGCTGTGAATTTCACGTCAAATTGATCAACATTAATAATTTCTACATTGCCTCCACCGATCGAGGCCCCTCTCATGCTGACTTTCCGCGATTCTGAGGTAAGTACAATACCCACCGTGTTCGGATGATCAGCTTTATCTTTACTAATATGAAAAGCTACAGCGACGCCTAACGCTTCTGCTTCATCTGCCGCTTGAGGAATACGTGGATCATCTGTCTCAAAATCCAAAATCCCGCCAACCAGCGCGAGATCCGTGCCATGCCCTCGATACGTATCCGCGAAGGATCCGTATAACGTGATCTCTGCTTTGAGCGGCTGCTCGCCTAGCAGCTGCCTGGCGACGCGTCCCAAACGAATCGCACCCGCGGTATGCGAGGAGGAGGGACCGATCATCGAGGGGCCGATGATGGAAAATACATCTTTAAAACGCATCACACAGCGCTCCAATCCTAAGGTGTTACTTACTATCTTCTCCTATTGTATGAAAGGGGACATATAAAAGACAAGTCTTTAAATTGACTATATAAAGATATTTATGTATTTATTTCTGGCCTTAGTTAAGTAGCCTAATGTAGGGCATTGGATCGCCATTTTGCGGCATTTTTGGGGGGGGCGAGTCGGAGAGTGCTACGCTAACGGACACCATGGACGTTAATCCTTGATGAGTGGCTCTTTCGGGGAGTTAACGGACATCACAGACGTTATTGTAGCATAAAATGCTGTTTGATGGCTGGTTTCTGGCGAATAGAGGCTACTGTGTCCGTTAGAAATTTTAAAACCTCGATTACATACAAATAACGTCCCCTGTGTCCGTTATCTGGGGAGGGGGCGTGTGGACGGAAGGCGGGGGTCCGACTCCCACTATGAGTAGTGAGTAGTAAGGACATAATGTGTAATACGTCTCCTCTAGTCTTCTAGTCTTCTGGTCTTCTGGTCTTCTACTTTTCTTTTCTTCTCTTCTCTTCTCTTCTCTTCTCTTCTCTTCTCTTCTCTTCTCTTCTACTCTTCTAGTAATCTGGTCTTCTAGTCCACAATTCCTCAAGTCCTCTGCCCCTGTCAAAAATTCAAAAAAGCACTTTTCGAATGGTTTTCCCCACCGTTATTGGAAATTGATGCAAATAGGCATCAATTTGGAGTAATTTTAGGAGATTCTCATGAAATACGTTAAATTGGTTGCCTTTTTGCACGCATTTGTCAATTTCGACCATAATTCATTACGAAAGGTTGTATTTTTGCATTTTTGAGTAAGGGAAGATGGGAGAATTGGGTAGACGGGATGATGTGAGAGGAAGTTGAAAGCGTGTAACCCCTGCTCGCTTCCACGCAAGCAGGAGCTCTTCCGGAATGCCACCCGCTCACCTAACCTGACAACATTCGGGTTGGGGTTGGGGTTCGGGTTCGGGTTCGGGTTCGGGTTCGGGTTCGGGTTCGGGTTGGGGCTGGGTTGGGTTGGGTTGGGGTTGGTGGTGAGGTTGGGGGCGAGGTTGGGGGCAAGGTTGGGGGCGGGGTTCAGGTTCAGTGTGGTTGCGAGTGCGGAGTCGGGTGTGAACTGAATGAATAAAACAATCAAAAAACCAGCGCCTATACAGGCACTGGTTTCTGTCTACTAGATGGAGCTGAATGTCATCTTAGGTTAGCGGCACGCCTGCTGCCCAAAGGCCTGCGGAACGAATCCACCTCCCATAAGCCTCCGTTTGAAAAGATAGTGGATGATGGCCTGGCATCAGGTAAACGACTCTGCCCAACCCATATGTGCGTGTCCATGCTGCAGGCCATTCTTTGCCTTCGTGCGTGTACGTAAGAAGGAGCTCGATTGGCGCGAACGGGTCTAGTTCGAAGCGGTACGGTTCTTCGTCCATCTGGAACGGCTCGAGTCCGTTCGTCAACGGATGATTGCTCTCCGTCTTCGTGAAGGGGAGTGTCGTGTAAGCCGGGTGCCCCGTGAATCGAGCTCCAATTAACTGGCTAAGCTCTGGGCTGCCCTGGATCGAGATGCCGTTATGGATGACGAGCAGTCCACCTCCGCCAGCAACATATTGGAGGAGACCTGCTGTTTCCTCCGCCGCAGGTACTTTGTTCCAAATATCTAAGTAGGAAACGACTAACGGATAGGGCTGGAGGACGTCCACTAGGTGTGTGGTCCCTTCTGCCGCTGTCACTTGAAAAGACGCCCCAAGATTATCGATAATCAGCTCCTGCACCGCACGCAACGTATGGTACGGCGCATCGTCGTTATTGCCAAGAAGCAAGGTAGGTATACTTGCCATACGAATCCATCTCCTTTTTACTTCATGTCACCATATCTTACCACGGCCATTGTTCGCCTTGGTAGTCGGTCAGTGCCAGCGCCTGATCCGGCCAATCAGGTCCAAGCCGCTGCTCAAGGAGGCCGAGAATGTGCTGAGAGGATTGCTCTGGCGACAGCTTGGCAGTCTCATCAAACTCACCCTTCATGTAGGACTGTACATGCCCGGGATGCACAACCAGCACTTTGCCGCCTAGCGGAGAAATTTGGTTATGAACGAGCTGCGATTGCATGTTGAGCGCAGACTTGGACATGCAGTAAGCATACCAAGCTGTTCGCTTACTTGCCCCGACGCTGCCTGCTTCAGACGAGATATTCACAATGATCTTATCGGTGCTTTTTAAAATAAGTTCAATCAGTCCGTTCGTCATACGTAATGCTCCCAATGTGTTTACACGAAACACTTGCTCGATGTCTTCAAAATCCAACTCATCCTGAATCGTGGTGGAAATGTTCCCCAGAATGGCTCCATTATTAATGAGCAGATCCAGCTGCTCCGTTTCAGCAGCCACCGTACGCAGTGCTTCCGCTACGCTCTTCGCATCGCTGATGTCCAGATGAATAGGACGTACCCGCTTACCATAGGCTGCCTCCAACTCTTGCAATGCCTGACATTCCTCCGCATACTGCCCTGCCCATACATCATAACCTCGTGCCAATAGTCCTTTGACCAAGGCGAGGCCAAGCCCTCGGTCCGCTCCGGTAACCAAAGCCCATCGATTGTTCTTCATAGGAGCAGCTCCTTTCATTTATTTGTAATCGTAACCGACTTGACTCTCCGCAGAGGACGCCTTACCAAGCGTAAGCCTCGGGAGCTGCTCCGCCTGGCCCTGGGAAAATCCGATCCAGCTCCTTCAGTGTCGCTTCATCCAACTTAATTTCTACCGCTCGGAGCGTGTCTAGCAGCTGCTCCACCGTACGCGGCCCGATAATTGGCGCTGTCACGGTCGGGTTGGCGAGCAGCCAAGCTAACGCCACATGCGCGGGTTTTTCACCTAGATCGCCGCACAAACTTACAAAATCTTCCAGCTGATTACGATGCTTAGCTACGAGCGCCTCACTTTGTCTGCTTCTTCGCGTACCTTTGTCAGCTGAAAGCGCATTGCCGCCAAGCAGTCCACCCGCTAGCGGGCTCCACACGACGACACCTAGTCCCAAATCCTGAGCGGCTGGCAACACTTCCAACTCTGGGAGGCGGTTCAGCAAATGATATTTATGCTGCTCGCTCACAAGCCCCAGGAAATGGCGCTCTTTGGCTGCTGCCTGCGCCTTCATCAAGTGCCAGCCCGCAAAATTGCTGGAGCCGATATAATCGATTTTGCCCTGATTGACGAGTCCCTCAAAAGCACCCCAAATCTCCTCCCACGGCGTACGGCGGTCAATGTGATGCATTTGGTAAAGCTCCACATGATCTGTTTGCAGACGGCGAAGCGAATCTTCGAAATGGCGGCGGATTTTGTATAAGGATAAGCCACTCTCATCGTTGGGTCCGTATAGTGGCTTGTGAAGTTTTTCATATACTTTGGTCGCCAATACAACTCGTTCCCTGCGGTTACCGCCTTGCGCGAACCAGTTGCCGATAATCGTCTCCGTGGCGCCAGAGTTTGCTCCCCAACCGTAAATATCAGCGGTATCAAAGAACTGAATGCCCGCATCCAATGCAGCATCCATTATGCGGAACGCTTCGGCCTGCTCCGTATCGACACCAAAATTCATCGTACCCAAACAAAGCTTACTTACACGCAGCCCAGACCTGCCTAAATAATTGTATTCCATTTGCATGATCTCCTCTTATGGTCAATTTAAACTTTCAAGTTTTAGATAAATTGGCGCTGTTTAAAATCTCCTCCAGCTGTTGGAAGCCTTGCAATGTCTTCACCAAGCTTTCGTGTCCGCTGCTCCCTGCTGGCGGTAGTTCACCAATCTTGTATAGCAAAATGACCGCATCTGCGTTGGCTTTGTAATGAATTCATATGAATTGAGTTCATTCTAGTCCATATCGGAAGTCACTGCTATAATAAAATGGAAGCACTATATAGCATAAAGACATATTTTCTTTCAATATGTATAGGGAGCAGCTGCCGATGGCCAACCATAAAATTGCACAGTACTTGATTGAAGCCCAACAAGATATCCAATTCTACTACACGGGCACGGAACAATGCGTCGGGGGTCAGT
This sequence comes from Paenibacillus sp. Soil750, assembly GCF_001428045.1. GTDB lineage: Bacteria > Bacillota > Bacilli > Paenibacillales > NBRC-103111 > Paenibacillus_E > Paenibacillus_E allorhizoplanae. The sequence continues at coordinate 561,955 of NZ_LMSD01000001.1, read as the reverse complement.
CTTGGGGACCTGCGATTAAGCAAAGCTATAAAATCTTCTATATTCACAGTGGCAAGGGTATTTATCGTGTCGGCGATGAAACGTATCACTTATCTCAGGGACATGTTTTTCTGATATCTCCCTATGTCGTTTCTTTTTTTCAAGCGGACGAGAAGGAGCCATGGGACTTTTCCTGGGTCGCATTCGGCGGTGGCATCGTCCAAGATTATTTGCGGCAAGCTGGCTTTACACCAGACAATCCCGTCATTACATGCAATCGGGAGTTGGAAATCAGGCAGTGCTTCAACAAACTGTTTGATGCGAACCAGCAGGTTTACAGCAAACCGTTACAGTTGACTTCGGCGCTGTATGCCTTTCTAGCCTTGTTGCTGGAGTCCTCTCAACATGAGTCCTCATTCTCGCAGCAGAAAACCATGAAAGACTTGTACGTGGCGCAGGCGATCTCTTTTATGAAAAACAACTATGCCCGAACGATTACGATCGAGGAAATGGCGCAAACACTGGGGCTCAGCCGTAAATACATCACGAGCCTTTTCAAAGCAGCCATCGGGACACCGCCTCAGCACTACTTAGGCGAGATCCGGCTGAGCAAAGCATGTGAGCTGCTGACGAGTACGTCACTTTCGATAAAGGAGATCGCATACTCTGTGGGGTATACGGATCAGCTGCATCTTAGTCGGATGTTCAAGAAGTTGTATGGTATCTCACCCAGCCAGTATCGGGATGGCGTTACAACTGCCAACCAGCCATCAATGAAAAAATAACCACATCAGCCCAAAGGCTAACGTGGTCATCTCTACAAATATCAATATCAGTACACTTCAACCTCAGCAAAAGCCATCCGATACCGATTCGCATCGCTTGGGTTCGGTCGCAGATTCGTCCCTTCGATTTTCACATATCTTGCAGATACCGCAGAAAACGCAAAACTCTGAACAGCATTCCCCGGCTGCGCATAGCCCGTACGTGTAACCACCGTCGACCAATTCACATTATCTGTAGATGTCTTAATCGTGAAATCGATCGGAAAGTTCTGACCGATATTGCCTGCGTCATTTCGTGGATACAGATCGACCTTCGAAATGGTCTTACTAGCCCCCATATCGAGCGTCACTGACTCTGTATGATTCGTTGTTAAGCTGTTGTTACTGGTCCATCCCATAGAACCTGTTATGGTATTGCGCTGCCCATCATTGATTTTCACAGTGGAGAAATTCGTATTCTCAACTGAGCTGGTGGCCGAAACACTAGCTCCTATTGCTAAGTTGCCTACCGTTCCGTTCACTTCAAACTCCCAAAGGGAGTAGCCGTATGAGGAGCCTCGCAAGGTGCCATTCATTTTCACATAACGAGCCACAGTAGGCGTAAAGCTTATATCATCGACACCGCCATCTCCAGTCGTCGTGCTAAATACATTTGTCCAGTTGACTGCATCATTTGATACTTGAATTTGATAACTTTTGCCATATGCAGCTTCCCAGTAAAGCTTTACGGCATACACATACACCGGGGAGCCTAGGTCCACATAGATCCACTCTGCATCTGTATAGCTCGAACCCCATCTCGTACCAAAGTTTCCATCAAAAGAAAGACTCGGCGCAGCAGCAGAAGATGAGGCTGTAGCTGGTTTATTCAGCGCTAAATTTGGTCGTTGCACAGGTTCTGCAATTTGCGTTGGCAGGATAGTCACAGGTGTATGATAAGCTCGATTGAGGATGTTCATTTGTGCTAAATTTTGCGCAGGTGTCGCACTGCCCGGCATAACAATGTTATTAAATGTAATATTGCTGATGTTTTTCGTGCTGCTGTAGCCTTTCAATGTCCCTAAAGTCGTTCCTGCATCGCGGACTAGAATATTTTTGACATTCAACGTATTAATCGTACCGCCACCGAAGCCATCGGCATTTCGAATGATAAAGTAGGCCCATGTACGCGTGCTATCGTTGGTATTGGTCACTCGCTCAATATCGATATTATCAAAGGTTAATAGCGCTTACATTTCATATCTTATAAAACCTGCCCTCGTTCCCACAATGCGGCAACTTCCATATCAAGGGCAGGTTTCTTGCGAACTTAGTGGTATTCAGGCACACTCATTTCCAGTGCAGTAACTGAACGTCGCCTGACATGCCCCATTTGACGAAATGAGCGCAGCTCACTCGCGTTTGTTCAGGAGCATCGGGACGATCTGCAAAATTTTTAATCCCTTTGTACTGGTCAGGACTCGTTAAATAACGATCTCCGTCCAGATGGTGATGGGGTCCGTACATGTTGAAGGTACTTGGATATAACAGCACCTCAAGCTCATAAGATCCTCCTTGAAGGGATTGAGGAAGCGGTACGGACCAATGAGGCCCCCAACACCAACCAAGCTCTTGCCCACCCAATTTGACGAATGCAGCATCTGCCCATAGATCAGTCAACTGAATGGCACCGCGTTCCGAGGCATCCAGAAATACCATTTTCCTCATTGCTATCGGTGAACTTGCATACGGAAATCCGGATTCAATCAAGTTAGCACTGTCGATCACATCTGAGATCGGCGACAGCTCGAGAGGCCCCTCCAACATCCATTGATGCTCATCCTTCTCGATCAACGCTGCTTTGCTCTTAACGGCGAAATTACCGCGCAGGAACGCGATTGGGAAAGCTTCTCCCTCTGGCAAACGCGTTACCTCGAGCATCAGCTTCGATTTGCCGTCGATTTGAGCAACAGAGATGTCACCTTCGTACCCACTAGTCGTCGGTAACAGCTCCATAGGCTTGCCATTCACCCAAACCTCACTCACAGCATCGAGAAGTAAGAGCGTCATTCCACCGAAGGACTCGGATTCCTCTAGGTTTAATTCAACTAGCAGCTTACCAGACTCTTGCTGCTGCAGTTCCACAAGGATTTGGTTCCATTGCGGTGATTCCGCCACCCATGGTGTCTGTTTCAAATCTGAAGTCACAGCTGCAGAGACTGCGGCTGAAGCCTTTATCGGCAATATATCCCGCCAATCCTCCGGATGACATACGGTAATTCCCACAGAACGAAGACGTTCTTCGATTGCAGGATCCTTCCATCGGCAGCCGTCAGCAATCAGCACATGCGTATAGTCCCGCATCCCAATCCGAAGTGCACCATCCATAAAGAGACCAGACTCCTCAATGAACCGCTCCTCGCTTAACTCATAATGAAGTCCTTCCGCGTGGCATGCCTCAACGAGCGCCAGCATTTTGGCATTGAGAATCCCTGCCGTGCTTGAAGGAATGTTCGAGCCATCGTGCTCGTTCATTTGCATCGCATCGGTTGTATCGAAATGCGCCATGATACCGCGGGTTGGGGTCACGATCAGCACCTCCGGATTCGCTCGCAAATTCGGGAGCTGAGCCGCCTGCTCTTTGATCGAGGCAAGCAAAGCAGGGAATGCGTCCTTCCATGTCAGATGGCTCGGCATCGAAGGCGGCCAGTCCTGTACAGCTTGTGTTGTAAGTTTCAGCTGGTTCAAGTGGAGCACGAAATGTTCCACACCGTGACCTGCCAGCCACATGACATAATTGGTGAAGGATTCCGGCGACACACCCCAGCCGCTGCCTCCCATCGCTTCAACCAGCGCCCCATCTCTGCCTTGCTGCATCGCGATCGAGTGAGCAATACGGGGGTAAAAGTTATTGCCGGGGAAGCGTTCTAAAGCGTCTATGGCCGGCGTTTCTACGTATTTTAAAACCTGAAAACAAGACCCGCTATACGATAGCTGAAAAAATGGACTTTCCTCCGCTTTCAAATGTGCGGTGAATTTCTTACCGTGCTTTTCGCACCAATCAGCGATCGGTTTGTAGAAGCTCGCGATGATCGCATCCGTCAACATTTCCCAATATCGTGCACGGAACGTTTCATAGCCCTTGCCTGTTGTAAACAGTAGGGGAAGATTGGGAAGCAAGGCTTCATGGTGTTTACCTTCATACAGTTGTACAAATCCCTCATCCCAAGGTATCGCACCTGTTTTCACAGTTATACCATGTCCATCTAAGAAGGCGACTTCATCCGAGAAGAAACCTGTCACATAATCAAAGGCTTCTGGAAGCAAACCCTTGCGGTAGCCCTCATGAATAATCGCAATAAACGTTTGCGTAGCTGCTGCATCCAACGAAGAAACAGCCGCTTTCTCCCCGAAAACGAGCCGTCCTCCCTCCTCGTCGGAGATCCAGTTGACGTACTTGCATGAAGAGTCTGGCAGCCTTTTGATAACCTCACCACTTGCTGTTCCTGAAGGCCAACCGTTCTCATCATAGATCCAGAAGATCATCCCTGTAGATTTGGCGTACAGGATCAAGTTCGATAGGATATGGAGATATTCTTCGCTCATGTAAACAGGTTCATTGGGATAAAACCGAGGATGAAAAATGACTCCCTCAAGTCCCGCTAACCGAAGTTCGTCAAGCCCCTCTTTCAACTGTTCCAGATTCAACGCATCGTTAATCGACCATAAACTGAGGAATGACAATCGATTTCTCATCTTAACTCACCTTTCCCTAGCTTAACTTATTAAGCTCCGCCTTCTCACTGGCTAAACTCACAACATACGTATGCTGATCACCTTGCTTGTTCCACACTACTTGCAGCGTGTTCGAAGATAGCATGGTCACCTCAAGCTTACCTTGACGTGCTCCTTGCTGTTTCGCATCAACGTGGAGCGTCTGAACATAGATCACGCTCTGCTCTACAGATGCAACGGCTAGCAAAGACGTCCGCTGCCCGCTCGGCGGATTATCTGGTGTCAAAGCGCTGTATAGGTCCGCTTGCTGTGAGCACCATATGTGCTGCTCCAATGTTCCTTTGCGCATCTCATACGCGAATGCTGGCGCACCCTGCACGAGCCTCTTCTTATCTTTGAGCCATTGCTGCTCCAGTCGGCTCAGCTTATCATCCGTAGACGACCAAACAATCGCATCATCATCATTTACAAGCGCACCACTTATGTGATTGTTAAAATGAACCTCGCGTGTTGCTGGAACAATTACCTGTACAATGTCCAACAAATGGTTTTCGACGAGTACAATTAATCTTCGAATTCTAACGCCTTGGTAGGCGTCTACATCCCATGGATGAAGTTCAGCAGGCAAAATAATGCGATCCTTCATCACATAGTCCTCTGAGAGCCAATCCACTGCCGTTTCCTGCCATACGCCCCAAGGTTCTTCGTGCATTTGAATCAATCGCCCATCCCGTGGCGGCTGGTCTGCCCCGTCTATACTTACGGTATTATGCGAATACGTATGCTTAAACCACCCGTAATGAACTGGAATCCCGTATGCCGTGGTGCCTGGATCGACGAGTAACGGCATATCGCCGTGCATAATAGACAAGCCAAGTCGGTCCATATGATCATGCTCGCCACCGAACCGGCTGTGCTTCACGATCACATGCCAGCCGTTTTGATTAACTATTTTGGTCAACCCGCTCTCTGGCAAGGATCGTGTCCGCCGTACTTCCTCCCCAAGGGAGTCCGGAGCCTCCGAAGGCTGGCCTGCCAAATCTCCGCCGAACATCAACGCATAGACCGAATCTCTCTTGGATAAGTTCACGCCTTGCATACTCGGACCAGCTTCATCCATGCCATAGGCAGCCTGCAACAGCGAACGATATTTGGCTTCCCCATAAATATCGTAAGCAATTTCATAATACGGTGCATACGTGCCGATATGATGGCCAAGCCCTGCATCATTGAGCGTCGGCATCACGCCATTTGGCAAAACCAAGTGCAAAGGAAAGTCGAACATCGCTTTTAGCGCGTTCATTTGCCAAACGTCCCTCTCTGTTCCTTCGGCAATCAACGCGTAGTGCAGCAAGGATTGAAACGCATAGAAGTGATACTGTACATTCCCCTCATACCATTGGCCATCTTCGAATATCCCGCGCACGAGCTGATCGCGCAAGCCATATTCCCCTTCTAGGCCAGCATCTAGAATTTCTCTATCATTGAGTAAAAGTCCCAGCGCGGAAATCGCAGACGTAATCAGCACCGAATGATTATGAATCTGTTCTTCCTTGTGTGCAATAAGGAAACGTGCACACGGCTCGAGTAAACCACGACGTATATGTGTGATTTCATCTCGAGTCAGATGCTCCTTAATCATGTCAAAGCCAAGGGCTAAATCCGTGATCCAATGGGCTTCATCTAAGGTTTGGGCAAATAATTTCCCAGGCCCATTATACGGAATATTCCCATGGATGGCATACGTTTCATAGTGGTCGGCATACGCCATCAGATAGGATTTAACGAATTGTAATCGCTCAGCGTCCGGTTCAATCGCATATAACAGAGCGATGTGATAGACAGCGCGACCGATCTGACTATGTGCCAATGACGTCCAGCCCCCATCGAGCCGTGCATGTTGCCGCTCTTTCCCACAGGTAGGACAGCGATGAAGATGAGGCTTAAGCCACTCGAAAGTGAGCCTAGCCCCATCTTCATCACAATAATAATAATGCATCCATTCGCCTTGCTCATGGGAGCGAATGGCGAAGGTGATCTTCGCCGCTTCTTCCGCATCCCGTCGTAACAGCATCATTGCTGATTGAAATTCTGTGTTGACCGCGTTTCCACGCAGCCTCTCTAAACGCTTAAAGTCCATGGTCAGAAGTCCTCCTAGCCTTTCAATGAACCCGCCGTCATTTGCATGAATGAACGATTCGCAATCATATAAACCAGCAACAACGGAAGAATCGATAGGCACGCTCCCGCCAGCATATAGTGCGTTTGAACGGCAGCTGAGGAGCCATAACGCAGGTAGGATAGCCCGACTGTTAATGTTTGAAGCTTCGGATTCGTCATCGTAAATACGAGCGGCCGCAGGTACTCATTCCAAGCCCCGCAAAAGGTAAACAAGGCGCCAACCCCAAGTCCTGGTCGCATTAGAGGCAGAATAATTCGCCAGAAAATGCCTCCGTTGGAGCAGCCATCAATGCGCGCGGCCTCGTCCAACTCCCGGGAAATACCCTGCAGAAAGCTTAGTAGAATAAAGAAGATGTACGCGTGCCCGCTGATCAGAATGAGGACAACGCCCCATAAACTCGTGTTCAAGTGCAGCTTAACCATCAGCTCGAACTGCGGTCTAATCACGACTGCGCCGATGGAGATAAACATCGTAGACGCTTGAATCGCCACATAAATGGCTTTCCCTGGGAACTTGATGCGGTCAACCACATAAGCTGCCATGGAAGCTACGATCAGTACGCCGATCGTCGTTGCGCCACTCAGAAACAAGCTATTCCAAGTAAATCTCGCGAAGTTGGCCTGTACCCAGGCTTCCTTATAATTTTCAAAATGCCAGGAAGACGGGAATATCTTGCCCCCCTTGGTAATCTCCAAATTAGACATAAAGGAGCCTAAAAAAGTCACAACGACTGGGAACACGATGAGTAGTGCGGTTATCAGTAAAAACACCCAGAGCAGTGTTTTTCCACCCAATCTCCCCACTGAAAACGACTGCGTTTTTTTCTTCATATGAACAGCAGGTATCGCTTCTGTCACTTCCATGATTCTGAGGTCTCCTCCTTATTGTAGTTTGTTTAGGCGTTTCGACATCAGATGATAAACAAGCGTAATGATGCCGACAATGACAGCGGTCACGAAGCCAACAGCACTGCCGTAGCCAAATTGTTGATCCGTAACGGATCCTGATGGTGTTGGGAAAAAGAGCTTGTAGACATACAGATACATGACTTCTGTCTTACCAACCGGTCCACCTTCGGTGAGAACCATGATGCTCTCATATCCTTTGAGAGAATTGATGATCGCCAGCATAATGACGATTTGCAGTACCGGACCTAGCATCGGAATCGTTAGATACCAGAACTGCTGCCATTTATTCGCACCGTCTAAGGAGGAGCTTTCGTACACATCATTCGGGATATTTTGAAGACCAGCTAGAAATAACAGCATGTAGTTCCCTACCGCTCCCCATACCGCAATGATGATCGTGGTCAGCATCGCATGCTTGGGTCCGAGCCAATCGATTCTTTCAGAGATGATATGAAACTTTAATAAATACTGATTAAGAATACCGTTATACGAGTTAAAAATGATAAAAAATACGACAGCCATAACCGCTGAACTAATGATCGTAGGCATGAAATAGATGGCTCTTAACCAGTTGCGTCCACGCAGCTTGGAATTTAATATAACGGCAAGTACTAAGCATAACGGAAGGGTTATGATAAGCTTGCCACCTGCATAGACGAATGTATTTATGACAGAATGCCAGTACTCCGTATCCTGAAAGAGTCGTCTGAAATTATCAATCCCAATAAAATCCGGTGCCCCGAAGCCTTTGTAGTCATAAAACATATAACGAATCGCCCAAGCAATCGGATAGACGCCCAGCACCATGGTCAGTAGAAAGCTTGGAAATAAAAATAAGTATGAAAAACCGATCTGGCGTGTCCTGTTCATCCCATTCCCTCCTAAAGTACCCCAAAAAGTGAAGCTAAGAAGAACGCGAGAGTGGAGTTTCAGCTCCACTCTCGCTTTGAACCTCTTCAATTAGCTCTTATTTCATCATTAATTTCATTGGATCGAAGCTTGGGTTCGGCGTTACTTTAACGTCGCCCTTTGTCACTGCTTTATCTAATGCATCATTATAGCGTTTGTTCAAATCTTGGATAATTTGATCCAAGTTGCCGCCACTGATCATATATTTGAAGAAGGCGTCATTGAATTTCATACCTTCCACAGTAACGGTTGGTTGAAGCGGCCATGTGCCGTCATTTCCAATTGGCAAGAACCCATCAATCCCTTTGATCTCTGGTTTTTTCGCAACGGAAGATACTGCTGGTACCATGGATAAGCCAAAGCCTTTTTCATGATACGTTTTCAACACTTCATCCTGATACATGAAATTCATGAATTTCCATGCTTGATCGGCATTTTTCGTCGTGTTGCTGATCGCTAACCATTGTCCGCCCAAGAAGGATGTTGCCCCTTTGATCGTACCGTCAATCGTTGGAACAGGTGCTGCTGCCCATTCGATCTTCGCTGGGAACTGATTCGCGTACACGCCTGGCTCTGAGGAGAAGGAGATGTACATCCCGATTTTGCCTTCTGCGAATTGTGCACGCAGCGGATCAATATCCAAGGACTCCATACCTGGCAATGTGCTGCCGTCGTCTACCATTTGCTTGAACGATTGAATGACTTCTTTGTAGCTAGTAAAGTCGAACTTTGCTGTTTTGAAATCAAAACCAAGCCCGCCGTAGCCGCTTGCTTCTGCAATAACCCGTGCTGAACGGCCTAGTGCACTCTCTGGGCTCTTGAAGTTTTGAGCAAATCCGTAAGAACCATTCGCTTTACCTACAGCAGTAATTTTCTTTGCATCTTCAACCATTTCTTTCAACGTCTTCGGAGGTGCGGCAATGCCAGCTTTGGCAAAAAGCTCTTTATTGTAAACAAGGCGCAGTGTCGAGCCATAGTTCGGGAGGCTGTACATTTTGCCGCCGATGCGGTTGAAATCATCAATGACTGGGAATTCCTTCTTAATCGCATCCGTCAGGTAGGAATCGATTGGTTTGAGGTAACCTTTCGCTGCAAAAGGCTGGATCGTATTTTCCTTAACGCGGATAATATCAGGCGCCTGACCGGAAGCAAATGCTAGGTCAATGGCTTGGTTAAAGTCTTCCGTCTTTACAACCATTTCAACTTCAATATTCTCGCCATTCGTCTCGTTAAATTTCTGTACAACGCTCTTGATATAATCCATATCATGACGGTCACCCGTCCAGTAGGAGAGCTTCGTTTTGGCCTTGGCAGGAGCTGCACTACTCGGTGCAGTTGATGCTTTCGCGGACGCCGCTGGGCTTGCTGCTGTATCGGTTTTGGTGGAGCTACAAGCTGCTAAGCTGCCTGCGAGTGCGACTGTTAATGTGACCGTCCCTAATTTTTTAATCATGTGTAAGCCTCCCTTGAATCTGTTGTTTACATCTCTAATAGTAAAAGAATTCCCATGTCCTGATAATGAGGTCAACTCTTGAATGAGGGCAGATATTTCTATATGTTGCCCTTCCCTTCCCAAAAAACAGGCAAGCCCTCACAGCTTGGAGGACTTGCCCAGCGACATTTCTTTAAATTCCGTCGGTGTAAGACCGGTCTGTTTTTTAAACACCTCACTGAAATAACGCCGATGCTCATAGCCTAGCTGCTGTGCGATTTCCTGTACTTGAAAATCTTCGATTAGCATCGACTTCGCTCGATCCATTTTGGCATGGGTAACGAACTGTTGGAAGGTAGACCCGGTTACTTTTTTGAATAAATTCGAATAGTAGCCCCAGCTTAAGTTCACTTGCTTCGCACAGTGCTCCAACGTCAACTCCATATCTAAATTCGCTTTGATATACTCTGCTGAACGAAGAATGATCTTCTGAGACTCACTGGCCCGCTCCTGATGGATCATCCGACAACCGATCTCACACAGCTCAATGAACCACGAGCGATACTCCTGCATATCGGCTCCACTAGTTCGAATGACTTGATTTTTCGACTCAAATTCTGCCAGGCTAGGGCGTGGGAATTTCTCCATCAGCACTCGCAGCATGCGCAGAACAAGACCTTGCAGCAAGCGCTCTACGACACCCGGTTCCGGCAGTACAGACACTTTCCCCATCTCATTAAAAATCGTATTCGCCCACTCCACACAAGCATCCCGATTACCTGAGCGGAAAGCGAACAGAAACTCATTCTCGCTATCCTCTGTATAAATCCACTCTACAGGCTGAGCGGCTGCATCCGTATTGTAACTGAACGCACCATTGCCTCCCGTGTAAAAATGATACGATAAGGCACTAAGCGACTGCTGATAGCTCTTAGGCAGCTCTTGCACAGTCTCTACGCATTGTCCGATGCCGATGGAAATCGTAAATTTGGTATGCCTGGCAATGTTCGCACAGCATTGGTCTGCGACCGCTATAGGTGACTCTTGATCCGCGACATTGAGAATACAAATATAGCGATTGAACCCCTCTCGAAACACGACCGCTGCCCCGTAAAAGGCTATCGTTTCTTCAACGATATTTTGCAAAGAAAAACGGACTAGCTCGAGCTCCTTCACAGGAACTTCGCCATATTTGTCCGTAAATTGATCAATCTGAATCGTCATCACCGCAAAGGGTGCTTTCAATTCATTAATGTCTAGAAAGTCCGATAATCGCGCTAATTCGGCTTCATTTGTTTGATGGTAGACGAGTAAGGAGAGATATTCCTGCCGAAGCGCCGGCATGCTCTCTTTAATCTTCTGTTGGAGACCGATCAGCTGTGTGCGGTTACGATTCTCTTGCTCCCAGACTTCTTTGGCTTTGACGACTGCTTTCACAATTTGATCGATAGAAAATGGCTTCTTCACATAATCTAAGGCGCCATATTGAATCGCTTTTTGCGCATAATCGAAATCGGTATAGGCACTCAAAATGACAACTTTACTCGTCGGAAGAATCTCCATAATGTTGCGGGTCATTTCTAAACCATCCATTTTGGGCATCCGAATGTCCGTTAGAATAAGATCAGGTTTCGTTTCTCGAATAACGGCAAAACCTTCCTCCCCATCGGTTGCGCTGCCTACAATTTCGATGCCGTGCTCATGCCAAGGGATTTTCTTCGTAATCATATCAACAACACTTCGAATGTCATCTACCACACATAGCTTAATTAGTCGGTCCATGGAAATCCTCCTCCGTCTCATATCGTGGCAGCCACAGTTCAATGCGGGCACCGCCCCATTCATTCGTCGTAATCTCCATCCGTTGCTCTGTCCCGTAATACAACTCTAGTCGGGTATAGATATTTCGCAGGGCATAGCCATGCTTCGAGGTAGTTGGATGCATCATGCTTTGCAACAGCTTATCCGGTATCAGCCCTAGCCCATTGTCTTCCACCATGATATGGAGCCATTCGCCATCTGTTCGAGCTGTCAGTTGGATTTCACCGCCCGATTTCATATCCTTAAAACCGTGCAAAATACTATTTTCAATCAGCGGCTGAATAATGATTTTGGGAACGAGGCAGGCATTTAGCTCAGGCTCGACTTCCATCCGGCAGACGAATAAATTCTCATACGACCTTTGTTGAATAGCCAAATATTGACGAACATGATCTAGCTCATCTGCGAGTGGAATCAAATCACGTCCTCCACTAAGGCTCAATTGAAACATATTGGATAAGGCCAGAATCATTTCATTGACATCCTCATTTTCACCAAGTACCGATTTACAATAAATCGTATTGAGCGTGTTATAGAAAAAATGCGGGTCCATTTGCGCTGTCAAAGCTTTAATCTCCGCTTTCCGTTTATCACGTTCTCGATTGGTGACATCCGCGATGAGCTGCTTAATCTCGTCCAACATCCGGTTGAAACGGAACCCAACCTGGGAAACTTCATCCTTATACGCACTCTCAAAACGCACTTCCAGATCATTCTCCTCTACTCGTTTCATGAGTTTTTGGAGTCTATACAACGGCTTGAGCAGTAAGAGCGTCAAATTGTTCGTAATCAACAACGACACGAGCACAAATCCAATCGTAACAAGCATGGTGGCTTGCTTAATCCCATTCAATTTGGCCAACAATTTATCTTTGACTTGAACGCCAACAATCATCCAATCTTCCTTGATATCCAGCCGCGCATAATTAACAAGATAGTTATTCCGATCCTTATCCTCGAAAAAAAACGATCCTTTACTATCATTGGTAAGTTGCTTAACAAAATCAGGACGTTGAATAAACCCATTATCCTGAATACGCTCGGAATAATTAATATCTGCCCCTTGCGAATCCACGAAGTAGTAGTGCTTATTCGGGTCCGACAAATTGTCCATGAAGAGATCACGTAAATCGTCTTCCTTCACATTGATGACCACATACACATTAGTTGACTCATTTTGCATATACGAATCTTCACTTACACCTTCTGCGACAAGCGATAGGACCCGCTGTTTCCCCGTAAAAAACGGATCCACATGTCCCGTGCTCCAAAAGCCGCGCTTTAAAAGCTGGAATTGATTAAACATATCAGATTCAAAAAAGGAATTCGAAATATTTCGTGCACTGGAGGTGGGATAGAAATCCCCAATTGGCGTGGCAATCAATATACTATCGATCATGGAATCATTGAATTTCACCTGGTTGAAAACATACTGTAAAGCCGTTAATGACTTATAGTAGCTTGAGTTATCCTTGTTCTGAACATCTTTCATCAGCTGCTTGAAGGCGTCGCTGAACATTAATGCCCGCACCGCGGTACCGATATTTTTCAGTCTTTCATTCACAATTTGCGCGGATTGATTCACGGTATCTTGGCTCGATTGCATCGCATTGCGCTGAATTTCCTTCGAGGCGATCAGATAGGCAATGCTGCCTGTAGCCACAAGACCTACTGTAATGAAGATGACAAAAGTAAACCAGATGCGTTGTTTGAGTGAAAAGGAATGGAACAGGCGTGACAGCCACGACCAGATAGCAAGCTTATTCATAGGCGACGTTTGCACCTTCCTGTATGTGAGAGGATAGTCTTTATCTACTATATTATAGTATAGGTCACTTTCCGAAGGCATGGGGGAAATTCAAGATCGAGGGCAGCTATTTCGTTATATAGCTCAATAAATAGAACATATGTTCTTTATTTTTTCGGATAAATGTGGTAATAATAAGAGGTAGACTTTTTACCTTTCAATTACTTCAATCTAAGGAGCTGTTTATTGATGTCCGTTCGTTTAACTCCGTATTTAGTATTGCCTGGTACTGCTGGTGAAGCTATTGCCTTTTATGAGAAAGCGTTGGATGCGCAAGTCCTATTTAAGCAAAGCTTTGGTGAAATGCCTGCCAATCCTGATTACCCGCTTGCTGATGAACAGAAAGAGCTTATTGCCCATGCCATGCTGCAAGTCGGCGAAAGTCAATTGATGTTTTCGGACTCCGACTCAGGTAAACCCGTCCAAGAGGGAGATCACGTGACGATCTGTATTACAACGAAGGATGCCAGCAAATCCAAGCAATTTTTTGAAGCACTGAAAGAAGGCGGCACGGTGATTATGGACCTGCATGAAGCATTCTTCAGCCCAGCATACGGACAAGTGAAGGATAAGTTTGGCGTGACTTTCCATCTGTTCACCGAAGGCGCAGCAATAAATTAAACGTGAAAGAACGGCCTTGTTCGCATGATTGCGACAGGGCCGTTTTGTTTACCCAAACGACTCACCAATTGGTCACCTCACAGAATAAATGGAAATTATCCATCTATTTCAGCGCATTTTACGTAAATGTGCGGATTAGATGGACTACCTACAGTTAATATCCCCACTTTTCGCAAACTCATATGAAATTCCCAAAATTAGCTACATAAAATCCATCTAAACCAATTTTTCAGCTGATTTCGCTCAAATTAACATCAGAAAATCCATCTATTATGTGGATGCGCTGGGATGTGCCCGTAGGTGTGGCAAATTTTTGATGGTTGAGCAGTTCTGGAAGGTGCGGTAAAGTTTTAAAGCCTCCTGAATAGGTTACAACGCGAGAGCAAGTTACCGCGTAACAAATCCTTAGCTTCAACGCGTTTAAACAGTCTGCTCTGCACCCGCATACCAGAACAACGCGTATTCCGTCATCACTGAAGCATGCCCCATTTGGCGCAGCATGGCCGTGACATTTCCCCGATGATATGTGGCATGATTCACGACCTGTAGGACCATCTCAGACAAACTGGTTTCCCTTACGCCTGCATAGGGATTATCGACCGTGATCGTCTTTTCCAAATCAGGCTGCTCCTTCAGAAATGCCTTAAATCGCAGCGACAACTCGGTATACATGGCCTCTAGTTCCTCCAAGCTTTTGCGCTCTGTTGCTTCAGTTATCGGCCAAGAGGATTCCATAGCTGCCTTCATACTCCTACCACCAAGTATGTCTAACCAAACGCGATCTGTCAGGTAGATATGAGCAATCACTTTCGAGACTGTCGGAAATACACTCTGAATCTCCTGGCGGTACACCTCCTGTGGAAGTTCCTTCAACCTGTTTATCAGCGTTTGATTCGCCCATACATGATAGTCATACATGCGTTCAGCCGTTTGTGTCATTTAAAATTCACTCCTTTAATTGGTTTCATCCTTATTTCCAGTTATACCCTTATTATAAAAGAAGTACCCTGACAGCATTATGTCAGGGTACTTCATGCTTTTTATTTCCCTTGCTTATTCATGTAGTCCACATATTCTTTCTCTGCATCCGCTGTAGCTGGATACCATTCTTTCTCCAAGAAGTCCTTAAACTGTTGGAGCGTAAGTGTGCCCATCAAGTATTTTAATTCTTGATCGTCTTTTTTCTTCACGAGATCCGGAATGGCTGTATTCAGGTTCAAGATTTTAGGTGAGCGAACGGCAGGCACGTTGACTACAGTCACTTGCTTCATCGCCGCATCCAATTGCGCTTTATACGTATTCAATCTCTCTACCGTATCCGCACCCTCGATAATAGCAGGGTTGCCATCAATCGCGTTAGCAAGCGTCATATACGTGCTCGTTGTGGAAGCAAGTTTGGTTGCTTGGTCGGCTGTACGAGAAATATTTTTCGTGGCAGGATCATAGCTATCAAACGTTAACCCTTTCGTACCTAATTGGAACAATGTGTTCGCTTCTGTTGTATTGCCCCAATCTAGAAATTTCAACACGCCATCCACATTTTTGGACGATTTCGGAATCATCCAGCCGCCCCATACTGCCGGCGTAACGAGATCCATGGCTACACCCTTGCTATCTTTTAATACAGGTTGATACGAGTACTTTTTGTCAGATTCCTTATCCTTGGCTAAGTTAGCCATAACCGCGTATTGATGGGAATAAATGATGCCGACGCGATTCTGATTCAGTTTCTCTTGATCCACATAAATCTTGTTAATCAGGTACTCAGGATCGATGAGTTTTTGTTCATTTAGGCCTTTAAGATACGTCAAGAAAGGAATATAGCCGGACATTTTCTCTCTGATTTTATAAGCACCATCGGTATCTTTGACGCCATTGATGATCGGAAGATTAAAAGCAGAAGCCAAGAAGAAAGTGGAATTCCACACTGTGTTGCTGCCAAGGCTAGGATTGGACAAGCTCAAGCAGTAGGTATCGGCTTTACCATTGCCATCTGGGTCATTATTGGTAAAAGCTTTACACACATTCGTAAACTCATCCAGTGTTGTAGGCGCTTTTAAATTCAACTTATTCAGCCATTGCTGGTTGACCATGTACCCCCAGTGATTCACAACATTCGTTCTAGGAATAATGTACGTTTTCCCATCATTGATGGATTTAACAGCGTCCCACATTTCTTTCGTAATGTTTTTCGTCAAATTCGGATACTTCGCAATCTTGTCATCAAGCGGCGTCAGAAGACCATCCTTGGACCATTTCTCCAAATTCGCGTCAGCACCACCCCAGTTGTATACGAGATCTGGCAGATCACCGGATGCCATCATCACCTGAAGCTTCTCGACATAGTTGTTAATTGGAGGTGCCTCAACCGACAGCTTCACATTGGCCAACTTCTCAGCTTCTGCAATCACGGGATTGTTATCAATGACGACGTTCGCATTGACCCGGTTAAACATTTTGATGCTGACAGGCGCTGCTTTGGCTGGTGCTGTTGACGCTGTGCTTGTACCCGGTGCTGTCGTAGCAGCAGTTGTGCTAGCTGGAGTATCTGTGTTAGAACTACAAGCCATAACGATGGAAGACAATAATCCGATGCAAATTAGACTGCTTGCGATGCTTTTGACTGACCCTTTCAATACCAACAACTCCTTTATAATTGCTATTATTAAACTGCGGGATGGCAGATTTAATCGAAGGCATGGCACTACGAAATAACGAAATTCGAAATTACCCTTTAATCGAACCTACCAGTACACCCTTCATGAAATACTTTTGCAGGAAAGGATACACAAGCAGAATCGGGAGTGTCGCAAAAATGATGATCGCCATTTTGATCGTAAATACCGTAATACCGCTGTTGTTCATATCCATGGCATCTTTGGCAATGCCGCCGTCATCGACGACCATCTCCCGCAAAATCAACATCAAAGGCCATAGACTTCGCTTGGAGGTGTAAATAATCGCGGAGAAGAACGTGTTCCACTGCGTCACCGCATGGAAAATAACGAAGGTCGCAATAGCCGGCTTAGAAAGTGGCACAATAATTTTATATAAAACCTTGATTTCATTGGCCCCATCGATAAAAGCCGACTCCTCCAAGCTCGCCGGTATAGCGCTTACAAAGTTCTTCATTAAGATCAAATTGTAGGCGCCCAAGACGCCAGGTAAGATCATTGCCCATAAAGTGTTGTATATATGCAACGTTTTGATTAAGTAAAAGTTAGGAATCAAGCCACCATTGAAGAACATCGTGAAGGTAATGAGAATCATAATGATATTTCTGCCCTTTAAGTCCGTTTTGGATAGCGGATAAGCTGAGATCAGGAGCAGGAAAATATTGAGAGCTACACCTATAATCGTGATGAGCAGCGTATTCTTATACCCGGTCCACATGAGCGGCATCTGCAAAATCTGCTTATACGCCGCTAGCTCAATGTGATAAGGAATGAGCTTTAAGGGATTCGCCAAATACTCAGAGTACGGTGTAATCGAGAATGCAGCCACATAGAAAAATGGAAATAAGCAAACGATTGCGAACAGCGTCACAATGCCATAATTCAAACCATCAAAAACTTTATCACCAAACGATCGAATACCCACAACTGTAACCTCCTCTTACCAAATCCCATCTTCTTTCATCCACTTTGCGATCTGGTTGCTGGCTAGCAGGAATATCAACCCAATCACAGAGGTGAACAGCCCAACGGTTGTACCGAAAGAGAACCTTCCGCCAATCAAACCGACGCGGTACACATAGGTCTCAAACACTTCGGAAACACTGAGGTTCAACGGATTTTGCAATACAAAAATCTGTTCAAAGCCATTACCCATAATTTGACCCAACCTTAGAATCAGCAGGATAATAATCGTCGACTTGATTCCTGGCAGCGTGACGTATCGAATTCTTTGGAAGCGGTTCGCGCCATCGATACTAGCGGCCTCGTACAGTTCCGTATTGATACCTACCATCGCGGCTAAGTACAAAATGCTTTCCCAACCCGATTCTTTCCACATGCTGCTTAGGATCACCAAAGGTCGGAAATAATTCGTATCCGCTAGGAAGAACACTGGCTCAAAGCCAAACTGCTTCAAGAAAATATTTACGACGCCCCATGACGGGGATAAGAAGTTGACCAGAATGCCCCCAATGACCACCCAAGAAATAAAATGCGGCAGATAGATAATCGTCTGCGTAATACGTTGATAGGTACGGTTACGCATCTCATTGAGCAGCAATGCCAGTAGAATGGGGAACGGAAACCCAAATACAAGTCGTAGAAAGCTTAAGTACAACGAGTTCCAGAACACCGTGTAGAAATCACTGAGTCCGAACATGTACTTGAAATTCTCAAAACCAATCCATGGACTTCCGACAATCCCTTTGGAGAAATTAAAATCCTTAAACGCAATGATAATGCCGTACATCGGCACATAATTGAAAATGAGAAAGTACACAACAGCTGGAATCAATAGGATGTACAAATATTTCTTCTTATTGATGTAGCGCAAGGCAAGTTGCGTCTTACTCCTAGCCATCTCAGATGCCATACCGATTCGTCACCACCTAACTGAGTGTCAGATACGCCTCTCATTTGTTCTGAAGCGCACGTTGTTGCTTGAAAATATCATAAATATCTTTGCTCAAAATAATCGTATCCTTGTCCTTCTCATAAAAGGCTTTGTACCAAGCGTCCACTTGTGTGCCTCCCGCTTTCTCCCAAGCAGTGATGGCATCCATCTTCGCTTGCTCTGGCGAATAATTCGGTGTCAGAATGGCCTTCATCCAGATGTCCCCATCACCTACATCCACTTGCTTCATCGTATCTGTGAGAATCTGCTGAAGATCTTTCGGCAGCTGTGGCATTTGCTCAGAATGCGTGGGACCTGCCATTTGTAAATTAAAATCGATGAAGGAAGAATTGGCTTCGAACATCTTCGTAACTTCCTGCTGCAAAGAGTCTTTCGTGTCCATTTTCTCCACACCGAAATAGCATTTACCGGCAAGTGTGGGTGAGGCTAACATCCCGAAATCGCCAGACGCATAGTTGAATTCCTTCTGCCATTTATTCAAGTCTGTCATCTGCGGACATTGACCTGGCAGTGTCTTACTGTGCACACCTTCGAACCCATAGTACATTGTTTTCATAAACGTCTCGGAAGCTGCAAAATCAACATACTTCATCACCGCTTCCGGATCTTTCGCCTCGGCGTTGACGACACCCGTCATTTGGATCGGATTCACGAAAATCGGATTAAACCGTCCCACAGGAGTTTTTGGAAAGGGCATAATAGCCAGCTCGGCATCAGGCACATTCTTTTTCAAGCCCACATAAAAGTCGTTATAGAAGGTAATTGGGACATTGAACTGGTCCATATAAATGCCGATTTTCCCGTTTAAAAAATCCTGCTTCGCTTTAGATCCATTTTTATCGGTGTAAAAATCCTTGTCCACCAATCCCTCTGCGTACAGTCGCTTCTTGAAAGCCGTCACAGCTTGGATATTCTCCCAGCCATGAATGAGCTGATTGTCTTGCACAACGAACCCCGGATACGTAACGCCGAACATTTCGTTCAATGTTGCGACGGCGTTATAGGCAAGAGCAAGTCCATAGGTATCCTTTTTCCCGTTCCCATCAGGGTCCTGCTCCGTAAATGCTTTGGCAACCTGATACATCTCCTCGGTCGTTTGCGGAATGTTCAGATGCAGCTTCTCGAGCCAATCCTTGCGAATAAAAACACCGCGCTGAGGAATCGTTTCGTTAATGCGGCCAAATTGGTACAACTTGCCATCCGTGCCCTTCCCTGCTTTGCGCAATGCCGGAAATTTCGCCAAGAGTGCCTTGTATGTCGTGCTGTAGCTCTCAATCATATCGTCGATGGGACGAAGCTGTCCCTGATCGATCAACGGATTCTTGACATGCGGCGCATACTCCAGAATGAGATCTGGCGCGCCTCCACCTGCGAATAGCGTGTTCAGCTTCTGATCGGATTGCGTCCTTGGTAAAGGAATGAAGGTGACATCTACGGGACCTGCTTGGTTAATCCATTTTGTCATGAGATTATTTTCAACCGTTCCTTGGCCCGAAGGAATGTTGCCACGATCATAAATCGTGACGGTAACCTTGCCCCGTTTCGCTGACTTCTGCGTGTCTGATTCTTGTGCATTCTTCGTATGGGTAGAGCAGCCTGTCATAATGGATATGATTGCCACAGTGGTTATCAATATTGGAAGGCAAGCTCGTTGGATTGGATTACGCAGCGTACTTCCCCCTCTCGGTGTCATTGTGTTTATCATACCATTATGTAGTTAATTGTAAGAAAATTGGAACGGTGCGACATCTACGATTTATGGGAAAACGGATACGATTTTTAGATTGTGGAGGATTGGGAACACAAAAAAACGTCCCCATCATCTAACCCAGACGATGGGGACGCTATCAAGTTAATTCCGTGTACTGCTCATCGGATCAGGTCGAACCATCTTGCGGTAATCCTTCGGCGACAGGCCCGTAGTTTGCTTGAATAGTTTAGCAAAATAGTTCGGCAAATCGTACCCGACGACGCCCGACACCTCGGTGATTTTCATATCCGTGTTGGCCAGCAGGCCCTTCGCTTTCTCCATCCGCAGTTCAATTAAATAATCAACAAAGCTGCGCCCTGTTTCTTTTTTAAACAAATGACTGAAGTATGTTGCATTCAAATGCACCTGCGAGGCCACCAATTGAAGCGGCAGCTGCTCCGCATAATGCTCCTCCATGTATCGAGCTGCCTTCCACACGACATTCTCGCTATATTTCTCCTGCCACGCGATAAAACTACTCATGAAACGGTCCAATTCCATCCCCGTCCAATGGGACACCTCATCATTCGTGCCACAGGCGTGCAGCAACGCGATGCGCTCTGTCAATAACTGCGGGTCATACGCCAGCTCAAACTGCTTACGCGCTGTATCCTGTAAAGCAAAACTGAACGACAAAGCCTCAACTTTCCCATTTTCTACGGACAATCCATAGATGTCCTTCATCAATTGGGCTAGATATAGCTTCATCGACTCGATTTGTCCAGCTAAAATAAACGCAATTGTCTGTGTGCTAATCAGCTGCTGCTGCGCACGATTCGTCGATAACTGTTTATCGACCTGCACATCATTTTGGCCCTCTACCGCACCCATTGTGGTACCTAACTTCCTGCGCCCCGCCTCATATAGATCGGCAAGATCCTGTACACCAGATGCTGCCCCTGCACAATAGGAGGACATCTGTAAGCCAAGTAACCGTTCCACTGTTTCACAAGCCGCTTCACAAAGAAGCTTCTCCTCGAACGAATCCTGACAAAGCAAGGCAAACTGCCCATTTTCGATCAATAACAATTTTCCATCGCTGTGATATATATCAAGCAATTCGCCGATCATATTTAGCACCGCAAACTGCAGCAACGGCATATCCCGCTTCATATACAGTTTGTGTGACGGCATAAAGTCCGTGATCTGGAATAAGATCAATTTGTACTCAGCTAAGCTCACTTCTAACTCCGCTGCTAATTCTGCCCGATAGGGGAAGCGCAACAAGAGTCCTCTCAGCGTGTTCTCCAGTAATAGGGCGTGCTCAGTTTCCGCTTTACGAAGATTCGCTTGCTTCTCCAATACACGGACCTCCGCTTTATCTAATGCATCATATATATCCTGTTTACCGCACGGTTTGATGAGCAAATCCAAGGCACCGTACCGCAATGCGGCCTGGGCATATTGGAAATCTTGAAATCCCGTAATGACAATGAACTCAACATGTGGAAATTTAGCCTTACTTCGTTTGAGAAGCTCTAAGCCATCCATCAATGGCATCCGAATGTCCGTAATAACGAGGTCTGGCAGCCTCTCAGCTATGAGGATCTCTGCCTCCTGCCCGTTCTCTGCCTCACCGCAAACATGCCAGTTGGTTTCAGAGCCCGTAATCATTTTGGCAAGTCCTTTTCGAAATAAAGGCTCATCCTCAACTAATAAGATGTGGTTCATTGACCATTCCCCCTTCGAATGACTTCATCTGTTCACACGGTAAAATCAAACGCATTCGCGTGCCCTGCGGCAAGCGTTCGATTTCTAAGCGATAGGGATCGCCATAGACCAAGTAAATACGACGTACAACATTCCGAACACCAATACTCTCCCGTTCCCTCTGATGATCATACACCGACTGCTCTTCCGTCAGACGAACAAACGTCTCCTCATCGATGCCGCTCCCATTATCCTCGATTTCAATCTGTAAATCAGCGTCTTGGCGGAAAGCGCGAATCCATAACCGCTTGTTGTCCGGCTGATCACGAAACGCATGAACGAATACATTCTCAACTAATGGCTGAAGGATAAGCCTTTGCATGCCACAAGCCAATAACTCTTCCTCTGCTTCAATGGAAACATGCAGCCCTTCACCGTGCCGTGCCTCTTGGATCGTCATATAATTGCGAATTTGCGTAAGTTCTTCTTGCAAAGTACTTGGCGTAGATACCGATTCCAAAGAATACCGCAATAAATCAGATAAACTTGTTACTAAGGAAGCCGTCTCCACATCGTCGTACAGCAGCATGATTTTCCAATAAATTGAATTCAGTGCGTTGTATAAAAAGTGCGGATTCAACTGTGCCTGCAGCGCTTTAAGCTCCGCTTCCTGTTCACTCAGCTTGCTGACGTACACTTCTTTGATCAACGATTGAATGTTCTCGACCATCCGATTGAAACTTTCCGCTAGAAAAGCAAACTCATCATTCGACGTTTTGGGAATTTCAACCTCCAAATTACCTCTGCGCAATTGATGCATGGCAGACACTAGTCCATGTAAAGGCTTCAACATCCTGCCGCTGAAAATCGAGACACAGACTGCCATCAGCAGAACACTGACGAGACCAGAAATGACGGCGACCTGATAGACCATCCTGCCTTTTTCCTCAATATCCGCTAAGGAAATACCACTAACCAGCTTGAAAGAGCGGGCTTCGTACGTGCTTTTCACAAACAAATAATCCTCATTTTCATTCCGCTCGATAAATGACCGCTCCTGATTCTCCCATGCAGGAATAATCCCAACCCTGCCCTGCGGCACTCGACTATACAGCAATTTATTATATTGGTCGAAAATATACGCTCCCGTTGTCCTGCCAGCCATCAGCTTGTCTAGGGGGCTTGTCAGAAAAGACTCATCAATAATCATAACCAGCGTCCCGTAAGCTGCTTGCTGCTTCGTCGATTTGAGCAAGCGGGTTGCGACCAGATTGCTTTTCTCCCCGGAAGGATCGGAGGAATCAGGAATATTTAATCGCTGCCATACGATCTCTGCTGAGGTCTGGTTCACACCCGTTTTCACCTTATTGTAAAAGTCAGGAAATGTAATCTGCATCGATGGGTTCGTATGACTGAAGTAGTAATTATTCCCTTCCAAATCCACGATATATAACGCACGTATTTGCGGTGTTTCATTTTTCAAAGGCAACAAAATTTCCGACAATTCACGTTCCAAAATAAATCTGCGATACGCTTTTGTCTCACCCTCTGGCGGCTCTGCACGAATCCCTTGCACAATTTGCTCAACACGGGGGTGAAAAATAATAAAATCGGTAATCCGATACATATCTTGTATTTTATAACCAATTTGCTCCATCGTCTGCTCACTGGTCGTTAAATACTGCTTACTGATCTCACTCTCAAACAAATTTAAATAAATACGATACGAAATGTACCCCGTAATGAGGGAACACAGAATGATGATAATCGACAGTGTCAAAATTAATTTCACTTTAAAATGCTGATTAATGTACTGTAGCACTTGCCGATGCTTCATCTACAGATGGCCTCCTGAATTGTGCCAAATCATTCCACTGCTATACTACTTACTAGTGTAATACATCCCCTACGGGCTGACATCTATTTATTATCGAAAAACGGATATGATCTTTAGGTGTACGAAAAAAACGAAAAAAACGCCCATGCGTATCGCATCGACGGTCGGTCAGTCTTATTAGAATTGACGGTATACAACAGATTCATAATCAAGTCGTTTTTTATCAAGTTCACGTTGTTCACGGTGTACCTGAAGCCAGGAACTGATACATACGACAACAATGCCAGCAAGGAGTAGAACCCCCAGCGCCTTCCACCAAAAACTGCCTGTGACAGATGGATTGACCCCCATGATCAAAATAAGGACTGGAAGAAACCACATTAGGTTTCCAATATATATCCGAATCACTTTTCGTTTTAACAAGCTTCTCTATCCCCTAAAATGGATTCGCGTTCCGTATATCTTTCGCAGCACCCTATCACTTTAGGACCGTCAACTTTCGATTAGCAGTCGTCCAATTTATGGAAGTAAATAGAACCAAATTAAATCGTATTATTCGGCGTATCCACGATATCAGGATCGACCGTATTCGTGCTCCCATTAAGCACATTCTGAACACTTCCAAAGCTATCCCCTGGCGAAAACGAGTTGGCTCCCGCAAAGATTTTGGAGCTGCTGGTAAGGTTAATTGCCAAAGTATCGCCAATCTGGACATTGGAACCCTGAGCGACATTGAGGATTTTGATTCCACCGTTAATAATTGCAGGCATGCTCCGGCCACTCCCTTCCAACTCTTAACCATTGTATGTGTTCAGGTGCCTATTGGTCACTTGTTGGTTGGATGGATAACCGTATGAGTATGAAGAAGAACAGGTCCTAATGAACCTGTTCTTCTTTCGTGGAACATTCATACGCGATGACAACCATCTGATGGCAGTCCAGCTTAGGTACTGTATAGAAAACCGTCTGTTCTTCGTACGTAAAGGGGAGCTCTGTCATCTGCGGTGCCATATATACGTTCTTCACGTGATTGGAAGTTCGCACAGAAACCTGAACCTCATACATAGGAACAATATCTTCGATGACTTCGATGTTTTTCCCTCGACGGATTGGGGTTGCGTACAGCAAGTGATTAACCAGACGATTCTCTTCTTTTTGGTCCTGCAGTGTGACGACGCCTTGTGCCGGAAGATTGGTTTGCAGCGTCTTGTCAGGGAGCAAACGATCCAACGCATGCAGGACCGCTTCCTTCAATATGAGGCTTCCTTTGGTCGCATAATCTTCAAATATGTTCCATGCGATATATACACCTCTTTCGCTTTCCACCATACCCGGTCCTCCATAAACATAGCTGCTTGGCGTATGCTGGTGCGAACAGAACGTAAACAGATCCCGGTTAAAATAAGGGTTCTCACGGTGTGCAAGCTCGGTTCCGCCTGCGAGTTCGATTTTTTGTCCTTGTGAATAGAAAATGTAGGAGGCTTCTCTACAGCTTCCAAGATTGAACAGTGGGCGGAAATAGTCGGGGCGGTAGGGATTTATCCCTACATGCCGTACCCCGAGGTCGATTGTAAATCGGGTGCCCTCCGGATTAAGGCAGGACCAGCCCGTCGCGAGAATTTTGCCACCCTGGAGTAAGAAATGCTCCAATTTGCTCTGAAGCTCATCCTCCATCGCTACATAATCCGGTAATATGAGCACCTTATAAGCTGTAAAATCATTCTCCTGATCAATGACATCGAACAGGAATTTGCCCTCAA
The DNA here is from genome assembly GCF_001428045.1 of Paenibacillus sp. Soil750. Classification (GTDB taxonomy): domain Bacteria; phylum Bacillota; class Bacilli; order Paenibacillales; family NBRC-103111; genus Paenibacillus_E; species Paenibacillus_E allorhizoplanae. The sequence goes on along the minus strand of NZ_LMSD01000001.1, from coordinate 536,210 downwards.
GCAGCATGCGCACAGCCCCTGCGTCGGAATCTGACGTGATCACATTAGCCTTCGGATGCAAGCCGGTTGCTTCCAACGTTAGCAGCGCCACATCGGCAACATTCGTCGTCTTCACGCACCATGCCTCTTTGGCCTCGATCTCGCGATACGCCGCGCCAATCAGTGCATAGGTCGCTGCATCCATATAACCGTCAGGGTGCAGCTGATCGCCTATCGAACAACGGGCACCATTGGCGATACTGAGCGCAGTTTCGTAACGGAGTGCGTTCGGGTGCTTATAGCCGCCGAATTCCCCCCAAGACGTATGGAATTTCCCCGTCATACCTAGAAAATCAACGCCAAGCGTTTGCGCGTACCTAGCCGATAGCGGGAAGTGGTCATAACCCCAACCACCCGTCGGCAGCGATTCCAGCTCTAAATGTGTGTTCATATCTATCAAATCGCGTCGACCTCGCGCAATGTGTCCGCCATTGTGGAAGATTGGCAGCCCTGGTTTGATCGATTGAACCGTTTCCTTCACCCTCGTCGTATAATTCGCGTAAGTTTTCTCCCATAACCTTTGCATAGCCTTCTCATCACGTGGATCCTTGCCTTCCTGGCGAACATTCTCTACACAGCTATGACAGTAGCACTTGCGTATGCCAATTATGTCTAAAAATAGGCCGTCCAAATCATATCGGGACACGACTTCCCGGATCTGATCGATCAAGATTTCCAAATAGGGAGAGTTTAAGCAAAACTGGTGATAGCCCGGCAGCATAAAGCCTTTGACCCAATTCGTTTGGTCGTTCGCATCACGGATAAGCCATTCCGGGTGTCGTCTTGCCAGTTTTTCATCCAAGCCAGCCGATAGGTATACAGGTGTTTTCACATGAATGTCATGTGCAGCCTCAATCATGGCGGCAAGTAAATCGAAACTCAGCCCAGGATGAGTTTCATTCGCCTCTGACGGATGGTAAGCCCAGCCGTGATGACATTTGGCGAAAATCGTAACGGAATCCACATGGCCAAGCTTAAGCATTTCCTGAAACTGTCCCTTATCAAAACGTTCTCCGATCGGCGCTATGGCTTCGGAGGTGTGAAAATCAAGATGCACCTGACGAAATCGCATGTGTTCTCTTCCTTTCTATTTCATACTTACACGATGTGCAACGCTTAATTGAACGGGTTCAGTGTATACAACAACATGACAGGACTAACCTGCATGTATACGTCTGGGCTAACTGCCCAGCGTGAAGATATAAGCGATATACCGTCAATGGATGAGTATCACGACTTGGTATCTCTACGGTTTCCACATGCGCCGACAGCTCTAGCGGTTCAAATCGTAAAACGACGTTTCCCTTCTCTCCCAGCCAGGTTACCTCGCCACCGCTGATATCAGGTTTATGGAAACTGATGAAATGCTCCGTTATGCTCCGTTCTGACTCTACAGTCCCCTCATTAAACACGAAATGATCCGTTAACGTTAACCTTGCGCTGGCCTCTTCTTGGCAAACCTTCCACTCGAAGGACCGGTGGAACAGATGGATCCGTGCCTCGGGTCTATAGGCATGCGTCAAATCCAGTTCAAACCTGACGGAGCCATGATCCATTTCGTTTCTCGTGACGATTGCCCTGTATGCTTCACCAGCTGCCTGTTGTTCTCCATTGATAATAGGAACCGAGTGACCCCCTGAAGATGCGTGCAGGTGGTCATAGCGTTCTTTCCCGAAGTATTCGCGGGTGTACACCCCCATTCCGAGATCTGCCAACAGCGTATCGCCCGCGATATGGATGATAAAATGCCCGAGGTCATTATGGTTGTGAGGCTCGTTGTTATGACCTCCTTTGGCCGAGAAGGCAAGCAAACCCTTCGAGGTTTCGCGCTTATCCACCAGCCAATCTGTACTGGCAAAGTAAAAGGTCCCATCCGCTCCTGGAGCATGCAGCCATTGCGTCTCTGTCCACATCATGTTGCGGAAAGTGAACGGCCAGCGATAGCAATGATCTTCATGAAACGAAGGCACACACGTCATTTTCGGTGGAGCGATGCCGAGTCTGCGGCACAAACGACTGATCAGTCCAGTAGCCGGTCTGAAGGTTGGCCTGCAATCCGAATAATTGATGCAGGAAGAATCGCTGAGTGAAACGGCTGCCGGGAATTCGGCAATCCTTTTGATCTTGTCCTGATTTAACAAATCTATCGTCCCGTTAGTAAACTCATAAAGCATCTCAACCCAATAAACAAAATAACCAAAACCGTACCGCCAGTATCCGAGCCCCTCCGGACAGCAGCCGTCATTTCCATATCCCGCAAGGAAGCTTTCCATGGCGCTCACTACCCTGTCCTGCATACCTGCGAGCCGCTCCTGATCATCGATCAGCAACAGCGCCGCCATACCGACAGCACCGCTGCATACGGCCGACCAATTGTTCGTCTTTGAAGTCCAAATGAAATGATGAGCACTTTCAAACACGGGCTGGAACACACGATGCTCAATTTCTTGCTTCACCCGGATCGTTACCCAGTCATTCAAGCGGTTCCCGACGAGATACAACACCTCTGCCAAAGCATGCGCCGTTTCAGCGGCGAACAAGTCCACATAGCGGTTCGGAGGAACACGCGCCGTCAACACTTTCTCTATTGTATCTGGTAGATGCGCTGGTACAGCCCAGGCATATTCATTACAAATTTCCCAGATTAGATTTTCCAACGTCATTTTATACGTATCGCTATTATCAAGTGCCATCGTCAAGGCAAGAGCAAGCAAGCGCCCTCTTCGCTCAAAATACGGCTTTTCGAATTCCTTACGAGTTCCTGATGAATGAAATGCCTGGAAATCCGCAAAAGACAGGAGAGGAACAGGCTCACGCCTGGCCCTCTCCGCTTCCTCATACATTTCCTCTATCAATCCTGCTAAGTGCGGAGCTTCCAGCAATTCCTTTCTTTTCGCCGGTGTCCAAGCCCCGCCTATCAGCGTTGTTGGCCTTTCTTGCACGGCTAATATCGCTTCTCTTAACTGATGGAACGAAATCATGTTGTTCTCCTTCTTGGCTTAACGTCTACTGCAAGACACTCGCAACCCTGAGGAGTATCTGCGCAGCAACGGATGTGATATGCTTGCCACTTTGTGCTTCTACTTCGTGAAGAAATGCATTCAACTTGCTATGCTGCAGCTTTTCTACCAGACTGTTCTCGATTCCCTTATTATCAATCCATGACATGGCTGTAAACTTAGTAATTAGCGACTGCAGCGATTGGATGTCAGCATAGGTTTGGAACGTGACAGTAACACTCCGTTCGTTCCCTACTGTATCAACCCCCTTCACGAGAAGCGCATGCATCCCAAGAGGGAGCGTATACAGTGGAATCTGATTCCCCTCATAGACTTGCTGATCGTCAAGCCATAACTTCGTCTTGGACTGATCTACACCGGACAAGGAGTCGGTAAGCGTAAGTTGAGGTATAAGCACTTCACTGGCACTCAACGCCTGATTCGCGCTTGGCGTAGAAACGGCGATAACCGGAGCCGACATATCTAGCTGAACACTTACCGTTTGAACGGCCTCCTCGTTCCCTGCTTGATCGGTAGAACGATAAGAAATAGCGTGGATGCCATCCGTGTTGATTACAATCGGAGTCAGATAGGGCTGCCAAGTCGCTCCTCCATTTTCACTATACACAGTACTCGTCACGCCAGAAGTCGCGTCAGACGCTGACAATGTCAGGGTAACCGGATGGACGTACCATCCATTCGGTCCGTCCGGCTGCGCCGGTGACAGCACAGACGTTGTTATTGGCGCTGTCTGGTCAAGATGAAGCGTGATCGCCTTCGCAGTCTCCATATTTGCTGCCAGATCGGTTGAACGGTATCGGAACTCAATCGCTCCGTTATCCTGGTCAAGCGTAAGTGGCGATGTATACACGCTCCAATTCGCTCCACCGTCCAGACTGTAGTTCGTTTGTGACAAAGTGGACGATCCTTCGCCTCGACCCAACTGAATCGTAATCGGATGCACGAACCAGTTATTGGCTCCATCTGGCTGAGTAGGAGCGATAGTTGCTTCCGTGATCGGTTTGCGAAGCTGCGTGACCACGATGTCGTCAAACTGCAGATTATCGAAACCGCCTGCATAGAACCCAATCGTTCCGGTCAAATTGTGCGCTGGATCGGAAGCTTTTAACTTGAGCACCCCATTGACGAATAGAGAGATATTCGCGCCGTTCACGATTAGCTCAAGGGTATACTCCGTATTCGGAGCCAAATCCTCATAGTTCAAGTTGGACTGTTTCACAGTCGCCCATGAACCGTTATAAAGAATCCATTGCGACGCTCCGTCCACCGTCTTACGGTACCCGATTCGGTCTCCGCTGCCGGAAACCAAGCGATCAAATATATAAAACGTCGCTGCACTCGGGATCGTGGCCGGTGTCTTCAGTTTGAACGTCAAATCGTAGTTCGTGAACGAACGCGGAGATGTGGCAGACGCCCCTTTCAAAAGCCGATACTTATGGTCGCCATTCACGGTTATAATGCTACGATTCGGATCTACTGGCCAGCCGCCTCCGCCGGATTCAAAATCCGTCTTCAGCAGAACATCCGACACGATGATGTGACTTGTCGCTGACGCTTCAGGCGTCTCGACCGACGTTACGGTAATGTCCGTCTCACCAGATCCGACGGCGGTAACCAAGCCGTTTCCATCGACAACGGCTACCTCTGGATTGCTCGATGTCCATATAACATCGTGATTAACGCTATCTGAAGGATCAAAGCTCACTTGTAGATTCAGCTGTTCATCCGCTCCGATATTCGCGCTGGTTCGATTCAGCAGCAACCCAGCAACCTTCGTGTTTGGCACCGACAGCTTGATGTCGTCGAACAATAGATAATCAAAGCCGCCTGCATAAAAGCCGACCGTACCGGATGGATTATACGTCGCATCCGTCGCCTTCAGCTTCAGCACGCCACCCACATAGAGGCTGATGTCAGCACCTTTTACAAGCAACTTGACGCTATACTCGGTATCCGGTGCCAAATCTGAGTATGGCAGGTTCACTTCCTTAACGGTCCCCCAGGCCTTATTATAGAGAAGCCATTTGGACGTACCGTCTTCAAGCTTGCGGTAACCGATGCGGCCCCCGCCGTTCGAACCTAGCCTGTCGAAGAAATAAATCGTGCCTAGGCTTGGCATGGTTGGTGGCGTCTTCATCTTGAATGTCAGTTCGTAATTGGTATATTCGTTCGGCGAAACTGCCGTTGCGCCTTTCAGCACTTTATACATATGATTGCCAGCCATTTCTATGACGGACCGATTCGGATCCACCGGCCAGCTATTTCGCCCCGTCTCAAAATCGGTATATTCATAAATACCGTCTCCGATCTCGACGTTAATCATGACTTCATCTTGAAGCAGCGGGTTTTCTGCTGAAGTGACTGTGATGACTGCTTGGCCGATAGCCGCCCCCTTCATCGTTCCTTTGCTGTCCACTTTGACAACACTCGGATCGCTGGACGTAAATAACAGCTTTGGATTCGTGGCGTCCCAAGGTAACACGGCCGTGTGCAGCTCATATGCTTTACCAATTCCAATCGTCACGTTTGCATCATAGGCACGAACACCTTGTACTGGAATGGTATCTGGCGCCAGATACGGTCCCGCTTTGCCAATAATCCCTATGTCGTCAAAAGGAATCGGATGGAAGCCAGGTATTTGTTGGAAAACTGCGGCATCGCTTTTTAGATTGAGATCGCCAGCCGCCAGATTCACAAAGCCAGGATCGCTGTTCGTCACCCAGTTATTCGCATACTGCAGCAGATTAAACTTATCGTAAGCCCCTTGCGCATTAGTTATGCTGCTGCGGGCCCTGGTAGGGTTATATATCACATTGTTCTGTAAGGTATTCGTTGTCGGATAATAGCGATTTTCCGTAAAGAAGTCCGCGAGCTCCGGATATTTGACCAAATACGGCGTCCCTACAAAATTATTATTTTGGGCAAACAACGTCTGCCATTTCGGCATGTAGTTCTTCGGGATCTGCTTATCTGGTGCGTCACCTAGATAGATGTCGGCATAATCATAAGGTACTTCACTATCGATAAACAGATTATTCCGAGTCTTGATGTGCGCCCCACCGTTATTTTTAATTGCGGAATTGCCCATTTTGTAGAAAATATTATCTTCAATCGTCAGCCCCATTGTGAAATTGTCTGGATAAACGCCTTCTACCCCAGCTTTGGATTCACCAATATTATGAAAATAATTCCCTCGAATGACGGTCCCTCGCTGTTGCGGTGTCTCGCCTGCGTTCATATAAATGGCTCCGAGGTCGGAGAACATTTTACATACATCATAAATGTTGTTGGAATCCACTAAGTGGTCGTTGCCAAAGATTAGAATACCGGGATGCGGCGCATCGTGAATTTCATTGTGTGACACACGGTTGCCGACACCGGTCAGAATGACGCTAGGATTGTACGCCTTGTGATAATAAGCAAAATCATGGATATGAGAATTTTCCACATAGTTGTTACCCGGCTCCAGCGTGACACGGCTGCCTCCGTTCAAAGTGACCGCTGTCCCGCCGATATGATGGATGTGACTGTTTGTTATTCCGTGATTCACCCCCGTCGCTGTCGCGAAATCATTGTATAACCACCGGCTTGGCGTATTAATCTGCACACCGCCGTTTGTAAAGTTGCGGATTTCACAATGGGATAGCAGCACATGATCACCACCCATAATCACCACAGCCGAATCGCGCCCATTCTCCAAAGTCAGATCCTCGAATGTAACATAAGATGCCCCTACCGAATTAATCATCGGTGTTTTCAGCATCGTAACGGTTATCTCGGGATGCTCCTCTTCAAACGATGCTGTCGGCATGAAGTACAAGACCCCCTGCGTACGGTCAATGTAGTATTCGCCGGGCATATCGATCTCCTCGAGCAAATTTTGCGCGAAATGGAAATCCGGATACCAGTTCTTGAACAGGCCGCTCATTTCACCGTAGCGCAATGTAATCTGCTTATTTAATGTATCAATCGAAGCGATTTTGTTATACGACCATTCCCAGCTGTAACCGAAAATACCATCCAGCCAAATGTCGTCGGCATTCGTCCAGTATTGCGGCCTGTCGTACGTGTAACTGAACGTCCCTCCTCGATCCTGCAGATCAGAATCCTTGCGTGTCGGCCCTGCATCAATAATGTCACCCATTTGCACCGTGCCGCTATTCGGCCAGCGCGCAAGTGTCATACCTTCACCTGCCACGTACAGCTCCATCGGTGGAACCTGACTGACATCGTTGGCCTTATAGTAACCGTGTCGGCTCATCACGCCGTAATCCGAAATGCCGTGACTACTCAGATCAACCTGCAGTACTTTGGTACGGGCATCGGCACTAATGATCCGCTGCAGAATCGCCGGGTTGGTAACTTGCGTAAACCAAATCTTGTCGAGCGATTGACCACCGGACAGACTTACCTTCTCGTTCGGATAGGCTTTGTACGTGATCGGACTGTCAGCCGTACCGGAGTCCTGCTGCTCGATCTGGAAGCTGGATGTTCGATTATACGTGCCGCCCCGCAAATAAACGGTCACACCGCCATCCGGCAAGCCGGAAGTGCTCTTCAACTGACGAACTGCATCTCGAGCCTTTTCTAGTGTTTGAAAAGGCTCATCGATTCCGCCCCCATTGGAATCGCTTCCATCTGTGGCCACATAGAAGGCCGTTTCCGGTAATCCGGATTCGGCCTGAACGGCAGGTAAAACGAACAGATTCAACATCATGGCAGTGATCGCGAGAATAATTGCTTTTTTTCTAAGCATATCTCTACATCCCTTCACAAAATAAATTTTACTTGTCACTGGAGAGACGTATTCAGGACTGCGCTATCCTTTCACCGAACCAATCATTGTACCTTTCTCGAAATAACGAAGCAGGAAAGGATACATCACCAACACTGGAAGGGCGGATACGATGACCGCTGCCATCTTCAAACTCTCTGGCGCAGGCGGAATTTCATTCACAGCCGTCGTAAACGGATCGAGCCTGTTCTCAATCAGAATTTGCCGGACAATCTGCTGCAACACGAATTTGGATTGATCGGTCACATACAGCAAATTGTCCATAAAGGCATTAATGTGATACACAAGCGACCAGAGGCCAATCGTAACCAAAACAGGGACTGACAGTGGCAAAATAATGCGAGTAAGAATACGCAGATCACGTGCTCCGTCAATCCGTGCCGCCTCAATCAGCGCATCCGGAATCGAGCGGAAGAATGAAATCATGACTAGCACTTGAAACGCGTTCGCCGCATGCGGCAGCACGTAAACCCACCGCGTATTCAGCAAATGCAGCTCCTTTATAAGGAGATAGTTCGGCACGATCCCACCATCGAAGATCATTGTGAAAAGCAGAAGCAATACCAGTACCCGCTTCCATGGCATTTCATTGCGAGACAGCGGATAGGCTGCACAAACGGTTACGATTAGGGTAAGCGCTGTGCCGACAACCATCCGAAACAACGTATTGCTGTACCCTTTCCAGATGAACGGATAGGTCAGTAATTCCTTGTATGGTGTCAAGGTCAGATCCCTCGGAAACCAGTGAAAGCCATTGCGGAGCGCCTCTCCCCTCCCGCTTAGCGATACTGAAAGCACGTGAATAAAGGGGTAGACGACAATAATGGCGAGCACGCCAAGTATGATATAAATGATGCTGACGCTTAAGCGATCCTGCCAGTTTCTATTTCTCATGTTGCGAATCCTCCTACCATAAGCCGCTCTCTCCCTTGCTTAATCTGCGCACCGTGAAGTTAGCCCCCAGAATTAGCAGCAATCCTACCAGCGACTTGAACAAGCCAATCGCAGCCGTATAACTGTATTGAAATTGCTGTAGTCCTACGCGATAGACGTAAGTATCAATCACATCGCCAGTATCAAAAGTGACAGGATTAAGCAAGTTGATAATTTGTTCAAAGTTCGCGCTCAAGAAGCCGCCTAGGCTGAGAATAAACATTATCGCTATCGTTGGCATAATCGACGGAATATTAATATGAAACAAACGCTGCCAGCGATTCGCGCCATCCATGGTTGCCGACTCATGCAGTTCCGGATTAATACCCGACAGTGCAGCAAAGTAAATAATGGAGCCCCAGCCGATATCCTTCAAAATGGCCGAACCCACCACAATGGAGCGAAAATATTCCTTATGGCCCATGTAAAATACCGGTTTGCCACCGAACCAACCGACGATCTCAGCCACGACGCCCGTTGTCGGCGACAGGAAATAGATGACGAGACCGGACATGATGACCCACGAAACGAAATGCGGCAAATACATCGTCATCTGCACGAAGCGCTGAAAAAAGCGGGATCTGATCTCATTAAGCAGAAGCGCCAGCACGATCGGTGCGGGAAAGGCGAACAGCAGCAAGTACAGATTCAGCAGCAGCGTATTACTCAGCAACCGATAGAAATCGGCTGAATGAAACAGCGCCTCGAAATGCTTAAAGCCTACCCAAGGACTGCCCCATATCCCATCGATAACGCGAAAATCCTTGAATGCGATGAGTACCCCGTAGATCGGGCCATATTTGAATACGAGAAAAAAGGCAAAAGCAAACAGATAGAGCGCAAATAGCTCCCTATTCTTCAAAATCATCTTCATGTCTTTGCACTTCCTCAGGGCCAGTTGCGTCTCCTCCCCCGGCAGCGGCAAACGGCTTGCTTACCGGGGATGCGGATTCGCTTCTCAAGCTGATTATTTTTTAAATTGCTTCTGGTACATGTCGTTGGCTTCCTTGGTCAGCTCGTCTCCACCCTTAGCTTTCCACTCCGCCACATACTTATCGAAATCACTAAGCGGCAATTCTCCACTAATAATTTGAGCAAAATATTTCTGCGTCAGTGCCGTCAAGTCTTTTTTATACTTTCCATCTGACGGAAGCGCAGCGAACAACAGTGCATCCGTCTGGTTCGGCGCAGAAGAGTACGTACGAACGGCTTCGTTCATCTGCGGATTGGAATATTTATCTCGATAGGCCCGAGTCGTGATATTACCAAGCGAGAACAATCGAATGCCAACAGCATCACGTTGTTCCTGCTTTTCAAAGCCCGTTAAGACTTTCGTTGCGCCAGAAGTCGCTCCGCTTGCTACAAAATCCCATTGGGTACCTTTGACACCCAAGCTCGTCATGTTGATCGTTTCTTCGTCATTGCTTTCTGCACGCAATATTTCAAAAATTTTGTTTAGTTTAGCTGGGTCATTCTTCACCTTGTTGCCAAGCACAATGTAATTACTTTTTACTCCCCAATCCCAGCTGCCGCTGCCGCCAGGTCCTTTCGGATTTTTACCCAGTTGGAGCTTTGCACTCGGATTGATGTCTTTCATCGCAATAATTGTCGCACCATCGGCGAGCGCTGCTTTTCCGACTTGCTCCTCAATCACACCAATCCGACTGTTATACAGTTTCTTGCGGTACGAATCTTGTGTATCCGTAATATATTCAGGATCGATCACGCCGTCTGCATACCATTTGCGCAATTTCTCAAGAGCAGCCTTTGCTTCTGGCATAATGGAACCGTTCATAATCTGTCCTTGTTTTTCATGCCACATGGTTGGTTGTACACCAAAAGCGCCAAATATGGAGTAAAAGCCCGTTGACCAAGTCGACGTCGCCGTACCGGTCAAGCCGTAGGTATCGTTCTTACCGTTGCCATCTGGGTCTTTCTTCGCGAAAGCATAAGCCGCCTGCTCGAATTCATCCAGTGTCTCTGGAAGCTTCGTGATACCGACTTTGTCTAGCCAGTCTTTGCGCCATAACATGGTAAGGTCATAAGGTTTCAAATCGATAAACATCGGGACTGCCCATAGCTTGTTGCTAAACGTTACCGTCTGGAACAGCGCCTTCGACTGTTCAACATCTTTATAGTATTCAGGCATTTTCTCTTTCACCATATTGGTATCCAGGTCCATCAGAACACCTTGCGCTTGGTAGGCAGAGACATTGGATGGATCACCCAGCATGAACACATCCGGTACGTCACCGGAAGCGATACTGGCATCGGTCACTTTGACCGGTTTGATTTTGATATTGAATTTCTGTTCAAGCCATTTCTGCACAGGCGTATCGGCAACGACCGCCGGCGCTTGGAATTGAATGCCCCACGTAATTTCAATTGGCTTTGCAGCAGCAGTACTACTCGGTTGACTCGATTCGGAAGTTGTTTTCTTTTCTGCGGAACATCCGCTAAGTACGCTTGCGGCCATGCTAGCTGCTAAGACGGTGAGTGCGACTGGTTTCATTTTATAGATAGGCAATATAATCTCCCCCTGCTTCACATCATGAATTCCGTTCCTTAACTCGCTCTACCCCGGCCGGGAATTGGGAACGGTTACATCCTTTACGATATCCGTTGGCACACAACTACACAATCATCTCATTCGATTTTTGTTATGTTTTTCCTTTCCGTGGCTGTTTGTATAGCATTATGTTATCCGATTTTTCGTATGTTTTTCGCCTCTCGCCTTCCCCTTATTTCATTCTGTGCTATAATTTGCTTGGTGCTGAGTATGACATCCACCTGATATTGAAAACGCTAACACTACGAAAGGAGGGTCTGGATGCCTAGTCTTCAAGTGATTCGCAACCGATCTCTCTTCGTCAAACTACTGTTATCCATGACGGCGATCGTCATCGTCACTGTCATCCTCATTTCTTCGGTTACCTATACAATTTCTGCCGATACGAGCATTCAGAATTCGATTGAATATAATCAATCCATCATGGAGCAGCAGCGGGAACTGATTCATAAAGAACTGAATGCGATACAGAATATCGCCTCCAGCATGGTCATGACCCAATCTTACCTGTATCACAAAATAAACGATAAACTAAGTGTGTCTTCCCTCATTGACTTGACACGATTTCTGGAGGAGCAGCAGAAACTGAGTCCTTATATCGACTCCATTTATCTCGTATACAATAAACTCGATCTCATTCTGACCTCACGTTCCGATATGAAAATGTCCCCTTTATCTTCCTTCACCGACCGTTCTTGGCTGACGGCAATGAATGAAGACACCGCGAACCGGACCTTGTGGCTTACCAATCGTCCTGGCAATACGATAAAAGGGACACTTGCCACCAGCTTAATGCAGAAAATGCCGCTCATTGGTCCAGTTGATGGGGCCATTGTGATCAATTTGAAGCTCGACCTGCTCTTTAAAGAATATTTGAGCCATTACCATAATAAGAAGGGGCTGACGCTTGTCCTCGGATCACAAGGCGAGCCTCTCTATAGTGAAACGGAAGAAGCGGCAGCCCTAATCGGGAAGTTTGATCAAAGCGTGCTGTCCGCTCCGGGAAGCGGCTCATACGTCGACGATCGACGGTGGATCGTGACCTACACCACGTCTAATGTGACAGGCTGGAAGTTTGTCAATTTGACTAAGCGATCCGTCCTGCTTGAGGGCTTGAGCCGGATTAAACTGATCGTCGCTGCCGTTTCCGTTCTTTACGTCACCGTTGCCATTTTGCTGCTGTTTTATATCTCACAAAGACTATACCGGCCGCTCAAAAGCGTTCTCACCTATATTAGTGGGGGAGAACGAGCAAGCTCAGAAACCTCCCTGCCGGCCGCCGACGAAGCGAGCTTCATTCAGCAGGCATTCGAACGGCTTCGTCATAGCCGGGAAACAATCCTTAGCGAGAAGGAAAGAGTAGAAACTTTGCTTGGCGACAACCGTTCAGCGATTAAGGAGAAATATTTGAGTGATCTCATCAAGGGGCGGGCGATTTCTAAGCAGAACAGTGGGCAGGAGAAGGATGCAGCGGAGCTTTTGGGACTTAAACTGGATTTCGAACGATTTGCCCTCCTGACAATCGAGTTGGAGGAACAATCCCTACTGAATGATTCAACTGGCAATCTCCATTTTCATCTATTTCAATATGGCTTAATTGAAGAGCTTGGACCCGAAATCAACGGTGAAATCTTCGCTAGGGATGATGAACGCACCATCATCATCATTGTTGCTGTGCCTGCCAACCAGGATGATTTCCCAATTGAGCTTGCGAGAAAACTACAACGAAATATGGAGAGCCGCTACAACATCCTTGCAACGATCGGCCTGAGCCGCATCCATACGGGTGTGTTTTCGGCCCAAACCGCCTACGAAGAATCGGTCGAAGCGCTCAGCCTGAAAATGTATGTCGGCAAAGGCGAAATCGTGCCCTATACGATCGTTAGCTCTTGGAAGCAGGATGAAGAGACCTATTTTTACCCATACGAGCTAGAGACAAAGCTGCTTCAAGCGCTGCTTCAGCTGAACGAAGAGGAATGTGCGGAGACGATTAGTCGTATCACGAAAGAGGTGACCGCCCGCAGACTGGGGAAAGCCAACGTGCAGCAGCTCTTTTTTCAATTAAGCGGAGAGATTGTAAAGACGCTGGTACAAACCGGCGGAGATATGACCGCCGTACTCGGCGATCGTCCGTTCGTGCTGTCCGATATCCAGACGCTTCGTGATATGGAAGCACGCTTGATGGAGATGTGCACCCAAATCATTGCGCATAATCGGGAGAAGCGGTTGAAGCTCAATGATATGACCTTGCAGCTTGCTACCGAATTTATGGAGAAGAACTATAATAACAACATTACAATCGAGACGGTTGCCGGTCACGTGCAGCGAAGCACGTCCTTTTTGAGCCGTATCTTCAAGGAAGCTACAGGTACAACGATCAACGACCATTTGATTCATTTGCGGATCAAACGAGCTTGTGAGCTGCTGCGACAGCCAAAATATTCGCTCGAGGACATATGCCGTGAAATCGGCTATGCCAACGTCAGCTACTTCAGCAAGCTGTTCAAATCCCGCATGGGGAGTACGCCTGGACAATATCGGCTACTGCAAACGGTAGATCAGAACCCGGTGGGAGGCTTGGAACACTCGGAGTAGTAATGCTAAGAAGAAGCTGTCTTCAAAGACAACTGTCATGAGAAGATATAGTGTTAGACTGGCCCCCTTGATGTTACGGGATTTGTGTATTGAAATGTTGTCAGTTTATAAAATCAAGAATTATTCTGGACATAAAAATTAAACAGCGACAGACTAGGACTTGAAAATAAAGTCTTAGACTGCCGCTGTGCTATTGAACTAACGTTCCCAGTTAGTTCAACAAAAGCCATTCTACCTAGTCTTTTATTGACCTTTCCGCTCGACGCCTGATAAATCAAAAAGAAATTCCTCTCATCCTAGTGTAGAACGAACCTATCTATAAGTGCCTATTTTATTGAGTAGCCAGTCCTTCAAAGCATCTTCATGTTGTTTGTTAAAAAGGGGTGGTAAATCCTCAATAGAGAAATATCTTACTTCTAATGTTTCTGTCCCGTCAGCAGTTAGCTCGCCACTAACTGATTTACACTGAAAAAAGAAAGAAATAGTCTGAGCTTTTCCGCCGTTAGGATAAGTTTCGAAATATTTTGTATATATACCGATTAGATGTTCAACGTTCACTGTTAGACCAGTTTCTTCAAAAATTTCGCGTATTGCTGTTTCCTCAGCTGATTCCCCAAGTTCCATTGCACCGCCTGGGAATCCCCATGCATTTCTATCTCCTCGTTTTTGCAATAACACTTCATTCTTTTCGTTGTAAATAATACCTCCGGAAAAATTAAGAAATATTAAATCCTTTCCAACCTTTTCTCGAATAAAACGAATATAATTTTTATTTTCAGCCATATTTCCCCTCCATGCTAGCTCCTTTTTTAAGAAGACTAACATATGTAATATTGAATAGTAATGGAATTTTGTTGGCTTAATAAGGAAATTTGTAACATTAAACAAATCTGCCCGATAGTTAAGCTTATCGAAAGAAACGAAAACAAGCGATGGATCGATTCCATCGCCGCGCTCTTCCAGAAACGCAACTTCTTCAAGTGTTAACTTAATTGAAAGAGCCTACCGCATTTTCGAGATGAACGGAGACTATCGTGTCAATCATTTGTTCCGCTCCCAACCGTCTGCGCTCCCGTGCTTCGTTACATTCACACCTATGCCATCTCTTCCGTCCCTCGCTCGGTACTTAAGCCATTTTCCTGAACCCATGTCCACATAGCCGCAAAAATAGGCTGCAGATTCCACCCTCGCTCAGTCAGCTCATATTCGATGTGCAAGGGCACACCGGGGTACTGCGTGCGCGTTATAATCCCCTTCTCCTCCAGCACCCGCAGTCGATCCGTTAACGTCTTCGGGCTAATCGGGTGTAGCTTTCGCCGCAGCTCTCCAAATCGTTTGGTTCCGACAAACAACTCTAGCAGAAGAGGCAGGGTCCACTTACCATCCAAGATTTCCAGCAAAGGATCAATGGCTTCGATACAAGAACGATCCAACATTGACGATTCCTCCGTAGTTCATTTTTTGAAACTACTGCACTTTATTGTAAGTACTTTTCAAATATACCACAGTGCTGTAGTCTTATTGAAGAGCCGAAACACAAAATTCTACTTCATATCGATACCAATCCCTGTGTGGTGCGCGCAACCGGGGCGCTCAATCGATATTAACAGGACTTTGAATCACTTTAATAATCAGAATATTCAGACTGATAGTCCATACTATTTAAACGCTGCTTGAAACAATTGGCAGATTGGAGGAAAAAATGCAAAGACCGTTTGATGTAGATGCATCGGAGTATCCGTTCAGGGACCACTGGATGTCTTATCGCGATGGCATGATTCATTACGTTGATGAGGGTCACGGGCCTGTCATTCTTCTCCTACACGGAAACCCCACCTGGTCGTATCTTTACCGGAACGTCATCAAAGAATTGAGCGGCGAATGCCGTCTGATTGCATTAGATTTCCCGGGACTCGGAATGTCACGAGCTCCTTCCGATTATGGCTATACGCCGAAAGAGCATTCTGAGGCTGTCACTGAATTCATCCGGCGACTGGATCTCAAGGACTTCGTACTAGTCGTCCAAGATTGGGGAGGCCCGATCGGATTCAACTACGCTGTAAGGCACCATGAGAACCTGCGCGGAGTTGTCGTGATGAATACCTGGGCATGGCCGGCCACGCTCCCTGCGATGAAGCTATTCTCGTTTGCCATAGGCGGATGGCCCTTCGGATATTGGCTGCAGACAAGGCGAAACTTCTTCGCCAAGAAGATTGTCCCACATGGGATCTATCATTCCGAGAAAATCACGGATGACTTGAGAAAAGCCTACACCGATCCATTCCCAACCCCAAAATCCCGTAAACCGACATGGGTATTCCCAAGGCAGATCCGAAAAGCGCGTCCGTGGCTCGAGGAAATAGAGGCGAAACTTCCGGTTCTATCCAATTTACCAGCACAGATTCTGTGGGGGATGAAGGATAGCGCGGGCTTTCCACCCGAAGAGATGGCAAAATGGCAAGGTTATTTGAAATTGAACGAAACCGAGTCGTTAGACGATGCCTCCCACTACGTGCAGGAAGATCGGCCGGACCGAGTGGTCGCATCCATCCGCAGAGTCCTTGAACGGACATCGCGACAATCAAGTAAGCTATGCTGAACTATAATCACCGTTTATTATCATCGACTATTAGGAGGCTATCCAATGAAAACAATTCTATGGGCAACACTAACAGGCAATGGCAACTACGCACAATCGAGTCCGAATAATCCCCCAAAAAAGGAAGCTCTCGGCGATTTTGCGGCACATGCTCAAGTAGCTGGTAATTTCATTGTCGGAAGACGCACATTTGAAGGGATGCAGGCGAGCGGAGGCGGGGGAGCTTTTACCGGCATGGATATCGTTGTCGTATCAGCAAACGTGAAAGAAATTCCCGGTGTAACGGTTGTCGGCTCCCCGCTCGAAGCCCTGAGCTACCTGCAGGATAAAGGCTATCAAACCGCCCTCATCTCGGGAGGCGCGGACCTTCACAATGCTTTTCTGGGTCAAGGGCTTGTTGACGAGCTCATATTCAATGTCGCGCCGGTATTGGAAGGGAAGGGACTCAATCTATTGATTGATACGGAGAAGTACCAATACAAGGAAGTGGAATTGTTGAACTTCAAATCACTCGGCAGCGGCGTCGTTCAATTGCACTATGCGATTGGTCATTAAAACGGCTGCAAGATAGATCACACCAAACGTATGAGTGGGGAAATTGAGCAATGATCAAATCTTTACGGTTCAACGAGGCCGTCGATCGTTTCCGTGGCAGCCTCGTTGTGTATTTAATATGAACTAACAATGCCAGTTACTCAATAGAAAACGGCAGCCGGTCAAATACCAGCTGCCGTCATGTCGTAATTGAACTATCGTTATTCGTTAGTTTAATAAATGATGTTTATGGCTGAACGTATCCAACAATCATCCCCCTTAATGTATTCCTTTGGGATTTGCACCAATTATATTGGAACTATATGCAATTCTCCACCATTGACTCTACAACGGAGTATATCAGGGTGAAAAATGCTTCCAATTCCCTTCGGAAACAACTTCGACTGCCCCGTCGATTACTTTAATGGCGGTCTGATCATCAATCGCATACGTCGGCCCTTGCATCCCAGCGGCCCATCTCTCTGCAGCAGCCATAGTGTTACTAGGCAGCATCTCGTGGTCCAGATGCGGAAATATTGCGAAATCAACCAGACTCAGTGTTTCATCACCACCGGTGGGTGGAGTCCAGCCAACGAAGAATTCCCCAATGTTAGGTGCCATCACCATACTCCCGGCGCTCATTCCCACATAAACTGCCTTCAGCGACGGCAAGAGGTCTGCCATTCCCGACTGCCGCATCCAGTGGCACAGGTAGAGGGCGTCCCCGCCCGCCACCAGCAGGACGTCCGTCTCCCGGACCAGCGGCACCCAGCGGTCTTTGTTGATGCTTGGCAGCGCTGTGAGCTCCAGCACGCCGACGGACTTCCAGCCCAGGTCGACCATGGGATTCTTGTAGATGGGATTCTCGGAATTCCCGCTGATGAAATGCCAGGCTTTGACACCGGGGCCGACCCAGGGGTGTCCGTACATCGCTGTGGGGATGCACAAGGCGTTGGAGTCGGCGATCGGCTTGCCCAGCATGTCAACTAACGCGTCTTGTATGCTTTTGTTATTAATGCCTGCAGATGTGAGCAATAATTTCATAACTTCACTCCTTGTCGTTGTGTGTGTTTGTCATTTATTCCTTTAGACTTTTCAAAGTAGGGAGTCGTAATTTCCCCGATTGCCTAGGTAAGATTAAGATAGGAGCAGTAAGTTTCTTTTTGAATTGATCGACTAAATTTGGATGGGGAGTGCCATCAAAAAGTATCAGTTCTGAATCTTGCTTTTTGTCACCACAAGACTGACATTGTGCCAAATCCCCTAACTCCTTTCAAAATACCGTTTCTATCATTGAGCTATCGTTATCCGTTAGCTTAATGCTTTTTTCAAATTTCAGCATAAATCATTTAGAAAAGCTAATGGATCTTTGCAAAATCTATAAGCATTCGATTGTTTTATTGTTAGAGCTATTGAATCTAATGAAGCATCATAAATGGTTTCACTTATTAATATTCTTGCTTTATTGATAACCATGAAATCCACAATTTCTCTTAGTATTTCTAAACTTATATTTCTAACGTCAATCCTACATGTTATTTCCGAAATGATGTTTCCATCATAGCTGATTTCCAAACAAGTCCCATCAATTTTTCCATACTGAATTCTTTCATCAGACCAACTTTTTTCTTGATGTAGTGATTTAGAAATACTTAATAATGAATCACTATTAAGGGGCGATTCGCCCCAAAGTAACATTTCTTCCTCATGTTCTTCTTCAATTACTATATTACTTTCTTTAACAATAAAAAATCGAGTTTGCCATAATCCCACCCAAAAATAATAATTCATATTGAATCTATATTCGGGAAAACGATTAAACTATCCTGCCCGTTAGTGCAGCAAAGGGCTGCCACTATTTTCCTTCAATGCAACTGCCTGACCAATCAAACAGAAGATAGTTTATCCGTTATCTATCCATTCATCGCTGTTATTAGGAAACAAATTGCAGTGAGAAAAGATAATGGTGTCATAACAAACTTTTCCTTTTTACTTTTGGACAAAGCATTTATTATGGTATTTACTATTAAATAAAATGAAAAAAAATAACATACTCCTATCGCAATGGTTGTTAAAGCATCTATCGAGATTACATTCCCTGCTTGAAGTAAAAAGATAATTGCAACCAACTGAATTAATACCGAAATTGCACATGCAACTCTCATTTGTTTTGGCATTACTTTGTACTTACCGCCCATTGCAAACTCTCCGTAAGGTAAACCCATAGCTAACAATATGTACAAAATAGCAATCGCTAAAAATGTAACACTTCCAATTAATGCTAATACCACTAAGACACCCCGATTACATTTACTTTTTTCTTCCAATTCCTTTTGTAGATAGCATAGCATTTACTCAAGTATCCTGCCCGTTAGCGTAGAGGTTTACTGTCATAAGGTTTTCCGCACTGTCTGTAACGGCAAGTTTTAAAGCCATCCTTTGCAGGATGGCCCTTTCTTTGTAGATAACATGGATTTACTGAACAGAAGTTCTTCGTACAAATCTACGACGACTTCTTACGAATAGGGTATAGCATTTTAAAGTTAAATGTTTCGATTTCAGAATAAGGGATTGTGAGAGCGTTCAACGGTTCAAGCGGAACTGTCTCCATCCCGAGTACGCCATGACGCCGATCAATCTCATAATCAGGCGACTGCTCGAGCCACGCAAATATCGCTTCATATACTCGCCACATATGGGCCTCATTCCCGTAGACTCGGGCGCTCACACAAAGCCCTCCGCTTACCTCCAAAGTCTCGATGCCATCCGGTACATCCCCAAACTCACGAACCGCCAATCCGACCCAAAGCGTATCGACTTTTTTGCTCCATTGCTCCTGTGGAATGAACACATACGCTGAAGGCCAGTCCGTAAGTCGCGTATCATCAAGTGGGACCTGCGCGGTAAGCTTGCTCCAGGCCACCCGCGTCCCGCTCTTGTCTGGTGTCATTCCCGTTCTTACTGCCAATGTCTTGAAAGGCGCCACTTCAACCAAATCAATCGCTATTGCTTCCTGCAAAAATACCCTCTCCAATCCCACTTGATTCATGAATAACTACACTGTCAACATCTTGTTAATCTTATTCGGTATTTTCCATAAAAATCCTTTGAAGTAAAACTGCTTATCCTGCCCATTCGTAACGATTGGCTACCAGGCGAGAGCACTTTTGGCATTCAACTAACTAACGTTACCCGTTAGCTTAATAACGTGACCTGTCTTATTCATGATACAGTTCTCCGTAATGTATTTAATGTATCTAAACCAAACTTCTATATATAGAAGAAAAATCTGATAATGACACCTACTTAGGCTGCTCCTAATTACTATGACTCACTTGTGTTTCCTTTTGTATTCCGTCGGGGGTTATAACAATTTGCCAAATTTCACCATTATCCCCTTTATAAAAATAAGAGAACATAATTGTTTTGTTCTTAATCACATTGATATAGAGTTGATATTGTAAGTTCCCATTCTTAATTTCACCATGTGCTACACGCTGAATATCAGGTGTATATTTAAAGCTTTCCTTTGTTTTATCAAATATCCATACATCACTTCCATCCCCGTAACCTCTAAATGCCTCTTGTCCAAACTTATTTTTAATTTCATTTTCAGTCATTCCAATTTTTGCATTGTCTTTTAAATATTCAATTGTTATCAATGGGTTTTTGTTTTGGTCACTACACCCACTATTCAAAAACAATATAGATATAAAAAGGATGATATGGCAGTATATCTTTTTCATAAAAGGCTCCTCCTTTGGTCTTATAGTCTTATTACGTTTCCAAATCATGGAAAGTTCCGCTATCCTGCCCGTTACTTTAATGAAAACAGGGAGCAGCTGCCGCGCGGCAATCTGCTCCCTGTTTATTGTGCTATCGTTACCCCTTAGTTTAGTTTCATTTAGATTTTTCTTCACCAGTGGGTTCTAATTAGTTTATTCCTTCTACAAAAACCAAAATATTTTTTGTTGACTTAAACTATGGTTTAAGTCGTATCATATTCTTGTCGACAATGAAAGATAAAATTTGGAGGCCTCCAGATGAAGTATTGTTTAATTAGCGAAGCTTCAGACAAATTCAATATTCCAGAATCCACGTTACGTTATTATGAAAAAAAAGGATTACTACCACTAATCGAGCGTGATAATGCTGGTAGGCGGTTATTTTCAGAAGATCAAATGGCGCTCCTTGAAACCGTTATTTGTTTAAAAAACACGCACATGCCAATAAGTGATATCAAGCAATATATTGATTGGATAGTTGAAGGAGATAACACGATTGAACTCCGACTTGAAATGATGAAGAATCACAAGCAAGCTGTGCTAGCTGAGATTTTGTTGATGACAGAATCCTTAAAAGGAATTGATGTAAAAATTACACGTTACACTATCGTACTCAGGAAAGAAAAGAGTGAAAAAGACTTTGACGGTTTGCTTATCGCTGGTTTTAATACAAATTCAGAAAAGGCATAATAAATTTGTTTTTATTAAGTTAAGAAAATGATGAGAAGAGGAACTATAATGAAACTTTCAGGAAATACAATACTTATTACAGGCGGAAGTGCTGGAATAGGATTAGCTTTTGCTGAGCGCTTTATAAAAGCTGGAAATAAAGTTATTATTTGTGGACGACGTGAACATGTACTTCAAAATGCGAAAGAAAAATTCCCAAGCCTTATTACTCGTGTATGTAATTTGGATATTGAATCTGAGCGTGTAGCATTGTTTGACTGGGTAATCGCTAACTATCCAGAAGTGAATGTGTTAGTTAACAATGCAGGGATCCAACAACGCTTTAATGTGTTAAAAGCGGATCCGAAGAACAATTGGAGTTATTTCAATAAAGAAATCACAACCAACATTGAAGCACCTTTCCATCTCTCAATGCTGTCCGCTCCATTTTTTGCAACAAAAGAAGAGGCGACTATCATTAACGTGACATCTGGGCTAGCTTTTACACCGTTTGCGATTGCTCCGATTTATTCAGCAACAAAAGCGGCACTTCATTCATTTACAGTGAGTCTAAGACACCAACTCTCGAATACGTCTGTAGAAGTAATTGAAGTTGCTCCTCCGGCAGTGAATACAGATTTAGGTGGGGCGGGGTTGCATACGCATGCTGAACCATTAGATGCCTTCGCAGATGGAATTTTCAAAGGATTAGAAGAAGGTAAAAAGGAAATTGGATATGGTACTTCTGTGAATCGCTTACGCATGTCACGAGATGAAGTCGACGAACATGTGGAAAATATGTACATGGCCATGAAAGACACAATTGATTAACTATACTTATGAAATAGATACTACCATTGTGTTGGTGCTTTTTCCGAAATCATAAATCAAAATGACAGTTGTTTTGACTTCGCCTTGGCATATAACAAAGCAAAACTCGCCGCAGTGTTGGCGAGTTTTCTTTATTTTATTTATCCATTTCTTATTCCACTAACCTGCCCGTTACTTTAATAAACAAAAAAGAGGAGCTGCCGCGAAGCAAGCTCCTCAAATATCGTCTTTCTATAGTTTTCTTGCCTTGAATACAAAAGTCACAGGAAGCATCTCTGCTTTTTTTGCGAAAGCGCTGTTAGCCCCCGATTGCATAATTTCATCATCAGATTCCTCAATCATTTGCTCAATGACAAATCCCGCTTTTGCTAACGCATTTACATAGGTTGATAGTTTACGGTCCGATAATGTTAGCGTACTTCCTCCAAGAGATAGCGAATACCAAGATTCATCGAAATAAGTTTTTTTGAAAACAAGCATATTATCTTGCGCAGCAACACATTTGTGTATTGGGTGAGACCAGCTGAAAATAAATACGCCGTCTTTTTTTAGGTAAGAAGCAATCCGGCGAAAAGTACCCTCAAGGTCAGTTGTCCAGCCTATTGCATAAACCGAATAAACAAAGTCAAAATAATCCTCTGGTATGCCACATTCTTCTTCCATAGGAGAACAGATTAATTTTGCTGAAAGACCGAACTCCGTCAGATGTTGCTTTGTCTTTTCGAGTTGGTTCTCTGATATATCCATACCCCATAGTTCAGATGCTTTGCGTTCCCCCAGATATTGCAAAGATTGACCGCTTCCACAGCCTATTTCCAGTATCTTTTTTCCTGAGACATCGCCAAAAAGCTGGCATTTTTCTTCTGAAACAAATGCTCCATAAAGAGGAAGTGAGGTTGCTCCTAAAACATCATTTCCTTTTGTATCCCAAAACAAGCTGTTTGTTTCATGAACAACACTCGTATCCATGTCGTCGACCGAGATGATACCAACCTCACTACCGCCTATAATGCTTTTCCCATAAACAGTATTCTTCTCCATGCCGACGACCTCCCCAAATAAGGCTCACTCAATATAACCCCAACTCTATGATTGGATAAATATGCAAAATTATCATATCGCACGTACTTTCTTATGTAAATGCCGTCTATTTCGGAAATTGTTACCTTATATACTTGACCTCTTTTTCAATGTTAACTAGGAAATAAATATGGTGATTCATAAAGTTCCACATACAGCCCAGACAATTTTATTTCGTGAAGTACTTCCGAACTATCGTCATTGGATCCAAGATACATATAAAAATCGAACCCAAAGTGTACAAAAATATCATTAGATTCCAGCTTGCACCAATACTCGTCTCGAAGAACAGCCTGAATAACTGTATTCAAATCAGAGATATAGATAATTTGTCCTTCCTTCAGTGGCGATTCTCCCTCGAGATTCGTTACTCTAAGATGTTTAACTTCCAGCTTATTCATTAGCGAGATAACACTATTCACATATGCATTTGCTACTGTTTCATACTCTTCCTTTGTTACAGTTTTGCCTATATCACTGTATGAAGTCCATTCATTGGTTTTTTGATAGTTTCCCTTTTCGTCACGATAATCAGGATTGTATTTCGTTACTCGCCATTGGTACCGCATGAATTCCCCGCCTTTAGGTTGAACTATTTTCATTTTATATCATCCACAAGAGTCAATAAAAGCTCGTTTTCCACTATTGTTATCCGTTAGCGAAACGAAAAGCTGCCGCTGTTGGCATTTGATTATGAAAATTGTTCACTGTTTAATATCATTATTCACTTCTTTGTTGCGATGATTAATCCAGTGGACCAATTTAACTTTGTTATTATTAAATCTTCTCTACTGTCCAAATAACCAATCAATTCCTCTACCTTTGTTGCATGTTCATCAGGCCAGGACGGAATCGGTAATAAATCATCAATGATATATAGACCTCCAGGCTTTAGTAAGACTAAAGCTTCATCTAGTACATAAAATTTCCCAGGCCAAGTATCAGCAAAAATAAAATCAAACTTTTGATTTGCTATTTGTTTTATAAATTCTTCTCCATCCATGTTGTAAAACTGAACCCTATTATCAAAGCTTAAATGTTTCTTGGCTATATTTTGGATAGTTTCATCCAGTTCAACAGTCAATAAAGATGATTCTCTATCCATTCCATCTAATATCCAACTTGTCGATATCCCCGCACCAGTACCCAATTCTAATAGCATCCCATTTTTACACGAACCTGCTAACGTTCGTAGTAAAGAAGCTGTCTCTAAATCACAGGACATCTTGAAACCCATCGCTTCTGCATCAATTGCAATGTTTTCACTTATTTCAGGTTTCCTGACGTTTTGTACTTGCAACATTTTAGCATGCATACATATACCCCCTTAGATAAAATTAGTATAAAAGATTTTTTGCGCAACAACTTCTCGAACTATCTTGCCCGTTACTTGAATGAAAACAGGGAGCAGCTGCCACGCAATCTGCTCCCTGTTTATAGTGTGATAACGAGATTGGTTCGTTTAGATTCATGGATAAAACCTAATTTTTTATATAACGACTTAGCAGCTTCATTTTTGATATCTACAGCTAGACGAACTTCCAAAACTCCGAAATCTTTCTCCGAACGAAATCTACTGTACCAAAACAGTCGACTACTATGTACATATCCTTTTCTAAGAAGCTTAATGAAAAAAAGCCAATGATAGTCTGATTAGTCTCAATAACAAAAGTATTTTCTCAGGTTCTTCTCCCTGGCTCATCCAAGGATAGCTCAAACTCTCCAACGGAGGTACCATTCAATAAGTGAAAAGGATCGCGGTTAATCAAAGTTACAATTTTCTCTGTATCAGTCCGCTTATGCAATCGAAAGATAACTTCAGAATACTGCACTAAGTATCTCATCCTTTACAGTAGGTATGTCCGCTATAAAATAGTTTCGATGTATAGTATATTACCACATTTTTACTATTATGTTGTGCTAAACTGCCCGTTCGTTTAGCAAGTTACGGTCAGTCTACTGCTTATCGGATTAGCGCTCTCTCTAAGCTTTTTTACGAAAATAAGACTAAAGCCGCGTTTCTCAAGTGAGTTACGCGGCTCTTAATATTTCAAGTATTTAGTGGGAGCACATAAGCCTAACACATGCTTATCAATATCCCTAGATTCACTTTCATTATTTTCTGGATAATCTGATCCATAACATCTCATGGAATATTATGGAAATCACTCATTGATTCATGATTAACATATTTCTTATCATTTAGGTGATGGGCATATCATTTTAATGTCTGCAATATCTAACATTTGGGAGCTCTCGACTAAACTGCTTAAAGGTACGCTTTGCTCGTTTTCAGGTTGATCCAAAGGATAAATTCTGGCTGTATCATTCTTTTCGTCGACATGTTGGATGTAGATTGGCGTCCCATTATAAGTAACATCAACCATGGCTGGTGAAACTGCAATCTCTTGAGCGCGTTGAATGTTCATTTTTTGTCCTCCCTTCACGTACTAGTTACATTATTTGTACGTTTGAAAGGATGTATTCATGGTATGTTACTCACGTTAAAATCCCAAGGACAATCCTCTGTTCTACTGTTTCAAGTTCGTCTGGCCTTCAGTCGGTCGCTAACCAGATTTTGGCGTTTTATCGGTTATATTTCTATTTAAACGCTTTCGTCTTAAAGGGACGGGGTTGCCGTTTTTTTGTTTGAATGAATAATTTGATTGATCATTTGGAATTGTATAACAGGATGTTAATCTATCGCAACAAAGGGAGGGAACTACAATGGCTAAGCCAGACAATCGCGAAGATAATCCAGCCCGTATTCAGAATGCCATCGATAATACAATGGCAAATCTAAACGAAGCTGAGGAATACTTGGATGAACATGCGGATGAAATTTCTGCTGTAGACAAAGAGAGCATCGAATCCAAAAATGCTCGCCGCAAAGAGAGCATCAATGGATTTATCGCAGAGAAACGAGACGAATCCAACGCACAAGAATAACAGATTTTCCCACTTATTAAAATCACCCTGTAGTCGAGATATCGGATAACCATTCTGGTTCAACCGAAGTCTGCTATGGGGTGTTTTTCTATGCCCGATAGTTGAGAAAAAAATGGCTGCCGTTTCTTCGTATTTATTATAAAGAAGGCTATAGTTTTCGAGGCATTAACCATCAAAATAACGTGATGCGCATCCGCCAATCCTGTTATTACTTGTTTAACGGCTGGATTTTAGTTATAGCGCGGCGCCAAACCCAATTTGCCTTCGTGTCAAGGAATGTAAACGTTAGTGTGTCACTTCAAGCCATAAAGAATGCAGGGAGCACGCCCCCTTGCACCCCGATACTTGCCGTAGCGCATCTACGTTCCCTTCTGGAAGGAATGTTTATGCGCTATATGTTCAGTTATTAAAATGACAAGATGGTGTCCAACTTTTCCCACAAGACTGGCCCTAGCTCACTCTCCGACCAGGGGATAAAATGCGGCTCCATGATCGTGTGCCAGTTCTCTGGCGTAATCGGTGCAGGCCATTTCATTCGCGTCGCCCCGTGTTCGAACGCGGGCGCCGGACGCTCATGATAGGAGAAGATCAGTTCCTCATGCGCTCCAATGATATAAGTCGGATTAAAGCAGCTCGGTTTCTCCTCCTGCATAGCGTAATGATAGAAGATATAGCTGCTGTACTTCGACGGTTTCAATCTCGCAAGCATACCGACTCGCTCACGGCCGGATTGTAATCGATCTCCCCTTATTTCCGGCTCACCATCGTGGTATATATCGAGCATCGGAACGGCATACCGCTGCACGCCTCCAAAACCGCCCGGCCATGTCTCCAGCAGCTGCAGACACGTTGTAGGCCATTCCCATTCGCAGCGTTCACTCGTCGTTTCAAAATAGAGAAATACACCGCTCCCCTTCGTGAAAATCGAGCAGTTCACTACACCCTGCCCCCGAAGTTGGCGCTGCCAGCTTGCGGCTTCTTGGGCTAACGAGAGCGCGAAGCCCACTTCGCAGCCTTCCTTCACCTGCGACCTATACATCCTTCTCATCATGTCAGTATCGGGTAGAATCGGTTGGCGTTGCCCGCGCGAATCATTCCCTTCTCCTCCTCTGCAAGAGTATCAGGAAGCACTGCCTCGAACAAATTGATAACATCCATATAACCACCTGCCTGCAAGGCGACCGGCCAATCACTGCCGAATAATAGCCGGTCGCTGCCAAACAGCTGAAGCAAATGATCGATATAAGGCCGCAGCCTTTCAGGATGAAATCCGCCTGCCATCGTGATCATACCGGACAATTTAACCGCCACGCAGGGAAGCTGGGTTAGCCGTTCCATGCCTGTTTGCCACGTTTCCTTTCGCTGCTTCCGAAGATTCGGACAGCCCAGATGGTTGACGACCGCCTTTAACAGCGGCAGCTCCTCTAAATACGACGCTACATCTGAAAGGTCATCAGGCTGTACGAGCAGATCCAGCGTGAGATCAGCCTCCAGCAGCGCAGCGAGCGCCGACCGCAGCTTGTTCCGGTCGGCCTCGGACCGTTCAGAGCGAAATGCGCTGCCACTTAATCGAATGCCGGTAAAGCGCGGGTTGGCCTTCAAGGACTCGAGCTCTTCGTGAAAAAGATCCGCGAACGGATCGAGTCCTCCTCCCACACCGGATATAATCGGGCAGGTCTGCGCCAGCTCCAACAGAAACGCCGCTTCCTCAGAACTAACGGCGGCCTGTATGGCTACAAGCCCCTTAACACCGAAAACGCCCAGCTCCGGAAGCAGCTGCTCTGGCAAGTAGTCCTTATAGAGCAGCTCATTTTCGGGCTTCAACCAACCGTAATCACCACGCGATGGCTTCCAAAAATGAACATGGCTATCTATATACACGGTGCTTCGCCTTCCTCTCCCTTACGCCCTGCCAGTAGATCAGCAGCATAGGGGTTCGGCCACGGCATCTCATAGCTCGGCGGATTAACGTATCGCTTCATGCCAAGCTTCAGCCTAATGCCAGAGCCTTGCTTCAGATGAACTGCAAGCCATTTTCCTTTGAGCCCATCTAGCGAGCCTCGCGGGTGCCCATCTGCGTCAATTCGCTGGGCATCGGTGAATTCGTGCTCACCAAAGCCCCCTGCCTGAATGACGACCTCTCGCTCGTCAAATAAGCTGGTGTTGCATAACTGCAACGTCACGCTGTCTGTTGTAAGCGATTCCACTAAGGCTGATACGCCATGTGGAAGACCTGGCCGTTTCTCCTGCGAATCAAAGTAGCGCACTCTAGCATGCTGCAGACCACCGTGCGAGATATGCATCGGTCCTCCCAGTGTCAGCTGTACAAGCGACTCGAAATAAATCGGGCACATTTCCTGCCAGATATGAATGTTAGAAAAGTCACCGTCTGCAAAGCCGCTTTTCCACCCGTGCGGGTCGCCTTGATCCGAGCGCATTCGCTCGAGTTGTCGACCGACCAGCTCCATATTGGCGTCCAATATCCGCTTCGGATAATCTGGGTTTAGCCCTCGAATGTACTGGAACCAAGGTTCTGTATTGCCGATATAGTGCTTCGTTTCCCTTCCTGTCCGGCTGTCCCTTCCCGATACGACAGGCACAGTTATTTCATTCCAGTCATGATCCTTCGGAATCCGCTCTAGCCGCTCTAAATCCTCGTCGGCCATGGACATCGTCCACAAATAGACCGGATACTTCGGCAGTGCCTTTCGCCAATCATACCAGCCATTATCCCCGTGCTTATTCGGTACGAGTATCTGGCCATTCTCTTCCCGCCGCAGCGCCCAGTTGGCATCCAGCTGAGAACGGGCAAGCTCAAGTTGGTTCATGTCTCCCGTCAGTAAAACGGCGTTCATACACGCGTTCGTCAGCGGCTCGATGATGGTCATAAAGCCGTGCGGCCATCTCCAGCCGTAGTAGCCTCCCCACCATTTGCCGTCATTGTACTCGCCGATTACATCGGACAGACCGACATTGTCGGGAATAATGCCTCCATTATTACCAGTACGCTTTTCCCATGCTGCGAGATAATCGACCACCCAATCGCGATAGACGGCGTCGCCATTATGCATGAATGCATGCGCAACCAATCCGGTTGCATTCAAATTCAGCGGGACATCGCCCCGGTTCATTCGCTCATTCATCATCGCAATCAGCTTCTGATATACGTCATCGTTAGACCAAGGGCATTTGCCGCTCGCAAAATCAACACCTGGAATATCTTCATACGGTGCAGGATAATCGTCGAGAATGCTGCGATGCGTGACCCAATCCTCTTCCGACACCGTAAACCGCGGACCTTTACTTCCGTTCAATGGTGATCGGATAAGCTTATGCTCTTTATCGTAATTCGGAGCATCCGGATCGTCTCCCATATACATGCTGGCAAAACGAACTGCTCTCTGCTTGTCCTTGCGTGTAACGGGACCAGCAAGTCCGAGAAAGTAGAGAAACAAATAACCTTCGCCATGATGCATCCAATCATAGTAAGCATCAAATTCTCGGTGAATTTGCCCATACTCGGTCCATTGCCAAGTAATCCCTTCCCAAATCTTTCGCGATACTTCATGGAGTTCACGACTGCCCCCTAACACGTAAAGCAGTGCTAGATTCATGAACCCTTCATAGGGATCATCCGAGCCGTCCATACCCGGCCATTCCTTCTGCCAAATCAAGCTTCCATCCGGTTGTGTGTAGCGCTCTACAAACTCCTTTGCCGCCTGATTCAGCGTAGCAAATAACCACTGTTCCTGCAGCGCCCACTCTGGTGCAACCATTCGCTCCTCCGCTACAATCCTTGGCAACATGCTCTCTTGTGTATTCATTTCTATTCCTCCTTCTCAGCCGGAAATAAACATTTGCCCTGAAATAAAGCATATACCTGTTGCAGCTCATCTGGATCCAGTCCATGCCCATCACAAAATGCCAAGTTCGTGCGCAGCACATCCGGTGTGGCGGCTCCCGTCAAGGTAACATGAATGCCCGGATTCGACAGACTAAAACGCATAGCTGGCTCGACGAGACCGTGCGGCGCTGTTTTGCGTAAAAACGCGAGCTGTTCCATCCGCTTTGCTGCCTCATCGATGAGGTTAGGCCTCAAAAATGGTGCCGGCGTATCGGCAAGCAAGCCGAGTCCGAGCACGCTGCCGTTGATAACACCGATTTTCTGCTCTGCTGCGAGCGGGAGCAGTTCGTCCTTCGCCGTATGATCAATCAGCATATATCTCGTATAAAACTGGATGCTGTCAAAGCGATTTAGCCGGACATAACGCTCCAGAAGTGATAATATCCTTGTTGAAACGCCGATATACCGGATTTTTCCATCTTCCCGCAGCTTCTCTAGGGCTGGAAGTGTCTCGTTCACAATCGTTTCATATGGAACCTGCTCCACATCGTGAATTTGTAGTAGATCAATCCAATCCGTTTGAAGCCGTACCAAACTATGCTCAACTGAGCGAATCGTTGTCGCATAATCGAACGATTCTCCCGGACCTACTGCCTTCGATGCCAACACGACCTCGTTTCTTCTGCCGCCGTTCAGCGCCTTGCCGATTCGGCGTTCCGACTCACCTCTGCCGTAGCTCGGTGCCGTGTCGATAAAATTGATGCCGCTATCCAACGCCTCATGGATCATCTTCTCGACGTCGCGTTCATCCGCAGGTCCAAAAACCCCTCCAAGGGGTGCGCCGCCTAGCCCGAGTTTCGATACACGAAGACCGGTGCGGCCGAATGTAGTATACTCCATTTGTCTATCCCTCCTACTGTAAATTGTAGTGTTCATCCTTTATAATCAAAATAGCCAGAGTTCCCCATCTTATGGCATATCTTCTCTACTTGAGGAAGAGGCGAAAGCAGGCATGGAATTTATTTATACGGAACCGATCGGATTAACCGATCTGGCAGTGCTCGAGGTCGGCACAGAAAATTGCCTGCCTGACATGTCATTCGGGCCTAGCGTAAGAGATATGTACATCCTTCATTACATTCACATCGGATACGGCACTTACTCCACAGGAGGCCGAACGGAAACGCTTAGCCCTGGTGAACTGTTCCTCGTTATGCCGGACACCGTCCACTCGTATCGTGCTGATCCGGATGAGCCCTGGCACTACTCGTGGTTCGGCTTTGTCGGGACGTTAGCCCCCCGTCTGGTCGAACTGGCCGGATTTTCTGTCCTGTCACCTGTTCGAACTGCTGACTCGTTACTGTCCATTGAATCTCTTTTTGGTAATTTAATGAGCCTGCGTAATGAACCAGCGAAGGAGCTATTTCTGACCGCTCTGTTGTATCAGATATTCGGTACGCTGGCCATACCGGACGATGCACCTCCCCTTAGAGCTGATGTCGGACACCACGTACGCAATGCGGTTTCCTATATGAACACCCGCTATGCCGATCGCATCGGTCTAAACGAGATCGCTGAGCATGTAGGACTAGACACCAAATACTTGTGCCGTCTCTTCCAGCAGCGCCTGTCCATGTCACCCTACCGATATTTGACCGATGTTCGAATGAGAAAAGCTTGCCGTCTTCTCCGAAGGCAGCTTCTCGGCATCGCCGAAATTGCCCAATCCGTGGGCTACCAAGACCCCCTCATGTTTTCACGCATGTTTAAACGGACCATTGGTCTTTCACCAACAGCATACAGGGAAAAGGCCAAATTGGAGAGCGGAACTACTTCCTATGAAACTTCTTGATTTTTCCTAAAAATGTAAAGAAGCCTATCGATGATAGGCTTCAAATGGTATAATATCTCTCGTACAACTGAACTTGGGTGGTCGGCATCCTCCAGAAAGGAGGTAATGCCTATGTCATTTTCATTTCATGAGTTAATGCTGTTCGGGATGTTTATTCTCGCACTTTTAACCTATGTGAAAAGAAAATAACCCCACTCAGGTTAGCGCCATAGGGTAGGGGTTATTCATTTCCGGTATGTCACTCGGAGTGTCTCCATCCAAGTGTTGTGCAGGAGACGGACCGCGAATCCGTCTCTTTGGTTATATTTACTCTAACATACTCTATTCATACCCGCAAATAATTATTAAATGCCACTTAAGTTTTTGAACCGTTAATCAAAATCGTAGCGTTCCTCTTTCCACGGATTTCCATACATATGATAGCCATTCCGTTCCCAGAAGCCTGGCTTATCCTTCGCCATGAACTCGATGCCTCGCAGCCATTTGGCGCTTTTCCAGAAATAAAGATGCGGAACCACCATACGTACAGGTGCTCCATGGTCAGGTGTTAGCAGCACACCATTATGTCGGATGCCTAGAAAAGACGTCTCCAACAGGAAATCTTCCAGTGGAAGATTTGTCGTCCACCCATGTTCCGCGTGCAACATAACATGAGTTGCTTCTGATTTCAACTTCACCTTGCTCATGAGCTCTGAGACGGCAATGCCTTCCCATATATTGTCCAGCTTGGACCATGTCGTGACACAATGTATATCGTTAGCAAATTCCTTGCGCGGCAGCGCCATGAAATCCTTGTACGAAATGCTGAACTCTTCTTCCACCAAACCGAACAAACGCAAATCCCATTTGCTCATGTCGTTGTAGTAGGGCACGGACCCATAGTGCAGCACAGGCCAGCCTTGTGTCAGCGTTTGCCCAGGAGGAACACGATCATTCGGATCCTGCGGCAGCTTTTGCCCAAATTGCATGGAAAAACCTCCATCCGTTCTACTTGCATCGAAATCAAAATAACTTAGTCGTTACCGATATAGGAGCCGTATTCCGCAGCGCTTAATAAGCCTTCCAATGCTTCCGGTCCTGAGATTTCAACCTCAACCATCCAGCCTTCACCGAAAGACGCATTATTAACTAGCTCTGGCGAGCCTTCCAATGTGCTGTTCACAGCCGTTACTTTACCTGATACCGGGCAGAAAATATCCGAAACCGTTTTGACCGATTCCACACTCCCAATGCTCTCATTCGCAGTTACAGAAGCGCCAACTTTCGGAAGCTCTACGAATACAATATCTCCCAATTGATCTTGTGCAAAATCGGTAATCCCTATGCGAACCACCGTATCCGATAGCTTCTCTACCCACTCGTGCTCTTTGGTGTATAACAAATTGGCTTGTACGTTACTCATCAGTCCACGCCTCACTTACTTACAAATTTTGCTTTTAGCTTAATCTACTGTGAACATCAAAGTCAAGACGGCTGTACGAGAAGCTGTGAAAGGACCATGCTGAACCTCCCCTGACCCTCTAAATCAAAAGTTATTGTTGACAATCTACACCAATTTAGACACATAATGAAGTTAAGTAGACTAATTAAATATTGGCGAATGAGGATACAGGGAGAGACTGCCGAGCACGATGGCGGCGCCGAAGGAGTAAGCCCAAAGCGGTGAATCTCTCAGGCAAAAGGACCTGTATCGGACGCGACTCTGGAGAGCTTCGAGCACTCGTTAAACACGGGAAATCGGACACCCAAGGGGAAACTTAACGGTGGAATGCATAGATTCTTCCGTTCTAGGCAACTCTCAGGTATAAAGGACAGGGGCAAAAGGTATGTTTGTGTTGCATACCTTTTGCTCCTTTTTGTGTTTCCGACATATAACCAACGGTAAATAAGCGAATGAAAGTGAGGTTATTTGCATGCTGAAACGAACACCGCTCTTCCCGATTTACGCGGAATATGGCGCGCGAATCATTGATTTTGGCGGCTGGGAGCTGCCCGTTCAGTTCACTGGCATTCAAAAGGAGCATGATGCTGTCAGGGGGCAGGCGGGGCTTTTTGATGTATCGCATATGGGCGAAGTACGTATTCAAGGCCCGGATGCTTTCGCATTTTTACAACGCGTTACGACGAATGATGTGTCCAAACTGGTGGAAGGCCAGTGCCAGTACAGCCTCCTATGCTACCCGAATGGCGGTGTGGTTGATGATCTGCTCGTTTACAAGTACAGCGACGATGATTACATGCTCGTTATCAATGCCTCCAATATTGAGAAAGATATCGCTTGGCTGCAGCAGCACCTGACAGGTCAGGTCCAGCTGCGCAACATTTCTGATGAAACTGCCTTGCTGGCATTGCAAGGTCCGAAGGCTTTAAACATTTTAGCTAAATTGACCGACGCACCGATTCACGCATTGAAGACCTTCCATTTCCTCTCAGATGTGAAAGTTGCCGGAGTAACAACGTTGGTATCCCGCACCGGTTACACAGGTGAAGATGGCTTTGAACTGTATGTCGATCAAAAGGATGCCATCACATTATGGCGGTCACTGCTTAAAGCAGGTGAGGAGCATGGGCTCATCCCGACTGGTTTGGGTGCTCGAGATACGCTTCGCTTTGAAGCGCGACTCCCCCTTTACGGGCAGGAGCTATCCTCGGAGATTTCGCCCTTGGAGGCGGGACTTTCCTTTTTTGTAAAACTAGATAAAGGTGATTTCATAGGGCGGGATGCCCTGCTCGAGCAAAAAACAAATGGTGTGCCCCGTAAACTTGTTGGCATTGAAATGCAAGAACGCGGCATTCCGCGTCCTCATTATGCCGTATACGCTGAAGGTAAACAGATTGGTGAGGTAACAACAGGTACGCAGTCTCCAACGTACAAAACGAATGTCGGCTTAGCTCTGATTGATTCCGCGTATAGCGCCCTAGGTACGGAAGTCTTTGTAGAAATTAGAGGCGCGCAAGTGAAAGCTTCAGTCGTTACTACCCCTTTTCACAAAAAGAAATAATTCCCGAATCCGGGTTGGAAGGAGCATCCTTTGACATGAAACATCGTTATTTACCTATTACGGAGCAGGATCAAAAGGAAATGTTGGAAACCATCGGCATCTCCTCCATGGAAGAGATGTTTAGCGATATCCCCCAGCAGGTGCGGTTTCAGGGTGAACTGCAAGTGGGGAATGCCCTCAGTGAGCAGGGATTACTCCGATATATGCGCGAGTTGGCAGGGCGCAACGCGGATTTCCAGCGCTACGCTAGCTTCCTTGGCGCTGGCATCTACGATCATCACCTTCCAGTGGTGATCAATCATGTCATCTCGCGGTCCGAGTTCTATACCGCGTACACGCCTTACCAACCGGAGATTAGCCAGGGGGAATTGCAGGCGATTTTTGAATTTCAGTCGTACATCTGTGAGCTCACCGGCATGGCCGTTGCGAACGCCTCGATGTACGATGGCGCAACCGCGCTGGCCGAAGCAGGCGCGCTAGCCAGCGGTGCGACGAAGCGCAGCCGTCTGCTCGTGTCCCGCGCGGTGCACCCAGAGGCGCGCGCTGTCTTGCGCACGTCCGCCCGCGGGCTGAACTTGGACGTCGTCGAGATCGCGGTTACACCCGAAGGTGTCACCGATCTGGGCGATCTCGCGTCCAAGCTCGAGAGCGACGCTGCCGCCGTCATCCTCCAATCGCCGAATTTCTTCGGCTGCTTGGAGGATATCGCGGCTGTGGAGCCGCTCGCGCACGGCGCGGGCGCACTGCTCGTCGTGAGCGCGAATCCGCTCACGCTCGGGCTGCTCGAAGCGCCGGGCAAGCTCGGCGCTGACATCGTCGTCGGCGATTGCCAGCCACTCGGCATCCCAGCTGCGCTGGGAGGGCCGAGCTGCGGCTACTTCGCCGTCGCGGAGAGCTGGATGCGCCGTATGCCGGGGCGCATCGTGGGCCAAACCGTGGACCGCGATGGCAAGCGCGGTTTCGTGCTTACGCTGCAAGCGCGGGAGCAGCATATACGACGTGAGAAAGCCACGTCGAACATCTGCTCCAACCAGGCGCTTCTCGCGCTTTGCGCATCCGTGTACTTGTCCACGATGGGCAAGCAAGGCATTCAGGACGTTGGCACGCTCAACGTCCGCAAAGCCCATTACGCGGCGAATCGCCTTGCCGCGTCAGGTCTGGAGCTGCCGTTCAAAGGCAGCTACTTCAATGAATTTGCCGTCAAGCTGCCGGACGGCACGAACATCGAGGAGCTGAATCGTCAGCTCCTTCACAAGGGCTTCATCGGCGGCTACGATCTTGGCCGCGACTATCCAGAGCTAGCCAGCCATATGTTAATCGCCGTCACCGAGCAACGAACACGCGAAGATATCGATGCCTTCGCAGCCGCATTGGAGGAACTCGTATGAACAACGAAAAAGCCCTTATTTTCGAAATGAGCCATCCTGGACGCGTCGCGTATTCCTTACCTGAATCGGATGTTCCCGACGTGAATATCGCTGAACTGCTTCCTGCCAAGTTTCGGCGGCAGCTCGAACCTGACCTACCCGAAGTATATGAAGTCGATGTCATCCGCCACTACACGGCGCTTTCTCGTCGCAACTTTGGCGTAGATAATGGTTTCTATCCGCTAGGCTCGTGTACGATGAAATATAATCCCAAAATCAACGAAGACGTCGCCCGCTTCCCCGGCTTCGCCCATATTCACCCATATCAGCCGGAAGAATCGATACAAGGCGCGATGGAGCTATTGTACAATCTCCAGCATGATCTCGAAGCGATCACAGGCATGGATCGCGTAACCTTGCAGCCTGCGGCTGGCGCACATGGTGAATGGACGGGGCTCATGATGATTCGTGCTTATCACGAAAGCCGCGGCGAGCATCGTACCAAGGTCATTTGTCCAGATTCGGCGCATGGCACGAATCCAGCCAGTGCAACGGTTGCTGGGTTCCAAACCGTAACGATCAAATCCGATGATCGCGGCCTCGTCAATCTCGACGAATTGCGCCGTGCCGTCGGTTCAGATACGGCCGCGCTCATGCTCACGAACCCGAACACACTCGGTTTGTTCGAAGAACAAATCGTCGAGATCGCCGAAATCGTGCATGCCGCGGGCGGACTGCTTTACTATGATGGCGCGAACGCGAATGCCATTATGGGCATCACGC
Organism: Paenibacillus sp. Soil750; assembly: GCF_001428045.1. Taxonomy (GTDB): domain Bacteria; phylum Bacillota; class Bacilli; order Paenibacillales; family NBRC-103111; genus Paenibacillus_E; species Paenibacillus_E allorhizoplanae. Next base: position 498,964 of record NZ_LMSD01000001.1, on the reverse strand, counting down.
GACCAGGGGACATGGGCTTCGATGTCGTCCATCTCAACCTGCACAAAACCATGAGCACACCGCACGGTGGCGGCGGCCCAGGCGCTGGCCCTGTCGGCGTTAAAGAGCGGCTGATTCCTTTTCTGCCTACGCCGCTCGTAGCCAAGCGCGAAGATAACAGCTTCTATTTCGACTACAACTATCCGCAGTCCATCGGTCGCGTCAAAGGCTACTACGGCAACTTCGGCATCCTTGTTCGTGCCTACACGTATATTCGTACGCTGGGTCCGGAGGGCTTGCGCAAAGTATCCGAATACGCTGTGTTGAACGCCAACTATATGCTAGCTCGGTTAACGCCGTATTTCGACGTACCGCATCCCCGCTTCTGTAAGCATGAATTCGTGCTATCTGGGAATCGCCAGAAGAAGCTGGGCGTACGTACACTCGATATTGCCAAAAGATTGCTCGACTTCGGCTACCACCCGCCAACGATCTACTTCCCGCTCAGCGTGGAAGAATGCATCATGATCGAGCCGACGGAAACGGAAAGCAAGCAAACGCTCGATAGCTTTATCGATACGATGATCGCCATTGCCAAAGAAGCAGAAGAGAATCCAGAGTTGGTTAAAAATGCCCCATACACAACTGTTGTCAGTCGGATGGATGAGGCGTTGGCCGCTCGGAAGCCGGTTCTGAACTGTACCTGCGGGTAACACGCACATCAAACTTACGCGACAATATGTGAAAAGGCTGATCCCTAAAGTAGAATGCTACTTTAGGGATCAGCCTTTATTTGGTGTTACGACCTCATTCTAAGATTAACTCCTAATTTCACTGAGATGACCATTTCACAATCAAATTATTGGCATCCGCAAGAAAGATAGCTTTTACTCCGCTGTTATCCATATCTTTCCCAATTTCTGCTTTATTCAGATGCTTCACAAAGTCCTCCATATGCTTTGCAGCCTGATCCGGTCGATTCATCTCCATTTTATGCTGCGCCTGCTTGAGGGCGTTGTTCAACTGAGATGTTAATGATTGGCTTAAAGAAGCACTATAGCGAGTAAGCAGCTGATCCATGGCTTCAATGCTGGTTGTCACATGGATTTGGACATTTTTAAGCAATTTATTCCCTGCTATATCTTCAACCATGATAGATACGTTATTACTTCCAACTTTTCCCGCTAAATCGAAAACTACGCTTGAGCCCCGTGTCAGATCTAACGCATAGACCGAGCCACTAACCGTGATTTGTGCAGAGGCTAATCCAGATAAATTATCGGATACTTGGAAAGTTAGAGGCAGATGATCATCAAAGGAGTCTCCCTCCCTTAACTCATTGCCATTGATCAAAAACTTATAACTAGGCAGTGTTACATCAACATGCACGGTCTGCTGTTTCACTTCTTCCACATTGCCTGCCTTATCCACGGAGTGGTACTGGATTGAATAAGAACCGTCTTGCGGTAGTGTAAACGGTCCCGAATACGCCGTCCAATTCGTCGAATCACCAAGTGTGTATTCCGTCTTGGCTACTCCAGATAACTCATCGGCAGCATGTAACGATACGACATTCGACGTGTACCAGCCCCTGTTAGCCACTCCTGCCATAGCAAATTCGGTAACTGGCTTCGTTTGATCTAAAAGGATCGAGACTGAATCTGACATTGGCGATTCGACAGATACGCTGGTAGATGTAACCTTATAGTAATAACGTACTGCAGGATCAACTCCACTGTCCGTGAAGCTTGCTGCTCCTCCCTGATAAATAGGCGCATAGGTGCCACCTGCACTGGTTGATCTATACAGTGTATAGGAGGTTGCTCCGATCGCTTTGTTCCAGGAAAGCTCCGCAGAATGGGATGTTGTCGAATCAACCTGAAGTCCCCTTAAAGGATCATGTGTCTGTGTTTGATCAACAATCATCAGCCAGTTGATCAACGGATCCTGTGAGGCTGTATTTCTCACCGTAACCGTGATCGTGCCATCCGTCACATCAACAGAATTTCCATAGACTGTATTGGAAATATAAGTGATCGCATTCTTTTTAACCCCATTGATATATAAGTCAGCTTTCCTAGAGGCATTATTCCATATATCGTTGAAGCCTGTGTACACGGTGTAGGAACCATTTTTCACATTGAACTTGTAGGTCAGGTCCGTACCCGCAGGGGAATTACTAACATTGCCGCCATTCAGATATCGGAGTGTTGAGAAAATATCTCCACTAGCTGACCCTGCTGAATTCGAATTCGTTCCTACATAGCCCCAAGGAGCTGGATCGGCAGCGTTATACGCCTGTTCAACTACGTCCTTATTAACAAGTGTATCTTGCAGATATGAGGTTAGCTGGCTGTAATCACTTGTCGCATAACCACCGCTGTTTACGAAATAGATGGTCTTATCAGGAATGGCGTACATTTTAAACCGTAACGCTTTATTATTAAACTGTGGAAGAACAGCCTGTAAGGTATACACACCTGGAAGTGCAAATGTATTCGCCGTTATAGGCTGTGAATTTACTGACCATGTTACTGCGGTTGTCGTTGCAACCGTTGCACCACTTGGGAGTACTGCTACCTGAGTCGGTAAATTCAGTACTGCTCCCGTAGCAACAACTTCAGGCAATTTCAGATTAATGTCCATTTTGCCCATACTGTTCAATACATCTTTATTCCAAGTGCTATACCATCTGATCGAGATATCCGTACCTTGCCCAAATTCAATGGGCAGCCATACATATTTGGCACCGCCATTTGTCGTAAACTGTCCGCCATTCCAATCGTCACCCACATAAATGAATTTTCCTTTCGCGGGGTCAACTGGGATCACAAATGTCGATTGTGATTTAAATGCTGTCATGGGGTCTGGATCTGATGTCGATGTCCTTACAAATGGATTCATCGGCGTTGACCATGGACCGAACATAGAGTCTGCCACACTGAATTTATTCTCATTCGGAGACCATCCAGTTGCACCGGAAGTGATCATGTAGTATTTTCCATTCGATTTAAAAATAGCTGGAGCTTCACGCTGAGTACCTGGAAATACTCTTATATAATCTGAGCCGTAAACAGCCTTATAGCTAGTATCGCGGACAGGTTTGCCGTTAGCATCTACATGGCCATCTGTGTGCCAACCAGTCACGTCAGAGTAATCATCCAACAGCTTGGAAATATAGATTGTTAAGTTTTCTTCACTGGAATAGATGAGATATCCCGTACCATCATCATCTTTAAACAAATTCATATCGCGTGCCATGCCAGGGTTGCCAGGCTGATAATCGATCTGCCCCGCTGGTGCTTGATCCATGCGGTAGCTCTTCTGGTAGATAAACGGCCCTAAAGGTGAATCACTTATGGCATAACCAGCTTGCGCTTTGCCATAGTTCGCGTTGTTATTATACGGATCTTTATCTCCATCAATATGAGCCCACATGACATATTTTTTTGTTTTATCATTGTAGATAACTTTGGGTCTCTCAATAATTCGGCCCATTCGAATATCTGCCCAGATGTTTAACGTATCCGTTCTACCGGCATAGAGCGAGGAAATATAAGGATCGTTCGTAAAATCATCCATTGATTTTACCATCGTCAGTGCCATACCTTCATCTGTCCAATTATACAGATCCGTGGAAGAGTAAACTCTCACTCCAGCTGCAGGCCATGCACCTTTATGGTATTCACCGTACCAATAATATTTCTGCGTTTTCTGATCATACATGATACCTGCTCCATGGGCATCAATGGGGTTACCACTGATATCTGACCAGACCGTACCAGGTGTAAAAGCCGTTCTCACTGTACCTACGCCAAGCGGATCGGATAAGGCTGATGAGATCCCATTTATGACGGCAACTATTTTATAAAAGTATCCTGTGCCTTGCGTTAAGCCTGTATCGATATACACCGTATTCGGACCGCTGTATATCTGACTATACGTTCCAGTCGCACTTGAGGATCTGCTTATTTGGTACGTTACGGTTGTTCCTTGCAGGGCATCCCAGGTTAATGCAGCTGTTGTATCTGTAACTGAAGCTGCTTGGAAATTTCCAGGGGCATCATAGCGATAAGTAGAAGCCTCTACAGATGCTGCTGGAGATTCACCAATCGAGTTATAAGCTTTGATTTGATACTTATAAGCTGTGTTAGGATTTAAACCTGTATCTACGTAGTTTAATGCTGTCCCATCATATACCTGAGTGAATGTGTTCCCCGCATCAGCAGATCGATACACCCGATATCCAGTTGCCTTAACTGCCGCTGTCCAACTCAAATTGATTTTCGAGGCATTTACAGCTGTTGCAGTCTGTCCCGTAGGTGCTGCTGGTGGTGCTGGCGTAGTCCGCACACTTATTTCGGAGGACCATTGCGATTCCGTCAGTCCGCCATAGAGAAAGGCTACTTTATAATAATACGCGGTATCTGAAAGTAACCCCGTATCCACGAAACTGTTGGTTGTGTTAGTAGATATAAAGGTATAACCGCTATTTGCCGTTGTTGAACGATAAATATTGTAACTTGTTGCCCCGTCAACTTGCGGCCAATTCAGGGTTATCGTGGAGTTGGTTTGTGTGTTGGATTGAACCCCTGAAGTGTTGACAGGCGGTGCGTCTGTTACTTTCACATCATCCAAATAAATGGCTTGCCATTTATTCCGAATGCCGATTTTCCCACTTGGAAATGTGGTGTCGGTCTCATCAAAAATTAGTTTATCAACGCCATTGTTAACGATATAGCATCTAATGGAATTGCCGACCGTAACCATTTTTAGCGTATACCACGTGTTTTTGTTCATCGGATAACTGAAGCTTCTTATCGTTGTATCCGTTCCGTTGATTCTTTTGGAAAGAACCAAGCCAGTAGTCGTTTGCATTTGGAAATAATAAAAATTTCTATAGTCCTGAACTCGCGCCAGAATACCCGGGTAAGCTCCACCGGCACCTGTATAGAAACGCATAGTAACGGTAGCATTCGTCCATGCAGCATCTCCTGCGGTAATAATCCCTTCACCAGCGTCCGTCTGATTTAACATTTTATTACTGGCGTCTGTGGGGTCTGTATTCACTTTCCATGTTCCAGAGGTTGCTGTCCATACTGGATTAGTCGTATAATCGCCGTCCGAAAAATCATCCTGCAAATAGGTCGTGGGTAGTGCAGGAGCCGCTGAAGCTTCTGGTTGTTTGGTGAGATTAAGAGATGTAATGGCTATCAACAGCAGAAACCATCCTAACAGTTTGTGCTTTCTATGCATCATGCTCCGTCTCCTTTTGTGGTTGAGATGAGGTGGCTTGAGTGATGAGTACTGTAACCTCCCGTACATTGAATTTCGCATTGCGATTTCATCACCTCTGTCTATATGGTAGAACCATAACCCACATCTGTGTAGTCTACATACCGTCTAACACTGAACAATCCTTCCTTTCGCAGCATGAACAAAAACAACTTATATGAACTCTCGCGTCTTCCAGCTACTTATAAACTTGGATTCTATCAATCATTGGACTTTTTTGCATATTTAGAAAAATGAAAAAAGCCGCCATCTTGTCTGAACAAGATGAGGGCTTCAAGATTAGTTTAAGGTCCGGAACCCGGTTCGGCTCCCCTTCACACAGACAGCTTCTCCACCAGCTCGTGCGAAGCCAGCACCCGATCCCCGCGAATGCCACAAGCATTCGGATTATCCAGCGAGTCCAAGAAATGCTGGACGACACCGGCGAAGCCTCTACGCTCTAGCACGGTGTCCCAGCTGCCGAAGGTGCGCAGGCGCGGAGCGGCATTTTTATCATAAAAGACCGCTGACTCCAAATTCGTCACCTCGACGGATCTTCCACTGCCGTGCAGCTCCACCTTTTCCAAATCAACACCAGCGAGTCTGACCATACTGTAGGAGCCTATCGCGGAACCAAAGCCCAGCGTACCTGAGGCATGCAGCAGCTTGCCGTTATCATCCACTTGTTGATGGGAGGCCATCACTTCGTAAGAGCTTTCTCCTAACCAAAGTAACGTGTCCAGCATGTGGATCAAATCGTCATACAGCGTTTCTTTGGCACTGTGTCCTTGCAGCTTGGTACGATGTTTGACGGCTGAAGCCACATCGAATCCGCCCGCTTCCTGCAACCACGTCTTTGCTTCGATATATAGAGGTGCGTAGCGACGGTTGAAGCCCGCAGCAAGAAGCACACCTTTGCGCTCCGCATAGGAAGCCATTTCCACGGACTCTGCCCACGCATACGAAAGCGGCTTATCTACATAGACCGCAACGCCATGCGCCATACATGTCATCGCAATATCATAATGCGTCGATGTCGGGCTATGCACGAAAACAGCATCCAACCCAAGCGCTAATAATTCATCCAATTGTGTCGTCCCGAAGGGCACTCTATACTTCATTTTCATACGTTCAACGGTCGCAGCCGTAGAGCTCATAATTCCAACAAGGTCCACCCGTTCATTGACGGAAAGAAGCGGTAAGTATACTTTTTGTGCAATATCGCCTAAGCCGATGAGGCCAATTCTTTTTTTTGACATGCTAAACACCACTCCTTATTTCTGTTCGTAATACATAACGTCCTACCCACAAGCCAAGTATGAGCAAGATAGCGCCAACTACCGTGGATACGCCATACACCTGCACCCACTCAGGTTGATCCACAATGAGGGCATAAATCTTCCCACCTGCAACAGGTCCCAAGAAAGCTGCCAAACCTGTGATCGCCGAATACGTCGCAATATACATCGGTCGCTCACTCTTTGGAGTATCCCCGATTGTAAAAGCGAATACCATTTGATTGAAGCCTCCCAAGCCAATCCCAAGCACAATATGAACCAAGAACAGCACAACAACAGCAGGAATGAAGGCGATAGTTCCCCATAATAAACACGCTAACGCAATGATCGGTAACGACCATAATAACAAGGTTTGGGCCGTGAATCGTGCATTCAAATTTCCCCATACATAATAGCTAGCCATCATGACTAAGGTATGTACCACTGTAATATAGGAAACAGTTCCGTAGGAAATGTTCATCAACTTCAGCATGACATAGGAGAAAAGAGGCACGGTCAATCCTTGCACGAAGAGGAAGGAGGCCAGGAAAATAATCGCTTTGAGAAACGCGCGATCCATTAATGGCTTCTGGAGCATACCAACTGGATTGGATGCCGTTGAAGGCTCAAAAGGTGGATTCGGGTACAAAAAGTAAGCAATCACGTTAAGAACCACACAAACACTTACGATCATAAAAATATAATTGAAGCCCTGCTCACCTGGGTACTTATCGAGAATCTGACCACCTACGAATAGCGCCAGCGAGCTCACGCCACCCAGAATGGTATTACGCAGTCCAAAATAACGTCCACGAATCGGTCCAGGTACGGCATCACTGATCAGTGAGGTCCACACAATCCCCCCAGCCGCATTTCCTAGATGCGCAGCCGTGTACAGAATCATATAGGTAATCACCCAATACTCTTGCGGCAAGACAAAAGGAATTAAACCGACACAAGCCCATAACACACGATGGGTAGATCCGAAAATTATCAGCATCCGCTTCCGATTTCGGAATTTCTGCATAACGACAGCCATCGCAATTTGCACGATATTGACGACTGTTGTGATCGCTAGAATAAGTCCGATCTCGGTCGAGCTTGCGCCTAAGTAAATCAAGTAACCGGTTAGGAACGGTCCGCCAAGCAGTTGAAAAATAATAACAGCAGGAAAACCCTCAAATGTCGCAACGAGTAAGCTTTTCCGGTAGGTGGACATTTTTTTCTTCGGTTTGCGCGCGTTCGGATCGAATAATTTCATAGGCATAAATCTCCTTTTGTCGGTTTAGCAAGGTTAGCAGGATCTAATAGTTTACAACCTATGGGTTGCTTATGTTAAAATAGTAGAGACTACCTAATCTATCATGTCAGGCGGGATCATCGTAAACTTATGAAACCTAAATATTGGGGTTTGCTGGCAACTTTGTTGCTCTTTTTGATTTTCATTGTACTCTCTATGAAATTTGAGTCAACTACTTATTTGTATGTCGCTAGTGTTTGCCCAATTCTTGTCGTGCCTTTTTTACCTGATATTCGCTCGAATCAATATATTAAGCCCAAAGGGAACGGTGCTGTACGCCTCATTTCAATGGAAAACAAGGACAGCGGTGATACTGATTTTCTCGTGATCCTTTTTGAACCTGGTTATATCAAATGGAATGGCGGCAAGCTTTTCTTCAATCTAGCAGATAATATGAAAGATGTGTATGTAAAGCCAGATCCATTTGCGGCAACGCTTACTGTACTCAAATACGACCTATTCAAGCATCGCCGTAAGAAGAATTGGATCGGCATTTCCTTAGATCAACTTGAGCAGCGAACTGAACAGCTCTCTTATACAACCAATGAAGTGAACCGTCTAATTATTCGTACTTCGGATATTCAAGAATTACTGCAAACCAACTTTAAACAACCTGCCTCTGTGGGACAACAGGTCGGCGCCTAATAGTCATAAAACATAAAATCACCCAACGCTTGAGATCTGGCCTACATGCAATAAGCAGGTAGGAGAAGTCTCAGACGTGGGTGATTTTTCATTTGAAAAAGATTAAGTGAGCTGCTCGCTGCACAAATAGGCAGCTAACGTACGTACCATAACACCGGTTGCCCCTTTGGGCTCGATGCCTTTGGCCGACCAAAGCCAAGCTGTGCCACCGGTATCCAAATGGATCCATGGCGTTTCCTCAGCAAAGTATCCGATAAACAGACCAGCCGTAATCGCACCTGCCCAGCGGTCGGAGGAAGTCGCGTTTTTGATATCCGCTACATCACTTTTCAGCATCGCACGGTATTCCGGATAATTCGGAAGCTGCCATACTTTCTCACCAGCGGCTCCTGCTGCTTGCAGAAATGGCTTTATGAATTCATCGTCATTCGTAACGGCTCCTGTTGCAATATCTGCAAAGGAGATTAAAATTGCACCCGTTAATGTCGCTACGTCGATCAGTCGGTTCGCTCCTTGCGCTTTCGCGTAGGTGATTCCCTCTGCCAATATAATACGACCCTCTGCATCGGTATTCAGCACCTCCACGGAATGACCGCTGAGCATCGTTACGATATCCCCTGGGCGGTACGCGGTTCCAGACGTCATATTCTCTGCTGCGGGAATGACCACAACCAGATTCACTTTCGGTTTCAATTGACCGACGACGTGCAAAGCCCCGAGCAGTGTGGCGGCTCCGCCCATATCACTGATCATTTCTTCCATGCCGTCGGGCTTTTTCATCGAGATACCGCCAGTATCGAAGGTCACGCCCTTGCCGACGAGGCCAAGCACGTCGGCGCTATCTGGATCACCCGTGTAACGCAGGGTGATCATGCGGGGCGGGTGGACGCTGCCCGCGCCCACCGCGATGAGGCCGCCCATCCCGCGGGCGGCGATCTCGTGCTCATCCAGCACTTCTATGGCGAAGCCATAGTGCTGGGCGAGCTTGATGGCTTCCTCTGCGATGGAAGCCGGCACAAGCTTGTTGCCCGGGAGGTTCGTGAGATCCCGGGCATAGTTCGTACCCTCCGCAACCGCCTCTGCGGCTGCGATCGCACTTGCCAGAAGCGCTGCATCCGCAGCCGCTTCTGTGAGCAACACCGCCTGGCGCAGCTCCGCGCGCGCAGGCTCGTTCTTGCGGTACGCCTCGATGCGGTACGTACCGAGGAGCAGCCCTTCGGTCAGCGCCGAGGCAGCTGACCGGGTGTCGAAACCGCTTGGCAGCTTCAGCGCCAAGCGTTCGAACTGCAGCGCGAGTATCTTGCGCGCTGCAAAGACCGCGGCTGCACGCAGCGTATCGCGCGTGGTTGCGGGGCCGAGCCCCGCAACAAGCACGTACGCGTACGGCAGCAGCCCGTGGGTCGGCAGCGCCTCGAGCTCGCCTGAGGCGCCCGTGAATAGGCCCTTTGCACGCATGCGCTCAAGGGCCTGGTCAAGCTGCGGCTGGCCGAGGACGACGTCCTGGCGCAGCTCAGCTTCTGTGAGGCAGACGAGAATCGCGTCTGCCCCTGTTGTGTTATCTAGCAACGAGGTGTAAACCCCTGTTGTAACGTTCGTTATTTTTGTAAACATAGGAAGTTGTCCCTACCCTCATCTATATTTCTACTCTTACTTTATTCTTCCCACTAATCGCTCTCATCGTTATTCCTGTTTTTCGTATCTTGATTCCTATTCTGGTTGCCCCCGCCAATTAACTGGAAAAACTCCAGCTAATTCCTTCACTTCACACAGAAATATCCATTTAACTGGAAAAACTCCAGTTATTTTCCGCATATCTGCTGTTTTCAAGCCAAACTAGATAAAATTAGCTACATAAAATCCATCTATTCCTCTAAATCGATATATGTAGTCGCAATTAGAGGGACTTTTTCCAGTTATCGCCTGTACTGAGGAGCATTAGTCATGCAGCATCATTCCGGAGTCCCAGATAGCAGTAGCTAACTCCCCCTAATAAAACGAAGCAGCCTTCTGCACAACCGATGACATCGGTAGTTGGTACGGACACTTTGCTTCACATAGTGGGACCACTTTACAAGGATCATGGTCTGCACAGCTAGTTATTTTTTCCTGATGCCGCTTGAAAAATCCATCACCTTTCGGAAGCAAACCGAATTTCTCCCTAAACTTACTCGCGATCATCACGTCAGGGATCGGGATTTCCAGTGGACAAGAGCAATAATTACAACGTCTGCAATCGTGCTCACCTAACTCAAGTGCAAGCTGTTCTAGTTCACGGCGCTCCTCTGGGCCAACTTCTTTTCGCTGCGCCTCCAAATTCTCTTGCACTTCCTTGACGCTGACCATCCCTGAAATGGTCACATGCACATCTTGGCTATACGGATAGCGGATCGCCCGATCCACTGGTTGAATGAATCCACCTGATAAAGGCTTCATCGCTACTCGCATCAAATCCATCTCAGCCGCTTTGGGAATTAGCTCATCCAAGGCGAAGGGCTGTGCCAAGTTCAAATGAAATAATATTTGCGAGAATTGCCCTTTCGCAATCCATTTAACAAGTAGATCTGGACGATGTCCGGAAATGCCGATATATCGCACTTTCCCCTCTCGCTGAGCCTCTAATGCTGCCTCGTAGGCGCCACCGACTTCCATCGCTTTCTTGTATTCCGTTACATTATTCACATAGTGAATTTGTAGTAAATCAACATGATCGGTCTTCATACGTACCAGGCTTCGCTCAATTTCCGCTTTCGCTGTAGCATAATCGCGTGCTCCCGTTTTCGTTGCCAAGAAATAATCCTGTCTTCGATGCGAGATACACTCCCCGATAATTTCTTCGCTGTTCCTATAAGCTGCCGCAGTATCTATGTAATTAATGCCATGATCCAAAGCATAATTAAGCGCTTCTCTCGCTTGTTCCAAGGGTACGCTAGGCAAATTCATGGCGCCAAACCCTAGTGACGAAACTTTATAGCCTGACTTCCCAAATGTTGAATATTTCAACCTTATTCCCCCTCAGGTTTGCTGGTTCATTTTCAAATTATCTTGGACATTCTCATGCTCTCCCGCAAGAGCTTCCTTCTTCACTTCAATATTGTAATACAAGTCAGTTCTACTTTCCATGCTGTCCATTAGGTCGCTTACATGCAAAAACACCTGAGACAAATGCCTCAGGTGCTCTTCCTTTATCTTCTTCCCTCATTTTGATTACCATTGTCGTCCCGGTCATTGTTTCCCCAGCCCCAATTGACACCTGGGAATTTCCCGTTATCATCTTTCGATTGCTGGAATGGGTTTACCGTAGGTTTACTTGAAATTGTTGGTTTCACTGTAGGCTTCGCAGTTGCACTCGGTGTTGAAGTTGCCTTAGGAGTTGGTGTTGGCGTCGCCTTTGGTGTAGCCGTTGGTTTCTTCGTTACCGTTGGTTTCTTCCCATCGTCGTCATCATCCTTACGATCCGGCTTTGGGGTCGGTTTACGATCATCCTTATTATCGTTATCGTTCTTATCATTTCCGTTGTTCTTACCATTGTTATTATTATTATCGTTATTATTATTTCTACCGTTATTGTCATTCTTCGATGTTGGCGTCGGCGTCGGTTTCTTCGTCACTTTGCCCGGGGTATTATTCCCTGTGTTGTTACCTTTGCCATTGTTATTTTTACTGTTTTTGTCGTCATCTTTATTAGATGAATTATCTGCACCAGATTTGGCAACGGAAGTTTGCCCAGCTCGTTCACTGAGCTTGCCGGACTTCTCGTCAGCAAGTAATCTTTGCAAAGAAGACTTATCAATCGGCTTATCCGGTTTAACGAACGTTTGAATACCACCGTTGTCCTTCGCAAGTTGATGAATGGAAGTCGTTTTGATGTCATCTAGCGATACTTTCGCACCATTATCAATGGCATTTAGATAAATCGCATATTTACCTGCAGATACACCACTTGCTTTCGCTTCCTGCCTTACTTCTTGCGGGGCAGCGAAGGCTTGCACTTCATAGTTCTTCACTTGATCCGGATGACTGTCTTCGATGTGTTTATTGACTTGAGCTTTCAACTTCGTCGCAATCGCTTCGTCGTTGACCGTTGTTTTGGCCCCTACAACCGTTGAGGAAATAATAATATCTCCTTCGCCCTTCGCCAATGCCCCTTGCTCAGCTTTATCGAGAATATCAGACGTTACAGCCTCTAAAGATTTACCTTCAAACACTAAAGCTTGAATCAAATCCTCACCGTCTGTATTGAGTCCATGCAGGTCACGAACAATCTCATTGTTATCAATACCAATTTCAACACTTGGATTAATATCAATAGTTACGTACGCAACTACGCTATTGCCAGGCACGCCGCCTGACAAGGTTGTGACTAGAACGAAGCATACAACGATTGCAGCAGCTAATGCTGAAACGACAGCCATTTGCGGTACTTGTAACCGACGCTTCACTGGTGAGTAGAGAATCTCTTCACCTAACTCACAGTTGCGCGTCCCCCTTGGTAACTTATCAAAACGCCCCTTTGAATTCATTACAATAATGGAGCTTTCGCTTAATTCCATTACGATCCCCTTGTTCATGCGCTGTTCTTCCTTTCATTCAACTTTCTTCATCGCGAATATGTAAGTAATCCCGCAAATATGGGTATGGACCGTTAAAAATAAGTGCAATGGCAATGATGTACTTACGATTTCGTTCCAAAGTTTTTCTAGATACTTGAACTTGCTCGAGCAGCTCTTTAATTGGCAGCTGTCGTTTCGTCAACAGAGTGCGCATAAGCTCTGAATCCTGTGCAAGTGTACGGCCGATACCGAAAAGCATCTGCCTTGAGTCGTCATGCTTGGGGGAGGCATCCGTTAATTCCGAGAAATTAATGTCAAAATCACTTAAGCAGCGATTAAAATCAATAATTTCACTTCGCCTTTCTTCTAAACCCTTCTGCTTCTCATAGGCTTCGATGGCTTGATGAACCTCAATTGGATTCATTAAGTTATCTTCATCATCTTCTTGATCAAACGAGCTATAAGGGATTTGCCCTTTGAAGCGTTGCTCCTTACGAATAAAATCAATGAGCCTTCGCCTGATAACCGTCTCTGCGAAACCTAGAAAAGATCTTCCCATAACCGAAGAGTATTGATTAATAGCTTCATTAAAAGCCGCTAAGGCAATGCTAAATTCATCATCTCTTGCGGGATCAATAAATCTTTTGCAAAACCTGCTCGTTACTTTGGCTACGTAGGGCTGATAATCTGAAATAAATTGATTCCTTAGTCGTAGGTCTCCCTCTTGAATCTGATGTATAGTTACCTCAAGTGAAGAGGCTTGCGGTTCATTTTTTCCATGGGACTCACTCTTTCCCAGAAACTTTTTGAATAGTACCAGTAGCACCTTTCCACCTCACAGTATAGTAGTTTCGTCCTTGTATATAACAATTCGGGGGGTACGTATGATGAAATTTATAAATAATTTGCTGATTCATTATAACATAGATCTCTAAATGAGCACCTACTGGCAAATAAACCCTTGTTTACGGTTTCAATTGCTTTATCAATCCTTTATAATATTAAGAAAACCTCTATCACGATGCCCTCTCAGATGAGCAATGTTGAATAGAGGTGGTACGACAAGGGAGGTGTTTCATATGGAAGCAAGCAATAACTTCGGTAAGTTTCTTGAAACGTTACGAGGCAAAGCTTCATTGCGTAAAGCAGCTAATAAGAGCGGCCTATCTCATGCATATATTAGAGATTTGGAACTGGGTCGTAATCGAACGACCAATGATGTCATTAAACCTTCTCCTGAGACCTTGAGAAAGTTGGCACAAGCTTATCAATACCCGTATACGGATTTACTTAAAAAGGCAGGATATCTAGAAGAAACTTCCACGTGGTCGAAGCCAGCGCAAGCAAATCTGGATACCATCTGGTATGTGGAATTCGGAATCCAATCGATTATTTACTACTCAGAAGACGGCATGCGAGAAGAACAAGTTGAATCTCTCGTGGCTTTCACACACTTTATCGAAACATTAACAGAGCATCATTTTGTGAAAATGGATATGCATCTTTTCGTAAATCTGAACAAAGTAAAAAAGTATGCCTCCTCAGAAGGCAAACTTTATTTTGATACATATGAAAATGCACCCTTCATCATTGCCGCAGCAATACCACAGAAGAAGTATCATCAAACGATTCTTGATTATGTCGCTTTTAATAATGGGCACGCCTTAGAATCATTGGGTAGTCAATGTCCCTCATCTTTGAAAGCCAAGTTCTTTACTTAGCATGACATAGATGAAGAGAATCGTTGCCATACTCAATAGCTGAATGGGCATCACTACACTGAATACATTATCACTTAAAGCATGACGGTAGATCATGCCAACAATAACAACGATCATGTATAAATAGGCCCCGACATTTTCTCGATTGAATGGAATTCTCGTATAATGCGAAAGAAAGGTAAATCCTAATCTCCCCTTGTATAGCGTCATGAGGAATGTCAATTTGCCCAAAAAAATAAAGAAACCCGTCACATACGTAATGGTAAGATCGTTCTTGATCACGTTATAGGCTTCGTCTTGTGTGATATTGATGCAAACAATGACAGTCGTAGATATTAGGACTGGCATAATGTAGCCCGAAAGTGCTATGAGTAAAGCAGGTACAAACCGATATTTCCATACACACATAAGTAAGATACATATGATGCAAACCAATATTAAAGGCGAATTATTAATTAATGAGAGCAGTGAGCCTACCAGTACGGCTAGCGATATTTGTTTCCAATATGGCTTTATTCGAATCCGAAATAGCAACAAGGAGAATAAGAGCATGGGAACAAAATGAATAATGGCTAGTATCAATTTTACCCATGTGAACAATTGCGCTTTCCCTCATTTCTAAGCGACGAAATCATACGATAAGCAACTTGACAATTTCTATAATTACATTTAAAAGTATACAAGATATTTGTACTTTTGCATTCAAAGTGGACTAAGTTGGCTGTTATAGCGTATAAGATGACAAAAGTTTCTGCAATTGTCTAGAAAGGATTGGAGTGAGATCAGTAAATGAAGCATGGCTTTACAGTCGCCATCGTAGAAGATAATTACTGGGTAGGTCAATTACTTGAAAACTATTGTCAGCAATGTGGATTACAGGTCATTTCGATCGTATCGGATGGGGAACAATTTCTACGGGATTACGATAAGCTGCAGCCAGATATACTTCTCATGGATATTGGGCTTGAAGGTAAATTGGATGGCATCAGCGTTGTGCAAGCCTTACGACTATCAGGGTATCAAATGAAGGTCATTATGGTTAGTGGAACAACGAATACCGAGCATATCTTGACCGCCTTTCATGAGCTTGATTCCGTCTATTTTCTCTCCAAACCTGTTATGCTGCCGAAATTTCAAGCTGCCATCCGCAAAACGATTGCAGAAATCCAATTAGATCGAAGCCGTATTTCGGAAGAACCACAGCCTGCCTCCGCAACTTGGATTACCGTTAAAAATCAAAAATCACAACTCCCTATCTCCGAAGATGCCATACTCTTTGTGGAAAAGGAAGACAAGCGACTCTCCAGAATTCATCTGGTGAACGGGGCTCAAATGGAATCCAGTTCGAACTTATCGGATATTCTGGCTCAAAGCACACCCCATATGTTCAGCCCCTTCAAGGGCTATCTAGTGAATCTGCGACATGTCGTTTCGTTTGTGAAAGAAAGCGGGTTCCCCACTTCTCGGAGATTTGTCATTCACTTGAGGCATACCTCCGTCAAGATACCTCTCAGCCGTGATTTGCAGAAGGAATTCGCAAAGCTGCTGCAGGAAGTTAAATAAGGAAAACCTCCAGCTCTTCTCTGGCAATTGCTTCGAAAACAGCAAAATCCAGAAAATTAGCAGGAGGTTTCCCATTTCATACAGTAAATCGCCTCAGGATGACACCCACCTCTAAGAATTCTTAGAGGTCTTTTTATTTTTCAGCTTGTCGCGGCGTGCGCTAAGCATTTTTAATCGCTTCATAAGTTGCTCTTCCCATTCCTGATCCTCAATCGTTTTGGCGAATCCTAACAGATCTAACGCCATGTCAATTTGGCAGCGAACGATATCGAGCGGCTCTTCGCCTTCGTGATTTACACAGTTGTCGTGCAACAGATGATCTTTGCCATCTACGTATTCAATAAAATCGACTTCAACAGCACCATCCCCATGGGCATATTCAGCGAGGATTTCATATTCATTCTCCACCAGATAGTGAACCTCAATATGGTGACATACCGGGCAGAAGAGGATGGGCACATTGTGAATTTGTGTACGTATGTGCTTCAAAGTACCTTTTGTTCCAATCATACTGGCTCCACAGCAAAAACTCATGGGAATTCCCTCCTAATCGTCGAACCCGGATTAATTTAATATATTCGTTACAAATGTGTGAAATTCCTTTTTCATAAGTGAGCTAGCTTATGCCAAATCATTCTAAATGTGTTTGAATAAGCATAATGATAGTAATGATCGATCCATTACGTGTTTTCCGAATTCTTAAGATGAAGGGGAGAGCGGCGTGAACATGATTCCGAGTGTTTCCAGACAGATAGCCTTTGTGCAGTATGACGATCAATCCTCCAGCATGACAGTTCAGTATCATACCGGATTCAGAGCCTCCTACACCAATGTAAAACAAGATGAGTATCTCTTGATTTTCACGTCGGCGAATCGATATGATTCTCTCATGAGACTTACGGAGAGTAGGTACATGGAAGAAAACATTTCTACCAAGTAAGTCACAGGATCCCCTTTACCCTCGGCCAATCATGATGAGCAACCGCAAGTGGTACACAAGCAATCTCCCCCCTTTCTTATGGGGTGGAGATTTTTGGTTTATATGGCGCATATGCTACAATAAAACATAGGATTAACACAATTGTTCCTTCTTACAACATAAGCAAGCAGAAAAGGTGAGTCTGATCTCTATTCAAGCACGCCCCTTTGCCCTTGATCGCGATACCCTTTATTTACTGGTACAATCCCCATCTGTCCAGTTTATTTATTGGCAGCTTTCTTCCAGTAAGCAGATGTTACTGAAAGAACATTTCCAGAAGGACTGGCGCTCTTTATCTCCTACACTACGGTTTCACGAAGTCGTTGATCCATCTCCCACGTCCTTCAGCAAGCTGCAGCAACCCGTAGATCGGGTCTCAGAGCTTATGCTTCCCCCTGGAGATTCTTGCTTTCTCAGTGGGTTAGCCTCCGGTCAATCGTATTGTGCAAGACTAGGTATCCGGAATGAGCAAGGATATTTCCTTCCGCTTCTGCATTCTAATATCATTCAAATCCCAGCGACAAGCCTGCCTAGCGATCATCATCCAGTCGAAACTGATCATCCTTTCATTTACCAGCTAACGTCTCTTCTATTACCGCAAGTAACGCCTGATGAACATGCGTATTTCTCGGCCTATTCGGTGTATGTCCCGAAGAACACTTACCTTGTAGATATGGAATCTGGAGGCGATACTGATTGAGCACTAACGTACAAGGCTATGTTGCTTTGCTCTTGCATGCCCATATCCCTTATGTTCGCCATCATGCATCTGACATTACGTTAGAAGAACGCTGGTTTTTCGAAGCGGTTGTCGATACGTACTTGCCTCTCATAGACATGATGGAAAAACTTATAGAAGATGAAGTGCCATTCGGACTTACCTTGTCATTGTCTCCACCTCTGCTTGCCATGCTAGAAGATTCCCGCATGCATCTGCGGCTTCGCAAGCACCTCTCCTCGCTTTGCGAGTTGGGACAGCGTGAAGTCATTCGCCTATGGGGGGATGAAGCCTTCGGCCCGCTGGCTAAGCTGTACGCGGATCGGTATCACCGGCTCAGCCTCCTGTACGATCGGCTCCACGGCGATCTCATTGCCAAGTTCCGCAGCCTTAGCAGCACAGGATGCTTAGAATTAATTACCTGCGCCGCGACACATGCGTTTTTACCCTTGGTAAAGAACGATAGTACGCTGCGTGCGCAACTTGAGTCGGCGGTACAGGAATTCCGCCGGCATTTCGGAGTCGCGCCTGCAGGCATCTGGCTGCCAGAGTGCGGCTATTCGCCTGCGCTTGAGCCACACCTGCAAGCGTTAGATCTACGTTACTTCATCGTAGATACACATGCGCACACTTTAGCCCGCCGCGACGGCGACCCTGACAAGGACATCGCAGGTCTGCCCCTGCGCACGCCTGGCGGCGCCTGTGCGTTCGCCCGGGATCCCGAGTCCGGCGCCCATGTCTGGAGCGCCGAGGTCGGGTACCCCGGCGACCCCGATTATCGCGAATATTATCGCGATATCGGGCATGACCTCGGCCGCGAAGACGGGGCCGAGTGGGCGTACTTGAAGCCCTATGTGCTGCCGGACGGCGCACGCATCAACACGGGCTTCAAGTACTACAGCGTCACCGGCGATGGTGACGCCAAAGTGCCCTACAACCCGGCGCGTGCCGCTCAGAAAGCTCAGCAGCATGCTGAGCATTTCATCGCTAGCCGGGTGGCGCAGGTGCGCCGCCTCGCGGAGCGGCGCCTGGCGTTAGGCGCAGAGGCTGCGTCTGCGCCTCAAGAGCCCTATGTCATCGTATGCCCTTACGATGCCGAACTGCTTGGGCACTGGTGGTACGAAGGCCACCAGTGGCTCGAAGCCGTCCTGCGCGGCCTTGCCGCGCGCAGTGATGAAAGCGTAGTCGTGCAGACGACTACGCTCGGCGGCTACGCCGCCGCCCATGCGCCGACCACCGAAGCTACGCTTCCGGTGTCGAGCTGGGGCCGCGGCGGCTATGCCGAGGTCTGGCTGCAGCCGCGCAGCCAGTGGGTTACGCCGCGGCTGCACGCGGCGGAGGACCGCATGGTGCTGGCTGCGCAGAAGCACCAGGATCCAGCAGCGCTCAACAGCCTGCAGCTGCGGGCGTTGAACCAAGCGGCGCGGGAGCTGATGCTCGCGCAGAGCAGCGACTGGACGTTTATTCTGGATGCGGATACGGTCACCTCCTACGCGACGAAGCGCATCGAAACGCATTTATCCCAGTTCCATAACCTTATGAATACATTAGACAATGTCGGATCTGACAAAGAGCTAGCCACGCTGGTGCATGCTTTGGAACGAAAGACACCTTTCTTACCTGAGCTTCATTATCGACTTTTTCAGCCATCTTCCTTTGAACCTACTCTTCTACGCGCCCCATCCCGTGTAGATACTGTAATCCTTTTAAACGAAGTTGCCGTTGCCTCGAACAACGAGGCGACCCAACAGAGCCATCCGTCCAAGCTACGTATTCTCATGCTCGCTTGGGAATACCCGCCACATGTCATTGGCGGACTGGCAAGAGCGGTTTGCGATTTATCCAGAGGGCTTGCTGCCGATGGCCATTCTGTTCATGTCATCACCTGTCAGTCTCCAGAGTGTCTGTCTTATGAAGTTTCTGAGGGGGTCCATATTCATAGAGCGGAAGTTATCCCTACAACAGACTCCTTACACTTCCTAGATCGCGTATTCCAAATGAATATGGCGTTCACGGATCTCATGTTGGGCATTTTACGACAGGGCCTCGTATTCGATCTGGTGCATGCGCATGACTGGCTAGTTTACTACACAGCACATGTCGCCAAGCATCAAGTTGGCCTCCCGCTTCTAGCAACGATTCACGCTACGGAAACAGGACGTAATCTTGGAAAACTCGAGTCACCGCTTCAAAAGCGGATTCATACCATAGAAGGAAAATTAACAGAAGCGGCCGATCATCTCATCGTTTGCAGTCTATCCATGCAGCAGGAAATGAAGGCGCTCTTTCATATTCCTATTCACCAAATATCTGTAATTCCAAACAGTGTTTCTCCCTTGCTTATACCAGATCCAGCGTTATTTATGATGAATCCACTGCTTGCTAACGCTATTTCCCCTAGCGAGATGCCGCAGCGCGTTCTTGCTTTTCTAGGCCGTCTTGTGCATGAAAAAGGCGTACACACCCTTTTGGCCGCGATGCCGCAAGTACTCGTTCAATATCCAGAAGCCAAACTCGTCATCGCTGGAATGGGGCCTGAGCGCGATTCGTTAGAGGAACTCGCTCTTAGCCTTGGAGATCGGGTAAGCTTCACAGGATTTCTGGATGAGGCTGACAAAAGCTTGCTTTTACAAAGGGCAGAAATTTGTATTTTCCCAAGCCTCTACGAACCCTTCGGATTAGTCGCATTAGAAGCGATGGCCAGCGGAACGCCACTCATCGTTTCAGATACAGGAGGCCTGGCGGAGATCGTCAGACACGGGGTTAACGGATGTACATGTCCTCCAGGCGACAGGGATGCTTTAGCTGCACAAATCATTAAGCTTTTGGACCAACCGCAGTATGCATCTAAGCTTGCTGCTACTGCCTTACGTACTGTTCACAGTGAATATAACTGGAAGAAAATTGGATCTTTAACAACTCACGTTTACGAGGCAGTGATTTCGAATCTGGCAGCTTCAACCAGTCATTCCCCACATCAAAAGGAAATAATCAAGTAATTTGGATATCCGTACCAAATGAAAGCGTGACCAGTAAGAATTTTCAGTTTTTTTTCAAAGAATCATTGATTCCTTTGTCAGAATTAGGTAACCTAATTGCAAGACTTGTGCTCCATCGTTCAGTCCTCTTGGCCTGATCTGAATGCGCGATCAAACAAATGAGTGGGGAAGTGATTGTATTGCCAAGACATCTGGTCATCGGAAATGGAAAATTCCTTATTAACCTCGATCAGCATTCCTACATGCGGGATCTGTACTATCCTTTCGTAGGCCAGCTTAACCATATTGGCGGTTATCAGTGCCGTGTTGGTGTTTGGGTAGATGGCGACTTCGCATGGCTGAATGCCCCTGAGTGGCAATTCAAGCTTGCGTATGTGGAGGATTCCCTCGTCACAGAAGTGACAGCTACACATCCCGGCCTCGGTGTTACTCTGCTTATGAATGACGGTGTTCACCAGCGTGAGGATATTTATTTGAAACGAATTCATATTACCAATCATACGAATACGGTTCGTGAAGTACGTATGTTCTTCAACCAGGATCTGCTCATTAATGAGACAGAGGTTGGCGATACAGCCGCTTACTACCCTTCTACGAATACCGTCTTTCATTATAAAAAGGATCGTTACTTCATGTTTAATGGAAGTACTGGCACAGAAGGAATATTCCAATATTCTACCGGTGTCAAAAGGTTCTATAACGCTGAAGGCACATGGCGCGATGCGGAAGATGGCCATCTCATGGGCAATGCTATTGCACAGGGGTCGGTCGATAGTACGATCTCTTTCCGACTGTTCGTCCCACCTAACGGAAATCAAACGCTCTACTATTGGATGGGCGCAGGCAAGAATCTCGAAGAAGTTAAGAAACTCGACTCATACGTTAAAGACAGCCACCCAGGCAAGCTGCTTGACCGTGTGACGGTGTACTGGCAGCGTTGGGCGAACAAAATCGATCGTGACTACTTCGATCTCACACCTGAAGTGCAGCGCCTCTTCAAACAAAGCTTGTTACTCGTCCGCACGCAAACCGATGTGAACGGAGCTATTATTGCCGCGAATGATTCTGACATCATGCAGAGCAACCGTGATCATTACAGCTACATGTGGCCGCGCGATGGTGCGTTAATCGCTTATTCGATGTCCATGGCTGGCTACCAAGGTATGATTATTCCGTTCTTTAACTTCTGTGCGAATGTACTGTCACCAGAAGGTTACTTGCATCATAAATACAATCCAGACGGTACCGTAGGATCCAGCTGGCATCCTTATATTCATTCCGGTCGCGTACAGCTTCCGATTCAGGAAGATGAGACAGCACTTGTGTTATTTGCTTTGTGGCAGGATTTCCAGAAAAATGGAAGTTTGGAATTTGCTCAATCTTTGTATCGCAATCTCATTCGCAGAGCGGCGAGATTCATGTCCACTTACATTGATCAAGAACTGAATCTACCGAAGCCGAGCTACGATCTGTGGGAAGAACGCTACGGAATCTATACCTTCACGGCATCTGCTGTGTACGGGGGATTAATCGCAGCTTCGAACTTCAGCAACTTGTTTGGAGATGAGGAGCGCAGCAATCGCTACAAGCATACCGCGGAGAAAATTAAATCCGGTATCCTGAAGCATTTGTGGGACGAAGGTGAACAACGATTCGTTCGCGGCTTGTATATGGAAGACGGCCAGTGGGTGAAAGATATGACGTTGGAAAGCTCCGTGTACGGTATCTTTGAATTTGGCGTTCTGCCTGCTGATGATCCACGTGTCGTAAGCACGATGTTAGCTAACAAAGAAGGTCTCATGATCAAAACCGAAGTCGGCGGCTCCGCCCGTTATCATCATGATTATTACTTCCAACGCTCCACCGATATTGAGAAAGTGCCGGGCAATCCTTGGATCATTTGTACCCTCTGGATCGCAGAATGGGAAATCGAGTATGCCAAAACGGTTGCTGACCTCGAGGCTCCGCGCAAAACGCTCGAGTGGGTCGTCAAACATGCCATGGAAAGTGGTGTGTTGTCTGAGCAATTGGATCCTTTCTCTGGCGAGCCGGTATCTGTTGCTCCACTTACTTGGTCGCATGCGACCTATGTGCTGACTGTGGTCAAATATCTCAACAAATATAAGCAACTCGTAAAATAAACGGCTACGTCGTCCTTACAGACGAGTGCGTTTATCCAAAAATATAGCCGACTTATCATGTGAAACATATAAATTCTATATTTCGAATAAGGCAAGTCAAGCCGTTCTCTTCGAGGACGGTTTTTTCATTGGGGGCTGTCTATTCTTATTGGAATATTGTGTGGTACGATAGCTTGTAGATAGTGGTATAGTTACAATTATCTTCTGTAGGAGGTATACTCATGGGGAGTATCATCACGCTTATCGTATTTGCTCCTGTTATTCTGTTCCTTGTTATTGGTATACTTCCTAATTCTCGCAACAAAAATCGCCCAAAAGGCCGACGTGATACTAATGACTCTAGTGGCTTTGCCACCTATGATTCCATGGATTCCTCTTCTCACAAGAGTCATCACCATAATCATCACCACCACGGTGGGCATAGTGACCATGGTAGTCACGGTAATTCCCACGATAGCAGCGGGGATAGCGGTGGGGGAGATTCTGGCGGTGGTGATGGAGGTGGGGGCGGCGATTAATCAGTCACCCAATACGACTCGGAATAACCAGCCTTTCTCATACGGCGACTCATAAAGGATTCCAGTTGCCCGCTCGATTAATATGTTCACAGCGATCACTTCACCTGTTACAGGAGCAAATAAATCGTGCTCTTCTACTGCTGTTTCTAGGGAACTCATGAACGCATCCTTCGTTAATTGCACACCTTTTTCTGGCAGTTCGATGTACAGAATCATGCCCCATTTTTCTAATGCATGCTCGGTAAGCCCGATTACCGCCTCATTGCCTTCTTGACGTATCCAAAACAACTCTTCTGTTATAACATCCATGACACGATCTCCTTAGAAAGAAAGACCCCTCCGCCCGCATTCGCATGCTAACCGAGGGGCCCTCCTATGTAGTTAAAACTTATTTAACAACCAAGTTTTTGTCGCCTGGTTTCCAGTTCATTGGGCACAATCCGCCGGATTGAAGCGCTTGAAGCACACGAAGTGTTTCTTCTACGCTGCGGCCTACGTCGTTGTGGTTAACAACTTCGTATTTCAATTCGCCTTCTGGATCGATGATGAATAGACCGCGAAGTGCGATACCTTCTTCTTCGATTAGAACGCCATAGTCACGTGCTACGGATTTCGTAATGTCAGCAGCAAGAGGGAAGGCCAATTTGCCAAGACCATTATCGTTAACCGGTGTGTTGATCCACGCTTTGTGTGTGTGGATGCTGTCGATGGAAACACCAAGAATTTCAGTGTCCAAAGCTTTGAATTGATCAGCAGCATAGCTAAGTGCTGTGATTTCAGTCGGACATACGAATGTGAAGTCCAATGGGTAGAAGAAAAGAACTAACCATTTTCCTTTGTAATCGGACAAAGATGCTTTACCAAATGCTGTACCGTCACCTGTAGCTGTCTCCATTGTAAAATCAGGAGCTTGTTTACCAACTAAACGTTCTGCCATGGGTATAATTCCTCCTCAAAATCTATCTAAATTCTATATTATCCGTATAAAATGGTATCATCCCCCTACTTGAAAGTCAATAATTAGATCGTATATTAGATAATAATTATTTTAATCCATGGAGGCTTAACTGTTGTGAACGCATTCATTCCTTTGCATACGTTTTTGGATAGTTTGCTCCCTCTCACAGAGAACCAAAAGAAGCGTTTCTCGAGCTTAATTACGACCACAACGTTGACTAAAGGTGACCATTTGCTTCGAGCTGGCGATTCACTTTCTTATTTATATTTTTGCTTATCAGGCTGTTTTCGCCTTTATTACAGCACCTATGATGGCAAGGAACGCATTAAGTCTTTTTGTACAGCTAATGACTTCATCACTTCTTATACTGCCTTGCTGACAGGCAAAGCGCTGCGTTACCAACTAGAAGCAACGAAGGTTAAGGTATTCGAAATCATCCCGCCACTCGTCAGCACGGAGATGACCGCAGGTCCGGGTAAAGGGAAGATTTCGCCTGATCAGCTCGCCCTTGAATTCGTAAGGAGCTTTGAGCGAGATCGTTATGAGATTCTGATTGGCAAAATAAAGCTGCTGCACTTGATCCAGCGGATCTCCCCATCCCTAGCGGATAAGCTTCTCAAGAATGGTTAGTTGATCCGGCACCTCAGCCTGATATAAAAAAGCTCGCATTTCCGAAGCAGATTTGCTTCGAAAGTGCGAGCTTTTTTGTATAATTATTTGCGCATTGCGTCAACAATCAATTGACCCATTGCCAGCGTACCGATCGCTGTGCTCTTATCCACTGCAATGTCGCCTGTGCGGTGACCAGCGTCTAAGACTTCTTTCACAGCGCGCTCGATGGAATCCGCAGCTTCGTGGTAACCGAAAGTCAAACGGAACATCAATGCAACGGAAAGGATTGTTGCGATTGGGTTGGAAATACCTTGACCTGCGATATCAGGTGCAGAACCGTGTACCGGCTCGTACAAGCCGAATGCACCTTCGCCAAGGGAAGCGGATGCTAGCATCCCGATGGAGCCTGTAAGCATCGCTGCTTCGTCGCTCAAGATGTCGCCGAACATGTTCTCTGTTACGATAACATCAAAGCTGGACGGACGGCGAAGCAATTGCATCGCACAGTTATCAACCAATACGTGCTCAAGCTCAACATCTGGGTAGTCAACCGCGATACGGTTAACCGTTTCACGCCATAGGCGGGATGTTTCAAGAACGTTCGCTTTGTCAACGGAAGCAAGCTTCTTACGACGCGTTTGCGCAATTTCAAACGCTTGACGCGCGATACGCTCGATTTCAGTTACGTTATATGCACAAGTGTCAACCGCTTCTTGCCCGTTAGCTGTTTCACGACGGAATTTCTCACCGAAGTAAATACCACCAGTCAACTCACGAACAACGATCAAATCTGTACCTTCAAGAACTTCTGGTTTCAATGTGGAAGCTTCTTTCAAGCAGTCGAAGATGAACGCAGGACGGATGTTAGAGAACAATCCAAGCGCTTTACGAATACCTAGAAGACCTGTTTCAGGACGAAGCTCTTTGGAATTATTGTCCCATTTCGGACCACCAACTGCTCCAAGAAGTACAGCATCTGCGGATTGACAAACTTTCAATGTTTCTTCCGGAAGTGGTGTACCTTTCTCATCGATTGCAATACCGCCGAAAAGCGCGTGCTCTGTTTCAAATTGATATCCGAATAATTCTTCCGTACGTTTCAATACTTTTTCTGCTTCTGCAACGACTTCTGGACCAATACCGTCCCCAGCGATTACCGCAATTTTTTTAACATCAGCCATGACAATCATTCACTCCTTATTTTAGCAAACCTAGTTCGTTAGTATTCCTATCGTTATATCCTGACCTCATTGTACCATAAGGAGACTCTCTTCTTTAGATATAAAATCTATTGCGTTTATAGGTTTCACCTATTAACATTTATCAATGACTATTCTAGGACTCCAATACTTTTGATGATCACTTTAGGTGAAATATTGACTGTTGCATCAGATAACGCTTTTCCCCAATTATCCTCTATCTTCTTCCAGTCTTTATAGTGGAATGCACGTACATGAACGCCAAACTGAAAAGGATCTAATTGGTATTTTTGAGCTTTCTTGATTAGTGCCGCGCATTCTTTTTGTAACTCGATTTCAATGGCTTGTTCCAATTGTTTTTTCTTCTCATCTACGTCTAAAGGAAACAACCGTTCTGTCAAATCGATCTGAGCCTTCATCTCGATATCAATCGTCAAATGATTACCTTCGAATTTTGCCTTGATTTTAGGCTTTCCTTTCTTGATATTGATACTGACAATGGATATTTCTTTGTTCGTATGAAATATTTCAGGAGGAATTTGAAACGTTAACGGAATGATATTTTTTGCATTGCCCTGCAATAAGTTAAGCAGAGAACTCTCTTGATGATTCAAAGAGGTCGCGTAAGTACCGTCTTTATGTAGAAGAACAGTACCTGAAATGACGAGTTCATTTTTCATAGGTTTCATTTCAGTTAATGCAGGCGTCATTCCTTTATCCTTTATTTGTTGATGAAATTGTTGTAATGAGGTTTGCACGGTGACTCTGCTCTTATAAGTGCTTTCTACAAGATCTTTGATCACGGTGGCAATTCGTCCTTTGTCACTCATGTTCGTATACATCACATCTTTAACTGTCCCTTCAACCACAATCACATTCGCATTAATCTCATTGCGGGAATCACGGAAGAGAACATCTAAATAGGGATATGGGTTTCTTTGCTGCAGCAGTTTTTTTCCTATGAGAACATTTTGCGATTTTCCGTAAGCCAGGATGCCACTGGTCTTACTGTTAATTTGCCCTTTTGATTTGCGCATCGTATTAGACCTTGCGAATGTGATTTTATATCGATCCTTGGCTTCTTTCGTGAAAACAGGAGTTGACGTGTACACGACAAGCTTATTATTCTCATCAAAATCAATTGCCTCTGTAAGAACAAACTGTTGATTCTCTATATAGACGGCTTTACCGCACCCTGATACGATCATTAAAACGACCAATGTCAACGAAATAGGTTTGAATTTCTTCATGATTTCGCTTCCTTTCTCATGAAATAATGAAAAATCCATCCATACATCCAAAGAAAAATTGGTAATACGTAAGCACAATATATCCCTATTATCCCCCAGGCTTGGCCCATTTGAGTGATTTGGGAAGAAGTAGGGATAAAGAAGAATGACGATAAGACCCATAGGAATAGGAGTATGCGTAAACCATTTCGATGATCTTGCTTGCCTAATAATTGACTAATTCCGAGAGTGGCCGCGTAGAGATACGGAATTATCGTCATAAATATAATAAACAAATAAAAGCTCAGGCAGATGATCTCCAGCCGTTCTATAAAAGGCAATTGGATCACCTTCAATAAATTAAGCACGGGATAAACGTAATCCGTGACCTCAGTCGGAGAGAATCTAATAAAACAGACGATTGTCGTTACTAGATACACAATCATTGTTAATGAATTGGCAATCACAATTCCCTTGGAAGCTGTTTTCTTGTCCTTAAGAAAAGGATAAAGAATGAAAGCAAGTTCAAATCCAAGGAAAGAATAAATGGTTGATTTTACGGCAGACAGAATGGGATACACGCCAACTTTCCCTATTGGAAAAAGGTACATCCATTGGATATCTTTGAGTGCAAATAGCAATAAGAAAGGTAACCACAAAGTGATAAATAAAACAAGCTCAGCGAAGAGTCCAATCATCCTTATCCCATGCTTCGTAATGATATAGATGGGGATGGTAAAAAGGATCATTAAGATGACGTTTCGTGAATCCTGAACGATCCATATTTTCATGATATGAATAGTTGAATACATAACGCTACTTGCTCCACCTACGACAACCAGAATCCATACTACCGTTAAGCCTTTACCCACCCACTTACCAAAGTATGTAGTTAAAAGTTCGAATATGGTATGCTCGGGATTCTTCTTCATAATTCGAATGATGACTAAGCTTAGCAGCGTGGACACCATCCAGCCTAATATGATTGATATCCATCCGTCGGTACCTGCCCTTTTAGCCAAATCGCTTGGCAGAGATAGGAGCCCAATCCCCACTTGGGTTTCAAAAATAATCAAGATATATTGTATCAAGGAGATTTGATTGAACGAATATTTGTTCATGGTTAATCTTCCCCTTTTCGTTTGTTTTGCTTTATTCGGAAACACCAGTACTTTTAATAGTAACATGCGGTGAAACATTTACAGTTGCTTTAGATAGTGCTTTTGGCCAGTTACCCTCTACCTTTTTCCAGTTTTTATAATCATGTGCTCTCACATATATACCAAACCCAAAGGGAGCCACTTCATGCTTTTGAGCTTTCTTGATGACATCCTGGCACTCCTTTTTTAGTTCATCTTCAACCGCTTGTTCCAGCTGTTTGCTCTGTTTCTCCATGTCTAAAGTAAACATGCGTTCCATTAAATCAATCTGAACCTTCATCAGGATATCGATAGTAAGATGATTTTCTTCAAATTTTGATTTAAAGTTAACATTTACTTTGTTAATATTGAAGCTCACATAAGACAATTCTTCTTCCGAATGAAATATTTCAGGAGAAATATGAAACGTTAGCGGTATGGGATTATTCGTATTTCGCTGCAACAATAGTAATAACGAACTTTCTTGATTGTTCAAAGAAGTCGCATAGGTACCATCTTTATGTAAAAGAGTGGTCCCTGAAACAATAAGATCATCCTTCTCTACTCTCATTTCCGATATACTTGGCGTTATTGCATTATCCATCATTTCCTGATGGAATTTCTGGAGGGTTGTCAGCACTGAAATTCTGCCTTTATATGTACTTTCAATCAATTGTTTGATCACGATACCCAATTGGCCTTTATCACGCATATTTGCATACATAACCTCTTTTACAGGCCCATCAACCACTATCATATTGGCATTAATTTCATTTTTAGGATCGCGAAAGAAGACATCTAAGTAGGGTAATACATTGGTTTGCTGCAGCAGTTTTTTTCCTATAAGAATACTTTGCAACTTGCCTGGCCCAAAACTGCCGTTTATTTGCGACTCGAGTTGTTTCTTACCAATACGCATCGTTTCCGCAGTTGTCGAAGTGATTTTATATTTATCCTTTGCTTCTCTACTGAAGACAGGACTAGCAGTGTAGATGACCAATTTCTTATCTTCATCAAAATCGATCCCCTCAGCAACCATAAAACGTTGATTCTCGATATATACTTCCTTACCGCACCCCGTTAAACATAATAAGCCTACCCCAGTTAAAAGAATGCTCCTCCATTTCATCATTGCTTATGTTCCTTTCTAGCAGGATGGAACAGCAATCCGTAGATCCATAGAAAAATGGGAAGCATATAAGCGACATAAGTACCTGCTATCCCCCACGATTTGCCCATATCATTTATTTGAGAAGCAGAAGGGAGATAAAAGAAGGGTAAGATGAGCCAGAGGCACATGACGACTCGTAACATAGTTCGATGATCCTCCATACCGACTAATTGACTTGCACCAAGAACAGCTGCATATAGATAGGGAATGATCGTCATAAACAGCGTAAACAAATACACGGAAAGAAAGATGATTTCCAACCTCTCTAAAAATGGCAATTGAATGAGCTTCAGTAAGTTTAGCGTAGGATAGATGTAATCATTGATCTCATCTGGGGAAAATCTAACAAAACTGACTACTGTTACCATAATGAATATAATCATGGATAGAGAGTTTGCAATTATAATCCCTTTGGAAGCTGACTTCTTGTCCTTTAGAAACGGATATAGGATGAAAGCCATTTCAAACCCGAGGAAAGAAAGAATTGTTGATTTCACAGTGGACAGAATGGGAAACAAGCCTTCTTTACCAATTGGAAGAAGAAACTGCCAATGGGTATCTTTTAATGCATACAATAACAAGAAAGGCATCCACATGGAGACAAGGAGAACGAGCTCAGCAAAGAGTCCGATCACCCTAATTCCATGCTTCGTGATGATATAGATGGGTATAATGAGCAGGAGCATTAAGATAAATTCCCGCATTCCAGGTACTATCCAAAGCTTTACGAGATAGACTGTTGAAAACATAACCACACTTGCTGCATATGCCGCATATAGAATCCAAAGAACAGATACACCATTCCCCACCCACTTCCCAAAGTATTGAGATAAAAGTTCGAACACCGTTGATTCAGGGTTCTTATTCATAATTTGAATGATGATTAAACTTACTAGCGTAGACAAAATCCAACCCAATATAATAGATATCCATCCATCCGTACCCACAGCTTTAGCTAAATCACGAGGAAGGGATAAGACGCCTATCCCAACTTGCGTTTCAAATATGATTAAAATGTATTGGATCAAAGAAATCTGATTAAACGCATATTTCATACTTGATCTTCACCTTCTCTGTTTGCACCCTGTCTTATAAGTTGAGTTGGATTAGTCGAGACTGGGCGCTTTTTCATTTTCCACATCGGGAGTCGAATCCATACGTCTTTCCAATCAGTCAGTCGGATCGGAGCAATTGGACTTCCATAGGAGATACCAAACGATTCCATTGAAATAAGTAGTGCACCTATAATCATCAACCCAATTACAATTCCCACCATACCGAACACAGCGGCCAGAAGCATCATTGGAAAACGAAGCAACCGCAGCGAGGAGGACATATCATAATCAGGGATAATAAAGGAGGAAATTGCCGTGATAGCAACGATGATAACCATAATATTACTCACAATTCCCGCTTGCACGGCCGCCTGACCAATGACAATACCTCCGACAACACCTATCGTTTGTCCGATAGGGCCCGGTAGACGCAAACCTGCTTCCCTTAACATCTCTAGGGCCAGTTCCATAAGAAACGCTTCAACAATTGGAGGAAAAGGTACCTTTGCTCTGGATTCCCCAATCGATATCAACAGGGCTAAAGGAAGTACTTCATAATGAAACGAAACAATGGCTATATATATCGCCGATAAAGAGATTGTTGTAATTAAGGCTAGAAAGCGCAATAAACGCAGGAAAGTGGCTATGAGCCAACGATTGCTGTAATCATCCACACTTTGAAAGAACGCCGAAAAGGTTACAGGAGCCACGATTACGCTGGGGGAGTGGTCGACAACGAGAACTATTCTTCCTTGCAAAATATGGGCTGCAGCCGCATCGGGACGTTCCGTCATAAT
Organism: Paenibacillus sp. Soil750; assembly: GCF_001428045.1. GTDB lineage: Bacteria > Bacillota > Bacilli > Paenibacillales > NBRC-103111 > Paenibacillus_E > Paenibacillus_E allorhizoplanae. The sequence continues at coordinate 467,140 of NZ_LMSD01000001.1, read as the reverse complement.
TAACTGCGGAAACAAACTTATTGGATGATCTTCAATATACTCCGCTAATTCTCCCGTATTCAAAATGGCATCCACATTAATTTGTGATAATCGATCTTCCATTTCCTTCACAATATTAGGTTGTGTTACATCTTCGAGATACATGATAGACACTTTCGTATTCCCACGAGAACCGATGCTATATTCTTTTATTTTAAGTTCGCGATTAGGAAGATAGCGCCTGATCATAGCAATATTCTGCCCTGAAGTCTCGACGAACCCTTGATGCGATCCCTTTAGTGTCGATTCGATTTGCGGCTCTTTAATTGCTCTTTGAGGCCAGCCTTGTGTATGTAAAATAAGTGAACGCTTCTGCCCCTCAATAATTAGGACGCTTTTACCTTCAAAAATCGCGCTTTCACCATCTGCCCATAAGGTGATCATTTCTGTTTTTGCAATCGTAATGGAAGAGTTCCAAATATCGTCAATCGACTCGAGTTCATACATAAGCGGATATAAGACGTTATTATTGATCGCTGATTTATCAATGAGCCCTTCCAAATAGACAAGAACGGCATTGTCCCCCGTTCTTAATTGAAACCGACGTGTAACAAGATCTGGAGCAAATGTAAAAAATGTTTGCAAGGTAGTAAGGTCATTTTCAATAACTCCTGTAATCGTTTGATGTAGAGGAACGGATGATTGCTTACTTGGATTTGAATTCGTTCCTTTTAACCATCTCCGAATCGATACCATCTTTGCACCACCATTCCTCAATCACATGTACAGCATATTTTCCCACTTTTAGGTAAAATTATTCTCTGGTTGTCGATTCAATCCAAATTTGAACATGAAAAAACACCCAGAGCCATGCCTCTGAGTGTTGGTTACCAATCTTTAATTTGTTTTGCAAATCGATTCCATCGCCTTCGCGAGATCTCTTCAAACGTAATACCCCGCGCTTGAACTTAGCTTGGTTTGATGATCATGAAAATGAACAAAATGACACCTACAGTAGATGCCGCATAGAAATAGTTACGCGCCTTGGTCCATAGCAGCAGCTGCTCACCAGGGAGTGTAGTCGCCTTCTGGTTCGAAGGATCCAGCACCCAGCCACCGAGTTTTTTTTGATTGGGCGTTGCAAAGCCGATGGCAAGAACTTGAATGATTACATAAGCCACAAGCGAACCAAACAGCCAAATTTGCATGAAAGAACCATAATCGCCTAACCAAATCAACAACAATCCAGTTAGCACGGCAAGCGTACCTCCGATTTTCGGAAAGATCTCTAACCGACTTCCGACGCTCAAGGACATCCGCAATTCCTCTAGCGTTTGTTTTTTTCTTAGCAGCACATGGGCAAAAAACGTTGGACCAACACCGATAATGGCAGACAACACATGAATAAGTACAAGAAACTTCATGCCAAATTCACCTCTCGTTATGTAATATATAAACAACACAGTTTATAACATACAATCTGGAGAGAGAATTTTCTATGTGTGCCGACACCATTAGTGTATATTTTTACCATATACTCGATTAAAATTTCATCAATTATTATCGCCATCTCCAGCTGTCAGCAAAGGTTCATACATCATAATCGCATGGTTATCCGTCACCCATTCATCCCTTACGAGCTGCTCTTCTCGATTCCTCACCCTCCGGTGAATTTCATTATGCCGGACATATCCACCCCAGTATTCTCTTGTAATTCTGTGGCTCTTCTCATAAATTTCGTAGCTATGAAGATTGGGACTAAGTGCGCGCCATTCACCAACTAAATGGGTATCCGAAACATGGATCGTCAGCTGATACGGTTCTTGTGTCTCGTTCCGAATTTGCAAATCCAAGTAATTATAATAACACGTTGCCCCGCTCCCAAAAGGCTGAGATCTCCCCGCATCTGGAAATACATCATAGCTGTGGCGATACCTTTCCGTTACCGTAAGCGGCGTATGCAGCGTCATCCAATAGATCAAATTCGAAAGCTGGCATAAACCGCCGCCAACACCTGTCTTCACCTTTCCGTGAAAGAGCACCATGCCATCGACATACCCCTTCCTACGAGGTGTGCTGCCAATTAAGCGCCAATAGGAAAAAGTCTCACCAGGCTGGATGATAACACCATTCAACTGCTTCGCAGCAATTTTCAAATTGATTACTTTGTTGTGCTGAAGCCACATATCTACATCCTTCAACTGTCTTAGAAGAGGGGTACTGTGCGTGAACGCTAGTTGAGGGAGGATGGCGCTCTGTTTATGAGTGGCGTACTTTTTGTCATCGAATATCCAGGCCAAATATCGTTTCAAACGATATGCTTTGATCCCTAGATAAATCCTTGCACGACTTCGGTGGATCGGTTTTAAGGGTTTACTCATATGGTAAAAATCCCCTTTCTCATATCCTCTCCCTATCTTAATTTCAAAATAATCCCAAGTCAACGGACCCAAAACCGATATCTTACTTAATCACGCCACTATCCCTGTGAAATAATCCCATTGCTTGATTTTTCCCACATGCCTATGATAAAGTGTTAAAAAATGGTAGTGAAGCACACACCGCTTTTCTAGTTCAGCTTTTGCTGATGCTGGGGAGCGGCTTCTTTATTTTCTGAAAAAGGAGGCGAATTGAGTTTTGTCATTATTCGATACATCTTATGAGGCATTCATTCAGGAACATTCCAGCAAACGTAAAGGTGAAAGATTGCGCAGATTAATGGAACGGCATGGTCATGCAGAGCGATTATTTTTGAAACAAGTGTGGTGGAGAGCATTAGGTGAGTTTCTATATTTACATCTAGAATTTGAGGTTAAGGACTTCCGTGATGGCACTCGTTATATCGATTTTGCCTACATTAGACAAGGGCTGAAGCTTGCTATCGAAATTGATGGGTACAGCACACACGCCAGCCAGATCAGTCGCACGCAATTCTCAGATGGACTCATACGTCAAAATTATTTGATAATCGATGGATGGAAAGTATTACGTTTTTCCTATGATGATGTGCAGAATCATCCTCGTATGTGCGAACAAATTATCATGCAATTTATTGGGAAGTATTTCAGCGAACAGCATGGGGAGAAAGAACAATTTGGGGAGCTAAGTATTGTCGAAAAAGCGATTTGTTTGCTAGCGCTCTCACAAGGAAAAGCGATCTCTCCTCGTCATGTATCTGAACTTTTTCAGTTCGGAGCTAAGAAATCAAGGAACATCCTCCACCTGATGAAAGAGAAGCAGATTCTCGTCCCCGTTGTTGAAGGGCAGTAACGGATTAGACTTTATCAATTACATCCGACGGTTGCCGTCCAGATGATTAGGTAAGGGGCTGCGCTTTAAGGACCTTTTCGGGCCTTATCTGCCCCAAGAGCGCCGTGATCACTGCAATAGCGCCCAAAATGGGCGCTATTCATCACGTTCTCGTCTGCCGCGGCCGGCGCGCTCCGCTTTAAGGCCCTTTTCGGGCCATATTTGCGCCCACGAGCCCTGCTCTCACTGCAATAGCGCCCAAAATGGGCGCTATTCCTCACGTTCTCGCCTGCCGCGGCCGGCGTGCCACAAAAAAACACCCAAAGCCAACGGCCTTGGGTGCTGCATCTCTTTTATGCGTTTTGCAAATACGATTCCATCGCTTTTGCGAGCTTTTTCATGCCCAGAACAGTAGTTTCTTTATCTGTATGCGTGTAGTTCAGGCGCATCGTATTGTACTGGGGATTCTCCGCATAGAACGTAGCACCGGGTACAAAGGCAACGCCTTCTTTGACGGCGATTTTCAACAAATCCGCTGCGTTAATTTGCTCAGGAAGCTCTACCCAAATGAACATGCCGCCCTTTGGCTCTTCCCATTTAAGACCAGGCCAGTTCAGCTCCTTGAGAAGTCCTGACATGAACTTCATCCGATCCAGATACTGTTCACGGATTAAGGAAATGTGCGCGTCCAGATCAAAATGCTCAAGCAAGTGATACAGCGTTTGTTGATCAATTGTACTGGAGTGCAGATCCGCGGATTGCTTGAAGCGTGCAACTTGACGAATTAACGACTCGTCGCCCATCACCCAACCTGTACGGAAAGCAGGAGCTACGGTTTTGGAGAAGGTGCTCGTATAAACAACGTTCCCACCCTCAGCTTTTCCACCTAATGAGTAGACAGTCGGATAACTTTCGCTCTCGTCAAACTGGATTTCCCCGTATGGGTCATCTTCCAGAATGAGCACATCCGCGCCGCGGCAAATATCCAGCAAGCCTTGACGACGTTCCAAGCTCCATGCACGACCCGCAGGGTTCGAGAAGGTTGGAATGACGTAGACCATTTTGGGATTATGCTTCGCTATTTTGGCCGCCAAATCATCAAGAATCATGCCATCGCTATCGCTGTCAACGGAGTAGATCTTTGCACCTTTGGCTTGGAACACTTGGATCGCGGCCAAATACGTTGGACTTTCAACGAGAATGACATCGCCTTCATCAATATATACGCGTGTCAAAAGGTCAATCGCTTGCTGCGAACCTGTCGTCAACAGCATCTCGTCTGGTGTAACCAGCATGTTCTTTGCTGCCATCCGCTTACATAAGGATTCGCGCAAAGGCTTGTAGCCCTCTGTTAACCCGTACTGCAGCGCAGACTTCCCGCCGCCAACAACTCTTGTGAACGCTTCGCTAACTGCGTCTAATGGAAAAAACTCTTCAGCAGGCAATCCGCCAGCAAAGGAAATAATCGAGCTCCCTTGAGTCAACTTAAGAATTTCTCTTACTGCTGACGATGAGAAGCCTTCCAACGATTTAGAAAATCGATATTTCATACAGGGACGCATCCTTTCGCATTTGTAGAAAGCACCCCTCCTCGAATCTTGGAGGTGAGGTGCTTATCCGGGTTGCCATGAAAGCTAAGAGATTATTATATTAACGTAACGTTGCTTCTGTTACTTGTTGGGTTTTTGCGTTTCTCAATCAGTCTGTTCACAGCGTCTAGGTATGCCTTCGCGCTTGCTTCCAGAATGTCCGTAGAAATACCGCGCCCTTGAACGGAAATCGTGTCCTGTTTCAGAACAACATGAACTTCACCAAGCGCATCTTTCCCGTGGGAAACGGATTTGATGGAATAGTCGTCAAGCTCAACGTTTTCCTTCGTTGCTTTATCAATTGCGTTATAAATCGCGTCAACCGAACCGTTTCCTACCGCGCTTTCAGCCACTTCACTGCCATCTTGGAAGCGAACATGAACCGTAGCAGTTGGTGTCATTTGGTTGCCGTAGGCAACTTGAAGCGTGCCAAGTGCGAAAATTTCCGGTGTCTCGATCAACTTTTCTTCGATCAAAGCACGAATATCTTCATCTTCTACCTGTTTCTTGCGATCTGCCAAATCCTTAAACTTGGCAAAAGCCACATTCACTTGCTCGTCGCTGAGCTCGTAGCCAAGATCAATAAGCTTCTCACGGAACGCGTGACGTCCGGAGTGTTTGCCCATCACGAGCTTACTTTCCTTCACGCCGATCGTTTCCGGAGACATAATCTCGTACGTTGTTTTCTCTTTGAGCATGCCATCTTGATGGATGCCTGACTCATGCGCGAAGGCGTTAGCGCCAACGATCGCCTTGTTGCCAGGAACCACCATGCCAGTCAGCTTGCTAACTAGACGGCTGGTGCGGTAGATCTCGTTCAGCACAAGCGAAGTCTTCGCTTGGTAGAAGTCTTGGCGTGTTTCCAGCGCCATGACGACCTCTTCGATCGAGGTGTTCCCTGCGCGCTCGCCAATGCCATTGATGGTGCCTTCGATTTGATCGGCACCATTCAGAACAGCAGCGAGCGCGTTCGCAGTTGCCATACCTAAGTCGTCATGGCAATGCGCGCTCAATTGAATTTTCTCAATGCCTGGGACTGTCTCTTTCAGCATTTTGAAAATATTCCCGTAGTCATACGGTGTCATATAACCGACTGTATCTGGAATATTCACGACAGAAGCGCCAGCGCGAATCGCCATACTTGTTACTTCAGCGATAAAGTCCAGCTCCGTACGTCCAGCATCTTCGAGTGAGAACTCGATTTTGCTGAAATACTTCTTCGCATATTTAATCGCTGCTTCAGCCGTTTCCAGCACTTGGTGTTTCTCCATCCGCAGCTTATGCTGACGGTGAATTGGAGACGTAGCAAGGAAAAGATGAATGCATGGATCTTGTGCACCTTGAAGGGCTTCACGCACAGCCTCGATATCATTCTCTCTTGCACGGGACAAGCCGATAACAGAAGCGTTCTTAATCGCTCTAGCGACCGCATTCACACCAGCCAAGTCCCCTGGGGATGCCGCAGGAAAACCAGCCTCCATACGATCCACACCAAGTTTCTCTAGCTGCAAGGCGATCTCAACCTTCTCCTGAGTGTTCAAGTTCACACCTGGTGACTGCTCACCATCACGAAGGGTTGTATCAAAAATGTAAATTTTACGCACCGTGTCACCTCCCAAAAGTTTTCAATAGAAAACTTACTTCGTAAGCTTTTTCTAAGATATTTTTTCCAAGTCGTTATAGTATTCACAGGGAGCAATTGGGAAATTCTCCTCAATCACTCCCTGTGGAATGTACAGCCTATAAAATTCAATAATACCAAAGATTATTTTTTGATCCAGTGCATCATTTCGCGCAATTGTCCGCCAACAACCTCGATTGGGTGTTGAGCTTCGTTACGACGCGTTGCGTTCATGAATGCGAAGTTGGATTGGTTTTCCAAGATGAAATCGCGAGCGAATTTACCTTGTTGGATGTCGGAAAGAACTTCTTTCATCGCTTTTTTCGTTTCAGCTGTGATGATACGAGGACCTGTTACATAGTCACCGTACTCAGCTGTGTTGGAGATAGAACTACGCATGGAAGCAAGTCCACCTTCGTACATCATATCAACGATCAATTTCAATTCGTGTAAGCACTCGAAGTAAGCCATTTCAGGTGCATAACCAGCTTCAACCAATGTTTCGAAACCAGCTTTAACTAGCTCAGAAGCACCGCCACAAAGAACAGCTTGCTCACCGAACAAATCAGTTTCTGTTTCTTCACGGAAAGAAGTTTCGATAACGCCTGCACGCGTACAGCCGATACCTTTTGCATAAGCAAGACCGATTGCTTTTGCATTGCCAGTCGCATCTTTCTCGATTGCGATCAAGCCAGGTACACCAAAGCCTTCAACGTACGTACGACGTACCATGTGACCAGGGGATTTAGGAGCTACCAAGAATACATCTGTACCTTCAGGAGCAACGATTTGTCCGAAATGGATGTTAAATCCGTGGGAGAACATGATAGCTGCGCCTTTTTTCATGTTCGGTTGAATGGACTCACGGTAAACGCGAGCTTGTGTTTCATCCGGCATAAGAATTTGGATAACATCAGCGCGACGTGCTGCTTCTTCTACAGATACAACTTCGAAACCATCGTTTTTAGCTGCGTTCCATGAACGGCCTTCACGAAGTCCGATAATAACGTTCAACCCACTGTCACGCAAGTTTTGTGCTTGTGCGTGCCCTTGGGAACCATAACCAACAACCGCAATCGTTTTACCTTTAAGTACCGCTAAGTCTGCATCTTTTTCATAGTAAGTAGTAACTGCCATTCGAATAAATCCTCCTTTGATATAATGAATCCGTTTTGTCTACCCCTTGAGTGGGTGTTTCAACGATTTACCGTGGTACTTCGCTGAAACCCCCACTCAAGGAGAAGTTATTGCTGGTAGAACACTTGGTTTTTCTTGGTAAAATTTATTTAACCGAACCGCGAATCATCGCAGTAACGCCCGTACGGGAAAGCTCACGAATGCCATAAGGACGAAGCAATTCAACCATAGCATCTATTTTATCTGAATCTCCAACAACTTGCACGATCAATGAAGCTGGACCAATATCAACAACTGCCGCGCGGAACGTTTCAACAATTCCTAGAATTTCAGGACGCATAATCGGTTCTGCATTAACTTTAATAAGTGCGAGTTCTCTAGCTACCATTGGATTGGAGCTCAAGTCCACAACCTTGATAACGTCGATTAACTTGTACAATTGCTTGGAGATTTGCTCCAATGTGTTATCATCACCCGTGGTTACAATAACCATCCGGGAAAGTCCGTTTTCCTCGGACTCTCCTACGGTGATGCTTTCAATGTTAAAGCCACGGCGTCCAAACAAACCAGAAACACGTTGCAGGACACCAGGCTGATTGTTTACGAGTACGGAAACTGTATGTTTAGTTGTCATTCCGAATCCCCCATTAACATGTCACTAATTGTATCGCCCGCTTTAACCATTGGGAACACGTTCTCTCCCTTTGGTACGACGAAATCAATAACGACAGGCCCCGGTGTATCGAGGGCTTCCTGCCATACTCTTCTTGCTTCTTCTTTCGTCGTTGCGCGCAAGCCTTTTACGCCATAAGCTTCTGCAAGCTTCACGAAATCAGGGCTTCCTGCCAAGTCAATGTGACTATAGCGATTTTCATAAATGATCTCTTGCCATTGGCGAACCATTCCAAGCACTTGGTTGTTGATAATAACAACTTTAACAGGAATGTTGTTGATCGCACAGATCGCAAGCTCTTGCGCACACATCTGAACGCCGCCGTCTCCATTGATGGAAACAACTAGTTTATCCGGGTTCCCCATTTGAGCGCCGATCGCCGAAGGGAATCCGAAGCCCATCGTTCCAAGTCCACCTGATGTTACTAGGGAGCGAGGGTTTTTGAATTTATAGAACTGCGCAGCCCACATTTGATGCTGACCAACGTCCGTTGTAATGATCGCTTCACCTTTCGTTGTTTCGCTGATCATTTCAATAACGTACTGCGGTTTAAGCTCAGTTTCAGTTTCACCGTATTTCAACGGGAACTTCTCTTTGCTTTCTTGCAGCTCAGCGATCCATGCTGCGTTATTCGCAGGCTTCGCTTTCGTATTCGCATACTCCAGAACGGCTTTCACATCACCAACGCATGGAATATCGGTTTTCACGTTCTTGCCGATTTCAGCTGGATCTACGTCGATATGAGCGATCACTTTTACCTTTGGTGCGAAACCATTCAAATTCATCGTCACCCGATCATCGAAACGGGAACCGATAGAAATCAATAGATCTGCATTCTGGATCGCTGTATTCGCTGTAAACGTTCCGTGCATCCCTGGCATACCGAGCCATAGCTCGTGTGCACTTGGGAAGCCGCTTAAGCCAAGTAAAGTCGTGGCTACTGGGATCTGTGTTTTATTAACAAATTCGATCAATTCATTGGAAGCATTCGCATAAACAACGCCGCCCCCTGCAATGATGACTGGACGTTCAGCCTCTTCGATGGCTTTGATCAGCTTATCAATTTGCAGCTTATTCGGTTGCACCGTAGGGTTGTAACCACGAATGCTTACATCCTTTGCAGGCTTAAATATCGTTTTATGAGCGGAGACATCCTTTGGTATGTCAATGAGAACCGGGCCCTTACGTCCTGAGTTCGCAATATGGAATGCTTCATGAATGATACGCGGCAGGTCATTAACGTCTCTTACCAAGTAGCTGTGCTTCGTAATCGGCATTGTAATGCCTGTTATGTCAGCCTCTTGGAATGCATCCGTACCGATGAAGTTCGTTGCCACGTTACCTGTGATAACAACTAGAGGAACAGAATCCATATATGCTGTAGCAATACCTGTGACTAGATTCGTAGCCCCCGGTCCGGAAGTTGCGATACATACGCCAACTTTGCCAGTTGAACGAGCGTAGCCGTCAGCTGCGTGAATCGCGCCTTGCTCATGTCTAGTCAACAAGTGATTGAAATCATCAAAACCATGCATCGCATCATAGATGTACAATACAGCGCCGCCTGGATATCCAAAGACGCAGTCCACACCCTCCAGCAATAAGCTTCTTAGCAAAATCTCGGAGCCTGTAATCAGGTCTGGCTGCGTCAGCTTCTCAATTAGTTCTTCTTTAGAGCGTTTTGGTTCAGTTTGAACATTCATTGTGATCCTCCTCTCGAAAAGTCAATTCGTGTTATCGTCTACCATGCCATGAAAATAAGAAAAACCCCTATCATCCCGGACACGCACAAAACGTGTTCAACGGGACGAAAGGGGTTTAAGCTTCCGTGGTACCACCCAAATTTGCTATATGCCTCACAGCACATAACCTTAGCAGGAATGTTCATGAACGAACATTACCCTCAGCACGATAACGTGTGCTCTTCCGGTTCTCCCTACTACGTGCGGGTAATCCACATGTTTCAGGAAAACAGCTCCGAGGTGACTTCGTACTTAAGGGATTAAGGCGATGGTTTCAGCAAGTCCAACGCTCTCTGCGCATAAGTGCCCTTATTACTTCTTCCTCTTCATAGCGATTCATTCGTATGCTTCACCATATCAAATATGATTAAAGATTATTATATGCATCTGAAAGCCAATAGTCAATAGGTAGATCGAATAAAACATTGGAAAGTGAGAGAAGATAATACCAATTCTATGGAAAGTTCTGAGGAGGCCTACAATGAAAACGTCTCTGCAAGTCCCTTTCCCCATGACCACATCGCTGCAAGACAACGTCAAATGGCTTCAAGATCAATTAGGCAAAAGTTCAGACGTGTACTATCGACAATTAGAAATTGGCGTATATCCAGAAACGAATAGTGTTGCTTTATTTTACATTGATGGACTTGTCCAAAATGATATTTTGAATGAACACGTGTCTAAGCCTCTCCTCACCGCTCATGAGAATGTATCCTATTGGCAGCAGGATATTTGCTTCCACGATTTGTTGTGCCAGGCGATCACGATCAGCGAACTAACCTTGAGTAAGGAAGGAACCGCTGTCCTCGCTGCCCTCCTAGGTGGAAATACCATCCTTATTGCGGATGGCTATGACGAGGTTATCATCGCTGGTACCTCAGGGTGGGACAAGAGAGCTATTGAAGAACCGCAAACGCAAACTGTAGTCCGTGGCCCAAAGGAAAGCTTTACGGAGGATATTCGCACGAACACCTCTTTAATACGGAGAAAAATTAGATCTCCTGATCTTCGATTTATCTCCTTGCGGATTGGCCGGTATACCCAAACCGAGGTGATCATTTGCTACTTGGAGGGTATTGCCGATGAACGGGTAGTCACAGAAGCCACATCACGATTAGAGAGAATTGATACGGACAGTATTCTAGAAAGCGGATTTATTGAGGAATATATCGAGGATGTCACTTACTCCCCGTTTCCTACAATCATGAATTCTGAACGACCTGATGCGATAGCCGCTGGTATTCTCGAAGGTCAGATTGCGATCCTTGTCGATGGCACGCCTTTCGTTTTACAAGCACCCGTTACCTTTTTCAGCTTCTTGAAATCGAGTGAGGATTACTATCAGCGTTTCGACATTGCAACGTTCATACGAGCTATTCGCTATATTTCCTTTTTCGTCTCCATGCTGCTTCCGTCCCTCTATATCGCTATTACGACGTTTCATCAGGAAATGCTGCCAACGACCTTGCTCATCTCCTTGGCTGCACAACGCGAAGGCGTTCCCTTCCCAGCCTTACTCGAAGCGCTTCTCATGGAAGTCACCTTCGAGGTACTTCGCGAAGCTGGTGTACGTATGCCACGCGTCATCGGATCCGCTATTTCGATCGTAGGAGCGCTTGTCCTTGGGCAGGCATCTGTTCAAGCAGGATTAGTTTCTGCCGCCATGGTTATCATCGTTTCCTTTACAGCGATTTCGAACTTCGTGACACCCGCACTGAATATGGCTGTTGCCGCCAGACTAATTCGCTTCGGGCTGATGTTGTTGGCAGGCTCATTTGGTTTATTCGGCATTTTGACAGGTTGTATGGCTATCTTAATTCATCTGGCTTCGCTGCGTTCTTTCGGTGTTCCCTATTTAACGCCTGTCGCACCACTCACTGTGAGTTCATTCAAGGACACATTGTTACGAGTGCCACGTTGGTTATTAGGTTTACGTCCCTTTACCCGGTCTAACACAACAAGAAATAAGCCCTATGATAAGCCTTCTCCACCTAGAAAAAATCGCTTCTAAGACATGCTCTGGGAGGATATCGACATGAATCAGAAGCTCAACCGTTACGTGTGTCTGATGATCCTCAGTTTATGCTGTTTACTGCTAACAGGCTGTTGGGATCGCAAAGAACTGAACCAACTTGCTATCACCTCAGCGACCGCCATCGATTGGGACGGGAAAGTGTGGACCGTATCTTATCAGGTGGTTATCCCACAATCTATTGCCAACCCGAATACAGGGGGAAGCCCTGGGCAGCAAGCACCTGTCATGGTTTTCTCTACAAGTGGCGGTTCAATCCGAGGGGCTGTACAGCAATCGAGTTTAGAGATGCCAAGATCTCTTTTTTTTGCACATAATCGTGTGATTGTCATCGGTGAAAAAGCAGCTAAAGAGGGCATTTCCCAGTTACTGGACGTCTATCTGCGCAATTCAGATTCACGCGAAACGGTAGGCATTTTAGTGACAAGTGGCGAAGGGCGCAAGATTCTGGAACAAATTGTTCCACTGGAGAAAGTGCCTGGAGCTGCCATTAAAAACATGATTCACAACGAGGCTAAGAATGGATCTAATTTCCAACAAGTTTCCATTTATCAAATGATGATGGGAATTGCAAGCGACGCCCCTTTCACACTTGTCCCCGAAATTGTGATCTCTGGTGAAGGTGAGAATACGACAATTGCCACTCTGAAGAAAACATCCTTCACCAATAAGCTTAAGCTTGGTAGAATGGCTGTGTTCAAAAAAGATAAACTAATTGACTGGTTTACAGCAGAACAAGAATATGGCATCAGTTGGATTCGGAATACCATTCATCACACGACCTTGTTCTTTGGTTGTACAGAAGGAAGCAAAGATATTAAAGCAGCACTGCGTATCGATCAGAGCAACAGCAAATTGAAGCCTATCTTCTCTGAAGATGGCCATTTGGTTATGCATGTTGACGTGGATACAAGTGGTACCCTGAATGAGAATGGCTGTCCAAATGACCCTACGCAGCCTAAGGATTTGCATACCATGGAACGAATCGCAAGTGCCGAAATCACACGACTCATGACCAATGCCTTTCAAGTCGCTGTTAAGAACAATCTAGATATCTTTCATTTCGCGGATGTGATACATAAGCACCACCCTAATATTTGGAAACAGGTTAAACCCGATTGGGAGGAGCATTTCGCCAAACTTGAATTAGCAACTAACGTAAAAGTGAAGATTACAAGAATCGGTATGAGCGGTAAAGCTTTTATGGAAATGTCCAAAAAAACAGGTGAGTGATCTGTTCTAGTTCACAGTGGGATGAGGTAGAGGGTCTTGGAAGAACGCATTACGAACTATCAACTCGTTGTTATGATCATCCTATTCGAAATCGGGAGCACTCCGTTATTCGCGCTAGGGAGCAGTGCGAAGCAGGACTCTTGGCTTGCCATGTTGGCTGCTGCAGCAGCCGGATTCTTCTTATTGTTAATGTTTGTATCCATTCAACGACGAGCTCCTGAGCAGGATATTATCGGACTCCTTCGAATCTGTTTCGGCAAAGTCGCCGGCAGTGTCCTCGGAGTTTCCTTTGCGATCTATTTTGCTTATGAGTCCATGAGAAATGTCCGTGATTTCGGGGAAATCTCGAATTTAACGTTACTGAACACTACACCCAAATATATCACCATGTTCATTATCCTATTGTTAGCCTCATACGCCATTATGATGGGGGTAGATACCCTATTTCGGGTAACAGAAACTCTGCTTCCTATCGTCGCAATCAGTTACGGCTTGCTTATTTTTCTCATTAGCATCGCTCGTTTAATTCATTTCGATAATTTATTGCCCACCCTAGAAGATGGCTTTAAACCCGTCCTTCGAGCAGCCTTCCCGGACATGGTCTCTTTCCCTTTCGGGCAAACCATCATCTTCTTCATGATTTGGCATATGCTGCCCGAACAAAAGAAGGTGAAGAAGCTAAGTCTTACGGCTTATACCATCGTCTCCCTCTTCTTGATCTTGATGAATAGCATAAACATCGCCGTACTCGGCACTACATTGGCTGACAACAGCACCTTACCCTTCCTGCAAACTGTCCAGCTCATTGAGGTTGGCGATATATTTGAACGCCTCGATGTTCTCGTCACGTTACTGCTCTTTCTTGGCCTGTTTGTCAAAATGACAACCTTCTTCTGGGGAGCTGTTTATGCCTTCGCGCACATCTTTCCTTCCTTACGGAAAGCTACTTGGCTTGTTATCGTCGGCAGCCTTATCTTCATCACTTCATTTCTTGAACCCAACTATACGGTACACGTTTGGCTAGGACTTAAGTTTAGTGTGAAGCTTTACCCGCTATTCCAGGTGATCATTCCCCTACTCATGTTTATCGTCATCCGCTTTCGGAAGCTTCCAGCTCCACAGGCCACATCAGACATCTGAGTTCTGCCGTAACTCTCCATAAGATGAAAAAAGAGCCTGCCCCCTGATGGGGACAAGCTCTTAGGCGCATCGCATCGCTTACGCGTTTACTTTCGCTTTTGCAGCTGTTGCCAAATCGTTGAACGCTTTGGAATCATTCACAGCTAGGTCAGCCAAGATTTTACGGTTAACTTCGATACCAGCCAATTTAAGGCCGTGCATCAATTTGCTGTAGCTCAAGCCGTTTTGACGAGCGCCTGCATTGATACGAGTAATCCAAAGTCTACGGAAGTTACGTTTTGTTTGACGACGGTCACGGTATGCATATACCAATGACTTCATTACTTGCTCTTTAGCTGTTTTAAATAAACGGTGTTTGGAACCGAAATAACCTTTTGCTAATTTCAAAATTTTCTTACGACGGTGAGCGCGAATAAATCCGCCCTTGACTCTTGCCATTGTGAACTACCTCCTGGGATATATAAATGATGTTCGAATTTTATGCTACGTTACAATTAACCTTTGATAAGGGACAGTTGTTGTTGCAAACGACGTACATCGCCAGGAGCCATTGTTGGGTTCGTGGACAATACGCGTTTTTGCTTCGATGATTTACCAGAAAGCAAGTGGTTCTTACCTTGTTTGTATCTCATCACTTTGCCTGTGCCAGTGATTTTGAAACGGCCTTTCAGGCTGCTGTGTGTTTTCATTTTCGGCATGTTGTTGTTCCTCCTAATTTAGTATACTCGCCTAAGTTGTCGCTTTTGGCGTTAAGATCATGATCATGCTTCTTCCCTCAAGCTTAGGAGCACGCTCCTGTGAGGAGATTTCAGCAGTTTCTGTAGCAAGGCGCTCAAGCACTTTGCGACCAATCTCCGAGTGCGCAATTTCACGACCACGGAAACGAACGCTAGCTTTGACTTTATCGCCTTCACCAAGAAACTTAACTGCGTTGCGAAGCTTCGTTTGGAAGTCATGTTCATCGATCGTCGCACTCAGGCGAATTTCTT
This sequence comes from Paenibacillus sp. Soil750, assembly GCF_001428045.1. Classification (GTDB taxonomy): domain Bacteria; phylum Bacillota; class Bacilli; order Paenibacillales; family NBRC-103111; genus Paenibacillus_E; species Paenibacillus_E allorhizoplanae. The sequence continues at coordinate 451,756 of NZ_LMSD01000001.1, read as the reverse complement.
TGATATCCACAATCTTCTGATTCTTACGAGCTTCTTTTTCTTTCTTCTGTGTTTCATAACGGAACTTGCCGTAATCCATAATGCGGCAGACAGGCGGCTTCGCCGTCGGTGCAACGTTTACTAAATCAAGGTTCGCGTCAAGTGCAATTTGAAGAGCTTCGCGAATTGGTGTTATACCAAGTTGTTCTCCGTCCGCCCCAATAAGGCGTACTTCCTTCACACGAATCTCGTCATTAATCATATGGTCTTTGCTAATCGTGTTCCACCTCCATAAAGTATGTAACTCTCTTCCAAATATAAAAAAGATGCGGGCACAGTGGGCCCACATCTTCATCAATAACAGGTTTAAGACAAACCTATTGAATGTACATGATGATTCATTCAAACCAGCCAACGTTGCGTTAGTCAGGTGAGAAGCGGGCGCTTCTGCTTTACTTGAAACATATTATCATCTCATTCTAGAAAAGTCAACTCACTTGTTTACTTTTCATTTCATCCAACCGGATTACACGCGTATGCTCTGTGTGACTCCATTGTTTGTTGTTTTGCGTGAAGAACGCATAGAACGTAATTGGCCACCAAGACAGCATGAAAATCGGGTAAAGCAATAAATATTTGTACGTCTTCTTATGAGCCTTCTCAATCAGCATAGACATCGGAAGCAACACATAGATGGCCAAGCTGAGTGAATTGATAACAACCGGATTGACATGAACCAAAGCCGAATCAGCTGTCCCGTGTGATGTCATGGATTGAATCCATAGCATAACTGTTAGAATGGCACCAAAGAAGAAATTGTATACATTCGCGGAATAGATCGCCGCGTCAATTTTCATCCAGCTTCCCGTCTTAATCCCTTGCCATAGCAATGGGAAGAAGAAACGTTTGGCGACTTCAAAGTGACCTTGCATCCAACGTAGCCGCTGCTTAGCAGAAGCGTTGAAGGATAGCGGTTTTTCATCGTAAACCCTTGTATCGTAGTTGAACGTAGGCTTGATCCCCATTTGGATACATCTCATCGAGAACTCAAGATCCTCAACTAAGCTCGTTGCGCGCCAGCCAATTTGCTTTAACAGATTGGAATCGAAGCACATGCCCGTACCGCCAAGGTAATTGGCTAGTCCCAGGTTGGATCTTGGGGTTTGAACAAAACGATTCGCGTAGAAGTAAGAGATAGCGAAAGACCCAGTAATCCATGAATCATTCGGATTTTTCGTATCTAGGTAAGCTTGAATCACGCGTGAGCCTGAACACAGATCGTTATTCATGTGAATCAAATAATCTGGGCTAACCAGGTTATCCGCATCGAACATCACGATACCGTCGTACTGACGCTCACGTTTCCATAACTCTTTGAGCATCCATTCAATCGCATACCCTTTTCCTCTAAGGTTCGGGTTATGGCGTTCCATCGCGTACACCCCGTGGTGACGGGCAATGTCAGCCGTGTTATCCGTACAGTTGTCACAAATCACGAAGATGTCATAGAGCTCTTTCGGATAATCTAAGGTCTTCAGGTTCTCAATCAAAGCACCGACAACTTGTTCCTCATTATGAGCGGCAACCAATACAGCAAACGATTTCTGTGGAGCAAACATCTTTTTGTTTTTGGGACGATACCAACCAAAAAACGTTAAAAACAACTGATACGCGCCGATCAAAGCCAAGAATACTTGAACGGCAAGCATAATCTTGTCTAGCATGAAGCAAAGTCCCCCTTTTTTTGTGCACGTCAGCTATCTCTTTTTGTATGCCTAGTGCTTTTATGTACAGGTCATTCATGTTAACAGACTAACGGTGAAACAATCGTTTCTGATTTTCCTCTCTTTCCCCCTGTTTGTCAAAGTCTGCAAACTTCGAAAAAGCGTCAGTTCTTTGATATTTGGGAGGTTCGCACACGCCGAATAGAGCATGCGCTTGAAATCGGGTCGAAAATGTCTTGTTTTCATCGTTTTTCATATATTGTGTACCAAAAGTTCACCATTTAGACGAACACTAGCTTTTCTATGTGGTGACGTCCTTATTATAAATTACTCAGCTATTCGCTGACAACTTTTGCTTAAATACCCTGTTAATGGATAGCTCTAACCACCATAACAACATTCGCATAACAAAGTCCTTAAGAGTCCGTCGTTCACAATTAGGACATATCAACCTAAGCTGTGGCGGGATATCCACTCCAAATTTCGGAAACACTAGCAAGATATACTACGAACTTGCCTGAGCCTGGTCGAAGTTAATTGCCATCCTACCATACAAATGTTAACGCCAGATTAGTGCAACATTAAATTGAATTTATGAATATTTATCATCCAGTTAATCCTCCACTAATAAACCCTTCGTACAATAAGGATAGAGAGCAATTCCAAGTTAGAAGGAGGCGGTTACTCATGAGCAGCAAAGTTGTCCATTGGCTTCAAGATCATGAAACACGTCTATTCCACTTCGTCAATCAACGGATCCAGCATCATTTCCTCGATCAATTCTTTACGAAGTTCACCCATTTGGGCGGTGCCACAGCATCCATTATGATCTCTTTATGCTTGGCCTGTTTTGGGCAAGGCTCACTGCGTATAGCTGGATTTCAAGCACTGCTGGCTTTAGCCATCAGCCATATTCCTGTTGCCATTATGAAAAAGAGATACCCTAGACTTCGACCTTATCTTGTTCATCCTCAAACGATTACACATAAAAACCCTCTGACGGATCACTCCTTCCCCTCTGGACATACCACGGCTATTTTCTCGGTTATCGTCCCTATCGTATATGCCTTACCCATGCTAGGACTGCTACTAATCCCTCTTGCCTTCGTTGTCGGTATGTCGCGGATTTACTTGGGACTTCATTATCCATCCGATTGTATCGTAGGTTGCTTGATTGGAACGACGATATCCGTAGTGACAATCGCATTCTGGGGGTAGAACATGGAACAAATATTGCGAAAAAGAAGAGTGCTTATCTTATCAGAAGGCTTTGGTGCCGGCCATACGCAAGCTGCTTACGCACTCGCCAGCAGCTTAGAACAGCGCTGTTCAACGATTGAAACCCGTGTTGTGGAGCTCGGTTCCTTCCTCCATCCTACGTTGGCACCTTGGATTCTCGGTGCTTATAAGAAAACAATTGCTGTGCAACCCAAATTGTATGGTCGCTTGTACCGCGCTCAATATCAAAAGTCACTTAATCCATTGACACAGCTCGCCCTTCACCGCATTTTCTATGCACAAACGGCAGCTATGATCAGACATTGGGCGCCGCAAGCCATCGTATGTACGCATCCTTTTCCCAGCGTGGTTGTTTCTCGGCTGAAAAGAGCAGGACTGCATATCCCCCTATGCACCGTTATCACTGACTACGATGTTCATGGAACATGGGTCAGCCGTGAGGTGAATAAATACATGGTGTCTTCCGAAGACGTGAAACATAAACTTATCGTACATGGCATCGCCGCCGCGCATGTCGAAATCACGGGAATCCCGGTACATCCCAGCTTCCGAGAAGTCCATGATCGGACATTGATTCGACAGCAATTCAATCTCTCATCGAAACCTACTGTATTGGTTATGGGCGGAGGTTGGGGGCTTATCGGCGGCGATTCATTGAGCGAGCATTTACTAACGTGGAGAGACCGAATTCAGTTTATTTTCTGCTTAGGACATAACCGTAAGGCGATTTCGAAGCTAGCGGCAGACCCGCGATATCAGCATCCCCATATTCACCTGCTCGGATTTACACAAGAGATTGGCAAGTTAATGGAAGTTTCAGACCTGCTCGTTACGAAGCCAGGGGGAATGACGTGTTCAGAAGGACTGGCCAAATCGATTCCCATGTTATTCTATGATCCCATTCCAGGCCAAGAGGAAGAAAACGTACATTATTTTACTAGACATGGTTTCGGAGAATCGATCCGGTCAGCGGATACGATCTCTCATTGGTTGTCCATGCTGGCTAGCCGCTATGCGGATGTTCAGGCCAAGCGCGTTTCTAATCAACATAGGAAGAGTCACCTGCCTGCGGGTGATGGTTCAGAAGTCATTCTCCAACTGTTAGGATAAAATTGAAAAAACAGACTATCCATGGCTGCTCGTTGGCAATACGGATTAGTCTGTTTTATTTACAAGTCTATTCAGCTGATTCTTTCGATTCAGCGGCTAGTGCGGATGCAGCGGCTTGCTTCAACTGTTCTTGATGTGTTGACAATGCTTCTTGTCCGATCACAACTTCAAGGCGGTGAATATTCATACCTTGTCCTGCGAATTTCGTTTCGTACTCCGTCATCACATGATCCGGATGAATGCCATCCACGTGAAGATTCAGCGAAATATTGCGCATTCTTAGACCCATATCCGCAAAGGAATTCAATGAAAATTCAAATAAGGATTGCGAATCGGTTTTTAAATGAATTTCGCCCTTATCGTTCAGAATTTGTTGATATTTGGCAACAAAACCTGGATGAGTTAGACGTCTGCGCGCATGCTTCTTCTTCGGCCACGGATCACTAAAATTCAAGTAAACGCGCTCTAGCTCACCTTCAGCAAATGCTTCTTCAATATGCTCGATATTGAACAACATCAGCCTTAAGTTTGGAATGCTAAGCACCACCGCATCTTCTTCTTTCTCCACGGTAATTTCATGGGCAACCTTAGCTTTCTCACTTGCCTTGCGAATCAATTCATCGTACATATCCACACCAATGAAATTGATATTCGGATATTTCTTACTCATTTCACTAATAAAGCGCCCTTTGCCCATCCCTAACTCGGCATGAATTGGGTTATTGTTTCCGAACAACTCGGACCATTTGCCCTTATAATCCTTGGCATTTAATACAACGAGTTCTTTTTGACGTTCTATATCTTCTCTGATGCCTTTTCTGCCCCGTAAACGCATTCTTCATTTGCCTCCTACACGTACATGCTTTCGAATACAAATCATAGACGATTCTATAAAAAAAATCAAAACTTTCCTCTAGTAGATGAATGGAAGAATGAAAGAAAACACCCTCCGGAATGGAAGGTGCTTCGCTCTTAGAAGATATTTATTTATAGCTTTCGTCTTTTCTTCTATTATTGCTTCGTAGACCAGCTAGGCCCAATAGCCCAACGAGACCTAGCCATCCCCAGTCCATATCATTGTCATTATCCGTTGTTGCATAAGCTCGATAAGAATTACCATTAGTGCTTGGTGTTGCAGTAGCCAGGCTTTTCGTACTCATTCTATCAACCATGTTTGCGCTGCGATCGACACCTCTCTCAATCGCATTGGCTCCGCGTTCGACACCTCGCTCAACCGCGTTAGCCCCTTTTTCAACTGGATTCGTTCCATATCCATTCATATGGTCCATAACGCCAGTGCCTCTCCCAGCTGTTCCATAGCCAGAATAGGTGTTTGGGGTCGTTAGATTCCCATTATAGACGCCGTTCGTTCCATTTCCACTAAAATTGCTGACGCCTGTCCCAAGCCCCACTCCTGGTGAAGTGGCATCGTAGTTACTTCCTGTATAGCCCGTTGATGTCGTAGTCCCCGTTGCCCCTGTCCCCAATGTCCCAATTGGTGATCCCGTTCCGACCGCATTTCCAGTATCCATGTGAGTTGCCTGAACACCTGCTGCCCCCATACTTAAAGCTGTTGTCAATGCTACCGCTAAAGTTATCGTACGAAACTTTTTCATGTAGTCCATTTCCCCTCTCAGCTCGTAATTGTGGTGCAAAGTTATCATGCTCGTAGTTGAGGGGTTTTATCGGGGAACTTGTTGGAAAGGCAGGGTTCGCTTTCATGCGTAGATTTCGCTACAATATAGATTGAAACAAAATAAACGAAACCGCCGTCCTCCAAAGACTTCTCACAGTGTTTATGGAGAAATATAGCCATACTATTAGGTGAAACGTATATGTTCTATATTTGAAAGCGAAGCAACAGAAAGAAAGGATACATGTCTTATGTCTACAATGATCCAGGAATCACCTCAGCTTTGGGGCGATAAACGTTTCCATACATGGAATTATGAAATGCGCGATGCGTTCGGAGGGAAAGTTTTCAAAGTCATGCTCGATGCTGGCTTCACCTGCCCGAACCGCGATGGCAAAATTGCAACAGGCGGATGCACCTTCTGCAGTGCACGTGGATCAGGAGATTTCGCAGGAAGTCGCCGCGACGATCTTGTCACACAATTTAATAAGATCCGCGATCTTCAGCATCAAAAATGGCCCGAAGCCAACTATATCGGCTATTTCCAAGCCTATACGAATACTTACGCGCCAGTTGAGGAGCTACGGGAGTATTATGAAGAGATTTTGAAGCAGCCTGGTGTTGTCGGCTTGTCTATCGCCACGCGGCCAGATTGCTTGCCAGATGATGTTATTGAATATCTAGCTGAATTGAATCAGCGCACTTATTTATGGGTGGAAATGGGTCTACAAACCGTCCATGAATCCACTTCCGTGCTCATCAATCGTGCCCATGATACGCAATGTTATCTGGAAGCTGTAGCTAAATTGCGCAAACATAATATTCGTGTGTGTGCGCACATTATTTATGGCTTACCTGGAGAAACCCATGAGATGATGCTGGATACAGGGAAAGCTGTCGCTCAGATGGATGTGCAAGGCATCAAGATTCATTTGCTCCATCTCATGCGCAAAACACCAATGGTGAAACAATACGAAGCTGGTTTGTTACAGTTCTTGGAGAAAGATGAGTATGTGAAACTGATCGTGGATACATTGGAGATATTGCCACCAGAGATGATCGTTCATCGACTCACGGGAGATGCCCCGCGGGATCTACTGATTGGACCGATGTGGAGTCTTAAGAAGTGGGAAGTGTTGAACGCTTTTGATAAATTGCTCACGGAACGAAATACATGGCAAGGAAAGTATTGGACGGGAAAAGAAAACGTTGAGGCATCACTGCCCACTAGCCATGCGTGAAAACCAGCGTGAGAATCTTATTGATCGTGAAACCGAATAGAAGAACCCTATTCCGCAACTTGGCGCTTAAGTGAATTTTTGTACAATTAGCGTCTCTCGTTCCTTATTTCCTGGGAAATTGTCGAGAAATGCGTTAGCAAGCAATCATTGGAGGCACTCAACACATGGGATTTGTTTCAGTTCTAAGTTATGTACACCAGCTAATCGGGCAGCGCGTTGGGCCTGGTGATACTGTTATTGATGCCACGCTTGGCACTGGCGTAGACGCCTTGTACATGGCGAAGCTCGTCGGTGCTCGTGGCAGTGTCTACGGTTTCGATATCCAGCAGGCCGCGCTGGATCAAACACAGCAGCGTCTGGCAAAAGAGCTGCCAGACGCCCAAGTACACATGAGCTTATGCAGCCATGCGCTCATGGAAGCGGCAGTGCCGCAAGACCGCCACGGCAAGGTCGCCGCGGTCACTTTCAATCTCGGCTACCTGCCAGGAGCCGATACAGCCATAATCACGGAGCAGGCATCGACGATTCCTGCTCTTGAAGCTGCCCTCCGCCTGCTGCGCAAAGGCGGAATCGTGACCATCGTGCTGTACAGCGGGCACGATGGCGGGTCTGAAGAAGCCGCAGCGGTTGAACGCTGGGCAGAGAGCTTGCCGCTCGCAGCGTTTCAAGTGCTGCGGTATCAATTTGCCAATCGCAGCGCCTCCGCGCCGTATCTCTTAGCTCTAGAAAAAAGATAGCCACATGATATAATGCTAGAGTGGTATAAATGACAGAATGATAGAATAGACTAGGGGAAAGTAGGGATTGTTTTGAAATCATACCCGTTACAATTTCAACCTGAAATGAAAGAACGTGTTTGGGGAGGCAGAACCCTCGAACGATTTGGCTTTAAGCTGCCGGAAGGCGCCATTGGCGAAGGCTGGATGATCGGCGATCACCCGAACGGAACAACGAAAGTCATCAACGGCGAGTTAGCTGGCTTAGGTTTAGACGAAATTCGTGAAAAGTACGGCAAAACATTATTCGGGACCAAAGGTTTTTCCGAGAAAAATGGCCGGTTTCCACTATTAATTAAATTGCTAGATTGTGAAGACGATCTATCTGTTCAGGTTCATCCCAATGATCACTACGAGAACCTCGCGGCTGGTGAACTTGGCAAAACAGAAATGTGGTATATTCTCGATGCTAAGCCAGGCGCTAAAATTATATATGGCATGAAAGACGGTATAACACGGGAAAGCCTTGCAGAAGCTATTGCGGAGAACCGCATTATGGATTGTTTGCAAGAAGTACCTGTTGAAGCTGGAGATTCCTTCTACATACCGGCTGGTACGGTTCACGCGCTTGGCGCGGGTGTACTAGTAGCCGAAATTCAACAAAATTCGGATACAACGTACCGGTTGTATGATTACAACCGTCCAGGCTTAGATGGCAAAATGCGTGAGCTTCACATCGAGGATTCCCTCAATGTCATCGCGTATGAAGGATCAGGCTCCACCCGCATGAAAACAGATTTAGAGGAAGCAGGCACTTGGTTGACGCTAGCATCCTCTCCTTTTTTCACCGTAGAAAAAGGTCTGGTAGGACCGCAATGGGAACTCACGACAACACCAGATAGCTTCGTGATCCTTGTGATTGCAGATGGCAACGGGACGTTGCAATGGGCAGACGGTCAAATTGCGACGAAGCCAGGCGACTGTTTCTTGCTGCCTGCTGATTTGGGCAGTTACTCACTTGAGGGCAGCATGACGGTGATTCGCAGTTATTTGCCTTCGTAGATATTCGTTATCAAAAAAATAAAAAAGCTCTCTGATAGCAGCCGCGGTTGTCGGGCACTGTCAGAGAGCTTTTATATTTATGCTAACCTTCTTCCGAAAGGCTGCTTTCTTTAAGGATTACGTCATGTGCTCCGCCCTCAACTAGGCTTGTTGCGGATACGAGAGCAATTCTCGCATTTGCTTTCAGCTCGTCCAGCGTCAAGGAACCACAGTTGCACATGGTAGATTTAATTTTACCCAGCGTCTTGTCCAAGTTTTCTTGCAGACTTCCCGCATAAGGAACGTAGGAATCCACACCTTCCTCGAACAAGAGCTTGCTCTTGCCACCAGTGTCATAACGCTGCCAGTTACGAGCACGATTGGAGCCTTCACCCCAATATTCTTTCACGAAATTGTTACCCACTTTAAGTTTTCTAGTTGGGCTCTCATCGAAACGCGCAAAATATCTGCCCAACATAACGAAGTCAGCACCCATCGCCAAAGCAAGGGTTACATGGTAGTCGTGTACGATACCACCATCGGAGCAAATCGGAATATACGTACCCGTTTCTCTGAAGTACTCATCTCTCGCTTCAACAACCTCCATCACAGAGGAAGCTTGGCCGCGGCCAATACCCTTTTGTTCCCGCGTAATACAGATGGAACCGCCGCCGATCCCTACTTTAATAAAGTCAGCACCTGACTCAACCAGGTAGCGGAAACCTTCGCGATCAACAACGTTACCCGCACCAATTTTCACATCAAAATTCTGTTTCACATACTGTACGGTCTCATGCTGCCATTCGCTGTAACCGTCAGAGGAATCGATTACGAGAATGTCTACGCCCGCTTCAACAAGCGCAGGAACTCTCTCCGTATAATCCTTTGTGTTGATCCCAGCGCCGACAATGTAACTCTTATTCTTATCAAGTAGTTCCATCGGGTTCTCTTTGTGCTCATCATAATCTTTGCGGAAAACAAGCGTATCTAGATTCCCGTTGTCATCCACAATCGGCAAGCAGTTCAGCTTATGATCCCAGATTAGGTTGTTAGCTTCCGAGAGCGAAATACCGGATTTACCATAAATTAATTTCTCAAAAGGTGTCATGAACTCCGAAATTGCACGATCTAACGGATCGCGGCTCTTGCGGTAGTCACGGCCTGTTACGATCCCCAGCAATTTTCCGTTCGCTGTGCCATCATCAGTGATCGCAACGGTGGAGTGCCCTGTCTCTTCTTTCAAAGCTAGTACATCACTAAGTGACTGCTCAGGTTTCAGGTTGGAGCGGCTTACGACGAAACCAGCCTTGTACCCTTTTACCTTACGCACCATCTGTGCTTGCTCTTCAATCGACTGAGAGCCGAAAATAAACGAAATCCCGCCACTACGCGCCAGTGCAATAGCCATTCCATCATCGGATACGGCTTGCATAACAGCAGAGGAAAACGGGATATTCAGTGAGATTGCTGGCTCCTCACCCTTATTAAATTTAACTAAAGGTGTCTTCAACTTTACATTTGCAGGTGTGCAAGCCTTCGTCGTTAGATTAGGAATCAACAGAAACTCACTAAACGTACGCGATGGTTCCATATAATACGTAGCCACTTTACAATTTCCTCCTAAAATAGGGATCTTTGAGCGCAGCTCAAAGTCTCTCCTTTGATTGATCCATAGGTAAATTTTTATAATCTTATCACTGAACCTTGCCTGTGGTCAATGGATTTTTTAGGGAAATGTTCAGTAGGCTACGAGACGGTGTTATTTCTTCCAAATTTGGGGTTCAGAACCCTTGCTCGAATATTCAATATACGACGGTGAAATGTCCATCACAACATAGTTAGGATCGTGCGGCCCGTCAAACCATTCTTTCATCTCATCGGTCCATAGCTTCTCGCGAAGTGCATTGTCCGAAGAGATCTTTGCCGTAGCTTGGATTTGCAAAATGTTCGGCGTAGACTTGCCGTCATATCCCACTAGAATATGCACGTGGGGATTTTCTTGGAGTTCCTCAACTTTATCTGTCTTCTTACTTGTCGTTAAATAAATCTCCAGCCCATCGTGAAACAAAGCCATATAACGCACCTTCGGCTTGTTACCGTCAATCGTCGCAAAGGAGCACACCTGATTAGCGTTCAGCACTTGAATGATTTGCTCTTCGAGTTGTGTTTTTTTCGTTTCGATCATAGTTAGCTCTCCTCTCAGTCTCAAACTGCTTTAACTACCCTAGATTACCCATATGGGCGCGTGTTCAATCGTTTTATGCGAAAAAAATCCCCCTCACGCTAGGCGTGAAGGGGCATGGAAGGGTTAAATCGTTGCCAGCTGCTGCAGCGGCATCGTATAGTAGGACGCCGGCTTCTGTGCGTCCGGCGGGAAGTGCACGACAAGCAGCTCCTTGCTGCTTTCGTCGATGTAGCCACTTTGCAGATACGTCTGCAAAGCGAACGGTAACACCTCAAGCATAGCATGCTTGTGGAGGTCTTTCTCGTTGATGCGGAGGCTCTGGAAGTCTCCGCTGACGAGCTCAGGCTGCTCCGCAATCAGCTTGAGGTACGCATTCTGTTCGGACTTCTCCAAGGTGAAGTCCCACCAGATTTTGCGCGGCTTATATTTGTGGCCGAGGAAGTAATCGAGCTTCATCAAGCCTTCGATGATGTGCATATTAGCAGTTCCGCGATGAAGCAGGAACTCGCGTAAGCGAGTGAACAGATCCTCAAGCTGATGCCCGATCTTCTGCCAGCCGCGGCCTTCCCAGAAGTCGCCGAACTCTTGAAAGAAATCGAACGCCGACGCGAATTCGTTGGCGATCAAGTGCTTCACCGTGTGATCCATGCGGTGAGCGTTCCAATATTTCTCGAGCACATCCTCCACGCGCTTGATGCGAATCAAGTCGGTGAACGGAAGGATGTCGTTGCCGAGAATCTCATAAGGTGCGTGATCCATATAAATATAGCCATATTTATGAGCATCGTTACGCATGCCTGTGCCGCGCAGCATTTTGAGGAAACCAAGTTGCAACTCTTCCGGTCCTAGCTCGAAAACGTCGTTAAACGTCTTACGGAACGAGTTATAATCCTCTTCCGGCAGTCCAGCGATGAGATCGAGATGCTGATCGATTTTGAGACTATTTTTCACCTTAGACACGGTACGGCTCAGCTTGAAGAAGTTCTGTCTCCGCTGCACGAGGTCATTCGTCGTATCATTCGTCGATTGCACACCGATCTCGAAACGGAACGTACCTGGAGGGGCATTTTCAGCCAGATAATCAAGCACCTCAGGTCGCATAATGTCCGCCGTAATCTCGAATTGGAACACGGTTCCACGGTGATTTTGGATAAGGAATTCAAAGATTTCCATTGCGTAGTCCCGTTTAATATTAAACGTACGATCCACGAATTTGATCAGCTTTGCGCCAGAGTCGATGAGGTACAGCAGATCCGCCTTGGTCCGCTCCATGTCAAAATACCGCACACCCACCTCGATACTCGATAGGCAGAACTGGCAAGAGAACGGGCAACCGCGGCTCGTCTCGAAGTAGACAACACGGTTCGCTAGGCTCGGAAGATCTTCCTTGAAGCGATGCGGCGAAGGGATCTCATCCAGCTTCAGCTTTGGTCTGCCCGGCATCAGAATCACTTCTTGCTCTTTGCGGTAGGCAACGCCATAGACGAAGTGGTATTTGCGGGTTGTAGAGATCTCGGTAAGCAGTTGGTGGAATGTCTCTTCCCCTTCGCCCATGACGATGAAATCAACCTCTGGAATGCGCTCCATCCAGTAGTCCGTGTCGTAAGAAACCTCGGGTCCACCAAGGACGATGAGGATTTCGGGTCTGATTTTTTTGATCATTTTGATAATGTGAATTGTCTCTTCGATATTCCATATGTAACAGGAGAAGCCCAGTACATCCGGTGCCTTCTGATAAATGTCGGAGACGACATTCATGACGGGATCTTTAATCGTATATTCAGATATCTCAACATCAAAATCCTTCTCGCAGAACGCTTTCAGATAGCGCAAAGCCAAGGAAGTATGAATGAATTTGGCGTTCAGTGTGGATACAAGTACTTTCATATGAAAAAAACCTCGTTCTATTCTGGGTTATCGTGCCTTCTAATTCTACACGAAAACCGCGGAAATACAAAGGTAAGCCCTCCCATTCGGGACAGTAAAACGAAAAACATTAAAGAACCATGTCATCGTCCAAATGGGGGACTTCATAGGGAAATTGCAGGTAGGAGGCTTCTTCGATGGCGTTTTTCCAGCGTTCGGCGTGGGAGTAAAGCTGCTGCTCGACTTCTTGGATTCTCTGACTGATTTCGCCGGCCGATTCCACCGGTTCACGTTGCAGCGCTTGTTGTAGAGTACTGCGTTCTTCGAACCATTGCGTTAATTGGTATAAAAGCATAGGAAACCACCTCTCACACGTAGGATATGTACGTGCTAGTGTTCCCTGATTTGCGGAGGCGTATTCGGATGAGGCGGGGCAGCACGTCATTGTGCATATACCACTGGATACATACAGTGAAACCCACAAATAGAGAGCTTACCATGCCCTATACATTGGATTTATCCAGTAGAAGGGCTCAATTTGGGCAGAAAAAGTAGTATTTTGAGGGATTTGAATGGATTTCTCCAATCAAACACAAATTCTGGCTACTTTTCAGAGCGTTCTATTGGATTTATCCAATGAGGAGCGGTTGGGGGACAGTTTGTGGTTAGTGAGTTGGTGGGTTGGTGGGTTGGTGGGTTGGTGGGTTGGTGGGTTGGTGGGTTGGTGGGTTGGTGGGGAGTTGGTTGAGGTTGAGGTTGAGGTTGAGGTTGAGGTTGAGGTTGAGGTTGGGTTAAGGCCGCTGGAAGGGGAACTCACATCGAAAACCCCCAGTGTCACAAGGCACTGGGGGTCTCAACTATATTTACTTCAACAAAGCTCCGTCCTTCTCAAGGACAGCTTGCAGCTCGGCGACGTCAATCTCCGCTGGCAGTACGCCGTGCTTCACAGCGAGTCCAGCTGCGGAGCCTGCGGCTTGGCCCGTGGCCATACAGCTTGGCGTGAGGCGCGTTGTAGCCAGCGCTTCATGCGTGGTCGAGATGCAGCGACCTGCGGTGAGCAGGTTTTCGATTTTTTGCGGCAGTAGGCAGCGGTACGGGATGTCGTAGGCGCCGTCCCCTTTGACCCACGCTGCGGTTACACCTTTGCCAGACGGATCGTGGATGTCGATCGGATAGCCACTGCGTGCGATCACGTCATCAAAATGGCGGCCCTGCACGACATCTTCCACTTGCAGTGCATATTGACCATCGATACGGCGCGTTTCACGGATACCAATTTGTGCGCCAACGTTGGAGATGGAGGCTTTTTCGAAGCCTGGCAAGTTATTGCGCATAAATTCAGCAACCATCAACACCTGTTTGCGCCCAAGCTCCTCGGCCTCTGTCAAGTCCTCTACATTGGTGCCATCTAGCCCCTGCACACGCGTAGTATTGACCAGTACTTCGTCATCCTCAGGACCTGTGAAGAACAGCACTTGATCGCGATTAATTGGAAGATTCGCTTCCTTCCAGTGTTTGAAATAGCCGAGTACACCAGAAAGAGGGAGATCAGCGAGCTCGGAGAAAGGCGTCTTTTTATAAAACTCATCTGGGTGGTCAATCATGTATTGTTTCACGGCAGGCAGATTCACACCGCGCATTCTGAATTTCATCGTCATTGGCTGTGTGGCTTTATCCCCGTCACGCCCTTTGAGACACGGCGCACCAGACAGATACGCGAGATCAGCGTCACCTGTTGTATCGATAAACACTTTGCCACTTACATCAATTCGGCCGGATTTGGACGTCAACTGCACCGATTGTATGCGATTGTCCACGGTCTCCACATGATCGACAAAGCTATGGAAAAGCAGCTTAACACCCGCTTCTTTGAGCATATCGACCGCAAGAACTTTATATATTTCAGGGTGATAAGGTGTGATCGTATTCACGAAACCAACCGTATCCCGAAGATGTCCCGGGGATGCGTTTATTGCCATGAGGCGGTCAATGATTTCTTGCGCGAGCCCTGCAATGACTTGTTTGCCATCCGTTGTATGAAACGTCATCCAAGGATACACAAGCGCCGCCGTCGACATGCCGCCAATAAAGCCGTATTTCTCGATCAAAACGGTTTTGGCCCCACTTCTTCCAGCTGCAATCGCCGCATTAACACCCGCTGGTCCTCCGCCTACTACAACCACATCTGCTTCTATCTGTTTGATCATCTAACTTCGCTCCCTTAGCTTAATTGTTGGTAAGTCACTTGCCTCTCAGTTGCTTGCTTCTCTCTTAGTGTAGTTTAAAATTAACCTTCTTTTTAGTTTAAATTTAGTTTAAAATTGTAGGTACAGAAGGCAGTCAGAAAAGGGGCATCTCAGACGTATGCGAAAAAGAATTACACTCCACGATTTAGCCGCTCAGCTCGGCTTAACGATACAAACGGTATCCAAAGCGCTGCGCGGACTGCCTGGTATGTCAGAGCAGACACGAAGTGAAGTTTTCAAGCTCGCGCGCGAGCTTGGCTACATGACCAAAGATCAGAAACAAACACTTCAGCAAGATCTCATCTCACCGTATCCCGTTGTACAGCGCAGGTTCGTACTCGTCCAGAACAAGCAATCCTTGAACTTTAACCGCTTGTTGCTGCAAGGCTTACATGAACGTTTCATGGAGTTTGGCCACACGGTTCAACCACTTCTCATTCCGCCTAAACTTAAGCCATCACAATTTGACGACTGGGCCGAGGAAGAAGGTTTGTTATATGCGGAGGGGGTGTTTATCGCACCAAGGATGAATTGGGATCTCTTGGAGCAAAAACTGTTAGAGCTGCAGCTCCCGCGGATTCTGTTGAATTTTCCGCCACCGGAGTCCAAGGTCGATAGTGTCATTTGGGATGTGTACGAGGCAGTTTATCAGGCGGTTCGAAGGCTCGTCCGAATGGGCCACAGGAACATCCTTTATGTAGGCGATACGAAGGATCAACGCGGATTCGTTATCCGGTGGCAAGCTTTTGCCGAGGCGATGAAAGAGGCTGGGGTGGCGGTTGATCCTGGTGAGCACGCGATAGAGCGAGATGGTTCGGAGGGGTGGTTGGTGGATTTTCAGCAGAAATATCAGCTACGCCAGCCAACGGCAGTCATTTGTGGCATTGATGAAGAAGCTGCGCCTGTGTATCACACCCTTCGTCGATTAGGGGTTAACGTGCCTCAGCAATGCTCGCTGGTTGCGCTTTTGAATGAGCAAAGCGACACACTGCCGCTCTGCTCTCGCCCTCAGCTGCCGATTCGAGAGGCCGGCTACCGCGCAGCTGATCGCATGCTATGGCGGATTGCCAACCCGCATTTACCTTTTGAGCATGTGCGGCTGCAGGGGGATTTTTTCACAGGGAGTACGATTCAGAAGTTGCAGGGTTAATTTTAACGAGGCGATCATTTCATTTGCTTTTATGAACGTGGTATATTGGAGGTCGAATGAACTGACCGGATGGTAAGCCATCGTACTAGGAGGTATTTATAATATGCAAAAGAAACAAGGTTCACGTCCAAAAGGAAGCCTCAGCCATAAACCTAAATTCGGAACGAATAAAGCACAAATCCAGTCAACGCAAGCAGGTACTGCTAAAGGTGGTCAGGAGTCGAGTACTCGCCAGTATACGGTGAAGGAACCTACTGAGCTTCTGCCTTTTTTGTTGGAAAAACTATCGAGTCTAGGTCGAAATGCGGTTAAGGCTATCCTCGCTCGTGGACAAGTGGCCGTGAATGGTAAAGCGGTGACGGCTTATAATCACCCCTTGCAACCGGAAATGACGGTCACGATCAACAAGGATAAAGTTGTGGAGGATATTCCGCTAGCAGGGATGACGATTTTACACGAAGATCACGATGTTATTGTCATTCAAAAGGATGCAGGCCTTCTATCCATTGCAACGGATACACAGGAGAATCAAATCACAGCCTACCGCCAGCTTACGGCGCATGTGCGGAATCATGATCCGAAGGCGCGAATTTTTGTTGTTCATCGCCTAGATCGGGATACATCGGGTGTGATGATGTTTGCCAAAAACGAACAGGCGCAGCAGCACCTACAGAACACGTGGCAAGAGAGCGTCAAAGAGCGGACGTATGTGGCTTTAGTGGAAGGTATGGTACGCAAGCCTGAAGGAAAGATTTCTTCCTGGCTCAAGGAACACGCGAAATCGCTCAAAATGTTCTCCACACCGTACCCGAACGACGGACAGCATGCGGTTACGCATTACAAAACGCTGCAAGCGAATAAGAGCTTCTCTCTGCTTGAAGTGAACTTGGAGACCGGACGCAAAAACCAGATTCGCGTTCATATGCAGGATATCGGGCACCCCGTTGCTGGGGATAAAAAGTATGGGTCCAAATCGAAGGAGATCAATCGACTTGGTCTGCATGCGCGTGTGCTAGCCTTTTTGCACCCGACGACAGGTAAGTTAATGCGTTTCGAGACGCATATACCGAAGGTGTTTTTGAACCCTTTTAAAGAGCCGGGTGTGAAGAAGTAAAGTGCGTGAAGGATTGGGCAAACCAACAAAAGGAGTAGAGAGATGAACATTGTTGTACTTGATGGTTATACGTTAAATCCAGGCGATCTGGACTGGAGTGGTTTACAAGCGCTAGGCGAGTTGACGGTCTATGAACGTACATCTGAGTCCGAGATTGTAGAACGCGCCGCACAGGCAGACATGGTGCTGACGAACAAAACACCTCTCTCTGCACAAACGCTGGAGAAACTGCCTAAATTGAGATATGTCGGTGTTTTGGCGACTGGCTACAATATTGTGGATATCCAAGCCGCGAAGACTCAGGGGATTATTGTTACTAATGTGCCCGCATATAGTACGCATTCGGTTGCTCAGTTAGTTTTTGCACTCCTGTTGGAGTTCTGCCACCGCGTGCAGCGCCATAGTGACAGCGTGCTTCAGGGGGATTGGGCTGGATCGGCTGATTTCTTCTACAGTGTCTCCCCTCTCATCGAGTTAAGTGGCCAAACGATGGGACTAATCGGTCTTGGCCAAATTGGCAAACAAACGGCGCTCATTGCTGGGGCGATGGGTATGAAGGTCATTGCCACAGGGAGCGGACGAAGTGTGCCACAACCGGTGGAAGGCATAGAATGGGTATCGCTTGAGGAACTGCTCCAGCGTGCTGATGTGGTTAGCTTGCATTGTCCGCTGACCCCAGCTACGAATGAGCTGATCAATGCGGAGCGGATTGGTATGATGAAACCGTCGGCCATTCTGATTAATACAGCCAGAGGTGGATTGCTTAACGAGGCGGATGTCGCGCAAGCTTTGAACGAAGGTCGCCTCGCTGGTGCGGGGCTTGACGTTCTGACGGTCGAACCGCCAAAGCCAGATAACCCCTTGCTGCATGCTCAGAATGTAATTATTACACCGCATATCGCATGGGCAACGAAAGAAGCTAGAGCTCGGTTGATGGCTGTTGCGAGCAGTAATGCGCGGAGTTTTGTAGCGGGTCGGTCGGTGAATGTGATCGGGTAGGGTTGGGATTAGCGTCCTTTCCCAAGTATTTAACTTGGAATACACAACATGGATTCAAATCAATATAGGACTGCCGCCAAGGTTCGTGAATTCGAAGCTTTGGCGGCAGTCCTTTTTTTAGTTGTCGATCGTTCTATTATTTTAACTTATTCAATAAACGGTAAATGATCACAGCCGCTTGCGCTCTTGTCGTGTTGTCGTTCGGCATAAAGCTGCCATCACTTCCTTCAAGGATACCTGCTTTTTGCATGGTGATGACTGCTTCTGCCGCATAATCGGCGATTTCAGCCGAATCGTTAAATTCCTTGGAGCCAGCATTCGTCTGTATGCTTGCTTTTAGTGCCAGTAAAGTACGATAAGCCATAACCGTCATATCTTGTCTGGATATCTCATCCCCTGCACCAAAGCTTCCGTCTTCTCTGCCACTTATGATACCAAGCTGCCTAGCTGTCGCAGTAGAGCTGTAGTACCAATCTTCCTGATCAATGTCTGAGAAGGTGTTTGACGTCGCTTGTTCATGATCGAAGCCGAAAGCTCTCATCAGCAGTGTCACGAACTCTGCTCTTGTAACCGGGCTATTAGGTACAAAGCTCGCCTCACTCACACCACGGATTATTTCCCTCGCTGCCAAAGCGTCAATACTCGCTTGCGCCCAAGATACTTCGCCGATGTCTTGGAAGGTAACATCCTTGTAGAATACAGCATAGTTGCCAAGCTCTGCAGTAGTGAACTCCACTTGTCCTGTAGCTGCATTGTAAGCCCCATTCACAAGTACCTCTAACTTTCCTGATGCGTTCACATAGCTTACGATTACTTTCTCTGGAGATTCTCCTGGTTTCAGCGTATAGTTGACGGCTATGCGGGCACCCTCGGTACTCAAGTTCTTCGTCGACTTTCCATCCACTTGCAAGTCAAATTGGAATACACTACCGCTCCCAATGGACTGTCTTACCTGCTCGGAAAGTGCTCCTTGTTCAACGTTCGTTACGACAACCTGAATATTCTTCGCATCAGTCCCCGCCTGTTGCTTCAATGCTTGAAGAGGTAGGATGACCTTAGAGTCGCCTGCATGGAATGCAATCTGTTTCACTTGGTTCGCATCCGCTTTGTTCAGCAACGCAACAGGAACTTGTATGACAAGCTTCTTCGTTGTCGACTCTGCTGAAACACTTAAGCTTATCGTTCCGTTAACAGCTCCCTCAATGGCTTTAACCATGTCTAGATCTTGAATTATTACTGTGGATGTTTTCGGATCCTTGGGCTCTTCTTTAACAGGTACAGTGATGACACCGCCGCCGCTACCCGATCCGTTAGACGTATCGTCCGTCGTATCATCTGTGTTCTCCCCATTGTCTTTGCTCGTCACCGTTATATTCGCCGTCGCTTGCAGCGCAGTTCCGGCTACTGATCCATGAACGACAAAGTTACCTGCTTGGGCATAAAGCGTTGGAGCGATGTTGTCCCAAACAACCTGAAGCTGTGAGGTTAGCTGATTATCATATACGGCTGTTACAACCGTCGGTAATATCGGCGCTACCCCTGTTGTCGTGCTTACGGCTACAGGCTCAATCGATAGAATAACAGCTGGAATTTCCGTTACCGTAATATTCGCTACTGCGCGAATGCTTGTGCCTGCAACATCTCCTTGGACCACAAACGAACCTGCCGCAGCATACTGAGAAGCATCCACGAGATCCCATGTAACGGACTGCGATGAAGTCGATTGATCATCATACACGGCTGTTACTACGGTAGGAAGCACTGGCGCTATACCTTTACTTGTTAACACGCCAATCGGATTGATACTAACAATCACCGGGTTAGGATTGACAGTGACTTGAGCCTCCGCTCTCACATCTGTCCCCTCTACTGAACCATACACAACAAAGCTTCCTGCCTGCGCATATTGCGATGGTGCCACAGTATCCCAGATGACAGGGTGTGATTTTTGCGACTGATCGTCGTACACAGCAGTCACATGAGTAGGCAATACTGGCGCTGCTCCTACAGCGGTCGTAACCAACTTAGGCTCGAAGCTGACAATAGCAGCCGGAGTAGCTCCTACAGTGATATGCGCCTCTGCTCGTATGGCTGTCCCTGCTACAGTTCCTTGAATAGTAAAGGTACCTTCTGCCGCATATTGAACAGGTGTTAGGCTGTCCCACGTAACCGGCAGCGTTTCGACCGACTCGTCACTATACGTAACAGAAACGGTTGAAGGCAATGTTGGAGCAACGTTGACATACGTATTCACGTCAACGGGTGATACCGTATTAATTACCGCTGTTCCTGGAATGATTTCGCCACTGCCCATTTTGACATGGTCCAAAGTAATATCAGCGATAGGAGACGTGTCTCCGCCAATTTTCATCACATTGCCGCCGGTACCTAAACTGGCTGCTCCAGCCCAGGCTAGTTGACCGTCAATGTATAAGTCATACGTATAATTAGCGTGAACAACTACTCTGTAATCATGATACACGGTTGTATCCAAAGTAGTTGTCTTGACTGGGCTGCTTGCTTTATTTTGTGCCGTACCTTGTGTGCCATACTTTAAATAAAGTCCGATCTGATAATTACCGCTTCTGATTGTAAATTCATTTAAGGTGTTTGCGGTATTTACCTTGGCTCTATACTCTACGGTGAAGGCTCCCACCAAAGGCGTGAAATCGGTTTTTAGTAAATAGGTTGAAAAAGCGGTGCTCGAGTCTATAATTTTCACATTCCCGCTATCTTGCGTTACGGAGCCAGGGCCATTGACCAATTTGGACCAGCCTCGTGAATACTTATTCATATCGTCATTAAAATATTTGAATAGACCTGGCGGTAGTGGAGGTATCTCGTCTATAGGCTCAACTGCATTCGGGTCCATCTTTGCATAGGCAAGCACGCCGCCTAAACGGTCGCCTTGCTCATAGAACATGTATAAGTCTTCGCCGTCATATACAAAGTTAGCCGAGGCTGTTCGTCCCCGGTCAATCACGTCATCAGAGTCATGCAATATGCCCAGATGATTCTCCAGGTCAAAATTAGCACCAACCTCGGTGATATGCACATTGCCCGAAGACGCATGGTAAGCTACATAATGCTTGCCATTCCATGGAAAATAAGTGGGACCGGACAAATTTGTTCCTTCAGATGCATTGGAAGTAATCAATGGATTCTTTTGTGTTGTCCAGCTGAGACCATCATTCGACCATGCCAGATAAATGTTTCTTTTATTCGCTGTGGTATTACCCATCAGCAGCATGATGTAAATATTATTTTTGGAGGGAATCGTATACTTGAACACCTTGGCATAGGAGGTTTCCATCAAGCCAACAAAATCACTAGTGCCAAGCGCTTTTTGCTCATACGTAAAGTTGATGCCGTCTAAGGTTGAGGCAATCCTTGTCGTCGTATTTTCCCCATGGTAATACATGTAAAATTTCTGAGCTGCATCGTTCCATATCATATACGGTGAGGACACGTGTGACACACTGTAATGAGGAGACCAGACATTGGCGATTAATGGGTTAGCCTCGTATTCCGTCCAGGGCCCGTCCAAGGAATCGGAATAAGCCAGATTAATTCCTCCTGGCGCATCGTGAGGAGCATAGTACAAATAATAATTGCCTAACGGATTCGCGATATGTTCCCTCGCGTTAATAACCTGCGGAAATATAATCTCGTCTGTAGGATTATACTTTAATTTCAGTGGATCCAAGACTTGACCCTGATATTTGAAAATTGGAAAACCCGCTAAAGCGGACGCAGGTTTAGGTTTAACAACGACTACAATGCTCAGCACCATGATAAAACATATCAAACTGGCTATCGCTTTTTTTAGCATCAGTCTTGCTCCTTTTTAATGGTAAATTGTCTTCTCTACTTATTTCAAACCAGTCAAAGCTACACCTTCGATAAATCGCTTCTGGGCGATAAAGAAAACAAGCAATAGGGGAACAGTCGCCATAACGGAGGCTGCCATCAATAAGTGCCAATCCGTCCCTGCCGTATCCGTGAATAACTTGAGTCCAACAGGTAAAGTAAATAATTTATTATCGCTAATGTAGATCAGCGGATCGAAATAGTTATCCCAGCTGTGAAGAAATGTAAAAATAGCGAGCGTGGATAACGCCGGCGTAGAAAGCGGAAGCATGATACGCCAGAATGTTGTCCATGGTGTGCAGCCATCAATTTTCGCCGCTTCCTCCAGCTCATCAGGTACCATGATGAAAAATTGGCGTAGTAAAAATACGCCGAATATTCCGCCTGCACCTAATACGGAAGGAACAATTAACGGGAAGTGTGTGTCGGTCAGATGCAGCTTAGACATCCACACGAACATCGGAATCGCCGTTACTTCAGTCGGAATCATCATGCCGGTCAGCAGGATGAGGAAGATGATATTCTTGAAACGAAAATTCATCTTGCCAAACGCATACCCAGCCAGTGCCGCAAACAAGCAAGTAGCTATGGTAACCACGATGGCTATATAAGCGCTATTGAAGAAGTAAAGAGGAAACTCAGGCTGTTTAACGAAAACCTGCTTAAAATTGGACCAGGAAATGGGATCAGGAATCCATTGCGGCGGAAACAGAAATATTTTTGTCGGATCCTTAAGTGAAGTCGTGATCATCCACAGGAATGGAAACAAGATAACGAGTGATATAAGGGAAAGCACTGTATAAATAGGCAGATTTCGAAGTATGCCCTGTTGGTTATTGTTCATGATGCACCCACCTTTTTCTCATATTCCATTGCACGATGGTCAAGACCAGTACTAGGAAAAACAAGATGAAAGCGATTGAAGATGCGTAACCGAATTCAAATTGCTTAAATGCCTGCTGATAAATATAGTACACAAGCACATAGGTGCTAGTCCCCGGACCACCGTCCGTCATGACTTGGATTTGGGAGAATACCTTCAGCGAACCGATTAAGGTTAGGATAAGCGCCAGGAAAAACGCTGGTGAGATCATCGGAAAGGTGATATTCCAGAAGGTTCTCATGCGCGAGGCTCCGTCAATCTTGGCAGCTTCGTAGTACATTTTGGGAACCTCCTGCAACGCAGCAAGGAAAATCACCATATTCAGACCTACATTCTTCAATACGCTGACTACGATAACTACTGGCATCGCCAAGCCAAAATTGTAAAGCCATGCGGGTCCCTGAATGTTAAATAACAGCAGTATTTGATTGACCAAGCCAGCATCCGTCGCAAAAATGTATTTCCACACAATCGCCCATACGACAATCGAAGTCACAACCGGCGTGAATATAGCGGTTCGAAACAGGCTGATTCCTGGTATTTTTCTATTTAATAGAAGAGCTAAACCAAGTGCGAGCATTAAATTCAAGGGAATGAGCCCCGCCGAAAAGTACAATGTGTTCCATACCGTCTTCCAAAATAAAGGGTCGTTCAGAAACGCTTTCTCGTAGTTATCCAACCCTACATACTCCGTATCGTGAAGGAGAGAGTAATTGGTGAAGCTCATGCCAAATGCAGCCACGATTGGAACCAATAAGAAGATGATATATCCGAGTACCATCGGAGAAATAAATAAGTATGCATACCATGCCCCACTTGAAGCAAGGCGGCTCTTGGCACGTTTCCGGATGGAAACGGGTTGCCCTGTCTGCAGGGATGGGGTCAATTTCGCACCTGCGGAATCCATGTTGTTTCTCTCCGTTCTCTGTAAGTTATTCGATCAATAAGCGCACGAAATCCATAGCAGTGCAAGAAGCTTCGAGTAAAAGGGATCTGACTCATGCTCAGGCATCTAGTCAGAATCCGGTCATCGCTCGCGTTCAGACCCTTCTTCTACTCTAAACTTCTCCACTACCGTGACGTTTCTTTATTTAAGCAACGGGCTTACTTCACTTTCGGCTTTGGTCAATACATCCTTCACCGTGCCCGACTGCGCATAGAGCAAATCAAGAATCGTTTGCATCTTCGTATCAATTTGCTGCCAATTTTTGTGAGCTGGCAACGTTGTAGCGCCTACCATTTGATCGATGACGGCAAGCTTCACACTCTCAGGTGATGGCCCTTGCTTTAGGAATGACTCCGATTCCAAAATCGACTTGCGGCTTGGCACGAAATACTGGCTCGTAATGTTCATATTCTCACTATTGGTAATATATTTTAAGAAGTCCGTTGCTTCTTTCGGGAATTTACTATCCTTCATAACGACAACGCCAGCATATCCCATTGTAGTGCCCGCACCTTTAGGCCCTTGAGGCAATGGAGCGATATCCCACTCGAAGTCTTTGATCGCCTTAGCTTTACCCATATAGCTGAACAATTCCTTTTGCATGGCAATTTTCCCCGTGTCGAACGTCGTTTGATCCCCTGGCTTCGGATGCACTTTATCCTTGAAGATCATATCCGAATACAACTGAAGCGCCTGCTCGCCCTCTTTGGAGTTCAAAGTAAACTTCGTACCATCTTTACTTAACAGTTCGGCACCGTATGAATTAAACACTGTTTGCAGGGCATCCGGCCAGTTGGTCCAGCCATTGCGCACAAAATTCGTTCCATATACACCCTTTCCAGGGTCAGCTAATGTCTTTGCCGCTTTGAGGAACTCCTCATAGTTCCATTTCCCTTGCTTATACAGCTCAGTTGGCGTTGCCAGTCCTTTTGCTTTGAACATTGTTTTGTTGTAGTAGATCATCGATGTAGGTGTAGAAAATGGAATGCCATAGATTTTACTGTCTTTGGTTAACAATTCAAGCGTTGTCGGATATACCTCATCAAATTTATACGCCGTATCCGCTTTCAAAGAAGTAACATCAAGAAGCTGACTGCCCTGAATGAATTGCGGAATCATACGTTCTGCGAGCCATGCGACATCTGGAGCTGAATTTGATGCTTGCATGATCGATAGTTTCTGCTGGTAGTCAGCAAAAGGAATGATCGTAATCTCCACGCTAATGTTCGGGTTTTTCTCCTTGTATTTGGCAATCATATCCTCATACATTTTCTTGTGCGTGTCGTTGCCCCATATGCTGAATTTCAGTGTGACAGGCTTCTGAGCTTTCACCTCTGTTGACGAACTTGGTGCTGTTGTAGCTCCGGTTGCTGCCGGCGTATCTGTTTTGGTACCGCAGGCAGTTACGACTGACGTTGTGACTAGCAGCGTGCCCATAAGTAAGCTAAACTTTTTATTCATATTCGGGTTCCCCTTTAATTTGTATTATGTAACCGCTTCAGTGAAACGTTTACAAACTTTATTATAAAGAAAACGAACCCGCTCTTTTATGGCCTAAAATTCAGAATAGGTTCGAATTGTATCGATATTGGTTTTAAAATCTGCATGAATATTCGTACTCCTATTGGTCTCGAAATTCGGATGGCGTCAACCCAACGACTTGCTTAAATAAAGACATGAAATACTTGCCATTGGGATATCCCGACATTCTTCCGATGTCTTGAACCTTCATATGTGTCGTCTTTAATAGCTGCTTAGCCTTCTCTATTCGGCGCTGCGTCAAGTATTCCGATAGGTTCTGTCCCGTTTCGGACTTGAACAATGCGGACAAATATCTATGGTTTAAGAAAACCTGATCAGCCAAGTATTGCAGTGAGATGTTCTGATCTAGATGACTGTCGATAAGCTCCTTAACTTTTCTTATGATTTGTCGCTCCTCTTGCCCTTCCTTTGCAGAAGAGGCAATTTCAGCTTGCAAGGGATTATTTTTGAGGAGATCCTTCTTTAATCGATCTATAACAATGGCTAGTTCAGCCTTGTCTACAGGCTTCAATAAATAATCCGCAGCATGATACCTTAGTGCGTCCCGTGCATATTCAAAATCACTGTACCCGCTAACGATAACAACTGGCAGTTCAGGGTATTGGTCACTAAGCCTCCGCATCATCTCAATCCCGTTCATTTCCTTCATACGGATATCAGTAATGACGGCATCTGTCGTATTTGTCTTCAGCCATTCAATCGCCTCCAGGCCATTGGACATCCCCCCAACCACCTGAACCCCGCCTATGATATGCTCAAGTAAATGACGAAAACCATTCCGAAGATTAATCTCATCCTCAACTAATAAAATTCGAAGCATTGGTCATTCCCCTTCCCACTGCAATGGAATTTTCACAATAAAATGAGTGCCATGCCTATCGGTTTTATCCAAAAACAACCCATATTCCGTTCCGAACAAGAGTCGGATTCGCCAGTGAACATTTCGCAGTGCGAAGCCTTTCTTCTTAAAACCGAAGCCATCCCTTGCGCCGTGTTCGTTGCTTTCCTTGTAGATATGAGCTTCTACCTGCCTCATTCTTTCCTCGCTAATCCCCTTACCGTCGTCTGAAACAGTGATGACAAAGTGATCCTCTTCTAAATATGTGGCGATTCGGACGATGACAGGGTCCTCTTCCATGGCATGCTCAATGACATTTTCGATCAAAGGCTGAAGCATTAATTTGGGAACGAGATACTCCTCGTGCCCCATGTCAACATCAAGCTCCATCTGAAGCTGTCCACCTAATCGATACGACTGAATCTGAATATAGGATTCCACGAATAACAGCTCGTCCTTCAGATAGACAAGGCGCTCATCCTTATCTACCGTAAATCGCAGCAGCCTGCCTAAACTGACGACAACACTTGATAGCTTAGGATGATTCGACTCCAGAGCCATCAGGTTGATCGATTCCAGCGTATTGTAGATGAAATGGGGATTAATTTGACTCTCGAGCGTCGATAGCTGGGCATCCTTTTCACGAAGCTTGCTTTCATACACCTCTTTAATCAGGCGCTCGATTTCTGTTACCATCATGTTAAAGCCGCCTGTCAGATGGCCAATTTCATCATGGGAGGCGACTTCAGCTCGTTCCCCAAAATCACCCATTTGCACCTTTTTCATTTTCTTCTGAAGATGTCGAATCGGCTTCACTAATCGGCTTGAGGCTACAACGGCTAAGAGGTACGCAACTAGCATAGAAATAACCGAAACGATAATCGTAGACCTCACTAGCTTGCGAGCTCCCGCGGTTACCTCACTCTTCGGAATAAAGCCCGTCACTTGCATACCCGAGAATTCAGAGCTTACCTTTGCTGAAATTTGTTCTCTGCTGTTGTTAATTTCCTTCCAGCTCAATGAACTATCCATATCCACCCCATCAATCGGGTAGATCACATCACCATTACGATCCGAAATATAAATTTGACTTTTGCCGTTATAATTCGTGGAATCTAACAAGCTTTTGAAACCCATCTCAGTTAGATCAACCTTCACGATCCCCAAATATTCATTGGTGGAAATTTCTCTAACAACACGTGCAATGGAAATAACCTTTTCTGTGCCATCCAAATAGTAACCTGCGTCGTGAGGCGGTAATATGACAATTGAACCGTCCCCCTTCTGAACATCTGCCATCCACGGGTTGCTTAAAGCTTCCCAGTATCGATCAACGGTAGTCTCCAAGTTGCTAAACAAGTTCCCATCAAGCGCAAAAATTAAGATACTCCTTATCTCACTTCGATCAAATGTGAGTGAAGAAATCATTAAATTCATCTTGCTGTATTCATCGGAAGTCACAAATACGGGGTTACTTTGCCTTGGGTGTTTTCTCAGAATATTCATTACGTTTTGGTTATAATATGGCGCCATCGTAATGCGATCCATGTCTTTCATATATCGATCAAGATTAATCTGGACCTGCTCAATAATTTGGCGCGTATATCTGCGGGAATCCTCTTCAACATTCGAGATATATTGATAGTAGGTAATCCACCCGCTAATAAAGAAGGGAACCGTAATGAGCAAAGCAAATAAAATAATGAACTTGCCCCGTAAGGATAAAAATAGCTTCGATGGCATGCTAAATCATTCACCTCATAACCTAAGTGTTCTTGCATACGCCAATTATGATTGCTCGATGACTACAAATCTACTTTAACTTTACTTTATATTTGAGTGCGTAAAAAACTCTAATGAGGAGTATTGCGCGGAGTTACGGAGGCATGTATTTACATCACTATGGTGGGGAAGCTCGGGTAAGATAAAACAAAAAGGCTGTCTTTCCAAGTAGATTTTATCTACGGGGAAGACAGCCTCTTGTATTCCAATGCTATTTCAATAAAGCCGCATAATCCATCTGCGGCACAAGACCTGTCTCCGCTGCACGCTGGAGCAAGGTTAAGACAGCGCCATAGCCGCTATCGCCGAGATCAGCGGTGAATTCGTTGACATATAGGTCGATGTGCTGCTGCGCGACCTGCGGATCCATCTCCTGCGCGTGCTGCATGACGTAGTCGCGCGAAGCTTCTGGATGCGCCCACGCGTACTCAACGGAGGCGCGAGCCCAGCCCGCGAGTGCCTCCAAATCCATGGTGCGCCTAGCGATGATGGCGCCCAGTGGGATTGGCAGCCCGGTGTCTTGCTCCCACCAGCTACCCAAATCTGTTAGAAGCGCTAACCCGTACGACGGGTAAGTAAACCGGGCTTCATGAATGACGAGGCCGGCATCGATAAGGCCGTCCCGCACGGCGGGCATGATCTCGTGAAACGGCATGACCACGATTTCGCCAACGCCGCCAGGCACGTTCTGTTCTGCCCATAGGCGGAACAGTAAGTACGCCGTCGAGCGTTCGCTTGGCACGGCAACTCGGCGGCCGCTAAGGGCAGCCGGGTTAGCCGCTCCTTCGCTTGGCTGCGTCAGCACAAGCGGGCCGCAGCCTCTGCCCAAGGCGCCGCCGCAGGGCAGCAGGGCGTAATCCTGCAGCACCCACGGGAGTGCTGCGTAGGAGATTTTGAGCACGTCGGGGCCTGTGCCTTCGGCGGCCAGACGGTTCGTAATATCGATGTCCGCGTAGAGGACATCGAGCTCTGGTGCACCTGGGATTAAGCCATGCGCCCAGGCATGGAAAACAAAGGTATCGTTTGGACAAGGTGAGAACGCTATTTTCATATTAAAGCACCTCCGCTAAGACTGAACCTGCTGCTTCTAAAGCTTTCAAGGCATCACCGATCCGCCAGGCGTCTCGGTCTCGCGGCCCGACCGCGTTGGAGATCGCGCGGATCTCCAGCACAGGCACGCCGCGCTGCTGCGCAGCTGTCGCTATGCCGAAGCCTTCCATGGCTTCGGCGGCAGCGCCAGGCACGCGCGCAGCCAACGCAGCGGCGGTTGCCGCTGTTCCGGTGGCTGTTGCCACCGTCAGCACCGGCGCCGCTTGCGCCTGCAGGCCGGCGGCTTGCAGCGCCGCCGTCACACGCTGGGCCAGTTCGGCATTCGCGCTGATGCGCGTAGTCCCGAAGCCCAGCTCGTCCAAGCTGCTGAAGCCATCCAGCAGCTCAACACCAAGATCGGCGGCGATGATTTCGCTCGCAATAACAAGCGAGCCAATGTCCGCTTGACCTACGAAGCCGCCTGCAATACCCGCGATAATCAATAGGTCATAATCGGCTTTGGCAAGCTCAAGAGCACCGTTCACTGCCGCCGCGGCAAGCCCCACACCGGCTAACGCATATTGAAATCTGCTATCCTGACCAAGACCGCGCTGTATGGCATCTCGTTCAGGAGCGACTGCTGTCATGACGAGTATTCGCATCATTCTTCCCCTTTAAGCTTTGACTTCTATCTCGTATTTTACATGACCCCTGTCCAGAAAGAAACTTTCACGCTTGACACATCCATCTAATTTAATTAATATCTAATTAGATTTATGTCTAATTAGATTTTTAGGAGTTGTTCTCATATGCAATTGGATAAAATCCTCACCTATCACAAAGCAATGTCAGATGCTACGCGTATTCGCATGCTTATTTTGTTAGCGGACGGCGAATCCAATGGGCAAACTCTCGCAGAGAAGCTGAGCGTAACTCCCGCGACCGTTACCCACCATGCCTCAAAACTTCGCGAAGCCAACTTGATTCATGAGCGTCGTGATAAAAACACGATTTATTTCACCTTGAATGACGCTTCCATTCGCAGCTACGGTCAGACGACAGCTGACCTGATTTTCAAAAATAAAAAGGAGGCTCCCGCATCCATGGAAACGGAAGACAAAAATTTAAATCTTCAGAAGTCTGTTTTACGGAACTTTTTCACGTTAGATGGTAAGCTCAAACATATTCCAGCCCAGCTCAAGAAAAAGCTGATTGTCCTAGAGCATCTAGTTGCTGAACTAGAAAAAGGCCGATCCTACGCCGAAAAAGAGCTTAACCTCTACCTCAAAAACTATCATCCAGATTTCGCAACCTTGCGCCGCGAGTTGATTATGCACCAGTTTATGTTTCGGGAAAATGAGGTTTACGAGTTGAACCCTAGGGAAATGTGGGCGAAGTGGGAAACCCTATCCTAATTCGTGGCACCCCGCTCCCCCTGCAACTTTAACTGTAAAAACTCCAGCTATTTTCGACACTACTCCAAGTTTTTGGTATTTAAATGGAAAAACTCCAGTTAATTTCACCTATTTCTCTCCTGTAGAAGGAAATGGCTAATATTAACTGGAGAAAATACAGCTACTTCACAAATTCGCCCAAATACTCCTTAATTAGATGGAGAAAATCCAGTTATTTTCCTATGCGACTATCTGAAGGCAAGTGTTTCTGCAAAATCAGATAGATCGAGGGGGCGGATGGTCGCTTTTCTCGATTCCGGAGGGTTACGTCAGTAGTACAGATGCCGCTCCGAAGCCATGTCGCTTGATCTACTGTATCAATTGCGTCACTTGTGTCCCTATGTCGATATGTATCAGCTGTCACTCATTAACCATCAACGCACCACTCCAAGCCCCAACAACCACTTCTTATACGCCGTCGGTGTAATTCCAAGACATCTCTTAAATTCCTTGGAAAAGTGCGCATAATCATGATAGCCGAACTGGCCCATGCAGCTCGTGATATCCATCGTTGGGTTGAAGAAAATCTGGAGTCGAGCCAAGTTAAAACGAGACACAGAATTTAATCGCTTAGGTGACATCCCTACGAGCTCTGAACAAATCCGTTCAAAATGCCGCTGAGAGTATCCACTCTCGACGACGCTGATAGGAACATCCTGCTCCATCGGTGTGCGATATAGTTTGGACAATATATTAATCATCGCGGCATGCTTGGTTTCTGGTTGAAAATGACGATAGAGATAATCCGTCAGCAAAGCAATCCCTTCATCCAAATCTGCCTCGGCTAGCTGCGGAACGAGCTCGACAAGTTCATGCTCGGGAAATAAATCAGCGAGCGGAAGAAACTTATCAATCAATGCACGATGGTCCATCTCTTTGAAGGCACGCAACCCCCATGGCAGCAATCGCACGCCGAATAAACGAATAGGACCTTCTGCGGTAAGTGGATGATAGCGGGAAAGTGTTCCGATAAAAAATGCCCTTGGCAGAACTTGCCCACCGATTGAATAATCGGCTCCATAATGAAAAATCAACTCTTGGCAGCCATCTGGCCACAGGGTTTCCCACTCTTCCGCCGCGCTGTAATCCCGCTCCAAATACCAATAACATTTAATATATCGCTGCAATGTCTCATCTGGCTGACGTTCCTCATAACGCATCTGTCTCCTTACCTCCTTTCTCCTTTATGTCCCCTCATCCCTTTACTGTTCGTTGCCTCACCTTCATTCGTTATTCCCTTCCCTGTGCCTATTCAACTGTCCTTGTATCGCTTCTTCCAACTTTGAGTACTCATCCCCTACCAGTCCCACAAAATGGACACGTTGCCCAATTATTTATTCCGCATGCGGGTCATTCATCCATACACCTTCTAGTCAGATGACATATAGTAATTTTGTGAAGGGAGGGATTGACATGAGTTGTGGTTGCGGAACTGGCGGCGTAGGTTATTCAAGCACTGCAGTAGTCCTCGTTCTATACGTCCTCTTGGTTATCGTTCTTAGTACGTTCGGGTTTGGCTGGTAATATAGATTGTAAGACAGCGGCTGGGACGGTGATTCCGTTCCAGCCGCTTACTTTTTCTAGTCCTTTTAGCTATAATAAAAGCTTAAGCATGAATTTCATCTATTCCCTACTTAGGACGGAGACGAGGTATTGTGTCTAAACCGATTTTGACCATTGTGGTCCCTTGTTATAACGAAGAAGAAGTCCTCCCCGAAACTGTCTTTCAACTCAGTGAAGTATTAGATTCTCTCATTACAGATCAATTGATTGCCCTGGGTAGTACGGTATTATTTGTAGATGATGGCAGTAAAGATGCAACATGGTCGCTAATCGAGCGATTCCACCTTTCCAATCCATTCATTACTGGGCTTAAACTGGCCAAAAATGCCGGTCATCAAAGCGCTTTACTCGCCGGACTTCTGAAAGCGAAAGCGTATTCCGACTGTGTCGTTTCCATCGATGCGGACCTGCAAGATGATACTTCTGTCATTCGTGAATTTCTAGTGAAATTCCATGAAGGCTACGATATTGTCTACGGGATCCGTCAGGATCGTTCAGCTGATACCTTTTTCAAGCGAGCTACTGCGCAAGGCTTTTATAAACTCATGACCTCACTAGGTGTTAAAATTCAATACAATCATGCGGATTTCCGCTTAATGAGCAAGCGTACTCTCGATAATTTGGAGAAGTTTCAAGAGGTTAATTTATTCCTCCGCGGCTTAGTCCCTCTGCTAGGATTTCCTTCTACACAGGTCTATTATGACCGGAAGGAACGATTTGCTGGTGAATCCAAATATCCGCTGCGCAAAATGCTCGCTTTTGCCTTCGATGGCATCACATCCTTCAGTGTAACTCCCATTCGTTTGGTTACGGTGATGGGCTTTCTGCTCTTCGCACTTAGTGTGGTTGCTGCTATTTATGCGATTGTAGGCAAATTACTTGGCGAGAACGTTACGGGTTGGACTTCACTTATTCTCTCTGTCTGGTTCATTGGCGGTGTGCAGCTTCTTGCGATTGGTTTGATCGGCGAATACATAGGTAAAATTTATAAAGAAGTGAAGCAGCGCCCGCTTTTCGTTATCGAAAAGGAATTAACCGAGCAAACTCAGGGGCAGGAAACCGTCACTTCGCAGGCGAGCCAACCTGCATCTGCAAGGCGGTAATTGGATGACGTCCACTCCACTCAAATCCTTACTAACAGGCAGCTTTGCACGTTTCTTACTCGTTGGTGTGTTGAATACGTTGGTGGGTTTATCCGCCAGCTTTGCTCTT
Source organism: Paenibacillus sp. Soil750 (assembly GCF_001428045.1). GTDB lineage: Bacteria > Bacillota > Bacilli > Paenibacillales > NBRC-103111 > Paenibacillus_E > Paenibacillus_E allorhizoplanae. Next base: position 418,394 of record NZ_LMSD01000001.1, on the reverse strand, counting down.
TTTAACCTACTAGATCTGAATTATTGGTTATCGACCTTTGGCGGCAATACGATCGGTGCGGTAGTGAGTTATCTGCTTAACCGTACGTTTACCTTTCGCTCCAAAGCCAGCATAGGCAGCAGTTGGTGGAAATTTGCACTTGTCATACTCATCTGTTATGGATTATCGTATGGGATCAGCTGGCTGCTTGCCGAAGCGATCAGTTCCTATCTCCCTAATGCCAGCACGAACTGGCTCCATAACGGTGCGATACTTGTAGGGAATGGCTTGTACACGATTGGCAATTATATCGGGCATAAATATTTCACCTTCCGTACTCATGATTCGAAAAAAGGCAGGGCATCCTAACACCTAAGAGGTGATTGACGATGTCACGAAGAAGAAGAAACCGGGCTATGGTGCCCGGATCCGAACATGGCTTAGGGCTGCTCAAAGCCCACGTTATGCAAAATCAAGGGTATGCCGTAAATCCTGAACGACCTGATCTTGTCAAATACGAGGTTGCCCGTACACTTGGTGTTCCCTTGCAACAAGGCTATAATGGGAACCTCAGCTCAGAAGATGCCGGCAGAGTAGGTGGTCCAATCGGCGGCGCGATGGTGCGAGAACTCGTTCGCATGGCACAGCAGCAGATGGCGAATCAGCGTCCTCCTGGGCAATAAGCATATCCCGCATTTAGATGTCAGCCATAATCCGACGCATCCTCACATAAACTAGTAGCAAGCTGCTTGCAGCTCTACTTTTAATGGTGAAGTCAGGTGATGATGGCAGATGAATCCTCCAGGCAATCGTTCGTCAAAACCCGATTGGAAGGGACTGTCGGCGCAAGCCGGCGATGTGCTAGGCCCCGAGTTCTGGCAGGACATTGCCAGTATTATTCCGCTAACCGGACCCCGAGTTGATATGTATGAAACGCCTCAGGAACTCGTTGTGGTCGCTGAGGTGCCAGGGTTGTCATCCCAAGAGAACATCCAGCTATCCTTCCGCGACCAGTCCCTCTTAATCAGAGGGATGCTCGTTCGGCCTTATCAGGTCAGTGATGAGCAAATGCGGCTGTCTGAGCGCTATTTTGGCACATTTGAGCGAGCGATCCGCTTACCTGGTAGAGCTTTGACCGATCAGATGCGAGCACAGTATCATAATGGGCTGCTTATCATCCGTATTCCGCTTGCTCCACCCGATGGCGAGAAGGTTATTCCCATACAGTTTACTTGAGACAACGGTTGAAGAAAGATTGCCTACTCCCTTTCATGAAGGAGGAGCCACGGTGATCTTTTTGTTTTGCAAAAAAAGAAATGATTCTGCCTTTGTCCCCATATACATGGAAAGGAGACGCTGAATTAGAGGATTTGGAGGGAATGACCATGGTTCGGATCCAATTTCAATCCATTCATATTGATGACATAACGGAAAATTCTAGCGTTAACAAGGGCAGCAATCGGATCAGTGGAAGGCGGCATTCAGCCAAGACGAATCAAGGGATCGGTGAATTGACAGGCGATCACAATGTGGTGTTGGGCGGGAAGCACACAGTCCTGGATAATGATACATTTGATGTTAAACCGAATACACGAAAGAGCTGACCTAACCTATGTGGTTTCAAAAAAAGAAAACGTCGCCGCCTCCAACTGGACCCTCTAACGCCACTCCCAAACCTTTGATGAGAAACGAGACTATTCCAAGCCCACAAACGCAAACCGTTCACTTATTGGAACAGCGGCTGCGGAAATTGGAGGAACAGTTAGCCGACCTCTCTGCTAAGCATCCGCGCATTCATATCGATAATCTGCACGTCCATCAGCCAGTTCTCGAAAACTTAACGTTTCGACTCGATCATCTCGACATTAAGGAGCTTAGCGGTTCGTTGAACTTGGGCAACAATTTCGGTGCTAAACCGAATGGGAAAGCGCAGGATGAGGCCGTGGATAAGGCATTCCAGCGTTCTCAGGTCACCAAAGAACCGCGACAGGAGCGTGCGTCAGACGGTCACTCGCATTCGTCGCCTATGCAAGAGGGTTCCGGTCCTGAGCGAACCTCAACCGGCTACCGTTACACCCCTCCCCAGTCGTCAAAAGTATAAAGATGAGGTGATTGACTGTGTCATCATTCATGTCTCCAACCTTTATCATCGGTTCGATCCGGATTGGATCTGTGGAAAGTGCATCCTGCATCAACATGGGAAATAATTGGCCCACTGATTTTCAAAGTAATCAAAAAACGGTTCAAGGCTTTGGCGCCGTCGAAGGCGACCATAACCAATTGGTCGGTACCCGTTCGATGCTAAACGATTCCGACTTCCTCGACATGCTCAATGTCGGCGATAACGATACGCCAGAGTGGCTGCAAGAGATGATAACGGTGCAAGCGCAAGCGTCGGGCTACACCACAGCAGCTGCCTCTCCACCTCCAACAGATGAAACGACGAAAGCTCCGCAAACGGCCGAGTAAGGCTGCCCGCGGAGCTTTATTTTCAAACACGGCCAATAATCAAATCACCCTTGGTATATGGTGCATCAATAATATCGTTATCGTACACGGTGTTTATATTGTTCCACACCATGTTATGTTCACCACTCACTTCACCAAGACCACTATTGCTTTTACTGCTCGTTGACCAATTCACTTGTGCGTTCGTACCAATGAATATACCAGAAGCATCGGCAATCGAATTAACATGAATCGAATCAAATTGAATCAATGGCGGGTCTAACGGTCCGGGCAGATTCAGCATCGCTTCGACCACCCTTCATTTAAACTTGGTTCGTTATGGCTGGTTTAAAGTCTTGATCATTAATAGGTGCATCAATAAAGTCATTATCAAAGATGGTATTGACGAAGTTGCAGGCGATCGAATTACCGATGAATTCACCGGTGCCGTAATTGTTTTTACTATGGGAATCCCAGCTGGATTGTGCATTCTCACCAATCCCGATCGTTGCATTCGTATTCTGATTATTAATATTGATCATGTTAAACACGATGGAACTCGGCATGCTGCTCACTCCCTGTCCGCGATTGGTTCTAGGGCCATTCCCTCATGCACGGGATCCTGCCGTAAACCTGTATCTTAGCCTATTCAGTGAGCAGGGAAATGGTGCGGCCTTCGAAGATGCTTTATCCAAATGAAAAAAGACTCTTCCCAGAAGGAAAGAGTCTTCGAGCACGATGATCAGAACCAGAGTCCTGGACCACCGAAACCGCCAAAGCCAAAGCCAGGGCCAAAGCCAGGGCCAAAGCCACCACCAAAGCCGCCACCATAACCAAAGCCACCGCCGAATCCACCATACGCGTAAGGTGCTGTACCGATTGCTAATAGGTCAAATAAAACCAATGGAATAATCGCTTTTACTTGCACTTTTTTTCCACTTTGTGGAGAAACCATCAACGTGTTACCACTGATCCGCACCAATTTACCAGTTACCTGTGTACCATCTTTCTTAACAGCCAAAATATCTTTCCCGATCAATTTACGAACTTCTTCTTTACGAATTCTGGATGCCACGAACGTCCACCTCCTCTTCACCCAATAGAGATACATTGCTCTACAGTGTATGGCATATGGGGTAACATCGCATGGATAGCTGTCCATTTTCATACAAAAATACGCTCATGTCCTGAGGGGGCTAGTTACTCTACGGTCAGTTTGGTAAGCGCCTTTTTGGCGGGTCCTTCAATCACATCACCTTGAAAGGAATATCTAGAGCCGTGGCATGGGCAATCCCATGTTCGCTCCGCTTCATTCCAATCGACTTCACACCCCAAATGGGTACAAGTCGTATCGACCACGTGCAGTTCTCCATTCGGTTCTCTGTACGCACCAGCTCTCTTCCCCTTCACGCTGACGACGGCCCCTTCATCAGGTGACAGTTCTTCAGGTTGCTTATGCAGCAAATCAAACTTGCCATCAACAAACTCTTTAGCGACGTTGGCATTCTGCATGACAAATGTTTTAATACTCGGATCGGCATGGAAACGATGCGGTGTAAATACTTCTTCGTAGGGACTCTTCTCCCCTAGAACAATCTTCGTATTTAGCAGCGCCGCTACCATGCTGGTCGTCATTCCCCATTTGCGAAAGCCAGTCGCCATGAGGAGGTGTGGAGCATCGGAAAATTGTTGTCCAATATAGGGCATTTTATCCAGTGTGAACACATCTTGAGCCGACCAACGATACAAAATCTCCTGGAGACCGAACTTGTCCTCGCCGAACTTCTGAAGATTTTCATAATACTGATGCGTACATAGACCTTGCCCTGTCTTATGACCCTCACCGCCGATAAGAACCGCTGGTTCCCCATGGATGGTGACAGCACGAAGAGAGCGAGTTGGCTGCTCCACGTTGATGTACATCCCCCCAGGGTAAGCTTTCTCCGTGCGCGCTGCAATCACATACGATTTCTCCGCATGCAGGCGAGTGAAATACGCTCCCTTGATATCGTTAAACGGATAATGGGAGGCTGTGACCACATAATTGCAAGTAACTTGATGCCCTTGCTTTGTTTTGACAATGGATGGTTGTTCATGGGTCGCACCTACGACGGTTGTTCCCTCATAAATCTGACCACCCAGCTTCGTAATCTCCTGAAGGAGTCTGATCAGGTAAGGCACAGGATTGAACCTAGCTTGCCCCTTTAATCGAATGGCTGCTTTCGTCGCGAAAGGCAGAGGCGTTGATTCCAGATAATCACCACCGATTTGCAGTTGCCCATAGGCCATGTATTCGTCCTGTAGTTGGTTTAAATAATCATCTTCACTCGTATAGAGATAAGCGTCTTCATCAGTAAGCTGACAGTCGATGTCTAGCTCAGTAATCGTTTGTTTAATCAGTATCAGCGCTTCTTGATTCGCTTCATAATATAGACGAGTCTTCTCCTCTCCAAAATGGGAAAGAAACTCATGATATATGAGTCCATGTTGCGTTGTAATTTTGGCGGTCGTGTGTCCCGTCGTTCCTTCTAGGATTGGACCGGCATTCAGTACAACAACCTTAACGCCTCGCTTTGCGAGTAAATACGCCGTTGTAATTCCAGTAATACCTGCGCCAATGACGACTACATCGGTCTTCAAATCAGCAGCCAGGGCAGGAAACTGAGGGAGCTTGTCGACAGAATCGAGCCAGAATGACTTAGGGAATTGCGGTAAAGTAGCGGCGGAAGCCTCTCCATGATGCGTCAATGTTACGTCTCCTTATGTGCCAATTTCTACCTATTTTGTCCTTGGCGGAAGGATTGTATGTATGTGAATTGGATGATGACTTGTCACGGAACATACGTTCCAATATGATAGAGATAGCAGCAGAACTCAATTGCTAGATTACTACGTATGTTAGGAGTGAGAAAATGTCAGAGAAAGTGTCACAGGTTAGTATCTTTCCTTGGTCTGAATCGGATCTTGAACTTCTGCGGCTTATCAATGCTCCTGAGATGATGGAACATCTGGGGGGTCCGGAAACAGAGGAGCAGCTGGCAATTCGCCACAAACGCTATCTGGAAATCAGCGGCAAAGGCAAGGGCCACATGTTTAGCATCGTACTGCTGCCTGATCGTGAAGCCGTGGGTAGTATTGGATACTGGGACAGCCATTGGCAAGGGGAATATGTTTACGAAGTCGGTTGGAGTGTGCTTCCCGAATTTCAAGGGCGAGGACTAGCCAGTAGCGCCTTACAGGCAGCTATTTCCCATGCGAGTTCCGAGGCTAAATTTCGGTGGATGCATGCTTTCCCCTCGATTCACAATCCAGCATCGAATGCTGTGTGTCGCAAGCTTAACTTTACGCTGATGAGCGAGTGTGAATTCGAGTATCCACTAGGACATTTCATGCAATGTAACGATTGGCGGTTGGAGCTCACTGAATCCCCGAGTGCCGATTGATGGGATTCAGCTGCTGTATTTAGCATTTGGCGGTCACTAGCATCGCTAAAAAAAGAAGTCGGCTGCCTCAGTTGGAACTCATGGGATCATGCTGGGGTTACTTGGATCGATTAACTGGATATTCTACAACTAATTTCGGGGATATCTAGCATTGCTGGAGTTTAACTGGATTTCCTACAGCTAATTTTGCTAGGTATGACCAGTTCGATAAAATTTGCTGATATTAACGGGAGAAAATCCAGTTATTTTCCAAAATCGGAGATTTAGCTTGAAATAGATGTAGAGAATCCAGTTAATCAAGGATGACTGGCGACCGACAAGGAGGGACGAGACAGGAGGGTAAGGAGAGTAACTGAAGGGTAACTGGAGAGTAGTGAGGATGAAGAGAACCTGCTAAAATGCAAAAGAGCACTTTTAGAGTAGGTTTCCCCAGCGTAATTGGAAATTGATGCAAATAGGCATCAATTTGGAGTGATTTCAGGAGATTATCCTTAAACACGTTAAAAAGGTTGCCTTTTTGCACGCATTTACCAATTTCAACCATAACTTAGTGATAAAGGTTGTATTTTTGCATTTTTGAGAAAAGGGAGCGATGAGCGAGAGTGATCAATCCAACCCCCGCGCTGCTCCCCCCGTAGTTCCAAGTTGGGGCTTGGGGCGAAATCCCAACAAAAAACCGCTCTTCCAACACAAGGTCAGAAACAGCGGCAGGCTTATGGGGTGAGGCGGTATGCTTTTAGGATAAGTATAGGTCTACTAGGCTTTGCGAATTTTCCCAAGTTCGGTTGTAATCGCATCAATCTCGCTAATGCTGAAACGATCCTTGCTCGTGACCATATCATAAAGATCCTTCAAATCCTCGTATTTTTCTTCTTTCACGTTGGAGGCTTTAATGGATCCTCCTGTTGCCATGCGCAGCTTTCTCGTAATACCTTCAAACATAAATTCAACGTTTGCTTCCGACCATATATTCAAATCCAATGTAATCATCCTTCCATCGCTGTCTTTCCATCATTTTAAAGCACATACAGGGTAATGTAAAATACAGTTTGTCTCCTTATGCAAAAAAAGAAGCAAAGACAGATCGTCTCGCTTCCTTATTTCTTCTATATCACGATGGATTTAAGTACATTCGGCCCAACCATTTTGACTAGCGGACGTTGCAATTCAGCTGAATCGACATCCAGGCTAACGCAGATAAGGCGAATATGCTCGTCAGCCAATTTACGTGCATCCTCGTATGATAGCTTAAACTGAATACAATAGGAAATAAAGCCATGTAAAGACATGAACAAATTCCATGGAAGTGTAAACTTCCGACTCTCAGCTCCTGGCTGATCTGCCATCACTTCACGAATCACAATGGCAAACATGTCCAAGCACTGCGCTTGTTCGGTACGCGAGTACTGCTGTAGTTCTGGCTCGTTAATCATAAACATCATTTCGTAGTGATTTGGATTGCTTAAACCAAACCAGACGAATTCCATCATTAACTTTTGAAGCAAATTCACGCTAAACCCATGCTCACGAACAATCATTTCCCGCTGACGCTGCAGCAGTAAGGCAAAATCGTCTTTAATTAGTGCATAAAATAATTCAGCTTTTTCATTAAAATGGTAATATAACGCACCATGACTGTACCCCATTGCTTTAGCAATGCTTCGCATCGTTAAAGCGCGATAGCCGAAAGTAGCGAATAATTCCCGCGCCTCTGTAAGAATTCGTTCTCTGCTAAGCTCTTGCGCGACTGCTTTCCTAGCCATTCCTATCCCTCCGCATCCTCAGCTCATATGAAATTTGTTGGGTCTTCTGGGAGCCTGCCTATTCAGGCAAGCTCTCGTGAACGATGTATTCGTTCTCACCAGCGACGATCAAGCTTTGACCTTGTGTAACATCAGTTGCCCAATTCATGAATGCTTCCGCTTCAGCAGCTAAAGGATAACAAGGAACGGTTACTTTGTCCGTAAACCCAATATCCCCTAACAGCATCCCTTGATTTCTCAGTTCGTTTTCCAGCTTGCCATACCATGTATAATCGACTTCAATCAGCACGAGCTGATGATTTACTTTATAAATCGGCTTTCCTGCTTCTATGCCTGCCACAGCCCCATCCGTATAAGCGCGAATAAGTCCGCCAGCACCTAACATGATGCCACCAAAATAACGAGTAACTACGACAACGGTATTCTTGAGCCCTTGATGCTTCATCACTTCCAGAATCGGCTTCCCTGCGGTACCGCTGGGTTCTCCATCATCGGATTGCTTCTGGATTTGATCCCGCTCCCCAATGATATACGCACTGCAATTATGCGTAGCCGCTCTGTGTTCTTTCTTGATCGCTTCAATAAACTGGATTGCTTCTTCTTCTGACTCTACGGGTTTAGCATGACCGATGAAACGTGACTTCTTGATGATAATCTCAGACGAACCATACGAATGGATTGTGCGATAATGTGCTAGCATAGCCAACCTTTCTCGGTAGAAGGAAACAACTGTTTCACTATATTCTACACACAACATTAGACTTCGACAATATAGAAAGAAAATTTACCACATAAATAATGGAAAAAAAGGTGCAAAAAAACGACCTATCCGATAGGATTGATCGTTTTTATTGTGAGTTGCTAATTACTGCTGCAAACGAGCTTCAAGTTCCGCTTTTTCTTTCTCATAGCCAGGCTTGCCTAAGAGAGCAAACATGTTCTTTTTGTATGCTTCAACACCCGGTTGATCGAACGGATTCACACCCATCAAATAGCCGCTGATGCCGCATGCTTTTTCAAAGAAATAGACCATGTATCCGAAAGAGTAAGGCGTCATATCCGGCAATGTTACGATCAGGTTCGGTACTTGACCGTCCGTGTGCGCAAGCATCGTGCCTTGGAATGCCTTCTTGTTTACGAAATCCATCGTTTTGCCGCTAAGGAAATTCAGACCATCCAGATCATCGCTATCTGTACCGATCGTGATATGATCAGCCACTTGGTCAACTTGGATAACCGTTTCGAACAAAATGCGATTACCATCTTGAACGAACTGTCCCATGGAGTGAAGATCCGTTGAGAAGTCTACGGAAGCAGGATAAATCCCTTTGTAGTCCTTCCCTTCGCTCTCACCGAACAATTGCTTCCACCACTCCGATACGAAGTGCAAGGACGGCTCATAGTTAACGAGGATTTCAATCGTTTTCCCTTTACGATACAAGGAGTTACGAACAGCTGCATATTGGTAAGCTTGGTTTTCGCTCAGCTTTGGATTCGAGAACTCTTGCTGCGCATCTGCCGCACCTTTCATGATCGCTTCAACGTCAATGCCAGCAGTCGCAATTGGCAGTAAGCCAACCGCTGTTAGCACGGAGTAACGTCCACCAACATCATCCGGAATAACGAAAGTTTCGTAGCCTTCTGCTGTTGCCAAAGTTTTGAGAGCGCCTTTCTCTTGATCCGTTGTTGCATAGATCCGTTTGCGAGCGGCTTCCTTACCGTACTTCTTCTCCAATAGTTCGCGGAAAATACGGAAAGCAATAGCTGGCTCCGTTGTTGTACCGGATTTGGAGATTACGTTCACGGAGAAATCTTTGCCTTCAAGTAACTGAAGCAAGTGTGTGACATATGTAGAAGAGATGTTATTTCCTACGAAATAAATCTCAGGTGTTTTACGTTTATCTTTTGGCAAAATGTTATAAAAAGAATGAGACAACATTTCTAGCGCAGCACGTGCACCTAGATAGGAACCACCAATACCGATCACGACAAGCACGTCGGAATCCGATTGAATTTGCTTCGCGGACGCTTGAATGCGGGCAAACTCTTCACGATTGTAGTTCTCAGGAAGATCTACCCATCCTAAATAATCAGAACCTGCGCCTGTTTTGTTATGAAGCTGATCATGGGCTAGCTCCACTTGAGCCGACAAATAATCGACCTCATGCTGGGATAGAAAGGATAATGCCTTGCTGTAATCAAATTGTAATTTTTTACTCAATAGGTTCGCCTCCATCTCTATTTTTCACCTTTTCCTAGCATACTTATTTGCTTGTCTAAAAGCAAGCGAGAAAGGAATTCACAGGTATTAATTCCCATGCTAAAATGAAGTCAGAGGTGAGGACATGAAACGTATCGGCTTTATTGGACTTGGCACAATGGGTAGACCCATGGCTGCTAACCTTATTCAAAAAGGGTTTATGGTAACTGTGTATAATCGTACTGCTGGCAAAGCGGACGAGCTTGGGCAAATGGGGGCTGAGGTTGGCCTCACACCTGCGGAAGTCGCTCGCAGCTCAGATGTCCTATTTACAATGCTCAGCAATGATGCTGCGCTTCTCGAAACATTTTACAGTGAGCAGGGTATTCTGAGCGGTATCCACCCGGCACTCACGATAATTGACACCAGTACCGTATCTCCCCAAACAAGTCAAAAGCTCGCTGAAGAGCTCGCAGCGCATTTCGTCGACTTCCTCGACGCGCCTGTTACAGGTACGAAGCCCGCTGCTGAAGCAGGTACGCTTACGTTCATGGTTGGCGGCAGCCGAGAAGTATTCGAGGAGCAGCAAGAATTGTTCCACGTACTTGGCAGCAAAGCTCTTTACCTAGGGCCGAGCGGTTCTGGTTCCTATGCCAAGCTCGCTCACAATACGATGGTCGGGATTAATCTTGCAGGACTTGCCGAAGGCCTGTCTATTGCAACAAAAGCTGGGATTCACCCTAGCCAATTCTTAGAAATCGTCCGCTCTGGCGGAGCCAATAGCAAGCAAGTCGAGCTCAAAGGCGATAAAATTCTCGATCGCGATTTCAGCAATCAATTCTCCTTGAAGCTGATGCTGAAAGATTTGCTGCTCGCGCAAGAAATAACGGGTAAATTTCAATTACCGACGCCAATGCTGCAATCCGCTACCAATCTGTTCCAGATCGGCCTAAGCAAAGGCTTAGGTGAAGAAGATCTTAGCGCTGTCATTAAGTGCTACGAGGAATGGATGGGACAAGAGGTTGTTAAGCCTAGTGAGCCTGTTTCGGAAGTGTCAAAACCGGCTTCGCCTCTGTCTGGTCGCGAACGTCGTAAGAATACACGGGTGCAGCTGGATATTAACTTGAAGCTGTCCATTTACCAATGGGAGCAAGAAGGTTCTTTCTCCGGTCAAAATATTGACGGAACCCTTTTCGATTTATCCGAAAGCGGGCTTCAGATCACAACAAATGTGCTGCTTGCGCCGGATATGTTCGTCGTCATCCACTTCCCTCAGGAAGCTGGATTACCTCCGATCACGGGTCGTGTCATTCGCATCGTGACCGAAGGACGCAGTTTCCGCTATGGTTGTATGCTGTCCGGCTTGCCGCCGTATGTACGGATTAAGCTGGAGCAGTATATTGAGGATCATATTGCAAGTGCGGTGTAAGAACTATTAATAGAAAATAGAACACCGTTCTTTCCTTAAATGGAAGTGGCGGTGTTCTTTTTGAATTCTACTGCAATTAGGCGGTTCACATCTGGCTTGACACTTTACGAAGCTCATTGGCTAGACGGTGGAAACTCTTCACTAGCTTCGACATCCTCCGTACTCATCCAAGCAGCAGATAAAAAGTTAATCATTTTATTGGCATCATCCGAACTCATCAAATACTCCCTTTCTTCTTCAACTTGATCAAAACGTGTCAGATCACTTCCCTCAATAATTGTAATTAGCTTGTCCGCATAGTGTGGATCTGTCGCATATCCTGCTTGCTGCAGCCCCCAACCACTTTCCAGAATAGCCTGGGCCGTAGTCACACTAGCTAAAATTCCAAATGCCAGCATATTTGCTTGTGCGGCAGGCGCAATTTGCTCAATAAATGCTTCCTTGTTCATAAACCTTCCCCCTTGCTCCGCAAAACTTGAATCATTTGCTTCAAAAACACAGGAAGAGGCAGACCTAAACGTCCGTAATTTTCCGTAATCGAAATGAACTCATTAGCCAAGTAAAAATAGATAGCACCTGTCATCATGAGGTCTGTATCCAAGAGAATATCCATGCGATGAGCCAGCATAATGACAAGCAGCATCAGTCCTTTGCGCGCCAGTCTCCAAAACCCATATTGACTGATAGACCCTTGCTGTTCTTTCATCGAGGCGGCAATGCCGGTAACATATTCGACGGTTATCGCCATAAAAAATAGACTGATAATCTCACTCCACTCACCTAAAGTGTAAGTCACAACGACTCCAAACGTGTCTGAAAACAGGTTAAATCCAAAATTGTTCATGTGTTGCTCCTTTCTTTTCGGTGTTTTGAAATTCAAAACATTTTTTTCTTTTCAAAACATATCTTCACTCCTTACACCTCCGCCGGAACGGTTTCTTGTGCAACTTCTCAGCAACATCACCTCCCTAACTTGGCTACACATCGATCATACCACGCCATATTTTAGGTGAACTGCCAATAAATGGCCAACTCTTAGTTACCCTTGTTGAGCTTCACTTCCAACCGCAGCATGTACGCTAGCTTCTCGATCGCTCTAGCCTTCATCCGTCGATACGTACGCTCACTCAAATTAAGCTCATGAAACAACAGAAAGTCGAACGTCTTGTCCCTTTTTAAATAACGTTCCCGGATAATTCCCTGCTCTTGCTCGTCCAGCCGAGATATGGCCTGCTCCACTTCCTCACATATACCTCGCATGTGTTCATCTGATCCCGACTGGTAAGGAGCTGTGTGCTCCGCCACTTTGAACCATTGATTCCTAGCGGAAATAGCTTCATTTCCTTTTCTTACATCCCCCATCGCTCGATACATACGCACAGCTTCAAGTACACTTTCCACCCTTTTGCGTGTTGCTCGGCGATCAATCTCTACTTGCTCTATATTCAAAATACGTTCTACCATCCCTTGATCATCTCCTAAAATTTGTCGTTTTGAAATTCTAAACACATCATACGTTGTCTTGTTTAAAATTTCAACACAAAAAGTTTTGATATTCAAAACTTTTTGATGATCTCCCCTTGTTTTTTGCACCGCTCACCATTTACAATAGAACCAGGTGATCAAACGATGAAAGATATGGTGCAATTCGGCATCCGAATCCGGGATCTGCGAAAGATGAATAATTATTCCCTCAGAGAGCTTGGCGAACGGTCCGGTGTTAGTTATTCATTTATTAACTCCATAGAAAATAACCGCTTCAATCCCTCAAGGGAAACGGTTATTGCCTTAGCAGATGCGCTTCGTATAGCTGAGAAGGACGAGCTTCTGCTGCTTGCTGGATTTGCTCCAACGGAAGAGGAGTCACTCGATAGCTTATCTGGAGACGGTCTTGACGAAGTCGATGACCCTGATGTGAGCTTATTTTTTAAAGACTTCAAAAACGCTCCCAAAGAGCGCCGCGACGAAATGCTCCGCTTCTGGAACTTTATCAAGGAGCAGCAGCAGAACCGAACACCTGACAGCCAGCAGTAATCTGGGTAATCTTTTAATAACGTAAAGCTAAGCCCTGACGGGCTTTTCTTTACCACAAATAAGCGAACATACATTCTTAAAGCGAGGTGTATTCACCTGTTCACTCATTACCAATCGACCTCTCTTGAGCAATGGGTAGAGGCTTTATATAGTCAACTTAGCATCACATCACCAGCTCAACTCACTATGACGAACTTGGCTGCTAAGCTGCATATTTGGGTTTACACGATGGATATGAACAGCATGGCCATAGAAAAAGATGGACTGTTCAGCATCAATGTTGACCGCCGCTTATCCGTCAAAGAACAGTGGGAGGACTTCCTGCATGAGCTTTGTCATGTACTTCGTCATTCCGGGAACCAGATGGTGATGCCTGATCGCTATGTTGATTGGCAAGAGCAGGATGCATCAGCGTTCCAGCTCTACGCGGCTATTCCTATTTCCATGCTGAAGAAACTATCGCTGCCTGAACAAAAGAATGAAATGGTCGCCTTTCTTTCTGAAGAGTTTCAGGTTACCTATCGGCTTGCCAATGAACGCATCGAACAAATCCAGCGGCGCGTCCTGCAAGGGATTCTGGATCATGAATACCAACAATTTTCACAGAGTCAAGTGAGGACGTACGACTCAGCCAACTGGTCTGACGCAACCCGCGCCATCATGAACAAGCTCGAGCAATTACAGCGAAAAGGAGGAATGGCTGATCGTCAAGCTAGCCGTCTTTTATGACTTTCATGAAGAGCGCATACAACCATCGATCATGGCGCTGCGTTTTCAGCCTAACGAACTCGACTTTAGTAAGACAACCCTTTATATTCCGATAAGCGCTCCTTTTCAGCAGCTTCATATGGAAGAAATCCCCGAGCTAGAAGCCGGAATAACCGTGCTGATTGAAGACCTCATCGTCAATCCTGCACGTCCTGCATCTTTTGGGATCAGCCTCTCACGAATAAAGCAACGACATACGCTCCTACTCGATGAGTACCCTTCAATCCAGCAACTATGGATTCGCATGACCGACATCGAAGAGGTGCTGCAGATGGAGATCCGCTCTTTGTATAGCTGGTCTTCCAAATAAAAAAAACATACATCCATTGAACATAATGTTCAATTACGATGTATGGTTTTTGTCTTTAAAGCATTCGACGCGCCGCGTGATTACTCAGCAATATACGAACAGATATAGTCGCTCACTGTTTTCACTTCGAGCTTGAATTTTGCGTTAGCAGGCACGGTGAACTCACCTTGACCACTGATTGTAATCCACTCTGTGCTGCCTGGAAGCAATACGTTCAGCTCACCAGCTTGAATTTCCATGATTTCTTTCACATCTGTTCCGAATTCATATTCACCTGGAAGCAGGATGCCTAGTGTCTTTTTCGTGCCGTCTGCGAATTGCACAGTGCGGCTTGTTACTTTTCCATCGAAATAAACGTTGGCTTTCGTAAGTACGGTTACATTTTCAAAGCTGGACATGATTAATAGTTCCCCCTCTAAAATGGCTATGAATAAATGCAAGCCGAGGCCCAGACAAGCTGAGCCCCTGCCATTATATTAACCCAACAAAGCTTTCACGCGTGCTGCAACGTTCTCTGGTGAGAAGCCGTATTCTCTAAGAACGGTATCCCCTGGTGCGGATGCGCCGAAAGTGGAGATTCCTAGGATTGAACCCTCGTCGCCTGTATAACGCTCCCAGCCAAGTGGGTACGCCATCTCAACAGCAAGACGCTTCTTCACGCCTGGTAAGATAACGGAATCTTTGTATTCTTTGGATTGCTTCTCGAATAGTTCCAAGCTCGGTAAGCTGACAACGCGAACGTTGATGCCTTCGGCTTGCAGCAATTTCTGAGCAGCTACAGCCAGTTGTACTTCGGAACCAGTTGCTAGGATTTGTGCATCCGGTTGACCGTTTGCAGCGTCAGATACCACGTATCCGCCTTTGCTTAGGTTTGCTTTAGCTCCTTCAACCGTACCTGGAAGGATCGGCAAGTTTTGACGAGTCAAGACAAGCGCAACTGGACCTTTCGCTTCTGCAATCGCATAACGCCAAGCTTCAGACGTTTCGTTACCATCAGCAGGACGGATGACTGTGATGCCTGGAATAACGCGAAGTGCCGGCAATTGCTCGATCGGCTCATGCGTCGGTCCATCTTCACCAACAGCGATACTATCATGCGTTAGAACATAAATAACAGGAAGCTGCATAAGTGCTGCAAGACGGATGGAAGCACGCAGGTAGTCGGAGAATACGAAGAATGTTGCTCCGTATACTTTAACACCGCCATGAAGCGCCATACCATTCATTGCTGTACCCATACCGAACTCACGAACACCGAACCATACGTTGCGACCAGCATAGTTGCTAGCGCTGTAGTTGGCTTCGCCTTTGATCATTGTGTTGTTCGAGCTCGCTAGATCTGCGGAACCCCCGATTAATTGCGGCAATTTACCTGCAACGGCATTGATCGCATTACCAGAAGCAACACGCGTAGCCATAGGCTTGTCTTCTGTTGTGTATTTAGGAAGATCAGCATCCCAACCAGCTGGAAGCTCACCATTCACTGCAGCGCTGAATTGGTTGCCAAGCTCTGGGTACGCTTTGATGTAATCGTTCAACAGGTTGCTCCAAGCTTCTTCAGCAGCAGCACCTTCTTGCCCAATTTCAGCATAGTGTGCACGAACTTCATCCGGAACAAGGAAATCCGGCTCTTCCGGCCAGCCATACGCTTGTTTCGTCAATTTCACTTCGTCGCCGCCAAGTGGGGAACCGTGAGGTCCAACGTGACCACCTTTACCACCTTTGTTCGGGGAACCGAAACCGATTGTCGTTTTCACTTCAATCAACGTAGGACGAGTTGTATCAGCCTTCGCTTCAGCAATCGCCTTGGAGATTGCTGCAAGGTCATTCTGCTCTTCTACGCGAATAACTTGCCAGCCGTAAGCTTCGAAACGTGCTTGCACGTTTTCAGAGAACGCCATATTCAATTCGCCATCAAGCGAAATATCATTGGAATCGTACATCATGATCAATTTACCCAATTTCAAATGAGCTGCAAGGGAAACCGCTTCAGAGGAAACACCCTCCATCATATCGCCATCGCCGCAAATTGCGTACGTGTAATGATCGATAACTGGGAAGTTTTCTTTGTTGTAAGTCTCTCTCAAGTGAGCTTCAGCCATCGCCATACCGACAGCCATACCAACGCCTTGTCCAAGTGGACCTGTCGTTGCATCAACACCTGCCGTGTGACCATACTCTGGGTGACCAGGGGTTTTGCTTCCCCATTGGCGGAAGTTCTTGATCTCTTCCATTGGCAGATCATAGCCACATAGGTGAAGCAAGCTATATAGAAGCATGGATCCGTGTCCTGCAGATAGAACGAAACGGTCACGGTTTACCCATTTAGGATTCGAAGGATTGTGTTTCATATGCTGTTTCCACAGCACGTATGCCATTGGTGCAGCTCCCATTACCATACCTGGGTGGCCTGATTTGGCTTTCTCAACCGCGTCGATACCGAGAGTACGGATCGTGTCGACGGCTAATTGTTCAATTGTTTTGTTTGATGCTGTCATTCGATATTTACCTCCATCAATTCTGTATTTTCATCAGCCAATTAACTTGTACATACAAGTGACTTTACTCGCTTGCATTATTGTACCATTTGCTTTAAGGCTTTGCCACAATAACCCGTTAAAACGTTATACTTCTCGCCTATATATAAATAGGCTGTACCCATAACTGGGCACAACCTGCTTTACACTAGTTAAAAACAACCGTTTTATTATTGTGGACGATAATGCGATCCTCAACATGCCAAGCTACTGCACGTGCAAGAACGATTCGTTCGATGTGACGACCAATTCTTTTCAAATCCTCAACATTATCCCGATGACTTACCCGCTGGACGTCCTGCTCAATAATTGGTCCGGCGTCTAGCTCGTCCGTCACATAATGCGCTGTCGCACCAATAATCTTAACTCCGCGGTTATGCGCTTGCGCATAAGGCTTACCGCCTACAAAAGCAGGTAAGAAGGAGTGATGAATATTGATGATGCGATTTGCGTAATTTTGGATAAATGAAGGGGAAACGATCTGCATATAGCGAGCAAGTACAATCGCATCGACGCCATCACCAATAACCTCAAGCTGGCGCTGTTCCGCCTCTGCTTTGGTTGCCGCGGTAACTGGAATGTGATGAAATGGAATCCCGAAGGGCTCCACTAGAGAACGCATATCATTGTGGTTAGAGATTACCATCGCAATATCCGCTTTGAGATCTCCTGCACGCCAATGCCATAATAGTTCGAGCAAGGCATGGTCTTCCTTCGAAACGAAGATCGCAATCCGCTTCTTCTGACTTGCCAGGGAAAGGCTCCAATCCATCGAGAACTTCTCAGCAAGAGTGGAGAAATCCGCTCTTAATGTCTCTACGCGACTCGCCAATTCCGCTAAATCGAATTCAATTCGGATGAAAAACATGCCACCCTCTGGATCCATCGTGTACTGATCCGATTGCACAATGTTCGCACCATATTCAAATAGAAATTGCGATACGGCTGCTACAATACCCGGTTGATCCGGGCAAGAAATTAGCATTCTTGCTCTATTCATCAATTCGCTCTCCCGGCGAGTTGAGCTGTTCGTGGTTCCCGCTTCCATCTGTATCCCCCTAGCAATTTCTGTCTATGTGAAACTTAAGCCTTCTTCAAGATGTCATTTCCAGCAAGCCAGACAATCAATCGTTGATTGATTTGTTCTTCGCTTAGATCAGCGAAAAGGCGTTCCTCATGAAGAATATCATATAAACGTTCCAGCGGCTCACGTCCATCCGCTTTCTTCGCTTTGGCATCATTCTTGAGCAATTCCCATGTTTTAAGAACGAAGTCACGGTAGTGAATATCTTTTTTGTTCATCAAAAAGTCAATTCGCTCCACTTGATCCAGGAACTCGCCGCCAAAACGACCACTTAAGTTTCCGGAAAGCAACGCAATTTCCGCTTCATACATCGGACGTTGTGTTTTGTCTTCTTTTCCAATCCAAGGTGTCTCTAAGATCATTGGCAAATGTTGCAGCTTCTCATGGTTCGCAATGTTGTTCATCGCTTCAAAGCCAATCCACCCTGAACCTAGCGGTGCGTGGCGATCCTTGGCCGCCCCGCGCGCATTCTTACTGTCATTCAAATGTATGACACCGAGCTTCTCAAGGCCGATCGTACGATCAAAATGATGCAGTACGCCGTCCAAATCATTCACGATATCATACCCAGCATCGTGAATATGGCAAGTATCCATACATACCGTCAACTTATTGTTGAACTCTACGCGCTCCATGATTTCCGCGATTTCTTCAAAGCTGCGGCCAATTTCGGTCCCTTTGCCAGCCATGGTTTCCAAAGCGATATTAACGTTCGTATCTTTAACCCCAGAGAGTACTTCATTCAAGCCATCAGCAATTCTAGCAATCCCATAGTCTGCATCCTTGTCCGTATAAGCACCTGGATGAAGCACGATATTGCGAACGCCAATGTAATCCGTCCGGCGGATTTCTTCTTGAAGGAAACGTACGGCAAGCTCGAAAGTATCTTCCTTATAAGAACCCAAGTTGATAATGTAAGGTGCATGAACAACGATTTCATTCATCGCATGCTTGTCCATTACAGCTTTGCCTTCTTCAATATACTGCTCTTCGATCGGTTTACGGCGCGTATTTTGCGGTGCGCCCGTGTATATCATAAACGTGGATGATCCGTAGGAAACGGCTTCTTCTGCTGCATTTAGTAAGCCTTTATCTGAGAAGGAAACGTGTGATCCAATTTTCGGCATAGTTCATAACTCCTTTATTAGTAGCTGCTACCCTCCTATTTTACTCGTATTGTCGCAAGAAATCTAGAAATAAGGTATAATTCTTACTATCTTTATTGAAGACAATTAGTGAGGTGACAAATAAATGGCAAATGATTTCTTTATGTATTTCATCATTTTCTGGGTATGCGTGTTGCTTGCATTCATGTCCATCGGCGGGTTCTTCATGTTCCGCAAGTTTATTAAGGTCCTTCCCAAAGAGGACGGCAAGTCCAAACTCGATTGGCAAAATCATTATGTGGACACGTCTCGACATCTATGGACAGCGGATTCCAAAGCATTTCTCGACCAATTAGTATCACCTGTCCCGACAGCGTTCCGTGATATTGCCAAGCATTCCATCGCCGCGCGTATCGGACAAGTAGCTTTAGAGGCCAATGCGAATGAGGTCACACGAGAACACTGTATCGAAGGTTACATACTTGCAACGCCGAAACGAGACTATCGGAGCTTGACGAGTTTTCTCGAAAAGCAAAAGATTGATTACAGCGCGTTCAAGCATTTATTGAACTAGAAAATGAAGAAAACACGCCCTCTTTTATCAAGAGCGCGTGTTTTTTCGAGTCTATTCCCATCCCTTGTAACTAATAATTTTGGCTGGCACACCTGCAACAACGGCGTTATCAGGCACATCTTTCGTTACGACCGAATTCGCACCAATCATCACATTATTACCAACAACTATTTTTCCAATAATTTTGGCGCCAGGTGCGATATAAACCTTATTTCCTATTTGTGGCACTCCTTTCTTCTCCCCTCTGCCGGCAATCCCGATTGTAACTCCTTGTCCAATATTGCAATTCTCACCGATGATGGTATCCCGATGAACCACGATCGTGCCGTAATGAGGCAAATAGACCCCTTTGCCAATTTTGGTTCCGAGCGGAATTTGAATGCCCATCACAATTGAAACGAATTTATGAAGGATAAACAGAATGAAATATAACAATTGTTTAATAACTGGAATCCTAAAATGATCTTTCACATAACTCCCTGCTCGATAGATGATGAGATACCACATAGGCTCATGCAGAAATAGCATTTTCATTTTCGATAATAAACTAACATGGTTTCCTACTTTTACATAACGATGAATGTCAGCTCTTAGATAGGCAATCAAGGCATCTCACCCCTTTATATATCCATTTGGTTAGGCTCATTTATAGAACTTTAAGAATTTGGGCTGGCAACTCTGCTTCTTCCACAACAAGCGGAATTTCTTTCGCAAGTTTAACCCTTAATTCCTGCCTATTTTGCCAACAATGATGGATCATCTGTATGAAAGACTCGGGTTCAATATCGGAGATATCTACCACAAAGTCATGTAAACCAAGCATTTCCATAATGCCTCTCGTTTTATGTTCATAATTGATGGCGACAGTGGGTATATGATTGGAGAGAGCAAAAATATTGGAGTGCATTCTAGTCCCAACAAACATATCCATTTTAGAATATAAATATTTTAATTCCCGGGGGTGGAAATCAAACTCCAACAATTCAGCAATACGAGTGTCTACTCCTTCTAGCACTTCTCTGCTGATGATTCTATCATCATTAAAGGCATTAGGCCCCAGCACTTGAGGCATTAACAATACCTTCCCCTTATAGGCCTGATGAATATACTGAATCGCATATCGGATACTTGCAATATACTTGGACCGATAAGCTTGCGTATCCTTCATCTCTGGAAAATTCCAATCCCTAACCGTGAACCCAATAATAGGCCCTTCATGTGACTCCTTGATTCTCTCCATCATGCTATCTATCCGTGGAGAACTAACTTCCTGCATAGAAAAGGCGGAATCAGGCACTAATACCACGTTTTCGTTCCTACACCCGATTTTCTCAAGCCATCGTTTGGAAACAGCTTCTCTCAGAAAAATGCGATCTACCTGATCGAGAATCTCCTTCGCCAACTTTTGCATATAGGTATTATAAAAAGGGCCAATGGATTGCGAATAAATAACAACTGGCTTGCCGTAGTTAAAAGCGGTTTTAATCTGAACCAAATGCTGCATAAGCGCGACACTAAATCTGTGTGAAAGTAAAAATCCTCCTCCACAACTGACCACCACATCCGCCCATTCATAATCATCTGACTTTATTTTTCTTAGGTTCTTCAAATAAGGCAGCAGCCTCAATACCGATCCAATCTTTTCTATTTTCGAAGTATCGGGGTCAATCGAAACATTATCTACACAAGAAGTAACCTGTTCTTCATAAAATTCATTATCTATCTCTGGGAATCTACTATGAATGCGAATACTGCAATCGATATTGTGTTTTTTGATCGCATCAATCATCGAAAGTACAATTCCTGCATCTCCTTTATTCTTGGAGGAATGGGCATTAATAATTAAGATATTCATCCTAGCTTCATCTCCTTTTTCCTATGAAAGATTAGCTTTTTCATGAAGACGATAAGGTCATCTTCTTTCATGACAAGTAATAGAGCAATAAAAGTGAAGTAGGCTAACAGCGTGTATAAGCTCAATCCAATAACCGTGTAAAATGTATTCATTACGAATAAGCTTCCGAACAAATGAACCAGCTTTAGCAAATAGATGGCTAATCCGCATCCTCCCATGGCCACAGAGAGTTTAATCATTTTTCGGATAAAATCTTTCGACCACACGAAATCTTTTTTCTTTTTTAGTAAGATAGCCGTAATAACAGCTGTGACGATAAATGCCATACTTGCTGATAACCCGAGCCCTATGATACCCATCGTTTTCACTAAAATGAAACTGAGAACAATGTTCACCAATGTGCCAGAAATCATAATATAGGTCGGTGTTTTCGTATCTCCGTAACTATAGAAAGCTCTCAATGTGACCTCTCTGAACCCAATGGCAATGATCCCTATGGAGTAGGCCCAAAAAATAGCTGAAGTCATTGCCGTGGCTTGCGCATCAAAACTTCCTCTTTCTAAAAGTGTTTGGACGATGACATGACTAAAAGACATGAATATGACGGTTAGAGGCATTAAGAGAATGAACAGTGAAAACAAACTATTGTGCGTTAGTGTACTAACTTTCTCGTAATCTTGGTTATGTGAAAGCCGTGATAGTTCAGGGAACGTAAGTGTAATTACGGGGGTAATACAGATGCCGGTCGCTATCCCCCTTAAATTAAAGGCATAGGACAGAGCAGCAATTGCTCCCTCAGAGATGCCTGAAGCCAATATCCGGTCTACGACGGAATTAAATTGCGTGAAGCCAGAGCTAATCATGATCGGATAGAGCAATAGCAAGAATGTCTTAGAGTTTGAACTCCAAAGCTCCACATTTCTGACGACTTTATATTGATGACCTTTAATCAGTAAGTAAAGTATGACAAGTTGTAGGACATAGGAGACCAGCGTTATAACGGCAACGCCAACAATCCCGTACTTATCTGCGAATAACCAAAGATAGGCAATAATAATGAGGTTATTGGGGAGGATGCTAGCTGCTGAAGCCATATAATCATGAAATGTATTCAACATTAAGGTATAGATCTGAATGGCGATGACAATAAATACGAGAGGGAATAATATTCTCACTAGCGTTATGGCCATGGCTTCCGCTTCCTCTGTTAAGCCAGGCGCAAGTAGATGAATAAAATGTTGTGTAAATACGATTACCAACGTATAAGCCACAATAAAAATAGCCAAAAACAGGAATAACACATTGTTCGTAAATAGATTCGATTTTCTTTTATCCGAAGCAAAATTAACGAATAAGGGAAGAAACACGCTGCTAAGTGTAAAGGAGAATGTGATAGCTAACATAGTTGGCGTTAACGCAACGTAATAAGCATCTGCCAGTGAAGAAGTCCCGTAATTTTTGGCTATCAATATCTCCCTTGTAAATCCGAGTAACTTACTTACTATGGTGATCAAAAATAAGACTAGCCCCGTTTTAAACAGTACTCGAGTCATAGGAATACTTCCTTTTGGCATAGAGTTGTACGCTCGCCTGACTATTTAGTAAGTGATCTCCTTTTTCAACTTGAGAGGCTGCCATGCCCATGACCGCAAAAATAAAAATATACTGTGGAGAGCCATTAAATATTTGCTCCCCTAACGATTCTACCAAGCTCTGAATGATGATAAATAAAGAAAAGAGGAGAAATACTTTCCCATTCTTGCTAACTCCTGCATCATGTAATTTCACATAAATCCCTCTCATGACGTAGATAAAGAAAGAAATAAATAGGATGGTTCCCAGAATGCCAACCTCACCAATAATCGATGGCCAGTACGTATCGGTTGCCCACTTCGGATCATCAGGGCTCAAACCGTATACACTTTGCAAACCATATTCATAATAAACAGGACTGTAGTCCACTCTAGCGATCCAACTCCCGAATCTCCCGAATCCTTCCCCTAGCGGAAAATCATGAAGGCCAATTGTAAATCCCGTGTGATACAAGGCTTTACGAGCCGAGTCCATATAATCTACGGAAATGTATCTGTCTATGGTTAACATGGTCAGATTGTTTATCATGTCTCCAAAAAACAAGTAGATGATGATGCCTACGCACGCAAGTGCTGCCGTATAGATGCGTTTCTTCATGGCAACTAAAGTTAAGATAACGGCTATTGCCAGCAACACCTTAAATCGCAGCGAAAGAAACGCAAGTATAAAGAAAACAATCGTATAGATGAGTGATTTTTTGGGTTTGTGAACGAGATAATGCGATAAATAGTACAGACCTACAAATACCATAAACCAGCCATATGTACCTGGATGAATAAAAAATGATTGCACACTTACTAAATTAGATCTCGCATCTAACAGATTATTCGTATGCAAGAAATTTCGAAACTGCTCATGGAATAAGAGATCAACAAGCGCAAAAACAGCTGCCAACCCACCAAGAACCTTAAAAAAACGTATCAGTTGCCGAATATTATTTTCGTTCATCGTTAGGTTTTTAAAAATAAAAAATAATAAAAACCCTTTAATCGTTAATAATCCACCTGCTACCGTTGTACTTATTGGCACTTGATGAATGGTACTTGACAGCAGTCCAAAAAACAGCACCCCTATCGTAACTAACGACAAGATCAATGTACTTTTCTTAATTCTAAAATTTGATTTAACCATAATGATACCTATGCTTCCTATAATGAAGAATTCGTCCATGTAAGATAAATAGCTGCCTAACGTGCTGTTCATATTGATGGTTATTAGATCCTGGGCAAACATAAATAAGAAAAAGCACAAGATACCTCTCATCGTTAGGCTCATTATGAATCATTCCTTTTAGATGCTATTTGTCATTTTAAAATAAGCCTTTGATACATGTGTGATAATTCTTTCATCAGCATATTGATATCGAATTGATTATGAATCAATGTCCTGTTCTTCTCTCCCATTGTAACAATCGTGTTCTGGTCGTGAATTAGAATTTCCAGTGATTTCGTTAGTCCCTCGATGTCACCGGGCTCATTGAGATAACCATTTTCCCCATGTTGGATAAGCTCAGGTATTCCTCCTACGTAAGTTGAAATAACCGGCAATGAAAAATTCATAGCTTCTAAGATGGCCATTGGCAACCCTTCATGGTAGGAGGGCAGCACTAGCATATCTGCTTTTCTTAGCAATTCTTCCTTCTCATGTACGTTAATCCAACCTAGCACTTCAACCATATCCTCGATTTGATAGTCTTTTAGTAGTTGTTTCACTTCCGTAATTTCGCCATCACCAGCTAATAAGAACTTACTTTTAACTTCTTTTTCTTTCAATTTTTTAATGGCTAGAAGCAGATCATATACTCCCTTTCGCTCTCCCAATCTCCCTAGGAAAAGACAAGTGGGTGTAGAATTCGTCCGGCTAACTTGCTCCTCCATTTTAAAAACCCCGTTATAAAGAATCTCTATTTTCCTATGTGGAACAATGGTAGAGAAATATTTTTTCCATTCTTGCGATAAAACCACTAATAAATCAACGCGATTTAGGATGAACTGACAATATCTCTTTTGAAACCAATTGTGATTATAAAAATCATCGAAGCTTGCTGCATGTATGTGCAGGATGATGGGAACTCTGACTATTTTACCAATCATCACCATCATGGATTTCCTGTAAAAGCTCCCTCCATTGGACATATGAATATGAACGATATCTGGCCGATTCCAAAACAATTGATATAGATAGCGAATTAGACCTACTATGAAAATGTGCAATCGTGCTAGTACGCTCCCTGTAATGTAAGTTTCCACTCTAGTTAGCTCATAGCTTTCCGTGAGATTCGATTGCTCAATATTTCTTATGACCGTAACGATTCCACCCATATCCTTTAACGATGAACCTACCACAAGTATCTTGGATTTCATCTGGCTCCCCTCCTATCCTAAGGTTTGGATATATGCCTTAATTGCGTAAAGGAGGTTGGATTCCTCTTGTATGTATGTGTTGAAGTGCAGATGATCGATCTCCGAAACAAGAAGCCTTAATTGATCCACGTTTTCTGCAACCTGAATGTATCCTTTTTCTTGAAAAGCAGATGAAATTTCGGATTGATGATCATCTACATGTTCGCCTAATATCTTTTTTCTAGGCATAACAATAACTTTTTTCCCACAATTGAGCGCATTGAGAATAGATCCGATTCCACCATGCGTAATGCATACGTCGCACTCTTTGGTTAATTTAGCTATGTCATCTAGTTCGTAAAAGTCGGAATACGGATAATGCCTGGGCTTATAATCCGAATATCCAATCTGGGCGATAACGGAATCTGTCAATACGCCTTCTTCTACTAATAGATCTACTGCACGTAATAAGCGATTGAATTGAAATCTCTGCGTACCTACCGTTATAAGGATCAATATAAGCTCCCCCTGTACGTCCCTTCCGGATAAACGTCTCTTAATTGCTCCCATTGAATATAAAATTGATCTGCAATTTTATAAATGAACCTACCGGTTACACTCGATGTATACACTTTAGCAAAGCTTTCAATGTACACAATTTTCGACCCGAACATTTTCCCTAGCAAGCAGAGTCCAAGTACAGCGCCCGCTCCGGTAGTTATTATTACTTTAGGCCTCTCTTTGACTAAGATATACAAGGACATTAACAAATTAAGGAGTAGATGAAGAATTAGAAAGAGATTTTTTCTTTCCTGCTGTGCTAAGAAATAAACCCTTTCTTGGTTTTTCAGAGTCCGACTCATCTCGCTCTGCTCTGTAATAATAAAGTAGTTATGTTCAGCAACTGCTGGAATGATCTTCTTCAATTCACCCAAGTGTCCTCCAGTGGAACTAGCTAAACAGATCTTCATCTAAGCTCTCTCCTTTTTGGGGATAACTGGGCAATGCACGGCACATCCCCAGTTATCATCAATCAAATGAACGAATTCAGACTTCAATTAATAAGCATTTTTAGAACCGAGCAAGGCGCTAAATGTTTTCAGAATGATTTTTAATTCAAATGAGATTTTCCGCTCACGAATATAAGTCAAATCCAATTCCACCATTTCCTCAAATCCAACATCGTTCCTCCCACTAACCTGCCATAACCCCGTACACCCAGGAGTAACTTGCAAACGTTGCTTATGATAGGAGCTGTACTGCTCAACCTCACGAAGGAGTGGCGGTCTAGGCCCTACTAAACTCATATCCCCTTTCAACACATTCCATAATTGTGGAAGTTCATCCATACTTGTTTTTCGCATAAATTTCCCGACTTTGGTAATACGGGGGTCTTCTTTCATTTTAAACATATGACCTTCCACTTCATTTTGATCGAGTAGATCCGCAAGAAGTTCTTCTGCATTCGATACCATCGATCTAAACTTGTACATGTTGAATACTTTCTCGTCTTTACCTACTCGCTGCTGATAAAAGAATATGGATCCCTTCGGATCTTCTAACTTCATACGAATAGCCAGCACAATGAACAAGGGCAAGCAACAAAGAAGTCCAAAACATGCACCTATAATATCCAATACTCGTTTAGCAATTAAATAGTAAACCATGGAGCTATCTGCGTTTTTCCATCTCGTTCTAGGATAGTATTGGTTTGCTTCGATCACCGATGAATCGTTGGATAATTTAGACATTGGTTTCCCTCCTAACCAATCGCGCGAGGTGACTTTTCACGTTTCAGCACTTCATTGAGCGCCTGTAACAGTGGCACCCTAAGCTCATTGTTCCGAAGAGCGAAATCTAACGAAGTAAGGATAAACCCGAGCTTTTCACCCACATCATACCTAATCCCATTAAAATGATAGGCATACACATTCTGTATCTCATTCAGTTTCGAAATGGCATCCGTCAGTTGGATCTCTCCTCCTGCACCACGTTCCTGAAGGTCGAGAAATTCAAATATTTCTGGCGTAAGAATGTAGCGTCCCATAATGGCAAGCTTGGAAGGCGCAGTCCCTGGTTGTGGTTTTTCCACAAGATTGCGAACTTGATACAATTTCCCATTCCTATTCACAGGATCAATGATGCCATAACGTTTGGTTTCTTCCTCAGAAACAGGCTGCACGCCAATTACGGAGCATTGCGTTCGTTCATATTGATTCATCAATTGTTTCAAGCAAGGTACGTCCGCAGTTACAATATCATCACCTAGCAACACAGCGAAGGGCTCGTTACCAATAAAGCGACGCGCACACCAAACGGCATGACCAAGTCCTTTCGCTTCCTTTTGACGAATATAATGAATGTCTACTTTGGCCGGCCTCAGAATTTCCTCAAGAAGCTCCAACTTGCCTTTCTCCGCTAAGCTGTATTCTAATTCAAAGGCATTGTCGAAATGGTCCTCGATGGCGCGCTTTCCTTTCCCCGTCACAATGATGATGTCTTCAATTCCTGATTCAACAGCTTCTTCAACGATGTATTGAATGGTCGGCTTATCGACAATGGGCAGCATTTCTTTCGGCATCGCTTTCGTTGCGGGTAAAAATCGGGTCCCTAAACCAGCTGCAGGAATAATTGCTTTCCTTACTGTTCTCTCCATCCAATACTCCTCCTAATATCTCTTCTCTATTTAGCTTCTTTTGTTGGTTTTAAAAAAACCAGGCATGCTGTCTTCTTGATGAAAACAACACGACTCGATCTTTTAACTAGTTATTCCTTATCTCCATAATAGTAATAATAGGCAGCGTCACTTTTCCTATGACGTTTGTTGTTGAGGACGACACCTAGAATCTTTGCCTGAACCCTTTCTAAGTTATGAATAGCCTTTCTTGCCATATCTCGTTTGACTTTCCCATCACTAATGACCATGACAACACCATCACATTTGGTTGCTAAAATTTGTGCGTCTGCCACTGCTAATGTTGGCGGTGAATCAATAATGATGACATCAAATCTGGCTGTCATTTCTTCCAGGAAAGCGGTCATTTTCTGTGACATTAGCAATTCAGATGGGTTTGGAGGAATGGGACCAGAGGTAATCAGAGATAAATTCTCAATCGACGTCTCACTGATAAACTCATCAAATTGAGTTCGATTCACAATGGCGCTAGTCAAACCATACCGATTCGACACACCAAAATAATGATGAATGGTTGGCTTACGTAAATCAGCATCAACAATAAGTACCTTCTTCCCCTCTTGTGCGTAGGCAACGGATAAGTTCGCAGCTGTTGTTGATTTCCCTTCTCCAGGCTGCGCCGATGTAACTAGAATCGTCTTCATGATGCGGTCAATGGATGAAAACTGAATGTTCGTTCTTAAGGTTCGATAAGATTCGGACACATGAGATTTAGGATGCAATTCCGTAATGAGCTGATGCCTATTGATTAGCGTTCGCATATACCGTATCGCCTACCTTTCTATGTGATTTAGAAGGAGCTTTGCTTAGCATGTCTTCTGGCTTTACTCTAGAAATGGTTGCAAGTGTAGGTAAGCCAAGATATTGTTCAATGTCGACTTCCGACTGGATGGAATCATCCAAATAATCTAAGAGGAACACGAGGCCAACAGCAAACATGAGGGACAGGACGAATGCGATCGCCACATTCATGATCATATGGGGTGAAACAGGACCTTGATTATCCTCGGGCTTTGCTTCATTCAAAATAACAACATTATCTACCTTCATAATCGAAGGTATTGTATTCTTGAATACTTCGGAGACGGCATTCACTGTCTTAGCTGCCTTCTCTGCTGATAAACTTCTAATTGATATGGTCATCACTTGCGTATCCACCGTTGAACTCACAAGAATCATGTCCATGAGCTCAGCGCTTGTCACACCAAGCTCTGGATACTTCGCAACCACATTATCGAGGATGGCAGGGGTTAGAATAATTTCCTTATAGGTCTTAATCAACAACGCATTCGTCCGTATGGAATCGTAATCGAGATTATCCCTTCCTTGAATGTCCGACGATTTATTGACGATGATCTTAGAACTCGCTTCATACAGGGGAGCTATCAAATAGTAGCTCACAAGCCCAGTCACTACACTTGCCAAGAGCACAATGCTTGCAATCAACCCTATCTTTTTTTGAACAATGGTCAAATATTGTCTGAGTTCAATTTCCATTGTGACCTCCAATAGTTAATGTAATGGTAGAGACCACAACCTCCGTTTATATGGAATGGTCTCCGTCACGATCGTCTCATTTCGTATGACACATGCCGCGTTAATGGAATACCTCTCCAGAGCTTTACGACCCTGAACCTTTTCCAAATACGAAAAAGCTTCTGCTAAATTACTCCTCCTACTGGCCAAATTATGCGCATCCGAAGCGATCAAATGAGCTAATTGCGATTTGCACACATACATGGCGAACTTTTGTATTTTGCGACCAAATCGTCCCATCAAGGACTGCGAAGTAATCTGGCACAGGCATCCCTGTTCCACGTAGCTGTGAAGCAAGCGGGGATTTACTATAAAATCAAGCTGCCTTTCCGGATGTGCGAGGATAACTGTTAAACCAAGTACGTGCAATTCATACAAGACCTCGTCAAAATAACTAGGAATACCTGTTGGAGGCAGCTCAAGCAAGACATACTGGCTATGATTCAGTG
Organism: Paenibacillus sp. Soil750; assembly: GCF_001428045.1. Taxonomy (GTDB): domain Bacteria; phylum Bacillota; class Bacilli; order Paenibacillales; family NBRC-103111; genus Paenibacillus_E; species Paenibacillus_E allorhizoplanae. The sequence goes on along the minus strand of NZ_LMSD01000001.1, from coordinate 388,249 downwards.
TTCGAATGCATCCTGCATCCAAGTCAAGAAGAAGTCCCTTAGAGACTCTAACTTCTTGGCCTGGAAGGATACGAACGGGAATACGACGCGTCTCAAGCTCATCATTCAGCTCTTGAACAGCAAGATCAACCTTCTCTGCAATATTGTCGTGTCTTCCATCACCATGGTGAGGCGTGGCCACGATGGTATGAATACCTTCACTGAAAGCAAATTGAGCCATTTCGATTGCTTCATCCCATGTTCTAGCGCCATCATCCATACCAGGTAAGATATGACAATGTGTATCAATCAGCATGAAACATCCATTGTTGTCTTATTGGTCAGCTCCATGGCATTGAGATAACCACGCACGGCTTTCTCAAATTCATTCTTAAATTGATGCTCCCAATAACGGAGAGTTTGGAGCACAATGGCCCCTGTCGGGGTTTCTTCCTCCAACCACTCCACGGCATAGACATAGCCATTCTCTAACTGGCTTCTTTCACGAAGCACCCCGCTTAACGATATGTCTTCGTTATGAAACTTAAATTGGAAACACCAAATCACATTTTCATTTATGGGTAGACTTAAATAAGAAGTGAAGCCCATTTGCGAAGGACTAATGTCGATCACTTTGAACGGCGTATACTTGGATTCCAGCATTCGCCCATCAATCTGTTTAATATTCATCAAACCATAACAAGGGTATCTCAAAACCATTTCTGATCCTTCAGCAAACGATGTAGTCATCTATTCCCCTCCTTAATGTTACGATATGTATCATCTTGAGCCTGACTACAACAGGTGCTGACTTCCATGTGCGACTAGTGTGGCGTACGTAAATGAGTTTATAGGGGATTGTTTGGACGCGATGCGATGTTTGTTATCGCTCGGGAGTGAGGGGAGCATTGTTGGGATTAGCTTGGAGGGGTTTCTTCGACTGGCCTTCTTTCCACAACAGAAACTGTTGCAAATCCAGTCCCAAATGTCTTAAAACATCTTTAATCTCAAGTGTAACTGGCTTATCTTTTTCCATAAAAGAGCACCACTCCTGATCATGTTATGTTTTATGACATTTCGCTTTAATTCTGCTTTCAATTTATGATACATCTCGTATCTTGTCAAGAGGATTTCACAAAATAAGAAAGTTCAATAGATCCTCAAAACTTGTATAGCACATGTGAAAATTACATCATCTGTTTTCAAAGTTATGCCCGTAAACCCTCGGATATGCTCAGAATCCTGTATAGATTTGAGCAAGAAATCTTGTAAGCGCACCCAAGTCTGATAGAATCAGCGGCTCTCGTACGATGTTCATTTTTTTAAAAAACAATTCCAATCACTCAGATACGAATCGTATCTAAAGTGCGAAAGTTGGTTCTTTTTTGACCGCATAACTTTAATCTTTAAATAACGTAGCGCTGATTTCCTTCACCTTCACCATATCCGGAATCCAATAATATAACCGTGAATGGACTAAAGGATCCATCTCATAGCCACTTTGGCCAGGAACTTGCTTGGTTGTAAAATCATCTGCTGTCATTCCTTTAAACAGCCAGGCTAAGCTAATGATATCGTTATCCTGGAAATTGGTATCCACCATATCTTTCTTGACCTTTGATAACAAACCTGCGATTTCTCCAATATGCTCTGGTCTTAATATTTCTGTCGCAACTGTTTTTAATAGCTGTGTTTGCTCGCTCTGCCTGTCGAAATCTCCATTCGCAAAAGCATATCGTTCTCTTGCTAAGCTCAGCGCCAATTTGCCATCAATATGCTGCTTTCCTTGAGGTAGTGTCACACCAGAATGAAGTAAATATATATCATTTTCAACCTCTACATTTACGCCGCCAATGGTATCGATGAAATCCTCAAAACCTTTAAAATTCGTCTTCATGTAATAATTGATCGGTACATCTAGAAAATTGGATACGGTTTGAAGCGCTTCTTTCGTCCCCTCCTCGTTACCTCCCCGCATCTCACCAAGGATATGAGCATGGTTTATTTTGGTGTATCCCACACCTTCTATGTAGACGCGACTGTCTCTGGGGATGGAAATCATATTGATTTTACGCGTGCTGGGAATAATGTGCATAACGATTACAACATCCGATCTAGCGTTCTCATCACCTCTGGCATCTGTCCCAAGAAGAAGCACATTGAATGATTTTATCGGTTTAGCAGGTACTTGCTGCGTAACTTGAAGTGTTGGCTCTACTGCAACTTTAGGCTGAATGACCGTCACTCCTTCCTCAATAGGAACCGATGGTCGGCTTAAAACGGGCACATCTACTTGCTCAAAATGACGAACGGGCTCATATTTCCAATAAACACCTAATCCCCCCCCGATGATTCCAACAAAGAGACAGCCTGCAGTGTACACTACCCAACGACGCATGTAGTCACTCCTTTAACTTCCCTATTTATTAGATACGTATTGTATCATCGAGATTATAGAAATACAAGAAAGAAAACAAATAATAAGCCACGTCTCTTATCCAACTAAGAGAACGTGGCTTATTGGTGATCACAAGTCCATTTCATGTCTCTCATGCTGCTCCCGCCTTATCCGATCAAATCCAACTCGCAACAGCCATTCCTTCAACATAACTCGGAAAATAAATAGGTTGCATGGTCTCGCATTTCATACAATGGGCCAATGGAATTGTTGTATGGTAGTAGCCTGTCTTAAAAATCTTTTTGGCATAGCACTTATCCATCATTGCATTGCATTCGACACAAAATACTTTTTCATAATTAATCATCTATTCCCACCCCTTAATGTATGACTAAATGTCGTAACCTGTTACAATATGTATATAATATTCATTATATGATACATTTCGTAACTTATCAAGAGGTTATTAATTATTTCAAATACATTTTGTATCTAGTCAAATGAATCTCTGCTTTGTTATAATTATCTTCTGGTATATTTCGTTAATGATAGTGGATATAATAATTGAATGATTATGAACAGTGAGGACTGATCAAGCTGAAATACGGAGATCGAATTGCACTCTTACGTGAAAAAAGAGGACTAACCCAAGAGGACTTATCCGTCAAAATAGGTATTTCCAGAGCATCCCTGTCTCACTATGAGACCAATCGCCGCGAACCTGATTATGAAACTATTAATAAGATTGCAAATTTTTTCAATGTTTCTATTGATTATTTGCTAGGGCGTACAAACCATCAACAAACGGTTTTGGATGAAGATGTACGAGACTTTGTCGAAAATTTGGATTTAACAGACGAGGGTATACTACAGAAGTTTTCATTAACAGTGGATGGAAAACGATTATCTGCCGAGGAAGCAAGAAGATTTATTGCTTTTGTTAGGGCTGAGCGTTCATTAGAGTAATTACTAGCTGCTCTCAACGCTCAGCCTTCCATTAGTTGTTGACACCAATATACTTTAAAGTCACGGATGGTGCTGACTGATTAAACAAATCTCTAAGTACAGAGACATTTCTCGTTTTGAGGTAGTAATGATAGCCATAGGTCTTACGAAGGGTATGCGTACCTATATCTGTTAAGCCTACCTGCTTTGCAGCCTGATTAAGAATCCGATAAACACGAATTCGCTTAATAGGGTGACCTGTACGCTGGGAAGGAAATAAGTAATTGTCTTCATCCATATATTGGACATATTCCTTAATATAAGCCTTCAGCTGCGAAGAAAGCTGGAATGTCTTTACTTTCCCCGTTTTCTCCTCTCTTACACTCACAATATTTCGATCCGTTACATCTTTTACTTTTAAATAGAGAATATCACTAAGATGGAGTCCTGAATTAATTCCAATTGTGAAAAGCAGCCAGTCACGAACCGATTGTTCTTTCAACACTTCCTGAATTTGCTCAATTTTCTCTTGTTCTCTAATTGGTTGAACAACTTGCATGAGTAGCACCTCACATGACCTTAATTAGTTTCATAGGATATGTTACGATATGTATCTATTGATATGTGGAGCTATCATTTTATTGGCATACCACTCCCTTTTCATCTATCATGTTACATATTGTATCATAAAATTAAGAAATGATCTATGCTTTCACCGTTCTCAAAACCTATTATTTGCTGTATAATTCTTAATAAAGAACAATTTTCAGTTACTATTCAAGAAGGGAGGCCGTGAAAATGTTTAAATTTCTCAAACTACCTTTTATTCTTCTACTCTCTAGCGCAATTATGTTTCCCGCCTATTCGTCAGCATCATCAGGTACAAGTAACTCTGACAATCATTTGCAAAGTAGCCCTCATAGTTTTTATCACTTTTTCACAAATTTTTTCAACGATCCCACCGAAGTGAATGCCGAATTAAATGATTTTATCGCAAGCTGGAATCATCAAGATTTTAATGATGTCGACTGGGAATCGGATGAAGCTATTAGTTCGCTGGATATTTGGAAGAAGTGGTTCTGTTATTAGGCAAATAAAACCTCCGTTGCTTCATTTTCATAGCAGCGGAGGTTTTACATTTATATGAGCTTCGTCTCCAGGACGAATACAGTAATTTCAGGTCGGCAATTGAATCGAATCGGTAATAAGGTCGTACCAATACCCCGATTGGTGTACACATGGAACTCCGTTCCGTCAAAGTTATACAAACCTATCGAGTACTTCTGGCCTAGGTCTGGTGTGAATACACTTCCATAGAAAGGGATACGAATCTGCCCACCATGACTGTGGCCGGAAAGTTGTAAATCGACAGCATAGCTCGAAGCCAAGTCCGCAAAATCAGGCTCATGTGCGAGCAAGAGGACGAATTCATCTTGGTCTATCCCTTTTAGGGCGAGTGGTAGATTAGGTTTACCATGGAACATCTCATCCACACCGACGATATGAATACTTTCATCTCCTCGGCTGATTCTCTGGCTTCCATTGACGAGTACTTTAAAACCAGATTGCTCCAATACCTCCGTTATTCGTGTCGCATCCATACGCAGATCATGATTGCCTAGTACCGCAAATTTCCCATATGTCGCATGAAGCTGAGATAGAATGGGAATCACGTCATTCGATATTTCGCCTTGTCTGGAATCAAATAAATCGCCAGTAAAAACAAGGATGTCAGGTTCTTGTCGCTGCAGCAGCTGGGCCAATCTAGTTAAATGAGCTAAGCCATAATACTTGCTAATATGGGTATCGCTGAACTGTACGATTCGCATACCCGCGAACGAAGCTGGATAACGCTTGTATGCTAGTTTGACCGTCGTTGTCTGGATCCAATTCGGCTCACCGAAAATACCATATGCACCGCTCATCCCCGCTAATATCCCTAGAGAACCAACCGCCAATAGACTATGCTTGAGGAATGACCTGCGACTTAAGGGGGTATCGTCCATGCTGCGTCCGCCTCCTAACTAGGTCTAAAGACTTGTATCACATACAAAATAATACATAATCCCCTTCTCGATTCATGATACAGTTTGTATAATTTTAATGTGAACGGGATTGATTTCGGAGAAAAAACATGCGATAATACATATAACGATACAAAGCGTATCTTACACAGAAAGTTTTGGAGGGGTCGGTTGTGAATATGCTAAAGCAAATGGAAATAGAAGAGTATGACGCAGAGTGGATCAATCTTATTATGAGTGCTCGTAAGATGGGACTTACCATGGAAGATATCCGCGCATTCTTAAGAAGCCCCTTCCAACCCAAGAAACTAGCACAAATCACAAATGAAAATGATCCTTGCATGTCCCCATAAGTTTACATAGCAATGCTAGCTATTCATCGTTAGGCCGTTTCATTCTCCATTTATTGAAATCCAAAAACTCCCGAAATTGCTGCTTATCTACACCAGAAGTCATTGCTTCTTTAATAATTTCATACCATTCCTCATCTAACTCTCGCTCACCTACAGCTATCTCTTCTTGATCATCAATAAGTCTGTCGACAGGCACTTTTAGTACAGCTGCAATCTTCTCTAGAAACTGGATAGAAGGATTCTTTTGGATATCTCGCTCTAGGCTGCTAATATACGATTTGGCCACACCTGCCCGCTCAGCTAATTCTGTGAGGGACAGGCCCTTTTCTTTCCTTAATTGTTGTACGCGTTTACCAATCATATTAGATCTTCCCTTTTAAAATGTAATAGTTGCTCCTATAAGTATAACAGAATTCCTATTAAAGAACAAATATTGTTCCCAATAAAGAACAACACTAGCCCCCTGAGGGGCTAGTGTTTACTTCGCTATCATGAATAAGTTCAAATGATCTCATCAGACACTCGTTATTTTGTCATTATGCCATTTCATAAACTCTATCAATATTTTCAACTCATGGATCCGTTCCTTTTTAATGCCTGATTTTTTCAAGTCTGCAATAAAATCCATCCATTCTTGATCAAGCTGCTGATTGGTTTCCACTTCTACAGCAATTTTCAAAAGTATTTTCAGATCAACCTTGAGAACCAAAGCAATTTTCTCGATTACATGAATGGAAGGATTCTGTTTCAAATTCCTCTCAATGTTGCTTAAATAGGACTTGGAAATACCTGTCCGTTCCGAGAGCTCGGACAATGTATACCCCCTTTGCTTACGAATACTCGATATATTGTGACCAATCATCGTTATCATCACTCCACAGTGACACTTTTGGCAAGATTTCTGGGCTTATCAATATCACAGCCCCGATATTTAGCTGCATAATAAGAAATTAATTGTAATGGAATCACTGACACCAAAGGGGTTAGCAGCTCTTGGACGGCAGGCAGCACAATCTGATCGCCTCTCTCCTCTGATCCTTCCATGGTAATCATACACACATTGGCACCACGTGCCATGATTTCTTGCACATTGCTTCGAACATTCGCACGAATATGTGACTGTGTAATGAGAGCAATGGCAGGTGTCCCCTCCTCAACTAAGGCAATTGTGCCGTGCTTGAGTTCCCCACCTGCGAACCCTTCAGCTTGGATGTACGATATCTCCTTCAGCTTTAAGGCGCCTTCTAATGCAACATAATAATCTACCCCTCTGCCAATGAAGAAACAATTTCGGGAGGAAGTGAGATATTTCCAAACGACTTCTTCCATCATCTCTTTCTTATTAATCAGAATTTCCATAGCGTTCGCGGCGATACTCAGCTCATGAAAAGGGTTAATACCATACAACTGCTCCATGCCTTTCTCTCTTACACTATCGAAGGCAAGCAACGCTAATACAGCAATTTGCGCTGTGTAGGCTTTCGTTGAAGCTACAGCAATCTCTGGTCCTGCATGCGTGAGTAACGTATAATCCGCTTCACGAGATAGTGTCGATCCTGGTACGTTAGTAATCGTAACGGTAGGATACCCTATCTGTTTAATCGCAACCAATACACCTCGGCTATCTGCCGTTTCGCCGCTCTGCGAAATAAAGATAAACAGCGGATTCGCGGACAAGATAGGCCTGTTATACAGAAACTCGCTGGCGATATGGGCTTCAACTGGGATGTTAGCGATCTTCTCGATCAGTTGCTTACCAACTAAACCAGCGTGATAACTGGTTCCACAAGCAATGATATAGATGCGATCCGCCATTGTCATACGTTCGCGCAACTGAGGGTCAATCAAGATTCCCCCCTGGCCATCCTGATATTTGGATATTACCTTGCGAATAACCACTGGCTGCTCGTCAATCTCCTTGAGCATATAGTGCGGGTATAAACCTTTCTCTATATCGCTGGCATCCAGTTTTACTTGAAATGGTCTTCTTTGAATCGTTTCACCATCTAAGTTCTTAATTGTTTTGGAATGCTGGCGAAGAATAACCATCTCTTCATCCATCAATTCGACGAATTGATTCGTAAGCTGCAGCATCGCCATCGCATCGCTCGCAATAACATGGAAATCGGATCCAAGACCGATGAGTAAAGGACTTTTATTTTTGCCAACATAAATGGTTTCTGTGTCCTGACTATCTAATACAGCAACAGCATATGAACCTTTAATTGCTAGAAGCAATTGCCGAAAAGCCTCCTCGACAGATAATCCACTTTCCACAAGTTGCTCCATCTTTTGTACAATGACTTCCGTGTCCGTATCACTAGAGAATGGAATATGAGCAAGGGAGTTCTCCTTCAGCTCTTGATAATTCTCAATCACACCATTATGTACGACCGTGAATCTACCATTGTGACTTTGATGAGGATGTGCATTGCGCTTACTTGGTTTGCCATGCGTTGCCCATCTTGTATGACCAATTCCCATCCGCGCCCCTTGCTCCGAATCAATAACTTCGCGAAGTGCCGCAATTCGACCTTTTTCTTTATACAGATGTAGGCCGCTCTCGTTTAGAATAGCAATACCCGAAGAATCATACCCTCGATATTCAAGCTTTTCTAGTCCCTTGACCAGTATTTCCTTCGCATCCTGACTGCCAATATATCCTACAATTCCGCACATTCGCATTACCTCCCCAATCTCAATTCTCAATAAAGAACAATAAGGCAGTATTTAGGAATAACTGAATAGATTTGTCTATTTATTCATACGTTTGTACAGAAGGGAGGAATCATGCCATGACTTCATTTTGGATAAACGTATGGAGAAAGGTGATACGTAGGTACCATAAATTCATGCATGACTACAACTATATCCTCTATCGGGATTGCCTGGACGCACAAATGAAAATAACACTATTTCAGAAAATAATTCATCATCGTATGAAAATAGACGAAAATTCATAAGCCAATTAGTTAAGCACTAATACTTTTGGCTTTAAGGATGGATTTCTGAATACAGGTAATGACCCGATCTTGCTCTTCTTCCGTCATACTTGAACCCGAAGGCAGACATAAACCTGATTGGAATAATCGCTCTGACACATTGTCGCTGTCACTATGTGGATAATAAGCAATCCCTTCAAATAGAGGCTGCATATGCAGCGGCTTCCAAACGAGACGAGCCTCGATATTCTCTACCGCCAGGAGTTCTATTAATGTCTCCACGGATACGCCGGCTTCTTTCGCATCGACTGTCAATGCTGTCAACCAACGATTCGACCTTGTATTCGGTAACTCCGGCATAAACTGAATGCCTGGCAAATGGGCTAATGCGTGATAATAGCGTTCAAATACAACTCGTCTAGCGATCACTCTTTCTTCCAAAACCGCAAGCTGAGCACGGCCAACTCCTGCCAATATATTACTCATCCGATAGTTGTAACCCATCTGACTATGCTGATAATGCAGGGCATAATCTCGTGCTTGTGTAGCTAGAAAGCGTGCTTTATTCAGCCCATCCACATCGTTCGACACCAACATGCCGCCGCCTGATGTGGAAATAATCTTATTCCCATTAAAGGAATAGACGCCAAACTTTCCAAATGAACCGCTTGCTCTTCCTTTATAGGTCGATCCTAAGGATTCTGCCGCGTCTTCAATAATGGGTACATGAAATAATTTACACAGCGCCACGATTTCGTCCATTTTGGCACTTTGACCATATAGATTAACAACGATAATCGCTTTGGGCAATTTCCCGTTAAGCGCAGCTTCATATAAGGCACGTTCTAATGCCTGTGGAGACATGTTCCAGGTTTCTGGTTCTGAATCAATAAATACAGGTGTTGCGCCCAAATAAACTATCGGATTAGCACTAGCAACAAACGTTAGGCTTGAACAAAAGACGGTATCCCCTTCAGCAACATCCAATAGTCGCAATGCTAAGTGTATGGCCGCTGTACCCGAACTAACTGCTGCCGCATCAACAAGACCAACATGGCTTGCTATCTCTTTCTCGAAGGCATCGACATGCGGGCCTAGCGGAGCGATCCAATTTGTATCAAAAGCCTCCTGGATAAACGCCATTTCATTACCACTCATATGCGGGGGAGAAAGATAGATTCTTTTTTTGTTGGCAAACATAAATTCATCCACACCTTTCAATCACTCTTTATTCTGAATCAGTATTGCAGGGGTCCCAATTGCTGTTCGAAATGAAGGAATATCACGGATAACCGTAGCTCCCGCTCCTACTGTGGCCCATTCGCCAACCTGTTTCCCAGGGATAATTGTCGCTCCTGCTCCTATCATGCTTCCTTCTTTGATCACAACAGCACCTGTCAACGTTGCCTTAGGTGCAAGATGAACATAGTCCGCAATCCGACAGTCATGTTCGACGATGGATCCCGTATTAATAATGGTATGGTGTCCAATATGGGCATCTGCATTAATAACCGCATTAGCCATAATGACGGAGCCATGACCTAGAGAAGCACTTGGACTAATGACGGCTGTCTCATGGATAAGGGTTGCGTAGTCCTCATGAGGTAGACCTAATTTCGTAAAAATGGACTTCCTTCGTTCGTTATTGCCAATAGCAACCACCCATTTCAACTCATAACCAAGTTCAATCAATTGATGGGCTGAGGAGACTGGCCCCTGATACAAGCCATCTATGGATATGAATTCCGTATACTTATCATCTAGAATTGCTACGATTTGATTTGCTTCCTTGGATCGAATAATATCCCTAATAACCTTGCTATGACCACCCTCGCCAATCACAACAATATTCACACAAGTCCACATCGCTTCATGACAAATTTGATCCTGAGAATTTCTCCATCGTTACATGATTCCCATGACTGACGCCTTCTGATTTCACGACTTTGCCAACCGTTAACACCAATATTTTGAGATCCAACATAAAGCTTCTATTCTCTACGTACCAAATATCGAGTTTAAATTTCTCTTCCCACGAAATTGCATTTCTACCGTGCACCTGCGCCCACCCCGTAATCCCAGGTCGGACAAGATGCCGCTTCGCTTGTTCTTCGGAATACAGGGATAAATAATCCATCAATAGCGGCCTTGGCCCAACTAGGCTCAAATCACCTTTGATCACATTGACTAATTGTAACAATTCATCTAGGCTGAATTTTCTAAGAAAACTGCCAAAAGCAGTCAATCTCATTGAATCCGGCAATAGATTACCCTCACTATCTCTAGCATCCGTCATGGATCGCAGCTTTAATATATTGATTGGCTTTTCATGTAAGCCTGGTCTTTGCTGCTTAAAGATGACCGGCGATCCAAGCTTCAGCTTAATTAGAAGGGCAACGATACCGATAATCGGTAGAAATAGCAGTAATAATGAGATAGCAACACAGACATCAAACACTCTTTTCATAATGGATCTACTCCTATTAAACTTGACTAAAAAGCTTTGATTTCATTCGGTCCAGCTTCCAAAGGATATAATTCATATTTTTAAACGTATGACCATCCACGGCAATTAGCCATTTATTATCCTTTAGTAAAAGTTGGTCGATATGATGCATGCCATCCTTGCGCCAATCTTTCTCTTCCTTGGATCCACTCAAAATAAGGGAAACCTCTTCTTCCACATATTCCTGCTCAGTTAGCTTATTCACTTTAAATACTCGGACTGACTCACCATAATGTGGATAATCTGCTTGCGTATATCTATGCACACATCCATCCGAAATAATCAGTCTTCCTCCTGGTCTACTGATCTTATCGTTATTTGAAATGATTGGACTTTGAGGATGCTCCGTCCAGGGTCCTACTAAATGATCCGAATAGAACACATGAAAATTGTCCTCTTCCGTCCCTGTAAACATCCACCACTTGCCATTATATTGCACAAGGGATGGATCCAAGTAATTGCCCTTCAACAGATCGCAATGTACCTCCCATTCAAATGGGAAATTCTTGGCTTTATATAAAATTACCCGATCCGATTCGGCAGTTTCAGGCAGCATGAAGAATTCGTTATTATGTTTAAATACTTGTGGATACGATAAATGGAATTTCTCACGCAGCACGACACGACCATATTTCCATGTCATTCCATCTGTACTCGTAGCAACGCCAATCTCCCCTTGACCAGATGCCTTATTCAAAATTTCAAAGAAAAGAAAATAGTCAGATTCATGCTGGATTATGAATGGATCAGCAACAAATTCCGCGGGCACATCCGTTACATCAGAAGCTTGCAAACTAGGAATGGTTAATTGTTGATACTGTGGCTCCGTTGAAATAAAATGGTCTGATCGAAATACCTTTATCGACCAAGTAGATACAACCATTCCTTGGCGCAACAGAGCCATCCAACTTTGAAATCTCTTTAGATTCCATGCACTAGCGATTGACAAAACTGTTCCTCCTTAAGATCATCCACATGTAGCGGATATGACAGAATTGATGGGTAGTTTGGTTCGTAATCTGCTTATTCATAGATTTGCAGCCACTTCATTCGCCTCTAGATAGCCCTGTGGATTGTAGGTTTGCCAACGCCACGAATCCAGACACATCTCATCAATACCCTTGTATGCAATCCATCCTAACTCTCGTTCCGCTTTGGTTGGGTCTGAATAACATACACCGATGTCGCCAGTCCTGCGTGAAGTTATCTTATAAGGAACGTTCCTTCCAGTTACGCGTTCGAAAGCTTTGACCATTTCCAATACACTATATCCTTGTCCCGTTCCCAGATTGTACGCCTCAACCCCTGTGGTTGCGATGACCTTCTCTAGCGCTTTCAAATGTCCGCGAGCTAGATCTACCACATGGAGATAATCTCTTACACCTGTACCGTCTGATGTTGCGTAATCATTGCCATATACCTGTAGTTCCTTCAGCGCACCTACAGCTACCTGCGTGATATAGGGCATCAGATTATTAGGGATCCCATTGGGATCTTCACCTAATCGTCCGCTGCTATGTGCCCCAATTGGATTAAAATATCGCAGAAGTGCGATACTCCAAGTTGGATCTGATACATGAAGATCTCTCATCATCTCTTCGATCATCAGCTTTGTTCGCCCATAGGCATTAGTTGCGCCTAATGGAGAGTCTTCTGTAATTGGAACACTTCCCGACGTCCCATACACAGTAGCCGAAGAACTAAATACGATATTCTTCACTCCATGCTCCTGCATAAGCTCGTAAAGTACAATGGAACCAGAGATATTATTATGGTAGTAGCGTAATGGCAAGGAAACCGACTCGCCGACAGCCTTCAGTCCCGCTAAATGAATCACAGCTTCTATGGAATGCCGCTTAAACACGCTCTCCAAGTCCTGTCGATGCAACAAATTAATTGGATAGAACTCAAAGTCCTTTCCCGTTAGCTCTTTTACTCGACTTAATGATTCCGAACTGCTATTGCTAAGATTATCAACAACAACGATTTCGTACCCTGCATTCAATAACTCCACACACGTGTGACTCCCAATATAACCAGCTCCACCTGTTACAAGAATCGACATTCAGATACCCTCCTACTAGATAGTTAGAATTTTAGAAAATCGCTTTTGTAAATAATGTCCAAGGTAACAACATTTTCATAATAGAAGTAGACGAAGTAAAAACCGATGACCAAGTAATAGACTAATTTCTGCTGTTTCTTAGCAAATAAACTAATTACCCATGACATTAAGATCACATTGTATAAGCCAAAATAGATCGTAAAACGCGCAAAGATCCAATTTTGTGTCGCGATAGCCATAACAACGAAATTTAATAGCGACATGTTAACAACGTAATCACCATATGGAAATATCTCTCTAAGTTTGTGTCTTCCTAAAAAGGCAAATACCAGCGGCACCGCACTTATGGCTACCCGAATGATGTTGGCACCGCCTTCTTGAAAATTCTGATACTCACTATAATGGGTATCTGCAATAGCCGAGAAAATTGCATTCGAAATCACACTGTAACCAACTATCAAAATGACTGAACCTGCGAGAAGCACGATGGTTGAGGATGTCCAAGCTTTTCTTCTGACAATGTAATAAATGGGAATCAGGATGAGGGCACTTCCATGGAAAAAAGAGGCAAACACTACAACTAGGAAATACTTTTTCCAATTTCCTTCGAATAAATATTTAGTGGCTGCGAATACAATAGCCGAAGCCAAAAATTGCCGAATTCCATTCATCGAAACGATATAGAGACCTGATGTTATGTAGATATACACACTTAATTCAAAAAGTTTAGAATACTTGTACAAGACATAGACAATAAGTACGTTAGTTACTAATGCCGTAATAAAAATGAGCGGTTGGGGATTATCTGTTATTGATTTCAAGATCATTTGTAAAATACCGAAGCCAATATCCTTCTCAGCCATGACTTCTGCCCAAGTAAAATTACTAATCCTATAAGAGTGAATATAAAAAACCGTATCGCCGATGTTATTACGAAGTCCCGCTATCAATGCGAAAGTTACCATCACAATAGCCGTCAGCCATTGATTAGGCTTCATCCATAGCTGACCATACCCAGTAGGAACAGGCTTGGCTATGTGTCTGGAAAAGTAAGATGCGAGATAGACAACGACTAAGTTAAGCCAAATAATTGCCATGAGAGGTTCCTTTCGAATCTTATGAGATCCTTGTTTTCCTGCTTACATACCAATAAAGTAGAATACCAAAAGGGATAGCCAGCAATGTGAGGAGTTTAGCGGGTGATTCCATCATGAATCTGCGATTACCTGCCATTATGCTGCTGGATACAAAGTGTATGGATTGTTTAAATTTAAACATTACACTTGCTAGGGGGAGTTTCATAAGCTCTTTACGATAAAAGGCGAAGCCTTTTGGATTTTTCAAATACTGCCTCAACATGTTCATGGAAGAGCCATCAGGTAAGTATTCTACACAGCAGAGTACTTCGTTCAAAAGAAGCATTTCATACTGTTGATCCAACTTATAATACTTGTACGCTAGACCTACATATTTCTCATTTTCGAAAATGGGGTACGGATAAGCTCGTGTTAACTCGCTTCGATACACCAGCTTCTTATCACCTGTCACGCCGTGCTTACTATACAACTCAAAAAGCGTCGATCGCTTGAGTGATACTGGCAATTTAGTACCAATAATTCGCCCATCCGTAAAGGAATCAAGCCCGATAATACCGCTAACCTGCTCGCTGCCATGTGCCTTCCAGAAAGTGAGAATGTGTTCTACCGCATTCGGTGGCATATAGTCATCCGAATCAATGCATACATTCAGTTCTGTATCAATCAATTGATAGGCTGTATTGTGCGCACCATGCATACCTTGATTATCCTGACGGTGGTATCGGATCTGAATCACATTTTCTGCGATCCAGCCAGCTACTACCTGCTCTGTGTCATCTGTAGAGCCATCGTCAATGATGAGCCATACGAAATCTTTAGAGGTTTGCTTTTTTAAATTCTCATAACAGATCGGAAGACAGTACGCACGATTATATGTTGGTGTAAAAACAGTAAGCTTGGTCATCTCATCACCTCGAAATACCTAGATAAAAACCTTCGGTCCAAGCCGCCGTATTGCGGATATCATACCCCTGGTTGGATAAAGATGAAGCAGGAATGCGTCTTGATTTGTTTCTGGCCATCACAACCTTCATTTGATGAACCCAAATCTCTTTATCAGCTAGCGGCAATCGTTCTACCAATCGAATACCCATATCCACTTCCTGCGTAATCTCATCCGAGATCATGCAAGGTAGTCCAGCACCTTGTGCCTCAATGAGTGTCACCGGCAAGCCTTCATGTAAAGAGGGAAATACAAACATATCTAGTCCCTGGAGTAAATGTGCAATATCACTACGCACACCAAGAAATTTGACTTTATGCTGCAAAGCAAGAGACTTCACTTTTCTCTCCATCTCTTCTCGGAGTGGTCCATCACCTGCTAGTACAAGCATCGTATTGGGTTTCTCTCGATTCAATTGGGCAAATACGTCGATGAGAAAAGCGTGGTTCTTCTGATGGTTGAACCTGCCAACATGTCCGAGCACGAATGCCTCAGGAGGAAGCTGCAGTTCTCGTCTTATTTGCTCTCTTACCAATGGTGAATACGCAAATTGCTCACTCTCGATCCCATTCTTCATCAACATCACTTTGCTCCGCTGATTAGCGAATAACCATTGTGCTGCCATATTCGAGCAAGCCAGGAAATGAGTGGCACAGGAAGCGATGAATGTACCTGCAAACCATTTATAAGCTTTAGCCGCTACGCCGCCTTCACTGCTTGTATTGTGACTATGTGCAATGCGAATGGGAATATCAGCCTTCTTGGCTGAACGTAATACAAAACCACTCATTTTATCCATATGAGCATGAACAATCCTGTAGCTTGCATGATTAACGAAGAATTGATCTAAGGCTTGGATATATTTCGCGTGTCCACTATCCGACACGTAGGGGATTCTATGAATAATCCCTCCCATCTCGGTAATCTCCGAATCATAGGCTCCTGGTTTGCAAGTTAGAAAGTCGAATTGAATCTTCGTTCGATCTACATTTCGATATAAATTCATTAGAAGGGTCTCTGCTCCCCCCCTATTCATATTGACAACGACATGCAGAATTCTTATTGCATCGCCCACATGACCTCCACCTTTTCGTCCATAAATCGAGAATATATTGCGCTTTTCTGATGTAACACTTGCTCAATGGCGTATTTAGCTTCAACCATTTGTCTCCCATTCGAGCCTAACTGGGTTCGCAATTCCTTATCACCAGCTAAGAGCAGAAGCTTCTCTGCCATTCTTATATGATCATGGGGAGAAGTCAGCCAACCATTATTATCATCATGTACAAGTTCTCTGTGACCCCTGTTGTCACTTGCAACGATTGGGAGTCCGCAGGCCATCGCTTCCATAATATTCACCGGCAGACCTTCACGCAGACTGGATGCAACAGCAATATCACACATAGGAAGCAAGTGATCTATATCTTGTCGATAACCAAGAAAATCCACTTGTTGAGCAACCTGAAGCTCTTTAGCAAGCTCTTGACATTGCACTTGTAGCGCTCCTTCTCCAGCAAGCAACAGTTTGACATGAGGCACTTCATTGCGAATATGAGCTAATGCTCGTATGAGCTGCTGCTGATTCTTATTCTGATTAAATTCTGCCGCATAAAATAAAAGAATATCCGCTGGTTGATAACCCATGGATACTTTTCTTTCAGCTCTATGCAGTTCGTTGATCTGTTGAAACCGTGTTGTATTAACGCCAACTCCATGCACATACTCAATCTGATTCGCACGGAACCTACGTTTCCTAGCAAGCAGGTAATCTTCCTCATTGATCGTGATCAAACAATCCGTAAAATAAGATAAGAATTTCTCTAATGGATAATAAACTAGCCAATGAAACAAAGGAGCACCTTGGCAAAAATGAAAGCCATGCGCGGTATAAATAACCTTAGTCCCCTGCTTACGGGCAGACCGTGCGGCTAGACGAGCCAGCACACCTCCCATTGGCGTATGGCAGTGGATAATATCATACTTGTTCTCATCAAGGATGGACTTCAACGCCACATAAGCATCTAGATTCGTACGGTGGAGCGGCGACCTCTGAATCGGAATATCAAACTTAGCATCAACATAAGGAAGCTCAATATTCCCACTCGCAGCAACATGAACCTCGAAGCCCTGATCCTTGAACCATTTCAAGTAAGGCAGGTGAAAAGCCCTAAAGTGATAATCAACCGTTGCGCAAAACAATACTTTTCTAGACATCGTGGCATCACCTATTTAATTAATTCTTTCTCCATAAGTTCGGAAAGATATTTCAATAGACCGTATCGTAACTCTTTACGTTGCAACGCATATTCGATTGTCGTTTGAATGAAGCCCATTTTCTCCCCAACATCATAACGGGTACCTTCAAATTCGTACGCATACACCGATTCGATCCGATTGAGTTGTGCGATCGCATCCGTTAACTGGATTTCGCCTCCAGCTCCGGGTTGCTGATTATTGAGAATCTCAAAAATTTTGGGTGTTAGAATATATCGTCCCATGATCGCTAAATTGGAGGGTGCTAATTCTTTGAGCGGTTTCTCAACAAGATGATTGACACTATGTAGTCGGTTCTCTAACTCAAAGCCATCCACAATCCCGTATCTGGACACCTCTTCGTCTGGTACGTGCTTCACGCCTATAATGGATGCGTCGTGGTACTCATATTGTTCCATCAATTGCTGCAAGCATGGCTTATCCGCTCGAACAATGTCATCCCCAAGCAATACCGCGAATGGCTCATTGCCAATAAATTTACGTGCACACCAGATCGCATGCCCTAATCCCTTAGGCTCCTTCTGGCGAATATAATGAATATCTACATTCGAAGACTTTTTCACTTCCGATAGCAGCTCGAACTTCTGTTTTTCTAATAAATTTTGCTCAAGCTCGAAGGAGTTATCAAAGTGATCTTCGATCGCTCTTTTCCCTTTACCCGTGACAATAATAATATCTTCGATGCCCGATTCGATAGCTTCCTCAACAATATATTGAATGGTCGGTTTATCAACAATGGGCAGCATTTCCTTCGGCATTGCTTTCGTTGCTGGTAGGAATCTTGTCCCCAGACCAGCAGCTGGAATAATGGCTTTTCTAACTTTCATAAATGATTGCTCCTTTTCAGCCTACAGATGATAGTTTCTTGGATAAAAGAAGAACATTGCTGTTTCCAATATTAAGCAAATGCTCTCTTAAGCTATCCTTATCTAATGTGTTGTAAATGGAAATGGTTTCTTTGATTTCCTCCATAAATAGGTCCGCCGTTTTGCCGATATAAATCTTCGGATATACTTGTTGTTCTTCGATTTCATCTGCCTTCAAAAGCTCCTCATAAAGCTTTTCTCCGGGTCTCATTCCGGTAAATTCAATACCGATATCTTCCACCGAATTACCTGAAAGTTTGATTAGATTTTTGGCCAGATCGACTATTTTCACAGGTTCACCCATATCGAGGACAAAAATTTCTCCCCCTTTAGCTAATGCACCAGCTTGCATAACGAGTCGAGATGCTTCCGGAATCGTCATGAAATAGCGAATCATATCCGGATGAGTGACCGATACGGGACCGCCTTTTTCAATTTGATGCTTGAACCTTGGAATGACACTGCCTCTGCTTCCCAACACATTGCCGAATCGGACGGCTACGAACTTCGTATTGCTGCTTCTATCCATGTCTTGAATAATCATTTCGGCCATTCGTTTCGTGGCTCCCATAACACTCGTTGGATTCACAGCTTTATCCGTGGAGATCATGACGAAGGTATTCACTTCATACTTGCTTGCTGCAATCGCGACGTTCATCGTACCAATCACGTTGTTCTTAACCGCTTCTTCGGGATTGCGTTCCATCAACGGTACATGCTTATGAGCTGCCGCATGGTACACGACATCAGGGCGATGTCGATTCATAACGGCCATCATTTTGCGTGAGTCCTGAATATCAGCAATTTCGGTAATGAATTCCGTTTGGTCGTATTCACATATGTCCTTCAATTCCATTTCGATGGAATAAATACTGTTTTCTCCGTGCCCTAGTAAGATAAGCTTGCTAGGCTGGAATTTAGAAACCTGACGGCAAATTTCAGAGCCAATGGACCCTCCTGCACCGGTTACTAAGACCACTTTTTGAGTAACAAACTCAGAAATACTTGCGATATCGAGCTCGATTGGCTCCCTACCCAATAGATCCTCAACATGAACGTCCATGAATTGATTGACTGAAAGCTTACCTGTTACAAGATCCTCTAACATTGGCAGGGTTTGAGTTTTGGCTGTCGTTTTGGCGCATTCCTGTACGATACTATTGAGATCCCGTTTCCCTAGAGAAGGAATTGCAATGATAATATTCTCAATTTGCATTTCTTTCACGGTTCGTTCAATCTGAGATATCCCGCCTACAACAGGTATGCCTAGAATATCCAGATTGTGAATGCGAGCATTATCATCAATAAAAGCAACCGGTTCTAACTCTGCATCGTTGTTCTTAATGAGTTGCCTGGCAACCATTAGTCCTGCGGAACCAGCCCCTACAACCAAAGTTCGCTTCTTCCCTGTTTTCTTAATATAGGTACTCCGAAATAACCGCCAGCAGAAGCGAGATCCGCCAATGAGCAAAATGTGAATCATCCAAGTTACAGCGAGCAAACGAAAAGAAATATCCTGAGCCATGATTTCCTGAATACACGCAACCACAACAATTGAAAAGCTAACTGCTTTTACGATAAATATTAATTCTGCAATACTCGCATGCTCCCAAGCTTTTTTATAAAGCTTGTATCGAAATGAAAACACATGATGACTTAGCAGCAGTGTAATTGAGCTGACAACCATAGGTAATGTTATGACATGAAGATCTGCGCTCAATAGAAATCGGCTTACAAAAATCGATGTTAAGACAATAAAAGAGTCAACAAAGACTAATAAGGATAATCGTTGGCGATATGACAAATAAATTCACCCTTTCACTAAAGTACTTAAGTATAAGGCCTTTGGAAAAAGACCATATAATTAAATCCTTTAATACGCTATAGGGCATCTAACCCTGCCTCGCACCACACTTTTGACGACTCGCGTCTAAGGTTTTGTCAAACCCACAGCATGATCGAGTGCATCCATTGATAACGGTAAGGAGGCATCACCGGAATGGGCTGAAAGGTTGTTCTTTATAAAGAACGACACTCTATTAATCCGCCTTGTTCCTATTATAGAGAACATTCCACATGCAATTATTCTTTATAAAGAACGATTGTATGAAAAAAAAGAGCCATAATATAGCTGTGTTGACTTATTTTCATTGTAGTTCTTTATAAAGAACATGTCAATAACAAAATAATGACGAGCCTTCTAGTCTTACACCAAAAGATATAGGAAGGATTACAGTAATACCTGTCCTCCTTCCTAGTATGAAGAAATTATCTTTCCACGTTCATGTTAGCAATGTCATTAGCTTTGAGTTTCAATCTCGCCATATTCAAAATATTGTTCTCAATTAGAAAGGGACCCGCTCCAACTCCTGCATTAAATGTAGCAATCCCTGCCGTTTCAACATTCGTTGTTATTGAATTACCTTTAACCGCCACTTGAAGAATTTCATTCGGCTTATCCTTGAGTGCGTTATAACTTAATTGAATGATGTCTGCCGGATTCTCGCGGTTAACCTCAGAGGCAACAATCGTATTATCAGTTATTTCTACTTTTTTAGCTGCGCTGATTGAAATAGCATACATATTTTTTGTTATATTAAATGTTGAGTTCCTAACAGTTAAATCTAACAAAGCGTTACCTGCTCCTAATCCAGCCCCTTTGAAGGAACAGCCGTTAAACAAGTAGGTTCCTGCATTATTAATACTTGGCCCTCCTCCTGTTTGATCTTTAGGAGACTCAAATACACAATTATTGTAGGTGCCAGGTGGTAGATCTAAGCCGTATGTTGAGTTATAACCTATAACCTTTAAATTATCAAATATGTTACCATCCACCGCACCACCTGTTACGGCTCGCAGTGCTGGGGCCCCTTGAATCGTTACATCCGTAAGATGTACGGGGTTTTTCCATATGGTTAAACCGGACTCTACTGTATTTTTAGTAATATTGATTTGAATATCGGAACCGGTTACTCCATATGCCGTACTGCTGCTTATTGATAAAAGAGAGTCAGTAAAAGTCATTCCGTTAATTTGAATACGAGGTCCTTCAAATCCAGTCATAGCATCATTCATAGAATTATCAATAAATGTCACATCATGACTCGCGTAGATATTCGTCCCGTCAAAATGATTTCCCTTGACTATAGTACCTGTAAAAGGATCTGACACCGCTAATCCAATTGCTCCCTTAGAAGCTAGATGATTGTTTTCTAAGTAACCATCATGACCATCATAAAAGATTACATCGTATCGATTATTATTAAAAAATTTGTTGCTATTAATCCTCACGTTCTCATTTATAAAGCCGTTATCACCCGCCCCGCCTTCGACATCAATCCCAGCCATCGGCGCAGTTCCATCTTTACCACCTATATCGTGAAAAGAATTGTTCTGTATGAGAATATTCTTCCCTCCATTGATTGTCAAACCCTGTCTTCTGTTAAATGCTGACTCCGAATTTTGAACAATTATGTTGGTTGATTGTACTCTATTCCATATTTCCGCATACTGACCTTCTGTTATCTGCCCATTAAACGCCACTTGAGCAGTCTTCGCCCCCTCGGGAATTTGAACATATTGCCCTTGAATTTGTTGTTTGAGTGCTGAAAGAAAGGTACCATCCGCTCGGTAGAAAAAAATATCATATCCGTGTGAAAGCTTCTGCCCATTATCGATAATGAGCGAATGTGTCCAATCAAAAGATGGGTGTGTTAACTCATATCTCACTTTTGTTCTAACTTTCGAAGCGTCCGCTATAGGCTCTCCATTATCATTTAATCCTCCCGACTCAAAACCAGCTGCATACACATCCTGCATAAACCCGCCACCACCACCAACGCAAAGGCCGTCACCAGTGAAATTTACTGCCCTAACGCCATCTATCTTAGAATTAATCGCACCTTGAAATAAAATACCATATCCACTTTCATGTGTACCGCCGCTAGAGTAATCATGTGTATCTCGATCGCCTCGATAGGTGCCACCACGAATGATAACATTCTTTACTCCCACACTTACTAATAACGTCGAATAATCTTGAAAGTTATTGCTTTCCTTTTGAATAACAGCTCTATCATCCAGCAAAAATGTCATATCACTAACCATGTTAATACGTCCATGTGGATCGTCTGTGCCATTTGATCCTTTTGCTATAAGATATGTACCTGCCGGGACCTTAAATACAGTATATCCTTGCTCATGTGCCCATTGAAGCGCATTATTGATTCCATCCGTTGTTTCAGTTGCATGTGAATTATCATTGTGAATTTGCCATCTATTTAATTCAAGCTCATAAATTCGCCCCTCTTGTTGAGGAACGCTTGTGTTTGGTGGTGATACTGAAGCAGTATTTTGAGATGATCCAACAGTCGTGTTTTGTTGAGGAACAGTGATCACACTTTGTGTTTCATTTGAATTCGAATGCAACATAAATAGCAAGGTAGCGTACAGTAGCAATACGATTTTTAACATGAATTAATTCAAATCCTTCTCGGGAATTTTATAAAAATAAATTTATAATAAGATAAGCAGTTACGTAAGTGCGATCCTTCTGAAGACTTAAACAGATATTTTTTTGGAAAACTCTTCGCGATTAGTTAAACGTGAATTCCCCCTGCGATTCGTTAGATATTTACCAAGCTTAATTGCAGGTTCTTCAATAAATTTATAACAAAGTGCAGACGAAACCATTGTTAGTATTAGGGACATAATTACAATAACTGGAGTTGGTATTATCTCATAAAAAATATGCAACATAATTAATAAAATCAATGCATGTATTAAGTACATGCTGAACGATATTTTGCCTAGATAATGAACAGGTTTCATTAATAACAATCTCGAGAAATAATTAGCACCTAACGCATGCAATAATATCAAAACAGCCCCGATGGTAATAAACCAATCAATCATAATCAAATATAGATTATATTCTGTATTTCCAATTAACTTTGAAAATATAGTAAATGGAATACGCGGGTAAGAAAAGAATAATAACCCCACAGGGAGGAATAAATACTTTGTCTTAGATCGAGCTATTATTCTTAATAATGATGCTCTATGCTTTGCCAGATTAGCTCCAATAATAAACATTGAAGTATAATGCAAAGTAACAAAATAGTTGGTAGAAAGCGGTACATGAAAAGCACTTGGAACGTTCAGCATCATGATATACCCAATACCTGATAATAATAGACTGGCCAAAACATTTAATCTCCAACTAGCCTTAAGTACAAATATCATAATGAAAGGGAATATGATGGATACTCTCATTTCATGAACTAAAGTCCAAATAACCATATTGAACGTGTACCATTTATATTCCCCTAGAAAAAGCAAATGATTAATTAAACTATTCACAGTTGTATCATCATTCCAAGTACCTAATCCCCTAATATCAGGTACAATTCCTATTTTCGAAGTTAGAGCTACTTTAGCAAGATAGGCCAAAATCGTAATTATTAAATAAGGTATGTAAATTCGACATATCCTTCTTATCAAGTACTTCGGATAACTTACTTTTGTATTTTGAAAAAAGGGGAGAGAAAGCACGAATCCACTTAAAACAAAAAACAAAATCACAGCTGAATGCCCACTTGTCAAAATTTTAATGTAGGGTATAAATGATTCGTTCTTCATTGGAATCACAAAAATAAAATGACTAAATAAAACGATTAATGCAGCGACTCCTCTTAATGACACTAATTCTTCATATCGGTTTCCCAAATAAACACCCCACCACTATTATAATTACACAAATGTTCTTTATAAAGAACATTATCATAATTTTCTGTTCTTTACAACAAAAAAAGCACCATGAGGTGCATCATAATTAATAATCTTCATACTATATTTTACTAATCGTCACACTCAAACTTAAGCTTTGTGTGTAAGTGATTTTAATTGTATTTGAATCCACGATTCTAATGATTGGCTGAATAACTTGTGTTGAGGATGTACAATAAACATAGGGCTCACTCGTAGTTAAATTGTGGATAATTGTAGCGGAATAATTCACTCCATCAGCCGTCAAAGTAATCGTTTGTTTATACTTTTTAGTTTCATCATACCCAATATATATGGAATCTGGAGCTGGTAAGGTTATATTGGTAAATGTGTTGTCAGCTGAAATGAATTTCTTCATCACATTTGCATATTGATAATAAACCAATTTAAGTGGAGTAGAAGATCCTTTATAGCTAATTGATGTTCTTTTCAATGATAAAATTACCGTTGAATCAGTCCCCCAAAGCTGAGTAAGAAGTCTCACAAATTGTGGATTATTAATTTCAATGACAGAATCTTCTAATGAAATAGTTGTAACCGAAGTTGGGCTGTTATTTTGACTCACGAAAATCTCTGTATTTGTATTTATCTGAAAGTAGCAGTTCTTTAAAAAGGTTATCGAAGTTACATTATCCATATTCGTAACTAAATTCCAAACCCTTGCATCAATAAAGGAACAATTAGCAACCTTCAAATTTTTGGGCTTTGCTGCTGTAGTATCATGCAGTAGATAGGCATTATTTTTAAATGTAGATTTGTCAATAGTTACTAACTCACTTAAGGTTGTTTCATTCCGAGAGCCTGCACTGAGTGCAATATTATCAAAGGTACATCCATCGAATGCATACACTTTAGCGTCGAGTCTAAACCCCGTTGCAATTGTGTTCTCAAAAATGCAGTCCTTTACCTGATCAACGATAAATAACGTGTAGCCTAGAGAAGATTGAGTAAACCTAATTATATTATTCTGAAAGATCGCATTTTCCGTAGGCATGCTCATGTTAATACAGTCTACCAAATAATTATTACTAAAATTAACTTTATATTTAGCGCCGCTTAAACCTAAACTTCCACCTTTCATATAATTACCAGTTATATGAATATAAGGATTTTCCATATAAGCAGTCATTAAGCCTATATTGTTACCACAATTATAGAAATAATTGCCCGTAATATCTGCATGCTGAACCGCATACATGTTAACTCCGTTTGCCGTCATATTGTAGAAATGATTATTTTGTATGCTTATCGTATATACACCAGCAAATATTCCATTGCTGCTTCCATAGAAGCGGTTATGCCTAATAATTACCCCTTCCCCGTAATTATCTTCCTGATTGAAACAGTACCTAGTTGGGTCAGCAAATACTGTACCTCCATCTAAAAACGCATTGCTACCGTCCTTACCAGTATCTCTAATGGTATTGTATTCAATAATATTATGTGAACCACCACCTTGAATTCCCCCTCGTTGACAACCATAAATTTCACAATTACTAATGATGTTATGATGAGGGATATCACCGTAGATAATTCTAATATTAAATGTTTTTTTTGGATTCGTTTCATTAAAAAAAACAAATCGATATGTGGCAGCCCCTTTTGGTATTGAAACAGGCGTATAAACGCGTTGATTCTTCATCTTTCCAATAAACGAACCGTCTGATCTATAGAACGCCATATCGAAGTCTTTGCTATTCATACTTCCAATCACACGATCGTAACCAGTACCACCAATAACTAATGCCGAATATTTCCCACCTTCAATTACTGGTAATTCAAAAGCTTTGCTGGTTAACATATTTGTTGCAGGTATAAGAGCACCTGTTGCATTGTTGATGGTATTTAAAGTAAATTGCGGGTCAAATTCAATTAATTCATTCAAAGAATTACTAATAAAGTTGATACTGTCACCAGTAAAAGCTCCAATACTGCAATTTCTAATTGAATTATTACTTGATGTTCTTTGGAATTGAACACCATATGAACTTTCGAGAACTGCCTCACCAGCTGGATTGGAATAGCTCCTGTCTGCTCTGCAGCCAATAATATTCCCATTAATTAAATGAGAGTTCATAACGTTATCAAAATAGAGAACTGTACCTTCAAACTTATAAAAGTTAGAGGTATTCGTCGTGTCAAAAGGTGATTTAGCATCGGAATCATAAATAACCTTAATCGTCGAGCCGTTAAGGTTAAATGTCAAATGACTGACCATATTTAGTGTTCTTGGATAACAAACCGCATATTCGCCTCTTGGTAGAACAGCCTCACTGTAGTTGTTGTTATACGCGTATTGCAAAGCATTATTAATACCTTGAATATTATTGTCCGCTAACATATAATGGCTAGCTACATAGGGTTTAGTAGGTAGTCCCTGTATGATTCCCCATCTCGATAATTCAATTAAATATGACGCGGTTCTTTCTGTTGCCATATTTTTAATATTTTTGACCCAAACCATTGTCCATCACCCCATTACTATTCAGATTTAGTTGTTGATTAAAGCATACATTCATTATAGTTTGCAGTTCTTTCTGCATCCGTCAAAACACGTGTATAATATCTAACGCGGCGGAATCTACCACCGTTATCCTTATTGTAGATACTAAGGTATTTACATATAATCACGCTTCTGCCATTGGTAGTATTACTGCCAATTAATACATTATCTACGTAAACTTTTACGTTCAAACCATCACTCGTAACAATTAAATGATGTTTTTTATTGTTAAAAATAGATGAGTTCATTGGTAATAGAGTATATAAACTATTGGTTGTTTGCAGGTGAAAATCACTATTACTTGCAAAAAATATTGCATAACCTTGACTATCAATTTGATAAGATTGGAGGTAATATGTTGTCGGGCTAGAAGCCAAAAATTCAAACTCCCACGTAAACACATCTGTACTAAATGGTGTTAAATTGGAAACGATATTAGAAACAACAACGTCTGAAGTGAAATCCAGTCCATCTGAATGGATATTTCTAACAAATTCAGAGTTGGCATACGGCCACCCTTTGGTCACACCTACATTGTAACCGTTTCCACTTCGATCCCCCCACAGCATTCCCGTAGAAGTCATGTTTGTGGCTAGAAGATCATCAGTAAATAAATACAATGAAGGTGCTGTCGTTGCTGAAGCAATTGTAGTAAATGACACATTCCCAAGGGTTGACTCCGTTCCAGCAGCATTCTTTGACTTAATCGTTAACGTATAGCTCGTACTTTTTAATAACCCAACTACCATATAACTGACACTTGGTGTGCTAGCTAGCCAGATAGAACCATTATATACCTCATATGACGCTGCTCCCGCGACTGCAGGCCATGTTATTGTTGCACCTGATGCGGTGATATTCTTGCTACTAATACCACTACTTGGCGGTGTAATAGCTGAGGTCGTTACTGTAAGCTGGGTACCATCGGAAATGTTATTCGATGTATCGACGGCCTTAATATTGAAGGTATACGAGGTAGAAGCTGCAAGCTGTGCTACATTATATGTGGTTCCACTTACACTACTTAACAAAGCGTTTCCATTATAAATCTGGTACGCAGCAACATCTTTTGAAACACTAGCAGTCCACGATAGCGTCAACGAATTTGCAGTAACATTACTAGCTACTAAATTCGTTACATTATCAGGAGCTGTGACATCGTTATTACTCTTAGGTACATTTGTCAGCTGAATACAGTACGCTCGGTATGCAGAATTGGTGCTGATTTGAATCGAATTAAAGGGTTCAAAAAATGCATCGAACACTTCGCCCCCTTTAACTACATACGTGTCAGTATTAATGGTAAATGACAAATCCGATGTCCCATCATTTGTAATTACAAAACCATCCATATTACTAGTAAAGGTTTTTGTTATACTCGTGCTCCCGCTAAATGATCCTTTGGCTTTTGGCAACAGCATCTTTATTCCACCATTTGAACCCAGAAGCGGCTCATATTGGTCACTGATCTCATTAAAGTATTGTAGAATCTGTTTGCCATCTACATCAACAAGTACTTTCTTGGTATTGTAAGTCATCCTTATCCTCCTCCTTTTGAATTTCTATAAAGTTCCAATTATTATATGCAGATTACATCCCAATAAAGTGGATTCTTGTCCCCTTAAATCTCATAGCTTTCCACCTATTTTAATGATTAGAAAGGTTAGATATAATAAATGCCACTTCGCCTCCATAAGCTGGAAGTAAAGTGGCATTTCTAAATATTTTCTTTAATAGCAGACTTATTATCTAGGTTAAATTTCACACGTATACCCAAGATTAACTTATGCATAATCGTAAAAATATATTTACATTCATCTGTTTTACGAAATATAAGCACATAGCATATATTCGGAACGATAAAGCAGATTATACTTCTAACAACTAGCATAACAAAGTTGTTAACTGGCACATAGCTACACAATACATTTGTCACAATCCAAATACCAACACCTATAACCACATATCCCAAGTATATCTTGAAATACTCCAGAACAGGCTTTCGAAAGACTTCCTTATATACAAAGTATGGTGCTGTCCAAAAAGGAACGACAATTGTGCTAATTAAAGTACCAATGAATACACCTGTCATCCCGAAGTATTGAACTAAGATGATAGACAGAACAAGATTTACTCCAGCTTCAAAAAATGGTGCATATCTATCTTGATGAAAAATACCCGAAGTCGTTTTTACCAGAACAATAGATTTTCTCATTCCAGATATAAAGAAATTCAACATGATAAATATAACTGCACTTTTACTCATTTGAAAATCATGCCCTAACCATAACGTAATGATAGGATCTAACATGATAAACAAGAAAATAGTAAAGAATGAATATATCCAAAAGTTAAAAAACATTGTGACTCTAAATATTTTATATATTTTGTCATCACTTTCTTGAGCTACAAGGTTCCCAAGACTGTGATTAATATTATCAAAAATTTGATTGATAAATGTTCTACAAATATTAATGAACATATAATAATTGGAATATAATCCAACTGCGGCTACACTGACAAAACTAGAAATAATGATGTTATCTGTTCCAAATACACAATACCCACCGATATTGTGCAACACTAACGCTTTCACATTTCTTATAATACTACTTTTAGTCTCAGGATCTAATTGACTACTTACTTTGTTTTTAATGTAGGGATACATCTTGTCTACAATCAATGACAGAATAACTGAAGTTGTTATTGTTATGAGAATATCAACAATAATATACAATAAATAATCATGCAAAAAATATAATATTCCAATTTTGATACATGTAGATATTATTGACGATATCGAATAAACACCCGTTACAATATAACCCTTTTGACTGACATTCAATAAAGAAATTTTATGTGAGAATAAATAAGTCGAAACCGTGTTTAATAGAAAAATAAAAAAAATGATGTTTACATGCTGAATATTTGTATCATTCATAAAAAAGTTAAGAAAAGGCATTAAGGAAATTCCAAGTAAAAATACAACAATAGCTATGATACGAAAACATTTTTTATACAAGTTCATCAGTACAATAATTTTCTCTTCGTTATTTTCCGCAACTGGTTTATACAAACTATAAATAATACTGGATCCAATCCCAGCTTCCGCCAGCGCTAACATTCCCAATATATTAGAGAATAGTCCATTAATACCTAGATATTCTATGCCCAATGCGCCTATAAATACTGTTCTGGACACAAAACTAAGCAATGTTATTATAAATTGACTACCAATACCAGCACTTATATTTCTGATTGAATTTTTTACTCTCATTTTATCTCCTATTTACAAACCTCTAAATTCCCGATTATGTACTTTAATTAATATTGGAAATACTCTAAATTTCAAAGCCAGGTAGTAAATATATTCTTTTAGGTTTTCACACCGATACGCAAAACCTATTTCTTTAACACTTTCAACGATCATGTTGTGACTGACCACTCTACGTAGTTCATTATTCATATTTGTTTCTGAACTATTCTTTACATTTTGTATTAGCAATCTATATATGTTTTTAATATAGTAATTTGCCATGTCATTCCTGTAGTTCTTATTTTTTAATAAACCAAACTTCTCAGAGATCTGCTTTCGAATTCGATGTTGTAAAAGTAAACTGCTCTCCAATTCGGGTTTAAAAGGGAGTCTCATCACACTCAACGGATTATTATCCGTGTAGTAATACAAGATATCTGGAATTGCGATTACTCGTTCTGATGCAAGAAGATACTCCAAATTAAAAATGACATCTTCACCGATAAATACATTTGAGTTGAATCTAATATGGTTCTTTTTTAAGATGCTTGTTCTATAAAAATACCTCCAAGAATAACACAAGTCATTGTTAGAGTGTACATTCGGTGAACTTAACACGAGTTCTTTTCCTTGCATAACTTGATTCATTTTAAACCCAGTATGAACTATAATATTCCTTGGAATTGTCTGAAATCCACTAATAACCACGTCACATTGGTGTTGCTCGGCAGTCTTATACAGTACGTTTAGATATTCCGATGAAACCTCATCATCAGAATCAATAAATACGATATATTTTCCAGTTGCGGCCTCAATTCCAGCATTTCTCGCACTACTTGGTCCACCATTTGCTTTATGGATCACTTTAATACGTTTATCCCTGGCTGCGTACGACTCCGCAAGTTCACCGCAATTGTCAGGCGACCCGTCATTTACAAGAATTATCTCGAAATTGGTATATACTTGGTTGAGTATAGAGGCCATGCATCCGGGAAGAAACTCCTCAACTTTATACATGGGCACAATAACGCTTATTTTTTCGTCCACAATGCCACCTCAACGGAATCAGACATAACATTTTATTTCTCTTAAATACTTACCATCCTGACTTTCTCCGACTCCCTTACCTCCACCAGCTTCGCAAACATATTTATTTTCGATGCTAATCTTCGTAAGCGTTCCTCTCAAATACCATTCATATTCGATATCTACATGTCCAATATCAATGGCTTGATAACCCTCTTTGTATAAGTCATATGCCATAACAGTAGCAGTGGGTCCAATTGCCAATAACATTAATTTGTGCTTTTCAACCTTCTTGGCTTCAGCAATGATTTTGTCGTATGAGTTAAATGCATCTTCTTCTGGAACTAAAATTCTCTCTATCGAGTTAGTTCCCTCAAATAGATCATTCCCTACACCAAGCCTACTTTTCTTCCCTTCGATAATAACAACGTCCCTATGCAGCCAGATTAATTTTAATCGATTAAACCAACGCTGACTTTCCGATTTGTTTTGGAATGGGTAATAGCATCGAGATAGGAATGAATTGTAATAAACTTTTTTATCCGACAAGAGTCTATACCATTGCAAACGATAGTTGGACAAATGTCGTGACCAATAATTTCTTGGTTCATCATGAAATTGTGATAATTCCTCAAATACGTCTGGTAAACATACAAGAAATCCAGGCTCATCAGCTTTTAGAATCGCTCTTAATCTTTCCGCTAAATTCTCATTGGCTTGTTGGAACGAAATATGAGTATTCATCATTAATTTAAACTCACCATCGCCATACCGACAAATAGAAGCACTATTATTCAAAATTTCATCCAATGTTTGATCAATAGTCTTAACTTCAGGAGAACGATTGAAAAGCCTAATTACCCGATCAATTAACGTTTTGTATTGATACTGAATTTCATCTTTAATATCAAACATCAAATTCCATATAATTATTAGTCTATGTTTTATCTTTACTACAGCCATAAGCTTACGCCCCTCTGCTTCTTTCGAAATCATATTCACACAACCTTGGAATCAACTTTGACATTCATCAGTCGGATACAAAAGCCTTGCGTGAAAGGCAACACATTAAACAACATCGAATATACTCCAATATCCTTCGTATCTCCTTGAGAGAAGTCCACAGCCCCGTTCCTTCTTGTCGCTTTCATCAAATAGCGAATAGCTTGATTAGCACTGTGCCTGCAGATGTCCGATATTTCATCGATTTGTGAAGCATTCAACATAAACCAACCTAGTGTTGCTGTTGTTGATGAGTCTGGTATTGTTTCCTCTCTGGTTACAGTCCAATTCCAATTGCCTTGCTTTTGTTGAAACACAATTGCAGACTTAGCAAATCGTACGATGCTCTTTTCCAACAAGGGTCTGCTTGTATGGTCCTGAGGCAGTTCATTCCAGGCATCGATAAGCCCAATTGCAAACCAACCCAATCCTCTTCCCCAGCCGAATAGCCCGAGTGGTAATTTACTATCAATCTGATAAGCATGGCTTGGAATATGATGCCCTTCCAACATTCCATGCTCCTCGTAATGTTGAATCTGTCTTACGGCGAGTTCAACACATTCCTCTTTCCCATAACGGATTCCATAGGCGACGAGGAAGGGGCAGATAAACCCTATCGTATCCACGTACCGATATTTGTCCATGAATTTGCGATATGCAACAGAGCCTTCATTTCCAATATGATCTTGGATGAGATGCCAAGTCTCGTCTAATGCGTTTCTGTATCGTTCTACTTCAAGAAAGTCCAACTTCATGATCGCATACGCGAGAATAGCAGCATCGACGTATTCTGGTTTCCGCGCCCAACTGCCTTGCCCATCCATTTTGGAATGAACATATTCCCCGATTTTTTGCTTAATCTCAGCTGGATTGTCATTACTTTTCACATACTCACCTAGACCAAGCAACAACGCTGCTTCTTGCCAGTGCTGAATCGCATGCTTCGTATAATTACCTTGCAGCATATCAATCGCAACTAACCGAGTTTGATCGGTCACTTTAATTTTGGGTGTACGCGACAACCATTTCACACCGATCGTCGTTATCGATTGATTCCATTTCTGCTTATCATCATATCTACCAATATGTATCCTATTTATCCAGTCCAAACCCATTGGAATCAGATCTATTAGTGCGATAACAATAATAACACTCACAATAATCAGACTAATCCATTGCAACATTACGACACTGCCCCCTTTCTTCAGCTACATAAACAATTGGTAGAGTTTAAGAATCTCTGTTTCTGTGCCAAGCATTTCTTTACCTAGATTTACAATTAATTGTTTTCTTAGTGCATCATTATCGATAATTTCTCTAATTCCCTCACATACTGCTGCAGGCGTCATCGCAACAATGAGTCCATTGATTTTGTTTCTGATTTGATCCTTGGCGGTACTGAAGTTCGTAACAACAATCGGCTTCTGAAGAATCTTCGCTTCATCGATGGCGATGGACTTCCCTTCAAATTTAGAGGGTTGAACGTAAATATCAGCTTCTCTTATGTAAGGATACGGATTTTCTTTAATGCCCAGAAGAATAAAGTTATCTTTCAGATCATGCTTTTCGATCAGCCTTTCTAAGGATGCTCTCTCCTCACCTTCCCCAATGATATACCATTTGATTGGGTAGCCAGCTTGAATGAGACCTTTACATGATTCAACAGCAAGCTCGAAGCCCTTTTGATAATTCAACCTGCCTACGGATACAATGGTAATGTCTTTTTCTTTGAGGTTGACGGTTTCCATAGAAAGCTTATGAATTGCAGCTGGAGAAACGATGTTATGCATAACCTCGATGTTTTGACTTAGTGTTGGAAATCGTTCTCTTAGAATATGACCACATTCTTCCGATACGGTTACGAGGTGATTAAGCTGATTGAAATAGACCTGATCGAGAGTTGGATCCATTCCCAGCTTGTCATAGTCATTATGAATAAAGCCTATTTTCTTGGAAGCCTTCACCTTATCGATGCAGAAGTAAATAGGATTCTTCTCTAAATATCCAATAGCTATGTCATAGTGGGTTTCGAGATTAGGTAGTGACTTCGCTAAATACTTCCAGACACGCTGCTCACATCTGATTCTGTTCTTCTCACTTACATAAATACTGCCCGCCAGTAGTCGAAGTAATGCAATCTTCAAACTGCCTTTTCTAAGGCATTGAAAGACAGCCTTTCTCATCGACATGTCGAAGTATTTATATTCAACTGGTTCTTGCAGTAAATTCACTTCTGGGGGGAGTTTGGATAAGAATAACCCCGTATGTCTGAGGAGATAAACATCCACATCATACATCGAGTAATCTATGGTCTCTAATAAAGAAATGAGCGCCTTTTCAGCTCCACCGCAGTTTAAATTGTTCATAATAAACAGTATTTTTTTCTTCATTATTAGACCATCCTACTAGATAATATCGTAAAGTTTATATACTTCTTCCTCTGTACCCATTTGCTCTTCAGCAAGACTCTGCATGAATGATTCCCTTAATTCGAATTGATTGATAAGCACTTCAATGCCCTTGCTAATACCAACGTCTGACATCTCCACAAGTAGGCCATTTACACCATCCGTAATTTGATCCTTAGCAGATTCATAATTTGTTACTACAATGGGCTTATTCAGAATCTTAGCCTCATCGATAGCAATCGATTTCCCTTCGTATCTAGATGGTTGAACATACATATCTGCATTTTTGATGAAGGGATAAGGATTCTCTTGGATACCAAGCAGAATAAAAGTATCTTGAAGCTGCAGCGCCACAATCTGCTTCTCCAACGCTTCTCTTTCCGAGCCATCGCCCAAAATGTACCATCTCACCTTGTAGCCCTTTTTTACTAGCAAGGCACAAGCATTTATGGCCATATCGATCCCTTTTTCATGGCTTAATCTAGCGATAGTAATAATATTCGTGAATTCACCATCGAATTTTTGTAAGGCAGATGGCTCACGATTAGATTCGCTTTTGATAATCCGTGGAGAAACAATATTTTGAATCACCGTGATATTATCAGTTAACTTCGTGAAAGTTTCTTTCAGTGACCTTGCGCATTCTTCTGATACCGTGACAAGCTTGTCTAACTGCTTAAAGTAGGGCTCATCCATACTTGCGATCATCCCAGAGTCTGCATAATTCGTATGAATCCAGCCAATTTTCTTAGCAGCCTTCACACGATCAACGATGTAATAAATGGATGACTTCTCTAAGTAACCGATAGCAACGTCATATTCTCGATCCAGCGTACCGAATGATCTTTTCAGATATTCCCAAGAATATTGTTCGGAGCTTGCCGTATTTCTCACAAAACGGTTAAGTGCTGCAAACATGATCCTGGCGTAAGCAAGCTTGAACTGGCGATGCGCTATCAAGGTTGTTACTGATTTCACAAGATGCTCAGCAAAAGCTGGGTGATGATAAGTAAGCGCCACAACCTGCACTTCTTTGGGTATTGCATTCATAAAGGCACCCGTTTGGCTAAATAACAATAAATCTACCTCAAACCGTTGGTAATCGATTTGCGAAAGCAAATTGATTAGACTTTTCTGCCCGCCTCCAGCCAATAAGCTGGGTATAACAAATAGTAACTTTTTCTTCATCGTATCCCTCATATACGCCAGCATTATTGGAATAATTCATCTAAGTGCTCCACCGCTTTATAAGACATTTGCTTCATATGGGGGATGGCAACCTGCAATTTCCGCTTAATTTCATCTTCTTCAGCAACCATCTCTTTAAATCCGCTAATCAACTTCGTACTGTTTGATAGTTCCTGAAGATTCAGAACCAGCTTTTCTTCTCCAAAAAGATCTTTGGCAATCCCTTTTGATTTAATGCTGTAACCTAGAACAAGTGTAGGTACATAATTGGAGTAGGCCGCAATTGTTGCATGGGTTCTTGCTCCAATAAAGAACCTCATTCTTGCGATATATCCCTTGTATTGCGTAGCGTTAAGATAATTCGGCAATAGGATGACTCGACCTGTTTGTTTAAATTCCTCGTAATACTTCTGTAAAATCTCGAAATCATTATTTCCCCCTTCAATAACATGGGGAGTCAGTGCAATCGTCATGTCAGTAGTCTCAATAATGTGGCGGATTAGGTCTCGTACCGCTTGTTGTGATTGTGGGTTCTTGTCTGAAACCAATGGACTAAAATTAAGCCCTACTGTGTTCCCCGCCTGCCAACCGTCTGGTAAGGTTAATTCTTCTTTTTCCATAGTAAAAGCCGGATCAGCGCACAATTTAACATTATTCAACCCCTTGCTCTTTAACATTTCATACGTTAATGTTTCTCTTGCCAGTATCAGATCAAACAACTTCAAATCTGCCAATTTTCGCTCTGACATGTCCTCTGCACCTATGGAGCAGCCCCAAAGCACTAGCTTTTTCCCTTGTGCTTTCACTCTTCGATTAATTTCATACCAGCCTGGCTGTTCGCCATAACAATAGTTATCTCCACCGATGGATAGGCATATATCCATCGAAGGAATATGTTTCACGATGTTATTATTCATTTTACCCAGCGCGTAGGACTCATCGTTGAACAACTTGACATGGAGAGAGGAGCGCAGCCATGTGAAGGAATACTTCTTGATTCTTCGGGAAGAACCATCATAAATCCCATCTAATTTCGTAATAAGCTGATCCGTCTCTGGTTTTGCTGAAGCTAGGTACACCTGAGCACCGTTGATTTTCTCCTTGATTAAACTCGTCGAGGAACGGACGATAGCCTCGCAACCACGATTCAAGCTGCCATTGTGTGCAAACATCATTATTCTCATTATTCATGCTCCTCCATTATGTATTTCTCAACTTGCTATACGTTGTAGCACAATATAAGCCTAATAGGGATTTCCTCCGGATCATCTCCGCGATAAACCGTTCATAGCGGCTTAAAGTTCCGGAAGCTTCATGATAATAATAGGGCAAGGCTTCCCTCACATCAGGATTTCGAATCATCCCGTTAACGTAGCGCAACCTTTTTCTAAGACTTAAATCTTTGGAGGCTTTCAAATACATATTTATATTTGCAATAACACTACTAATGAGCTTATATGACCTAAGTTGCTTGAACTTAATGGAATCAATATCACTGGAAGTATACAAGTCAGAAATATCGAGTTCATACACTTCTAAAGCTCTTTGAAAATAGTCCTTTTCCAAAATATTGCGGGTCGCACTTCCCATCACTTCTCGATAATTGTAGCCAGAATAATCGATATAAATAATTCGTGTTGCATGTTTGAAGAAACGCATATTGAATATTCCATCTTCTCCCAATGAAACATTTTTGGGGAATGTCACATCATATTTTTCAATTTTTACTCGTTTATAGAGTTTATTGCATACCATATTCAGCTGATCTGACTTCAAGAAATAGGTCATAATTTCTCTCTCGATATAATCTCTCATGAGTACAATTCCTAGAGGAAAAGGAAACTTCGTTGTCACTTTACAACCTTCGAGCTCACACTCCAAGTTAGTGATCACCGCATCACAATCACCTTCAACAGCTGCACGATATAACGTGTCATACATGGTTGCATCTATCGTATCATCCGCATCAACGAATCCGATGTAGTCACCAGATGCTGCTTGCAGCCCAATATTCCTAGCCATACTTACACCTTGATTAGCTTGATTAATCAGCATTATTCGAGGATTTGATCTCATGTAAGCTTCAATTAACTCTTTACTGCCATCCTTGGAACCATCATTTACACAGATAACCTCAATATCTGAGAAGCTCTGATTCATTACAGACTCTAAGCAAGAAATAATATAATTCTCCGCGTTATACACAGGAATTATGACACTTATCTTATGGTTTGCCATTCTTAAATCACCCCGTATAGCTTCTCCAGCTCATATGAATTACTGAAATTTTTTTCAAGCAAGTGATTCGCGAATCGCTCTCTGAGCTCCGAATTACGATACATCGTCTCAATACCAGCAGCGATTCCTTTTATACTCAGCTCACACATTAATCCTTCCGTACCATCCTCTATTTGACTGCTAGCTGTCGCATAGCTTGTTATCAATATCGGTTTACCGAGAATCTTGGCCTCCGTCACTGTGACCGCTTTACCTTCATAGCGTGAAGGTTGCACATACACATCACACGCTTTGATATACGGATAAGGGTTTGTTTGCTTACCTAGTAGAAGAAAGCTTTCTTCCAACCTATTCTCGGATATCAGTTTCCGCAGCTCTGCCTCATATCCACCATATCCAACCACGAACCAGCGAATATTCGTAAGTCCTTTATCATGTAGTTGGCGTAAAGCTTGAATCGCCATGTCGAATCCCTTCACATAGGATAGTCTTCCTACAGATACGAGGGTGAACGCCCCTTGGTCAGCTTCAAATGCTGGCAATGAAGCATCGGCCATTTTCTTGATGAAGTCAGGAGAAGTAATATTCTCGATCAAGGTAACCTTGTCATATAGTGTAGGATAAGTTTTGAGGAATGCAGCTGTACAGGCATCTGAGATGGAGGCGATTGCATCAAACTTATTCCATACAGCAAGGTCGATGTGATTATCAATTTCAAGCTCGCTATAATCTGTATGGATCCAAGCTAACTTTTTCGCAGCAATGACTTTCGTGGCTACAATATCATGAGGCCAAGCATAGCTGATGGCTAGGTCATAGCGCTTCTGAATGGGGGGTAACACGAAAGTTGTATATTTCAAATCTAGCTGCATTTGGATGTACCCTGGTCCTTCCTTCAGCTTTCTCCTTCTCGCCTTTAGACCAGCCACTGTTTTGCTCAGCGCCCTAATCAGCAATGCTGAGAAATGACCTTCCTTCATGCATTGTTTAACGGATTTCCTAAACACTGTATATGCCGGTACTTCTGGCAGTACATGAACCTCAGGTGGTATTAGTTTTAGCAAATCACCGGAATGGTGACAGATGAAGACATCAACTTCATATTTCTCATAATTAAAGCTTTCCAGCATATTGATTAAGCTGCGCTCAACACCACCAATTTCCATATCAAACAATGAAATAAAAATTTTAGTTCGCATAGGGAATGTAGCTCTTTTCTCTTTTATTTAAGAAAACGGTATTCGCGGGTACTCGCCCTTTCACAACACTTCCTGCAGCAATTACCGCGTTATCACCAATATATGTATCTCTCAAAATCACGACATTCGAGCCAATCCAAACGTTTTCTCCTATAATAACCTCGCCTTTCAAAAGATGCTCACCACCGAGATGCCTATAATTGTGATCATGATCGTTAATACTCACATGAGGAGCAATCTTAGAGAATCTGCCAATGGTTATACGATTCGCGCAGTTGATATGACAGCTATCATTGATAAATACCTTTTCGCCTATGCGGAGCTCACCATGATGGTCAACTCGTATGCTCGTATGCTTTCGAATAAAGACGAATTTGCCAATATGGATCTTAGCATGCTTACTGTACGCCTCAATTCGACTATTAGATTGCAAGACGAAGATGGAAGATTTCATATTACTCCAATAGAGAAGTGTGTTCACTACAGCTCTTAGGATACCCATGAGATGTGAAGCATACATGAGAAACGTATGATACACCCCTCGGCCGCGACACTCTGCTATAAGCGTGCTCACTACTTTTTTCAATAGACTCATTTGAGGTACCCTCTTATCCTGGCAATATTATGTCCGCCGATAAGTCTAGCCAGCAACATTTTCAACTGGCCTTTTCGTCTTTCCTTAGGAGGAAGCCAGCTTTTGTAGAAGTGATGCATAGCATAGGTATTTGATGTTTTGAATGTTTGACAGTTAATATAATCGTAGGGGGAGAAGTACGTTTGAGGGTAAAATGTGCCTAGATTCGGTAGCTCCTGAAACAGTCCATCTGGCTTTAATCCCCTCTCCGTTAATAGTCGCGTGATCACAGCTACGTTGGTCAGAGAATCGAAACTCCCATTGGCACGAATAAATGTTTTCTGTTCATAAGAATCTAAGAACAGCTGGATAAGCTTATTCCCCTTCATCGCGCCAATCGTGCTTGTAGCAATAAAGTTCGCCTGTTCAAAACCCCAGAAGGATTCATGATGCAACAAATCATCGAAAGGACGAAATACTTCCACATCTGTATCCAGATAAATTCCCCCCATATGATACAGAGCATGCACGCGCGCATAATCACTTACGAACGCGAATTTGCCAGCAGCATACGCCTCTTTGGTATATGGATGCCGGTAAATGTCAAAATTTCGTTCATTCCACTCTATGATCTGATAGTCCGCAAGATGCAATTGCCAACTCGCTAAACATCGCTTCACGATTTCCGGTTTTTCCTTTCCGCCAAACCAACAATAATGAATAATTTTAGGAATGCCCATATCGCAAGCTCCTTAGTTATAGAAAGAATAATCACAAATTTTCTTTATAAAGAACAACAAAGGCGAAGTAATTCGAAATTATTCGCTCTTAATTCTAATAATAGTTCTTTATAGAGAACATGTCAACATAAGACTTTCTTCCTATTTACGTCGGCGCCGTTTGCTTCTTTGTTCTTCTCCAGGCCCATAGGAAGGGGCGCAAAGGGAAGTACAGGAACTGCGCATACTTAGGCAACGGTAAGGTTTCTACGTCCTCTGGATAGGGATACATAAAGCTCAGAACGAACAATACTTTATTCCAATTCGACATAAGCGCGAATAAATGGCGTTTATGATATTTAGACACATCCTCGGGTACAGGATCGGTATGGAGATTGATCATCTGGCGAATGTAGAAGATAGCCCCTTGGGCTAAACGCCTTCCGTGATTTCCTTTGGTGAGCACTCCCAGTTCTTCGGTTAGCGGTGTTTGCAACAACTGCGCTGCTAACGTCAGTGCTTGGGCCCCTATTTGAAGGATATCATTGGTCTGGAGTTGCTTGAACAGGATGGCCGTATCTATATCTTGTCTCAGCATACGATCCATGTCGACTAACCATCGAAGTCGTGACCAGCCATGTCGTGCGCCGTGGGTGGCCAGAAACGAAAATAAATCCTCTCTCCCTAAATAATGGACAGGACTGCTCGTGATCGTGCTTATCCTTTTCCTTTCCCATAGTTCATTAAAGCTTGGTTCTTTCGCTGGGCCAGGGCCTAGTCGCCAATGTACTTCTACCGTAGTGCGTTTCTCCGCATGGTAAAATGTGATGTGATGATGCCGCCACTTCCAATCATTAAGTACGGTTAGTGGGTATTCAATTTTCACATAATTAAGCTTACAGAGTAGTTCTTCTACTCGCTCTAAATCGTCCATAGGTACCATAATGTCAAGATCGCGCGAGGTTCGAAGGGACAGATCACCATACAGGTCCGCAGCAAGAACGGGCCCCTTCAGCACGAGTGAGCGAATCATTTGAGCTGCAAAAGACTTGCTCAATTGCTCCATCTCTGCACTTAAATGCAGCATTTGAAAGGCATTTATCTGATATTGCTTACGCAAAGCTTCTAAGACAAAGACCGGAACCCCGATTTCTTTGTTATCCTGGAGTCTCCTGTACAGATCAGGATACACCCGATGATGCAAGGTTAGCTGAAGGAACAAATCCCAGTCCAGTTCCTCAAGCCAATCTTGTGGGATGGCGGTACATTCCCCTCGATTTTGTCTACTAGTTAGAAGCATGAGAAGTACCTTTAATTCTTTTGGAAATTGTGACACATCTAATCGAAAATCGGTATCCATCATATGACTCACCTTAGCCCCCTATTCCTCTCATACCCGCATGCGATCCCCTCACGCTAACCATGAGGCATAACGACAACTTGTTGCTCTAGCAAATGATTCAGCAAGCTTTTCTTTTCATTGGCCAGTTGATTAAACTTACCTTTCTGAACAACAGTTCCTTGATCCACGACAATGACTTGATCGGCATTACGGATCGTCGACAAGCGATGCGCGATGACTAGGATCGTCATTTTACCCTTTAATTGATCTAACGCTGCTAGAATTTTCGCTTCATTCTCCGTATCGAGCGCACTGGAAGCCTCATCCAAAACAAGGATGGACGTTTTGCGCAGTATAGCTCTCGCCAGAACAAGACGTTGCCGCTCTCCACCAGAAAGTCTAACACCGCGGTCTCCGATCAGCGTATCCAAACCTTGCGGTAGACGTTTCACAAATTCTGCAGAAATTGAAAATTCTAACGCTTCCCAGATTTCTTCTTCCGTTGCTTGCGGCTTAATCATCAATAAGTTCTCTCTGATACTGCCATTAAACAGAAATGGATCCTGCGGAACATAACTAATGGCTTGCCGGAAGGAGAGTAAGTTTTCGCTGGTGAGTGGTACCCCGTCGATACAGATTTGACCTTTCTCTGGCTGAAGGAGCCCCATGACGATATCAATCAATGTGCTTTTCCCTGCACCAGAACGTCCCACAATGGCTGTTGTTTGGTTAGCAGGAATATGCACTTGGATATTTTCAAGCTGATAGGTAGTTTCTTGCTTATTGTAGCGGAAGTAGATTTGCTTACATTCAATGCCCTGATTAACCAACATGGGTACAATGTGCTTTGCGGAATTCTCCGCATCTTCAAACTCCTTGGCATTCTTACTATCCTCTTGCAAGCGAAGAATCGATTGGAAAGCTGGAACGCAAGAAGCGATTTGCTCCAAACTAGACTGAATCCCTGTAAATCGCGGCCACAATCTCGAGAAAATCAAAACAATTAATAAGAGTTGACTAGGCTGTGCTTTAAATAATTGGATTGAAACGTAAATAAGAGAGGCAATCAA
The DNA here is from genome assembly GCF_001428045.1 of Paenibacillus sp. Soil750. Taxonomy (GTDB): domain Bacteria; phylum Bacillota; class Bacilli; order Paenibacillales; family NBRC-103111; genus Paenibacillus_E; species Paenibacillus_E allorhizoplanae. Next base: position 345,545 of record NZ_LMSD01000001.1, on the reverse strand, counting down.
CAAGGTGGATGTAATTTTGTAGAAGGTTTGTGAAGTGTTTTTTAATTTGTTCATTTTGAGTTGTTCTGCCACAACGCGTTCACACCAAGTCCGCAACCAAGCATAGCGGGATGCTTCTAAAGAATTGCTTTTAATATCTTTAATTCCGTTAAATTGGTCGGTAATTCCACCTAGATAGCTTTGTGCAATTTCGATGGTCTCATTACCAACCACTCTTGACTTCTTAATAAAACGCCTTGAGAACAAAGCTATAATAAAGCCAGCAGCTAAGACGAATACTGTAATCTTTGGTGAAAGCCAAAAAGCTATACCCAGTTGAATAGCTGTGAAAATGACAGATGTTAGTAGCTGAAGCAAGAGATTCGTCCCTCTCACAAGATGTGAAATTTCTTCCGTTAAGGAATTAATGAGATCTGATTTTCTCTTACTAACAAAAAAAGCCCAATTCGCCTGCATTAAAGTGCGATAGGTTTCCATACGAATCTGGTTGGTGAAGCCCATAATAATACGCAAGTTTCGTTGATTTAAATTTTGCTGAATGAGCGTTTGTGAGATGATCATCCCCGCGTAAGCACCTAACAGTAGGAGTAAACTCCATTTCGCAGGCAAATCCTGCAGAAAGCCAAAAATATGCTGTAACGTACTGGAACCTGAACTTATGCTAAGTACACCACTTAGACTGATCAACGGGATTAAGAGTAAGACTCCTGCCCCTTCCAGCAAACTAACCAGAACCATACCTATCACATTGATATATAAAATCTTTCCAGCAAATACGTGTAGCTTTCTTGCAAAATATAAGAGTTGCTTCACCGCAAATCCCCCTAAATAACCTGATCTTCCCTTATGCGAATGTGTAGCAAAGCCCTTATACACAGTCTCGTATAAGGGCTCTAAATCTTTATGTAGTATTCAGATCCTAGCTAGGCCCAAGTGCAAGAGGAATACCGAAAAAAGATAGGTCAACACGCTCGTCTGGCTCTCCAGCCATCGTCATACTAAGATCAAGGGCTTCCAACTCCGGTTTTTGCCATTGTTTTTGCATAGAATCACCTCCCTTCATGAACCTCTGGTTTCGACTTTTTAGCAAAAGTACCAACAACAGTAAACCTTTTCATTTCTTCTGCTCCAGAGACATAATAGGGGCCGCTACGCAGCCAAGCATGGGCGACCATGCTCCCTGTTTCGTCCTTCGCAGTTCCAAGATAAAGTGTACTATCGATCTTACGCCTTTCCAGCATTTTCATCGCCGCAAGTGCTCTCACCAGGCATTTGCTATCCCATGGGGTATAGCGGCTCATGGTTTGAATAGCTCCAGCAACGTTTGAAACCTTCCTTCTATTAATATGGAGAGGGTTTGTGGTTGTCTCTTCCATCTGAAGATCAAACATCTTAATAACTTTTGTAAAACGTATTGATTTGAGAACACGGGCCCAGCCCAGATACATATAAGCTTCCATAAATAAAAGCATTGTTTTCATATCCAAAGAACAAATGAGTTTGAAGATGCGAACGAAACGCATGGGGACTATCTTATTTTTCACGAACATGAATAAGTTCTTCTTTCAGTAAATGTTCCAAAAAGCCAATAACGTGTTCTTCACATTGCTCTTTATCTACCTGGTACTCCGAGATTAAAGTAAGAATAACATCTGCAACAACAACGGGTGAGGCAATAAGCTCCCAGATTCTGCCGCCTACTTCGCCTAAATTATAATATTTATTATGCTGCACATTGAGCATGACTTTATCTTCGCCCATATTACTAACAATGTTCCCTTTACCTTGCTCAACAATATCACTGATTGTCATCGTAGCTTGTTTAATCATGTGTGTACGCCTCCTAATGGATTGTATCTAAAATTAATGAGACAAGTTGATGAGCGGTAAAGCCATTAGTCGGGCGATTTAACTGATAAATATCCATGTGTTCCACCATGCGGGCCGATGTCGTGAAGTGCCAGTCCATCAAGCCAAGCGGCGCTAGAAAAGATTGACGATAAGTATGATAGAACAGCCTAGATAAGCCTGTAAGTTTCGGAATTTGTTGAATACTTACCTGCTCACCGTCATACTTCACAAGCTCAAATACTGCGGCTAATGGAAGTGTTTCCGTTGTAAAATTTGCAGGCACCGGAATCGTATATTTCGTTTCTCTTTGGAATATAGGATCATATTGACTTGCTTCCATCCCAAAATGAGTAAGACTTTCCTGCCAAAGCTTCTGCTGTGGATATGCTGGCGTCACCATTGGCTTATTTGAAGAATCAAACGTGATCGGAATGACATCATCACTTAACAGGGAGTAACCATGATTGATGAACGCTGATGCGAGCGTCGATTTCCCAGCACCTGAATGCCCAACAATCGCGTAGGCCTTACCCTCAATTGCGATTGCGCTGCCATGTAAAGGCAATATGCGCCTCTGCATCAATATCGCACCCATACAAGTCCCAAGTAGATAAAGGCGAATTTTGGATTCCTCAGCATGATTAACCGGTGAGATTGTAATCCTATTCCCATCCTGAATTAAGAAAATGGCTGTATCGTATACCCGAAATATGACCTTATCTTCATGAAAGAGGATACTTTGATTATCAGGTACGAGTTCTGACCACAGTTTGGATAAGTCAGCTATCGTAACCTCTACATCAGCATCTCCTTGTATATCACTTATTAGGCTTAGTTCGGGCAGATGAAGGTCGCTGCGAATGCTTAAGCCAAATGCTTGAAAAATCACTCTCTCTTGCGTTTTTATCATCTCATTCACTCCAGATATGCTTCAAAATTTTTAAAGCAACCCTTATACGAGCTGCATATAAGGGTTGGTTGCCTACGACTTTTCCTAAATTAGCTATGAAGATGAACAGTTTCATTTTGATCAGAGTAAGTAGCATCGATATAATCAGAGGTTGGACCAGCCAATGTCATACTTAGATCAAGTGTTTGTAATTCAGGTTTATTCCACTGTTTTTGCATAATATCACCTCCTTATGATAGTTTCTTGAGAAACCTATAAACAATAAGACTTCTCATGAGTATCCTAAAATCAGGACTAAATGCAGCATTCGCTTGAGGGGCATTGCGAATATTTGAAATTGCTGACTGTAACACAGGTACATTCAGCAGCTGAGAAGCCATTGGATCCTTGCTTAGTTGCTGGACCTCATCGATAAAAGATGACCAGGAAGGCGTCATACGATGAATCACATCTGTTCCCTGGATCCCTCTAAGACGTTGATTTAAGCGAATATCGTCTGGCAAAAGATTATGCATCGATCTTCGGATTAACGCTCGATCCTGACCCTTCTGGATATACTGTTCCATCGGTAAGGATAGGCAGAATCTTACGACCCTTAAATCATTCGTAGGATCTCGTCCTTGTAACTTATATCGAAGCGATAGCTTGGATGTGCTTGTATTACTTGTGTTCCATAAATTTAACTGTTGAAAATGCATGATTCTTTCTTTATCCAAATTTTTAGTAAGTTGAACACCAGCTAACATGCCTTTCGCTTCCAACTTTTGAATAATATTTGTCTTTCTTGCTAAATCTGGATTTAACAGCTGTGGAGGAGGCTCCTGTTGGGTTCCTTTTGAGAACAATTGATGGATCCCAGGAAATGCCTTTTGAGCAGCTAACTTGAGAATATGAGCTCTGCCAGATTCCATTTTCACACTGAATTTGCATACCTCATCATACAGATGGACCAGGCTCAATTTCCTCATGAGTGATGCATAGTACTGCATAGCAGGGCCCCAAGAGATTGTGAAATTTCCCCTTCCTCCATTTAAGAGAACCCCGATATCTTGCTGGTGGGCCTTTTCATAGATCCCTTTAATCCAGACGGAATTCTCAAAAAACTTATAAGGCATTTCCATAATATCAAGCCATTCATCCACTTCTGACAAAGCACTTTTCCCAGCGAAATCAAAATACTGGTCATGAATATTCCCTACATAAGCAACTGTGGATTTAATAAGCGGTCTTTCATCTGCGATTGTATTTCTCTTGGTCCAATCCGAGAAATTCTCCTCGGGAATTGAACTGTACGTATATAATTGTTTCTTCTGCTTCTGCAATGCTCTTGCCGCAAAGCTTACTACGGATCCTGAATCTAAGCCTCCGCTTAGCTGGGAACCAACGTTGCGATGCGTACGCAGCCTAGCTGTCACTGCGCTTTGGAAAACATCTCGAAATGCTTCTTCATATTCTTCATTCGATTTTAACTTCAGTTGTTTTCCAGCAGAGAACGTGCAGTACTTGGTAAGTGTTACTTTACCAGCCTTAACTAAGATACTATGCGAAGGAGGTATTTGCTGGATGTGCTTGTACACCGTTGATTCCACATCAACCGTATCAATAACACTGGTAATGGCCAGAAACTCAGCCAACCACTCTTCATTCAGCCTTTTTTCAATATGTGGTAAAACTAGTAATGGCTCAATTGTCGTGCAGAACGTGAAACTTGTTCGGTTGTGGTGGTAATATAGCGTTCTACTTCCAGTGAAGTCTCTAGCACCAAATAATTGATGCTTCTTCGCATCCCAGATCATAAAGGCGTAATCGCCTATTAAATATTTCGGTGCTTCTTCTCCCCACTTACGGTAAGCGAGTAGAATTAGCGCACTATCTGGAAATCTTTCTCTGCGGTCCGACTCGACCTGTAATTGCTCAAACAGTTCATTACGATTATCAATGATTGCATCTGCTGTAATGGCCAGCTGCCTCTCATCATCATAATAAGGAACCTGTTCGCCAACAGACTCTGGCGTGATCCACTGAGTATGGCAGCCAAGGAATACTCGCTCGTTACCCCAGGTTTGAATATCATCCGCAGGATATTTCTCCAAAGCTTTCATTAGGAGTTCTCCATGCGCTAATGAAACGGGCTGTTGTTCATCCAATTGGAATATACCGGTTATTGCGCTCATATTTCCTCCAACACTCGTTCTGGCACAGCTGTCGTTCTTTTAAAGAAACGTTTCAGTTGTTTATGTTGCATTTGTGTTCTCTATAAAGAACATTTTTAGAATATCATCTTATTTTCTACCTGTCAACCATTTCTCTAAACTTTTCTATTTCTTCCAGTTAAGTAGTACTTGAATACTTTGTTTGCCATTGTCATAGTCAAACAACTGGTAATAAACCCAATTGATATACTGACGAATCGTGCGTTGATGAAGGTTCCGGATCGTACTATAATCCCACCAAAGCTTGGTTCGATTTGGCAGAGAGAGCTCCTTGATTTCTTTCAAATGAGGAAACTGATGATAAACAATCGCAAGTGTCCTTGTGATTCTTTTTAATGTTTTATGAACATGTGCATCCTTAAATAAGGTCTCATAACGGCAGCTATCTTGCACAACATGTATCAACTGAATAATATCAATAAAGTATTTCAACGAGCTTAAATTATGCCTCCAGCCATGCAAACAAATCATATAGAACGTATGGTAGTCGGATAATTCCTTTATATACCGATACGTCCCCATAGGTGTAGCCTGCTTCCAAAATTGCTCCATACTTAAATTGGAGGTATTCTCTTTTAACAAATCCCAATGGATCTCTATGGTCAGTGGAATAGGCGATCCTGGTATTACTTTGCTAAAGCTCCAATGAAAATGAGATGGGATTCGCTCTTGCTCAAAGGAATATCCAAGTGCTTTGACACACGTAATTGCCCGTTGGAGGTCCGATGGCTGAACTAAAAGATCAATATCGGAAGTTGCACGTGCTCCTAAATGCCCAAAGTATTTCTCGGCAAACTTTGTACCTTTAAGCGGAATAGCAGCAATTTCAGCTGCATCGAACTGTTCCAACACAATGTTCATTTGATTACGAATAAACATATTTTGATACAGCGCATCACGATACTTTTCTTCAATTTTACTTCGAAAAAAATCAGGCATTTCCTCTAACTTCCCCGCTTGTTTCAATAACCAATACATTTGTGGTGATATATCAAAAAACTCAATATCGGCAAGAACTTGTTCATAATAGGATCGATCCTGGGGTATCGCCATTCGTCGATCATATAACGCTTGTATCAAAGAGATAATCAACGCGTTCCCCCCTTGTCTGAAATGATTGCCTAGATAAACTGCGATATTTGCCATTTACCTGCATGAGATCATGATGCTGTCCAATCTGGACAATGTTCCCTTTATCTAAAACATAGATGACATCTGCATGTTGGATCGTTGACAGTCTATGCGCTATGACGAGCGTAGTACGTCCTTCCATCAACCTGTGTAAAGCTTCTTGGACCTGTTGCTCTGTTTCATTGTCTAAAGCGGAAGTTGCTTCGTCTAACAAGAGTATCGGCGCATTCTTCAGTACCGCTCGGGCAATTGCCAGACGTTGCTTCTGCCCGCCAGATAATCGAACGCCTCTCTCTCCAATTTCAGTATCGTATCCATTCGGAAGCGTCTCAATATAGGAATGAATGTTGGCTATTGTTGCTGCCTGCCTCATTTCCGTTTCCGTAATGCCTTCTCGAGCAAGCAAGAGATTCTCTCGAATTGTTCGATCAAATAAGAAAGTATCTTGGGATACATGAGCAAACAAACTCCGTAGCTCGGCGGGGAGTAGCTGTTTACTAGAACGGCCATCAATGAGAATGTCACCTTTTTGGGGCTTATACAAGGCTTGAAGCAAATGAAATAACGTTGTTTTACCTGCTCCACTTAAACCAACTATTGCAACGACCTTGCCGGCCGGGATCTGCAAATTCAAATGTTCAAATATCGGGGTACCCCCATCGTAACTGAACGTAATGTCTTGAAATTGAATGGATGTTTGTAGCTTTTTAGGCAGCACGGCGTTCGGAAGCTCCTTGGCTTCCAGCGGGAGTGTTAAGATATTGTGAATTCTTTCTACCGCGGCTGCTGATCGTTGAAAGCCCGCCCACTGACCTGCTAGCTCTGTCAGCGGATACACCAAATGATTCACCAAATTCACGAAAGTCAGCAAGGAGCCTACCGTTAATAGGCCAATCGAAACATAATAGGAACCCATACTCAAACTCAATAGAAACGTTATCGTAGAAGCAGCTTGACCACCTAAGTAAAACCATCCACGTAATTTAGCGTTACGCAGTTCTAACGAGTAGATTTCTTGATTTTTACGAGCATAGCTGCCATGCATGATTGTTTCCATGATAAAAGAACGGATGATAGATAGACCCTGGAATGTTTCATTCAGGTGTGTGCTCATTTGACCCATAAGTCGATACACCATTCTACCGTTATTGCGAAGTATAACACCGAAAACAATACCAAATCCAAGCGCCAAAGGAGCTAACGCGACACAGAGAAGTGCTAATTTCCAATGAATCTGCAGCAGATAGACAAAGACAGCTGTATAGATCAATGGGAGTTTAATGAGATTCATTAAGCTTCTGCCGATCACACCGTCAATACTATGAATATCATTCGTAAAGTGCGACATTAATTCACCCGAGTGGTGTTTAGAAATATCACTGTGTGGTACTAGCAAAATGTGCTTATAAAGCTGCAATGAAAAATCCCTCTTCACACCGATCGTCGCCTTTGTTTCATAAACCGTATTCAGATACGTCGAAATTAAACTTACAATTAACAAGATGATGCCAACAGGAATTAATAGCTGCATACGTTTAAATTCACTTTGAATAGCAGCATCCGTTAAACGCCCAAAGAACCATGAAAAAGCCAAGGTTAGCGAGATATCAGCGAATAATAAAATAATAAGAACAACATATACCTGCCAGTATTTCAGCATGTAGGGAGTTAACAAGGTGAGTGTTCTCCGAATATCTCTAAACGTCAAATACTCTCTAATCGTAGATAAGAAGCTTCTAACTATTTCGGTCATATCATCGACGCTCCATTGCAGAATCTATCCTTGTATACGCTTCCTGCGTGCTAAGTAATGATTTAGAACTAATGATATTGGAGGAACTCCTAACACGATGTATCCCCAGGCTTGAGCTGCCCAACCGTCTACATGAATAATTCGTTCATTCCGCTGTATCCAGTCCATTCTACCTATCAACAGCTCCTGATCAATGCCTTCATCACATGCCAAATTCGTATCTCCCTTACAATGCAGGATGATCCCCTGTTCTAGCCATGCCTTCCGTATCAAGCGATGAGCAACTAAACTTCCATATCGCGTAAAGAATAGAACGACATCGCCTTTCTTGATATGATCAGCTTGGGCGGGTACAAACCTGCATATATCCCCCATTTGAATAAAAGGATACATACTTGTACCTTGAGCCGGAAGCTCAATCCAACCGTTTTTATCCATAGTTTGTACAATTAGCTGCCTATATTCCTTAGGAAATTGCATGTTGTACCAGGCCTCGTCTGATCATATCCTGCAAAAAGGCTTCAATGTCAGCTTCAACTGGTTCATCCACCAATACATACTCCTTTCGCACAGCTTCACTGATCGAACTCACCGTTTGTGCTACCCCTAGCAATGACCAGCAAAATCCGCCCACGCCATTTAGTTTCGTTAAGGTGTATTCATCCGTGTTCAAAATAATCCATTCCATATCCAATTCAATGGACTCATAGTCATTCATCCGGAGGTACTGGGACATTACGAAATCAGCTCCCAAAATGTATTGTTTTTTTGAAACTGTAACTCACTGATCGAAATGGAACGAACCATTTGTCTTAACATTTGGAGGATACGAATTGTTTCATCTGGGCTATGCGTCCAATAAAAAACTTTGTCCATGAGATGTAGAAATGCATCTGATTGACTTAGAGAAGCAACATGATTCGTACGTGCCTGCTTCAACAAGTAAATACCTGCAAGCGGGCTGACTTCCTTGGATCCAGTTCGGGAAAGTTCACTTCGAAACGGAGAATCAAACACAGTCACATGACTGGAAGTAATTTTGACAATTGTAGCTTCATCGGATAGAAGCTCGCGAGGATATGACAGCTTGGCAGCAGTTGACTTACCAGCGCCAGAGTACCCGGCGAACAAATAAGCTTTATCATGATCGATCACACAGGAAGAATGGATTAATAACCCCCATCCAACATACACCAAATAAGAGCTATATAAGTTCATCCATGCATGCTTCAACGCCAGTTCGTTATAAACAGCAATTGTAGCACTACGATAATCAGGTTCGGCTTCAATGAAGTAGTCCGCCCTACGATAGCAAATCTTATTTGTTTCTGTTGATATCTTTACCTCATAGTCAACAAATGCTTCCCCATAGCCATCAGTTAATTGAAGCCTGATATGAGGCGTAACCTTAGGTGGTTGGGTGATCAAGAAATTGTTGCACATCCAATTTAGAATCATAGTTGATTGACATTGCACTTCAATCGTATGCTCACCAATTCTCGTGTAAATGAGTTCCATGTTCATCACCTCGGACTTCTATATAAAGCAATCATGGAGGTCAAGTATTCAGAATATTGACCTCCATCAACGTCTAATTAATGCTTCCCATTATGATGAGGTCCACTATATGGTGGGTTAGGATAATGAATACCACCATTTCCATTCCCATTGTGATTGGTATTGCCTTGGCCTTTATTCCAGCTTTGAGCTGTTTCAAAGCGAACTGGCTGTTGGCTTAAAACGCGGGGACGCGAATATCTTCTTGGTTTCATTGCTGTTTCATTTTCCATCGCTCATCTCTCCTATCGGTTCCATGATTGTATGAGTCTTCTTACCTCACCAAATGGTGTATCAATAATTTCATACATGTTCAACTTTACCGTGGTTTCTTGTCTATCATAATCAAAGTTCAGTGTCTGCGGGCCGCTAACAATCTTATTCTCACCTGTGAATGAAAGGACCTTGGAGGTCATAATCTTATTCGATGAATCCACAAGCTCCAGTCTCACTTTAGACGATCCTTGATCCGCTACAACCTCGTCCTGAAGCTTTATGTCAAAATCAACATTTAACTTGTAGGAATACGAGTTTCCAGCGCCCATAACATAGAAGGCAGTTAACGACCAACTATTTAATGTCGTCTTAAAAGGATAGAAAGCTTTATCAGAGGAATCATCCTCCACTTTGGTCTGAAAAGCAGCCACGGGGAAATTGTAGGGCTCCACTCTTTTCGTATCCAGAATTTCCATTGCTAATCGAGCACCGGTTTCTGTATTCGGAACAATATAGGAGTAGTAGATAACATAGCTGATATTAGGAATCAGAGTTTCGACTTTCGTATCTTGCCTATTCCCCAAATACTTATTTCCACTACTACTTGTCAAACTGGTTTGAAATTTCGGAACTTGAACAGGTCCCTCACTCTTATTAAGCAATTTAAACTTAGCAACAACTGCTTTAAACCCGCCACCCGTACTCTCATTCATTTGCAAGTCAATCATGGATACTTCCACCTCTGGGCGAATGAGACCACTTAATGGATCAAACTTGATAGGCTTGTTCAACTCATACATGGACAGTTGATTCATAAAACGCTGTGTGCTGGTAGCTCCAGAAAGATTGATCATCAATCTTCCGATTAGATAAGAGATATGTGATTTATCCTCACCTACAAAATCTTCAGGCGTTAATATGACTAAACTCCTTAAATCTGCTTTGTTTTTTACAGGAATCGCATAGTACACATAATTCTTCTCACCTGGATCCAATGTGATCGTGTCTATATCTATACGTTTTCCGTTAACGGTCTTATTCAATGTTTTCCCGTTGACTCGAAAATCAGCTATCGTAGTTGCCTTGTCACCCACATTGGTAGCTAGAAAACCAACAACTGTAACGGGGCCATCTGGTGTAATCTGTTCATTCAAGCTCACAGGCTTGTATTCGACACTGCTTGATAACACAGAGATTTTAAACGTATTATCCCATTGCTTTATCAACGCTGGATCAGAGATAGCAGCCTTTTCCCCTTTCCACTCCATGTCAGAAATCGGAACCGAGATGATCCTTGTTTCATGCTTGGGATAGACGAATTCATCAACATCCAACCAAGACAGTTCAGTTAAAGCGAAGTCATCGTATCGATCTACAACATTCATATAGCTTAGTTCGACCGTCTCTTTCGGTTGTACATTTCTAGGATTTGCTTGACTCGGACGCATAATATATTCCAAACCCTCTTGTGTCTTCGCACGAACTTCATATTCTGGAACGCCGATTAAGCGATCTCCAGCATTATAAAGGCGAACAACAGCACCTATTCTAGCGCCATTTGGGCTTGGTTCATTCAGAATACTTTTCACTTCCACGTTAATAGCATCTGTAAGTTGATAGCTCAATTCTGTTGAGGTTTGTGTGTATTTCGCATCCGCTGCTACATGAAAGGAGGCAGATGGAATGACTAAGGAGGCCGCTAAGATGAACATAATCGTCGTTTTTTTCCAATTTATTTTCAAGTCGAGTCACTCCATTTTTAATTATTGCTCTTCCACGGCCGTCATTTGAACTTTCGTTTTATCGACTAACGCACCAGGGTTCGTTTTAACAACAAGTTCCCCTTCTTTAAGGCCTGAGGTCACTTCTTGATTGGGTTCATTCAATCTTCCCAATGTAATGCCTCGTTTCTCAACGGAATCACCGACAAGTACAAAGACAAATGCTTTTTCGCCTTCTTTAACGATGCTATACGTCGGCACTGTTACTACAATCTGGTCTGCATCATCTGACATTTGAAGTTTGAGCTTCATCCCTGGCTTCAAGAGTATATCTTTATTCGGTACCTCTAAATTGATTTCATAGGATTTGCTCTCAGGGTCCATGACCTTTGCCAGATAACTGATCGGTCCCTTAAATTTTGTTTTATTACCTGTTAACAAATAACCCATTTCAGTCTTACCACTAACTAGTTTCGTTTCATCTTCAGTAAGCTGCGCTTTAATTTTAATAGGATCCAATCTTTGAATAATGCCAACCTGAGATCCTGAAAGCACTGGCATCCCCGTTTCTAGTGGCATCTCGGTTAGTAATCCGCTAACTGTAGCTTTCACTTCTAAATTTTGCATGGATTGATTGAGCTGTTGCAAAGCAACTTGGGCTCCTTTGAGCTGTGACTCAAGTGCTGAGGTAGCGTCAACAGGCTCTAATTGGCTTTGCTTTTTCTTCAATTGATCCAAATCCATACGAGCATTCATCATTTGAGTTTCCATCTGATACAACTGTGCTTTGGTTGCTAGTCCTATATCATAGTCATTTTTCATTTTGTTATAGCTCCGTAGGAGTGTAGTCATATTTAACTCCATTTTTTGAATCGCATTGCTCATCTCTAATCTCTGATTTTCTATTTCTCGTTGAGCCTTTATTTTCGCTTTCTCAATGGATTCCTGAATAGCCGTTATTGCAGCCGCAGCCGAATCTCTTTGGACAAGAGCCTCACTCGATTTGAGTCGAAAGATAACGTCCCCTTCTTGAACCATATCTCCACGCTTTTTCAAAATTTGCTCAATATCGCCTGATGCCTTGGCGACTACAGTAAATTGAGCGGAGGATTGCACTTCGGCGGCACGCTCTAGCGGATCTCCAATTTTTTGCTTGATTACCTTAAATGCTTTCACAGATGGGATGGCTTGATCTTTATACACGGACTTTGCGTCATTACTAGTGACAGCGGTATCTGAGCAGCCTGCCAAAATACCAATGCTTAGCGTCAATATGCACACGATTCTTCCGGTTCGTAGATTCGGCTTTCGTCTTTTTTGTCTCATTAGCTATAAACTCGCTCCCCTTATTTTGATTTTTCAACATAACCGATTAGAGGTAAGCATTGGCCTCATGATTTCGTACTTCGTTCAAAACGACCCCGATCAATTTTACATTTGCAAGCAATAGCTCTTCTTTCACTTTCTTAGCTACATCACGTTTGACCTTTCCATATTCAACGATGAGAAGTACTCCGTCACACTTCGTCGCTATAATCTTAGCATCCGTAATCGTTAGCAGAGATGGCGTGTCCACGATGACAATATCGTACATATCCCTTAGTGTGGCTAAGAGGGCATCCATTTGCTTCGAGGCTAGTAAGCCAGAAGGATTCTGCGAGTTTGGTCCTGAAGTAATAATTGAAAGGTTCTCCACAATTGTCTCCCGAACGAGTTCGCTCACATGTGCCTGACCCTCCAAATAATTGGTAAGTCCCCGTCTATTCTCATCACTGAAAGCTTGATGGATGGATGGATTTCGTAGATCCGCATCCAGCAGTAACACTTTCTTTCCGATTTGCGCGTAGGCCACAGCCAAATGAACTGCTGTTGTAGTTTTCCCTTCACCTCGGCTTGAAGACGTGATTGTAATCGATTTTGCCTCTCGACCAAAAGTAGAGCACTCGATATTAAACCTCAACGATCTATAAGCTTCTGAAGTTGAGGAGTTGGGATGAATGTGCATCATAACGGGGGAATTAGAATTAGTAGCTAGTTTTGGCATATGAGATGTCCTCTGCTTTTTTGCTAATTTTATTTTTCCGCTTTACGCGTTGCATGTTCTTTTTTACTTTAGGTATGTAAGCCAAGGTCGAGAGTTCAAAAACCTCACGAATATCCTCTTCTGTTTTCAACGTATCGTCCAAAGCATCCCATAGAAGAATGATACCAACTGTAGCAGCCAAGGAGACAAGAAACCCTAGGATGATATACTGATTCGATTTCTGATTTATAGGCGTTGGATTATCTTGAACCTTAGCTCGATTCAGAATCGTAATATTATCAACCTTCATAATGTTAGGAATTTCTGATTGGAATACATCAGATACCGCGTTCGCAATGCGCACTGCTCGTTCGTGTGAGAGATGTCGTGCAACAATCGACATAACTTGCGTTTCATTGATATTGGTTACATTGATTATCGAGATTAATTGGTCTGTGGAGACGTGTAAATCGGGGTAGCGTTGAACAACTTTATCCATAATCGCTGGTGTTCTAATAATTTCCTTGTAGGTATTAATGAGGGACATATTGACACCAATGGCTCCATAATCAATTTGTTCTTTGCCCAGTTGATCTTGCTCTGAAGTCTTATTCACTATTAATTTTGTAGAAGCTTGATAGATTGGAACATAGTTTGATGTCGAATACATAGCTGTAAAAATGGTACAAGTACCTACAACTAGAACTATGATCCACCAGCGTTTTAATATAACCATCAAATATTCCTTCAAATTAATTTCCATAATTCCCCTCCATAGAAGTCAATTTCGATTTGCTATGATACTATTTGTATCTTAATTGTTACTCTTACTTTAAGATACTTTTCGTATCATGTCAACACAATATTATTGATTTTTAGTTCCAAATCGTATCGAAATTAAGCGAGCTATAGAATGCAAAAAGCAGCACTTTCCCCCTAGAGGATAGGCTGCTTTTACTAGGTAAAACTCCCTTATTTATCTCATTCCCATCGATGCTACGCGGACTGACTCACCCGCACCTAATCTTGAAACTAGCAGAGCTTGCTGCAACAGTAACGCTAGCAGTTTCCGCATGGAGCCAATGCCGATTTTACCCATAATATTGGCAAGGTGAATTTTCACTGTTTTCTCACTGATACAGCAATTTTCGGCAATTTCTTTGTTGGTATATCCATATGTAGCAAGTAAAGAAAGGATTTCGGTTTCACGTTGAGTTAGACCATAGTTGGAATAAAATTGAAGTAAAACGTCTGACTTTTCTGGATTTATTGGCTTCATATGACAACTTCCTTTATATGAATGTGTCTTTCTCGACTGAGATCAAGAAAGGTATTTTCGATTTTAACGAGTGGATTCGTATCATCCGTTGGATTAATATAGACGACTTCACCCCAGCGGCCATCCGTGAGAAGCACTTGCCGGCCCACTAGATTGTAGATGATATTCTGTAAAAAAACGGAAACAATATGCGGATCTAATTCGCCGAAGAATCCTTTCCTTAAGCGGCTGACGACCTCGTGAAAAGGCATCATTTCGTGATAGGGCCTCTTCGATGACATCGCATGGAATACATCTGCAACAGCTACGATACGGCTCATTTTATCGAGTTGACTATCTTGCAGCTGCAGGGGATATCCCGTGCCATCTGCTCGCTCATGATGCTGAAGGGCAACCAAAGCTACACGATAGTTAATGCCTACCGTTTCTCGCAGCATATTGTAGCCAAGAATGGTGTGTTTTTTAATTTCTTCATATTCTGCCGTCGTTAATTTGCCCGGTTTCATTAAAATTTCTTGAGAAACTTTGATTTTACCCACATCATGCATGGTTGCTGCTAAAGATAAAAGCGCCACTTCTGTCTCTGCGAGCTCCATCCATTTGCCAATAAGTGTCGAAAGAATGCCCACGCCAATATTGTGTTGATGGGTGTATTCATCCTTGGCCTTAACGGCTTGAAATAATTGAAAGAGATCCGGATTGTCGGCTGCTTGCTGGACGATAGGAATTAATTCTGACTTAATCTCAAGCAGTGGTATTTTCTTTTTTGTCTGAATACGTTCGAATAAGTCTTTGGCATATTCCGTCGCTTTTTGAACAAGACGGTTCGCGTCATGAGCAGGTGCAGATTGCGTCTGGCCATCAGGCATAGCCGTGGTTACGATATCCATCGCGTCAATGCGATGCTGCTTAAATAAGTCCAAATGCTCTTGATTGAGAACGGTATGGATAGGAACTAAGACTAGCCCATAACTTGTTGTCACATCATATCTTAATCTTTTACCCAGTAGGTCTCTCAAGATATCCCGCTCCATTATTTCAAAATCATACCAATTTCTATTATATACGACATGCCTCTTCGCATATATGGGAGAAATAACCTATATTTCGACAAATTAATCTAGGTTATTTCTCCCAGTTCGGTATATTATTGCATTCCATATAGGACTAGCGATCCTTTACTTTTGTTATTTGCTATCCGTGACATCCGTCTATCCCCCTGCATATAGTAAGTATCGACAATCCGCTTTTACCTAAGGAGGACTTCACGAATGGCATCGAACAAAAAACAAGAACTGCGCGACGTAGAGCTTGAAACGGAGATTTCAAAAAGCGCAGCCACGGAATCAGACTATCCAACAGCCTACTATCCACAAACACAAAATACGCCGTACCCATACGGCTATCCCGTACCCCAATACTACGGCTGGGTACCAGCCTATGATCCACGCGGCCTAGGAGGCTTCGGCATCCCTGGCTTCCCAGGGACTGGCGGCATGCTACCTGGATTCCCAGGTGGGCAAGGCGGCTTCGGTGGACCTGGCGGTTTCCCAGGTGGTCCAGGGTTCCCTGGCGGTCCGGGCGGTTTCCCGGGTGGACCTGGTGGATTCCCTGGCGGTCCGGGCGGTTTCCCAGGTGGACCAGGAGGATTCCCTGGCGGACCTGGCGGTTTCCCAGGTGGACCTGGTGGATTCCCTGGCGGTCCGGGCGGTTTCCCTGGCGGACCAGGACCTGGGCAAGGGCAAGGCGGATATCAACCGCCAACCTCTGCGCCACCATCCCATGTACCGCAAAAGCCGCTTAAAGCACCTGGTGTTTACGCTGTAGATCCAGGCGGCATCTCCCGCTGCTTGTTCAGATTCACATACATCTGGCAAAGCAACGGACAACAATACTGGTATTTCCCAGTGTTCGTTGGACGGACATCGGTTTCTGGATTCCGATGGACCGGATTCTCTTGGATGTTCTTTGGGATTGATTTGCGCTTTATTGACGCCTTTACTTGTTAATTCATCACGACAAATTAAACCAGTTAACATCGAGTTTTCCGGATGTTAACTGGTTTTTTGCTGGTGCATCCCGTAGCTACATTTGTATGAACAGGAAAATATACAGCTATTTGCTAGGAATTGCCTCGCAAATTCGATTTAACTGTAGAAAATCCATCGATTCGCCTCAAAGATCTAGATTCTTATATCTAAAAAAAGCTTCCAACACCACGCCATCGTGGGGGGTAGAAGCTTTTTTCCTTGAGCACCACTTCGTTAGTTCTCTTGCCAAGCAAACCGATACCCAATCCCCGGCTCCGTCAATATATACTGAGGTCTTGCCGGATCTGTTTCGATCTTCTTCCGCAAATGTCCTACATATACCCGTAGGTACTGGCTGTCAGATTCATACTGCTGACCGCCCCACACTTGCTTGAGCAGCTGCTTATGCGTCATGACACGGCCAGCATTAACCCCAAGCACCTTGAGCAAGTCATACTCGGTTGGCGTTAGCTTCAGCTTCTCCCCATTGAGCTCGACGCTGCGCTTGGCCAAATCAATGACAAGCTGGCCGAGCTTCAGCACAGGCTCATCGGGTGCTTTGGCTATATGCCGAAGAGCCACACGCATGCGGGCCATGAATTCGCCCATGCCGAATGGCTTCGTCACATAATCGTCTGCGCCGCGATCTAAGGCAGCGACCTTGTCATGCTCTTGATCCTGCGCCGTTAAAATAATGATGGGCACATTCGACCACTCTCGAATGCCATCCAGAACCTCCATACCGGTCATATCCGGCAGCCCCAAATCTAGTACGATGAGATCCGGACGGAACATTGCCGCCTGCAGCAAGCCTTCCTGCCCAGTTGTAGCTTCTGCCGTTTCAAATCCGTGGGCGGTTAAGGTGACACGCAATAATTTTCGTATTTGCGCCTCATCATCAATGACTAAAATTTTCGCGCCCATTGTTGTCATGTTTCTCTCCGTCCCTCTTAGCGAATTGCAGACATATAGTCAGAAACTTACCTGCGCTACTGTGATAAAGGCAAGCTCAGTTCGATAACCGTGCCCTGACGGCCATCTCTCCTCGCGCTAGCGGTAATTGAACCGCTATGCGCTTCCACAATACTCTTACATATTGCGAGCCCAAGCCCCGTGCCAGGAATATGCTTCGTACGATCACCTCGATAGAATTTCTCGAATACCCGTTCCCTGTCAGCTGGAAGAATGCCCGCCCCTTCATCTGCAATCGTCAAACTCAGCATGTCGCCGTCCTTCTCCGCTTCAATACGAATTTCGCTTCCTTCAGGCGAGTACTTGATGGCATTGCTGATTACATTCATCAGCACTTGTTCCATAAGAACTTCATCCAGCGGAACGGAAGGCAGATCCGGATCAAAAGCTATGTTCACAACTCTATTGTGCAGAGCATCCTTCAACTGTGTTAAGGCGACACCGACTACATCTTCGATCCCACACCACATTTTATTTAAGCGCAGCATACCGCTTTCAATACGAACCATGCCGAGCAAATTCCCCACAAGTCTATTCATGCGCGTAGCACCCTCACGCGTCGTCAGCAATAATTCTCGCCGATCATCGGGACTAAAGACGTCCTCTCCTTCGAGCAATCCTGTTACGGACCCAATAATTGTTGCCAATGGCGTACGCAATTCATGGGAGAGTGAATCCAACAAAGCTGTGCGTAACTTCTCCGACTCAGCAGTCAATTGTGCCACTTTGGCCTCATCCGCCAGTTTGACTCGCGAGATCGCAACAGCCATTAGATCCGAGAGCGCCTCGATGATCCGAATAAGCTCTGGCATCTCGGACATTAATCGATCGCGAACTTGTACAGCGAGCACGCCATGTACCTGCTGATCTGTCGCTAAGGGGACATACAAATCCGATGATTCACTCAATGTTCGAGTCCCTCTCCCCGCAATCGTATTATTACGGTTCACCCAGCCAGCGATTGTTAGGTGAGCTTCATCATTGGCCCAATCTCCACTTTCCTTCGAAGAAGCTTCTACCTGTTGTTCGCCATGTTGATTTGGCAGAATGATAGCAGCCTTCGCATCAAGTGTATCGGCAACATACTGTAGAATCTGCTTTAGCAAAATGTCTAGGTCTGAAATCGCAGTAATCTTACGACTTAATGCATACAGCGCAGCGGTATTCGCTTCTTTCTTCTGCGCCTGTTGGAACTGATTTCTAAGCTTTGAAGCAAGGCTTGACGTAAGGCCAGCCACACATAAGAACACAACAAAGGTTAGGATATAACGCAAATCAGCGACTGTAAGACTGAGTAGCGGTGGAACAAAGAAGAAATCAAAGGCTAAAACACCTAATGCCGCAGCAAAAAAAGAAGGTCCTCTCCCCCATCGAACAGCACTAAACAGAACTGGAAATAAGTAGAGAAGCGATATATTGACGAGATCAAAGAAAAAATCAAAACCTTTTAAAAATATCGTCAACAGGACGATAAAAAGTGCAGTTACAGCATACGATTGCCAGTTTGCATGTTCTTTTTTTGGAGTTTCCATAAGGTTTAGTTTACCTTATTTCTCGAAATTTGACACGAATCATAATCGGCAACAATGAGTACATCCATTGTGCTTGCATGCGGCAAAAGCTTTTGGACGATAGCATCTTTCCAAACGATGATTTGTGTAGCTCCGGCGTTACTTGCTTTCGTCGCAAAAACACGGGGAATTTGGTTACGATTCACTACCTCTTGATAGGAGAACTCTCCTCCCAAGCGAGTGGTCAGCTTTTCTAACGCTTCTTGCTTTGGCTTCCAATCGTCATAGGTAGGCCGAGCCGCTATTAAGGTTACATGCCAAGCTGCTTTAAGCCGATGCGCAATGCGAAACCCCCGCCGAATTAAGCGATCCGCCTGCGAAATTTCCGTCACACACACGTAAATGACTTCCTTCCGCCGCCATGGACCACGCAGAGAGCTCTTACGCTCCATCGACTCCAAACGTTCATCAACATCATCCGCAATTTCACGCAGCGCCAATTCACGCAAAGCGATCAGATTTCCCGTCTTAAAAAAGTTATTTAATGCCTGCTCTACTTTGACCATCGCATAAATCTTGCCATCTCTCATCCGAAGCTGCAGCGCTTCAGGGGCAACATCAATTAACTGAACTTCATCTGCTGTACGCAGCAGACTATCTGGTACGGTTTCCCGCACGCGAATACCCGTTATATGCTCAACGGCATCATTCAGGCTCTCCAAGTGCTGAACGTTGACAGTCGAGATAACCGAGATGCCAGCTTCCAGAATTTCCAACACATCTTCATAGCGTTTCTTATTCTTACTTCCTGGTACATTCGTATGTGCAAGCTCATCCACTAAGACTACTTCAGGTCGAAGACGAATAATGGCTTCTGTATCCATCTCCTCCAGTCTTACGCTTTGATATTGGTTTACTGCTCGTGGCACAATGTCAAGATCACCCACTTGCTGGGTCGTCTCTTTTCTTCCATGGGTTTCAAGCAAACCTATCTTCACATCAATCCCCTTTTTAAGCAGATCATTGCCTTCCCGCAGCATCGTGTACGTTTTACCGACTCCAGGCGCAGCGCCAATATAAACCTTGAATCTGCCTCGTCTGATTTTTTCGATTTTCGCCTCCACTTCTTGTGTGCTCAGACGTCTATATTTGTAAGGCTCCTTGGGCGTGTGAATATGAGCAGGCAGAATACGCTCTCCCTCTTGAGAAGCACGATCGGCTATCAGAAACACATCGATATTTTTGGTTCTTTCTAACACACCATTAATAACGGAGCCTTGTAAAAAAGTTTGCCATCTCGTTTGTTTGGAATGCCCTAATACAATACGTGTAACATGATTGGCGTTCGCATAGTCCACTAAAACCCGAGGAATGCAGCGGCGAAAAGTAAGCGGCAGCTCTTCAAATTTACCTCCTACTTTCTCTACAAGCTTCATAATGGACCTTCGAAATGTAGCAGATTCTTTGGTAAGCGTTTTACCTTGTTTACGCAGTGTAACTACATGCAGATCGCCATTCAATCGCTTCGCGATTTGTTGGCCACGACGTACATAAATGGATCCATTCCAATGATATTGCGTCGTAACTAGTATACGTTCCGTCGCTCCGGATGGCCCTTGAATCCCCATTTGTTCACGATGTGCTTCCAAAGAATCATTGACATCCTCGGCAACTAGACGGAGAGCTAATTCTCGCAGCACACCTAAATTACCGCGTTTAAATAAGGCTGCATCTTTGTTTCCCTTTAAATGCCCCTCTCCTAGCCGCGTTAAAATCGTTTCCGGCGTTGCATCTATGAGTCTCACCTCATCGGCCAGTTCTAAGGTATCAGAGGGAACGCAGTGACCCACTTCAATACCTGTCAGTTTATGAGCAACCTCCATCGTCCCTTCTAGCTCATAGACATTCACCGTGCTGATCACGCTAATATCGTGCGAGAGTAAATATTTAATATCTTCGAGCCTAGTTGGGAATTGAGCACCCTCCCGGTTCTGATGAGCAAGCCCATCAACGAGAACAACTTCAGGGTTTCTTTCGAGTAAGGCATCCAAGTTCAGATCCTTTTGTTCCACGCCATCTTTCATCCAATGAATGCTTGGTACTCTCTCCAAATCCCCTAATTGTTCCACCGTTTCCGGTCGTTGGAGCGTCGAAACCGCACAGATAACCACATCGATCCCTTGCCCCTTGAGATTATGACCTTCACGCAGCATGTGATATGTTTTACCAGATCCGCTAACCGCCCCGATATAAATTTTCAAGCTGCCGCGGTGCAGTTTGGAGATGGATAATAGAATCTCTTCTGGTGTTTTTCTTTTGAAACCATCCATCATAGTGACCTCCTTCCCTGTCTCTAAAAAGTGCAGAAACCACTCTCATATCGAGAGTGGCACCCTGCTTACTTTACAATTTCACTTGTTTAAGCAGTTCGCTATTTAGTTCAGTCACATTGACTCTTGGTTCCCCAAAAATGCCCAGTTGCCGCTCTTTTGACATGCGGTCAATTAAATCATTAAGCTCGTTCGCGGTGATCCCGGTTTCCTTACTAATTCTTGGAACTTGGGCTTTCGCTCCTTCTGGTGACAAGTCCGGATCAAAGCCTGAGCCAGAAACAGTAACTAAATCTGCCGGAATTTCAGTTAGCGTAGGATTTTCAGCCTTTAACGCGGCAATTTTCTCTGCCATTGCCGCTGCATAGTCGCTGGAAGCAACCACTGTATTGGAGCCAGATGATGCTGTTGGGTCATACTTGGCTGCCGATGCTCTTGGATGGAACAGCTTTGGAGACTCGAAGCTTTGAGCCAGTAATTCCGATCCAATCACCGTACCGCCTGATTCTATAAGACTGCCGTTTGCTTGTTTGGGAAATAAAACTTGAGCCACCCCTGTCGTAGCAAGTGGATAAATAAGTCCACAGACGATCATGAACAATAACGATACACGAACAGCTATCATAACCGATTTCATAAAATGATCTCCTCGTTTCTCTATCTCTTTACACGATGTTTAAGCCGTGAAGTACCATATCAATGATTTTAATCCCGATAAATGGTACAACCACACCACCGATACCGTACAGCAAAATATTACGTGACAACAGCCTATCAGCCGACATCGCCCGGTACTTAACACCCTTCATGGCAATGGGAATCAACAGCGGGATGATGATAGCATTGAAAATTAAAGCAGATAGAATGGCCGATTCTGGTGATGCCAGATTCATAATATTCAAGGCCTGCAGCTGCGGCATAGCTAGAATGAACATCGCAGGAATGATCGCGAAGTATTTAGCAATGTCGTTGGCGATCGAGAACGTCGTCAAAGCCCCACGAGTGATCAATAATTGTTTACCAATAGAGATCACCGATAACAGCTTGGTCGGATCGGAATCCAGATCGATCATATTAGCCGCCTCTTTGGCAGCCATCGTCCCTGAATTCATCGCGAGTCCTACATCCGCTTGTGCAAGTGCAGGCGCATCATTCGTGCCGTCACCTGTCATGGCAACGAGTTTGCCTTCCTGCTGTTCTTTCTTGATTGCGGCAATTTTATCTTCCGGCTTCGCTTCAGCAATAAACTCATCTACACCAGCCTCGAGTGCAATCGTTGCAGCCGTAAGTGGGTTATCTCCTGTACACATCACAGTTTTGATACCCATTGCGCGCAGTTCCGCAAAACGTTCCTTCAATCCCGGTTTTACCGTATCCTTAAGGTAAATAACACCATAGATTCGCTCGTTAATCGCAACCGCGAGTGGCGTGCCTCCTGCTTTCGCGATTCGGTTCGTTATCGCTTCTAAATCAGCTGGAATTTTGCCACCATGCGCAGTAACATAGTTCTTGATCGTATCAACCGCACCTTTGCGGAATTTCACACCGTCTGCTAGATCAAGTCCCGACATCCGTGTTTCTGCGGTAAACTCAACCACTTCTGCATCCGAGTAATGATCAGCTTGCCAAGACTCCCCAAGCTTATTCGCAAGCTCGACAATGGAGCGTCCTTCTGGTGTTTCATCCTTCACAGAGGCTTGTAGAGCTGCGAAAGTAATGTCTTTCACCGATCTGCCACTCACGGGCACAAACTCGGAAGCCATCCGATTACCAAACGTAATCGTCCCTGTTTTATCCAAAATCATCGTATCGATATCACCAGCAGCTTCAACAGCCTTACCCGACATCGCTAGCACGTTAAACTGCGTCACACGATCCATTCCAGCGATACCAATCGCTGATAAGAGACCGCCAATTGTCGTTGGAATGAGACATACCAGCAGCGCAATCAACGTGGAAATTTCTAATTTTACGTTTAAATACGAAGCCATCGGAACCATCGTCATAATGACAATTAAGAAGATCAATGTCAGTACAGCAAGCAGCGTTGTTAACGCAATTTCGTTCGGCGTTTTCTGCCGTTTGGCACCTTCGACGAGCGCAATCATACGATCCAAGAATGATTCGCCGGGATCCGTCAACACTTTGACAACGATATAGTCAGAAGCTACCCGTGTACCGCCTGTCACAGATGAGAAATCGCCGCCTGCTTCCTTAATTACCGGAGCAGATTCCCCAGTAATCGCTGATTCATCAATAGAGGCCAAACCCTCAATAATTTCACCATCGGAGGGGATAAGCTCTCCAATTTCAATGCGTACTACATCACCTTTGCGAAGCGAAGTCGAAGACACTTGCTTATAAGTGCCATCCTTTTGAACTAGGCGAGCCATCGTATCGGATTTCGTCTTCCTGAGGGAATCAGCCTGCGCCTTACCTCGACCTTCCGCCAACGCTTCAGCAAAGTTAGCGAATAGTAAGGTGAATAGCAAGATCAAGAACACTGCGATGTTATAACCCCGCCCTACTTCCGAGCTGCCAAACAACTCAGGTGCAAGAGAAAGCAGAAGGGTAATCACTGTGCCTATCTCAACAACAAACATGACCGGATTCTTCATCATGATCCAAGGATTTAATTTTTTGAACGAATCCACGATAGCTTGATTCACAATATCTTTAGTTAATGTTTTTTTACGTTCCACAGTCCAATCAATCCTCCATCTCTATTACGTCTATCCGTTTAACGCGCCGCCAAATGTTCAGCAATCGGCCCCAGTGCCAGCGCCGGGAAGAACGTTAGAGCACCAATAACTAGAATAATCATGATCATAATCCCCATAAATAAAGGCGTATTCGTCCGAAGTGTTCCCGTCGTAACAGGTACGACTCGCTTCGTAGCAAGTGATCCCGCAATGGCCAGCATCGCGATAATCGAAATGTAACGACCAAACAGCATCACCATACCAATGCCCAAATTGTAGAAGTTCGTGTTCGCGGTCAGGCCACCGAAGGCCGATCCATTATTAGCTGCACCCGATGTGAAGGCATACAGCACCTCAGAGAGACCATGCGTGCCCTGGTTGGCTATGGAAGTAATCGATTCAGGGCGAATCAGCGCCCAAGCGGTCGGTGCGAGAATGATAAGCGGATGGGTAAGAATCGCAATGGCCGCTAGTTTAATCTCTTTTCCTTCAATCTTTTTACCTAAAAACTCTGGCGTACGCCCCACCATTAACCCGCAGATAAACACAGATAAGATCAAGTAAAGCAAGCCGTTTAACAAGCCTACTCCTTTACCGCCGAACACATTGTTCAACATCATTTCTGCAAAAGGAACAATGCTTCCAAGAGGCGTAAGTGACTCATGCATATTGTTGACGCTGCCTGTTGTTGCAGCTGTAGTCACTGCTGTAAATAACGCGGATTCGGACGGTCCGAATCGAACTTCTTTGCCTTCCATGTTGCCATGTACGCCTAACGCATCTACCGCAGGCACACCTTTATATTCCGCATAGAAAACCGTAGCGACCATAACTACGAAAATAATCCCCATCGCAGCAAAGATCGTCCAGCCTTGTTTCTTGTTCTTGATCATGAGTCCAAATGCGTACACCAGTGAGGTAGGTAGAAGCATCATACAAATAATGTGGATCAAGTTGGCAACAGGCGTTGGATTTTCAAAAGGATGCGCGGCATTCGTGCCGAACCAACCACCACCGTTGGTGCCTATGTGTTTAATAGATTCAAAAGAAGCAACTAAACCACGAGTAATGGTTTGCCCTGCACCTTCAATGGTTGTCGCTTGTACGGCACCTAGCAGAGTTTGTGGAACACCTTGAAAAACTAGGATCAAAGCGACAATGAAGCTCAGTGGCAGGAATACGCGTGTAATCGCCCTCGTTATATCCACATAGAAATTCCCGAGATTATCTTGAC
This sequence comes from Paenibacillus sp. Soil750, assembly GCF_001428045.1. Taxonomy (GTDB): domain Bacteria; phylum Bacillota; class Bacilli; order Paenibacillales; family NBRC-103111; genus Paenibacillus_E; species Paenibacillus_E allorhizoplanae. Next base: position 320,112 of record NZ_LMSD01000001.1, on the reverse strand, counting down.
GGCCAACTAGACCACGCGTGAAAGCAACAGCAATAGCAAATCCAGTTGCTGCCGAAGTAAACATCGGGAACGTAAGTCCCACCATTTGTGACAAATAGGACATGGCATTTTCACCGCTGTAAGCTTGCCAGTTCGTATTGGTAATGAAAGAAACAGCTGTATTGAAAGCGAGTGCCGGAGGCATATTACCTATGCCATCAGGGTTAAGCGGTAAGTATTTCTGAAGCCGAAACACAGCGTACATAAGAAGCATCATTACAAAGTTAACTAACAGGACAGCGCCTACATACTTTTTCCACCCCATGGCTTCGTCTTCTTTGACACCCATGATGCGATAAGATACACGCTCGAAAGGACCAAAAATGCGATCAAGGCCACTCTTTTCATAGCCAAACACTTTGACCAAGTAGCTGCCCACAGGCTTTACCAAAAGCATGATAATCCCTAGTGTGACGACTACTTGTAACAATCCCATACCCATAGTAGGTTCTCCCCCTGCTTACGTAAGCTTATAATCTACAATTAAAATTTCTCTGGTTTAACTAAAACAAAACCTAGATATACCATAATGGCACATCCAATGAGTCCAATAACTATCATCTGATTGCCTCCTAACATTTTTCTTGAAAAACGACTTCGTAAACTTACGCTTATGCTTTCTCACAATATTTTGCAAATCCCCAAAAACCTAGAAAAGTTACTGCAAATAATAAGATCATTGTTACATCGTTGTACACGGACACACCTCCTTGATGGATGCTCCTGAATCTGTTGTATCTACTTGGATAATTCGCTTCGCCCCTAGACCCTTTAACTTGATTCTCTCCATCTTGTTGTTTGTTAATGCAACAAAAGGAATTCCTACCAATTTCGTATGTTTCATAAACGCAACGCCTGCCTTCGTTGGCGCAGCTATCAGCAAAAAATCACTTTGCATGACGATCACCGCCCCCTTTCCTGAAACATTGTAACGCCGATCCATATAAAAAGGGGGTAAAGAAACTGTGGCATCGGTATAAAAAAAGTATAAAAATATGGATTCTCTTACCCACCTATCCAAGTTAAATCAAAAAAGCACCTCCCCACTCAATGACTAGTGGTTGGAGGTGCTCTTTGAATTGTAATCTAGCTTTCTCTCTTAGAAAGAGATATACGCCCCAGAATGCTCAAATAAATAAGTGCGATTGGATAGATAACTTAGTTCTTGTTCACTTGCAGTTGATAAGTTCTCTAGCTTTTCTGATAAATTCGTTAGTGCAGTTGCCATTAAATGAGATCGTACTTCTCCCCATGCCTCTTGTTTCTGATGAACATATTGTAAACCATCTTGAAGAGGAAGACCTTTGAGCTTCTGAAATACTGACGCCCATTGAACGAAATCCCCTTTCAGATTGCCGCATGGAATCACGAATTGCCCTAAACCGCATGTTCCGAGATTCGTTGAAATCGTCAGTATACCGCAATGACAGTCGGTGCCATGTCCAGGCTGCAGTTTATCGGATAATTCACAATCAAATCGAAAACATTCAATACGGATAATCTTGCATTCCTTGATAAGTTCGGTACATTCGTCAGATACTCTCACTAGAGTCAGGGGTTCGGGATGCATAATAGATTCACTCTCCTCAAAATATGAACAACAAAAAGAAGCCAAAGAGCAGAGAATCTCTACTATCGGGCTTCGAAACAGCGTGAATAAACGCGCTGTGGACGGCACGAAAAGAAGGTCGTTCTCTCCCAATGCGCCTACGAGGTTAGCTGTCGGATTCGGGCTTGGAAGTGCCCTACCCTAGCAAGCTGCGCTTGCTAAAGATTCACCCCGAGAAACCGATGCTGTATCCTATCGGTTCTTCTGGTTCCCCCGTTTCCCTTACGGGAATTCAGCGTTTTGCTTTAAATGATCTGTTGTTGATCCGAATATTACGCCTCATAGCCAAGAAAGTAAAACGGCGTGTAGGGACTCTATTTCTTATTTTTCAGCTGATTCAGCAAATAAAATTGGATCCAAACTATCCAAACATTCATTTTCGATATAAATGCTTCAGCTTGCTTCCGTTTTTGGCGATTCGTAGCCATCAACCTCTACTCCCACGGCTTCGAGACTATCAGTGGATTTGCATTTTTATTGTATTTTTATACGTTAGCTATGGATTCTTTACCCCCTTTTTATAAGGTTCAATCATACAATTATACCTATCAGATGGCGCTCATCAAGCAAAGTGACTTTTTGCAATTCTACTGTTTCAAACAAAGCGTCAGAAGGAGAAATGTCATGACTTCCACCTCCCGATACTATTTAGGAACCCTACCGCATTTGTTGAATCCAATCGATTTAGATTACGAGTGGTTCGGTGTCTTATGGCTAGAAGAGGAACATCATTTTCCTATCATTGTTGGTTACTGGTTTTCTAAAGAAAAGTCCGAGATTATACATGATGCTATCCAGTCAGGGTTTTCAACATGGACCGAAATATCCGATCATCAAACCATAATGAGAATGTATGAGTCCATAAGAAACAAACAGAAAAAACAGGATTGGGAGAGGCGGACTCGCTTATCCATCCGTACGATTTTCAAATCACCCTGGAGTGAAGTTTCCTCTGGATTGTATATCATCAAATCGCGGGAGACGTACCCCCTTCATGTTTCAGCCATTCTCAAGAAGAAATTCTTTGTTTGGTTGGAACATGCCGCCGTCTGTGAAACAGAGGCAGAGCTTCGTGGGTTTATGCAACGGGTAAGTGAGGAGCATCAGATGGAAACATGAATGAAAAAAGGTAGCCCTACTCTGAAGTAAGGGCTACCTTTTCCAGTTTATCTCAGGAAATTAGTTCGATAATTTCGGACTAATGGATGCTGAGGGCGGAGTCCAACCCGTACCAAGTCGATAAAATCGACTTGCACACCTGCCGCCGTGCACCCCACCCGAACTATCGAGCATTCACGCTACTTTTTTAAATGATATGGCACGGTCGTCACAACCAAATTCCGCTTATACAACAGGAACGCCCTTATCAGTAAACTGGACTGATTGTGGAGGATGTTATGCCAATTCTTCTTAGGAATAAACTGTGGAATGATCACGGTTACCCGGAAATTCGATTCCGAAGCCTTATGTTCCACGGTATCAATGAATTTGGTCAGCGGGTGGACAATGCTTCGATAATGGGAATGCAGCGTGACTAAGCGCACATCGGGCTGCCACTTCTGCCATTTCTCCTCGAACTTTTTCTCATCGTCCCGTTCAAAAGCCACATACACCGCAATAATTTGATCGGGTGATAGCGACTTGGCGTAGTTCAACGAATTCTCCACCACATGTGTGAAGCCGGCTACAGGCACAATCATGACATTCCCTTCAATCGGGAGGGCAGGTTCACAAGAAGAGAGTCGCAATTGTTCAGCGATCGCATCGTAATGCTTTTTGATTTGATGAAAAATGAACACGATGAGCGGTAGGAAAATGAGCACACTCCAAACTTGTCCAAACTTGGTGATAAAGAAAATCATCATGACGATGAAGCTCATGAATGCTCCTACCAAGTTGACCGTTAATTTGAGCAGCCAACCTCTCGGCTTCTCCCTAAACCATTTCACCAGCATGCCTGTCTGTGCCAGTGTAAAAGGAATGAATACCCCAACGGCATAGAGGGGAATGAGCTGCTCGGTCTGCCCTTTGAACACGATAATTAATAGCATAGAGGTCACCGCTAGGAAGATAATCCCGTTCGAATAGCCCAATCTGTCGCCGCGCATCGTAAACATCCTAGCGATAAATTTATCCTTGGCCAGATTAACCGCGAGCAGCGGAAATGCGGAATAGCCCGTATTCGCGGCGAGAACAAGTATCATCGCGGTTGTACCTTGGACGATATAATACATCAGTCCTCGGCCAAATGTCACCGTCGCAATCTGAGAAACAACTGTTTCCTTCTCGGTCGGGGCAATGCCGTAGTAGTAGGCCAAGTAGATGATGCCGGCGAACAAAATAGCTAATAGCATGCCCATGGCCATTAGTGTTTTGGAAGCGTTGTTCGGGGCAGGCGTCTTAAAGTTCGGAATGGCATTGGATATCGCCTCAACCCCTGTTAATGCCGAGCTACCTGAGGAGAAGGCTCTTAACAAGATGAATAAGGAAATGCCCGCAACCGGTGTCCCCAAGGGCGTATGCAAATCAGGAGAAATATCACCTGTAAAGATCTTGAACAAGCCAATACCAATTAGAATAAGCAGGGCGATCACAAACAAATACACAGGATACGCCAAAATAGAGGCAGATTCCGTAATTCCGCGCAGATTGAGGATCGTGATAAACAATACGAGTGCCAGAGCAATCGGCACTGTATAGCTATGTAAGCTTGGAAAGGCTGACGTGATCGCATCGGTACCCGCGGATATACTAACCGCTACCGTCAGGATGTAATCGACTAGTAGGGATCCGCCCGCAAACAACCCTGCGTTCATCCCCAGGTTCTCCTTCGAGACGACATAAGCACCTCCCCCTTGCGGGTAAGCGAAGATGATTTGTCGATAGGACAAAATAAGAGCTACTAAGAGAAACAGAACACCGCAAGCGATAGGGACTGTATACCAGAACGCCGCTGCGCTAATCGTTATTAAGACAATTAGAATCTGCTCTGGACCATAAGCTACCGAGGAGAGTGCATCTGAAGAAAGAATAGCCAATGCTTTCTTTTTATTTAACTTCTGCTCGCCTAATTCATGGGACTTCAAGGGCTGGCCTATTAACAAACGCTTCAAATCAGTCAACAATGTGCGTACACCACCTTGATGTGATAAGTTCGTCTCAGTTTGCCCTATTTCTTGAAATCGATTATAAATACTGGAAACACCATAGAAAAAAGAACATTAGAATAATGCTCTAATGTTCAGAAAGGTTCGAATTTTATTGATTGGTTAGACGATTTCCACATCAATCAGCTTAAATTGAGTCACATCCACCAACCCGCGATTCGAAATGCGAATTTCGGGAATCACAGGCAGAGCAATGAGGGAAAACGTCATGAACGGCGCGTTCATAGCACAGCCGATGTGCTGCCATGCTTTGTCCATCTGCGCGACTTCCTTGACGACTTCAGGCAGTGTTTTCTCTGACATCAGGCCTGCAATGGTCATTTGGACCTGAGCCAGCACTTTGCCATTCTCCACAACAATCATCCCGCCGCCAAGCTTCACAAGTTCATTCGCAGCGAACGCCATATCCGCTTCATCAATCCCCATCACAAGCAGATTGTGACTGTCATGGGCCACCGTAGAGGCCACCGCGCCAGACTTCACGCCAAAGCCATGGGCAAAAGCAAGTGAAATTTGACCTGTGCCATGATGCCGCTCGATACAGGCCAGGCGAATAATGTCTTGCTCCACATCCGGCAGGATGATGCCTTGTTGAATGGCGAGCTCTGCCGTCATCTTCTCGGTTCTGGCACTATTTTCGATTACGCGGATCACATTGACTTTCGTTTTCTCCTGCTCTGCAGCCGCCCTAAGCTTAAAGTCCTCCGCCGTCAGCTCCCGCTTCACGTTCATCGAATTGCGAATATGAGCCGGGTACGTAAACACAGGGAATTCGACAGCCAGCTCACCTTGCTCCGCAATGATTTGACCATCTGTTATAACCATGGAGGGCTCCATCTTCTGCAGATCTTCCATTAACAGAATGTCAGCACACTTCCCCGGAGTGATCGATCCCACATCATGCTCCAGCTTAAAATAACGTGCCACATTGATCGTGACCATTTGGATTGCGGTAACTGGTTGAACGCCTTCTTCTATCGCGCGTCGTGCTACATGATTGAGATGCCCTTTCTCCACGAGTGTTTGCGGGTTCACGTCATCGGTAACGAGTGAGATATTGGACGTATTGACACCATCCTCGGTGACAATCTTGATGACCTCTTTGACATCATGCCATGCAGAGCCTTCCCGAATCATGAGGTGCATCCCCATGCGAACTTTATGCAAACCTTGCTCGCGGGTAACCGTCTCGTGATCCGATGTAACGCCAGATGCGAGATAAGCTTGCAGCATACGATCATCGTCACTCGGGAAATGTCCCGTAACTGTCTTCCCGCTTTGCAGTGTAGCTTCGATTTCTCCGCACATTTTGGGATCTCCGAACACAACACCTGGGAAATTCATCACTTCACCCAGACCTACTACATTGTCCCATTGCAGTCCTGCTTGAATATCGGCTACCTCTAAGACAGCGCCGCCATCTTCCAAATCATTCGTTGCTGGCACACAGGAAGGGAAGGTCGTGAATACTTTGAGCGGTAAGGGCTGCCCCTCTTCATGCATGAGTCTGACCCCTTCTGAGCCGAACACATTCGCAATCTCATGCGGGTCCATGAAAATCCCGGTCGTCCCTTTGACAATCGCCGCTTTGGCAAATTCCGTCACTGAAAGCATTGTGCTTTCCACATGCATGTGGCCGTCCAGCAGGCCTGGCACCATGTATTTCCCTTTCGCATCGATCACGACCGTCTTCTCCCCGATCGTATGATCAGCCCTTCCTATGAAAGCAATTCGTCCAGCAGCAATCGCGACATCCATATGGGCAATAAGCTCACCAGAATGCACATTGACTAAGGTACCATTTTGAATAACAAGATCAGCAGCTTCTGCTCCTATTGCAACTTTAGCCAGTATGCGGCTGACGTCAGTTAATTTATTTCGATTTGAGGTATACGTCATAGATTTCGTTCTCCTTTACTCCTACATGAGCATCTATTTCAATACATAAATGTACTCCTTAATGTATGTCTGAGCAACTTGTAACTATTTCTTCTAACGGATACCCTATACATTCATCATGTATACTGATTTTTCAAATGCTCCGAAATTGACGTAAAAGAGAATGCCTCCAACATGTTTACAAGCTTAGCCTTGGTACCTTTAATATTGTAGTAATGAATAAAATGCTCCTTGCTCGGAAGCTCCAGCTTATGTTCCCTCGCATCAATTTCGCGCGGATGCAGATAAACAATGGAACTCTTCCCTCGGCGATTAGCAGATTGAATGGCTTTTCGAATAATGAACTCGGGGAAAAACCTAAAGTAAAAACCGCCGGAATAACCCACATTTCTCCCAGCAACTCGCATGACAGACATCGGAACCTCGAAGAGATTAAGTTCTCTACCGTTCACTATTGGCTTATGAATCTCCGTCTTTGCTGTAGGAATCCCATAAAGAAAAGTTTTCACTGGAAAAATACTAGCGTCATACACGAGGCCAAACTCTTCTAATACTTCAAGGTAGTAGAGGTTGCTTTCAACGATCGACCATGACGGCGCCCGATACCCGAGTACCTTCGTTCCGGTTAGATCCTCAAGAATATCAACTGATTTCTGGACATCCGCACGAAACTCTTCTCTGGTTTGCTTATAGGCTAATTCGTGGGCATACCCATGAGAGGCGACATCATGACCTTCACGCGCAATAGCCTTCACGATATCCGGGTAATCCTCTCCAATACAGCCAAGTGTGAAAAACGTCGCTTTACATTTCGCATCGCTGCACATCTGAAGCAAGGTATCCATATGGGCTCGGAAACTAGAGCCCTTCGTGCGATCCGGCGTCACCTGGTCGTAATTCGCATGAAACCATTCTTCAATGTCAAAAGTGAGTAGATTCGTTATCTGTTTTGAAGAATTAGACATGTTTCTTACTCCCCTTGATGGCGAATGATGTGCATAACCGATCCTGCACGTTCCACTCTGCACTTCCTTTCGAAACGTAAGAGAACGGATGATAGATCTTTAAGAACTCTATATGCTCAAATCCGTGCTCTATGAGCACTTTCTTTAATTCATCCATGGCGTACATGCGATCGAATTTTTTGGTTTTCTCGAACAATCGGAGCACTTTCCTCTGCCAAGACCTGCGGTGCAAAGTTTCAATAAGCAGAGTCCCTCCCGGCTTCGTCACCCTAGCCAATTCCTTAATAACCGTCCGATACTGTTCGATCAGCTGAATAACACCAATACACAGCACAAGGTCGAACTTACCCTCATCAAAATGAAGAGCCGTTAGATCATCCGACGATGTTCGAAGTCCTCTTTCCGCGGCAAAGGCAAGGCTTCTCTCCGAAAAATCCACCCCATACACTGTGTTTGACCCAACGAGAGGTTCACTAAATGCACCTACGCCACAGCCGGCATCCAAAATCTCTTTGTCATGAAGCTCTCCGAGCCAACCTAATGTATGATTTCGCTGCAAAAAGAAACTTTCCTCATTATAGTAGTCAGAGGATTGTACGGAAGCGCCATGAACCTCTGCCCTCTTGTCAAAATACTGCTTCCAGCTAAGATTAGCCATGCTCTATTTCCCCCGATTGTCATGTCACATATTGTTGGTTGGTTACGGCATTAGATACTTTATGAGCTGCTTACCTACTGGTTCTGTCACTATGTTAGGCATTCTCTTCCAGAGTTCGATGAAGAAACGCAGCTTTTCTTTATCTGGAGGCCCCGCCTCTTTATTGGTGCTGCCCATCACGAAATATGTGAGTTGCTCGGCAGCAGCCCCCCATTGTTCTTTGTACTTATACGTGCCTGAACCGGTTTGTGAACGACCGAGATCAAGCTGCTTTAGCCCGCTTCTTATCCCGAATTTCACGGCTTCCCAGTACATAAAGTTATTGAGATATTTGTGATTATACGCCGTCAAATTCGCACCATAGGGATAATAAAGTGTGGAGTCCCCCGGACTTATTAATAGCAGCATCCCACCAGCTACCTCACCTGTCTCTGCATCTAGGACGGTTTGCAGCACCGCGTGCTCAGGAAAATAGTCGAAGAATCTTTGGAAAAATCGGATATCTTGCGCTGGTGAACCCAACTGCTTCATTCGCCGAACATAGACCTTATGAAACTCTATCAGATTCCCTTTATCATAAGAAACCTGAAACCAGTTGTTCTTGTAGACCTTACGGATATGGTTTCGATTATTGCGAGTGGAGAGAGACAGAACCTCATCTTCATTAGTTAATGGCAGCACGAAGGTGTGGTTGGTATCGTTTAGTTGACCATGATCTGTATCCAATTGCTTAAGCACCGAAGACAACTGCTTGCCTTCGCACAGCATCGTCCCGTTCTTAAATCTCAACTCGATGTAACGGAGACGGTATTTCTCTTTCAGCGTCGCGATTGCGGCAATAGCAAATTGCGCGGCTTCCTCATTTAGGGCACACACATCCGTATAATTGACAAAGGGGAGCGAAACGCCTACCCGCTTGAGTCCTAAGTTGCGACCACTCGTTAATGGAATTAATGCGCAAATCTGGCCACTTTGATCAACCACAGCATGATACAAGCATTGATAACCAAACGTCTCGAGCAGAATCTGTCTAAATGATAATGTATGAAAAATGGTCCCCTGAGACCAAGCCAGCCTGTCCCAGTCTTCCTTCATATCTTCGGTATAGGGCACACAACGGTACATGCAGACTATCCTCTCAACCATAAAATGACACCAATCATAATAAACACGCACCCAGCCCATTTCATCGCGCTAATTTGTTCATGGAAAATCATAATCGAAACGAGAATCATAAAAATATATTGAATACTCGACACGAAGGTCACATAACTGAGGTCAAATTGGGACAGGCAATAAATCCAGATGAAGGCTGCCAGCGCGTAAAAGGCAAAGCCGGTTATAATCAACGGTGTTGTCATGTAACCTATCGCGATAGCCATAATTCCGCCCTCGAAATTGACGGCTCGACCACCTATTTTAAGCAGGGTACTCGCCACAACGGTCATGAGTACACTGGCAACTAGCATGATATATTTGATGACTTTTCCTCCTCATTGCTTTTCTTCTCAAGCTCTTCTAGCCTTAGCTTCGTCAATCCCAGTTCCTGCGTAAGCGCTTTGTTATGTAATTTTAAACCTGAGATACTTATACTCGTATTCAGCAGGAGCAGATAGGCAGAGGCGATCAGAATGGCAAAAAATGCAGATGGTGCATAGTCGATGCCGAGTAGTTTAGAGAACCACTCCATCAAATTCGTGAACATGGACATGATTAACGTAAAGATACCAATCACAAACCATACAAGTGCATATTTCTCACGAAGTCTTCTAGCCCTTACCATCATAAATACGGTACTCATGAGAATTAAACTAAAGACGACGCCCATTAATTGCACACTATACAAATGATGTTCACTCGTTAGCATTCCTACCACCTCGTCCTTGTCCTTGTAAAAGAGAATAAGATCGACATAATTACTTTTGTCATATAATAGGGACTTTGGATCGGGGTTATGGAGGAGACACCGTGTTCACGCTCTCTCATCTCAACGCCGATTTCCCCGATGCGAAGTCCATGTTTGCTAATCAAAATAATGGCGTCTGGCTCTGGGTAATCGTCTGGATAAAATTGGCTTAACAACTCTATGCTCTTGCGATTATACATCCGAAACCCTGAAGTCCCGTCGGTAATCTTCGTCTGAATTAACAAGCGAAATAAGTAATAGAACACTTTAATACCAAGGCGCCTTGTCCACGTCGTTTGGAACGATTTAATATCTAGAAACCTCGAGCCGATGACCATATCGGACCCCGTTTGCGTCATATACGCAAATAGCTTGTCCACCTCGCTGGGAAGGTGCTGACCATCGCCGTCAATTTGCACCATATACGAATAACCGTTCTTCTCGGCATATTTGAAGCCAGTTTGCACCGCGCCGCCAATCCCTAAATTATAGGAGAGGTCCACAACTTTGACGCCATCTCCTGCTTGCTTGGCTATCGCAGACGTGTTGTCCTTCGAGCAATCATTAACAACGAGAATATCGTATCTAGGAAGATTCTCACGAACATCCTTGATTACTTTTAGAATATTGTTCTGCTCATTATAGGCCGGGATCACAATGAGTGCTTGTTTCTGTTCCATTGAAGCAACTTCCCCCCAAATTTGTTAATGAAGAATAGCATTATGCGGATCAATCTCTCGACACCATACCCGCAGACGATACAAATAAAGGGTAAAGCAGGCAGCTTATAGCGATACATACTATCCATGAACAACACCATACAAAATAGGAATATCGACACAATAACTAACCAAACAATCGATGTTTTTCTGAATAGGTTGTTCTTTATGGCAGCGTAAGTTCCGAATAGAAATAGAAGTGACGGGACGACATCCTTGCACAATTTAATAACCCCAGCCAGACTCCGTATATCCGTCTTCCATACCCACCAGCCGATAAACGCAAGAGCCCTTCTGCCATATAACAACAGTACATGATCCCAATTATGAATAAGAAAGCTCAGGATCAAACTGCCGAAAATATCAATGCGATAATCGGGACGATAGGCATAGTCATGACCTGAAGGGTTATCATAAATCCAGCCTTTGGCATATATATTGTATAAAACCAACTTCGCATTATATTGAAGGGATGTGAGAAGTGGATTCAATTTGTGAGTAAATACAAGAAAACCAACAGCTGCGAAAACGATTAGTAAAGCGCATACAAACTTATATCTATGCTTCTTGAGGAAAGCGAATAATGGATATCGGTTAATTTGCAATGCGATGTAAATGAAAATAAATGCTAGTGTCAGGACTCCCGTTGGGCGGAATACCAGCATGAGGAGCGAAGAAATGAGAAATAACGAACCCATACCTTTATTGTTATTCTCAAGCGTTTTAAGAAGAAGGAAGACATTCAACAATACTAGATTCATAAATAAACTATCTGAAAGAATGTACATCGACCAAACCGTAATATGCCAAGATGTTGCATAGAAATACGAGGCTACTATTGCGGTAATTCGGTTGAATAATCGACGAGTGATGAGGTAAACCAAGATCACACACGATGCAGTTGTTACAGCCTGTATAAAAACAACGATATATTCTTCCTTAAACACACCTATCAATATGGCGAGAATGAGGTTATAGCCCAAGTAAAGAAGATCATTCATATGTAAGCCAAGCTTGAAATCTGTTAACAGGGAGTGGGCGTAATTCAGATACCACTGCGAATCTTCCGATTTCGGGAGTCCCTTCTCTGAGTGCAGGATAAAGAAAAAGTACTCTAATTTCCTCTTTAGTGAAAGCACGACAAGGGGGAGAATATAGATCCATTCGTAATTCTTGTATCGCTGATAGATTTGATTAATTCGCTCGATAAGATACACTCTGCCAACAACTCCAAATCTGTCATCATAATTGTGATGAAATTGTAAAAAAAGTGTGATTTAAATGTGAAAACAACTAGATTTTCGACATTCTCTGATGAAATCCTGCTTCTTATGGACTATTTCACAATAAATTAATTTATTGTTTAATTGCCCCGGAAATGCTACGATTTAAATCGTAATATTAATATTACGGGAGGCGTAAGGATGAACAACGAACAAGACAAACCTATGTATTACGATGGAAGCGGTACGATTCAATTACCTCAGTCAACGACAGAATGCAAGGCTATCATTATTAAACCCGTAGGTGTGAAAATTGAACATGTTCAGATTCCTTACTTTCCTTATTGATAGAGATTTTACTATGAAACTTTCATCTGAGTAGTGAAAAAGGCAGTCCCTAAGGCTATACCTTGGGACTGCCTTTATGTTATTCCATCTCTCCACTCACTCGCTCACCTTCGGCAATCTGATCGTCACTGTATGCTGCGATCAAATTCCATTTTTGCTAATACTCGGTGTTCAGAATTACGTTGAACTCAACCGTCGTATTCGGGTTAGAGACGTCAGACAAGAGACTGCCATTGTACTAAGCCACTTTCTATTTGTGAACATTTCATCGCCCCCGTTTATCTAGCAAATTTGAGATTGGCCATTTCGCTATCCCTTAACCCAATTGTAATCGTTTCATTTCGCGCTTTCCGCTCCAAATAATTGACCTTGCTCACTTATTTACATCATTTTCGCAGGTTGCTTACGTATCACTATTTTTGTTTTGTTCTCTTATCTTGATATTACCTTGTGAATTGGGAGGAATAAACGCAACTTTAGAACTGTTGTCCAATGGTAACTTTTACCTTAAAATAAATAAGGAAACGAAAGGAAATTTGTTGAAAGTTCGGTAATTTACTTAGGGCGGTGAATTGTATTCATGAGTTATCAATCACATGTGAAAAATAACCAATCGTCAGAACAATACGATAAGCAGAAACCCTCTAACAGCTCAGCCAAACAAACTGGAACAGCGGATCGTATGTCCCCTTTTTCCACTTCACATATCGCACAACTACAGAGAACCATCGGAAATCGCGCCGTCGCTCAATTATTTAGATCTCAATCTCCAGCACCATCCGAGAAGCCTATTCAGACCAAAAAAAATAACACGGGCATGCCCGATAATTTGAAATCTGGTGTAGAAAACTTATCCGGTATATCCATGGATTCCGTTAAGGTGCATTACAATTCCGATAAACCTGCTCAGTTGCAAGCCTTGGCTTATGCACAAGGGAATGACATCCATGTAGGACCTGGTCAAGAGCAGCATTTGCCGCATGAGGCTTGGCATGTCGTCCAACAGCGTCAAGGCAGAGTGGCACCTACGCAGCAAGCTGGTGGGGTCACCACTAATGATGATCACGGATTAGAATCCGAAGCTGATCGTATGGGGGCGAAAGCATCTGATTTCGGCGGCGAGCGTATGCAAATGAAGAGATCGGACAACGATAGTTTAGTAAGTGGAGAAGCATCAACATCATCGGATACGATTCAAAAGGTGGCTGCCACCCTATACGACGGATTGGATGCCAATGATCCAAGTACATATGATGTCGGTGGTGGACATTCCTATGCCGATCATGGGGCGCATACTACGGAAGAACAGCAACGCGAACGATTGAAAAGCGGTACCGCGCCTTCAGGTCGGGTGAGTAAAGTGCCAACGGGCAAAGCCGCTTCGAAATTCGTCTCGGATGATAAGCATAAGGCGGCCTTCACCAGTGCTTACAGCACTTTGGTGTCCAAAAACGCACCGAAGCAGAAGCTCGTCGGCATGGGTACCATAATCAGCGTACCAGGGGCAGGGGTCGGTTATCTCCGCGATGGTACAGAGGTCACTTGCGATCAGGTCCAATTAGATATTCAGCCAGACAACGGCAAATTGAAAATCAATACGATGTTTCCAGTAAGTTAGGAGGTGTAGGGCATGGAGTCATCCGAACGGAATACATTGCGTCAGCTCTTGGATGAGCTGACTATAGCATTAATTGCCGACGGTTTGCAGCAGGTTAATAGGCAAGCTTTGGCGGAGCACATTGCGGAGAACGAGCTCGATGAAGCAGGGGCTGCTCCTTCTTGGCTTATTGATCTCCTCACCGCGGTGAACGATCGAAAGGTCACAGGTCATTGGGTTGATTTCAAGCGAGGGACAGGCGATGACACGAATGTTTTCGATTTCATCCGGCACCTGCATGAGGTGCTCCCTATAAAGTATGAGAACAATGAGGAGAGCTGGTTGTTAACCTTTCCAAAGCTCCAGCTGGAAGCTTGCATTTCGTTGGAAGGTTCTTGCTACAAGGTAAGCGGTATTGGCGATACGTGGGAATTAGAGGATGCGTTGAATGAGTAAAGGCAGTCCCCGAAGTAGAATTCTACTTGGGGGACTGCCTTTATCGTTAGTGAGAGGGGGCTGTAGTGATGTTTTTCATCACTAACAGCATAGATTTCACCTGTTTCCCCCCTAATCCTTATACGGATCGAACTCATCCGCTCCTGCCATACAAACACCGATCGGCTTCAACACGTGCAGCACCTCAATCGTCTCCTCATGCGCGCCCAGCACATCTTCCAGCTTCCGATAGACAAAAGGACTTTCGTCCGTACCCGCTCCACGAAGCTCCACACCGTAATCTTTGACCGCATTCATCATGCGATCTGGTGAAATTTGACCTCCGCTTCTAGTGCGGTTTCTCCAGTTCATTTTGCCTGCCGCTTGCGTCCGACTCATCACCCTGCCGGCGCCATGCACCGTGCTGTAGTAAGCATCTCGATTCTCATCAGTGTCTTTCCCTCTGACGATCACGGAGATATCGCACATGCTTCCCCCGATAAAACCAAGTTGCCCCGGCGCAGAAGGCGTAGCCCCTTTACGGACTACTATAGTCTCTTGACCATCATGCTCTTCTTTCCAAGCAAAATTGTGATGATTATGCACCGCGAAATCCGCATCAGCTCCTAAAATAGCCAACACTTGCTCCATCACATAGTCTCGCCCTGCATAGGCATAGCGCCCTGCCAGCTTCATAGCTCTGTAATACATGTCTCCCAGCTCGCTCGACAAATCCAAAAGAATCGGTGGTTGATCCATCTTCTCACCTGGTGCGTTACCCAGAAAGTCGCGGCCAGCCGTCAGATTAATGAATCCACTCGCTGTCTTATGACCGAACCCGCGGCTGCCAAAATGATTCGCCACCCACACTCGCCCCGTGCTCACTTCCTCAAACACATCCACAAAATGATTCCCGCTACCTACGGTTCCAAGCTGATCACGAGCAAGTGCCTTTAACTTGTCATGTTCTTGTTTACCAATTGCTTTGTAAACATCCCAATCTGGGTCATCGAACAATTCATGATCAACTTTTTCATTATTCACGCGCCCGATACCGAAGGAAATTTTGCGTGCAATTTGATCCATCATGCCTGCCATGCGAGGCTTGATATCAGCAGCCATTAGATTCGTTCTTACGGCTTTATTCCCGCAGGCAATATCATAACCTACGCCTGATGGCGATAATTGACCGTCGTATACGACAACTCCGCCTATCGGCTGGCTATACCCTTTATGATGATCAGCCATAAGAAGGGTTTGAACGACTCTTCCTGTTTCTGAACATGTTTTCGCTTGTGACAAAGCGCCCTCATCAGGCTGCCCCCAGACGCGTACGCCGTTAATATTTTGATAGGTCATGTAGCTCAGCTCCTGTAAGTGAAAATTGTAACACCTATCCCCATACTTCCTTCAATGCCGAACGAAATAACTCGTCTAGCTGCCGATCCTGACCACCTTCACCAACCTGCATGACGGATGCGGCTTGATCATAGTAGGCGATTCTCGTCTCTAAAAACTCATTAATCGGATTGATTCTTGGCTCATAATCCATTTCGTCACCGGCTATTTTACGAGCAAGCAGCTCTTGAATAGCTGCCTTCAGCGGACTGCCCTCTGGTACTAAACGATCGACTAGATCTTGAAACTCGATAGGTGGCATCGTGTTATTTCGCTCGATCCATTCACAGGCCAAGATCGGGCGCAGGACATAGAAATACTTTTTGATTTTGACATGATCACCCTGCAAGTATTCCCGATAATTCCCCTTTGCCATGTGCAAATAGTGGTGCATACACGATTTTGGAGAAAACGTGAGTGGCGAAATACGACGGATTTGATCGGCTACCGTAAAATTCTCCAGATACGGTATGGGAGACTGTAACCACTCAAGTAAAGGCGGATTCGATTTACGAAATAAATTCAAAGCCTTCCTCAGGTCCCAGCCATTGATATCCAACATATCGCTGATTGGTCGCTCGATGACATCGCGTTTATCATAAATCGAAAGATACCACTCTACTGGCCTTATATATATAAATCTTACGTCATAATCGCTATCTTTGGAGGGGAAGCCCCATGCACGACTGCCTGATTCACAGGCATACAAGATACAGACGCCTTCTTCCTTCTCGATCCGTTTCAACTCTTCTAGGATTTGTTGATGAACATCTAACATTTGACTTCCTCCTTTGATACATGTAACCCTCTTATGTACCTATCTTCCCTCATTTTCATTTCATCGAACATGGCAAAAGTATTACGACAACAGAGAAAGTTTACCATTTCGCCCAATTCCATCCCCTGATACAATGGAAATAAGATGTAGATTGAACGGAGGAGTAGCGTGGCTAAGGAAAGCTTTGATAAAGAAATCCAGTTTCTGCGCATGCTCGTGCTGACGAGTGGTGCCTACAACAGACAGCAGTTCTCAGAGAGACTGGGCATTTCTATCCATACTTTTGACAAGACGATCCGACGGTTAAAAGAAATCGTAAGCTCCACGTACCAGCACTTACCGCAGGAGGAGCGCAAAGAGTTCGCCGAAACGATTCGCTTCAGCTATTACGAGTCCACCGATCCGATGCTCCTATTCTTGTTTCGAGCCAAGTCACTGAAGGAATCGGAATCTCAGAGAATCTCATTGCTGCTGGCCGCGATGAACGAACAAGCTTTAACAGCCATGGAACTGTTAGACATCTGTTGCACCAGTCAATCTTCCGATCTATCCTTGCCCGATGAGAAGACGATCCGTTCTGATCTTAAGTATCTGGAAGAAGTTGGTGTCATCTCAAGGCAAGCAGGTGCTCGTCCCTATCGCTACCGCATCCAAAACGATTTGATCCACGGATTATCGAACAAGGAGCTTTATGACCTCTATGATTTCGTAGATGTCATGGCGAACACGCAGGTCCCTTCTGTTCAAGGCTATTTGCTGCGCGATGGCTTGAAGAAGCATTTGACTCGCCAACATGCTGAGAGGCACGCCATTGAGCCTTTTTTATATAAATATCACTATTATTCCCGCATCTTAGATGAAGCCCATTTGTTCACGATCCTGAATGCGATCCGCAATCGTCGTAAGGTTCGTTTCTTATATTTTTCACCAAAGTCCGAAAAAAGCTACGCCTCCAAGAACACCAACCCGTTATTCGAGAAGGATACGAACGGAAAAGTGGAGAAAACGCTCCCGCTGAAAGTAATCTATGATCATCAGTACGGGAGATGGTATCTTCTCGCAAATGGCAGAGAGGGGATTCGGAAATATCGGTTGGAAGGGATTACGCAGATTGAAGAAGATGAATCCGTTGGCGAAGATGTCTTTGAGAACAGGTTGAACGAGCTTCATGCGAAAATTCAGTATAGCTGGCTGATAGACACGGGGCAACCTGTGAAGGTTCGTGCTCGATTTTACAATCCAGAAGGTTCTGCGCCTAATTTTGTTAGGGAGCGTGTATGGCTGCAAGGTCAATGGGGGCAAATCGTGCAGGAGGATGAGCATTCTTTTATCTATGAGATCCTGGTTAACGGGACGACAGAAATTAAGCCTTGGCTGCGCAGTTTCGGGTCTAGCTGTGAAATTCTTGAGCCGGTTCAGTTCCGCAGGGAAATGATCGCTGAATGGAAGGAGATTCAGGCTTATTATGAATCTGTTTGAGAAGATTTTTAATTACCAAATTATTTCCCGGCTAGAAGACTCAGGTACGTTCATGGTCACTTCGCACGAAAGGGCGTGGCTCAAAACAATGCTCGGGCATCCTGCTGCGGATAAGGCTTTCACTTCCGAAACGTTGGATAAACTACGAGTAATCCTAGGTCAAGATCGGATCATGGACACCTCGGACCATCTCATTGAAAAAGCCCGCAGTAGGGAGAAACATGTCTACCACCCGCTCCTGCGAACTTTACGTAGGCTTATTACGGAGAGAAGTGGAATACGCTTAACCTATGAGATTAAAAGCGGACGCATGCAATCAGACCAATCCGGGCTACCCTATAAATTAGAATACTCCATGGTCAAAAGGGAATGGTACCTGCTCTGGTATGATTTTCGGCATCACACGATCATGCGTACTAAATTAGATAAGATTATAAGTGTTACTGCTGAGGCATTGAAAACAGAGGATGCAGATAGCATTATGGTAAAGAGCAAAAAAGCTCTAGACGCACGCAAAGGCGAAGCCGTCATTGAAGTTGTTCGTGATTACAATAGAGAGCTGTCGCGAATTCTATATGCCCTTTCCAGTTTTGAAAAAGACGTTGCATATGATACAGAGAAGGATATCTATAGAGTCAGGGTAACTATTTTTGGCGACGAAACGGAGTATCTGCTTTCCAAGGTCCGTTTTCTTGGAAAGCGAGTTCGTGTGGTCGAGGGGGATTTTTTAAGAAGACGTATGCTGGAGTCGGCGACAAAGGCTTTGGCGCGTTACGGAGTTAGTTCGGTTGGTGAGGAAAAGGAGGGAGCTATATAAAACCTACGGATGAATGGGATACTGGTAATACAAACAAAATCGGAAGAAACAAGTCGCATATTTGGATTGCGATTGCGGGAGCCGTGTTTATTGTTTCAGGAGGGCTGTTCCTGACGTGGCTCTCTATTGAACATTTTTTAACACAGATTTGTGAGATTACTCATTGTTAGTTCAAGCATTAGGAACATAAGAAAATATATAATTCAAAAAACAAACACCAGTTAACACGAACATAAAGTGTTAGACTGGTGTTTGTTTTTTCACTATATATCTCAATCTGAGGATTTGTCCTATATCAAAATATGAAACGGCACATATATTATTGTACTGCAAAGGAGGTGCAAGTCAATGTCAGGAAATAATAAGAATGATATTTTAGTAAGGATTCAAAAACAACTGATTGCTATTAACAATGCTGTTCTTCTCAATAGAAAGAAAATAATTGAATTTAGACAGACTTGCAAAAAAGATGAAAAAGTTATCTTATTACAGATTAGAAAACAACTGAGGGCCATCAATAGAGCAGTTCTCATTAATCAGCACACGATTGGAACTAAACTAGTTCTCTCAGGCAAACAATTTGATAAAGATTCCTTGCTGAGAATACAAAAACAACTTAAAACAATCAACCGAAATGTTCTTATTAATCAAAAAATGATTGATCATCTCTTAGCGTGCAAAAAATACAATGATGAGATTAAAAAGAGTTTGAGAAAGATCAATAAACAACTTAAAACCATCAGCAAGAACGTTCTACTTAGTCAACGTATTGTTGATAATTTAATTCAGCCACCAATTACCTCATGCCCTCCGGGTCATACTTGTGTTTCTGTACGATTAATCGATGGGTTAGGACTAGACTTAGATGTTGATCCCAGTGACCCAAGTATTAAAATCACTGTGAGAGTGTTCGGGGCACCTGTTTTATCTGGAACGATAAGTTTGAGGAATCCAACGTTTAGTTTAGGCGGAGAATTTGGTCTTTTCGTTTTAGAATTGACTTTCAGAGGGGAATTTGGAGACCTTGCTCATGGTCATTTTAGACTTATCTTGGGTGGTAGAGCATGCATTGGACCACCAATTGACTTTTTACGTACCTGTACCAATTTCAACCAAATTATTTTTGATAGATAATCCACAATTTTTATATCGAAACATTGCAAAAGCTTCCAAAGCCACAAAACGTGTGGTTTTGGAAGCTTCTTTTTTTAATCTATGAAGTGTAGGCAATCATTTTGCAAGGGTGCATATCTCATATAATTCCACTAAACTTTTGATCGTGTACGTGCTTTGAATTTCTGTAGAGTCTTTCTGTGACTTCGTGTTCATCCAACAGGTATCAATACCTGACAGAATACCACCTTGTATATCGGTATTTAATGAATCTCCGATAATCAGTGCATCTTTTTTATTAAAATCTTTAATCTGACTCATCACATAGTCGAAAAATTCTTTTGCCGGTTTGGCGAATCCAATGCTTTGAGAATCATAAATGCCTTCAAAAAATTCATATAAGCCTGAGAGCTTCAATCGTTTTATCTGAGTTTGGGTGATGCCATTCGTGATAATAAACAATCTATGGGATGCAGATAGGCTCTGACATAATTCTAAAGCACCTTCCATAAGCTGATTTCCATTGCCTAGCAGTTCCCTGTACATATTTTCCCATTCAACGCCATCCACAACATGTCCCAGCTTTAACATCGTATCTGAGAATCTTGCGTTTAGCACTTCATCTAAAGCAATTTTGCCATTTTCATAGTCAGTCCATAGCTGTTTGTTGACGGAATTATATACACGAAACAACTCATCCGATAGCGTATATCCGTGTTGCTGAAACAATTTGTTTAATGAATCTTTTTCATTAGCGCCAAAATCTAACAACGTATCATCTAAATCAAATAGAAGTATGTGATAACTCATTATTTATGAGCCGCTGGTTGATAATCTCCTGGTACCATACCCGTTGAAATGGCAATTCGATTCCAACAGTTGATCGCATTAATCGCCATAATTAAGTTGGCAAATTGGCCTTCATCGAAATGGTTGCGAACTTGCGCATATAATTCCTGCGGAACGCCAGCCTCCGAAATTTTGGTCACAGCCTCCGTTAATGCGATCGCGGCCCGCTCTGCTTCTGTATAGAAAGGAGCCTCACGCCATGCGTTGAGCATATACAATCGTTGCTCCGTCTCCCCCATCGCACGCGCATCTTTCGTATGCATATCCAGGCAGTAAGCACATCCATTAATCTGCGAGGCGCGAATTTTAATCAACTCCAACAATGTGTGATCAAGACCACTCTTCCTTACGTATCCTTCCAATTTTAAAAGTGTTTGAAAAGCTTCAGGTTGTGCTTTCGTATAGTCGAATCTGATTTCCATGTGTGAGTACACTCCTTTATTTTTAGTTGATATAAGATATCGCCTCGCCATATCGTCGATGATATTAATCGTCGATTAACTATATCTACAATATAACCATTTCGCTAATTACTGTCAACGATAAATCATGGGTCTTTTAGCTGAAAACACCAAATCCCCCTATTTGACAAGGGGTTTAAATCAACCTAAGATGTTTAATAGCAACCTTTATATAGAACTGAAAGCAGGTGTTGGGATGCAGTATAGTATTGGCGTTGAATATGGACTGCATTGCTTGGTATATCTCATTGATATTCCTCCTGATTCAACCATAGGGATTAAAGAACTGTCCGCTTTTCAAGGCGTTTCGGAAACCTATCTTTCGAAGATTTTTAGTAAATTAACCAAAGCTGGCATTGTAATCTCTGTCCCTGGTGTAAAAGGAGGCTATAAATTAGCCAAGTCGCCTGCGGATATTTCTTTTTGGGATGTCGTTGAAGCTGTTGAAGGTGCTTCTCCGATTTTTCAATGCAAGAACATCAAAAATAATAGCTATCTTTGCCGTGATGAAGACTATGCCGCATGCGCTAAAGCTTCTCCCTGTTTGATTAACTTAACCATGCGCGAAGCTGAAGATAGTATGCGCAATGTTCTCCGTAACAAGTCGCTTACTTGGTTAAACGAAGAACTTGATCGCGTGTTAACTCCTCAATCCCGCAAAGATACACGTGAATATTTTGCGAATAGCAACCATGTTTAGTGGTGAAAATAAAAACTTAAAGAAACCCACAGCAATAGGCTGTGGGTTTCAACGATACAACGGAGATAACTCCACATCCAATTTATCAGCAA
The DNA here is from genome assembly GCF_001428045.1 of Paenibacillus sp. Soil750. Classification (GTDB taxonomy): domain Bacteria; phylum Bacillota; class Bacilli; order Paenibacillales; family NBRC-103111; genus Paenibacillus_E; species Paenibacillus_E allorhizoplanae. The sequence goes on along the minus strand of NZ_LMSD01000001.1, from coordinate 297,860 downwards.
TTAGCGTATAGAACTCTGGAAATCTTGGATCTGCCTTACTTGCAATCTCTTCAAATGTTCTTATACATAATCCTGTTGTTCCAATGGCAGTAATGATTTCTCCGACTGTCCAACTTCGAACTAATACCTTACTTAACTCAGAACGTTCTTCCTCGGGGAGCAACTTAGCAAAGGCTACTTGCCCCTCTTTAATACGATCATCGAAGTAGTTACCAGTTGGCTGCGGCAAGTTGTATGTGTTCAGCCATGCTCGTGCGAAAGGATGAAAGTCAGTCAAAATAAACCGACCATTTTTCCCAAGTCTACGACGAACAACGCTGAAAATAGCATTGAGGTCTGTAAAATAATGCAAAATACCAAACTCCATCAACACGATGTCAAATTGGCCTAATGCTTCTTCATTTGGGATATCCAAAACATCAGAACAGATATAGTCAATTTTGACACCAGTAGCAGCAGCAACCTGCATCGCGTACAATCGATTTTCTTCCGATATGTCCACCACCGTCACTTCTGCACCTAACAATGCAAGAGATATTGCCTTACGACCGTGTGAGCCGAGTAAATTAATAACTCGCTTGCCAGCTGGATCACCCATATACTTTAGCCAGTAGCGTAAATGATGTTTGTGTTCTAGCTTCAGTTTTTCTGCAAGTTCTTCTGGTGTTCCATAATTATGAACCCATGCCTGATAAGCTTTCGTTTCCCATGCAATTTTGTTCGCAGTTGACAGTTGTTCTTGCAAATACATACCTCCCAGATTTATACAATTGATACTAGCTGGTATATAATACCACCCGCGTGCTGATTGTCAATATTTTCTTGCCAAAGAAATAAAAGAGCCGAATGGATCGTTCTCATCCACTCAGCTCTTAGGTTTCTATACCAAGCTTACTTCGTTACTTTTACAATCATCGTATCACTGGATGTGGCTCCGGCATAGTTGACGAGCTCACCGCGATATTGATAGGTGCCAATTGCTCTATTTGTCACGCTCATTACTGATGATTGGGCATTCGGCGTATGATTGGTCAGTGCTTCTGTATAGATGAGAATACCGTTCTCATATAAATTGTACGTCCCGCCATTGGTTCCCCACCACATATTCATGCTGACTTTGAAATTTCCATCACCATCCCAGTTATCGCCCGACAGAACTGGTTTGTCCGGCGCTGCTTTCGTGACTGTTACAATGTGCGTACTGCTCGTCGTTGTGCCGAATGCATTAGTAAGCTCCGCAAAGTAACGATAGGTCCCATTCTTTTTGCCGTAAACTGCGGTTACTACCGTTTGTGCATTTGGTGAATTGTCAGTAAGGATTTTCGTATCGATTAAAACATCATTCTCGTAAAGATTGTAAATTCTACCATTTCCTCCATACCGCATGTTCATCGTAACATTGTATGTACCGTCCAGAAGTCCGGTATCATACCCATTGTCATCGGATAGTACCACTGTACCCGGTTTAGCTTTACTTTTTGCTGCAATATTGCTAACTGTTGCCGTTGCCGTTCCATGATTTCCTGCTTCATCGACGAATTCGAAGGTAAAGCTCCCGTTAAAGATGAACGTATAGCTGTTTGAACCCCCATTATTCGTAATCGTTACCGCTTCGCTCGGTGTGATTGTGGCAATCACACTTTGTGCGTTTACCACGCTATAGGCCACTGTTGCAGTTGGTGATGCATGATCGATATTACTGACTACATAATGAGTTACATTGGATACGTTGCCTGCGGCATCGCTTCCTCTTGCGTACACCGTGTTATTTGCGGAAACAACGACAGGGTCTGTGTACATTGTCCATGTGCCGTTTGTTCCTATTTTGTATTCATTTGCCACTGCATCAGCCGGATAACTGATCGTTACGATGACATCGGTGTTGGTTGGTGACATCACCTCTGCCGATAAGGTTGCTTCTGCCGGAGGTGCTTTATCGATCATAATGATTATCGTGTGATAGGCTTCGATATTCCCCGCATTGTCAACACTCCAATAAACAAGTCTATGAATACCATCCACTGTCAATGTAACCGTAGTACCGGTTTGTTGCGGACCGCCATCTACGGTGTAGTTTATAGCTGCGATCCCTGATTCACTATCACTTGCGTTAAAGCTTACGGTTACATCATGGTTTACCCAACTTGTCGGAGCATCATCTGTGGTCATTGGAGCTGTCTTATCATTCGACGTCACTTTCACTTCAGCCTCGGCATAAAGGGACGTCAATGGATTCGTGACACGGATCACGGCACTGCCAACAGTCAGAGCATGCAGCTGTCCTTGGGCATCAATGGCTGCCACATCGGTGTTCGTGCTGCTCCAAAGCAGATTTTGATCCGTTGCTTCGCTCGGCGTTATCCCCGCCGTAAATAGATGCGTATCTCCTATTTGCAAATCAAGCGCCTGGGTATTCAAGCTGATGCCCGTAGGGGGGATAAACTCGAACTTGGCCACGTCCGCACGAAGCGGTCTGTCATGAGCTGAATTCGCATCCTCGACCGTGATGTAGCTCGCACTTCCTCGCGGCAAATCATAGATGCCCAGTACCTGCCATGAGCCTTGCAGAGTAGATTGATCGACGATCTTAGAATCGCTCTTTACGCCATCCGTATAAATCGAGTATTCGGCAGCTTTCGTCGTATACACCGGAGTCGCAGGCGTTCCTGGTAAATAAACCGATACCCTATATCGTCCGGGCTGGGTGATTGTCGGCGTCCATCTGGCCGATGCGCCCGTTGGATTCGTAATTGCTCGCGAGATGCCGCCGTTATAACCTTGGAGAACCGTAGAAGTCACCCACTTATTCGTAGCGGTTCCTAGCGGCCCATTGATTTCCGTGTAACCCCCGTTTGTACCATAACTGTTATAGATCGTAACCTGCTGAATGGCAGGCAACGTTACTCGGACCCTCGCCTCTGCATAGAGGGAAGTTAACGGATTCGTGACACGAATCACCGCTTCTCCAACTCCTGTCGCATTCGCATGCCCCTCGGCATCAACAGTCACGACTTGGCTGTTCGAACTGCTCCAAACCAACGTCTGGTCAGTGGCCTCAGCAGGTGTAAACACAGCCGTGAAGGTATGCTTATCTCCAACCCGTAAATCTAAGGAATCGGTATCCAGAGCAATCCCGGTCGGAGGGATTGACTCTAACTTGATGACATCTGCCCTAAGAGGTCGATCATGAGCTAGGCTTGTGTCTTCGAGCAGGATATTGCTGCTTGTTCCCCTTGGAAACTCATAGGTACCCAATACCTGCCATGATCCCTGTAGAGAGAATTGATCAACAACTTTCGTTTCCTGTTTGACTCCGTTGATATAGATCGAATAAGCAGCCATCTTGGTGGTATTCACCGGAGTGGCGGGCGTTCCAGGAAGATACGCTGAAACCCGATACCATCCGGACGCGGAAACATTCGGTGTCCATTTGGCCGTTGCACCTGTTGGGTTCGTAATCGCTCGCGAAATACCGCCGCTGTAGCCTTTGAGCACGGATGACGTTACCCATTTATTAGTAGCCGTTCCAAGCGGTCCATTGACTTCCGTATAGCCCCCCATACTGTAACCACTATATAGGGTGATCGGATTGGTAATGGTCGGCGGTATCTCTTCAATATAAGGAGCCTCCAACCCACCCTTTACATAAATCGGGTTCTCATCGAGCCGCAGCCGCACGTAACCATTCGTTGGTGAATATGTTAACGTATTTCCCATGATGTCCGTGACATCGAGGCTGCTGTGAGTATACAGCTTGAGGTCGGCTCCCGCAGGAGCGTACATAACTCGGATATCTTCCGCTGCTTTTAAAAACTTATGAATATAAATTCCGGGGAAAACATCCTCCGTGGTTTGGAAATCCGCTCCCGTTAATTCACGGGTCATTGTCGCATAAGCAGCGTATGCCGGCTTAGGAACATAAGCACCTTTGGCATCGTCAGGATTGCGAATCAAACCGAACGTTCCCTCGAATTCATTCGGAACTGTAGATTTATTTTGCAAATTATAGATATTGATTTTTTGGATCCCATTAGCCAAAGCAGTGACAATTCTTCGAGTCACATAGTTGGCTTGGACATGCTCATTGAAATTAAAGTTGCTGAATCCTGTCTCCGAAAGATTGATTGGTATGGTTTGATTGTTGTTATAGGTTTTCATTATATTTTTATGCCTGTTGATATCTTTAACAAAATCCTCAGGATTCCTCGTATACGAATGAAACGAATATTCATCCATATAATTCAGCGCGCCCTTTTGATAAAGCGCTTCCAAAAATGCGTCTGAACCCAGTTCACCAAAGACAAATCCTGTTATTTTCACATTCGGAAAAAGGGGATGAATTTGTTCGTAGGAGGTTTTTAACAAATTGAAGTAAAAATCCGCTTTCTCTGCCTCAGTGCTAAGTCCCTTCCCAAACGAAGGAATGTCCGGTTCATTCCAAATCTCCACCTGTCCGATCTGGGGATATCTGCTCAATACTTGCTTGCCGTATTCAGCAAATGCCGCCCTTGCCTCCGGACTCGTCGGCGCATTTCCCTCATCGTATAAATTATTATATAACGCCAGAGTCATATAGGGCTTGAGATCGTTCGCCGCCACACGCGACATGAAGTCGTCATGGAAGGATTTGAAGCTATAAACCCCCTTCGTCGTATCCTCGATGTCCCCCCAGCGCAAGGCATCCCTGACATACTTAACTCCCATTTTTTTGGCAATCGGTATCAGCGCAGCAGAATCTTGAGCAATAAGATCGGTTCGAGCAGCATGCGTTTGTACAGAAAAATGTGAATCCGCCACTTGGCTCAGATCGAAACTGGAAACGACCGCAAAGGATGTATCTTTGGAGGCAATAACGTTCCCGTTTTGCTTGGCTGTAATAACTAAGTTGAACCATCCCTTTTTCCCAGGATTAACGGTTAGCAAGGTCGTTCCATCGCTTACCGCTTGGCTTCCAGACTGTACGGTGTTATTCCAATAATCGGAATAAACCCAATCAATCGAGTCCCCATCCGTATTGATTTTGAAGCTCTTGGTGTCATTTTCATAGAAAATGTTACCTACTGTGTTCTGCTCGATGGTTAATGCTGCAGCATAAGCCACTTGGTTTCCTGAGATCAAGGTGAACCCATACGTTGCTAGTAGAGCAAACACCACAAATGCAGAACTTAGACGACTTATCACTCTTTTCATTGCCTAACATCTCCCTTCAAATGTAAATCATTTTCAAAAAACACTCGACACCTCGTCTATAAAGTCACCTCCTTCCTCATTTAGCGCCACGTATATACCTTTTTTCATTACTGGTTCAACACATGTGTTTCCTTAACAGGACCTTCTACGAATTGGCCTCGCGTTTGCAGGATATAACGTATCTCTTCGGCAGAAATCATACGAACATCGCTGAAGCCAGATTTGACGGTTAAGGCTGCTGCAGTGCCTGCTGCTTCGCCAATAGCGCTAATTCCTGACATGACACGGTAAGAAGCGTGGGCCTCAAAAGTACCACTAATGCAGCGTGAGCTTAACAGCAGATTGTTAAATCCTTTGGCGATGAGGCTGCGATAAGGAATATGATAATACCCCGGGCTTGGCAAAATCGTCATATACTCCTGGTGATTTTTATTCCCATCCGGATCATGGACATCCACATCATAAGCACAAGCAGCCACCATATCATCAAACTTGCGTACTTGCAGACAGTCTTCTCCGGTTAACATATAGTCGCCGATAACTCTGCGGCCTTCACGTACCCCTAGCTTCGTAAAAATAGTCTCAATCTTCGCATCTCGAAATGCAGGGTGCTCCCTGATCGCTTCAACTAATTCATACACTTGAACTTTGCCGATTTCAAACGCACGTTCAACTGATCCTGGTATGGTGGGATCAACATCGCTTATCGCAGTCGAATTAAACAGGAATGCTTTCCCATCTGGATAAGGAAATGCTAATACGCCCTGACGCATATTCGTGCTGTTCTTTCTCTGTTTCATCGCAATATAATAGGGCTTGAGCGTCTCTTCCAGCCAAAAAAAGCAGCCCCAGCTTGTGACATCCTTTACTTTGAACAGCGAGGGGTCGAATCCAGTCAGCTTGAAAGTAACCGTCGCCATCTGCATCTTTCCATCTTTATCTCGCCCCTTTTGAAACTCAGCTCCTGCCAATGCAGATAAATTCCCATCAGCCGTCCCGTCCAGGAACACGCGACCAAATATACGCGTTTGCTTAGATCCAGTGATCGTAACTGAACGAATATTCCCATCTTCCACCTGTACAGCGTCCACTTCGCAGTCCGTCCATACGGTCAGATTTTTCTCCTTTTGAATTAATCGATGATAGGTCTCTTTTAATTCCTGTTCGTCATAGCTGGATACTGTTTCCTCGTCAAAGGTCAAGCCAGTATTCTGGTAGGCCTGCGGGAATAATTCCTTATGAATCCCCGTGTTCACACATCTTCCATCATGATCACGAAACTTACATACTAAAGCTATAGCGGCATGGACGCCTGTTCCGCCAATCTCACTCATTTTTTCAATAAGCAGCACTTTACTGTTTAATCTAGAAGCAGCTAAAGCTGCACAAATGCCACCTACGCCTGCCCCAACAATCACAATATCAAAATCGTTTGTAAACTCATTCACAGATATCACTCCTTTATTAAATTTCGCTGCTGTTACCCTTTCAGGCCGCTGCTGGCAATGCCTTCAACAAAGAATCTTTGGAAGATGGCTACGACGATAATGAGAGGAAGCAGCGCCGATACCGAAGCAGCCATAATCAGCGAATAATTTGCACCGTACTCATCTACAAAACTGGAAAGACCTATCGGTAGTGTGAACAATTCACTCGAACGCAGGAAGATCAACGGATTCTCATATTCATTCCAGTGCCATGTAAAGGTCAGTATGAGAAGTGTCACGATGGCAGGCTTCGTTAATGGCAAGCAAATTTGCCAATAGATCCGGAAGAATCCCGCTCCATCCGCTTTTGCCGCTTCAAGCAGCTCATTCGGAATTGTACTGAAAAATTGCCGCATCAAGAACGTTCCGAATACAGTGAAAATTCCCGGTAAAATGACGGCCCAATGGGTATTCACCAAGCCAACGCGATCGAACAGGATAAACCTAGGGACAAGCAGTACCTGAGCAGGTATGATCATCGTGGCCAAGTACATCAGGAAGATTAGATCTCTTCCCTTAAAGTTCAATTTAGCGAACGCGAACCCAGCCAACGAGCTGGTGATAATGGAGCCAACAACCGTAAAGAAAGTGATTTTGGCCGAGTTCCAATAAAACAAAGCAAATTTATATTTGCCACCCCAAACCTCTTCATAATTCGAGAGAATCGGATTTTGCGGAATCCAATTGATCGGGTATTTGAATAAATCAGCTTGGATTTTGAAAGACGAAGAAATCATCCAGATAAACGGGATCAAGACCAATACACCCAAAACCAACATCACAAGCGTTACGCTTAATTTTCGCAAAGATACCACTACGAACACTCCTCCATTAAAAGTGCTGCTGCCACTTCTTCTGACTGCGCCATTGAATCAAAGTAATCGAAAAGATGATGATGAACAAAACCCATGACATTGCTGCCGCATAACCCATTTTATAATTCTGGAAGGCAGTGAGATAAATATGATAAGCAATAACCATCGTAGAGTTGACCGGTCCGCCTTGTGTCATCACATTCACAACCGCAAAAACCTGGAAGGTGGAAATAATCAGTGTAATAGCAATCAAAAAGGTCGTAGGCTTCAACATAGGAACCGTGATTTTGAAAAACTGTCTCAATCCTGTGGCTCCGTCAATTGAAGCCGCTTCATATAAATCTTTGGGGATTCCTTGTAGTCCCGCCATATACAGCACCATCGTATATCCAATGTAAGTCCACACGACCATAATGATGATAGCCGGCAATGCCCACGCTGTGCTCCCCAACCACTCGGGAGGATTGGCAACCCCCAGCGATCTTAGGAAGGCGTTGATCGGGCCATCTTGGGCATTGTAAAGCACGCTCCATACCACAGAAACAGCCACCAAACTGCTGACATAGGGCAGGAAAAACAAAGTTCGCAATAAACCTTTGGCATAAACATGTCGATTGAGCAGCACAGCTACAACCAAACCTATCGCCATTGCACTGGGCACCGTTACGCCTGTCAAAATAAAATTGTTCTTGAGTGCATGCCATAGGTAAACGTCATTCACTAATTTTTCAAGATTCCCTAGTCCAGCGAAACTCAGCCCAGCAAAGCCCTTTAAGTAATCCCAATCTGCAAATATCAGCATAAAACTGAAAAGCAGAGGTAGAATGACGAAGAAAAAAACGCCGAGAAAGTTCGGCAAAATAAACAAATAACCCGCCAATTGTTCCTTCATGTTATGTTTGGACACTCGTCGCATGATGCCACCTCATTTAGCTATATTCAACCCATACCCGTATCATAAACAGTAGCGAATCAGAGTGGAATGGCGTGATTTAGGTTGTTACAGCGTTGATTTTAAGATGTAGGTAAACAAATTAAAAAAATATAAAAAGAACCCGGCAGACTTCAATTCGAAGCCCGTCAGGTCCCTTTTATAAAACAACCGTTATTTTTTTTCAGCCTTAATCGCTTGATCCGCTCTTGTCTTCATATTCTGAATGGCTTTGTCCAAGGGCTGCACACCCATGACATATTTCTCTGTTTCTTCATTAATAATTTTGGTCATTTCCGGTAAAGCGGTGGAAATCGTTTGAACCGGGAACGTATAATCGCCCTTGATTAGAGACTTCAGAGAATCCACATTAATCAAGTTTGCTGCATCTCCGACCATAAGCTCAGCCACTTTATCCACATCGATTTTCTTGGAAGATGGCAAACGTCCACCCGGAATCATGAGAAGATTCCCTTCGGTTAGGTACCACGAGATAAATTGAAAGGCTTCGTCTTTGTTCGTGGACGTATTGTTTATCGACATAAAGTCGTTGAAGCCTGCCGTATTCACTTTGCCGCCTTTCTCTAACTGAGGTACCGGTGCAAAAATGGTTTTGAACTCATGCGGGAAGCTTTTCGTATCTTTCACATTCCTTAGCAGATGTGTCCCTCCGAAGATCATCGCCGCTTTACCGGTCAGAAGCTCATTTGGAGGAAGCAGTTTGTTGGCGATTATTTCCGGCCACTTGACCGATAATCCTTTGTCCTGCAGCGCTTTTTGATATTCCAAGCCCTTCTTGACGGCAGGACTGTCGAAGGTGGACAATCCATCCGCAGTATAATAAGAATCTACCGGCTTATTCTCAAGAATGGCAAAACGCACCATATTATCATCTGGAACCTTGATAAAGCTGCCCTTCTGGTCAGGTGTATGCAGCTTCTCGGCAAGCGCCATGTAGTCATCCCATGTCCATCCTTGAGCCGGAATCTTCTCTCCCGCTTTCTCCAAGGCCGTTTGATTAATCATAACGGAAGATAATAGCTTCATAGCCGGTAAATAGTGCGTTTTCCCTTTATACGGGACGACATTATCTTTGCCGATGATATCATCCACATTAAGCTTATATTTGCTAATCAAATCATCCAACGGAAAGGTGACCCCCGCGTTCGCACGGCGATTGTAATTCGTTTCTCCATAACTGAAGAAAATGTCCGGAGCATCGGTGTTGCTGATAAGAGCCGTATCGAGCTTTGTGTTGCCACTATCGTCGTTCACGTAACGTGTATATTCCACTTGGATATCAGGATGTGTGCTGTTCCATTTCGTGACCACATCCTTGGGTCCGTTCTCTTCAGGAATGCCGCCCCACATCTTAAGTTTGACGGCTTTCTTCGGAACTGCGGAGCTGGCAGTAGTCGCTGCAGTGGGAGATGAGCTTGTTTGGTTGTCGCCTTTTGCACAGCCGGAAAGCATCAAACTAAATGCCATTGTGAGTGATAGTGCGGAATAAATCGATTTCTTCATACAGGTAAAACCCCTCTCTTACTTGTTATCATCCGTTTGGAACATCATTAGCATAGCAAAGTGACTATTCCTGCGTAATGAACTCATTTAAGATCTTACCTGTCTTGTTTTATCCACTTTTAGTGAATATAGCGCTTACGATATTCTTGCGGGTATATGCCTTCAATTTTTTTAAACAACTTAGCGAAATAATTAGGGTCCGAATAGCCGATCGCGTCCGCAACTTCATAAATTTTAACATTGGGATCCTTGAGCAGTTCCCTGGCTTTCTTCATTCGTATACGGATCATGTAATCGATCATCGTTTCGCCCGTTTCTTTCTTGAATAAGGAGCTTAAATACGGTTCCGTAAAATTAACTTCTTTGGCCAAGTCGGACATTTTAAAGGAAGTGCTGTACTTTTCTTCGATCATTCTTTGAACAGCTCTAATTTCGGGTCGAGGCTGATGAACCGTGCTTGCGCGCAAATGCTCGAAGAAGACGGAAATCCAACCAATCAACCACTCGCTTATTTCTTGTATGGACTCAGATGTCCTCACGACATGATGAGGATACTTCCCTTCGTAGGGCTCAATCGAGTAAAGGTCCCCACCTTTATGTTGAAGGAACACCTCGAATTGATGCACAATATGCAGCCAACGTTCTCTTGCTAGATCTGGATAAGGTCTGGGTACACCGTTTTCTAAATAGGCATCAGCCATATTCCTTACTGCATTCTGAAGCGCTTCTTTGTCTTGCCGAGCCATCAAATCGAGCCATTCATCCTGTGACGAAATGGGCAAAGCATGATTCACGAACATTCGTTCTCTATGGCGAATAACACGATTCGAGTCATTGTAAAATCTCTCCAAAAGCGCTTCTTCAGCAAATCTACACGCTTCAAGCAGATCATATGCTCGTTCAACAGGGGAATACGTACCGAAATAGACAGGCAATTTGAGATAACGTTGTATACATTCCGTCATCTCCTCAAGCATCGGCTCGGACCCCATGCCGGATATCATACCAAACCGCCCTCCATCCATTTCCACAATGTGTCCTGCTTTATATTTGCGCATGATTTCCCGAAGAACATTCATCACGGAAAAGCGCAGCAACTTTTCACTCTGAAAGCGATTCTCATCTACAACAGACTCGTATCGGTCGATTCTCATCACAGAAACCGTCCATGGAAATGACGGAAGCAGATCCGCATATTCCTCTGAGAGTTCATCCGCTTCCCGCTTCGAGTATTGCATGGTCATGAGATCACGCAATTGCTTTTCAATCGTTATTTCTTGATGGTATTGGAACGCAGTCCGATTCAGTTGTAATGTTTCCTCCTGCTTTTTACGCTCGTTCTCGATTTCCGCTTGCATTTGCTGCAGCTTGGATTGAAGATCTTCCGGTCTCATGGTCAGCTTCAATATATAGTCGGAAGCGCCAAGTTGTAAGGCCCGCCTTACATACCCGAAATCATTATAATTGGATAAAATTAAAGTTTTGATGTGCGGATATAGTTCCTTCACCCGTTCCATTAGCGAGATTCCATCCATGTTCGGCATGGAAATGTCCGTAATCAAGAGATCACATGGCTTTTCAGCAAGAATGGCAAGCGCATCTACTCCATCCACTGCCTCACCGATCAATTCAAAACCGAATTCCTCCCAAGGAATAAACGTCTTGAGTCCTAGCCTCACCAGAAATTCATCTTCCACTAATAAAAGCTTGGTCATGCTGGATCCTCCATCCTGTTCCAAGGCAGCTTGATAACCGTCTCCACGCCGGCATCCATGCCATTGTGCATAAATAGCCCATGAGGTTCCCCGAAATGCATGCGAATTCGACTTTGAACATTTTCAAGTCCGATTCCACTATATTTCCCTTGCCTGATGGGATCGGATTTCTCAAGAGCATCGTCTGCAAGCTTTCTCTCAGACAGCCCTTGACCATTATCTGAAATCGTGACAAACAATAAACCGTCTTCCTGATAAGCCCCAATAAGGATGATTAAAGGCATACGGTTCCCATGGATAATGCTGTTTTCCACAATAGGTTGAAGGGTGAATTTAAGCATGCGCGCAGACAACAAACTTTCATCGACCTGAATAAACAAATCTATATTATCGTTAAACCGAATTTTTTGCAGTGAAAAATAGTGCTCTATAAAATCAAGCTCATCTCGCAGTGTGACAACTTCGCTCTCCTGCTTCATACTGTAGCTGAGCATAATACCTAAGGAAGTAATCATATCCCCAACGTTTTTTGCACCCGAGAATAAAGCCAGCCACTTAATCGAATTGAGTGCATTAAACAAGAAATGGGGTGAAATTTGAGCCTGGAGAGCATGAAATCTTGCTTCCTCTTTAAGCTGCTGCTCTTCTCGAAGAGTCTTAACCATCTCCTTCAAGCTTGACAGCATACGGTTGAAGTGATGGCTCAGCAGCCCAATTTCATCGTTTCCTCCCGCCAACGCAGGTTTTTCGAAATTTCCGGATGATGCTTTACCCATTGCCTGTACGAGTGAACGAATTGGCTTCATCAAACGTAAGGTAAAGAAGACATAGATGAGAAGAAAGAATGCGAATAAAACGATGACACTCCATGTCGTTGTGGAACGTACGTTTTTCAACTGCTGCATCCATTGTTCTTGCATGGGGATCCATCGCAATTGCCAACCGGTTGCTTTTAACGTTTGTGCAAATGTGGATCGTTCCTCTCCCGATTCAGTCTTGTTCCACAATTCATCCTGTCCCCAAAGCAGACGGTTTTTATCGGATATCAGGAATTGGGCAGGGGAATCCTCCTCTAAGCCATTGGAAACCAGAAACATTTCCTTGATTGGGAATGCGATAAAGACTAAACCGTACCCCTTTGTCGTCTCTCCCTTAATTAACCGGGTCATGGTAATAAAACCCCCTTCTTGGTTCCCTTCAAGGCCTTTCACTTTCAAAGAAGGGTTCACATCCCAAGCAGGAGCACCATTTTTTTCTTTGGCTTGTTTCACATAATCCGGCATCACTTTAAGAATCTCTTCGTCTTGATTGGTCGCATAGATACTGCCATTAAATCCATAAACCGCAACAATAGCATGGTTGTCCAAAATATAGGAGATCAGGTTGTCCATCTTGCTCTGTAGACCAATTACCCTCTGGAAGGTTGGATAATCATCTAAATCCGACTGCCCCGAACTTCTTAGCAATTGCAAAACATCATAGTCGTTCATGAGCAAATTCGAAACATTTAACGTCCGATTCAGCATATCGTCGGCTCGATCCGTAACCCGCTTTAGAACCTGAGTTTGTGTGTCTGTCATTTGTCTCATAAATATTTTGTCAGATTGAACGAAGTAAAGATACAACATTAATAAAATAGGAATCACAATAAACAACGTAAATACAAGTAAAAACTTGAGTCGAAGCGAGAAAAATAACTGCCTTTTGTTTACTGTCATTCCTCTCTCCCCTTCGAAAACAATGTGCAATGGCAACCGTCCACTGAACGGTTGCCATAATGATTTATATAGGTAGTATTATAACTCACAGATTACTTTTATAACTAGGTGCTGTTTAATGTTAATACAAGGTTATATTTAATGTAAGATCAGATTGATTACCCGGATTCTTATTAGTGCCACATAAACAAAAAGACTGAATTCATGAGAAAAACTTCTATCGAAGTCCTTCGAGGATGAGCGACCGCGTTCTCAAGGTTGTTTTTATCGCCAATAAGAATTTGTTCTTCCGTTTATCGGAAACTTATAAATTCTTATGTGGTCAAAAAAACGGAGCCGCGTATGCTACGCGATCTCCGTTTTATTAGTTTTCCTATACCAAGCTTACTTCATTACATTTACAATCATCTTATCGCTAGATGTGGCTCCCGCATAGTTATCGTTGGATAGAACTGGTTTATCCGGCGCTGCTTTCGTGACTGTTACAACGTGCGTACTGCTCGTCGTTGTGCCGAATGCATTAGTAAGCTCCGCAAAGTAACGATAGGTCCCATTCTTTTTGCCGTAAACTGCGCTTACTACCGTTTGTGCGTTTGGTGAATTGTCAGTAAGGATTTTCGTATCGATTAAAACATCATTCTCGTAAAGCTTATAAATTCTACCGTTTTCTCCGTACCACATGTTCATCGTAACATTGTACTTACCGTTTTGTAGAGCTGTATCGTACCCATTGTCATCGGATAGTACCACTGTACCCGGTTTAGCTTTACTTTTTGCTCAATATTGTTCACAGTTGCCGTTGCCGTTCCATGATTTCCTGCTTCATCGACGAATTCGAAGGTAATATCGCTCACGTGAAAACGTAGTAAGATCCGTCTGTGAATACGTATATTTGACGGGCAGATCAGTTAATTCCGTAGAACCGTTCTGTTGATACGCAAAAGAAATTTCGTAATACCCCGGCTCTGGAGGCGTCCAGCTCCAGCCTGTCTCGATACAGGTACTTGTGCTACCAATTTATTGTCAGAATTGTAAGCGCCGCCAATCCCCCAGATTCCACCAGCTAGCAAATTTATTGCTTTTCAACGTAAAAACAACCGGTCCCAGCGATTGGTTCTACGCTTCCGCTTTCACATCATCGTAGTATAGTTTTCCTCTTGCTGGTGTCGCAGCATTTATGCTGGTATGGGCAATATTTCGAAAATCAGTGGAAAAAGTTGTAATAGGCAACACCAGGCTCAACGCCGTGAATTCGCTTACAATTTACTTAATTATTTTCTTTTTAACCAAGTCCATTCAACCTCCTTGGATTTTTTGCAAGCTTCCCGAATCAGCATCTGACTAACGCCGTAACGATTGGATAAATCGACGATCCGCAAGCTTACGCCAGGTTTAAATTCACCTGATAAAATATCTTGGCGCAATTTATCGCGAACCCGTGAATAAGTTGTTTCATTTAATGCTGATTCTGGCGTTATATTCATCATTTTTTCTCCTCTTAAATGTATTCATTTGATATTTGGTATAATGTCATATCTGAGCTAAGCATGTAAACGTCATTTTTGATATTTGATCAAATATCAAAAATATAAAGGATCATATAAAAAACGGTAGAAAGAATTCTTCTACCGTTTTTGGTATTCCATTGGGATACGGACTGTACCACTTGTTGACTTCCTTTGTTATATGCTCTTGGCCATTAGTCATTTGGTTAGAAGCACGCGATGAACACCTCGACTACCTCCAGGTGCTGTTCCTATATATAAATATCCGTTATCGCTCGCAGCCGTAGTTACACCATACAGTGAGCCTTCCGGATCGTGCCAACTTTCAATAAGCTGCCCTTGCGGATTGAGCTCCACAGCAAGCCCATGCTTCGCCGGTGCGCTTGCACCGCTTAGCAGCGACTCCGGTAATTTGGCCATAATACCGGCCAACCATGGGCTACGATGCATCTGATCTACGAAAGAAATACGAGTCGTGAAGATCCCGACCCAGAAATGACCTTGGTCATCACGTGTAATATTGTCGGGAAAGCCTGCGAGATTGTCTGCGAAAATATCAGATGTCCCCTTCTTGGAACCCTTGAGCCAGTATCTGGTCAACTGATAATGATATGATTCTGCCACAAGCACAAAATCTTCATCCGCAGACAAGGCAACCCCGTTCGCAAAATAGAGGCCTTCTAGCAGAACTGTCGTCTGTTTGGTCAATGGATCGTACTTCAGCAAACGTCCATGCGGTTTGTTCTCGGCAATTTCTCTGAAAGTCACACGGCCATAGTTCGAGGTGTCGGAAAAATAAATCGAACCATCCTTGGCAATATCAAGCTCGTTAGCTAAATAGATCGGCTTGCCGTCTACTTGATTGGCCAATACCTCTATGCTCCCCGATGGGTTTATAGATAGCAGTCCCTTCTTGACATCAGTAACGATCAAATTGCCATTGGCATCGAATATAAGCCCATTAGGCGTTCCTTTGGTGTCTGCAAACACTTGGGCCTTTTGTGGATTGCCCTCTGCATCGAAAGCAACCTTGTAAATTTTCCCGTCTGAATCTCCTGTGTATAGCTGGCCTTCCTTATCGAAGGTAATGAATTCCGGGGATTTAGGGGCATCAGTAACAAGCTGAGCAGAGCTGAGTTTGTTGTTCTGTTTCCAAGGGCCCGCTTCCTCAAAAGAGGGGGCCGTCGGCGCGGACCATTTTGCCGGTTCGATCGGTGAAGGAATAAGCAAGAAAATAATGACTCCAAGAAGGAGCACTGCAAACAGCGATAGCCCCAATCTGCGCACTTTACGTGGTGAGCGTTTAGGGCGATTCACGCCTTCAGGAGATTTAACGGAATGAACTTGTGTATTTGGCATTAGAGTGCCTCCTATGTCTTTTAAGCGAGAATTAAATTTGGACTACGATTTTTCCGAAATATTGCTTTCCTTCAGCCAAGAGCGCGAATGCTTCGCCAATTCGATCCAGAGGGAATACACGGTCGACGACGGGATGTAAACGATGATGGGCAATCGCTCGATTCATCTTTTCAAAGTGATCCCGGTTGCCGACTTGACTGCCGCGAACCGTTGCGGCTTTCTGCAAGATGCCCGTGACATCATATTCCGGAATGGTCAAGCCCGATAAGAACCCGACCATACTCAAGGTCCCTCCAATGCGAAGCGCATTTATGGATTTGGCCATCGTTGCCGCTCCTCCAACATCTAGAACATGATCGACGCCGCCAGTCAGTTCTAACACTGCTTTATCCCAATCGGGAACTTCCGAATAATTGATCGTTTGCCATGCACCGAGAGCTTTTGCTCGTTCCAGCTTGTCGTTGCTGCTCGATGTGATGATCGCTCGTGCTCCAGCCATAAGAGCGAATTGAAGCCCGAAGATAGAAACCCCGCCTGTTCCTTGCAGCAGCACGGTATCCCCCGCTTGCAAACCACCGTATTCGATTAGCATGCTCCATGCGGTTAATGCCGCGATCGGCAAGGTGGCAGCCTCCTCATAAGAGAGGTGATCGGGAATATGGACGATTCCGTCTTCATGTAGAACGACGTACTCCGCCGCTACTCCGTTCAGCGGACCTCCCAGACTGTCTTCTAATACCCCCGGTCTTGGGTTGCCGGCAGTAAATCGCTGTTGCAAATTACCCGCTACTCGGTGTCCGACCTGAAACCTTGTTACTCCTTGGCCAACGGCTACAATTTCTCCCGCTCCGTCTGATAATGGAATGAAGGGGAATTTGATTTCAATCGGCATTAATCCGCTGAGGATCACTAGATCCCGGTAATTGAGAGAAGCTGCCTTCATGCGGATCAGCACCTCACGGGGGCCTGGCGTTGGTATGTCGAGTTCCGTTAAGTTTAATTCCTCAAAGCCGACGCCGTTTGTCATTTGTATAGCTTTCATCGAATTGTCCTCCCTGCAAGATCAGATTGATTACCTGTATTCTTATAATTATTAGTATTGCCGGATCCTCCGCGTGGACGAAGCATGCCTCCAACAAGTCGAAGACCTTGCTTGCGTGTTATGAATCGCGATAACTGCGCCCCGATATAATTCTGCACACCCGGAACGACGTATATTTTCCCTTCCTTCAACGCACGAAGTGCAACCTCTACGACTCTTTCCGGCGTATCTTTCTTTCCGACAGAGGCTTCTTCCGTTCCTACAACATTAAAGAAGCTGGTGTCCGTCGAACCGGGACAAAGTGCGAAGAATTTGATACCGCGGTCGCGATTTTCCCACCATAACGCTTGCGTAAACGACAGGACGAAAGCTTTCGTCGCCCCATATACGGCCATAAAGGGAAGCGGTTGAAATCCGGCGGTTGAAGCCACATTAATAACTGCTCCTGAGTTTTTGCGCAACATGTTTGGCAAGAACAAGTGCGTCATATCTACAACAGTAGCGACATTCAGCATAACTTCTTCATGTTGACGCTCACCTGACACTTGCTCGAACAAACCATGTGTAGCAAAGCCAGCATTATTGATTAGCAGTTCGATATCCACTTTCAAAAGTTCACATTGACGATATAACTCGCTGGGTGCGCCCTCTTTCGCAAGATCCATCGAGATAACCTCGGCTTTGATGCCATACATCTTTCTAAGCTCATCTGCCAGACTCTCAAGCTTACTCGTTGATCGAGCCACGAGTACCAAGTGGCTGCCTTGTTTGGCCAGTTGTCTAGCGAATTGCTCTCCAATACCGGAAGAAGCTCCCGTGACAAGCGCCCATTTCCCTTGAATTGTCATAACTCTACTCTCCTTTTAGTTACTACGTTATTATTTAGAAACAATGTTACCAGTTAGTCAGAAGTAATCCCCAACTCCCAAGTTAAGTCAAGAATCGTTTTTTCGGTAACAGTGTTTCATTTGAGATTCATTGTAACCTGCCTTTTTGGGAAAGTCAACATGCGCATTCCCACATTCTCGGTCTCATTGACATCTCTCTAACAACTGTTTAGAATTTCTGGTAAGAGAGTCAGAAACTTTGTTTCCTGACAAAAACACGAGAACCTAAGGTGATGATTATGAGCGACCAAGATATCCCTTCCAATACAAACACACGAATTTTGAAAACCTACAAAGAAGCTCGCTTGCAAAATAATGAAAATCTCCGCAAACTGGTTGTTGATGTGGCGGCAACGCTCTTGCAAGAAGAGGGCCCAGAAGCCGTTACGGTACGCAGAGTAGCCCAAGAAATGGATTGCTCTACAAAAATTATTTATAGCTTGTTTGTCAATAAAGAGGGTTTGGCACAGCAGTTGTACTTGGAAGGTTGTATGCTTCTCGCTAACGAGTTCGAGGGGACATCACAGACGAATGATCCCGTACAGCACTTACTGAATTTAGGCGAAGCCTTTTGGCAATTCGGGCAGCATTACTCCGGCTATTATAAGTTGATGTTCGGAGGAGCCTTCGCCGATTTCAAACCGGATGAAGAAAGCATGCATGGCACTTTAACAGCCATGAGGCAATTTGTGATGGCGATTAGCAAAGCGCAAGAGCAAGGACTGATTCCAGCCCATTATGATGCCGAATCCGTTGTGCGTATATGCTGGGCCTCGCTCCACGGCGCTATTCATCTGTACATGGGTGGGCACTTGGGAGATGTACAATCAGCCTATGCGGTATATAAGCAAACGTTATCTTTGATTGTCAGCTCATTGTTGCCGGATCATAGCACCTAAAGTGACAACAGACTGAAATCACTAAAAATACGGAGCCGCGTATACTACGCGTTCTCCGTTTTTAGTTTTCCTATACCAAGCTTACTTAGTTACATTTACTATCATCGTATCACTGGATGTGGCTCCAGCATAATTGACAAGCTCACCGCGATATTGATAGGTGCCTATTGCTTTATTCGTTATGGTCGTTACTTCCGCTTGGGCATACGGTGTATGATTTGTCAGTGCTTGTGTATAGATAAGAACACCGTTCTCATATAAATGATACACCCCGCCATTGGTTCCCCACCACATGTTCATGCTGACTTTGAAATTTCCGTCACCATCCCAGTTATCGTTGGATAAAACTGGTTTGTTCGGCGCTGCTTTCGTGACTGTTATAACGTGCGTACTGCTCGTCGTTGTGCCGAATGCATTGGTAAGCTCCGCAAAGTAACGATAGGTCCCATTCTTATTGCCGTAAACTGCGGTTACTACCGTTTGTGCGTTTGGTGAATTGTCAGTAAGGATTTTCGTATCGATTAAAACATCATTCTCGTAAAGCTTATAAATTCTACCATTTCCTCCGTACCACATGTTCATCGTAACATTGTAATTACCGTCTTGTAGACCTGTATCGTACCCATTGTCATCTGCAAGGATCGGCATACCCGGTATGGCTTTACTCTTCGATACGATATTGTTCACAATCGCCATTACTGTGCCATGATTTCCTGCTGCATCGACAATTTCAAAGGTAGAACTGCTGTTAAAGTAGAACGTATAGCTGCTTGAACCCCCGTTGTTCGTGATCGTTACCGGTTCACTCGGTGTCATTGTTGCGACAACTTCTTGTGTTGTTGGCGTTACTTGGCTGTATGCAAAAGTTGCGGTCGGTGCAGTCTTATCAATCTTAAAACTGATCGTTTTCGCAACCTCTTCATTGCCTGCATGGTTTGTCGAGCGATAGCTCAAAGTATAATTGCCATCTTGTTCAAAGGTAACCGGCGCTGAATACAACTGCCATGTTATTCCTCCATCGAGACTGTATTCTGTTTTCGCTACCTCGGACAAATTGTCGACCGCGGAGAGGCTTACTGTAACTGGACTCACGTACCAGCCATTTTGTCCATCTGGCTGGCCAGGTGAGACGTCCGCACTCGTAAAGGGTGGCGGTTTATCTGCCGTTACCGTTATCGCTATGCTCCCGACAAAGGGACCGTACGATGCTTGAATGATCGCATTGCCTTCCCCAATCGCCTTCACTGTGCCATACGTATCCACAGTTACGCTTGATGGATCAGATGAATGCCAAGCAGCTTTGCCTGATACATCTATAAACCCGCTTGCCGTCAGTCCATGGGCACCCAGAGTCTGGGTTTCTCCCTCCGTCATACTCGTTTGAGCTGCTTCAACAACTAGCCCATTCAACATCCACACTTTCCCATATTTCGCCGGATTTTTATCACTGCCAATCCCGCTGCTCCACTCAAGCCATCCAAGCCGACCGCTGCCGTTATTGTCGTTGACCAGTACAGACAGTCGAAGTGGACTTTTCGGATCATGTACATAAGGATACAACTCAGAAGAATTCACATGGATATAATAAGTCGTTTCATTAGGGACTGTTTGATCTACCTTGAAGGACGCGTACTGTGCTACGCTGTTGCCCGGTGTCCAATTGGTTGGTAAATTACCGCCAACATAAGGAACCGATTGTTTATAGAGCACTGGGCCCTCCGGTGTCAGTGCTGCCTGGAATTCCACCTGATCTCCCGTAAATCCCTGTCCGAATGTATCAATGGCGAACTGTATGCTGTCACCTTTCCAGTAGCTTCCGAGTGGATTATCCTGAACAAATGTCCCATCCTTCACACGAACGATCAGGTCTAGCCCGCTTTCTGAATACCCCGCCGCAAACGAAGCGTCAAAATCCGCTGGTTTCGTCGACTGGGCAGCTGCTTTATACGCCCAATTATCGGTAGTCCATACAGCATGGTCAGCGACTTCCAAGGTGGCAGGATTGAACAGTTCTCCGCTAGTTCCCTTCGACTCAGGGACATCGATTTGATTCGTATTACGGTCGAAATCCGAGATCAAAAACGGCTCTGAGATCGGAAGCAGCGCTAATGCTGCGCTATCCGCATTACTTATCCAATAAACCTTGCCAGGATGTATGCTAAGTAGGTAATTGGCACTTAGCACTTTCCCCTCCCAGTCAGTAACGAAAGTCTCACTCGTGAAAGCAGCCGCTAGACGCGAATCGATCGGAGCTTCTGAAGATGCGTCAGACCACACCCCTATGAGCCTGGCTCCGTCATTGTCGAGATCTACTGCTTTTTGTCCTCCCTCGAGAACATACTCCCCTTTGTAAACGAGCGACTGGCCAGCAAGATCGAGAAAATGGTGGGCTACTGACGCTGCGAGTCTCGGCTCCACTCGTGGCTTAGAGCGGAATAAACCCGATGCGTGCGTTACAGTTCCTGTGCTCTTGGCATAAGATAAAGTTTCCATCTCAGATAAATTCAGCATATGAAATAGGGCAATTTTTTGCGTTCCCCATTTGAGCTGCGACAGGAAGTCAACAATCATGCGCTTGGCGATCTCAGATTCCGTAGGCACTGTGCCTGTTACTGAATTGGAATTGACCAGAATCGCATGACTCTCCGAATCGGCCCACGGCTTGGATGCGATCCCAAAAGCCTGATCTATACGCTGGAATTCGCGCGGATCTGGCAGGTAACCATGCAGCGAGAGCTTATCAAAATAGGAAGCTCCGCCCAAGCTGAGCAGCTCTTTATAAAATGACAAATAGTTGCGCCCTGCAAGTCCGCCAATCCATACATCTGAATCCGGCTGCTCCTCTTTAATTGTCCGATACGCAGTTTTCAACAGCTCAACGAAACGCTCCGTTGAATCCAGCCAAAAAACGCTCAACCCCGGCAAGTTTGGCTCATTCCATACCTCCCACGTCTTAATACGACTATCGTACCGAGTAACGACGGCACGAACAAAATCTTCCCAGTCCTTCATATCCACAGGAGCATAAGCGGAATAGGCTGGCACACTAATATTCGCCTGCGTTTGCTCCGGATGCGGTGATGCCCACTGCGGCGTGTATAACAGATTTCCAATCATATCAAAGCCGTAACTTGACAGCTTGTTGATTTGGTCATCGAATCTCGACCACTCATAAACACCTCGTGACGGTTCAATCGCCCAGCTCGTATCGCGGAACTGCGATCCCCATGGCACTGCATGAATTCGTGCAAAGCGAAATCCCACTAAATCAGCCAGTTTCATAGCATTCTCGCCTTCCGAAAGCTGATAGCTAAAGCCCATCGTCGGCCATCTTTGCGAGACTGGTTTTGTTAGCCCCTGACTCACTACCAAGGAATACCGCTCACGAGCAAACGTAGTCAGATCCGTCTGTGAATACGTATATTTGACGGGCAGATCCGTTAAATCCGTACTACCGTTCTGCTGATAGGAAAAAGCAATTTCGTAATACCCCGGCTCTGGAGGCGTCCAGCTCCAGCCTGTATCGAGAAATGTCTGTCTAGATACAGGCACTTGTACTACTAACTCATTGTCAGAATTGTAAACGCTACCAATAATGGTGTTAATGGAACTCGCTACTGCTCCGGCGTTCAATTGATATACGACGGGGTCCCCCAGATTCCACCAGCTAGCAAATTTATTGCTTTTCAACGTAAAAACAACCGGCCCCAGCGATTGGTTCGACGCTTCCGCTTTCACATCATCGTAGTATAGTTTTCCGCTTGCCGGTGTCGTAGCATTTATGCTGGTAGTCGTCAAATTCAGCACAAGCGTGTTCGTCCCGGCCGGAAATTGGCTCCGATCAACGGTAAACGACACTTCCGTCCAATCCGCAAGGGACAAACCATCCGTCTTATCCGTCGTGTAGGAGCCTAAGAAAGTCCCATTGTTCTGGAACGAAACCCAAAACCGCGGTTTATTCCCCGAATAATCTGGCGATGCCTTCAGCTTGGCTGTTATTCGAAACGATGTCATATTCGATGGGAGCGTTATGGGACTCGAAACCCACCCCGCATATCCACTGCTGACACTGCCTATAAACACCGAGCGCAGACCGCTGCTTTTTTCATTCTCTGTATAATTCGCTACCGAAACGGGCGGATTGTTTGTGGACCCGTTCCACCACCACGTTTTCCAATCTTTTGGACTGCTAACACCATTCGTCACGGTCAATGTCTCGAAGCTCGGGTTCGAAACCGGCAGTTGCTGAATAACAGGGATCGGTTCTTCCGACGCTTCCACCATCACATCATCGTAGTAAATTTTACCGCTTACTGGTGTCGCCGAATTAATGCTGGTTGTCGACAAATTCAATACAAGCGTGTTGGTGCCTGCCGGAAATTGACTTCGATCAACGGTAAAGGAAACTTCCGTCCAATCTCCAAGTGACACCCCCTCGGTCTGATCCGTCGTGTAAGAGCCTAAAAAGCTCCCGTTGTTCTGGAACGAAACCCAAAAGCGTGGTTTGTTTCCAGAATAATCTTGGGATGTCTTCAGTTTGGCAGAAATTCGAAACGACATCATATCTGAAGGAAGCCTTATGGGATTCGATACCCACCCGGCATATCCCGTGCTGACACTGTCTATAAATACAGAGCGTTGACCGCCGCTTTTTTCATCCTCTGTATAACTTGCTGCCGAAATCGAAGGATTATTTACGGGCCCGCTCCACCACCACGTTTTCCAGTCTTTCGGACTGCTGATACCGTTGGTTACGGTCAGCGTTTCAAATCCTGGGTTCGAGACTGGCAACTGTTGTATAACCGCCGCATGTGCGGCACGTGCTCCAATGACCATAAAAAATAATAGCCCCATGACACAAACAAATTTCTTAAACTTCCTCATAATCCCCCTCCTCGTATTCATGCATGGATAAAGAAAAGCTGAGGACCGCAGATTCGTATAACGGCCCCCATCCTTTGTTAAATACGCGTTGCTTACTTCTTCATTTGCGCTTGTTTGGCCACGGTCTCCCATAAATCTTTCATCATGAAACTGCTGTCCTTATTGGTTTTATACCACTCAATTATGAAGTCATCCATTTGTTTGCCGCCCGCTTTATCCCATGAAGTCTGAACGTCCTTGTAGG
The DNA here is from genome assembly GCF_001428045.1 of Paenibacillus sp. Soil750. Lineage (GTDB taxonomy): Bacteria > Bacillota > Bacilli > Paenibacillales > NBRC-103111 > Paenibacillus_E > Paenibacillus_E allorhizoplanae. Next base: position 273,660 of record NZ_LMSD01000001.1, on the reverse strand, counting down.
CTTGTTCAACCGAGTATTTATCCCCGCTCAAGACTGATTTCAACCACGTATCGGTAATTTGCTTTTTGACAGTGTTAAATGACGTTTGCATATCTTTGGGGAAAGACGGTATCAGCTCTTGCAAGGTGATGAAACGATATTTTTTAGTCGAATCGAGATATAAGGACTCAGCTTTGTTGAACATATCCAGTCCTGCTTTTTGTTCTGGAATGTCGGGATTGAATTGATTTTGGAAGAACGAACACTTGCCTAGCAGCAAACGGGAATAGGATTGCGCATAGTCGCCCGCCCAGCTAATTTCTGCTTTCGTTTTATTAGGATCGATGATTTGCGGACATCCGTTTACATCCTTCTTATAATGCGTACCTTCCAATCCGAATAGGATGCTGGTACCCGTCGAGACACGATTCATAAAGTCGAGATATTTGATCGCTGCAACTGGATCTTTCGTCTTTGCATTAATCGCAGTTGTCATTTGCACTGGACTTTGTACATCCGGAATAAATTCGCCAACTGGACTTTTTGGCAGTGCGATAGGGATGACACTGGCATCTGGGACAGCCTTCTTCAAGGTTTGTATATCCGTTACTGTCGAATCAAACCAACTTCCTACAAAAGTTGGATAAATGCCCAGTTTGCCATTCAAAAAGTCTTGTTTGGCTTTTGCCCCATTTTTGTCATTCACAAAGTCTTTATCGATTAGTCCCTCATCAAACAAGCGCTTTTTGAACTCTGTCGCCAATTTCGCATTTTCAAATGCACGGGTCGGTTGATCGTTCACAAGACCGTATTGCTCCACAGGATTTCCGAACATCATATCGATTGCATACTCCGAACGATAACTCAATGCCATTCCGTATGTGTCATTCTTTCCGTTACCGTCAGGGTCTTGCTCCGCAAACGCTTTGGCTACTTTATACAGCTCCTCGGTCGTTTTCGGTACGTCGAGTTTTAATTTTTTCAACCAATCTTCACGGACGAAGACCGCATAACTTGGAAATGACTCCAGCACCCGTCCAACTTTGTACATTTTCCCGTCAGGACTGGTCCCGACTTTCTTCAATGCGGGATAATCCTGAAGAATCTTCTTATATTCAACGCTGTTCTTCTCGATCAGGTCGTTTAGCGGCATAAGCTGCTTCTGATCGATGAGCGGGTTCAGTATATTCGGATCAAACTCGTTAATAATGTCAGGCGCCGAACCCGATGCAAACAGTACATTGAATTTTTGTGCGGAATCGTTGCGCGGAATTGGCACATATTTGACATTCGCAGGGCCATTCTCGTTTATGAATTTTGTCCAACGATTATCTTCCAATGTCCCTTCTGCAGCAGGAATATTTCCACGATCATAAACCGATACGGATATATCCCCTTTCTTAACTGGCGCCGTTGATGCAGCTGGCGCTGTTGATGCAGTTGGCGTTGTTGAATTAGTAGAGGAACTCGGCAATTCGGTAGATTTCGTACTGCATGCCGTTAGAACCATTGAAGTGGATAATGCCATCGTTAGTGATGTCGCAAACCATTTTCTCATGTTTGATAACCCCTTTTGAATTCATTATTTGTTTGCCTAAGCTTACCTCATCGGATCTTTGAGAACCAGATTCTCCTTTGCAGCACCACCTCCTTAACGCATTCATTTTGCCTACATTAGCCTTTCACGGAACCAAGCATGACACCTTTGACAAAGTATTTTTGCAAAAATGGATATACCACCAGCATCGGGGTAATCATGACGATCACGCCTGCAGCTTTAATGCCTTCTTCCACCACATGAACCTGGTCGTCAGGCTGCACCATCATGGTTTGCTGCAGCACGCTTTGGCTTTGAATCATTTGTTGTACGAGAACGGTTAAGTTGTGCTTATCGGTATCGTTGATGTAAATCAGCATACTCATAAAAATATTCCAGTACGCAACACCATAGAAAAGCGTTAATGTCGCGAGAACAGGCATAGAAATGGGCAATACAACTTGAAGTAGAAGCCGTACTTCGCTGCAACCATCCATTCGTGCCGCATCGTCAATTTCAGACGGGATGTTCTCGAAGTACGTGCGTAGAAGCAACATGTTATAGGTACTTACTAAACCCGGTAACCATAGCGCCCAATAGGAGTTAACCAATCCTAAATTTTGGATGACCAGGAAAGTAGGGATAATTCCTCCCGTAAAGATCATCGTGAAGATCATCGAAAGCGTAAAGAAGCGTCGTGCATAAAAATTGGGACGTGATAAGGGATATGCAGCCATAATCGTGGTGACCAAACTTAACGTAACACCTACGAACGTGATCAAAGCACTGTTGCTGAAAGATCGGATGAGCGGTGTTCCCTTGATCAAAACGTTAAACGTTTCCCAGGAGAAGCCGATAGGCCACAGATTTACTTTCCCAGTTTCGATGGCGGATGAACTACTAATGGAAAGCGCAATCAAATGAAGAAGTGGAAACAAGCTAGTGCAGGCAATTAAGGCTAATACGATATAATTTATGATGTAAAAGATTTTATCTCCATTGGATGCACGCATCTCGATTCCTCCTTTCTAAAATAGACCCTGCTGAAAGCGACGTGCAATCCAATTGACAGAGAGCAGTAGAATTAAAGCAACGACTGATTCAAACATGCCCATTGCTGTAGTTAAGCTAAATTGCGCGCCTTGCAGTCCAACGCGATAAATATACGTGCTGATGACATCCGAAACGTCGTTCACCGCAGCATTTTTCAAGACGTAAATGGGGTCAAATCCGACTTCCATCACCCGCCCCATAGAAAGAATAAAGACCAAAATGATAGTTGGCGCAATTCCGGGAATCGTAATATGAATAATCTGTTTCCCTTTATTAGCACCATCCATACTTGCTGATTCGTACAACGACGGGTCGATTGTCGTCATTGCCGCCAAATAGATGATGGCGTTAAAACCCATATCTTTCCATATTCCTGCACTAACAAAGATGGTGATCCATGATTTGATATTGTATAAGAATGGAAATGGTTCAAGTTTAAAAAGGGTCATCAAATGACTTAACCAGCTTCCTTCGATTCCAAAAATACTAAAGACGATCCCACCGACAATAATCCATGAATAAAAGTAAGGTAAATATACAAGTGTTTGAACGATCTTCTTGAACCACATTTTTCTCGCTTCGTTCAAAAGAATAGCTAATAGGATCGGAAACGGAAATCCCACGAATATATTTAGAGAGCTAAGTAGAAGTGTGTTTCGGATAATTTTTAAAGAATTTGGGTCACTGAACAGCTTTTGGAACTGTTCAAATCCAACCCAAGGACTGTGGAATACGCCATCAAAAAAGTTATAATCTTTAAAAGCAATGATCAGTCCAGCCATTGGTGCGTATTTGAAAATTAAGTAAAATAAAATGACGGGTATGAACATCAGGAGCAATGGTATATTCTCCCTTAATCTCTTCATGTTGATTCCCCTTCGGTCTATTGCTTTCATATTGTTCCCTCTTTCTTTGTAGTTGCCTGCGATCCAACTGTACAACTGAAAGGTAAGTTGGAACAATCGTTCATTTTCCCTCGATCAACAATATTCGCAAATAAAAAAAGAACCGTCATCCCTGGCTTTTTCACCAGTGAATCCGATCCTATGGCCATCCAAATCCTATTCATCAACAAAAATATATCAATCAACAAAGTTCTTATTTATGATTTCACTTGAGCAGTCTTCCGAAAGTCTCCTGGTGTTTGACCAACCAGCTTTTTGAATGATCGAATGAACGTGTTCGGATGCAGATATCCGATTCTGACCGTAATCTCTTGTATGGAGTGTTCGGTTTGAACCAGAAGTTCTTTCGCATGTTCTGTACGTATTCGCGTCAAATAATCAATAAAATTCTCACCAATTTCTTCTTTAAACGTACGACTAATACTTTTCAGATGTACATGAAACACTTCGCTTAAATGAAGCAATGATAAATCCGGATTCTGATAATGTTCCTCCATATACAATTTAATTTTGCGAATAAGCATATGGTTGCTGCTCATCTCACGCAACGTCGCCATCGCTTCTGTTGTTTTCGTAAGAACATTTCTTAACATATCCTGTAATTCGTCCACCGTGTCCCAGTCGTCTACTACCTTTTGCAGTTTATCCTTCAAACCGTCTGCTCCCAGTTTTTGCACACCCGCTGGCAGGTCTGTAAACTCCTTATCAAGGAAAAATATCATGTAGCTCATTAGGTTGTCTAATTCCTTACGCGCATATAGACCGGCTCGAATACCATCGAAAAGCTGTGCGAAGCTAACCTGCCAATCTCCTTCCCCCGTTCGTAATGAAAATGCAATCGCGCGGATATATTCGAGAAGATCGAGTGACTGTTGCTTACTTTCAAGTTTAATCTGCCAATAACAGATCACACGATCCTCACCTAGTGTTGGTTTATATTGAAGTGCTTCCAACGCTTCAACGTAGGCATAATGTACAAGTTCAATACGATCGACTGCTGAACCTATGCCCATTGTAATATTAAAATCAAGGTAGGTCTTCACCCATTGCATCATGTCATTGGCTATATCACTCGCGATCTGCTCGGGCGTACTTTCAGGCGGTACTTTCTGGACCAAGTGCAGCAAAGTCAATTGATCTTTGGACGTCCACTCGGTCCATATGGTAACATTTCGGCCAAATGCGATTTCCTTTACTACGCTACACAAAACGAATTTAAGCAAATTTTGATCATGATCTGAATAAAGATTTGCGAATTTACTATATTTATTAATTTCCAGCACACTAACACATAGCGAGTCAAAATTACTTGGCATTCCGAGGCTCTCCATCTCTTGTTGCCACTCTTCGACCTTCAAGGGACGATTCCCATCCAGCCATTCGAAAAAGAAGTGTTTTCGCTTAAAAACTAAATCTTCCTCGTGCTGCTTCTGATAGGCATTTGACCTTTCCATCAAATTTACCAAGGCCGTATCGATGAACTTAAATTCGTCTTGATTGCCTTTACGGAACAGCTCGGCGCTTTTTTGCTGGGAGAATAATTGGATACGCTGTATGATCGTTTCTACTGGCTTATAGTTCCGCCTGGTAACCACAACAATCCATATCACACCAATACTAAAGAAAATCGCACAAACAAATATCCAATATTTCGATATTGCGGAGACAAGACGAAACAAATTACCATTCGCCACACTGCTGAAAATAGCCCATTCGGAATAATCAGAGTGCATCTTCGTCATTAGGGAATCGTTCCCATGAATACTACCATAAATAGGCGTCCCCTCGCGGTCATAAAGGCTGAGATGATTGGAATTTTCCGTCGTCAGTGTTTGAACGAAACGGGCAACCGCTTGAATCTGCACATTGACAACGATTAGTCCGTCATTACCAGAATTCAATGGGACATATCGCACTAAAGATACAAATTCGGTGGGTTCTCCTTGCTCCGTGTAACCTTTCCGCACTTCTGTCCATTGCTGATTTAGTCCGGATTGCTTCAAAGCTTCTACAATCAATTGCTTATCATTAAATGTAGCTAGCTTGGAAACGGAGTATGGTGTCTGCACCGTATCGTCTGACAGCCTATATAAATAGATCGAGTCGATGAGAGGCATCGTTGCCATGAGACTTTTTACTTTGACAGACGACAAATAGCCTGAATAAAATCGGTCGTCGCGTAAAGCAGGATTAAAAAAAGCAGATAGCATATCATCATCGCTTGCGATCTCATTCGTAATCGTGTTATCGATCAACTTCATTTGATTGTCAATGGACTGGAGCACTTGTTTGGTGAAAATTTTATTGGATTCGACCGCGGTTTTTCGAGATAGCTCACTGAATGCCATCAACAGGATAAACATAAGTAGAGGCACAATAAAAAGGAAAATCGTTACATAGGAAAACAGGAGACGACGAAACCAAGTCTTGTTCAGCGAAATATTCTTCATCATCGTTTAGTCTCCTTTTTTACAAATATTTTTTATGGTCAGTATCTGATCACCGATACTTGTTGCGGGAAATCCTGGGCCCACTGTCCATGGTTGTATGCAAGCCGAATCATACCAGAAGGGACGCGGACTTCCAGCGTAAAATGCTCCCAGTGTGCCGGAATTTTTGGTGAAAATGAAATCTCCTTCCACCCCGGTTTGGACGGTTTCAGTCCGATGATTTCCTCAATCAGCAAGGGTACAGGGGCGCTTGCCCAAGGGTGACAAAGACTGGTATTCCACTTTTGATCTTTCCCCCAGGCCTCAAAACAAGTTGTTGCCCCTTCTTTCAGCATATTTCCCCAAGAATGTTCTTCTTCAGAGCTCATAAGCTCGTAAATCAACGTATGCTCTCCAACTCTCGCCAAAGCTTTTAGGACAAAATAGGAAAAGTACACGCCGCACGAAAATCTTTTCTCGCGAATTTGATCCACAATCGATGGAACGGATTCCTCCGGAGCCAGATCAAACAGCAAGGGCAGCACATTGGCATGCAGCGCGTGATGTCTGCTTCCCTCCGCATCTGTAAATAAACAGCGGGTCGGATCATAAAAAACTTCGATGAAACGCCTTTTTAACCGTGGAAGCTCATCCTTGTAAGAAATCCCCAGCAAATCACGTATCTCATTCACAGCTTGGATGCAGCCAAGATAAAACGCATTAACCACGTTATGGCAACCAGGACCTATCGGCTTCGATAGCTCAAAATCGTATTCATCGCGCAGCTCCTTCGGCCAATCAACCAAATTCCATTTATCGGTGATTTCGTGTAATAATCCGTCACCTCGATCGTAGGCTTGAAAATGACGGAGCAGTTGCTCCGCATAAGGATACATATCCCGCAAAAAGGTCAGATCTCCGCTGTAACGATAATATTCCAGCAGCTGTAGGGGCCATTGAAGTGAAAAGTCAGCAATCTCCTGCATAAAATTCCCTGGAACTACTGACATGAGACCTGGGCACGTAGAGGAACTAAGTGCAAATTGCTCAATTGCTTTCTTGTACAATCGCAGATCACCGCTGAGGAGCATGTGAGCATGCCCGATCACTGTGTTATCGCCTAAGTATTGTCCTTTCTCACGGGTTGGACAGTCTACAAAGTTTTCTTGGGAACCGTATTTAACTCCGTTTTTACATATTTGAAAAATTCGGTTCATCAAGTCATCCGAACTTTGAAAACGGCAGCTTTCTTCATTAAAGGGATAGTGTCTGACGATCGCTTGAAACGAATCAGGGCGAATCGCTTGTTCGGGGCCGAACACTTCCACGTATCGAAAACCTTTGTAATCGTAAAAGTCCAGTCTATCGCAATCCCCGGATAGCGTCCATTGCTCTTGATACGTACAGTTGCAGCGCATGTTAAATCTGACCGCTTGTTCGTCCGCTTCCAGTTCTTCCCCGCAGCGGATTTCGATTTCTGCGCCTGCTTCCCCTTCCGCCTCCATGGTAAATTGCCCCGTGATTTCTTCGCCGAAATCAATCCAGTAATGACCGGGAGCCCTTCTTTCTACGCGATACGGCTTCTTCTCATAAACCGATAAAACAGGTGTCGGCTGCTCCATGAGCGTATAGTCCGCTTGATCGTTCGTGTGGACGGGAAGCCAAGCGGAATCATCAAAGGAAAGATCCTTCCAGCCTTTCTCAGACTTTCGGGCATCGATATGTTCTACAAATTGAGTGGAATAACCAAATGCCTCCCCTTTCACGTATTCTTCTGCCCGTTTAGCTCGCCAAGTCTCATCGGTTTTCACGAGAACACGGTCGCCCGTTGTCAGCTCTGCGATATGCCCCTGCCTATAATCGCCGCTGTTATATGCCCGATTAACTAGCCCTTGGTAATACACGTGGACAGCGATGACATTGTTCCCCGCTTGGAGAAAGGAACCAACCTCGACCCGATTGTAATAGTAGTGGCCTGCTTCATTCTGAGCCGGTCCCTGAGCAACAAAACGGCCGTTCAGATACAACTTGTAGTAATCGTCCGCTGTGATGTCCATATATAATGAAACGCTTTCAAGATCAATAGATGCCAGATTAAATGTGGTCCTTACAAACCAATGATGATGCTGCAAATCCTCGAGATGCGCCTCTGATTCAGCTGCATCCATCTCTTTATGAAATAAATCCAATGGTTCCATCGATTTAAACGGGGTATCCGTTATCCAACGTGCTTGCCAATGTTTAGACAAATCTTATCTCTCCCCTAAAGTTGAACTCGAATATTGTAGTTTAACAGGAGAACTACAATTCTCCTGCGATCCAACTGTACAACTGAAAGGTAAGGTAGAACAATCGTTCATTTTCCCTCGATCAACAATATTCTCAAACAAAAGAAGAACCGTTCCGATTCCACAATATGGGTTCTAACAGCCAAAGTCAACTCTTGAGGGTGCTCGATGAAACGCCCGGCATGATAAAAAAACGGAGCCGCGTATGTTACGCGTTCTCCGCTTCTAGAGTTTCTTTTCTAAAGCTTTCTACTTCGTTACTTTTACAATCATCTTATCGCTAGATTTTGCTCCCGCATAGTTAACTAGCTCAGCTCGATACTCATAGGTGCCTATTGCTCTATTTGCTATGGTCGTTACTGCTGATTGAACAGTGGGTGTTTTATCCAAAAGTGTTTGCGTATCGATAAGAATATCGTTTTCGTATAAATGATAGGTCGTTCCATTCGTGCCCCACCACATATTCATGGTGGCTTTGAAATTCCCTTCGCCATCCCAGTTGTCATTGGAAAGGACCGGTTTAGCCGGTGTTGCCTGAGTAACGATAACGGTCATAATGTCACTTCTCGTTGTGCCAAAAGTATTGGTGAGTTCAGCGTAGTAGCGATAGGTCCCATTCATCTTGTAGGTAACTGACGTTACGGTAGATTGGGCACTCGGTGAATTATCCACAAGAATTTGGGTCTCGATGAGCACATCATTTTCATATAGCTTATAGATTCTACCGTTATCTCCCCACCACATATCCATTTTCACCCTGTAGTTGCCATCTTGAATGCCAGTATCAAATCCATTGTCATTAGACAGATCAGGTTTTCCCGGCACTCCTTGGCTTTTCGTAATCATGTTGTTTACGGTTGCGGTCGCAGTACCCTGATTGCCTGCATCATCAACAAATTCAAAAGTAAAGCTGCCGTTCATGAGGAACGAGTAGCAGTTTGCCCCCCCGTTGTTCGTGATCGTTACATGTTCGCTTGGCGTAATGGACGCTACTACAATATCATTGGTCGGTGTTGTGCTGCTATATGCGACCGATGCAGTTGGCACTGTCATGTCTGCAATGTCTACGATCGTCATCGAATAAGGCTTCAATTGGATCTGTCCGGCAAAACTTGAGACAGGTGCCTCTGGCAACGGATTGACCTGAGGAGCGTCCAGCCAGCTCGCATTCGGATTGGTGAGGTAATCCGGCAAAGGATTTTCTCCCCCGTATATCCAATTCGTCTTGAGCGCCGCTCCTGGTACGGATACGTTAACTGGGTTCATCGTGCGGTTGGCAAATACGACCTTCTTAATGCCGCTTGCATCGCCGAATCCCCATGCGCCAACATCCGCGACATTATAATATACATTCGTTGCTATAAAGCGAAGTTTTTCATTTTGAACATTGCCCTGTGCGAGATTGATCTTGTAGAAACTGCTGTTTGCGTCAAGCAAATCACCCAATGCTTTAAATACATGAAAATTCGGTAATTTGACGAGATCGCCATTCGATGCCTGCTGCACGATTCCAAACCCCTGAGTATCCACCATCGCGTGCACGTCGGTAATCGTCACTGCGCCTGACTCGATCATTTGCAGCACCCGTTCCATACTGTGGATCGCAAATCCTGGTGTTTTCATGAACTGTTTGCGTGCCTTCTCGTTTAAGTCCGTCTCTCCGAAAATAACCGTCGGAAGCGAGGACCATTCCGTTACCCACATTTCCTTGCCCGGGAATTGATTTTTTTGAATGATTAGCCCTTCTAATGCGCTTTGGTTATACGTATACAAATAGTCCATCATCTTGCTGTTCGTCAAATCATTCAGATAAGGAATAGGGGAATACACATGGACGATGATCGCATCGTAGAAACTGGTATCTTGCGCCAGGCTCTGGTTCCAAGCAGCAACCCGCCCCCCTTGCGTTGCTCCCCAGTCGACATTAGGATCTGGCTGATTATTGGGGTCAGCCGCGATCCTGTCTTCAAGGTCTTTCGCGACCGCGACAATACCAACTTTTATGGTTGGGTCGATGTTTTTGATGCCCTGATAAATCAATTTGCATTTTGCAATGTACTCGTTTACCGATGGAAATGCTTTATCAAAGAAAATGGAATATAGCTCATTCCCCATTTCCACATAAATAGGCTGGGTTGTCAGCTGCTTCATCTGCCGAATTTGAGTCATAATTTCATCTACCGACTGTGAGATGACGTTCAAGTCATATACGTACGGCACACCCAAAGTATTGGCCAGATGGTACGAATTCGCAAGGGATAGCCCAGGAAAACCCGGCTTTAAGCTTACATTTTCAATAGCCCCGATCGTTTTATTTCCGTAAAATTGCTGATAACGCGGATCCTTCGAATTAATAAGGGTACCTTCGTTGTACATGTAGAAATCAGCACCTGTTCCATCCGGACCACGCACGTTTTGTAGCTTGAGTTCCATGCCGAGATTATCATGACTTGCAGGTTGAAAATCGGTCACCCTGCCGATTTTTAAAACTTGTTCGTTATGCACCCCTAATAGATAGGGCGACAAAGCATACGGAGTCGTATCGATCTGGAATTCCGCAGATGAAACGGTTGGACCCGGTATAGGATTCACCGTAACCTGGGTTGTGGCCGAAAATCTGCCGTCTACCGTAGTAACAGTAACCGTCGTCGTCCCGGCGGACAACGCTTTGATGGCTTTGGACTTGCTTGCTCCGCCGACCAAGCTTGCCACGGATGGGTCGCTGATTGACCATACGGTGAACAAGTTATCGGCATCAGTTGGAGCGATCGTCGCTGTGAGTTCCTCGGATTCCCCTACATATAGCGAAGTACTTGCCTTATTTAGGGAAACGCCTGTTGGCCGGACATAGACGACAACGTCACTCTTATCTTGATAAGAACCGTCATACGTTGCAGCGGTAATAGTAGCCTGCCCCTTTGCGACGGCTGTGACAACACCAGTTTGATCGACTGTTGCTACAGCATGGTTGCTTGAGCTCAATACGACATTCTTGCCAGTTTTATTGGTGATCGGAATAGGCGCGCTATTTCCTCTGGCGTAAGCGGCCAGCTTGGTGCCCATGACTAACTTCGAGCTTTCATGGTTCCAAATTTTAATATCATCAATAGACGCCTTTAAATTGTAAGTAGTCAACTGCACCTTGCCAAATGAATACGCAACGTTGGAAATGGCTCCCGCAAATGTATAATCAGCATCCGCTGCGCTTTTTACATATACTTGAACCGAATCGTCCAAAGCAGCCAGTTTGATATCGTAATCTATCCCTTGATTAAATGCTGCGGAATAAAAGGACTGCTCTGTACCACCTGCTTTAATATAGCTTAATCCGGTCCCCCTGATCAGCAGCCGTGTGTAATCGGATTCGCTCACATATCTAAGCTTAATGGAAATGAAGTTTCCGGCCAAATTGTCTCCACGATTAAACCGCATCAAAATCGTCTGATTTCTCCATTGTGCATTCGCCCCTTTGAGTTCAATCAGAGAGGAAGCGGTTGTTGTCGAAGATAATCGGGAATTATCAACCATCCAAGTGCCCTGTACAGGATTCCATAGATTCATACCATTGCTGAAATCGTCCTGGAACTGCAATACCCCTATGGAATCCACCGGATCTTTCACATAGATATCGAATTTCACTTGCGACAAATTGTCTGCCGTAGCGGCAGTAATCGTAACTAGTCCTCTGGTTAACCCGGTAACCACACCGTTTCCATCAACAGTTGCCTTCCCCGCGTCGCCAGAAGTCCATATAACCGAATTTCCAGTCGCATTTATTAATTGCAAATTGGATTGACTTCCCACGTTCAAAGAAGACAATATGTTTCCGTTAGCCATAAAAGCCGAATCACGCAAATTGACAACGCTTACATTGTCGAGCTGCACTTTATCGTTGAAGGTTGAAAATCTGACCTTTCCGCTTTGAACGGGTACACCCGTAATCGTTCCTACACTTGTATAATTGGTTTCCGATTCAGTTTTTGCATATACGGTTGCCGTGCTTCCCGATATATTCATCTTGATGTCGTAGTTACTGCCAACGGTAAATTTATAGCCGGAAAGGGACACCTCGCTAGACCCATTAATGGTATAACTTAACCCGATAGGCCGGATCATCAAGCTCAAATTGCTGGTATTGCTACTATACCTCGTATATACTCTTGTAAATCCACCTCCTGGCGTTTCCAAGATTTTCAGCCTAAAATCAACGATTTGATCCTGCCAAACCGAATTCGTCCCTTTCATCTCAATATTGTTCGAGCTGGACGATGTAACGCGAAGTGCGCCGTTATCGACGACCCATGACCCGTTAATTCCATTCCACAGTGACATCCCTGCACTGAAATCATCCTGGAATTGAAGGACGCCTGTACTTCCGGCGGCAAATCCTTTAGGTAGCGGGAGTAACAACGAAATTAGAAGAGTACATAAAATGAGCCCCGACATTATCTTTTTATACATCATGCATCCACCCTTTCTTCATTATATAATTCAATAATGTAAGCGTTTCACTTTCAATCAAAAAAGAACAACAAGGTTGTTCCGTGCCGACTTGAACACAGAGCAGCCTTGCTGCCCCCTCTTACAAACTACTTTATTCCACAATCTCACATTGGAATTCATTAGCTCCCAAACGAATCACTCGGCTTTGGAAAGAAATCTGCTTCTCCTCAGCGGTATCATTCCAAAATACGAAGAGTCTTCTCGCATGATGAACGTATTCCGTTTTGATGATTCCCTCAGGCAGCTCCATATCAGTATCCAGTGAAAAAGTGCCGTGATAGAAAAATTCAGAGTAGCGATCGCGTAAGGCGATCAGTTCCTTAACGTGGCTCGCATAGGCCGGAGCCGCAGTCACTGTTGCCCGAGAGCGGTAAATAGCAATGTCAAAGCGGTATCCATACACAAAAGCGAAGTGAAGCTGCTGTTTAAAATCGCTTCTCTCATCATGCATGTAGCGATTGGACATAATCGTCTCGGGGAACGTTTGCCGATAAAGCTCAGGGAACGACTCTTCGTCTTTAAAACTCGCGTATTGGCAACTATGATGGAAATCCAGGAGAGGCGCATAGCAGTCGACAACGAATTCAGAGCCGAAAGCTTTATCCCCTGTGCATAATTCACGCATTTGCTGCAAATTGCGCCGCCGATAAACCGTCTCGTTATCCCCCCGGTTTCCATGATCATGCGAAGCATCGAAACAGAGATGTGGAAAATGTCCAGCGATCTGATCGTAGAAAATGGAGTCCGGGTTGTAGCTTAGTTTTTGTAGACCGATCTGGGTAAGATGCTTATTCCATTCATCGGTCGCCTGACAGGCAGACACAAAGCTTTTGTAGCCAAAATTGCGCAGCAGCATGCCGTCATTGTTGAATTTATAATGCTCCCTGTACTCCATGCCATCAATATTTTTACGGCAAATCCGATGTCCGGTTTCCTTGTAATAGTCTGATTTTACATCGATCAATACACCATTTGTGTAAAGCGCAACACGTCCCCCCCGACGCTGCACTTCCGCAATCGCTGCTTTAAACCCTTCTTCTCCGCCAAGAGCAGGATCAGGTTCATAAACCGGATAACCGTTATCGAAGCCGCCTTTCCACCAGCCGAAGAGCAGAATCATTTCCACCCCGACTGCCTTGCCTTCCTCGTAGACTCGGGGTAAATCTTCATAACGGAAGTAAATTTTGCCGAACTGATGCTTCATAATGATTCGCTGCCAACCCGGGAGCTTCTGTACCCAATCGGGTTTCTGCGGTTCACTAAACCAACCGTCCGCCCATTGCCGGTAAATGGCCGAGCCTTGCCGCCAATCCCCGGGAACGAAGGCGACTACAGAGGTCGGGGAGGAAACTTCTTCTCCTCCTTGCACCAAAGGAAACTGAGAAACGGCTAGAACGAGACGCGGATCGCTGTTGCGCGGGCCTATTCCTGCGGCCAACACACACGTAGTGAAGTTGTCATCATGCCTTCCTACATAAATAAAATGCGAACCGCTCTGCACACCGAACCAAGCCATACTGCCGAAACTCGGATAGGTCATGTCGAGCCAAATCTCATGGTCATCACTGGACATGTATTCAGTATGAGCCTTGTCAATTGCCGTCCAAGGATCTGCAAGTCGGTGTCCATGCCCCTGACTGCGGTACAGAACATCGCGAGAACGCTGTTCATCTGCAACGACGGATACATCTACGAACGGAAGTTTGATCTCATTAACCCTTACTTCGCTCTGATTGGTTACCTTGTATGAGAAGTGCAATTGCTCTCCTTCTACGAGGACCTGCACCCGAAACAATACGGGATAGGTATTCCCGTCCTCTGCTTCGAGCTGATTGTATTGGACAGCCAATCCACCCTCAATTTCGGTTACCGTCCCGCTCTGAAGACTTGAACGAACGGACATGTCGCGAAATTCGCCGTCATCCAGTTGAATTCTCCAGAAATCCGCTCCTGCACTCTCTTGTAATAGAAGTCCCTCCGCCGACCATCGTACGGATCGTCCCTGCGGATCTACAGCAAACTGTAATTGTCCTGCCTTAAGTGAAAAAGTCATTTTCCCAATCTGTCCTTTCCTTATCGTAAATAAAGACCGCCGTTCACATCCAGAATAATTCCGGTAATGTACCTAGCCTCATCGCTGGCTAGGAATACCGCCGCAGCCGCAACGTCTTCAAGCTTCCCTAAGCCTAAGGGGACGGATTCCGTTAAACTCTTTACCTTCTCATCCCCATGCGTTTGAAGCAATAATTCGGTTTCGATGATGCCCGGAGCGATCGCGTTAACGGTAATGCCATAAGGAGCGGCCGTGCGAGCGAGCGTTTTTGTGAAGCCGATCTGTCCGCTTTTACTAGCAGCGTAGTGAACATGGCCATACAAGGCACCCTGATGTCCAACGACCGAACTGATCGAAATAATCCTTCCGCTTTTTTGCGGCATCATGATGTCCATGGCATACTTCGAGCATAAAAAGGTGCTCGTCAAGTTGTTGTTGATGATTTCATTCCAACTATGCAGCGACGTTTCGCCTATCGTTTCCGCCCTGGAAGTGCCGGCATTGTTGACCAATATATCGAGGCGTCCATACTTCTCTACCGCCACATGAAACAATCTCTGGACATCCTCTTCTTGGCTGACATTAGCTTGAATCGCAATGGCATCCCGCCCCATCGCCTTGACCTGCTCAACAAGTTGAAGTGCGCTTTCCGTGATCTCCAGAGCGTTAATAATCACATTAGCTCCCGCTTCAGCCATTCCTAAGATCATCCCGCGTCCGAGACCTTGCGATGACCCCGTTACCATGACCACTTTGCCAGATAAATCAAACATAACGATGCTCACCTCGGTTTCTAAAATGATTTAAAAGTAATGCTCGGCAGCCGGTGGTCGAATTTGAATAAGTTGCCCGTTATAATGCCTTAAATCGTGCGGGACAAAAGGATATTTAATGGCTGAGTCTTCATACAGTTCAATGCCTAACCCCGGTTTATCCGGGATTGTCATGTAGCCATCCTCGAAATGCAGCTGTTCGTCCGTTATCTCTTTGCGCCAAGGCACATCACTTGCCATAATTTCCAGATAGAAAAAGTTAGGCGTGCATGCGGCCAATTGCAGTGTAGCTGCGTTAGCTACGGGGCCGCTTGGATTATGCGGGGCGAATGGAATATAGTTCGCTTCCGCCATTGCTGCAATTTTGCGGCATTCCATAATGCCGCCGGCATGGCTGATATCCGGTTGCACATAGTCCAGCGCTCTTCGCTTGAACACCTCGCTGAATCCTTGTCGCGTAAACAATCGTTCTCCGCCTGCTATAGCCACCGGAGATTTCCGCCTTACATCTACCATGGCATCCAAGTTATCTGGTGGAACTGGTTCTTCGAACCACACCGGCTTGAAAGCTTCAATCTCCTTAGCGATCTTAATCGCTGTAGGTACATTAAACCGGCCATGCCCTTCAATAAACAGATCCATGTCATAACCAACGGCATCTCTCACAATGCCTATGCATGCGAGAGCCTTATCCATTTCCTCATTCGAGAGGGTCATGTACGCTTTGCCGAACGGATCCCACTTGAGCCCTTTGAATCCTCGCTCCATCGCTTCCTTGGCTTTTACACCAAAATCCTCTACGCAAGTGGCGCCGGCAAACCATCCATTGGCATACACCTTCACCTTATCGTGAACCTTGCCCCCAAGCAGCCTGTGAACCGGAACGCCCAGTGATTTACCGTTAATGTCCCACAATGCCATTTCCACTGCACTAAGCGCAGACATCAGAACGGCTCCACCCCGCCAGTAGGCATCACGATATATATTGTGATAGTGCGCTTCGATATCAAACGGGCTTTTACCGATTAGGTAACGTTTTATATCTTCTATTGCCCCAGTTACAGCATTCTCTTTATACTCCAGCGTTGCTTCGCCAACCCCTGAAATACCTTCATCTGTGTAAATCTTGACGAATACGAAGTTTGTCCGGTAACAATCGACGACAAACGTATTCACGCCAGTAATTTTCATCTCCACACCCCTAAGAAACATGTCATATTTATTTTCACGGACTGAATCGCCGCCCCTTGCACTCGATAGATAACACCCCCCAGAGCTGTTTGCTATGCAAAGTGTTCTGGGGGGTGCGAAAGATAAGCTTTTCACCGAAGTATAGTTCCGGTAACGTTAATCCCTACTATCAGCCGTTACTTCAGCGGCTTGAAATCCGGCTGCAGATACTTGTTTAAATCCACCGTTTTCGCTTCCACATTGGCAGCCGTCAGTTTGTTGAACGCATCTCCCAGCTCTTGCAGTCCCTTCTCAATTTCCGGAAGCTCCTTGCCCCTGATAAACAGCTCCGACATGACGTCATTTACAACGGCCGCTTTTTTGACATCGATTGAGCCTACTTTAAGTGGAGGGTTTAAAACGGAATAATCCAGCAGTGGCGCCACCGGATAATTCGTTGACTTCCCGTTGATGACAAAACCTGCTGATCCCTTGCGATCCACTGGTTGAATCGATTTTTCCTGAGCGGCAAGGTTTGTAAAGGAACCGAGACCCTTTTTGGCCAGCGTCACAAACATTTCATCGGAGATCATGAATTCCCATACCTTCTTTGCTTCTTTAAGATGCTCCGTTTTTTTGTTGATGCTGAATCCGCCCGCTGTCTCGTAGCCAGGCCCCCCCAGAACTTTCCCTGACCAAGTAGGGAAGTCTGCCACGGCCCAGTCGATTTTTGCTGGAAACTGATCGTTGAATACCCCGATATCCCAGGTTGCGGCGGACAGCATGCCGATATTGCCCTCGGAAAACTGGGCGCGGATCATATCGTTGTCATAATTGCCTACGCCAGGAAAGACGCTGCCTTCCTTATTCACATCAATCCACCACTTCACATATTTAGCAAAAGGCGAAAAGTCATATTTTCCAGTTACGGCATTCCAGCCATCCCTGCCATAAATGTCTCCCGAAACAACTGCCGGATAAGTCACATAATACCGCCAGAATGCCGACTGCTTGATCGGCAGACCGAGACCGAACTTCTTGCCGCCTCCACTGGCTGTTATCTGTTTCGCATATTGCTGCATTTCCTGCCAGGTCGTTGGAGGTTTCTCTGGATCAAGTCCGGATGCTTTGAACAAATCCTTATTGTAAACTAATTTAAAAGTGGTGACGTTTTCAAAGACACGATCCAGTTCACCATTCTTCGAGGTTGGTGGAGCTGTAAGAGCGGATTTATCAAAGCGTTTGCGAATTTCCGGTGTGATCAAGGGATTCAAATCCAATGGATAATCCGCAGTGGATAAATCGGGCGTATAATAAGCAATATCCGGAAGTTTACCCGCATTCAGCGCAAGCTTCAACTGCTCGTTATAGTTGTCCGAGTAAACCTTATAGTCAATCTGGATATTGTCAGGATTCGTATCATTGAACTTTTTGATTAAGCCCTCACGAACCTCAAGATCATGCCGCGTGTTGGTCCAAACCTTGATCGTCACTTTTTCCTTAGGCTTTTCTTTCTCTACCCCCGCGGTGCTGCTGGCAACCTTGCCATTGTTTGTACCTGACGAGCACCCAGCAGACAAAGCCAGCGCTACGGCAGCTATCGTAATCAAACTGCGGTTTCCCCATTTACTTCTACTCAATTGCTTCAACCCCTCATCTTGATTTGAATTACAACCTCATTATAGAAAGGAATCCACCCGCAGTTAACCCCTCAAAACTCGTATTTACTGACAAACCAGCCACGATTATGGAAGCCTTTCCACAAAGGGAAGCAGCAGCTCAAAGCATTTTCCCTGCTCCAACTTCTTCATCCGCAGGCCACTATCTTCACCAAAATAGAGTCGGATCCGCTCATGAACATTACGGATGCCAAAGGAGTCCGGATCGGGAACCTGCTCGCTGAGCAGCCGCTGTACCCGCTCCTCGTCCAGAATTTGTCCATCATCAAAGACACTAATGCAAAAAGCATCCTCTGCTACGCGCCAGCCTTCAACCTTGATAAGACTTCCACCAGCCTGGCGGCTCATTCCGTACATGATGGCGTTCTCCACCAGCGGCTGAAGCGAGATTTTCACAATCTCCTGCTGCATGAATTCCTCAGGGATCTGGATGGCAATCGTAAACTGCCCCTTGTAGCGGATTTGCTGCATGCCAATATAGTTATTCAGGTGCCTTAGCTCCTGCTCAACGGTCACGACATCGATCTGATCCAGGCCTCCTCGAAGAAAGCCGCTTAGATATTCAATCATATTAGTGAGCTCCCGATCCTTGTGCTCCAGCGCTTTCCACTGGATGGTATCCAGGCTGTTGTAGAGAAAATGCGGGTTAATCTGATACTGCAACAGCCTCAGTCGGTACTCCTTCTTCAGCACCTGCTCCTGACGGATTTCCATTAACAGTTCACGAATCCCGTCATAGAGGACGCCGATTTCATCCGCCCGCACCAAAGGCGGGATGTGCATGTTGGCCCCCTCGCTTTTCTTTCGGACAACCAGCGAGGCCAACCGTTCAATCGGCCGGGAGAAATTCCGTGCCAGCCTGATGGAGAGCAGCGTCATACCCAACAGCAATAGCCCCACCAGGCCGATGGTCCATTGATATACCTTATAGAGCGGCAGCAGCACTTGATGCCGTGGTACAATGCCGAGCAGCATCCATTCCGCCCCAATCGTTCGTATGGAAAAATAACTGTCCCCTTCTGTAAAGCTGTATTCCGACTTGTCCATACTCTTCTCTTCAGGAAGATGAAGGATTCTCGACTGGAGAGCCGCATTCTCCACCGTTCCCGGAGAACGGATTAATCTTCCATTCCCGGCATCAACAATAAGATATTGGCTTTGGCCAAGATGCTGCGGCCCCTCCAGCATTGCGCTCATGGAGCTGTACGGGATGGTAATCAGCAGACAACCGTGCAATTGCTGAGCGGCAACACTTCCTAAAGGAACGACCCAGGTGAATTCCCCCGCTGTTTTATCGTCAGACAGCCAGTAAACGTGTTCAAGTGTTCGTTTATCCAGGGAAAAGCTCTCAATACGTGCGGGATCATTTTTTACAGGAAGGCCGTAGCTGGAAAGATAGTGATTTCGAGGCAAGAGAAAGGAAACGCGAAAGTCCGCGTTAATATACTTGATATTGGTCAGGTACTGTGATAGCCGGTTGGCCACCTCTACCTGCCTGAGAATAGGAGCTTGCGGATTTGCAAAAGCTTGCATCAGCTCTTCATCCTGAAGAAACAGCCCCTCTGCTGTTTGGAATTCCTGATATAGCTGCCCTAGAGGGGCAGCTGTGCGGGACAGGATCAAGTCCGCGCTTTCTTCCAATTGCCGGGTAAATAAATTGGAGGTCACAAGGATATTAACAAGGCCGACAACCAAAAGTGGGAGGAGCGCCAATGCGATCATAAGCAAGAACAGCTTTTGGTGAAACCGACGGAAAGGCTGGCGGCGTTTCTTCATACTAGAGCCCCCCGATACTCCGAGGGTGTCATGCCATATTCCCTTTTGAACAACTTCACAAAATGCTCTACCTTGTTGTACCCGACTTTATAGGACACCTCATAAACCTTAAGCGTGGGATCTTTCAGCAGCCTAATGGCTGCGCCCATGCGGGCCCGAAGCAGATGTACACGGAAGGTGACTCCCGTTTGCTGCTTGAACAGCTCACTTAAGTAAACCGGGGAAAGGCCTAAATCCTCGGCAATGGTGGTCAATTGGAGATCCTGTTCGTATTCCCTGCCAATCCGCTCCAGGGCAAGACGAATCAACCGATGAAGGCCTTTGCCATGCCGCTGACGGAGCAAATGATGGATCTCATGGGTAAAGAAATACAGAAGTTCCTTGATTTTCAAATGACCGGAGATGCGCATCCTTAAGTCATCTGTACTCGGCAAAAGTCCTTCATCCTGGGCCCCAGCATGCTCCCGGATCGTGGACAGCCATTCAAAGCACCAACGCTGAGCCGCATTAAGATCCCATTCCACAAAAGCAGGAGCCAGTTGGTTGAGCCACTCTATCACTCGGTCTGTATCCCCCTGCAGCATCCACCCGATGAGCTCCGCCATAGGCTTCGTCCATTGCACATAGGCCATCTCGTCTCGAGACGGCAAAAGAAAGCGAACCGGCTCCTCCGGATTCGCTCCCATATATTCCATCATTTTCTCTGTTTCCCAAAATAATCTCGACAGTTGGAGCGGACTTTGTCCAGGCTCTGAAATCATAATGTGTACTTTCTTTTTGGTGAATCGGTCTATACAATCGTATAATCGCCAGGCAAAGACGAGGAGCTCCTCTTGGGAGCTGATGCCTCCCGTAACCAGCAGCCATTTACCGAAGGAAAGGCGAATCGGGCAAACAGCCTCGTATTCGGCAATAAGCTCGAACATGACATTCTGCACGGCAAACTGGTCAATCTTAGCAGTCTCTATATGACCGTGTTGATCAGCCCCATCCAACGTAATCAGGTGCAGTCTCAACTCGCCATCTAGCAGCCATTTCAGCCCTACCTGAACACACTCCTCTTTCCACTCATAGCCAGGCTGATCTCCTAATATGAGCTCTTGAATATACTGGGAGCGGATGGATTCCTCATAATAGCGATTGCGGCGGTCACGTTCTCTTAGCACCTTGAGTTGCTCCAGCCTATCCACCTGCTTAAGAAGAACCTGCAGTAATTCTTCAGGCTTCGTCGGCTTGAGAAGATAATCCGTTACACCCAACTGGAGTGCCCTGCGGGCATAATCGAATTCACTGTAAGCACTGAGAATGATAAACTGGGTGTTCGGCCGATAGGCCTCAGCCCGGGCTATCATCTCTAGTCCTGTCATGTCCGGCATTCTGATGTCCGTAATGACAATATCCGGAGAAACGGCCCGGATTTTCTCCAGGGCACTCTCTCCATCCTCTGCTACACTGGCAACCACGAGATCGTATTCTTCCCAAGGAATAATTGTGACTAGTCTTTCCCGAATAAAATGCTCATCATCCACAATCAACACTTTATACATGCTGCATCCTCCGATCTGTCAACCCTTCACAGCACCTTGCGCAAGTCCACCTACAATTTGCCGGTTTAAAACAATAAATACGACAAGTACGGGAATAACCGAAATCATCGAGCCCGCCAGCAACAAGTTCCAGGCTGCTGCTCCAGAACCCATATTCCGCAGTTCAACCACACCTACAGTCAGTGTTTTGGTATCCGGATTACCGATACTCATGACTAAAGGGAAAATATAAGTGTTCCATTCCGCAATAAATTCCAACAGGAAAAAAGTAGCGGTAATCGGAGCCATCAACGGCAGTGTCAGTCGATAAAAACGCTTGAAATAGGATGCCCCATCAACAATTGCCGCCTCATCCATCTCCTTGCCGAGCGATTTAACGAAGCCTTCGTACAGGAAAACACTAGCCCCCAAACCATACAAGGCAGCAAGTGGGATCGTAAAAATACTGTTCGTCAATCCCCAATCCACGGCGAGCTTGAACTTTGGAAACAAAGTCATCGGACCTAGGCTGACGAACATTACCCCGATAACCAACAGAGAGAGTAGTCGTTTTCCAGGGAATTGGGTTCTGGCAAAAACATACCCAGACATCGCCCCCATAAACACACTCAGCCCAGAGCTAACCGTAGCAAAAACCACCGAGTTATAGAAATACAGGGAGAAATTCAGCTCTTCCCATACCTCCGAATAGTTGGAGAATATCCACTTCCGAGGTAGCAAGCCGCCACCTGTAATCAGTTCCTGATTGGATTTGAAGGAATAAAACAAGACGTAAAGCACCGGAATCAATGTTAGGATGGCGACGACAGACAAAATTACATACTTTAACCACTTTAACAGATGTTTCACTTTGCTGTCCTCCTTAATTATGATAATCCATTTTCTTAGTCAACTTGAAGTAGCCTATCGATATCACGACCAGGATAAGTGCGGTAAACACCGCGACCGTTGCCCCGTAGCCATAATTGGTGCCTGCATCTCCTCCGAAAAACTGATGAAAAATATACAAGAAGGTCAGCTCGGTAGCATAGTTCGGTCCACCATCAGTAAGGACGAGAAAGGGGCCCATCGACTTGAGTGTCCCTAGAATAGACAGGAACAAAATCATCTGCAGAATCCGCCCCATCATTGGAAGGGAGATATAACGCACCCTGGTCCACCCCGTAGCTCCGTCGATATCAGCGCTTTCATAGACATCCTTCGGAATGCTGGTCAGACCTACAAGTAAAAGCAGCATATTGATCCCGAAATTCTGCCAGGCGTCTAAAACCATCCCGCTAACAAAAGCTGTCCACCCGCCTGACAGGAAGGCAATGGGTTGATCGATCAGGTTTAAGGCGAGCAGCAGCTGATTAAGCCCCCCGTTATACGGGTTCAGCAGGATATAAACCACCAAGGCCATCGTTGAGGCCGGCAGAATGTAAGGCATAACAAACATGGCCCGAAACACATTTTTTCCTTTCATTTGCGAACTGAGGAACAGAGCCAGCATAAAGGCCAGAGGAAGCTCAAGAATGATTTTCAGGGAGAAAAGAGCCTGCTTCCAGAGGCTAGACCAGTAAATTTGATCATCCATCAGTCCTCGGAAATTTGCCAGCCCCGTAAACCGCTCCGGCCTAACTCCATCATAGTAATAAAAAACGTATTTAACCGCCCAAGCAATCGGGTATAAGGAAAAAATAACAAAGCAGCAAACAGGAATCAGCAGCATGAGGTACGCGGCGCCATACTTTCTCCAAAAGAGTCGAAAGGGGTTTAGGGCTCTCACACTTACAGCCGGAGTGATGTCTGACTTTACGGATAAATCAGTCATCCCTTCCGACCTCCTTTATTCCATCTGCTGGCAGAAGGCCTCGTAGCCCCAACGAGGAAATCCAATGCTTCACGCTAGTATTCATGGGTATTGCCCCCTTCTTTGTATTGGTAACGCCATTATAGCACCACCCTTTTCGACAATCCCCCCCTTAAACTTTATATATACTGCACATAACTGGAGAAATTCTGGACCCGGATTCATGCTCCTGCCAAATAACCCCACAAAGCGGAGTCTTTGCGTGGAAATGCGGGTAGGAGAAATCACCAGCAGCGTCTTGGTTTCCTGGTGATTGGTTAGGTTAAATGATATAGTCCTCTCCTCTCAAAATCACTGCTGTGAATTTCTGAGCGCCGGGTATTTCTATATGCTCTTCAAGAAAGCGGTCGGCCACGCCGACGCAATATCGACAAAAACAACCTCCCAAAGGCTAGACGGCCCGCGAGAGGTTGGTTTGTCAAGATTCTAATAAAAGTATCGATTTCGGATTGGCGTAATAACGGCATTAATGTCTAAATGATGATCCCGATTTTGCCGTTATCGACTTGAACCTTATAGCTTCTCGTTCGAACTTTCTCGTCGAAGATCGATTTCCCAGTCTTGATCTCGAATTCCCAGCCATGCCAAGGACAACGCACCAGCTCGCCATTGCGGCCGAATTCGTATTCGTATACCTTGGACGGTAGGGTTGTTCCGCAAACCGGACCTTTGCACAACGGAGCGCCTTCATGCGGACACCTGTTATGCAGCGCGTAATATTCGCCTCCTACGCAGTAGATTCCGATAGACCGGCCCTCGACATCCACGATCTTGCTCTTGCCTTCCCAAATATCATCCGCTTCAGCTACATAATGGATTGCCATTGTTCATCCCCCCTCCTATATGCGATACAACGCTTTGGCGTTATCGTAAAATATTTTTTGCCGCGCTTCGGAACTAAGCCGCTTCAAAATCTCCGTCGGCATATCGTTGTCCCAATGTGGATAGTCGCTGGAGAACATCAATATTTTCTCGGCATCGATCATATCGAAGATCGAGATCAGCTGCTTAGGGTCATCTGGTTCCTCGATCGGCTGTGTGGAGAACATGCAGTGGTCCCTGATATATTCGCTCGGCAGCCGCTTCAGCCATGGCACCGAGGAACGCAATGCCTTGTAGTTTTTATCCAGCCGCCACATGAGGTGCGGAAGCCAAGCGATGCCGCCCTCCAGCATCACGAACTTCAGCTTCGGAAATTTCTCGAATACGCCTTCGCAGACGAGACTGGTCAGATGTGCCATATAATTTTGCGAAAGGCAGGTATGCCACTCCAGGTAACGGGTTGGATAACCTGCTGGCGTCGGGGCTGGCATCCCTGCTGCGCCTTCGCCCCCCGGATGAATGGCAATGGGCAGACCATGCCGCTCGGCTGCTTCGTATATCGGATGGAACTGGCGCTGTCCGAGCCCTGCACGCTGCGCGCTGCCCATGAGAACTTGTACCATTGCCGGATGATCGGCCAGACGATCGATCTCCCTCACAGCGAGCGACGGATCCTGCGGAGCGATGGTGATCGAACCCCGGAATGATTCGTGCTTCGGCAGCCAGTCGGCGACAATATGATCGTTGTAGGCCGAGACGAGCACTGCTGCGTAATCCGGATCATGGATCGTCGAGGAGTTCGTCAAGTTGCCCGTTAGGATCACTTTATCCATGTTAAACTGCTCGACAAGATCCTTAACGAGATAATCCGGATCGGAAGCAGACGGTCCTCCGGAAGGCGGAATGCAATCCTTGCGGACGACCCCGACCGGAGACCAATATCCGTGCCCAGGAAAGCCGAGCCCCGAGCTCGCTACTCTAGATCTCCATGGCTCTGGCAAATACGGCAGCAATTCTTGCGGACTCTTCAGGTCGTTATGGACATCGACATCAATGCATTTCATTTCCTGGTTCATACATCAAACCCCTTTCCTTCGTCTGTCCTTATTGTATTTTCTTTGGATAGCGGTTACGATTGGTAATCATACAATTTTTTTAAGGATTCTACGATTTTCAAACGACCGAGGGGAGACGTTGCTGATGAAGATCGAACATATCATATTCGACCAACAGCCGGCCGGATCGAATTGGCATGTGGACCTAGGCCCGACTCGTCATCATATTCTGCTGCTCGTCGTGAAGGGAAAAGTACGCTATACAATTGGCGACAGGACATTATGCATTTCAAAAGGGGAGGGGCTGTTCCTGACCCAAGGTACATGGCGTGCTGCGGAAGCCGATGAGAGCGAGCCCCACCATATGTACTCCGCCCATTTTAGTGATTTACCTCTCGATAAGCTAATCGGGTTCAGCAAGGAGCCCTACTTGCTATACCGTCCGATCGGTTTTGACTACATCAAGCAGCGATTCTCCGTTCTCAACGAATCGTGGATCGGCAAGATGCCTTTTTACGAGATGATATCCGATGGTATATTGACGGAGATACTTGGACTTGTACAGCGAGAATTAACGAATGAAGCGTTCTCCTCCTCGCGTCGAAGTCTCGCGCTGCGGCTCCAGCAATATATCGTTCAGCATCATCGGGAACCTCTGCGAATACACGATCTCGCCAAGCATGTCGACAGAAGCCCGAATTATGTTTCGAATGTGTTCAAGGAAGTGACCGGGCGAACGCCGGTAGCATATATGCATGAGATACGTATCTCCGCCGCAAGGGAGCTGCTTCTGACGACGAATATGACTATCGGAGAAATATCGGATTCACTCGGATACTGCGACCAGACCTATTTCAACTACATGTATAAGAAAATCGTCGGGCATCCACCTTCCCACTCATTAAAGCTCGGAAAAATGTAATCAATGACTGCCCTATGAGGACCAAAAGAAATAAAAGAGCCGAATGGATCTTTCTCATCCACTCAGCTCTTAGGGTTACTTTACAATAATTTGTATAACATCACTTACCGTTGTTCCACTTCCATTCATAAACTCACCGCGATATTGATAAGTGCCAGGAGCTTTGCCTGAAATTTGTGTAATTGCCGATTGGGCACTTGGTGTGTGTGAAGATAAAGATTGCGTTTCAATAAGTTCGCCATTTTCATATAATCGATACTGGTCTGCGTTCGTGCCCCACCACATATTAGCAGTAATGCGATAGTTTCCATCTTGATCCCAGTTGTCGCTGGACAACACAGGTTTGCCGGGATTCGCATCACTCACAGTGACGGTATGTGGATCACATGAAGTCGTTCCATACAAATTCGATAACACACATGTATACACATAGGTTCCATTTGGCTTACCTTGAATAGGAATAATGGAAGTCTGGGCTGCTGGTGATGCATCGGCCAGTGACTTCGTTTGAATCAATTGGCCATTCTCGTACAACTTATACAGTGAGCCATTATTCCCCCACCACATATTCATCGTAATCTCGTAATTACCGTCCTGCAAGCCTGTCGCAACAACATTGTTATCCGATAGTATCGGTTTACCTGGCACCTCTTTCGCAAGCAATGCCGGACTGAAGGATTGCCGTTCGAACTTAACGGCATCAGCCCTCGTATAAATCATATCCGCAGGAAGGGTGGGCGGATCAACGGTAGTCGGAGTGTCCCTGGTTAAACGAACATACTCGCTGCCATCTCCTGAAAAGTCGAACGTTCCAAGATTAACCCAACCCGACGAGCCTACTGTCGCATCGAGATACGTGACCTCGGTAACCGACTGATGCTTCACTTCCACTTTGACATGATTATCGTTTGCCGTCGTATGGACAAGCTTGTAAATAGAGACCGCATATCTCCCTTCTGGAAATTGGGCCTTCCATGTTGCCGATGATCCTTGAACAGTCGAGTAACGGGACTTAACTCCAATTTTGTAGCCAGCTAAATTACTTTGACTCCAAGACCCTTCCGTCGTGTATAACCCAGCCGTATTCGTACTGTCGACGATAACCGTCAGATCCCTAATCGCTATGGTCAAATGCGGTGTAGTTAAAGTCACTCCGTCCATCGTTACCGTGGCCCACACTTCGATGTGATCCGTTACGCCATCTAGGTTTTGAAGGGTCACCAAACCGTTACTGTCCACTGCAGCCAGATCGGTTCTATCAACGAAATACTGCACATTTGCCTGGGTCAAATCACCGATCAATCCGTTGTCCAAATAGCCGGTCACACTCAGTTGAGCAGCTTGCGTCATCTGTAATTCGTCCCTATCCGACTGGATGACCACCGACTCCAATTGGAGCGCCCTATTAGGGTCCACCCACATCATGGCATCGGCAACTACCCGCGACTTGTTTGCCTTATTGGTTAATTCGACATACCCACTATCCCCTGCTGCAAAAGGATAAGCTCCTAGGAACACCCACGTCCCATTGGCCGTTGTCTGATCAACGGTAACCGTCTCGGAGCCCCCGCTATAATAAACGGTAAAAGAAGCATTTGTTGCCCAATTTTCGCTTGTGGCAGTTATTTGCGGTAGCTTGTAATACACGCTGTAAGTTACACTTTCCGGCAGCTCCGGACGCCATTTAATTGTGCTCGTTGCTGTGCCTGTAGTTGATTTCGCATACACATAGTTATCATAGTAGTAGTCATTGGCCGTTGTATCTCGTATCCAGACACCTTCTGTATCCGCCTCTGTATTATCTACAATTATGGATGCTTCCTCCTGCCAATCTGGTTGGACTGGCGTTACTGTTACGTGATCTGGCAGATATAGCGTCCGCTTGCGGGTCTGTTTTCCGTCCGATTCCACATAATAGGTGAAAGTTTGGGACAAATCATTTACCCGTATCGACCACTCCATCGGATAGATCGTATCTGGAACGGTCGTGTACGTGGCCCCGCCATCCAAGGAGTAATGGATCGTCGCTGGCTTTGTCGTTTTTGCCTCCACATAAGCATCGTAAGATGTTTGGTCGGGCTTGACGATCAGCATGCCCTTCACAGCATCGATTGGACTGTGGACATCGAAGAAATAACTTGCATCCGATGTATCGGCCGTTCTAACTTGATGCAGCGGCACATCAATGTTAAGTCCCTCCACAATGATAGCTGTTATTCCCTTGCTCGAAACCGTGGCCTGAATGATTCCGCCACTCATCACCGCTTGCTCTGGTGTCCCGTTATCACGGATGATGGTTACGTTATAATCTTGTGCTGGGTTGAACCCGATCATTTGCGCATTCAATTCGATTGGAGTCTGTACCTCAACCGTCGATTCGTTACTTAAACTGATGTAGAATTTATTTCCGCTTTCTCCCGTTATCCAGTTCAATTGCGGATGGTTGATCTCGATAATCCCCTTGGGCATCCAGAGCCACACGTTGGAATTACCGTAAAATTGTCCTGGCTTATTCCCATAGAGATGATATTTGAACCATAAGAAATTAGTTTCAAATACGGAAGGGAATGCAATATTTCCATTCGATTTCAGCGATTGTTCACTGATCAAATAATCCATCGTTTGCCCGAGCTGTGCCGGCATATGGTGATAATAGATAGATGTTGCCCCGCTTGGACCTTCCAGAGGAAAATCGGGTTGGAGTTGACTAACGGCGAAGCCCTTATAGTAATACCCTGGATAGTTGGAATATCGTCCGATGACCGCATTATGAGCGATATCCTGCAATAATTTATCGCCAGTATAGAGCGATAATCTCATCATGAATGGCGCCTCCTGCGCATTCATCCGATAATAACCGGTTGTACTTCCCGCTTCAAACGTCAACCCATTGGGTGAAACGAGCCAACTTTCCGCTTGTACGCCCCCGGCTACATCTTCAGGGAGCTTGCTCCTAGGATATGCGTATTTACCACTTTCCGGCCAATGGAACGATTCCGCGTAATTATACGTCTCCGGCTGTGGAATCGTAACGGTGCCTTCAGGAACCGGACGAGCAACGAACATGGTGGCATACTGTTTGGCTTCCTTGTAAGCGGCATTCAAGTATTTGGGATCTTGCGTTTCCTCGTACAGCTCCAAGATCTCCATCCACAGCTTGCTATAATAATAAATAAACTCATTTTTACTCACGTTTACGGATGCAGGCGTATCGATATTTTGAGCGATATAGCTGTCGGCTGCATCCTTGGCATCCTGTAAATACTGCGCATCACCCGTCATACGATACATCATAAGGGGCTGAATAACAGGTCCCCGATCTTTCTGATCCGGATCTCGCACAAGATACTCTTCCTGCCCTAGCGCCCCAATGCCTGCCGAAGTACCCAGCAATTGATTGACAGCGGCAACGCTTGAAACGTCGAATGGCAAGGTTGCCATTTTCCATAACGAGGGTACGCTGTATACGGGCTTTTGTGTTGGCGACCAACCGATACCATTTCGCGATACCCCGTACTGAATTAACGGCAACGCCCTCGTATTGTAAAGCTGGTCGTCCCCAGTCAAATAATAAGCCCCCAGAAGAGCCGCATTCGATGTTGTTCGAACGCTGTCCTCGTTCTCGATATCAATGAAGCCCTTGGCCCGGTTCCACCACCCGCTTGGTGATGGGACATAATTAACAGAGTCATCCCCCTGCGGTTCGATCTTGAGCAGATCGATCATATTAAACATCGCGTCAGTAAGTGACTGATCCGCGACATTTTCCCGGTATGCCGAATAGTCGTATTCACTGCGGAGAATATCCTCGTAGGCTTCATACAGTTTGCTTCTCTGAGCGATTAGCCCCATATGAAACTGATAGGTGCTTTCAGCGGTCATTTGTGAATAAGTCCCTAGTTGAGGCGCATAAAGGATCGGCTGCACGCTGCCTTCGTTGTTGACAAGACTCATGCCAAGCCGTTGCTGGGAAACGCCACCCGTCGGTTCAAACTCGACCGGCAGCTCCTCAGATGGTGCAAATATGCCATACGATATAGCATTCCCAGCTCCATCATTCTTCTCAACTAGACTCATCGGAGCACTTAACTCCCTCAAGCTAGTTGATTCAACTGATCCTACCATTTTCGCATGCGACCTGAAACCACTTAACACTTCATTGATGCCAGAGACTAGCTCTGTTGTGAAAGATTGATAGCCAATCACATAATTGCCGTTCCGGCGAGGTGTAAAAGCAAAGGAAACATCAGGTTTGTCCCCTGCCAAGGACCAGTTTACTTGTAAATCGTAATCGCTTCCATGCAAAGAATCGGTTAATACGGCCGTATGGCTATCAGGGAAATGGATCCCGTCGAATGTAATCCAGCGTTTGTTCATCGTATCGTAGTAATTGGTTCGACTTCCCGCATTCCCATCCAATAAGACCCATTGTTCTTCAAGTCTTTCCGGCACAGTATTAATTGGCACCCAGTTCCCTGTCCCCGTGTCCTTGTAGAACAGATCACGAACGATGGACTTGCCGCCATCCCAAGCGGCTTCATAGAAAGTCGCCTTATAGTTTGCGTTTTCAATGCTGCCTTTTTCCGTATAATTGAGATTCGCCAATGTGCGGCTGCGCAGCGGAGGCAAAGGTGGCGCTTGCTGCCGGATGTTCCCTTCGAACTTTACCGCATCCGCACGCGTAATGATCGTTCCAGTTGTAGGTTGTGTTCGTGTCAACCTGACAAACTCAGTATCATCACCACTAAAATAATAGTTCCCCAAATCAACCCAACCGACGGATGGACCTGATGAGGGCCTTAAATCCATAAACATGACATCCGTAATCCCATTGTGAACAATTTCGATTTTCACATTACTATCCGCTTTATCCGCCCAGTCCAGCTTGTAGAACGATATTTTCGCCGTTCCTGCTTCCAATCGCGGATTCCAGGTGATGGTTCTTCCCACAGCATCTGTAAAGTTGGAACTGGAATTATTGTAACCCTTTACCCCCGTGCTAGTGCTCCAATAAGGAGCTGAGTATCCGTTATTCTTGTTATCCACATCAACGGTGACAACACCATCCGTCGTGATGCTTCCATTATCAATAATGATCGTCTTATGGGGCTCTTTTTGCTGAATATTCCCTTCGAACTTAACCGCGTCCGCACGCGTTAGTATCGTGCTGGTGCTGCTGGTAGACCGGGTCAATCTAACGAATTCTTCACCAATCCCCGAAAAATAGTATTCTCCCAAATCAACCCAACCCACAGCCGCCCCGAATGAAGGTCTCAAATCTATAAATTGAACATCCGTCGTGCCATTATGAACGATTTCGATTTTTACATTGCTATCTGCTTTATCCGCCCAATCCAGCTTGTAGAATGATATTCTCGCCGTCCCTGCGTCCAATCGTGGATTCCACGTTATGGTTCTGCCTACTGTACTTGTATATTTGGAACTGGAGTTATCATACCCCTTCACACCTGTACTTGTGGTCCAATTCGGAGCCGAGTATCCGTTATTCATGTTATCCGCATCAGGTGTCACAACACCATCAATCGTGATGCTCCCATCATCGATGATGATCGTCTTATTCGGTAAGGACTCCGCATTAGCGGGGCTTACTCCGAATAAATTCAATGGCACTATCATTGTCATCATTAAAACGATTAAAAGCAGCTTCCTTTTTATCATATAACTCACATCCTCTCCATTTATTGACAGCGCTTTCAACATAAACAATAATACCCCCCTTTGTTAGAATGATCGTTACGTAGCGATTTACCGTATCCTTTTGGTAATCCCCTCCGTCTTTTGTAGCATAGCATGATACCTGATCGTGAAATTTCTTCGATTTCTAGAATTTCTTATAAGATTTTAAGTGAAAAAAGAAGCCTATCTCGTATCAGAGCACTCAATGGCCAGATACAAGATAGGTCTATCAAGGAGGCACTTATACGGGCGGCTGCACCAACAACAACTTCCCAAGCTGGATCACCGTTTGATCATACCAATCCGGATGCTCCTGGACATGCTGCCTGCTTCGCTCGTTACCGGATGCCTCAAACACAGCCGCTTTGTCTGTCTTCTCGTTATCGATTTCGAAGCGAACCGTATGTCTTCCATTCGGAAGCTCTGGCAAGAAAACAAATTGATTTCGATTGTGATCGTTGTAGGATGTGAATCGGTCGACAAGGAAGGGCTCTCCACCATCCACCGTAACCTTCAATCTACCGGAATCAGGTCCCCCGATATCGAACAGCCCGATGTGCGTGCCTTCGAACTGCACCGTGATCGCCTCTCCAGGATCGACTGCCCGCCATAGGCCGGGGAACAACCAATCGTACTTACGGGCCAGCTCAAAATCATCGGGCGTCACGTAAGACCATCCTGTCGATAAATGGGCAAGACCATCCAGCGGCTGCATGGATGCGTACTCCCACGGATTGGACGGGACCAAGGTGGCTTGAGGCAGGTTATGTTCAACACGTCCCGAACTAGCCCTAAGTTCACGAATCCTCTCAAACGACCGAGTGATCGTATCCGTGTAAATCTGGTGTCCTTCAGGGATTAGTGGATGGATCGAATCATGCGTAAAAACAACAGCCCCAGGAAAGGACTCTCCTGCCTTTGAAGTGAAAACAAGCTTTCCTTCCGTCACTAATTGACTGACCGCTACCCCCAGATGAATCGAAGGAATACCATAATAATCGGCTACTTCCTCTTGCATAAGAGCCCCTTTCTGGTATTCCCCGGACTGAAATCCGACCACATCTCGCTCTTTCAGCGTATAAACGAACAGGATATCGATAAACCGGCTCCGCTTGCGGATTTGACGGACGATCCCTTCGATCCGCGCCTTTGACTCGGGCACTCCGCCATCGTTACCGACAAACTCAACAAACACGAGATCAGGCTGATGACGAAGCACATCCGTCTCCAAACGGGCACAGCCCAAATCCGATCCAGTTCCGTCAATGCCTGCATTCTCACAGCGGATATCCGCCTCAGGATATTGCTCACGAAGCCATTCCGCCGTCATGACCCTATATCCTGCAGAACGCGTATTACTGCCACCAAAATAGACGATTGTCACCGTTTCCCCATTTTCCAACTTCTGAATAACATTAGGTAACCCTCTTCGAGGGAAGAATTCCTGCATCGCGACTTCACCTGACCTCACTTATCGTTATTAGGAGCAAACAATTTTACAGCAAACACTTCATGATAAGGCGAACCGTAAGTTGCGCTGAAATGAATCCGGATTTTGGTAACACCCTTCGCATCCACCTTATGTTTATTCAACGTGTGATAATTGCCACGGATACTGATTTCCCTCTCGGTTCCATCTTCTAAGGTCAGGGTCACATCATAATCTTGGATAAGCGGCTCGATCGGATCGTCGAAATGCTCCAAATCCAGCTGCGAGTTGAAAACGAGATGAATTTCATCCAGATTTTTAGGACTTGCAAAGCAGAGTTCCAACCACTCCTGTCCTTCCGTACGTTCGGAAATCCAGCCGTTCGGCAGACCATAAGGTCTGGAGTAGCCGTTGACGACATTCTCAGGATTATACATATTCTGGTGTGGCAGCAGATCCTTAAAGCAGATGCTCTTACCCCATTTCTTCAGCTTGGACGGCTCTTCCGGCCTATAATGGAAGCTGACCGCTCCTGTCAGTTCCTCTTCATTACCGTATACGGCAAGGCTCTCCGTTCCTTCCAGTACGATATAAATTTTATCGTCTGCCGGCTTCTCCAAGCCCAAATCCAACGTAATCCAGTCGTCATGACCAGCTGCAATAGCTAAGCTATAGTCTTTCAACTGGCTGGTTGGAATATAGTTTTCCTTCCGATCCCCGCCAAACAACTTCACATGCAGCGTTTCCGAATGTTCGGAACTATTTTTAACTTTAATCCGTACGCTTTCCGCCACGGTTGTCTGAATTGGCAGGACCAAACATACCCCTTGTTCCAAGGGAATCGCTTCGGTCGGATGAAGATTCTCATAGCTGCGTTGAGACGATGCACGAATGTGTAATCCGTCAGCGAAGTAAGGATCCAATTCTTCTTTAAGCCCTACAATCGTTTGCCCATCTCGAAGCAGCAGCGCCTGCAGCTCCCCCATATGAGCTTCGACGATGTCTGCGGGGTCTACCTCATATTTCAGACATAGCGAAGCAGCCGTTCCGACCGCCTGCCCCATACAACCGCAGGTTGCCATTACTCTTGTCGATCCGAAAGCAACATGGGTAGCACTTATATTGCGACCTGCGAACATGAGGTTAGGTATATTTTGCGAAAATAAACTTCGAAACGGAATATTGTACAAGCCAGGCACGAAATTCCATGCTGTAGCGGGTCCCTCATCGTAGATGCCCTTAGCAGCATGTAAATCCATATACCATCCCCCGACGGATACAGCATCTTCGAAATGCGGCTTTGAAGTAAGATCGTTCTGAGATAACATGTGATTTCCAATAAATCGCCTCGATTCCCGTTTTCCCGGAATGGGGCAAACATAATCCAAGATGAGATTGTCCACATCGTCAAATTCGCCGCTATTTTTGATATAATCCCAAATCCCGTAAACCAATTTCCGAAGTTCCAATGCGATGTCTTCATTATTTGCGATAACATCCATATGCCCGCCGTATTCCAGCCACCACAATCCGCCAAGTCCGTTGATTTTTCTTGGAAAAGCCCGATGGTTCAAACCTTTTCTGATACTTTCAAAAAAGGGCAGCTTCGTAATATCATACGCAAAGCCCGGCCTCCTGTACGGAACGGCATATTCTACGTCGCGTGCTTGGAAAAGGATCGTGTCTCCCATGGTGTAGTGGTCGGCCACTTCTGGGGCCAAGTTTTCGTTGTATTCATGCTTCGCTTCTCTCCCCCATCGGAAGAGAGCGCCAGCCTGAAATCCGACAACCCCGTCTCCGGAGCAATCTATGTAGGTTCGGCTTTCAAACCGGAATTTCCTTTCGGAAGCCAATTGAAGGCCCTCTACCCATTTGATTCTACCGTTTTCCATCCCCGTTTCATGCACGCATGTATTCAGAAATAGCGAAATGTTAGGCTCAGCATAGACCATATCCAATAAGACCGTATCCGAAAGCGAAAGCATAAGCTTTTTATTATATAACGGATTATAGTGGAAAATCTTCAATTTGAGCTCTTCTATCAATCCGCCCTCACGTGCATAATAGGATGGACTTTTGCCAAGGTAGGCAGACCCATTGATATGAACCCTAACCTCGCTGCTAGCATTCCCCCCAAGAACTGGCCGATCATTAATAAGTGACACTTGCAGCCCTTGACGAGCGGCAGCAATGGCAGCACATAGCCCAGCAATACCTCCGCCTACGACGGTTACATCTGCTTTAATAAGCTCCATTTTGATAACCTCCATGATTAGATACATCTATCATGGTAGTCTTTTTGATCCCCGTTTTTTTACAGGATTTCGAGAAAAATTCATACATTTTTTTGCAACCTTATTTAGATTCATAGCGTGTCATTTTGATCCGATATTGCTTAGGTGTGTCACCCGTATATTCTTTAAATAGTTTGCAAAAATACCCTTCATTGACAATGCCTACTTCCTCGCACAATTCCAATAGCGAATAATCCTGAACATTTAACAGTTCGAGCGCCAATTGGATTTTTTTACGGTTGATATAGCTGATAACACCTTCATTCATTGTTTTCTTAAATAGGCTGCTAAAATACGATGGCGCTAAGTTCACATCCTCAGCAATAGCCTCCAAGGTTAAACGCTGCTTCAAATTTTTCTCAATAAAGCGCATGGCTCTCATGATTTCTGCCCGATGTAAAAGTTGGCCGGCGTGTACATATTCGAATGTGAAGTCGCTAATATAGGCGAGTTGCTCCCGAAATGCCATAAATTCGATGGGAAACTCGGCTATTTCTGTCGTCGACGTGTTCCCTGATTTAAATTTCATAATAATGTCTCTGTACAAGTCTCGAAGCATAGGTGCCATGATGGACCTATGAATTTTATGATCAGAAGCATATTGGTTTAACTCAGCAAATTCTTTTTCCAACTCTTCCTTGGAAACTTGTCTTTGCACTCCTACAAGAAAATCAGCCAATTTCTGCTGGAATTCCTCTCTTTTGTCATTCCGGTAATGGAACCGATGCGCGGGTGTTTTGACTACTTTTTCTGCATGATAATAGAAATCCTCACTCACATTTTGAGCTTCCGTGTAAGCTTGTTTGATGGATTCCCAACCTCGATGCGGACCGCCAAAAGCTACGGATACTCTTTGATTCAAATACTGCTGCAAATGAGTGACGATCTGACTTCCTAATTCCTGGCAAGCAAATTCCGTATCCATTTCACTGCGATTATTTTCCCACGAAAGAAAGCCAATAAAACGATTATCGGATAGATCTGTAGCTACACCCCTGCCACTATTCATCACCGTTTCTTCGATAACATTCGTAATCGCATATTTTAAGATGTTTTGATCAACCGCTGAATATTCATTTCGGAAACTTTCATACAGATTCATTTCAACAATAAAGCAGCAATAATTGGCTTGAAAGAACTGGGAATCCATACGATTAGCGAAATTCGACGCCCGATGAGGAGGAATTTCCCCTCTGATCAGTTCATTAAAAAATTGCTTGCGAACCCTGTATTTATTTTCAAGAACGGATACGTTTAAAGATTGAAATTCCTCTTCTTTTTTCTTAACCTCATCCAAAATTCCGGCTGCCTTACCCAGTGCTCGATCCAAATCTGCTTCATTCAAGGGAACCTTAACAATATACTCCATTACGTTGGCATGGATAGCTCGCTGTGCATATTCAAACGTCGAATAGGCGGTCAGTAGAATGAATTGGGTATGCGGCAGCTCCAGCTTTAACTGCTCAATCATAGCAATCCCATCCATTCGCGGCATAACAATATCGGAGATGACGATGTCCGGTTTGAGCTTTAAAATCTCCTCGATCCCCTTCAGCCCATTATTCGCTTTCCCGACTAAATGGAATCGCGTTTCCTTATGGGAGAGCTCGCTAAAATATAATTCCAAGCGTTGAATGATTAGATCTTCATCGTCAACAATGAAGCAGGTGTAGTCTCTCACCGTAATACATCTCCTTTAAACGAACCTACAGGGAATACAGCGCGAACACATGTCATCTCCTGAGGCGTGCTTATAATTTGGAGCCCGAACTGCTCCCCATAGTGAAGTCTTATTCGACCATGAATATTGTTTAACCCGATTCTTTTCCTTTTTACTTCCTGAGCACTCGGGTCTGCGATTAAAATATGCTGTATGCGATCCGCTGGAATGCCTTCGCCTTGATCAATGACTTCGATCATGACAAAGCCGCCCTTCCTGTACGCATGAATCGTAATCGAGCCTTCGATTCCACCTCCGTTATAGCCATGGAAGATACTATTTTCCACAATGGGCTGCAGCAGCATACGAAAAACCGGAAAATCCATTAGTCCCTCTTCGATATGCTCAATCAAGTGGAAGTGCCTATTATAACGGATGTTCTGGATCGCGATATAGTCCGATACATTGCGCAATTCCTGACGTAGTGAAACCTTCTCCGAAGCGTCGGCGATCCCGTATTCCAATATGGCAATGAGAGACCCGATGACCACATCTACTTTCTCTATTTGTCCGAGACGTATGACATTGCTGATTGATCCAAGCGTATTATAGAGAAAATGAGGGTTGATTTGAGATTGCAGCACTTGGATTTCCAGTTTCCGCTCCAGTTCATTATGAAGCTCTGCTCGCCGTATCAGTTCCACAATTTGCTGCAGCATACGGTCGAAGGCTAGGGAAAGGTCACCGAATTCATCGTTTCGGTTAATGGTAACTGTCGTTGTCAAATCGCCTTGCTCTACCCGCTTCATTTTTGTTTTGAGTGCATAAAGCGGATTCCTTATATATTTGGCAATAAAGAAGGAAATGAACAAACTTAGCAGCAAGCCTGCAACGAGAAGTCCAAGATAATAGTTTTCCAATCTGGACAACGCAGCTTCCATGCGAGATTCATCATTCATCGAGATGAGGAACCAATTGAATTTCTCCGTCGGTTTCTTCAGAATGGAGACCGGTAAGCCATCTTTGGTATGGAGTTGTAGGCTTGTTCCCGTCGTATCCAGAATTTGTTCTGCCGACATTTCCCCGATTGAAAACGTATGATCTTGAATACTTAGAGGTCCTCTATTTTCCGAAAATCCAGCAATAATTTTACCCGATGTGGTAATCAAAGCTAGATTCATTTGTTCTTTTTTATTAATCTTAAACAAGGTTTCTTCAATCGCATTTAGATCCAAATCTACAGCAATGGCCATAGGAGTCGGAGTGCCGTTCAAATATCGCACCATCGTAACGGTCCAACCGGAATACTTCGATTTATAAGGATCACTGACAAATGTAGTCCGTTTGTTCTTGTCGGCCGCATCAAATAAGGGTTTTCTGTCTGATAAAGGTTCATCGAAAATTCGCGTAGTCGTACTTCCGCCTAGAATAGATAAATCACTATTGATCAAGTAAATGTTACTCACGTAGTTACTGTTGAGTTCATAGAGCTCTCTTAATTGCTTTTTAATCACTTCCGTATTGGCAATGTTTGCTTTCACCGAAGTCTCGACCGAGAACAAGATCGTCTGGAAGGAAGAAAAATTAACCGTTAGATACTGGTCAACTTTGTCCAATATTTGGTTTGTGTAATAAATGTCGTTGGTTCTAATTTCCTTCTGGACATAGCGATAGGACAATTGGCTTATCAATATGATGCAGCTTAACACGAACGCAAACACAATCATAAATAGTTTTATAGGCAAGC
Organism: Paenibacillus sp. Soil750; assembly: GCF_001428045.1. GTDB lineage: Bacteria > Bacillota > Bacilli > Paenibacillales > NBRC-103111 > Paenibacillus_E > Paenibacillus_E allorhizoplanae. The sequence continues at coordinate 234,490 of NZ_LMSD01000001.1, read as the reverse complement.
TGATTCTTCTTCGCATCGGTCATCTTCCTTTTACATCTGTATTAAACCAAGCATAGCATAGGACAACAAAGAGAGGGGCGATTTATCGCCACTCTCTTCGTTCATCTACTTAATTAGGCCTGCTTCTTTAAATTGTTTAACGGCTGTATCCTTATATTTCTGCATGTCGAACTTGGTATCCAATGTCTTGAGGAAATTATCCCAGTTGGTTAGAGGATCTTTGCCAGACATAAATTTGACTAAGCTTTCATTAATAAAACGTGTGCGGTCTGCTGCCAAGGAATCACTCGGATCTGCCGTCAACAAGTTACCAGGCAAAGTAAGACCCACATATTGCTGATTGTTCGTGAAAGCTTCTGCCGTCTTCGGATTCTGGAAACTGAAGTACTCGGCATCATCGCCACGGCGCGGCATTCTATAATGATCCACCCATAAGTATTTCTCTTTCACTTCCTTGGATAATTCAGAGGTTTTATTTTTGATCTTGCCGTCTACGACATCCCAATGAATTCCTTTAATTCCGTATGCAAAATTCGGATAGGCTTCTTTGTCCGTAAACATATATTCCAGCATGGACAGGATTCGAATGATTTTTTCCTTATCCGCTTTCTTGGAAATGGCCCATGAATTGCCTTGGAATGATTTTCTCTCTACGATTTGATCCCCGTAAGGCCCTTTCATTGGAGGAATAACGATCCATTCTGGTACCTCTCCGCCGATTTCTTTCATTTTCTGCTGATAATCCGGCTCCAGTCTGCGGGCATCTCTAATCATAAAGCCAACTTTACCTTTAAATAACTTCTGGTCCAACAAATCAGGGGTATTCATCGTCACCCAATCTGGATCCACAACTTTCGCTGTCATCATTTTATTGATGTAAGCGAGTGCTTCCTTCATTTTAGGATCAATAAATAAGTACACCGGTTTGTTATCTTTCACATCAATGGCGGAGGGAGGATTGACGCCAAACATCCACATCAAGCTATCAAACCCATAGGTTTGCAGATTGCCTTCTTTATTCATACCACCTATGAATCCGTACGTATCGTTCTTGCCATTTCCGTCTGGATCTTTCTCCGTAAAGGCTTTCATCACTTCGAACAGCTCGTCAGGGGTTGTCGGCACTTTCAAGCCTAGCTTTTTTAACCAATCGTTACGGATGAAGAAGCTTCGGCTGATACCGTTTACATTATCATAACCGGGAACCCCAATCGTTTTGCCCAGATAGGATGTCGCCTCCCAGGAGTCTTTAGCAAAACGCTTCTTCAATTCGGGAAATTGATCCAAGTACGGGGTCAAATCCGCAAGAACACCTTGGTCATAATATTGCGCAAGATCGGACCGACTCTTTAAGAAGAGCAAATCTGGAATATCTCCTCCTGCAATGAGGGTATTTAGCTTGGTTGTTGCTTGCCCAGCTTGAGGAATCGTCATATCCAAGTCGATGTTCATCGCCTTTTCCAACATTTGGCGTTGAATATCTTCTTCACGTGGAGGTATCGGAGCAGCAGCATTGAAAGTCCCTTGGTTGAACATCGAGATTTTCATTTTGGTCGCAAACTTGTTAGCCTCGGTTTGAGGGCTGCTCGAAGCTGCAGGCTTAACTTCATCTTGGTTCCCACATGCTGACAATAGCGTTCCCAGCCCTACTATAGCAGCCAGAACAGTAAATGTAATCTTTTTACGTTCCATATTGACCTCTCCTTTTGCTTGTATATATATTATCACGGTGTCCCCGTAACAACCTAGGTAGAAATTGCCTTTTACCCTTTAATCGATCCCATAAGTACACCTTTAGTAAAATGCTTTTGCATAAATGGATACACGATTAAGATCGGAACCGTCGTCACGACGACAGCAGCCATTTGCACAGCAAACTTGCTCACAGTTCCGGAATTAGCCATCGATTCAGCGCTTTCTGATGCAATGTTAAGCAAAATGTTGCGCAAGACAACTTGCAGCGGCATTAAGTTCGCATCATTCAAATAAACAATGGCATCGAAATAACTGTTCCAATGCCCCACGGCGTAAAACAAGGAAATCGTTGCAAGGACGGGTAAAGACAGGGGTAAAATAATCCTCCAAAGCGACTGAAGCTCACTTGCGCCGTCGACCCTTGCCGATTCCTCGATTTCAGCAGGCAATTGCTCGAAAAAGCCTTTAATAATAACCAGATTAAATGCACTAATTAGAGTCGGAATAATTAATACCCATGGACTGTCTAACAATCCCAGTGAGCGGATTAACAAATACGTCGGAATTAATCCTCCGCTGAACATCATGGTAAACACAATGAATATTAAAAATGTGCTGCGCCCTGGCAAATATTTTTTGGATAATGGATAAGCAGCTAGTACCGTAAAAAGCACATTAAGCGCCGTGCCTACGATCGTTCGAAACAACGTAATTTTATACGCCTGCCCTATACCGTGCGAAATGAATACCTCTTTATAGGCTAAGAACGTATAGGATTCTGGTATTATTACAATCCCTTTTCTTACTACTTCCGATTCTGGCGTCACGGATACTGCAACGACATATAAAAAGGGAAGTAAGCAAAGTAGGGCTAGTATAATAAGAATAGAATATACGACTACTTGCCATATTTTTTCCCCGACTGTCAAATTAATCATGTATAAAACCACCTCACCAAATTTGCCCATCGAATTTTTTGGCAATCTTGTTCGCAGCCAAAACTAAAGCAAATCCGATGATAGCTTTAAACAACCCCACAGCAGTAGCTAAGCCAATCTTAAGACGCTCCAACCCTTCACGGTATACCCATGTGTCGATAATGTCGATCTTCTCCTGGTTAAAGCTGTTGGCAAACATGAATATTTGGTCAAAGCCTGCGTCCAGAATATGACTTAATTTGAGGATCAGCATCAGAATAATGACGCCTCGAATGCCGGGTAATGTGACATGCCATAGCTGTCTTGACTTGGAAGCCCCATCAATTCTAGCTGCTTCATACAAACTTGGATCAATGCCCGCTAATGCGGCAAGGTATAAGATCGCTCCCCAGCCAATATCCTTCCATATTTCAGATAGGATGATCAGCAGTCTACCCCAGGCAGGTTCCGTTAGAAAGGAGATAGGCTGAATCCCATTTTGCTTAAAAATCATGTTAAAAAGGCCATCCCCTGGTGCTAATAACGCCACCATCAGTCCATAAACAATGACCCATGACAGAAAATGGGGCAAATACGTGATCGTTTGCACGATTTTCTTAAACCATTGGGTATACACTTCATTGAGAAGCAAAGCAAGTACGATAGGAGCAGAGAAACCGAACAATAGCTTATACAGCGATATGATAATCGTATTTCTCATAATGTCCCAGAAATAAACGCCATTGATAAAATCTTTGAAATTTTTCAATCCCACCCACGGGCTATCCCATAGTCCCAAGGCGAGGTTATAGTTTTTAAAAGCAATAATGATTCCTGCCATAGGAATATATTTGAATACGGCAAAGTACACTAATGCCGGAAATAAGAGCGCATACATCACTTTATATCTGCTTATCGTTCTTATCCATGAATCCTGCTTTTTGGGGGTGGGAATGGCGTCCGTTGCCAGTTTTGCTTGCATATCATCACCTCGTCTTTATTTATATTTGTATAATAGCATCCGCCTGTCGGATAAATTTCTGTGATTTCTAGAATTTCTTACAAGATATTAAGTAGCCTAGCTTTTGGGGATTAACTGGATATCCTACATCTATTTTCGGTCAAAACAAACCTTTGGGGATTTTAACTGGATTTTCTACATCTAATTATGCTTGAAATATCCCGTTTGACGAAATTGGCCTGAAATAACGGGAGGAAATCCAGTTATTTTGCGAAATGCCGTGATTTCGCTTGAATTAGCTGCAGAAAATCCAGTTATTCACTTGGCCAGGATGGGGATGCCCTGTTGCTAGCGCCGATACTTGTGCCTGCACCAGCGCCAGGAGCACTTCGCTTACCCAAACCCCAGAAATAAAAAACAGACAGAGTGAGCGCGACCATTTTCTGGTGCTTTCACTTTGTCCGTAAGTTATTTTCACAACTACTTTAACCCATCCCTCACACCAACCAACCTCACCGCTAGCTCATCCAACCGCTCTCTAATCAGGATCACCTCGGCATACTTTGCCGGAATCCCCTCATAGCCATAATAAATACCTGCCAACCCACCGGCAATGGCACCTATCGTATCCGAGTCTCCGCCTAGATTAGCCGCCTTTTGAACAACTTCGCTAAAGTTGGAAGCTTCCAGCAAAATGTGAAGCACCCAGCGGAACGTATACACAACAAACCCGGTAGCTTCGCAATTTGGTTCGGATGTGAGTATACTTTCGTATTCCGTTCCGATCAGCTCCTGCTGAATCACATCTTTCATCTCTTCTCCCTGCAGCAGGCGATAAGCAATGCGATTATACAGGATGCATGCTTCATTGCATCTTTCGTCATAATGAGTCATTTTCGATTGCATATGGGAAAATCGCTCAATATCCTTCCACTCCGTGTACGTCAAAGCTACTGGCAAACAACGCATCAGTGAACCATTCCCAGCACTTTGGCCCATTTCAATATGCGTTACGTATGCCGCCTCGAACCAACTGTCCTCCACATTTTCAAACGTATGTCTGATGATGTTACCGATATCTTTCGGCCTCGTTTGATACCATTTCATGAACTGATCACCGATAGCATCCAAAGGGTACGCTGGATTTTCCAAAATCCCCTCCGCCACACACAACGTCATCATCGTGTCGTCCGTCACTTCACCAGGCTCCAATCGCCAGACGCCGCCGCCAATGATCTCTGTCAAATATCCGTATCTTGCTTGGATTTCCCTGACACTCATGAATTCGGTTGTACCGCCCAACGCATCCCCAATCGCGACGCCGTAGATCCCACCTTTGATTTTATCCAACAAGTCGTGTTTGTTCATGCTTATTACTCCCTTCCCCCACTACCTGCTTGCGTCATTAGACATTCACTCAAACTATGATATTTATGATATGTCTTCAAAATATGACAGACTTTCTCCGCTCTTTCTTCGAGCGTTCCTTGTAATAGGAAATACGGGATCTGTCTCATTTTGAGATCTGCGATAATCTGCTTCTGGAACACAAACCGCTGCACCTCCCCCGAACGATCCCAAGTATCTGCATAAGGAATATCGGTATCGCAAACAAAAACAAGCTCATACCGCGACGCCGCATCCACTGCCAGTTGAGTCAAACGTGGCGTAGCCGTACCATGATAATAATGAGAAAACATATACGTTGTAATCGAATTGGTATCCACGAAGAGGACATCACGCGCTTCTTTCACGAGAAGCTCCTCTCTTTCCAAATGCCCCTCCGCGATCTCTTCTAACTGCTCTAACGATAATCTGCGATCCACTTGATGTTTCTCCCAATATTCCCGTCCGTACTCCATCATCCAACCTGTATGCATCTGTTTCGCCATGTAAGCGGTAAGTGTGGATTTGCCCGTCGAGGGAGCGCCAAGAAATACGACTTTCGTAATCAGATCTTTATAAACAACCGGACTCAGAAACTTTCTATTGTCAAAAGGATTCCCCCGCACTTGCGTGCCCGAGACCGGAAACGTGTTCCGATCCGGATCAACCTGGCGATTCACTGCACCCAAAGCCGCGCTCATGTGCTCACCATAAAACTCACTGGAATAGAAATGTGTGATCTTCCGCCCCTCCAGCTTCTGCAGGATATAGGCCTCATGCATCCTTTTAATCGCTGGCGTATCGCCTATTTCATTAGAACCATCCCATGCTTCAATAACCTGTACCTGCGGATAGAGGGTACGTATCCAATTGGATCGCACACGCAAAGGGATATCCGTCGTTTCAGGACAGTCATAGATGACAACGATCACTTCATCCATCTCCTTGATCGCAGTCTCGATCATGTATTGATGACCCGCATGCAGCGGTGCAAATTTACCTAGCGTTAAGCCTGTTCTGTGTTGTGACATAGGGGTTCCCTCCGATCTTCCATGTGTAACGCCCGTTTCCATCCCACATAGCCAGCAATAGCGATGAACAAGAAAATAACGTATAAGAAGGCAACTGCATACAAATCTTTGTAAGCATACATCGCTACTGACATCACGTCGACAGCAATCCAGATGAGCCAATTCTCTAGCACTTTTGACGAAAGTAGATACTGTGCAATGAGACTTAACGTAGCAATGAATGCATCTGCATAGGGAATCGAGGCATCTGTGTATGTTTGTAGAACATAGCCCCAGAGCAGGGTCATCACCACCAAGAATATACTTAATAGGAACGTGAGTCTCCGTGTTATTTTTCTAGTCGGACGCACCTTGGTACCTTCTCTTTTTGTCAGCCAAATGATCCAACCATACACGCTCAATATGAAAAAGAACACCTGCAGCATCGTATCCGCATATAATTTCGCTTCCCAAAACATCACGAAGAAACAACCTACATTGACCAGTCCAATTGGCCATGACCATATATTTTCCTTTGCTGTTAACCATACGCATAACAAACCTGTCGTAGTCGCAATGATTTCGATTGCTGTTGATGAGGTGTATATCGCAATGGCGACCATACAGACGAATAATGCCAAGAATGACCATGCTTTTCTCATACGTAACGCCTCCTTAAGTTTAACTCCAAGCTAACAATACTATCATTATGACATTATCAAAAGCTAAAAGAGAAGCGCCTAGCTATAAATGGATAGCTGAGGCGTCAGATCAGTAAAGCGATAGAGCTGTGCGGCTCTTTGCGAGTAACGATTGGAAAGCTTCGGCTCTCCGTTACGATCCACCGCTTCTTCAATAATACCTTTGCGGCTTTGCGTAGATGTGATTTTGCGAATGAAGTTGCTTTCCTCAAAATGTGGCACGACCGTTTGAATCACTTGGTACAGTTCACCGATGGTGAACTCTTCGGGAAGAAATTCCTTGGCAATGGTTGTCGTTAGCATCTTTTTCTGAATCTGTTGTAAGGCGTCCGCCAATATTTGCCGATGATCAAAAGCCAACTCTAACTTTAGCGCTTCCTCAATCGTAAATAATTGCACATCCGAAGCGTCTGTGTCGGCGCGTCTTTCAGCCAACATTTTCTCGTTAACTAAGGCATAGAAAGCATGAGAGATGATCCATCCTCTCGGATCACGCCCTGGTTCACTATAGACGTTTAAATATTCCATATGAACATCCGCGACACCAGTCTCCTCTTGAAGCTCCCTCCGTGCACATGAATACATACTCTCTGACTCTTGACAAAACCCACCAGGTAAAGCCCAATGGCCTTCGAATGGCCATTGTTTTCTTTGAATCAGCAGGACCTGTAAGTCCCGAATGGGCAGCGCCTTTTTGGTTGTGCTCTTTTCCCTGGAGGTAATGGTGAAAATGACAATATCACTCGGTGCACCATCTGGTGTTCGATATTTATGGGAGGAGTAGTTCGACTCTTTTTCGTTCGTGTCCATTGTGGCACCTGCTTTCGTAACTTTAATGTCGATATGATATTATCATTATGACATATTTAAATGAGTTGTCAAGTGGGGTTAGCCCGTTTGACGTTGTCCCACTGTAAAAAGACTCATCATTTCGCCAAAATCACTTTCTTTCGCATGGCACTTCACGTAAAATATAAATAAGCATATCCATCACAAATGTTGGATACAAATTCGATCTTAACGAGGTAGGCCATGAAACCAACCGTTCTTCACTTCATTGCTCCACCGATTCCTTATTTCTTAGATTGCGGAAGCGCTTACTATGAAATTGGGGAGAGTCATATAAGTAGGACAAACATCGGTGCCTTCGACCTCATCGTCGTTAAGAAAGGGACTATATTCATCGGAGAAGGAACGAATGAATGGACACTTCAGCCTAATGATGCCATCATTCTAAGACCCGATCTCTCGCATTTCGGAACGGCTCCTTGTGAGCAAGAAGCTGAAATTCTTTGGATCCATTTCCATACGTATGGCGCTTGGGATGAGTACATGGATATGGATGCGTGTTTAGCGAATCAGAATGCTCTCATTGAGGATCACAAACAGAAGGCTTTCCTTAATCATGCGGAAGTGAATTCCATATTTATCCCCAAATATATGAAACTGAATCACAAAGCCTTAGAAATCTTAGAATATTTCTTCGATTTGGAACAGGAGTCGCGCTCCCAACGCAATTGGAGGAAACAGAATACCTTTCAATTGTTTATGCAGCATATTAACCGTGAATTAATTTCAACAACCGACATGACTGCGTTTCATTTAGCTGAGAAAGTGGAGCTATTTATTCGCCAAAATTATACGAAGAAAATATCCAATGCCCTCTTGCAAGAGCATCTGAATTATCATCCTAATTACATTGCCAAATGCATGTTGAAGGTGTTCGGGATGACACCTAATGACTATTTGCTTCAATTTCGTATCGAACAGTCCAAGAAGTTGCTGATTCAGACCAATTGGACCATGGCGAGAGTTGCGGAAGAGAGCGGCTTTCAACACGCCTCCTACTTCTCACACTGCTTCTCTACCAAGGAAGGGATCTCTCCTTTGAATTTCCGTAAAAACTATACAGGCCATTCATGACCGTCATGCCCAGCATGAGACGCGAACATGGGATCTCGCCGGAGGACCTTGTTGGTTTTCCATCTATTCGGCGTATGATCACAAAATCCCAATTTTCAACTGTATATTTTCCATCTATTCATCTGGTGCACAGAAGGGTAACTTCGCTTACTTAAATAAATAGCCAGCAACCTAGATATCTCAAGGTTACTGGCTATCTCTCGTTCACTTACTTGCGCAGTCGTATCACATTCCAAGATAGCCTTGGCAATGTTCCGATTAGCATATCGTCTTGAATGGCAGCATCGCCATCACTATGCGGTGTCACTCGATTAGAATGATTCATCGTATTTACAGCTTTGACATCCCTGTTTTCCAATACAATGTGCTCTACCACTCGGTATCCCTCAAAGCTGCGCAAGTCGCATGAAACAACTAATGAGGAATCAAGACTCTTATTAACTGCAAATATCGTAAGTTCGTCCTTCTCTTCCTGATGAACAGCAACCGCATCCAGATAAGGGACATCCGTATAGTCCTTCGTATCATATTTAGGAGCATCTACGAACGAATGCAGCACCGTTCCTCTCCCATAAACAGAAGCGTGCATATACGGATAAAAAATCGTCTGGCGCCAAGCAGGTCCGCCCGTTTGCGTCATAATAGGAGCTATGACATTCACTAACTGCGCTAAGCAAGCAATTTTCACGCGATCTGCATGTTTTAATAGTGTGATCAGCATTGTGCCTACCATTAGGGCGTCCTCCAAGGTATACACATCTTCAAGCTGTGGAGGCGCAAATTGCCACGGTTCCATCTTCTTGTCTGACTCCAAAGTATGAAACCATACATTCCATTCATCAAAGGAAAGCATCATCGTTTTTTTGCTTCGCTTTTTCGCTTTTATATAATCACACACCGCAATAATCTCTTGTATAAAGGCTGTCATATCCATCGATTTGGCCAAGTAATTAGCGGTATCATTATCTGCGTTTCCATAGTACGTATGTAAGGATAAATAGTCAACATTGTCATACGTATGGTCCAGCACTGTGGCTTCCCACTCCGCATAGGTTGGCATACTTCGAAAAGAACTTCCGCATACGACCAACTCAATTGTCGGGTCTAAGAGTTTCATCGCTTTGGCTGTTTCATTTGCCAATCGACCATAGTCTTCTGCCGTTTTAGCCCCAATTTGCCAAGGTCCATCCATCTCATTGCCTAAACACCACGTCTTGATCCCATAAGCATCTGAATAGCCGTGGGCAATTCTTAAATTGCTCCAATATGATCCCGCAGGATGATTGCAATACTCCACCAAGTTTCTTGCATCATCGATCCCTCTTGTTCCTAAGTTTACAGCCATCATCGCTTGTGCTTTGACCTGTTTGATCCATGCGAGAAATTCATTTGTTCCAAATAAATTAGGCTCTAGTACACGCCACGCCAACTCCAGCTTGGCAGGTCTACCACTAATCGGTCCGACACCATCCTCCCAGTTGTACCCCGAGACGAAATTGCCCCCTGGATAACGAACGATAGGGACACCAATTTCATTGATCATCGCACGAACATCCTGCCTAAAACCTTGCTCATCTGCTGCAGGGTGTCCAGGCTCATAAATGCCGCCATAAACTGCACGCCCCAAGTGTTCAATGAAAGATCCGTAAATGCGCTCATCGACTTCAGCAATTCGAAAATCTTTATCCAACTTCATGCTCGCTTTTAACACAGTCGTCAACTCTCTCTTCCTCCTAATTTCAGTTACCAAGCCATTGTGCTATTTTTCATAGGAAAGCTGCCCTGCAGATTTACAAAGATCCGAGAGGCAGCCTCTATTAAATGAATTATGTTCCGAATACTCGCCACGATTCAATTCCTGTTGATGTGGTCGCTTTGGCTGTTATGTTGACGCGGATTTTGGTAGTAGAAACAGGCGTAAATGTCGTCGTGTTGTATTGATTGGCGAGAACTCCTAGTCCTGACGGGCTTGCTACATTAACCCATGCGGTTCCATTCCAATACTGTATGGTATAGGAGGCTGGGAGATCGATACCTTGATTATCGTCAAACCAATAAATCGCTGTACTAGATACTGTTTTCGCTGATGCAAAGTCGTATTGCACCCATTGCGTTGTACCTGGATTATCCCAGTTTCCATACACAGAATGTCCTCTGTCATTTGAACTTGTTGGTGCATAACCATCGTTCAGACCTGCAAGACTTTCCCAAGCTGATACGAACGACGTCGTCGCTGTCCCTTGTGGTGCTACATCTTGAGGTCCTGACGGTGTGCCCACTTGCAGTTTCACATCGTACGTGGCGTTCGTTCCAACGCTAAGGTTAACGATGGTTTTAGCGCCTGACGTCGCCGTCACCGTGCCTGTTTGCACGTTGTTCACAAGCACATTATAGGTACCTGCTGCAAGACCCGTGAACGTGACTTTCGTAACGTGGGCTGCTGTTGTGGTGGAATTTTTCAAAGTAAAGTTGACATCATTCTTAGCTGTAGCCACGATTGCTGATGTATATTGGTCACGCTCAAGTTCCATGGAGAACTTCTCCGTAATGAGATGCAAACGTTTGAACAAGCCGTCCTTCGGCGTAATCGTATATTTCCCGCTGCTTAGGGTTACGTCCGCCCCATAGCCATACAAGCCAAAGATGGGATCAACGGCAACATCCGCACTTAGAATTTTCAAAGCACCGAACAGCCCAAGATCAGCTTCACCGCTCATCCCGCGCCAGCCATTAAATAGAGGACCGCCATCCAGGCCTAGAGCGCCGTGATTTCCTTTACTTGCTTGATAAGTCCAAGAAACAGCACCAATATTAGCAGCATCACTACTAATTTGACCAGAATTGATCGCACTTATATTGGCTATTTTAGCGGCATAGGATAACCGCTGCTCTTGCTCCGGTTTCGTTGAATTCGTACGAATCCAGTCGTCCATCGCATAACCTGCAAGTGACGTGCTGTACTGGAAATTCCACCAGTTGTCCCCCGTAATGGTTACAGGATCGGTGTAGTAATACCACACTGGCATATGACCGCGTGCTGCTCTCGTTTTGGCATTAATTTTACCTTTGATGGTATTGTTATTATTCATCTTAGCCAGCATGTAGACCGATTCTTCCCCTGTATTGTCATAGCTGTATTCTGATCCGTATGGATAGGAATTTGCTGAAAAATTGCTGTATTTCGTTGCCATTTTGCTGATGATATCGTTCGCTTGTGTCGTATAGCCCTCATCTTGAAGTGCTTTAATAATGTCTGGTGTCGTTAACTCGCCCATTAATCCCGTCTCCCAGTTGTAGGCAACTGGACCGTCATATAAGGCTTTGAATACATTATATGCGCGAAGCAAATACGTATTTTTGGGATTCTTGTATGTCACCAGATTCGGGTAAAACTTAGCAATTTTATACATACTGAAGTACGTATTATAAATATGCGGATACGCATAGCCCCGATAGGTTGGCGTTGTGTTTGGTTGCGCCATTAGAAAATCTGGAACAAGATAATCGGTATGATGGCCATTCATCAAATTCGTCCATACGGCCGTTTCCAAATAATTATCTACGGCTGTTACTTCAGAAGCGATAGGCGTAATCGCATTTTTTTCAGCAAGGAATTGACCATGTGTAAGCCCCCAATCATCTCCCCAACCCCAGTATCCTGCGAAATTGTTCCGCTTGGCTTTGGTCTGCATCATCCAGTCGTCGAACACTTTATCGCGAATATCCCCTGGCACATTCCATTGTTGATTGTTCACCATGAACGTCGAATGTCGCTGTAATGCCGCATCAATAGGTTCAATGGCATAGAATTGGAGAACTGTCTTCTCCCCTGAGCCGTACGTAACCGTAATATTGTTCTGTCCCAAATGGGTCATCGTCATCTGATACAATTTGTGATCCGTTCCCGTTGTACCTAAAGAAGTAATTGTCGTCTCGGATGGGTATTGCGGCGTAACGGCAGTAATCGTTTTGGATGTGTGCAAATCGAACTTAGCCGTCTGATTCGTTGGTACAATCATGCCAGGAACCACATTGAAATCAACCATACCTTCGCTATACAGCCTATCTTGAACGGCATACTCATCTGCAGCTTTGAAAAATTTGAAGGCATACGTTTTACTTGCGCCTGGTGCTAACGTTAGGCTCGTGTTGGGCAAATATCCACGACCATTGCTTTTAATCACATTGGAGTGGATATAGTACACATTCAACCCCTTCGCATAGCCCCCTTGATCCGCTGCCCACATGCTGCCTGGATGCTCCTCAACGCGCCAATTGTCTTGATACTCAAGTCCCGCTCCCGTCGTCGTGTCAGGTACCATAAGCAGAGAAGGGCCAATACCGCTAGGGCGCTGCGCCACGATATACGAACTATTGTTACCGATAAAAGCATGTGTAATGACACGTGTCTCATAGATTTCGTCATTATTGCCGGCAGTGAAAAATTCATTGAAGGGGAGCGGGAGGCCGAAATCCCCGATTTCCAAAGTTTGCGTGCTTGTATTCGTAACGGTAATTTGCCATTTCAAATAGTCACTCACGAGGGAATAGGATTCATCGACTTTGAAGTTTTTAATCCCTGCACTGTTAGTTGAATTCTGATACGTAATATTAACGGTATTGCCCGTTTGGGAAGTGGTTCTGCCATCCGCCGATTTACTCGAAAGCGCTTGTGTCCAAGCCCCTGTTCCAAGCTTATACGTAAACATAAGCTCCCCAACCCATTGATGATCAGCTGTGTTCTGATTCGGTGCATTCGTTGCATTCATGACATAATTGGTTGGATAGGTATCCCCGCCAATCTGTAGCGAAGTAATTTCGCCATTCGTACCCGTCTGAACCGTAAAATTACTATTCGTAATGGTATTGGCTGAAGCTAGCTGCGGTACCAACAGAATGGCTGCGGCCGTAATCGTGGAAGCTGCAAAAAGTTGCACTCGCTGTGACTTTGACATCTTACTCCAATACTTACTAATTATTTGCTTCATTAGAAAACCTCTCTTCCTCATCTTAGATTTCTTCGACATCTAGCGGGGATTCTTCTTACCACTGGGCTTCGATCCTAGCTGCATCGAACTGTCATCCTCTGCGGCAAACCTCCTGTCATTCGCTAAATTTTGTAGCGCTTACATTTTCTATCATATCTAAAATTTGTGCGATTTACTTTAAGTTTCACAACCTATTTTTACACTATATGAACTAATGTCGTGGGAATTTTCTTTAAAAATATCACCCTAAAAACCCCCTAAAGGATTATCCTTCAAGGGGGTTCTTTTTGCTCATTCCAGATTAACTTTTCATACCGGTCAACGTGATTCCCTCTACAAAATACTTTTGACCAACCAGGTAGAAAATGACGCCTGGCGCAAAAGACAGGCACGTGGCTGCCATCGTCAACGACCAATCTTGCTTTAATTGACCTTTAAAATTGGTAAGCCCCAACGCTATGGTGAATTTATCGCTCGAATTAATGTAGATCATCTGTTGGAGCAAATCATTCCATAATCCGATGAAAATAAACAAGGCAACGACGATCATAGCGGGCTTGATCGCCGGCATAATAATGCTGAACAAAATCCGGAAGTACCCGGCACCGTCTATCGTTGCCGCTTGGTCGAGTTCTCTCGGTATAGAGAGAATGAACTGCCTGATCAAAAAGATATTAAAAGCGCCGCCGCCGCAAAAATAGGGCAGAATCAATGGCAGATAGCTGTCATGGAGCCCCAGCCCCCGCGTCCATCCAATGTACAGCGGAATGAGCGTTACCATGGCAGGCAAGAGCATAGAACCGACGCAAAGGATCCAGATCAATTGTTTGCCCTTAAACCGCAACCTCGCAAAAGCATATCCGCACAAGGTAGCCGTGAACGTCCCCCCCAAACAGGAAGGAACGATAATGATCATCGTATTCCACAGATACTTCCAAAATTTAAATATATTCAATGTTTTTTCATAATTGGAAAACAACCAATTTTTCGGTATAAGAGACGGCGGATACTTGTAGATCTCGGGATTCGTCATCAGTGACGTGCGGAATATCCACCAAATCGGGAAGAGTACGATGAGGGCAAATACAATGACGACTATAAGTGTAAGCACGTTCATCGTTCGTTCACTGCGTTTCTTGCTCTTCAATCTGGCGTATGCGACTTCGCTCATTTATCGTCGTCTCCTTCGGAAAAGATCCACCGTTTCGACGTCTTGAACAAAACGGCAGTAAAAGCGGCAAGAATGGCGAAAATAATAAAGGTCGTCGCGCAGGCATAGCCCAGCTTGTAATTGACGAATGCCTGATCATACATCAGATAAGTCATGAATCGGGAAGAGTTGCCCGGACCGCCATTGGTCAGAGCAAGGGCCGGCGTAACGACTTGGAGATTGGCGATCAGACTCAGCAACAGGTTATAAAAGATGATCGGCGTCATACAAGGCAAGGTGATATGAAGAAAGCGATTCCATCCGTTCGCGCCATCCATTTCAGCCGCTTCATGATAGACGCTCGGAACGCTCTGAAGACCAGCCAAAAAAATAACGATTAAGTTCCCCGACAGCCAGACCGCAATCAATGAAAGAGAGGGGATTACGTAATTGGAATCCGCGATAAAGAGAACTTTATTCAATCCGATTTCGGAGAGGAGATAGTTGAAGAAACCAAAATTGGCCTCGTAAAGCCAGGACCATCCTACATATATAGCGGCAGCAGGCAAAACGAAAGGCACATAGAATACGGCTCTGAAGAATCCTCTTGCCGGAATTTTACGATTCAACAGCATCGCGATGAAAAGTGAATAAATCATGCTTCCGGCTACAGATAAAAATGCAAAGTAGAGCGTTGCGATAATTGAATCCTTAATATAAGGATCGGTGGTAAATAGCGTGATGTAATTGCTGAAACCGACGAATTCAGGGTTTTTTAGCCCCGTCCAATTCGTCAAACTAATGCCCAACACGCCAAGAAGAGGCAGGTAGGTCAGGAAGATCAGCCCGAGTATTGCCGGAATCAAGCATATGTAAGCAACCCTTGCCTCGCTTGAATGAAAGCGGGAACGGCGTTGCTGAGGTTTATTAAAAGTTTCCATATCTTGCCCCCCACCTCATATGTGAAGGATGACCACCGCTTGCTTGTTCTTGGCGGTCATCCTTCCTATACGTTATTTTTTGCCTTTATTAGCTGCTTTCAAAGCTTCGAGATTTTTGGTAATGGCATCCTTGGCGGTAGCTTTTCCGGTCCAAACATCTCCCAAGGTCGATCCCAGCAAGGTGTTAAAGTCCGTCGTATGATTCGTATAGAACCAAGCTGCAGGTCTAGCGGCTGAGGATTGTGCATAATCGACTACAGCGGACTTATATTCGTTGTACGGAGGGAAGTTCTTATTGTCGACCCATTTATGGGTAAGCGTTTCATCCGTATACCACTTTTTCAGTGTTGGCATCCAAATACCCGATGAGATAAGTCCCCAGTTGTTTTCTTCGGCCGTGTACCATTTGAGCCATTCCATCGCTTCTTTCGGATGCTTGGTCTGAGAGAATACGACATTGGCACCGCCTGTGTTGAGAGTAACCTTTTCCTTCATGTAAGGTAATACGGCTACACCATATTTCAATCCTGCATCCTTGGCCGCATTCAAGCTAGTGCCTATGTTCCACTGGCCGTTCGTGGCCATGGCAACCGTTCCTGCGATGATCGTACGCTGAATGCCATCATCCGTCTGTCCAACAGACAACGGGGCAACTTTGTCTTTCAAGTACAGATCCGCGACTTTCTGAATCGCTTCGATACTGGCATCTTCCCCAATTCTCACCGCTGTACCGTCATTGTTATAGAAACCCCCGCCATTGCTAAGCACCCAGGCTTCCAACTGCCATGCCAAATTTTCGACGGATGCGCCGTACTGAACGATGCTCTGCGGATTAAAGCCAGCCTCGTCAGCATGTTTGCCATTCTTGTCGATCGTCAGCTTCTTCGCCGTTGCTACGAATTCGTCCCATGTCCAGGCTTTATCTAGCGCGGATGGCGGATAAGGTACTTTCGCTTTGTCGAACATATCTTTGTTGTAGTAAAGGAGGAGGATTTCATTCGCAGCGGCATAGGCTACGGTTTTACCTTGATATTTGTAAGCAAGGCTATCCAGCGGCTTGCTGTCACTTCCCGAGTACATGGCACTTACATCATTCAACATACCATCGGAGGACCACTGGATGACGCCATCCTCCTTCAATATTCCCGTATCTGGTAATTGACCTGCCGTCGCCTGCGTATTCAGTTTGGTCATATAGTTTTCCCATGGAATCGCTTGCACTTTGACTTCGATTCTGTTTTGAGAAGCATTAAACTTATCCGCCGCTGCCTGGGTTGCGCTTCCTTCCGCCTCACTTCCCCACATCGAATAGGTAATCTTAACCTTCTCCGTGGAAGGAGCTGCCGTCTTCTCTGGTGCTTTTGTAGCTGCATCTCCTGTTGGCGATGCGCTTGGTTTATCGTTATTCGTGGAGCATCCAGCCATCATGCTTAAGATCAAGACCATTGATACACTAACCACGAATCCCTTTTTCATTGTTTTCATATTAACCCCTCCATCATATATAATTCGCCGTCACTCCTTGATTCCTCCCGCGTAGGCGGGGAATATTTCATCTGTCTATTAAGACTCTTATATTGTCGATTGCTCCCTTCCCTCCTTGACCAGAGTTAACAAGCGTGATCTATCCTTGCACCTCATGAGGGTAAAACCGTATTTTCTCTAATCCACACTCTCATCTCGCCGCTTCCCCGGTTCGCCCAAGCAAAGTAAGGGATAAATCGGGCCGTAGTTGCTTCTAAGTGATCCTCGTCTTTCACGCGGTACAGTTGTTCCTTCCAGCCCTCGTCTTGGATCCGATAAGCGGTTAAGTCGATGGTAAGCAGTCCGCCCAACAAGCTGCTATCAAAGCTAACTTGATCTTCGAAGCCCGGATGGATAATCAGCTTATGTAGACCTTTGCCATTGTCGGCTTCCTCCAGGCAGTACACCATCGGCCCTCGCTGGATGGCGACCATACCTACGGTCTCTCGAATTTCCGGATTGCCTTTCATTGGACTAACGTTCATTGGTAGAACTAGATGGACGATATCGCCGGCGTTCCATTCCCGCTCGAGATGAAGATAACCGTTAATCAGGCGCATAGCGGATTCTGCTAAGGGTTGCCCGTTAACACTGACATCCCAAGAAGCACACCAGCTTGGTATCCGAAGAGCCAAGGAGAAGAATGTGGGCCCATCCATCTTCAGCTCGAATCTGATGTTACCGTTCCATGGCAGCTCGGAATGCTGGATGAGCCCAACGGCACTGCCATCCACCTCCACAGTAACTTGACTCCCAATATATAAGTGAGCATAAAGGGCATGCCCATGGAACGAATAGATGTAGCTGCCGAGCGAGGCGAGCAGACGAGCGATATTAGGCGGGCAACACGCGCAACCAAACCATCGCTGCCTTTGCATCTTCACGTGATCGAAATTCTGATTCTTACCGCTGGCTTCAGGCCAAGCTTCCAATGGATTCACGTAGAAAAAGTGCTGTCCGTCGCGAGACATTCCGCCGATTACGGTGTTATAAAGCGCTCTCTCCAAGACGTCCGCGTATTCGCTTCTCTGCTCAATCTGAAGCATGCGCTGGGCGAAGAAGATGAGACCGATCGATGCGCACGTCTCGGCGTAAGCCGTATCGTTCGGCAAATCGTAATCGAGCGTGAACGACTCGCCGTAAGACATTGAGCCGATCGATCCCGTAATGTACATCCGCTTGTTCACGATGTTATGCCAGAGCGCTCGGCAAGCCTTTAACAAATCCTCGTCTCCAGTTGCTGCCGCGACGTCGGCCATACCCGTGCACATATAGACGACCCGCACCGCGTGACCTTCGGCCGTCTGCTGCATGCGAATCGGGATGTGCGCTTGGCTGTAAGATTTGTCCTTGGCTATCTTCAGCGCTTGGAAATGAGTCTCGCCATTCCGGCGATCGAACTCTAAATCGTAGAAGTGGGGACTCTGCCCTCTCTCATCCAAGAAGAACTTCGCCAGCTTCACATAGCGATCATTGGAGGTGACTCTGTAGAGCTTCATTAGCGCCAGCTCGATCTCTTGGTGCCCATCATAACCTTTGATCTTTCCAGCCTCTGGCCCGAACGTCGCATCGATGCAGTCGGCGAGCTTGCAAGCTACTTCCAGAATCTTGCCCTTTCCCGTTGCCTTCTCATAGGCGACCGCCGCTTCGATCAGATGACCCGCACAGTAGAGCTCGTGGCACTCCGCTAGATTCGTCCATCTGCCTGCCTTTTCTTTAAGTGTAAAATACGTATTTAAGTATCCGTCCGCATGCTGCGCCTTAGCGATCAGATCGACGACTTCGTCCGCTACCTTTTCCAGATCAGGATCAGGCATTTGCTCCAACAGATAACCGACGGCCTCGAGCCACTTGGCCACGTCGCTATCTTGGAACACCATGCCGTAGAAGTCGCCCTGCTCCAATCCGGCAGCGATTTTGAAATTCTGGATGGCGTGACTTGGCTCGTTGCCTTCGATTCGGTCATTAAGTGCCTCCCACTGGTAAGGAACTACAACATCGCGAATTAATGAAATATAAGGGGACCAGAAGTCATCCTGGATGATCACATTCTTCAATTGAACGGGTGTTGAGATAGATATAATACTCATCAGGTGTGCCCCTTTTATAAATTTCGCCTTCTTAATGAAAGCGCTACTAATTATAATACATGGGATAGCCTGGTATTAATTAAAGATTTACAACCACTTTTTTAGAAATTACAACCAATAGAATATATTAAAAATATCCCAAATGAACTCTCCAATTTTACAGTTCAACTCTCAACCTATCCCTTATCTCATCGATTGCGGCGCGCTTTCTTAGGCGAAGGGAAGAAACATATTATCGGGAATAACATCGGAATAGTGGATTTATTGTTTAGGCATTATCTACGATTTTAATAACTTTTGGATTAACTAATATTCGTACTTGCAATTCCGTTAATTCCGAGTATAATACTAGGTATATCGCCGAAATGAGGTAACCCCCATGCTAGAAACCGTGAAATTAGAGCAACGCTGGAAAGATGATTATCTGGATTTGTTGAATTATGCGAAGCAAATCGGGGACGCCCAATGGCAAAACGAAATTATACAGACGCTGAGTAAATCAGCCTTATATATGCAACAAACGACACTTGAATATCAAATAAGCCAACTATGGCACCAGTTCGATGCCGTCAATAAGAAGATGCTGGAGCTATACAGACAGCTGAGGGAAACAGATAACGTGTATGTCTCTTCTCGGTTGATCGAGGAAGTTTGGGGATTGAAACTACAGCGGGTTGAAATTGGTAAACAGTTGAACGCGACTTACCAACGCTAGAAATGCAAAAAATCCCGTATGCGGATTACCGCTCTACCGGACATCGGGTTCATGTCTATTCATCATTTCCATGCATGCAGTCATCTGCTCTGCAGAATTGCTTTAAACGGTACGCATCAATTTGCAGATTGATATGTACTGGCAATAAAAATTTCATCGTATGAATCCAATGATAACCGTGTGTGTTCGATAACTCCTTGTATAAGGACGAATCTTACACAGCGGTTTGTTTCATTTCACGCATCATACCCATCATCATTGTCATCATCTCATCGCAAGACTGCATCTTGGACATCATCATATCCATATCCATCATGTCTGCCATTTCCATACCTTGCATGCAATCCATCATCATCTTCATGTTGTTCATTTTACACATCATTTCTTCCATACACATCGACATCATCATTTTCATGCTCATCATTTCCATTTGTTCCACTCCTTTCTCTCTACTTGATTGTTTTCCAACAATTAGAAGATTAACCCATTTGACTGTTTTTATCAAGTCTTTTTCGAAAATAATGTTGCTTTTAGATAATTGATTATGTTATATTTTAATATTTGCTAAATACCAATATAACCCCTTGGACTGAGTGTTTTAGTCGGGTTTAATGCTAACACGCGATGCATCGATGCGTCGCGCAAGCGAAAATAGCTCCTCCGGAGCCCTCTAAGTCGATTTTTTCGACTTACACGGGCGCTGCGTAGCGAATCATAAAGGAGAACGACATAATCATTCAGCGCCGAATATCGTTATAGATACTAGTGAATATAAATCATAGAAAAAGCGCTAATGTCAATTCAAATTGACATCAGCGCTTTTTTTCATACACTTAATCGTATTTATCTTCATCCTCGCGTTCTACCCCGTCTATCATTAATTCTAATTCCGTCTCCAAATTCAGATGCAAAGGAGCAGGCAATACGTCGAAAATATCTTGGATCATCTCATTTCCAAGCAGATCATCCAGTGTTTGAGGCATGGGATCTTGACGGAGTACCCACTCGCGGATGGTATCAATAAATACATAGAACGAAGATTGAAATTGATCGGCCACTGCTTCTTTCTCATCGCTTTGATAGGAGGTCATGGTCTGCCAGTTATGAAGTGTGATGTCTAAAGCTTGTTTGACTTTGGGATCCATGATGTACTCCTATGCCTGACCTTGCGCAATTTGAGCGAGACGCTCCTTAATATTTCCCGTACAAACACCACCATGATAAGTGATGACTGTTTCAATGTCATAGTCCAGCAGCTTTGCTACGGATTCCAGCGCTAACGGCATATCTGGCGTGAACTGAGGATTCGGAGGCATCAGCACGCCGTCTTGCGACGTAAGCGCATCTCCGGAAATTAATGTTTTACTGTTTGGATGATACAGACTGATATGATCTGGCGTATGGCCAGGTGTATAAATGACCCGAATGCCCCCGCCAAAAGGAAGTTCATCCCCATCCTGAAGCGTCACATCCACTTTCGTCGGAGTAGCCAAAATCTTGCGTTTAACCAAGGGCACTTCCCCTTGA
This sequence comes from Paenibacillus sp. Soil750, assembly GCF_001428045.1. GTDB lineage: Bacteria > Bacillota > Bacilli > Paenibacillales > NBRC-103111 > Paenibacillus_E > Paenibacillus_E allorhizoplanae. The sequence continues at coordinate 212,962 of NZ_LMSD01000001.1, read as the reverse complement.
ATATAAGGCTTGCCAAGTTCATGCGCCAGCACTTCGATCCGTCCCTCAGCAGCGCCCACCAGCTCTGGCAGGCTGCCAATGTGATCCATGTCCTGGTGCGTAATAATGATTTTCGTCAGCTTTTCAAAAGGAAAGGATGCTGCAGCAAGTTGGTCGCGAATCAGTCCTAACTGACCAGGGATACCCGTATCAACAAGGATGACATCCTGCTCGTCCCAAAGTAGTGCCGCATGAACGGTGAATGGATTCCCATTCACGTCCATATCCAAAATAAACGGTTGAATTCCTGCTTGATCTGCCATTCCTGCACCTCCGAAAAATTTGCCTAACTACTTATTTCCATTGTAATGGCTGGTGCTTGCAAGATCAATTTTTGTATTCGAGCTAAACGCTGTACCCGATTTATTTTTCCATAAAATCCTATATACTAGTTACTAAATGGGAAATGGGGGCAAAGCGATTATGACTGAGTTCATGTCTTTTTCTGCCACTGAGAATTTAACTACGATCCCCGGAAAGCTAATTTCCGGCCATTATCGCCAATCATTTGGCTACAAGGTGAAACGGTCCAATGGTACGAAAGATTATTATTTGACCTTGACGTTAAAGGGGACAGGTTTATTCAACAACGGTAAAGAAACCTATGCATGCCAACAGGATGAGGTTACCTTAATCACACCAGGCACCCCCCATTTTTACGGAACGCCAGAGAACACGCTATGGGAGTTTTATTGGTGTCATTTTGTCCCAAAGGAAGAATGGCTACCGCTTTTACAGCTGCCAGAGGTGATTAAAGGCATACGATTTGCTCGCTTTCATTCTGAAAACGAGTCGCTTCAGGTAACTAACTCTTTTTACAATTTAATTCAATACAATGATGAAACGGATTTCTACTCAGAAAGATTCGCTATCAACGCACTTGAAAAACTCCTCCTTCTCCTGTCCAAAAGTGCCATGCAAACCGAATATCCGTTGGATTCACGCATAGTGCATACGTTAGCGCTGATTACACAGCATTATAGTCAACCTTATACGGTTGCTGAACTGGCTGCTGTCGTTAACTTATCTGCTTCCAGGTTCGCCCATCTCTTTAAAAAACAGACCGGTGAATCCGTGATGGACATGTTAAATAAAATTCGACTTCGCCAAGCTAGAAAACTCATAGAAACGACTTCATTAACGATGGCCGAAATTGCGGAGGAAGTCGGGTTCAATCATCCCTTTTATTTCTCCCGTCAGTTTTCCGCTTTCTATGGGACATCCCCTGCCCTATGTAGAAAGCGCATTCAACAGTTAAGAATGGAATGAAAAGAAGCGCTGGAGTAACCCGAACGCTTCTCTCATTCTCAGTTTATGGCGTGGTATAGATATTCGGCTGCGTAGGTGTGGCCATACCCGTTCCAAGATAGTAACTCGTATGAGGTGGTTGGTTGTAAGCTACATTTTGCCAAGCGATATCCAGACGGTAAAGCGGATCATGCATTAGAGTCCACAGGCGTGTCGTTGTTTCATAAGGCGTTGCATAGATGCGTAAAGCTGAACTGTCTGATTTCCGCCAAATGACCTCTTCACGCCAATCGCCGAATAAATCGGCTTGCAAGCTAGGATTCCCTTTCGTGGAGTTATTCGAATTGGTTCCTGTTGCGGTTAGCAAGGTCGTTGTATTGAGACTTGTGTAATTCCACTTATCAATACGTCCAACCCCATTCGTGCCATCCCAATTATGATCAAGAAGCTCACGGGAAACATCGCCATCCCACCAGATACCAAAGTTAATGGAGGAAGGGGTCGTAGAGCTGATTTTGGTACCATTGATTTGATAAAGCCCGACACCGTTGCTTGCCCATACTTCTTCGCCGGCATACCGTGGGTCAATATCAGCTGCCATACCTCTTCCCGTATCAGCACCTGTATTCACTCCCCACTTGATGGCTCCAGTTCCTGCATTCCACACGGCTGCACCATAAGTAGCACTAGTACTTTCCATCACTTTGAATACTTCAAGTCCCGCGCTGTTCGGATCCAAATCGCCGACATGAAGGGCATCACCATGACCCAACGCTGTGTTATATTTCTTAGCTCCGTTATCATCAATCGTCATCGCGCCATAGACGATTTCATCCTTGCCATCACCATCAACGTCGGCAGCTGTTAAGTTGTGGTTCCCTTGCCCTGCATAAGCCGAGTTGCCTGAAGTGTTGCTGTCAAATGTCCACAATTTAGATAGTGTTCCACCACGCCAATTGTACGCTACCAGAACCGTTCTCGTGTAATAGCCGCGTGCCATGACAATGCTGGGCTTCTGACCATCCAGATAGGCGACCGTCGCTAAGAAACGATCTACACGGTTGCCGTACGTATCGCCCCAATCGCCGACTGTGCCGCGCGGTGGATCGTAGCTCGTTGAGGTCAACGCCTTTCCTGTCGCCCCTTCAAAGATGGTTAAAAATTCTGGCCCACTCAGAACTCTCCCCACACTGTTGCGATAGTCCACCGTTGAGCTGCCAATGACTACGCCAGTGCCGTCCTTCGTTCCATCGGCTGTTTTCATGGCGATTTCCGCTTTACCATCCCCATCTAAATCGTAAACCATGAATTGCGTATAATGCGCGCCAGCTCGAATATTTTTACCCATACTAATCCGCCATAACCGCGTACCATTCAGTTTATAAGCATCGACAAATACTTCACCCGTATAGCCATCTTGTGAATTATCTTTGGAATTCGTAGGATCCCATTTCAAAATAATTTCATATTGCCCGTCACCGTCCACATCGCCAACACTTGCATCATTGGCGTTATAGGTATAGCTGACACCGTCTGGTGTCGTCCCGCCCGCAGGTTTCTGTAGCGGCACATCCAAATAGTTGTTCACCCATGGCGTAACCGCAGTTGACGCGGTCTGCTCCACGCCACCAACAACGGCTTTAACCGTGTAACTGGAGCTCGTGGTACCCGAATTATCTTGATAATTCGTGCTTGTCGTGATCGGTGTAGCATTGAGCTTAACGCCATTTCGATAGACGTTGAACGAAGTGCTTGCTGCCTCCGTCCCGAGAAGTCGCCAACTGACGAGGACGCCCGTGCTGACCTTAACTGCCACTAGACCGCGGTCTAATTTCTCCATTTGCCTAGCAACCGCTGCGTGTGCGGAAGGTGTTTGGATACCGAAAGAAGAAATGAGGAGTGAGCTTAATGTAATGAAGCAAGTTGCTTTAATCAGTTGCTTAGCATGTTTAAACATTTCTACAACCTCCAGGTAGTCAATTTAGATCTACATTCAATTTGCCTCGGGACATCTGCGGACCTCCCGTTTCACCTCCTGCGATCGTATGGATCATCAGTCCATTGATTGCGCTTACATTTCATTTCGTTCCTCATTATATCGTGAAAATACAAGAGATTTAATGCAGACAATAGCTAACTTCCTGCACAATCCTGCTATTGTATGGCATATATCTTTGTAACAAGCAACAGCCCAGCTTCGAACAAAAAAAAGACCACTTCCCAAAATAGGAAATGGTCTATATTTATAATCATTTTTCGTACGTTCGGTAGGCGTGTACTTCCATAAACATAACAAAAACCCTTGATTATCAAGGGTTTTCATGGGATGCGGTCGGAGGGATTTGAACCCTCACGCCTTGTGAGCGCCACCCCCTCAAGATGGTGTGTCTGCCGTTCCACCACGACCGCATGAGAGAATAAAACAATGACCCGTAGGGGACTCGAACCCCTGTTACCTCCGTGAAAGGGAGGTGTCTTAACCACTTGACCAACGGGCCATACCAAAAGTCATTGAACATTTCAGCCCGTTATGGACGACAAGTGTTATTATAAAGGATTCTGGGCTCTTTGACAAGCCTAATTATTGGTAATAAACCAGTCGAAGCAAACAAGCGAGGAGTCCCCATGGCCATGCTTCTAAAACCATGAGAACTCCCCTTTGCAACCGACTATTTAATTTTAAAATAGGACACAGACTCGTTCAATGTATCCACAACGGACTTCAGCTGTTCCGACGCAGCAGCAATATTCTGCATCATGGCAAGCTGTTCCTCTGTGGCCGCTGCTACCGTTTGCGATCTCGTCAAAATCTGAGATGAGCTTGACGCTGACTGATCCATCGTAGCTGAAATTTCTTCCGAGCTAGCCGACATTTGCTGCGTTATCGCCGATGTCTCATGAATCTGAGTGACGATGTGTGTCACAGACTGCATGATCGTTTCGAAGCTCTGGTTTACTTCCTGCATCATTTGTGAGCCGGCGCTTGCTTCTTGCTTCGTCGCATTCATCGACTGGGATACACTAGCAATCTCGACTCTCGTTTCGTGGATCAACTGATTGATACCGTCGGCAGATTCGATCGATTGTGATGCGAGCTTGCGGATTTCTTGGGCAACCACATTAAACCCTTTGCCATGCTCACCTGCTCTAGCCGCCTCAATGGACGCATTCAGCGACAAGAGATTGGTCTGGTTGGCGAAGCTCGTGATACTTGAGGCAATCTGCCCAATCTCATCCGACTTACGGGTCAGCGACTGTACCGTCACAGACAGCTGTTCGACCGAGCTCAGCATATTCACAATTTGATGTTGCAGTTTCGAGAGCAGCTCATTACCTAGTGTTGCGTGCTGAGAGGTTAATGAGGAGTGATCCGCCATGACGCTTGAGTTCTCTGCGACACGTTGAATCCCAATCGCCATTTCCTCGATTGCCCGGCTCGTCTCCTCACTGCTTCTTGCTTGCACTTCGACTTCCTGTGTCATTTCTTGAATATTCGAAGCCACATGTTCAGCAGCGTGGGCAGACTCTTTGGAGCTGTCCGACAGCTCCACGGAAGCATCGTGCACGAATTGCGTATTGTGTGCAATCGTGCCGATTAAGCCTCTCATTTTGGCAACCATATGATCAACCGACTCTGAAATCTGACCCAGCTCATCCTTTGAATACGTCAATTGAGCCTCATGGCGCAAATCTCCTGCAGCAACCTCACCCGTAATGGTTAAGATTCTACGTACCACTGACATGATTTTCCTGATTACAAATCCGCCAGCTCCAAACAAAATGAAGACGATAACCGCCACGCCGATGTAAACGCCTTTGGCTGTTTCTTTATTGTCCTGCTTAATATCGACAATGCTTTGATTAGCATGCACGTCTAGAATTTCACCAATGACATTCAGCCCTTCGCGACCCTTCTCAAAGGTGGCCATCAGCTTCGCTTCATTCAAAACGCCTTTGCCAACACTCCCCGCTTGAACTACGGCATTTGCTTCTTTAACCCACTGATCAAAGGAAGTTTGAAAGCTCGATGTACTTTGCTCAATCGTTACTTTCGTCTCCGCATGTGCCGTTTGCAGTAATTCCTTTGATTTTAAAATAGTAACCGCTTGTCCGACCCTTGTATTCGTTTGTTCAATATTGTCTTTCAGCAACTTCAACTGGTTCGTTTTCTCCTCCGCAGTCAAGGTACCCGACACTAACAACTGATAAGCGTTCATAGCTTGATACATATCCCGGTCCGCATTCAAAATAAGTGACACACTCTTCTCCGTCGTCTCATACAAGGAGGAGGTCAGTGTATCCGTATTGGACTTGTTTACCTGTAGGAGGTATACACTCGTGCCTAAATACAACAGAGAAGGAATTAACAACAATAAGATAAGACGCACACGTATCGAGAATAATTTAGTCACTGGTAGTTCCCCCATCGTGAAGCTTTTTTTATTCACTATAGAGGACAAACGTTTAACAGATATTAGAAATTTGTTAGAATAGGTTGAGATTCGGATGAACAAAAATAAGCCCAACGGCATGAATGCCATTGAACTTATTTCGTGACGGAGAGAGAGGGATTCGAACCCTCGCACCGCTTACGCAGTCTAACCCCTTAGCAGAGGGTCCCCTTATAGCCACTTGGGTATCTCTCCATGTATGGCTCCCCGAACAGGACTCGAACCTGTGACAACTCGATTAACAGTCGAGTGCTCTACCAACTGAGCTATCAGGGAATGAACAAGTTTTATTTTATTATGAAGGCGCCGTTAAGTCAAGTGTATACGATTTCAATTTCCCCCTGCAATTTCCACAAACAAATTTACGCACATCCAATTTACGTTTCCGATAATACTCCGTCTTGCAATTCACACACTCTAACCTATATTTATAGGCTTGTTTCGCCCGGGGCCGCGGTAAGGATTGGCAATATCGGGTACCGCCTACTTGGGCTAGCAAAGTTTTGAAATCCTGATCCCGATGCTGATAGCCTCGCTTCAAAATATGTAAATGATAATGGCAGAGCTCGTGCTTGATGATCTTCTCGATTTCTTCCCGCCCATAGGTCTCCCACTGGCTCCAACTGATCTCAATATCATGTGATTTCATAAAATAACGTCCACCCGTCGATCGCAATCTCCGGTTAAAACGCGCCTGGTGAACGAAGGGTCTCCCAAACGATTCCATAGAAATCTGCTCGATCCATTGCTGCAGCTCTTGATCTTCCATCTACGAACACTCCAATGACAAGTTCTTACTTGAATTTGTACCGTATGTACGGCTATACTGTCAAGTAGAAAAGAAGAACGAACGCTCTATACAGAAAGGATTTGAACCACCTCATGCCACAAATGCGCTATGCCATATTGAAGCTTGACCAACAATTGGAATTCGTCGAAATGCCTTCCTCCTATTCCTATCAATTAACGGCTTTGAACCAACGTTTACACAAAGAATTAGAGAAATTAACCGCTGACCATGTGCCACAGCTTCCACGCGTAATTGCGGAGTGTGACGACTTGGAATTGATCGGTACGACGTATACGCTTATCCAAGGCTTGGATTACATCAATGGTTTAGAAAAAACGTTCGCTGGTATCCAAGAGAAATCCTATCCGTTGATCTCACTGTTGACTGAAATTCGTGCGCTGCAAGCTCAGCTTGAGCAATGGTACGAAGAGGAATTTGATCTCTAAACAATCGGGACCTGCACCCATTTCCCTCATTCTTCATATGCTATAAGTACATGGCGAAGAAGGGGATGGGCATATGCCGCAATGGCTTTGTAATCAATTAATGCGTGCCTTCCAGAACAAAAACCGCAGACAAATTCGATTATTGAACGATAGCTGGTACTTTTACCGCACTCGCCGCTCACAAGAGGAGTGGCCTGACAGCCAATCGACGGACGGACCGAGTAAACGTAAATTTTGATGAGAAAGCTAGTACTTGTGCTACAAGTGCTGGCTTTTTTGCCATTCGGTACATAAAAAAAAGATAGAAAGAGTAAACATGCGATAAAAAACATACGAACCTGACGACATCAAGAGCAAGAAAAAACAGTTGCATATTTGAAATGTGCCCTCTATACTGTAAATAAATGTAACAAAAAGTAAAGATGAATTAGAGAATTAAATATAAATACCTGAGTGAAGCACACTCGAGCTTGCAGATTTATCTGCTGTTCGTTTGTGCTTTTTTTGCGTATTTATTTTGAAAAAGGGGGCTTATTTACATGGAGACAATTAGTAGTCAGTGGCTGCGCAGAATGCGCGAGAAGCATCGTAGGTTGTTTTGGAAAAGAGGATTGGAGGATCGGTTTCAGGTGTTGCAGGAAGGAGAACGAGTAGGTCGAGAGCAAGTAAGTGGGAAGAGAATAGATCAAGTGCAAAATAACGTGAAGAGAAAGAACCAAGTGATACAGACTGAAAAGCAAGTAGATCGAGTGCACCAGACTGGAGAACAAGAAAGTAAAGTGCAAAAAAACGGACATCGAAATAACAACGTTATTCCTTTGGAACAAAGAAGGATCGTTTCTAGCAGCAAACCACATCCCCCCACCATAGCTGAGCTTGATGCGGACGTATGGGAACTTCGAAAGCAGTTTATCCTCCAGATCGCTAATCGGCGTAATGGCAAAGTTCGGCTTCAAGAAGTCGCAGCCGAGTGCAATGTGAACATTCGTATCGCGGCTGAGTGGCTCATCCGTCTTTCGATGGAAGGAATGCTTTCCCTAGTCGCCGGTCAGCGATATACGATGACTTATTTGGTGAAGGAGGTGGGAGGTGCTCAGAAGTAAGGGATGCTTCGAACAGAATAAGTTGACTCGTTCCCCCCCGTTTACTGTATAACCTACAGTTAATTTTGGCGAATTCTGCGTTTTGCAGAGATTAACTGGAAAACCTCCATCTATTTACAAACAAATTGGCGATTTGAAAGAAATACGCTGAAAGTAACTACATGAAATCCAGTTAAATCAGTAAATGTGGAGGTGAACAGGAAATATAGATGGAGGAAATCCAGTTAAAATGCTAGACGCACAAAAAGCAGTTGGGAGCGAACTCCCAACTGCCACTTATTCATCATCAACTGATTTCCTAAACCTGCTATTGCGGCTTCTTCATCGTTAAGCCTACGCGGCCTTTTTTCTGGTCCACATTGAGTACCCATACTTGGACGATGTCTCCAACAGAAACCACATCCATCGGATGTTTCACGAACCCGTTCTTCAGCTGGGAGATGTGCACCAGCCCATCGTTCTTAATGCCGATATCGACGAAGGCGCCGAAGTCGATCACGTTACGCACCGTGCCGGTCAATTCCATGCCCGGCACAAGGTCTTCCAGCTGCAGCACGTCTGTGCGGAAGATCGGCGCAGGGACTTCGTCCCGCGGATCCCGCCCAGGCCGCTGCAGGCTGTCTAGGATGTCCCGCATCGTCGGGACACCGACGCCAAGCTTAGGAGCCAGCTCCTCTGGCTCCAGCGTCTGCAGCAGCGCTAGCAGCTGCTGAGAGCCTAGCTGCGCAAGCTCGATGCGCAGCTCCTTGAACAACCGATCCACCACGTCGTAAGACTCCGGATGGATCGGGGTGTTGTCGAGCGGGTTCCGGCCGCCCGCAATCCGCATGAACCCGACACACTGCTCGAAGGATTTCGCACCAAGGCGAGGAACCTTCGACAGCTCCTGTCGGGAGCTGAACTTGCCATTCTCCTCGCGATACTTCACGATGTTCTTCGCAAGTGTCGCGTTGACCCCCGACACGTACGACAGCAAGGACGGGGACGCCGTGTTCAAGTCCACCCCGACATGGTTAACGGCCGATTCTACGACGGCCTTCAAGTTCTCGTCCAGACGTTTCTGCGAAACGTCATGCTGGTACTGACCGACGCCGATCGCTTTCGGCTCGATTTTCACAAGCTCTGCGAGCGGGTCCTGCAGCCTCCGCGCGATCGAAATCGCGCTGCGCTCGGCCACGTCGAGCTCTGGGAATTCCGTCTGCGCCAGCTTCGACGCGGAATACACGCTCGCCCCCGCTTCGCTGACGATCAAGTACTTGAGCTTCCGCTCTTTGATCTCACCGATCAGCTCCGCAACGAACTGCTCCGTTTCACGGGACGCCGTCCCATTCCCGATCACAATCAGCTCCACGCTGTATGTGCTGATCAACTGCTTGAACTTCGCCTTCGCTTCCGCCACCTTATTATTCGGTGGTGTTGGGTAGGTGACGGCGATTTCAAGCATTTTACCTGTGTCGTCTATGACGGCCAGCTTACAGCCTGTCCGGTAGGCCGGATCGACACCGAGCACCACATGGCCCTTAATCGGCGCTTGCAGCAGGAGGTTGCGCAGATTTTCCGCGAAAATCTTAATCGCCTGTTCTTCACCCGCTTCCGTCATTTCACCGCGCACCTCGCGCTCAACGGATGGTGCAAGCAGCCTTTTATATGCGTCTTCAACAATGTTACGCAGCACGTCTTTTACGACCGAATCGCCTCTCACGATTTGACGCAACATGTAGTCGTGAATTTTATCTGGTTGGACATCTAGTCCAACCTTCAGAATCTCTTCCCGCTCCCCGCGATTAATCGCGAGAATACGGTGAGGCGGCAGGCGCTTCACAGGCTCTTGATAGGCATAATACATCTCATAGACAGATTCTGCCTTCGCATCCTTAGCCTCTGTCCGCATAATGCCGTTATCCTGCGTGAATCGACGCACCCAGGCCCGTATTTTCGCATCATCTGCGATATTCTCCGCCAGGATATCCATCGCGCCTTGAATCGCCTCTGCAGCGCTACCAACCTGCTTGTCCGCGTTGATGTAACGCGAAGCTTCTTGCTCCAGCGAGCCTTGACGAGGCTGCTTCCAAATCCACGCAGCAAGCGGCTCCAACCCACGTTCCTTGGCAACGCTAGCTCTCGTTTTCCGCTTCTGGCGGTAAGGCCTGTAGAGATCCTCGATTTCCTGAAGCTTCACAGCTTTCTCAATCGATGTGCGCAGGTCGTCCGTGAGCTTGCCCTGCTCATCGATCAGACGAACAACCTCGATTTTGCGATCCTCGAGATTACGCAAATATTGCAAACGCTCCTCGATATCCCGCAGTTGATTCTCGTCAAGCTCACCGGTCATCTCTTTCCGGTATCGCGCGATAAACGGAATCGTATTGCCCTCATCCAACAGCTCCATCGTCGTCTTCACTTTTCCGGAAGGCAACTGTAGCTCAGCGGAGATTTGCTTCAGGATTCGTTCCTGAATCTCCGCTTTCTTCTCCGCAGGAATCTGTATCTTCGCCTTCGGTTCCTCAAACTCACTTGCTTTTGGTTTTCCTTCGTTCTCCGTTACTTGGCCATCCGTCTCCACATTTGCCACAGTCATACCTCTCTTCTATTAATCGTATGTATATGTATGTACAAACCAAAAAACGAGGGTACTATCTCCCTCGTCCGTTCCAGACCTTATTCAAAATTCTATCAGTCCCACACTAATTTGCAAAGCGTCGTCAACCTTTCGCATGGTTTCTTCATCCAAATGCGTAATTTTGTCCGTCAATCTTTGCTTGTCGATTGTTCTGATTTGCTCAAGCAGAATGACCGAATCTCGATCGAAACCGTGCGTCTCCGCGTCGATTTCCACATGCGTGGGAAGCTTTGCCTTTTGGATTTGAGCTGTAATCGCTGCAACAATCACAGTGGGGCTAAAGCGGTTGCCGATATCATTTTGGATCACTAGAACAGGACGGACTCCTCCCTGCTCCGATCCTACGACCGGCGAAAGATCTGCGAAAAATACATCGCCACGTTTCACAATCACGTCTTACACCCCGCTTACTAAGCGATCAAGCGTTCCGTCCGCTTCTTCCTCCGCTTGAAAAGCTTCAGATGCCATGCTGAGATTTATTTTCGCCATTTCCATATACCCACGCTGCATGGATTCGCGTAGACTGCGCTTTTTGCGTTCAATTAAATACAGCTTCATTGCCTGACGAATGAATTCACTCCGATTGGAGTTTTCCTTCTCAACAATTCCGTCCACTTCTTGCAACAGATTGTCAGGCAAGCTAATCATGATCCTTTTCGTATTATGCGCATTGCTCACACTCTCGCACCCCCAGAAACGATACAAAGACAATATTACCAGTATGTCATTCCAAAAACCAAATTATACAATAGAATATATGCCTCCGGTATATCAATTATGTTACACCTAAAGATATAAGATTGTTAATACATAGTATTCTATACCCTATTCTGAAAATCCTCTCCAATGCCTGCATAATTTACATGGTAAATTCATGAAGTTTTTTCCCCGTTCTAATAACGGTGCCGCATGAGAGGATTTAAAGCCTCAACCCGCTCCCCATTACGCACATACACGCGCGCAACACGGTGTGAAATCATACATATGATTTCATAATTGATCGTCCCAAGCTGATTGGCCACATCTTCCGCGGTAATTCGTTCTTCGCCTTGCTCACCGATGAGGACAACCTCATCAAGTGCACTTACATCAGGCACATCGGATACATTGATCATACATTGATCCATGCAGATTCTGCCGACGATTGGCACTCTTTTGCCACGAACCAGCACCTCTGCTTTACCTGAAAGCATACGGGAATATCCATCCGCGTAGCCGATCGGCAAGGTCCCGATTTGCTCATCACCCTTGGTGTGATAAATCGTTCCATAGCTAACACCTGAACCCGCAGGCAGCGTTTTGAGATGCACAATCCCTGTTTTGAGACTCAGGACTGGCTTTAGCTCAATTTTCGTTTGATCCACATCCTCAGAAGGATACAGGCCGTACATCGAAATCCCCAGACGCACCATCGAATAAGTCAACCCTGGCAAATCAATGGCTGCCGCGCTATTTCCCGCGTGAATATAAGGGAACGTTTCCCCTTTATCCGTAAAATAGCTCACGATCCGCTCAAACCTGCCGTATTGCTCCAGCGTATAGCTCTTATCGACTTCATCTGCGCTTGCGTAATGTGTAAAGAGACCTTCTACATCCACATTAGGCAGCAGTAATGCTTCCTCTATAAAGGGAATCGCATCTGCTTCCGTGTGCAAACCGAGTCTCCCCATGCCAGTATCTAATTTGATATGGATTTTCAATTTCTTCTGAGCCTTGTGCCCCTGCTTACGTCCTTGCTCACGCAGTGCTTCGAGTACGTCACGGCTGTACACCGCAATCGTTACATCCAGCTCTCGTGCTCGACTAATCCCCTCTGGAGGCGTGTAGCCGAGTACGAGAATAGGAGCAGTAATCCCTGCATTTCGGAGCTCCAGTGCTTCATCAAAGAACGCCACACCCAAATAATCCACACCCGCGGCGAGAACTTCTTTGGATACTTCTACAGCCCCGTGTCCGTAAGCATCCGCTTTTACGACTGCCATCTGCTTCATGCCTGCAGGCAGTACCTTCTGAAATTGTTCAATGTTGCTTCGCAGTGCATCTAACGATATTTCCACCCACGTGGGCCGATAAAAAGCATCCACCAGCGTTCACCTCTTCTATCCTGTTACAAACAACATTTTTTGTATTTCTTACCGCTGCCGCATGGGCATGGTTCGTTACGTCCGATTTTAGGTTCGGCAGCAATCACAGGTGTATGATTAAGCACATAGGCTGCCTCGTTGACGAAATAACGGAATACGCGGTTTCCAGGTTCTAGAACTGTCATAGTGACAGGTTTTCGCTCAAACCCATATTTCATCTCTGAATCTGGCAAGAATTGTGCCTGTATCACATCAAAACGAACTAATATAGTAGCTACTGCATGTAAAAACACATCAGCACTTGTATCCAGCAAAATACCGGATTGGCGATGCTTATCCCATTCTTTTTTCACATTGTGCGGGGGTCCTACTGGCCAGCTAGCTAACACACTTGCGATGGCTCTTCTCCAGGCTTGAATATCTTCTGGGCGACCACCTTCGTTCACTTCCTCGAGAATTCCCCAGTTTACTCGATTCCAAAGTGTATCCAAGAGTACAGCGGCTTGTTCCTGCTCTGTAAGCGCCAAGTAAAAGGCTAATTGCTTCGTATTTACCGTTAGTTGCGTTTCTTCTTCCGTCAGTCCTAACACTACCGCTGCATAGAAAAAGAATTGGTACACAGGCTCCTGGTCTTGATTCAATGTCGGTTTGCGGAAAAGCTGCAGGTCCAGCTGCTCATCGAACTCGCTCCAGAATTTCCGCGGCAAATGTTTGCGCGCAGCGGACAACTTGACGTTCTTTCCAGTCTGTACGGCCTCAAGAAAAGCTCTGAATTCCTGAACGATTTGTGGTACTGGTGTCCGCCCATCCATCCAAAGCTGAAGCAGCTTCTGGTCAACTACAAGTGGTTTCAGCTTTCGCTTGGAAGGAGGCGTATGCTCTTCAATGTATGCTTCTATATCATTCGAGTTCAGCCAACGTTCCAGCGCATAGTCATTATCTGCTTCCATGTACTGCTCGAAGCGCTCTTCGAAATAAGTTTTATGCTTACATACTTCATTCAATGAAGTGGACTGTTCTTTTGAAATTCTAGATGTCACCTGTAGGAATTGAATCCATTTTTTAAAAGAAGTCAAATAAGCACCGATATCGGATTCTTTTGTGCTAAGTACATGGCTGATTAAGAAACGGCCTGCAAAATCGACAATCGTTTCACCTTGTACATCTTCATAGCTGATTCCATAACGCACGAAATATTCGGTCATCACAAAGCCCATGCGATCCACATGTTTGCTAGCCGTTTCTTCCTTCAACTTTCCCTCATCATTCAGAAACGTTGCAAATGCCTTCGTCTCGTTTTCCCAGAACAGCTGCATCTCTTCCAAAGTCAAATTATCAATTGTATTCATCTTAAACACTCCAATTATCTATTCGCTCCAAAGTTGCATTATACCAAAAAAACGACCGTTCGTGGGAGTTGGTTAAATCTTCTTGTAAATTTTCTTCCGAATTCTCCTGTTATACATGAGAAAAAACCCTGCACCATAGGATGCAGAGCCTTTCTCTTTTTTAATAAAATCGAACTTATTTCCCGGACTGTCCATCCGTTGCCATTGCAACTTGAATCATTTCATTCACTGGCATATCGCCCGTAAACATCCGGAATTCAACACCATCGTTCGTCCAAGTCAGTGTTCTAGGCTCATCCTTCGAGCCATTCCCCGTCATCACACCAACCGTGAATCCGAGATCAACGATGTCTCCTGGTGGCAATGAAACCGATTTGGCTTGAGGTCTAACCTCAATCAAATTGAAGTTGTATTTCCCTTTATATCGTAAAAGTACAGCAGCATCCTCACCAAGCTTCATATCACTGATATCCTGCTTCACAACATCCTTCGGCAAGTAGTATGGCTCAACAATACCAATACTTTGTGCTTTGGCAGCTGCTGGCGCGGTTTTCGTCGCATCTGGTTTCGTCGTAGTACCCGTGGCTTTGGATTGATCGGATTGACCACCTGTCGCGGACAGGTTTTTGTCCGTTACCGATTTGTCCCCAGTTGCTGCCGGGTGATCCGCATCTGTAACCGCAACGTCAGCTGACGTAGGCATTGTTTGCTGTAAATTCCAACTAGTCATGTTGCGCTCCATTTGGAAATAGTCCTTATCGAACTTTGTATCGAATTCAAAATTCGTGAAATTCACTTGCACCAACACATTTTGATTCGCATCTGACACTTGTACTTGCGCAGGTGCGAGAGTTTTCTTATTCAGCCAGATTTTCTGGCGAGAAAGTTGCTCATTCTGGTAGTTCGCGGCGACATCGAAGACGTAAGCATCCTTGTCCGTCGTAAATTGACGGTCATTATCCGCAATGATGCTTTTCGCTAAAGATTGGAACAGATACACTTGACCTTGATTCTCTGGCCAATCGCTTTGGAAGCGGAAGCTCTTCTTCAAATGCGGCGTCAAGACAAACACGCCTTCTTCATTACGCAAAACGATTTGAGTAACATCCTTCGTAGCATTCGTCAGGGATATCCGATAGAAATGCTCAGGCGAGAACGCCACCTCAACCTGATACTCCTGCGGCTGCTGCCCTGTATTAAGAATCATGCTGCCTGATGCTTGATAGCTGCTCGACTTGCCCATCACATGATCCAAGTCCTTTACGATAGATCCTGCATCCTTTTTACCCATCCCGCATCCTGCGAGAACCAATGCTACGCACATTACCACTGCTACCATCCATGTGACCCGGCGCATTCGATCATCCCCTCACTCATGATTAACATCAACATAGTACATGCATATGAGGGGACTTGTTCGATTATGCAGACGAGTTGGGGCTTGGACGGAAAAGAGAATCACAGTCGGGTTCGATCGTATTTTAAATACCAAAAAGAGCAGAATTAGAATATTCTAATCCTGCTCTTATTTGACTAATTTTAAAGTTCGAATACTTGCCGCGTGTTCCATCATTGTCACAGCAATTCCGGCAATTTGCTCGCCTTGTTGAATTTGGACTTGTTTGACTTCTTTAAAAGAGTCCTCCATTGAGTTTAATCTGGAATCCATAGAGTCTAATCTAATATCCATTGAATCTAACCGATCTTCAACACGGCCCAGTCTTCTATCCATACTCTCAACTCGATCTTTAATCGCAGTTACATCTGCACCAATTTCATTGATTCTACCCAGCATTGCACTTAAAAACTCACGATCCGTCATCTCAGCCACGACATTCGCTCCTTGTCACAATCAGATTCCTTATCTCATTATAACTCAGATTGATATTAAAAAGTACCATCTTTCGACTTCCAAA
The DNA here is from genome assembly GCF_001428045.1 of Paenibacillus sp. Soil750. Taxonomy (GTDB): domain Bacteria; phylum Bacillota; class Bacilli; order Paenibacillales; family NBRC-103111; genus Paenibacillus_E; species Paenibacillus_E allorhizoplanae. The sequence goes on along the minus strand of NZ_LMSD01000001.1, from coordinate 196,916 downwards.
ATAGGACTTCAACTCCGTTAAAAATTAATCTCCGCATCCCTCAATACTGGGTGCTTTTCATCCTTCGTTGATAAAATCGGGGACGTCGTCGGCCAAGCTATGCAGATTGATGGATCATTCCACCGTATTCCTCGGTCATGCTGAGGTGAATAGTAAGCATCCACCTTGTATAGCACCTGCGTCTTCGGTTCTAATGTACAGAAGCCGTGTGCGAAGCCCTGCGGAACTAACAACTGCCGCTTATTGTCGGCGCTAAGAGTAACACCCACCCACTCACCAAAAGTCGGTGAGCTAGGACGAATATCTACAGCTACATCGAAGATCGAGCCCGCGACTACTCGCACTAACTTCGTTTGCGCATGTGGGTTCAATTGATAGTGCAGCCCGCGCAGCACGCCTACTTCTTCCGAAAGTGAATGATTATCTTGCACAAAATCTATCGTAACTCCTTGCATGGCTAGCTTTGCCTCATGATAGCTTTCCATAAAAAACCCCCGATGGTCCGCATGGACCTCAGGTTCAATAATCACAAGCCCAGCTAAAACAGTCGGCGTTATTTTCATACGTCCTCTCACCTCTTTAACTAACATATGCAAGAGGATCGTTGAAAGCCTCAGACAACCGTTTATAGGCAGGTGACCTAACCTTTATCGTTCTGGATCTAAGCAAGCGTAAAAAGGCCGCCAAGAGCTTTACAGCCCCAGCAGCCTTTTCCATGTATGAGATGCATTTACCATATATATACGATACCTGCAATTATACCTGCCCAAATCAGGGAACCGAAGACCACACCGACAATCAATCCCTTGCCGATCGACACATGTTCATCCTGATAAGCGTCTTCATGATCAATCATACCCATAACCTCCCCGCATACTCAGTATATGCAATAGTATGGGGAAAATGTTGGCGAATCATGCGGTCGTTTCAATTTTTTTTAGTTTAATAGGCATTTTTATTTATAAAGCCATTAACGACGGTTCTCCAAATAATCTTAATATCAAATAAAAAAGTCCAGTTTTCGATGTAAAAAATATCATGCTTAATCCGTTCCTCGATCGATGTATCGCCACGCAAGCCGTTGCTCTGCGCCCAACCTGTAATTCCAGGCCTAATGTGATGCTTCACCATATACTTCGGTACTTCTTCTTTAAATTGTTCCACGAAATAAGGACGCTCCGGCCTTGGCCCAACCACACTCATATGTCCAAATAGAACATTGAAAAACTGTGGAAGCTCGTCGAGACTCGTTTTACGCAAAAATGTACCAACCCTCGTTCGCCGCGGGTCATTCTCAACCGTCCACTCCGTATTCGAAACCATATCTCCAAGCACCTTCATACTGCGAAACTTGTACATCATAAAGCGTCTGCGGTTCAGGCCAACTCGCTCTTGCTTGAAAATGATGGGGCCTTCGGAGGTCAGTTTAATAGCTATAGCCGCCGCAAGCATAACAGGAGATGTAACTAGGATTGCTGCTGTTGCAAAAATGATATCAAATGCACGCTTGAACAATCTATTGCGGAATTCATCCAAAGGAATATCACGCACATTAATCAACGGCATATCCGCAAAATTATCAAAATATGGCCGCGATGGTAGGAAGTCATAAAAATCAGGGATAATCAGCGTTTTAACGCCAATTTTTTCACAAACATTAATAATACTACCGAACTTCTGATGGGCATCCAATGGAAGCGCAATAATGACCTCATCCACGATGCGATCATTTAGAATCGACTCCAACTCATCAATTTTCCCAATGATCGGCTTATAGCTCTGATAAGTAACCTCGTGTTTCTCTTGGTAATCATCGAGGAAGCCTACGACTTCGTAGCCTAGCTCTGGATGCTGTTTCAGCTTCGTATAAAACTTGCGGCCCAGTGAGCCTGCACCGAGGATGAGAATGAATTGTTTGTTATAGCCTTTTTGACGAGCGCGTTTGAGTGAGATCTTGATGAAATAGCGATAGGAACTTATGAGAAGGATGTTATTAACTAGGAAAAGTAATAGATACGAACGTGAAACGTCGACTTCTTTTAAGATAAAAAGCACACTTAGAAGCATTAGTAAGCTGAACGCATGTACTTGAATGATTTTTAAAACCTCGAAAGAAAATCGTTTTCTCCGCTTCGGCGTATAAAAATTCACCAAATAACTGATAAAAATCGCGATGATTGCGTAAGTAATACTCCACATCAGATAGTGTTTAAATGGTAGCGGCGAGCCATACGGAATCCAACCGCTTTTAAATTTCAACCACCATGAGAAGAGAAACACGAGCTGGATACATATGAAATCAGCCAAAGCGTATAGTTGAGTTAAAAAACCTTGACTCTGACGAATCAAACAGGATCACCTCGTTGGACGTAATTTATTTCGAGCTAGTGATAGGATGAACTTCACACCTACACCTATGTATACCATGGCATTCGTAAGCCAAGAATACTTTTTGCGATAGTGCTTATTATGGAATAAAATCATCGCTCTATGAAATTCATAAATAATCTTATACGGCTTTCTTCGACTGCTGGCCCCTTTATGATGAACAATCTGAGTTCTAGGGTAGTAATAATTCACCCAACCAGCTTCCTTAATTCTATAACACCAGTCAATATCCTCACCATACATAAAAAATTCCTCATCCAGCATACCGACCTGCGCTATCGTCTCGCGGCGTACAAGCATGAAAGCTCCAACTAGTGAATCGATGGGATATTGTTGGTCAGGATCTAAATAACCAAGCTGATATTGATTAAATCTGTGGATTTTCGGAAATAGCTTGGCAAACCCGAAGGCATAGTAGAAGGACGCTGAGGGCGTTGGGAAGCCACGCTTGCAGGCTTTATCGAGTGAACCGTCTGGTAGCACGATTTTGCAGCCGCTGGCCCCTACAATAGGGTTTTCGTCCATGAAAAGCAGCATTGTTTGGAAAGTGTCTTCTTGGACAATGGTATCAGAGTTCAGGAGCAAGACGTAACGGCCTTTGGCGATGCGAATACCTTGGTTGTTGGCTTTTGAGAAACCTACGTTCTCAGCATTGGTGACTGTGACTACTTGTGGGAACAGCTCATTCACAGAATGAATAGTGCCATCGTTAGATGCGTTATCGATAAGAATGATTTCGTAGCTGTATGATGTAGTTGACGAGAAAACCGATCCAATACAGGCTAGCGTTAGATCCTTCGTTTTGTAGTTCACGATGATAATGGATAAATCCAAGATATGACCTCATTTAATTGAATTTCAATAAGTTTATTATAGCATGTGCAGGCAACGTCGTAACAAATTAAAATTCTTTTTCAAGTTAGTTCCACTTAAAGTATACTTAATATAAACACAATTATGGAGGCACAACGTGATCGTATCTAATGAGTTATGTTATATATGTGGCAAAATTTCCGACTTCTCTATTGTTGACAATGCGACACTCCTTAGAGAAGCTATTTGCAAATACTGTAATGCGAGCTTCAGAAACTCGGATACAGCAAGAATAGTTATGAAAACTTCCATAGGAAAAGAATTACCGTTATCCCAGGGTATTGACTTCCTTATTGAGTCAAAAATAACTATTTTAGAAGCTCAAGCTTCAGGGCCAATCCCTAACTTACTAAAGCATCTGCCTACTTACACATGCTTCGAATATTGGGATGAATTAGAATCTGGCGATAATAAAAATGGTGTAATGAATAACAATTTTGAACAATTATCTTTTGAAGATAATTCATTCGATATCGTTATAAGTCAAGATGTGTTAGAACACATTGAAAACCCAAATAACGCTCTCGCTGAAATCAATCGAGTCTTGAAATTGAATGGTACTCATGTATTTACGATTCCGTTGCATGAAGCTTCAAAAACAAAATCGAGAAAAAATGCTAGACCCGTCTTTCATGGGGACCCATTAAAGGAAGGCGGGATTCTCGTACATACCGATTGGGGAACCGATATCCTTGATATAATTAATATCTTTGGCATGAGAACCCACCATATAAATTTACATACATTTTATGATTCAACCGAAATCACTGAGGTAGATAACAGCTACAATGACTATTTAGCTTCACCTTCACTACATTATTACCGATATAATTCCATCGTTTTTCACTCAAAGAAAATAAAAAATTGCGATCTACCCAAAAAATAATAAAGAATTACGATTATTACAATATGGTCCAAATGAAATTATTGAAGGTGCAACGTTCAACGAACAACCTTCTGGAGAAAGTGCAGTTTGGGCTATAGCTGAACATGCAAGCAAATCAACAATTATTAAAATAGACGATGTTGATCTATTTAGTTATTCTAACGATCAAGGAAATCTAGTAACTGCCATTATTCCTACATGGCTATACAAATTTGAAGGGGAACATCAATTATTCCTTTATGACCCGGTTTCAAAAAGGAAATCAAACTCTTTATCTTTTGTTGTAAAACCTTCTACGAACAGTGAATATACAATGGATAGTGACTATATTCATCATTTAAAACAAGAGAATTACAATTTATCTAAAGAACTGTACAACACAAAAATTAATCTAAAACCTGCATTTGATGGATGGGGAATGACAACAAACCATCAACTCCCTTGGAATGATAGCTTTAAATGGGGGACATTTCGTGAATCAAGTGTCGAAATAAAAAACGCCTTTAATTTTGGATTAAAAGCAGATATTGGTATAGACGCAAACAACATTGATAGCTTACTTTGGCGACACTGGATCGTTGTTTTTGCATTACATTATGCACTTGAATTTAAACAATCTGATGCCCAAATTAACTTAGTCGAATGTGGCGTGAGTGATGGAATGTCGGCATTTTTTGTATTAAAAGAAATGAGTCAAATGATATCTAAATCTTCAGAAATCCAATATCAAATGCACTTGTTTGATTCATGGGACAATTTATATTCAGAGGATCTAACAGAAAAGGAATTACATATCGAAGGTAGATATGCAAATAATTCTCTTGAGCGGGTTCAAAACAATCTTAGTGTATTTCAAAAAAAAGTAAAGTATCACGTAGGATATATTCCTTTTACTTTTACAGAATCTCTATCGAATATTTCATATTTATACATTGATTTGAACTCAGCGAATGCTACTCTCGAAACTTTAAGATATTTTTATCCATCCCTTTCTAAGGGCAGTGTAATCTTGTTTGATGATTACGGTTGGTCAGGATTTGAAGAAACTAAAGAGATAATAGATAAGTTCTTTTCCGATAAACCAGGTATTTTGCTGAAAATTCCTACTGGGCAGGCTATATACTTTTACAAATAACACTCTTGACGAACTCAATAATCATAAATAGTCCCTTAGTTAATTTAAGGTACCATTTACTCTACCAATCCTAAGTTAATTAAATGATTAAAAATCTGTTCAACTGCATGGTCTAGCTTGTGATCATCGAACTTTCTGCTTGCCGAGTATCCGCTGAAACTTTTATATCCGGGCAAGTAACCACTTTGTTCTCTCAGAGTTACTCCACTAAACTGCTTTGTACCAAACACACCGTCTAAAGAAATGGCTGTTCCAATATCTCTTTTCTCATCGGATTCTCTTCCCGTATACAACATATAGAAATATGGGACATTATAAACAACACTTGGTTCCCCTAATCCATTTTCATCAAATGAACCCTTCGAACCATCATCCATAATGGGATAAGCTCCTTTAACCCAATTTATGCCGTCCGTTGAATAGGCACCACCTAATCTTTGAACCTGCATTTCTTCCATGCCTAAGTAATACATGTATAAAATACCATTGTGTTCAATAACATAAGGATCAGCAACACCATTGGAATCCCATGAGTGTTTTTCTCCTACTGTGAGCACAGCAAATTCATTATAGTAAAATTTACTAAATCCTCTGATTGTGCCATCCCTATCGCTGAAGGAGTATTTGTAGCTCCTCCCCTGATAGAAATAAAGCGTTTTTCCATTAAAAACAATTGCAGAACCGTTTGCTGCAATATAAGTAGAATCCCAGCTATTCTGACTAACATCTAAAATAGGATTTTTTTCATATTTAGACCACTTTTGACCATTGACCCCGTACGACATAATTAATCTATTCTCACGATACACCTTAACCCTGATACTCCTTCAAGAAAGCCCTAAGCCCCTCCCGCCAAACACGTAAATCTTCAAAACCATTGGCAAGTATGGCTCCATGTTCCATGGATGAATTCCGTGGTCTTCGTGCAGGTCTAGGAAACTCTTCCGTTGTACAAGGCTCAACATGGATAGTAACGCCACTTTCTTCAAAAATGGCACACGCGAAATCATACCAGGTACAAACCCCTGAATTTGAAGCGTGGTAGACACCGTAGTGTTCCGTCTGAATCAATTGTTCAAGGAATGTTACGAGATCAACCGTATATGTTGGAGATCCCAACTGATCATTGACAACCTTCAAAGAATCACGTGTTTTTGCTAAATGAAGCATTGTTTTCACAAAATTTTGACCGTGCACACCATAGACCCAGGAAGTCCTTACAATAAAATGTTTGGATGATATGGCTTGAACATGTATTTCTCCAGCTTGCTTCGATTTCCCATATACACTTTGCGGGTTCGTAACGTCATCTTCTTTATAGGACCTCGTGGCTGTACCATCAAAAACATAATCCGTGCTAATATAGACGAATTTCGCACCAACTCGCTCAGCTGCAAGTGTAAGATATTTAGTTCCATCCCCATTAATTCGAAAGGCAATATCTTCATTCGTCTCTGCTAAATCTACAGCTGTGTAAGCAGCGCTATGGATAATTACATCTGGATTTATATCCGTTATTACCTGTAAACAATCTGCTTCATTCGTGATATCTAACTGATCTCTACTAAGACCATATATCTCATGTTTGGGTCCAAGAAGCTTTACAACATCTTGTCCAAGCTGCCCCTTTGCGCCAGTTACTACAATTTTCATGAACGATTACCTAATCTCGAACCGTATTGCTCGTTAAAATACTTTTGATATTCACCCGTTTGAATTCGTTTCCACCAGTCTTGATTGTCCAAATACCAACGAACTGTCTCATGAATACCAGTTTCAAAATTATGCTTCGGCTTCCAGCCCAACTCATTTGTGATTTTCGTGGCATCGATGGCATAACGACGGTCATGACCAGGTCGATCCTTCACAAATTTTATCAGGGATTCAGGCTTTCCAAGCGCTCCAAGAATTGTTTGAATGATTTGGATATTCGTTTTCTCGTTGTTTCCACCTATATTGTAGACCTCGCCGCTAATGCCACTATGTAAGACCAAATCAATCGCACTACAGTGATCCTCGACATATAGCCAATCTCTTATATTCAGACCATCTCCATAAACAGGTAGATCCTTATCGCCCAACGCGTTAGCAATCATTAGAGGAATTAGCTTTTCCGGGAACTGATAGGGACCGTAGTTATTGGAACAACGTGTAATATTAACATTGAGACCAAACGTCTCATGATATGCTCGAGCCAGTAGATCAGATCCTGCTTTACTTGCTGAATAAGGACTGTTTGCTGCCAATGGCGTTTCTTCTGTAAAAAGTCCTGTCTCCCCGAGTGAACCATACACTTCATCTGTCGAAACATGTACATATTTCTTAACCGCATATTTTCTGGCAGCATCAAGTAAAACTTGTGTACCCAAAACATTCGTTTTCACAAAAATGTCTGGCTCCAATATACTACGATCCACATGTGATTCCGCGGCGAAATGAACAACCGTTTCGATGCCTTGATCAAACAGATTGTTCACAAGCTCAGCATTCGCAATATCACCTTTAATGAAGGTATACTGACTATTCTCTTGGATAGATGTAAGGTTCTCTAAATTTCCTGCATATGTCAACGAATCTAGATTGATGATCTCATAACTCGGATAAAGATCAAGCATATAGTGAATGAAGTTGCTGCCAATAAAACCAGCACCGCCTGTTACAAGAATTTTCATGTATGTAGGACTCCCATTTAAAAGTTAATTTCTGCATCTTGAAGTAACGGATGCTTTAGATCTTTATCAGAAAGAATTGGCTTGGAGGTTGGCCAATCAATCCCAAGTGCTTGATCGCTCCAAAGAATGCCACGATCATGCTCAGGCGAGTAATACTCGTCCACTTTGTATAGTACTTGCGTATTCGGAACAACCGTACAGAATCCATGTGCAAAACCTTGTGGTACTAGTAACTGCCGCTTATTTGTCTCGCTTAGTATAACTCCTACCCATTGTCCAAAAGTTGGTGACTCCTTACGAATGTCTACCGCCACATCATATATTGCCCCCAAAGCAACTCTAACAAGCTTCGTTTGTGCTTTTGGATTCAATTGATAATGAAGACCTCGCAACACGCCAGCTTCCACAGAGAGAGAGTGATTATCTTGTATGAAACGATGATCAACACCTAACACTGCAAACTTAGTACTACTGTAACTTTCCATAAAAAAGCCCCGATTGTCTCCAAAGACATCGGGTTCTATAATAATTAGCCCATCTAACTTTGTTGTTATTATTTTCATTCAAATTGGCACCTCTTACAATTTAAGATTCCCAAACTCTTCTCCAAACAACAAATCTTTTGCCAACTCATTGGCTTTAGCATAAGATGCGTGCGTTCCAGCATCTGTCCACCAACCTTGAAGAATATCGTATGTGAGTTCGTTCTTTTCGATATATGCATTGTTAACGTCTGTAATTTCAAGTTCACCACGACCAGACGGCTTGAGTGTTTTAACAATTTCAAAAACCGAACTATCATACATATATATGCCTGTAACTGCATAACTACTTTTCGGTTCCTTAGGTTTTTCCTCGATAGATTTAATCTTATCACCTTCTAGTTCAGGAACACCATACCGTTGAGGATCGTGGACTTCCTGAATAAGAATTTTAGCACCATTGCCTTGAGTCCTAAAGTTACTTACAAACGGCACAATACTCTCTTCAAATACATTGTCACCAAGGATGACAACCATTTGTTCATTTTTAGCAAATTGTTCAGCAAGATCAAGGGCTTGAGCAATTCCCCCAGCTTCGTCCTGCACTTTATACGTAAAGGTTACACCCATGTCCCGCCCACTTCCTAGTAGGTTGACCACATCACCCATATGTTCCTTACCAGTGACAATTAAAATATCGCAGATGTCTGCTTGCTTAAGTTTAGCTACAGAATGAAAGATCATTGGATACTTCCCAACAGGAAGCAGATGTTTGTTTGTAACTTTAGTAAGTGGAAAGAGACGTGAGCCCGTTCCCCCGGCTAGAATTATACCTTTCATGTAAAAACCTCCATTTATTAATCAGATGATGAGGTCGCAATTTCACTTTTAGCTAAATTGTATAAAAAATACGGATGATCCTGCTGAAAATTAACTCTTTCTCTTTCAATTACAAGCGGTCTCTTGAGCACCTGCGTGTGGATAGAACCAATATATTCTCCAATAATCCCAATAAAAAATAGTTGCACTGAAGAAAACAAAAAGAGCCCAATTACTAGAGGAGCAACACCTACTGAAAAGTAGCTCCAAAAAAACACTTTTGCTAAAAAGTAGATAATCGCAACCAATAAACTTACTGCTGACATGGCAAATCCTAACATTGCAGCTATTCGTAGGGGTACTTTAGAATGATTTGTTATACCTAACATCGCAATATCATATAAAGTATAAAAATTATTCTTCGTTATTCCTCTTTTTCTTACGGGCTGTACATATTCAATCTTATAACTTTCAAAACCAATATCAGAAATAAGTCCTCTAAAATAGGGATAAGGATCATCAATACCTCTTAAAATTTCAATAACCTTTTGATCATATAATCCAAATCCAGTATTATTTTTAGTCAATTCAATTTCAGAAACTCGATTTATAAAATTGTAATACATTTTCCTGATGGCAAACATAGGAGCTGATTCCTCACTTTGCGTCTTAACACCAAGTACAACTTTATAGCCTTCTTCCCATTTTCCAATGAAATCCTTAATCATTGTTGGAGGGTCTTGTAAATCAGCAACCAATAGTATAACTGCTTCGCCACTGGCTTGAAGTAAAGCATGATATGGAGAACGAATATGACCAAAATTACGAGCATTCACAATAATTTTAACTTTAAGATCTTTAGAAGCAATTTTTTTTAAAATTGCTACAGTACTGTCTTTTGATGCGTTGTCTATAAATATGTGTTCATAGCTGTAGTTTGGAAGCTGATCCATACATAACTTAACTTGACGATATAATTCTTCGACGTTCTCTTCCTCATTGTAACACGGGGTTACTATACTAATGTTTTTCATTTTTACTTCCTCATTGAATTATTTTGTTTTTCAAATATTCATACTCAGTAATAAGACTAGTTATTGAATCATATTTTGGGAGAAAACCAAGCGTTTGTGCATGATAATACTCTGAAAAATAATTGGGCTTATTTCCTGTTATTGAAGATTTTTTTTCAGGATTTGAATATTCATATTTTAATCCATATCTATCGGATAAATTTTCCAAAATCTCTAATTTTGTCGTTGGCTTTAATGAATATGCATCATAAGCATCATTCACTCTCTTTTTTTCTGCTATTAATTTAATTAATGATATTAAATCTTCTGGGTGGATATAGTCTCTAATCATGTTTTCAGAGTTAGTTATCAATATTTTATCTTTTAAAAGACAACTAATTACTTCAGTCATGAAAAACTTGGAATCCATTTCAATATATCTACTAAAAAATCCGAATACTCTTAAATCAACAATATTATATTGTGACATAACACGATGTTTAGCTTCAGAATTTAACTTACTGATACCATAACATTCAGCAGGTGAAATATTGTTTATTGATATTTGAGATTGTGTTGCTATTGTTGCTGGTTTATTAAAGTTATTGAGGTAGGCTGCACCGCTACTTAAGTTGATATATAAGCTTTGAGAGTTTCTCTCTAAATAATTCAAAATTAAGTTATCGTACTTCTCAGTAATAAAGAAGATGGAACTAATATTACTACTTAACTTTCCAGGATCACCAATTCCAATACAATTAATGATAATATCAAATTTAGTTTCCATGAATAGTTCGAAATTCAATACAGTAACTTGATTTGCAATTTTATTACCATTTAGAAAAATCTCAAGTTTCTCTTGCGTTCTAGCAAACAAATACAAATCAAAATGACTATATAATCCTACAACTAGATTCTTCGCAATATGTCCAGTTGCTCCTAAAATGGCTACTCTCTTCTTATTTGCAACTTTATTTTGAGGACTTATCATTATTTTGGAACTTCCATCTCTTCAACTAGATCAATTAACATAATTTCTTTTAATTCTTCTCGTTCTAAATGTGGATACATATCTTCTATCGGTCTATTTACTACAAGTTTAGGGTTAACAGCTGTATCTTTCTCTAACTTAACTTCTACAAAAACAGGTCCAGTAGTACTCATAACATTAGGAATTATTTCTTTTGCTTCTTCCATATTATTAACATTGTATGCCACAATACCGTAGGCTCTAGCTATTTCAACGAAATCTGGATTTTGGTACATGGTGGATTGTTGCCTCCCGTTGAAGTAAATATCTTGAAATTGTCTTACCATACCTAAGCAACTATTATTTAAAACAAAAATCTTTATTGGCAAATTCAATCTTACTATTGTATCTAACTCTTGAATATTTACCTGAAACCCACCATCACCTGCAATAACAATAGCATCTTGTCCAGAAGACAAAGTTGCACCTATCGCAGCTGGTAGTGAAAAACCCATTGCACCCATACCACCAGAATTTAATAATCGCTGTTTGGGTTTTAGTCTAAATGATTGAGATGCCCACATTTGATGTTGCCCGACATCTAAACTAATGATATCTCCATCTTTACATTTCGAAGATAAAAATTCTATGAATCTGTTAGGCTCAATCACATTTATTTTAGTCTCAGCTGAGTAAGTTGGATACTTATTTTTGAAAGTTTTAAATGTTTCATACCAATTACTCAGATCAAGCTTAATAAACTTATCTTGGCTTAGTTTCTCGTTTAATGAAATAAGGAATTCATTCACATCGTGATGGATAGCATAATTCACCTTAACTTTAGCATTAAGTTCGTTTTCATCAATATCCACATGAATTTTCAAAGCGCCTCTAGCAAACGTGTCAGGACGAGTCCCTGTTTGTCTACTATCTAATCTTGAACCTAATATGATTAACAAGTCACAATTAGCCAAAACAAGATTACTATATCGATTTCCATATGAACCAATCATGCCAAAATTCAACGAATTCGAATGAGAAATAGCATCAATACCCATAAGTGAAGTTACAACTGGGATACCTGTTATTAGCGATAACTGTTCAAGATTCTTACTTGCGTTGGCTGCTCTTATGCCACCCCCAGCTAATATTACAGGTCTTTTGGAGTTAGCAATTACTTCTTTGATTTCATCTAACATTTTAGAATTTAATGAGTTACTTTGTTGAATAATTTGCTTATATTCATTGCTATCAAAAAAACTTTCTAGTATTTCTGGCTCAATATCAGTTCTTTGTAAATTCATAGGAATATCTAATAAAACTGGTCCGGGTCTACCACTTTGAGCTAGAAAAACTGCCTTTTCTAAACTATATCTGATTCTATTAGGGTCGGTAACCAACTCAGCATACTTTGTTAAGGGACGAGCTACACTTACAATGTCAGTTTCTTGAAATCCTATTTGTCTTACTGGCCTATCGAATTTATATTCATAGGTATTAACTTGACCTGTTATAAACAAACAGGGAACAGAATCAAAATAACAACTTCCAATACCTGTAAGGAGGTTAAGTGCCCCTGGACCACTTGTCGCCATTGCAACCCCAAGTTTCCCATTGATGCGAGCATATGCTTCTGCTGCAAAAGCCCCTGCCTGCTCGTGGCGCACAGAGACACACTCAATATCATCTCTATTTGAAATTGAATCTAATATGTGTACAATTGCGCCTCCAATGAATTCAAAAACGTGGGATACTCCCTCTTTTGCAATAACATCCACTACATAATCGGATAATTTCATATGAATGTCTCCCTTCCCAACATTTACTCTGCATTGTAATCTTCTATTTGTTTAAAACAAATCTCTTGAATGTCTTTTTCTTGTTGGTAGGCATATGACCACTCAATTATCTTATCTAATGCTTGATTTAAATTCCATTTAGGTCTCCATCCAAGCTCATAATGTGCTTTTGAGCAATCCAGTTTGAGATACCTCGCTTCATGAGGATTTTGATTCTGATCAACTTTATAACTTGCAAAGTTCCCCCATTTTTGACACAGTGATTCTACGATCCAATTAACAGGCTTAGCATCTGTATCATAAGGTCCAAAGTTCCAAGCTGTTGCAAATTTTTCGCCATTTTCATATAGATTCTGGGCCAATAATAAATATCCATGGAGTGGTTCCAATACATGCTGCCATGGTCGTATAGAATGAGGATTCCTTATTACAATCGATTTTTCATTTAATAGTGAGTTAATACAATCAGGAATTAACCGGTCTTTCGCCCAATCCCCTCCACCAATAACATTTCCTGCACGCGCTGAAGCCACAGCAACTTTACCGCTTTTATTATTGTTAAAAAATGAGTTTCTGTACGCACTTGTTACAAGTTCTGAACAAGCTTTACTACTAGAGTATGGATCATAGCCTCCCATAGGTTCATCTTCACGATATCCCCAAAGCCATTCTTTATTTTCATAACATTTATCCGTTGTAACATTGACAACGGCACGCACATTGTCGTTTTTCCTCACTGCTTCAAACATATTCACAGTTCCCATTACGTTAATTGAATAAGTATCGTAAGGGTTTTCATACGAATCACGAACTAGTGGTTGAGCAGCCATATGAATGACAATATCAGGATCTGCTTGCTTCATTGCAGCATTCAACATCTGCGGATCTCGAATATCACCAATTGATGACATCTTTACTAGTTTTTCAACTGCGCCCAACTTAAACAAGCTAGGAACTGTTGACGGCTCTAGCGAATAACCATACACTTCTGCTCCTAGTTTAGTTAAAATCATACATAACCAGGAACCTTTAAAACCTGTGTGCCCCGTAACAAATACTCTCTTATGCTTCCAGAAATTATTCATTTGAAGTTACCTTATCAGCATGCCATACCTTCCAAGGGGCTGTCCCATTCTTCCATAAATCCTCAAGTAAATTTTTATCTCGCATAGTATCCATTGGCTGCCAAAAACCGTTATGTTTATATGACATTAGCTCACCTTTAGTAGCTAGTTGCTCCAGGGGCTCTTTCTCTAAAATCGTTGTATCATTTTCAATGAAATTGAAGATTTCTGGCTCCATAACAAAAAAACCAGCATTTACCCAAGATCCATCGCCTTTGGGTTTTTCCTGAAACCCCTTTACTTCGTTGTTATCATTTAATTCAAGAGCTCCAAATCTTCCACTAGGTTGCACCGATGTAACAGTAGATAATCTGCCGTGCAATTTATGAAATTGTAACAATTCATTTATATTTACATTCGAAACACCGTCACCATATGTAAGCATAAATGCTTCATTATTAATATATGGCTGTATTCGTTTAACTCTTCCACCTGTCATAGTATCCAAACCTGTATTTACCAGAGTTACCCGCCATGGCTCCGCGGAATGCTGATGTGTAATTAACTGGCTATCACTTCTAAAATCAAAGGTTACATCTGATTCATGCAAAAAATAATGTGCAAAATATTCTTTAATAAAAAATCCTTTGTAACCAAGACAAATAACAAAATCATTAAAACCAAAGCTTGAATAAAGTTTCATAATATGCCAAAGAATCGGTCTCCCACCAATTTCAATCATTGGTTTTGGCTTTAAATGGGATTCCTCACTGATTCTTGTTCCATAACCACCCGCTAATATAACTACTTTCATTAGTGCTACCCCCACAAGTTCTAAGATCTGTTAACTTAATTGAAAACATACTTTTTATTTAAAAGAAATGAAAGAATTGCCAATGGAAATACAGTCATAGCTCCTGAAACGTAATGGTTATCATTGACTAAACTATTCAATAAAAACATTAATAAAATGTTAAGCAAATAAACAAATCCATAAACTATAAAAAACCTAAAAAGCAAATTATTGTTTTTACTTTTAAACACAATTGAACCTATTGTTTTAAAGTTGAAAAAAATGCCAATAACAGTTGCGCATAAAGTAGCTATTGCGTAATGAAAATTAAAGTAAATGAACAGTGCAAACAAGGAATAACCAAATACTGTATTGATTCCTCCAACAACTAAGAATTTCACAAATTTACTTTTTAAAATATAATTCATAAAATCAACCAAACTTGCTAACAAACTCATGAATTTTACTAACCATATAGTCAACCATTTCATCATTCATTCCAGGATAAACACCAACCAGGAAAGTGTCGTATAAGATCTTATCTGTATTTTTCAAATTATTATGAATTCTGTATTCAACATCTTGGAAGGCAGGTTGTCTTACTAAGTTTCCTGCAAAGAGCATTCGGGTTTGAATTCTGCTGTTTTCTAAAAAGCTGACAATTTCACTTCTATTGAAAGGCATACCATCCTTAATTGTTAAAATAAAACCAAACCAACTTGGATCTGCATTTACAGTCGCTCTAGGAAGAATAAAATATTCTTCTAAATCTCTCAAACCATTTAAAAGCCTATTGAAATTATTAATTCTTGCTTGAACAAAAGCTGGAACTTTCTTTAGCTGCTCTATCCCAACAGCTGCTTGCATATCAGTAACTCTCAAATTATATCCAATATGAGAATATGTGTACTTATGATCATATCCCTCAGGAAGTGAACCTAATTGCCAACCAAAACGCTTCTTACAAGTATCATCACAGCCAGAAGGACACCAGCAATCTCTTCCCCAATCTCTGAATGATTCGATAATCATTTTCAATTTGGCATCATTTGTGTAAACCGCGCCGCCTTCGCCCATAGTCATGTGATGCGGAGGATAGAAACTTGAAGTAGCAATATGACCAAAAGTACCAGTCAATTTGCCATTAAACTTTGAACCTAGGGCATCACAGTTATCTTCAATCACCCATAGATTATGTTTGTTTGCAATTTCCATAATTTTATCTAATTCAAAAGGGTTTCCCATTGTATGAGCGATCATTATTGCTTTGGTTTTTGGAGTAATAGCTTTCTCTATGTCTTCTGCAATTATGTTATAAGTACCCAGTTCCACATCAAGAAACACAGGTATAGCATTATTTTGAATAATAGGAGCTACCGTCGTCGGGAATCCTGCGGCAACTGTAATAACCTCATCCCCAGATTTAATTCTACGGTCACCTAGTTTAGGAGATGTAAGTGCAGAGAATGCTAATAAGTTAGCCGACGAACCTGAGTTAGTTAAAAGCGCATACTTTACCCCAATAAATTCAGCAAACTCTTTTTCAAATTGCTTATTGAATCTACCTGCGGTTAACCAGAAATCTAAAGATGAATCTACTAAGTTGATCATCTCTTTTTCATCGAAAACTCTACCGCCATACGGTAGTTGTGTTGAGTTCGGGTTAAAATTATCATTTTTTTTATGGAAAACATCATAATAATTTTTAACTTTGCAAAATATTTCTTGTCTTAATACTTTATCTATAATTTCCTTATCGCATACTCCAAGTACTTGCTCTATTATTTCCATATCTAAGATTATTCTATTTCTTACATTACAATAATAAATTTCGTTATTGATAATAATTTCAATGTCCATTGTCTCTGTTTGTTTATTTTCAATTAATATTGTTTCGTAAATATCGTTAATATTAATCACAAGATGAAGTTCATTTTTTCTGGTAGTAATAATAGATCCGATCATTAGATCCATTTGGATTTCCCCTTTAATTTAAATTTATTTTGTAGTAATTCGTTCTATAGTTCCACTTAAAACTCTTACATCAGGATTAACATTATTTAATTTGTTTGGAACAAACGATTTGGTAAAGTTAATCTTCATACTTATAATACTATTTTTTGGAATTGTTCCCTCTATTGTGAATTTCCCACTTACATTTTTTTGTAATATTAGTTTATTATTAACTGTTATTTTAATCTCATTAGAATCTAAAACCTCCGGTATAAATCCACTTATAGATAATTGCCCCATTTCGCCACTATTAAATGTAATATTAGATTCATTATTTACCCATTGTTGTATTCCTTCTAATCCATACCAGCCTTCTCCTAACAATGCATTTATATTTTTTCCATTTATTAAGACATCACCATTAGTAAATTTATACTTATGATTAAAATCATGATATATATTCAATTTATACTTTCTCATAATTTCAATTCCTCGCTGAGTTTCTTCAACCGTATTTAACAGAGGAGTTAATCCAAATTCATTATTTATTGGGAGATCGTATGGAGTGAATGCATATGGAGCCATTCTTTCATAAAATTGTTTTATATATGGAGCCCTTTTCCATTCAACTAAATTTGAAATTAATTGCGATAAGAATATTATTAAAACTATACAAAAAAGTGATATTAATGTTTTACTTTTTTTAAGAAAATTAAAATCAATTGCTTTCTCATTTCTCGCAAAAACTGTAATAATATAATAAAATATAATCCATAAACATCCTACTAATCCAAACTTGGTGTGTACAGCATACCAATAGTTTGTTGCAAAATAAAATTCTTGGCTTCTCCCAAAAAATACAAATAACGCAACACAAATTGTATAGCCAATTAACATTAAAGGGAAATAAGTTTTGCTCCACATTTTGGTTTTAATAAACAACACAATCGAAATAATATATACAACAAAAATAAACAATCCATTATATAACATTATGTTCTTATTTACAATAATGTTATCTTCCCATAACGACCTTCCCAGAGTACCGCTTCCAATAAAAGAAAGAATAACTTTGAAAGCATCTATTGGATGATGAATAATAATTAAAAGTTTACTTGCAAAGCTCCCTTCGCTTCCATCGGTTGGATTAAAAAGAGAATACATATAAAAATAAAACAACATTGAAGCAACCAACAAAATATTGATATATATATAACCGTTATCCATTTTTTTACGAAGGAAATAATGAATAAAACCACTCAAAACTATACAAGGTATCCAAGCAAACGAATACAAAGTACCGAATATTAAAATTGATAAAATAATCATTACAGATATTATTAATAAATATTTACTTTTATTATTTTCCAGATAAAAATATTTATTTATAAAGTAACATGTAATTAGAAAAAATAGAGGCCCCAATCTAACTTGAGTTTCCATTGCACCACTAGATTGTTGAATAATACTAAACATTACAAAAATAATAGAAATGAAGAAAACATTGGAGACAAAGGTATATTTATTGTTCTTTTCTAGTGTTTTTTTATAAGCAGAATAAATAGTTAGTGTACTTAAGATAATTACTATTAAATTTAAATAACCATCAAAAAAGTTATTTACATTAAATAGTTTAGTATTAACTAAAAACAGAATATTATACCCTAACATACCGTGCTCGCCATACCTATTGATTAAATCAGAAAAAACTAAAGATCCATTCAAGAATTTCTCAGCAATATCTAAATGAAAAAACCAAGTTAACCAAGCTAAATTTATCGTGGTTAATTGAATATATACTGAAAAATAAATTGAAAAAAACACAAAAATGATTAAAATTAGATTTTTCTTTAAGGCGTTCATTGGTTGATTCTCCCATCAAATAATACTGTTAGACTCTTCTATTTATTTGATTGTTACAGAAGCATAATAAAAACGGAATTGTAACAAAAAAGGAAATAACTCCAAAATAGAGAAATTATAATCGTCACAAACAAAATTTTAATAAAAGGTAATATACCAATCTTAAGGTATCTTCCTACTTGCTAATCTTAATATTCAGCACCAATACAACAATCAATTTGAGCTAAGCAATTTCAGTGTTGTGATTTAAAGTAGAACCTCATATAACCTACTGGAAGAATACTACAATGTACACATTCTTGAGATGTTCGAAAGATGATCAAACCACTAATGTTTAGACATTCAGCAATTTCGGGAAATCCATTTTGCAAAAAATAGAGCACAGAGTCATCATTGGATAAAGCAAGAGAAGCATCTTACGTTCAGAAATGTGGAGTATCGTAGTTGGCAGTAATATTTCGGGCGATTCCCTATGTGTCAAAATTACCAAACACCCATCATACAATACTCATTTATCTTTGGAATTCTCCGAAAAATTCACAACAATCAAGTATTTCTTTTGATTGTATACAAATCACTTTCAACCATCATTGTTACTAATTGTTCGAAACTTACTTCAGGTTGCCACTTAAGCACTTTATTAGCTTTGCTACAATCACCAATCAATAAATCAACCTCAGCCGGTCTAACGAATTTAGGATCAATTACTACGTAGTCACGCCAATTCAGACCAACATGATTAAATGCAGTTTCAACAAATTCTAAAACGGTATGAGTTTCGCCAGTTGATATTACAAAATCCTCTGGAGTTTCTTGCTGAAGCATTAGCCACATTGCTTTAACGTAATCTCCTGCAAAGCCCCAATCCCTTTTAGAGTCTAAATTTCCTAGTCGAAGCTCAGTTTGTAAACCCAGCTTAATTCGTGCAACAGCATTAGTAATTTTTCTAGTCACAAACTCAATACCGCGCCGCGGAGATTCATGATTAAACAAAATACCTGAGCAAGCAAATGTATTATAACTTTCGCGGTAATTAACTGTAATCCAATGTCCATATACTTTGGCAACTCCATACGGACTCCTTGGGTAAAAACCAGTTGTCTCTTTTTGAGGCACCTCTAAAACCTTACCAAACATTTCACTGCTTGAAGCTTGATAAAACCTAGCTTCAGGCTTCGTTACGCGTACCGCATCTAAAATATTTGCAACGCCCATACCGGTAACTTGACCAGTCAATACTGGCTGACTCCATGATGTTCCTACAAATGATTGCGCACCTAGATTATAAACTTCATCTGGGTTAGAATTCTCGATAGCTTTAATCAAAGAATGAACATCTAACAAATCCCCATCAATAAGTTCAATTTCATTAGCAATATGAGCGATGTTTTCCATAATTGGCACACTTGTTCTTCTGCGAAGTCCAAAAACTTTGTAACCTTTATTCAGTAACAATTCTGCTAAATATGATCCATCTTGTCCAGTAATACCTGTAATGAGTGCATTTTTAGTCATTCGTAAAATCTCCTTATTTATAAATATTTTTCTAATTTTTTATCTCTGAGTTCCTTTAATAACAACTTTACTTCTTGCGCCCTGTCTTTCGTACAAATCAAAGTAACATCATCCGTATTAATAATAATTAAATCTTCTATTCCAAGAGTTGCTATAAGCTTTGGTCCACTTTCGATGATGCAACCTTTAGTATCTACAGTAAGCGTATTTCCACTAATGAAGTTTCCGCTTTGATCTAATTCATTAATTCTTTCTAGAGCATTCCAACTTCCGACATCATCCCATCCAAAACTACACGGGATGACATATATATCCTTCGCTTTTTCCATAATACCATAGTCAATAGACTGGTCAGGCATTTTTGCAAATTCTGTTCTAATAGTCTCAATAAAATCTTGTTTGTCTAAACTGGTTTTTATGGTTTCAAGAATGTCATGAATTTCTGGAAGATATTGAGCAATTAAGTTACGGATCACACTTGTCTTCCATACAAAGATACCGCTGTTCCAATAAAAATTCCCTGCAATCAAATACTTCTCAGCTTGTTCTTTTTCAGGTTTCTCTGTAAACTTTTTTACACTGAGAACCTTCATGCTATTTTTCACGAAAGAATCACTGGCAGCTTCTATGTACCCATATCCAGTCTCTGGATATGTAGGGTTAATGCCCAGAGTCACCACATGCTCGCTTTTATTAGCAACATTGGCAGCTGTCTCTAAAATTTGTATAAAACCTTTTTCATCAGTGATTATATGGTCTGAAGGTAAAACAATCATTGTCGTATTTGGATATTTTCGTTCAATAATTATGGAAGCTAACCCGATACACGGGGCTGTATTTTTACCAATTGGCTCGATTATGATATTTTCTTTAGGGAGGTCTGGGACTTGTACTTTAATTAATTCTGCATAAAGTTCATTAGTAACAACAAAAATATGTGTCACATCTAAAATTAATTTTAATCTTTCAATTACTTGCTGAATCATTGTTTTATTACCGGAGATATTTAAAAACTGTTTCGGCAATTTTGTACGACTTTTTGGCCAAAACCTTTCTCCTTTACCGCCTGCTAATATTACAGCTACCAGTTCCACGAATCTTCCTCCTGAAAATACGAAAATCCTTTTAAGGATTCATATCCTTTAATAACTGCTTTTTGGCAGACTCTATTGAGAAGTTTTCCAATATATATTTTTGGGATTTTCCTGCCGTCTCTTCCCATGCATGTTCATTTCCGTATAAATTCGAAAATGATTGAACAAATTCACTTTCGTTATTTACAATTTGAACAAACTCATCAACTCTGTCCAATCCTTCTGCCCCAATTGGAGTTGTAATTAAAGGAACTTGATTAAACATTGCCTCAAGTACTTTCCCTTTTATTCCAGCACCAAACCTTAAAGGAACAACAACTATTTTCACTCTATTATAGAAATCTAAAAGTTCTTCATCTGATACATACCCTACAATATGAATATTGTGGGATCGAAGATTTTTAATTTCTTCTGTTGGATTCGAACCAACAATATAAAAATTCAAATCTGGATATTCCAATAAAAACTGCGGAAATACGTACTTGACGAACCATAGAACCGCGTCTTGATTAGGCTTGTGCCCAAAACCACCAACAAAAAGAATTCCTTCCCTTTCCGAAAATTTATTCGATACTGCTCCGAATTGATCTTCATCATAAATATATAATGGGATATTTCTTATAGGCTTATTTATATTTTCTTCTTGCAGAACTCTTTCTTCGTATGAACCAACTACATGAATTACATCGGTTTTAGAGAATAATTCAAATTCGATTTCTCTCCAGTATTCCGACATTTTTTTCATCTCTTCATCTTTGGTTAATTCATAATTTCTTAATTCTCTCACATAATGTAAATCTGTACCAAAGAAAAACACTTTTGCATTTGAATGTTTCTTAATAGTTTCGATGTACTTTATTGAAATATGCGGTCTTATTAAATAGGCATAATGCAAGTACGTTCCATTATTTTTAATCCAATCAAAAATATGTTTTTGATACCAATTTCCATATAACACTTCAATTCCCATTTCCTCTAAAATAGAGGTATAAGGTTCATGCTTGTAGAAATTGTCTCCTACAAATATTACATGGAAACCCATCTGCTTAAAAAGTTTTAAATAAAGGAAAACGCATCTACCGCCAGCATCTTTATCAAAATGTGGAACATAATGATCAATAACAAGTATAGTCTTCTTGTCTTTACTTCGATCACGCGCATTAAAAACATGTTCTGCGTTTGTAAAATGGTCAACTTCCAAAACTTCTTTCCATTTATCAAGAAACCTTTCTTTGTTAACTACTTGATGTGCCTTAATTCCCGTGAAAGTATTAGTTCCATGGGATATTCCCTCAAAATGTACAACGATAGACTTTGGCTCCAACACAACTTGATAACCATGTTTTCTTACCTCGAACGCTAAATCTGCATCCTCATAATATGCAGGTACATATCTCTCGTCAAACCCACCAATTTCTTTCCACAACTCTGTTCTTATCATAATGGCTGCACCAGAAATGAAGTCTACTTCTTTGACATAATTATATTCTGGCTTGCTCGGGTCATCTAACCTGCCATAATTCCATCCGCTCGCATCATTCCAAATAATTCCCCCAGCTTCTTGAAGTCTACCATCTGGATAAACCAATTTGGATCCCACCATACCTATTTTACTATTATTTTCGACTAAATCCACCAGATATTTCAACCAATTCTCTTGTACATTCGTATCATTATTCAAAAAGAAGATGTATTCCCCTCTTGCACGTTTAGCCGCGTTATTACAATTAAGTAAGAAGCCTCTGTTAACTCCATCCCGAACTACATGAATGTTTTCAATGTAGCTCGAAATGTTAATAGTTTCGTCAGTAGACATATCATCAGCGATAATAATTTCATATGCAATACCTTCTGTATTTAGTGTAATTGATTTCAAACAAGAATATGTATACTCCCATTGATTGTAGACTGGAATAACGATTGACACTAGTGGTGACTCAAATTGAGGAAAAGTGAATTTCTCTTTCATCTCATTTGAATCAACCAATTTGATTTTGAGTTGACTAACTTCCTTGTGACGGTCCATATAGTGATCGATTCGACTCTCAATATTCCCAACATCTTCAGTATTTAAGTAGTATCGTAATTTTTTCAAATTTGTTTTATTAAAGCTTTTAATCATCTTTCGCGGTTCTTTAATCGATTTTGAAACAAGTTTAGCTGCTAGTCTCCGTCTACTGCTTTTAGGTATTAACTTGTCTCTTAAACGATAGTATTTCGTAAGTAACTTCCATCCAGTTGAACGATGGATCTTTTCGAGCGATCTGTCACTTTCTAATAAGAGATTAATATGGCCTTCTTTATTCTTTAGTTCCTGATCTTTATTCTGAATCTCTTGATCACGATCTCTTATTAATTTCAAATCATGGTTAACCCTTCTAATAATCTCATCCAAATTCGAATCTTGGATGCCATATTCTACTCCAAGTCTTCTTAGGATCTCATCGCTATCATTTAATCGTCTTTCAATCTCCTGTTTCAATAAGAGATTCTCATCTAGCGTAATGATCACTTTTTCTTGAAGTTGAATTGTTTTCGCTTGCAAATCAATGATTACGTTCTTCTGATTATTTAGTTCATTCTGGAGCTCTGACCCATTTGCATCCAACAATTTAATATGAGCATTTTTTTCTTCAACTTCATCCTGCAAGGACAGGATTCTGTTCAACATTTCATTATACTTGTCTGCAAAAAGTACTGATGACCCAATTCGATGATTAGATAATTCTTTATCACTACATACAGCAATAAAATAAGTTCCATTGATGTCTGTTTTTTCGTTATCTATCTTTACTTGACGCATATTTTCATTATTCGAAAAGTCCGTTATGACAGAAGAAACCTCATTTTTTTGATGAAAGATGTTAACAAATTCAAAATAATTCCTAAGAAATTGGCTATACTCTTCTTTGTAGAATTCCTTGATATGAAATGGGTTGTGATAATTTCGAATATCAGAGTACATATGCTTATTTGGCGTGGATATAATGAGTAAACCATTTTCCTTTAGCACTCTCTTTATCTCAGACAAGAATGATTTTTGCATCATTTCCTCGACATGTTCGATTGTTTCAAAGGAAACCACTACATCTACAGACTGATTTTCAAATGGTAATTTTCCAATAGAGGCAACTTGAAAAGATAGGTTTTCATTTTCATAAGAATTTCTCGCATGATCTATGGCTTCAGTACTGATGTCTATTCCAATAACTTTGGCAGCAGTTTCAGAAAGAATAGAAGATCCGTATCCCTCTCCACATGCCGCATCCAGAACCATTTTACCTTTTACTAACTCTGTTATCGCGAAATATCGCTGAAGATGTTCTATTTTTATTTGTTCTTCTGTTAGATGGGGGACAAACCTCTCACCTGTAAATTCCATATATTTCCCTCCTTATTCTAAAGAGTAAAATTTAACATTATCCATAACAAAAAAGCCACTTAATTGATATTTTTGCACAGGCAATACCTGAATAATAATGGCATCATGTACCCAGCTATGTTGGGTATGTACTTCCTGCGACCCTGAAGCTATTGCCGGAGAAATTGAATATTGACCTATGTTTAATGGAGGGAATTCAAATTCGAAACAAAACCCATAGTATGTGTCCTGTTTCATTTCTGGAACCACTTTTTCAAGGACAAAGCTATTTGACTGAGTCACTACATTACCTAATCTATCCTTTAATGAAAAACCAATAATGGGATTTTCTATATTCGTATTCGATTTTATTTTAATATACATTTTAACAGCTTGACCTGGCTCTACAATTGAGATTTTCTGATCAGACTTCACATCGAAAAGTGATATACCTGAAATTCTTGCATCGTCATCTCCTAGCACATCCAAACTCTCATGAATATCATCAATTAGATTAATTTTATCATTCAACTGTTTTTGAGTTTCATCATTAACAGTTGTTGTTTTAGACAAATTAGAGCCAATCATAAATGCCTGGTACCTTTTTGAAAGCTCTTTGGGGATTCCGTCATCCAATACTACACCCTCATTAATCCAAATCGCTCTATTACAGTATTTATTAATCACAGACAGATCATGTGAAACAAACAAAATCGTCTTGCTATCTCTAAATTCATCTATTTTCCGAAAACACTTTTGTTGGAATCTCATGTCTCCTACACTCAAAGCTTCATCTATTATTAATATTTCGGGATCAACATTTATTGCAACGGAAAATGCTAATCGAACAAACATGCCACTAGAATAAATTTTCACGGGTTGATTTATGAACTCCCCGATGTCAGCAAACGACAAAATACCATCTAGCTTCTGGTCCATTTCTGCCTTAGTATAGCCCATTATGGTTCCATTCATATAAATATTCTCAAGACCTGTTAATTCTGGATTAAAACCAGCGCCAAGTTCCAACAAGGCTGAAATTTTTCCATTTACCATGATGTTACCCGATGATGGATTTAACACTCCCGTGATCATTTTGAGTAAAGTTGATTTCCCAGAACCATTCTTTCCAATAATACCTAACGTTTCACCTTTTCTTACTTCAAATGAAACATTGTTCACAGCGTGAAAATCTCGATGATATTTTTTATTAAAAAGGTTTAGTGACTCCAGAAGTCTATCCATTGGCTTATCATATAGCTTATAAACCTTACTTATATCAGTTACTTGAATGGCTAATTCACTCATCAGTTTAATTCTCCTTATAAGACATCCGCAAAATGAGGCTTGAGTTTTTTAAATAATACCCTTCCTACAATTAATAAGATTCCCGTAATCATCCAAAAATTAATGGTTTGATACTCGTGCTGCCAGAACCACTTGTGGTAAATGAATGCTTCTCTATAGCCTTCAGTGATATAGTACATTGGGTTTAGCTTGTAAAAAAATAAAAATTTATCAGGAATGATTTTTAATGAATAAAATATTGGCGTTAACCAGAAACCGAACTGCGTAACCATAGAAATAATTTGTCCAACATCTTTAAAGAATACTGTAATTGAAGAAGTTATCCATCCAAGACCCAATAATAATAAGATCATTGCACCCAAGTAATAAGGAATTTGTAAAAGATAAATCGTTGGTCCGTATCCATACAATAAGAACATTAGAAACAAGAAAACTAAGAAAAAAATATGTACAAAGAGCGCAGAGTAAATTTTAACAATGGGTAAAATACTAACACGAAATACGACCTTTTTCACCAAATAACTACTATCTGTTATTGCATATACGCTCGTTTGTAAACTTTCCGCAAAAAAATTCCACGCAATCATTGCTGTCGAAAGCCATAAAATAAAAGGGAAATTATCGACAGGTGTTGACTTGAAACCGACCTGAAACACAAACCATAGCAGTAATATATTAATTGTCGGTTGAATAAATGCCCAAGTAATCCCCAAATATGATCCGATGTTTTTCTTTTTAAAATCGCTTTTAGCGAGAATCCAAATCAGTTTTTGAGTAACAAGCAAATCTCGCAATCCTGTAAACCGTGACTTTTTCACCTATTTGCAAACTCCTTTGAATAAGATAATCTCGTTAATATCTAAAGCACACAGAAACATCTTATCAAAACAAGGACTTGATTACTACCTACTTAACATATTGTGAAATATGTGGAAACGAATCAAACATTTAAAGTTTATAAATGAATGGTTATTTATAAATTAAATAGCCCCACCTATAAACTACAGTGGGGGCTAATTTTATTAATCTTTATTTGGAAACCATCTTCCAGTATGCTAAAATAAAGTCGAACTTTAGCGAAGAAGGAGACTATCTGGAATGAGTGCAAGTAAGAATCCCTACGCGGCTTCGCGTGCAAAATCGAATGGAACGATAACGACGGATAAAAGCTCTGTCATCTTTTGGGTATTGGCTGTGTTTACGGGCTTGTTTATGTTCTGGGCACCTTTTCAAAGGGCGCTGTTTAATGGCGGTACATTTGAGTTTGAGCGAAGCATTTACTCCGCTTCCGTGTGGTCCTCCATCATCCTTTTACTTGTTGCGATTCTAGCGTTATTTGTGTTTAAGCTTCAAGAAAAGAAAGATATCCTTACCATTCTCGTCTTCATAATGCCGCTTACTTATGTTATTTCGTTGTCGAATTCAGCATCTCACTATTTGGCAACAAATATGGTTTACATCCAAATGCTGTATGCAACTTTCTTCATTTTAGGTGTATTTTTGACAAAAAACAAGCTCGGTGTGTCGATTGTTTCCCAACTATTCATGATCTCAGGATATTTCATCGTGATATTTGGACTTTTGTACTGGTTAGGTAACAAAACCTTCGCAGGACACCTTGTCGGATGGTTTGCACTCATGGATGGAGCCGATGCAAATCTGTACCGCGATGCGATCATGACAGATTCCAACGGTCTACGTTTAACTTCGGTCTTCCAATATGCCAACACGTATGCAGCTTTTTTAATTACGATAACGCTTAGTTCTTTATTCTTTATCATCAAATCTCGTAAATGGTACGTAGTTCTCATTCATGCGTTTTTACTGATTCCAACCATTGTATCTTTCTGGCTGACATTATCACGTGGGGCCATTGTCGTAATCCCAGTGGTGTTCCTCATCATGATGTTCTTCTTCCGGATGAGCCGTCAGATCTTAGCGTTGGTTCAACTGGGATTAGCCTTTATCACATCTCTTATTATTTTAGAAAAAGTAACGGATATTGGCATCGGACTACAAACGCAACCTAGCGCTTTAGAATCATGGCATGGATGGTGGATTCTTCTACTAGCCTCCTTAGTTTTCGCTGGACTGTCCGTCGCTATTCAACGCTTTGGTGAGCCATGGTTGGAGCGCTTAACAGCTCGATTTGACGCCAAAAAGTATGCAACATTTATTCTTCCCATCGCTGCTGTCTTGATTGGTGTGGTTGGTGCCATTCTTATCCTAAGTGACACTGGATTTAAGAACATTCTTCCCGAGAACGTAAAAACACGTGTTGAGAATATTAATTTCCAGCAACACAGTGTCTTGGAGCGTGGAACATTTTATAAAGATGCTGTTAAGCTTTGGTCGGATTATCCAATCATTGGTGCTGGTGGAGGAGCATGGGCTTCCCTTTATGAAAAGTATCAAAATAATCCTTACACAAGTCGTCAAGCCCATAACTTTGCTCTCCAATATTTGGTTGAAGCCGGTGCGCTTGGTTTCCTAGCCTTTATCGGATTTGTCATTGCCGTTAGTTGGATCTATATCAGGAGCTACATTAGAAGCTCTCAGGAAAAGCGAGACTTGCACTTCTTATTTTTCATTATCATGATTTCCTTATTGGTCCACAGTATGATCGACTTTGATTTGAGTTACGTGTACTTAGGTGCGATTCTATTCCTCGCTCTAGGCGGTATGTTGAGTAACAGCTCCTCAGGCGAGCTGCGGTTTAAGTCAAAATCAGCTGTTATTCACAAGATATTCCCTGCAAGTATTGCAGTGCTGTCGCTTGTGATGTTCTTCATCTCAGCTCAGCTTCTTTCAGCCAACGGTTCCTACAAACAAACTATTGAAGTTGTAAAAACGAGCCAAGATTACAATCAAATTGTGAAGCCTCTTGATAAAGCTATTTCGTTGCATCCTGCTCATCCGGACTATTTATTAACAGGTCAAGTGAGTCGAATAGGCGTCCTTCTTCAGGTGTACAATCAAATGCAAAAGGAAAACCCGAATGACCCTACGAAGAGTGAGCCATTTTTTAATCAAGCCCAAGACTTAATGAGTCAGCTTTTGAGAAAAGAGCCTCATAACCGCGTCGTAGCCATGCAGCAGCTAAACATGCTTCTCATCAAAGGTAATAAACAAGGGGCTTTGGATTGGTCAAACGCTCAAATTCCAAACTATCCTTGGTATATGGTTATGTATGAGAAGAGTATTTCACTGAATATTGAGCTAGCAGGAGAAGCGAATTCCAAAGGCAACGCACAAGAGTTCAACTCGAAATTAGAGAATGCTCTTGCCACGTATAACGAAGTTCTTGCGCGTATTGATTCGTTGAAAAACTTACCGAAAGAACAAGCACAAGGACGTGAATTCGCAGTCACTCCATCAATGGCACTCAACATAGGCCAAATCAGCTATATGCGCGGTGATTATAAAGGTGCTATCGCACTGATTCAACCACATATAACTGAGAATATGGATGACCAAGTGAACCGCCTATTAGTCCGCTGGTATCTAGCCATCTTGCAGAAGCAAGGTACTCCAGACCAAGCATTGATGGATAAATTAATTGCGAAGGATCCGGCTGAAAAGCAAAGTGTTGATGCGATTGTTGCAGCTGTTTTTCCAGCAAAATAAGTAAAAGCGCCACATCGCTGTGGCGCTTTTTTTATATAGCTTATTTCTCAATCCACTCACGCCTTAACGCAAAAAGCTCGCGCAGCTCGCTTGTCGACATCTCAGTGACCCAGTTCTCGCCGGTGCCGACGATTTGCTCACTGAGGTCCTGCTTACGCTCGATCATCTCATCGATTCGCTCTTCGAGCGTGCCGAGCGTAACAAACTTGTGCACCTGCACGTTGCGCGTTTGCCCGATGCGGAAGGCGCGATCCGTGGCCTGATTCTCCACGGCCGGATTCCACCAGCGGTCGTAGTGGAACACGTGATTCGCCGCTGTCAGGTTCAACCCTGTTCCTCCTGCTTTCAGCGAGAGGATGAAGATGTGGCAACGCTCCTCCGCTGGGAGCGTCGTGTCCTGGAAGCGCGCGATCATCGCATCGCGCTTCACCGCACTTATCCCCCCGTGCAAGAACTGCACGGGCTCTCCCAACGCCTGCACAAGCGTAGCCTGCAGCAGGTGGCCCATCTCGACGAACTGGGTGAAGATGAGGCAGCTGCCTCCTTCGCTCCTGAGTTCGTCTATCATTTCAACCAAACGCTCCAGCTTCGCTGAGCGTGTTCTCATCTCCGCGGCGGCGAGTGCGCCGCGCCCCTCTTTTGCTTTCGCACCTTCTTTCGTTCCTGCCCTCACGCCTGCTCTCGCGCCCGCTCCATCAATCTCCTTTAAAAACAAACCCGGATGATCGCAAATCTGCTTCAACTTCATCAGCGAAGTAAGAATAAGCCCCTTCTTCTCTATCCCACTGGATTCCTCAATCTTCTCCATCAAACTTTGCACCACATTCTCATACAACGCCCCTTGCTCGGTAGTGAGACGCACAAATGCCTTTCCCTCGTACTTATCTGGCAAATCCAGCTGAATCGCTGGATCCTTCTTCAGGCGTCTCAACAGGAACGGCCTTATCAAACGCTGAACACGAGCCGTCAGCTCCTTCGCGCCATCCCCATTTTTCTCGATCGGACCTACATATTGTCTATTAAAATGAGTCAACGTCCCAAGGTACCCTGGATTCACAAAATCAAAAATCGACCACAACTCGGTCAATCGATTCTCAATCGGCGTGCCAGTCAACGCAATTCGCTGACCCGCTTCTAGTTTACGAATGGCCTGTGATTGCTTCGAATATGCATTCTTGATATTCTGTGCCTCATCCAAGCAAAGCGTATCCCACGTAACGCTCGACAGTTCCTCTTCATCCAACTGTGCGAGAGTATAGGACGTTATCACCAAATCAGCATCACCAATAGATGCTTCGAATGCTTCCCCTTTTGCCCGCTGCGCACCATAATGAAGTTGAATCTGGAGGGTTGGTGCGAAACGCGCGAGCTCCTTCTGCCAGTTACCAAGCACAGAGGTCGGACATATGAGCAAGGAGGGTTTTGATTTTAATTTCTCCTCTGTCTTCCCCTGCTCCCTCACCTTCAACAAATATGCAATAAACTGAATCGTCTTCCCCAGCCCCATATCATCCGCCAGACAACTGCCTAGCCCCATATTACGCAGGAAAAGGAGCCACGACACCCCTTGCACCTGGTATGGTCTAAGCTCAGCGTGCAAGCCATCAATCCGTTCAACGAGTGGAATAGACTTGATCTGACCCAACTGTTTCATCAAACCACGCAAATGAGTATTGAGCTCAATCTTAATCCCGACGGCCTTCTCCTTCTCATCGCTATCCGCCGCGAGAGTCTCCTCGCCTTCTGACAGATGCATTTCCAACACATCCCGGAAAGACAGACCTTTCTTTCGCTCAACCTGCTTCATAGCATCGCGAATTTGTTCCAAATACGCAGGATCCAGCTGCACCCATTTGCCTCGGATATAGATCAGCCGCTTCTTTTCCAACGCCAACTGCCCAAATTCTTCCTCAGACAAATCTACGCCGCCTAACGCCACACGCCAATCAAACTGCATGATTTGATCCATGCCAAACATGGCTTTACGTGTTGAGCCCACGGAGCTTTTGATTTTCGCCTTTAACTGAGGACGACCCATCTTCTGAATCTCTTCCCACCATGATGGTAAAAAGACGGAAATTCCCGCAGCCACAAGCTGCAGACTCGATTCGGTTAGGAACGTCCACGCTGCTTCATCTGACAATTGCTCGATGATTTTGCCTGGTTGATAGGCGCTCTCAAGCTCTGGCAGCATCCGCAAAATACGTTTCGTTTGTTCCTGAAGATGATCAGCAATATCTGATTGCCAAGCAAGCGGTATATCACCAACTAGCACATTTCCTGTGGAACTAAACTCAACGAATCGGTTCGCATCCCGACGATCCTGTGCGATGAAACGTAGACGCCAATCCGCTGCGTTATCCTTAGCCGTTGTCGTACCGTCGACATATGTCTCCGCATATGGCTCCACGAGCTGTACACAGATGCGGTATGGCGCATCATCGTCATGAGTCCAACCAATCGCTAAGAGCCAATCCTCTTCCTGCATCCAAGACGATTCAGACAGCAAAGCCTCGAAACCCCGCGCGTTAACCTGCAGCAGCTTATGCTCTTGAACTAATCCATTCCACAATGAAGATAGCTCGAAATCCGCTTCAGTCTCTAGCATTTCTTCAACTACTCGGCTAAACCAGCTCTGCCAAAAACTTTCCGGGAAAGCCCCGTCGCACAGCTCCTTAAACCTCTCAGCCTGTCCCACAGGCCCCTTAAACTTCCAGCCATTTTTCCCCTCGCGCCAAAGTTCATAGGAAGGCAAATACCAGCCAGCATCGATCGCTTCACTTAGAAAGTTCGCCCCTTTTTGCAGCTCCATAAAACCATCTTCCCAAGTTAAACTGCTATGTAGGAGTACTCCTGGTGCACGCAAATAATCCAAAGCCATAGCCGGAGACAGCAGAATTGCATCCCCATAAGGAATCCGAGTCACTTCTAGCCCAGTCCCATAGAATGATCGCTCATGCCAAGCAAATAGCTGCTTGCGCAGCATATATCCAGGAACCGCATTCGCTTGCTCTGTTTCTCCATACAGGGCAAAACTCCCCGAAGGCAGCCTTTGAATTCTCATATGAATCGGTGCCAAAGTCATCATGGTATCAAATTCCCTTTCCGCAATTCCTCCGTGAAGGCGCGATACCGAGCGTATTGTTTCACGATTTGCTCCAAGTACGCTTCGAAACGAGGGGTTAGCTTCAGCTTTTTATAAGCAGCCGCTAATTTCTTCAACAGCTTTATAGCTTGTATATAATCGGGACGATTTTTCCCTTGAATGAATGCTTCAATAGCGTGATGATAGATCGGCAGGAGGAAGCGAACATTCGCCTTCTCGACGAGTTTTAGCTGCGCTCCATCAATGTGTTCCGTAGTTAGACTCAGAAGAAGACAGAGATCTGCCCATTCCTGGTACTCGCCTTTTGAAAGTAGGAATTTCGCATAGTGATCGTAGCTTGCAGGTAAAAGCGAAATCATGACGGCCCGCTGCTCTTTCTCAACATCTCGCTGTTCCGCTGCCAAACGCCAATAATGCAAAAATTCATCCGCATATACTCGCTCGTTCCACGCCATCTTCGGTTTTAACCACCGCAACCAGGTCAACAAACGATCCCACTGACTCTCAAAAACAAATCCATTCAAATAATCGAACCAATAATCCGGCTCAATTTCAAACATCCCATTATCAGCTCGTTCCCAAGCATTTTCATCCTCACTTCGTCTAATATCCAAATGAATAGAACCGAGAGTAGCGACTTGATGTGCTTGTTGACTCGCTCTCGGATCCGTAAGCACCTGCCTAAGCCTAGCCTTTTCTGCCTCCAGCATGTCCTTATCCTGAAATAACTGTGACCATAACAGCTTATACAAATCGAGCCAATCATAGAGGTACAAGCCTGAGCCATTATCGCAAATGTCAGCCAGATAAGCTGATAATTCCTTTAAATGTTCACCGTATTTTTTGTATGCCCTGTTAACATCCAGCACCTTAAGCGTCACTTCCAGTTGCTCGAGAGCATGCTTCAAGACACGTTTGACATAATAGTTCGTATTTTGATAAAAATCATAGGTGATCGCCTTCGATCCCGCCATCGTATCGCATAACTGTATAACATACAGCGCAACTTGAATATCATACACACCTCGAATGGTCGGCTCCCACGTATCAGCAAGCTTATTGAGCTCACGCCACGCTCGCATACAAACTTCCTCAAGACTAAATGCATTATAAATCTTGGCATTGCCATATTGTTTATGAAAATAAGTCAGCCATTTCTCACAGCTATCCGTCGAATCTGGCAGCCTAGTTGTAGGCTTAGATTTCTGTGAAATTTTCTGATCTACCTGCACCATCTTCATTTTACCAAACCGAAATTCCTCCAGATCATATCCCGCTTGCTTCGCCACTTCAAACAGCACCGCAGCCATATGCTTACAATAATAACCGTAGGGACACGTGCAGCCACTCTTTGTGAAGCTCTCGAGATCCAACGTAACCTTGTACCTTTTGGTTCCGTCCACTCTAGCTTTTATAATCGAGGTACCTTCAACTTGAATATCCCTTACAACATCTTCATTGAAATAGGCCCAACCTCTCGCGATGATCACTTTATCAAATTTAGGACGTATCCGTTCTATCCAAAACGACCAATCAATTTCTAACTCTTGCATGTGCCTTTCCCCCGTTACCAGTCAACATCCTTCCCTTATTATATAATTAACTCCCCTAACAAAAAAACACCCCCCGCCAGAATCATCGAATGATTCTTAGCGAGAAGTGCTTATCTGTTACTTCCTGAGCATACCTTGATGTGGATGTGGGTGAGTTCCGCAATACTCGTCGGTTTCTGTACATGTATACACGTGCTCATAAACCGGTACGCAGTGATGGCGATTTACAATTTGGATTGGATGAATGACTTGAACCTTTTGTGGGTGATAAAAATCTCTAACTACTCTTTCTGGATCTGTCATTATAGGGTCAGCAGGTGGACACTGAAATTGGTTTCCTTGATTTGGTTGTAAAGCCATGAATGCGTCAACTCCTCTGTTAGTATGAGATAGTATACGCCTAACCCTAGTCCAGAGAGTGTACCAATGCCTATCTTTCGCATAAATGGGCTAATGCGTGTGGGCCAAGCAGATAAATGTCCAAGCAGAATGGATGTAGCCAGGCTATGTGCGAAGGCCTATTGGTTAACAGGAGTAAACATAAGTAAGTATTCGTTATCGTTCACAGTATGGGGAATTACGCTGTAATATTAGCTGTAGTTGCTTGTCACATCATTACATAAAAAATATAAAAGAGAGGTGCCATACATGGAAGAACTACTAAATAAAATAAGGTTGCAACTAGAAACTGTGGATGCAAAAATTGACCGTATTCAGCTTACATTAGACTCACATTATCTCGAAAATATCGAATCAGATGACCGTCAACTTGAAGCAATTTACACAACCAACGACCGCTTAGACTTTCAAAGGAACAAGATCTCCAAGATCGAAGAAGACTTGTACTTACTTAAACAAAAACACTAGGAAAGGAAGGCTTTCCCCATGAGCGATTATTTATTGCTACAAATTCTAGAAGAAGTAAAAGAAATGAAAACAATACAACAAGAAATGAATGCGCACTTAAATTCAATCAAAGCTCTTGCATACGACATTCCCTTAATTAAACAAGCAGTTCTAGAAACGCGAGAAGATCTCAAACAACTAGAAAACTTTTCATAGACATTTAGCGACCGAACATCATACTTTCGCCCATCATTTTAATGTCATCGAAAAACAACTCGTTGATCACGCAATTGAAATAGACAAGTCTCTGCATTCGCAGAAGCTCTAAAGAGCATGCTAGAATCATAGTTTCACTATTTATATCCGTTCACAGTGGAACGGAGTTTTTGTGATTTTTTTGTGAGTTATTTTTATAGATTCCATCCCAGTCAGGTCCTAGTTGCTACGGCTTGGGAAGTTAGCTGATGATAGGTTAAAAGTATCAGATGCATAATCTGGAGCAATAGAAAAGGGATCGAATTTGTTCGATCTTTACACACCCGCTGTGTAATTGGTGGTCTGCTTTTAATAGGCGGCCAGTAGTTCATTGGATCACCCCAACAAAAAAGAGAGCTATCCGCTCTCTTTTTTGTTATTTTGTTCCTCAATTGATCTTTCAATTAAATATTATTCCCTACAGGCATAGTAACAATTTTTTTATTCGGCACATCCAATTTCAAAAATATAACTTTATCATTCAGAGATACCGACACTTTCGAAAAGTCATCGACATATTGAAATTCAAATTTACGATCTCCCGTATAAAATTGGAAATACAATTGTCCGTAAAGTGGCCAGTCTAGCATCCCATCTCTCAAAATATAAATTTTATAGTTGCTCAGACTTGTCCCATATTTCCCTATAGTTTCGTCGTACATCGAATTCATGAAAGTTTGATAGCCTACAAAAAAAGTATCCTTCATTTTTTCTTTGTAATAAGCATCATTTCTAAATGTAAATACTACTAATAGAATCAATACGGTATACTTGAGGTAGCTTGAAGCTATAGATTTATTAATTGAATAAGCAATAAAAATAAGAAATGCTGCGTATGGTGCGTATAGCCATCTGAATTCAAGTCTAATCGTAATTGATGAAATGAACACTAATGCTCCAACTGTTAGAACAACTAAGAGACAAATTAACAATTCTCGTGTTTTATTTGATGTCTCTTTTTGTTTTAAGATGTGCACTACATACAAGATCATAGTTAATAAAATGATGGTTGAGATTAAGATACTTGTCCAGATGGTAATATTGGTTGATTCTTGAAAAGGCTGGCCGCTTAAATAATTAGGACCATCATTGAATCCGATCATATTCACAAACCCAGTCTTTATAAATCCAACGATCAATTTTAAATGAAATTCAACCGTTGTTCCGCCTGTACCAGATAGTATTTTGCTGTCCATAAAGGATTTGATTAATAGGTTTCCTACGAAAGGAAGCACTGAAACAATAGAATATTTTATCTTTCTATTCCAATCTGTTTTAATCCCATTCTTAAAAATAACCAGTACAATAATGACTGGCGTGAGGATCAAGTATCTCTCGTGTGTAAACACGAGTAATAAATCATAGAATACTAACCAGTAGAAATATATGTTCCGATTTTCTTTATAATATAAGATTGAATAGTAAACAATCACCAGAAATAATAAAAGCCCCATCGCTTCCATTATCCCCATTATTTGCAGGATATTGTAGTACGAGAATCTAGTAGTTATTAAAATCAAGCTAAACAAGAAAGCGAAGAAGATGTTATTTGTAGTAAGCCTTATGATTTTAAAGAATAAACATGCAATAACAAAGTTTAACGCAATGCTGAAGTAATAGTACAAGGGTAAATTTGCGCCAAATAATTTAAATATAATGTAAGACACAAATGAAAATACGGGTCTGTATCTATCAAATGTGAAATCTAAAAATACATACCTCCAGAACGAAGACCCATAATTATTAAATGCGTCCAACGCTCGTAAGTCGTCACCCATTAATGAGTGGAATTTGTAGTTAGAGAACCAACTTACATTTATGACAAATAAAATAAAAAACATAATTCGAACTATAATTTTCCTATCAATCCTACTAAACATGCATATTTCCCCTTAAATTGGTTTTAATAGAGGAAATTCGACATTTTCCTTATGTTTCCTTCTTTTGTAGTTCTACCACAAATGTCATATTGCGCAAATCAATGAAATAAATGCGTTTAAAGCTGCTGCTGGAGCTAATCCCGCGGAAACAATTTCAAACGACAACGCTTGACTGTTTGGAATCCCGTTGTTATTGCTTTGAGCGACCGCGAAAAATGTATTGTTACCACTCGGATAGGTAATCGTATTCGACCAAATAATTGTCGATCCATTCGCTTTAACGTTCACAGTCAGAGTCCCTGCTGACATAGCCTGAAAGCGACAGCGATAATCCAATCAGATAGTGATGCAAAGGAACAACTATCCATTGAATTTTGTTCAAAGACCTTCTTGAGAGGAGGAAAATAATTGTCTTCCTTTGATGAAAGACTCTCAGAACTCAGGACAGAAAGAAAGAAAACGCATCAAGTTAGAATAAAATCATTCTTTTCTTAACTTACAGATTGCTATTACTATTGCCTTATTATATCATCGATTTACAAATTAAGGATAATAACTCCAGCACAAAAAAGCCCCTTAGTGGGCTTTCAGTAATATCTATAACCGCTGACACAACCATTAATAAAATAGGGAGCGTAAATTTACGCCCCTCCCCTTTTTCCTAAGTTGATCACTCCCCAATAGGAATAACTATCCCCTCCTCTATCTCACTTTCCCTAAACTATAATTTCCGTACTCTTCTACCAAATTCCCACTACCATGTACGCAGGTGTAAAGTTCGGTCGCCCTAAGAAGTCAATTTCCACAGCATTTAAAGAGAAGTATAAGGCTTGGAATAGTGGCTAGATTACCGCGACTGCTGCGAATAAGGCTCTTGGTATGAGTATACAGAAGAGTTAAAGAATACGAAGTGCAGTTAATAAGGCAA
The DNA here is from genome assembly GCF_001428045.1 of Paenibacillus sp. Soil750. Classification (GTDB taxonomy): domain Bacteria; phylum Bacillota; class Bacilli; order Paenibacillales; family NBRC-103111; genus Paenibacillus_E; species Paenibacillus_E allorhizoplanae. The sequence continues at coordinate 158,733 of NZ_LMSD01000001.1, read as the reverse complement.
TTACTCAAATACTCACTATTATCCTCAGTTATCTCCTCATCGTATCCCAAATATATTTGCGTATCAAAATGTCCCTTCAGTCTGCTCAAGCTATATATGTCTATTCCATTCCTCAATTGCTTCTATTCGATATAATGGTGCCAATGTTCTTTTAAGATCTTTTTGATACGAGAGCACGACAACCTTATAGCAGATTGATCTAGAACATATTACTCCTCCACTTCATCTCGTTGTCTTCTTTTGAATCGCTCCTGTTTTAATGCTTCATACATTCTCATAATATTGCTAATGTACACCAGACGCTATTTAGAGCCTTTTCCGTGAATTAGAATGTGTCGCCTAACTACATGTCATTTTTTATATAACATTACTCAGAGACACTTATACTCTTGTCAAAAAGAATAATGAGTATTTAGCTTGTCGCGGATGAAACCTAATTCTTTAACTGTGAATTCCTCCCACCTGTACAATTGGAAGACACAAAGATCGACATATCTCTTTGCCCTGACTAAAATTTCTTGGTTTAACTTGAAGTCCTCAATAAGTTCTTTAATTTTGGTCATAAAAATACTCCCTTCTATTCGCTAAACAACGCAAATAAAAGAGAGTATTTTTTGCACTCTATTGTTGCAGGTGTACTTCGGATTTCAATAGCATAAACGCTGTAAAGCCTTATGTAGAAAGGCTTCCGAGCGATTTACACAATTAATTAATTCCAACCTATTCCCACTCAATCGTTGTACGTGAATTTTAAGTGACGTCCTAAAACTAACATTTCAATTCAGAAGCACAACTTATTTTATTACTAAATATCTAAATTATTCAACGGATTATACTTATCATTCTGCTCTCGTAATTCTAATTTGTTCATCTGAACATTCGACAATCTTAATATCTGTCTTTTGAAATTTTACTTTTTGGGCTGGATTACTCTTAATAACTTCACATTCCACTATATAGTTGAGGAATGCTCTTATTCTCAAGAGCTTCGTATTAATTGTGCCAGCTTGATTACCTTTATCCTGACAAAAAATCAAATAATCCCTCACACGGCTTTGTGTAATGTCTTCTACGGTTACTATCTCATGATCATTACAGTAGTTAACAAACTCACCAAGTAAAGTCTGATAGTTCCTAATATTCTTCTGTGTGGTGTTCTTAAACTTACGGTCATCAAGAAAATCCTTAAATGCAAACTTTAACAGCACAAAAAACCACTCCCTAATAGAATTATTAAGAAGTGGTCATTGCTTGATTTATTATTTATAACTGTGACTACTTCTTAAATCGGGGTTGGAGTAACCTCAATTCAAGAAGATAAATGACCTGATTTTTTAGAGCAGCACGGCTGAAAAGCCTTACCACTACTTACATCATGCCACCCATACCGCCCATGCCGCCCATATCAGGCATACCTGGTTTGCTTGCTTCTGGTTTATCAGCGATAACCGCTTCAGTAGTCAAGAACATAGCTGCTACAGAAGCTGCGTTTTGAAGTGCGGAACGTGTTACTTTCGCAGGGTCAACGATACCAGCTTCGAACATGTTTACCCATTGTCCAGTAGCTGCATTGTAGCCGATGCCTACTTTTTCGTTTTTCAAGCGCTCAACGATAACGGAGCCTTCTTGACCAGCGTTAGCTGCGATTGTACGAACTGGCTCTTCAAGGGAACGAAGGATGATGTTAACACCCGTTTGCTCGTCACCAGTTGCTACTACCTTCGCTACTGCGTTGTATACGTTAACTAGGGCAGTACCACCACCAGAAACGATACCTTCTTCAACTGCTGCACGAGTCGCGTTCAAAGCATCTTCGATGCGAAGTTTGCGCTCTTTCAATTCAGTTTCAGTCGCTGCTCCAACTTTGATAACAGCTACGCCGCCAGAAAGTTTAGCCAAACGCTCTTGTAATTTTTCTTTATCGAAGTCGGAAGTTGTTTCTTCCAATTGGGAACGAATTTGTGTAACACGAGCCTTGATATCTTGTGGGTTACCAGCACCATCAACGATGATTGTGTTTTCTTTGGTAACACGGATTTGACGAGCGCTACCCAGTTGATCAGGAGTAGTGGATTTCAGATCCAATCCAAGCTCTTCTGTAATCACTTGGCCACCTGTTAGAGCAGCGATATCACCCAACATCGCTTTACGACGGTCACCGAAACCTGGAGCTTTAACAGCTACGCAAGTGAATGTACCACGAAGTCTGTTAACTACAAGCGTAGCTTGCGCTTCGCCTTCAACATCTTCAGCGATGATCAGAAGTTGTTTACCGGATTGAACCACTTTTTCAAGAACAGGCAAGATTTCTTGGATGTTCGAGATTTTTTTGTCAGTGATCAAGATGTACGGGTTGTCTAGAACTGCTTCCATTTTATCCGTATCAGTGATCATGTATGGGGATGTGTACCCACGGTCGAATTGCATACCTTCTACAACCTCAAGCTCCGTCAAGAAGCCTTTGGATTCTTCAACTGTGATAACACCGTCTTTACCTACTTTTTCCATAGCTTCAGCGATCAATTCGCCTACTTCTTCGTCAGCAGCAGAGATTGCCGCTACTTGTGCGATGGATTGTTTGCCTTCGATTGGCTTGGCGATAGCTTGAAGCTCTTCTACAGCCGCTTTAACAGCCTTCTCGATACCTTTGCGGATAACCATTGGGTTAGCGCCTGCAGTAACGTTTTTCAGACCTTCACGGATCATAGCTTGTGCAAGAACCGTTGCAGTTGTTGTACCGTCACCAGCAACATCGTTTGTTTTGGTAGCAACTTCTTTAACAAGTTGAGCTCCCATGTTTTCGAAAGCATCTTCAAGCTCGATTTCTTTCGCGATAGTAACACCATCGTTAGTGATCAACGGGCTACCAAATTTTTTCTCAAGAACTACGTTACGGCCTTTTGGACCTAGTGTTACTTTAACGGCATTCGCCAAAGCATCTACCCCGCGAAGCATCGCGCGGCGTGCGTCTTCACTGAACTTAATTTCTTTTGCCACGATAGGAAACCTCCTCTAATTAAAAACCTAGATAAATTGGTAATAACGTAAAGCCGATCTATATGCTGCTCTAACTTAGGCTAATACAGCGAGGATGTCGCTTTCGCGCAAGATCAACAGTTCGCGGCCTTCGTATTTCACTTCAGTTCCAGCGTATTTGGAGAAAATGATGCGGTCGCCTTCGCTTACTTCAAGCGGAACACGTACGCCATCTTTCAACGCGCCAGCGCCAACGGCTACAACTTTACCTTCTTGTGGTTTTTCTTTAGCTGTATCTGGCAGCACGATGCCACTTGCTGTAGTCTCCTCTTTCGCAACGGCTTCAATGATAACTCGATCACCTAACGGTCTGATCATGGAAAAATAGCCTCCTTTAGAAAATTGGTCTTGGGTATATTTCTTTGTTATTAGCACTCGAATGTGTTTAGTGCTAACAACACCTCTTATGATACTCATTCTGGGAGTAATTTGCAAGTCCTTTTACACATTTTTCATTCTTATCGACACCCCCCTCATTCTACCCAAATGATAACCAAATATTCCCTCTGTGTATGAAAAAAAATAGCCCACCATGAAGGCGGACTGTGTTCAATCATTTCCTCATTTAGGACCAAACTCCAGTTCCCAAGCGGCATCGTTCGCAAGCTGTTTGCGATAAATGAAGCCTGACATGAAGACACTGAATTCATATAGAATAATGAGCGGTACTGCAACTAATATCGCTGAAATCGCATCCGGCGGTGTAATAACGGTCGCAAGAATGACCATCAGCATGTAGGCATATCTTCTAAACTTATGTAGGCGCTTCGGATTCAGGAGCTTAATCTTCGTGAGAAACATCACCACGATCGGCATCTCAAACACACAGGCCAACGGAAGAATAATGTTAAACATAAAGGTAAAATACTGCGCAGCACCGTACATCTCCGTAATTTCTAGACTCTTACTAATCGACGAAGTAAAATAAAACGCCATTGGGAAGACAACCCAATACCCGAAAGACAGTCCCAATAGAAAGAGCAAAAATGCGTAGGGTACGTAGAGGAGTGAAGCCTTCTGCTCCGTCTCCCGTAGGCCTGGCTTAACGAAAGCCCATATATGGTACAGAATAACGGGTAATGTGATCAGAAGACCAACAGCTAAACCAAAATTCATATACAAACGCAAGGCATCCCAAGGGGAGAACACGTTCCAACCGATGCCATCTGCTGGCGGGATACTTTTGAGATACCGAATGATAGGTTTAGCAGCAACAAGCCCACCCACCATACCAATGACCAGAACAACTAAGATCCACATGATTCGCTTGCGAAGCTCGCCAAGGTGCTCTACAAGAGACATTTCTTCATTCTTCAACCGATTTCACCTACCTAATCTAGTGCATCCAGCCCGCAGGCTGAACCACTTCTTAATCTGCTGACAAAAAAACTAATCCGGTAACCGTCGGGAATTGCCTGTATTGCCTGACTGCTGCGCTGGCGCCGGGGTAGGGGCCGAGGCTTGTGCAGGAGCGGAGGACAACACAGCGCTGTCTGCTTGTGGGTCTAATGCTTCAACGGCCGTCCCAGTAACATGGACAACCTCTGAAGACTTGTTAGAGACGAAAGTCACAGCAGGCTTCACGGTAGGTGAGCTGGCCGATTCGACCTCCACTTTAATCTCAGCTACTGCGTCCATCGAGCCTTGTTCTGACTCCGACGGTGTAAGAGTAGGCTCAGAAACGCCATCAGCAGCAACCATGCTAGCAGCCTCCACAGGTGTAACCGGGTCAGGTACAACGGGTGTTTTGGATGCTAACGGTGCTTTAGGCTCGTCACTCATCAGTTCATTCGTCGCTTGCTTGAAATCCCTTAACGTCTTACCAAGCATTCTGCCAATCTCTGGGAGCTTTTGCGGACCGAAGATGACAAGTGCAACGACCGCAATCAATAAGAGCTCGGTAAATCCTATATTTTGAAACATGGACTTCATCTCCATTATGTGTTGCGTTATGAATACAGTAAGTCAATAAAAGAATGCAAGTTAAGGATGCCTCAGTAAGTATGCTCATTGGATAAATCCATTAAAATCTCACATTTAACGCTCGAAAAGGGACTTTCATTGGATAAATCCAATATAGTTCCCGGTAACGCCCGAAATATGGTTTATTTTAATCATACTGAGTGGATAAATCCAATAGAAGGGGCTAAATCAGCTGACAAAAAAGGATAATGACTGGATAAATCCAGTGAAAAGAGTTGTTTTGGTATTAGAGCAAGAATCTGCCCCTTAGATTTTCTCTTCTAACATTGATAAAATCCGCCGTAGCCCATCTCCGTGATGTCAGTACGCACGATTTCTTCGCCTGCGCAGATGCGCGGCAGCAGCACATCAAAGGACGTGTACGGGTCGTGCATCACACAACCCGGCAGTCCCATGATCGGTAGATCGCCCAGATAGGCGATCATCAGCATCGAGCCCGGCAGCATCGGCGTGCCGTAGCTGACCACGCGGGCGCCGGCCGCCTTGATCGCACCCGGCGTGCGATCATCCGGGTCCACGGACATGCCGCCCGTGACCAATACCAGATCCACGCCGAGCGCCTGCAGCGCGTGGATCTCACCCACAATCGCTTCACTGTCATCCGACACGAAGCGTTGGTCCACAACCTCGGAGCCGAGCTGCGCGATCTTCTCTTTCACAACCGGGCCGAATTTATCCTTGATTCGGCCCTTGAAGACCTCGCTGCCCGTCGTAATCACGCCGACGCGCAGCTTGCGAAACGGCTTCACCTCGAGCAAGGTGAAGCCCTCCGCACGTCGAGCTGCAGCTAACCGCTCGACCTCGACAACCTTCGCTTCGTCAACGATCAGCGGGATCACCCGCGTACCAACCAGCGAAGCGCCGCCTTGAACGACCGTGTTGCTACGAATCGTCGACAACACGACCTCATCGATCGCGTTTACGCTGTCCACGAACGCTTTATCGATCTTCACCAAGCCGTGAATCTCCGACTTCACATTCACTTTGCCCTCATGCGGATCAGTAAGTCTGAGATCCGAGCACTTATCTGTTCCCGCAATGGCCCGCGCCATGCGCAAGGCAGCCTCGTCCTCATGGAGATAGCCGGGCTGCAGCTCCATCACATAAATATGTTCCTTGCCAATGCTGAGCAGGGCAGGAATATCCGCTTCCGTGACTTGATGACCTTTGCGGAACAGACGGCCTTTGAACTTACCTGGCAAGATCTGCGTGAGATCATGCGGAAGAATCATGCCGATCGCCTCTTCCACTTTGACCTCGCGCAGCATGGAAGTATCTTTACTCATCACGAGTCACCTTCTGACTTGTTCCTATTACTCCACACTTCATCATGCGGCAGCTTACACGCTTCATTTTCCCATTCACCCGTGATCGCCTTCTTTGCCTGTTAGAATACCAAGCGCATGAGGAAGTTGATCAATGATCGCCATGAGATTCTCTTGAACACCCTTTGGACTGCCTGGCAAATTAATAATCAACGTGCGTCCGCGAATGCCAGAGACTGCTCGGGAGAGCATCGCTTTCTTCGTTTTTTGCATCGAGATCATGCGCATCGCTTCGGCAAAACCAGGGGCAACACGATCAATCACATTGAGCGTTGCTTCCGGTGTGACATCTCGCGGAGCCAAACCTGTTCCACCAGTTGTTAAAATTAAATCCGCTTGATAATAATCAGTCATTTCTATTAAGGAAGCCATAATTTCGTCCATCTCGTCCGGAACCACCCGATACTCGATGATCTCGCCTTGAATTTCCTCTTCAATCAGCTCGCGGATTACCTGAGCGCTAGTGTCTTCTCGTTCTCCTCGGTAACCGCGGTCACTGGCTGTCAAAATCGCAACTTTCCAGTGCATCCTTCGTCACCTCTCCCTTGTTCACTGAATGAGATCAACCCACTAACCGGCGTGATACGCAGAACAGAACCTCACCCAATTAACGATATGTTCGCACTGGGGCTTAGTCCCTCACGCTTTGTTGTCTTGCCTGTGAAAATCCCCGTTTTTACCGCCTGTTTTCATAACAAGCAGGGTCGAGTTAATCATCATGTCTTTTTCTACAGCTTTGCACATGTCGTATACGGTCAATGCCGCGGCAGAAACAGCCGTTAGGGCTTCCATTTCTACCCCTGTAGGACCTGTTGTACGTACAGTTGCTTCTATGTATAGTTCATTGATGCCATTATTCGAGAACTGAATATCTACCCCAGTTAAAGCGATAGGATGGCACATCGGTATCCAGTCTGACGTTTTCTTGGCGGCCATAATGCCAGCCACTTGAGCCACGGCGAGGACGTCGCCTTTTTTCATTTTACCCTGCAGGATTAATTCAAGCGTCTCTGTCTTCATTAATAAGGTAGAGCGAGCAGTGGCTGTGCGCTTCGTCTCTTCTTTATCCGATATGTCGACCATTCTCGCTCGTCCTTGCTCATTAAAATGCGTCAATGGTGAAGAATCGGGCACTGCAATCACCTCTATATTAGGATTCTGTTTTGAACACCATCTTACTTTCGGTTACGATGCCATCCACTCGGAAATCATGCCAAGAAGAAGGCACAGCAGGAATCAATTGATTATCGAAAGCAGCTGCAACGGCAAAAGGTCTTTTCAAACCGCGCGCAGCGAATAACTGCATAAAGCGATCATAGAAGCCTCCGCCATAACCTAAGCGACCGAAATCCAGATCAAAGGCTAAACCTGGCACCACAATCATGGATATCGTGCCCAAATCATGTTCAATGGGAACATCACTTCGCGGCTCTCTAATCCCATAAGCACCACTTTCGAGGTCCTCATAGCGGCTTATGATGTGTAAGTTCATCGTTTTCGTATCTGCTACTACCTTCGGTATCAGCACACGAATTCCCTGCTGCCAACACCATTCCATTAATGGGGCAACGTCGGGTTCAGAACGAAAAGGCATATAGCTCATCAGCGTAGGCTGAGAATTGGACGGTATTTGTCCCTGTTCAAACAGCTTATCCGAACATAACTTCACCATTCTTTGGTTGATTAGTTGTTGCTTCTCATCACGTATCTCAGCAACAATCGAAGCACGTCGTATTTCCATTTCCTTGCGTAATTCTATTTTCCGCTCTCGGATGTTCATCATAAGCTACAGCCCTTCCTAGCGAGGAGTGGTTTCCCCCATTTTAACATAAATAAAGTAAAAAACTATACTCGTACCAGAGACCCCGTCGAATGGCCTATATTTCATGTCTAAATTAAGCAGGCGTTGCCCTCATTCTTCGTGTATACTAATGATTTGATGGGATTGAAACAGCGACTGAAGGTCAACTTAACTAGGTTCTTACATTAATATGTATCTAAAACGCAGGAGGTAGCAGCAACATGCTATTACAAGTTTCTAACATATCCAAAAGCTATGGGGTACGCTCCGTACTCTCTAATATAACGCTTCAAATTGAAAATCGGGAACGCATCGGACTCGTCGGAGTCAATGGCGCCGGGAAGTCTACTCTTCTTCAAATCATCGCGGGTGAGATGTCATATGACAGCGGTGATCTTTTCAAAGCAAAAGAAACCAAGATCGGCTATCTCAAGCAAAACAGCGGACTTAACACAGATAAATCCATTTGGAATGAGCTGCTGAGCGTATTCAGCTCCTTATTGGAAACAGAGCGCGAACTGCGTGAGCTGGAAGCCTTGATGGCGGACCCTGACCTCATCTCCGATGAGAAAAAATATGAAACCACCATGAATCGGTATGCACTGCGCTCCGAATGGTTTCGTGAGCATGGCGGCTATGAAATCGAGGCCAAGATTCGCGGTATTTTGCACGGAATGGGCTTCGGACAGTTCGCACCAGAGACCTTGGTCAACACCCTCAGCGGAGGGCAGAAGACCAGATTGGCTCTAGCTAAAATGCTGCTGGAAGAACCCGATCTGCTCATGCTCGATGAGCCTACCAACCATTTGGACATCGCCACATTGACGTGGCTCGAAGGTTATCTGCGCGGCTATCCTGGCGCTATTCTCGTCGTATCACATGACCGTTACTTCCTTGACGCGTTGGTGACGTCGATCTATGAAATTGAACGCCATGCGTCCAAACGGTATACGGGCAATTATTCCCGTTTTATCGAGATTAAAGAAGCGAATTATGAAATTGAATTGAAACAGTTTGAAAAACAGCAAGAAGAGATCTCAAAACTGGAGGATTTCGTTCAGCGCAACATTGTGCGTGCCTCGACAACGAAGAGAGCGCAGTCCCGCCGTAAGCAGTTGGAGAAAATGGACCGTTTGGATAAGCCGATGGGCGATTTGAAACGGGCTTCCTTCTCTTTTGAAATTGAGCAAACTTCCGGGAAAGAAGTATTGCAGGTTGACCGACTTTCCCTTTCCTATGATGGCCGAAACCGTCTTCTCGACGGGGTCTCATTCCAGCTTCGCCGTTCCGAAACCGCTGCGTTGATTGGGCCTAATGGGGTCGGAAAATCTACGCTGCTCAAAACCTTAATCGGTCAACACAAGCAAGACGCCGGTACATTCAAATGGGGAGCTGGTGTCACGATCGGCTACTACGATCAAGAGCAGAAAGGCTTGAACCCGTCCAACAGCGTGTTGGAGGAAGTGTGGAACACGTATCCTCATTTGGAAGAAGCGCGTATTCGCACGGTGCTTGGCAGTTTTCTTTTTAGCGGCGAGGACGTATTCAAGAAGATTGCTGCATTAAGCGGAGGGGAAAAAGCCCGTGTCTCCCTCGCTAAGCTCATGCTTCAGAAGGCTAACGTTTTGATTCTCGATGAGCCTACCAACCATCTGGATTTATATAGTAAAGAAGTGCTGGAGTCCGCTTTGATGGATTACGAGGGCACCTTGTTATTCATCTCCCATGACCGGTATTTCCTCAATAAAATGGCTGAGAGCATGCTTGATCTGCAAAAGGATGGCTTAACAAGCTATCTCGGCAACTATGACGATTATGTGGAGAAAAAAGCGGAGCTTGCTGAAATGGAAGCCAAGCGTCTAGCCAAAGAGGCGGAGAAGAAATCTGCCGGAAGTTCCTCTTCCGTTGCTGCGGTGAAAGCTGAGGCTGCTGGTGGTGGCAGTTACGAGGCGGACAAGTTAGCTAAGCGTGAAGAACGCAGTCGTCAGCGGAAGCTAGAACAGCTAGAGCTGGATATTGCTCGACTTGAAGAAGAAGTTACAGCACTTGAAGCCGAGCTAGCTGATCCCGCTGTGTATAACGACTATATGCTTGTGCAGGAGAAAACAGCCGAGGTTGATAAACGTAAGAGTTCACTTGCTGCTTGTTATGAGGAATGGGAAGTTTTATTGGCCTAAAATAGAGAGAGCCCACATCGGATGATGTGGGCTTTTTTGTAGTTTGATCGGATTTCAATGGAAGTAGAGGCGTCACCCTGTGGACAAGTTCACAAAATGTTCAAAGTTACCCACAGGAACAGCAGATATCTTCTACCTTGTCTTGAAATATCCTAGCGCCCCCTTCCTAAATCGTACTTTATCACCTGCTAGAGCCCTCTTATACACAAAAAAATAATGACGAATTGTTCCGATAATTTCAATCGTTCTTAGTAGAACCCTATTTTGTTATACACAACGTTATCCACAGAAAAAAGGAGGCATTTTCCGCCCCCTATCTCGCTTTCACTTATTTTTCCACAAGGTTATCCACATTACCCACATTTTTTTGTGAAAAAGTTATTCCTCTTACATGCCCTTCAAAAAGGTTGATATGTCGGGTTTTCTTCGAGTTATACACATTGTACACAGGGGGTGTGCATAACCTTGCTCACACGGTGTGTATATATCTAAGTTTTCTTACAATTTAGGTACATTAGACGGAATCTGTCGATTACGAAGCTGTTATGACCGTCTCCGCCCCATCGGACGTCACGCTATTTTGCATCCGAATCACTTGATTACAAGCCGATATGAACGCTTTGGCAACCGCAACAAGGACATCTTGGTCGATCCCTGTGTTCTTATAAGTTTGACCGCCAACAGAGATCGTAACCTCAGCTTCTCCTGTTGCTTTCTCACCTGTGGACAAAGAGTGCAGCTCAAGATCCGAGAACTCCACATCCATAGGAATGGCTTGCTGTAGACAATGCACGATAGCCTCGATCGGACCTTCTCCTGTGCCGGAGTAGACACTCTCTGTGCCAGTCTGATTATTTCTAACCGAAACGGAAGCAACGCGATTGCGATCACTGCTCGAAATCACCTGCATATGCGACAGCGTGAATGGCTCCATTTGCCCATCGACTGTGCTGCCTACAAGCTCCATCAATTGGTCGTCTGTGACCATTTTCTGCTCATCGGCTTTTTCTTTGAAACGCGTATATAGTGAATCTAGTTCCTCGCCTGTAAGTTCAATGCCGAACTGTCCAACACGATGTTTCAGCGCATGGCGGCCCGAGTGCTTGCCAAGGATAATCATGGAGCGTGGGATGCCCAGCTTTTCTGGATCCATAATCTCATACGTATTGCGGTTTTTCAGAAGTCCATCTTGATGAATGCCCGCTTCATGCTGGAAGGCATTGCGGCCGACAATCGGTTTGTTGTAGGCAATTGGGAAGCCCATGATGCGGCTGACCATTTTGGACGTGTTAAAAATCTCACTCGTCACGATGCCCGTTTCAACGCCCATCGAATGCTTCCGCGTCTCAATCGCCATGACTAGCTCTTCAAGTGAACAGTTACCAGCACGCTCACCGACGCCGTTCACCGTTACCTCCACATGCGTGACACCTGCCGCAATAGCAGCAAGGCTGTTGGCAACAGCAAGGCCCAGATCATTATGACAGTGGGCGCTATACTCGACCGTATCGCCACCTCTTACACTTTGGCGCACTCTGCGGAACATCGCACCATACTCTTCAGGAAGCGCATAGCCCACTGTGTCGGGGATGTTCAGAATAGTCGCACCTTCCGCGATGACTGCTTCCAGCACTTCAAAAAGGAACTCATCTCCCGTACGCGTCGCATCCATCGGCGAAAACTCGATCCGATCGACGAATTGCTTCGCATAACCGACCATAGCGCGAGCCATCTCCACCACCTGCTGACGCGATTTGCGCAGCTGGAAATCCAGGTGGATGTCCGACGAGGACAGGAACATGTGAATGCGTCTGGATGCCGCATCCTGCGTAGCTTTGACCGCTGCATCGATGTCGGCTTTGACGGCGCGGGCGAAGCCGCAGATCTCAACACCTTGCAGCTCGCGTGAAATCTGCTGCACAGCTTGGAAATCGCCAGGACTTGAGATCGGGAAGCCCGGCTCAATAGTGTCGATGCCCATAAGAGCAAGCTGTCTCGCGATGCGAATTTTCTCCTCTGGGTAGAGAGATGCGCCCGGTGCTTGCTCACCATCACGAAGTGTTGTATCAAAAATGCGAATGCGTCGATTAGCAGTTGTGTTGTTTTCCATGGTTAATTCCTCCTAAGGTATGCCCGTGGGCGATGTTTATGTGGCGTGAATCAGATACTGATCGACTATGATGCTGTAAGCGTGGTTTTCGCTCTTACAGCGATGCATTCGACCGGATCCGGCGGGGTTTCCATGCTGTAGTGATGTTTTTCATCACTACAATCCTGAATTTGGAGGGAGCGACGTGTAGTCAGTTATAAAAGTGGCTGCAGCGCACTTTTCACAGACGACAAAAAGACCCGTCATCTCCACATAAGAGACGACGGGTCTTCACCCAGCGCGGTACCACTCTTGTTGACTCCGTTAAGGAGCCCACCTCAGATGTAGCCAGCAAGCTGCTCGCTACATCACCCGATCACGGAGGTCATCCGTTCATCCCTAACAGCTGTTACCAGCCGATCAAGATGACCGCTTCCAAGCGAGTTCGGGGCGTTCTCGGTCTGCGTCGCATCAACCCGCAGCTTTCTGTACCAGAGACATGAGCCCTTACTACTCTTGTTCATCGCGTTATTTATATGTTTGCCAAGTTTACATTTGTTTCAGAACAACCAAAAAAGCCTGCCATCTCTATAAAAGAGACGACAGGCTTGAACCTTCCGCGGTACCACTCTAATTGATCCGAGCTATTAGACTCGAAACCACTCATGTACCTGATCACGGGGGTCAACCGTCAAGACCTACTTGGGTGCTGGATCCTTGGCATCCTTATCAGTCCTACCGCTCCCGGGCGAGTTCAGGTGACGTTTCGTCTGTGCTTTCACCACATGCACAGCTCTCTGAGCGAAACTAATCATGCCTTACTATTCCCGTTCGTTGCGTTTGAAAGTATTGATTGTGATTATAATATGCACTTTTTTCAAAGTCAATACACTTATCTGAAAATTAATTTTATTCGATTACCTGTCACGAATGCTCAAGAAGCAACTAAATTACAAAATCTCTATGGACGCAGAAGTCGATTTAGTCCGATTCTAACTAATCACTTCAAGAAATTCTCGTCTGCTCCAACAACGAACGTATGGAACTCATAGAATAATCAACAAGCCGGGATGCCCGACAAAATTACCACTCTTCCAGCTTCAGCTGTGGCTCGGCCTTCAACTCCATCGAGTCGAACTCCTGCTTGTCCCACTTCAAGAAAGCGGCGGCTCCAATCATTGCCGCATTGTCTGTGCAGAGCCGGTGCGGCGGCACCAGCAGCGGCACACCCAGCTGCTCGCAGCGCTCGGCGAGCCTGCTGCGCAGCCCTTTGTTCGCGGCGACACCGCCCGCGAGCAAGAGTTGTTTCGCGCCGTATTCCTTCACGGCGCGACTTGCCTTCTCCACAAGCACGTCGATGACGGATGCTTGAAAGCCCTTGGCAATCTGCGCGACCTGAACGGTCTCGCCGCGCATCTTGCTTTGGTTGACGACGTTCAGCACCGCGGATTTCAATCCGCTAAAGCTGAAGTCGTAGGAGTCTGCCTCGAGCCAGCTGCGAGGCATTTTGATCTCAGAATCGGCTTCCTGAGCAAGCCGATCCACGTGCGGGCCGCCCGGGTAAGGCAATCCCATTGCCCGGGCAATTTTATCGTAGGCCTCGCCGGCCGCATCATCGCGTGTGCGCCCGATGATACGGAACTGGCCGGGGCCTTCGAGCAGAATGAGCTCGGTGTGTCCGCCGGACACGACGAGCGAAATCGACGGATACACCAGCTCATGCACGAGCTGGTTGGCGTAGATATGTCCCGCGATATGGTGGACACCAATCAGCGGGAGGTCTAGGGCGCAAGCGAGGGCTTTGCCCGCAACGACGCCAACGAGCAGGGCCCCGATTAATCCGGGGCCTTCGGTTACGGCAATGGCGGAAAGCTCATGGAGCGATACGCCCGCTTCCGTAACAGCTTCCTCCAGCATCCATGTGATCGATTCCACATGCTTCCGGGAAGCCACCTCCGGCACAACGCCGCCATAGCGTTGATGCGTTTCGATCTGGCTGGAAATCACATTCGAGCGAATGATTTTCCCATTTTCAACAATGGCCACGGAAGTCTCGTCACAGCTCGTTTCGATGGCGAGAATATACACCGGCTTTGATGTTATGTCTTTATCTTGATCTCTCATACTTTCCTCTTGTCTATCTTGTTGCATTTGTTCATTACCCACACTATTCACCTATTTGAAAGCCTCAGTCACTGAGACTATCCTTTCTACGATTGGGCAGATCTGCCCACATAACGACAGCGTCCTCGCGATTATCTGTATAATAGCCTCTACGAACACCAACGGAGCGGAAGCCTAGTTTTTCGTATAAATTTTGCGCCACATAGTTCGAAGTTCTCACTTCCAGAGTGATGCGGATCGCACCAAGGAAAGCGGATGTTTTCATCAACTCGCGCAGGAGTCTTTCTCCAAGCTTGCGTCCACGATAGGTATCTTTTACAGCGATATTCGTGACATGCGCTTCCTCCATAATGAGCCACATGCCGCCATAACCCGCGACTTCCCCATCGATGTCCATAATCATATAATGCGCAAATTGGTTATTCGTCAGCTCATTCTCAAACGCACCTCGTGTCCAAGGTGTCGTGAACGCTTCCTGCTCGATCTCGACAATAAAAGGAATGTCTTCCATGGTCATTGAGCGGAATACCAATGAATTTTCTATGGCATGCGGCTGTCTCTGTTCCATGATTACTGTTCCCCTTTCTTCGTCTGCAGACCAGCCAGCAGATTAGCTTCTGCTTCTGGAAGCCTTGTGTAATTCGGTACAAATGAATGAACGTCTGCCTTCTCGCCTCGCGCTAATCTTGGATTAGCCAGCAGACCAATATACTCCGCTTCGATGCCATAAGGGACAACGCTCACATGTCCTGCAAAATCTTCCGCAAACTGGGCCAGCTCAGCTGCAAAGCCCGCTGTCTCACCGACGAACAGTATGTGATCAGGCGCTAAACGACCAGCTTGCGAGAGAATCTCCTCCGTCCACGCACCGATGACCCGAATACCATCGGGCAATACTTCACGCCAAGTCTCATCGGGCTCTCGTGCAGCAGTAATAGCAGTTGCCCCTTCATAAGCATACACAGCTGTAAAAGCTTGTTTACGCCTTCCATCCATTAACGGAACAACCCATGTCACACCGTTTCCTTCATAGTCGTTCTGTACAGAACCACCAATGGCCATAGCCTCTAAACTAGAAATACCAATCAAGTCTAGTCCTAACGACCATGCAAATGTTTTGGCTACAGAAACAGCTATCCGCACGCCTGTATACGAGCCTGGCCCTTGGCCAGCGGCAACCGAGCTCAGATCTCTCGGCTTCATACCTAAACGAGCCAGTAAATCTTGAATGTGGGGAAGCAATCCTAGAGAATGATTCCTTTCTGCATGGGAACTAATCTCCCCGAGCAAGTGTCCATTTTCCAATATAGCAACTGTCATTGCCGATGTAGAGGTATCGATCGCTAAGCATCGCCCCGTATTAGTTATCCGTTCCGTCATGTAAATGTCCGTTCTCCTTCATCTGTACACACCAGCTCTCATACGGCGAACCGTGCGGAATCAAGTGAAATACGCGGGTTTGATCAACCTCTTGGGTGATCGTAATACTTAATCTGTCAGGTGGCAGCAGATCCTCAATTAAACTCGACCATTCAATCAGAGTTACACCTGATCCATAGAAATAGTCCTCTAATCCCAATTCATCTGCTTCCTCTTGCGAAATGCGATACATATCCATATGGTAGAAGGGGAGCCCAGCTCCCTCGTATTCTTTGATAATGGTAAATGTAGGTGAGTTTACGTGCTCCGAAATCCCCATCGCTCTAGCGAATCCTTGCGAGAATCTCGTTTTGCCAGCACCCAAATCTCCGTCTAATGTTAAGACCGTCCCTGGCTGTAGATACGTTGATAATAGGGTTCCCAGCTTATCCGTATCTGCTTCATGCTCAGAATAGAACTTATATGTGGATTGAGCCAAATATCTCATCCCTTTCTTCCGCGTGCGCGTGCTGTTTCTATTATAGTCCTCGCTAGCAGGTGACAGCAACCTGTATGTAAAATCCTCATGCGAGAACATGAGAAATTATGAAAAGCCCTCCCCGATACCCTATCGGAGAAGGCTTGTTTTGCCCATGCGGACCTTTAGTGTACCTCTTCAAGCTCCCTAGCTGGGACGACCCGAGCATCTGCGGGATTGCCTTCCGCATGCACTTTGACTAGACCTTTCCCAGAGTCTACACTGTCAATCCAGACAGCCAGACCGTTCAGATCCACTTCAATTTTCTCATCTGCAGCTAAAATTTCCTGAGCACGGTGAACATTCATGGTTCATCCAGTACGGATTCCGGATAATCCATCGTATCCGTCGTTGAGTGTTCAATTAACCCACCCTGCATGGTGACGTTACCGCCTCCAAGCCCCTCATTAATCATACGATCAATGTCCATATAACAATCGTCCCTATCTTCATTGTTCGTGTCTTGCGACAGATTTGATTCTGATGCCATCCGTAATCCCTCCTTAGGTTCGCTATTTGGGTTATCATGTTGCATTTATAAACTCTCCAAACTCCCCTCTAACCATTCTCTTAAATAACAGCCGTATAAAGGTAACCCATCAAGAGAATACTAGTACAATTACGTGTGTTGGGGAGGAATTACATCGATGCATACCGTGTGGAAAGGCGCAATCAGCTTCGGGCTTGTTCATGTTCCTGTTAAAATGTTTTCGGCCACAGAGGATAAGGATATCTCTATGCGCTATATTCACAAAACGTGTATTACCCCGCTATCCTACGTCCGGAAGTGTCAGACTTGCGAGAAGGAAGTTGAGTGGGAGGAAATATCGAAAGGCTACGAGTTTGAGCCTGGGCGGTTTATTCTTTTTGAAAAAGATGAGCTGGAGGAAATCTCCGGTGAAGCGAATAAGGAAATTAAGATTTTGGACTTCGTAAATTTAACTGATATTGACCCTGTTTATTTTCAAAAGACGTACTATCTCGGCCCCGGCGATACGGGCGCTGGTGCTTACATGCTGCTGCTCGATTCCATGCGCCAGACGGGTAAAATCGGAATCGCCAAGGTGTCGATCCGCTCCAAAAGCTCGCTAGCCGCTATCCGTGTCATCGACAATTGCCTTGCCATGGAAACCATCTTCTATCCGGATGAAATTCGTCCGATTTCGCAAGTGCCCAACCTTCCTGAGAAGGTTACCGTGAATGAACGGGAGATGGAAATGGCGAAAATGCTGATCAATCAGCTCTCCACCCCTTTCGAACCTGAAAAGTATAAAGACGAGTACCGCGCTCGCTTACTGGATGCGATTGAGCATAAAGTGGCAGGTGAAGAAATTCAGTCTGCACCTGAAGTGCAAAAAACGAGTGTCATCGACCTCATGGCCGCGCTTCAAGCCAGCTTGAACGCGACGAAACCATCTGAGGCTAAAGTAACGCTTGGCGCAGATGCTTCGGTTACAATCGAACCCACGACCGAGAAGAAGCCCGCGGCGAAACCCCGCGCAAGAAAGACGAAAGAGCCGGTTACGTAATAACAATATAAAAGTGCCCTGTCTTGGATTCCAAGATAGGGCACTTTTGATTCTGGCTGTTTGGATCAATTCCTTGCATATCTCCCCGTTCTCCAACTCATCCCCGAGAAGCCAATTTCAACCTCCTATTCCGCAGTAGCGCCAGCATAAGCAGAATCACAGGCAATGCGACCATAGAAATTGGAAGAATGAACTGAACAGCTATTTTCCTTGGGAAGATAACAGAAATCTCCTCATAGTTCACAGGGATGAAAGATAGGAGCAGCACAACAAAAGCAGTAATCCAAGTGACTATTTTCCAATTACGCAAGCCCAACAGCTGTGTCGTTCCATAACTAGCAACAAATAAATACAGCCCTAATTTGGTGAATATACTCATCATCCAGATCGTAACAACAATGGCGTCTAGATTCTCAATAATGCCACCAATGGAAATGGAACGTACGATCATGAGCATCGGATAGGGATAACCAGCTGAGACATGCGGACCGAACATCAGGATGCTAACGATCATCGATAGCACAGTAAGTATGCCTGAGAGCATAACACCGCATATAGCAAATCGAATAGTGTTCTTCCGCTTGCTCACAAAAGCGATTAACATCATGATCATGATGCAATCACCTAAGAAAGCCGCTGTCGGAAGCGCGCCATTCATTAATGTCATCATGTCATTATCTCCAAAAATCGGAAACAGTCGATCCCAATTCATTTGATTAATACCTAGAAACATTGGGCCTAGAACACAGAGTAAGATGATTGGCCCTGTAATTTCACAAATACGTGCCAAGACCCCCACCCCATGTACCGTAGGATACACTACGATGAGTAGCATCGGCACCTGAATCACATAGAGGGGAGTCTTTGGCATAATGGTCCCCGTAATAAATAAGCTGAATTGTCTCAAAATCACGGTTAGGATAACAAACCAAACAAGAATGTAGAGGGCCGAAATCAAGCCACCAACCCATTTACCTAACAGAATGCGATTATATTCAACTATGGTCAGACCAGGAAACATCACACTTAACTTCCCACATATATAGGCAACGAATATCCCGATTCCTGTCGCCATTAAGATCGATATCCACGCATCTTGCTTAGCGATTTGAGCAGCAGGAGCAATCGTGAGAAGTATGGTCATAATAATTTGCGTACTAACCATTAACCAGAATATTTGCCGGTTCGATAACGCCATGTCGCTCATTGACTACCCCTATTCTCTACCTCGATTGCATGTTGGTAAAAGGAAAATTTGATATTCCCGGTCTTTTGATAATAGTTTTCACTTCCAGTTGAACATCCATTGTTGGAAAGATGACGTTCCAATTCCCCTTGGCTTGCTTCCATTCCTGAGGATATTTTTTGTGAAATGCGCGGGCAAAGCCCAGAACGTCAGCTTTCTGATTTGTTTGTAATTGCTGTAACGTGTCCCTCAAAATTTTCTTAATCTTCTTATCAAAGGGTTCTTCTAACTTTTTCATCGTGTCCGTACCGTCGGCGAGGATGATATGGGTAGAATTTTGAACGACATCCGCCTCTAGTTCCAATTCCACGGTCATCTTCCAAATACCGTTCTCAATCAAAGGATGGAGATGGAGATGCGTGGTAATGATTTTGATCACCACTTTCCCACCCGCTTCCTCTTCGGTGATCGTAATATTCCGACCAAGATTTTCATGAATAAACAAACGAATCCCCGTTTGTTCTTCTTGTGTCAGAAAACAGGCTAGTTTCCCTTCTTTAATCACCGACAGTCCTTCTATGGTCAGAATAGTCTTCTTAGTTTGATTCGATATCAACTTGCTTTTATTCGCAACCGGTAGTAAGAATGCCCCCGATTCCCCATTTAACACTTCCTCAATATCATGCATGGTAGCCGATTGAATCAATGGCTTTTGCGAAAGTTTAATTAAGGTTTCATAGGTATTAGGATCATTTTGCGACTCTAGCAGCTCCTTGGCTGTTCCTCTGCACACGAAGAAATTTGCTTGTTCCCGTGGTTGGATATCCCTGAATAAGAAATCAAAGTTGTCAAACATCCCGCTGCGAGCCAGTTCTTCTCCAAAAAAATATGCTTTGGCATGTCCCCATGAGAAATAGCGGGGAAACTTCTTTTGCAATTCCGTTAACGCATCTGGCATGGAGCTTCCTTTGGTCGATACCGTGTACACATTCCCCTGCCCTGTACCTCCTTCTGCCGAAGAAGCAGCCGGATTGGGTATGAACACTTGAACAGTCACTTCAATTTCATCCTCCGCGAGCTTGTCGACTCCTGCGGCTATGATAAAAGCCATATCGTTCACCTCGACACGATCCCAACAACCAGTTATGAGCAGCACGCACAGTGAAATGACAGGTACGGATACGTATAACCTCATAGTTAGCCCCTCCTAACGGCTTAATTCTTATTCCGTTCATCCGAATGCTCGGGCTGCCTTTTCAAATTTTCTTTGTCAGCATAGAAGGCAGGACGTGTATTCATTTTGCTAATAGGAGCACGAAACAAAACATCTTTGATTCCTTTGGGATATATCGGAGCAAATGGAGCCAAGTAAGGTACACCGAAAGATCGAAGAATACACAGATGACTTATGATTAACAGCAACCCAAGAACGAGACCAAACAATCCTAGAATGCCGGATAGAATCATAATTGGAAACCGAAGCATACGTAAGGAGATACCCGCCGAATATTGCGGCATCATGAACGAGGAAATACCCGTAATGGCTACAACCATAACCATAGGAGCAGATACCAAGCCCGCTTGGATAGCTGCTTGACCAATGACGAGTGCGCCAACGATACTGACGGCAGAACCAACTTGCCTAGGCAGACGAACACCCGCTTCACGCAAAGCTTCGAAAGTAACTTCCATAATTAACGCTTCGACCAAGGCAGGGAAAGGGATTTCCTCCCGAGATTTAGCAACACGAAGCAACAACGTTGTAGGAACCATTTCATGATGAAACGTTAACACAGCCACATAGATCGCCGGAGCCAACATGGCAATAAGAAAAAAAGTATAACGAAGCCAACGAATGAGACTGCCAATCAGGAAGCGCTGATAATAATCTTCAGGAGACTGCATGAGGGACCAAAATGTAGTTGGAGCAATGAGAGCAATAGGCGTATTATCCGTAATAATAACAACACGGCCTTCTAACAAGCTTGAAACTACCACATCAGGGCGTTCCGTTGTTTGTACTTGGGGAAAGGGCGAATAGATATTACTCTCAATCATTTCTTCGATGTAGCCGCTCTCAAGTACCCCATCCAGCTTAATTTGGGAGATTCGCTCTGAAACCTTACTTATGATTTCTGGTTTGGCAATCCCCTGCATGTAGGCCATTGTGACATCTGTCTTCGAATAATTACCGAGAGTGAAGGAAACGAATTTCAACGCGGGTGTCTTTAACCTTTTTCGAATTAATGACGTATTCACGACTAGGGATTCTACAAAGCCCTCGCGTGGACCACGAACGACAGACTCTGCTAATGGCTCTTCTACCGCCCTACCTTCAGATTGCGATAACTCAATGGATAAAGCCCCTTCGATCGTGTCTACAAGTAGAACCGCCTTGCCTCCAAGCACTTCATTGATAACTTCACCAATCATGCGCAGTTCTTTATATTGTGATACCGAAATGCAACTCATCACATTGTCCATGGATGCCACGGTTTCTGTGCTAGCTTGTTTAAGAGGTTCGAGGACATGACCATCAAGCAACTCTACATTCACCATTCCCCGTAAATAGAGAACGGATGCTTGAAGGCCACTCGCCAGATGTATCGACGCGAACACTACATCATCACAAGCTGTCAATACGGTTTGCAAATGAAGGATATTCGAGGAAAGCTCAGTCGACACCAGAGTATGGAATACTTCCTTGTCTATACTCGGATCCTCAGGAAAAGGTTGATTCATACACAACTCCCCTTTAATACTCACTTTCATTTACGTATTGTTATGCTCTCAAAATCACACGGCTATTCAGTTGTTACCAAAGCAGGAGCATTTTAACAGACCGTCCATAGTATCTTGCTTGAAAGAACCTAAATTGGTGAAGAATGGTAGGATAACGACAATGTAAAGGGGTTATGACCGTTGGATTTTAAACCGATCCTCCCATTTGAGCCAGTTAGCACAAATGAATGGCCAGTTGGCACTCATTTTACGAGTCAAATCAAGTGGGATGGGGTAAGAATGTTGCTGTACTTCGATGGAAGTACGACCAAATTAATCAATCGCAGAGCCAATGATCGAACCCTGCAATACCCGGAATTAACGAATCCGCAGGCGTTCTGTACAGCAAATTCAGTCATTTTGGATGGAGAGATTATTGCACTATCCGATGGCAAACCTTCATTTTACGAAATCATGAAACGTGACAGCGCTAGGAAATCCAGCACAGTGACTCGAGCCATTCAGCAAGTCTCCATCACATACATGGTCTTCGATATCCTTTATTTGAACGGAGATTGGTTACTACATTTGAGCCTGAAAGAAAGACAAAATAGGTTAGCATCCATCATGAAGCCGAACCACCTAGTCCAACTCGTCACCAATCATGATGATATGGAAGCACTATTTGCCATTGTGGAGCAGCATGAATTAGAAGGCATTGTGATAAAGGACCTGACAAGCAGTTATGTCATCAACGGTAAGGATAAGCGATGGCTGAAGAAAAAAATTTTCAAGGATCTCTATGCCGTCGTAAGCGGTGTTACCTATAGAGGCAAAATCGTGAATTCCCTTTTATTAGGCTTGTATGATGATCAGGGGCAGCTATGGTATATTGGCCATGCGGGTACTGGCAAACTCACCGTGAAGGACTGGCAACATGTCACCGATCTGGTTCAAAGCATGACAACGCAAGAGCGTCCCTTCATCAACGAACCTGAAAGGTCGAAAGAAGCGGTATGGATAACCCCACAACTCGTTGTGAAAGTTAGCTTTATGGAATGGACACACAACAAAACATTGAGACACCCGAGCATACAATCTTTCATGAAAATGGATGTAAGATTGTGTAACTTCAATCAAAATTAGTTTTGTTGAAGCGAATCGGTTATACTTGAAACTAATCTTATATTTAGTTGCGTTACGGAGGAGCCTGTCACCAAGGGCTCCTTATGTTCTTTTTCGACATAAGGAGTCCTTGGTAGGGCTCTTTTTTTATGCCAAAAAACAAACAAATATCGACATTCAGGAGGATCTAGATCTATGGAACAGCAAGCAATCTTGGCAATTGGCATTTTTTCACTTACGTATGGCATGATCATCACCGAAAAAATACATCGCACTATCGTAGCAATGATTGGCGGTGTCCTAATGGTCGTTCTTGGAGTTGTTGATCAAGGTTCCGCTTTGCATCATATTGATTTCAATACACTGGGACTCTTAATTGGCATGATGATTATTGTAAGTATTACGGCAGAAACAGGATTGTTTACGTATATCGCATTATTAGCAGCAAAGAAAGCAAAGGGTGATCCTGTCAGAATTCTGGTATCACTCGTACTTATTACAGCTATTGGTTCTGCTTTCCTTGATAATGTGACAACCGTATTGCTCATGGTACCTGTCACCCTCAGCATCACGCGCCAATTGCGCGTTAATCCCGTACCCTACCTAATCACACAAATTTTGGCATCTAATATCGGCGGTACTGCAACGCTGATCGGGGACCCACCCAACATCATGATTGGAAGTGCTGTTAAAGAGTTAACTTTCATGGCCTTTATAACTAATCTTGCTCCTGTTGTCGTCATCATCATGGCGGTCACAATTCCGATCTTCGTTATCATTTTCCGCAAGCACATACAAACTACGCCTGAGCTAAAGATGAGTATGATGCAAATTGACGAAAAAAAAGTAATTACAGACCGTAAACTGCTAACCAAAAGTCTTTCCATTCTAGGACTTACCATAATCGGGTTCTTTCTTCACCAGCTACTGCACCTTGAATCCGCGACAGTAGCCTTAGCAGGGGCATTTCTGTTACTGCTACTGACTGGGGAACACTCGATGGAAAAAGCTTTCAACAAAGTTGAATGGTCGACGATTTTTTTCTTTGTTGGACTGTTCATCTTGGTGTCCGGCTTGGTAGAAACAGGCGTAATTTCTAAATTAGCTACTGGGGCAGTAGAATTGACGGGAGGTAATCCGATTGCAACGTCGATGTTAATCTTATGGCTCAGTGCGATCGCCTCAGCATTTCTAGACAATATCCCTTTTGTGGCAACTATGATTCCTATGATTCAGGAAATGGGTACGATGGGCGTGGAGAATTTAGAACCGCTTTGGTGGAGCCTGGCATTAGGCGCTTGTCTTGGAGGTAATGGAACACTTATCGGAGCAAGTGCTAACTTGATCGTCGCCGGCTTGGCTGCAAAAGAAGGACACCCCATCAAATTTATTGCTTTTATGAAATATGGTTTTCCACTTATGCTAGTCTCCGTTGGGTTAGCCAACATTTATATGTATGTTAGATATTTTATGTAAGGAAGAGGAACCCCCTCAATAGGGAGTTCCTCGGTTCCTCTATGTAATACTATTTTAAGTTTTTTATTCATTGTCAAATTTTCATCTATATACAGACATCCAGAAATTTGAGATATTTACATCGTCGTTTATTTATCAGTCGATCTGGAGGCTCTCATGATTTATTTAGCTATTATCATCTTTTTACTTACGATTACCTTCGTCATTTGGCAGCCCAAAGGCTTAAGCATTGGTTGGTCAGCATCAGCAGGAGCTTTGCTTGCCCTCGCTTTCCAAGTCGTTTCGCTGCAGGATGTCGCCACAGTTACTGGCATCGTATGGAACGCCACGCTCACTTTTGTTGGTATTATTTTGATCTCCATTATTTTAGACGGGATCGGTTTCTTTGAATGGTCTGCGCTCCACATGGCGCGCTTGGCCAAAGGAAATGGAAAGCGCATGTTCGTCTACGTAATCCTGCTCGGGGCAGCGGTTTCCGCCTTTTTTGCGAACGATGGTGCGGCCTTGATCCTTACGCCCATCGTATTGGCTATGGTCAGAGCTATGAAATTGCCGGATGCCGCCATTCTCCCGTTTATTATGGCAAGCGGCTTTATCGCGGACACCACATCACTTCCATTTGTCATTAGTAATTTAGTAAACATTCTTACTGCGGATTTTTTCGGGATCGATTTTGTCACCTATGCGAGCCGAATGTTCGTGACGAGTCTGTTCTCGTTAGGCGCAAGCTTGCTGGTTCTCTACCTTTTTTATCGCAAACAAATCCCTAAAAGCTATGATATCGCGGAGCTGAAACGCCCTTCGGAAGCGATAAAGGATATGAATTTGTTCCGTTTGTCTTGGTGGATTCTCGGCATCTTATTAGTTACCTATATCTGCAGTGGATTTATCCAAGTGCCTGTTTCCATACTCGTTGGGACTGCCGCTATTGCCTTCCTCCTCATCGCCAGAACGAGCGACGCGGTGAATACGAGAAAGATTTTGAGAGAAGCTCCATGGGCAGTCGTCATCTTCTCCATCGGGATGTATGTAGTCGTCTATGGACTTAAAAATGTCGGTCTCACTGATGCGCTTGGGGATCTTATCGACATCATTTCTGGTGAAGGTCTGTTCGTAGCCACGATAGGTATGGGATTCCTTGCGGCGATCCTCTCCTCCATCATGAACAATTTGCCAACTGTGCTAATTGATGCTTTAGCCATTCAAGGTACACAAACTGAGGGCATCCTCCGAGAAGCCCTGATTTATGCCAATGTCATCGGGACCGATCTGGGGCCCAAAATGACACCTATCGGCTCGCTAGCCACTCTGATCTGGCTCCATGTGCTTGCCAAAAAAGGGGTGAAAATTACGTGGGTCGGTTATATGAAAGCTGGCGTCATCCTGACGATCCCCACCTTACTCATCACGTTAATCGGTTTGTACCTCTGGTTGCTGGTTATCTCCTAATCTGCAGTCCGGCTTTTGTGTGACTCCGTTTGAGAACCACTCGCCTAGGAAATAATTGTGAATAAAAGCTTAGAAGGAGCGATTCCAAGCCTATGGCGTTTAAAGCAGAGAAAGCTAAGCTTCTCGTGGAGGGCAACGAGTTGACGATCACGAATCCGAATAAGCCGCTATGGCCAGAATTGGGCATCACAAAAGCGGATTATTTGACGACATTAAGTGAACTCTCGCCCTACCTCCTACGTTACTGCCGTAATCGCCATCTAACGACGATTCGATTTCCACATGGGTATGATGATAAGTCTTTTTATCAGAAAAATGCCCCCGATCCTGTACCTAGCTTCGTTAAGCTAGCGCCGCTAGATGGCATCAACTATGTGAATTTGGACTCGTTATCTACGCTCATTTGGCTCGGGAATCTGACTTGCTTGGAATTTCATCCTTCCTTCCATTACATCGGGAAGACGAATCCTGCAGAATGGCTGATTGATATCGATCCAACTTTGGAGGAAGAACCTCGTATCATGGAGGCTGCTCTTATCATTGGTGAAGTGCTCGATTCGCTGCGTATTCAGTCGGTTCCCAAAACATCTGGCGCAACAGGCGTACAAATTTACATTCCAATTCAACCTGGCTATACGTTCGAAGAGCTCCGAAGAGTTGGACATTTCATCGCAACCTACACCGTTAACATGTACCCGAAGCTGTTTACCATCGAGCGCTTCAAGAAAAATCGCGGTGATAAGATTTATATCGACTACCTCCAGCATTGGTATGGAAAAACACTATCTGCTCCCTATACACCGCGTGCCAGAAAAGACGCAACGATCTCAACTCCTTTGCTTTGGAAAGAAGTAGAGCTTCGTCCAAACATTAGCGAGTTCAATCAACTAACCATCATGAGTCGATTACGAACATACGGGGATCTCATCGATCGTGTTCCACCTCAAAATTTGAATGCTATTTTAGCTAAATTAAAAGAGTAGCTCTAATTAGAACTACTCTTTTTTTCATCAAAATAAAGGGGATAACAATCGCGCAATTCTTTCTTTTCTTTTTTCACCGGACGACCTCAGCTCAAATTCAGTTAATGTAACTTCCGTACTCTCCTTTAAGTCCATCTCAAAATCACTCTCTAACCGGGAAATTACATGCCTATCAAACATCACGGCATTCAATTCGAAGTTACTGAAAAAACTACGCATATCCACGTTGGCTGTACCCACCGTCGCCATGATGTCATCCACGATAATAACTTTGGCATGAATAAACCCTTTCCGATACATATAGAATCGAACGCCTACCTGCAATAATTCCTGTAGATAGGACATTGACGCATATTGGACAATGACAGAATCCGCTTTGAAAGGAAGAATGATTCGTACATCTACACCACTGATTGCGGCAGATTTAAGAGCCATCGTGATGCTCGGATCGGGAATGAAATAAGGCGTTGTAATCCAAATTCGATTCTTTGCTGCGATCAAGCCCGCAAAATACATTTCCTGAATGGCATCCCAGCTGGCGTCAGGACCACTAGAAATGACTTGAACGATCGAAGGCTCCTGTTCGGAATGAGCTGGATAGTATCGCTTTTCCCCCAATCTTTCTCCACTAACGAAAAACCAGTCTGTCAGAAAGGTGCGTTGTAAATCATATACCGCGTCCCCATGCAGCATGATGTGCGTATCTCTCCAGAAACCAAGCTTAGGATCCCCGCCAACGTATTCATCCCCAATATTAATGCCTCCAACGAAACCAACCAAGCCATCAACAACCACAATTTTGCGATGGTTCCGATAATTCAACCGTTTATCAAAGAAAGCAATCAATGGCTTTAGGAAAGGCTCAACAGCAATGCCCGCACGCTTCAATGAAGTAATGTAAGACTTAGAAAGCGAATGACTGCCCACACCATCATAAATAACCCTTACAGTTACCCCTGCCTTCGCTTTCGCAATCAAAGCTTCAAGAAATCTCCTGCCAATCGCATCATCACGAATCGTATAAAATTCGAAGTGAATATGATCTCGGGCCTTCCCTATCTCATCAAGCATCGCTTCATATGTCACGTCGGCATTCGTCAGTACATCAACCCGGTTTAATACGGTAATCGGTGCATGAGGCACATGACGCAGCCAATCTCGCAGACGCTGTTCTCCCAGTAAGAAGCTGTCTTCTCCTTTTTTGGAATCTATACTGCCAGTATAAGGAGCTCCCTGGAGCTTTTGTTTATCTGTGTTATCACTGCTATGACCATGAACTTTCTTCCGCCGTACGTATTCCCTTGCAATGAAATAATACATTAGAAATCCAATAATTGGCAAAATAAATAGAATACTTAGCCATGCTACTGACTTGGCAGGCCTTTTATATTCACAAATTAAAATCGTAGCTGCCTGAAAAACAAATAACACCAGTAATAGAATGATCCATACCAACAACACCAGCTCCTATCCCTACATCTGCATGCTGAGATAGCTTTTGCCAAGGCATTAGGCGCTATACCTTTACTTTCCAACAAAACCTCTACAAATAAAATTTTCCAACTTTCGTAATAAAATCCTGCTATTTCGCAGAACATAATCTACGCATTCTAATTTCTTCAACTTGATCGTGGCAGGAGGTGCCTCTCGCTTGGCCAAAACACCTAACTATTTGATGAAAAGCATCCTGCAAAGTCGTAAAACGACACCTTCCAGTGAAGGTACCCCTCCTTCTGATTTGGATCAAGCTCTCGATATTCCGTTTATTGAGGATCTTAAACAGACTAAACTCTCGCTGCTACTCGATGAGAATCATAAATTTATTAAAGACATGTTTCAGGAATGCTCCGATGTCGTTGTCAGAGAATTTGAGATTGACCCTCATATCCCAGCCCTGCTTCTTTTCGTAGATGGCCTAACCAATACACAGCTTCTGAACGATACGATGAAATCACTCATGCTGATCGGAGGCGGTGAAACCTCGATTGAGCGAATTGCTAATGTCATTCTGCCGGTGTCGCAAACGCAGATTTCCGATAACTATGGAGACTTGCTGACCTCTGTTCTTGGCGGTGATGCTGCGCTGCTCGTTGAGGGGAACGCGAAAGCCATTCTACTCGGGATCCGTGGGACAGAGAAGCGATCTGTTGGCGAACCAGAGACAGAAACGGTCGTGCGTGGACCGAAAGAGGGCTTTGTAGAAAGTTTACGTACGAACACTTCAATGATTCGCCGCAAGCTCAAGACACCTCGACTTAAGATGAAATCCATGTGTGTAGGCAAAGAGAGCAATACCAATCTTGTTGTCTGCTATATGGATAACTTAGCTATGCCTTCTTTAATTGAGGAGGTTGTCAAACGACTAGAGTTAATCAAAATTGATGCCATTATGGAATCAGGTATGATTGAAGAACTCATTCAAGACGACGCCTATTCGCCGTTCCCGCAAATGCAATATACAGAGCGCCCTGACGTGGTCGCTTCCGCTTTGCTTCAGGGGAGAGTTGCGATTCTCACAGACGGCACCCCCTTCGCTCTCATCGTTCCCTTTGTATTCATTCAAATTATGCAAACGAGCGAAGACTATTATGAACGCTTCCAGATCAGCACACTCTTGCGTATGCTTCGTTATATCTTCATGTTTCTGTCGTTGACAACACCTGCGCTCTACGTTGCAATAACGACGTACCATCAAGCGCTACTACCAACAACTTTGATGCTGAGCGTAGCTGCCTCCCGTGAGGCGATTCCGTTCCCAGCGGTCGTTGAAGCCTTCATCATGGAAATCACCTTTGAGGCCTTGCGCGAAGCTGGCATCCGACTTCCTAAGGCGGTTGGCTCCGCGGTATCCATCTTGGGGGCGCTCGTTGTCGGACAAGCTGCTGTCCAAGCAGGAATCGTATCCGCACCGATGGTTATTGTCGTCTCGATTACGGGTATTGCTTCCTTCACCATTCCACGATTTAATGGGGCAATTGCCATTCGGATGCTTCGTTTTCCCATTCTTATTGCCGCATCCGTATTTGGATTCTTCGGTATTTTTTTCTCATTGATGATTCTGATAGGGCACATGGCGAATCTCCGTTCCTTCGGAGTTCCTTATCTGTCTCCTGTTGGCCCCTTATCCGCTACGGATATGAAGGATGTCCTGGTCCGTGCACCATGGTGGCAATTGAGGAAGCGTCCGGAGTTTATGGCTATTCAAGATAACACCAGTCAAGACGATGCCCTTGCGAAGCAAATCAAGAAAGCGGGAGGTTTAGACGGCAGCAGTATCGACCACGTACACAAAGCCAATAAGGAGGAACAGTCCAATGATTCATCCTAAACAGCGTGTTAGCCTAGTGGCAACTCTACTACTATCCACGACGCTTCTTCTTACTGGTTGTTGGGATCGAACGGAGACCAATGACGTCGCATTTGTACTTACTTCATCGGCTGATTTAGAGGATGACGGCAGATATCGTGTTACGTATATGTTCCCACTCCCAGGTTCCATGGGTGGAGCTAGCGGTGGAGGTGGCGGCACTGCTGGTGGGAAAAGCTATTACATTGATTCCGAAGTCGGGATCACCTTCCGCGATGCAGTCAGTAAACTTCAAACGCGTATGGCCAGACGCATCTTTCTCTCACACCGCAGAACGATCGTCATTGGTGAAAAGTTAGCGGAAGCTGGCATTAATTCTTTATTCGATGTTCTTCCGCGTTCGCCAGAGAATCGGATGACAAGCTACCTGATCGTAACCAAAGGCAAAGGGTATGACCTCCTCAATACGGAGCCGAAGTTCGAGCGCTTTCCTGCTGAAGTCATTCGTGAATTAGCGAAGTCCCGTAATTCCATGCCAACTACAATGAAAGATGTTGGCATCTCCTTAAGCTTTAACAGTGATCCAATTATGAGTTATATGGAACCTCGAAATGGACAAGTTTCTAAAGAGCCTTCCCATGAAATCCAATTCGTTGGTTATGGGCAGTTCAAAGGGGATAAAATGGTTGGCATTTATAAGAAGAAAGAAGCATCTGGGCTCTTGTGGCTTCGAAATCAAGTAAAAGAGCAACAGCTCACATTCCCCTTGGAGGAAGGTAAAAATATTTCCATCGCAGTTGTTGGTGGCAAGACGGAGATAACACCTAAGCTCTTGGATGACAAAGTCATGTTCGACATCATTATAGATGCTCGTGGTGCTGTGAGAGAAGACCTCACTGATGAGGATTTGTACAATTCTAATATCCTTCATAACGTAGAAACGAAGTTCGCAGAGCAAATCAAATTATCTGTGCTCGCAACGATTAAACAAATGCAAAAGGAAGGCACGGATTCCGCTCAACTTGGCCTCATTGTTTGGCGAACACATCCTCAGAAGTGGAACGAACAATTCAAGAAGGATTGGGAGCGATATTTTAAAGCAGCTGAGTTTAATATTGTCGTGAAAGCTTCCATTCCTGATACGGGTGTGATTAACCGCAACGTGACCAAAGGAGGGATCTAGGCGATGGATGGGATCTTTATTATCAGCTTTCTTATCATTTTGTTCGGGTCTTTTATTATCGATCGCAAGATGCTGCGGAAGACGGAGACTGGAAACAAAATAACCTACGGTCTTAGCATTGGTTTAATCCTTCTTTTTCTCATCACGAAATATTTCCATGTGAGTATTCCAATGCCTTCCTATTTTTTCGTGCAAGTGGTTTCTCCTTGGTTCATTCGAGTTCTTGGCATTTAAATAGAAAGGTGGTGTTCCTCATCGATAGTAAGCAAGTCATTAACCAACGGCAGCTCTCTTGGCTAGCTTCTTCCATTGTTACCAGCGGAGGCATCCTCACGTTGCAAAATGAATTGATTCGCATCAATCAAATGGATGCTTGGTTCAGCTATCTACTTTCTATTCTCTATGTCTTTCTGATTGCTAGCTTCTTTAGCTATTTGGCGAAGCTCTTCCCCTATAAAAACATTTTTGAAATTTCCAAAGAAATATTAGGTCCTTGGCTGGGCACAGTTATGAATCTACTCATTTTGTTTCATTTCTGGCAAATTGTCGTTCGCGATATTTCCTCTGTATCCAGATTTAGTTCTACCCTTTTACTGCATACAACGCCACTAGAAATTCTAATCTTATTAAACTGTTTGTTGCTTATGTATTTTGGCAAAACGAGTGTAGAAGTTATCGCACGCGTTAATGACCTGTTCTATCCGCTCTTCGTCGTTACGATTACGATTATGCCGTTACTCTTATCGAACGAATTTTTTTTGAGACTAACGACACCTTTACTGACAATGCCGCTTCAACACTGGACAGCTAGCTCCATTCTAACACTCGGGAGCGCGGGTGATGTTTTCATTCTTGGCGCATTTCTCCATATGATTGCCAATTCTAATCATGTTCGTTCGGCAATTCGACACGGCTCCCTGCTAGGCTTTTTTCTACTCACACTCGTCCTTTTTGCCATTATTGCCGTACTCGGCCCTAAGATGCCTGCAAACTTCTCCTATCCTAGCTATAATCTGGTTCAAACGATTCATGTCACTGATTTTCTAGATCGACTTGATCTGGTCATGCTCATGATTTGGTATCCAACCGTAACGTGTAAAATAATCACCATTTATTTAGCACTTCTGCTTGGCATTAGCTCCATCTTCAATGGTCGAAATTATCCGATGATTAACAAACCTATCATCCTGCTTATCGGTCTGTGTACTTGTCTTTCCTTCAAGAGCACCACCGAGCTGCTCAGTTTCTCCAATTTCAGCTCACCCGTAATTGTCCTGGCTTACCAGCCTATCATTATGGTCATTCTCCTTATCGCGGGGAATAGGAAAAAGCGGAAGCATCCAGATGTCTTTCCAGCTTCCCCTGGAGGAACACATGTAAAGGAAGATCCCGAACAAAATTCAGGCAAACTTAGCCAACGTATGTCCTATACAAAATGGTTGTGGGGAGGAAATCTAGTTTTGGTCCTTTGCGTAGCATTTGTTCTAATTGGCCTTATGTTCGGCGAAAGATCTACGATGATTGGTTCGATTTGTGCAATAGGCTTCGGCAGTACGCTGTTGTTGACAACATTGACCACCTATATGGAGCTTACCAAGCTGAAGCAGGCCGAAAGCAGTAACTAAGATGAAATTCTGCCGTGAATTTATATTTGGAGGAATGCTTATCGTTCAAAAAAAAAGAGCACCCGCCTAAGCGGGTGCCTTGTAAGTTAAACAGGAACTGATTGATTTAAACGACTCTTAGCTACCTTTAAGTAGCCATGTACATTTAAGTATTCACTATCATTGGTGAAACGCAATTTCATTGCTCCTGCCGCGTCTTGGATGTACGGCTTCAGTGCAGTCGCACCACCGCCAATCACGTAGAAGCATTGAATATCTGGGCATTTGCGCCAGCGCTTCTTGATCATTTCGACCATGCGTACCGCAGCTCGTCGGAAATGCAGATCTACAATTGGCCGAATATCCACTTGGCCTTCTCCTGGAAGTTGAATCGTGAATTGACGATTCTTCACGCGTTGCGCCAGCTTCGCTCGGCTTGGGAACAAGTGACCGTAGGCATCTTCCACGTCACGAATAATCGCATCCAAATACGTTGCAATACCGATCTGCTCGCCATGGCTAAAATGGTTGTCAATCGCCATGCGTTTGATGACAGGAAAATCTGTCGTCAACGCACCGATTTCACAAACGCCTATGCAGCCATTGTATATTTCTTCGTCTTTGACCTGCAAGCTGTCGTGTGTTGCCATATGGAACATGGCCGCAGCACCTTCAATAGAGACAGCCACTTTGCGGATTGAAACTTTAATTTTACGATTATGGAACTGTGGTGTGGAAAGGAATGTCACTTCGTGCTCACCTAGAAGTCGATGTTCAAATGTCTGACTATATTTCGGGAAAGAACGAACAGGCAAACCCGTACCCAATGTATATTCAACTTCGTCAACATTGCCGTAACCAGGGCCCGCTGCTTGATTCGTGAGACCCTGATAAGCAAGTGCAGTCAGTGCTACAATGAGGGATTGATCCGATAGCGCTTTATTATCCGTGTCTTCTAGCTCTAGGTTATCCTCGTGCTCTAAGGCCAGCTGCCCTACGAAATAACGTTGATTCCGCTGTGAAAGGCTTGGACTATAAATAACGACATCCAATGCCTTCCAAGGCGAATCTTCTTCTTGCAAAATGTGTCTTTCGTAGCCCGGCGCTATGATATTTGGAATTACTAGTGGTTCTCTAGACCCATCTAGCACCAGCTTAATACTATCGTTCCCTATGTCAATACCTGCAAGCTTAATCATGTGTGCCTCCACTCCAAATCTACAGCTTTCTGTAATTGTATTAGTAAATTCGATCATATACGACAGGATTCCTTCCTACTTTAGACTCATTTTCCTAGGACTAGTAGGTAGGAAGGCAGGTTTTTAGCAAAATATGACGAATGATGTACAGAACTTCACTTTACCAAATTCAACCATGACAGGAGATAACTTAGTCCTTATGAAGCTTAAGTGGAAACCCAAAAAACTGACACTGGTTATCATTCCAGATGCTACGCAATCGGTTGTCAGATTTCGCATTTCCCATTTATCTGCCTATATCGCTGCAGCATGCTTTTCCTTGCTAATGCTGATTTCCATAACGATTTACATTTTGCATGCACATACCGTGAAACAAGCAAGTGATTTGCAAACGAAGTTAAGCGGTGTCAACCAGCAATGGAGCGCAACCCTGACTTCTAAGAATGAAGCCATCGAACAATTGCAAAATGAAGTGATTCAACTGTCCCAGCAAGCTGAACAGATGAAAACGAAGGTCGAGGAAGTAAAGAAGCTCGAGAGTGATCTCAAGTCCATTGCAGGGATTGATCACGAACCAAGTAACGTCGCCGTTGCAAGCACAAACTCAGAAGGTAAAGCTAAGAAAGATGCCAATCAGCCGACGGTCGGCGAGTCTCCCCCTTCAACAGGTGTAGGTGGCAGCCCCAATCCCGTCTCACAAGATATCATTCTTAAGCTAGGTCAAGACACACTTGCCTCCTTCTCTGCGCTAAATGGCGAGGTACAAGAGCTGCAAACGAATTTAGTACAAACGAAGCAGAAAGTGGCCGACAAGCAGGAGCAGCTTCGCATCACGCCAACGTTGTGGCCAACGAGCACGAAGGTTGTTACTTCCCCTTTTGGCTATCGATCCGATCCATTTACCAAGATACCGAGCTATCATTCCGGCATTGATTTCGGTGCTCACGAGAATGATCCGGTATATGCAACAGCTGCCGGTAAAGTCGTCAGTACAGGTAAGGACATTTACCACGGCAACAACATTGTGATTGAGCATTCCAAGGGCTTACGCACCTGGTACATGCATTTAAATAAAATTCTAGTTAACAAAGGTGATTCTGTAGAAAAAGGCGGTAAGATCGGTTTAGTCGGATCTACAGGCCGTAGCACAGGGGCACATCTCCACTATGAAATACTCAAAAACGGTGAAAGCGTCGATCCCAAGCCTTATCTTAAATCGATTCGAAAGGATGATAACTAACATGTTCAAAAAAACTAAAAACCTCATGAATCCAAATACAACCGATACACTGATAGGTGAGGGAACCAGCTTTGAAGGCCGTATTAAATCAGAGGCAAGCATTCGTATTGAAGGCGGAATTACGGGTGATATCGACTGCGCAGGCGACGTCATTATTGGCGAGCACGGCGTCGTGAAATCCAATATCTCTGCGCGAGATGTGGTTCTGGCTGGAAGCGTTCAAGGGAATATTACAACCAAGGGTAAGCTGACTATTACCTCTACAGGCTCCCTTCATGGCAATATTAGCGCTGCTTCTTTCATTATTGAGGAAGGCGGCGTCTTCCAAGGCAGCAGTAAAATGGAAACGAAATCGACCGTGCCAGTATCCGTGCCAAACAACGAACCTGAAACGGGGAACCGACCTGTTGCTGCTCCTGAACAAATGTATAAAGGCAACACCGTGGCCATGTAATTCCTTCCTGCTAGGATAGAAGCTTTCCGCATGATATACTAGTTGGAAATTCATTTCTAACTGATGTAGGAGACACGGAACTATGAGAGAACAAGCCATCCTATTTGACCTTGATGACACGTTGGTGCATTGCAATAAATATTTTGACTTCGTCATTGACCAGTTCGTAGATTTGATGCTTACTTGGTATTCAGGCCATGGTCTAACTAAGCAGGATATCAGGCAAAAACAGTTGCAAATCGACCTTGCTGGTATTCAAATTCACGGCTTTATGCCAGAGCGGTTTCCGCAATCGTTCGTTGAGACGTACCAGTGGTTTGCGCAGCACTACAACCGTCCAGTAAGTAGCAAAGAGGTTGACTGGCTCATGCAGCTCGGTCACACGGTTTACAGTTACACCGTCGAGCCATACCCACTGATGAATGAAACCCTTCACAACCTTCAACAAGCTGGTCACAACTTGTTTCTGTATACAGGTGGAGATGTTTCTATTCAAATGAAGAAAATCAAGGATGTCGGTCTAGATCAATTTTTTCAGGATCGTATCTTCGTAACCGTCCATAAGACACGTGAGTTTATGAATACATTGATGCAGGAAAAGCAATTTGATCGACAGCACACGTGGATGATCGGCAACTCGATCACAACAGACGTGCTACCAGCGCTCCATGCAGGTATCCATGCGATTCATATCCCCGTTGCAGATGATTGGGTATTTAACAATGGGACGATTGACGTCACGCCAAAGGGCGCGTTTTACCAACTGCCTTCCTTGTTGGAAGTACCAGAGGCCATCCAATCGTATATTAAGAAATAAAAAAAAGAACGATCCCCCGGTTTAAACTAAACCGGAAGGATCGTTCTTTTTCATTAAGCCGCGACGTCACGTCTGCGAAATATTTCCCAGGAAAGAACATTAAATAACAAGAAGTAGCACACAAGCATTGTGATGGAGAATCCCAACGTCATTCCCTCCGCTAGCGGCTGTCCCTCTAGATACTGAGTGAGATCCGTATTCGCGAATAGGAAGTATTTGCCCCACGTATACCGCAGGAACAATAAGGTAATCACTTGGCCAGCGAACATGATGAAGATACTAAGGCCGATCGCAAGAGAAGCGCTGCGAAACACGGTGGAAATCATAAAGGCCAACGTAACGATCATCACGAGCTCAATTAATTTAAGTCCATAGGTCGCCAACACATAGAGCAGCATGTTTTTCTCCTGCACCTGCCCTGCGGCGTTCACAATTAAATGAGGGAGACTCAGTCGCTCAAAGCCATAGGAGAAGCCGTTCACAATCAGGGCAGTAATGAACAAAATGACCATTAACGTAGCTGCAAAAATAAGTGTTGTCAGATACTTCGACAATAAGATCTTCGACCGGCTAGCAGGACGAATGAGCAGCAGCTTGATGGTTCCCCAAGTAAACTCCCCTGCTACCATATCTCCAGCAATAATGACTGTGAAGAGCGTAACCACAATAATTAACCCAGAAGCAGTGAGCATACCTTCCCATAATGTGTTATCAATCGGTGGGTAATTGTGATCCAGCATGTATTGCTGAAGCGCACTTTGTTCCCGCATCTGCTTCTTAAAATTCTCTGGAATATCCGCATTTGCAAGCTCTGTCTTATTGTGTTCAATCGTTTCTGAAGCCCTTATTTTCCAGCTATCATCATTGTTGTTCGTATCGGAATGCGATAACACACCAGTGAGCACGACAATGACAATTAACAGGATCACTAGAATCCATGTTCGAAGTCGACTATAAATCTTCATATGCTCATTCTTGATGAGATTAAGCAATAGGATCACTTCCCGTCATTTCTAAAAATTGATCTTCCAGCGACTTCATTGTTTTGCGGATGCCATAAACAGAAATCCCCGCCTCTACGAACCGCTTATTCAACAAAGCTATCGCTTGTTTGTCGAGATCCATCACAAGTTCGGCATCGATAACTTCCACTGGATACCCTTGAGCAGAAGCTAACTTCACGGCTTGTTCTATCGCGTCCACCTCATAGACGACCCGCTGTTTGCCGTCCTCCTGAGCATATTCCTTGATAAGTCTAACATCAACTAATTTCCCATTTTGAATAATGGCTACACGGTCACACATCAGTTCCATTTCCGCTAACAGATGCGAAGAAACAATAACGGAAATCCCTTCATCACGGGTAAGCTTACGCAAATGATCTCGAAGCTCTCGTATGCCAGCTGGGTCCAACCCATTAGTCGGCTCGTCCAAAATAAGAACTGACGGCTTATGTAGAAGCGCTTGCGCAATGCCTAGCCGTTGCCGCATGCCCAGCGAGTAGGTTTTCACCTTGTCATGGATACGATTCGTCATCCCAACAAGATCGATCACCTCTCCAATTCGCTCCTCGCCAATACCTGGAATCATCCTGGCATAATGAACCAAATTCTTATAACCGCTTAAAAATTTATACATTTCCGGATTTTCTACAATCGCGCCAATATGACGAATCGCTTGTTCAAAATGCGTGCGAATCGAATACCCGCCAACACGGATATCCCCCTCCGAAATCGACATCAATCCTACCATCATACGGATGGTAGTCGTTTTTCCCGCACCATTGGGCCCGAGAAATCCGAACACCTCGCCACGCGGCACATCGAAACTTAGCTTATCAATAATGGTCTTAGAACCAATACGTTTAGAAATATTATCCACATGTACGATGGGCGTACCAACCTCTTGTGATGCTGACATTCGACATCTCCTCTCTTTTTTAACCAATATAATCCAATCCTAGCTTACTTCGGCTGTCATGCCTAGTGATATTTCAGTCATATGACTGCGCTCACTATGGCTTTTTACTAATTTTATGTACAATAGTAAGATACGAACTGTTAGTAAAAGGAGCTCATCTATGATCCAAAGAAGACCGTGGCACGGTGTAGAGTGGTCACTGTTTATCGTCTTGACCGGCGCTGCACTACTTGGTTTACTGTATAGCTGCCTTCACATCTATGAACAACCATTCTCCCACATCCTGTTAACCATATTGGCCATTTTGCTCTCTTATGGGGTTCCTTTTATATTCTGGCGACCCCACTACATTAATCCGACATGCTATCCAATTGCTGTTCTACTAACTGGAATCCCCCTACAAATTTACTTGGCTTGGATGGAGCAAGACGCCTTACTTACCATTAATTGCCCAATTATGGTTATTGGATTCCTCACCGATCGAAAAAATGCGTGGTGGACCGCCCCTATTTTCATGTTAGGCATGCCGATGACTTACTTTTTCCTTCTCCATAGCGGCATGGGAGTCGGACAACTATTTAGTTTTATCCTAAATGCTGTTCTCTTCTTCGCAATCGGATTAAGCTTACAACGCGCCGTCACTTCTAACGAGAAGACCGAGAAGCTTCTAGGCGAGAACCAACGTCAATACCATTTGATCCATGAGCAAAATAATGTTCTTGAGCAGTACGCGAATCAAATTGAGCAGCTTACTTTAGTTGAAGAGCGCAATCGGATGGCCCGTGAGCTTCACGATACGGTAGGACATACATTCACATCCGTCATCATGGGAATGGACGCCGTCTCGTATTTGATCGAAGTTTCGCCCGAGAAAGCCAAGGAGAAGCTCGACGTCCTGCGCAATGTGACTAGAGGTGGTCTAGAAGAAGTGCGCCGCAGCATTCATCAGATGGTCCCCCAAGAGGGCGATCTGATGCTATCTCAGCAACTGTCACGACTTGCCAATGAATTTGCTTTGCACACAGGAACACAGATTCACTTCACGACGGTTAGTGACGAGTTCGAAATTCCCAAACAAACCAAGCTTTCATTAATTCGTTGTCTACAGGAATCACTGACGAATGCCAAGCGCCATGGTAAAGCAGCTTCTATCGAAATTGTACTAACCTATGCCGATGACCAAATCTCCCTACGCATTGAAGATGATGGTATAGGCACCGATCAATTGAAAATGGGCTTCGGGATTGCCGCGATGCAAGAACGGATAACGGCGCTGCAAGGCACTTTACAAGTACGTTCTTTGCCTGAAGAAGGGACCGTTGTCCATTGTTTTATTCCTGTCAAACGTTTTCCAACCTTTTAAACCTATAAACCCTTTTAATAGCTGTGAGGAGGATTTGCTATGACTGTAACCCAAGCTCCGCTCAAACTTCTCCTGGTCGATGATCAGGATTTGATTCGTGAAAGCTTACACATTGTACTGGGCATGGACCCCGATATTGAGGTTGTCGGCTTAGCTGAAAACGGGCATGTCGCTGTAAAACTGAGTGAAGAAGTGCAACCCGATGTCGTTCTAATGGATATTCATATGCCGATTATGGATGGCGTTGAGGCTACACGTCAGATTAAAGATACCTGGCCGCATATTCGTGTCATCATTTTGACTACCTTCCAAGAAATTGGTTACGTCGTAGATGCACTTAGTGCTGGAGCTGAAGGCTACTTGCTCAAAGCCATTCATCCCAAAGATCTTGCTACAGGGATTAAATGGGTTCATCATGGCGGCACCTTAATTCCGCATGATATTGCCAAAATGCTTGTCCAGCAAGCTCGTGACGGCGGAAGCGGGGCTTCCACAGAAGATAAGGAAGAGAGCAACGTTCGAACAGAGACTTACGGCCTCAGCGAACGTGAGTTACAGGTACTTCACAGCATCGCCGACGGCCTCAATAATCGTGAGATCGCAGAGAAGCTATTCTTGTCTGAGGGTACAGTGAAAAACTATATCTCCAACATCTACTCGAAAATGGACGTCCGAGACCGTGTTCAAGCTTCGAAAAAAGCACATGATGAGGGGATTCTGTAATCGAGAGGAATTTCATAAATAAAGACCGCTCTTCATCTAAGAAGAAGCGGTCTTTGCTGTTACACGACTATTCAAAGAGCTTCTCGAGAAAACCCTTTTTTCTTTTCCGAATCTTACTATAGCTCTTTACTCTTGAAAAGGGTAGGGGCGTATCTTCCGTTGACGAATTATGGATTGGCCCAGCGCTAAGGCTGACTTCTTCCGATACCACTGGCGTATGTTGAAGCTCCATCTTATCTTCTTGATTCGCCGCATGCTGATGGACAACAATGGTGTTAACCAGCTGCTCATGCAGTTTGTTCTCAAGCTGGTGCCTGCATAATCGCAGAAATTGCTCTTGCTGTCTATTCTGGAGTTCAAACTGCTCATGAAGTTGCGCTTGGAGCTCTTCTACCTGCTTGGAAAGTAGCATGACGGTCTTTTGCAAAGAATGCAGATCCTGCGCCCTGACTGGCTCATCGCTGCCAACCTCATCAGAATATTCCTCATTCCCGACCATTAATGCTTGTAACTCCTCAGCTGTAAGAAGATCTTCTTTCCTCATGCGCTTCCCTCCATTCCGTACAACTTGC
This sequence comes from Paenibacillus sp. Soil750, assembly GCF_001428045.1. GTDB lineage: Bacteria > Bacillota > Bacilli > Paenibacillales > NBRC-103111 > Paenibacillus_E > Paenibacillus_E allorhizoplanae. The sequence goes on along the minus strand of NZ_LMSD01000001.1, from coordinate 117,450 downwards.
AGTCTATGCTTGGACTGCTCTTTCTTCTATTGTACATGAGTTTACAGAAATGTTCACGTTTATTAGTCTAATGAGGCGAACCAACTGATGGGCACAATCTCGCTTTATCCACTAGACAAGAAAAAACTGCTCACAGGTAACTCTCTACCCGCAAGCAGTCTAACAAAGCTTATGGCAAATTCGACGATCCCATCAAGAAGCGATCCACTTCGCGTGCTACAGCACGACCTTCGTTGATCGCCCATACCACGAGACTTTGTCCGCGACGCATGTCGCCAGCGGCGAAAACGCCATCTACGTTCGTAGCGAACTTCCCGTAATCCGCTTTCGCGTTGGAGCGCTCGTCTTTGGCTACGCCGAGCTGATCTAAAACGGTGCTTTCTGGTCCCGTGAAGCCCATCGCAATCAACACCAGCTGCGCTGGGTATACCTTCTCGCTGCCAGGCACTTCAACAGGCACGAACGCGCCTTTCTCGTTCTTCTGCCACTCGATCAGAACCGTATGCAGCTCCTTCAAGTTTCCGTTCTCATCCCCCACGAATTTCTTCGTGTTGATTAAGTATGTCCGCGGGTCTTCACCTTGAAGCGCAGCCGCCTCTTGCTGACCGTAGTCCACTTTCAACACCTTCGGCCACTCTGGCCAAGGGTTGTTCGCTGGACGTGTCTCTGGTGACTTCGGCATGATCTCAAACTGCGTCACGCTCTTACATTTATGACGAATGGAAGTTCCTACACAGTCGGTTCCCGTATCACCACCACCGATAACGATTACGTCTTTGCCCTCAGCGGAAATGAATTCACGATCCGCATGCTCGGAATCAAGCAAGCTCTTCGTGTTCTTGCTCAGGAATTCCATCGCCAGATGCACACCACCGAGCTCACGACCCTCGATCGGTAGATCACGGCCCTTCGTTGCTCCGCCGCACAGAACGATCGCATCGAATTCCTCTTGCAGCTTCTCAATCGGGTAGTTCACCCCGACGTGAGCGCCCGTTACGAAGGCAATACCTTCGGCTTCAAGCAGATCTACACGACGCTGGACATACTTTTTGTCCAGCTTCATGTTCGGGATACCGTACATCAGCAAGCCGCCAACGCGGTCTGCCCGTTCAAATACGGTAACCCAATGCCCTGCTTTGTTCAGCTGCGCTGCTGCCGCAAGTCCGGATGGACCTGAACCCACAACCGCAACCTTCTTCCCTGTACGCGTTTCCGGCGGTTCAGGCTTGATCCAGCCTTCATCGAAGCCTTTGTCGATGATCGCTTTCTCAATGCTTTTGATCGTAACCGGTGTGTCCTTCAAGCCTACTGTACAAGAGCCTTCACAAGGCGCCGGACATACACGGCCTGTAAACTCCGGGAAATTATTCGTCTTGTGCAGACGATCCAAAGCTTCACGCCATTGACCGCGATACACGAGATCATTCCATTCTGGAATGAGATTGTTCACCGGGCAACCAGCGGCCATGCCGCTGATTAATGCCCCTGTGTGGCAGAAAGGAATCCCGCAATCCATACAACGAGAACCTTGTATCTGCAATTTATCTTGCGTAAGTGGTGTCGCAAACTCTTTCCAATGGCCGATTCGGACCAACGGAGAAGCTTCGGATGCCACTTCACGAGCATGTTCTATAAAACCGGTTGGTTTACCCATTTACGTTTAATCCCTCCTGAGTTTCGTTAATTTCCACCGACACGGGAAACATCTCTCATATTCGCCTCGAAAGCAACCATGACCGCTTCTTGTTGGCTTAGACCGGAGCGTTTCACTTTCTCGATAGCATCAAACATCCGTTTGTAGTCCTTCGGTATAACCTTCACGAACTTCCAAACGTACTCATCCCAGTGCTGAATAACCTGGTGGGCAACGCTGCTATCCGTAAATGTGGCATGATGTTGGATCATCGTTTTCAATTCATTCATCTCATACGTTTCTTCCAACTGCTCGAGGTAAACCATCTCTTTATTCACTTTGCTTTGGAAGTCACCATTCACATCCAGTACGTAGGCAATACCGCCTGACATACCCGCTGCGAAGTTACGCCCTGTTGGACCAAGGACAACGACTCGACCACCCGTCATATACTCACAGCCATGATCGCCGACACCCTCAACGACGGCACGCACACCACTATTTCTTACGCAGAAGCGTTCGCCAGCGATACCACGGATGTAAACATCTCCATCTGTAGCACCATATAAGGCAGTATTGCCGATAATCACGTTATCTTCAGGTACAAAAGTCGACTTACTGGATGGGAAAATCGCCAGCTTACCGCCAGACAATCCTTTCCCTACGTAGTCATTGGCATCTCCTTCGAGGGAGAGTGTGATCCCTTTCGGTACAAAAGCACCAAAGCTTTGACCTGCTGATCCTTCAAAATGTAGACGAATCGTATCGTGCGGCAAGCCATCAACGCCGTGACGGCGTGTGACTTCGCTACCCACGATCGTTCCGACAACACGGTTCACGTTCGTAATTGGCAGAATCGCGTGTACATGCTCTTTGCGCTCAATTGCTGGCTCACAAATAGCAAGCAGCTTCGTCATATCCAAGGAGCGATCTAAGCCATGATCCTGCTCCATTTGGCAGAAGCGGCCGACTTCTTCGCCCATGTCCGGTTGGTGCAGCAGTGGCGTAAGATCCACGCCTTTGGCTTTCCAATGCTCGACCGCTGGCTTGGACTCCAAGATATCGGTACGTCCAACCATCTCTTCGATCGTGCGGAAGCCAAGCTCTGCCATCATCTCACGTACATCGTTGGCGATAAAGGTCATGAAGTTCACAACATGCTGCGGATCTCCAGCAAATTTCTTACGAAGCTCCGGATTTTGCGTAGCGACCCCAACCGGACAAGTATCCAAATGGCAGACGCGCATCATCACGCAGCCGATGGTAATCAATGGTGTTGTTGCGAAGCCGAACTCCTCGGCACCGAGCAGGGCAGCTACGACAACGTCGCGCCCAGTCATCAGCTTGCCATCCGTCTCGACGACGATACGGCTGCGCAGGTTGTTCAGCACGAGTGTCTGATGCGTCTCCGCCAGACCAAGCTCCCACGGCAGTCCCGCGTGACGAATACTCGTCTGCGGTGACGCCCCTGTGCCTCCGTCGTAGCCGGAGATGAGGACAACGTCCGCTTTCCCTTTGGCTACACCGGCAGCAATCGTGCCAACACCGACCTCGGATACCAGCTTAACGCTGATTCGTGCCCGTGGGTTGGCATTCTTGAGATCGTGGATCAGCTCTGCGAGATCCTCGATCGAATAAATATCATGATGCGGCGGCGGCGAAATCAAGCCTACGCCTGGTGTAACACCGCGAACCTCGGCAACCCAAGGGTACACCTTGGTTCCCGGAAGCTGACCGCCTTCGCCGGGCTTCGCGCCTTGCGCCATCTTGATCTGAATCTCGTCAGCATTGACGAGATAGTGGCTCGTGACGCCGAAGCGGCCGGATGCCACCTGCTTGATGGCACTGCGGCGAAGATCGCCGTTCGCATCTGGCGTGAAACGCTCCGGATGCTCGCCGCCTTCGCCGGTATTGCTCTTGCCGCCGATGCGGTTCATCGCAATCGCGATCGTTTCGTGCGCTTCTTTGGAGATGGAGCCGTAGGACATGGCTCCGGTCTTGAAGCGCTTGAAGATCGATTCGATCGGCTCCACCTCTTCGATCGGAATCGGTGTGCGTCCTGCTTTGAAGCTCAGCAGTCCGCGCAAAGCCATATATTTCTCGTCTTCACGTTTGACGAGCTTACTAAAGTTTTTATACATGCCGTAATTGTTCGTACGAACAGCTGATTGCAGAGCATGCACAGTTTCTGGGGTGTAGATGTGATCTTCCCCGTCTCTGCGCCATTGCAAGTCGCCGCCTGTATCCAGCACACGATCGCGTCCCTCTTGTTCAGAGAACGCACGGCTGTGACGCATTAGGGCTTCCTTCGCCACCATTTCGATACCGATACCCCCAACTGGGGTATACGTCCAAGTGAAGTAGCTATCTACCAGCTCTTGGCTCAAGCCGATCGCTTCAAAGATTTGCGCCCCGCGATAGCTCTGAATGGTGGAAATCCCCATTTTCGCTAGCACTTTAACTACACCCTTCGTGACAGCTTTGATGTAGTTATAGATCGCCTTCTCGTGATCAACGCCAACTAGCTGCTTACGCTGAATCATGTCATCAAGCGTTTCTAACGCCAGATATGGATTGATTGCACCTGCGCCATAGCCGAGCAATAGGGCAAAATGGTGCACTTCACGCGGCTCACCAGACTCGACAAGCAAGCTGACTTTCGTCCGCGTGCCTTGACGAATCAAGTGGTGATGTAAGCCTGATGTTGCGAGAAGTGCCGGAATCGGCGCGTTCGCACTATCTACACCACGGTCTGAGAGAATAATCAGCGTAGCGCCGTCGATAATTGCTTGATCGGCAGCCACGTACAAATCTTGCATCGCACTCTCAAGCCCAGCAGTACCTGCCGATGCTTCGAAAAGCGTCGACAACGTGACCGTTTTGAAACCATCACGCTGAATATGACGCAGCTTCGCCAGTTCTTCATTGGAGAGGAACGGCGACTTCAAACGAATTTGACGGCAGCTCTCTGGCTCGGGCTTAATCAGGTTGCGCTCTGGCCCAATCGTGGTGCCCTGCGCCGTAATAATTTCTTCAAAGTTCGCATCAATTGGCGGGTTCGTTACTTGTGCGAATAATTGTTTAAAATAGTTATAAAGCAGCTGCGGACGGTCTGAAAGCACCGCAAGCGGCGCATCCGTACCCATGGAACCGATCGGATCCACACCCGTTTTGCCCATAGGCTCAAGCGTCTTACGCAGTTGTTCGAAGGTATAGCCAAACGCTTGCTGACGCTGAAGAATCGTGTCCTGGTCAGAGCCAAGTACAATTGGCGCATCTTCCAGATCCTCTAGGGAAACGAGATGCTCATTCAACCAATCCCGATACGGCTGCTCGCTAGCGATGCCGCTCTTGATTTCTTCGTCGGTCACGATGCGGCCTTCTACCGTATCCACAAGCAGCATGCGCCCCGGTCTTAGACGGTCTTTGTACAAAATGCGCTCAGGCTCGATATCCAGCACGCCTACTTCAGAAGCAAGTACAATTAAATCATCCGTTGTCACATAGTAACGAGAAGGACGTAAGCCATTACGATCGAGAATCGCTCCGATCTGACTGCCATCTGTGAAAGCAATAGCTGCTGGACCATCCCACGGCTCCATCAAGGTGCTGTGATATTCGTAGAACGCCTTTTTATCATCATCCATACCTTCATGCTTAGACCAAGGCTCAGGTACCATCATCATGGCGGCATGCGGCAATGAACGGCCTGAAAGCATAAGGAACTCTAGTGTATTATCAAACATTTGGGAATCGGAACCATCCGTATCAATAACTGGTAGAATACGTTTGAAATCTTCACCAAATAAATCAGAGTCACACATCGCTTGACGCGCGTGCATCCAGTTGACATTACCACGAAGTGTATTGATCTCACCATTATGAATCAAATAACGGTACGGATGCGCACGTTCCCAGCTCGGGAACGTATTGGTACTAAAACGGGAGTGAACGAGCGCTAAGGCAGATTCTACCTTCTCATCTTGCAATTCCACGTAATACGCGTCCACTTGCTCAGGTGTTAGCATCCCTTTATATACAATCGTTCTGCTAGACAAGCTAGAATAGTAAAATTGCGATCCCGGAAGGGATAGTTTGATAGCGTTTTCAGATAATTTACGAATAATGTATAACTTGCGCTCAAAATCAAGATTCGTCGCAGTATCTGCGCTTTGGCCGATAAACACCTGACGAATATATGGTTCAGCGGATACTGCAGAATCCCCCAACGAACTGTTATTTGTTGGAACGGTTCTCCATCCAAGAAATTGTTGCCCTTCTTGTTTGACTATTCGCTCAATGGTACTTTCACAAGCTTGACGTGCCTCTAATTCTTGAGGCAAATAGACCATACCTACGCCATAGCTGCCAGCAGTTGGAAGTTTAATGTTCTCTTGTTCACAGGCGGATTGAAAATACGTGTCTGGAATTTGCATCAAAATGCCTGCGCCATCCCCCGTATTCGGGTCACTGCCTTGCCCGCCTCGATGATCCAAATTGCAAAGTACGCGAAGCGCTTGCTTGACGATGGCATGAGATTTGACACCCTTGATATTGGCAACAAAGCCTATACCGCAAGCATCATGCTCATTCCTCGGATCGTACAGTCCCTGTTTGGGCGGTAATCCATTAATAGTCATGTTGTGCAACCTTTCTTCCCTCGTTTTTCGCTGGACTTTGTTAAACGCATGCTTTAAAGTGCTAAAAAGTAAGAATTCAATGCTTCATATTTCGACTACATCCGCAATAAGTAGAGGAAATATTCTCAATATTTTTTCTATTATATTAACACTTGGTTTCCTATAGTTCAATTTAAAAATATTTAAATTGAAAAGGTTTTCATTTTAATAGAATCGCCAGTTGAAACATATTGTATAGGCACGATAAATGTTCTCATTTCCTATATAAATACAACTGGCTGTGCATGTGATAGCAAACTTTCTATGTTTCATGCTATGATAGCTAATACCGCTAGAACATACATCCAGATTCCACATCTTAGGAGGAGCTCTGTTTGAGTATACAGCATACTTTTGGGGACGGCATGATTAGGGAGCCTCTTTATCAATGGCAGCTAGAAGCTCATCCGGTTGAAATTGAGCTTTTCCGCTCAAAGCCGGTACGCCGCCTGAAGTTTTTACATCATTTCGGAGCATCGGCTCTATTTTCACCACTTACACATTCACGCTTCGAACATACGGTTGGCGTTTGGTCACTCATGGCTCACTTTTGCCCAGAAGAATCTCATCTGCGCATTGCGGCACTGCTCCATGATATCGGGCACCTGCCTTTCTCCCATGCGGTTGAGCGGACCCTTGGGTATAATCATCACCGTCAAACCGAACAATTAATCGGGCAAGGCATCATCGCGGATATTCTAGTCAAGCACGGCATTTCGCCGCGGGCAATTATTGATCTTTTGAAACAAGAAACACCGCTAACCAACAAATCAACGGTTCTTGGACTCGATCACTTGGATAGCTTCCTGCGCGATACTTACTATGCTGGACGTCAGACGCTGCCGCCTTCGGAAGTAGTGAAAGGACTTCGCTTACGCGGACCCTACATAGAAGCGAATGAGGCTTCAGCCACAGCACTTATTGATGCGATTGTTGAAGAACATCGACTCATCCTGCACCCGCAATTTCTAGCAATGGATGCACTGCTGGCCAAAGCAACGGCACATCATTGCGAGGCAAATCCAGGCATGAAGGATCGAATCCCCGCACTCATGGATCATGAGTTGATTCAGGAGCTGCTGCAGAGCAATAATGAGACGGCTCGCGAAACAATTCATGTGCTCATGTATGAGCCCCATCGTATTCAAATTGCCCAAGAACCCGTACCAGGCAGCATTGAAGTCAAGATCGGGAAGATTTACAAAAAACAACCGCTAATTGGCGAAAAACTCGCCTCTGAAGTCAGCTTTCAAGCTGCTGTGAAGCTGGCTGAACTGGATAGCATGGCCGCAACTTATTTTTTCACCATATAAACATCCGCAGAAGGGACTGTCCCAGCTTGGCAAAATTGTACTTTCGTTATGGCACGATGAATAGCGGTAAATCGATTGAAGTCTTACGCGTAGCTCATAATTATGAGGAACAGGGCAAAAAAGTACTTCTCCTCACTTCCGTTATGGATGATCGTTTCGGTGTTGGTAAAGTCGCTTCCCGCATCGGTATGCAAAAAGGAGCCATCGTCGTAGACGAACATTTGGATATGGTCGCTTTGGCGCAGACCGAACGTCCAAATTGCATTTTGGTCGACGAGGCTCAGTTCTTGAACAAAGCTCAGGTCTCTCAATTGATTGAAGTCGTCGATGAACTGGATATTCCCGTTATCGCTTACGGGCTTCGTGCTGATTTCATGGGACAATTATTTGAAGGCAGCAATGCACTTTTGGCTGTGGCGGATACGATCGAAGAAATTAAAACCGTTTGTTGGTATTGTGATAAAAAGGCAATCATGAACATGCGTTGCAAAGACGGCGTTCCTATCTTCCATGGTGAGCAGATCCAGATCGGCGGGAATGAAAGCTACGTTCCTGTGTGTCGCAAATGCTATGCATCTAAGAAAAAAACAGATCACACCTAGGATAGATATGATTTACAAAGAAAGGTGAGTTCCTTGCGTAAAAAACGGATTTTGCTATTATCTGAGGGCTTCGGGAAAGGACATACACAAGCTGCTCATGCGCTGTCTGGCGAGCTTCGGCAATCCTCGTCAGACATGATTACCCGCGTGATTGAGCTTGGCGCTTTTTTACATCCTACCTTAGCACCTTGGGTCTTCTCGGCATACCGCCGCACGGTAACATCACAACCCAGACTGTACGGTATGCTCTATCGAAATCATTATGATAAAAGGCCGAGTCGTGTAGCCAGTCTCGTGCTGCATCGTATCTTCTATTCACGAACGAAAGCCGTTATTAAGCAGTTGAAACCGGATTTGATCGTCTGTACGCACCCCTTTCCAAGTATTATTGTCTCTAGATTGAAACGCGCAGGGCTGAATGTACCTCTCTTTACCGTGATCACCGATTATGATGTTCATGGGACGTGGATAGACGCAGCGGTAGACAAATATTTGGTATCCACGCCCCTTGTTAAAGAGCGTCTCATGAACTGTGGTGTTCTGGACAAGCGTATTGAGGTTACCGGTATTCCGGTTCATCCTAATTTCCGCAAAGCTCATAGCAAGGAGCAGATTCGGCAGGAATTCGGACTCAAAGCCATGCCTACGGTCATGGTTATGGGTGGCGGTTGGGGTGTTTTTAAAAAGGAAGAAAAGGAAGAGCTGCTGACCTATCTGGCAAGTTGGAGCCAAGATATTCAACTGCTTATCTGTCTCGGCACGAATGAAAAAGCACGTCTTCAACTCCTAGATGAAGAAGCTTTCCGTCAGCCAAATGTCCATCTGATTGGCTATACCACCGAGATTAGCAAGCTGATGGATATCTCCGATTTGCTGATTACGAAGCCAGGCGGGATGACCTGTACAGAGGCAATGGCCAAAGGTATCCCCATGCTGTTCTATAGCCCGATTCCCGGGCAAGAAGAGAAAAATTGCACCTATTTCCAGGAAAATGGCTACGGACAGCGCATCACATCCGTCGCGATGATTGACCACTGGTTTAAACTACTGCTCGAGCAATATCCTGAGCTTGCAAAGCGGAGAACGGACATCCGTGAAGAGCAAAATGAGGAAGATCAAAGCTGTGCAACAGCGATCATTGCGTACCTAGAGCAATCGGATAAGCGTTCCTATATTCAGGCATCATCAAAAACACCGCTCATACAATGGTAGTAACCATTGTGAGGGCGGTGTTTTGTTATGAATCCCATTAACCGATTCGGCAAGCAAGCTATTTTTGCTTATTTAATGATCTGGTTTGTTGGCAGCCTATGGATGATGGCCGTGCTTGGCAGCAGTTCTTTTGAGCGCAAAATACTGGGCATTGATTTCGTCCTCTATCATGAGTATGCATGCTTCGGCTTTGCAGGAGCGCTTGGTGGTGCGCTATATGGTTTGCGCATGTTTCATGAGCATTATCAAGAGCTCACCACACAATGGATCTACTGGTACCTCATGCGGCCAATCCTATGCTTCGGTTCTGCGATTATCACAATTATCCTATTCGCGAGCGGCATTATGCTGCTAGAAGTTGGCGATTCGATGTCAGCGCGTATCAGCATAGCCTTTCTGACAGGTTACGGCTACGGAAAGTTCATGGAGAAGCTGCGTGATCTAACATCGACGTTCTTCAATGGGAAGAATACGAATGGAACGAATGGGAATGGGAATGGAAACGGGAGTGATACGCCTACGAAGTGAGTAGGTTTGTGTGGGGGGAGTGGCGCAAACAACTGGAAAACCTCCAGCTATTTCCTTCGAAATCCATTCGAAATTGGATTTAGATGTATAAGCTACAGCTAATTTCATCGAATTCGAGCATTCCCACTACGTTCAGCTCATTTAACTGTAGGAAATCCATCTAATCGCTGAAAACACGCAAATTAGACTGAAATAGATGGAGGAAATCCATTTAATCTGCTGCGGCGGTGAATTTGGGTTGGCGTTTGCTGACGGTGAAGGTGGAGCGTGTTATGGCAATTGGTGCGGAGTGCGATGGGTGTGAGGAGTAGCTAGCTGCATATAAAAAAGCCACCGCGCAAAGACAACCGCGGTGGCTTTCTATCAAGGTGCATCGAAGCTATGCACCTTATTCCAGTTCACACCACCGCTGCGGGTGGTGTACATCACACTCGGCTGCTCATTATCATTCGTGATGAGCCAGCCGCTATTCGCATCTGCCATGCCAAGCAGCAGCTCGCCGTACCCCGTGAACGACTCCGTACCGTTCACCCAGGTCTTGCCGCCGTCCTTCGTCCAACCGACGGAGTTCGGCTTGTCGCATGCCGGGCAAGTGCCGCCCATGAACGCTACGTCGGTGTTCACGACGTAGAGAGGGCCGGGCTTCGAGCCCGTGTTCTTCGGCCCCGTCGTATCCCCCATAGGGAATCCAGGGGCAGGTCCTCCACCAGCTGTGCTGTTCACAAGCACAGTTTGCCAGGTCTTCCCGCCGTCTTTCGTGTGAAACAGCGAATAGGAGGTTTGTGTCATCCCCGATTCCCCAATCAGCTCTATCCACGCGTCATCCACGCCAACGGAGCGAATAACGTTGCCTGTCAATGTCGCCACGGTATTGCGTGACATGACGGGTTTCCAATTTTGCCCGCCATCCTGCGTCCTCAAGACCTCGATCATGTCTTCTACTTGTCTAACGGCCCAACCGTTCTTGTTATCATGAAAATAAGCATCCCCTTGCATACCTGTTGGAACTGGCAGCTTCACCCATTTGACACCACCATCCAAGGTCTGCGCATTGCCGCTAAAGGCTTCCTGCTTCGACACGAAGTGAAGGAACGCTTGATTGGGAACGGTACCGACTGTCGACCAATGAGCCCCGCCATCCTGCGTATTGAACAGCTTCCCTGTACCTTCCTCCGTTGCCCAAGCATCCTGATCATTCAAGGCAAATAGTTGCCCAACTTCTCCAATACCCGTGTATTGCACCTTCCACTTCCCACCACCGTCATCGGTATGAGCGATCCACCCTTTGCCGCCAATCCAGCCCTTTTGAGCGTCCGCTAGTCTCAGCGCAGTTACCCCTTTCATAAGAGCCGTTGTTCCCTCACTGCCTTTGGTCGGTAGGGTTGTCGGCTCTGCGCTAGGTGTCGCGGGTGTCGTTGTTGGCTCCGCCCCCGCCACTGCACTCGATATCGGTGATTCTGAAACAGTCACATGACCACTCGTCTGTCCGGAAGATTTACACCCAGTTAAGGCAAGACTTGATATGGCTAACAGTAGCAGCGTTCTTTTTAGCATCATCCGTACTCCCTTCACTTTCATGTGTAGTTGATATTTCATAGACGTTACTAAGGAGGGAAAAGTTGAACTCACTTCCTTACCATCATCCCCCATTTCAGAGAAATTAGGCATGACTCACCCAACTGAGGAATACAATCGTAAACAAGAAGGGGGACATTGTTAGGTTACGGAAAGGGAGGAGGATCTGTTGAAATTCATTTGGGGTAAAAAAGAACTCACCTTCATGATCATTCCGGGTGCCAACCGCCGTACGGTGAGGTTCAAGCTTCCACACAGCAGTTTGTATATTGTACCTAGTGTGATCCTACTTGTGCTGATCGGGTTTTTCCTGACGATTTATATCATGAATACCCAATCTCATCAAACTCAAAACAGCATGCAGCAAGCTTTCGATGGACAAGAACGTCAGTTGGTTGATCAAATTACACATAAAACAAGTGAAATTGAGCAGTTGCAAATTGATTTGATTGATCTCGCTCAGCAGGCCGATGAATTTAAGGTAAAGCTAGAGGAAATTAAGAAAATAGATCATGTGATAGAACTCATGAGTCAACCAGAAACCGTAAACGGGACAAGCAAAAAAGTAGCAAGCACCCCGAGCTCTAAGCCCGTGAATGGAACGAATGTTGATATTGGTGGTAGCGATGTACCTATCACTACGGATGAAGTATCTACCCTCGTTAGCAACACGAAGCAAGGGCTTTTTTCTTTAGTTGGCGATATTAATGAACTCCTCGTCAATCTAAATGAATCCGAAGCCAAAATTAAAGAGGCTGAACACTTACGCAGTATTACGCCTACACTATGGCCCATCGCTTCGCACAGCATTACTTCCGGCTTCGGCATCCGTATAGATCCTTTTACATTCAGGCCCTCCATGCATACAGGCTATGATATCGATGGTGAATACAATGATCCAGTCTATGTAACTGCCGCAGGAAAAGTCATTGCAGTGGGCTTTGATGGCGAACACGGCAACTATATCATCGTTGATCACGGCAGAGGTATTGAAACGGAGTATATGCATTTGAATAAAATATTGGTAAAACGAGGAGAATCTGTAACAAAAGGTCAGCATATCGGTCTCGTTGGTTCTACTGGACGCAGCACGGGCTCCCATCTTCATTATGAAGTTCATAAAAACGGTATCCAGATTGACCCTAAACCTTATCTCATTTCAGATCGAAAGGATGAACGTAAATGATTGGAAGCTCGAAATTAAAACGAATTGATACGAAAAGTACAGACACGCTGATTGGCGCCAGTACGATCTGTGAAGGCAAAATAATGTCCGAAGCCAGCCTTCGCATTGAGGGTCAAATGAACGGTGACATTGAATGTGCCGGTGACATCACCATTGGTGAAAACGCTGTCGTCCAATCGAATATCCACGCACGCGATGTGATCGTAGCCGGCAAAGTGAAAGGCAACATTTATACCAAAGGCAAATTGATCGTGACAAGCTCTGGGGTCTTAATTGGAAATATTGATGTGCGGTCCTTCATTATCGAGGAGGGTGGCATCTTCCAGGGAAGTAGTGCGATGAATGCAGCTGCGGTGCAAAATGATAAAAGCGGAGGCGGCAAGGTCATCGATGCCAAGGCGCACAAGCAGCAAAAAAGTGAGCAACAAGCTGCTTCTGGTGGGAATTAGAGCAGCATTATATACAAAGAGCTCGTCTTCATCCGCTAAGTGCGGGTGTGACGAGCTCTTTCTCATTTCCCTGATCTTATTTCCCAGCCTTAACTTCGGAAAGCATGGAGAGATCCACAAACCGGCTAAGATCCAGCTCCTCTGGCTTAATACCTTTGATATATCTAGCGCCGATAGACACCTTCGCCATCTCTTCCATCACTTTGACATTAACGTCAGTAGTCAGCTTGAGGCGGCTAAGCGAGGCTTTAATCAAGCTTTTGTCCATGCCCTTGCCGCTGTATTTCTTCAGCTGGTTATTAATCAGATCGTATGCTTGCTCAGGGCTGCTTTGAATGAACGTAATGCCGTCCAGATTAGCCTTAATCGCGCCCTTCACAATGTCACGATGCTTGGCGATAAACGTATCGCTGGCCACCATAATAACCGTTGGATAGTCGCCATTGTTAGGCGGGATCGCCTGCCAATCGGCAACGACTTTACCAAGCCCAGCCTTCTCAATCTGAGTTCCCCATGGTTCAGGGACTAAGGCAGCATCGATTTCTTTCTGACGGAAAGAGATCAGCGTATCCGCTGGTGAGCGGACGATGAGATGTGCGTTCTCCTTGCCTCTTCCGAGCGAAATGCCTGCTTGCTGAAGCAGCAAACGCAGTGAAATTTCGTTCGTATTCCCTTTGGCTGGGATCGCGATGGTTTTATCTCGCAAGTCTGCGGTCGTCTGGATACCTGCGTCCGATCTCGCAACCAACACGGCACCGCCGTTATTGGATCCGGAGACCACGCGGAAATTACCGCTTTTCAGAAAAAAAGTCGTCGCAGGTCCTGGACCTACGAATCCTACGTCGATATCACCCGTCGCCATCGCGATAGACAGATCGGAACCGTTATCGAAAGGTGTCACTTCAATCTTGACTTCGTCGCCCCATTCGCGGGCAAAGTAACCTTTTTCCAGCGCGATGTAGGCGGCGGCATGGGTCACATTTTTGAACACACCAACTCTAACGACTTGTGGTTTACCGGAAGCTGTCAACTTTTCCTCACAGGCACTCAGGAGTGTTATAGCGAAGAGTAACAGCAGAAGTACTTTAATGCGCCTTGTCATCACGCCCACTCCCCTACGACTTGGAGCCAGCGAGGCCGTAGCGCTCTAGCACTTTATCTTCTAGTTTTTTGAAACAGAAATGGTCTGAAACCGTGCCTAGTACAGCGATAATAATGACGATACAGAGCATCAGCGAGGTGTCACCGAGATTACGCCCATCCTGTAAAAGCTGACCTAACCCCGCTCCTTTGGCAATCAACTCACCCGCTACAAGAGCCCGCCAAGCAAATGCCCATGCTGTACGTACACCGTTAATCAAATGAGGGAAAGCAGCCGGAATCATGACCTGAAGGAACAGGTTAAAGCCATTCCCCGTCCCCATCGTCTGAGCGGCGCGCAAATAAATCGGCGGGATATTCTTGATCCCTGTACGGCTTGCCAATGCCATCGTCCAAGTAGCTCCAAGTGTCGTGATGAAAATAACGGAGGTTTCGTTTAATCCGAACCAAATAATAGCAAAAGGCAACCAAGCAATACTCGGAATTGTCTGCAAGGAAACGACTAAGAAGCCTAGCGTGTCATCGAGCAAGCGATATCTAGCAAATAGAAAGCCTAACGTCGTCCCTATCGCGAGTGATAAAGCAAAGGAAATGAGCAGCCGCAGCATACTCGCTCCAGCAGCCTGCAGCAGCTCCCCATGCACGATGCCGTCATAGAAAGCTTGCAGTGTCTGGGAAACCGAAGGGAATTTCCATCCCCAGCCGAAGATCCTATATCCCGCCTCCCAAGCTATCAGAAGCATTACCAGAAAAATCGTTCTTCTTAATGCTGTACTCATCGCCAGTCTCCTCTCTCACAACTTTCTCCAGCTCATCCGCGAGTGCGTCCATAATCAACGCCTCCATATGGTGGAGCACGGAATCGCTGCTATCGCGAGGTCTCGCTGCTTTGACAGAGAACTCCTTCTTGATCGTGCCAGGACGTGTGGACATCACCAGAACCCGATCCGACAGGATGACCGCTTCGCGAATATTGTGGGTAATGAAGAGAATCGTTTTGCGCGTACGCATCCATATTTCTTCCAATTCTTTATGCAAAATAAGGCGTGTTTGCTCGTCTAATGCCGCGAAGGGCTCGTCCATCAGCAAAATTTCCGGATCCATCGCGAGCGCTCTGGCAATCGCTGCCCGCTGTTTCATCCCGCCTGAAAGCTCATGCGGATATCGATCCGCGAACCGGCTTAGATGCACAGATTTGATCTGCTCCATCGCCATCTCGTGACGCTCTTTCTTCGCAATTCCCTTCTGCTTGAGGCCGAAGGCGACATTGTCTAGAACCGTCAGCCATGGGAACAACCCATGCTCTTGAAAAACAACGACGCGATCCGCTCCAGCGCCTGTTACCTTTTTCCCATTGACCTGAATGATGCCTTCGGATTGCGTATCAAACCCCGCTACTAGGTTCAGAACCGTCGATTTCCCACAGCCTGAAGGACCCAGCAGCGAGACGAACTCCCCTTTATTTATCGTCAATGTGATGTCATCCAACGCCTTATAGCTGCCCCCGATGCGCTGAACGAACGTCTTGCTGACTCCCTTAATCTCGATCAAGCTCTCTCATCCCCCACGTTGTCGCTTAGAATAACATTTTCAAGCCTGCCAAGCCTAACCCAATGATGAATCCACAAATCGCACCATTCACCCGAATCCATTGTAGATCGCTGCCGATCTTCTCTTCCATGAGCACCGTCAACTTCTCGTTGTCGAGTTTGTCTAGGTTCTCTTTCACCAGTTGGCCAATTTTACTGTGATTTTGTTCCACATAGGACGCGATCTGCTCTTGAATCCAGTCTTCACCCTTGTGCAGCATATCAGGGTTTTCGCGAATGGATGTAAGCATTTTGCGTATAATGGGCACCACATGCTGAGGAACAAAGTCGGGCTCATCGATGAAGGCTTCCGCTTTTTCTTTTAGTTTAGTTAGTAAATGCGCTAACTTCTCATCGAGGTCGAACAGCTCAGGAAGCTTCGTTTTCAGTTTTTCTAGCTCTGCTAACAGCTGTGGATTACGCTCTAACTTGTGCAGTTCGCTCCGGATAAACGTGAGCACAGATTCCCTGCGCGGGTGGTTTTTCGTGCGCATTTGCTCGATGTAGCTGAGTACAAAATTCTGAATAATTCCGCCAATTTTCTCCTCGTTCACCATACCAATAAACGCGTTCACGGCAAAAGCCATGAAGCCATTCGACTGCAAGCCTTCAAACGCTTTGATCGCCATAGCCCCCAGCTGATCACGTGTGTCTGCTTTAATTGCCCAGGCCGCTACTTTGTCTAGGACAAAATCGAACGTTTTGCCGTCATAGCCGCCATCTTCGATGCTTTCCACAATGGTGCGTACGAGTCGGCTAGTATCAACGTCTTGGAGCGCTTTATGTATTTCCTCTGCTAGGAGAGGTGTTAATTTCTCTAGGTCAATCGCTTGAAGCGCTTGTTTCGCTAGCGCCGTGAGCCCTTTGTGCAAGGACGTATTATCCAGCTGCTTGTCTGCCAGTTCTAGGCCCCGCTCCAAGAAACGGATTTGCTGCAAACGTGCGCGAATGGTTTCTTTGGAGAGCAGCTCATTCTGTACGGTGGAGACGAGCGCCTTCGTAATCTTCTCCCGATTGTTCGGCAGCAGCGCCGTGTGCGGGATGGGAATGCCAAGCGGATGACGGAAAAGGGCGCTAACTGCGAACCAGTCAGCCAAGCCGCCGACAACCCCTGCCTCGAACCCACCTTGCAGGAAAGTGCCCCATACGGTGGAGGACACGGCTGTTGGCAGCGTAGCCAGAAAGCCCGCGCCCATAACACCAAGTGAAACCGTTGCTATATACTTTGCTTCTTTTTTCATCGTCATAACATCTCTTTCCTCGTGAGGTTGATGAATCATTCTTTCTATTTTATCACATTTTGGAAAGAAAGGTGGGAGGGGTGTTGGTGGGGGAGGAATTGGGGTCAGACTGGCTCGCAACATGTACAATTATCCGCCTCAGTGACTCCTGTTTGTTTCAAACAAATCAAACTCCTTTCCTCCTCTTCCGTAACAATCACACTCCCCTACGCACAAAATAAGTGGATTTTACGCAGCTAATTTTGTACTTTCTCACTTAATTTGGAATTTAAATGGAAAATATGTAGTTAATTTCGCCAGATTTCCTCATTTCCATCTAATTGGCTTGGATTAGCTGTAGGAAATCCAGTTAATTGTTGTAGATGGGAGAATCCTGCATAAATAACTGGAGTAAATCCATTTAATCGCCAATGTGGTTGGCTGGGGTGATGGGGTGATGGTGGCAGATTACGGCGGGGTAATGGTGACGGACGCGGAATGACAGCAACCATATGATGGATGCAACTGCATTCTGTACGCCCACTATAAGAAACCACGAAAAAGAGAGCCATTGTCGGCTCCCCCAATAAGCAATCTTATCGCTCGCCTTCCCACTCTGCATAAAACTGCTGCAGATACAGCTCCATGAAGCGATGCCGCTCCTCCGCGAGCTGCCTCGCGTAGGCCGTATTCATAAGCTCCTTCAGCTTGAGGAGCTTCTCATAAAAGTGATTAATCGCAGTGTCATTGCCCCCGCGATATTCCGCCTCTGTCATCTGCTCGCGCGCGATGACAGAAGGATCATGAATCGGGCGGCCTTTCCAGCCCGAATAAGCAAACACGCGCGAGATGCCCACCGCGCCAATGGCATCCAACCGGTCGGCATCCTGCACGACCTGGCCCTCCAGCGTGCGCATTGGCGGACGCGCGCCGCCCTTGAACGACATCGTGCTGATAATCTCCAGCACGTGCTCTACCTGCGCCGCCGGCGTGCCGCTGGCGGCGAGCCAAGCCTCCAGCTCGCGCTGCGCCGCAGCTGGATCGGCGTTGAGCTTCTCGTCGACAACGTCGTGAAGCAACGCCGCAAGCTCGCAGACGAAGCAATCAGCGCCCTCTTGGGCGGCAATGCGCTTCGTCGTCTGCACCACGCGATAAATATGCCACCAATCGTGGCCGCTGCTATCGCGCTCTAGCTTCTCCTTCACGAGCGTCTCCGCCGCGAGTAGTATCCGTTGTTGTTCCATCATTTCTTCTTTTTCCTCTTTCCTTGTCCAGACTTTCTTTGTTCCAGCTTTTCTTGTTCAGGCATCCCTTGTTCAGACTTTCCTTGTTCCAACTTTTCAGGATTATCTTCTCTAGCGCTCTCATCAATTAAAAGCTCTCCGCCAGATACGCCCTCATCAAGATGTCCGAGCTCTCCGGCAATCTCATTGCCCGCATGGAGCTTAAGCGCAACCACTTTGCCCTCATCCGATTTCTTGGGTTCAGGTACTTTTCCATCTATTTGTTTTTGTATGATTTTCTTGAAATTTTTGCCGTATTTATCCTCAAGCTTCGTACCCATATCTTGCTGAAGCTCCTGTAACACGACACTACTGCAAAAATGATTATACAACAACTCCACCATCGCAGGATGCTCGGTTATCATCGCCACCGTGGGATCTTCGACGCCACGCGTGCCAATAATCGCTAGCTTACGATCAATAAGTATCGCGAATTTACGCCCCTGCTGCCCCTTCAGACCCTCGCCCCGTTTACGTGCAAATGGGTAGAATCCAGTTCCCGCATCGCGCGTCGGCATGACGATGACACGCACGCCCTGTGCAGACACCTCGCGGATATCATCCCTCAGCAGCTTCGCTTCCTCTGGAGACAGATCACAGAACGCCTCCTCCTTCGCTCTCCTAAGCTCCGAACGGATACGTTCGATAACCTTGGTTTCACCCTCCAAGCTGAAATACTCCGACATATGCGTCTCTTGCTTGGGCAGATGCTCTTTCACATAACGGATGGAGGCTTGCAGCTCCGCTTCCATTCGCTCGCCGATTTCCTCAATCGGCACGCTTTGATATACGGTGGGTTCACCATGACTCGTGAGCACTGCGCCCTTTTCTGCGAGCTTTTGTAAAGCTGCATATACGTTCGAACGCGATACGCCAAGCCCCTTGGCGATTTCATAGCCAGTTTGCGTACCACTCACTGCTAGTACGTGCAGACACTTCGCTTCCAAATCCGTGAAGCCAAGGTTTTTCAAATGCTGTAGAACATTCTCCATGGCGCAGCCCCCCTCATATCCCTATTGTAGCATGATCAAAAGCATAGTCGTATCGTTTCACAGTACGTCCTACAGAAATTTTTATATTGACAATGATAATCATTATCAAATAATATGGTGGAAGTTAATGGGTTTCTTTTTTTTATATAACCAATAGGAGGTCCATCATGTCCAAAATTATAATCGTATACGCAAGCATGTCTGGAAATACAGAAGAACTCGCCGAGGCGATTGCAGCCGGCATTCAAGAGGCAGGGATCGAGCCTGTTCTCAAAAACGTTATGGATACGAACGCAAGTGAGCTCGAGCAATATGAAGGTGTTTTACTAGGAGCTTATACGTGGGGAGATGGCGACTTACCAGATGAGTACGAAGATTTCTACGACGAAATGGATGACATTAATCTCGAGGGACGCAAGTTCGGCGTATTCGGTTCTGCTGATTCCTCTTACACGTATTTTGGCAAAGCGGTGGATACACTCGAAGAGAAGCTAGCTGAAATTGGCGGGGAAAAAGTATTCGATGGCTTCAAAGTGGAACTTAATCCGTCCAAGGATGAGAAACAATTGTGCCATGAGTTAGGTCTTAAATTTGCTGCAGCATTAGCCTAAGCATCTAACCATGCCTAAAATGAAAGACCGGAAAGCGGCCCCTGTGGCCACGATCCGGTCCCCTTCTTACAACGTTTCTACTTCGGCGATCTCGATGTATTCCATACTTTTCATCTCATCGTATACTTCAGAAGCGTATTTTCGATCCACATACACGATGAAGTTTAGCTCCTGCAGTTCTTGGTTCAATTCTTTGATATGAACACTTTTCATTTTGTACCCTTTGGCAATAATCGCTTTGATAATCGTCGTTAAATTCCCCTCATGGGAAACGATCAGACGCACGCGAAGATCTTTCATGATTAGCGGTCTCGGCCCCATTTTTTTAATAAAATAAGGTAACACGATTACACTGATGAGAATGAGCATGAGTCCGAAGAAGGCTTCAACGTAGAATCCAGCTCCAACTGCAATTCCAAGGCCCGCAGCTCCCCAAATCATAGCAGCCGTTGTCAGTCCAATAATGACATCATTGTGCTTGCGAAGAATAACACCTGCGCCAAGAAAACCGATCCCGCTCACCACTTGCGCCGCGAGCCTCATGGGATCCATAACATGCAAACCAGCAACAGCGTACTTATTCGCCGATTCAATCGATACGATTGTCAATAAGCAGCTGCTTAAGCAAATGACAAGTGACGTCTTCAATCCTAGCGGTTTATTCCTAATTTCCCGTTCCAATCCAATAATTAATCCAAATATTGCTGAAATCCCAAGTTTCATTAAAATATGCAAATCTACAGTAAATTCCATCATCGTTGACTCCCCTAGTTAAGTAACCTTTACAATATCTTAACAAAGTAAGGATGTAAATAACCATTTGTCAAATGGGAAAATGTTTATGCCGAAAACCAAAAAGCCCGCGAAGAGTTAGGCAACTCTCCCAGGCTTAGCTAATCAGATTCGGAAGCGATATCCCGCTCCCCATATGGTTTCAATATATTGTGGATTGGAAGGGTCCTGCTCCACTTTCTCTCGCAGCTTGCGGATATGCACGGTCACTGTGGCGATCTCCCCCATGGCATCCATGCCCCACAGAAGATCAAACAATTGCTCCTTGCTGTATACCCGATTGGGATTCATTGCTAGATGAGTCAGCAGATCGAATTCTTTGGTCGTGAACATAACCTCCCGCTCATTCACAAACACGCGCCGCGCCGTTTTATCAATCATTAACCCGCGAATGCGAACCTCATCGTTCTTCGACTCGCGACGTCCCATTAATCGTTCGTACCGAGCCAAATGGGCCTTCACTCTAGCTACCAACTCACTTGGGCTGAACGGTTTGATCATGTAATCATCGGCTCCAAGGCCGAGACCGCGTATCTTGTCAATGTCTTCCTTTTTAGCCGAAACCATGACGATTGGAATATCCTTCACACTCCGAATACGTCGGCAAATTTCAAAACCATCCATAATCGGAAGCATAAGATCGAGTATCACGAGATCATAGTCGATCGACAGCGCCCGCTCCAACCCACGTTCGCCACTCGTTTCAATATCAACCTCATACCCGTTAATTTCCAAATAATCACGTTCTAGCTCGGCAATGCTTTGTTCATCTTCTACGATTAAAATCCGACTCATGCTTCGCTTCCTTTCCCCTGATAAAGTGGTAAGGCCATAAACACGGTAGTGCCCAGCCCTAACACGCTAGTCGCACCAATGCGCCCGCTGTGCTCTTCAATGATTTGCTTCGCAATTGCCAGTCCTAGTCCGCTGCCTCCTGTTGCCGTATTGCGCGAAGGATCTGCCCGGTAGAAGCGGTCGAAAATATGCGGAAGCGCCTCATCCGAGATACCCTGACCATTGTCCTTGATTTGAATAACGGCGAATTCATCCTGTCGCAACACACTTAACGTAATCTGACAGTTGCCTTCTTCACTGTATTTAATTGCATTCTCTATTATGTTTAGAAGCACGCGTCTAAGCTTATCGCGATCTGCAGTAACCAGTATCGGCTCTTGTGGCAGATCGGCAAGTGTAAACTGGACTCCTTTTTTCTCCATATCAAATTGCAATTCCTGCGTACAATCCTGCACGTAGTTCCCTAGATCGACGGTCTCGAATTGAAAAGGAACTTTCCCCAGATCCAACTTGGAAAATAGAAATAGCTCATCAATCAGCCGATCCATATCCGCCGCTTTGTTATAAATGGTTCGAATATATTTATCCAGCTTATCTGGCGAATTCGAGACGCCATCCATGATGCCTTCTACATAACCTTTGATCGCAGTGACTGGCGTTTTTAAATCATGAGAAATATTCGAAATAAGCTCCTTGCGGTTCTCCTCATATTGGAGTTGAAGCTCCACGGATTTCTTGAGTTTACGGCGCATTTCTTCAAAAGCAACGCTAAGTTCGCCAAGCTCATCCTTGCGATGCGGGACGATTTCGAAGTCCAAGTTGCCTTCTTTGATGTCTTCAGCCGCTCGTTTTAACGCACGTAACGGTCGAATAATGCTCCGGGAAACGAAGTAGGTCAGCACGCCATTAGTCGCGATGAGGATGAATATAAAAGTTAAGAAAACCGTTTTGGAAAACTGGTGCAAATATTTCTGAAAAGGACCGCCATCTAGAAACACGAATACCGTTCCTTTACTCTTATCAGAAAACAAGAAATCCTGCTGTCTAGTTATCCACAGGGAACCTTGATTACGCTGAAACTTCCCTGGTGGTGTACCATAAAGTGGGAGCAGCGAGGTGTCACCAGCTTCTTTATCTTTGAGATAGGAAGATAAATACGTAATACTTTGATCCTTCCGAATGATCAGCCCCATATTGATTTTGTGAAAACGCTCGTTCAAATCCTTCACAAACGTTTCCTGTAGAAAAGCATCGGGATCCGTTTCAATCTTGGCCTTTATATAAGCGACATTTTCCGCTTCCTGATCGACGACGCGCTTAATGGGATTGCCATGCGAAAAGTCGACATCAAAACCGGATTTCAAGCTTCCGAAAGTGGCGATGCTGATCAGAATGACGGCTAGCCCAAAGAGCACAAGCGGTACAAGCAGCATGGCAATATAGGATAGGACTAGCCGTACGCGAATCGACATCGGGTCAGAGCTCCTTTTTATCAAACAAATAATAACCTGCTGTAAAAAATAGTATACTGCACGCTGCTAAAAACATAAAGATCGAGAAGATCTTACTCGTCACCATCGAACCGCCAATCCAAAGCATATGCCAATCCATGTAGGCTGTTGGAGAGTAAGTTGCGATTTGTGGGAGGAAGAACGCCGCTACTTTGAATGCCAAGTATAACAGGATGCTGACTGTCAGCGCCGAGCTGCTGCTCGAGAAAAACTGCGCCAGACATACCGCTGCGATACTCAATGCAATCAGGGGTACGAAGGCAGCTCCGTAGGCGAGCAACCAATTGCCGAGTGTTCCTATCCCACCGAAATGCTGAAATAATAATGCGGAGACTATCGATGCGACGAGGGCCACGACTAAATATAGAGCAATATAGATGGCCAGCGCTAATTGTTTGGATGCAAATACTTTAAAACGGGAGAGTGGTCGGGTTAGGATATTTTTCATCGTACGATCCCCCATCTCCCCAGAGAACACATCCGCAGCTCCCATGAACACGAACAGAGGCAGGAAAATCGTCGTAAACAAACCCAGCATAACGATGGGGAAATCCTTCGCTGCGATCGCACCGATTCCGATACCATCTTGGAACCTCGAGAGCAGAATACCTGCTAGAATGGGCAGCAGCAAAGTGACAGCTAGAAAGAAGATCGTTTTCTTTTTGTAGGCGAGTTTCAGCGTCTCATTCCATACATTGGCTGTTAAAATACTAGGCATTAGCGGCAAGCCCCCTAACTTCTTGAATTTCCCGTAGGTAAGCGGCTTCCAAGGATGGGCTACCTTCGATCAGATCGGAAACGAGTCCCTCACGGACGAGCTTCCCTTGATGGATAATGCCAATTCGATTGCACATAAGCTCCATTTCGTGGATAAGGTGAGAGGAGATTAAAAACGTGATCCGTTCTTCTCGTGCTAGCCGCAAGATGATTTCACGAATATGAACCATCCCCTCGATGTCGAGACCATTCGTTGGTTCATCGAGAATGAGAAGTTCCGGCTTTGAGAGCATCGCGGACGCTAGTCCGAGCCTTTGCTTCATGCCAAGTGAGTAACCTGCTACCTTTTCATGCTGAAAAGGGGTTAAATCCACGATCTCGAGCACTTCGTCTATTCGCTGCTTGCTCACACCTGGATACAACCGCGCTGCTTGCTCCAGATTTCTTCTGCCGCTCATGTAGGTGTAGGCTTCTGCCGTTTCGATCAACACGCCGACCTTTGCCATCGCTTGCTCATACTGTGTTTTCACGTCGTAGCCAAACAGCATTACCTGACCTTGCTGCGCCTGAGATAAGCCAGTCATGATCTTCATGACGGTTGTTTTCCCCGCTCCGTTTGGCCCAAAGAAGCCATATATATCACCACGCTGCACCGTCATATTAACTTGATGAATGCCGCGGAGGTTACTGAATATTTTCGTTACATTGCTAAGTTCAACGACGTGTTTCATGCCGTTCCGCCTTTCAAAAGGGAAATGAGGAGGAGGGCCAAGGTTGACCGCTCCTCTTTGGTGCTTATTAGTGCTTGTCGCCCCATTTTTTGTGGCCCGACATGTCATCGAATTTCACGTTCTCGACTTGCTTCCCGCTCAAATCAACCGTATCCGGCGTTGTCGAGTTCAAGCTGGATAGTGTCATATCAATGCGAAGCACAACATCGTGCTCAGCACCTTGCTCATCTTTACCAGACAAATGAATTTGTGCCGATTGACTCGTAATGTGGTCGTCTCCATCCACGCTCGCATTCACTTCCACTTCATCCATAGAAATATCGGAAGAAAGCTGCGGCAGGCTATTCCTTAGTGTCGCGAGGTCAATCCCCAGCGTGTTCGCTTTCGTTGGCATTGGCTCATCTTTGGCCATCGTGCCATGTTTGATTACTAGTGAACCCACGGTATTCACAATCGGAGAGATCTGGCTGCCGGAAAGCTTGAAATGAATTTCCTTCCCGTTACCCGCTGCGTCGTCCATCGTGACATAATTTTTCAAGTTACCGACTAGGGCATCCACCACATTTTCCACTTCGCTGATGACTTCAGGGTCTGCGGTATGGTTGCGGTTGTTATGTCCTTTGAACTTCGCTGGCGCGTTGTCACCTTCAATGACTTTGTAAACATCAGAATCGGCTGTTTTGATAATCTGCTTGCCATCTTGGCTGTAGAATTGAATCGTTTGCTGCTCATTAGTGCCATTAAGTACATTCACTTGTGCACTTCCAGCGTGATCGGTTCCGCCGGTTTTGATCGTTGATTTCACTTGCAGCAAGGAAGCTCCGTTGTCCTGTAATGACACATTTACTTGGCGTGTTACGTTCGTAATCGTCGCTGTTTGTTTCACCGCTGTTTTGAACGCTTCATATCCGGGAGCCTCTCCCACACCTGCATATACGGAAGTCACTAGCATCATGCTGCCAACTGCTACACCTAATCCCAACATCGCTAACTTCTTATTCATCTCGTCCTGCCTCCGCGTAATCCATACGCTTTCTCTAATTTGGCTGCGCTACTTGCGCTTCCATACTGACTATCTTAGCCCTCAAGAGTTAATTGCCACTAAACCGCCTATTAACCTGGCCTAAAACAATTCTTAAATATTTCTAAACTGGGTAATAACGAGCTCAAATGAAAAAGAAGCCCCCCTCCTGCGATGGGTAGCTTCTTGTTGATTCGTTGCTGACTAATATTGTGTTTGTTTTATATTCGTTTTCAACATACCTGAGTGGAGAATACTGGGTTTTACATTTATGGTACCGAGCTCATAGTCGGTTAGCGGCTTTTCACCGTAATTCGTGAGTTTGGCCCATCTGGCGAAATCATCCCTGTAAAGGATATGCTCCAGTGCATATACATCAGTTTCTCTACTTTTGCCAAGTTTAAAGGTCATCTCAATTTCTTCCTTTACTTGTTTGGCAATCAGTTTCTTCAATTCAGCCTCGTCAACCTCTTCGAATATTTCAGCTATGGTAGACGGAGCTAACACCTTCACATCGAAAATGGTTTTCTCACCATCCGCTCGTATCTTAATATGAGCCTTCGGTTTGATCATCACGTTGTGAACCGGTTTTCCCTCTCTATAAACGAGCATTGGGGTACGAATTGTATGTGTATTCAACCACCTTGCACCAACAAATTCTTCCTCCGAAAACCATTGCAAACTACGATGCTTGTTCAAGGCATAAACGCCATTCACCCTTAGTTTGGGATCTGGCTTTTTGTTTTTCCTCCATACCTCATCTTCGATGTCCAATGTGGGCAACATCACCGTATCCCCAGGCTCTCGTAATCTCGAAGCCACCCAATACAGCCGATGTGGAGAGATGTAAGATCGTTGTCGAAAGCTATCCGCTGGCTGCATTAAGATGGAACTCATCGGCGAGACATTGAAAAAGGGAATAACGGAGAAAATGTCCTCAATCGACTCGTCTGTACTATAAAACCACTGAGTGAATCTCGTTTCACTATAGCGAACGTTTCCGTCTGTAAATTTGCCTATTCCTTGATTTAACGCATTTTTGGAAAACAAGTAAGCACCGACATGTCCCCAGAATACACGTTGCTGGGACGTCCGGTAGAGCTTATTGAATGCCTCGCTAACAGTTGCGCCCTCTTCTTTACCTACCCAAATCAAAGGTAACTGTGCCGATTGACCCCCTTCTTGTTTGGCCACACTTGCAAAATCCAACATTTGTCCGTAGACGATGTATTTCCCATCTTTATAATCAAAACCAATCGCTGTCATGTAGTTTGTGTCTTGAATCGTTTTTAAATCCCAACAGCCCGTCAAGCTAGTTAATACTAGCGCTGCCACCGTTAGTTTCAACCACATTTTCATCATGAAGATTCACTGCCTTGTCTTGTATCATCCTGCGTATTGAGCTCGATCGGCCTGCGTGCAAGCTTCTTCCAAGTCTTCGAAAATAAGGAAGCGATCATTTCCCCGAATAGAGGCGGTGAAATTGGTGCTAGATAAGGTACGCCAAATGACTCTAGCGTCGACATCAAAAGAACTAAGCCCATGAGCGAAATCATGAATCCGTATATACCGAACATGGTGGAGATCAGCAGAATAATAATACGTAACACCGTAATGGTTCCGGCGAGATTTTGATTAACTAGCGTATACATCGATATCGTAGATAGGGAAGTAACTACCAAGGTAGTGGGGCTTGTAATTCCAGAGCGTATCGCCGCATCACCAACAATTAATCCGCCTACTACGGTAACCGTTTGTCCAACTACCTTGGGCAATCGAGCGCCCGCTTCACGGAACAATTCAAATAACATCAGCATGATAATGAAATCCATTGGGCCTGATAAAGGCAAGCCTAATCGTGAAGAAGAAATTGTGGCTACGAGTTGATACGGAATTTGGTCCAAATTAAAGCTGGACACCGAAATCCAAAGACCTGGCAACAATACCGATATGAGCAAACCGATTATTCTCAGCAATCTCTCGAATGCAACATAATAGTAGGGATTATGGACATCTTCAGGTGAGTCTAAAATATAGGTTAAGGTGACTGGTGCAACGAGAACCATTGGAGACCCATCCACAATAATCGCAAATCGGCCGCGAAGTAGGCTATCTGCCACAAAATCAGGTCTCCCCGTATAATTCAGCATAGGAAAGATCGAATAACTACGCCCTGATAAGGCTTCCTCGAGCTGTGCGCTGCTGATAACCGCATCGACATCAATCGATTGTAGTCGATCTTTAGCCTCTTGCAGGACCGACTCATTGATGATATCGCCGAGATACAGTAAAGCAACTACCGTGTTGCTTCTTCGCCCTAATAGTATCTTTTCCACACATAAGCTCGATGTGGCCAAGCGTTTGCGAATTAAAGCGATATTCGTGATGACATCTTCAATAAATCCGTCGCGTGGTCCTTTAATCGACGTTTCCGTACTAGATTCTTCAGGTGTACGGTTTGGTGGAGCGGCAATATCCAGTGAGTATATACCTTGGCTATTTTCAAAAAATAAAATTAACTGCCCCGCAAAAACAGATAATTTCATCTCATCTACGACATGTTTACCCGTGAGTTTGACTAATTGAAGTAATGTTCTCAGATCGAGAGCTTCTTCATTTTGATAATAATCACTATTTATAAACGCCTGCAGATTAGGCAGCACGAGACCATCGATCATATCCTTTTTTACCATGCCCTCACAATACACCATCGTTACACGCTCAACCCTGCCTCCTTGCGTGACAGGGTACGTTTTCACAATAACATCGTCCGAAAGGGCAAACCATTCACGGAAATCCTGCTCATTCACTTAAGCATCCTGCTCCTTTCGCCGAATAGGCAGCATAGCAACTACAAGTAAAAACAACAGTAGAGATAGACCGACTACAAACATCAACGAATAGTAATATCTCTGCAGCCAAATCACCATTTGATTATCCGATACGGGATACAAGGTAATTCCAAGTAAACCTAGGCTTATCCCAATAAGAAAGTAGGTTCTGGTAGATTTCTTCTCTATTCTCATCATATCTAAACTAATAAACAACAATATCGAGGTCCGCATGCTAGACCCCGAAATCCATTGAAAAATGGATAAGAAATCTAGATGGGAAATATATTTCCCAAGTGACACCATCCGCCATTGTTCAAAGGCTGGATACCTTAAATCCGCTGCTTCAAAGGGACCGAATATGGCGATTGCTCCTGTTAGTGGACCGATGGTAAGCCCGATTACACACGTGGTCAGTATCAATAATCCTCGTAGGCGGATACGCGTTCGGACATGATGCTGCATAACGAGAATACTCAGTACTTCGAAGGAAGCGCTGCAAGTTAACAGCATACACATGAGTGTCGGACCATATCCATGTGTGAAAAGCGGTGTTAGCAGCGTGTAATCCTTGTATTGAAAATTAGCCCCCATCACAAAGTATCCGAGAACAACAACTGCTGGCAAAAGGAGGCCAGATGCAATAGCAATCGCTTTAATACCTTCTCTTGCTGCAAAAAAGCAAAATAGGATAAACAAGAACGAAATCATAATGAGGGGGGTTCTAGGCAAGTAGGTGACGTGTGTCCACATGGTGACATCTTTAATCGTGACTAAGGCATGCGTTAAACAGATTAAGACAATGAACGATTGAATGAGATACGCCCCCCATTTTCCCAACCTCATTCTTATCCATGCAATCAAGTCACCTTGTTTGGTTCGTTTAACCAAGAAGTAGATCAAGAAAGTCCAGACAAGCATAGGTACAATGGCGAGCGAAGCTCCTAACCAGGAATCTCGTTTCCCATAGTGCAGTAGAACAGGGATGAGCAGAACATGATTCGTTATCGCGATGGCAATGATCACGATCCCATATAATTGAATGGAAGTAATTTGTTTATTTACAGACATAAGTGTTCTCCGCATTGGTATGACGTGGAAATGATGGCATCGGCTATCGTTAAGTTCTCCTTCATCTGGAAAATTATGCGTAAAGACGCAACAAAGCCGCCTTCCAAGAGTCGGAAGGCGGCTTATGCGGCCAATTACATTAATAGAATGTTGCCAATATGATAACCAACAAAATGTACAATACTAGTACAACTGCTGTGCTGGAGTATCCAACGTTTGACATGGTTAGTTCCCCCTTCCGCCTGCTATACCTGATCTTGGTTGCTCCATATATTCTATGTTAGGCAGGGCGGATGGGTATGGACGGATGTCTATTTATCGGGAAGAAAAGGGGTTAATTCACCTAGATAACAGACATCCAGATAGTGTAGTGCCCGGGTGCAAGCCGTGTAAAACAGCTTGCGTTCCTTCGCCTCCGCGTAGACAGCCGCCCCGGCGTCGTAGAGAATAACCGCGTCGAACTCGAGCCCTTTGGCGAGGTACGCCGGCAGGATCATCACGCCTGCTTCGTAGTGCAGCGTGTCTTTGCTGATCCGCGCGAGCTCTGGCAGCAGCGGCTTCAAGCGCCCGTGCGCGGACTCCGTCTCGCGCTCGGTCTTGCAGATGATCGCAACGGAGCTTGCGCCGCCGTCGCGTCTCCGTGCCGCCGCCTCTGCGACGAGGCGGATCAGATCTTGCTCGCTTGCTGCGCGCAGCAAGCGAGGTTCTTCGCCGCTGCGGCTGAACGGTTCCACCGGTTCGCCGCCCGGCAAGACCTGACACGCGAATTCGGTGATCTCGCGTGTTGAGCGATAACTCTTAACGAGACGGATCGTCTCCGTCTCGTCTTCCCCCATCAGCTCGCTAATCGAGCTGTAGGATTGTTCTTGCTGCGTGGCGTCTGATCCCCCACCAGCACTGACGAGCTCACTCACATTCGCGTTCGCGTGCGTAAAGATCCCTTGATTCCAATCACCAAGCAGCGTAAAGCGTGCGCGAGGGAACATCTTTTTCAAATAGGCATAGTGAAACGGTGAATAATCCTGCGCTTCATCAACGAGGCAGTAGCGGATCGTGCCCACGCGCAGCTGTCCCTCGACTAGTCCTTTGAGATACACAAGCGGGGTCGCGTCCTCGTAGCGTAAATGACCTTGCGTGAGCGCCTCCACCGTGAAATCACTGATCGTCACCCATGCTTCAGGCAGGGGCTGACCCGCACGTTTCACCAGTTCCTGTTGAAGGCTCGTATCCGAAAACAAGGCTTGGTACATGCCGAGCACGTCGACATAGGCTAATTTCTGTGCTTTTTCGCGGAGCGGCGTAATCGCTTTGTGCGCTTTGACTCTGCTCATTTTCTTCATTTCGGGCTCTGAGCCCATGTATTTCGGCTCACGCACAAGCTTGCGATAAAACCGCTTCTGCACATCCGCTTGAAACACGTCCAGCTGTTCCAATATCCATTCTGACAGCTGCTCCATGCGCTCACCGATAGCAAGAATCGAAGACTTACCGTAGAATCGTTCGCTCAACTCCTCTGCGGTGATCAACACCTTCTTACCCACAGCCAAGTCAACGAATCGGATCCCGTCTTCTTTGAGCTTATCCCCATAGGCTTCAATCACACTTAAGAAAGCCTCGGAAGTCTTGTAGGTAATGCTCTGCAATCGTGCAGCGTACAAAGGATCCTGTTCGGTACCTGTCAAAATAAATTCGAGCTGATCATACGGATCTTCCAGTTTCAGTCCGGTATCCGTTAATTTATGTGTTAAATAATCTTGGAAGGTCGTTTGTTGCATGGTCGCTTCCCCCAGCTCTGGCAGAACGCGAGAAACGTAATCGCTGAACAGCGAGTTCGGCGAAAAGAGGATCATATTATCGGCACTAAGTGTCGTCCGATACTTATAGAGCAAATACGCGATGCGCTGCAGCGCAACGGACGTTTTACCGCTGCCCGCCGCGCCTTGGACGACCAGCACCTTGTGATGATCATCACGGATAATCTGATTCTGTTCACGCTGAATCGTGGTCACGATGGAGCTCATCTTCTCATCCGCGCTGCGGCTGAGCATCTTCTGCAACATCTCATCACCGATCGAGATGCCCGTATCGAACACATCCTGCAGCTCGCCGGCTTTGATGATATATTGGCGCTTGAGCCATAGCTCGCCGCTTACATCCATCTCTGGTGTACGGTAGGTCGCTGGACCCGGCGGATAGTCATAGAACAAGCTTGCGATCGGCGCCCGCCAGTCATAGATGAGAATTTCATCTGTTTTGCTATCGATGAAAGACGTCAAACCGATATAGATTTTCTCCCGCTCCTGCTCGCCCTTCTCTTGAAAATCTATCCTGCTGAAATAAGGCGCATCGACCACACGCTCTAGCTTACGCAGAGCATCCTGCGCTAGCCGGTAGCTGCGCTCCTGCCCTTGCAGCACATGCTCCTGCTGAGCCATACTCGCAGCCGTTTCAATCAAATCATCGTCATTGTCGGCATTGACGGAAATATCGTCCCAGAAGCTACGGCCAATCGCCGTCGCTTCCGATCTCCGGTCATCTACCGTTTGGCGCAGTTCTATAATACGCCGCTGAATATTAGATCGCACCACAGAGACGCGCTGCGCTTCCTTCTCTCGTTCTTCATTCCCTATCGCCATGGTTTCAGTTCCACTCCACTCCCAGTGATTTCTATATTTTAAAGATACACGTTCTGAATGACTTCTTCAAATTCCGGTTCTTCCATATGTACATCATCCATATCGCCCCAACTGCTCACAATCCGTAGAACGTCCATCGCCTTCAGCTCTTGTCGGTTGCAAGCAATCGTCAGCCTGTTCGATTCTTGCGCGATCAAACGAAACGGCAGCTCCCAGCTATCCGGCACTTGAATCGCACCCCGATAGGACACCTTCATCATCGTAGGTAGCCCAATACGATCTCTCAGCTCGTCTATGGAACCATCATAGCCAATTTGCCCATGATTAATGACAATAACTCTTGGGCAAAGCTGCTCAATATCGTCCATGTCATGCGTCGTTAACAAGATCGTTTTCCCGAAATCCCGATTCAGTGTCTGTAGGAAACCGCGGATATTTCTTTTGGCTACCACATCCAGGCCGATCGTAGGCTCATCCAAAAACAAAATATCCGGATCATGCAGCATCGAAGCTGCCAAATCGGCTCGCATTCGCTGTCCGAGGGAGAGTTTGCGAACGGGCGTATCTAGAATTTCTTTTAAATCGAGCAGCTCCGTCAATTCACCTAATCGTCTGTGCGCATCTGCCGCTTCTACGCGATACATCGCGAGGAGGATTTCGTAGGAATCCTTCACAGGGAGATCCCACCATAGCTGGCTTCGTTGTCCAAAGACAACACCAAGCTGTCTAACGACCTGCTTCCGTTGTTTCTGCGGGCTTTTCCCATGAATCAAAACCTCACCAAAGGTGGGGTGCAGGATGCCTGTGAGCATTTTGATCGTCGTCGACTTCCCCGCCCCATTAGGACCAATATACCCGACGAACTCCCCGGTCTCAATCTCGAAGCTCACATCGCGCACGGCTTCTTTCTCTTTGTACGCCCTAGAGAATAAGGTTCGGATTCCCGAGAACTTCCCCTCTTGGATGACGGGGGATTGAAAGGTTTTGCGTAAATGCTTGACCGTTATCATTAGGGCCTTGCCCTCCCTTTTGGTTAATATGATTAACTACCTGTACTTTGATAGCGAGAAAGTCCTAGCTTCCAGAATCGCATGGCTAGCCAAAGCACAACTACAGCGACTATTAATGTGCCTAACAACATGCCCACGCCACCTTCATTCCTCAATACATAGAGAGCAGGGATGTAGTTGACGAAGCCTACTGGAACGAGTACTAGCAGCGCGCCTTGCAACCATTTGGGATAGATGCTAAGCGGATAGCGGGCTGCTGTTTGGGAGGCGTCCTCGGTCATATTTTGCAAAGACTCAATACGTGTGAGCCAGAAACCTGCAGCCGCCGTCGCCAGCCCAATGGCGAATAAAATCACAGCACCAGTGAGGATGATAAACCCCGTTAATGGTATAGCGATCCAGCCGATTTGCCCGCTCCCGATAAGCGCTTTCATTGAAATGATCAACAGGATCAAACCTTGACCGATTTCGGCAATGAGAATCCTTGAATTTTGGGTCATTAAAGCAAGCAACACAGGGACAGGACGAATCAGAATCGCATCCAGATCGCCGGACACGAGATATTTCTCTAGATGGTGTACATCGGAGGCGAGCGTGCGATAAATCGCTTTGGAAATCATCATCACCCCATACAAGTAACTCACCTCATACAGTGTCCAGCCATGAATTTGGCCAAACTTCATCATCACCAGCGCCACCATCATGAATTCAGAGATTTGAATGAACGAAGACATGAGAGTCGAGAACACAAAATTAAACTTATACTGCATGCGACTTCGGAAACTTGCCCTAATGAGCAGCATAAACAGCCGAATCGAGATCATCCGCCCTGCACCTCCAGCTTCTTGCGAACCACCTGGGTAACGGCCAAGCAGACACAAGTAAACCCGATGCCCCATAGAATTGCGCCTAGCACAACAGTGCCGTGTTCAAGTCCAAGGTAGATTCGAGTTGGGTAATAGAGTAAATAGGGATATGGTGTGTACAAGCTAATGGTCCGAAGCCAGCCTGGCAGCCATTCCACAGGGATAAAAAAGCCAGATAACAGCATAGCGAACGAATAGTTAACCCAGTAAAACCAACGGGATTCCGTCGTCCATAGGGCGGCTACACCAATTAAGTAATTCAAGCAGATGGAAATATAAGAGGCCGTGACGAGTGAGAGAGCTGTCCATCCATACACCGAGGCGATCTGTGGAAGCTGTAAGGAGAAGATGAAGACATAGAGGACATAAATCGGAATGCTTTTATATAAAAATTGGTACCACACTTGACCCCATTCACGGCTCATCGCTTGGTAAAATAAATGTACAGGCCGCATCAGATCGACCGCTATTTGACCCGTCCTGACCGATTGCTCGAGCCCGAGTCCATTCGTCGTAAACTGTGTAATCCACAGAATTGCCTGGTTAAAAGCAATGTAACTTACGATGCCTTTGGCACCGTATTCGCCTAGCGATGCATCGCTGCCTAAGCTGGTCCAGATACTGGCATAAATAAAGCCGAACACCGCACTCACTGCATTATGCAGCAGATGCGAGCCACGATACTGCAAGTTCCTTGCGTACGCCTTGCGCGCCAAAACCGCGAAAAGCATAAAACACCTCCTGTTTTGTCATTCAAGATCCGTTTGACTTTTCGATTTTCGTGCAGTCACCGCGTAGAGACGGAATCTCATATTACCAAAATAACCCTGCCCCTGGCAACCATTATTTCTTGCGGGGGTTTTGGTGGTTCCTCCCCCATCACCCCCACTTGATTAACTGTAAAAACTACAGTTAATTCAACCACTTTTCCCTCTATCGAGAGAATAACTGGATTTCCTGTAGCTAATTTCGCTAGATTCTGCTGAAACGGATGATAATGGGATAATTAACTGTACAGTTTCCATCTAATTTGTTAATTAATTCCTTTTCCACGGAAATAGAAGGAGGTTTTCCAGTTAATATAGCGCGAACGCCAAGTAGTGCGGGGGTATTTCTAATTGTTAGGTTGACTTAATCGCACAAAAAAGCCGCCTCCCAAGTTACACTTGAGAGACGGCCTAATATTCACTACTGCGCACTTGCCGGCTTTGCGTCCTGGCTGCCTTGCGCTTCAGACTGAGGAGCAGCGCCAGGAACACCAAATTCAGCATTGTAGTCTGTTTGTGTACCTTTGGTCAAATAATCATGATCCAAATAAGTGGCCAGATACTGTTTACCGAACATCAAGTCATACTGCACATTCCGATAATCGGCGATGAGAGGTGCCGCGGATTCCGGAACCGTTGCATGCAGCTGTCCATCTTGATCGACAATCAAATTGCTAAGAAGCCCTGGTACCTGCCCCGCCAACTCGGCATTCAAAGCGAAATTCGCTGGCTTTTCCATATGAAGCATATCCAGAACATGTGCCCCTAAGAAAGAATCACTCAATATCGGAATGTCTTGCTTTGGCATATCGAAATTGGACCATGTTACAAGTGGGATGCTGTGCATCTTTTTGATCTCTTCCAACGACCATTTGTTAGCATCACTTGTTGAGATAAAGCCTGCTTCTTTATATACCTGATAATCCATGCCAAGCATCGGCAAATGGTCACCATAGAAGACGATCATCGTTGGTTCATCTGAATCCTTGAAATGATCAATCATCATTTGCAAGCTTTGGTCCGCATCATGCGCACCTTGTGTGTACGTTTCTAGGATGCTTTTGGCTTGTGCCGTAAGATTACCTGTAGCTTTGAACTGATTTTCCCCATAACGTGGATCATCATAAGGTCCATGATTTTGCATTGTTACGGTATAGATAAACATCGGATTTTCTGTTTTATCTACTTCACTAATCACGTTTCTTGCAACCTCGGCATCGGAGATGAAGTAACCTTTCGTTTCCGGATTGTCGAAGTGTTCACTACTCTTAAAGGATTCAAAACCAAGTTGCTTATAAACGTTGTTCCGATCCCAGAACCATCCTTCATACGAGTGAATCCCCATGCTCTTGTACCCTTTATCAGCAAAATAGCTAGCCAAACTTGGAACTGGCTTAGAGATATACTGCTGATACGGAATGGATCCACCAGGCAAGAAGCTCATCGAGTTCCCAGTCAATACTTCAAATTCCACGTTGCTCGTACCGCCACCATATTGTGGAGACAGCAAATAACCAGAACTAGACTCCTGCTGCAAACGGTGAATTGTCGGAAGTGGGTCTTCGCTGAACGTTACATTCTCTAGTAGGGTAGGATCCCAGAATGCTTCGCTCATGACGAAAATAACATTGGGCTGCTTCCCGTCAGCAAGAGTAGCTTTCGCTTTACGGACGCCTGTATCCTGTTGCACAGAAGCAGCTTGCACAGTAGCTTGTTGAATATTGGATGCTGCCGCAGCCAGTGCTTGCTCACTGTAGGTATCCGGCTTCTGTACGATCGAGTTCTTCACATTGAGTGTGAAGGCAAGCGTGAGACCATTGTTTGCGTAGTTTTGCTGCTGATCCCAAACAATCTCATTGACACCTGCGTGGTCTAAGATTTTACCAGCTAACGGTGTTTTGATCCCAAATGCATACAAGGCATAGAGCGAAAAAAGCCCTAAACCGATTCGAGCGATAACAGGTATGGTAACACGCGGGATCACCCATCGAAGCGCAAGAACGATGAGAATCATAGCTGCAACAGCACATATTCGAATTAAAGCAGCTTTACCCGTTACTAATGAAGCAATGTCCATACTCTCTTTGTTCAGCAATATATCCCAAGGGAAGAACGGCTCCCCGATCATTTTCACTTTCATATACGAGATAATTGCCATCAGACCCAGTATTAAGGTCGTAATGGAGCCAGAAATTGCCAAAGACCCTACAAGGGCATAAATGAAGGCCAACAGACAGAAGGTTAACCCTACATTTAACATAAATAATGGTTGATTACCTGTAATCCACTGCATGGTTTCAGATAAATTACCACGTTCAAGAAATTCCATACCAACAACAGACAGAATAGGTAAACCGATCATAAATAAAACAAGTGAAATCGATGCTCCCAGACGACTTGAGCTTTTTTTACTCGAAAGACGCTTCCGGGGCTTCAAATTCAAGTGCATCTTACATCACTCTCCTCATGCCCCTAATTGTAAATGTCAATTGTGAAGGAATTATGTAGCTAACCTTAAGGGAACCTTAATACTTCCAGTTCCTGTAAATTACTTCAAACCAGACAGCCAAGCTGCAAGTGCTTTCAATTCCTCTTCCTTCATCGTGACCTGAAACGGCGGCATCCCGCCCCCACCCTTTTGTATCCGTTTTACAATTTCAGCTTCCGTGAGGCGTTCTCCCACTTTTTGAATATTGGGGCCTTGTCCACCTTGTAATTGATTACCATGACAAGAGATACAATAATTTTGATACAGCTTTGGAACGTCTACATTCGCAGAAACACTCGCACTCGGTGTCTCCGATGGTTTATTTCCACAAGCCGTTAAGCTTAATGCTGCAATCAGCAAGCAGCCACCAACTAGGCCTACTCTCGTTTTCATGTGCGCAAACTCCTTCAATCTCTTTTCTCCCATCATACCAGAGCGTGGATTGGAAAAGAAAGAAGAGCCGCGAGGACCGTCACATAAGCAGCCTCGATTTCTCTACCAATCAAGGCTTCTCATATGATTATTATGGTCCAAATCGCGGCTTTTTATAGGTGTGTATCTTGAATTTACCTGATATTTTTACACCAGTTTAAGACGAATCACATTCCAAGAAGCCTTACCAAGAACAGCCTCAATTTGTCCATTCGTCGAGATCGTCGCATTCCCTGCCGAATGTGGCTTCACACGATCTGGCACTTCCAACGTATTCGAAGCCTTGAGATCCTCATGCTCCAATACGATATGTTCCTTGATTTGGAAGCCGCCGAAGCTGCGAAGGTCCATTTCTAAAGGGAGTGCTTCAGCCAAATGACGATTCACTGCGAAAATAGTCAGCTCCGATGCTTCCTCATTGTGCACGGCAACGGCCTCAAGATAAGGTACGTCCGTGTAGTCCTTCGCGTCATACTTCGGAGACTTAATGAGCGGTACGAGAACCGTTCCACGGCCGAACACACTTGCATGCAAATAAGGGTAGTAAATCGTTTGCTTCCACGCGGCACCGCCATTCGCGGTCATAATTGGAGCTATCACATTAACCAATTGAGCCAAGCAAGCCATTTTGACACGATCCGCACGTTTCAGCATGGAAATTAGCATACAGCCAACAAGAAGCGCATCTTCATGATTATAGATGTCCTCCAGCTGTGGCGGTGCAATGGACCAAGGCTCGATTTTACGATCAGAATCATTGGAGTGATACCACACATTCCATTCATCGAAGGAAAGATTGATCTTCTTCTTGCCGCGCTTTTTGGCCTGAACGTAGTCAGCCGTAGCAATCACGGTATGAATGAAGCTGTCCATGCCTAGGGATTGCGCTAGGAAATTCGCAGAATCTTGATCGCGGTTGCCATAGTACTGGTGGAGTGAAATATAATCAACATGATCATACGTATGTTCGAGAACCGTTGCTTCCCAATCTGGGAAGGTAGGCATGAGCAAGCCCGAACTGCCGCAAGCGACAAGTTCGATCGAAGGGTCGACCCACTTCATCACTTTCGCTGTCTCACAGGCGATGCGGCCATATTCCACTGCCGTCTTAGTTCCGGTTTGCCACGGGCCATCCATTTCGTTGCCTAAGCACCACGTTTTGATGTTATGCGGTGTGCGGTAGCCATGAGAAATTCGCAAATCGCTCCAATAAGTACCGCCAGTGATGTTGCTGTATTCAATGATATCCCTTGCCTCTTCAGGACCGCGAGTTCCTAGATTCACAGCCATCATGGCATCCGTGTTTGCTTTGCGGCACCAGTCCATAAACTCATTAAGGCCGATCAAATTCGGCTCGATCGTGCGCCAAGCAAGGTCAAGACGTCTTTTACGCTGATCCACAGGTCCGATGGCATCCTCCCAGTTATAACCCGATACAAAGTTCCCACCGGGATAACGAACAATCGGCACATTCAGACCTTTAACTAACTCCAGCACATCTCCGCGAAACCCTTGTTCATCTGCTTGTGGGTGTCCAGGCTCATAAATCCCACCATACACGGCACGTCCCAAATGCTCAATAAAGGAACCATACAACCGTGGATCAACTTCTCCTACTTTAAAATCCTTGTCAATAATCATGCTTGCTTTCATAGACATTTAGCTCACCTCATCGTATAATTAATAAAAATATAAATTAGTTAATATAATTATTATGTATAGCTCATATTAAACAACAAAAAAGGATGAAGATCAAGACCTTTCACCCGTTTTTGTTGCATTCATATTTATGTTAATCAGAGGATACGAAAGTAGGCGTTGAAGATATGATTCACACGACAACAGACCGCAAATGGCTCCCCCTTTATGAAGCGTTGGCTAGCGATGTGCGGCTGCACATTTTGGAATTATTGGCTGAGGAAGAGATGAATGTGAAGGATTTGGCGCAGCGTCTTTCCCTAAGCAGTGCGATCGTGACGATGCATGTCAAAAAGTTAGAGACTGGCGGTCTTATTCATACGAAGCTCGTTCGTAAGCAAGGGGGTACGCACAAAATATGTACATTGGCGCTCTCGCACATCGATATTCAACTCCCACAATCCACAGAACAACAACGATTATTCAATGAAGTATCTGTTCCAGTAGGCCACTATACTCGCTATGAAGTCCATCCTACCTGCGGTTTAGCTTCAACTGAGCGATTAATTGGTCAGTTTGATGACCCCCGATTTTTCTTCGAGCCAGAGCGCATGCATGCCAAAATCCTTTGGTTCGCCAAGGGCTTCGTTGAATATCGGGTCCCCAACTATATGCTTCCCGGTCAGACTTTGGAGGAAATCGAAATCTCGCTAGAAATCGGCTCTGAGGCACCGGGTATCGCAGCCAATTGGCCGTCCGATATTCACTTTTATGTCAATGATACACTGCTCGGCTATTGGACAAGTCCAGGCGATTCCGGCGCAGGCCGCGGTCTTCTTACCCCATCTTGGTGGTCGGACTATACGAATCAGTATGGTTGGTTGAAGGTACTTCGTATCACCGAAGAGGGGACATTTCTCGATGGACAACTGCTTTCCACCGTTACAATTCAAGACCTTCCCCTCTCACGCAACGAGTGGACCTTACGATTAGAAGTACCCGATCACGCCGAGCATGTCGGTGGATTGACGTTGTATGGGGAAGGCTTCGGCAACTACAATCAGGATATTCGGTTTCGCACATACCGGAGGTAAATGGCGAATAACTGAGCATACGAAAAGGGGAACAAAGTGACACCCATCACTCTTGCTCCCCTTCCTAAACTCGGCATAATCGGACTCCATTACTGGATTGGTTTAAGCACTATGAACATTGCGAACTTTTCCATCAGTAGCTCTTAGTGGGTCAATGCTATTCGACCGTCCTTCTGCCAAACGCAGATACTTCTTTCGCCGCCAGCGGATAGCCACCAGAATACCACGAAGATACTCATCGCACATCATCGCTATGTAAATACCGGTTAGCCCTAAACCGTAATGTAAACCCAGCACATAGGAGAGACCCGCAGCAACGCCCCACATCGAGAACAGCGAAATCACCATATTAAAACGGGTATCACCAATCGCATTGAGTGCATTACCAAAGCCCATATTGATCATTCGGCCTGGCTGCAGTACCGCTGTTAGCACTAAACAAGAAAGGGCTAGCTCAATGATCGCTTTGTCTGAACTGAAGAAGCCTAAGAAGCTTTTCCCGATGATCAAAAGAAGAATGCTGTTACACATAACTAATCCCAGCCCAATCCACGTGCCGCGGTAGCCTGCTTTGTACGCCGCCTGCGTTTGCCCAGAACCGAATAGATGCGCAATCTGGATTTGTGCGGATAACGCAATCGAATAACCTAACATGAAGCAGATGGATTCTAGTGTATTCATATACGTTCTAGCGGCCAAAGCTGCAGCACCCATCGTTGCCAAAAAACTATAAATCGCGAGCTGCGACAACACCCAAGACGACATATTGACGCCGAGCGGCCAGCCAATTCGGATAATCTCACTAAACAGCTTCCGGTTAAAAACGCCAAGATCACGCCATCTAATTCTTCGCTCAAAGATCGAAACAAACATGTAGAGAAGCAAACAAGTCGCAAGTAACCGACTCAGTAACGTTGAGATCGCAACCCCCGTTAAGCCTAGCTGTGGAAATCCGAAAGCACCATTGATCCAAGCGTAGTTCAACATAACATGGATCACATTCATCCCGATCGCGATAATCATCGGTCCCTTCGTGTTTCCCGTATTCCGAATCGCCGTGCTGAGTGTAGCTGTTAATGCCGTCAATACCATGCCACTGCCAACAATTGAAATATAGGTATGTGCCAGCGGGATTAACCTCTCTTCTAATTGAAACAGCCTCGCAAGTGGAACTGCCTCTACGTACAGGATCACACTGAGAATCGCACCAATGAGTCCGCTTATCGTAACTGCCATAATTCCGACTGTTCGTGCAGATTCCTGCTGCTTAGCCCCAATTTTCTGCGCTATGAGAATACCTGCACCACTTGCCACGGTCATGAATAAAATCATAACCGCTTGAAAGATCTGGTTCGCTAAGCCAACTACCGCAACCGCATCGTCTGAAACGCGGCTTACCATGAGCGTATCAACAGCTCCCAAAAGCAGTTGC
Organism: Paenibacillus sp. Soil750; assembly: GCF_001428045.1. Classification (GTDB taxonomy): domain Bacteria; phylum Bacillota; class Bacilli; order Paenibacillales; family NBRC-103111; genus Paenibacillus_E; species Paenibacillus_E allorhizoplanae. Next base: position 75,645 of record NZ_LMSD01000001.1, on the reverse strand, counting down.
AGCAGTAATTCTACGAATATAGGCCATGCTAGGAACCATAACGAATATTTATTTTTCTCAGCCTTCATGTACACGCCACCATCCAGTATGATTCTCTATTTATTATGAAAAATGAAACTTTGTAGTCAGTTCAAATTATAGCTGTTATAGTTGAGTTCATGTATCAACATCGCAACTGAAACTTATACAATTCCAACTTTTATGATGGATTAAAGCAGGTGACTTTCATGGCATTTCTTGAGATCACAATCCCTCCTCTGCCCCACTATATCACGAGTGGATTGAACGCTATTCCGAAGGGAGGGCAGCACCCCAGTCGTAGCAACATCCAAGTATTTGATCTTCTTATCACCATTTCCGGCTGCTTCTACATCGGTGAGGATGATGCCAGATTCGAGGTTGGGTCAGGACAAGCCGTCATTTTGCGGCCTGACCGTTATCATTTCGCGACACAGGTATGCTCCGAGATAACTCACACCTATTGGCTGCATTTTCATGTAGGCGGTGCATGGGAGTTGATTAATCCTGCTGCCGTTGCTCCTGTCTCCTTGGAGGATCCAGCTCCGGAAGAAGCTGCGGTAGAAGCTTTCGCCGTGGAACCCTTCACGATGCGTATTCCGCAATTTACGACGCTGCAGCACCCTGAGAAAATGTATGAGATCTTCGACCAGCTTTTGCAGCTTCAGCCTCGTGCGCATGTGAGCAGTGTTCGTTTTGCTCAACAACAGCTATTCCAAGAAATCCTGCATCAGCTTGCCGCGTCTGGTGAAACGGATCATGCCTCTGCCTCCAGAGCCTGCGCTGAGAAAGCGGCCTCGTACCTAAGGCAGCATTTTCGTGAATCAGTTTCTGCTAAACAGTTGGGGGACGAGCTCAATTTCCATCCTGTATACATAGCTCGCTGTATGCAAAAAGAGTACGGCTGCTCCCCTATCACCTACCTCCTGAAATTGAGAGTGGGACACGCCAAGTTGTTGCTCTTGCAAACGGAATTACCCATTGCTCATATTGCCCAGGAAGTTGGTTTTGAGCAGGCTGCTTATTTCGCCGCTAGCTTTACCAAGCTGGAAGGGATGTCGCCTCGCAGCTATCGGCAGCAGTTTTCACAAGGGATCTAGATGCTTGGGGATCGATCCATTTATGCTATACTGAGAAAAAAAGGATAAGGAGTCCTCATCATGGCAACCCCCTTACATTGGAAAAAGTCATTATGGATACTCTGGGGCGCGAACTTCTCCATTACGTGTGGCATGAATCTGGTTCTTCCTTTCTTACCTCTCTATATCGGGGAGTTAGGTGTTCATGACCTTGATGATATTGTCCGTTGGACAGGCTGGATCGTGGCTGCCCAATTCATCACTTCCTTTTTGACCCAGCCGCTATGGGGAGCCATTGCAGATCGACGCGGGCGCAAAATCATGCTGCTTCGCGCCGGATTCGGGATGGCTATCGTAACAGCACTTATGGGCATCGTCACATCGCCCTGGCAGCTATTATCGCTGAGGTTGCTGAACGGATTCTTCTCCGGCTTCATCTCGATGGCGGTTTCGTTACAAGCCTCTCTGACACCGCGCGAGCATTCAGGGAAGTCGCTTGGAACGCTGCAAACTGGCGCTATTGCAGGCACACTCATCGGCCCATTAATTGGCGGCGTGCTGGCAAGCTTTCTCGGGTACCACCATGTGTTCTTCTTCACAGGCGGACTCATGCTATGCGCTAGTCTCATCGTCATGGTGTTCATCAAGGAGGAACGGAAGCCCGCTTCAGACAAAAAGGTTAAACAGAAGACACAGTGGCGCTTGTTTCGCCCCTTATTGCCTGTTTTTGCCGCATCGCTGATCACTCAGATCGGAATGATGAGCATCGAACCGATCGTAACGGTGTATGCCAAGACCTTATACACAGGGGCGCACTTGGCTTTTTTTGCCGGACTTATCGTCGCGATTACCGGTATCGCCAATTTATTCGGAGCTCCTACATTGGGAAGGCTAGGTGACCGAATCGGTCAACGTATGACGCTGGTCATTGCCCTCGTTATGGCGGCAGTCGCCTTTATCCCGCAGGCTTTTGCCACTAATATCACGATGCTGTTGGTCGGTAGATTCCTGCTCGGGCTGTTCATCGGTGGCATGATTCCTTCGTTGAACGCACTGGTCATGAAGCTTGCAGCTCCAGAGATTCAAGGCACTGCTTACGGATTCAATACGTCCTCACTATTCCTTGGCAATCTAATCGGCCCCCTGCTCGGCAGTCATTTGGCAGCTGAGTACGGCTTCACATCCGTGTTCTATGTCACGATGAGTATTTTGCTAATCTGCGCGGTGTTCGTGTTTGCGAATCGCAGCTTGGATGCAACCATTCGGCCCAAAGAGGCGTAGAGAAATAAGGGTATTTGATCATCTACAATAATTAAAATGGAGGGTTACGATGAAACACGAAATTTTATATAAAGGTGCATTTCCTATGCTGCGCGTGCAGCTTGAAGCTGGTGAGAACATTAAAGCAGAAGCCGGTGCGATGGTCTCCATGTCCCCGAATATCGAGCTCAAAGGAACGGTGGATGGCGGGATCATGAAGGGACTCGGCCGCATGCTCAGCGGAGAGAAGTTCTTCTTTCAAGAATTGACCCCCAATCGTGGATCTGGTGAAGTCCTGCTCGCCCCTGCCGTGATCGGCGACATTGAGGCCGTCGAACTAGACGGTTCGTATAAGCTCTATGTGCAGAAGGACGGCTTCCTTGCCGGCACCTCCGGTATCCAGGTGAATACGAAGATGCAGAATCTAATGAGCGGCTTCATGTCCGGCGAAGGTTTCTTTATCGTGGAGATCAGCGGTAGAGGCACTGTGTTCCTTTCTTCTTATGGCGCGATTCATGCGGTTAACTTAAAACCAGGCGAGGAAGTGCTCATCGATAACGGACACCTTGTTGCTTGGCCGGATTATACGCAGTATACGATTGAAAAGGCCGCAAAAGGCTGGATTTCCAGCCTTACCAGTGGTGAAGGCGTCGTCTGCCGCTTCCGCGGCGAAGGCGTCGTGCTCATTCAAACGCGGAATCCGAAGAGCTTCGGCGGTTGGATTAAGCAGTTGCTGCCGGGCAGATAGGCAGCTGTTTTCAAAGAATGGAAAAGGAGCTAAGCATGTTATTTGCGCTTAGCTCCTTTGTCTTTTTGCGGGATACCTTCAGGTATCCTACATTCTAGCTTCAGCGGGGGCGACATCGGCCACTTACGAATGCCATACCCTCTGTAACGGTGAAAAACACCGTTACAGCGCCGAAACAGGCCAGTTTCCAACCATCTTCCCGCTGTAACAGTGAAAAACACCGTTACGTTGCTGAAACAGGCCAGTCTCCAACCATCTCCCCGCTGTAACGGTGAAAAACACCGTTACAGCCCCGAAACAGGCCAGTTTTCGGGACACCCTTCCTTCTGTTGCGCCGCGAGCGGAGCGCAACTGGTTTGCCTAGGTCACCGCGGCAGACGGTCGCCTGGTTGTAGGAGAATAGCTGTATAACATACAGTTATTCCTTATTTCCCCTTACTTTCGACGAAATTAACAGGAGAAAATCCAGTTATCTGATGAGCAGTGCCGATCATCTGGTCATATCTATCTATTTTACCCTCTAGTCGCTCAAGGACTTTCTGCATATCTGCCATTCTTATTAGGAGTTCTTTATGCTGCTCGACTAAGAGTTCTTTCCTAGTCTCCAACGTTTCGTCACCTTGTTGAAAAAGTCGCACATAGTCAATCAATGTTTCAACTGGTAGACCTACGCCTCGCATACATTTTATAAACTCAACCCACCTGCAGTCTTCTTCTGTATAGTCCCTAATTCCGCTGTTTTTGCGGTTCACCCGTGGAATAAGTCCGACTCGTTCATAATAACGCAGCGTATCCTGCGATAACTCAAATTTCTCACTTACTTCAGCGATCAACATTTAGACTGCACCAACTACGCGATGTGGAACATATTGTTCTTCCAGTGAAGAAATTTCTTCAGGCGTCAGCTTAAGCGAAAGCGCGTCTACCGCATCATCCAGATGAGACATTTTCGTAACACCGATAATCGGAGCTGTTACAGGTTCTTTCTGCAACAACCAGGCAAGTGCGACTTGCGCCCGAGGAACGCCGCGTTTCTCTGCGATTACTGCAAGGCGATCTACAATTAATCGATCCACATTAGCAAATGCGTCATACTTCATTCGCTGAGCCTGGTCCGTTTCGGAACGATGCGTGGTTTCCGACCAATCACGCGTTAATCTTCCGGATGCCAGCGGACTGTATGGGATTACGCCGATTTTCTGATCCTTGCAAAGCGGCATCATCTCCCTTTCCTCTTCACGATAAATGAGGTTTAAGTGATTCTGCATCGACACAAATCGTGACCAGCCATTTTTCTCAGATACATGCAGGGCCTTTAGGAACTGCCAAGCGTACATCGCAGATGCGCCAATGTATCTTGCCTTCCCCGCTTTCACTACATCATGCAGAGCTTCCATCGTTTCTTCGATCGGCGTATGATAATCCCAGCGATGGATTTGATACAGATCAACATAATCGGTTCCCAATCGCTTAAGGCTCTTATCAATTTCACTCAGGATGGCTTTACGGGAAAGACCGGCCCCATTTGGACCTTGATGCATACGGAAATGAACTTTTGTTGCAAGGACAACTTCATCACGATTCGCATAGTCCTTCAGCGCTCGTCCAACAATCTCCTCGCTTGTTCCATCTGAATAAATATTCGCCGTATCAAAGAAATTGATTCCAAGCTCAAGTGCTTTTTTAATAATAGGCCGACTATTCTCTTCATTCAGCACCCAAGGATGTGTCCACCGTTCTGCGACTCCAAAGCTCATGCAACCAAGACTGATCCGCGACACGTCCAAACCTGTATTTCCAAGCTTCACATAATCCATTTGACGACTCCTCGCTTTCCAATAGTTCATACTTCTCACATGTCTAGTTTACTCTCTGGAGTTAACTCCAAGTCAAGCTTATAGTTCCTCTCTTAAGGATAGCTCGGAAGCTGTAGCCAAAATAATGGACGGTCCCTTGCGATCTGCCGTACGGCCAGCTTCGATCCGCTTATTCAAATTGACACCAATTAGATAAAGTGATATGGTCAAAGCAACAAGACGTTCCGCTTTTTTTTGGCGGGATGTCTTGTTGTACTTTTATGGATATTGTAGATCTAACGTATTTACTTTGCGAAAGGGTGAGGTCTTATGTAATTCTGCTGTACATGCTAGTCAATCGACAATTTAGGGAGGAATTCTAAGTGATTCAGGTAAAAGAGTTTTTAGATACGGATGCGTCTTATGCGGAGACAAGAGCTAATCAGTTTTTAGCCGAATTGAAAGATGAACAAATTGTAAACGTTTGCTATGGATCTATCTTGAAGTCATCTGCAAGCGGGGTAGGTTTTCAACGTAGTGCAATCCTTGTAGTTTATAAATCGGGAGAAAGTAATCCCAAGTAAACGAGGTGTTCACACTAAAATGGAGACCTTCTTTAAACTGCTCTCAGTCATCTCTACAGTTCTTCTTGCTGTATTCCTGTTTTATTCAATCTTACAGAAGTATTGAAAAAAGTTATTGAGAAAACCTCTATCGAAGCCATTCAGGGATGAGCGTCCGCGTTTAGAGGTAGGTTTTATCGCCAATAAGAAAGCGGTTTTCGGGAACCGAAACGTATACTTTCTTATGTGGTAACAAAAATAATTTTCCGGAGGTTTTGTAAATGAGGCAATTAGATCGATATTGGAATCTACTCATGTGGGGAGGAATCTACGATGAACCGTAGTCATATGTCCAACCCTACCCGTAGTCGACTTGTTGATCAGCTTGTTTTTCTTGACGAGCAAACGACGATGTACCTTAACAGTTATCCTTCACAGCAGAAGATTCAAGTGCATAAGAGTATTAAACAATATGTAAAAATATTAGAGAGATTACTTGAGCTTGATGATGTTAATCTTGTAAAAACATTGAGCAAAGTTACAGTAATAGGAAGTAACATTACTATTTGTTACGAAGAGGAAGGATCTAATGAAGTATTTACAGTGGTCCTCCCAACAGAAATAGATCCTGATCAAAATAGGATATCGCTGTTTTCGCCAATTGGAAATCAATTGTTATCGAAATCAACAGGTGAAACCTTCATTCTTCAAACTCCGGAGGCAGAATATTCCGTTCGGATTGTAGGGACTGCAATTAGCTAAAATTAACGGTTATAATTGAGACTAAAAAGCACCCAAACGGGTGCTTTTTCCAATGTCTATTTGAGATTTAGAACAATTATAAATGAGATTAGCCCTAGTACGATCATGATAATATTTGATAAAAGGTATTCGAATTCCAAAATTCATTCAACTATTCATACAAGGGGAACCATCGATTATGGTAGCAAAGGACAACTACGGCGTTTACGGGTACCGCTTCCAAGAAAACCCCGTACTTCCGCTTTACCAGTTATTTGCCGTCGGATTTCAGGATATTCGACAGCAAGAATATGACTGGGACGGTATGAAACGAATTGACGGGCCCTTATATTTATTCCAATATACGATTTCTGGAAGAGGGAAGATCGAGCTAGATGGACATCATCACGATGTGCCAAAGGGAACTTCCTTTTTAGTTGAAATACCCGGCACACATCGCTACTACTTACCTGAAGACAGCTCGCATTGGACGTTCTATTTCGCTTTATTTAGGCAGAGCCATTTGCAGCATCTGTGGCAGGGAATACTTCAGGAGCTTGGACCCCTGCCGCAGTTCGAACCCCGCAGCTTAGTCATTCGTCGGCTCGAGACTATCTACTCAGAAGCCCGAATTGGAGCAATAAAAGACGGCTATTACGCATCCTCCCTTGTTTATAGCTTCATGATGGAGCTCCTTCGAAGCAGCAGTGCGCAGCGCCAGGACCGAAGTACTTGGCCAGAGATCGTTCGTCGGGCAGCTGATTATATGGAGGTTAACTTCCGAATTCTGGAAGGACTTGACCAAATCGCAGAAGCAGCTGGCAGCTCAAAATACCATCTGGCACGTACCTTCCATCAAGCGACTAACTTCTCACCGATGGCCTATACCTCTAAGCTCCGAATCGAATTAGCCGTGAAATTACTTCGGAGCAGCTCATTGACCGTTGAAGAGATTGCTAGAGAGGTCGGCTACCAAAATGGCAGCTATTTTAGCAAAGTATTCCGCAGTTGGACTGGCTACTCACCAAGTAGGTTTCGTGAAGGAAAAGAACTTCTTTCAATCGATCAGATCATGTTTGACTAGTTACATACCGCAATATTTTACATGTGACAGCAAAACATTGCGCTAGCTTCCCTAACAACTTCGTCTTATTATATGGCTATTACTTTAAACGAGAAGGGACGAGTTCATGTAATGAGCATTCATCACCAATGGGCCGCCACACCCCCGCTCGGCTGGAATAGCTGGGACTGTTATGGCGCAGCCGTCAATGAAGAAGAAGTACGTGGGAACGCGCAATATATGGCTGAACATCTAAAACCTTACGGCTGGGAATATGTTGTTGTCGATATACAATGGTACGAACCTGGAGCCATTTCTTCGGCTTACCGTCCTTATGTCCCCCTTGAGATGGATGCTTTTTCCCGTCTCATACCGGCTGCAAACCGTTTTCCATCCGCTACAGATGGACAAGGTTTCAAGCCCTTGGCTGATTATGTTCACAGCCTGGGATTGAAGTTTGGTATTCATATCATGCGAGGTATCCCACGACAAGCGGTTCATGCTAATACACCGATACTAGGGACAAACGCAAGCGCACGGTCCATTGCCAAAACGTGGAATGGTGCGATCTGCAAGTGGAATACAGATATGTACGGCGTCGATCCATCAAAGGAAGGCGCACAGGCCTATTATGACTCCTTATTTCAGCTGTACGCCTCATGGGGTGTCGACTATGTCAAAGTCGATGATATCGCCGATTCGCTTCTCTACGGTATTCAACTAGACGAAATTCAACTTATTCGAAAGGCAATTGATACGTGTGGACGTCCAATGGTGCTGAGCCTTTCTCCAGGTCCGGCACCGCTCGAGTTCGCTGAAGAGTTGAAGGCAAATGCCAACCTCTGGCGTATGACCGATGATTTCTGGGACATCTGGCGGCTGCTCTATGGCATGTTCGAACGGTGTGAGAAATGGGCATCGCATGTCGGCTCAGGAAGTTGGCCGGATTGCGATATGCTGCCTCTCGGCCACATCGGCATTCGTTCCGTCGACGGCGGGGCAAGCGACCGCTGGACGCGATTCACAAGAGACGAGCAGAAAACAATGATGACACTTTGGGCGATTTTCCGCTCGCCTCTTATGTTTGGAGGAGAGTTAAGAGACAATGATGAGTGGACATTGTCCCTACTCACGAATGAAGAAGTGCTGGATGTCCTTCGTAACGGGCGAGATGCCCGTCAATTGTACCGGGAGGAAGAGCGGATTGTGTGGACTTCGGAGTTGACCGATGGCGTCCGTTATGTCGCTCTGTTTAATGCTGGTGACGACATCCAGACCGTTCAAGTAACTTCATCGCAACTTGGTGCTCCTGCAATCGGAAGTGTGCGTGACCTGTGGAATCGCGAAGAACTCGGTACGCCACATGAGCTTTCTTTTACACTTGAGCCGCATGCGTCGATGCTGTTGAAGCTTTCTCTTTAAAACAAAAAAAGCGATCTCTAGCCATATTGGCTAAAGGTCGCTTTTTTGAATTCTCAACCCTACCGATAAGCCCGCATCGCTTTGCGCAGCTCCTTTAACGTAGGCCGCTTGCCGTACATCAGCACGCCGGTGCGGTAGATCTTCGCCGCAAGCCAAGCCATCGCGCCGATCGACAACAACTGAATCGCAATCGAGATCGCGATTTGCCAGAAAGGCGGCGTACTCATCCCAATCCGCAAGAACATGATGAGCGGTGAGAAGAAAGGCACGAAGGACATCGTGACCACGAAGCCCGCATTCGGCTGGTTCAGCCCGAAGATCGCGATCATGAAGGCCGCTACAATGACGAGGGTAACTGGCATAATCGCTTGCCCCACATCCTCTGTTCGACTCACAAGCGAGCCTACAGCTGCGAAGACAGTGGCGTAGATGAAGAAGCCGAGCAAATAAAAGATCAAGAAATACACAATGAGCGATAGCTGCAAATCATGCCAACTTAAGTGCAAATCAGCAATCATAGATGAGCTGCCACTCAAGCTTAGATTAACGGCACCTACCGCAATCAACAGCCCAATTTGCGTTAAAGCAAGCAAGCAAATCCCGATAATTTTGCCAAACATCTGCTTAAGCGGTGAGACACTTGTTATTAGCAATTCCATGACACGCGTGCTCTTCTCCGCTGTAATTTCTGTAGCCACCAAGTTTCCGAAGCCAATTACGCCCATGTATAAGAGAAATAACATGACATACACGAGTGCATAAGAAATCGCGATTTGCGACTCTGTTTTACCTGCGGCTGCTTGATCTGAGGTTGAAATTTGCACGGTCTCCAAGGATACTGGCGTTTGAAGATCCGTTTTTACGGCATCCGACAGGCCCGCACCTTGCAAGACGATATCCGTTTTGATGAGATGAAGCGTCGTTTGGAGCTTATTTTTCACCGAGAACTCCATGGTACCCTTGGATTTATAGATCAACTTCGGAAATCCGCCTTGCTTCGCATCGGCAATCTCCAAGAAGCCTTTAATCTTCTTATCCGCGATTTGCTGCTTCCCATAGGCTTCATTCGCTGCTGCGCTTCCTCCATCCGGCAGTGGCACAATGAGAATATCTGGTTTCGGTTGATTAATGTAAAAGTCGGTCAGTTTGCCAGCTATGCTAGTTTGACTTGTTCCGAAAACGCCAATTTTGGTAGGTTCATCTGAAGATAATTGACTGATAATGGCGGGAAGATGAAACAAGACAGATAATACAATCATCAATATCAGCGTCATAATGCGGAAGGATTTCATTCGGAAACGCGTCATATAGGTAAATTTGATTACCGTTAATATCCTATTCATGGCTGTTCCCCACCTTCTGGATAAATATTTCATTCAGGGTTGGCTCCATGATTTGAAACCGCTGAACAGATGACCGTTCCATGGCAAAATGGAGAATGCCCTGCGCGGCTTCTGGATGGGCGATGCGAAGCTCATACCTGTTATGCCCTTTGTTCACCGAGGTCACGCCTGGAAGCTCCTCCAGCCCCGCTAAGCTCGTCTCTGTCTCCAGAATGACTCTTTCCTTCGGAAAACTCGCCTTAATATCCTTCAGACTGCCTTGAAGAATGGTGTTCGAGCGATGTAAAATGCAGATATTCTCACAGAGCTCCTCCACATGATCCATCCGATGGCTGGAAAATAAAATCGTTTTTCCCTCGTCGCGCAGGCTTTTCACCGTTTTCTTCAGCAGTTCTACATTCACTGGATCCAGTCCACTAAAAGCTTCATCCAGAATTAGGATATCCGGATTGTGAATAACCGCGGCAATAAATTGAATCTTCTGCTGGTTCCCTTTGGACAACTCCTCAACCTTACGGTTGTAATAATCCGGAACCTCGAACCGTTCCAACCACATCTTCAAACTGCGATCCGCTTCACTACGTTTCATTCCCCGAAGCTCGGCTAAGTAAACGATCTGATCACTAATTTTCACTTTGGGATACAGGCCACGCTCTTCAGGCAAATAGCCCATTAAGCTTCGTAGTTCTTCCCGATACCCCTGTCCGTTCCATTGTATATTTCCTTCATCTGGGTATATGAGTCCGAGTACCATCCGCATCGTTGTCGTTTTGCCAGCTCCGTTTGCGCCTAACAAGCCATAAATTTCTCCCTGCTTTACTTGCAGCCCAATGCGATTCACGGCGGTTTTATCCCCGTACTGTTTCGATACGTCTTGTACAACTAAAGGGTATGTCATCACTTGAGCCTGCCTTCCCTCACGAATTGCTTGCGCTTACTATTTTACATGAAAGTGGAAAAATAATGAATTTCTTTGCACAAAATAAAAAAAGAGAAGCCATCAACGCTTCTCATAGCGATTCAACGCTAACTTCTGGATTTCAATTGCCCGATCGATTTTGGATGCTTTCATTTTACTAACGTAGCTATCGAACTCATCCAGCGGCTCGACACCGAGAATAATCTTCAGAGACATCTCATCGACGAGTGTCATCACATCCATCATAATGGAAGAAAATTCAGCACTCTCAAGCTCCGTCTTCGGAATTTGCGGTAACGTGTACGATTCAACTTGTGTATCCGCCCAGATGCCAATGGCTTTTCTTTGCTCAGGCAAGGTGTAATATTGCTCTACATACCGTGCATCCTGAACAAATGGCCCAAAATAGCTTGCTCTCGTATACATCGACAAGGCTTGCGAAGGTGCCAACTTGTCTGGATTTCGCAGGATCCAATCCGTATATGTCGGGTAGCCGTCTTTCAACATGTAGCTAATTCCTTCAATCCCGAAATTAAAGAGCATATGACCTTCATCACTATAGCCGTAATCAAGCAACTTCGCAGCCTCTGCCGCATGTTGACTATTACTTGAAATAGCTACCCCACCGGTGCCTACATAAGCGTAGCTTTTCTGCCCGAATTTAGGCTTATCGCCTTTATGCAAGACGGGGTAAGGGGCAGCAGTAAATAAAGCAGATTTGATTTTCTCCTCGACAAGCGGCTGCCATTTCCCAATCCCTGCACCCGCATTCCAAATCGTTGCACCACTTCGCCCCGTTACCATATTCGAGTCCATTGTCTTGGTATCCACGGAAGCGATATTCTTATCAATTAATCCTTCCTCATACCACCCTCGGAAAGTCGCCAAGAAATCTTGGTAGCCCTTCTCCATGGGACCAAACTTGACCTCACCATGATCTTGATAGAAGCCTTTGCGAATCCCATAAGCGCCTACAAAAGCGCCCCCTTCAATCCCGAACAGCGGATTCGGCACGCCTAGAAATGTCAAAGGAGCTGCGATTCCTTTCTTCTCCTTGAATGCCTTAAGCACCGTATGCCATTCCTCTATCGTGGTTGGAACCTCTAGTCCAAGCTCGTTAAGCCAATCCTGTCGGATAATGGGCCCTTGATACGTACGAAGCTTATCATCACCACGGATGAACGGGAAAACGTAATAGCTGCCGTCATCGGTCCGAATTTGCTTATCGATTTCGGGATGCTCCTTTAAGTATTGCTTCAGATTAGGCGCATACTTATCAATGACCTCATTTAATCTCAAAATATAGCCATCTTTGATCGCCTTTTCAGGTCCGCCAGGGAAGCTGTCCCACTCGTACTCCATCATATCAGGCAGGTCGCCAGAGGCTAATAAGACATTCATCGCTTCCTTGGCTTGATTCGCAGACGGCTGTATGAAGGAAAGTTGGACTCCAGTCCTCTTCTGCCATTCTTGGAAAAAGGGAATATCCTTGAATTTCGCTTTCACACTCGCGGCATTCCCATTCAACTCTGACCAATAGGTCAGCTTCGTAGCTGCAGGCTCAGACTGCTCCTTATCCTTAACCGTAGCTGTAGGCTGCCCTGACGGTGTCGTAAGCGGCGTCGGGCTCTCAGATGAGCATGCTGTCAGCCCAAGGGTGATTATACCTAGAAGTAATAGCGTCTTGCTGCTAGCTCGTCTGCTCATTCTGTTCTCCTCCCCGCATGCATCTGTTTATCATCCTATCCTCATCAGTTCATTTCCTTATATTTCCCAGGCGTTATTCCCTCGTATTTCTTGAACACACGAATAAAGGTAGCTACTTCATTATAGCCAACGAGCCGCGCAATCTCCGAGATTGAATCTTGCTTATAGCTGATCATCTTCTTCGCTTGTTGAATGCGGTATTTCGTGATGTAGTCGAGCAAACCCTCACCTGTCTGATCCTTGAATAACTTGGATACGTAGCTGCCTCTTAAGGCAAAGTTTTCACCTATCGTATTCACATTCAAATTAGCATCTTGATAGTGCTCCTCGATATATTGCATAACTTTCGCGATGAGCTCACGCAAGGTTTCCGTCCGTTCTTTCGTCTGGTTCGCTTCTATTTTTGAAGCGGCAAACGCACATACCTCTCTGAGTAACAGCTGCAGCTCTTGCTGCATTTCCAGAATGGTATCGCAGGCAATGATTTTATCCATCCATAACGGGTTATCCCCTAGCCAAGGCTGTGTAGTCCCGTCCCCCAGCTCATTCATCGCTTTCACCATCGTACCTACGAGATTGAAGATGAGACATCTAGCCAGAGTAAGCGACACCAGTGGCTTATCGAAATTACGTCCCATGATCTCGTTCATGCTAGCCGAGGCTTGCTCAATATCTCCCGTTTTGATGAGATTAATAATTTGCTGCTCTACTTGGAGCGGATAATAGTAACCCAGTTGCAGCTTATCGGCCGTGTCGATTCGGATCTCATCGTAAGTGATGATCTCTCTCTTCCCTCTGACCATCTTATATTCCATCGCGTCCAAAGCTTCACTATAAGCCTCGGCAACGCCAATCAGAGAAGGATGAACACCGCTAATGGAGATTGTTAAATCCATATGGAACCTTGTCAGGAATCGCTGCGCTTCTGCAGCAATCCAATCCAGATCAAGTTTCCGCTCTGCCGCATCCGTTTCTGCGAAGTTCACCAAACACACCATCATGTCGTCGATCTCAGCTACATAACCAGCATGTTGGCGATGACCGACGAGTTCTTCAACGACATTCGTGATAATGAACTGCATCAATTTTCTGCGTTCACTAATGTCCATACCTGGTAAATTCGTAGATATACTATCGGAATTCTCAACCGCAAACAGGATAACTGCGAAATGATTCGATATCAAATCCATATGAAAGGTCTTGAACGCTTCCTCATACGAAACGAGAGAATCAATTCGCCCCTTTAACAACCGATTCAACATGTTCGAACGGAGCACATGATGGTGAGATTGCAGCTGCATCGCGATTTGATCCTTCTCATTTCGCGTATGCGAGATCACTTTCTGAATGAAATGCAGTTCATTTCCATCAGCACGTTCTTCGAAGGCATTTTTATCAGAAATCGATTGAACCAAACGTTGAATCGGTGAGTAATTACGACGTAGAAAGAACCAAGTTAGCACCGCTGCACCAAATAAGCTAATTAGTATGCTGATATAAGTAAACTTGCGGACATACTCCGCTTTTTCCCAATATATACGGCTTGGAATGATCAGCACATATTTCAAATCAGAAACAGCCGATTGAATATAGAAAAGCTCTGATTCTCCATCTTGTGAAGGTTTGTAAGTCACGTTATCCTCATCTTGCAATTGCTCCAAAATGAGATTCTTATTCACCGTCACAGGGACATTGGAGAGTAGAACTTGATTGTCATGATTAAGGATGACGATTTGCCCTCCGCTAAACCCTGAAATGCTTTCGATTGCCTTCTCGAATCGTTCCCTATCAGCCATCACAACGACAGTACCTGTCTGCTTACCATTCAGATCCTTGGGCAAGTGTGTGACGTACGCGATGGAGGAGGCAGATGGACCTGCATCTACGCGGGGAAGGATCAGAAATTGGTTATTCGTAGCTTGGTGGATCGTATCTAGCCATTGTTCATACCTGATGGTACCTGTATTGTGAATGGTATCAAACGCTGTATGCAGATCTCGCATATTTCCTGGGCGAAGAATCGAAGCCTCCTGATCCCAAGTCACATAGAATTCATCGATTGTCGCATACGAGGTTTGGTACATCCGAAACTCTTTCACTAATTGAAAAGCCAGATATTGATCATCATTGGTTCGCATATTGGAGTACATCAGACTTTGTAACTTAGCATTCCAAGTAATTTCCATATTCAACCGTTTCATCAAATCGAATTGCGTGTCGATCGTGTAACGGACTTGTTTCAATAAGGAATCATTCGCACGATGAATTTCACTTTTTAATGCATGACTAGACTGCGAGTATATGAGGATGCTCATCAGCATAGGCACGAATAACACGGCACTGTAGGATAACAACCAGGTAAATATAATACTTTTTCTTTTGGGCCAAAAAAATCGAAGCTTCACTTGGATCTCCTCCCGCTGCGCACCTTGAAAATTCCTCTGAAGGGATTGTCTCCTTCACTCTATTATACCTCTGTTCGCAAGGGGAGGAATGTCCAAAATGACAAATCCGATTGATAAAAGCGCTACTAGGTCCCTATTTCCATGGTCTATCCCTTCAGGGAACCTACCATAACCCCTTTGACAAAGAAACGTTGTACAAATGGATAGACACATAGAATTGGCAATGTCGCCACGACGATCGTCGCATATTTGATGGTTTCTCCGATCTGGAAACGATCACCCGCATCAGCTCCCACGGACATGCCATCTGTTGAGTTGGATATTAAAATTTCCCTGAGAACCAGCTGTAGAGGGAAGAGGTCTCGGTTTTTAATAAAGATCGATGCATAGAACCAACCATTCCATTTATCTACCGCATAGTACAGAATCATGACGGCAATGACGGGCATGGACAGCGGGATGATGATTCGGAACAAAATCGTAAAGTGATTGGCCCCATCGATTTTGGCCGACTCCTCTAAGCTGTCCGGTATCGCCATAAATGCTGTTCGCATAATAATCAAATTAAATGTGGAGATCGAGAATGGAATAATCGTCGCCCATAGGGTGTCGAGCAAGCCTACATTTTTGACGATCAAATAGAGCGGAATTAAGCCCCCGTGGAAGAACATCGTGATCACGATAATGATCATGAATGCCTTATTCCAGATCACATTTTTACGAGAGAGCACGTATGCGCCTAACGCTGTCATCAAGAGGTTGACAATAACACCAGCGACCACGATAAACATGGTGTTTCGGTAGCCGATGAGAATTCCGGGGTTCTTCATAACCCCTTTATAGGCTTCCCAACTAAAGCCAAGTGATTTATATAATATCCCTTTGTGCGCAACTAATTCACTCGCATTACTGAACGAAGCAAATAGAACGTAAAGTAAAGGGTACAACGTAACCACAACAAGTAGGGTCAAAATCAAATGAATAGCAACATCGAATAGTCTTTCTACGAAACTAGGTCCTTTTCTCATCAACATCACCTCACCATAAGCTGCTTTCATTTACTTTACGACTAATGTAATTCGCTGTAATGAGTAGGATTAGATTGATAACGGAATTAAATAAGCCAACCGCTGAGCTGTAGCTCCACCCAAACTCCAGCAACCCTTTACGGTAGACGAAAGAGGAAATCACGTCAGCCGTTTCATAACTGACAGGATTATAGAGCAGAATGATTTTCTCAAAGCCTACGTTCAGCAGATTACCCATACGCAAAATAAACATAATCGCAATCGTCGGCATGATACCTGGCAATGTGATATACATCATTTGTTTCCAGCGACTTGCGCCATCCATACGTGCAGCTTCATACTGTTCCGTATCAATGCTCATTAACGCTGCAATATAAATAATAGATTCCCATCCAATTCGTTGCCAAATCTCGGATAAAATGTAGATCGGTCGGAACAACTCTGCTTTCTGCAGCATCGCTTGCCCATCATATCCGAAAGACATCGCGATATTGTTAATGACACCATCTGCATTCGTAAAGTCCGTAATAATCCCGCAAATGACGACAAGCGATATAAAATACGGCATATACGTAATCGTTTGTGCAACTCGCTTGAAAGTCTTACTTCGTACCTCATTAATCAAGAGGGCCAAAATAATCGGAGCAGGAAACTCAAATATCAATGAGTACAAGCTGATGACCAGCGTATTTTTCAATATGCGCCAAAAATAAAAAGAGCTGAAAAAGTCATGAAAATGCTTAAAACCTACCCAATCACTGCCAAGAATTCCCTTCATAGGTGAATACTCTTTAAAGGCAATTAAGGCTCCATACATCGGTGCATAATGGAAAATCAAGTAATAAGCGAGCACGGGTACCATCATGAGGTACAAGTACTTGTTGGCCATAAAATCACGGATATATCTATTTGTCCCCGTTCGTTGCTTCGTAAGCGTTACACTTTCCAGTGGCTGTGTATTCGCCATCTCCATCCTCACCCTCTCACCAGTTTACTTATAGAGAAGGGAGATCTTAGATCCCCCGCCTCTTCCTGCTTAATGAAACTTATCGCTTGTTATAGCGATCAAGTGCTGCTTGCTGAATCTCGATAGCGCGGCTTAAATTTAGGGACTTCATTTTATCCACATACTTCTCAAAGCCATCTACAGGCTCGTTGCCCAAAATGATTTTCAGCGTCATTTCATCCACCAACGTGTTCATATCGCCCATGATTTTCGCATATTCAGAGCTTTCCTCTGGCGTTGGTGTTAATGGTGGCAAGCTGTATTTGGCGGTATCGGTTTTCTTCCACACATTGATGGCATCGCGTTGGGTTGGCAGTACAAAGAATTGCTCCGCATAACGCTTGTCTTGGATAAATGGACCGTTGTAGCTGCCGCGAATATACATGGACATCGCTTGTGCAGGTGCTAACTTATCTGGATTTTTCATCAGCAAATCCGTATATTTCGGATAGCCATCCACCATCGAGTAGCTAACACCTTCTGTTCCGAAGTTGAAGAACATGTGACCAGCTTCACTGTACCCATAATCCAGCATCTTCACAGCTAATTCTGGATTCTTGGACTTCGCCGTTACCGCAACAATCCCTCCAGAGGAATACGGGTTATCCTTTTGACCAAATTTCGGCGTATCGCCTTTCTTGAGTACCGGATATGGCGCTGCTACCAGCTGTGCTTTAGGATCTTTAGCCTGGATCAGTGGCTGCCATTTGCCTATTCCACCGCCTGCGTTACCAATACTTGCCCCTGTCGCTCCCGTTGCGAAGCTGCCATCCAAGGCTTTCGTATCCACTGTAGCAATGTTCTTGTCTAGCAAGCCATCTTGAAACCATTGGTGGAACGTCTTCAAGTACTCTTTGAAGCCGCTTTCCGACGGTCCGAATTTGATTTTCCCATTATCCAAATAGAATCCACGGTTCACGCCAAATGCGCCTAAGAATGCACCGTTGTACGATTCATTGAAAAATCTTGGTTTGCTGATAAAGGATAATGGCGCGGCTGCACCTTTCTTCTCTTTAAACGCCTTCAATGTCGTTGTCCAGTCATCAATCGTTTCAGGTACAGGAAGTCCTAACTCATCTAACCAGTCTTTACGAATCATCGGGCCTTGGAAAACCTGCAAGTATTCATCTCCACGAATGAAAGGGAAGGCATAGTAACTTCCGTTATCCGTTTTCACCATTTTGTCGACATCTGGATGCTCTTTGAGGTATTTCTTCAGGTTAGGCGCGTATTTATCAATCAGATCATTCAATTTCAAAATGTAACCATCTTTAATGGCTTTCTCAGGTCCACCTGGGAAATCACTCAGAAAGTTGTATTCGATCATATCTGGCAAATCGCCGGACGCGAGCATCACGTTTAGCGCTTCTTTGGCTTGTCCTGTCGGAGGCGCTAAGAATTTCAGCGGAACTCCGGTTTTCTTCTGCCATTCTTGGAAAAAGGGCACATCGGCATGTGTCGTTTTCACACCTGTTAAATTCCCGTTCAACTCACCCCAATAGGTCAGTGTTTTATCCGTAGTCATCGGATATGTCGTCGCGGTAGTTGTAGCTGGTGATTGTGACTCACTCGTTGTTGTCGTTGTTTCCGTCTTCGAGGAACAGGCAATGGCTGTACCCATCATCATGACAATCATGGTTGAAGCTAAAATTTTCTTCATTCGTTGACCCTCCACTACATGTTATGGTGAGATGCATCTCTTCCTTAAGCGTAGTGGAATCCATCGGATTAACCTATGAGCAATATGAAGAATGGCATGGTCTTTTCGTCATGTCAAATTGTTGATTTCTGCAATCCAATAGGCGAAATCACAAAATCAGCCCCAATTTAGACAAAAAAATAGCACGGAATGATGATCTTTCACATCATTCCGTGCTATTTGTTACCTTTTACAAACCGAAAATGGCATCAATGACTGGCTTTGTTGTTCCGCCGGGATACAAGACATACAACAATACATAAACCATTACGCCTGTTGGCGCTGTTAGCAGCCATACAATCGCTGCAACTTTACCGATTTTCTTATGTTTTAGGAATTTCTTTTTGTAAGCGAACCATAGCGTGACGAGGCCAAGAATGCCGCCTATTGTAGCCAAGGTAATATGGAAGAACAAGAACAAATGATAAGGCAATTTTAAGCTCTCCGGCCCACCAAATGCCGTATTTCCTTCAAATAAGGTTCGGGACATGTAGATGATGAAAAAGGCTAAAGCGAAAATAGCGCCTAGAACCATCAGCTTTTCATGCGTATCCCGGTTACCTTTGACGATATGATACCATCCGAATCCAACAAAAATGGCACTAATCACAATAAACATCGTAGAAATCGTAGGTAATATGTGCATCTTTCTAATCCTCTCTCTAAGCGCGATTCCAGTTCCCGCCTTGATTATTCAAGCTATCTTGTGATGGAATAGGATCCAATTCATCCTCATCCTTGCGCTCTCGGCGATACCAGCGGAAGAAAATATAAGCTAAAGTAGCTCCATAGATAATTTCTTGCAATATCTTCATGATTACACCACCGAGCTGTTGATCATCGAGCGGTGACAAATGAGCAAACGGAACAGTGACGTTGTCATACATATCGTAGATAATTGAATCCGCAAAAATGATAAGCGCACATGCGGGTGTCAACAACACACCATTTCCGAAAATATACGCCATCTTCTTCAAATCGTTCAAGCGATTCAGCTCAGGAAGCGGACAGAATACCGGAAACCACATAATAAAGGCTGTCACTAAGAGCAACGTATGATAAGCAAGAAGCGGTACATCATTCTTCATCAGATAATCCATAATAAACGGCATATGGTAGATGGAGAATAGCATATTGAACATGAACAATGCGATCAGAGGCCGAGTGAAGAAGGAAAATAGACTGCGAAACACGATATTTTTCATGCAAGCACGAACCAACCAAGCCGGTGTTCCTAGCCAAATGAAGATCGGTACAATCAAGTAAAGAATCGTTTGTTGCAGCATGTGCATACTGAACAAGTAGTGATGCCCTATGTAGTTAATTGGACTTCCTTGCCCAATATAGAATAAGATTAGCCCCGCATAGAAGAGAAGCTGCTGTGAGATCGAAATTGGCTCTGATTTCGCAGCGCTCCCATTCCCTTTCACGACAAAGCGACCATAACTATATCCGATTACGATGACGATCAACAATAAAACAGGATTCCACAAATCAAAAAAACCACCAATCTGACTCATACCTGCATCTATCTCCTTTCAAGCTGACTACTTCCGAATAACTCTACTTAAAAAAAGAGGAGGCACTTTGTCTAGACAAAGTTGCCTCTTCTTCCTTTTTTACCACCAAACCCAATATACGGCCATGATTACGCCAGTAAGAGCAACGAACGCTCCTGCAAAGATAAAGATTAGAGGGAACAAATGTCCTCTCTCTTTGGCATGCATCCAGAAAAGTAACTGAACGAGTGCCTGCACGATCCCGAGGGATACGATGAAAATCAAGATAAACGAACGATCCAAATCTCCGTAGAGTACGACAGCGAATGCCAACATCGTGAGTAGAATCGAGATAATGTAAGTCAAATAGTGATTTACGGGTGAATCGTGCTTAACCCGCTTGCTAGGTGCGTGTGTATCATGAGAATTGCTGCTCATTTAGTGACCCACCTTCCCCATCAGATAAACAACTGTGAAGATAAATACCCAGACTAAGTCGATAAAGTGCCAGTACAGGGATGCGACATAAAACTTAGGAGCCGTAACGACTGTAAGACCTTTCTTAAGTCCTTGGAAAATCAACAGTGTAATCCAGCAAACACCGAATGCTACGTGAGCACCGTGGAAACCAACCAACGTATAGAACGAGGTGGAGAAAGCACTTGTTGTAAACTTGTGTCCTTCATGCACATACTCGTAAAACTCGTAGATCTCCATTCCTAAGAACGAAAGACCGAACAAAACAGTTACTGCCAACCAAGCTAGCAATTGACCTACTTTTTGACGGTGCATCGCAATAATTGCGAATACACTCGTCAAACTGCTCGTTAAGAGAATAAACGTTGACCAACCAACTGTTTTGAGCTTGAAAAGCTCTTCAGCTGTTGGGCCATCCGGAACTGAGTTCCGAAGGGCAATGTAAGTTGCGAATAAGCAACCGAACAATACAACCTCTGCACCAAGGAAAAGCCAGAAGCCAAGAACTTTATTTTTCCCTTCGAGGGTAGCCGTTTCCGGATTAGCAGGCAGTGCGCCCGTGTGATGACTACTCATGCCTTTACCCCCTTATGATCGTCTTCAAGTTCTTCTGGTTCAATATGCCAACCGTGGTCGTCATATACGGAACGCAAGAACATGGCAATGAAAGTAACTACGATACCTGCAGCAGCTACATAGTAGTTTTTGTACATAAAACCAAAACCAGCGATGAACAAACCAACAGACATCACAAGCGGCAAGATCGATGCCGAAGGCATGTGGATCGAACCAATTGGTTCAGCTGGTGTCATTTGCTTGTTACCAGCCATTTTTTCTTTCCAGAAAGCATCTAAACCGCGAACAAGCGGAGTTTGTTTGAAGTTGTACTCAGGTGCAGGTGATGGAATTGTCCACTCCAAGGAGCGTCCATCCCACGGATCTGCAGGAGCTGTCATAGGTTTTCTTGCTGTAGTGATAATGTTGATGAGGAACACCAACGTACCAATACCCATTAAGAATGCACCAACTGTTGAAACTAAGTTACCGACTTCAAGTTGGTATCCTGGCTGATACGTAAAGACGCGTCGCGGCATCCCCATTAGTCCCAAGAAATGTTGCGGGAAGAATGTCAAATGGAAACCGATGAAGAACAACCAGAAATGCAATTTACCTAAGCCTTCACTTAGCATACGACCGAACATTTTCGGCCACCAGTAGTAAAGACCTGCGAACAAACCAAGTACTAGACCACCAACGATAACATAATGGAAATGCGCTACTACGAAGTACGTATCGTGGTACTGGAAGTCAGCCGCTGGAATCGCAAGCATAACCCCTGTAGTTCCACCCATAACGAATGTTGGAATAAACGCTGTTGCGAAGATATTCGCAGTTGTGAAGCGGATTTGACCACCCCAAAGTGTGAACAACCAGTTGAAGATTTTCACACCCGTTGGAACAGCAATCGCCATCGTAGCAATCGCGAAGATCGAGTTCGCTACTGGGCCTAGACCTGCTGTAAACATATGGTGAACCCAAACCATGAAGCCTAAGAAACCAATTAGCACTGTTGCAAATACCATGGAGCTGTATCCGAACAGACGTTTTTTCGAAAAAGTAGAAACAATCTCAGAAATAATACCGAAAGCTGGAAGAATCAAAATGTAAACTTCGGGATGCCCGAAAATCCAGAACAAGTGTTCCCAAAGCACATTGTTACCGCCTCTGGCTGCATCGAAGAATGCACCACCGAAGACGCGGTCAAACATTAGCTCAACCAATGCAACCGTGATTGCAGGGAAAGCAAGAACAATTAGACCTGAAGTTACAAAAGCAGACCAAGTAAACATTGGTAAACGCATGTATGTAAGCCCAGGAGCACGCATGTTGATAATCGTTACGAGGAAGTTAATCCCCCCGATTAGCGTACCGATACCTGCAATTTGCAAACCAAGAACGTAGAAGTCCGTTCCTTGCAAGTTGCCTTCAAGAGTTGCCCCCCAGTTTGAATCAGTGATCGAGGATAAAGGTGCGTATCCTGTCCAACCCGCATCTGGAGCTCCACCTAAGAACCAACTAGTGTTCATTAGCACGCCGCCGGCGAAGAATAACCAGAAACCAAGCGAGTTAACGAACGGGAACGCAACGTCCCTTGCACCAATTTGTAGAGGAACGATGGCATTCATGAAAGCGAAGATAACCGGCATGGCCGCAAAGAAAATCATCGTTGTTCCGTGCATCGTTGTTAATTGGTTAAATGAATCTCCAACAAAAATTTGTTGATCTGGATAAGCGAGTTGTATCCGAATCAAGATCGCTTCAAGTCCCCCTACGAGGAAGAAGAAGCCGCCCGCTAGTAAATACAGGATACCGATTTTCTTATGATCGACGGTAGTAAGCCAATCCATAAGCCCGGTATGTTTTTTTACTGGATGAGAGTGAGCCAACGTATGAACCTCCTTTACATCAAGAGTTTATTTCAATGTTTGTAAGTACGTAACAATATCTTTAATTTGAGTGTCATCTAATTTACCGTTTGCTTCTTTACCGAAAGCTGGCATTTTGTTACCCGGTTTCAGTTCTTGCGGATTATGTATCCACGATGCTAAGTTCTCAGGCGTCTTCTCTAGGATACCTGCAAGTGTATCGCGATCTGCGAAGCCTTTAAGGTTAGGAGCAACCCCTGGACCGCTTGCGTTAACAGCATGACAAGACATACAGTTTTCTTTGAAAAGCTCTTCACCCTTTTGAGCAGATGCTGGTACGGTAGAAGGAGCTTTCATTTTCGCAACCCAAGCATTAAAGTCTGCTTCAGACTTAGCCGCAACGGTAAAGTTCATCAAAGCATGTGAAGCTCCACAAAGCTCTGTACATCTACCTTGGAACGTTGCAATTTCATCTGCTTGCAAGTAAAGCGTATTACGGATACCTGGGTTCGTATCAACTTTACCACCTAGAGATGGTACCCAGAAAGCATGAGCAACGTCAGCAGAAACAACATCAAAGGCAATGATTTTGTCCTTAGGAATCACAAGCTGTTGAGCTGTTGCGATACCAAGGTCTGGATATTCAAACTGCCACCAGAACTGATGCGCAGTGACTTTCACATGGATAGCGTCTTTGTTCTTGTTGTAATTCTCGGAGTGTTTGAACGTGTAGGATACTGTCGGCACCGCAAGCACTAACAGTAAAAGAATTGGGATTACTGTCCAGATAATCTCCAAAACATGACTTCCTTCGACTTGTTTCGGAATACTTTCGTCGCCTTTACGCTTGCGAAAGCGAACTAAAACGTACACATAAATCGCAAATACGACAATTACGACAAAAATCATGATAAAGAGACTTAATTTCATTAAATAAAGCTGCTCCGTCGCCACAGGACCTTTTGGCACTAAAGCAGATAAGGTTGGGTCTCCGCACCCAGTTAGCATGAGCGTCATCACCGCTAGAAGGGGTAGCAGACGCCAGAACTTTTTCAATTGACTCATTGTATCAACCCCACTTTTAAAACAATATTTTTACCACGAAGGCCATGCCCATGTCAATTCACTTTAATAACTATAAATTCGTGAAAACTTTTTGTCAATCGCTGTAGGAGAGTTCACAAATTGTTCTTAAACAGCGTCTGTAGCGATATATTTCCCTTCATGGTTATTTCCATACACCCACCTCTTTATGCATAAAAGCCTTTATTTGTGAACACGAATAATTCGACAGAAACATCTCATCCTATAGACATTAAATCGCATTGGGAGGTCTGTTAATTATGTTCAGGAAGTTAGGTTTTCCGATTTGTGGAATCATATTCCTCCTGCTCACATTATCCGCATGTGGTTCTAGCGGTAAAGAGTACAGAGGCAATCCAGATAACTCTACTAGCTCGAATTTTGGCGCTAATGTCGAAAAGGGAGACGCGATGGACCGTGCCTATCAAGTACAACAACTCTCCGGCCCTGTTACGCATAACAACACGAAGCTGGAATACAGTCAGTATCTCTCAGACCAGCTTAATACCATGGACGGGGTTAATACGGCCTTAGTTATGATTACAAATCAGAATGCTTATGTTGCATTAATGATGGATAGCAGCGCGGTAGGTACGAAAGGTTTGACCAAAGAGACGAATAATCAAGGAACGAACAAAGGCTTTTACAACGATGATAACCCCTATGATGACTCATTACCGTCTAATGATCTAAATAAAGGTTACAATAGTTATGAAACAGCTGTGCATCATGATTTACTTTCGCATCAGTTTAAACAGGCCATTGCTGAGAAGCTTCGTGTCCTTAAACCAGATCTGATGGATGTCTATATTTCGGCAAATCGGGATTTCCTTAATAAAATGAATAGCTTCGCTCAGGAAAGCTGGAAAGGTCATTCGCTTATGCCTCTTCTAACTGACTTCAACCAGACGGTGACACGTGTGTTTGGAACAGCGCAATCATTACCCCATGACTAGTTAATTTAGGGCTAGCCTCCTAAAGGAAGCTTTATTTCTATTAGGAGGTCTTGCCACGCCTTTTGGAGCTCAACCAGCATGTAAATCTTCTATTAATAAAGTAGTTTATTTCTGCTTGTGGGTCGGCTCCTGTTTTCATTTGTCTTTCATTCCTGTACAATGAGGGAATCGTCTTTACTAAGAAGGAAAAAGGGAGCTGGCCAATTACCCATGTCAAATGGATTTGCCTCATTAGGTATTAGAGAACAATTAGTTCAAGTTTTGCAAAATCAAGGTGTCGTAGAACCGACCCCCATTCAACGAGAAGCGATTCCAGTATTGTTAAAAGGTTCGGACGTTATCGCACAAGCTCAAACAGGTACAGGTAAAACCCTTGCCTTTGTACTTCCTATATTAGAAACAATTGATGTAGAAAGCTCGGATGTTCAAGCGCTTATTCTTACCCCTACTCGTGAGTTAGCGATTCAAATTAGCAATGAGTTGAAAACCCTTGTCCCAATTACAGGTGCGAAGGTCCTAGCTGCTTACGGCGGGCAAGATGTAGAAAAACAGCTTAGAAAGCTACAAGGCAACATACATATAGTAGTAGGAACACCGGGAAGATTGCTTGATCATCTTCGTCGCGGTTCTATCAACTTCTATAAATTGAAAATACTCGTATTAGATGAAGCAGATCAAATGTTGCACATGGGCTTCTTGCATGAAGTCAAGGATATCATTGCGCAAACGTCACCTTATCGCCAAACGCTGCTCTTCTCCGCAACGATGCCAGAACAGGTCATCAATTTGTCTAAGGCTTATATGAAGGAAGCAAAAGAAATTAAAATTCAAAGTAAACAAGTCACTTTGACTGAAATTCAGCAGGTGCTTGTCCCTACGACTGATCGCGATAAACAAGACGCTCTTATTGCAGCAATTAAACAGTATAGGCCCTATCTTGCGATGATTTTCTGTCGGACCAAAGCCAAAGCGATTGCGCTCAATGAAACACTGCAAGAAATCGGATTAATGTCCGATGAGCTGCATGGTGACTTGTCTCAAGCGAAACGTGAACAAGTGATGAAGCGTTTCAGAGAAGGACGCATCGAGCTCTTAGTCGCTACGGATATCGCAGCTCGCGGTTTAGACGTGGAAGGCGTAACGCATATCTTCAACTATGATGTACCTCAAGATGCCGAAAGCTATATTCATCGGATTGGTAGAACGGGCCGTGCAGGCGAGTCAGGCGTTGCTGTGACTTTCGCAACGCAAAGAGATATGCCAACGATTGAGCTTATCGAAAAAGGCATCAAAATGTCATTGCGTGGTGCTGATGGACAGCAAAGACGTGTTGTTCGTTCCAACACGGATGACTACGTAGAGCAAGATGGCAGAGGGTCTGCACGTAAAGGCGGAGCTGGTGCTTCCTCACGCGGTGGCAGACGTAATGACCGTGGCGGAGCGCCCGAACAACGCAGCGGCGGACGTGCTGGAAGACCTGGAGCACGTGAATTGCGTGGCGAGCGCGCTAACGTTCAATACGGTGGCGAGCGCAAAACAGGTTTTGGTTCCAAAAGCGACAAATTCGGCTCACGCGGAGGTTCAGCTGGTGCTGGGCGTTCAGGCGAAAGACCGGCTAAAGTGAACTCGGAGCGTAGCCCGAATACATGGGGACGCGCAACCGTTGTTCACGAATCGCCAACTACGAATTCAGCTCCAGCTCGCGGAGCGAACATTGGCGCAGCCAAAGCACGCGTAACCGGTTCCTACAATGGCGGCGGTGAAGGTACCGAACGCAAACGTTCTGCTCCACATGGCGATAAGTCTTACTCGCCATACAACAAGTACGCTGGCGCAGGTCGTGATGACGCGGCTAGCGCGTCTCGCAACATTCGCGGCGGCAAGGGCCGTGGCGATGGAGCTGCACGCGGTGCTGCTCCTCGCAGTGAGGGCTTCGGCGCTCGCACGGGCAGCGCTCCTCGCGGCGAGGGCTTCGGCGCTCGCACGGGCAGCGCTCCTCGCGGCGAGGGCTTCGGCGCTCGCACGGGCGGTGCTCCTCGCGGCGAGGGCTTCGGCGCTCGCACGGGCGGTGCTCCTCGCAGTGAGGGCTTCGGCGCTCGCACGGGCAGCGCTCCTCGCGGACGGAGTGATGAGCGTGGTGCGCGCAGCGCAGCACCTCGTGGCGACAGCTTCGGCTCACGCGGCGGTGCTCCGCGCGGTGACAGACCAAGTGGCCCACGCGGTGGGCAAGGCGGCGCTCGTGGAAGTGCGCCAAGAGGCACTCGCGGCGGTGGCAGCAAACGCTAGGCTTGCTGATGAAGCGATTTCACGCAAGTCTTTACCGATGAAGCCTTACGATGTAAACTATAAGTATGGTTTAATCAGATTCAATTTTATAAAAATCGTTTCAACCCGTGCTCGCACGTAGGATTTACCCCCCCATCCAATCGAAGGAGGTATGTTCCATGTACGCATTAAAGGATAAAGAAATGATTTTTGTATTCACTGGCCCACACGGGGCAGGCCGAAAAACCGTTGCGGAAATGTCCGGCTCCACGCTGGGGATGAAACAAGTGATTTCGTACACCACACGACCTCCAAAACCAACAGAGGAAGATGGTCAAGATTATCACTTCATCTCACCCGCCCAATTTGTTCAGGCACAAGCTGGCGGTGAATTCATCGAGGTAAGTACCGTTAATGACCATTTATATGGAATCAAAAGTTCAGATATTGAACGAATGTTCCAGCAAAGTGGCAGCATCTACTTGATTCTGAATCGTTTTGGTGCCGAAACTCTCAAAAAGCTATATGGTGACCGTGTCGTCCAAATCTTCATTTATGCCCAGCGAGACACGCTCGAAGAGCGAATGAAAGAAAGCGGAGATTCCGAAGAGATCGCCTCTAAATATTTGTCCGACTATGAAAATGAATTAGCCTACCGAGATCAATGCGACCATGTTTTTGAAAATGTGGACCTGGCTCATACGGTATTTGATCTTACCAAAACATTGGATCTATATTTAAATCGTAATCTGGTCGACTTAGACTAGAAACGAAGGGCACTAGCTGCCGATAAAGGCCTGGACGGTCCCCCGTCCGGGCCTTTTCATCTAACGAATGAACGGCTTCGTAAGTAGTCCATTCCACTAAGGAGTTGAATGATATGAAAATCATTTCCATCGAACCTACACCCAGCCCCAACTCCATGAAACTTAATATGGATGAGTCCTTACCTGCCGGTGTGCGAGAAACATATACGAAGAAGAATCTAATTGGCGCCCCCGAGGAAGTGCAGAAACTGCTTGCAGTGCCCGGTGTTATTAGTGTGTTCCACGCTGCCGACTTCATCGCGGTAGACCGCAGCTCGAAGGGTGACTGGCAGTTCATCCTGGCGCAGGCGCGCGAGATCTATGGCGAAGCGCAGCCTGCTGCTGGTACTGGATTGCCAACCGAGCAGCCTGCAGCTGACGCTGCCTTTGGCGAAGCGCAAGTGCTCGTGCAGATGTTTCGCGGTATTCCGCTCCAGGTGAGGGTACGCGCAGGCTCAGAAGAAGCGCGCGTCGCTATGCCGGAGCGCTTCACAGAAGCCGCGGTGCGCGCAGGTACGGCTTCGCCGAACCTGATCAAAGAGCGGAAGCTCGAGGAGCTCGGCGTCCGCTACGGCGAGCTTGGAGACATCGCGGGCGAAGTCGTCCAGGAACTGGACGCTTCTTACGACGATGCCCGCGTCGAGGAACTGGTCTCCCGCGCGATGCAGGAGACCACGGATGCCCCTGTGGAGGAGGCTGCCACAGGAGATCTTGTCGCAGCAGCGGAGCAGCTGCGACACAGCGATTGGAAGCTGCG
Source organism: Paenibacillus sp. Soil750 (assembly GCF_001428045.1). Classification (GTDB taxonomy): domain Bacteria; phylum Bacillota; class Bacilli; order Paenibacillales; family NBRC-103111; genus Paenibacillus_E; species Paenibacillus_E allorhizoplanae. Next base: position 46,579 of record NZ_LMSD01000001.1, on the reverse strand, counting down.
CTACGCCGCGCTTCAGAAGATCCAGCCGTCGCTAGAGACGCTGCCCCTTCTCGTCACTGCGTTGCAGGACGAGAACACGTCGCTTCGGCGACTGGCCACGGTGTACCTCGGGGACATCAAGGAACCCGAGGTACTGCCCTACCTGTATCGTGCCCTCGAGGACGATACAGCTTCTGTGCGTCGGACGGCGGGCGATACGCTGTCCGATCTTGGTGACCCCGCCGCCATGCCAGCGATGGCCAAGGCACTGAAAGACCGCAACAAGCTGGTCCGTTGGCGCGCGGCGCGCTTCCTTTATGAAGTCGGGGACGACTCCGTGCTTCCTGACCTGAAGCAAGCGGCAGACGATCCCGAGTTCGAGGTGCGTATGCAGGTCAAGATTGCCCTCGAGCGTATCGAAGGCGGTCACGCCGCTGAAGGATCTGTCTGGCAGCAAATGACACGCAGAAATGAGTAGCTGAGTAATGATAAAAGCACGAGTGCCTACTTCCGAATGGAAGATTGGCATTCGTGCTTTTTTGGATTTTTGCCTACTAAACGCTAACTAGTTTACTTCTTATACCGCTCAAAATACGTAATTCTCTCCTCAATCGTCGGATGCGAGCCGCGGAACCACTGCACCAGTTTTGGCTGAGTAACGGGACTGAGATTTTCTTTGGCGATATGCTGAAACGCCCGAATTGCTGCATCCCCATCCCCCGTCATCTGCATTGCATAGACGTCTGCTCGGTGCTCGATCACCCTTGAGAACGCATTTTGAGCTGGTGATGACAGGAAGCTCATCAGCGAGATGAGCAGCAGAAGAATTGGTAATGCAGCAAGATCTCTTTCCCCTCGCATGCCCCAAAGTGCCCCCCAGCGTTTTAAGATTAGCCGGTACGCATGGAAAGCCAACCAGAAGCCAACCAAACTGAGTGCAATACCATAGGCAATTCCCCAATAGATATGCCGCTCTACGTAATGCCCCATCTCGTGCGCCATCACCGTCAGGATTTCATCAGGCTGCAATTTATTCAGAATAGTATCCCACAGCACAATACGCGCGTTCCCGCCGATCCCATTGACATAAGCGTTAATGGCATTCGTCCTCTCCGACATGTTGACCTCGTAAACCTGATCGGTTGGGATGTGCGATTTGGCAGCAAGATCAAGAATTTGCGTTTTCAATTCCTGATTTTGAAGAGGCTGGAACTGATTGAACAACGGGTCCAGTACCACAGGCTGAATAAATGTGACGAATAAGATTAATGGAATGGAAATTAACCACAACCATACCCACCACCGTTTAGGGCTCCACTTACTGATCCATCTGAAAATCCCAACCGTGAGTATCGTGCCTACGATATCTATGAGAAATGTTTTTACATAATCCTTTAGAAAAATGATAGGTGTCTCATTGGATATGCCGAAGGCTTGGTCGATTTTGAACAGAAACACATCAATGGGAAGAAATAGCACGTCCATGACGAGGGTAAAAAGCACCACAAAAAGGAACATTTGCAGGAAAGAAGCTCGGAATACTTTCTCCGCGAGTTGACGGAAACTGACGGCTATGCCGAATAAGGCCACGGTCACACCCATTTGCAGGGGAGCGCTTAAAAAGAACGTTAACGAATGAATCCTTGAAAGTGCCTCTGCTTTGGCAATTTCTGCATGGGTCATGAACGTATTCGGATCCGCCACAGAACCAACTAAGGTCATAGGGATTTGAAATAAATCCCCTTTTAAGAAATATACAATCACGATAACGGCATAACAGGCAAAAGCAGCTGTACACCACAAATAGAAACGTTTCATCCCATGCCTCCACGTTCATCTTGATAGGCTCATCTTATATAGAGATTACTAGTTTGAATAAGCTTGTTTACTTAGTCTATGCGAGCAAGCCAGCAGCGTATGTGTCGCAAGGCATATTTTGGATGGCACATATTGCATTCTCCAGCGACCCATGATGTAATGAGAACATTGACAAGAACGGACGTGCTGCATGAAGAAATTGAAATTGCTTATACTTCTATTGCTGGCTTTGACCAGTTTTACACTTATTCTACTCGTAAAAACTAATTCTCACGATGCCAAACAACTCCTCACGCTAGCCAGTCCAAACGGAGAAGTTGCAGATCAGCATCTTGCAAGGGAAACCGCAACGGCAATCCCTTCACCCCCTGAATCTGGCGTTGCTCTGGCAGAAACTGCTTCTACTAACCAAACATCCACTGATGAAGCACCTGCGCTCGCTAAGCATCTTGTTCAAATACAAGCGATTCCGGCGCTCTCACAGCTCCCCGAGCTGCCGAATGGTTGTGAAGCTGTCGCTGCGACCATGCTGCTGAATTGGGCCGGACTGCCGATAACGAAAGAAGAAGTGGCACATGCTCTCCCCACGGGAGATATGCCCTACGAGAATGAATTCGGTGCCTTTGTGGGTGCAAATCCCAAAGATGTTTTCGTTGGCGATCCTTTTGATATCGGCTATGGGATTTATCATACCCCAGTAGCTAAGCTTATGAATCAGTGGTTACCTGGTCACGTTCGTGATTTGACAGGAACCTCCTTCGAGGATTTGCTTGGCGTCATCGCAAAAGGCAACCCTGCCATGATTTGGGCAACTGAGCATATGGATAGCCCTTATTTCGACTTGGAGTGGGAGGATGAGACGGGTGAGCTTGTCCCGTGGTATCAGCCCGAGCATGCCTTATTACTAACTGGCTGGGATGATGATTATGCTTATATGAACGATCCGATGACGGGTGAACAAGAAGCTTACCCACTCGCTTCCTTCAAGGAAGCATGGGAGTTCATGGGTTCCCAGGCCATCACGATTATCGGATAAAGACTAATGCGTTTGTGGAATGCACCATCGCACTACTGATTTTTTGACGACCCACGTCCGCAAGTCCACAAGTCATCTTATACTTTCTATTGTGGTCAAAAGTGCGAAAGAGCACTTTTGGAATAGGTTTCCCCTCCGTAATTGGAAATTGATGCAAATAGGCATCAATTTCGATCGATTTGAGGAAATTCTCTTTAAATTCGTTAAAAAGGTTGCCTATTTGCACGCATTTTCAATTTCGACTCAAAATTAGTGGAAAAGGTTGTCTTTTTGCATTTTTGTGAGAAGGGAGAGAGTATGTGCGTATGTGAAGTAACTTGAGTGATTGTTGTAGCTTGAGTAGCTTAATTAGCTTGGGTTGCTTAACTAGCTTGAGTTGTTGAGTAGCTTGAGTAGCATCCACAACTCGACTAGTATCATCAGTTTCCGTAGCCCAGATAATTTCAGCAGCTTAGAAAACAAGTTACCCGCCTGATTCGTCCTCATCATAACCTACATCAACCACCACCAAAAAAAGCATGGACCTCCCCCGAGGGGTTGTCCATGCTTTTTCTACAAGGGATCCAGCTGAACAGCAGCTTGCTTGCCACTCAGTTGAATGCCGGTATGCTTCTTCCCGTGGGAGCCAAGCTCCTTCACCAGCGTTTCCAGCAATTCCTTGGCTTTTGCGCCCTCCTTGCCAGAGATCTTAACGACCAGCAGGACGGCGTCCCCGCCCTTCAAAATACGCTCAGCTTGCTTACGCTTCGTATCGAGATCATGATCCTCGATGTTCGCCGTCAAGCGTAGCTCCTTGACCTTCGGACCCTGCTCTTGCTTACGGGTCTGCTGCTTTTCCTGCAGAGCCTCTTGTTTGACTGCGCCTGCTCCAATCAGCTTACAAGGAGGCGGGCTGCTCATGAGCGAGGTGCAGACGAGGTCTACCTTTAACTTTTTGGCAAGAGCTAGCGCTTCTTTCGTGGACATTACACCTAAATCCTCACCCTGCAGCCCCGTTACCTGAACTTCGGAAGCTTTGATTTTCTCATTCTTAATAATCATTGTGAATACACCTAATCTTTCGCTATAATGAACCCATCCACCCGTAGGTGGATAGAGGTTGGCCTAGTTTTTACGCGTGTTGCAATAGTTGTATAAGGAGCTGTCTGTTACCCGATGAATAATAAACAATTAGAAGAGCAAATGATCGAAAATTACAAACGTGAAGAGCATATGATGATTTTGGTTTTTGCACAGTGGTGTATTAATCATGGTCTGGATCCCGCAGCACTTTATCATAGCGCCTATCCAGACCAACCGAATAATGAAGCACTTGAGAAAGCCCTTGAATTAACGGTGCCGAAAGAGGAAGCTGGCGAAGTGCCGGATGACACTTTGCTTGGCGTGCTTTCCCTCTTTGGCAATGAAGAGCTGGCGTTCATTGTGACGCAAGAAATCGATAAACGGCCGAAGCGCACACGCTAGGCGATTTCTCATTCATCTGATCTTGGCTCCCTAGATTACGTAACTGTGTTGATGACTTAGATGAAAAGCTTCCGCCAAGAATTCAACGGTCCGCAGTCTCGTTTCCACTTGGTGTCCACCTGCAACGACCATGACTTCGTCGACACCATAGCTTTCAGCGAGTCGCAAGATTTGCTCCCTGACCTGGCCAGGATTTCCCACGATCATCCGCGAGCGATTGTCTCTCACACGGGTTTGATCCCAATCGGAATACGTATATTCCGCTGCTTCCTTCGGCGATTTCACTCCGGTGAACTCGCCTTTTTCCATTTGCAGAATACGCAAATCTACCGAGGTCGCAAGCTCCTCTGCCTCCGCTGTCGTTTCTGCGCACAGCACATAAATACAGACCGTCGCCTGCGGCACGACATTGAGAGCGGACGGCTGGAACGAGCTGCGGTAGCTTCGCACCGCATGCTGACCTCCCGCACCGTTGATGAAGTGCGCGAAGCAGAAGGCTGCGCCTGCCTGCGACGCATACACCCCGCTCTGCCCGGTGGAGCCGAGCAGCCACACCTGGGGCATCGAGGCCACCAAAGGTGTGGCTCGGATGCCCTCGAACACATGCCCAGGTTCCACCGAGTCGGTGAGGAACCGCAGCAAATCCGTGACTTGCGCGGGGAACCGCTCAAGTCCCTCGAACAGATCGGCGCTGACGCCACGCAGCGCCTTGGCCGTATGCGGCGTGCCGCCAGGTGCACGCCCGATACCAAGGTCGATGCGCCCTGGGTAGAGCGCCTCGAGCATACGGAAGTTCTCAGCGACCTTGTAGGCGCTGTAGTGAGGAAGCAGCACGCCGCCAGAGCCAAGCCGTATGCGGCTTGTGCGAGCAGCAAGCGTTGATATGAGCACCTCTGGAGAAGAACCTGCAAGCCCATCTGAATTATGGTGCTCTGACACCCAGAATCGGGTATAGCCTAGTCGATCAGCGCGTTTCGCTATCGCAATCGTTTGTTGTAATGCCTCACTATGGGTAAAGCCGGATGATACCGGTGACTGATCAAGAATACTTAGCTTTAGCATAGTCATCCCTTCTTTCTGAGTCTTCTACTGATGATGACATTCCTAATTATACAACGCTCGGCTCACAAAAGAAAAAAGGACAAACCGAAGTGGCGTTGTCCTTTGAGGTGTGTAATTACCGTAGTCGTTATGTTAAACACTTATTTTTTCAAGTACAAATCGAATACACCATAAGTCCCTGCCATAATAGTCAGAAGTAATCGCATTAACTGGCTTCGTAAAGTCATGATCTCCGACCAATTGCAACCCCGAAGCCGCAATCAAACTTAGAAAGCTATCAACATCTACATCCGGATAATCAACGGTAATTATCAATTTGCCATCATCTTTCAAAACTCGCTTAAACTCCTGCAGGGAACGAAGCTGCACTTCTGTGTCTTCGATGTGTTCCATGACAGAAATACAGAAGGCTACATCGAACTTAGCGTCTTCATAAGGCAAATTGGAAATGTCAGAAACAGCGAATTGGGGAATACTTAACATAGGCAGGTTAATTTGATCTATATTCTCTTTCCCAATATAATATTCCAACTCTTTGATAATTTCGTTTGTATCTAATATACGTTCATCCATGTCGCAAGCGTACACTGCTTTACATTTGTCCGCTAAATAATACTTAAAGGGATGACCTAATCCACATGCAGCATCTAGAACAATATCACCTTTTTCAACAAAATGGGAAGCCCAAATGTACTCATAATGTCTACTCCACCAATGATCAGGCAACCGATAAAAGATGTCTTGATTCTTGGTATCTTCATAAGTAAAAAAGCGAGATGTCTCTATAGCCATGCACATTCCCCCGTATATCATTTATATGTATTGTTATTTATTACATATTCTCCAAGAATGTGGTTTTCCCTTTCGGCGTGGATGTCATGACTCTCCTGCGCCTAATCGTACGAATTGCGTGCATACAGCCGATAAGCCCGAGACCACCAGCCGTGTAGCCAGCCAGTACATCACTTGGATAATGCACACCGAGGTAAATACGACTAAGCCCGATACATAGAATAACTAGGACAGCAATTGGTGGTATCAGCCAAGCAGCTCTCCATGTTTGTCGTACATTCACCCATAACAAGTAGGCAAGCAAACCGTAGAAGAGGATGGAGACCATCGCGTGACCGCTGGGAAAGCTGAAACTATCCACCTCTATTAACCATACCTCTGCAGATGGACGATCGCGTTTAATGAGATCTTTCAATCCCGAATTTAACAGCCATGCACCCAGTACACCAACGAATAAGACAAGGGTTTCCCATCTATGCTTGAATTTAAAATACAACAGTCCAGCTACTAGAAAAAAGAGAATAAATTCCGTGGATCCACTTCCCATAAATGTGAAAAATTTTGCAACAGAAGTCCATGTATCTCCTCTCTGCTCCTGAATGTAACCGCCTACATGTTGATCAAAAGCTTGCAACCATTTCGCCGAAATACTCTGCGACAACACAATAAAAATAAGGAGCAGAGCACCTGCTCCCCCTAAGCTCCAGCTCAAATCCCTTGCTACTACTTTCCCCTTCATCTGTTTCATGCCCTCCCACGGCGAATTGTTTATTCTTACCTCTTACGCTGCTTGGCGCACTTTGCGCCCTTGCCTTTTCTTAATAATCAATGGAACGATGGCAAAAACCGCATACATCGCTACGGCTCCGAGAAATTTCCATGACCAGATATCATTTAAGGAAGCACCAAAAACATTATAAACAATTGCTCCCGGAATAATCCCGATAAATGTAGCCCACGTATAGTCCCAGAAACGGATCTTCGATAATCCAGCGCCATAGCTAATCCCATCGAATGGAAAGAAAGGCATAAGCCGCATATATAGCACCACCATAAAGCCCTTTTCCTCCGCTTTTTGATCAAAAGATAGCAGCTTAGGGCTTCGTAATATGCGCTGAAAGCTGCCGCGCCCCCATTTGCGTGTAATGTAGAAAGACAGCAAGGCTCCCGCACCTGCACCAATAATATCGTAGATGGTCCCCCAAAAGGCACCAAATACATAGCCCCCATAGAGTGTCAAAGGTGTTGCCGGGAACAAAACCAATGGCCTGAGCGTATACGCCAGGATATACAATAGACCCCCAAGCGGGCCCAAATCACGAAGCCATCTCGTGACCCAATTCAGATCTACATGTTCCCATACACCTGTCCATTTCAATACGAGTAATCCCAGAATAGCAACAGCAAACCAACTAATTAGCAACCAAAGCGGCTTTGAACGCGCCATGGCTCGCCTCCTTCATACTCCTGATTCCCATAACTTTCAGGTGGAACTTCCACTCCATCTTACACAAATATACTGGTCGATATCAACTTGCCTGATGGTCATATGTTCACTTCCGATTTAAGACAGTTTTAAGACACATTACACATACCTCTAGCCAAAAGGAAATTATTGATGCTGACAGTTAGATATGATAAACTGCTCCCATCTTCTCTCCAAGCTTATCCAATATTTTCACATATGCCATGCCACCTATATCCCGCACCCACTGGAGGGGCTCCCCTATGCTGCTGCGACGCAAAAGTATTTTCATGACGTTATGGCTCTCTTATATCCTCATTTTACTCATTCCCGTAACCGGTACATTCATCTTGTATACCAATATGGAAAAAAGCATGGTCGATAATGCGAATCGATCTAATTTGGCTATGCTCGAACAAGCTCGCCAGGTCGTAGACAACAATTTGCAAGAAATCGAACAACTTGGTATTCAGATTGCCACACAGCCTAAACTTCAAACCTTGTGGACCATTAAAGATAGTGATAAATATATTCAGTACGAGGAAGCCGTACGCGCGTTAAAAACGATTCGCAATAGCTCCCCCTTCATTGAAGATTTCTACATTTATTTGCGTGATGATGACACGGTCATGTCCCCAAATTTAAAAACGGATGCCCCTACCTTTTTCACAAAGTTATACCCGCTCCCTGGTAAAAGCTTAGAACAAGTACGTACAACTAGCAACGTGAAAGGCACGATTGTCATGCTCATTAATGAGCAGCAAATCCTGGATCTTTTGAAAGGTATTCAGTGGGTCAATAACGGTTCTATGTTCATCCTGGATGAGAAGGGACAAGTGATTGTTTCCACCTCTATTACCTACAAGCTTTCTCCAAGCCTGCTCGCATGAGCTGCGCAGCAAATTTTTGAAACGAGCCGTCCAAACGATTACGTATATGCCGCATTTTATATCCATCGTCGTGATCTCAGGAATGCTTGTTGATTTCTTAGCACGTGATGGATTAATTAACAATATCCTTAGCTCTTGGTTCGGCTTTACGCCGCTTACTTTCTTGCAAGAGTCTGGCTGGTTCCGTTCCATCTATGTATCCTCGAATATTTGGCAGAATATCGGCTGGGGCTCCATTATTTATCTGTCTGCCATGTCCGGCATTGATCCATCGTTGTATGAAGCTTCCAAAGTCGATGGTGCCAATCGCTGGCAGCAAACGTTCAAGATTACCCTACCGGGTATCATGTCTACCATCGTCATTCTTCTTATTTTGCAAATTGGAAATTTCATGACCATCGGCGCCGACAAAATCTTGCTTCTCTACAACCCAACTACCTACGAAACGGCCGATGTTATCGGTACCTTCGTCTATCGCAAAGGGATTCTCGAATCCAACTTCAGTTACAGCTCCGCTGTTGGGCTCTTCAACTCTCTCATTAACTTCACGCTGCTCGTTCTGGCCAATTCATTAAGCCGACGCACCAGTGATAATAAGCTTTGGTAAAAGGAGGCTGCAATCATCATGAGTAGAAGCTGGGGAGAACGCATTTTTGACATCTCAAATTCCTTGTTATTGATCCTACTATCACTTGCTACCCTGTATCCGTTTCTATATGTTCTTATCGCCTCATTAAGCGATCCCGCATGGGTCGTGCAAGTGCGCGGGCTGCTTTGGTACCCGAAGGGCTTAAATTTCGAAGCCTATAGCATGGTGTTTAAAAATCCCGCCATCATGACCGGCTATCTGAATACCATCCTGTATGTCATACTCGGCACCTCGTTGAATATTCTCATGACATCCTTAGGTGCTTATGCACTATCTAGGCAGGACGTCATGTGGAAGAACCCAGTTATGTTTATGATCGTGTTTACCATGTTTTTCAGTGGCGGCTTAATTCCAACCTACCTGCTCATTAACGATTTAGGCATGGTGGATACCCGCTGGGCGCTCCTCATTCCAACGGCCATGAGTGCGTACAACTTGATTATTATGCGTACGGCTTTCCAAGGTGTGCCTATTAGTTTGGAAGAGTCCGCCAAGCTTGACGGTGCTAATGATTTCACTATTCTTTTCCGCGTCATTCTACCGCTCTCGATGCCTGTAGTTGCCGTGATGGTGCTCTTCTACGGAGTTGCCCATTGGAACGCCTGGTTCAGCGCTTTGATTTATTTACGAACACGTGACCTTTACCCGCTACAGCTCATTTTGCGAGAAATTTGATCACGAACAGTACCGAATCGATGATGACAGGTGTCGGCGGGAACGATAAGATGCCTATCGGAGAAACGATCAAATACGCGACAATCATCGTGGCCACAGCGCCTATTCTATTCCTCTACCCTTTCCTGCAAAAGTATTTCGTGAAAGGCGTTATGATCGGTGCGATCAAAGGTTGATTTTCATGAAAAAAAGAGCGGTCTTCCGCTCTTTTTTGTGCATTTCACGACTAAATCTCGAAATTCCACCACTTACCTAATCAATCGAGCTAAAGTTAAAAACCAAATAAACAATAAGCACTACCTGCAAGGCACCAACGAATAGGTTTAACGTTAGCGCCAATTTGGCATATCTGCTTTTTAAACTACTTACACTTAAACAAACTCCTATTATGAAAAAAATCATGCCTAATAAACTAGAAAATAAGAAAGAAGAAATAAACGATAACCCTGCTGATGCAATGGCCAGTTTGATTCGTAAATTCATGATAAGCACCGCCCCATTTGACCTTGCTGAGTAATCTAATTTCAATTGACATATCGAAAGGTGGGAATTTACACTATAGGAATATCTTAGGACTTTTCTTTCAAAGTAGTCAACCCCAGCAACCCTTTGCCATGTCCAACAAGTTGGGAGATACGCATATGAAGAAGATTGCCGTTCTACTTTTATTAACTGCGCTATGCCTCTGGCAGTATGCAAGGACCTTGGTCGCTGGAGAGGATCCATTCTTGCGATCGGATTACAGCAAGCTTCGACCTGTGAAGATTGAGCGGGTTATTCCAACCAAAGAAATAAAGCAGCTTCAAGAGATTGTAAGAGAGGCACGGGAGAAAGATCTCAAGATCTCAATTGCCGGCCAGCGTCACAGCCAAGGCGGGCATACGTACTACAAGGACGGCATTGTGCTGGATATGACCCCATTTAATAAAGTCCTCACCTTCGACGAGAAGGCCAAGACGATTACCGTTCAGTCTGGTGCCACTTGGGCAGATGTACAGAAGTATATCAATCCGTATGGACTTGCGGTGAAGACCATGCAGTCGCAAAATATTTTTACCATCGGAGGCTCGATCTCCGTCAATGCACATGGTCGTGACATTCGGAATGGCTCACTTATTCGTTCAGTCGAATCCTTCCGGCTATTGGGGGCGGACGGCCAAATAAGAAATGTTTCACGATTTGAAAATACGGAGTTATTCCCGTTGGCGTTAGGTGGATACGGCCTATTCGGTGTCATTGTGGATGTGACTTTGTCGCTTACAGATGACGAAGTGTACGAGATGACAAGTGAAACAATGACGACAGAAGCCTATTCGGACTACTTCCTTAACCAGGTTAAGCAAAATCCCGACATCCATATGCATCTCGCCCGTATTTCTGTCGCGCCGAATACCTTCTTGTCGGAAATGTATGCTACAAATTACAGAGCACGACCTGATCTTCCTCTTACTGATTATAATAAGTTAAAGCTGAATGACAGCTATGTGTTGCCTCTAAAAATTCTATTTGGAGTCAATCGATCTTTTGATTGGGGGAAGAATGCATTTTGGGACTTACAGCGGTATTTCCTTATCGGTCGCAGCACAATCCTATCTCGCAACAATGCTATGCGATCCGAATCTGATTTTATGGACTATAGCTCAGATACCAAAAATGATCTTCTTCAAGAATTTTTCATTCCCGTGGAACATTTTGCATCCTTTATTAACGACATCAAACCTATCCTCCAAGAAGAACAATTAAACCTATTAAATATTACGGTTCGATACGTTAATCAGGATGAGGAAGCGGCGCTGTCGTATGCAAAAAGTGACATGTTCGCCCTCGTTTGTCTGTTCAATACCCCGCTAAGTGAAGCGGCGCAAGCTCGTATGACCCATGGGATCCAGCGGATTATCGATCAATTAATGTCATTAAACGGTTCCTATTATTTGCCTTATGCTCCCTTCCCTTCGGTAGAGCAGTTTCGAACGATTTATCCTAAGGCCGAAGCCTTCTTCCAAGCAAAAGATAAGTGGGATCCACAGCATTTATTTATGAATCAATTCTATGACGATTATAGGGGGCACTAGGATGAATGTGCGAATGCTCATCAAATCCCAAAGTTTAGCGACGTTGGCGGCAGGGATGATATATCCCTACTACTTGTTGTTTCTGAAAAATCTCGGCAGTACGTATTCCGCATATGGCCTCGCTTTTGCCATATTCACAATAAGCTCGGCAGCATCCGCAATTTGGCTGGGTAAGCTCGTAGACCGCTCGTCAAAAAAGCTCATGGCAGGAAGCTCCCTAGGTATGATGGCGGCGATGCTCATCTTCCCTTGGATTCCTTCTTACGGCTTCGTCCTGCTTCTCCAAGCTTTCATGGGTGTATGCAATGCTATGCAGAAAATGAGCGAGCGCGGATTGCTCGCTGACGGGACTAAGCCTGGGAACCGCGGCGATACGCTTGGCAATTATCACTTTTGGACATCCGTAGCGTCTGGATTTGCTGTTCTTGTTGGCGGTTATATCATTGATTGGCTAACGATTGATGTGTTGTTTTATGTGAGTGCGGCGATTTACGGAGGGAGTGCGTGGATGACACTTCGCATGCAGGAAGAAACGATGACGAGTAACAAATAAGAAATAGACAAAAAAAACCTTCGCCACCCAACAGGGCAGCGAAGATTCTTTCTTTTATTTCGTCACATGAACTGTCATAACCTCACTTCTAGTTCAATTTAGGACTCAGGTTATTCCACAGGCGTTTACTCCCCGTACCGTCACGATCGGAGCGACAGTCGTAACCGTCGTATCCACCCATATTCCCCATTTGTCCGCTGTTCTCGTCGTCCAGCCCGGCTGCACGGTCGGCGTCAAATTCTCAAATGAGCCATTCTGGATCACGTTCACCTCTTCCGCCTGCACCGTAGCGGGGCTTAGAGCTCCCAAACCTGGAGGCAGCAATAAGCTCGTTAGCATAACAATGAGCAATGCCAAACTCCCTCTTCCTTTTCCTCGCATCAATGAATCACCCTCTTCTTGAGATTAGCGCTAAAATAACAGCGCTTAAACTTATCGTAGAGGCTCTAGCTTGTCCTGACTATGTCTCGTTCTACAGAACGATAAACATTTCTTCATTATGGTGATAAACCGTGATTCAGGTAGACTATCCGTGATTCATATTTCAGGATTTTCATACCCTTATTTTATTCCAAAGTCTGCTATTGGATTCTGTCCACAATTTTTAGTATAATTGCTGTTAGACTTCTCACCGTGTCGAATAGTGTGAGATTATGTCGAACCAACAAAAATATTCTTTGACTATATCCGAGTATTTTGGTAGGATATCAATACAGAACTACGGTTAATAAAATCATACATATAGATAAAAGGGAGAGAACATGATGAAAAAAGCATTAATTTCTATTTTTGCAGTAACAGTTTTACTGGCAGGTTGTGGTACTGCTAAGACAGACACAGCGACGCCTGCGGCATCTGCAGCTGCGGATGCAACGAAAGCACCAGCAAAGTCTGATAAGAAAATTATTCTAATCACGCCTGAGAAAATCGGTGTGAATCCCTTCTTCGCACAAGAAGACGAAGGTGTGAAAAAAGCTGGTAAAGAATTTGGTGTTACCGTTAAAACAGTTGAATCCACGGATGCAAGTGCGATTGAGCAAAACCTCCGCGCTGCCGTTGCCGATAACTATGACCTCATTATTACAAGCTCCTTCGAGTCTGAAGATGCTCTTAAGAAAGTTGCTGCTGAAAACCCTAAGAAATCCTTCGCGATTATTGATACTGTCGTTGACCTTCCAAACGTTCGCAGCGTTGTGTTCCGTGAACATGAAGCATCCTACTTGCTTGGTGCAGCAGCAGGTCTTGCTACGAAGAAAAATATCGTAGGTATGGTTGCCGCGGTTGATATTCCACTCATCAAGAAATATACAGTTGGTTTCCAAGAAGGTTTGAAATCCACGAATCCTAATGCGAAATTCATCGTTAACTATGTAGGTAGTTTCACAGACCCTGCAAAAGCAAAGGAACTAGCATTAACACAATTCGCACAAGGCGCAGACTTCATTGCAGGCGCATCCGCTGTAGGTGATCTTGGCGTGTTCGAAGCTGCGAAGGAAAAAGGCTTCTTTACTTCCGGACAAGATATTGACCGTACAGTTACGGATCCACAGCACATCGTTCTTTCCCAGTTGAAAGGTACAGATGCTGTTGCTTACCAAACGGTAAAAGATTTCGTGAATGGTACATTTAAATTCGGTTCTGTTGACTACGGTTTGAAAGAAGACGGCGTTGGTCTTACGTTCGTAACGAAAGATACAAAGACAGCACTTAGCCCTTTCATTGGACAAGACGTAGTAACGAAAGTTAAAGCTATCCGTGATGATATCGTTTCTGGTAAAGTGAAAGTAGAAAATCCAGTAAAATAATTATCCGTACCATAATTGCATATTTTTGACCTGGGAACTGTTTACGGCGACGTAAGCAGTTTCCTCATGTCTAGGTAGAGGAGCGAAAAGCCGCTATGCTGCTTCAAATGCGTCAAATTACGAAAACATATGGCAATTTAACAGCGAATTCGGACGTTGATTTCTCGCTGCGTCAAGGTGAGATTCATGCATTAGTCGGGGAAAATGGAGCCGGTAAAACGACGCTAATGCGTATCTTGTACGGCATGGAGCAGCCTTCGGCTGGCAGCATTCTTTTGAACGGTAAAGAAGTCGTGTTTACCAATCCCACCGATGCAATCCGTAATCGGATTGGGATGGTGCATCAGCATTTCATGCTTTTTCCTTCATTTACAGTGGCTGAAAATATCGTGATTGGCAACGAGCCCAGAGCTGGGCTTGCCTTTGACCGTAAAAAAGCCGCCTCCCAAGTTGAGGAACTTTGCGCGAAATATCGCTTACCCATTGATCCGAACATCAAGGTGGCTGAATGTCCGCTTGGTTTGCAGCAGCGTGTAGAAATCTTGAAAGTGCTCTATCAAGGTGCCGATATCATTATTTTGGACGAGCCTACTGGCGTACTGACCCCACTGGAAGCGAAAGAGCTACTCGTTATTATGAAAAGCTTAGCGAAACTCGGCAAAAGCTTTATTATTATTACGCACAAGCTGCATGAAGTTATGGAAGTCGCAGATCGGGTAACCGTGCTTCGGGACGGGAAAATAACCGGAACTGTAGACGCAAATGCTACGAGTATCGAGGAATTGTCCAAGTTAATGGTTGGACGTGATTTGAAGCAGCTGCAAAAGCGCACTGCGAATACGGGCCAAGCTGTTCTTCAACTCAAAGACGTATCCATTCATGGTGATAAAGGAAAACCTGTGCTCGATCGCGTCAATTTGCAAGTAAAAGCCGGGGAAATCGTTGGGATTGCGGGTATTTCAGGCAATGGCCAATCGGAATTGATTCAAGCGATCTCAGGGCTTCAATCCATTGATCAGGGAGAAATCCAACTGTTAGGCAAACCTATTCAAGGACGTTCCGTCCGCGAAATTAGAGATATCGGGCTATCCCATGTACCCGAAGATCGCTACCAATGGGGCGCTGCCAAAGAAGGCACTGTGCTAGAAAATGGCACCATGGGCCATCATAGAACCAAAAGCCGCACTGGTTTTTTACAAGGCAAAGAACTCCGTAACATGGTCAGCGGCTTCATTCAACAGTTTCAAATTAAGGCCGGATCTCAAGAAGCAAAAGTGAAGTTTCTTTCTGGCGGTAATTTGCAGAAGCTGATTGTCGCCAGGGAAATTGCTCAGCATCAACCCTTTTTAATTGCAGCTGAACCGACGCGCGGTGTCGATATTGGCGCTATGGAATTGATTCATGAAGAATTGCTGCGAAAACGCGATGAACAAGGCGCTATTTTATTAGTATCCTCCGAATTAACCGAGATTCTCAAACTGTCTGATCGTATCGTCGTCATGTACGAAGGACGCATTGCCGGCGAATTGTCGGCCGAGCAAGCAACTGAAGAGCAAATCAGCTTATGGATGGCAGGAGGCGATTCCAATGCTTAAAAGTCGATTAAATCTAAGCGCTTGGATTCAGCCGCTGCTAGCCGTAGTCATCGGCCTACTTGGTGGTGCAATTGCCATTGCCCTCATTGGCGGTTCCGTCGTTGATACCTATGCGCAAATGTGGAAAGGCGCCTTCGGCAGCTTCTACTTCTTAACGAATACATTAACACGCGCTACGCCACTCATTCTTGTTGGGTTAGGCGTATCGATCGCCTTCCGTGCCGGATTCTTCAACATGGGGTCCGAAGGTCAAATGATCCTAGGCGCTTTATCCAGCGCGATGGTCGCCCTCTATCTGCCTGGGCCTCCTCTATTTAAATTAGTAGCTGCTATTCTAGGCGGAATTCTAGCAGGCGGCATCTGGTCCGCTTTTGCCGGCTGGTTGGATGCTAAATTTCGTATGAATTTGATCATTACAACGCTGCTGCTGAATTATATCGCGGCTCTATTTGCTGGTTATATGGTCGCCTACCCATTCAAAGATAAGACAGGTTCTGCTGCGCTAGCACAAACGATGATGATTGATAAAAGCGTCTGGCTGCCCAAATTGTTTCAAGGTATGAGCATTCACGCAGGCTTTATTATTGCGATTGGACTTGCCGTTCTCTTATTTTTATTCATTAAATACACCGTCGCTGGCTATGAAATCCGTATGCTCGGTTACAATCCGTTGTTTGCGGCCTATGGCGGCGTCAACAGACGTAAAGTGATGCTGGCGAGTATGTTTGCCAGTGGTGGTTTCGCGGGGCTAGCCGGAGCTGTTGAAGTCCTTGGTATGCAATACCGCTATACAGACGGTATGATTTCGAACCCAGGCTACGCTTGGTCGGGTATCATGGCAACGCTGCTTTCCGGTGCTCACCCGCTCGGTACGGCGATCGCGTCTATACTCCTTGCTGCACTGCAAACCGGCGGCAGTGGTGTTGAACGTAATACGGACATTCCGTTGGAAATTTCCAGCGTTATTCAATCCTTGCTGATCTTGTTTGTAACGGCCAAGTTCAGCTACACCCTATGGAAACGACGGAAAGGAGGTAAGAGCGATGCAGCATCTTCTTGATGTAGCTTTATTTAACTCCATGTTTCGCATGGTAGCTCCGATCCTTCTAGCCGCACTCGGCGGGGCGATCTGTTCAAGAGTCGGTTTGTTCAACGTTGGCTTAGAAGGATTTGTGCTCGTAGGCGCCTTCTCTGCGATCGTGGGCAATTACTATACAGGCAATGTATTTCTAGCGGTGCTTATTGCTGTTGCCGTGACCATGCTGTTTTCCTGGATATTTGCCTATATGAGTATTCATTTACAGGCCAATGTCATCGTTGTCGGTATTTCCTTTAACTTTCTTGCGTTAGGTTTAACCGCATTTTGTTTGAAAGCCATCTTTCATGTCAAAGGCGCTTTCTATGATAAAAATATGATCGGACTGCCGAAGTGGGACATCCCCTTGATTAAAGATATCCCTGTCGTAGGCGGGATTATTTCCGGGCATTCTCCGCTTGTTTATCTGGCTTTTGTGCTTGTTTTCGTGCTTCAGTATTTCCTATTTAAATCCGTTACTGGCTTCCGTATGATTGCTGTTGGGGAAAACCCTGTTGCTGCGAAAAGCATCGGGATTAAAGTCAATCGGATGCAATATTTGGCCGTACTTATCTGTGGTGTCCTTTGTGGACTAGCAGGTGCACAGCTTTCACTCGGACAAGTTACGATGTTTACCGAAGGTATGACAGCAGGCCGTGGATTTATCGCACTCGTAGCCACGATGCTAGGCCAATCCAACCCGATTGGCGTCATGGCGTCCAGCCTACTGTTCGGCTTAATGGATGCGTTCAGTATCCGACTTCAAGGCTTCTCTTTACCCACTCATTTCACACAAATGCTGCCGTATATCGTGACCTTGCTTGCGATGCTGTTCTTCCGTAAAAGCAACTACTTGGCAGATGCACAGAAAGCGAATGGCAGTTCGCGTTAAAAAGGCACTATAAACAAACCTTTATCAACCTAAGCTTAGGAGGATGGCAGATGCATAAAGACACCAAAGCGGAGCGCATTAAGCGCATGCAAATCCCCGCTGTAGACGTTCCACCAGAGCTTGCTGGTCGGATTCCACCTGGTCAAGTCGTGACGGACCGCTTTCCTATTTTACATGAAGGCGAAGTTCCTAAGTACGATATGGCAGCGTGGTCGCTGCGCGTTTTTGGAGAAGTAGCCGAAGAGAAAACATTCAGCTATGACGACATATTGGCTTTACCACACACACAAATCCAGTGCGATATTCACTGTGTGACCCGTTGGTCCAAGCTGGATACGGTATGGGAAGGTGTGCGCTTCCGAGATTTCCTTCAACTGATCAATGTAAAACCCGAAGGAAAATATGTCATGATTCATGCGGACAATGACTATGAAACGAATGTGCCACTCGCCGATCTCATGGGAGATGATATCTTGCTGGCCACGACCTTCGATGGCAAGCCTCTGACGCTGAAGCATGGTTGGCCGCTTCGCCTCGTTGTTCCACATTTGTATTTCTGGAAAAGTGCCAAGTGGATTCGCGGTATCGAATTCATGTCGGAAGATCGCGAAGGCTTCTGGGAACGCAACGGCTTCCATAACGTCGCAGATCCGTTCGAAGAACAGCGCTTCTCCGGCGAAGCCATTCCAATCCCCGAAGATGAGTGGGTCAGAAAGGAGTTCGATTAAGTTGCTTTTATCTATCTTACAAGTCAATTCGGAGGACTTAACTCCCTATGCCATCGTGTGCGGTGACCCGTTCAGAGCGGAAGCCATTTCCCGCAAGCTGGACAATGCGCGTGAGCTTTCCTTCAGCCGAGAATATCGGACTTTTGTAGGCGAAAAGAATGGCGTTCCCATCACCGTTGTGAGTCATGGTGTCGGGTCACCTGGTGCAGCTGTTTGCTTCGAGGAGCTCATCAAAGGCGGCGTAAAGACGCTGATTCGCGTCGGAACCGCTGGATCATACTCAGCCGACGTACCGCCAGGAAGTCTCGTTGTAAGCACAGCCGCGGTACGTGAAGAAGGCTTAACTCGCCAGTTAGTTCCTCACGGCTTCCCCGCTGTAGCTGATCACACAGTTACCCGTGCGCTGTATGAAGCGGCTTCTGAAACGAACGGACTCGTGAAACAAGGGATTACCGTTACCTTGGATGCTTTCTTCCAAGGAGTCGAGGAATTCCCTCATCGTAAATACAAGCAAGCTGGCGCTTTGGCCGTTGAGATGGAAATTGCCGCTCTCTATGTCATTGCTTCGCTGCGGGGTGTGCGCGCTGGCGCCATTGTTGCCTTGGACGGTTATGCAGATGCCGATTTGCGGGAAGTTTACAACCCGCATACGGATGTCGTTTCTGGCGCCATTGAGCGGGAAATTGATGCTGCGATTCGTGCGATTGTGAAATTGCATACGGAAGACAACTAACGCTATAGATGTAAGACCAAAAAACCTTCAACCCCACTTTTCAGTGGATTTGAAGGTTTTTCGCTTATCTCATTTATTTTATGCCAACCATTGCTTCACTTTCGCTGAGAAGTTATTCAGCATCTCTTGTGAACCGAATTGGCCGCTGAAATCTTCAATACCAAGGTAACCGTCGTAGCCAACAGCTTTCAAATCACCAAGCACTTGCTTCCAGTTCACGATACCCGCATCAATCGGCGCCCATTCGCTTTTCCAAAGCTTAATGCCATCTTGCTCTTCACCTGAAAGCGTCCATGCCGCATTCTTAACATGCACATGTGCAAGGTATGGCCCAAGCAATTCAAGACCCATACGGTGGTTCTCAAAGCCTTCATGCACCATGTTACCCGCATCGTGAAGCACACCAATGTTCTCCGGTTTGAAACCAGATACGAGTCTATGCGCTAGACCAGCACTCGCAGTGATCGTATTGTGATGCGTCTCTATTAAACCTTTAACGCCATACTGCTGGGAAAGCTCTTGGACATGGTGCAGGTAGTCCACTGCTTTAGCAAACAAATCATTGTAGTTTTTGCTCTTATCGTAACCAGGTACGCCAACACGGATGAATGGCACGCCGATTTTTTGAGCTGCTTTAAACACATGCTCCGTTTCAGCAACATCACAGTTATTCAAATAAGGTGTAATGCTCAGGTTCACAAGGTTCTCGTTCAGAGCTGCTTGCTTAAAACGCTCTAGTTCTGCATCGGAAGCTGCCGGATCGATTGAGCACAGATTATTTCTCCAGAAGGATGGCGTCTCTCCAACTGCGTCCGCAGGAATATCTTTGAAGCGCCACTCAATGCCAGTAATACCAGCAGCGGCAGCAGCTTTAGCAAGCTCTTCAGGTGTAAAGTCAGGTGTAGCGACAGTAAATACGGATAATTTCATATATAAGCCTCCTAAAAGTTTTTCGCTAGAAAAACTAGCATCGTAAGCATAAGCTTAAGTATAAGCAAGATCAGGTTGAATGTTTATCTCTCCTATATTTTGCAGTATAATAAAAACGTATTCATTGCATTAATTGGGCAAAAGTTTGCTAATATTGACTCCAACTCACAGAGGAGATCTTCACATGCAGGAAATGTACAAGAATCTCGACCGGCTGTTGACTTTCCGACACGCTATAACACATAATCCATTACCGTTGGACTTTCACCAACATCAGGACCATTATGAAATCTATTTCTTCCTTACCGGCGATGTTCATTATTTCATTGAGAAGCAAGTGTATCCCTTGCAGTACGGCGATCTGCTGATCATGCATAGCAATGAGCTGCATCGACCTAATTTCCAATCGAAGAAACAGCGCTATGAGAACGTTGTTATTCATTTCAATCCAGCGCTGCTCCAACATATGAATTCTCAACAGTTCGACTTGTTGAACTGCTTCAATAATCGTGTATTTGGTGAGCAAAATCGCATGAGACTGACGCCGCCGCAAATTGACGACATCATGAAACTCTACGATCGCATGGAAATGCATCGTCGCCCGCAGGCTTTACCAGGTTCAGAAATCCTTTATTTTGCTACTTTTATTGAGCTGCTCGTTTTTATTAATCGAATCTTCCAGAATCAAGGGAAACAAGAAGAACAGGTCATGATGCCAGACAAGCTCTCCTCTCTCTTCACCTACATTGATGAAAATTTAGATCAGGATCTGTCGCTCGAGGTACTCGAACAAGTTGTCTTCATGAATCGCTCCTACCTATGCCGGCTTTTCAAAAAGCATACAGGCAGCACCATTCATGAGCACATTCTGTTCAAGCGCATCGCCAGAGCCAAACATTTGCTGCGCGAAGGCTCCACCGTCACCGACACGTGCCAGCTCGCAGGCTTCAACGATTATTCGAACTTCATTCGGACTTTTAAAAAGGCCGTCGGCCTGCCCCCCCGTCAGTACCAATCGCAGCAACGACGGGTGTAATAAGCAGTTTTGCTTACCTTGGAAAATCTCAATCCATACTTAGGAGTTGACCCTTGTGTCCCACAGTCAAATTGCCTCCCCGGAAGGATTGGCGCTGGTTGCCAGACTCCGCGATTTTTGCACAAAACTGCCGGTAGTAGAAGAAAAGGTTGATGGCTTTGGCCACACTACCTTTCGTGTCAAGGACAAACCTTTTATTTTTGTAGGTGAGAGCGATGACCAAGTCTCAACCTCTTTCAAAACGAACCTTACTACTCAAGAGTTTCTCTTAGGTCAGGATGGCACGCCTTATAAGAAGACGCCATATATCGGCCAGCATGGCTGGGTTAGCATTATGAACATTGAACTCGTGCCATGGGCAGAGATTGAAGATTTGATCGTAGAAGGGTACGCGCGTACGGCACCTAAGAAAATTGTCCAGCAGTTGAAAGCCACAATGTCATAACCCCGTTGTTATTACAAAAAAAGGTTGCCCAGGTCTCAACGACTTGGGCAACCTTTTTAACTATTCAAAACCTATTTCAGGTTCTCTGGATTCAATACAAGAAGCTCAGGCAATACGAAGATACCATCCTTACGGATCAACACGTCATCAAACCAAATTTCGCCGCCACCATACTCAGGACGTTGGATGTTCACCATATCCCAGTGCAGCGAAGATTTGTTGCCGTTGTAAGCATCATCATAACAATTACCAGGTGTGAAGTGGAAGCTTCCATCGATTTTCTCATCGAACAGAATATCTTTCATCGGGTGCTGAATGTAAGGATTCACGCCGATCGCGAACTCACCTACATAACGCGCGCCTTCATCCATGTCGAAAATTTCATTGATACGATCCGTGTCATTCGCTGTGGCTTTGACGATTTTACCATTTTCGAAATGAAGCACCACATTCTCGAAAATAAAGCCATCATGCGGTGAAGGCGTATTATACGAAATTACACCGTTGACGGAATCACGCACAGGAGCGGAGTACACTTCGCCATCTGGAATGTTAAGCTCTCCGTCGCATTTCACGCCGCCAATACCTTTGATCGAGAACGTCAAATCTGTACCCGGGCCAACAAGGCGCACTTTGTCAGTGCGATCCATAAGCTCTTTCAACGGATCCATCGCTTTGGACATTTTGCCATAATCCATCGTACATACATTGAAATAGAAATCCTCGAACGCATCCGTACTCATACTAGCAAGCTGAGCCATCGAAGATGTTGGGTAGCGAAGAACAACCCATCTTGTATCCTTGATGCGGACATCGAAATGTACCTGTTGATAGTACACGGAATTGTACAACTTCATCCGATCAGCCGGAATATCCGACAGTTCATAAATATTCGCACCACCGCGAACACCTATGTAACCGTTCATTTGCTTCATTTGGAAGGCGTCTACATCTGCCCATGTTTGCATTTGAGCTTCCGTACCGTTCATAACGAGCTCACGAATCACAGCATGGTCACGCAAGTTAACAAAAGGTTGTGCACCCGCGGCGTGAACCTTTTTGACGATTTCTTTTACAAGAGCAGAATCAATCCCATAAGCTTCAATTAAAATATTTTCACCTGGCTGTGCCTTAACTGAATAATTCACCAATACATCAGCAAGCTTAGTTAATCTAGGATCCAGCATGTGTTATCTCTCCTCTTCATTGGCGGGTTCGATGGGGTCAAAACCTCTTTCATGTGTCTGAAAGCCGACCGTCGTCAAATAGAACCATTCCCCATTCTCCTCTTGCTCGGCATCTAGTTCATAAATAAGCGCACGGAATTTCCTTAACCATTCGGCATATTTCGCTTTACTCATTTTGACTTCAACCTGCGTCATGATAATCGGCCACTGGGATCGGTCTGGCGATGGAATTTGAAACGCCTCTTCGGGGGCATTAATCGCTCTGTTTCTAGCATGTCCAAGTACACTTAATGTACGTTCTCGGTAATAATTTTCTACCTCCGAAACATACGGGAGCAAGTTCTCACCAGGCACAAAACCACGTGCTACGGCACGATAAAATTTTTGCACAATGCCATTCTTAAGCTCCGTACGAACAACGCAAATCAAATTATGACGTTCAAGCTCATTCAAATGATAATGCACTTTGGCGCGCGCCATCCCTAACAGTTTAGCCAACTGCTGACCCGTATAAGCTTTCTCTATGAGATATAGCAGTACTCTAGCGCGAAGTGGATCACTAATTGTTTTGAGTTGTTCGAGTTCTTCAATGATATAAACAGGCTGCAGTTTCATCGTGGATCCGACCTCCCTCTCCAGTACCAAGATTAACGAATGTACCCTGTGCCAGAACGAGTTTTTCCTCGAAAAAGCCTTGCTACAAGCGCCTCTTGGTCTTCTTATAATCTCTTAAAGAGATTAATTAAACGACGGTCAAATCTTTTTAACCGTATCATAATGCTAAACAGAATCTATGTCAATTGCGGTTTCTGACTACCTAATCATTCAGTACGAGGCCTTTTTCCATGCGACATTTCACCGCTTTAAAGGATTACCGAAATTAAGCTTTCTACTATGGTAGCAAAAAGGGACGTTTCTGTCACCATAAAGGTAGAAACGTCACCAATAAATTAACGAGCTAGATTGTATGACTCCATTCAAATGGAGCTCTCTCATCTATCGATGTTTTGAAACTAGTAATTTCAGTAGTACTTCAGATGACAGATAATGATTTTTGTCAGTTGATAACCCAATGGCGGATGATACGAATGAGGACCCGGAGGGCTACGCTATCAAATGCTCATAAACAGCGAGTTCAGTAAACAAATTTTGATTTTTGTCATTTGATAGCTCTGTGGTGGATGATGCGAAAGTGAGACCAGAAGGCTGCTCTATTAAATCCCCCCAAACCAGCAATTTCGACTAACAAAAAATGATTGTTGTCAGTTGTAATTCTTTAACCTTAGGTGGGGATGCATTGTTCAACTTTCAATTATTTAAACCGAGTTCTTTAACTAACAGAAAATGTTCTTTGTCATTTGATAGAGCTGTGGTGGATGATGCGAAAGTGAGACTAGAAAGGCTACTCTATTAAATGCTCATAACCAGCAATTTCAGTTATCAAATATTGATTTTTGTCATTTGATATTTTTGTGTGGATGATGCAAATGAGGACCCGGAGGGCAGAACTACGGGAAAAGCAGCGTGCGCAACGCCGCTGCAGCTTCGCGCGGTGAGCGCGCACCCGCGATGGCGCTCACCACCGCCACGCCGTCCGCCCCTGCGCGGATGACGGCGCCTGCATTCGTGGCATCGATCCCCCCGATGCCCACGAGCGGCAGCTGGATGCCGCCTGCGCGCATCCGCGCTAGTACGGCAGGCCCCTGGACCTCCCGCGCATCGAGCTTCGTGCGCGTGGCGTACTGGGGGCCTACGCCAAGATAGTCGGCGCCTTCGGCCAGCGCCGACTGGGCTTCGCCCAGATCGTGGGCCGACACACCCACGATCATGTTCGGCAGCCGCTCGCGCACCGCGGCGGCTGGGGCATCCTCTTGGCCGATGTGGATACCATCGGCCTCAAGCTCTAGAGCCAGCCGTTCATCATCGTTCACGATGAACGGTATCCCGCGCTGCGCGCAAAGGCGGCGCAGCCGCGCGCCCAGCGCGAGCAACTCCGGCCCCTGCAGGGCGCCGGGGCCCTTCTCGCGCAGTTGGAACATTGTGATGCCGCCGTCGATAGCGGCTTCCAGCACTTCATACGGGTCAGCACCGCCACAATTCGGGCTGCCCATCACCAAATACAAACGCAGAGCTTTACGCAGCTCTTCAGCACGCAACACGACACTCATCGCACACCTCGCGTGGCTGTATCTTTCGAATCAGCAGCCCGAACACCCTTCTGATATGCCCAATGATTCGTCGGTCCATGCCCGCTTCCGATATGTAAAGGCTCCGAAATCGCAGCGTGGATGAAGTTTTTCGCCAGCTGTAGGGATGCCTTCGTCGTGAGTCCTTGCGCCAAACCCGACGTCAAAGCAGCTGCAAATGTGCAACCTGTGCCATGCGTATGTTGGGTAACCAAACGTTTTGAAGTGAACTCCGTAAAGGAAACTCCATCATACAGCAAATCCGTCGCTTGCTCCGTATTCGCTTCATGGCCTCCTTTGATCATAACGTGCTTGCAGCCGTATGCATGGATTCGAATGGCTGCCTTCTGCCGAGAGTCCCCGTCCGTAATCGATATCCCGCTAAGCGCCTCTGCTTCAGGGATATTCGGCGTCACCACATCAGCAAGTGGCAGCAACGAATGGATCATCGCGTCAATCGCCTCTTGCTGCAAAAGCGAAGCCCCGCCCTTGGCAATCATCACGGGATCTACAACGATCTGCTTCCATCCATACTTAATAATCGCCTTTGCCACAATGCGAATAATTTCGCCGCTGAAAAGCATCCCTGTTTTGAGTGCATCCGGCTGTAAATCTTCACCAATAGACGCCAGTTGGCGTTCAATCGCTTCCACACTCATCGGGTAAACACCTTGCACACCTAGCGTATTCTGCGCGGTAACAGCCGTAATCACGGACATTCCGTACACGCCGAGTTCTTGAAATGTCTTCAAATCTGCCTGAATACCAGCGCCACCGCCGCTGTCCGAGCCGGCAATCGTCAATGCTTTGTAAATCGCCACGGTACTCCCCCCTACTTACTTTTCGCTACTATTTGTCTTAACGGTCATGACAGACGCAATCGTCGCCTATATCACGATCTCCATAATCTAACGGACACGGCAGTCGTTATTGCAGCTGAATTCTCCAAATGAGCAGGAAATTCGACTGAATAGCGACCTCTGTGTCCGTTAGCTTTTCAAAACTTCATCTATATATCAAATAACGGTTCCTGTGTCCGTTAGCCAAGGAATGACCAAGACCTAGACCTAGACCCGGCTCAAACCATCCATCGGACTGCTCGCCGACGCATAACGCTTCTTCGGAATACGCCCCGCCTCAAAGCCCGCGCGTCCCGCTTCAATCGCGAGTTTCATAGCATAAGCCATTTTGACAGGATCTTTCGCACCGGATACCGCTGTGTTCAGAAGTACACCATCTGCTCCCATTTCCATCGCCAATGACGCATCCGAAGGTGCCCCAATCCCTGCATCCACGATAACAGGAACCGTCGCCTGTTCGATAATGAAACTCAGGTTCAACGGGTTAATGATCCCCTGCCCTGTGCCAATCGGTGATGCACCAGGCATAATCGCATGTACGCCAAGCGCTTGCAAACGTTTAGCTAGCAAAACATCATCCGACGTATACGGAAGCACGATGAAGCCTTCCTCCAGCAGCATTTCTGAAGCTTTTAGTGTTTCCACTGGATCGGGCAGCAGCGTCATTTCATCCCCAATAACCTCAACTTTGATCATGTCGCACAAGCCTGAAGCTTTTGCTAAACGTGCGATGCGAACCGCTTCTTCAGCTGTTTTGGCACCAGCGGTATTCGGCAGCAACGTGAAATTCGACGTATCCAGCATCGACAAGAAATTCGGCTGACTCGCCTCAAAAATATTCATCCGACGAACCGCAAACGTCAAAATTTGTGATTCACTAATATCTACCGCTTGTTTTTGAATCTGAAAATCTGGAAATTTCCCCGTACCTAGCAGCAAACGTGAACGAAACTCATATGGACCGATTTTTAACATATATTTATCCTCCTCCAACGAAATGAACGATCTCGATTTTGTGACCTTCCGCAAGTTCAGCACCAGCGTGATCCTCTTTATGTAAAATGGCTGCGTTATGCTCAACCACGAGCATTTTGTCGCTTAGGTCGAAATGCGCAAGCAGCTCCACAACGGTCCGAATCGTATCGGGTACGTCAACCTGCTGACCATTAATGTGCAGTTTCAATGCTTATCAATTCCTTTCCTGTAGCTGAAAATGTGTCCTGATCCTGCTGACTCACTCGCGTGGTCTCTGGCGAGAAATCCGGGCTGAAGGCATCCAGCCAAGGGGCTATCGCATCATTCCCTTGTTCACCTGCGCCATCTCCACCCACAATCCAATCCGCTATCACCCTCCCGGTGATCGGGCTCAGCAATATCCCGTTGCGGTAATGACCGCACGCTGTATACAGACCCTCCACCGTCGGCACTTTGCCGATGTAAGGCAGTCCGTCGGCTGTCTGCGGGCGCAGCCCCGACCAAGCCTTCTCCCACTCTGCGTCGCCGAGCGCGGGCATCAGCCCCCTCGCGCGCTCCATCAGCTCAGCTAATCCGGAGAGCGACACCTTGCGGTCATAGCTGTTCGGCACGACCGTCGCGCCGACCACCAGCCGTCCGCCGGCTTTCGGAACGATATAGCACCCTGGCGAGAACAGGGTTTTCTTCAAGAGCGGCTTCGGCGTCCTAACGGAGAAGCACTCGCCCTTCACAGGATACATCGGCAACTCGACGCCGATGCTCCCAAGCAGCTGACCGCTCCACGTGCCTGCGGCGACGACGACGTGGTCGCTGTAGAGCGGACCAGCGGCCGTCAGCACGCCGATGACGCGCTCCTGCGCGGTCAGCAGCCCTTGCACCTGGGCGAACGGTTGCACCTTCGTCCCAAGCACCTGCGCCGCCTGCGCGAATGCCGCCGCCAACAGCGGAGCATCGACCTGCCCATCGCCGGGCAGGTACAGGGCTCCGCGCGTCGCTGCGCTCAGCGCGGGCTCTATGGCCGCGGCTTCAGCGGAGCTGAGCCACTGGGCCTTCTCGCCCGCGGCGCGCTGGAGCTTCTCCCGCGCGCGCAGCTCCTCCTCTTGAACGTCGCTGAGCGCGACGTTCAGCAGCCCCTCACGGACGAGGCCGATGTCGATGCCCGTGAGTTCTCGAAGTTCCCCGCTCAGCTCGGGGAACATGGCACGGCTTTGGCGCGCCCACTGGAACAGGGCGCCTGTGTCTTCCATCTCGGACTGCGCGCCGAGCATGCCTGCGGCCGCAGCCGAGGCTTCCGTGCCTAGCTGGCTGCGCTCCAGCAGCGTGACGGATTGACCTCTTTTAGCCAAGTAATACGCGATGGATGTACCGATAACACCGCCGCCAACGATGATGACATCTGATCTTGCTGCTGACATTTCGCTCACCTCTATTTATTGAAGCTCATCATGATAGGCCAGAACGGCTCCAAGGGGATCCGCTGCTTCCCATATTCCGCTCATCACCGCGATGCCTGATGCTCCTGCATCCAGAACGGACTTTACCCTCACAGGTGTCATCCCGCCTATCGCAATCACAGGAATATTAACGTGATTAACTAATTGTCTTAACTGCTCCAAGCCCCTAGGCGGCACGCCTTGCTTAGAGTTTGTCGCAAAAATATGACCGAACATGACATAATCGGCCCCTTCTTTTTCACGCCACATCGCCTCGACTGCATGATGCACAGAGACTCCGATGCGCTGTATCCCGCGGCAAAACTCATCCTGAATAACAAGAGACGGCGTTGTACCTGGAAGTTGAAGCCCTCCTGTTTGCAAGGCTAGAGCGATAGAGGGGAGACCGTTGACGTACAGGCTTTTGGCTGGAATCCCTTGCTCCAACAAGTACTGAACGCCGATAAACACTTCGTCCAAGGATTTCGTTTTCTCGCGAATATGAATCGCTGTGACATATGGGTGAATCTGCGCCGCAATCTTTGCGATCTCGGACCATGTTTGCTTCCCGCCCGATATAACATGCAGTTCTTTCTGTGACATGCAAGGCTCGACTCCTCTCCACGGAACATCGCTTCTCTTTCACCAGCGCCCTTCATCCTGACTTTGCTCGTAAACACAAAAAAACCACTTTCCTCAGGAAAGTGGTTGTAGGCTGCCTCATCATAAACAGTTATAAAATCGGCTCCAAAGCTCGTTCCACTTTCCTCCGCTGGCATAAACCAGATCAGGTTCAAAGGGTTCAGTCTACACTGTCTCAGCCTCTCGGCGCCCCTAGGGATTCATTCGTATGCAATTACTAAACATCATAGCATGACAGCCAACTCTTGGAAATAACAATTTTCCATTTCAACTTGCAGTTGACCTAGCCATTCTCAGCTCACTGAGAATTACGTCTCTCTATTGAAACCATTTCCAAAACTTCCCGTATAGAGTATCAGTAAATCTTATATTAAGGGGTGTTTGCCATGGAACCATTTGTACTGCCAGAACCTGATCGACGAAGACCCTCTTCCCTCCCGCCAGGCTTGATGACCAAAATTGTTATCGGCCTTGTTATCGTTCTCGCCCTTATTTTTGGATCGTCCACCTTCTACACGGTACAGGAGCATGAGAAGGCGGCTATTTTAACATTAGGCAAATATACAACAGAGAAGGAAGCTGGGCTTCACTTTAAACTCCCTTTCCCTATTCAACAGGTGATTGTCCTTCCTGCCAAAAAGACACAACGTATCCAAATCGGCTTCCGTGAAGTGGGTGGCAAAATCACTCCCGTAGAAGAAGAAGCGATGATGATTACGGGGGATGAAAATATTTTATCCGCTGATGCCGTGGTGGAATGGAATATCAGTGACATGCGTAACTACTTGTACAATATTGATAATGCAGAACTGTTCCTACGTAACTCCGCAAGCGCAGCGATTCGTTCGGTTATCGGCGCTACTGCGCTCGACTTTGCCATTACAGAAGGAAAAACAGAGGTCCAAGGCAAGGTCAAAGAACGCCTGATCGAGATGCAGACGAAATATCAAACAGGAATTCATATTGTCGATTTGAAATTCCAAGATATTGAGCCGCCAGCTGGCGATGTGCAGAATGCGTTTAAAGATGTAACCAACGCACGTGAAGAAAAAAACACGAAGATTAACATAGCTACGAAATACGAAAATGATATCCTTCCTAGGGAGCGCGGTAACGCTCAAGCATTGCTTGAGAATGCCGAAGCACAGAAGAAATCACGGATTTTGAATGCACAGGGGGATGTGGCGAAGTTTAATGCCCTGTATGCGGAGTATGCCAATAATAAATCAGTCACAGAGAGCAGGCTTATCATCGAGACCTTAGAAAAAATATTGCCGAATGCCAAAATTTTTATCAGCGACAGCACCGGCGAAACGGTCAAATATTTACCAATTAATGAGCTGCTGCGCACACCTGCTGCGGCAACAGGCACGACTGGAGGGACTGCGAAATGACTTTACAAAGCAAATGGATTATGAGATCCATCCTTGGTGTCGTTCTCGTCATTTTCTTCCTGATATCCATCTTTATTGTCAAAGAAGGCCAATACCGCGTCGTTCTCAAATTCGGAGAAGCTGTTCGTATCCAAACAGAACCTGGCATTCATTTTAAAATCCCATTCATTGAATCGGTTCGCACGCTTCCCAAATATCAGATGGTGTATGACAGCAAACCTACTTCCATTTTGACCAAAGATAAAAAGCCGATCGAAGTTGATAACTATACGGTATGGCGGATTGATGATGCTCAGCAATTCTTGCGCACGATTCAATCGATTACTGGCGGGGAAGAGCGTATTGATGCCGCAGTATATAACACCGTTAGACGGAAGCTATCGGAAATCAATTACAGCGATATCATTAGTGAAAACACGCAACGTGGCAACTTGAACGATGAGATTACGAAGGAAGTTTCCGAGTTAATGGAGCGCGATAACTACGGTATCCAGATCGTCGATGTGCGCATCAAGCGCACGGATCTGCCTGATTCCAACAAGCAAAGCGTGTATAAACGGATGATCTCTGATCGCCAGTCTATTGCGGCAAAGTACTTGTCCGAGGGCGATGAAGAATCCAAGAAAATCACTTCCAAAGCCGACAGACAGGCAAGTGAGTTAATCGCTCAAGCTCAAGCAGATGCGAAGAAAATTGTGGCTGAAGGCGAGCAAGAAGCGGCTAAAATCTACAACTCCGCTTACGGCCAGGATCCTGCTTTCTACAATTTCTACCGTACGTTGGATAGTTACTTAGTGTCATTTAAAGGGGAGCCGGTCATCATGCTGCCTATCGATTCTCCGTATACGAAAATTTTACTTGGCAAATAATAGTAGCTCCCCCCAAGTAAGTGTAACAAAAGCATGCACATCTGAGGATGGCATGCTTTTTGTTTATGTCATTAATCATTTTCCAATGAGCAGCCATTGGATTTTATCCAGTGATTTATCCGTTTTGGGAGGTTCATTCTCAACTTCCATTGGATAATTCCATTCTTAACCTTCCAAATGGGTCGATTTCGTAGGAAAATCTGACATTCAATTGGATTTATCCAATCAAAGTTGGATTTTTCATCTCAAAATCTGCATTCTACTGTATTTATCCAATGGCACATATAGGAGGGAGCGAGAACCGTGGAGTGGCTTAGTTTTGAGTTATGGGTTATGAGTTAATACACCCACTCTCCATCCTCCGGAATCACAACCTGCTCCAACAACCCTTCCACTCCCAATCTGCCCCGCAAATCCGCTCGCGTCACATGACAATGATTGATCGCATCCATGTGCACGGCAACGATTTTCGTGAATGGCGCGTACCGGCACAGGCTCACCACATCGTTCGCATCCATTGTGATGGGATCACCCACTTCGAACTGCGCACCGCCCGCATTAACGACTGTCCAATCTGGCAGATACGTTTCCAACGCTTGCTGTACGTCGTCACACCAAATTGTATCCCCCGCGAGATATAGTGTCGGCTCGTTCTCCGCTTTGAACACAAAGCCCGAAACCTGCCCCATCAACTTCCCAATCTCCCCAGTTCCATGCTGCCCAGATGTTCGGAACAAGGTTACTCCCTGTTGTGTAAATGACTCCTGAATGGCCGTCACAGACGTAAACCCAGCAGCCTTAAACGCTCCTTCATCTCCTGGTTGACACAGGATAGGCGTCGATTTCGGCAGTGCTTCCTCTGCTGCTCCATCCCAGTGATCCCCATGCAAATGTGTCACAATAATCAAGTCTGGTTGATCTATTTCTGTTATCGGAAATGGCAGAGGCACGAGGGGATTCCGTCTTGGATTGGTTGTATTCACGATTGGCGGGTTTACCCCCGCGTCACTAAACATCGGATCAATCAGGAATTTAATGCCTGCGTATTCCAGCCAAAGTGTGGCATGGCGAATGAGTTGAAGCTTCATTTTCAAAGCACCTCTTATCTTCTAATTGTTGTTCTGCTACAATTGTAAAATAATTCGCTTGTTTCTCATACAATCTGCTGAAACGAATATACGATTTTCCATTTCATTGTGAAAGGAATTCAACACGTGCTAAGCAACCCACCGATCGATGAGATCGATTTACGTATCTTACAGCATTTACTACTAGATGCTACTCAGTCGCATAAAGCGATTGGTCAACAGGTTCATCTAACTGGCCAAGCGGTCGGCGCACGCGTACGTAAGCTCCAGGATCTCGGCATCATTACGGGTTATACTGTAAACTGGAATCCCGAGAAAATCGGGCAGGTCGTGCACGCGTTTATCGTTGTTTTTATGAAATCTAATACGGCTCACCAAGCTTTCCTCACATATATTCAACACCAAGAGAGTGTTGTAGAGACGCACCGCGTCAGCGGCGAAGGCTGTTATTGGATGAGAGTGCGCGTCCGTACGCCCCTTGAATTGAATGCTTTCCTGGATGAACTTCTCACCTATGGCAATTACAAAATCAGTCTTTCCATCGGGCAAGTCAAATAGCAGTCTGCTTCGCTTCAAGCTGGTCACGAAAGGATGTTCACCTAGATGCTGCCTCAATTAAATCGTCAATTAGAAAAGATTTTGCCGCTGATCACACCCATTAGTGTCCTTATCGGGGTTCTACTCGGAAGTCACTTATCTGGATTTACTTATTTGTCGCCATGGTTGTTTGCTTTCATGACTTTTTCGGGGAGCATCGCTTCGAGCTTCAAAGAATTCATCAAGGTCGTCGTTCAACCACTGCCCCTTCTCACTACTTTGTTCATTTTGCATGTCGGGATGCCACTGATCGCACTCGGACTCGGTCATGCTGTCTATAGTCATGAACCGCTGACAATTACGGGACTTATTTTGGCCGCAGCTATTCCAACAGGGATTACAAGCTTTGTGTGGGTGGCCATTTATCGAGGCAATATTGTATTAACGTTATCGATCATCCTGATGGATACGATTCTTTCACCCTTCGTAGTGCCGTATACGCTCTCTATATTGGTTGGCACCAAAGTGCAGCTCGATACGTTTGCGATGATGAAAGGCTTGTTCTTCATGATCGTCGTTCCTTCTCTCATTGGGATGCTGCTGAATCAATGGTCGCGTGGGAAAATTAAGGAGCAATGGGGAGGCCGTTTAGGTCCTTTTTCGAAAATATTCATGGGCGTCGTCGTTGCCATTAACAGCTCCGTCATCGCTCCGTATTTGCGTGACTTCAACGCAAAGCTGCTCGGGTTGGCAGGTTTTGTACTTATCGTGGCCTCACTTGGCTACATGATCGGTTGGCTTGTCGCTAGATTGTTCCGCTGGGAGCAAGATGTCGTGGTTGCCCTTACTTTTAACAGTGGTATGCGGAATATTAGTGCGGGCGCGGTACTCGCTGTAGCTTACTTCCCGCCACCCGTGGCGATCCCAGTCGTGCTTGGCATGCTGTTCCAGCAATCCCTTGCTTCTCTCTTCGGCTTTCTGCTGAATCGGAAATATGCCTTGAAAAGTGATACGCCAAGCTTACATGTTAATGGTGTTAAACAAATGTAAAAAAGACTGCTCAGCAATCGCTGGCAGCCTAAATACTCCTCATTATTTCGATAGCCGAGTAAACATCACATACGAATAAATAATCGGAATGAAAGAACTAATGACGATAGCGGCTATAAATATGCCGATCGCAATTGAGCTCGTTAAAAACGCTGCAATGAAGGCAACAATGCCGCCAATCATCATCAGTGGACCTCCCAAACGATGTGTCTTTCTCCAAATTTCTTCGTTAGCGAGCGTCCACGGTGTCCGTATGCCAAACGTATAGTTGGGCTTCACTTGTGTTAAAAAGTTCCCCATAACGGCAAACAACACGCCCAGTAAAATCATCGTCATTTTCTTAAAGTCCAAGCTGTAGCCCAAGTTAAAGACAATGATTGCCCAACCTACGATAGCTAAAAGGATCGTAACTCCGAACCGCGTCACCTCAAATGCTGCAGGAAATTTCTCGAAATTTGCTTTCTTCGGATCGATCGCTCTCATAGCCCGCATGAATAGCGGCAGCAGACCCAGCAGTACTAGCATGAGCAGCGAGATTTCTTTGCTCATCGTCCCGTTCACTTCATTATTTACGCCAAAATGGCTCGCCATCGTGTCCGGAAGACGGTTATACAGAATGAAGCCCCCTATCGCTGGGGAAAGGCTAATCACAAGTAACAAAATTTCCTTCCATTTTTTCATGACGATTCCTCCTCATCTTTTTTGTTAAGTATGTTAAACATCCATCCGATGACGTCTTCAACAACTGTAGTGTGCAAGGTATACAGGATATGTTGTCCATGACGTTCATCCATAACGAGTCCCGCCTGTTTAAGCAAGTTCAAATGATGCGATATGCTCGGCTTACTAATCTTGAAATGATCAGCAATATCACCAGCATTCATACTCTTTTCTCGCAGCAGTTGCAAAATTTCACGACGAGTCGGGTCCGCTAGCGCTTTAAATGCCTCATTCAAATGGAAGTCCCTCCTTATTTAGATATTTGTCTAAATGTATAATAAAATAATACATCGATTATTCCCACCTGTCAATTGGCATGTGTCTTCAACTGTTTTGGCTATTAGACGATGTAGGTTTATAATAAGAAAGAGGTTTTCGGGCACCGAAAACTTATACTTTCTTATGTGGTAAAGAAATCAAACTTAACTTCTCGCGTCAGACAGGATGGTACACATGAACGATAAAATTGTAATGCCCGTTTGGACAATCGGTTTGTTCATTGTGGTTATGAATACGACGATGTTCAACGTCTCGATTCCCAGTATTATTCAAGATCTTAACATCACGGCGGATCTCGGATCCTGGGTCATCTCCAGCTATTCCATTGGCTATGCCTTATCTACGGTTATATACAGTAGACTCTCCGATGTGGTGCAGATTCGTAAACTGCTCACGGTAGGACTGATTGTGCTCGGACTTTCCTCAGTGTTCGGACTGTTCGCAACGGAGTTCCACACACTGCTGGCGGCACGTATTCTACAATCCGCAGGCGCAGGGGTGATGGCTGGACTTGGGTTGGTTCTCGCCAGCCGCTACATCCCGATTGAACGAAGAGGCTCGGCGATTGCGATGATTTCCGCTGGGAGCGCGATGGCCTTCGGACTCGGCCCGATCGTTGGCGGATTAATAAGTGAATACTTTGGCTGGAATGGGTTGTTCGCCATTACCTGCCTAGTCTTAGTCATTCTTCCCATTCTCTTGCGCTTGCTTCCCAAAGAACAGCCTGTGCCGTTCCGATTTGACATGCTAGGGGCACTATTGACGGTCGTCAATGCCGCGACCTTACTACTCGCGGTCACGCAAATTTCAGGCGTTTGGCTTGCCATTAGTGCCATTTCCTTTGGCATACATGTTTGGCACTTGAAACGATCAAGTAACACGTTCATAAACCCCTTATTACTAGCAAATCCAGCGTTTCGGAAGCTTGTAGTCATTGGATTCTGTATTCTGGTCCTGAACCTTGGGAATCTATTTCTAATGCCACTCGTTCTAGCCAAGGTGTTCAATCAATCCGCCATGACTATCGGTTTAACGATTGCGCCAGGCGCGATTCTGTCCGCGTTCCTAACCCGCTTCGTCGGCCGTTGGATTGATCGATTCGGCAATCTGCGGTTTCTGCTTATCGGCCACGGAGTTTTATCCCTGGTGATGATCGCATTCTCGACATTGCTTGGTGCTTCACCGCTTGTCGTCATGATCGGTTATCTTTGTTTCTCTCCTGCCTTTTCCGCAACAATCGCATCGTTAAATAATGAGACTTCACGCATCTTGCCGAAGCATTTAATTGGCTCGGGCATGGGACTTATGCAGCTGATCCAGTTTTTTGGAGGATCCATGTCTGTCGCGATATGCGGTATTCTACTTGAGATCCAGCGGAATACGTCGCTCCTGCATGCGTACAAGCATGTATATGGTTTGTTAATTATCGTTGGGCTTTGCTCACTAGGCATGCTTCTGTGGTACAGGCTCTCAGGGATGCGGATAGATATCGAGGATAGCGCGGCAACCAAATAGAACGGAACGACGATTCAAATGAATAAAGGCATCTTCGTTTCCCCTCTCGGGGTGAAGGTGTCCTTTTTGAGTTTTTAACTCGTTCGCACAACTTATTATCCATTTTATAGTAGAACATACTAGGTGATTGAAATAATCAAATAAGGAAGTGACAGACGATGTGGAAAAAGACGATAGCAATAGGGCTAGTCGCTATAGGTTTGCAAGTCAGTCTTGGGGCTTCTTCAGGAAACGCTTATGAATATGAAGATACACCAACGGAAGTCGCGGACGGGATCCATATCCCCAGAGAGTTAACCCTGCTTGAGGACATTCCCTATTATGTCATTCCGAATGCCCTATTGAACAAAGCGGAAGGGTCCCTCTCTCCCCAAACCGTTAAGGTAATTGAAGCCGAAAACCATTGGTCAGGAGCTTGGAATTGGTGGAAAATTCATACCGACGCCGGGGATCGATGGATAAAAACCGCTCCTTGGCAATTCGATGCCCCGCCGCCAACGACAATCAATTTGATGACCGAAACTTCCCTATATGCGAAGCCATCTGAAAACAGCAAGCCTACAGCAGCCCTTTCCCCACAAGAAGTCCAAGTGGTTGACGCGGAAAAAGGTTGGTTCAGGAATAGCTCTGGAACAAGTGATGATTACAATCCCAAGAAGTGGTTGAAAATTCATACAACATGGCTGGGGGATCAATGGATTCATTTGAATTTAGATCAGATTGGCACCTTTTATCCAGCAGATCAAATGAGCTTTTATGCCAATTTCTATTTTAACCTTACACCTCAAATGAATTATCAAACCTATCAAACCGACGGGACACTTCCGAAACAGTTTGTACATGTGACTGGCAAATTTCGGACTTTGCTCGGTACCTATTATCAGATTGAAACAGATGATGGAACGAAATGGGCATTTGGCAGTGGACAACCGATCGTAGCCGAAACCAAGATCATTAAACGAACAAAGCCAAGTGCGTTGTATGCCTATCCCTCTTCTCAGTATGAGGATGAGCCTAAGCTAATCCTTACGGGAGACTTGCCTGCTTTTGAGAAAACGTATAACGAGTACATCTCGAACTATGGCTACGACGGTGATTGGTTTCACATTCGTACCGCGCAGGGTGAAGGCTGGTTTAATCCTTCTTTTGCCGAGCCTGAGGATGCAGTCGCTGAGACAGCATCTATTCAACTCAACGCACCTATCACAACACTTTTTCGCTATCCAAATACCGGAATTATCCTCAATCATGGACAGATTGGCCCACAAACGCTCCATCCCATTGCTGCTTGGACCGACCCGAATGGTATCCGTTGGTTCCAGATTAACTCTTTCGTAGGTACATCTTGGATTCGTCTTGATCCCTTTCAGGATAGGGTGATCTTGAAGGACCGCGAATCCGATATGTTAATCCAGGGAGACAGCTCCTTTCAAGGAGGTTTCAATCAAAATGAGAAAGGTGCCTATACCGACGGTAATGTATCCATCGGATACGACGACAAGCAAGGTGAACCCTTCTTAGATACTGCCTATCTAGCGCGTTTGTATCATTTCGATCTATCAGGTCCAGACGTCGCCGGTTGGTGGACGTTAACGAACGATTCCGGGTATGCTTTTCAAATAAAAGCAGGTGATCTTCAAGCTAGAACCCTTTGGGAAGGTAAGCTAGCTAAACAATTGAAACTATCGTCTGCACCTGATTCCTCAAGTGTTCAAGGCCCGCCATTCCTAAGTCTGACCGATATAAGGACTTTGTTTGGAGCTACCACAAGCGTTAACATCGGCTATCAGGATAGCAGGGTTATCACATTGAGTGCTCAGCTGTATAAGATTAATAACTTACAACTGCCACCTGTTGCTTCTGATCATCCTTTGCATATGTCAGGGCTTATCTATGAAAATCGGTATGTAGAGTTCAATAGCATCGCTCCTGACTTACAAATCACGGTGAAGAACCGAGATTCGGGCGAAACATCCACAACCGAACAAGTTGCCGCGATGAAGCTACTTTATGATTTAGGTTATAGTAGTAGGCTTTATGACATTTCAATGGATCACCCACTTCAGCCAGGGATGAATCATTTAACCATTCGTTTCCAAGTTGGTGAACGAATTATCTTGCAGCGTGATTGGGATATCATGCATACGGTGAAATAGCCATATGTACAAGAAAGCAGGTTGCCGAGGAGGCAACCTGCTTTTTCACACCCTACAACTAACCACGCCTCCACTCACGCTTTAGCATGCCATATACGATAAGGTCGATGTAATGATCGTTCAGCCATGCAGCATCCCTAATCTGTCCTTCTCTCGTAAACCCTAATTTCTCCGGAATGGCTCGGCTTCTGAAGTTGCTATCCCCACATCTGATTTCGATACGATTTAGACCCAGTTCGTTAAACGAATAGTCCACAAGCCATTGGCAGGCTCGGGTCATGATGCCATGTCCTTGAAAGCCTTCTCCTAACCAGTAACCCAGACTAGCGCAATGATTAGCCCAATTGATCGGGTGAAAACCGACGCAGCCTGCGAACTCTCCTTTGAACCAAATGCCAGCATTGAAGCCATTATTGGATGCCTCTTGACTCTGACAGTGCTGGATAAAAGCTCTTGAATGATCGCTATTCCGTGTTGCATCTACCCATGGCAACCATTCTCTCAGGTAGTCACGACAACTGTCTGTTAATGCAAATATAGCTTCAGCATCCTTTGGTTCGAGTGATTTCAGTGTAAGATCAGCATCCAGTTCAATGCGCATATCTTCTTCCCCTCCAAGTGATTTCTTAAGTCGATCCCTTCGCATAAACTGCAAAAAATAACATCATTTCTCCGATGATTACGTAATTCGGCATTTCGAACATCAGATCCAACCCAAGAAATAAAGCTAGTAAGCCTAGAAACACGGCTAGATGAGCTATCTTTAATCGTTGGTGTGCATGTCTATACTTGTGGAAGACTAGCGATGTCGAGAAAAAGTACAGAAGCACAGAGCCGAAAATAAAGATTAACATAAACCCATAATTCAATTGCCCCAAGAATAAAAGCTGGATCGATGCGGCAATCATGCATAAGGATAAATAGATGAATAAATGGCCATAGATGATGGTCTGACCTGCCGTTTCTAGGGCTTTGTTCACTTTCTTCTCGACATTCTCAAAGTATTGCCACCACATCGCAATGATGAGCAGAAAGGTGAGCGATGCAAACAGTATGGATCGCCATGTCCAATCACTGGACTGTAAGACAGTCAGTATGCTTATGACCGATTCCCCAAGCAGAATCAACGTAAATAACGAGAAACGCTCTAATAAATGGTGGGTATTAATCGGGCTTCTCACCAAGTATTTCCGCCCCATTAAGGGGAGTAAAATATCCACCATAATACCCGCATACAACACCGCGTAGCGAATCCATGAGTCAAAAAATAGGGAGAGTGCCGATATGGCAAGTCCGATCCAAAAACGGCTGCCTAAATATCGTGCAGTAATCCGTCGATGATCTTCTTCTTTTTTATGTACAGCCAAGTATTGAATCGCCGTCATCGCTCGCAATCCTAGGTAGCCGATGAGAAAGGGCACAAAATACTGATCAAAATCGACGGACAAGCTTGCCGTCATAATTAACACAAAAAATAATTGCAGAATGAGAAAAACGCGATGCGATGTACTGTCCCGTCCAAACCGATTGACAAATAGGGACTGTCCTACCCAAGCCCACCAAATCGGAATAAAGATTAGAACAAATTTGCTTAAATACTCCAGTGGAATCGTTCCGTGATGCACATGCAGCAAGACGTGACTTGCTTTGGAAACAGCTGCTACAAAAAGCAGGTCGTAGAATAGCTCAAGCCAGGTTACCTTTTTCTCGACCATTGCTTTGATGTGATGCAGCCCTGATACGGGATTGTTCATTATTGGGCTCCTTTACTAAATTTCATCGTCATTACGATTTCAACCTATATCTGTGGTTACTCCGAATGTCATCTATGATCTCATTCAAGTTCTCAATTTGGTGTAAGCTCGTATCCAGGAAATGTATCGACTCTAATCCAGCGTCCTCAAATTCATCGATGAGAATTAGGCAACGTTCACCCATTTGATGCTGCGGTAATCTCGTTTGATCCCTTTGTAGAAGCGTCGCTTTATCTGTCCACAATACAACATAAACAATATTAGTATTTAATGCTATTAATTGCTTGTGAAGCCACTTTGCCTCTTCAGGAAATGTCACATAATCGACGACCACATCTACACCATGTGTAATAAAATTAGATGTAAGCCGCCAAATGTTTTGCCAAATAAGTGATAACTCGGACTGACTTTCCCATGGTTTCTCCCGACCATTCACGTGCATATGACTGACAGCATCACCTGAAATATATGCGGAGTTTGGCAAAGCTTTGGCCAACGCACGTGAAGTCGTAGATTTCCCCACCCCTGCTGGTCCAGATACCAGATAGACAGTTTGTATGGTTAACACCCCTTTTGCAATCATTATGATTCTCTCGTTCTCCCTTAAAAAATCCCATCTCCACGTATTCGTGATGCACATCGATAATCCTGTAGCTCCAGAGTAGAGTTTAACTGTATAACCTACAGCTAAATTCCTCGAATCCAACTGATTATCGGAATTTGATGGAAAATAACTGTAGAAAACACAGCTAATTCACCAAATATCGTGATAATGGTGAAAATAGATGGAGAAAACACAGCTAATTCACCAAATATCGTGATAATGGTGAAAATAGATGGAGAAAATCCAGTTAGTTGCTCTATATGAAAAAAGCCACGCCCTCTGAGGACGCAGCTTAGCTAAACGATCTCATTTAAATACGGGAATAGCCTCTGTGTAGACTTCTTCCGCTCTCCCACTCGTATAGGTTACCTTACGGTCAACCATATCAACGATGTAATAATGAACTCCGGCTTTCGCCAACGTTCTTTTTTAGATACTTCACTAATTCGCTTCACTTCTTCAACATTCATTATCGGCGCTCCTTCCAAAAGCTAGTGTACCCAAGGATAACTTATCTCCTCTCAGTATACATTAAAGAGCTGCCATCAACCATTGACGTTCCTCTGCCCCAACGGCGTGGATCAAGTGCGCAAGTACTTTCTTCTGTTCCGGATTCAATCGCGCGAATACCTTAGGTTCCGCATGGCATAACTCACGAATCGCAGCTTCGAGCTCATCCCGGCGGTTCGCTGCCTCAGGATCACCAGTGAACGTCGGAAACGCCTTCGCTTCAGCGAATTCCTTGATAACAGCATCGGATAATTTCCGCAGATAAGGCTGCCTTTTCTCACTAATGAACGTCCCCAGCTCATCTAGCAGATATTGAAAGGCATCGCTTTTGCGACTCGCACCGAATGTAAACGACTGCTGCCCACTTAAATCCTCACTACTAAAATCAAACTGATCAAATAGCTTACTCTGAATATAGACACTATGGTAAAAGGAATCCCCTTTATTGTTAAACGTTGTGGGCTGTTTATGCTGCTCTTTCAACTTCGAGTCAATAAAATACAGCTTCGAATATTCATGATTCATGCGATCTTCCCAACGAATAAACGTGATTCGAAATTTCGTCTGCGACATCGTATGGGCGAATGTGAAGGTTTCCTTCTCCGCAATCAAGCTAGCATAGTCCAGCGGTTCACCATCAATACGAATCGTGTACGGCTTGTCCGCGTGCAGTTCCAAAAACCATCCGAATTCTCTGCTCAAAAATGCCAGAAAATCCTCAACCACGAACTCCTTGATGATATTGTTAAACGTGACGGTAGTCCCTCTGTCCTTATCCGTTAGATCAGGCTTGGTCACATGATAGGCATCCAATTGTTTCGCTTGAATATGAATCTTATACGTATTTTTGAGCAGGAGACCATCCTCGTAAGTGGTTTGCCAAATAGCTTCCGAAGCAAAATGATGGAAGGTTAAGCGACCTATCCCATTTTTCCCATGCATAGCCGAAGTCGTTCTCCCCCGTTTATCAGGATCCACACTCTTCTCAGATTCATAGAAAGGCGTAAACTTTCCTTCTAAATCTTTCAGCTTAATGCCATAGCCGTTGTCTGAAATGACGATTTGATCCACGCCGTCTAGTATGTTTTTATGAAGGGTTATGTCTACCGCCGTAGCCTCAGCGTCGAAACCGTTCCAGATGTATTCGGCAATAGCTTGCAAATAATCAAACTTACGAAGCGCTTTTTCGATACCTTTTGAGGATATTTTTATGTTGTTCATGGCGATCAACCCTTTCTTCATATAGTCAGCCTGTACCCATACACTTATCATATTGCAAAAAGCTCATTTCGTATGTCGATTGATGTCCTCTCGCTTCAAGTCTTTTTCGACAAAAAAAACTGACACCCCAGGTGTCAGTTTCCATATTTCAATTCAGCTATCGCTTTTTTGTATTTATCGATTCGTTCATAGTCTTGACGGGTAGGCTGTTCTATTCGACTGAGGTCACAGTTATCTTCTAAATCCAGGAGCTTCACAACCAACGCTAATGGGTTTACTTTGATCCTCTTAATAAATCCTTCATACGTTTCATCCGACCTTCTAGTAAGGCAATCTAGCGCTTCTAGGATAGGTAGACTAAAGCCTTCTTTTTTCAAATCAAATAGGGTTAGATCCGAATCCTCCACGACATCATGTAAGACTGCAACGATGGATTCTTCCGTTGATTTGGCCCTGCTAGCTAAACGAATTGGGTGTAAAATGTAGGGACTGCCCCCTTTGTCTACCTGACCATCATGGGCCTTTGCTGCGATTAAAATGGCTTTCGTTAATGTGCTCATAGATGTCACCCTCTCACCTTGTTCGTGAAATAGCTTTTTCACCAGTTATAGCATAAGTCCCTGTTTTTGCATATGGCTGCTGCGTTGTATAATGTAA
Organism: Paenibacillus sp. Soil750; assembly: GCF_001428045.1. Taxonomy (GTDB): domain Bacteria; phylum Bacillota; class Bacilli; order Paenibacillales; family NBRC-103111; genus Paenibacillus_E; species Paenibacillus_E allorhizoplanae. The sequence goes on along the minus strand of NZ_LMSD01000001.1, from coordinate 3,248 downwards.
AAATGATAACAAACAAGGAGATCCTCATTATATGCTAGAGAATGAAAATTTTTCAGAAATTACAACGGCTGGTAAACGCCTACATATGCAAGGAGATTGCGAGAACTGCTTTGGTTTATGTTGTGTTGCGTTGCCTTACGCAGCTTCAACGGATTTCGCTAACGATAAGGATGCTGGACAACCCTGTACAAACTTACAAACCGACTTTCGTTGTGGTGTTCATACCCAGCTTCGCCAAATCGGTTTTCGAGGCTGTACCGTGTATGACTGCTTCGGTGCAGGACAGAAGGTTTCACAGATCACCTTCGGTGGTACGGACTGGCGTAAAGCACCTGAAACCGCGAAGCAAATGTTTGAGGTATTTCCCCTGATGCGCCAGCTTCATGAGCTGCTCTGGTATTTGACTGAGGCCTTAACCCTGCCATCGACTGATGAGATTCATGGGGAACTGAGCACCTTGCTCGCTGAAACGGAACGCCTCACGAACCTCGATCCCGATAGTCTGACCACGCAAGACATCGCCGCACATCGAGCTGCCGTGAATGTGCTGCTGCTTCGAGCAAGCGAGCTTGTACGCGAAGCAGCACTGCGCGAGTATGTGATCCCCAAAAGCCGCCGTAAAGCTTACGGGAGAGGCGCCGATCTGATTGGTGCTAAGTTGAAAGGTGCTGATCTTCGGGCCAGCAATCTACGAGGAGCCTATTTAATAGCAGCTGATCTGCGAGGCGCCGATCTGCGGAAAGCGGATCTCATCGGCGCGGATCTCAGGGACACCGACCTTCGAGGAGCGGATTTGAGCGACAGTCTGTTTCTTACTCAGTTTCAAGTGAATGCCGCCAAAGGAGATAAGCACACGAAGCTGCCTGCATACTTAACACCCCCTGCACACTTCAGTAGCGAGTAGCCAAATGTGTGGGGAGCGCCCTGTGGTGATTAGCTGGAAAACCTCCCAGGTTTTCCAGCTAGATCTTTCGATAGGACTATAGAATGTCCTATAAGAAGTCTTAGAGATCCTTGACCATTCGCCATACAGCGTTGGGTTGATCTTCTTCTTTTTCTAAGAGGCGAAAGCCACATTTCTCGTACAAATATAGCGCAGGTAGATTCGTTGGAGCTACACGTAAATGATATGATTTTACCCCATATTTCTCAAAGAATCCTTCCGCATAAGCCACTAACTGTCGACCGTATCCTTTTCCTCTGTAGGATGGAATTAAATAGAATAAGTTTGCATAGCCGATATAACTACCCTCATGAAGAACAATTTGAAGCTCCAGTTGACCAATGGGTTGACCTTCCTCTTCGATCAGCACAAGTCCTTCTGGAAAGCGCCTAACGCGATCGGCAATCCTCCTGACGTAGTCATCCTCATCCCCGAAGCCTTCTTCACTGCCGAAGCTCACCACATAGGAATCTTTCCGAAAGGCTATGATCGTTTCTCGATCTTTCTCCACATCTATCGTCCTAAACTCCATTGATGATGCCCCCCTCATAGCATTTTAATCACTAATTTTAAGCTGGCTTTCAGCATTTATTCGCTATTCTTTCATATTACCATCGTACAATGACAACGTGGACAATCAAAAATAGGAGTGATACATACACGTATGAATATGAAAAAACTAGCAGGCATATGCATTCTGATCCCCATTCTTCTAGCAGGATGCGGGAACCAATCTGACACACAAACCGCAGCAGCAGGCACTTCTCAGCCAGTGCAGCAAACGGAGAAGGCAGCGGGAAATGGCCAACAGAATGGCCAACAAAACCGCCCTGTGATGGATCCCGCACAGAGACAGCTCTTCAGTACGTTCCAAATGCTGACCATGATGGACAAATCGGATGGATTGACCATCACGAAGGAGCAAGCACAAGCCATGCTGCCTGTCGCTCAGGATATCGTCACGAAAAATGAGCTCAGCGACGACAATAAAACCAAGCTGCTGGCAAATTTGACAGATGCTCAGAAGACCTTCTTAACTGATGCAGAAACCCGCATGAGTAATCGTGGTAACGGAGGCAACGGTGGGCCGAATGGCCAGGGATCAGGCAATCGAAATGGTGGCTCCGGCGATGCAGGTAAAACGCAGTCGCCAGATGCTTTAGCTACCCCTAAAGCAAATGCCACGGATGGGGCTGGAAGTGGCCAGCAAGCCGGAGGACAAAAACCGAATGGTACTGGTGGCGGAGGTCAAAATGGTGGCGGCTTCGGTGGCGGCAATCGTCCTGCAGGCGGACAAATGGGAGATTTTGGTAAGTCTTTCGTTGAACTCTTGCAAAACAAGGTGAAATAAGTCGAATATTTCCGAGGAAATGATACAGCCCTGAGTCCACTGGACTCAGGGTTTTCAGGTGTTTATAAATTGCGAGAATGGGATGTTAATGCTTCACAACACCCTATCTTCATAGTCCTTCCAGTGGGGGAATTGGGTTATCATACATTTAATATCCCTATCAGCTATAACCGCTGCAATTCTATCTATCAAGCATAGAATAGTTTGGTAAGCATTCGATATTCTGATAGGAGATGGAGAGATGACTAGTAAAAAACGTATTACAGGTGAACCGAGTAGAATTGTTCGACTTCCTAGAAGCGCAGGCATCACCAAAATGAAAGCTAATCTGTTATATCATGCTCAACTGAAGAAGCACAACAAACTAGGAGCAGGCCGCTTGTTTCCGAACCAAACAACAATCTCAATTGGTACAGACAACTCTTGGTTCAACGCTCAGGAAATTTCACGTGACCCAGCATGGATACCGGTGGCCAACGCCAACTATGTTTGGTTCTCTGGCAACCTGAGCAGTGAAAATGCGGTCATTTCGACACGCTTCTCGCTCTCGCAACGAAGATCTATCCTGAGTGCTTCTCTCTTTTTATCCGTTGACAACTACGCAGTTGTCATCATCAACGGTGTACCCTTGGTCTATGACGCACCACAGAACACCCCTTCTTTCTTCAACCCTGGACGCAGCTTCAATATCAGACGATTTTTACGACGCGGCCGTAATGATATTGTCATCATCGCCTTCAACTTTGGTGGACCACGCAGTGCAAGCAATCCCGCTGGCGTGGCAGCAAGACTGAATATTCGACTCAGCTCACTGCTGTAAATTCATGTAAAATAAAAAAGACCCCTAAACCACAATCTGAACTGTGACCCGTAAGATGGACACTTTGAAAAAAGTGCCCTCTTACGGGTCATTTGTGTTTTAATCAGACTATGAGAATGGAGCGGAGGAAGAAA